>CAVQZG010000011.1:0-88811 GCA_963718305.1 uncultured Actinomycetes bacterium
AAACTTGCAGGTCACAGGCCACTTGCGATCATCGCAGGTCGCCTTTTCAGGCCACTGGGTGACTACGCCTGCGAGCCGGTGGGAGTCGGCGCACGGGATGAGGCGGTCGTACGTCACCTCTGGGCAGGGTTGCTGAGTGACGATCTGGATCGGCACGGCCACGATGGCCAATATCCCCGACATTCTGGCCTCGGCCGACGCACTCGTCGCCACGGATGCTGGATTGCACGACGCCGCCGCTACCAATCTGGGCTGGACATCTGAGACTGGCATCGCGTACTGCACGTTTCTCTCGCTAGTGACGACGATCTGGTCTTACTCGCGCGTGACGGCGACAAAGTGGTGGGTCACCTCTTCGGGCGCCTCGGCGGTCCGGGCAGCGTCCATCCGATCCGGGTGGCCGACCTGGAGAGCATTCACGTCTATCCAGCCCATCGCGGCCACGGCGTCGGCGAGCAGCTCATGGCGACATTCCTCACGTGGGCCGCTGGGAAAGGCGCGCAACGGGCTACGGTAACGGCACATGCCGCCAACGGCGGTGCCCAGCGTTTCTACGCTCGCCACGGCTTCACCGTGAGGTCCGTCACGCTTGACCTCGACGATCTGCCACGCGTAGCGGGGGCTTCCGGCTAAACCGGGCGGGACTCAGTGACTAAGGGGGGGGGGGGGGGGGAGGACAGCCGAGGATCGAAGCCCTTCCGGGCGGCTGCCGATACTGTGGCCAAGCCACTGGACAACGCCTGTCCCGGGCCGACAGCTGTGAAATGTCGGCCCAGCACACGCAACAGACTAGAAGATCATGATTGCGGCGCAGTCAGCCCTTGAGCGCTTCCTGCAGCTCGCTGGTGATCTGGTCGGCCGTGGCGTTCACATTACGCTTCACGACCTTGGCGGCCTTGGCGAACGCCTTGTCGAGTCCTTGTTCGATCGTCAGCTCGCCGATCGCGATGAGCCCTGCCTGGTTAGCGGTGAGCTGCTTAGCCGCCTCGACAAGCTCCTTGCGCGGCAGCGTCCCGCCCCCGAACATCTCCGGGATGAAACGGATGCGCGCCCGGTCCAGCCGCCTGACCACGTGAGGCTTGCCGTTCCACAGATCGATCACGGCCGCGTCGACCGCGCCGATCAGTTTGTCGTTGTGCAGCCCCTCGATGGCGGCCAGGTCATCCAGCGCGGCATTTTCGCTCTCATACGCTGCGGCGTAGACGACCATCTGTTGGTTCTCAGCCATGGCATCTCCCGATCGGGCTATCCGATGGATGAGTCCCACGCTAATCCGCCCTCACGAGCATGGCTAGTGTGGGCGCCGGGCGCCGCCAGGGTGAAGGCGTACAGGACTGGGCGCCTGTCGAGGAGGCCAAGGGCAGGGCAGGCAGAAGCGCGATTGGCGCGCCGTCCACTACCCGGCGCTGCATCGCGCCGTCCCGCTCGATCCGGGTCACCACGACCCTCATCAGCCCATCCTGCACCCCAGCCGGGCAGCAAGCGGAGGGCAACCCCGCTCCTTCAGCATGACCACGCGCAGCAGCCACACCCCATTTACGGACAGGCCAGCGCTGGACCCGGAGGCTAGGCTGAGTGGCTAACTGAGTGACGATCGCCGCACACACCCACGTACACCAGCGGACGCCGACGGACACTCAGGCCCAGGTTGGATACGAGAATGCGCACTACCGAGGTTTGCGACCTTGGCTTCGGGACGAAGAGGCCGCCGGTTCAAATCCGGCCACCCCGACCAAATAATCGCATGTCAGCGCTCCGACTTGCGATCATGCTGGATTACGCGGGTCCGTATTGTCCGATTTTGGGAGCGGCGGTCTCCGATTTTGGGAGCCGATCTTGAGGCAGGATCGGCGCGGACACCCATGAACGGTTCGCGGTTGAGCCAGAGCTGAACTGATCACAGAAAGTGGCGGCCACGCGGCCAGATCGCCGACTCGGTGCGGGGTCGCAATGGCGCTTGATGCGCCCTGTACCGCCTGCAGAACGTCCAGTTCTGGCTCATGCTCCAGATTGATTAGGGCTACAGCGAGGCCTCGACGGAACAGCTGTTCCTTCATCGAGCACGCCCTGCGACCCGGAAGGGGATAGCCCCACCGGTTATCAAGGACCGCATGCGGGCGGAGTAACCGACCAGGTAGGTCCGGCCAAGGCAGGCTACGCAGGGTGTCGCGTGCTCCGGCGCCGGGTCTTGGCCGCTGCTATGACTTGGTGGGGGGCGTGGAGCGTTGCAGACACCGCGAATATGCTGGTGATGGCCAGGTCGGAGAGCTGCTCGGGAAGGGTCGCTCAGATAGCCCGCACCATTGGATGGGCGGATATGACTCAGCCGCCACGACGTAATTTGATCGGCATTCCGCTTCGTCCCTCCCTTGTCGGACGGGACGCCGAGGTCGCTGCGCTGGACGAGCAGCTGGCCCTCGTCCGCACGGGCGCGTTCCGTGTCGTGCTGGTGACCGGTGAGCCTGGCATCGGCAAGTCCCGTCTGGTCAGCGAGCTCGCCGAACGGCAGCGCGACTTTGCGGTCGTCGTCGGCTCGCGGGCCTTCGAGCTGGGGATGACATATTCGCTGGCGCTGTGGGTCGAGGCGTTCGAGCGGCTGCTCGGCTCGGCGCCCACTGCCGAGGTGCGCCGGCTGTGCGGGTCTTCGGTGCGCGACCTCGCGCTGGTGCTTCTGTCGGCTCGGCGGGCGCTGGGCAGTGCCCCGGGCAAACCGGACGGTGAACCCGATCACGAGCCGGTCCGCGAGCCGGATCCCGAACGGCTGCTTCGGGCGCTGACGGAGCTGCTCGACAACGTCAGCGCCGGCGGCCCGGTGATCGTCGTCCTCGACGACGTCCACAACGCCGATGTGTCGTCGTGGCAGGCGCTCTACCACATGGCCCGCCGGCTTCCGGACCGCCGGGTGCTCGTCCTGGCCACCGCGAGGGCGGCCGATCTGGCCCGGCATCCGGTCGCCGGCCAGGTGCTGGCAGGGCTCGAGCAGGACGATGTCCTCGCCCGGCTCGGGCTGCAGGCGCTGACCGACGAGTCGGTGGCGGCGCTGACCCGCGCCGTGCTGGGAGCCGGCGACGTGCCCCCGGCGCTGGTGTCCTGGCTGGCCGGACGGTCCCGGGGATATCCGCTGTTCGTCATAGGACTGCTTCGGGCGCTGCTCGAGGAGGGCGCCGACCTCGCTCAGCCGCGGCTCGCCCGGGTTCCGGAGAGCCTCGCCGACCGGGTTGCCCTGCTCGTGGGCCGGCTCGACCCACCAGACCGAGAGCTGCTGGAGGTCCTCGCGGTGATCGGCGGACGGGTCGACCTCGACGGCCTGGCGCGGGTGCTCGGCCGGCCGCTCGGCCGGCTTGGGGTCCCGCTGGAGCGGCTCACCCGATCGCGGCTGGTCGTCGAGCACGAGGCGGGCCGCCGGCTGAGCTACGAGATCGCTCATCCGCTGGTTCAAGATGCCGTCTACGAGAGCATCGGTGGGGCGCGCCGCCGTGCCGTCCATCGGCTGGTTGGCCGCGCACTCGTGGCGGCCGGCAACTTCGGTGCGGCTGCGCCGCACTTTCTGCGGTCGGCCGGCTCGGGCGATCCGGAGGCGGTGGACACCCTGGTCCGTGCGGTCCGGCAGGCCGAGGAGCGCAACCTCTACCAGGAGACGCTGCCCCTTCTTACCGCGCTGCTCGACCTACTGGACCCGGAGGACCGACGCTGGCTCGATGTACTCGAGGCCATGACCTGGCGGGCGGAATGGGTCATCGACCATCTGGTCGAGGACGGCGCGGCGACCGCTATCGCCGTCATGCGGCGGATCGAGCGGCAGCTCGCCACCTCCGGCGATCGGCTCCAGGAGGGGATCGTCCAGTTCCGCCTCGCGAGCTTCCTGGCGATCGGGGCCGGCCAGCCGGCCGATGCAGCAGCGGCGTGTCAGCGGGCCCAGGAGCTGTTCGCGGCCGAGGGGCACACCGACCTGGCCCTGCTTGCGCTCAACGAGCTGGGCTGGATCCGGTACTGCGCCGGCGACCTGCCCGGTCACCGCGCTCTCGCCCTGGACGTCCGCGAGAAGGCCGGGGAACGCGGCGACCGGATGGCGCTGATCCAGTCGCTCGGAGCGCTCGGCTGTGTCGCCGCCCTCCAGGGCCGGTTCGGTGAGGCCGACAGACACCTGCGCCGCAGCACGGACCTCGCCCGCGCTGCGGGCAAGCGTTACCGGTACGTATGGAACCTGACGATATCGGGGCTCGCCCTCGCGCTGGCCGGCCGGCTGGCTGCCAGCAGGACCACCTTCGAGCGGGCCATGCACGACCCGGAGGCCGGCGACGCGTTGACGGCGGAAATGTTTGCCCAGTGCGACTGGTTGTCGGGCCGGCTTGATGACGTAGTCCGGCGGGTCTCTCAGTGCGCCGCGCGCCGGCCGCTGGCCGGCAGCCGGCGTCGTGCCTGGGCGGCGGCGTTCGCCGCCCGGGCGGCCGCAGAACGCGGCCAGCCGGATGCCGCCGCGCGGCTGCTCGCGCTCGCCTCCGCAACCTACGACGACCGTCCAGATGACGTGCCGGGATGGAGCAGCTGGCTGCCATGGGCGGCTGGTGCCATGGCTGCCTTGGCCGGTGACCCGGCTGCCGGGCACGACCTGCTCGATCATGCGGCGGGCAGGCTGCGCGCCATGGACGCCGCGGCATTCGAGGCCGTCGTCCTCGTCGACGCGACAGAGGCAGCGGTCACGGCCGGCCGGTCGAACGCCGCCGCCGCCCACTCGCGGCGGCTCGCGGAGCTCAGCCGCACGATCGAAGGGGAGTTGGTCGGGCCGCTGGCGCAGCTCGCCCGGGCCCAGGCGCTACTCGCCACGGGCAGCGGGGCCGCGGCCGCCACTCCCGCGGCCGAGGCTGCGGATGCCCTGGACCGGCTCGGCTGCCGGCTCTTCGGCGCGATGGCCGCCGAGGTCGCCGGAATCGCAGCGACGTCCCGCAGCGCCGCCATTGAGATGCTCGCCCGCGCAGCGGATGCGTACGACGAGTGCGGTGCGGTCGTTCGCCGGGGTCGAGTAGCCAAGCGGCTGGCCGGTCTCGGCTACCGCGGGCGGCTTGCCGCGGTAGCGGGCCGTGGACCGGCCTCGCTGACGCCGAGGGAACTGGACGTCGCCCGGCTGGCGGCGCGTGGCCACACCGCGGCAGAGATCGGCCGCCAGCTGTTCATCGGCACCCGTACGGTCGAAACGCATCTGGCTCATGCCTGCGCCAAACTCGGCTGCCGCAGCAAGCGCGAGCTCGTCCGCTTCACCGGGGAACTCGACCGCACGCCAGAAACTCCGTAGCCCAATCCGTACCCGCTACGGATGTCACCGAACGCCGCGACGGCGATCCTTCTCGAACCAGACGGCGAGGAGGACCGCCATGACACCCAGGCTGAGCGCTCGGCTGACACGGTACAGCATCTCGTGCGGAGTCCGCCGGAAACGTCGTCATGCCCCCGACTCGGCTACGACCGGCTGCCGGTGATGGAACGGCGCAGTTGGGCCTAACGCCGCGGCCGTCAAGTGTGTAGGCGCTCTCGCGAACGCAAACCAAGCGACACGTTCCCATAGGAGAAGCAGATGTCCCAGACACAGGACCCCACGTTCTACCCCACCCCAGCCGACGCGATCGCCGCGCCGCCCGAGAAGCTCGCCTATGTCGCGGCCTACGACCCGGCGGGCCGGTCCAAGGATGCCATGGCGGTGCTCGACACCGACCCGTCCTCGTCCACCTATGGGAAGGTCATCGGCTGGTCGGAGCTGCCGACCGCCGGCAACGAGTTGCACCACTTCGGCTGGAACGCCTGCTCCAGCGCGCTGTGTCACCAGGGCCACGGCGACCACGGCGCGCCGCTGGAGCGGCGCTACCTGATCGTTCCCGGCATCCGCTCCTCGCGCATCTACGTGCTGGACACCAAGCCCGATCCCCGGGCCCCCCGGGTGGTCCGCGAGATCACGGCCGAGGAACTGGCCAGCAAGGCCGGCTACTCCCGTCCCCACACCATCCACTGCGGGCCCGGCGGCATCTTCATGTTCGCGCTCGGCGGCGTCAACGGCAACGACGGCCCCGGCGGGGTGGCGCTGCTGGACCACGACACCTTCGACGTCATCGGCGCCTGGGAGCTCGACCGCGGCGACCAGTACTTCGGCTACGACGGCTGGTGGCACCTCAACCACGACACCGTCATCACCTCGGAGTGGGCCACCCCGTCCATGGTCGAGAACGGCCTCAACCCCGAGGACCTGCTCGGCCGCAAGTTCGGCCACCACCTCAACTTCTGGTCCTTGTCCGAGCGCAAGCTCACCCAGCGGATCGACCTGGGCGATGAGCACCAGATGGTGTTCGAGGTGCGGCCGGCGCACGACCCGGCCCAGACGTGGGGCTTCGTCGGCGTGGTCATCAGCGTCGAGGACCTGTCCGGCTCGGTGTGGATGTGGCACCGCGACGGCGACCGCTGGGCGGTCCGCAAGGTCATCACTATCCCGGCCGAGCCGGCCGACCCCGAGGACCTGCCGCCGGCGCTGAAGCCGTTCGGCGCCGTTCCGCCGCTGATCTCCGACATCGACCTGTCGGTAGACGACCGCTGGCTGTACGTGTCCTGCTGGGGCACCGGGGAACTCAAGCAGTACGACGTGGCCGACCCGTTTAACCCGCGCGAGACCGGCTCGGTCAAGCTCGGCGGCATCATACGGCGCCAGCCGCACCCGGCCTCGCCCGGCCAGCGGCTCGGCGGCGGGCCGCAGATGGTCGAGGTCAGCCGCGACGGCAAGCGCGTCTACGTCACCAACTCGCTGTATGGGTCGTGGGACCTCATCTTCTACCCCGACGGGGTCGGGGCCTGGGCGGCCAAGCTTGACGCCGACCTGGACAGCGGCGGGCTCGTCGTCGACGCACAGTTCTTCCCCAACGGGAACGACTTCCGTGGGCTGCGGGTCCACCAGACCCGGCTGCAGGGCGGGGACGCCTCCAGCGACTCCTACTGCTACACCGAGTAACGGCCATGGCCCTACCGGATAAGCAGGCCAGCGGCGAAAGGCCATGCGGTGATTCACGCCATTGAGCCAGGCGCCTGGGCGCACGCCCCGGCCATGCCGTCAGGCCTCGCGCTGGCCGGGGCCGGCCTGATCGCGGCCGCGACCCTGGCCGGGGCGTGGCTGGCCCGCCGCGCCCGGGCATCGGGAAATCTGGTTCGCGGCCGCCGCCGGAGCGCTGCTCATCATCGCGGGGTTGCACCTGCTCCCCGACGCCTGGGCCGGCGCCAGCGCCGCGCGGATCTGGCCAGGCCTGGTGCCGATCGCCGCGGCCGGTGCGTTCACTGCTGCGGGGCTGGCCGCCCGCGCCGGGTGCCGCTGCCAGGAACACACCGAGCGGGCCAGCGGCGCGGGCACGGCAGCGGCGCTGGCGGTCCACCGCTTCCTGGAAGGCTCCGCCATCGCCCTGGCCGGGCCGGCGGTCGCGGTCGCACTGGCCGTGCACGCGCTGGGGGAAGGCATGGCCACCGGAGCGCTGCTCGGCGCCCAGCCACGCCGCCTGGCGGGCGCGCTGGCCGCAATGAGCGTCAGCCCACTCATCGGCGCCGGCGCCGCTGGCGCATTCGGTGTCCCGGCTGCCGCGGAGCCGGTGCTGCTCGCCCTGGCCGCCGGGATCATCGCCCAGGCCGCCTGGGTGAGCCTGCGCGCGGCCTTCCACGGCCCGCGCGCCAGCCGGCTCCTGCTATCTCCTACCGCCGCCACCACGATGGCCGCCATCGTCACCGCGTTGGCCGTCCACACCGCCAGCTGAGCTTGTCAGGACCCGCCACAGCGCACGGTGCCTACCCCGCCGACATGGCTGCGGCGCACCCAGAAACCCCCGCTCATGCACGAGAGCCAGCTTCGATCGCGACCGGGAACACTCAGCCAGACGCCGACACGCCCTGCGCGAGCCGCTGATCTCGCGGCGGCAGGAATGAGTGCCGGAGCGACAGATTGTTCCTTCGCTGCGGCGCGGGCGGCCATCACGACTGCCCGCCATCCTGCCCATATCGGCGGGTCGGCGCGCGTTCTTCTCGAGCTCCCGATCACTCAGTGTGATGCCATCTGACTTAGCCAATGCCGACCGCCGATTCGACGGGGCGCAACCGGCTCAGTTCGCTGGCGGCCGCGGATCTCCGCCAGTTACGGTCATCCCGGGCCACGGACGGCCCTGGCCGGTCCCGAACGCCGGGGCGCATACTTGGAAAGCGTGTTGCTGTCGCCGCCGATCTCCAGCTGGGAGACCGGTAGACAGTGCTCTGGGGCAGTGCCCGATTCTGGGAGCGAAATAGGAGCGGAGGCCTTCCGTCAGGTGCGCTCAGACACGGTCCAGGAAGCCGACTGGGGGTCTGTGACCTGCGCAGACGCCCGTGAACTGACCTTTTGTACGTCAGCGCGCCCTGTTCGGGACGAAGAGGCCGCCGGTTCAAATCCGGCCACCCCGACCATGTAGTTGCAGATAGAGGCCCGGCTCCAAGACACTGGAACCGGGCTTCTTGATCGTTTGACCGTCATTTAACACTGGGATTCAGGGTCAGATCGCGGTCGTGACCGGCACTGTGGGGTCCTTCACGTGATGGTTGTACGGCCCTGATGGCTCCGCCCCGCTATCGGACGGGGACTTGATAGACGAGGGCGTACCGCTCCACGGGGATGATGATGTCGGCTGTCTCGACCGGCCGCTCGGCGGTGTGGTCGATCGTGACCGGCGGAGGCGTACGGCGGCACTCGCGGGAAACGGGCGCCCTTTCCCACTGGTCGCGCAGCATCACCCTCGCGGCTGCCACGCGGCGCGCGGTCGGTCACGACACCATGGGTCTGCCGGGCGTTTGCCTGCTAACGGCGGCGGGTCAGTGCGCGGTCAAGGACACGCCGCCGGCGGTGAAGCGGGCTTCGACGATGGCGGCCAGTTCCTGAGGAACCGGGTCAAGCGAGGGCGCGTCGGGTTCCTCACCACCCGCGCTGGCTGCTCGCGCCATCGCACGGCGGCCAGTAAAGCCAGGCGGCGAGTTGCCGCCGCCGAGGAGCCCGGCGTCGGCTATGTGCTCCACGTTCCGCAGCGACCCCCCGAGTGCGGCGGCGTAGTCGCGGCCTTTCGCGATGGCGGCCTGGACAGCGGCGGCGCGCACGCCTGGCCAGGCGGGATTGTCCCAGTCGACGTGCCAGCTGACCTCCTGCACGGTGACCGCTTCGCGGGCGGCCAGGATCCCGCCGAGCGCGTCCAGCAGGCCGAAGGCCCGGACACCGATCACGACCGCCACCGCCGCGGTCACCTGGCCAGTCAGCTGGTATTGCCCGGTGGTCTCGTCGTGAGCCCGCTCCGCGTACGTCGCCACCGACTGCGCCGACCAGGTCAGCGGCCGCCGCCCGGTGCCGGCATCAAGCGCCACCCCGCCCCGCGCCGCAAGATCGGCAGTGAGGCTGTCCAAGCCCGCAGCGGCCGCCTGCACCGCTTCTGCCTTCGACCCCCGCGACGACGCGATCGCGGCAGCCACCAGGGCATAGTCGGGCGGCACCATCCGCCGCGCCTCACCCCGGACCGACACCAACAGCCCAGCCGGATCGCTCACCGGCCCCTCCTGTCCTGGTCACCAGCGGCTGCCGATTCATCGTCAGCGTAGGCGGCGGCCAACCTCAGCGCGAGACGAACTGGCACAGTACCCGCGGCCACTCGCCCCCGCGCAGAGCGACCCGATCTACGCGACCCGACGAGCCCAGCAAGGACCGCTAATCCCGCCCCTACCGGCGGTTGCGCGCGGCGGTCAGCGACTAGCGTTTGTCACTGAGCGTGACCACGTGCCTGTCTGGCATGGCCGCAGGGCCGGCGCTACTCGAACCGTTTCACCCGGCCCCTGGCGGTAGCGCGAAGACTGTTCTTGCCCGGTACCGGCGCGCGGGGGCTTGCCGTGAGCATCGCCGTCACTACTCCGGCTCGCCATGGCGGGTCGCATGTGGTGCGGATGCGGGGTTAGGCCACCGCAACACGATGTCAGCGTTCAGCGATAGGTCCCGGCCATCCCGCCGGTCTATGTTGTGAACGCTTCATCCGATCGCAGAAGGAGTCGTGATGCCCCGCACCCGGGTCCACAACATGAACGTCTCCCTCGACGGTTACGCCGCCGGCGAGCATGTGACGTTCGACGCCCCGATCGGCGGCGCCGAGCGGCTGTTCACGTGGTTCGATGGCCGGGTAATCCATGGCGTCGATAAGGCGGATGCCCCCGTCACGCTGGACCGCGCTCTGACCAGCATGTGGAGCCAGGGCATCGGCGCCGAGATCATGGGACGGCGCAAGTTCGGTCCCCAGGTTGGTGATTGGCCCGACGACGGGTGGCGGGGCTGGTGGGGCGACGACCCGCCATTCCAGACACCGGTGTTCGTCATGAGCCACCACCCGCACCCTGCGATTGACTTTCCCAACGGGACCAGCTTCCGGTTCGTGGACGGGCCACCGGAAGAGGTGCTCCGCCTAGCCCAGCAGGCTGCTGGTGGTCGTGACGTCCGCATCGGGGGAGGACCCTCGACGGTACGTCAGTTCCTCCAGGCCGGCCTGGTCGACTTCATGCACCTGGTGATCGTGCCGATTACCCTCGGACGCGGCGTATCCCTCTGGGAGGGATCAAGCGGCGTCGAAGACCGCTTCACCGTCGAGTCGGTCACCTCGCCTAGCGGCCTTACTCACCAGCTGTGGAACAAAAACGACCAGGCCTGAACCCGGACCCTGACCGGGGACTGCCCCCACGCCAGACTGACCAGATCTGCACACCTCAACGGCCAGCGGCGATAATGCCACAGGCCGCGCAGATTGGCGGTTTGGTGCGGGTTCAGGTCGCCTGCTGCTGGCTGCGTTAGGTGACGCTAGAACCGCTCCACCGGCCACTCAGGTGAGTTCATCGGTTACATCTCCTTGCTGGATCCGTCATAACGATGAGATCCCCGGGGATGACGAAGGCCCGTTCGGCCCGGGCGAGAGGGGCGCTTGATGAACCAGGACACGGCGGGGAGCAGCGCAGCTCCCGATGGCGCCACGGCAGGCGCTAGCCCGCCCGCGGGCTGCACCGGGCAGGCCACGCAGCGGTATGAGGTCAGGCCGGTCGGCTGGGTGGAATCCCCGCTGAAACACCGGGCGCAAGCACCCCGGCAAGGCAGCGAAGGCGCCCCGCCGGCCTGGCTGGCTGTCGAGCCTGACCTGGCGGAGGCGATCGGCGATCTGCAGGCCGGGCAGCAGATCATCGTGCTCACCTGGCTGGACCGCGCACGCCGCGACGAACTGGCCACCGTCCCGGGCGACAACCCCGCCAGCCCACCGCTGGGCGTATTCAGCACCCGCTCACCCAGCCGGCCCAACCCGATCGGCCTGCACCGGGCCCAGATCCTCGCGGTCGAGGGCCTGCGGATCCTGGTCAGCGAACTCGAAGCGCTCGACCGCACCCCGGTGATCGACATCAAACCAGTACTCGACCCAGCAGCCGAACGGTAGGCGGGGCCGCGCGGCCTGCCACCGAGCGCAGTAAGCCAGTTCAGGGCACAGTTCAGGCAGCCAAACCCCAGTGAACTCGGCGACCAGAACAGCGGACTGTGCGCGCATTCGCCCGCCCAAGTTTCGGCGCCGCTTGACCGGCGAGTCCGCATAAATATGCGCCGCGGCAGGTCTGGCGAACGCACTACTTTGCCGCATTTGGTGCGTTAGGCCAGACAAGACGTGGCGCACGGCAGCCGAGGCGCAGGTCCGACAACCGTTCGGCGTGCGGCGGCCGGTGGATCGCACACCCTACTGCTCCCGAGGTTGGTGTTGGACTACATGGACCAAGAGCGTCACGCTGAGTGAGGGTGAAGGGCAGGGAGAACGCGCGCCTAGCCGCCGTTCTGGCGCAGGTTTCTCCACCGGGCGCTGCTGGCCTCGGCGCGCATATATGGGTGGTCTGCGCGCTCGTCTGCGTAGTCGGACAGGCTGGGCTGCACTTGGTCCTGCCGGTGTCCGATGATCGGCCGGGCTCGGCAGCACCGGGCGCTGGGGTCGGCGGCTTCACCGGATCCAGGCGTCATCCGCCGGGCCCGTCCCCATCGTCGTATTCGTGCTGCCGTTGCGTAGCGCTGGTCTTGCTGACAGCCCGGATCTGGCGGGAGGCTGTCCCGCCAGCCAAGCATGCTCGCTGCCAGGGACGCGGGCGCTGCGGACGAAGGCCCGGGCATGGCCGACGAGACAGCCTCACTCCGGCCGAGTCAAGCTTGGTCAAAACTTCCAGAAATCTATTCCTAGTTTCTAGGGAGAAAACGTAGCGTCAGGGTCAGCGGTCGAGGCTGGGCTGTCGCTGACCGCCGGGCTACTTGAGGGTCAGCGGGAGGATCCGCGTCATGGGTGAGGCCCGGCGGGACGCGGTGTTCGGGACGGGCCAGGCCGGAAGTGCTCTTGTCGAGCAACTGGCGGTGTCCCGGAACCGGCCGCTGGCTGGGGGATTGACTGGCGGGCCGCCGATGCTACTGACCCCGAGGTGGCCGCGGACGCGGCCAAGGGCGCCTCGGTGGTGTACCAGCCCGTTTATGCCCCGTATACGCAGTGGCCGAAGCGGTCCCGCTGTTGCAGCGGGGCGTGCTGGCTGCTGCCGAGCGCCCCGGTGCGCTGCTGGTGGTGCTGGAGAACCTATAGGGCTACGGCCCGGCCGAGGGCAAAGCCAACACGCCCAGGGAGAAGGAGAAAGGGTCATGAGTCTCATTGACGAGGCGCTGAGTGCCAATGCAACCATCGCCAACGGCTACGATCCCGGCCGTGGGAAGCCGCCGGCGCCCAAGATCGCAATCGTCACCTGTGCGGATCCCCGGCTGAGCAACATCGAGCAGATGCTGGGTCTCGCCGAG
Organism: uncultured Actinomycetes bacterium; assembly: GCA_963718305.1. GTDB lineage: Bacteria > Actinomycetota > Actinomycetes > Streptosporangiales > Streptosporangiaceae > RYN-230. The sequence goes on from CAVQZG010000011.1 coordinate 12,860, forward strand.
GGCGATGTCGACATGATCAGGAACTTCGGCACCGTGATCGATGACGACGCGGTCCGGTCGCTTGTTCTCTCGACCAGGCTGCTGGGCAGCCGGGAGATAATGATCATCAATCACACCGACTGCGGGATGCTCAGGTTTACCGACAGCGAGATGGAGGAGCGGCTCCGCAAGGAGACGGGGCGGGCGCCGATTGCGCCGGCCAGGTTCTACAGCTTCACCGACGCCGAGGCGAACACCAGGGAGCAGATCCAGAAGGCCAGGTCACATCCGTGGATCTCGCAGGACGTTCCGGTCAGGGGGTTCGTTTTTGACGTCAGGACCGGGCGGGTCAGCGAAGTGTTCCCGGACGGGGACACCGTCACTGGTTAGTGAGGGCATCGCCGCCTCGGTGCGTGCTGCGCGAGGACGCCTCCGGCGGAGCTGGCGCTCAAGCTGCATGGGCCTTTCCAGATCTTCGCTGTCCGCGCGTATAGGGCCCGGGCTTGGTGGCCGCCTCGTGGACAATGGCCGTCGATGCCGGGTAACAACGCCGGGCCACGCGGGGCCAGGCCGGGGCGCACGGCGGCTGGGTCGTCTGGCCCCGTAGCTCTCGGCGGCAGAGGTGCAGCAACGCGGTCGCCAGAGGTTTGCAAGGGTGATTGTCAGGAGCAATCGGCCGAAGCGCCGGCATTCTGGGCCGGCCGCCGAAGCGCCATTCACGCCGTGTCAGACGGGCAGCCGATGATAAAGGGGATGCCGACATGCCAAGCCAGGCCATGCAGGACTCGATCGACGCCCTCAGGGACCGGCAGAAGGCCAGTGCCAGCCAGGCCCCTCCGACGCTGGAAGAGCGCCGCGCCGCCTTCATCCCCGGGGACCGCCTTCATCCGGTGCCTGACGACGTGCGGGTGACGGAGGTGACCGCCGGCCGGGTGCCAGCCCACTGGCTTGCCGCCCCGGGAGCGGACACCGGCCGGGTGCTCCTCTTCCTGCACGGCGGAGGTTACGAGCTCGGGTCGCTCCGCAGTGACGGCGAGCTGGCCGCCCGGCTGGGACGGGCCAGCGGGATGCGGGTGCTGTTCCCTGAATACCGGCTGGCCCCCGAGCATCCCTTCCCCGCCGCCATCGACGACGTCCTGGCCACATGGCGCTGGCTCCGCACCGCCCAGGACCTGAGCGCAACATCAATAGCAGTGGCCGGCGACTCGGCCGGCGGAGGGCTCGCCGTCGCCCTGCTCGTGGCCACGCGTGACGCCGGGGAGGCACTGCCTGCGGCCGCCGCACTGATGTCCCCGACGGTGGACCTGACCAGCTCGGGGGCCTCGATGACCGAGCGCGCCGATCAGGATCCGATCTCCACCCTCGCCATGCTCCGTCAGTTCGCCTCCGGCTACCTGGCCGGGGCTGACCCCAAGACACCCCTGGCGTCACCGCTGTTCGCCTCCCTGGCCGGGCTCCCGCCGCTGCTTATCCAGGTAGGTACGGCCGACCTGCTGCTCAGCGATTCCGAACGCCTGACCGCAGCAGCAGCCCAAGCCGGGGTCGACGTCACCCTGGAGATCGGCGAAGGCCTGCCCCACGTCTACCAGCTTCTGCTCGGCACCCCCGAGGCAGCCGAGGCCACCGAGCAAATCGGGAAGTTCCTCCGGGCCCGGGTGCGCTAACCGGGCAGTCCCTGGACAGCAGGCTTCCCGGCGCCCAGTCCGTCCCTTCGCTGCGTAACGGCCAGGGAGCTTGCTGATCCCCCCGCGGGCACGCGCCGAAAGGCTCCACCGAACAAGATGATCTGTGCGCATACCAGCATCTAAATGCCGAGCATTGGCTCGTCAAATATTCGGCGATATGCGTGCGGTTCGGCGCCAGATGGATCAGTGGCTCGCCAGACTGCCGCGCCCGAATTATCGATAGCGAATGGTAATGCTCGGTCACGCATAAGGATGCGCTGGCGCAATCGCCCGGGTCGATTCGGAGGCCGCAAGTGGGGGACTTACTGAGCCGAGCCGCATGCAGCTGGTTGAACCGTCCCGGGTTGATGCTGCTTCCTCCTTCCACCAGCAGCCGCCGCTAGCTGGGACAGCAGCCAATGTCCCGCCCAGGCCACAGGGTCATGAGACGAGCGGCACGCCCCCCTGTTGCTCTTGCGGAGCAGAGCGCACGATGGTCGTGTGACACCAGGGGGGGTGCCCGGACCTGCTCCGGCCGGGCCGGAGCAGGTTCGCCCGGCGACCTCTAACCGGGCCGCCTTGCTGGCCGCGGGGCTGGCCTTTTTTGTCATCGTGCTCGACATCACCGTGGTTAGCGTGGCTCTGCCGTCAATCGGCCGTGAACTGCACAGCGGCTTGGCCGGGCTGGAGTGGATCGTCGATGGCTACGTCGTAGTCTTCTCCGCGCTCCTGCTCTCCAGTGGCACACTGTCGGATCGCGTTGGTGCCTCGCGTGCCCTGGCTGCTGGCTTCATCGGCTTCACCCTGGCCTCCGCTGCCTGCGGGCTCGCGCCTACGCTGGCCTTCCTGCTGGCCGCACGGGTGGTCCAGGGCGCCGCTGCCGCGATCAATGCTGCCCGCCTCCCTGGCCCTTGTCCGTCAAGATTTCACGGATGCCAAGAAGCTGGCCCGGGCGATCGCGATCTGGACCGCCGCTGGCGGCGCAGCCGTGGCCGCCGGGCCGGTGATAGGCGGGCTGCTCACCGGCACCATCGGCTGGCGCGCCATTTTCTTCGTGAATGTCCCCGCCGGCCTGCTCGCCGTCGTGGCGCTCTCCCGCGTCAGGCCGTCTCCCCGGCATCCGGCTCACTTTGACCTGCCCGGTCAGATCGCCGCCATCGTCGCGATAGCGGCGCTCGCCGTCGGCGTCATCCAGGGAGGACACCAGGGTTTCGGTTCGCCGGTTGCGGTGGTTTCGCTGGCGGTGTTCGTTTTCGCCGCGGTGGCCTTCGTGACCGTGGAGCGTCGCGTCGCGGCGCCCATGGTGCCGCTCGGGATCTTCGCCTCCAAGCACGGTCTCCTCGACCACGGTGGCCGGGCTGATCGTGAGCTTCGCCTTCTACGGCCAGGTGTTCGTACTGAGCCTGTTCTTCCAGCAGGCTCTCGGTCACTCACCCACTGTCACCGGGCTCATGTTTGTTCCGATGACCGCAGTGGTGGCCGGCGTGAACCTGCTCGCGGGCCGGCTCGTGCAGCGGCACGGGCCGCGCCTACCGCTCGTAGCTGGCCTGCTCGTCTTCGCCGGCGGGCTGCTCGGGTGCCTCGCCTTCGGCCACGGGACGCCGATCGCAGTGATCGAGATCCTCCTCCTCCCCGTCGGAATCGGGGCCGGACTGACGATCCCGCCGCTGACCACCGCGTTCATGGACGACATCCGTCCCGGGCAAGCAGGGATTGGCGCCGGTGTGCTCAACTCTTCCCGCCAGCTCGGGAGCGCGCTTGGCGTCGCGGTGTTCGGGGCGCTGCTCGACGCGAACTTCCTGACCGGCCTGCACCTCTCGTTCCTCATCAGCGGCGGTACGGTGCTCGTGGCAGCGGTCCTCACCCTGCGGTACGTACGCCCAGGGCTCGGACAGACGTTGGGGTGATGCAGGATGCAGATCAGGCCCTGCGGACGCGGCCACTTCTGTACCCAGCCTCTACTCTGGGCTCCATGAATCTCGATGATCTTCCCCGGGCCGAGTTCGCGTTCCCCGGGCCATTACGGGATCAGCTGGTGGCCGCGATCCTGTCTGGCACGAAGACATCTACCTCTGGCCTCGTGCTCGGCTACGAGCGCGAGAACGAGCCGCTGCCGATGGTCGGCCAGCTGTCGGCGGTAGTGGACTCCGAAGGCCGGCGGGTCGCGGCGATCGAGGTGACCGAAGTGCGGGTGGTCCGGCTCGCGGATGTGGACCTGCAGCATGCCCTCGACGAAGGCGAAGGCGATAAGTCAGTGGCACAGTGGCGGGCTGGGCACGAAAGGTTCTGGCACAGCGCAGAGGTACGGGCGGAACTCGGCGACCCCGATTTCACCGTGAACGATGACACCCTGGTGCTGGTCCAGCGCTTCCGCCTGGTGCGGTCAGGTCTTAGCGGAACCGGATGACATGTGGTGGTGCCCAGGTGCCGTAGCGGGCGCCGTTGCGCTGGGTGCTCCAGTGGCCAGGCAGCGGCAGGCCGATGTTGCGGAACTGGAACAGCTCGGCCACCAGGCCCGCGTTCGCGTCTGCCGCCGCGGCATTCAACTGGCCGGCCACCTGGGGGTCGGCGGCTATGGCCTGCAGCAGTGAGTCCAGCCAGCCATACAGGGCTTCTTCCCCCGGGGCGGGCGGGAACCTCGGCCATCACCGCTGGCAGCTGGCCGAAGAACTGAGCGGGATCGACCCACTGAGTCTCCTGCTCGCCACGGGTGGCATCCCCGGCCGGGAACACCGGCGCCGCGGCCCAGTCAAAGGTCCGCAGCACACCGGTGTACTCACTGAGCGGGTACATCATCACCTGGTTGACCACCTGAATCACCGACGGGCCGCGCTGCGCATCGATGACCCCGAACCCATACACCACATCCTGGTTGGGGCAGGCGACCAGCTTGACGGACAGAGTGCGAGCTACCTGCCCAGGTCGGGCCATCCCTCATGGGTGAATGAGACCAGGCCCCGATACCGCCATACTCAGGCAGCGGGCTACAGCCGGCGGCGGGCCAGGATGTCGCGCTTGACCCTGACCTTGGGTCATGCACCAGGATCAGGCCCGTGCAGGACGATCCCAGGGCCGGGCTCATCCCGATCGGCGAGTTCGCGCGGCGAGCACGCCTGACGCACAAAGCGCTGCGTCTGTATGACCGCATCGGCTTGCTCCGGCCCGTGCTGACCGACGAGGCCACCGGTTACCGCCGCTACGACGCCACTCAGGTCCGCACCGGGCAGCTCATCAGCCTGCTCCGCGGCGCCGGCCTGGGCCTGGCCGACGTCGAATGTGTACTGCGGGATGTCGCGGCCGGCCCCGACCGGGCCGTGGAGCGGCTGGACGTGCTGCTCCGTGACCTCGAACGGCGGCACGGCCACCGCACGCTGGTGATCCGCCACATCCAGGCCACCCTGCGAGAAGGAGGCGATCCCATGTTCCGCATCGAGACCCGCCATGTCCCCGCCCAGCGGGTCATGTCCATCCAGCGCCGGCTGCATGCGCCGGAGACCGACGGCTTTGTCCGCGAGGCCAGGCGGACCTTCGCCCGCCACCTCGCCGGTGCCGAGCCGGCCGGGCCGCTCATGCTCATCTTCCACGGCGTGGTCAGCGAGGACAGCGACGGCCCGCTCGAGGTGGTTCTCGGCTGTGCCGACGACGTCGGGCCGACCGACATCATCGGCATCCGTACCGAGCCCGCCCACGACGAGGCGTACACGACCATTACGAAAGCCCAGTGGGCCTACCCGGCCATCCTGGCCGCGTACGACGCGGTGGCCTGCTCTCCCGAGGTCGCCACCCGGGTGGGGAGCCGGTTGTCGTGTCGCGAGGTCTATCTCGCCGACCCGGAGGCGATCGGGGCGGACCAGGCCGTCTGCGATGTGGCGTTCCCGCTCGCCGGCCAGTAACGAGGAACTGAGCGGCCCGGCTCACCCCCGCCTTGGCTCACTCGCCTGCGCGGAACTCTCTCCTGTGGCACGCTGGTTGACCGTCACTAGTAACGGCGTGTATCTGACCGATTACGGAGGGAACCCATGAAGGTGACGACACCCGTGGGCCGGAGTCTCGGCATCGTCGCGGCCCTGGTGTTCCTGGTCGCCGGCTGCGGGAACGGCCACGCGGCGGCCTCCCGCGTCGACTACGAGAAATCACCAGGGGTCCCGACCTCCGTCCCTACGGCCTCGAAGAGCGCCGTCAAGCAGGCCGTCAGAACCGAGTGCGCCGCCGTCCGGAGTGTCCGGCGCTCCGCCCGCAAGCTCAGCCGCGGGCCTGTCGTGGGACATCTGGCCCAGTTCGCCGTACGCGGCCCTGGATGGGCGGAGCAGCTCGCAACCGCGGCCAATCCAGGTGGCAAGGTGAGTTTCCCGGCGGGGAGCAAGGCCAGCACGCTCTCCACGAGCCTGGGCCGGATGGCCGTCGATCTTGACCTGGGGAACCTGGACTACGGCACCCGGAAGGGCGCCAAACTGTCCGAGGCCGTGACGGAGTACACCGCGTTCCTGCACGTCCTGAACAAGACTGCGTGTTAGCCGTCGCGGCTCCCCTGCTGCCCACGTTTTCGGCCCGGGCCGATTAATCCGGCGCCGCCTGCCGGTCTCTAACTACGGGGGATTACCCGTACTGCCGTGCGTCCCAGAGGGGCCGCCCGGCCGAGGAGATCGCGATGGCACTACCGGAAGTTGTGACGCGTGAGGAGTGGGTCGAGGCCAGGGTCCGCCTGCTCGCGCGGGAGAAGGAGCAGACCCGCGCGCGTGAGGCGCTCAACGCCGAGCGGCGCCGGCTGCCGATGGTCAGGGTCGGGGAGAACTACGTCTTCGACGGGACAGACGGGCCGGTCACCCTCGCGGACCTGTTCGGCGGCCAGAGCCAGCTGATCATCCAGCACGTCATGTTCGACCCGGGCTGGGACGCGGCTTGCCCCGGCTGCACCGCCAGCGTGGACGCCCTCCCCGACGTGGTCCTGACCCAGCTGCGCTCCCGGGACACCTCCTTCGCCCTGGTCTCCCGCGCTCCGCTGGCCAAGCTTGAGGCCTATCGGGCGGCCCGGAGCTGGACGGCGCCGTGGTATTCCTCGCACGGCACCGATTTCAACTACGACTTCCAGGTCACCGTGGACAAGTCGGCCGGGCAGGCGCAGTACAACTACCAGGACCGGTCCGCGGACCTCATGGACGGCGAGTCCGTGGAGGAGCCGGGACTCAGCTGCTTCCTGCGCGACGGTGACGAGATCTTTCACACCTACTCGGCGTACGCCCGCGGCACGGAGCAGCTCGTCCCGGCCTACGGGCTGCTCGACCTGACCGCGTTCGGCCGGTCGGAAGACTGGGAGGAGCCGAAGGGACGGGCCCGGGCGCTGCACGGGGCGGACCCAACGTTCACGGATTGACCTACGGGCCGGGGCGGGCCAACCCAGCGGCGCCATGGTGAGGAGCCCGGTGAGCAGTGGCCAGAGGTCCGGGGAGCAGACTCTGCTGGAGCGGGCCCAGGGCGGTGATGAGAGCGCGTTCGGCGATCTGGTCGCCCCCTGCCGCGCTGAGTTGCACGCCCAGCCCTGCGGGGTGCGGGCCGGGCCCGGATGAGGCCGCCGGCCTGGCCGAGCCGCTCTGGCTGGAGCCCTACCCGGACCGCGCGCTCGGCGACCAGCTCGTGGGGGCCCCACTGCCATGATCCCGGACGGCGGCTACCTCATCGTGTACCTGAGCCAGCCCACCGGGGCCGCGTCGGTGGTCACCTTCACCATCACGATCACGCTGCTCTGGGGCCTGTGCTTTCCCGGCCAGACCGAGGACGCCGGCCGGGAGCCGCAGCGCAGGAAGCACCGGAGGGTGGGCCCGAGAACGGCGCCGCCCCTGGTCAGCCCAGCAACCGCGCACGGCAGGCGAGCTGGAGGGCCAGCCGCTGGTCCGGGTCATCGAAGTCCACGTCCAGCAGTTCGGTGATGCCACGGATCCGGTTAGCCACCGCGTTGCGGTGCAGGTGCAGGCGCTGCGCGGTCTTGATGATGGATCCCTGCTCGTCCAGGTAGGCCGCGAGCGTCCTGATCGCCGTGTCGGCCCGGGACTGGCCCAGCTTCTCCAGCGGCGCAAGCTGGTCACGCACCGAGGCCCGGGCCGTGTCCGAGGCGTACCACTCCATCAGCATCCGCTGCACCCCGACCACGTCGTGGGCGGCCACGCCGGACGGCTTGCGCGCGGCCCGGGCGGCGAGCAGCGCGGCCCGGGCTTCGGCCGCCGAGGCGCGGAGCCCCGTCGGCCCCTCATGGGCAGCCCCCACCCCGGCCCGGAACGGCAGCGCGGGCCACCGTTCCCGCAGCGCCTGCAGCGCGCGGGCGGCGGCCCGGGCGGCCTGCGTGCCGGCCTGCGGACCCGGATCGGACCTGGTCATCTTGATCAGCACCAGGGCCCGGGCCACCCGCGACAGGTGCCAGGTACCGCCGGCCGCCCCCGCGGCCTGCAGGGCGATCTGCCCCGCCGCCTCCAGCAGCTCGAACCGGTGCACCTCGTCCCGGCTCCTGGAGTCCGGGCCGTGCGGTCCCGGCCCATCGGCGGATCCGTCCAGGCCGGGGCCTTCGAGATCGTCAGCCTCGATCCGGACCGCGACATGCCAGCCGCCCAGCGAGATGTTCAGCTGCCGGGCCCGGTCGAGCAGGTCGTCGTTGATCGCGGACTCCGACATCAGCAGCTCGGCCAGCAGCTCACTGCGGGACCGGACCGGGACCTCGCGGGCGCGCCGGGCCAGGTCGAGAAGGCGCCCGGCGGAGGCGGCGGCGCTGTGCAGAACCAGCCGGGCGGCGATGGCGAGGTCCCCGTGGACATCGGGCGCGACCAGGTGGCCGATCGGCGCCTCGCCCACCACGACCGGCACGCTGACCTCGCCGGCCAGGCCGCCCTCCAGGGCCCTCGCGGGAACGCCGGACCCGGCCGGGACGCCGCCGCGGCCAGGCGCCGGGCGGAGCTGGCCGTTCTCCCGGTCACCGTGCCCGGAGTCAGCCGGGCGGAATTCGACGGGAGTACCGAGCGCCCCGCTGACCGCGGCGCGCAGGTCGTCAAGGCCGGCCCCCGCGGCCTCAGCGGAAAGCACCGCGTTCAGCCCTTCCTCCGCCCGGCCGAGGGCGCTCTCGGCGCCGCCGCCGATCTCCCGGGTGATCACCTGCACCAGGCCGGCCAGCTCGGCACCGGCGGGCATCGAGATCAGCGCGATGTCAGCCCGCCCGGCAATGTCCATCGCCGTCACCGTGGGCTGCCACTGCTCGGCGGAGAACGCCGCCACCGCGCTCACCCGGTTGGCCGAGGCCCAGCGCAGGCCCATATCCAGCCGGTAGTCGGAGAGTTCCGCTGACGCCGCCCGGGACAGCACGACCAGGCTGCCTGCCGGAGCGTCATCCAGGTCGGCAAAGCGCTCGGCCAGCCGGACCAGGGCCACCTGGCGGTCACCGCCACCGCGGCTGACCCGCCACAACCCGGCTAGCGGTGAGCTGGCCAGGATCTCATCGACGGTACGCACATGTGGCACTTTATGCGGAGCGCACACTTCCGTCACGATCACGGTGCACTATGCCCATTCCGGAGCTGTTGCCCGGCTGTCACCATGGCTTTTGCATCCGGGATTCCGCGCCGGCCACGTCGGCCACGCGTCGCGATCCCGGGCGCTCCAGGGGAGTCACGCCAATGGAGAAGGAAGCCACCACCGATTTAATGACTGCTGGCACTGAGGACCCGGACTGGTGGGCCTACTCGAACGAGTTCCCGCGGTGGCACGTGTGGCGCGGGATCGCCGGGCTGCTCTACGCCCGTCGGCTCATGTCGAGCCCGCCCCGCGTGGTCCGCGGTCATGACCCGGTGGAACTGCGCGATCTGATCAGGCAGACCGAGCTGCAGCTGGCCGATCGGTGGAAATAGTTCCTGATGTGATCACGCATCGGGAACTATGATACTGAGCGCGCCTGTATATTCCCCTGCCCGGGGACAATGGCCTCCTGTGAAGAGACCCTGTGAAGAGACTCCTCGACCCTGTCGCGCTGCACGCTTTAGCGCGCGGCTGCGCGGTGCTGGGCGCGGGAGGCGGCGGTGATACCTATCTGGCCCTGCTCCAGGCCCTGCAGGCGACCGAGGACTTCGGCCCGGCCGCCCTGGTCGACGTGGATGAACTGCCTGATGACGCCCTGATCATGCCGTGCGGCGGGATCGGTGCTCCCACGGTCAGCATGGAGAAGATCGAGAACGGCGACGAAGGCGAGCGTCTCCGCGACCATCTGCAGTACCTGACCGGGGGCCGGGTGGCCGCGCTGATGGCCAGCGAGATCGGCGGCGGGAACGGCGTGCTGCCGGTCACCTGGGCGGCGCGGATGGGGCTTCCGCTGGTCGACGCGGACGGAATGGGGCGCGCCTTCCCGGAGGTCCCGCAGGTCAGCATGCAGCTGGCCGGGATCTCGCCGAGCCCGGCGGTGATGACCGACGAGCGCGGCAACCTGGTCATCTTCCAGGCCATCTCGGGGCACTGGATGGAGCGCCTGGAACGGGCGGCCGCGGTGGAGTTCGGCGGGGCCGCCTCGTCCACCGAGTTCTCGCTCACCGCAGCGCAGGCGCGCGAGGCGACGGTACGGAACTCGGTGTCGCTGGCGATCCGGATCGGCCAGGCGGTCACCGGGGCGGCCGTCAGCCCGGTTGCCGCGCTGATCGCCGAGATCGGCGCGTTCCGGCTGGTCACCGGGAAGGTCTCGGACGTCGAGCGGCACACCACGAGTGGCTTCGTCCGCGGTTCGGTGGTGATCGAGGGGCTCGGCGAGGACGCGGGCCGCCTCATCCGGCTAGAACTGCAGAACGAGAACCTGGTCGCGCTGGAACGGGGCCGCGTGCTGGCCTCCGTGCCGGACCTGATCTCCGTGCTGGACATGGAGACGGCTGATGCGATCGCGACGGAACGGATCAAGTACGGCCAGCGGGTCGTGGTGATCGCCTTCGCCTGCGACCCCATGTGGCGGACCGAGCAGGGCATCTCGATCACCGGCCCGCGCGCGTTCGGCTATGACTTTGATTACCTGCCCGTGGAGGAGCTCGCCAGTGCCCGCTCCTGACTGCCGCCTCGGCATCGACGTGGGCGGCACGAACACCGACGCGGTGATCATGGACGGCACCGACCGCGTGATCGCCAAGGCCAAGGTGCCGGGCACGCCGGATATCACCGGCGGGATCACCACCGCGATCGACACGGTGCTGCGCGCCCCGGAGGCGGACCGGGAGCGGATCACCCACGTCATGCTGGGCACCACGCACGCGACGAACGCCGTGCTGGAGCGCAGGAAGCTGCGCCGGATCGCGGTGCTCCGGATCGGCGGGCCGGCCACCCACAGCATCCGGCCGATGTTCGGCTGGCCTGCGGATCTGACCGCCGCCATCTCGGCGGGCGCGGTGATCGTGGACGGCGGTATCGAATTCGACGGGCAGGACCTGGCCCCGCTGGACACCGACGCCATCGCGCGGTTCCTCGGTGAGGTCGCGGGCATCGCCGAAGGGGTCGCGATCACCAGCGTCTTCGCCCCGGTCTCGGCGCGGCACGAGCTGGCGGCCGCCGAGATCGTCAAGCGTGAGCTGGGCGAGGTCCACGTGTCGCTCAGCCATGAGATCGGCTCGCTGGGCCTGCTGGAACGGGAGAACGCCACCATCCTGAACGGGGCGCTGGCCGGGGTGGCCCGGAGCGTGGCCATCGCCCTGCACGACTCGCTGGCCGCGCACCAGCTCCGGCCGACCACGTTCTTCGCGCAGAACGACGGCACGCTGATGGGCCTCGATCAGGCCCTGCGTTATCCGGTCCTCACGATCGGCAGCGGGCCGGCCAACAGTGTCCGCGGCGCCGCGTTCCTCACCGGGACCGGCGACTCGCTGGTCGCCGACGTGGGCGGGACGTCCACCGACGTGGGCGTGCTGGTCAACGGGTTCCCGCGGGAATCCTCGCAAGGGGTCGAGATCGGCGGCATCCGCACCAACTTCCGGATGCCCGATCTGGTCACCATCGCCCTCGGTGGCGGCACCGTGGTCTCGGCCGGGGAACCCGGCGTCCGGATCGGCCCGCGCAGCGTCGGCTACCTGCTGCAGCAGGAGGCGCTCGTCTTCGGCGGGTCCACCCCCACGCTCACCGACGGGGCAGTCGCGGCCGGGCGGGCCCGGCTCGGTGACCCCGGCCGGACCAGCCGCCACCGGGAGATGCTCGGCGCCGCCCTGGCCCGGGCGGACGTCATGCTGGCCGACGCGATCGACCGGATGAAGACCTCCCGGGAAGACTGCGTGCTGGTCGCGGTGGGCGGCGGCAGCATCCTGATCCCGGACCGGATACCTGGCGTCAGCGAGGTCATCCGGCCCGACCACTTCGACACGGCCAATGCGGTGGGCGCGGCGATCGCCTCGGTCAGCGGCCAGGTGGACCGGATCTTCCACGTGGGACCGGGCGGCAGGCAGGCCGCGCTCGATGAGGCGTGCGACGAGGCCCGTGAGCGCGCCGTGGCGGCCGGGGCGGACCCGGCGACGGTGCGTATCGTCGAGCGTGAGGAGATCCCGCTGGCCTACCTCACCTCCCCGGCGATCCGGATCCGGGCGAAAGCGGCCGGGGCCCTGGGCGGCCTGCCGGATCATCCAGTTCAGGCGCAGCTGGCCAGCCGGGCTGCACCCACCGCTCCCTAACGACCTGGCCACAGAACCTCAACCCGACGACAAGGATTACGGAGGAAGGCATGAAGCCCCACCGCGCTGGGCTGCTTGCATCCGGCTCCGCACTGCTGGTGCTACTGGCCGCCTGTGGCGGCTCAGCACACCCGGCGAGCCAGCAGCAGGCCAGCAACCAGGTGTTCACTTACGACACCTCCAGCCCGGTGATGGTCAACGGCTGGGACCCCGCGACCGAGTACTCCGACGGCATCCTCGCGATGAGCAACATGTACGAGACGCTCACCCGCTACGACACCGCGACGCACACGATCAAGCCGCTGCTCGCGACCAGCTGGTCAACCTCGGCTAACGGCCTGACCTGGACCTTCCACCTCCGGCAGGGGGTGCACTTCCACACCGGCCGGCTGATGACCGCGCAGGCCGCGGCGGCGGCCATCCTCCGCACAGAGAAGCTGGGCGGGGGGGCCGGCTACGTCTGGGACGCGGTGAAGAGCATCAGCACGCCCAGTACCTACACCATGGTCTTCCACCTGAAGTACGCCTCGCCGCTGGACCTCCAGGCCTCCGCCTCCTATTCGGCGTACATCTATGACACGCAGGCCGCGGGGAGCGGGTCGTCGGCCAAGCTGACCAAGTGGTTCAACACGCCGCATGACGCGGGCACCGGCCCGTACACGCTGCAGACCTGGAACAAGGGCCAGGAGTTCGAGGTGATACTCAAGGCCTTCCCCGGCTACTGGGGCGGCTGGCAGGGACCGCACTACAAGAAGGTCGTGTTCCGGGTGGTGCCCCAGGACACCACCGCCGCCCAGCTGCTGCGCTCCGGCCAGGTGGACTTCGTGGAGCAGATCAGCCCCGCGATCTGGAAGTCGTTCCAGGGCCAGGCGGGCATCCGGACAGTGGGCATCCCGTCCTTCCAGAACCTGCTGGCCCAGCTCAACGCGCACACCCTGAGCCTGCCGGTGCGCCAGGCGATCTCCTACGGGATCAACTACCCGGGGATCGTCGCGGCGCTGCAGGGCGCGGCGGTCACGCCGAGCGGCCTGGTCCCGGCCGGCCTGCCCGGCCACTCCACCGACCTGCCGAACTATCACTACGACCCGGCCAAGGCGGCCCAGCTGCTGAAGACGGCCGGGTACGGGCCGGGCAAGAAGCCGCTGAACCTGACCCTGACCTACACCCAGGGTGACTCGAACGAGCAGGTCGTGGCGACGCTGCTGAAGTCCAGCCTGGCCAAGCTGAACATCAACCTGACGACGCAGTCGCTGGCCTGGCCGACCCAGTGGGCGAAGGCGAAGTCGGGCCCGGGCCACCAGAGCATCTTCCTCGAGTACTGGTGGCCGGACTACGCCGACCCGTACACCTGGTTCAGCAACCTGCTGGAGACGGAGAAGACGCCGTACTTCAACCTCTCCTACTACTCCAACTCGGCGCTGGACAAGCAGATCAACAAGGTGGAGCCGCTGCTGGCGACCAACCGCACCGCCGGTGAGCAGCTGTACCAGACCATGCAGACCGAGGTCTTGCAGCAGGCCCCGCTGGACGTGCTCTACAACATGAATTACCAGTACGCGATGCGCACGTCCTTCACCGGCTTCCAGCCCGACCCGGCCTACGCGAACGTCGTCTTCACCTACAACCTCAGGCCGACTGGCAGTTGACCGGCTATGTGGCGCGCCGGGTCGCCCTGGCCGCGCTGGTGGTCGCGGGCGTCATCATCGCGACGTTCGTGATCGCCCGTGTGGTCCCGGGAGACCCGGCCGCCACCTGGGCCGGCCCGCACGCGTCCGCCGCCCAGGTCGCCGCGGCCCGGCGGTTCCTGGGACTGGACCGATCGGCGCTGGTCCAGCTGCTGGCCTACTTCGGCGGCATCCTCACCGGCAACTGGGGTCTGTCCATCCACACCCACCAGCCGGTCCTGTCCGACATCGGGACCGCCGCCCCGGCCTCACTGGAGCTGGTGACCGCAGCACTGATCATCGCGCTGGCGGTAGCCGTGCCGCTCGGGCTGGTGTCGGCCCGCTGGCCGGGCGGCCTGGTTGACCAGGCCATCCGGGCCGTGTCGATCCTGGGCGTGTCCATGCCCATCTTCTGGATGGCGCTCATCCTCCAGCTGGTCTTCAGCCAGCGGCTGCACGTGCTGCCCGCGGCCGGCGAGTACTCTCCCGGCCTGCTGTTCAGCCACCCGCTCGCCCAGCGGACCGGGTTCAGCCTGATCGACGCGACGATCAGCGGGAACTGGCCGATGCTCGGCAGCATCCTGGCGTCCATCTCGTGCTGCCCGCCCTGGTCGTCGCCGCCTACCCGGCGGGGCTCATCGCCCGGATGGTCCGGGCCCAGGTCCTGGACACGGTGGGCGAGACCCACATCCAGATGATCCGCGCCCTGGGCTTCAGCGAGCGCGCCGTGTACAGCCGGTTCGCCATGAAGCTCGCCTGGAATCCGGTGGCCGCCGCGGTGGCCCTGGTCTTCGGCTACTCGCTGGTGAACACGTTCCTGGTCGAGGCGATCTTCGACTGGCCCGGGCTCGGCAGCTACACGGCCGCCTCGATCGCGACCCTCGACACGCCCGCCATCCTGGGCGTGACCCTGTTCGTCGCGCTGGTCTACGTGGCGGCCAACCTGGCCGTGGACATCATCCAGGCCGCCCTGGACCCGCGGATCCGGCTGCGATGATCGAAGCGCCCTCACCCGCCGCCATCCCGGCTCCGGTCCTGCCGCGGGGCCAGGCCCTGTGGCGCGGCCTGCGCGCGAACCCGCTGCTGGTAGCGGGGGGCCTGACGGCGGTGCTGATCGTCGTGGTCGCCGTGTTCGCCCCGCTGCTCGCGCCGTTCCCCGCTGACGCCGGCTCGGCCACGCATCCGTTCTTCGTGCTGCGCCCGCCCTCGGCGCAGCACTGGTTCGGCACCGACCAGGTGGGCCGGGACGTGCTCTCCCGGGTCATCTACGGGGCCCGGATCTCCCCGGTCGTCGCCGTCATCGTGCTGGTGATCGCGTGCGTCATCGGGATCCCGCTGGGGATCGCGGCCGGCTACTTCGGCGGCTGGGTCGATGAGGTGATCATGCGGGTCACCGACGTCTTCCTGGCCTTCCCGTCGCTGCTCCTGGCGCTGGCCCTGGCCGCCGTCCTGCCCACCAGCCTGACCAGCCTGACGATCGCGATCGCGGTCACCTGGTGGCCCTGGTACACCCGGCTGATCCGGGGCCAGGCGGCCTCGGTGGCGGGCCGCCCCTACATCGACAGCTGCCGGGCGCTGGGCATCCCGGCCTGGCGGATCATCACCCGGCACGTCCTGCCCAACTCGGTCACCCCGCTCATCGTGCAGGTGTCGCTCGATGTGGGCGGGGTGATCCTGACCGCCTCGGCCCTGTCCTTCCTGGGTCTCGGCGCCCAGGACCCCACCCCAGACTGGGGCCTGATGGTTTCCGAGGGGCAGACCTACTTCACCACCGACTGGTGGGTGGCGACCTTCCCCGGGATCGCGATCCTGGTCACCGCGTTCGCCTTCAACCTGCTCGGCGACGGGCTGCGCGACCTGCTGGACCCGAAGCGGAGCCTGCTGTCATGAGGCCTGCTCCCCCCAGGCTGGCGATCAGCAACCTCCAGGTCCGGTTCGGCGACCGGCCCGTGGTGCAGATCGACGAGTTCACGCTCGGCGAGGCCGAGATCGCCGGGCTGGCCGGGGAGAGCGGCTCAGGCAAGTCCATGACCACGCTGGCCATCCTCGGCCTCGCACACACCGTGGGCGCCACGGTCAGCGGCAGCATCCGCCTGGACGGCACCGAGCTGACCACCCGGTCCCAGCGGGAGCTGCGGGCGCTGCGCGGAAAGCAGATCGCGGCGATCTTCCAGAGCCCGGCGATGGCGTTCAGCCCGGTGTTCAAGGTCGGCCAGGTGGTGCTCGGCGCGCTCCGGCTGCACGGGATGGGCAAGGCGGAGGCCACGGAGGCGGCCACCCAGGCCATGCGGGAGGTGCTGCTCGCCCCCGACCTGCTGGACCGTTATCCCGCGCAACTGTCCGGCGGTCAGCTGCAGCGGGTCGCGATCGCGCTCGCGCTGGCCCTGCGGGCCCGGGTGCTGCTGGCCGACGAGCCCACCAGCGCGCTGGACGTGACAGTCCAGGCCGAGGTGCTGGAACTGCTCCGCGGCCTGCGCGAGCGCGAGGGCATGTCGGTGCTGCTGATCAGCCACGACCTCGCGGTGGTGGCCGAGCTGTGTGACCGGGTGGCCATCATGCAGGCCGGCCGGATCGTCGAGCAGGGCCCGGCGGCCCAGGTGCTGGCGGCCCCGCGGCACCGCTACACCGCCGACCTGCTGGCCGCGGTGCCCCGGATCACGGCCGCCGGGACCGGGACCACCGCGAACGGCCCGGCCGCAAGCGGCCCGGCCGGGAACGGGCCCACCGGATGAGCGCGCCTCCGGGGAGCCCGATGCTCGAGAGCCCGATGCTGGAGATCAGGGACCTGTCGGTGCGCTTCGGGCCGGTCCGGGCGGTTGAACGGGGTGAGCCTGCAGGTAGCCGCCGGGCCGTTCGGCCTCGGCCTGGTCGGGGAGAGCGGATCGGGCAAGACCACGATCGGCCGGGCCGTGCTCCGGCTGGCCCGGATCAGCGGGGGCCAGATCCGGTTCGAGGGCGCCGACCTGGCTACCCTGCGCGGGCGGGCTCTGCAGGATTACCGTCGCGCCGCGCAGATCGTGTTCCAGGACCCGGACAACAGCCTCGATCCCCGGATGCGGGTCGGCGCCTCCATCCGGGAGGCGCTGGGCGCCCACCACATGGTGCCGCGCCGGCAGTCGGCCGGGCGGGCCGGGGACCTGCTCGCCGAGGTGGGGCTGGACCGGGACTTCGCGTCCCGGTACCCGCACCAGCTGTCCGGCGGGCAGCGCCAGCGCGTCGCGATCGCCCGCGCACTCAGCGTGCAGCCGCGGCTGCTGGTGCTGGACGAGCCGACCAGCGCCCTGGATGTGCGGGCGCAGGCCCGGGTGCTCAGCCTGATCGCCCGGCTGCGAGCCGAGCGGCAGCTGTCCTACCTGCTCATCACGCACAACTTCGCGATCGTGAGTGAGCTGTGCGAGCAGACCGCCGTGCTGTACCTGGGCCGGATCGCGGAGAGCGGCCCGACCCGCGAGCTGCTGCAGGCCCCCGCCCACCCGTACACCCAGGCGCTCCGCTCCGCCGTGCCGGAGATCGACTGGACCGCCCGGCGGACCCGGGTCGTGCTGCCCGGCGAACCACCCGATGCGGCCAGCCCGCCCCCGGGATGCGTCTTCCACCCCCGCTGCCCGCTGGCCGTCAGCCGGTGCCGTACCGAGGTCCCGCTGCTGCGGCCGGCCGGCCCGGGCCGCCTGGTGGCCTGCCATCGCGCCGAGGAGGTCCTGGCCGGTGCGGTCATCGGCAGCCAGCCCACGACGGGCTTACCGCAGGCCGCCGCCACGCCCCGGCCGGCCCGCGGCTGAGCGGTGTTATGGTGCTGGCGTACCGCACCGGTAGCGGCCATCCTCTCCACTTCTTCCTGACTGGATCGAGGGCCCGCCATGCCTGCCATCGAGGTACGCCCCTTCCGCCGCCCGGACCGCGATCAGCTGGCCGCGCTGGTCAACGCGCACGCCGCGGCCGTGGTGCCGGGGGCGGGGGTATCGGTCGCCACCGTGCTCAGCCATCTGGAGCGGCAGCCCGGTGAGACCATCGTCGACCCGTGGGTTGCGGAGCGGGTCACCCTGGTCGCCGAGCAGCATCACACCGTGGTCGCCGCCGCCCACCTGCTGCGTTACTTCGCCGATGAGCGTGCCGGGACCTCCTACCGGGGCTCGGGGGACATCCACTGGCTGCTGTTCTGGCCGGTGGCCCCGGCCGGCAACCCCTACTGGAGCGACGCCACCGGGGCTGCGGAGGCCCTGATCGCCGAGTGCGTCCGCCAGCTGGAGGAATGGGGGGTGACGCGGCAGGACGCGGGCGGTGAGCTGCCCGTGCACGGCGTGTACGGCGTGCCCGAGCAGTGGCCGCATATCCGTGAGCTATACCAGCGGGCCGGGTTCGTGCCCGCGGGGGACACCGAGGTGGTGTACCTGGTCCCGGTGGACGACCTGCCCCGCCCGGGCCCGCCCCCGCTGGCCGGACTGGCCGTCCGCCGCTCGGTCGGGATGAACGGCACCCGCCTGTCGGCCGTCCTGGACGGGCAGGTGATCGGGTACATCGAGGTCGAGATCTTCTCCGATGGCGAGCGGCAGCCCCGCCGCGGCGGGTGGGCCGACGTCGGCAACCTCCATGTCGCCGGGGACTACCGGCGGCGCGGAGTCGCGACCTGGCTGCTGGGGCACGCGGCGGGCTGGCTGCGGCTGGCCCAGGTCACCCGGCTGCTGGACTACGCCTCGCTGGAGACCGGTCCCGGCGGCCGGGACGACGCGGGGTACCGGGCCTTCCTGGCCGCGTCGCACTTCACCGAGCTCACCCGGACCAGGCGCGGCTGGACCAGGAACCCGGGCCGTCCCGGACGCTGAGACCGGGGAATTGTCGGCAGCGGCCCGTAACCTTCGGACATGGCCGTCTTCGCGCTGACCATGAGCCACGGCCGCGGCTGGGATGCCAGCCGCGGGATCCGTGAGCAGCAGGCCTGGGACGAGCACGCGTCCTTCATGGACGGACTGGTGGACGACGGCTTCGTGATCCTCGGCGGGCCGCTCGATGACGGGCAGCATGCGCTGCTCATGGTCGAGGCCGGGGACGAGCAGGAGGTCGCGGCCCGGATGGGCGAGGATCCCTGGGCGCCGCTGGGGCTGCTCCGGATCGGCGCGCTGGAACGCTGGAACATCTGGCTGGACAGCCGGCGGCCCGGGACGCGTGGCCGCTGAGACCGCGCCCGGGCCGTTCAATGCGGCCGGGATGAGCACCGAAATGCTCGCGATCCCGCCCCGGCTGGCCGCCGCGTTCAACCGGAGTACGCTGCTTATCGATTCCGGTCAGCCGGATGGCGAGAAGCGGGCCGATTACTACACCAATGCGATTACCAATCATTACCCGCGGATCGTCCACGCGACCACGATCGACGGGCGCAGGTACGCATTCCCGTGCGACGACGTGGCCCTGCCGGGGGCGCTGGCCAGTCCGGCGCGGTTTCCGATCCGGCCCGGGCCCTGCTCACCGTGACTCGAGGGACCGCCCACTGACCAGGCCTTCCCCGGCCCGCGGCGGGCATCAGCGCAGCAGCGGGCCGGGTGGCCAACATGGTGGTCGTTGCGGCGAATTTAGGTTTTCATTGGGGTTTCCACCGTTAACAGCCGATATTGGGGTACTTTTAACCAGGCTCGCCTAGATCGCCTATTGCCTGGATTTCGCGCTGGCTAGATGGAAGAGTCGGCCTATGCGGACGATCTTTGACGGGCTGGTCGAGGAGTTCCGGGCCTGGCATTTGTTCGAGCAGCAGGCCGGGAACTCCCCGCAACGCGAACTCGCTGAACTTCCCGGCCTGAGCCTGCCGGACTACGGCGCGGGCGGCTACAACGCCGACGGCTATCGCGGTCCCGGATACGGCCCATCCGACTGGAGGGCGACTGGTGCCGGGACGCCTGAATACCCGGTACCCGAATACCCAGTGCCTGAATACCCCGTGCCTGAATATCCGGTGCCCGAATACGGCGCGCCGGGGTACGGGGCGCCTGGGTACAGCGGCGCTGACCATGACCGGGCGCCGCGGTACGGGCGCTAGCCCACACGCCGCCCGGGTGGGTGCAAGCCCACCCCGAGAGTGGGCTCCGCTCCATCGCGCAACTTGCTGCGCGTAGGCCACGATGACCGGGTGAGATCGCTCGTACCGCTTGGCTGGCGGGTCGTGGTCCGGATGTTGTCCCATACCCCCGCTATCTGCCTGCCCCGGCCCGGGGTACCCCGCCCTGGCCGGGGAGCAGGCCTGGGAGCAGCGACTGCCCGGCAGCGTGCGAGAGCAGCGGCCGCGCTCTCAGTCTTGGCCGCCGTCGCCGTGTTACTGATCCGCGCGGACGCCGCGTGGACTACGCCCAGCAGCCTGGGCCATCCCAGCGCCCGCCGTCCGGGCCATGGGAGCGGCCCGGCGGCCGCGCGGGCGACTGGTACCCACCGCCACGCCGCGTCGCACCGCCCGGCCGCTCACAGCCCGGCCGCCAAACCGCCAGGCCACCCGAAACGGCCGGGCGCGTGGCTGGCGGCCGCCCTGGCGCCGGTCGTGCGGGACCAGGCCAGCAGTCTTTCGGTGGGGGTGTTCGACCCGGCGGCGGGCGTCACCGCCATTTATCACGCCCACCGGTCCTTCGATACCGCCAGCATCGTCAAAGCAGATATCCTCGCGGTCCTGCTGCTGCGGAACCAGCGGGCTGGCGTGGCCCTCAGCGAGGAGGACCAGGAACTGGCCACCAGGATGATCGAGGACAGCGACAACGACGCCGCGTCGGCGCTGTGGGATGCCGTGCAGGGGGGACCCGGGCTGGCGGCCGGGAACGCGGCGCTGGGCCTGCACGGCATCGTGCCAGGATCGGGCGGGTACTGGGGACTGACCACCACGACCGCCGCCAGCGAGCTGGACCTGCTCACGGATCTCACCTCCGCGGGCTCGCCGCTCTCGGCCTCCGCGCGCCACTACGAGCTGGGCTTGATGCGGGACGTCGAGGCCGGGCAGGGCTGGGGCGTCAGCGCAGCCGCCACCGCGGGGACCCGGCCCGCGGTCAAGAACGGCTGGCTCCCGGCCGGCCCGGACGGAACATGGGTGATCAACAGCATTGGCGTGATCCGCCAAGGCGGCCAGCGGTTCCTGGTCGCGGTGCTGTCCAGCGGCCAGCCGTCCGAGCCGGCCGGGATCAGCCAGGTGCAAGCCGCCGCCAGGGCGGCCGTATCCGGCATCACCGGGAGCGTGCTGGCCGCGGACACCAGCGAGCATCCGCGGGGGCCGCACTGAGGTCCCCACGCCAGCTGACGTACTAACGGACCGTGCGGGCGGACGGATCAGCAAACACGCAGGTCATAGTGCCCGTGACCAGTCATCTGCAATCTGGACCCGGCCGACGGTGGCGTGGCCGGGGACTAATCAGGAAGGTCGCCCAGGCGTACAGTCGGAGTGTGTACGACGCCGGGAATGACCGCCCGCCCGAGCCGGGCCTGATCGTCCGCGCGACCCGCTTCCGGCCGCGCGGCCATGTGCAGGTGTGGCTGTTCGGGGCGGGGTACGGCCTCATCTTCTTCCTGGTCATGGCCGCGCGTGACGAACCGCTCCTCGGCCTGGCCGCCTGGGCCATCGCGATGTTCGGGTACGGCTCGGCGCACTCCTTCCGGCTGGGCCGGAGCAGGCACTCCAGGATCATGGCCGAGTGGGCCGCCAGCGACTCCAGGCCGCCGCCTGGCCGCTAGGTCCGGGCGGGGCCTGGGCGCAGCAGCAGCACGACCAGGATCCCGGCCGCGGCCGCGGCCGGGATGACGGCGGTCACCGGGGCGTACTGCCCGGCGATGCCCCACAACGCGAACCCGGCACCCTGGATGAACATCAGCCCGGCGCTGGACAGGGCGAGGGCGCGGCCGCGCAGTTCCTCCGGTGCGGTGCTGATCAGCAGCCCGTCCAGCCCGGCCCCCCAGGCGCTGCCCAGACCGCAGATCACCAGCAGGGCCAGCGCCAGGGCCAGCCGCGGGCTGGCCGCGAACCCGGCCAGCGGCACGAACGTCAGCAGCCCGGCCGGGACGATGAGGCGCCGCTGCGACCGGGCCCGGAGCAGCCGCGCAGCGATCAGGTCGGCCACCACCGTGCCGACTGGGATCCCCATGAGCAGGAAGCCCGTCACCCGGACCGGCTGCCCGATGTGGCTGGCGTACGGGGCCGCGAGGGCCTCAGGGGCGACCGCGCAGGCCGGCACGAGCCAGCCGAACAGCAGCAGGCGCCGGAGCGGCCGGTACCCGAGCACGCGGCGGATCCCGCGCAGCGAGTCCCCGGTCATCGACCCGGTCCCGGCCCGGCCGTGCCGCGCCGGGCGCCGGGCCATCCCGGCCCGCAGCAGCAGGGCCGAGGCCAGGAACGACGCCGCGTCGAAGGCCAGCGCGCCGCGGGGGGACACCACGGTGAGCAGCAGCCCGCCCGCGCCAAACCCGGCGATCTGCGCCGACTGGGCCACCATCCGCATCATGGACCGGCCCAGGATGTACCCCGGGCCGGGCGGCAGCACGTCCGGCAGGACCGCGGACCGCACGCCCCCGTACACCGGCGCCAGCAGGCCGTTGGCGAACAGCAGCCCGAGCAGCGCGGCGACCGGCATCCCGGGGATCACCATGGCCGCCACCAGCGCCGCGCTGAGCAGATCACACACCACCAGGACCCGGCGGGCAGGCAGCCGGTCGGCCGCCGCGCCGAGCAGCACCCCGCCGAGCAGGTAGGGCAAGAAGGCCAGGGCCATCACCGAGGCGGCCAGCGCCGGGGACCGGGTCTGCTCGTAGACCAGCACGGTCAGCGCGACCGCGGCCACCACGTTGCCGAGCATGGAGACGATGTCGGCCAGGAACATGGCCCGGAACTCAGCCGATCCCAGTACGTCCCGGTACCGGGCCCGGCTGGGCGCAGGACCGGGGCCAGGACCGGAGGTGGGTGGGCTCACCGGGGCGGAAGAAGTCACAGGACTGAGGCTGGCCGGCCGCTAGTATCAGGACTAGTGATTCGGCCTCTGCCGAACCTTAAGCGGCGGGCGGTGCCGTGAGCCTGAGCATGGTGTTCAGCCGGGAAGACCCGGCTCGTACCCGGTTCGTGGTGTCACCGCTGTTCGAGACGATGGCCGCGCTGCGGGTCCTGCTCGAGCCCCGGCGGCAGCAGTACCACTTGCCCTGGCTGGATGCCGTCCGGCCCGAGGTGGAGCAGCTCGAGCTGGAGCCTCTGCTCACGTTGTCGCCGCAGCACGGCTGGACCCCTGACTTCCTCAACCCGGCTCCAGCCGGTCCGGGGACCGACGTCGCCTGGCAGCTCGAACAGGTCCGGGCCACTTCCACAGAGCAGGTCGCGCGCGAGCTTGAACGGTCACTGACCCAGCGCTCGGGCGTTCCGGCACCGCCGGGCGCCTGGCGGCTGCTGGATGATCCGGCTGCGAGCCGCGCTCGGCTGGCGGACCTCCTGGAGCAATGCTGGCGACTGCTCATCGCCCCCCACTGGCCGCGGCTGCGCGAGTTCCTGGACACGGACGTGGCCTTCCGTACTCAGACCCTGGCCGACTATGGGCTGGAACGGGTCCTCGCCGACCTGCACCCGCGGGCGCGCTGGACCGGCCGGGCTCTCGTCATCCAGGGGTTCGAGCCGGGCCGTTGCCTGCTGAACGGGGCCGGGCTGCTGCTCATGCCCAGCGTGTTCCTGTGGCCGAGCCTGGCCCCGGTGATCGACCCGCCGGCCCGCCCCGCGCTGGCCTACCCCGCCCGGGGGATCGCGGAACTGTGGCAGCCGGCCCGGACCCCGCAGTCGGACGCGCTGGCCCGGCTGCTCGGCCGGACCCGGGCCGCGCTGCTGGAGTCACTCGCCGAGCCCGCCTCGACCCATACCCTGGCCCGGCGGCACGACCTGGCCCCGAGCACCGTGTCCGAGCATCTCTCCGCGTTGCGGGACGCCCGGCTGGTGAGCAGCAGGCGCCAGCGGCATGCGGTTATGTACCAGCAGACCCGGCTGGGGACGGCGCTGGCTTCCGGGGGCTGATCAGCAGTGACTGGGCTCCCACGCCGAGCCGCCCGGTCTCGTCGGAGAGGACGGACGTGGCCAGGCCCGCCCCGCCCGCGGAGATCGCAGTCTGCGCGTCCAGGCAGACCCACTCACCTTCCGCTTCCCGGTGCAGGTGGACGGTGAGTTCGGGGTTGATGAAGTGCCACTTGGTGATGTCGAGCTCACCGGACAGGCCGTTGCCGCTGTCCGCGACGGCCAGCACCCGCTCCAGCGGGCCGGTCTCCTCGTCGGGGACGAGGGGGTAGCGCAGCCGGGTCCAGACGGTGGCCGGTCCCGGCTCACCGAAGTGGCCGCGGACCGGCCGCCACTCGACGGCGGACAGGTACCCGTCGATCCAGCCCGCAGGGGGCAGCCCGGTGCTGTGGCCGGGCAGGGCAGGCGGCGGGTCACCGTGGCGGGGGACGGTTTCGCTGGTGGTGCGCAGCACCCGCCAGGCGCTGGCCCGGGCCACGTCCCGGCCGCCCGCGGTGGCCACGGCCTCCAGGAACTCCACGCTGCGGCCCGGGCGGACCAGGCGGGCCTGCACGTCCAGCTCGCCGACCGGGATGGCACCGAGGATCTCGCAGGTGAACCGGGCCACGATCATGTCGTCGCGGGGCGCGCAACGCTGGATGGCCCGGCCCAGGAGCGCGCTGGGCGGGCCGCCGTGCTGGGCCCGCTCGTCCCAGGGGCCGGTGGTGTGCGCGGTCGCCCGCCAGGTGCCGTTCCGCACCGGGACATAGAAGCTATCGGCCACCGCAGCATGTTACTCACCAGTCCCCGCGTCCCGGGCGCCCGGCCCGGCCGCGGGATCAGGGGGTGGGCTCGATGATGACCTTCAGGCCCGTGCGGCGGGCCGCGTGGCCGAACGCCGCCGCCGCATCCTCCAGCGGGTAGCGGTCGGTGACCAGCGACGTGAGGTCGACCTTGCGGCCGGCGGCCAGGGCGATGGCCCGGGGATACACCTCGTTCATCCGGCGCACCATGGCGATGGTCAGCCCCTTGCGGCGGGCCACCGCGGCGCGGAACGTGGTCGTGTCGTCGTCCGGGATGCCGCCCAGCACCACCCTCCCGCCGGCCCAGGTGGCCGCCATGGCCAGCTGCACCGCCGCACTGCTGCCCGCGATCTCGAAGGCCACGGCGGCGCCCTCACCGACCATCGCCCGCAGAGCGCCGGGGTCGGCGGCCACGGCCGGGTCCGCCACGGCCGCGCCCAGGGCGGCGGCGGCCGCACGGCGGTGCGGCAGCGGCTCGAACACGGTCACCGGGCCCGCGCCTGACACCTGGAGCAACTGCACGAGCAGCAAGCCGATCGGGCCGGCGCCGACCACCGCGACCGGCGCACCGAGCCGCACATGGCCGAGATCGAGCGCGTGAATCGCCACGCCCAGGGGTTCCAGCACGGCGCCATCCGCATCGCTCACCTCATCGGGCAACGGGTGCAGCAGCTCGTCCGGCCAGGTCATGAACTCCCGCATGGCCCCGTCCTGCGTCCCGTGCCCGGCAAACCGGATGTGCAGGCACAGGTTGCGGTACCCCTCGCGGCAGGGCCGGCAGGTCCCATCCGGGATAGCCGGGTCGATGGCCACCCGCTGACCGCGCCGCGGGCCTTGCTCGATCACCCCGGCCGCTTCATGGCCCAGCACCAGCGGGTGATCCAGGGCCGCGTCCCCGATCCCGCCCTGGTCCCACCAGTGCAGGTCCGAGCCGCAGATACCGATGGCCGTGACCCGGACCAGGCTCTCTCCCGGCCCGGGTACCGGCACCGGCTCGTCGGCCAGCCGCAGATCCGCGACCGCGTGCAGCCGGGCAGCCCTCATCTGGTTCTCCGTCTCCGCCGATTTCCCGGTGGTATCCCTCCGGGGCCCGAGGCTACTGCGCGGCCGGGCGGCGGCGCGAAGCAGTGGCCCAGCGCGCCGGGGAGCAGGAAGTCAGCCGCGCGGGCCGGGCAGCTGCCGGGTGGCGCCGGGGAGCTCACGCTGCTGCTTCGAGGAACTGGACAGCAGCAGCCCGGTGGGCTGCGAGGCGCTGATGGCCGGGCTGGAGCGAGGCGTGTCCTGCCCCCAGGTGGTCCCCGAGCCCAGGCTGAGCGCCATGGCGGGGCACATCTCCACCGCCTGCTGCGCCTCGCGCTCCAGCCAGAACGGCACCGGCATGTCCAGGAACGCCGGGTAGCCCTGGCTGTCGAGCTGGACCATCTCCGGCGCGATCTTGGCGCACAGCCCGTGCCCGTCGCAGCGGGCCCAGTCCACCTTCAGCCGCACCTCGGACTCTTCCGGACCGAGCGGCAGGATGCCGCGGGTCTTGCGGCCGCACGAGCCACGGAACAAGTGGGTGGTGAGGTCGTCGCTGAACACGTCCAGCGCGGAGAGCACGAACCGGGAGACCCCGTCCGGGTGGGAGCAGGCCCCGCGGCCGCGGACCACCGCGGCGGTGCGGCGCGCGGTATCCAGGGTGTCCATCCCGCCCGAGCCGTCAGCCAGCGCGCTCATCGACCGGGCCAGGCCGGGCAGGCCCAGCTTGCACGGTCCGCACTGCCCGGACGATTCCTTGGCTAGATAACGAACCACGCGGGCCACCTCGCCGAGCGGACAGGTACCGCCCAGCGGCATCACGATGCCGGCCCCGAGGGTGCCGCCCGCCGCGTCCAGGCCGGCCCGGGAGACCGGCACGTCATCGGCGAGCTCGGCGGGCAGCCACATCCCGTGGTAGCCACCGACCAGCACGCCATCGAAGGCGGTCGCCTCGCAGATGTCCAGCACCACGCCCAGCGGGATCCCGGTGGGCACTTCCACCACGGCTGGGCGGCCGGCGGAGCCGCCGACGGTCAGCAGCACTGTGCCCGGCTCGTCCGGCGTGCCGTCCGAGGCGTAGCCCTCCTGGCCGAGCATGGCGAGGACGGCGAGCTGCGCAAACGTCTCGGCGTTGGACAGCAGGGTGGGCAGTCCGTCCACCCCGGTCTCCGCGGCCCGCCGCTTCTTGCCCGGGGGCAGCGCGATCTTGCCGTTCACCGCGTTGGTGAGGGCGCCACCCTCACCCGACACGAACCGGTCGGGAACCTCCACCACGCGGACGATCTTCTTGAGGTCGGGCTCGGCCCGGGCGGCCTCGGCCACCGAGGCCGCTACCGAGCTGTCCGTCACGCCAACGATGATCATCTTGGCGCTCAGCGCCCGGGCAGCCAGCAGGGCGCCGCCCAGCACCAGGTATGGCGAGCGGAGCAGCAGCATCTTGTCCTTGGCGCTGCCCGGCTCTCCCTCGGTGCCGTTGATGAGGATCATCGGCTTGCACTTGCGGGCGGCCGCGTTGTCGACCACGGCCCGCACCTTGCGGGCGAAAGGGAAAGCGGCTCCGCCGCGACCCCGCAAGTTGACGCTTTCCACCATTTCGATCAACTGGCGCGCTGTCACCCGGCGCATGGGCCCAAAGATCTCCTGATGCGTGGTGAGATCAATGCGCTCAAAGCGATCAAGGCCGGCGGTTAGCCGGGCCCTGCCAATCCGCATCGCCGGGGGCGGTGCAAGTGAGTTCACGAGTAATTCCCGATATTCAGCGGCACGATGTTCAGCGGGTCGGTCTCGTCCTGCGGGCTGAACTGATCGCGGGCGCCAGGCGGCCGTGGCCGGGTGTAGGCGGCGTCCTGCTCAGCGAAGGAAGCGTAATGCCCGCCTCGCTGCGGCTCGTCGTAGTCTGGCCGGCTGTACTGGCCCGCCGGGCCGCCCGGCCCGCGCTGGTACGGGTCGTCGCGCTGGTACTGGTCGTACTGGATGGGCTCCTCGTACCGCATGGGCGTCTCGTACTGGCCCTGGGGCCCCCGCTCGTACCCGGTGGACTGCTGGTACTGACCCGGATGCGGCCGCTCGTAGGCACCGGACCGCTCGCCCTGGCGCGGCCTCGGCTGACCGGGCTGACCTTCCTGGCCGTACGAGGGCGGCCCGTACCCGGGCGCGCCAGCCTGCGGCGCCGGGGCGCCGTACGGGGGCTGGCCGGACGGCGACCCGTAGCGGGGCTGGCCATACTGGGCGTACTGGCCGGAGCGGTCGATCTCGCCGGTCTGCTCGTACCGCGGCTCGGCGCGCGGGCGCTCGTACTGGCCGGTGCCGCCGGGCTGGCCGTACTCCCCGCCTGGCCCGTACTGGCCCGTGGGGTACTGGCCGGCGGGGTACTGGCCCGTGCCGTACCGGGCGGGCGAGCCGTGCTGGGCCGGCGCGCCGTACCGGGAGGGCGGCGCGGCCGGGTCGATCCGCTCCAGCGGGCCGGACCAGTCGTTGTAGTTGCCCGCTGCGTACCGGGGGGCCGCGGCCGACGGGCCGATCCGCTCCATGGGACCGGACCAGTCGTCATGCGGCCGCTCATACGGGCCGGCCTCGCCGTACTGGCGCGACATCGGCTGGCCGTACTGAACCGGCGCGGCCGGCGCTGGCGGCACCGGGCTCGGCGGAGGCGGCCCGTAGCCGGCCTGGCCGCCCGGGGCGCGCCCGCCGGGCATCTGGCCCGGCATCGGGTCGCGCTGCATCTGGTCGCCGTACATCGGGCCCGGCTGGACCGGTCCGGGCCGCATCGGCCCGGGCTGGGGACGCTCGTACTGGCCTGAGCGGTCGATCTGGCCGGTGTAGTCGATCTGGCCGGCCCGCTCGTACTGGTAGCCGCCCTGCTCGTACTGCCCGGCCCGCGGCATCGAGCCGGTCTGCTCGTACGCGGCCACCCGCGGCAGGGGGCCGGTATGGCCGGGCTGGGGGACGCGCGGCATGGGACCGGTCGGCTCGTACTCACCGGCCCGCTCCCAGGGGCTCAGGCCAGGGCCGCCGAACTGGCTGGTCCGCTCGAACGACCCGGTCGCTCCGGGCCCGATCGGGCCCGAGGCGCCCATCCGGCGGTTTTCCGCGAGGTACGCGGCCCGCTCGTCGTACGGGGCGCTGCGCGCCGCGTGGCCGCGCTGCGGCGCTGCCGACGCACCTGCGGGGAGGGCCAGCTGAGCCCGCCCGGGCTGGCGGGAGGCCCGGCTCCGGGCGCCGTCGAGGGCGCCTGGCGAGCCCGCGGGCAGCGCCTGGCCAGGCAGGGCGGTCGCGGTCAGGGCCGCGGCGCCGGGGAGTGCACCCGATCCGGCCAGGGCGGCGGCCGCGGCGGTCCAGCCGCCGGTGCCCCCGGAGTCCGCGACCGGATGGCTGGCCAGCTCGTTGCCGGCCCGGTTCTTAGCCACGAGCCGGACCAGCAGGGCGGCGGCCACCGCGACCACGCACGCGCCGTAGGACCAGGCGACAAAGCCTGAGAAACCGAAGAACGCCTTGGCCGGCCGGCCCGCGAGCAGGCCGTGGACCAGCCCGAAGATCCAGGCGGCGTAGGCCGACGCGTGGATGACCCGCCAGGCCTTCGGCGACATCCTGGCGGCCAGCCGGGCCCGGTAGATGCCGGTCATCATGATCACGATGAACATGTCGGACGCGACGGTCCCGAGGCCGAGATAGAAAGTCCTGCCCTTATCCAGGAAAGGGATCACGGCGTCGGCAGGCTGCGACCGGCCCGCGATTATCTCGAGCACAATGTGAATAACGAGGAACGCTATTGCGCCAAATCCCATGGCGCGATGAAGCGCCTGGGCCGTGACCCGGGCGCTGGGCTTCATGAAAATGCGGTCAGAGGCGACCAGCCCAATTCCAACTTCTGCGGTTAGCGCAATAAGTGCGAGAACTCCCGCATAATAAAGCAGGAAATGGTCGGTGCCCGCGACGACCGTGTGGCCGGTCGTGGTCGCTGCGGCCGCGGCCGCCATGATCACAGCGCCTATGACGACGGCGTTGAGGATCCACAACCAAGCGTCTGACCTGGGTCGGGCCACCGTGTAGCCACGCCGCCCGCTCCTAGGAGCGGGGCCGCGGGGCCGCCCAGCCGAACCGTCACCCTTCGCCGACACGTTGCCTCCCGGGAGGAGCTGCTCAGCTACCTACCATTGTCTGGCTACTAAAGACTGAATAGCTCGAACATTGGCAACTTCGCCAACCCCGGGAGATCCCGCTTCTCTACCGGGCTGAAGAGGATGCTATCGCGGGTGATTCCAGCTTCGCAACGAAACGATATAGAAAGTGACGCAGGGCGCTGTTACCGCACGTCAGCGCGGGGTTTCGGAGGGCTCCCGCGCGCCCCCGCGCAGGCCCTCACGCGGCCCCCCGCGTGGCCTCTCGCGCGCCCGCTCCGCGAGCCTCCCCGCGACCCCACAGCGGGGTCCCGAAAGCGTGGCAGGCCCGGGGCTGAGGGCGGGCGGAAAATGGGCTGCACGATGGGGGCGGGGGCGGTCACCATGAGGGATGCCCTGGTTCCTGAGTGACAGCCTGCCCGAATACTCGGCCACGGTGGGTGGCGTGCTGTCCCGGCGCCCCGCGGAGCACACCATCCTGCTCGGGGCCATGGAGACGCTGCGGGCCGCCGGGCCGGCCGCCTTCGGCGCCATCGCACCCCTCTTCGGCTGGTGGCAGGGACCGGACGGCGAGGTCAGCGCCGCGTTCCTGCACACGCCGCCGTTCCCGGTGGCGCTGACCAGCGTGCCCGGGCCCGCCGCGGCGGCGCTGGCCCAGGTGCTGGCCGCCCGGTCGCACCCGGTCCAGGGGGTGAACGCCGATCCCGGGAGCGCGGCAGCGTTCGCCTGCGCCTGGCACGAGGTGACCGGCGACGCCGTCGAGTTGCACATGCGGAACCGGCTGTTCCGGCTGGGCGAGCTGCGCTGGCCCGACCCGCGGCCGCCGGGCCAGGCCCGGGTGGCCGGCCCGGCCGACCGCAGCCTGCTCATCGCCTGGTCGGAGGCGTTCCACCGGGAGGCGCAGTCGGGCCCCGAGGATCTGGTGTCCATGGTGGATGACCGGCTCTCCTACCGCGGGCTGACCGTGTGGGAAGACACCGGGCAGCCGGTGTCCATGGCCGGGCTGACCCGGATGGCCGCCGGGCAGGTGCGGGTCGGCCCGGTGTACACGCCGCCGGGGCTGCGCGGCAAGGGCTACGCCGGCGCGGTGACCGCCACGGTGAGCCAGGCGGCCCGGGACGCCGGGGCTGGCCAGGTGCTGCTGTTCACCGACCTGGCCAACCCGACCAGCAACGCGCTCTACCAGCGGCTCGGCTACGAGCCCGTGGAGGACCGGGCTGTCTGGTCGTTCCACCGTTCACCGGCGGGCGGGACCGCCGGCTAGCGAGGCGGGCTGGGACGAGGCGGTCCTCGTTGCGTGCCGTTTGAACTTGATCTTGATTTTGACCGTCAGAGCGCGGCGGCGACCAGCTCGGCGATCTGCGCGGTGTTGAGGGCGGCTCCCTTGCGCAGGTTGTCGCCGCAGACGAACAGGTCCACCGCGCGCGGGTCGTCCAGGGACCGGCGCACCCGGCCCACCCAGGTCGGGTCGGTGCCCACCACGTCGGCCGGGGTGGGGAACTCGCCGCGCTCCGGGTCGTCGTTGAGCACGACGCCGGGCGCCTCGCTGAGCACCCGCTGCGCGCCGGACCGGGTCACCTCGCGGCCGAAGACCGCGTGCACGGCCACCGAATGGGTGGTGATCACCGGCACCCGGACGCAGGTGGCGGTCACCCGGAGGTCGGGCAGGCCGAGGATCTTGCGGGACTCGTTGCGGACCTTGAGTTCCTCCGAGGACCAGCCGTCCGCCTTCAGTGACCCGGCCCAGGGCACCACGTTCAGCGCGAGCGGGGCGGGGAACGGCCCGAAGTCGCCGACCACGGCGCGCAGGTCCCCGGCCCGCTGCCCGAGCATCCGCGAGCCGGCGGTCTTGTCCAGCTGGGCGTACAGCGTGTCGATCCCGGCCTGGCCCGCGCCCGAGGCGGCCTGGTACGAGCTCACCACCATCTCTTCCAGGCCGTACGCGCGGTGCAGCGCGGCCACCGCGACGATCAGCGACAGCGTGGTGCAGTTGGGGTTGGCGATGATGCCCTTGGGCCGGTTCGCGGCCTCCTGGGGGTTCACCTCGGGCACGACCAGCGGGACGTCAGGGTCCATCCGGAACGCCCCTGAGTTGTCCACCACGACCGCGCCGCGGTCCGCCGCGACCGGGGCCCACTGGGCGGAGATCTCGTCGGGTACGTCGAACATGGCCACGTCGGCGCCGTCGAACACCCCGGGGGCCAGCGCCAGGACCTCAAGGTCAGCGCCGCGGACCCGCAGGTGCCGCCCAGCCGACCGGGGCGAGGCGATCAGCCGGACCTCACCCCACACGTCGTCGCGGGTGGACAGCAGGTCGAGCATGACCGTGCCGACGGCACCGGTCGCGCCCACCACGGCGAGCGTCGGCTTGGCGGCCGCGCGGCGGGCGCTCACCGGCCCGTCCCCCCGTACACGACGGCCTCGACCTCGCTGGCGTCCAGGTCGAAGGCCCGGTGCGCGGCGGTGACCGCGAGGTCCACGTCCTTCTGGTCCACCACCACCGAGATCCTGATCTCCGAGGTGGAGATCATCTCGATGTTGACCGCGGCGTCGGCGAGCGCGCCGAAGAAGGTGGCACTCACTCCTGGATGGGACCGCATGCCCGCCCCGATCACCGACACCTTGCCGATCCGGTCGTCGTAGAGCAGCGTGTCGAAGCCGATGTCCGGCTGCGCGCCGTTGAGGGCCGCCATCGCCGCCTGCCCGTCGTCGCGGGGCAGCGTGAACGAGATGTCGGTGCGGCCGGTGGTGGCGGCGGAGATGTTCTGCACGATCATGTCGATGTTGATGCCGGCCGCGGCCACGATGCGGAAGATCTGCGCGGCCACGCCGACCCGGTCGGGTACGCCGGCCACCGTGATCTTCGCCTCGCTCCGGTCGTGCGCAACTCCGGAGATGATCGCCTGCTCCACCCCGGCCGCCTCCGCTTCCTCGTTGGCTTCGCTGATCGTGGTGCCCGTGCGGTTGCTGAACGACGACCTGACATGGATCGGCATCCCGTAGCGCCGGGCGTACTCTACGCACCGCAACTGGAGGATCTTGGCCCCGCACGCGGCCATCTCCAGCATCTCCTCGTAGCTGATCCAGGGGATCCGGCGGGCGGTGCGGACGATCCTGGGGTCGGCGGTGAACACCCCGTCCACGTCCGTGTAGATCTCGCAGATATCGGCCTCAAGGGCGGCGGCCAGCGCCACCGCCGTGGTGTCGGTGCCGCCCCGGCCCAGCGTGGTGACGTCCTTGCTGTTCTGTGACACGCCCTGGAAGCCGGCCACGATCGGGATGGCCCCGTCGGCCAGCGCGCCGGTGATCCGGCCCGGGGTCACGTCGATGATCCGCGCTTTGCCGTGGGTGGAGTCGGTGATCACGCCAGCCTGGGACCCGGTGAACGAGCGGGCCTCCAGGCCGAGGTTGGCGATCGCCATGGCCAGCAGCGCCATCGAGATCCGCTCGCCCGCGGTGAGCAGCATGTCCAGTTCGCGGCCCGGGGGCAGCGGGCTGACCTGCGCGGCCAGGTCGAGGAGTTCATCGGTAGTGTCACCCATGGCGGAGACCACCACGACGACGGAATGCCCGGCCTTGCGGGTCGCGACGATACGCTGCGCCACCCGCTTGATGCCGTCGGCGTCGGCCACCGAGGATCCACCGTACTTTTGCACGACAAGCGCCACAGGTGAGCCGCTCCTCCCGCTCCGGCTGCTGGCGGCTTGAGTGTACCTACCCCCGGCTGGAACTCCGGCCCCCTTTTCCCCCCGGGGCGCCTGGCGGTCAGGCGAGCCTGGACTCCTCGGAGACGTCCAGCATGGCGTGGGCCAGCACCGCGTGCAGGGCCCGCAGGGCCGCGCTGCCGTGCGTTCCCCAATGGTTGACGTAGGAGTACTGCCACCACCACAGGGCTTCCAGGGACCGGCCGGCCTCGTAGTGCTGCAGGCCATGGATCAGGTCCGCCGCGACCGCGGCCAGGTCGTCCGACAGGCGGAACGCGGTCAGCCCGGTGTCGGAATAGGGGTCGAACAGCTCGGCGTACTCGTCGTAGTCGGCCAGCCGCCGCGCCAGGCCCGACCGGAGCGAATCCAGGTCCGGGTCGGCGCCCACGTCGGGCTCCCAGTTGTCGGGGAGGATGACGTCCTTGCTCGCGCCGAGTTGCGCGCCGGCCAGCAGGATCTGCGAGACCTCCAGGAGCAGCAACGGAACCGCCTCGTCGCCTCCCTCACCGTGGGCCAGGGCAGCGACCCCGTCGAGGAAGTCGCGGGCCTGCCCGGCGATCCGGTCGGCCAGCGGGTGCCAGCCCTCGCTCACGGGCGCGGGCGGTGATCCTTGGTTCGCAGTACTCATGGGTTTCCTCGCAGCCAGGGTACGGTCCTGCGGGTCGCTGGGCCTCGCTCAGGAGTCCCCAGCCTGCCTGTCCTCCGGTCCGGTTTCACGGGACACGCCGCGCCGCCGGAGGCGCGCTCAGCACCGCGACCCCCAGGTATGTCTGCATGTCGGACATGGGAACGCCCACCGGGATCAGACATCGAGCAGCCGCCGCCCCTCGAACGCCCGGCCCAGCGTGACCTCGTCCGCGTACTCCAGATCGCCGCCGACGGGCAGCCCGCTGGCCGGCCTGGTCACCCGGAGGCCCAGCGGCTTGAGCAGCCGGGCGAGATAGGTCGCGGTCGCCTCACCCTCCAGGTTGGGGTCGGTGGCCAGGATGACCTCGGTCACCGCCCCGTCGGACAGCCGCGCCATCAGTTCCCTGGTGCGCAGGTCCTCCGGGCCGATGCCGTCGATCGGGCTGATCGCCCCGCCGAGCACGTGGTAGCGGCCCCGGAACTCGCGGATCTTCTCGATCGCGGCGATGTCCTTGGGCTCCTCGACCACGCAGATGACGGCCGGGTCGCGGCGCGGATCACGGCAGATGCGGCACTCGTCTTCCTCGGCCACGTTGCCGCAGATCCGGCAGAACCGGACCCGCTCGGTGACCTCGACCAGCACCGACGCCAGCCGCCGGACGTCCGTGGCGTCCGTCGCGAGCAGGTAGAACGCGATGCGCTGCGCGCCTTTAGGACCGACGCCCGGCAGCCTGCCGAGTTCGTCGATGAGGTTCTGGACGATCCCTTCGTACACGTGGGCGCTCAGCCGCGCAGGTCGCCGCCGCCGCGCGGCTCGCCGCCGTGGGGCTGGCCAGGGAAGTCCCCGATGCCCGGGATCCCGGGCATGCCGGGCACGTCGCCCGCACCGCCGAGCGCCCCGATGCCGGACGCGAGCGGCCCCATCTTCTCCTGCTGCAGTTCGCCCGCGGCCCGGTTGGCGTCCCGGACTGCCGCGAGGACCAGGTCGGCGATGGTCTGCGCCGTCTCCGCCGGGTCAGAGCCGTCGATGGCGGCCGGG
Source organism: uncultured Actinomycetes bacterium (assembly GCA_963718305.1). Classification (GTDB taxonomy): domain Bacteria; phylum Actinomycetota; class Actinomycetes; order Streptosporangiales; family Streptosporangiaceae; genus RYN-230. The sequence continues at coordinate 48,106 of CAVQZG010000011.1, forward strand.
CTGATGGTCAGGTCCACCAGGTCGCCCTGCCCGTTGACCTTGGCCTTCACCAGGCCGCCGCCCGCACTGCCCTCGACCACCGCGTCGGCGAGTTCCTGCTGCGCGTTCATAAGCTGGTCCTGCATCTGCTGCGCTGCGGCGAGCAGTTGCTGCATATCGATCTGGCCGCCAGGATCCACTGTGCCCTCACTCGGTACCGTCAGCCCGCACCTTCGCGCGGCGACTCGGACGCCCGCCGTGCCGCCCCGGTCCGGGCCGGTGCACGGGCCTGTCGCTTCGAGCCTAAGGCCTGCGCGACACCCACAGCGCATCGCCTCGCTAATGGCGGGGAGTGACCTGGATGACGGCCGGCGGGTGGTGGCCCGGGCTGCGGAGTGGCCGTCAGGGCTCGTCGATCTCGGCGATGACGCGGCCGCCGAGTTCGCGCTTGATGAGGTCCATGCCGGTCAGGTCCGGGCTGACCGGCTGGGCCGGGGCGCTGTCGTACTGCGCTTCCGCCGACAGGTCGTCCTCCGGTGGCCCGGGGTCCTCTGGGGGCGGCGCAGGCATCTGCACCGCGGCCGGGGCCTTCGCGCTCAGCTCGTCCGGGCCGCCGTGCGGGCTGCGCGGCGCTCCGGGCGTGCTGGCGAGCTGCGCGGCCGACAGGGCCTTGATCCGCAGGTTCACGCCCAGCACGGACGTCAGCGCGCTGATCAGGTCGCGGTCGTAAGGACTCGCCGCGAACCCCTTGGCCTCACCTTCCCGCGCAAACAGCACGGTCAGCACGCCGCCCTCCACCGAGTGCACGGTGGCGTTGCTGAGCAGCATCCAGGCCACCCGGCGCTGGCCCTTGACCGCTTCGAGGATTTCCGGCCAGCGTTGCCGGACGTTATCGACCTCCGAGGACGCCCCGCCGGCGGAGTGGGCGGCGGGCGGCACGGGGGCAGCCACCGAGGGCGCGGGTGAGGGGGACACCGGTGTGGCACTGGCCGGAGCGGGGGCTCCGGCCCGGGGCAGGCGGACCGTCCTGGGCGGACGCGGGCGCGGGAGCGGGCGTCGGCGCGGACTCGGGCGCGGGTGCGGACTCAGGCGCTGGCGCCGGGGAAGAGGAGGACGCGGGCGGCTGGGGCCGGGAGGGACCTGGTCCCTCGGCTCGCCGGGCCGCCTGGGGCTCCGCCTTCGCGGCGGGGGCCGGCGGAGCCGCGGCCCTGGGCGGGGAGGCTGGCGCGGCGGATGCCCGGGGCGAGGCTGGCGGGGTGGAAGAGGCTGCCGCGCCGGAGGGGGCTGATGGGGCGGAGGTGCCCGCCGGGGCGGCAGCGGCGGGGCTATCCGCTGACGTGACCTGCGCGCCTTCAAGCCTGCGCTCCAGCCGCTCCAGCCGGACCAGCAACGCCTTCTCGCCCGAGGCCGCGCCCGGCAGCAGGATCTGGGCGCACATGAGTTCCAGCAGCAGCCGGGGCGACGTCGCCCCGCGCATCTGGATCAGTCCCTCGCTGATGATTTCCGCGGCCCGGGTCAGTTCGGCCTGGCCGAACCGGCCCGCCTGCTCCGTCATCCGGTCGAGCCGGTCCGCGGGCATGTCGAGCAGCCCGGTCTGGCCCGCACCCGGCACGGCGGCCAGCACGATCAGGTCGCGGAACCGGTCGAGCAGGTCCGCGGCGAACCGGCGGGGGTCGTGGCCGCCTTCCATCACCCGGTTCACCGCGCGGAACACCGCGGCGCCGTCCTCGTTGGCGAACGCGTCCGCGACCTCGTCCAGGAGGTTCTCGTCGGTATACCCGAGCAGGGCGACCGTCCGGTCGTAGCGCAGCCCCTCCTCGCCGGCCCCGGCCAGCAACTGGTCCAGGACGGAGAGGGAATCACGGGCCGACCCGGCGCCGGCGCGGACCACCAGCGGCAGGACCGCGGGCTCGTAGCCGATCTGCTCCGCGCTGAGGATCTCCTCCAGCAGTTCCCGCAGGATGGCGGGCGGCACCAGGCGGAACGGGTAATGGTGGGTGCGCGACCGGATGGTGGCGATGACTTTTTCCGGCTCGGTGGTCGCGAACACGAACTTCAGGTGGGGCGGGGGTTCCTCGACGAGCTTGAGCAGCGCGTTGAACCCTTCCCGGGTCACCATGTGCGCTTCGTCGATGATGTAGATCTTGTAGCGCCCGGACACCGGCGAGTAGAACGCCCGCTCGCGCAGGTCCCGCGCGTCGTCCACGCCGCCGTGGGAGGCCGCGTCGATCTCGATCACGTCGAGGCTGCCCGGCCCGTCGGGGGCGAGCGCGACACAGGACTCACATTTGCCGCACGGGTCCGGGGTGGGTCCTTCCGCGCAATTCAGCGAGCGGGCCAGGATGCGCGCGCTGGTCGTCTTGCCGCAGCCGCGCGGCCCGCTGAACAGATAGGCGTGATTGACCCGCCCGGTGCGGAGCGCCTGCCGGAGCGGCTCTGTGACGTGGTCCTGGCCCTTGACCTCGGCGAATGTCGCCGGCCGGTAGCGGCGGTACAGCGCCAGGCGCGGCGGGGGGCCACCGGGCCGGTCCAGGTCCACAGGAACGGTGCTAGGCACGTCGCCGGTCATGACCTCACCCTCGCGGTGCCGGTAAGGACCCCCCGCACACCCGCCAGAGCCCGCGTACCCTTGCTGCCTTCCGGCCCTGGGGGAGTTGGCGGGATAAGCGCCGTGCGGGGGGTCGCGGACCAGTCTAGCCACGACGCGGGAGCGGTCGTGCCGCATCCCGCCTGGCGGGGGCGCTGGTCTCCCGGAGCGGCTCAGGGTGGCCGGCCAGGCCGCCGCCCGCACCCCAGCCGCCCGTACACCCAGCCGCCTGCACCAGCTACCCGCGCCCGGCTGCCTCGTCCGCGATGCCGCGTCCGGCGAGTCCGCGCTCCCGGTAAGCTTGCCCGCGGAGGATTCGCCTAGTGGCCTAGGGCGCACGCTTGGAAAGCGTGTTGGGGGCAACCCCTCAGGAGTTCGAATCTCCTATCCTCCGCCACCCTGACCTGCAAGAACATCGGCGAGTGACCGCCGCCAAGCAGGCTCCTTATGTCAAGTGGGCTCATTTGATGGGCTCATTTCCCCGACCGTAGAGCCCTCCGCTGCCAGAACCAGCCGCTGCGATGGTCCTGGTCAGAGGCATCACGGACAACCCTGAACGGAGGAACGCACGCCGTCAAAGCGTGTGCCCTGCCGTTCAGGGCTGGCTGGGACCGTTCGCGACCGGCCGGATACCTGGCAACTGCAGACCATATCGCACTGAGTGACCGAGAGGTTCCAGGAGAACGCGCGCCGAGCCGCCGATCTGCGCGGAGTACCGCCCGTGCGGGCGCTGCCCGTTATGGGACGCAGATGTGGGTGATCTGTACGCGTGTGCAGACGCGGCCGCCGCTTGGCCGCTGCCTGGAAGGTGGCGCCGGGGAAAGGCCGTGCGGATCATCTTGGCCATCCAGACATCACCCGCCAGCCGGCCGGCTGGCCCGGCGGGCGGTTGTGGTCAACCAGACCCTCGTCGATCAGCTCCCCGGCGACAGCGGGGTTGCCCTCGCCCCATTCTTGGAGAAGCCAGCGCCGGTACCTCGCCTTCAGTGCGCCAGGATCCACCGTTTCGACCCCGGTGTCATCCGGGTCTTTACGACGGGAATGCGAGCCAGCCACAATGCGGCTTGTGAGCGGGCCTGCGATGATCGGGAGGTGCGCGTGTCGGTTCTGATCGTTGATGACCACGAGGAATTCCGTAACTCGGCGCGAGCGCTGCTGCAGGCCGACGGCTACGCCGTGGTGGGCGAGGCCCGGGACGGAGCCGAGGCCATCGCCGAGGCCGAGCGGCTCCGGCCTGAGATCGTGCTGCTGGACGTCCAGCTCCCTGGCATCGACGGGTTCGCGGTGGCGGAGCGGCTGGCGTCGTGGGCGCATCCGCCGGCCGTCGTCCTCATCTCGAGCCGCGACGCCCGTTCCTATGGGCCCCGGCTGGCCAGGGCCCCGGCGCGAGGGTTTCTCAGTAAGGCCGATCTTTCCGGTGAGGCCCTGTCCAGCATGGTGAGCTGAGCTTCATGCGCTGGCGTATCCTGACTCCTGGGGGCCCTCGGCGGCGGCGCTCGGCCTGCTCGCCGAGACCGCTGCGTACGGGCTGGGAGACGCGGGGCAGTGGGTTCCCGATCTGCTCGTGGGATGGACCTTCATCGCCGGTGGGCTGGCTGGATGGTGGCGCCGGCCGGGGAGCGGAACCGGGCCGCTGCTGGCGGCCACGGGTTACGCCTGGTTCCTCGGCAACTTCCACGGGGGCGTGCTCGGCCCGATCGCGTTGTTCGCGCTGCACCGGGGACCCTTGATCCACTGCGTCTTGTCGTTCCCGCGGTGGCGGCCCTCGTCCCGGCTTGACCGGGCGACAGTCGTCGCGGGATATGTGGCTGCCACGGTGACGCCGGTGGCCGTAAGCAACCCGGCGACGATCGCGCTCGGGGTGCTGGTGACCGGGTCGGCCGCCTGGGCAGCATTCGTGTCTGTCGGGGCCGGCGCGGCGGGCGCGGGCCGCGGTCTTGCCGGCGGCGGCTGTCGTCGGCCTCGCGCTCGCGGGCGGCTCCGCCGCTCTGCTGGCCGGGATCGGGAGCGACGTGGTCCTGGCCGTGGACGAGGTGGCGCTGGTGGCCGTGGCCGTCTGGGTACTGGCGGTGCTGGTGGTGGGCCGGTGGCAGCGTGCGGCCGTCACCGACTTGGTGGTCGAGCTCGCGGAGACTCCGTCCGGGACGCTGCGGGATGCCCTGGCCCGTGCATTGGGGGATTCGTCGCTGCAGATCGGGTACTGGGCGGCGGAACAGGGTGCGTACGTGGACGCGGCAGGCCAGCCGGTGACGGTCCCTGCGGAGGGGTCCGGGCGCGCTGTGACAAAGATCGACATCAGCGGCCGTCCGGTCGCGGTCTTGGTCCACGACCTGGCGGTGATCCAGGATCGGGGCCTGGTGGAGTCGATCGCCCTGGCGGTCCGGCTGGCGGCCTCGCATGCGAACCTGCGGGCTGAGGTCCGCGCCCAGGTCGGCGAGGTCCGGGCCTCCCGGCGGCGCCTGATCCGGGCGGCCGACCAGGAGCGGATCCGCCTCGAGCGCCGGCTCCGCGACGGCCCGGAGCGAACGCTGGACGCGCTCGCGGCGACGCTGGCCGCGGCCCGGGACGCGGCAGTTCGCGCCGATGCGGCCGCCGTCCTCGGCGGGATCGAGCGGGCCCGGCAGCGCCTCCAGGGGACGCAAGACGATCTGCGGGAGCTGGCCCGGGGCCTGCATCCCCGGGCCGTGGCCGAGGCGGGGCTGGCCGGGGCGATCGCGGAGCTCGCCGCCGGGAGCCCGGTCCCGGTCACCATGACGGCGATCCCCGGCGGTCTGCCCCTCGAGGCCGCGGCGGCGGCATACTTCGTGTGCTCTGAGGCGCTGGCCAACGTGGCGAAGCACTCCGGCGCCGCCCATTGCGCGGTGACAGTGGAGGCTTCGGCCGGCCTGCTCCGGGTGGAGATCGCCGATGACGGGGCCGGGGGAGCCGAGGACGCGAAGGGAACCGGCTTGCGCGGGCTGGCTGACCGGGTAGAGGCGCTCGGCGGGGTCTTCCGCGTGGCCAGCCCGCCGGGGAAGGGAACGGTCCTGGCCGCCGAGATCCCCCTGAGCGAGGAGCATCAGCTAGATCAGCCAGAACGGTGAGCGGGGGATCAGCAGGCGGCAACCGGGGCCGGGGCCGGGTATTGCTGCTTCATCTGCTGGATCTGCCGGATGAATGCCTTCGCCTGCGGGTCCTGCTCCAGGTAGGCGTAGACCGGCTGGGCCGCCCGCCCGATCGCGTCGACGGCCGGCTCGCTGGCCGTCACCACCTTGCCGCCGGCGGCGCAGAACGGCGTGGCGCCGCCCGGCTCGGGTGGCATTCCCAGCGCGAACGCGAGCGTGCGTTGCGCCGCCGATCGCAGCACCTGCTGCTGGGCAGAGGTGAACCTGGCGAAGCGGCTGGCGTCGGCGAACAGCGTGGCCGTCTTGGGGTAAAAGGTGATGTTGCCGGTCAGGAACTCCCCGCCGAATGTCGCCGCGAGCGCGGCGGATGCGTCGACGCCGTCCACCGAACCGTTGGCGACGGCCGGGGCGAAGGTCGTGTTGCCCAGATGCTCTGGCACGGCGCCCAGGGCGCGGTACAGCGCGTCGGAGGCCCGCGAGGCCGGGACCCGGATCCTGGCGCCGCGGAAGTCCCGCAGCGACACGAAGGGCTTCCTGAACCCGGCCGGATGGCGGAGCTGGCCGGGGTACAGCCCCAGCCCGGCAAACCCGGCCTGGTCTAGCCCGGCGAGCATGTGGCTGGCCATCGGGCTGCGCAGCACGGCGTGGAGCAGCGGGTAGCTGTCGATCAGGAACGGGGCCTGCAGGGCCTGGAAGCTGCGGACCCCCAGGGTGTCCCAGGCCCGCGCGCCGATCCAGCCCAGGTCCACCCGGCCGTCTTTTACCAGCGCCGCGGTCGCCTGCTCGAAATTGTCCGCCTGCGTCACCAGCCACAGAATGCGGATGTTCATCTGGCCGCCCGAGAGCTGGTGCACCTGCCGGGCGAAGTAGGTGATGTCCTGGGTGTCCGGGAGGACCCCGCTGGCGTCGGGAGTGCCGAGCGTGACCGTGACCGGGGGCGGCGGCCCGCCCGCCTTGTTCCGGGGAGCGCCTGCGCTGCAGGCCGTGAGCCCCGCCGCCATGCCGGAGGCCAGTAGCTGCCTCCTCGTCCAGTTCAAGTGACCTCACTCCCTTCCGCCCGGCGCGGGCAGGGCATCCCATACCGGCCAGGTCATTTCTGCCGCTGGAAAGGCGCGGCCGTGTAGAACGCGCGCTGGAAGACCTCGTCCGGGATCCCTCGGTAGGGGCCGGTGTCGCGGAGGAGCGTCAGCCGCAGCGTGCCGCCCTGAATGGACCACCGGTAGGTCACAGAGGGTCCCGAGGACTGGTAAGTAACGGTGTCTCCGGCGATGCGGTATGCGCCGTCGTCGAGATCGACGAAGGGCCCGCCGTCCGTGGACCACCCCTCGTGCCAGACCCCGTTCGCGATGGTCAGCAGGAAGGCGTTCGAATGACCCAGGCCGGCACTCGGCGCGGAAGGGCTGGATCCACTTCTGCAATCCGGCGCGGCTGAGCACCGCCGTCATGTCGGCCACGGTGACGTTGCCGGTCCGCCATGTTCCCTCAAGCGGGGAGCCATTCTGGCCGGCGTGACTGCCATTCCCGGTTGCGGCCGGGGAGCTGGACGCTGATGGGGGTGATGCTGACCGGGTGCTTCCGGAGGAGCCGCACGCGGCCAGGGCCGCGCAGGTTACAGCGAGTGCCGCCACGCTGATCAATGGCTGCCTCGGGGTCTTTCGGTTGCTGATGGCGTTCATGGTTGCTCCTTAGCCTAGGCGGCGGGCTCACCTGCGGTTCGCCGCACAACGTGAGCTTGCGCTCCCAGATGCCCGGGAACATCCGGGCTGGCCGCATGATCTGCGCCTGCGCACTGTGGCTGGCCACAGGACCTCACGGGCCAGATGCCGGAGTGGCGCGAATGGGGTGGTGGCCGTCCACCACGACGATCGCGAGCCCGCTGCCGCGCACCGGGAGCCTGGCGAAAGCGTCCGGCCGCCGACCGGATCGGTGAGCCGGGGATCAGCAGGCGGCAACCGGGGCCGGGGCCGGGAACCGCTGCTTCATCTGCTGGATCTGCCGGATGAACGCCTTCGTCTGCGGGTCCTGCTCGAGGTAGGCGTAGACCGGCTGGGCCGCCCGCTCGATCGCCTCCAGGGCCGGCTGGCTGGCCGTGACCACCCGGCCGCTGGCACAGAACGCCGCCCGGCCGTCTGGCTCCGCCGGGGTGGCCAGAGCGAACGCCAGGGTGCGCCGCGCCGCCGAGCGCAGCACCCGCTGCTGGGACACGGAGAGCCTGGCGAACCGCCCGGTGCCGGCGAACAGCGTGTTCGTCTTCGGGTACAAGGTGATGTTGCCGGTCAGGAACTGCCCGCCAAACTTTGCCGCGAGCGCGGCAGACGCGTCCACCCCGTCCACCGTCCCGGCGGAGACGGCATCGCTGAACGAGCCGTTCAAGTGCACCGGCACCGCTCCCAGCGCGCGGAACAGCGCCTCGGAGGCCCGCGAGGCCGGAACCCGGATCCGCGCGCCCCGCAGCTCCCGCAGCGACGCCAGCGGCTTGCGGAACCCGGCCGGATGGCGCAGCTGGTCGGGGTACAGGCCCAGCCCGGTGTACCCGGCCCGGTTCAGCCCGGCGAGCATGTCGCTGGCCATCGGGCTGCGCAGCACGGCGCCGAGCAGCGGGTAACTGTCGATCAGGAACGGGGCCTGCAGGGCCTGCAGGCTGCGGACCCCCAGGGTGTCCCAGGCCCGCGCGCCGATCCAGCCCAGGTCCACGGTGCCGGCTCTGACCAGCGCCGCGGTCGCCGGCTCGGGATTGGTCGCCTGCGTCACCTCCCACATGATCCGGATGGTCATCCGGCCGTCTGAGAGCTGGCGGACCAGCCGCGCGAAGGAGGTGATGTCCGCAGACTCCGCGGGCGTTCCTGCGGCGTCGGGCACGCCGAGCGTGAGCGTGACCGGGGCAGGCAGCCCGCCGCTATTGCCTGAGGGACTGCTTCCCGCGCTGCACGCAGTGAGGCCGATTACGGCCGCGATGCCGGAGGCAAGCAGGACCCTCCTGCTCCAGGTCATGGTCATGGTCATGGTCATGGACTCTCCTCTTCCTCAGTCCGGGCGCGGCGCTGGCGGTACCGGCCAGGTCACGGCTGCCGCCGGAAAGGCGCGACGTCGTAGAACACCTGGAAGACCGGGCTCACCGTGGGTTCGCCGCACAATGTGAGCTTGCGCTCCCAGATGCCCCGGAACATCCGGGCTGGCCGCATGATCTGCGCCTGCGCACTGTGGCTGGCCACAGCTTCACCCGGATGCCGGAGTGGCACAATGTGGTGGTGGCCTCCCCTGTCCCGGTCCATTGGCCGCGTCGCCTGGTCCGGTGCTCCGGTTTCGGCGTCGCGCTCGGCTTCGCAGTCACCACCATGGTCGTCATCTGGTTTACGGCGCCGTGGGCGACTACGTACTCCGGCTCATCGCTGCGGGGAGCGATAGCAGATCTGGCCGCGGGGCTGGGCCTGATGCTGGCCGGGTTGTTGCTGCTGCTGGAGTGGCCGGGGCGGGCCGCCGGCCTCATCGCGGCGCTGGGCGGGGCTGCGTGGCTGGCGCCCGACTGGGTCGGCTGGCAGGACGGTCTCCCGCTGGCCCGCAGCATCGCCATGGTGGCGGCGCCGCTGTTCTTGCCGCTGGTGCTCAATCTTCTCCTTGCATTCCCCGATGGCAGCCCGCGTTCCGCATCGGCCCGGCTGGCTGTGCGTGGCGTGTACGCGGCGGTCGGGATCGCGAGCGTCGGGTTGGCTCTATTTCACGATCCCCGGCTCGATCCGCATTGCTGGAGTAACTGCACCGATGACTCGTTCTTGCTGAGCGCGCAGCCCGCCGTGGCGCGGGGACTTGAGACGGCCGGCATCTTGCTCGCGCTCGGCCTCGGGACCGGGATCGTCGCGATCTGCGCGGGCCGCCTGGCCCGCGGCACGGGGACCGCGCGCCGCATTCTTGCACCCGTCCTGCTTCCCGGCCTGATGGTCGGCGCGTCCGCGGCGGCGCAGGCGATCGCGCTGCTTCGCACCCCCCTGGAGGGACCGGAGTTCGCCATGTTCTCGGCCCTGTTCCAGGTGCGGGCGTGGTCGGTCGGGGTGCTTGCGGTGGGGCTCGCGTGGACCGTGGTGCGAGCGCGCCTGACGCGCTCGGCGGTCGGTCGCCTTGCCTCCGACCTGGGGGACGCCCCAGTTCCGGGAGCCCTGGGAGCCGTGCTTGCCAAGGTGACGAATGACCCGGGCGTCGAGGTGGCTTACTGGCTGCCAGAGTCCGGGCGGTTCGTCGACGGGTCAGGGAAAACGGTGCAGGAGGCCGCACCGGGCGGCGGGAAGACGGTGACCAGGATTCTGCGGGAGGGCCGGCTGGTCGCCATCGTGCGCCATGACCCGGCCGCCGCCGATACTGACCGGCTTGAGCGGGCGATCGGGGCGGCGGCCAGGCTCGCGGTGGACAACGAACGACTCCGGGCCGGGGTCCTGGCCCAGCTGGAGGATCTTCGCGCGTCCAGGGCCCGGATCGTGGAAGCGGGCGACGCCGAACGCCGCCGCCTTGAGCGCGATCTCCACGACAGCGCGCAGCAGCGGCTGCTCGCCTTGTCTTACGAGCTGAGGATGGCACGGGGCGCCGCCGCGGCGGGTGATCCACAGCTGGAGGCGATCCTCACCTCGGCGACTGGGCAGGCCCAGGAAGCAGCTAGCCAGCTCCGCGACCTGGCCCATGGCATCTATCCGGCGATCTTGACCGAGGCTGGGCTGGGTCCGGCGCTGCAGTCCCTGGCGGAGAGCGCGCCGCTGCCGGTCATCGTTCGCGGCACACTGGACGAGCGCCTCCCCGAACCGGTCGAGCGAGCCGCCTACCTGGTGGCCGCCGGTTCGATCGATGCCGGGTCGGATGCCGCCGCGGGCAAGATCAGCATCCATGTCGCCCGGGCTGGCGATCACCTGGTCATCGAGACGGAAGGGGCGGGCGCGGGCCCGTTCGCCGATCTCGCCGACCGGGTCGGCGCCATCGGCGGGCGCCTGGCGGCCGACCGGCTCAGGCTGCGGGCGGAAATCCCGTGCGCGTGATCGTCGCCGACGACGCCATGCTCACCCGCGTAGGGATCGTGCGGTTGCTCGGCGACGCCGGGATCGAGGTGGCCGGCGAAGCCGAAGATGGCAGGGGACTTCTGCGCCTGGTCGCGGCGGAGCGCCCCGACGCTGTCGTCGTGGACATCCGGATGCCGCCGACCCACACCGATGAGGGGCTGGTCGCAGCGCACCAGATCCGGGCCGGCCATCCCGGCGTCGGCGTGCTGGTCCTGTCCCAGTACGTCGAGCCAGGCTATGCCATGCGGCTCATCGGGGACCGCCCCGAAGGAGTCGGGTACCTGCTCAAGGAGCGGGTTTTCGATGCGGCCATCCTGGTCGATGCGCTTCGCAGGATCGGCGACGGCGAATGCGTCATCGACCCGACAATCGTCGCCCGGCTCACCGGCCGCCGACGCGAAAAGGATCCGCTTGCCGACCTGACCGGCCGCGAGCGCGAGGTTCTCTCCCTGCTCGCCGAGGGCCTGTCGAACACCGCCATCGCCAGGCGCCTGTCTGTTGCCGAGCGGACGGTCGAGGCCCACACCACGCAGATCTTCCGCAAACTCGGCCTCGACGCGGACCCCGGATCCCACCGGCGGGTACTCGCCGTCCTGGCATTCCTGCGCTCCCCGGCCTGACGGGGATGAGCGGGAAGTGCTCGGCGCACGGTCCGGCGACTGATGTGCCGGCGAGGGGCGGGCGCAACCGCGGCTCCTGCTGCGTTCTGCTCCTTCGCGGACGGCCCGGCAACCGTCAGGCACGGGGCTGCGGTCACGGGCCTGGTGTGACACCCAGTAGCGGTCAGCGCCACCGGCGCTACCACATAGCAATCCACCACCGCCAGCGCGTGGCCGAACCCAGTACGGTCGATCGCCTGGCGGGGCATAAGACGCCCAGAACTGGTGAATCTGGCCACTCGGCCACGACCGACCAGCCGGCTGGCCACCCGCTCCTATTCGGCGATCGGCGCGATTTGGGATCCATGTACGACGAATCGTTGCCTACGTCCGGTTACGGCTATGCATGCAGCGCTACTCCGTCCAGCGACTCGCCCGCCACACCCGGGGCAGCAGGCCTTGGCCCCGGGCCTGGGCTCAGTTTTGGGCTCATTCATCCACGTACGGGGCCGTTCACCGGTGGTCACCCGGATCGTGTTCGCGCGGCTCGCGGACGGTGGCGGACGCCGGTGAACTCCATGCAACATTGTTGGAAAGCGTGTTGGGGGCAACCCCTCAGGAGTTCGAATCTCCTATCCTCCGCCACCTCTGACCAGGCAATACACCAGCCCAGTCATGCGTTTGGCCTGGCTTGCAAGGCTGCATAGTCTCATTCGTAGTCTCATTCATTCTACGCATATCGGTATAAAATGCCCCAAGGTGCAAGCGCACGCTTCTGAGTGCTATCGCGGGTTATGGCCGCCCATCGGATGTTCCAGTTCTGGGCGACCAGCTCGCCGCTGGGGGCATCACGATGGGTGAGTATCTGGCAGCGATCACGCCAGGTGCTCAACGCAGATTCTGCGTTGCGGCTGGTGACGGCGCTAGAGTCGTAAGCGGGTACCGAACGTCCAGTTCGGTGCGTGCAGCCGGGCGACGGCCGGCGGCTGGCCTAGCCCGGCCTAGAGTCCCGGGCCTCCTGCCCCGCCGACCGCTGCCCGCTTCCTGACGCAACCTGCGCCAGTCGACCATGTGGCGCTGGCTACCCTTGTCAGCCCGGCAGAAGCGCCCCTGGAATGGCTACTGCCGTGCTAGGGCATCTGCTGATAGGTATCGAACAGGTCGTCATTGACTATGGAGGCGAGCCCATTGCTGTTCAGCTGCAGGGTATGGGTGAGCCGCTTCGACGTATACGACCAGCCCGGGGGCAGGTTCAGCAGGCCGGCCAGCCGGGGCAAATCCTGGTAATGAAGCTTATTGTCCACGATCTGCGAGTAGGACTGCATCACGTAGACGTGGCCGTCCGGGTCCGTCAGCTCGAAGATCGGCTTCCCGGCGTCGTACGTCCAGATGGTGTCCCGCTTTACCTGATTGACGGCATAGGGCTGCTCTCCGACGGTGGGCTGCCCGGCTGGCGTCGTCAGCGTCCCGTCCAGCCCCATCTCGATGCCGCCGAAGGTGAACGTCTTACCGGTGCTGCCCGCCGATCCGGTCGACTGGATCTGGTCGAGTACCCAGTGTCTGGGGCCGTTCAGCTGGGCTTTCTGTGACCCGAACTCCTGGTTGACCTCGGCTTCGGTCAGTTTATTCCATTTGCCCGGGGGGCAGTGATTGAAGCCCAGGGTGTTGTATATGTAGCTTGTTACGGTCGATCCATTCTGCACCGAGGGAATGACCTCGCAATAGCGGTCGTTGCGCAGCTCCTGCTTCGCCGACGATGTGGGCTGGGGGTCCGCGAAGGCTGAACCGGCGGTGGAGACCAGCGTAGCCGTGGCGAGAAAGACGGCAGTCATGATTCCAATACGGCGAGTATGCGTTTTCATTGCTATCCCTTTCTGAGTGGTTCCCGATGAGGCCGCCCGGAGAGCCGGCTGACCTGCGCGGCTCAGGAGCGCACAATCGCGATCAACCCAGCTCGTGATGCAGGCCGCTTAAGTTGGCCTCCGACCCCGGGCGCTTGTATCCGGACAAAAGGCGGACAAAGACCTGGACAAAACGTCCCGGGACGGCCGCTGGCGGGTGAGCCGTGGCGCACGCCAGCTGTGCCCGGGCAGATCGTGCCGATCGACGGCCCTTGTGGCTGGTGATAACTGGTTCCATGGTTCTCATCCCCGTGCTCGAGGGTGCTGACGGGAGCCGCAGTTTCCTTCTTCGACTTCGCCGACCAGCACGACCGCCAACAGCAGCCATACGGCCACGACCGCGAAACGATGCCGGACGCTGAACCGCGCCAGCTTGTACAGCACACCTGTCATGACTGGCTTTCCCCCTCTCCCCAGCGGCCCACCGCCGCCACACGGGCCATACATCAACGTGCCGGGCGGCCGTGACCAGCCACAAGATGGGGATCCCGAGGGTTATCCCTACAGTTTTTCCAGGAACAGGCAGCCACCCAGCGGACAGGCGGCGCCGGTCCGCGAGTCGCCGATGACCGACGCCAGCTGGAAGCGGAACGGATCCCCAGCTTCTGATAGCGCTACTTAGGTGACGCTCGACCGTCTTGTGCTCAAGCCCTGAACCGCGCGGCTCGAGCGGCCTTATCTCCGCCCGCCGGCTGCCCCCGCGCCGCCCGTGCCAGCACCGTCTTGCCCCGCGGGTGACCCCTCGATCAGGAGCAGGATCCCCTCCCCGGCACCCCGGCTGTTCTTCGAGGCCGTCCGGAACGAGGGACGGCTGGAGCAAATTGTCGAGCTGATCGCCGCGGACCACATCGGCCACTTCCCCTGCGCCGGGCCGCTTCTGCCGGTCCTGGCCAGCCAGACCCGGCCGGCGGACACCCAGAAGCGACCTGCCGCCGGACGGTGGTGAACGCGATTCGGTATGTGATCCACAACGGCTGCGTGTGGCGGGCTCTGCCGGCTGATTCCCCCTGGCGCACCGTCTACGGCATCTACCAGCGGTGGCACGCGGCGGTTGGCGTCACCAGCGAGCGCTCAGCGAAATAGTGGCTGGTCCGGGACGAGGTAGTTGCCGATCGCGGCCATGATCTGGATGGCCGCGTTTGACCCGGCGAACAGCGGGGCCCAGCTCTAGCCGCAGTCTCATTCGTAGTCTCATTCGCTGAAATTCGCGAGCGTCCGCTAAGACCCACCGGTCACGGTCATCCCAGGTCACGGACGGACACGGCCTGCCATGAACGCTGGGGCGCACACTTGGAAAGCGTGTTGGGGGCAACCCCTCAGGAGTTCGAATCTCCTATCCTCCGCCATCGTGACCAGCAGGGTTCAAAGTACGAACCCGGCAGCCGCCGACGGGCATTACCCCAGCTGGTCGCGGCGGCGGGTCAGGTAGGCGATCTCGGCGGTGTTGCCCGCCAGCTCGATGGCTTTGCCGTACGCCACGCGCGACTCCTGACTGCGGCCCAGCCGGCGCAGCAGGTCGGCGCGGGTCGCATGGTAGGCGTGATAGCCGGCCAGCTTCTCCTCGAGACGGTCGACGGCCGCCAGTGCCACCTCCGGGCCGTCAAGCTCGGCCACCGCGATAGCCCGGTTGAGGGCAATGATCGGCGAGGGGTCGAGGCGGACGAGCTGGTCGTAGAGGGCGACGACCTGCGACCAGTCGGTGTCACGTACGTCGCGGGCGGAGGTGTGCACGGCGTTGATCGCGGCGAGGATCTGGTAGCGGCCCGGAGCCACCCGGGCGGCCAGGCGCTCGCGCACCAGCCGGTGACCCTCGGCGACCAGCGCCGCGTCCCAGGACCCACGGTCCTGCTCGTCGAGGGCGACCAGTTCACCGGTCGCCGACACCCGGGCGGTGCGGCGGGCCTCAATGAGGAGCATCAGCGCCAGCAGCCCGGCCACCTCACCGTTTTCCGGCATGAGGGCCCGGATCAGGCGGGTGAGCCGGATCGCCTCGGCGGTCAGGTCGTGACGTACCGGATCGGTGCTGGGGCCGGTCGCCAGGTAGCCCTCGTTGAAGACGAGGAAGAGGACGGCGAGTACGCCGGAGACGCGTGCCGGGAGATCTTCCGCGGACGGCACCCGATAAGGGATGCGAGCCGCCTTGATCTTGGCCTTTGCGCGGGTGATCCGCCGCCCCACGGTGGTCTCCTGCACCAGGAAGGCCCGGGCGATCTCGGGCACGGTCAGACCGCCGACCATGCGCAGCGTCAGCGCCACGCGGGTCTGCATCGCGAGCGCCGGGTGACAGCAGGTGAAGATCAGCCCGAGCCGCTCGTCCTCGATGGCGCCGGGAGGCCCGGGCGGGTCGCCGTCGTACAACAGCTGAGCCTCCTTCTGCTTGTCGTCGCGCTTGTTCTCACGCCGGATCCGGTCGATGGCCTTGCGGTTGGCGGTAGTGGTCAGCCAGGCGCCGGGGTTGGGAGGTACGCCGTCAGCCGGCCACCGCCCGACGGCGGTCGCGAACGCCTCGGCCGCCGCCTCCTCGGCGATGTCGAGGTCACCGAAACGCCTGGTCAGGGAGGCGACCACCCGCGCCCACTCCTCGTGGTGGGCCTGGATGATCGCCGCCCGGACGTCGACCAAGCTCACAGGAACGGCCGCACCTCGATCTTCCGGTTGCAGGCCTTCGACCCCTCGGCGGCGAGCTTGAGCGCCACGTCGAGGTCGGCGGCCTCCATGATCCAGAAGCCGACGAGATACTCCTTCGACTCCAGGAAGGGCCCGTCGGTGAACATCGCTTCTTCACCCCGGTTGTCGATGACGGTGGCCGTGTCAGGGCCCCCGAGGCCACCGGCGAAGACCCAGTGGCCCTCGGCCTGGAGCCGGTCGTTGAACACGTCGATGGCCGCCATCTCGTCCGGGGTGGCGAGTTTGGTCGAGTCGTGGATCACGGAAACCAGGTACTGCATCTCGGATCATCTCCTGTGGTTGGGGGCGCTCCTCGTGGGCGGCCGCTCACCCCTGCTACGAACACCTCCGCCCCGATCCGACACCGCCTCCCGGATTTCTTTCAAGGACTTTCCGGTACGCCGGTGATGAGCGATCCGACGGCGCCAACTCCTCAGGAGTTCGAATCTCCTCTCCTCCGCCGACGCTGAGCAGGCAATACACCGGGCCGGTCGGGCGCTGTTCCCGACCTGCCTGGCAGATCCGGTCAATGCCCGGTGGTGCTGAGGATGGACATGGACCCCGCCTGGAAGGTGTTGCCCACGTAGACGGAGCCGGTGCGGGGGTTGATCGCCAGGCCGAATGGCTGTGACCCGACTGGCTGCTCGCGCAGGGGGCCGCGGCAGCCGCTGGTCACCGACGCGTTGCACCGCGATCCGTCCAGGACGCTCACGCCGGCGCTGGAGAAGTCGGTGACATAGACCAGGCCGGTGGCGGTGTCCACCGCAGCGAGCAGGGGTGAGCGGCCGGCGGCCATGGTGGGGAAGCGCCGGCCGCAGCCGGCGGTGTGGGTGGCGTTGCAGGTCGCGCCGTTGATGACCGACACCGTCCCCGGCGCGTCGCCGTCGGCGTTGTTGACCACATAGACGGTGTGGGTCCGGTCATCCACGGTGACCCCGAATGGGCCGGGCCCGACCTTGGCGGTCGCGGCTAGGTGAGCGCAGCCGGAGTGGCTGGTCCTGTTGCAGGTCGCCCCGTTGATCACTGACACGGTGTTGCCGTTGAAGGAGGGCCCGGCGTTGGGGGCGTAGATGGTGTCGGTGGCGGCGCTGACCGCCAGCACGCCTGTGCCGGTCCCGACCTTGATCACGGCCGGGGTTTGCCCGCAGCCTGAGGTGCGGGCGGCATTGCAGGTGGCGGCGTTGACGACGGCGACCTTGCTGGCGTTGCTGCCGTAGGACACGTACAGGGTCTGGGTGGCAGCGTTGATGGCCGGGGCGTTCGGCGACGCGCCGATCTTGACCGTCGGCGGCTTAGTAGCGCAGCCGGTGGTGTTGTGGGCGTTGCAGGTGGCGGTGTTGATCACCGCGACGGTGCCGGATGAGTCGGCGGCATACAGGGTGTGGGTGGCGTCATCGACCGCGCCGACGGCGGCCATCGGGTGCCCCATGGGGATGGT
This sequence comes from uncultured Actinomycetes bacterium, assembly GCA_963718305.1. GTDB lineage: Bacteria > Actinomycetota > Actinomycetes > Streptosporangiales > Streptosporangiaceae > RYN-230. Next base: position 65,417 of record CAVQZG010000011.1, read on the forward strand.
CGCGACCGGGGCGCAGCCGGTGAGGTCCCCGGCGCGGCAGGTGGCGCTGTTGAGCACGTCGATCCGCGGCAGGCCGAGGTTGGCGGCGTAGATGGTGCCGGTAGCCGGGTCGGCGGTGATCAGGCCCTCGGGAGCCGCCACGCTCGGCGCCGGGCGGCGGCAGCCGGCGGTGTCGGCCGCGTTGCAGCGGCTCACGCTCACCACCGACAGGACGTTCGCCCCCCCGACGTTGACTACATACGCGGAGCTGGTGTGCGGCATGAGCGCCACAGCATTCGGGAACGGGTTGTAACCAGGGTTCTGATTCGGCGAGGCCTGCTGGTTCCGGGCCACCTGACGACAGCCAGATGTCACGGTGCCGTTGCAGGTCCTGGTGTTGATAGCCGACAGCGTGTTATCGCCCCGATTCACCGTGAAGACCGCGCCCGAGGACTGGTCAACCGCCACGAACTGGGGGTTGGCGCCGGTCGTCACCGTCGGTGGCGTCCTGCCACAGCCGGAGGTGACACGGGCGTTGCAGAGGGCCCCGTCGATGACCGAGACCGTCCCGTCGTTGTTGTTGGCGGCATAGACGGCATCACGGGCCTGGTCCACGGCGACCCACCAGGCGCCGCTGCCCACCTTGATGGTGCGCGGCGCCAGACCGCAGCCGCTGCCGATGGTCCCGTTGCAGGTGGCCCCGTTGATCACAGATACGGTGTCGCCCTCGCCTGAGCCGGCATTAGCCGCATAGACAGTATCGGTCGCCACGTCCACATCAAGAGCCTGCGGGCCTTGCCTGTCCGTCACCTTCCTGACCGGCCGACTGCATCCCCTGGTTGTAACGGCGCTGCAGCTGGCTGCGTCGATCACGAAGACATCGCCCTCCGGGCTCGCCACATACAGCGTCCCAGTTGCCGGATTGAATACTGCGGCGACGGGAAACCCTCCGACCTTGATCGTCGCCACTAGCTTGCCGCAGCCGCTCGTCACGCCGGCGTTGCACCGTGCCCCGTTCACGACCGAGACCGTGCCATCGTTCCCGTTTGCCACGTAGACGGTGTCGGTTTTCTCGTCCACGGCGGCGGCGAGCGGACCGCTGCCCACCCTGGCCTGGGCTACCACCTGGCAGCCCGACCTCAGCTGGGAGTTGCAAGTGGCGGCGTTGATGACATCCAGGACGTGACCGGGGGTATTAGGACTACAGAAGCTGGTCGTGCACTGGATCGGAACGTAGACCGTTCTCGTCCTCGGGTTGGCTGCGGGCGTGCCTGGGCTGCCTCTGAGCACCACTGACCCGTCGGTCTGGCCGTCCAGTGTCGACGTCACGGCCAGCGTGGCACCCGGCCGGCTGGCCGCTGAGGCAGCCGCTGGTGGGCTGTAAGCAGTGCCCGAGATGCAGGCCACCACCAGCGCCAAAACCAGGGTGATAGATCCGAAATGCCTCATCCACGATCCACCACGTTCCCGATGTCTCATTGCGCCTCCGTCGTTTGGCGCGATGGCGAGTCCAGTGGCGCAGCCATCAGCAGTCCGGTGGCGGCGAGGTAACCAGGACCCACTCGACACCTGGTCGCAAGACGATCGAATCGCAGGTAGCGGACCGGGCGCCCTCGCTCAGAGCCTGTTCACCGCACCCAGAGCTGGTCGAGCAGGATGCCCCAGATCGGGTTGTACTGATAGTCGCCCACCCGGCCGGAGGTGAAGTCGGCGAAGCGCAGGCTGGCGAAGGAAACCCACGGTGCGAGGTAGGTGACCTCGTGGTCTACCGTCGCCCATACCCTGGCCGCGGCTTGCGGGTTGCTTGTCTGGAGCTGGCCGGCCCGGTTCATCTGGCGGTCGATGTTGGGGTGGCAGAAAAAGGAGCCGCTCCGGGTATCGGCGGGGTCGGCCGAGCGGAAGGCCGAGCACTGGAAGAACACGTCGAAGAAATCCGACGCGGACGGGTAGTCCGCGACCCAGCTCCCCACGGAGGCCTGAACCCGGCGACGGGTGTCGTTCACGTTGTGCGTGAACGCGGCCACCGAGGCCACCCGCAGCGACGCGCGGTATCCCAGCTCGCGGAGCACCCCCACGAAATAGGGCCCGAGCGGGCCATCGAACTGGTGCGCCCACACGACCACGCGCATCCCCTCGGTGTGCGAGGCAGCCACCAGGCGCCGGGCCCGGGCGAGATCAGGGCCGATCCACGCCCCGCCCTCTGGGTTGACCGTGAATGGGCAGTATGGCCGGTACCCGGGCACGACGGGCGGGATGATCTGGCACGTGGGCTGCGCCGCGCCAGGACCGCCCAAGGCCGAGACCGCCTTGTTCCGGTTGGCGGCCAGACTCACCGCCTGCCGGACCTGCAGATCGTTGAACGGCGGCACGGCTACGTTGAACGCGGCATAGGCGATGCCAGGCAGCGGATTGATGTGCACCTGGGAGTCGTACCGGGCCACCAGGCTCGCGACATGGGGCGGCGGGTCGGCCATCCAGTCGGCACGTCCCGCCTCGATCGCGGCGACCTCCTGCCCGGGGGTGAGCCCGAACCGCCATATGATCCGGTCCGGGTACCCGTCCGGTTGCGCCGCTGCCGACCACTGGCGAAACTCCGGGTTCCTGGCCAAATCGATTTCCCGCCTGGGGATGTCGCGCATGATCATGTAGGGCCCGGTCGACGGGACCGGGTGGATTCCCACGTCGTGGGCGGGCACGCTCGCGGGAACCGGAGTGGTGAACGAGAAGGCCAGCTTGTACAGGAAGTCCCCATCGGGCGCGGTGAGGTGGAACGTAACCGTCCGGGAGCGGCCGTCCACCGTGATCGCGCGGGAAAGGTCACAGGGTGAGCCGCTGTGGCACATGTCCGCACCGACAAGCCCGGTGAAGAAAGAGCGGGCCTCGGGATTGAGCTCGAAGACACGCTCGAGGGCGTAGCGGAAGTCCTGCGGCCGGACCGGCGTCCCATTCGAGTAACGCAGACCGGGGCGCACCACGAAGGTGTACTCGGTGCCGTCTGCGCGGGGCGTGGGGAGCGCCTGGGCGAGATCGGGGACGATCTGGAGGCCGCCGCTGCCGTCGGTGCGCTGGAACGTCACCAGCGTGTCGTAGGTGGCCTCGGTGAAGACGGGCGGGACCTCGGGATAGCTCAGCGCCGGGTCGATCGTCCCGAACCACGCAGATGAGAGCAGGCGGAGCGTCCCGCCCCGGTGCCGGCTGGCGTAGCCCACTCCGGTCCCGACCCAGGGAGCACCCCTGGCCACGGCCACGGCCAGCGGGGGATCACCCACGCTCAGGCTGGACGCCGCCCGGCCGGTAGAGGGATTGATCCGCAGCACCGTCCCGGCCGCAGTGCTGGCCACCCATACGCCGGTGGCGGCGACCGCCAGCGCTGAGGGGCCGTTACCGACGGAGATCGTCTCGGTCACCATGCCTGTGCCGGGGTCGATCCGGGACACCGTGCTGGCCAGCCCATTCGCCACCCAGACCGAGCCGAACCCATAGGCGATCGCGTCCGGGTCTGCGCCGACGGCGATGGTCTGGATCGGTTTCCCGGTCACGGGGTCGATCCGGGTGACGCTGTCGGTCGCGGGGCTGGTCACCCAGATCGACCCAGCACCGAGCGCCATGGCATACGCGGGCGAGGTAAGGCCGATCGTCTGGGTCAGCCGGCCGGACGACAGATCGATCCGGGAGACTGTGCTCCCTACCGGATCGGTGACCCATACCGCCCCCAGGCCGACCGCGAGCCCGGTGGGCTCGGAGCCGACGCGAATGGTCTGCACCACCTGGCCGGCCGAGCCGTCGATCCGGGAGACGGTGCCGCCGGAGGAGTTCGCTACCCACACGTCACCGCCGCCGTATGCGATGCCATCGGCCCCGGCCCCCACGGGGATGGTCTGGGTGAGAGTCCTTGTGGCGGCGTTGATGCGGTAGACGGCGTCGCCTTCCGGGCTCGTGGCCCACACCGACCCCCCTCCTACTGCCAGGCTGGCCAGCCCAGATGGCAGCGTCAGCGCCGCCGTGACTGAAGTTCCAGATGCCGACAGCACCCCGATGCCGTCCCCGGGCACGCTCGCCCTCGCTTCCGCCGTACGCAACGCGAGCGGCAGACCCACTGCCACCGCCACCCCGAGCGCCAGCCCGGCGGCGATGAGGGCTCGCCTGCGCTGCCTGCGGCCAGACCCCGCTGCACTGTCGGGCAGAGTCATGGGTGGGGCAGGTTCCGGAGGGCCGTGGGCGCGCGCGCGGACCGCCGGACGCTGCTCTAGCACCGGATCCTGACGCAGGATCGCTTGCTCCATCCTCCGAAGATCCGGCCCTGGCTCAATCCCCAGTTCACCGACCAGCAGGCCCCGCGCCCGCCGGTACGCCGCCAAGGCCTCGCTTTGCCGCCCGGACCGGTACAGCGCCAGCATGAGCTGACGCCTGAACGACTCGTGATACGGGTGGCTGGCGACCAGTTCCTCAAGCTCCGGTACCAGATCCTGAGCCTGGCCAAGCTTGAGGTCGGACTCAATGCGCCGTTCCAGGGCGAGCAGGTGCTGGTCGTTGAGTACTTTCACGGCGCCTGGGACGAACGGCATATCGGCGATGTCGGAGAGGACCTGGCCGCGCCACAGGGCGAGCGCGGCCCGCAACAGGGCCGACGCCCGTTCATGATCATCCCGATCGGCCGCGGCAGTGCCGTCCCTCACCAGCCGCCCGAAGCGGAACGCATCCACGTGGTCAGGGTCGATGTCCAGGACGTATCCCGGGGGCCTGGTCAGCAGGATCCCTGGCGCAGAACAGTCGCGAAGCACACGGCGGAGCCGGGCGATGTAGGTCTCAACCGTGTGGCCAGCACTCGGCGGTGACCACTCCGCCCACAGGTCATCGATCAGCCGCGCCGTGGACACGACGCGTCCCGCGCTCAGGATCAGATCGGCGAGCAGCGCCCGCTGCTTCGGCCCTCCCAGCGGGAGGTTCTGCCCGCCGTCGGAAACCTCGACCGGGCCAAGAACGCGGAACTCGAGGTCCCCGCCCCCCACCATGGCTGCACGCTAGCACCGGCCGCAGCCCCGGGCCAGGGCCGTCAAGTGACGGCGAAATGGTCCGCGACCTGCCCTTCGAGCAACCTGCCATGTTCCGTCGCTGAGGTGCCGTGAACGTTGCCCGCCCATGTCGGCAGGAATTGAGTGAATGCGCAGGTTAGCCTGGTTTGGTGGGGCGGCTACTCGAGCGCGAACGTGAGCTGGCGGCAATTGAACTGCTGCTGGAGCGCGGCGGTGGGGTGCTGGTGGTCGAGGGCCGGGCGGGTATCGGCAAGTCGTCGCTCGTCGAGCGGGCCTGCCTGCGGGCAGGTGAGCTTGGCCACGAGGTTGTCCGTGCGCGCGGCTCGGAACTGGAGGCGGGCTTCGCCTTCGGCGTGGCCCGGCAGTTGTTCGAGCGGCCCTTGGCGGGCGCGGACCCGGGTGCTCGTGAGGCGCTGCTGGCTGGGCCCGCTGCAGCGGTGCGGCCGCTGCTGCTGGGCGAGCTGGCCGAGGGGCCGCCTGGTGACAGCTCGTTTGCCGTTTTGCATGGCCTGTACTGGCTGGTGGCCAACCTGGCGGCCAGCCGGCCACTACTGATTGCCGTCGATGATGCACATTGGGCTGATGCGCCCTCGCTGCGCTGGCTGGCCTACCTCGCGCCGCGGCTGGAGGGACTGGCGGCCGGGCTGCTGGTGACGTTGCGGCGAAGTGACCCGGCCTTGATGGAGGCGCCGCTGCTGACGCTCCGGGCGGAAGCAACGGCGGTCTTGCGCCCGGCATTGCTGAGCGAGGGCGCCGTGAGCGCGGTCGTGCGTGCGGTAGCTGGCGGCCATGCGAGCGACGAGCTGTGCGCGGCTGTGTATACGGCAAGCGGGGGTAATCCGCTGTACCTGGCTGAGCTGCTCCGGGCAGCCGAGCCCGGCGGCCGGCCGTTGGCGGCGCTGGATCCGGGCGAGGTACTGGTGGGGGGCCTGGAGGGGATCGCGCGGCGGGTGATCGCGCGGGTCCGGAGCCTGGGTCCTGATGGGCTTGGCCTGGCCCAGGCGGTCGCCGTGCTGGGGGATGGCTGCGACCTGCGGCACGCGGCGGCCATCGCGGACGTGGAGATGGCCGCCGCCGCGCGGCTGGCTGAGAGCCTGGTGCGGGTCGAGGTGCTGGCAGCCGATGACCCGCCGCGGTTCATTCATCCGGTTATCCATGATGCGCTTGAGGCGTCGCTGGGCAGCGGCGACCGTGACCGCGCCCATCGCTGTGCGGCCCGGCTGCTGTACGCCGCTGGGGCCCCGCCGGGTCAGGTCGCCGCCCACCTGGCCGGGGTACGGCCGGCCGGCGATGGCTGGGTACTGACGCGTCTGCGGGAGGCCGCGCGGACGGCGATGGACAGCGGCGCACCGCAGGCCGCCGCAGGTCTGCTGAGCCGGGCGCTGGCCGAACCGCCGCCACCAGCTCAGCGGGCCGGGGTTCTGCGTGAGGCGGCTCGCGCGGAGGCGAGCGCTGGGCGCGAAACGGCGTGTGCGCTGCTGGAGGAAGCGCTGCTGCTGGCCGCCGATCCGCGCCAGCGCGCCGAGATCGCGCTCGAGGTCGCCGAGGCATATGCGGCCTTGTTCCGGTGGGTGGACGCAGTGGATGTCATCGAACGTGCGCTCACGGAACTCGGTGAGGCCGATGAGATGCTGGCGGCCCGGCTGGAGGGCGAGCTGGTGGTCTGCGGGCTTCACGACGCTCGCAGCGCGTCGCGGGTCACCCCCGTGCTCGCCCGCCTGGCCGCACGTCAGCCCGAGGCGGCCAGTGAGCCGTTGGCGGTCGCGCAGGCGATGACGATGTTGCTGACGGGCCGGCCCGCGGGCGAGATCGCGGGCTTGCTGGAGGAGACGCTCGCGCGGGCCGGCTCCCGGGTTGAGAACTGGGACACGCGGGCGGCACTGTTGTGGGTGCTGGTCACGGCTGAGCGTTTCGCCATCGGTCGAGGAGTCGCTGAAGCCGATGCTGGCCGAAGTTCACCGCGCCGGCTCGGCGCGTGGCTTCGTGGCGGCTTACTCCACCCTGGGCCTGCTCAAGCTGCGGCTCGGCGCGCTGCCTGAGGCCGACGCGGCGGCCCGGGTCGCACTGCGTGTGCTGCAGGAAGGTGACTTCGCGCCGGGGCTGGGATTCGCGGCGACCGTGCTCGCCGATGTCGCCGTGGAGGCCGGCGAGTTCGGCGAGGCGCAGGCCCTGCTCGACTTGCTTCCGCAGCAGGGCTGGCCCGCGGGCGTGGGCACGGTGCTCATCCCGGCCGCCCGCGGGCGGCTGCGGCTGGCCCAGGGCCGGGCCGCCGACGCGCTGGCCGACTTCCAGACCTGCGGTGCGCTATTTGGCGCCGACGTGTGGGGCATGGAAACCCGCGACACGGGCTATGTGCATGCACGCTCGGGCGCAGCGCTCGCCCTGCTGCGGCTCGGCCGCAGCGAACGCGCGAGCCAGCTGGCCGAGGCCGAACTCGCCGACGTGCGCGTGTTCGGCGGACCGCGCGCGCTTGGGGTCGCACTGCGGGCTGCCGGGCTGGCCCGGGGCGGAAGGGACGGCCTGGCACTGCTTGGCGACTCGGTGGCTGCGCTGGAGGGCTCGCCCGCGCTACTCGAACGCGCCCACTCGCTGGCCGAGCTCGGAGCGGCCCTGCGCCGGTCCGGCGAACGCGCTGCGGCCCGGGACCCTCTCACCCGTGCGCTCGACCTCGCCGCCCGCTGCGGCGCCCGGCCGCTGGCCGCCCGGGTCCGCGACGAGGTCAGGGCAACCGGCGCCCGCCCGCGGCGCCCCTGGCGTACTGGCGTGGAAGCGCTGACCCCCAGCGAGATCCGCGTCGCCCGGCTCGCCGCCGAGGGCCGCTCCAACCGCGAGATCGCCTGTGAGCTGTACGTGACCCTCAAGGCCATCGAGGGCCACCTCGCGCGCGCCTACGCCAAGCTCGGAATCGAGGGGCGCGGCCAGCTGCCAGAGGTCCTGGGCAGCAGAAAAGACTAGGGTCGCGGCCCTACAGCGAACCACCCGTCCCCTGCGCGACGGTAGGGCTGCCAGCTCACCTACCTAAGGGGATTTCGATGACCATGACCGTACGCGAGGCGTTCGAGAAGGGGACGGAGACGTTCAACGCCCATGACATCGACGGGTTCAGCAGCGTGCTCGCAGACACCGTCGTCTTCCGCGCGCCAGGGGGGATGAGCGGCGAAGGCAAGACGGCCTGTGCCCAGTTCTTCGCCGGCTGGTTCAGTGCTTTCCCTGACGCGCACGTCCAGGTCCACGGCCTGCACATCAGCGGCGATGTCGCCGTCGAGGAGGGCACCTTCACCGGGACCCACCACGGGATCCTGCACAGCCCGGCAGGCGACATCCCGCCCACCGGCCGCCCCGTCACGGTGGATTACATCCAGGTGCTCCGCTTCCAGGACGGCCGGCACATTTCCTTCAACTTGATGTTCGACCGGCTGCTGATGCTCGAGCAACTCGGCCTCATCCCGGCATCAGCGCCCGCGAGCTGATTCACCGGAGTCCGGCGGCTCGATGATCCCGGCCCGGATAGCGTGCTCAGCGGCCTGCCTGCGGGTCTGGACGCCGAGCTTGCGCAGAACGGACGACACGTGGTGATCCACCGTCTTCTCCGACAGGAACAGCCGGGCCGCGATCTCGGAGTTGCGCAGGCCGTCGGCGATGAGCCCGAGCACCTGCACCTCGCGGGAGGTTAGCCCGGCCGGGTTCCGGCGGGTGGCTGACCGCGGTCCCACGCCGACGTCCAGCACTCCGCGCTGGCGAAGCTCGCGTGCGACGCGGCGGGCGGCTGGCCACGCGCCGAGCTGTCTGAGCTGGGCCAGTCCCTCCCGCATCTGCGCCTCGCCGCCGCTGTCGGCGAGGACCAGCGCGGCCTCGTAGGGGCAGCCCAGTTCAGCCCACCGGCGGGCGGCGCCCTGCCAGTCTCCCTGCCGCTGCAGCCGGTACGGTTCCGCGGTCTCCACCGCCGCGCCCTCCAGGGGAATCCCGGCCCGATGCCGCCAGGCCTGCAGCTCTCCGGCCAGCCAGGTATCGCTCAGGGCTACCGCCATGGCCAGCGCCGCGTCGGTCTCCCCGGCTATCGCGCTGTCCTGGCCCGCGAGCCACCGGGCCTCGGCCCGGGCAGCGGCCACCGGGCCCAGGCGCTGCAGCTCACCGGTGCGCTCGGCGAGTCGCAGCGCCTCGTCCAGCGGCAGGAGGGGGTCCGGATCGCCGCGCCGCGCCCGCAGGCGTCCCAGCACGGTCAGCGGCGTGATCCGGTTCATCTCCGAGACCCGGGGGTGGTCGAGCACGGTCGCGACGGTGTCCTGGGCCGCATCCCAACGGCCCTGCTCAAGTTCGGCGCGAGCCTTCCAGCCGCTCATGTACAGCAGCCACGAATCGACGTCGTGCTCCCGGCAGTACCCGATCCCGGCGGCCAGGTACGACTCGGCGAGCGCGTACTCGTGCCGCTCCACCGTGCTCGCGGCGAGGTTGGTGTAAGCGCGTGCCGCGTGCTCCGGCAGCCCGTGGTCGAGTGCCATCTCGAGGCTTTTCCGCAGCGGCGACCAGCCCGCCGCCGAGCCGTTCTGCAGCTCGGGGGTGCCCACGTTGTTCAGGGCGTGCACCAGGATCTCGGTCTCGCCGAGCTGCTCAGCCAGCTCGATGGCCCGCCCGCCCCAGGTCACCGCGCGCTCCAGGTCCCGGGTCAGCATGCCCAGCTGGCTGAGGTTGCTGTAGGCCATGGCCAGCTCAGGTCCCGGGGGCAGGCGTTGGAGCAGGTCCACGGCGAGCAGGGCTTCCGACTCTGCGGTGGGGTTGTCGGTGTTGAACCAGGCCAGCCGCGAGAGCCAGCGGTGGGCGTTCCCCTCCCGAAGCCGGTCCCCGGTGCTGCGGTAGTCCTCCAGCGCCCCGCGCCGGGCGTCGATGGCGGCCGTAATCTGGCCGGTCAGGTAGCACTCGTACGACAGCCGCTCGCGGAGCCGGGCGCGCTGGTCCCGCGGCAGCGCGTCGGCAAACCGCAGCGCGCGCTGGAACTGAGCCGCGGCCTCCCGGTGCGCACCGAGCGTGGCCGCCCGCTCAGCCGCGTCGGGTGCGTAGCGCAGGACCGCTGCCTCGTCTCCGGCGGCCTCGCTGTGATGCGCCAGCCGGGCCGGGTCCGGCTGGCCGCCGGGCGGTGCGCTGAGCGCGGCCAGGATCAGCCGGTGCAATTCCAGCCGCCGCCAGGGCGACACGGAATCCTCGAGGACCGACCGGGCCAGTTCATGGCGGAAGCCGACGGTGAGGCCTTCGGACTGGAGCATGCCCGACGTGAGGCACTCATCAAGAGACGGCAGTTCGGCACGGGCCACGCGTTCCAGCAGCCACAGGTCAGCGTGCGGGGGCAGCAGGGCGACGGCGTCCAGCAGCGACCGGGCACCCCCGCTGAGGCGGGCCGCCCGGGCCAGGACCGCATCGCGGACGGTGTCGGGCAGCATGGTGTCGGGCAGCCCGGCCCCGCGGGCGGCGAGGACTTCACTCACGAAGAACGGGTTGCCGCCGGTCCGGCGGTGCAGCCCATCCGGGTTGACGCCGTAGGGCTGGGCGAGCGCTGCGACCGCCGCCGGCGAGAGCGGCCGGAGCAGCAGCCGGTCGACGGCCGGGCCACTTGACAGTTCCCCGAGCACGATCCGCAGCGGGTGCGCCCGGTCCAGGCCGTCGCGGTAGGTCACGATGACCGCCGCCGGCAGCGTCTCTATCTTCCGGCCCAGCACGCGCAGCAGGTCCAGGGTCGCCTCGTCGGCCCAGTGCATGTCTTCCAGCACGATCACCGCCGGCGGTCCCCGCCGCAGGTCCTGCGCGAGGGCGGCCAGCAGGTCGGCCGGGGCGGCCCCGGCACCCACGATCTTCGCGAGCTCGCCGTCAGCCTGGCCGGCGATCTCGGTCACCGGGGCCAGCGGGCGGGGGGTCAGCAGCGCGTCGCAGGCCCCCCACAGGACGCGCGTTCCTTCCCGGGCCGCGCAGAAGGCCCGGACCAGCGCGGTCTTACCCACGCCCGCTTCGCCCGCGACCAGCACCAGCCGGCCACCCAGCGGGGTCTGGGCCGCCGCAGCCGCCCGCTCGAGCGCCGCCAGGTCAGGCGATCGCTCCAGCAGCCACGCGTCGCCGTCGCTCGGCGCACTCCCCCCGGGTTCCATCGATCCCGACCCTAACGCCGCAGGTGCGGGCCGGCCTATCCCCGCGAACCGCGGCCCGGTCCTGGTCAGCCCGGCGGCAGGACATCCAGGTCGAGGTGCAGCCGGTTTCCCTGGCTAGAGGATGCCACTGATCAGCGCCGCCGCGCGGGCGGCGCCGCCGGTCTCGACCGGCCGGTAGTCGACCTCACGGCCGATCTCGCTGGCGATGGCGGCGGCGATCTCGGCCGGCCCTGACGTCTCGTAGTCCAGGCACCGCCCCGCGCCGTAGCGGCCGAGGCGGTGGCGCACGTGAATGGTCTGCTCGAAGTGGTGGCCGAGCGGGAAATACAGGAAGGGCCGCCGGTTGGCGGTCAGCTCCATGGTGGTGGTCAGCCCGCCCTGGACGACGGCCAGGTCGCAGACGGCCAGGTGCCGGTAGAGGTCGGGCACGTACGGCCGGATCTCCAGCCCCGGTATCCCCGCCCGCCCACCCTGGCCGGGCATCCCCGGCAGGCCATCGAGCCCGGACAGGATGGCCGGATCGATCCGCGGGCCAGCCACGACGATCATCCGCAGGTCAGGCACCTGCTCCTTGGCCTGCGGGAACGCCGCGATCACCCGCCGCAGCAGCGGGGTACCCACCGCGGAACCGCCCACGGTCACGATGCAGACCCGCTCGTGGTCGCCGTAGCCGAGCGCCGCGCGGTCCTGGAGCTGACCGGAGTCAAAGCCGGTGATGTAGCCCGCGAAGTCGTAATGCTGCTCGGTCCAGTCCCGGATGGACGGCAGCCCGGGCCCGAAGGAGTCCGGGACCACATCGTCCGGGTCACCCACGAAGATGGCCCGGTCGCGTACCCGCGGGAACCGGGCGATGTGCTCGATCATCTCGGCGTTGTAGTCGGCGGTCAGGTACGCCTCGCGCTCCCCGCCGTCGGCCATCGGCAGCCAGCCGACGAAGTCGGTCAGCCAGGCGTACCCGGCCGACTTGAGCTCCGGGTTCTCGTGCAGGTAGTAGTCGAGGTCCCAGGACTCGTCGCCGATCCACAGGTCGTAGTCCTCATCGCGGGCGAGGTCGTGGAAGACCATGAAGTTCGCGAGCAGGATCTCGTCCATCCGCCGGATGGCCTGGAATGAGTGCAGGTCATGGCCCGCGGCTTCGGACTCGATGTGGCCGGACTCGCTGGCCAGGTACGCGCTGGCCGGATGGACCCGCTCGCCGCGGGCCTCCAGGACCCGGGTCACCGGATGCTGGGCCAGCCAGTCGATCTCGAGGTCCGGGTGGAGGGTCCGCAGTTCGCTGGCGATCGCGACGTCCCGCAGGGCGTGGCCGAGGCCGATCGGCGAGGAGATGTACAGCGCGCGCCTGGGACGAGAGCGGCCCCGCCGCCAGCGAGGCGGTGGCCCAGCCGGGCAGGCGAAGTCACGGATGATGAGGTTGGTCGCGACCGGGTCGCGGAGGTGCGGCGCATGGCCGGAACCATCGAGCGTGACCAGCCGGGCGTGGGGGATGGCGTCCGCCACGGCCGCCCCGCGGGCTGGCCCGACGATGGCGTCCGCTGAGCCCTGCAGGACCAGGGTCGGGCAGCGCACCCGGGCGCAGAGGCGGAGCGCGGTGTCCGGGTCGTTCAGCCAGGCCGCGTCCATGCCGCGGAGGATGACCTCGGGGCTGGTCTCCAGGCCCCAGCCGATCCCGTCCTCGATCTGCTTGGTCGAGTGCGGCTCGGTGAACATCTCCGAGAAGAAGAAGTCGAGGAATCCCGGCCAGTCGCGGAGCCAGTACTGGCGATTCCATTTGGCCCATCCGGCTAGCGTCCCCGGTTCCCCGTCGAAGGGGAACGGGCCCTCCTCGTCGGCGGGGTCCGCGGTCAGCAGCAGATCGGGCGCGATCAGCACGAGGCCGCTGACCCGCTCCGGGTACTCGGCCGCCAGGAGCAGGTCGTCCCCCGCGCCGCACCAGGACACGACGGCCGCCTGCGCCACGCCCACGTGATCCAGCACCGCCCGCGCGTCGTCGGCGGTGGCCCGCCGGTCGTAGGCGCGCACCTCCTGAGGCCGGTCCGAGCGCCCGTTCCCGCGCCGGTCGAACGTGACCACCCGGGCGTGCCGGGCGAAGTACGGGATCTGGGCTTTCCAGGCCCGGGAATGAGTGATCTCCCAGGAGGGAAGCAGCAGGATGGTGGGCTCGCCGGTGCCGTACACCTCGTAGAACACGCGGACGCCGTCCCGCTCCAGAAAGCCCTCCTGGTCGGGATAGCGCGCCCGCGACTGCTCTCGCCGCCCCTCTGGCCACACCTCTGGCCGCGACTGCTCTCGCCGCACCGCCGCACCCCTGGGCGAGCCCAGGGATGCGGCGGCCGACTCCCCCCGGTCACTCAAGGCCGCGCCTCGAACACGAGGTTGAACGGCGTCTCCGCGGCGCGGCGGAAGCGGGTGAACCCGCCCGCCCCGATGACGTCCCGGATCCTCGCCTCGCCAGCCTGCGCGCCCAGGGCGAGTCCGACGTCCTGGGAGAGCGAGGCGGGCGTGCACAGCAGGGTGGAGAAGCCGTAGTAGGCGCGTCCCACTGGATTCAGGTTTTCCTCCACCCGGTCGCCGGCCCGGGGCTCCACGATCATCCAGGTGCCGTCCGGCTTGAGCGTCGAGCGGACGTGACGCGCGGCCCCGACCGGGTCGCCCATGTCGTGCAGGCAGTCGAACATTGTGACCAGGTCATACCCGCTGCCGCTGTAGGCCGCGGCCGGGGCGACCTCGAAGCGGACCCGGTCCGCCACCCCGGCACTCTCCGCCCGCTCCCGGGCCGTCTGGATCGAGCCCTCGTGATAGTCCGAGCCGACGAAGGTGGACTCCGGGAAGGCCTCGGCCATCAGGATGGTGGACGAGCCATGGCCGCAGCCGATGTCGGCGACGAGCGCCCCCGCCTCCAGCTTGCCGACGACACCGTCCAGTGCGGGCAGCCATCCCGAGACCAGGCTGGCGTTGTAGCCCGGGCGGAAGAACCGCTCACAGCCGTCGAAAACGTCGGACACGTGCTCGTGCCAGCCCAGCCCGGCTCCCGTGCGGGCCGCCTCGATGATCCGCGGGGAGTCGAGCACCGAGCCCAGCGCGACCTGGAAGAAGCCGGGCAGGTAGGCCGGGCTGTCCGGGTCGGTAAGCGCGACCGTCTGCTCGGGCGGCAGCGTGTACCGGCCACTGGCCGGGTCGTACTCGACATAGCCGCCCGCGGCCTGGGCGTTCAGCCACTCGCGGACGTAACGCTCGGCCGTGCCGGTGCGGTCGGCCAGTTCGGCCGGCGCCAGCGGGCCCGCACCGGCCATCGCCCGGTACAGGCCCAGCTTGTCGCCCAGCACGACCAGCGCCGCGTTCAGGGTGGCCCCGACTTCGTCCACCGCGCGGAATACGAACTGCATGAGCTTGTCCCCGTCGACCTCGACGGCCTGCTCGATAGTGCTCATCATGCCCTCCCCCTGATCGGTTTTGAGCGAGCGTAGGTTCGAGACGGCCTGGGTCGCTTCCGGGGGCCACCTAGTCTTCCGGGGCCTGCCTAGCCCTGGGCGCCTCTATCCGGCCGGGCAGCAGGTGCTTACAATCGCGCCATGCTGCTGGGGCGGGCACGTGAGCGGCAGGAAATCGGGCGCGCTCTCGCGCGGGCGCGATCGGGGGCGAGCGCGACGCTCGCGCTGGCTGGCGAGCCGGGAATCGGGAAGACGGCCCTGCTCGACTACGCCGCGGGGCAGGCGACCGGAATGCGGCTGCTGCAGGCCAGGGGGGTCGAATCGGAAGCCCGGATACCGTTCGCATCCCTGCTCGAGCTGATCCGTCCGGCGCTGCCGATGCTGGGGAAGATCCCCGGGCCCCAGGCGGCCGCGATGGAGAGCGCGCTGGCCCTGCGGCCGGGCTCGGGCCACGAACGGTTCGCGGTGGGCGCCGCCACACTCAGCCTGCTCGCGGCCTACGCGGAGGATGCCCCGGTAGCGGTGGTGATTGACGATGCCCACTGGCTGGACGGTTCGAGCGCCCAGGCGCTGCTGTTCGCCTTCCGCCGGCTGGTGGCCGATCCCATCGCGGTACTGATCGCGGTCCGGGAAGGCGAGCCGTCCCTGCTCGACGGCGCTGACCTTCCGACCCTGCGGCTGGGCGGCCTGACCAGCGATGAAGCCGCCAGGCTGGTGCTCGGGCTGACCCCGGAGGCGGCGACCCGGCTGTACGGCGCGACCGCAGGCAACCCGCTCGCGCTGCTCGAACTCGCGCCGGACGCGCATGACCTGGCGCTCGCCCCGGAGGGTGCCCCCGTCCTGGTCCCGGCCACGATCGCCGGGGCCTTCCTGCGCCGGGCCGGCGCGCTCAGCGACACCACCCGGCAGGCGCTGGTCCTGGCCGCAACCAGTGACAGCTCTGATCTAACGACTCTCGGGCGCGCGGCGGCCCACCTCGGCGTGGACCTGTCGGCGCTGGCCGACGCGGAAGCCGCCGGGCTGGTGACCCTGGATACGGGCCGGGTGGAATTCCGCCACCCGCTGGCCCGCTCGGCCATCTACGCCGACGCGCCAGCCGGGCAGCGGCGCGACGCGCACCGGGCGCTCGCGGCCGCCCTGCCCGACCTGGACGTGGACCGCCGCGCCTGGCATCTGGCCGCAGCGGCCACCGGGCCGGACGAGGCCGCGTCGGCCGCTCTGGAACAGGCCGGGGCCCGCAGCCGCGACCGCAGCGCGTACGCGACCGCCACGGTCGCCTACGAACGGGCCGGCCGGCTGGCCGCAGACCACGGGCGGCGCGGCCACCTGTTCCTGGAGGCGGCGGAGGCGGGCTGGCTCGCCGGGCTCGCCGACCGGGCGGTCACGCTGCTGGACGAGGCCCGCGCGGTCACCAGTGACCCGGTCATGCTGGTTGAGATCGCCGCCCTGGCCGGGCACATCTCGACCCGGCGCGGCCCGGTCATGCGGGGTCACGCCATCCTGACGGCGGCGGCCGAGCGGGCCGATCCCGAGCGGGCCGTGCCTATGCTCGCCGAGGCGGCCAGCGCCTGCTTCTACGCGGGGAATCCAGCCGAGATGCTGGCCGTCGCCGAGCGGGCCCGCGCGGTGCTGCCCGGGGACGCCTCGGTGCGCACCCGCTTCATAGCCGCCGTGGCCGTCGGGATGGCCCGGATCCTGGGCGGTGACGCGGCGGCCGGGGCGGAATCCGTGCGCCAGGCGACGGGGCTCGCCGAGAGCTCCGCGGAGGTGCGTGAGGATCTCCGGCTGATCCCATGGCTCGCCGTGGTGCCGCTGTTCCTGCGTGAGGCCGGCACCGAGCGCTCGCTGCTGGAGCCGGTACTGCGCACTGCCCGGGCCCACACCGCGGTCGGCGCACTCCCCTTCGTTCTCAACCTGCTCGCCCGTGACCAGGCCACCACCGACCGGTGGGCCATCGCCGAGGCCACCTACCAGGAAGCGATCGACCTGGCCCGGGAGAGCGGGCAGCAGACCGAGCTGGCGATGGGCCTGGCCGGGCTGGCCTGGCTGGAGGGCCGCCGGGGACGGGAGCAGAAGTGCCGCCGCTGCGCCGCCGAGGCTCTCCGGCTCTCCGCCGAACTCGGGACGCGGCTGTCTGAAGTCTGGGCCACGGCGGCCCTGGGAGAACTCGAGCTCGGCCTCGGTGAGGCCGCACTGGCCGCGGGGCACTTCGAGCGGCTGGAGCGGCTGCTCGCCGAGCTGGGCATCACCGATGTCAACCTCTCGCCCGCGGCGGATCTCGCCGAGGCCTACCTGTGGCTCGGCGACCACGAGGCGGCGGGGCGGGTCGCTGCGCAGCTCATGGCCGCCGCGCAGGCCAAAGGGCAGCCATGGTCGCGGGCTCGCGCGCTCCGCTGCCAGGGAATGCTCACCGGGACCGACCGTGGCGGCCGGGCCGACGGCGGCCAGGCCGACGGTCCGGGCGGCTTCGCCGCGGCGTTCGAAGAGGCGATAGCCCTGCACGCGCTCACGCCCGACGGTTTCGAGGCGGCCCGGACCAGACTGGCCTACGGCGGGTGGCTGCGCCGGGCCCGCAGCCGGGTCCGGGCCCGCGAGCAGCTGCGGGCCGCCGCAGAGGTGTTCGAGCGCCTCGACGCGCAGCCCTGGGCTGATCGTGCGCGCGCCGAGCTGGCCGCGACCGGCGAGACGCGGCGGGCCCGGGACCCGAACACGCTCGACGAGCTGACCCCGCAAGAGCTGCAGATCGCCGTCCTGCTCACCGGGGGGAAGACCACCCGGGAAGCCGCGGCCGCGCTGTTCCTGAGCCCGAAGACCGTCGAGTACCACCTGCGCCACGTGTACCAGAAGCTCGGCATCCACTCGCGCGACGAACTCGCACGAATCCTGGCGGTGCAGGGATCCCACGCGGCCGGAGGCTCCGGGCCCGCCGACGAATCCCCACCCGCTGATGAATCCCGGCCTGCTGACGAATCCCAGGCCGCCGGCGGATCCCGGGCGCCCAGCCGGCCCGGCGCCTTACCGGGCGGCGGGTCCTGACGCCGGGCGGCGGAGCCGGTAGCGGAATTCGCCGTCGCCCGCAATCCGGCGGAACCCGGCTTTCTCCAGCACCCGCTGGGAGGCCGCGTTGCCCGGATCGGTGCCCGCGACGACGGCCGTCACCCGGGGATCCGCCCACGCCATGGCGAGCATGGCCTGGAGAGCCTCCGTGGCGTAGCCGCGGCCTTGCCGCGAGGGCACAATGCCGTAACCAACCTCCACCACCCCGCTCCCCCGCGGCGGGCCGAAGAATCCGATCCCGCCGACCACCAGGCCGCTGTCCCGCTCGACCACCTGGCGGTGACCCCAGGCCCGGTCAGCAGGGTCGGCCACGGCCGGCCCTGCGTCCTGGAGCAGCCCGGCGATGATGACGTCGCCCTCGCTCGGATAGTCGGCGGCCCAGTCGTCCAGACGGCTCCCCCCGCTGATGGCGCGGACCGCATCCCACGGCAGCGGCCGCGCGATCAGCCGGGCTGACACCAGAGACGACCTGGCCGGGCCGGGCGGCTGGCCACCGGGTTCCATCACGCCATTGTGTCCGATGAGGCCGGCCGGGGCGGCCCGGGGCAGGCCGGGCCCTAGAGGAGGACGACTGCTCATGATGCGCGTGTTTCGTACCGTTTTATACCTCGGGTCGACCCACTGCGCTTGGTGCACGATTTGACTGCGCGGAGCCCCGGTGTCCTGGCAACATGCCTGAGGAATAGCCCCCGTCAGGCCCGCGGAAAGGCGCATTAGGCCAAGTAACCGGGCGAATTCCGGCATGAGGAGCCTTGTGAGTTCATTCCCCAGGCATCGCAGGAAACGGAAGATCAGGCGGACCGGTCAGCACACGACCCCCTCCCAGGTGGAAAAGGTCGCCCAGACGGCAGGAAAGGCTGCCCCCGCCGTTGTGGTCGTGGGCACGCTCGCCACCACGGCCCCGCACATCGGCGGAGTGACCGCGGCCCAGCCCGCCGCCACGGCCCCGCACCTGACCCACGCGCACCGCGGCGACGCGGCCCGGCCCGCCGGCGCGCAGGCGGCTACCACCCCGGCAGCCAGCACCGAGGCGGTCAGCGCCCATCACGCGGACGCGGCCCACCGCAGCTACGCCGTGCAGACCGGGGACACGCTGTCCGCGATCACCCAGCGCTTCTACGGCAAAGACGCCAACTGGCGGTCACTGTACGCGGCCAACGAGTCGAAGATCAGCAACCCGAACCTGATCTACGCAGGCGAGGAACTCCGGCTGCCCCGGCACCTGCCCGCGCCCGCGGCCGTGCCCGCCCAGTCCCCGGCCAGCACCACCGGCTATACCCCCCGGCATGGCTCCTCTGGCTCCTCCGGGGAGGCTTCCGGGGGCGGCAGCCAGGCCGCCGTCGGCACCGCGGCCACCACCACGAACCTGTCCGGCACACTGAGCTGCAGCGGCCTGGAAGCTCTGTGGGTCGAGGCGGGCGGATCGGCCGCCGTGGAGGTCACCGCGGCGTCCATCGCGATGGCCGAGTCCGGCGGCAACCAGTTCGCCACCGGAACCGTGGGCGAGCGCGGTTACTGGCAGATCAACCCGGTCAACGGCTCGCTCTCCACCTACGACCCGTACGGGAACGCCCGGGCCGCGGTCATCATGTCCGGCAATGGCAGCAACTGGTCCCCGTGGACCACGTACACCAGCGGCGCCTACGCGGGACGCTGCTAGCGCCCAGCACGGCCCTAGCTCCAGCCCCTAGCCGGGCGTGGTCCCTCCCGTGATCAGCCCGGGACCACGCCCGGCTCGGCCGAGCTCGGGGCCGCGGCGGCCCGCGGGGCCGGCTGCCCCTGGCGGGACAGCGGGCCCCAGCGGAACAGCACACCCGCCACGATCGCCCCGAGCACGAAGATCGCCGCCCCCCACCAGAACGCCGTGGTGTACCCGTGCACCAGCGCCTGCGTGGTCAGCAGCGAGCTCGGCTTGCCGCCCGCGGCGGTGCCCGCGCGCAGATGGGCGGTCAGGTAAGCGGCGGTGGCACTGGCGGCCACCGTATTCAGGAGCGAAGTTCCTATCGAGCCGCCGAGCTGCTGGCCGGTGTTCACGCTGGCCGACGCGACCCCCGCGTCCTCGGGCGCCACCCCGAAGGTCCCGGTGTTGATGGACGGCGCGATCACCATGCCCAGCGCCGCGCCCGCGATGAGCAGTGGGGGCAGCACGTCGGCGGCATAGGTGGAATGCACGCCGATCCGGGTCAGCCAGGCCATCCCGGCCGCTCCCAGCAGCATGCCCACCGGGACCAGGGGCCTGGGGCCGACCCGGGGCATCAGCACGATGTTGGACACGTTCGAGGAGACGACGACGAGCGCGATCATCGGCAGGAAGGCCAGGCCGGTCGCCACGGGCGAGAAGCCCAGGGTCTCCTGCATGTAGTAGGTGACGAACAGGAAGATCCCGAACAAGGCACTGCCCGCGATGAGGATCGACAGGTACGCGCCGCCGCGGTTGCGGTCCAGCACGATCCGCAGCGGCAGCAGCGGCTGCGGCGCGCGGGTCTCCCACCAGGCGAACACGGCGAGCAGCACCACGCCCGCAGCCAGGAATCCCCACGTCAAGGGGCTGTGCCAGCTGTGCAGCGCGGCGTTCGAGAAGCCGTAGACGATGCAGAACATCCCGGCCGAGACGAACAGCGCCCCGGGGACATCCAGCTTGGGCCGGTGCCCCCGCGGGTGGCGGCCCAGCAGGATGGACCCGCCGATGACGGCGGCCGCCGCGAAGAACACGTTCACGTACAGGCACCAGCGCCAGGACAGGTATTCCGTCAGCACGCCGCCCAGCAGCAGCCCGAGGGCGCCACCAGCGCCGGCGATGGCCCCGAAGATCCCGAATGCCCGGCCGCGGTCCTTCGAGCCGCCGAAGGTCGTGGTCAGCAAGGACAGCGCGGAGGGCGCCATGAACGCGCCGAACGCCCCCTGCAGCGTCCGGGCCCCGACCAGCATGCCGAAGCTGGTGGCCGCGCCGCCGACCGCCGAGGCGGCCGCGAAGCCGATCAGCCCGCCGATGAAGGTGACCTTCCGGCCCAGCAGCGAGGAGACCCGCCCGCCGAGCAGCAGGAGGCTGCCGAAGGCCAGCGCGTAGGCGGTCACGATCCACTGCCGGTCCACGTTGCTGAAACCCAGATCACGCTGCGCCGAGGGCAGCGCGATGTTCACGATCGTGGCGTCGAGGACCACCATCAGCTGGGCCAGGCCGATCACGCCGAGGATCAGCCATCGTCTGGGGTCCGGCGAGTCCGCGGGCGGCGGGACGGCGGCGGGACCTGCGGGCGGGTTCGCTGCTGACATCGCTCAACGCCAATCTGCAGGACGTTCTCCGCTTTCGCCCGACATTAACACCGGGGCCCGGCCCGACCCGGAGACGCCCCAGGGCAGATAACGAACACCTCCGCGCCCTCCTGCCCCAGTCCGGGCCCGCGCCGCTGGGCCTGCTGAACCGGATGGCGGCGCGAACCGTGCACAGTCCGGGAGCTGTTTCCATCCACCGGAGCGGGCGATGCCCGCCAGGAGGCTCATCACGAACATGTGCGGCTCGGTGATCGCACCGGTGACGGCCTGCGGCGGCGCGTCCCGGGCTCCGGCTAGCCACCCGGAGAACAGCTCAGCAGCGTCGTCCTCGTCCCCAAGCCAGCGCCGCGGTATCGGGGACGGGGACGACTTAAAAGGCACAAGTCGGCCATGGCCCGCCGGGGCGGCCGTCGCCGCCTCGGTCGCCTTCGCGTCCGGCTCCGGCCACTCGAACGCGCACGGTCGTGCTGCCGACCGGCGGGGAGCCGGCAGCGCGGCCGTGCGGCCCGGGGCCAGGTACCTCCGGAGGACTCAGCGGTAGCCGCACGTTCCGGCGGCCGCCCCTGGCGCGCTGCGCTCAACTAGACTCGGGCCGTGATCTTCAAGCAGGTCGGGGAAGGGAGACCCTATCCCGACCATGCCCGGACCACACGGGAGTGGGCGGAGGTGCCGCCGCGCCCGGTCCGGCTCGACCAGCTGATCACCACGAAGGCGGTGCTGGACCTCCGGCTGCTGCTGTCCAAGGATTCCACCTTCTACGGTGATCTCTTCCCGCACGTTATCCAGTGGCGCGGCGAGCTCTACCTGGAAGACGGCCTGCACCGGGCGCTCGGTGCGGCCCTGCACCAGCGTTCCGTGCTGCACGCCCGGGTACTCGATCTCGATACCGGGCACCAGCCGAAGCACTCACGCAGGCGGGGAGGGAGTGATCACGGACTGAGCCGCGGGCCGACCTGGCTGACCCTAGTGTGCCCGCCGCCCGGCACCACGTTCAGCTGGACGCCGGGCTGCCGGGCCAGGACCAGGCGCTGGAACTGCCGCGCCGCGCGGAGCCCGGAGACGTCCTTCCCCCCGACGCCGAGCCAGAACTGGGGGATCCGGGCGCTCACCGGGAGCCGGGTGATCCGCAGCAGGGGCGTGTTGGTCCGGCGCGTATGCAGATCGTGGCCGAACGGGCTGACGGTGTGCACCGGGTTGCCCAGCTGATCATCGCTCGGGGTGAAGTAGCCGCTCATCACGCCGGCCGCGCCGTACCGCAGCCGGTAGACCAAGGCCAGGTTGGCGGTGCCGTAGCCACCCTCGGAGTAGCCCGCGATACCTCAGGCCGGTCCCTGCGGCTGGACCCGCAGGATGCTCGGCAGGTACTCCGGCAGGTCGTGGGCCAGGAAGGTGGCGTCCTGGGGCCCGTGCCGCACGTTCAGGCACTGCAGCGAGATCCGGCGGCCCCCGTTGGCGTCCGGCATGACCAGCACCGCGGGCTCCACCGCCGCGGGACCGCCCGGCTCGACGCTGAGCGCATACGCCTCGCGGTGCTCCGGATTCCCGCTAAGGTTCATCGTGGCCTCCTCGGCCGGTGCCGTTTTCATCACGAACGGGCGGCGCGCCGGGAGGTAACTCATCGCTGATCGTGGAAGGCTGAGACGGCTATGGGCAGGTCAGGGGATTCCCGGTGAAACGGGACCCCCGGGGGACAGCTTCGCGGCTTCGCCGCTCATTCTGAGTGACCCATCTAGTGGTGATTCGTAATCACGTTGTCCGGGTAAGGTGCCCTTTGGCTGGCAGGAGGCAGATCACTTGGTAGCGAAGATCATAGGTTGGATCGTCATCATCCTGATCGTCGTGTGGATTCTGTCCAACCCCTCGGGCGCGGGCAGCACCGTGCACGGCTGGATCACGGGCATCATCTCGTTCTTTCAGCACCTGGCAAGCGGCTGACGTACGGCGGCCCGCCGTATTTCGGATGCGCTCCTCCTGGTTCCGGCCTGCCCAGTCACATGCTCAGCGCTTGCGACGCATGGGCATGGAGATCACCCACTCTTGTGGTCACTCGGCCTGGATTACGCCGTCCGGGGTCGCCAGGCAGTAGAGGCGCTGACGAGCTATTCGCTGAGCCACTTCCGTGGTCGTCCGGAGTCCACTCGTAGTCGCTGGTGAGGGACCTGGTCAGTGACGGCCACCGGACGGGACGTCACCGGCACACATGTCACCGGCGCCCAAGCCTAGTACGGCAGCCGCCATTGACGGTTTGACCTGGTGGAATGCAGTAGGGAGGACGAGGCTCGGACTCCTCGCCGCCGTGCTAGCCGCCCTCGAGCACTGCCTCTCAAGCCATCACGTGGGCCTCGCTCCGGCCGACGGCGTGGCGGCCGCCCTCGCCGATCTCGGCGCCACGATGCAAGCCTCTGCGACACCGTCCGGGACCCAAATGAGACCAGAAGGCCATCGCAAGAATGAACGACGACTACCGGCTTCGCATCGTCCCACGTCAGTG
>CAVQZG010000012.1:0-349235 GCA_963718305.1 uncultured Actinomycetes bacterium
GGGTATAAAGGGGCTGGGTGAGGGAGGAGCGATTGCTCCGCCGGCGGCGATTGCCAACGCCTTGGCGGACGCGTTGCTGCCGTTCACGGTTCAAGTAAACGAAATTCCTCTCAGCCCCAGCCGCGTCCTGGAGCTGCTGTCTCCCGTAAGCGGGAGAGGGGTGAGGGTTGTCTCCCGCAAAGGCGCAAAGGCGCCAAGGTGACGGGCCGAGGCCCGTCATCCCGAGCGAATGCGAGGGATCTAAGAAGATTTCTCCCTTCGGTCGAAATGACAAGGGGTGTTTCTTTGCGTGCTTGGCGTCCCTTCGACTTTGCTCAGGACATGCTTGGCGCGATAAATTTTCTTGAAGTCGTTCTGTTGAACATTTAAAAGGTAAGAATCTATTCATGACTGAAAAGCTTGCCATAGAGCTGACCGTCAACGGCAAACAGTGTGAAGGGCTTGTGGAGCCGCGCCTGTCTTTAGCTGACTTCCTGCGCGACCATCTTGGGCTTACCGGAACTCATCTGGGCTGCGAGCAGGGAATCTGCGGCAGCTGCACCGTTCTTTTCAACGGCGAGACCGTCCGGTGGTGCTCCTCCTCCGCCGTGCAAGCAAACGGAGCAAAGGTCTTGACCGTCGAGGGGTTGGCGGGATTGGCGAAAGATGGCGAGCCAGCTTCATCCGATTCAGCAGGGATTCTTGGAGACGGTGGGTTTTCAATGTGGCTTTTGTACGCCAGGTTTCTTGTTGACCGTCTATGAGTTGCTCAACGAGAATCCCTCTCCCTCCGAAGCGGAGATACGCGAGCAGTTGAGCGGGATGCTTTTGCCGGTGTACCGGTTATCAGAATATCGTTGCGGCCGTTATGTGGGCGGCGGAACGTCTCAGGGTGAATTCCGAGTAGTGACGGCGCCTCACTGCTTTCCGAAAATAACTTCAAGCCCAGGATATTTGAAAATGTCCGTTGAATTTTAGAGTAGGAATAGGAAGAAAGATTACTCGCGCCAAGCATGTCCTGAGCAAGGTCGAAGGGACGCCAAGCACGCAAAGAAAAAATCCTTGTCATTTCGACCGAAGGGAGAAATCTTTCTAGATCCCTCGCATTCGCTCGGGATGACGGGCCCTCGGCCCGTCACCTTGGCGTCTTTGCGTCTTTGCGCGAGCCTTGTTTTCTTCTTATTTTAGACAAGAGTGATGGCATCATTCTGCGAATCAAGGATATCGGCAAGGTCTGGCACATCGAGCGGACCAAAGAACAGGTGGTGGCGCTCGGCGGCATCAGTCTGGATGTCGAGCAAGGCGAGTTCTTGGTTTTCGTTGGACCGTCGGGCTGTGGCAAATCCACTCTCCTCCAGATCATTGCGGGATTGGAGGAACCCGGGAGCGGTACGGTCGAGTCAGCAGGTCCGTCGACGGTCAGAAACAAACCGGGATGGTGTTTCAGGAATTCGCTCTCTTTCCCTGGCGCACGGTTCTGGAAAATATCGTCTTTGGTCCGGAAGTGAGAAGCGTGCCAAGAGCCCAGCGCGAAGCCAATGCTCAGAAACTGATCGAGTTAGTTCATCTGCGCGGCTTTGAGCATCGCTACCCGCAGGAGCTGTCAGGCGGCATGCGCCAGAGGGTCGCGCTCGCGCGCGCTCTTGCCAACGATCCCGCCATATTGCTTTTGACGAACCGCTCGCTTCACTGGATGCCCAGACTCGCAAGGTGCTGCAAGCAGAGCTCGTTCGCATCTGGCAAGAGACCAAACGGACTTTCATCTATGTGACTCATGGCCTGGACGAGGCGGTTCTGCTCGGTGACCGGGTGGTTCTTTTTACCGCTCGGCCCGGGACGTATAAAGGAAATCGTGCCGGTCCGGCTACCCCGGCCGCGGAGCATTACGGGTCGTGGCGAGGTTGAACTGCTCGAATACCTTTCGGAGCAAATCCGCGACGAGGTGGATCGTTCCTTAAAGGCAGAGGGTCTGACGTAAGACAGGCTGTTGAAAAAGACTCATATGCTTCGGTGCGCTCGACCGATTTCGCGTCAACGTACAACAAGAGTACGCCTCCGCTCATCGATCTTCGCGCGCCTCGCCTCTGAGGTCTTTTTGAGCGGCCTGCAACTAAATTGTTAAGATCCTTCGAATGCCTCAGGATGAACGGACAAACATCTGAGATCAAATCTCCTCCGTTCGTCTGAGGCGTGTCGAAACTCCGGGAATGTTTTTCAACAGTCTGTCTGGAAGGCTGGAGTGAATCGTTAAAGTCAATACTCCTGCAGTCCAATATCTTAAGGAGTTTCTGTGGAAACGCTACGGCCGCTAAGGATTATTTCTCCTATCGTTTTTCTGTTGCTCTGGGAAGGCGCGGTGCGGTTCGGCGAAGTCAATCAACTGCTTGTCCCCGCGCCGGTCTCGGTGCTTCGCACCATGGTCGAGTTGACCCTCGATGGCCGCTTGCCTTGGGCCATCGCCGTGAGTCTCCATCGGGTGCTCCAAGGATTCATCTACGGCTCGCTCCTGGGGATTGGGTTAGGGCTTCTGGTGGGATGGTTTCGCTCCTTCGAAGACGCCGTCGATCCCCTAGTCGCTGCCATTTATCCGATCCCGAAGTCGGCGCTCTTTCCGCTCTTCATTCTCTGGTTCGGCCTGGGCGAAACCTCGAAGGTCATGACCATTATGATCGGCGTCCTGTTTCTCGTCTTGATCAACACAGTCACCGGGGTGAAGGCCATCGACCCGGTGCTTCTAAAGCCGCGCGGGACCTGGGTGCAAACCAGCGCCAGATCTTCGCCAAAGTGCAGGGCGGCCCCGGTCACCCCGGCCACCGTGCCACGCCAGCCTGCGTGCACGCAGGCCAGCACCTGGGCCTGCGGGTCGATCAGGATGATGGGCACGCAGTCGGCGACCAGGATGGCCAGCACGGTGCCCGGGTCGGTCGTCACCAGGGCATCGGTGGACGCAATGGCGTCGTCCACGGCGAGTGCGCCGCGTCCCCGTTCGGCGCCGGACACGACCGCCACCCGGCGGCCGTGCGCCTGCTGGCAGAAGACGAAGTCGCCCAGGTCAGTGCCCAGAGCGGCGGCCACCCGGCGCCGGTTCACCACCACGTCGGCGGGGGTGTCGCCGACGTGCAGCCCGAGGTTGAGGGTGCCGTAGGGGCCGGCTGAAACGCCGCCGTGGCGCGTCGTCACGAACGCGTCCACGCCCAGGGCATCCAGCGACGGCCAGGCCAGCACGTCCAGGCTTCCCTGCCGGCGAAGGCCGGCCGTGGCCGATGTTGGCGCAGTCACCACGCCGCAATACTGTAGTGGCGGGGGGGTCGAGGCCGCCGGACCGCCCATGGCCGGGTTGCCGGACGTGCGGACCTCGGCCAAGCTTACTGCCGGCGAGGCGGGGCGCGCCGGACCGTGATCACGTGCCGGCGTGGCGGGGGGTCCAGGGCGGTCGCCGCCCCCGGACAGGACTAGTACAGTTCGCCGCATGCGGCCAGAGGCGATGTAGAAGCATGCGGGCGGCGGTCGTGGTCAATCCCACCAAACATGCTGACGGGGCCAAGTTCCGGGCCGAGGTCACCGAGACCATGGCCGCGCATGGCTGGAGCGAACCGCTGTGGCTGGAGACGACCCCGGACGAGACCGGGCGGGGGCTGGCCAAGGCCGCGGTGGCCGAGCAGGTCGATGTCGTCCTGGCCAGCGGCGGCGACGGGACCGTCACGGCGTGTGCCGAGGGGGTTGCGGGCAGCGGTGTCCCGCTGGCCGTGCTGCCGGCCGGGACCGGCAACCTGCTGGCCCGCAACCTCGGCCTGCCGCTGGCCCTGGACCAGGCGCTGGCCGTCGGCCTGACCGGCCGGGACCGGCGGCTGGACGTGGGTAACGCCAACGGGCACCCGTTCGTGGCCATGGCCGGGATCGGTTTCGACGCGATGCTGCTGGACAGCACCGGCGAGCCGCTCAAGAAGCGGCTGGGCTGGGTGGCCTACGCCGTGTCCGCCCTGCGCCATCTGCGCGCCCGCCCCGTCCGCGCCACGCTCCGCGCCGACGGCGGCCGGGTGCTGCGCCGCCGGGCCAGCGGCATCATCGTCGGCAACGTGGGCGCGCTGCAGGGCGGTCTGGCGCTGCTGCCGGGGGCGGAGCCCGACGACGGGGTGCTCGACCTCATGGTGCTGACCGCCCGGGGCTGGTCCGGCTGGCTGGCCCTGTCGATGGACGTGATGCTGCGGCGGACCCGGACCAGCCGGGTGGCCCGCAGCGAGTTCCGCGAGCTGCGGGTCCAGCTCGACCGGCCGCAGCTGTGGGAACTCGACGGCGAGGTCATGGGCCTGACCCGGCAGCTGGTGGTCGTGGTGCAGCCGGGCCAGCTGCTGGTCCGGGTGCCGCGCTAGCGCCCGCCCTGACCCTTCGCCCCGCCTGCGTGCCTCCCTGAGGGAAACGCCGGCTTTGCCATGTCTTGGGATACGACCGGGCCGCCGTGAATGGGCGGCCATCGCCTGGGTAGTGAGGGGCGGGCTGCCGGTCTGAGACCGCGCCAGCCAGCAGCACCGCAGGCAATGCGGTCATCGACCCCAAAGGTGGCGAACGTGTGGAACCGGCTCGAGCAGCGTGAGCTGAAGCGGGTCTCCCGACGCATTTCCGGCTACGGGCCCGGACAGCTCCCGGCGCCGGACCAGCCCGCTGGCACTGACCTGCTGCCGCAGATCAAGCACATCGTCGTGCTGATGATGGAGAACCACTCCTACGACAACTACCTGGGCATGCTGCCGGGACGCGGGGAGGGGTTCCCGCTCGGCCCGGACGGCGAGCCGGAGGTGTCCAGCACCGGGGCCCAGGGTGAGTCCGTCCCCGCGCACCACCTGGACAGCACGGTCCAGGTGGCGGAGACGCCGTCGCAGAGCTGGCACGCCACCCACCTGCAGTGGGCGGACGGCAAGCTCGACGGGTTCGTGACCGCGACCCAGGAGCTGCTGCCCGAGAAGGACGCCACCCGGGCCATGGGCTACTGGACCGAGCGCGACCTGCCCTTCTACTACGGGCTGGCCCGGACGTTCCCGCTGGCGGACCGGTGGTTCTCCTCCTGCCTGGGCCCCACCTTTCCCAACCGCCGGTTCCTGATCTCCGGAACCGCCAACGGGCTCATCGACGACCTGCCGATGAACATGGCCGACTACCCGGCGCACGGGACCATCTTCGACCAGCTCAGCAAGCACGGCGTCTCGTGGGTGAACTACCACCCGCTGGCCGGGGGGAAGACCGGGTTCCGGTCGGCGCTGCGGCACCGGCGCCGGATGGTGGAGCGCCGGCTCCGCTCGCTGCGGGCGCTGAACCCGACCTCACTGGCCCAGCTGGGCAAGGACATGCAGTTCACCGCCGACATCTACCCGCTCGGCATCGGCCGCTACATGCGGCACGTGCGGGGCACGGAGCAGTTCTTCACCGATGCCGACCAGGGCACGCTGCCCGCGATCAGCCTCGTGGATCCCGACTTCAAGGACTACTCCGAGGAGAACCCGCAGGACATCAAGAAGGGCGAGAGCTTCGCCTCGGAGGTCATCAAGCGGGTCATGCACGGCCAGGGCTGGGCCAGCACCCTGCTGATCTGGTTGTACGACGAGCACGGCGGCTACTACGACCACGTCCCGCCGCCCCCCGCGGTGGAACCGGACGAGGTGCTGGGCCGCAGCGTGTTCAGCCGCCGGACCTGGGTCCACGCGGTCATGGGCGTGCTGTTCCCGGGCTACGTGAAGAACGCCCAGAAGCTGGACGCCGGGCCCAGGCACTACGACCGCTACGGCTTCCGGGTCCCCGCGGTCCTGGTCTCGCCGTACGCCCGGCCCGGCTACGTGACCTCGCGGACCTTCGACCACACCTCGGTGCTCAAGCTGATCGAGCAGAAGTGGAACCTGCCCCCGCTGACGGCGCGGGACGCCGCCGCGGACTCACCGCTCGACGCCCTCGACCTGAATAGCCCGCCCGCCTTCGCCGAGCCGCCCGAGCTCCCGGAGCCCGCGCTGCGCTGGGGCTCCTGGCCGGCTGAGGTCTAGGGGGCAGGGGACCCCATGGCAGTGGAGATGCAGGACGTCAGCTCGGCCCTGGCCGAGCTCGGCCGGCTGCGGTTCGGCGAGATGAAGGTGGAGGACGCGATGCACGAGATCGTCCGCTCCACCCACGCCATCTTCGACGTGGACGGGGCCGGCCTCATGCTCGCGGACGCCGATCACCACCTGCACAACGTGGCGGTGTCCGACGACCGGCTGGCGCACCTGGAGGAGCTCCAGATCAGGCATCGCGAGGGGCCCTGCATCGCCGCCTTCGAGGACAAGCAGCTCATCGGGGCGGAGGACCTGACCGAGGACTCGCGCTGGCCCCTGTTCAGCGCCGCGGCCGTGCAGCGGGGCGTGCGCGCGGTACTGGCCAGCCCGCTGCCGTACAACCAGGACGCGGTGGGGGTCGTGGCCGTGCTGTCGGAGGACCGGCACCCCTGGTCCCCCGAGGGTGAGCTGGCCCTGCTGGCCTTCACGGACCTGGCCGCGCTGATGATCGCCAGCATGATGCAGGGCCAGGAGCAGTCCGAGCTGGCCGCCCAGCTGCAGACGGCGCTGAATTCGCGGGCCATTATCGAGCAGGCGAAAGGCGTGCTGATCGGCCAGCAGGGCCTGTCCGCGCACGAGGCATACGAGCAGCTCCGTGCGCAAGCCAGGTCGCAACGCCGCAAACTCGCGGCCGTCTCTGCGGAAGTGGTCAAGAACGCGGCAGGCCGCCGGTGAAGATTTGCAACCAGCTCTATGTACGGCATAATGGAATTGCCGTCACGGAACCGCCGAGACTCCCGCGGTTGTCCGGAACGCCGCCGCTCGTCATTGACCGGCTTCGCTATTGCGTCGGAGTCGCTCCTCCTGGCCGCGGCCGGCCGAAATCTCAGAGCCCTCAGCTCTCATCGGATAACACCTTTTAGGAGATCTCATGATCATTATCGGTATCGTCCTGCTCCTGCTCGGCTTCCTGCTCAAGGTCGCGATCCTGTGGACCCTCGGGATCATCGTGCTGGTGGTGGGCCTCATCCTGCTGCTGCTCGGCTCGCTGGGCCACGCGGTGGGCCCGCGCCGCCATTACTGGTAGCGACGCAGCCCGCCTCGTCCCGCCGCACCACGCGGCGTGCTGAGGCGGGGGCCCGGCAGCTGACGGCCACGCCGGGCCGCGCGCCCGATCCGGTCGCACCGCCAATGGCTCCAGCCACCCGCCCGGGTGGCTGGAGCCATTGTTTATTCTCACTTGCGTCAGGTACGTGTTGCCGAGGGTGCGGGGGCCTTTATCGGGTGTCTCCGGGTCTATGGGGCTTGTTCATAATGCGGCACATTCGGTTCACCGGGCCGAGGACAAGCTGACCATGGGCCCCCGCTCGATCACGGTCCTCCGTAGCCCCCGCCCTCAGGCCTGATCAGCGGGGCCGACCTGGATGGCGATCTCGCCGCCCAGCCGGGCCCCCGCTACCAGTTCCAGCTCGTCACCGCTCCAGAACCGGCCGGGGTCGTACCACTGCGGCTGCCGCTCGCCGGAGAGCAGGCCCATGGACTGGTAGGTGGCCGCCACGACCTCTGCGCAGTACGCGGTCTCCAGGGCCCGGTCGGGACCCTGGGGACCCTCAGCGGGGCCTTGGGGCGGGCCGTCGGCGGGGCCGCCGGCCGGGCCGCGCCCCGGGCGGTGGGGGATGGGCAGGCGGCCGAGCAGCCACCGGCTGGCCAGCCGGGCGGTGCTGGGGAACGGGGTGCCGTCCAGCCGGGCGATGGTGCGCAGCAGCGCATCCTCCATCCCGGGCAGCGGCGGATGCTCGAGCTGGCGCAGCCACGCATGCTGGCCGTAGCGGCGCGTCCAGACCAGCACCGCGGCCCGCAGATCGTGCAGCTGGACGCCACGGTGCCGGTTTCCCGACCAGAGATCTTCCAGTGAGCGGCCCAGCTCGGCGTGCCACATCAGGGGCGGCAGGTCTTCGATCACGACGGACATGCCGACGTGATTGACCGGGCTGTTGGTGCCCACCCGGATGGCCCGGTCGGCCAGGGTATGGCCACGGAACAGCCATATGTCGCCGGTCCGGGTCTGCTCCAGGGCTTTGTCCAGGGTGATGCCCGCGATGGTCGCCACGGTCGTAGCCTAGGCAGGTGCGCTGGTGGAAAGTAGCAGGATTGGCGGGCCTGGCGGGCGTGGCCGCCACGGGCGTGGTGATCGTCCGGGGCGAGCGGCGGCGCCGGGCCTACACGCCCGAGGAGGTCAGGGAGCGGCTGCACGCCCGGCTGGCGGAATCATCCCCGGACGCGGCGCCCCCCGGGCCGGAGCGGGCCCCGGGCTGAGATCAGCCCTGGTACTCATACAGGCACAGCCAGGAGACGGTCACCTGCCACCTGTGGACCAGCCGGAACGGCAGTCCCCGCAGCTCGGCGGGCCGTCCGGGCGACGGCACATTGCTCTGGACGACCCAGACCCGGGTGACGCGGCCCAGCCTGGCCCGGACAACCGGCGCCCGCGCGTCAGTGCCGCCGATCGTGCCCGACCGGGCCGCTGACTCGCCCAGCATGACGTCGTGCAGCCGGATCAGGCCGTAGGGGTAGGCGGCCGCGAACGTCCGCGACCCGGCCTGCGGGTAGAGCACGGCATCACCGGGCCGCTCGTACCGGGCCACGATCTGGTCCAGGCCGCGGATGTTGTCGGTATGGCCGGACGGGCCCCGCTCACCCAGCTGGGCCGGCAGGGCGAGCAGCACGATCACGGCCAGCCCGGCCGGCCCGGCCACCCGCCCCGCCGCGGCCAGGCCGGTGCCGATCAGCAGGGCCGCCGCGGGCATGCAGAACACGATGTAACGGAACGTGTAGGCCGGCTGGAACTGGGACATCACGAACAGGATCAGCGGGGGCACGACGAGCCAGGGCAGGCACAGGGCGGGCAGCCGCACCGGCCAGTCGGCTCCGAGCCGGTGGCCCAGGGCCGCGTAGGCCAGCCCCGTCCCGGTCAGTACCACCGCGGCGAGGAGCAGCCCGGCCGAGCCGACCAGGCGCCCGGTGGCCAGGGCGGCCGCGGCCCCCGGCGGCCGCAGCCACCCCACCTGGGCCCGTTGCCCCCAGGCCGCCGCCATCAGCGGCAGGAGCACCACGCACGCGATGGTGGCCGCCCGGAACCACCGGCGGCCCAGGGCCCGCCCCGGGTACCGGCCCCGCCAGGCGGCCACCGCCACGGCGTGGGCCGGGATGAGCAGCAGGCCGAACAAGTTCGTGAGGCCCAGGGCCACCAGGCTGGCCGTGTAGCAGCGCGCCCAGCGCCCGCGCCCGCCCTCCCCGGCCAGCCGGACCAGGAAGTAACTGGCCGCGGCGGCCGCCGCGGTCTCCAGCGCGAACGGCCGCGCGTCCTGGGCGAACCAGCTCACGGCGGGCAGCGCCGCGAAGGTAAGCCCGGCGGCCAGCCCGGCCCGGCCCGACACCAGGCGGCGGCCGGTCACGGTGATCAGGGCCGCCGCCGCGGCCATGGCCAGCGCCGAGGGCAGCCTCAGGGCCAGCTCACTGTGGCCGGCCAGCCGCACCTCCAGCCACATCACTGTGTAGTAGCTGCCGTGCACCACGTCAACGTGACCGAGCATGGCGACCAGGCCGGTGAAGGAACGCTGGGTCGCGGACTGGGTCGCGGCCTCGTCCCGCCAGAAGGACGGCACCTGGATCTTCCACAGGGTGACCGCCAGGGTGGCCAGCGCCGCGCAGGCCGGGGCCCAGCGCGTCCGCCCGGCCAGGCGCCGGGACAGGCGGGCAGGCCCGCCCGCGGGGGACCGCCCCGCGGGAGGACGGCCCGTGGTGGGCGGGAGGGCCGGCCGGGGTGGGGCCGCGGCCGGGGGCGTGGCGACCACGGGTACCACTAAAGCTGTAGTTGCAGGCTGACCCACGGTAAGCACCGTAGGGTCAGGCGAGTGGTCGTGGCCAGGATATTGATGGGGTCTTTGCGCAATCCTGGCCTCATGACGACGAGAACTCCCAGCCTGGTGCTGGCGTCCAGCTCACCAGCCCGGCGCCGGCTGCTCCGCGACGCCGGTTTCGCCCCGGTGGTCGACGTGAGCGGCGTGGACGAGAGCTTCGACGCCGCCCTCGGCACGGCCAGCGCCGTGTGCGCGCTGGCGGAGCGCAAGGCGTCGGCGGTCGCCGGGCGGCATCCCGATGCCCTGGTGCTGGGCTGTGATTCCCTGCTCGACCTGGACGGCGCCGCGCTGGGCAAGCCCGCATCACCGCAGGCGGCGGCGGCGCTGTGGCGGCGGATGTCCGGACGGCACGGCACGCTGCACACCGGGCACTGCCTGATCGACACGCGGTCGGGGCAGCGCACCGTCGCGGCCGCCAGCACCCTGGTCCGCTTCGGGACGCCGGGGGAGCAGGAGATCGCGGACTACGTGGCCACGGGCGAGCCGGGCCGGATGGCCGGCGCGTTCAGCATCGATGGCCTGGGTGCCCCGTTCGTCGACAGCATCGACGGTGACTGGGGCACGGTAGTGGGCCTGTCCCTGCCGCTGCTGCGCCGGATGCTGGCCGCGGCCGGGGTGGCCGTCACCGGCCTGTGGCCGCGCCCGGCCGGGCCGCTGGTCCGCGACCTCACCGACGAGGACCGGGACTGGCTGGCCGGGGTGGTGACCGCGGCCTGGGGTCTGCCGGTGGTCAGCCTGTCCGGCGCACACGACGTGGTGCGGCTGCCCGGCCTGGTGGCGCAGGAGGAGCCCGGCGGCGCCCGGCTTGGCGTGCTGACCTACCGGGCGGAGGAGCCGGGCCTGGAGGTTGTGACGCTCAACAGCCTGGCCGAGGGCCGGGGGATCGGCACGGCCCTGCTGGCCGGGGCGCGGCAGCGGGCCCGGCAGGACGGCCAGCGCCTCTGGCTGACCACCGGGAACGACAACATCCGGGCGATCGGGTTCTACCAGCGCCGCGGCATGGACATGGTGGCCCTGCACCGCGATTTCGCCGATGAGGTGAGAAAGGTCAAGCCGTGGCTACCGGAGCAGCCCGGGGGCGGGATCACCTTCCGGCACGCGATCGAGCTGGAGTACCCGGTCCCGGGTCGACCGTGACCGGTCAGTGACCGGTGCTCACCGTGAGGACAGCACCTCGGCGATCTTCGCGGCGGCTGCGGAAGGATCCTCGGCGTCATGCAGCAGTTCCCCCCAGGACCAGCGGTAGTACCAGCGGAGGCGGCCTTTACCGTCGGTGCCTGGAGTGCAGTCGATGCTCTCCGCGAGCATGGTGGCGCCCGGGATGAAGATGTGCAACGCGGCAGGGTACGTGGTCTTCACGGACGCGTGCAGGCCCTTGGTATCCAGGGCCGTGGCCAGCCGGTGCAAATGATAACTGCGTGCGTGATCCCGGGTTCCGTCCAGCATCTCCCCTGCCTAGCGTCGGTCGGCACATTGTCGCGGCGCGCGGGGTGGGTTTGTCAACCCTGACGAGAGTGATAGCCGCTATACCCGTCAGGGTGGTATGGGTCCTCAGTCTGCCCGCTCCGGTAGCGGGTGTCATCCCTGCTGGCTCCCGGCGCGCCGGGGTAGCCACCCTGGTTCGGGTAGTCGGCCGCGGCGGGGTATGCGGGATCCTGATACGGGTAGGCGCCCGCCGGGGCCTGCGGCGCCGCCGGGGGCGGCGCTGAGTACCACGTGGTGCCCTGGTCGCCCCGCGCGTCGGCGGCTGGCGGCTGGCCACTGGCCGGGTAGCCGCCGGGCGCGCTGCCGTGACCGGGACCGTAGGGGTCTGAGTAGGCGGCCGTCGGGCCGGTCGTGTATCCCGGGTAGCTGTTGCCGTTGGCCGGCTGCTGGCCCGCCGGATACGGCGACGAGGGCGGCGGCGCCGTGCGCGCGGCCGGAGCCGGAGCGGGCGCCGCGGCCGGCGGGGTCGTGTCCACGTAGCTGCCGTACGGGTTGCCCAGGCCCGCTGCCGCCGAGGGCGCCTCGGCTGCAGCGCCGCGGTCGCTGCCCCAGCCCGGGGCCGAGGCGGCCGGGCTGGCCGGATAGCCGGTGCTGGCGGCCTGGCTCGGGGGCGGGCCGGCCGGGGCCTGGCGGGCGGCGGTGCTGCGCCGCCGGCCTGGGCTGGTCCGGGTGCCGGGGTCGGTCCGTGACGAGCCGGGGTCGGTCCGCGGCGCGCCCGGGTCGGGGCGTGACGCGCCCGGGTCGGTACGGTCAGCCTGGCCGGCCGGGTAGCCGTGCCGGCCAGCCGACGCCGGATAGCCCCGGCCGCTGTCGGGCGTCCCTGGATAGGACTCATAGCCGCCGGACGGGTCGGCATAGCTGTCGCGCGCCGGGCCGGCGTAGCTGTCCCGGCCGCGGGAGGGCCCGCTGCTGCGGGCTGGCCCGCCCGGGTTGGTGACTGGCCCGGTGGCGTCCCGCCCGGCAGCCGGGTAGCCGCCGGAGGAGGCCGGATAGCTGGCCGGGTACGCCTCGGCCTCGCTGGGGTAGCCGTTCGGCGCGCTCGGGTAAGCCTGGCCGGCCGGACGGTCCGGCCGCGGGCCGGGATTGCGCCTGGGGGTCCGGTAGGAGCGGCTGTCGTCCGCGCCGGCTGCGCCCCGCGCGAAGTGCGGGCTGGTCAGCGGGTCGTCCTCGACCCGGGCCTGGACCGGCTCGGGGGCGGCGGGCAGGTACGGCGCCGGAGCAGCCGGGGCCGGGTCCGCGGCAGGCCGGCGGCGGGCCGGCAACCGCTCCGTGGCGCCCGCGGCCGCGGGCCGGTCGGCCGGGCCGCCGCGGCGCCCCGGGTCGGTGTCCGCGCCATCCATCCGCCGCGGCGTGCCCTGACGGCTGCCCGTCCGCGCGGGGCGGTCGGCAGGCTGGCGGCGGCGGGTGCCATCCGGCTCGGCGTCCGGCGCTGCCTGGGGCCGGGCTGGGGCGCGCCCGGACGCCGGGGGCTGGGCAGCGGCCCGGGACGGCTTGGCAGGCGTGGCCGCCGGTACGGGAGGGCTGGGCTGGGCGCTGCGGGCCGTGGTCGCGAGCGGCTTGTCGGCGGACAGTTCCGCCCAGTACTGCTCGTCGGAGAGCTTGTCCCACTCGGTGCTCGGCCAGTCATCGTCATCGTCGTCGTGCCGGCCGCGCGACGTCCGCCCGCGGCCCTTGGCCTGGTTCTTCGGCCGCGCCTTGGCCTCGGTCTCCGGGATCTCCGCGCGCACCCGGGGGAACACGTCAGAATCCGCCAGGTCCGGGTCGGCGTTGATGCGCGTGGCCGTGAAGTCCGTGGAGGAAGGCCCGGTGTCGTAGAGCGCGTTCCCCGGCCCGGTATCGGTTCCCACGCCGCCGCGGCGCGGCGCCGAGGCGGCCCGCGACGCCCGGGCGCCGACCGGCGTGGCGGGCTCGGGCGCGTCCTGGTACCGGCCGCCGCTGCGGGCCGCCGGGATGCGCTCGGTGCGCTGGTCGTCGCGACTGCGGGGGGCACGCTCGCCATAGCCGCGCGGTGATGGCTCGTAGCCTCGCGACTGGTCGAAACCGGCTGACTCGTAACCCCGGCCGGGGCCGCCATAACCGCGCGGCTCGCCTGCGGGCCGCCGGGACGGAGCAGGCCCGCGTCCCGCGGGCTTGCGGGCCATCCGCGGATCGGTCCGCAAACGGCCATCACGGCCCCGGCTGCCGAGCCGGTCCCGGACGGTTTGCCGCCCGCCTGGCTCGTCGTCATCATCATCGCGGCGCCGTCTGGTCAGGAAAACCCCGGCTACGACCGCGATGATAACGGCGAGGAGGCCGATCACGAACAGAAGCATTGCACCACCCAACAAGCCATGGCCGTATGGGCGGCGCCAGCGAGGCCAACGCGGCCATCACGCGGGCCTTCCCCTGTATCGCTAGCGCACTCGAATCCATCCAAGGCTGAGCTACTGGTCAGTCAGTCTGGCGGACCGTATGGGCGGTGTCATGCGTTTAGGGATTTTTTTGCCAAGTCCGTTTACCTATTGTCATCAGGCGATTACGGGCTGGCGGTTGTCTGTAGCCTGCCGCGGGCGATAGCCGCTTGTGCGATGTCGTTCCAGGCGGTTTTCATGGCCACGCCGTCCGGCAGTGACAGTGTCCTGCTAAGGGCGTAGACAGTAAACCGGTACGTGTGCCGCCCATTCACGGGGCAGGGCGCGTTATATCGGTCACTTCCTTTGCTGTTGTCAGCCTGCCGTGCGCCCGCTGGAACCGTGCCGGCCTGGATGCCCGTGGTCTGCGAGCCGATATCAAACACGATCCAGTAGATATAGGGCCGGATCGGGGCTGAGGCATCGTCCACGAGAAGGGCGAGTGATTTGGTGCCCTGCGGCGCGCCGGACCAGTGCAGCGACGGACTGTGCCCGGGACCGTGGCAGGTGAAGGCCGGCGGGAACCGGTGCGTGTTGAACACCTGGCTGGTCACGGTCATCTGGTTCGGGACGTCCGCCGAGATGGTCGTCGCGCCGCCGACCAGGCCGCACCCGCTGACCAGGGTAAGTGCGGCCAGCACGGCGGCACCGGCCCGGACGGGCCGCCAGGCCCGGCGTCCCGCTCCCCGGTACCCACGTCCCTGCGGTGCACGGCTCACGCTGGCTGATCGTACGCGGTCCTGGCCCCCGCGCGGGCCAGGAGACACCTGGACGGCCCGGGTGTTGCGTCAAGGCTATGGATGTGATGCCGCCGGTATATGGGCGGCGATAACGCCCGCCGGGCAGGTGACCCTATCCCGGGGACCGGGGTCATCGGTATCCGGGCCGGGAGCAGGCCTGGCCTGGATCGGGATCTGATTCGGCCCTGGTATTCGCCGCGCAAAGGCCCGCGGCCGGGCGCCGGCACCGGCGTTCCGGGGGCGGCAGGGAGGACTCTTATGTGCGGATGGTGAACACGGCCGAATCGGCCCGGGCCGCGGGCTGGTGTCGCGGCCCGTGATCGCCCGGCGCAAATGATTACCCTCGGTAACTCCGGCCTATTACCAGATGATGAATAATCGCCGTCCGCAGCGTCCCGCTGCCGGCCCGGATTAGCCCGGCTGCCTGGCCGCGCGAATCACGGTGCGATAAACCGGGAAATTGGGCGAGCCGGGCGTGAACCGCTGGGGCTCAGGCCCGGCTAGAAGCCGGAACGGCTGGGCGGCCAGGATAAATCCAGGCCGGCCACGTTACTCGGGCTGGCGTGAGGTGCCGAACATGATTTCATCCCAGGACGGCACGGACGAACGGCGCGACCGGCCTCCGGCGGCCTTGCGGGCCCGGCCGCGCTGCGGCACGGGCGGCTCCTGGCTCTCGGTCTCGGGCGCTGCCTCCGCGAGTTCGGCCGCCGGGCGGGCCTCCGCGGCGCGGGC
Source organism: uncultured Actinomycetes bacterium (assembly GCA_963718305.1). Taxonomy (GTDB): domain Bacteria; phylum Actinomycetota; class Actinomycetes; order Streptosporangiales; family Streptosporangiaceae; genus RYN-230. Next base: position 15,261 of record CAVQZG010000012.1, read on the forward strand.
CGGGCGGGCTTCCGCGGCTCGCGGTGAGTGGGCCTCGGCGGCCCGCGGTGCCTGTGCCTCCGAGGTGCGGGCCCGGTGAGCTTCCGCGGTCCGGGCCTGGCGGGCTTCCGCGGTCCGGCCCTGGTGGGCCTCTGCGGTGCGGGCCTGGCTCACCGCGGGCTCGGGCTGCCGCTCCGCGGGGGCGGCCACCGGCGCGGGGGCAGGCGGCGCCGCGGCCGCGAGCCGGCTGCCGATGGGAGTAACAGTGGCCCGGGCCGGGGCCGGGGGGGCAGGCGCCAGGGCGGCCAGGTCAGCCTCGGGCAGCGAGAGCCGGGCGGCGTCGTCGTCGGCCGGGGTGACGTGCCTGCGCCGCGGGTCGAACAGCCACTCCGCCATGAGCGGCCGACCGCTGATCGTGAACATCAGCTGGACCTGCCAGTTGTTGTCGCCTCTCTTGCGCGAGTCCCACTGGGCCTCCTCGGCGGGCACGCCGAGTTCGGCGAGGCGCTCGGCGACGATGTCACCGAGGCGGGGCCCGGGGCCGGAGTCCCCGGGCTGCCGGATGGACGCGCCCTGCGCCTCCTGCGCCCGGTACGCCCGTTCAGCCAGCACCGGGCCCTCGAAGCGGCGAACCCGCTCGATGGGCACGCCCGCGGCGTCAGCGATCTCCTCCGCGGTCTCTCCGGCACGGATCCGGTCCTGGATCTCCTTGGGTCGCAAGGGACTCTCCACTTCGATCTCGTACTGAGCGAGCCGGGAGAACTGCCCCCGGGCGACGATCCGCAGCCGGTCGTCGATCGGCAGCGAAAAGCGCCCGCCGCGCCCCGGTACCGCGAGCACGGCATAACTGCCGTCCTCGCTGACCGCGACGATGCGCAGTTCCTGCATCGGCGTCCCTTCTGCGCCAGCCGGCGAGGCCGGCGAGCGTGATGCCGCGCGAGGGCGTAGCTCGGACTTCCCCCGGGGACGAGTCTGTCTGTCGCAGGCCCTCCTGGCCAGTACCGGGCCGGCATGTCCCGCAGATCACCGCACACTATTCGCGGCCGGGCGGGTGAGTGGGCGGAACGCGGATAGTCCGCGGTGGGCATAATGCGCGGTCCCGGTGGGCGGGTCTACCTTGATAGCAGAGCGGGAATCTTTATCTCTAGTTTGTCAGTCGGTATACTCGTTTTCATGCCCTCGCTACTGGGAACTCAGGTGCACTCAGCAGACCTCGCCGACGCGGTGTCCCGGCTCCGGCGGGCCATGCGGCGCGCCGCGCGCGCGGCTGACCCAGGGTCCGGGCTGTCCGTGGCCCAGCTGGAGATGCTGTCCTGCATGGCGGAGAACCCCGGGTCGCGGCCGGGACAGCTGGCCCGGCTGCTCCGGCTCGCGCCCAGTTCGGTGGCCACGCTGTCGAACTCGCTGCGCCAGGCCGGACTCGTGACCCGGACTGGTGGTGAGGGCGACCGGCGTACCGCCAGCCTGGATCTCACGCCGGCCGGTGAGGCGGCGGTGCTGCGCTGGAAGAGCCTGAACGAACGGCTGCTCAGCCTGGCGCTCAGGGACCTCCCGCCGGACAGCCGCGCCACCCTGCTCGGCGCGCTCCCCGCGCTGGCCGGCCTGGCCGGGGCGGTAGATGCGCTGGCCGACGGGCCCTCGGTCACCGACGCGCTGCCCGGTGAGGCTTCGCTGGCTGGCGAGACCTCCCTGGCGTAGCTCGGCCGGCCGGGCGTGCCGGCCAGCACCAGGCCGGCCGAGGTGACGGTGGTCCCGGTGGCGTTGAGCGCGTGGCTCACCGCGTCACGCAGCCGCATGGACCGCGCTTCCTCCCGGATCCGGGTCATTTTCCCGGCGCCGGATAGTCGCCAGCGATTCGGCGGGCCGTGTCCTATTGAACCGGCCGCTGAAGTTGGCGCGGCGCCAATATCCGGCGCGGTTCCAGCCCTCCGGTCCCGGTCCGCTGGGGGCGATGTGGCAGGTGGGAATAGCAGTCCTGGCCGCTGGTCAGGGGGCGTTCAAGTAGAGTTTTGCGCCGGGGATGCGCATTTAACCGGCGGCCGAGAGGTGGTGATCACGTGCTCAGGCATTGGCTGGGAGTCGTGTTCGCGGTCGCCCTGGCTGCGGCGATCTTCTTCGGCGGCGGCTGGGGAGTGGCGCACATGACCCGGCTGGCGGCCCAGAACATCAGCCTGACCAGCATCAGCGGCCTCAGTGCCCTCGGGATCCTGATGCTCGTCGGGCTCTTCCTGGGCATCCTCATGGTGGCGCCGGTCTCGCCGCTCGCCACGGCGCTGCCCGGACTGCTGATGCTGGCCTGGACCGGGCTGCTCGGGCTGAACGCCCAGCTCGCCACCAGGCTCATCCCGTTGCGCGGCGAAGGGTACGGGGTGGGATTCCACACCATGCTGGTCAGCGGCATGCTGGTGCTGCTGGGCACGCTGATGATCTGCCCGGTATTCGTCCCCTCCCGGTGGCGGCGCACCGGCCGTGACGATGCCGACCACCCCGACGGCGAGGACGAGATACCGGGCCGGCCCACCCAGACGCGCCTGCTCTCTTAGCCTGCCGCAGGCCAGCGACCTCAGTGTGCCGCGGTGAACTGCTCGCTTTCCGTCGAGCCGCTCAGCGCGGTGGTGGAGGCGTCCGGGCTGATGGCCGACGTGACCAGGTCGAAGTACCCGGTGCCGACCTCCCGCTGGTGCCGGGTGGCCGTGTAGCCGCGCGTCTCCGCGGCGAACTCCGCGTCCTGCACCCGGACGTAGGCGGGCATGCCCTCGGCCGCGTAGCCCTGCGCGAGGTCGAACATCGAGTAGTTCAGGGCGTGGAAGCCGGCCAGCGTGATGAACTGGAACTTGTAACCCATCTGGCCCAGCTCGCGCTGGAACTTCTCGATCGTGCCGTCATCGAGGTGCCGGTGCCAGTTGAACGACGGCGAGCAGTTGTAGGCCAGCATCTGGTCCGGGTACCTGGCCTTGATCGCCTCTGCGAACTCCCGGGCCTCGCCCAGGTCCGGGGTGGACGTCTCCATCCACAACAGGTCCGCGTACGGGGCGTAGGCCAGGCCGCGGGCCACGCACGCGGCCATCCCGTTGCGCACCCGGTAGAAGCCCTCGGCGGTCCGGTCGCCGGTAATGAACGGCTGGTCCCGCTCGTCCACGTCGCTGGTGATCAGGGTGGCGGCGTGCGCGTCGGTGCGGGCGATGACCAGGGTGCTCACGTCGGCGACGTCAGCCGCCAGCCGGGCGGCGGTGAGCGTGCGGATGTGCTGCGAGGTCGGGATGAGCACCTTCCCGCCGAGGTGGCCGCACTTCTTCTCCGACGCCAGCTGGTCTTCCCAGTGCACGCCCGAGGCTCCCGCCGCGATCATCGACTTCATCAGCTCGAAGGCGTTCAGCACGCCGCCGAAGCCCGCTTCCGCGTCTGCCACGATCGGCGCGAGCCAGTACTGGCTGTCGCTGCCGTCCGACTCGGCCCAGGTGATCTGGTCCGCGCGCAGCAGGGCGTTATTGATCCGGCGGACCGCCTGCGGGACCGAGTTGACCGGGTACAGGCTCTGGTCCGGATAGGTCTCGGCGGCCAGGTTCGCGTCCGCCGCAACCTGCCAGCCGGACAGGTAAATGGCCTGCAGGCCGGCCCTGACCTGCTGGACCGCCTGATTCCCGGTGACCGCGCCGAGGGCCGCGATGTACTCCTCGTCGTGCAGCAAGGCCCACAGCCGCTGGGCGCCGAGCCGGGCCAGGGTGCGCTCCTCCTGGACCGATCCGCGCAGCCGGATCACGTCGTCTGCCGAGTAGGTTCGCTGGGTGCCGCGCCAGCGCGGATCGGTGGCCCACTGCTGGGCCAGGCCCGCGGCCTGCTGCTGCGGCCCGCTGACCGGGCTCCTCCCGTGATGGCCGTGGCTGGTGCCGTTCGCTGTGCCCTCGAGGCGACTCTCGTTCACTGGTCCTCCTACGTTCTGCCGTCCCCTGGGTGGTTAGTGCCGAGCCTGCGGGCCATACCGGGGTAAAGCTAGGGGCCATCCACCTGAAGAATGCTTAAATTTCCTCTAGGATGAAGATGTGACAGAGTTCTTGGAGAAAGAGCGGCCAGAATTTCCGTCAGGTGGTCTAGACCTGACAACGTTCGGGCAGCGGCTCCGGCATCTCCGCCGCGCCCGCGGCTACACGCTGGCCGAGCTGGGCACCCGGGTGGGCCGGGCGCCGTCGGCCCTGTCCCTGCTGGAGAACGGCCGCCGCGAGCCCAAGCTGTCCCTGATCGAGTCGCTGGCCACGGCCCTGTCCGTGCCCGCCGAGGAACTGCTGCGGCACCAGCCGCCGAGCCGCCGGGCCCAGCTGGAGATCGCGGTGGAGGAAGCGCAGCGCGACCCGCTCTACGCCGACCTGGGACTGCCGCACCTGAAGGTCGGCGCCCGGGTCCCCAACGACGTGCTCGAGCATCTGGTCGCGCTGTACGGAGAACTCCGCCGGCAGCACACCCGGCCGACCGCCACCCCGGAGGAGGCGCGGGTGGCCAACGCGGGGCTGCGCGACGCGATGCGGGAGCGGGGCAATTACTTCGCCCAGATCGAGCACGCGGCAGCCGAGGCACTGGAGTCCGTCAGCTACCGGGGCGGCGCGCTGTCCCAGGGCGCGCTGCTGGCGATCGTGGGCCATCACGGCTTCTCGGTCAGGTACGCCCAGGATCTCCCGCGCTCCGTCCGCTCCGTCACCGACCTGCGGCACCGGCGGATCTACCTGAAGCAGGAATCCATGGGCATGCACACGCCCCGGACGATCCTGCTGCAGACCCTCGGCCACTTCGTGCTCGGTCATGCGGCGCCGCGTGACTTCGCGGACTTCCTTCGCCAGCGGGTGGAGGCGAACTACTACGCGGCGGCCGTGCTCGTCCCGGAACGCTCGGCCTCGCGGTTCCTGCGCGAGGCCCAGGAGGCCAGGGACCTGTCGGTCGAGGATCTCAGGGACGTGTTCTCGGTGTCGTATGAGATGGCGGCGCACCGGTTCACCAACCTCGCTACCCACCATCTCGATCTGGCCTGTCACTTCGTCAAGAACGACGAAAGCGGCATCATCTACAAGGCGTATGAGAACGACGGGCTCGTGCTGCCCGCCGACTCCACCGGGGCGATCGAGGGGCAGCGGATGTGCCGCAAGTGGTCCGGTCGCCAGGTGTTCGGGTCGGCCGACCGGTACTCGCCGTACTACCAGTACTCGGACACCCCGGCCGGAACCTTCTGGTGCATGGCCCACGTGGACCCGGGCGCGGAGCGCGGCTCCGCCATCACCCTGGGCACGGGCTATGAGAACTCGCGGTGGTTCCGCGGCCGGGACACGACCAAGCGGATGGTGTCACGCTGCCCGGACGGGGACTGCTGCCAGCGGCCGCCAGCCGGGCTGGCCACCCGCTGGGAAGGGATGGCCTGGCCGTCGGCGCGGGCTCACTCGCACATCCTGTCCGCCCTGCCGACCGGGAGCTTCCCGGGGGTGGACGAGTCCGACGTGTATGAGTTCCTGGACCGCCACGACGCCGAGTAGCCTGGCGCCCCGGGAAGGCCCGGAACCACGGGGGACGGGCGGCCCGGATCAGGAATCGGCTGATACCTACTCCTCGGTAACTTAGCCGTGCTACTCTTCAGTAACATACGGCTTGCGCAGGACCCCCCGAGGAGCATGATGACCACTGGACCTGACGCCCCCGGCGGATTCTCTCTCGAGCCCGGCCCGGATCTGCGCGGCATGCGCGACTGGGTGCACGGGTTCGCCGCCGACGTGATCAGGCCAGCCGGAGCCGAGTGGGATGAGCGGGAAGAGACGCCCTGGCCCATCCTGGAGGAGGCCGCCAAGATCGGCCTCTACTCGCTCGACTTCTTCTCGGCGCAGTGGCTCGAGGCGAGCGGGCTGGGCATCCCGATCGCCTTCGAGGAGCTGTTCTGGGGCGACGCGGGCATCGGGCTGTCCCTGGTCGGCAGCACCCTGGCTGCGGTCGCGGTGGCCAGCAACGGCACCCCCGAGCAGATCGGGGAGTGGCTCCCGGAGATGTTCGGCGAGCCCGGCTCGGTCAAGCTGGGCGCGTTCTGCGCCTCGGAACCGGAGGCGGGCAGCGACGTGAGCGCGATCCGCACCCGCGCCGAGTACCACGAGGCGAGCGACGAATGGATCCTCAACGGGACCAAGTCGTGGGCCACCAACGGCGGGATCGCCGACGTCCACGTGGTGGTGGCCTCGGTAGACCCCGCGCTCGGCGCCCGGGGCCAGGCCAGCTTCGTGATCCCGCCGGGCACCCCAGGACTCAGCCAGGGGCAGAAGTTCCGCAAGCACGGGGTCCGGGCCTCGCACACCGCCGAGGTGGTGCTGGACGGCGTACGGGTGCCCGGCCGGTGCCTGGTCGGCGGCAAGGACCGGCTGGATGCCAGGCTGGACCGGGTGCGGTCCGGGGGGCGCGGCGGCGAGCAGGCCGCCATGAAGACCTTCGAGGCCTCGAGGCCGAGCGTGGCGGCCATGGCGGTGGGCGTCGGCCGGGCCGCGGTGGAATTCGCCCGGGACTACGCCACCCAGCGGGTCGCGTTCGGCCGCCCGATCGGGCAGAACCAGGCGGTCGGCTTCATGCTGGCCGACATGCAGGCCGGGGTGGACGCGGCCCGGCTGCTGACCTGGCGGGCGGCCTGGATGGCCCGGCAGGGGATGGCCCTGGACGGGGCCGAGGGGTCGATGTCCAAGCTGGTCGCGGGGGAGACGGCGGTCCGGGTGACCGAGCAGGCCATCCAGATCCTGGGCGGGAACGGCTACACCCGTGACTTCCCGGTGGAGCGCTGGCACCGGGACGCGAAGATCTTCACGATCTTCGAGGGCACGTCCGAGATCCAGCGCATGATCATCGCCCGGGCAGTTACCGGGCTTGACGTACGGTAATACCCGCAGTTCAGGGCGCTGATGTCGGGCCCGCGCGCAGTCATGATCCCGGCATCCGCGGCGGTGGCCTCGATCGGCCAGGATGCGTAGCCGCTAGCGATGGCGAACGGATCCTGGTGGTTTCCGGAGTCTGGCTAGCTGGCGGAGGTCACCGTGCGTCGTGACCCCGCGGCTCACGGCCGAGGCCTGGTCGAGCGCTCCCATCAGGACGCCGATGATGCCATCGGGCGGTCCGGTGAGGACGAGGTCGGGGGACATGGCGGGGCCGGGTACGACGCGTACCTGTCCGTGACGCGACTCGATGGTCAGCGGCGTGTCGCCGGTGCGGACTTCGATGGTCAGCGGGGGTCGGCCTGGATCGGTACCGTCGAAGATCACGGCTACCGGGAGGGCAAGCCAGCTGCTGCGGAAGGCGTTGTCCCCCGGAGGGGCGGCCATGAGGGGCGCGGCCCAGCGCGCTATCGCGTGCACGGGCTCGGCCAGGCCCTGGCCCCAGGTGGTGAGCTGGTAGCGGCCCTGGGCGTCGCGAGCCACGACCCCGTGTTTTTCGAGGCCGCGCAACCGGTCAGCCAGCAGGTTCGTGGCGATGCCCGGCAGGCCTTCGAGCAGCTCGGAGTAGCGGCACGGTCCGGCGAGGAGTTCCCGGACGATGAGCAGCGTCCACCGGTCCCCGATCACGTCCAGCCCGCGGGCCAGTGCACAGTACTGGCCGTAGGACTTCATTCGCCCACGATACCACTTGACATTTTCAAGTCGATGAGTTGAGAATCTCAAGTGTGCGCGAGCGGCGCGGCCGCCGTCAGGGCAGGCAGGCCCGCGGGACGGTCCGGTGCGATCCGGACGCGCGAGAGGGGAATCCGGTATGGCTAACGAGAGATGGACTGCCGCCCAGCTACCCGATCTGTCGGGCCAGACCGTGGTGGTGACCGGGGCTTCGAGCGGAATCGGCGCGGTCACCGCCGGGGAGCTTTCCCGGGCCGGCGCAAAGGTGGTGCTCGGTGTGCGTGACGTGGCTAAGGGGGAGGCCGCAGCCGCCAGAATGGCGGGGGAGACAGACGTGCGGCGACTGGACCTTACCGACCTTGCCTCGGTCCGCGAGTTCGCCGGCGGCTGGGCCGGACACCTTGACATCCTGATCAACAACGCCGGAATCATGATGGTGCCCGCGGGCCGCACCGCCGATGGATTCGAGCTGCAGTTCGGCACCAACCATCTTGGCCATTTCGCGCTGACCAATCTCCTGCTCCCGCAGATCACTGGCCGGATCGTCACGGTCACTTCCGATCTTCACAAGATCGGGAAGATCAAGGTCGACGACCTGAACTGGGAGAATCGCACATATAAGCCGCTAGGCGCGTACTGCCAGTCAAAGCTGGCCAACGTGCTGTTCACCCTTGAGCTGCAGCGCCGGCTAACCGGCTCCGGGAGCGTGGTGCGAGCTGTCGCCGCGCACCCTGGCGTCGCGGAAACCAACCTGATCAGCCATGTGGGCGGCTTCCAGGGGGCAGTCAGCAAGCTTTTCCTCGGCCCGATCACCCAGGATGGGGAGCACGGTGCCCTGCCCATCCTCTACGCCGCCACCCAGGACATTCCCGGCGGCTCTTATGTGGGGCCGGATGGCCTCATCCACACCAAGGGATACCCCGAGGTTTCCAAGCCCTCCAGGCTCTCCCGTAACGCCGATCTCGCACGGAGGCTGTGGGATGCCTCCGCGAGCCTTACCCACACCGACTTCGCCGTGCCGAGCACGGTCTAGGGGAGCCCTCTCATGGAGAAACGACTAGTTACCCGGTACGCCATGCGGTCCGCCGAGGCAGCCGACGAGAACCAGCAGCGAATCGAGGCCGTGTTCACCGAGCTCGCCGCGGCCGAACCCGGCAATGTCAGCTATCTCGTCTTCCGCCTGGCGGACGACTCGTTCGTGCATGTGTCGTTCCACGACCACGGCGACGGCGAAGTGAACCCGATCGCCTCGACCGCGGCCTTCGCCCGCTTCCAGGAAGGCCACGCCGATCGTCGCGCGGGCGAGGTCGACCAGCAGACCGCAAGCCTCGTCGGCGCCTACATCACCGTGATCGGCTGACCAGCCTCACCTGGGCCTGGACGCCGCCACCACCTGAGGGCGACCAGGGGCACGATATGCCCATACGCTGGGGACGATGACCGGCCTGATCGAGCACATACTCAGCCTCAGCGGATGGCTGGCGCTGCTGATCGTCTTTGCGGTCCCGGCCCTGGAGTCCTCGGCGTTCCTGGGCTTCTTCTTCCCGGGCGAGACCGCGCTGATCCTCGGCGGGGTGCTCGCCTCCTACGGCCGGGTGAGCCTGTGGGCGGTCCTGGTCGCGGGGATCTCCGGGGCCATCATCGGTGATTCGGTCGGGTACCTGGTGGGCCGCGAATACGGCCGGCGGCTGCTGGAGACCAGGCCGCTGCGCCGCGTCCTGAAACCCGGGCGCATCGACCGTGGCCAGGACTACCTGGCCACCCGGGGCGGCCGGGCGGTGTTCTTCGGGCGCTTCACCGCCGCGCTGCGGGTCCTGGTCCCGGGCCTGGCGGGCATGGCGCGGATGCCCTACCGCGTCTTCCTGCCGTTCAACGTGGCCGGCGGCGCGATCTGGGGCACCGGGATGGTGCTGCTCGGCTACCTGGCCGGGGCGAGCTGGAAGCGGGTCGCCCACTACGCGACCCAGGTCGGCATCGCCCTGTTCGCGGTCGTGGTGCTCGCGCTCGTCCTCGGGCACCTGCTGCGGTCGGCACGTGAACCGGACAGCTGGACGGGGCGGCAGGTCGGCCGGGTCTCCCGCAGCCGCCTGGCCCGCTGGCTGGAGCGGCGCTTCCCGACGCAGCTCGCCTGGCTCGCCGTGCGCTTCCAGCCGGGCGTCCCCACCGGGTTCTCGCTGACCGTGGCCGTGCTCACCCTCGGCGCGTGCGGCTGGTCCTTCGGCTCACTGACGAACAGCGTGCTGCACCACATCAACAGTGCCCGGTTCGATCCGCAGGTCCTGGCGTTCTTTGTCGGCCACCGCGCGCCATGGCTCACCGGCCTGGCCAAGACGCTCACCTGGCTTGGCTCGGGCTTCGTTCTCTGGCCCGTCGTGATCGGCGCCGGGCTGGCGCTGTGGCGGTGGCGCCGGCAGTGGCTGCCCGCGGTGCTCCCCGCGCTGGCCCTTGCAGGCGCGTGGGGCTGGGCGCAGCTGACGAAGACCCTGGTCGCGCGGCCCCGGCCGCCGGCGGTGGACTGGCTGGGCACGTTCCACGGCTGGTCCTACCCCTCCCAGCATTCGGCCCAGGCCCTCGCCACCTGGGGCATGCTCGCGCTCATGGTGATGGCCGGCCGCTCCTTCCGGGCCCGCACGCTGCTCATGACCGGCGCGTTGCTGATCGCCCTCGTCGTCGGGCTGTCCCGGATGTACCTCGCCGCGCACTGGATGACCGATGTGCTGGGCGGGTGGGCGCTGGCGGGCGTATGGGGCTGCCTGCTGATCCTCCCTTACCTGGCCGCGGAGAACAGGGTGCTCGCTACCGGATCGAGCCCGCCGTCAGCCCGCCCACCACGCGCCGCTCGATCAGCGCCAACAGGATGAGCACCGGGATGGTGGCCACCGGGGACGCGCCGAACAGGTGCTGCCAGTCCACCGTGTACTGACCGATGAACGAGTCCAGCCGGGCGGCCAGGCCCGGATGGTCGGCGCGCCGACGGGCCGGGATGTTACGCAAACTTCACAGGGCCGCCCGCGCTGATCCCCGGGCCGGTTCCGCCACCGGCCGCCTGGACACGCCGGGCTGGCCGGAAATAGCCCACGAAACCCCGGCTGACCAGTACGTTCGTGATGGCCCATGGTCCAGGCCAGGTGGTGCGGTCAGGCTGCGCCGGTGCGTGAGGGCGGTCGCGACTGCTCAGATTGACGGGATGCGGGCCCTATGGAGTGGTGCATCCGCTATTGACCGGGATGTTCATCCGGTAACATCTGGTGGCGGTCGCGGGCACCCGCTGCGTGCACGCTGAGCCTGCCGGGGAACAATGATCCTGGCCCCTTGCCCCGCAACACAGCTCAGCGCGTTTCACAATTCCAGTGCGATTCATCACCTTCGCAGTGTGGTCATCGGGGCGGCGCTGTGCGCAGGTTGCTGTGGGGTTCAGGCACGTAGGGCTGAGGGAGCTAACCAGCAGTGAGCGGAACGATGGCGAGGCCGGCCGCAGGCGGGCCGCCCGGAGAATCGCGTAGTGATGCAGCAGCAGGGCAGGACCACGCCCGGAAACGCTGGCTGACCCCGATCAGCGTGGCCATCGGGGTCTGCACCCTGCTGGCCCTGGCGCTCCGGCTGCTGCTGCTGTCCCGTCCCGGCTACCTGCTGGGGGTGACCGAGTACGACGACGGGCCCTACTTCGGCAGCGCCGTCAACCTGATCCACGGCTATCTGCCGTACCGCTCGTTCCTCCTGGTGCAGCCGCCCGGGATCACCCTGCTGATGGTGCCGTCCGCGCTGCTGTCCGAGGTCATCGGGACGGCCCACGCGATGGCCACCGGCCGGATCCTGACCACCCTGGCCAGCTCGGCAGGCGTGGTCCTGGTGGGACTGCTGCTCCGGCACCGGGGGCTGGTCGCGGTGATCGTGGGCTGCGGGATCGTCGCGGTCTACCCGGACGGCGTGTCCACGGCCCGCACGGTCCTGGTCGAGCCGTGGCTGGTGCTGTTCTGCCTGCTCGGGGCCCTGGCCCTGTTCGACGGGAATCGCCTGACCAGCAGCCGGAAGCGCCTGTTCTGGAGCGGCGCCGCCTTCGGTTTCGCGGGCTGCATCGAGGTCTGGGCGATCTTCCCCGTCATCGTGGTCCTGGTCATGCTGCTGCCGCAGCTGAGGCGGCTGGCCGTGTATGTGGGCGGGCTGGCGGTCGGCTTCCTGGTCCCCACCCTCCCGTTCGCGGCGCTGGCGCCCAAGCGGTTCTACCAGAGCCTGTACGTCGCCCAGGTCGCCCCGCGGGCCGGGTCGACCCGGGTCCCGCTGCCCGCCCGGCTGAGTCACATGCTGGGGATCAGCACCCTGAATCTGCCCGCCCACCCGCGCCTGGTCATCCTGACCGCCACCGCGGTGCTGGTCATCGTGGTGGCCGCGATGATCGCCGTGGCCTGGATCCGGCTCGGCCAGGCGCCGCCCGCGCTGGACTGGTTCGCCCTGGGCACCACCGCCGTGGTCACGGTCATGTTCATGTGGCCGGACCAGTTCCACTACCATTTCGCCGCGTTCCTGGCGCCGTTCTTCGCCATGTCCATCGCGCTGCCCTTGTCCCGTCTCCTGGAGGCGCTAGGGCAGGGCACCAGCTGGCTGCCCGCGAACGACGGGCGGCAGCTGTGGAAGCCGGCCGCGGTGGTCGCGGCCCTGGTCGTCCTGGTGCTGGCCATGGACCAGGCCAGCTACGAATCCCACCTCAAGCTGCGCCTGGCCCCGGTGGCCTCGCAGATCGAGAAGATCATCCCGAAGGGCGCGTGCGTCGCCACCGACCAGACGTCCTACCTGCTGATGGCCAACCGGTTCAGCCCTGACCTGTCCAAGTGCCCGCACATGCTGGACGGGCTGGGCAGTGATCTCGGCTTCTCCAACGGGCTCAAGCCGTCCACCGGCGCGGGAAAGGTCCCGGCCGTCCAGGCCATGTGGTGGGACGAGTTCACCAAGGCCCAGTTCGTCTGGCTGTCGTACAACCAGTCCCGCCGGGTCGCCTGGTACCCGCAGCTGAGGGCCTACTTCAAGGCCAACTTCGTGCCGGTCTACAAGCACGGCTGGCACGACACGCTCTGGGCCCGCAAGGGCGCGCCCACCGGCTGACCAGGAGGGACCGGCGGCGGGGCGCTCAGCGCTGCTGACCCGGAGGAACCGCGGGTCAGCGCTGCGGGGGATAGCCGGTGTAGTTCTCGGCCAGCGAGGCCGCGGCCGCCCGTGACGTGGTGACGTAACGGAGCTGGGCCAGCTGGAGCTCGGCGTCCATCGGGTTCGCGCCGGGGGTGGCGTGCAGCATCGTGGTCATCCACCACGAGAAGTGGGTGCGCCGCCAGACCCGGTCCAGGCAGTCGTCGGAGTAGGAATCGGCCTGGCGGTGGTCGCCGCGCAGCAGTTCGGCCAGGGCGCCGGCCAGCACCGCGACGTCCCCGAGGGCCAGGTTGAGTCCCTTGGCGCCGGTGGGGGGCACGATGTGCGCGGCGTCCCCGGCCAGGAACAGCCGCCCGTGCCGCATCGGGGCGCTGACGAAGCTGCGCATGGGGGTGATGCCCTTATCCAGGATCGGGCCTTCCTTGAGCTCCCAGCCGGGTACGGCGAACCGCCGCTGCAGCTCGGCCCAGATGCGGTCATCGGGCCACCCGCTGATCTCCTCATCCGGGGCGACCTGCAGGTAGAGCCGGCTGACCAGCGGGCTGCGCAGGCTGTGCAGGGCGAACCCGTCAGGGTGATGGGCGTAGATCAGCTCATCGGTGGACGGCGGGACGTCGGCCAGGATGCCCAGCCAGGCGTACGGGTACTCGCGTTCCCAGACGGTCAGCAGTCCCGCCGGGAACGCTGGCCGGCAGATCCCGTGGAAACCGTCGCAGCCGGCGATCGCGTCGCACGTGACCTCGTGCCGCGTCCCGTCCGCGCGGGTGTACCGGAGCACCGGATGGCCGGTGTCCAGGTCGTCCACCTCGGTGCCGGTCACGTCGAACTCCAGGTGGCCGCCGGCCGCCAGCCGGGCCTCGATGAGGTCCTTCACCACCTCGGTCTGCGCGTACACGGTGACGGTCCGCCCGGTCAGGTCGCGGAAGTCGATGTGCCGCCGCTGGCCGGCGAACTGGAGGTAGATCCCGCCGTGCTCCAGGCCCTCGCGATCCAGCCGCTCCGCCAGCCCCGCCTCGCGGAGCAGCCGGACGCTGCCGTCCTCCAGCACGCCGGCCCGCTGCCGGGCCTCGCAGTGGGCCCGGCTCCGGTCCTCGACCAGCACCGAGTCGATGCCGCGCAGCGCCAGCAGGTGGGACAGCAGCAGTCCGGCCGGTCCGGCCCCGACGATTCCGATCTGGGTGCGCGAGCGCGCGGGTGCGGACGGCATCTAGAACGGGTAGGGCGCGATCTCGCTGCGCATCGTGACCCAGCGGGTATCGGTGAACGCGTCCAGGTTGGCGGTGCCGCCGAAGCGGGCGCCGGTGCCGGAGGCGCCGGTGCCGCCGAACGGGGTGTTCGGCGCGTCGTCCACGGTCTGGTCGTTGATGTGCACGATGCCGGTCGGGATCTTCCGGGCCAGGTCCAGGCCGCGCAGCACGTCCTTGGTCAGGATGCCCAGGGACAGCCCGTACTCGGTGTCCGCGGCGAGCTTGGCCGCCTCGTCCGCGTCAGAGAAACGGATGACCGGGGCCACCGGCCCGAACACCTCGCTGGCGTAGGCGGGCATGGCGGGCGCGACCTCGGCCAGCACGGTCGGCCGGTAGAACAGGCCCTCGTAGGTGCCGCCCGCGGCCAGCCGGGCGCCCGCGTCCACGCTGGCGGTCACCAGGCCGTGGACCTTGTCGCGCTGCCGCTCGTCGATGATGGGGCCCAGCGCGACCTGGCCGCTGGCCGGATCGCCCACCGGCAGGTGGCTGGCCTTGCCCGCCAGCGCCGAGACGTAATCGTCGTAGATCGCGTCCTGGACCAGATGACGGCCGGTGGTCATGCAGATCTGGCCCTGGTGCAGGAACGAGCCCCACGCGCCGGCCGCCGCGGCCGCGTCCAGGTCGGCATCGTCCAGCACGATCAGGGCAGAGTTGCCGCCCAGTTCCAGGTGCACCCGCTTGAGGTGCTGGCCGGCCAGCGCCCCCACGTGGCGGCCCACCGAGGTGGACCCGGTGAACGAGATCACCCGCACCCGCGGGTCGGTGATCAGCGTCTCCCCGGCGTCCGGGCCGCCCGGCAGCACGTGCAGTACCCCCTCGGGCAGCCCGGCCTCCTCGAAGACCCGGGCCAGCACCACACCGCCGCACACCGCGGTGCGCGGATCCGGCTTCAGGACGACCGCATTGCCGAGCGCGAGGGCCGGGGCCACCGAGCGGATGGCCAGGATCTGCGGGAAGTTGAACGGGGAGATGACCCCGACCACCCCGGCCGGGACCCGCTCGGCCCAGCTGAGGTGCGGTGACTCGGTGGGCAGCAGCTCACCGTAGGGCCGCGAGGGCAGGGTGGCGGCCTCGTAGATCTCCTCGGTGGCCACGTGCGTCTCGAACTGCGCCGCGGGCCCGATCTTGCCGCTCTCGCGGATATTCCAGCCCTCGATCTCCTCGGCGTGCGCCTTCCAGATGTCACCCGCCCGCCGCAGGATGGCGGACCGCTCGGTGTGCGGGACCGCGGCCCAGGCCGGCTGAGCCGCGGCCGCGGCCTGCGCCGCGGCGGCGATGTCGGCGGGCGAGGCGATACCGACCCGGCCGAGTTCCGTGCCGGTGGCTGGTTCAGTGACCGCGGCCTCGCCTCCGGAAACCGTCTTCCAGCCGCTGCTGAAGGCCTTGCCGCGCCACGTCGACTCGTCGAGAAATGCCACGGGAACTCCTTGATCGCCGATGACGGGAGTGGCCAGCAGGGCAGGATCCGCCCGGTGGGGTGAGTGTGCGCTTTACGAACAGCAGTTCTATCGTCGAACATTGCGAATCTAGGGGATGATGACTCTCAGTGTCAACGAGCCGCTGGCGGTGCTAGCTCGGGCATTGAGCTGTACGAGGATGGCCGCGCATGCTACCTCTGTCCCATGAGCGACTACGTGCCAGCAGAGCCGGCGGGCGCGGCGGGCGATGACGCGGTCAGCGCGGTCGTCGAGCGCGCCCACTCCGACCAGGTTTCCCTCATCCGGTTCCTGTACGCCGATCACGGCGGGATCATCCGCGGCAAGGCCGCGTCGGCGGCCATGCTGCCCGCCCGGCTGCGGACCGGGATCGGGCACACGGTCGCGATGATGGCCATGTCCATGCTGGATTCCCTGCAGCCGGTAGACGGGATGGGGCCGGTCGGGGAGGTCCGCATCATGCCCGACCCGTCCACGTACGTGGCCCTCCCGTACGCGCCCGGAGCCGGGGTGATGCTGGCCGACCTGGTCCAGCCGGACGGCGCGCCCTGGGACGCCTGCTCGCGCACCTTCCTCAAGCAGGCCATCGCCGAACTGGCCACCGAGGGCTACGCGGTCCACGCGTCGTTCGAGCCCGAGTTCACCCTGGGCCGCCGGGAACCCGCGCCCGACGGCGGCCCGGACCGGCTCGTCCCGGTGGACGACAGCCTCTGCTACTCCTCGACCGGCTTCGCGCTGGCCCACGACTTCGCCATCGACCTGCTGGGCGCCCTGCAGGAGCAGGGCCTGGAGGTGGAGCACTACTACCCGGAGCTCGGCCACGGTCAGCAGGAGATGACGATCCGGCACGCTCCCGCGCTGCGCGCGGCCGATAACCACGTGCTGTACCGGGAGACCGTTCGCGGGGTCGCGTTCCGCCGCGGGCTGTGGGCCAGCCTGGCCCCCAAGCCCGTGCCCGACCAGGCCGGCAACGGCACCCACCTGCACGTGTCGCTGACCGACCTCGGGCCGGACGGCCAGCCGGGGGAGCGCCCGGTGTTCTACGACCCGGAGGACCCGTACCTGCTGTCCGCCACCGGCTATCACTTCATCGCCGGCCTGCTCGCCCACCTGCCCGCCCTCGTGGCGCTGACCTGCGCCAGCGTCAACTCCTACCGCCGCCTGGCCCCGCAGATGTGGAGCAGCGCCTACACGATCTGGGGCATGGACAACCGCGAGGCCGCGGTGCGCATCTGCTCGCCGATGCTCGGCGACCCGGGTGGCTCGGTGAACCTGGAGCTCAAGCCGTCGGATTCGAGTGCCAACCCCTATCTGGCCCTGGGGGCCGTGATGCATGCGGGCCTGGACGGCATCCGGCGCAAGCTCGACCCCGGCGAGGCCGTGAACGTGGACCCGGCCACCCTCAGCGACGCCGAGCGCCAGGCCGCGGGCGCGCGCCGGCTGCCAGACTCCCTGGATGCGGCGCTGAACGCGCTGGCCGCCGACGACCTGCTGATGGAGGCGCTGGGGCCGCTGCGCCGCACCGCGTACCTGGCCGTGAAGCGCTCCGAGGCCGCGGCGTTCGCCGACGCCGACGTGGCCTGGGAATGCTTCCAGCACTTCACGAAGATCTGAGCGCGGGTGGCTGACCTCGACCCGGCCGGGCCGGACCTGATGGGGTCCGGGATCGGCGCGCTCGCCCTGGTGGACCACCACGTGCACCCGGCGCTCACGGCCGAGACCGGGCCGGCCGAGTTCGAGGCGCTGCTCACCGAGTCCGACCGGCCGCTGCCGGCCGGGCTGACCCAGTTCGACTCCCAGCTGGGCGTGGCGATCCGGCGCTGGTGCGCGCCGATCCTGGACCTCGAGCCGTTCGCCTCGCCCGCCGATTACCTGGCCCGCCGGGCCGCACTGGGCCCGGCCGAGGTCACCCGGCGGCTGCTGCGGGCCAGCGGGACCGGCCATTTCCTGCTCGACACCGGCTACGTGCGGCCCGGCCTGCTGGACGTGGCCGGGATGGCGCAGGCGGCTGGCGTCCCGGCCCGCGAGGTCGTCCGCCTGGAGTCCGTGGCCGAGCAGGCCGTGCTGGCCGGCGACGGCAGCGCGGCCGGGTTCGCGGACCGCTTCGCGGGGCTCCTGGCCCGCCAGGCCGCCGCCGCGGCCGGCCTGAAGAGCATCGTCGGCTACCGGTTCGGCCTCGACTTTGACCCGGAGCCGCCCGCCCCGGCCGAGGTGACCGCGGCCGCGGGCCGCTGGCTGCGCCAGATCGAGGCCACCGGCCAGGTCCGGGTCGAGGACCCGGTGCTGCTGCGTCACCTGCTGTGGACCGGCCTCGGCCTGGGGCTGCCGCTGCAGCTGCACACCGGGTTCGGGGATCCGGACGCCGACCTGCGCCGCTGCGACCCGTTGCTGCTGCGCGGTTTCCTGCAGCGCACCGAGCCCGCCGGGGTGCCGGTCATGCTGCTGCACTGCTACCCGTTCCACCGCGGGGCCGGCTACCTGGCCCAGGCGTACCCGCACGTCTACCTGGATGTCGGGCTGGCCATCAACTACACCGGCGCCCGGGCGGCGGCCGTGGTCGCCGAGTCGCTGGAGCTGGCCCCGTTCGGCAAGCTGCTGTTCTCCTCCGACGCCTGGGGACCGGCGGAACTGCACTACCTGGGCGCGTGGCTGTGGCGCCGCGCCACCGCCCGGGTGCTCGGGGAATGGGTGGCCGGCGGCGACTGGAGCCAGGCCGACGCGCTGCGGGTCGCGGAGATGGTCGGCGCGGGCAACGCCCGCCGCGTCTACCGCCTCTAGCCGGGCGGCCTGGCGGGGAACTCCCGGCCGGGTGTCCGTCAGGTATCGTGCGCGTTACGTACATCCGTTCACATGTTGTCATTTAGCCGAGCGACCTGGATGCAGAGGTGGCCATGGCTGAGGTTCTGCGCACCGACGACGTGACCCAGGCTGACCGGTTCGCCCAGTGGCGGCACTGGATCTCCGCGACGTTCGTCCCACTGGAGTGCGCGCCGGTCAGCCGCGACCCGTTCCGCGGCGAGGTGGCCCACTCCGAACTCGGTGAGCTGCTGGTGTCCCGGGTCGCCGCCGAGCCGCACCTGGCCTCGCGGACCCGCCGGATGATCGCCCTCCGGGAGGCCGGCTATTACAAGGTCGGGCTGCTGACCAGCGGCTCCTGCCGGCTGTCCCAGGAGGGCCGCGAGGCCCTGCTGCAGCCCGGGGATCTCGCCCTCTACGACTGCCGCCGCCCGTACACGATGGTTTTCGACGAGCCGCATGAGATGTCGTTCCTCATGTTCCCGCTACCCGGTGGTCAGCGAGCACCTGGCGGCCAGCCGGCCGGGCTCGCTGCTCGGCAGCGGCGGTGGCTCGCTGGGCTGGGCTGGCGGCGCGGCCGTCGGGGCCAAGCTGGCCGCGCCGGAGCGCACCGTGGTGAGCCTGGTGGGAGACGGGTCATACCTGTTCGCCGTGCCTTCGTCGGTGCACTGGATGGCCCGGCGGTACCAGGCGCCCTCCCTGACCGTGATCCTCGACAACCAGGGCTGGAAGGCGCCGTCGCTGTCCACCCTGGCCGTGCACCCGGCCGGCGAGCTCGCGGCCGGGGGGTTCGCCGCCAGCTTCGCGCCCGAGGCGGACCTGCCCGGGGTGGCGGCGGCGGCCGGTGGCGCCTACGCGCGCACGGTGACCGCGGCGGCGCAGCTCCCGGAGACGCTGGCTGAGGCCCTCGGGCAGGTGCGCAGCGGCCGTTCGGCGGTGGTCAGCGTGCATGTGGCCCCGGTGTAGTGCCGGGGGCCGCCCGTCAGGCCGGCGTGACCCCGGGGACCGTCAATCAGGGAAGTGGGAGGAGCCGTCATGGCCCGGCTGGACAACAAGGTCGCCCTGATCACCGGGGGCGAGAGCGGCATCGGCCTGGCCTGCGCCCGGTTGTTCGTAGCCGAAGGGGCCAGCGTGCACCTGGCCGGGCTGGCGCGCAGCCGCCTGGAGGCGGCGGTGGCCGAGCTGGGGCCGGACCTGGCCGACTACAGCGTCACCGACGTCACGGTGGAAGAGCAGGTCATGGCGGCCCTCCAGCAGGCGGCGGCCCGGTTCGGCGGGCTCGACATCCTGTTCAGCAACGCCGGCATCAGCGGGGACATCGCCCCCATCACGGACTACCCCGCTGACGTCTTCCGCCGCGTCCTGGACGTGCACGTACTCGGCGCGTTCTTCCTGCTCAAGCACGGGCTGCCGGAATTGCGGGACGGCGGCAGCGTGATCATCAACTCCAGCGTGGTCGGCCTCACGTCGGACGCGGGCATCTGCGCCTACGCCACCGCCAAGCACGCGCAGGTCGGCCTGATGCGGACCGCCGCGAAGGAGATGGCCGGCCGCGGGATCAGGGTGAACACCGTGCACCCGGGACCGACGGATACCGACTTCCAGCGGGCCATCGAGATCTCCGCGACCGGCGCCCCGGCCGACGTCGCGGCGCGGATCTTCGAGGCCAGGATCCCGCTGTCCCGGCACGCCTGCCCGGAGGAGATCGCCCGCTCCGTGCTCTACCTGGCCAGCTCGGACAGTTCTTTCGTGACCGGCGCGGCGCTGCCAGTGGACGGTGGCATGCAGATCTGACCGCCCATGAACTCCCGGTAGCAGAGTGAAATCGATTGTGCCGGGGATGTGATGTGCGTCACGGCTGACCGGGCGACATGTCAGGCTATGCCCGACATGTCACGGGCGGCATGGGGGCCGGGCAGGCTCTCACAGGGGGTCTGGGTCAGATGGTCCACGTTGACAACTTCACCTACGGGTTGGTCACACCCGTGCTCGGCTACGTGATGTCCAGCCTGGGCTGTTTCCTCGGCCTGCGCTGTACCACCCGGGCCCGGGCCTCACATGGCGCGCAGCGGGCCCGGTGGCTGCTGCTGGCCGCGGTGTCCGTCGCGACCACCGGGATCTGGGTGATGCATTTCGTGGCCATGCTCGGGTTCACCATCCCCGGCCAGACCATCACGTACAACGTGCCGGTCACCATCGCGTCCATGCTGATCGCCGTGGTGGTGGTGGGCATCGGGCTGCTCATCGTCGGCTTCGGCAGTGCGGGCTGGCGCAACCTGCTGCTCGGCGGGGTGATCATCGGGATCGGCGTGGCCAGCATGCACTACATCGGGATGGCCGCGATGCGGATGCCGGACACGGTCCGCTACGACAACGTGCTGGTCGTTCTCTCGGTGGTTATCGCGGCGGTGGCCGGGACGGCCGCGCTGTGGGCCGCGCTCCGGCTGGCCACCGTGTGGTCCACCCTCGTCGCGTCGCTGATCATGGGTGTGGCGGTGAGCGGGATGCACTACACCGGCATGGCGGCCATGCACGTCTACGGCACCCAGGACCCCGGGATGCTGGCCAGCATGTCCGGTGGCGTCAGCGCCCAGGTGTTCCTGCTGCCGCTCATCGTCGGGATCAGCCTGCTCGCGTTCGCCCTGACCGTGGTCATCTCCCTGTCGCCGACCGAGGCGGAGATGCGCGAGGACGCTGCGCTCATGGCCCATCTGTCGGCTCCGCCGCTGGAGCGGACCGTGGGGGCGCACCGGCCGGCCCGGCTGGGATCCGAACCCGTCGATCCCAGCGCCGGGCGCTGGTTCCGGCCGGGTCACTAGCCTGCGCGGTCCCTGGGCCCCGGGCCTGGGTGTTCCGGGCCTGGCTGGCCCGGCTCGGCCTGGCCCGATGTGAGCGATCTCACCGTCCGCAGAAGTGAACGGCAGGCCATAACTGCAATCGATCGCAACCGGGAATGACAGGCTGGGTGGGCACGGGCTGGACCGGGGCAGGGGTCCCCGGCCGGGAGGGGAGGCCCGCTTCTGATGGTGCACGTCAACGACTTCAGCTACGGTCCGGTGACGCCGGTGCTCGGGTTCGTGATGTCCAGCCTGGGCTGTTTCCTCGGCCTGCGCTGTACCACCCGGGCCCGGGCCTCACATGGCGCGCCGCGCGTCCGGTGGCTGCTGCTGGCCGCGGTGTCGATCGCGACCACCGGGATCTGGGTGATGCATTTCGTGGCCATGCTCGGGTTCACCATCCCTGGCCAGACCATCACCTACAGCGTGCCGGTCACGGTGCTGTCCATGCTCATCGCGGTGGTGGTGGTGGGCATCGGGCTGCTCATCGTGGGGTTCGGCAGTGCGGGCTGGCGCAACCTGCTGCTCGGCGGGGTGATCATCGGGTTGGGCGTGGCCAGCATGCACTACATCGGGATGGCCGCGATGAAGATGCCGGACACGGTCCGGTACAACAACACCCTGGTGGTCCTGTCCGTGGTCATCGCGGTGGTGGCCGGCACCGCCGCGCTGTGGGCCGCGCTCCGGCTGGCCGCCGTGTGGGCGACCCTGGTCGCGTCGCTGATCATGGGCGTCGCGGTGAGCGGGATGCACTACACCGGCATGGCGGCCATGCACGTCTACGGCACCCAGAATCCCGGGATGCTCGCCGGGATGTCCGGCGGGGTGAGTGGTCAGGCGTTCCTGCTGCCGCTCATCGTCGGGATCAGCCTGCTCGCGTTCGCCCTCACCGTGATCATCTCGCTGTCGCCGACCGAGGCGGAGATGCGGGAGGACGCGGCGCTGATGGCCCACCTGGCTGGCCGGCACGCGGCCCCGCCCGCGGGCACCCACCGGGCGGCGGGCCCGCCTGACGCGCCGCGCGGACCGGGCCAGTACGGGCCGGGCCAGCACGGGCAGCGAGAGGAACCTGACGAGCCCGACGCGGGCCGCTGGTTCCGCTCGCAGTCCTTAGGCGGCGGGCTCCAGCCTGGAATCACTAGTCTGCAGGTGTGCCCGACCTGAAGCTCCTGGTCCTGAGCGCCCGTGACGTACGCGAGCTGCTGCCCTACGGGGAGTGCGCTGACCTGGTCGCCGGCGGGCTGGCCGCCCTGGCCCGCGGCGAGATCTACCAGCCGCTGCGGACCATGGTCCAGCCGCCCGCGCCGGAAGGGTCACCCCCGCCGGGGCTGATGGCGCTGATGCCGTCGATCCGGTCCGGCCCGATGCGATCCGCCCCGATGCGATCTGAGAGCGACGCTGCGTACAGCCTCAAGGCGATCTGCGTCTTTCCCGGCAACCCGGCCCTCGGGAAGGATGCTCACCAGGGTGTCGTGCTGCTGTCCAGCCCGGACACCGGGGAGCCGCAGGCCCTGATCAACGCGTCCGCGCTGACTGAGATCCGCACCGCGGCGGCCTCCGTGGTGGCCACCCGGCTGCTGGCCCGGACGGACGCCAGCGAGCTGGCCATCATCGGCACCGGGGTGCAGGCCCGCGCGCACGCGATCGCCCTGGCCCAGGACTGCGCGGCCCAGGGCCGGCCGCTGGCCAGGATCCGCATCGCGGGCCGTACCCCGGGCCGCGCGGCGCGGGCGGCGGGGGAGCTCACCGCCGCGGCCGGGGTGCCCGTGACGGCTTGCGGCTCAGCGGCCGAAGCCGTGACCGGCGCCGGCATCGTGGTGACCGCCACCTCGTCGGCCATCCCCGTGCTGGAGCGGGCCTGGCTGGCGGAGGGCACGCACATCAACGCGGTGGGCGCGTGCCTGCCGGATCGGCGGGAACTCGACTCCGCCACGATGGCCGCCGCCGCCGTGTTCGCCGACAGCCGGGAATCCGCACTGGCCGAATCGGGTGATGTCCGGCTGGCCATCGCCGAGCAGGCCCTCCCACCTGTGCATATCCGGGCAGAAATCGGGGAATTGCTGTCCGGGACGGCACTTGGCCGGGTCAGCGACCGGGAGATCACCGTATTCGAGTCGCTGGGCCTGGCGGCCGAGGACCTGGCGGCGGCCCAGGGGGTGTACCGGAACGCGGTCAAAGTCGGGGCCGGGACCTGGGTGGACTTCTGAGCGCAGCGGGGCGCTCAGGGCTCTGCTCGCCGCGGGGCGTACGGGTCGGGGGACGCGCCGCCGCTTAACTTCGTCCCAAGCCGGGCAGGCCAGCTGAATGGGGGACGTCTGGTGACAACGGTGATCGCTGTGGTCGCCGCCTTGCTCGCGGCGTTCTGCTTCGCCGTGGCCGCACTCGTCCAGCAGACCGTGGCCCGGGCGGCCGGGGCGGATGAGGTCATGCACCCCAGACTGCTGCTCGACCTGGCCCGCAGACCCCGCTGGCTGGCCGGGATCGGCCTGGACGCGATGTCGTTCCTCATCCTGGCCCTCGCCCTGGCGTTCGGGCCGCTGGCCCTGGTCCAGCCGCTGGCCTCGCTGGACGTACTGTTCGCGCTGCCGCTCATCGCCCGCCTGCAGGGGCGCCGGCTCACCATGGGGGACGGGATCGGCGCGGTGACCGTGGCGGGCGGGATCGTGATCTTCCTGGCGGTGGCCCCGCCCACCGGCGGGGTGAAGGCGCCGAGCCTGACCACGTGGGCCCCGGTGTTCGTGGCGGCCGGGACGCTCAGCGCGATAGCTGCCCTGGCTGGGCTGCGGGTCTCCGGAAAGGCCCGGGTCATCTGGCTGGCCGTGGCCGCGGGCTCGGTCTACGGCGTGCTGTCCGCACTGACCAAGGCCACGGTGGACGTGGTGGCGGTCCGGGGAGCAGGGGTCTTGCTCACCTGGGAACCGTGGGCGCTGCTGTTGTGCGGGATCATCGGGGCCCTGCTCGGTCAGAGCGCCTACAGCTCCGGGGCGCTGTCCCTGAGCCTGCCGGTCCTGGACACCCTGGCGCCGATCGTCGCCGTGGTCATCGCGGCCACGGTGTTCGACGAGAAGCTCGCCTCCTCGGCCTGGCAGCTGGGTGTGCAGCTGGCTGGCGGCGCGCTCGCGGTGGCCGGCATCGCCATGCTCAGCCGCTCCGCGATCGTGGCCGCCGAAACCGCGGATGGCCGGGACCGCGCACTGGCCCGGATGGGCAGCGCGGCGTTCGAGGGGCACTGATTACGCATACGGGGCGTACAACGCGTAAGAATGATCCATGAGCAAGCAGTCGAAGCCGCCGCCGCCCGGGGACAAGCCGACGCCCACGGCGCCCCCGCCCCCGCCTGGCTGGCGCCACTGGCTCTGGCCGGGGGCGCTGCTGGTGGCCCTGGTGCTGTTCTTGTTCCTGCCCCGGTTCGGCGGGGTAACCGTGGTCAACCTGAGCTATTCCACCTTCATCAGCGATGTCAACGCGCACAAGGTCAAGACCTTCACGCTGGATAACAGCACTGGCTCCACCGCCCCGGCCACGGGGACGCTGAAGGACGGGAAGAACTACACCACCGTCATCCCGCTCCCGTTCGCCGGCACGCCGCTGGAGACCACGCTGCAGAAGGCGGATGTGGAGATCAATGCGGCCGCGCCCAGCAGCGGGCTGGGCACCCAGCTGCTCTACTGGATCATCCTGCTGGCCCCGTTCATCGTCGTGTTCTGGCTGGTCCGGCGGATGTCCCGGGCGGCCGGCGGGGCAGGCCCGCTGGGCGGGCTGATGGGGGTCGGCCGGGCCCGGGCCAAGGTCTTCGACGCCGAGCGGCCGCAGACCAAGTTCTCCGACGTGGCCGGCTACGAATCGGCGAAACGTGAGATCAGCGAGGTCGTCAACTTCCTGAAGCACCCGGAGCGGTACCGCCGCCTGGGCGCGGTCACGCCCCGCGGCGTGCTGATGGTCGGCCCGCCCGGAACGGGCAAGACGCTGATGGCCCGGGCGGTGGCCGGCGAGGCCGAGGTGCCTTTCATCTCGGTGACCGGATCCAGCTTCGTGGAGCTGTTCGT
The DNA here is from genome assembly GCA_963718305.1 of uncultured Actinomycetes bacterium. GTDB lineage: Bacteria > Actinomycetota > Actinomycetes > Streptosporangiales > Streptosporangiaceae > RYN-230. The sequence goes on from CAVQZG010000012.1 coordinate 40,351, forward strand.
CGGGGTCGGCGCGGCCCGGGTCCGCGACCTGTTCGCCGAAGCCCGCAAACGGGGCCCCTGCATCATCTTCATCGACGAGATCGACGCGATTGGCCAGCGCCGGGCGGGATCCGGCGCCGTGGTCTCCAACGATGAGCGGGAGCAGACGCTCAACCAGCTGCTCTCCGAGATGGACGGCTTCGACGAAGCCCAGGGCATCGTGGTGCTCGGCGCCACCAACCGCCCCGAGGTTCTGGACCCGGCGCTGCTGCGGCCGGGCCGGTTCGACCGGCAGATCACCATCCCGCTGCCTAACCTGGCCGAGCGCGCGGCCATCCTGGCGGTGCACTCCCGGGGTAAGAGCCTGGACCCGGACGTCAACCTGGACGTGGTGGCTCGGGGCACCCCCGGCTTCTCCGGCGCCGACCTGGCCAACCTGGTCAATGAGGCGGCCATCAACGCGGTCCGGGTCGGCCAGAACAACATCACGATGGCCAACTTCAACGACGCCCGCGACCGGATCATCCTGGGCAGCCGGGGCGACTCCAACCTGCTGCTGCCCGAGGAGAAGCGGGCGGTGGCCATCCACGAGTCCGGGCACGCCCTGGTCGCGGCGCTGTCCCCGCACGCGGACCCGGTGGCCAAGGTCACGATCCTGCCTTCCGGGCAGGCGCTGGGCGTCACCGAGCAGCTGCCGCTGGTCGAGCACCACCTGTACGGGGAGGACTACCTCACCGAGTCGCTGGCCGTCCGGCTGGGCGGGCGGGCCGCCGAGCTGGTCGTCCTGGGCCAGGGCTCCACCGGTGCCGCCAGCGACCTGGCCTCGGCCACTGAGCTCGCGATCAAGATGGTCCGGGAGTTCGGGTTGTCCAGCAAGCTCGGGCCGGTGGGCTACCCCGAGGGGGGATCGGTCTTCCTCGGCGGAGGCGGCGGTAACGGGCTGTCCAGCCGGCCGTTTTCCGAATCCACTCAGGCCCTCATCGACGGCGAGGTCTCGCGGCTGGTGCGGGAAGCAGAGCAGACCGCGGTCACGCTCATCCGCACTCACCAGGGTGATCTGGACCGGCTGGCTGACCTGCTGGTGGAGAAGGAGACGGTGGACGGCGCGGAGGTGTACCGGCTGCTCGGCCTGGCCGTGCCGGAACACCAGCCGGAGGGCCAGGCCATCGCCCCGGGCCGGGCGGCCGCCGCCGCCGCGGTGCCGCCTGCCCCGGTGCCCGCCGCCAGCACGAACAGCGGCGGGACGCAGGCCGCCGGGACGAAGAGTGCCGGGACGCAGGCCGCTGGGACGCACAGCGCCGGGACGCGCAGCTCCGGGACGCACAGCGCGAGCGCAGCGCCCAACAGCGGCAGGCCCGCCACTCCGCCTGACCCGAACCCGCCGGACGCGGCGGGGTGAGTGCTGGCGCGTGGCCGGCCGACCCGCTAGAGTCACGATCATGCGATCCAGCAACGCACCTCTCCAGTGGTGGCGCCGCCGGTAGGCGGTTGCTGGTTCGCGCGTTCAGATAGCCAGAAGCGACCGTCCGGTAACGGCGGTCGCTTCGTGCGTTCGCCTGGTGCCGGCCGAAGACCCATGAGAAAGCAGGCGACCCAGGTGGATCCGCAGCGAGCCCAGCGGACTGAATTCGTCACCGCGGGTGGCGTCCACGTCACCCGCACCGCCGAGCCGTTTGACCCGGACGTTCTCGCCGGCCTGACCAGGAGTGTCGACGAGCGGCGCGGCGGAGTGCTGAGTTCAGGCATGGAGTACCCGGGCCGGTACAGCCGCTGGCACCTGGCCTACGTGGACCCGTGCGCGGAGATCGTGGCGCGGGGCCGACGGATCCGGGTCCGGGCCCTGAACGCCCGCGGTGAGGTGCTGCTCCCGGTGCTCGGCGAGGCGCTGCGCCGGGCGGGTCAGCCGGTCCCGGGGGCGGACGCCGGGGACGCGCGGGAGATCGAGGTGATCATCCCCGAACCCTCCGGGCTGGTCGCCGAGGAGGACCGGAGCCGCCGGCCGACCGTGTTCACGGCGCTGCGTGAGGTGATCGCCGCCTTCGCTGGTGACGATCCGCATCTTGGCCTGTACGGGGCGTTCGGTTACGACCTGGCCTTCCAGTTCGAGCCGGTCCGGTTCCGCCGCGACCGTCCGGCGGACCAGCGTGACCTGGTCCTGCACCTCCCTGACGAGCTGTACGCGCTGGATCGCAAGCGCGAATCGGCGATGGTCTACCGCTACGAGTTCTCGGCCGGGGGCATGAGCACCGAGGGGCTGCCCCGCCAGACGGCCCCGTCCCCGGTCCGGGTGAGCAGCCCCGCGCCGGGTTTCGTTGCGGAAAAGAAATTCCGGGCCCGGCCGCAGCCAGGCGCGTTCGCGCGGGTCGTGGCGCAGGCCAAGGAGCGGTTCGCGCGCGGCGATCTGTTCGAGGTGGTGCCCAGTCACGTGTTCCGTGGCGAGTGTGACTCCCCGGCCGCCTTTTACGAGACACTCCGGCAGGTAAATCCCGCTCCGTATGAGTTCTTCTTCAACCTGGGGGAAGGGGAGAGCCTGGTCGGCGCCTCGCCGGAGATGTATGTGCGGGTCAGCGGGGACCGGGTTGAGACGTGCCCGATCTCCGGCACGATCCGGCGGGGCGCCGACCCCCTGGGTGACGCAGAGAATATCCGCACGCTGCTCAACTCGGCCAAGGAAGAGTCCGAGCTGACCATGTGCACCGACGTGGACCGCAACGACAAGTCGCGGGTCTGCGTGCCGGGCAGCGTCACCGTGATCGGCCGCCGCCAGATCGAGATGTACAGCCGGCTGATCCATACCGTGGACCACATCGAGGGGCGGCTGCGGCCCGGCCTGGACGCGCTGGACGCGTTCCTGTCGCACATGTGGGCGGTCACCGTGACCGGGGCGCCCAAGACCTGGGCCATGCAGTTCATCGAGGATCACGAGGACGCCCCGCGCTGCTGGTACGGCGGGGCGGTGGGGGTGATCGGCTTCGACGGCAGCATGAACACCGGCCTCACCCTGCGCACCGCCCACATCCGTGACGGCGTGGCGGCGGTCCGGGCGGGCGCGACCCTGCTGTTCGAGTGCGACCCGGAGGCGGAGGAGCAGGAAACCCACCTGAAGGCCCGGGCGCTGCTGGAGACGCTCGCCCAGGCCCAGGCGGCGGTGCGGGCCGGGGACACGGCGGGCGCTGAGCCGGGCCGCCCCGCGGCCCGGCAGGCTGAGCCCGGCCCGGCCGGGCGGCCCGGCCAGGGCCTGCGGATCCTGCTGGTGGATCACCAGGACTCGTTCGTGCACACGCTGGCCAGTTACTTCCGGCAGGAAGGCGCCGAGGTGGTCACGCTGCGGGCCGGTTTCCCGCCGTCTGTGCTCGATGACTACCAGCCCGACCTGGTGGTGCTGTCGCCCGGCCCGGGGCAGCCCAGCGATTTCGGCTGCGACGCCCTGCTCGGCGAGCTCGACACGCGGGGACTGCCCGCGTTCGGTGTCTGCCTCGGGCTGCAGGCCATGGTGGAGCACGCCGGGGGAGAACTGGGCCTGCTCGCCGAGCCTGCGCACGGCAAGCCGGGCCAGGTCCGGCGGACCGGACCGGGTGGCCCGGGACTGCTCGACGGGCTCCCGGAGGAGTTCACCGCGGGCCGCTACCACTCCCTGCACGCGGTCCCCGGGCAGGTCAAGGGCGCCTTCGAAGTCACCGCCGTCACCCCGGACGGCGTGGTCATGGCCATCGAGGATGAGCAGGCGGGCCGGTGGGGGGTGCAGTTCCACCCGGAGTCGATCCTGTCCGCCTCGGGCCGGGCGGGCCATCAGGTGATCGGCAACCTGCTCCGCCTCTGCCGGGCCCGGGCCGGCCTGATCCCGTCGTGATCACGAACCGGCCCGCGCGTCAGGCTGGCCTCGGGGGCCTGGCCCGCATTCACCATCAACACCCCGCCGGCCTGGGCTAGCCGCGCCCGGGCCAATCATCGGCTGGACCTCACCCGCTCCGCGCGGCGGCCCGGCCATCCCCGGCTGCCGGTGAAGGCTGATCCGTGGGCGGCTGGACCAAACACCACGTCCCCCGGCCGCGTTTATTAGGTGACCCTGGACGCGGAGGCCTGATGACCTTTGATGACTTCGCCGACGCCCGGCTGCCCGCCGTGCTGCGCTTCGCCACCGCGCTGACCGGAGATCCCGACCTGGCCAAAGACCTGGTCCAGGAGGTTCTGATCCGCGCGAGCAGGCGGTGGCCGGACATCGGCCAGCTGGAGCGGCCCGAAGCTTACGTCCGCAAAATGGTGGTCAACGAGCACCTGTCGTGGCGGCGCCGATCCTGGCGGCTGATCCCGTCCGGGACCGGCAGCCACCTCACCGCGCTCCCCGCACCAGACCCCGCCGACGGATATATCGACCGCCAGGCCCTGCTGGCCGAACTGGCGAAGCTGTCCCCGCGGCAGCGCACCGCTCTGGTGCTCCGCTACTACGAGGGCTACTCCGACGCGGAGATCGCTGACGTCATGGGCTGCACCCAGAGCACCGTCCGCGGGCACGTCTTCAAGGCGCTCGCGGCCTTGCGGGTCGAACTGGACCAGCCACTGGCGGCCGCCGCCCCCAGAAAGGAGACCCACTAATGGACGGTCGGGGAAAGGCGCCCGTGCGGACCGAAGCCGACATCCGCGCCGCCCTCACGGAGCTGGGGCACCGAGCCCCGAGCGCCGGGGACGTGCTATCCGCACTGCGTGACTCCGGCCGGGGCGGGAGGCGGACCCTGCGGCCCGGGCGGGCGCTGCTCGCCGTGGCCACCGCCGCAGCGGTGACCGCGACCGCGGTCACCCTGGCCCTGACGCTCAGCGGCTCACCCAGCCGACCCAGCGGGCCGCATGTCTTCCCGGTCCTCCCCGACCCCCCGGTATCAGCGGGCGGCGCGCCGATCGCCGTGTCACCTGGCCCCCATCCGTCGTCCGGATCGCTGGCCAAGGCCATGCTGACCGCGTTCAACGCCGCCGCCGACGACCTGGCCTATCAAACGGCCGCGTACGTCACGGCGGGCCACCTGACCCAGACCGACCGGACGTGGAGCTGGCCCGCCGTCCCCAGCCCCGGCCAGCTGGAGTACACACGGGATGCTTTCAGTGCCATTCCCCGGGGCGCATCCCGGGCGACCGCCCCGGTGAAACTGACCGAGGACAACAGCTACACCACCGTCGTCCCGCGCCCCTCCAAATACGGCCAGAACGCGCCCGCCCGCCTGGCCGTCGTCTGCTATGCCGGGACCGGGCAGACCGGCTGCGGCTGGGGGAGGTATGAAACCCCGGCCGGAACCTGGTCACAGCACACCGCGGTCATGCCCTACATCGACTACACCCCCACCCCGCGCGGAACTGACCTCGCCCAGCAGATCGCCCGGGGTCAATGGCGCATCGCCGGGCACACCCGGCTACGCGGCCAGCCCGCCATCAAGCTCATCCAGACCCATTCCGGCAGCTACCAGGGGAACCCGGTGACCCTCTGGGTCAGCACCGTCACCTGCCTGCCGCTCCGCCTGATCTGGGTGTACGAGAAGACCATCGAGACGAACAACTGGTACTACCTGCCACCCAGCCAGGCCAACCTCGGGCACCTGCAAGTACCCATCCCCCCTGGCTACCCGCACTCGCCCTGACCGCGCTCATCAGGCGGGGCCGGCCGCCTGGGCGGCCTGCTCGGCGGCCATCCGGCTGAGGTACCGGCGCTCGGGCACGCTGGTGGCCCGCCGCGCCGCCTCCCGGTAGGCCGTGGCGGCCGGGCCGTGCTGGCCGGCCAGGCCGAGCAGGTGCGCGCGGGTGGCGAGCAGCCGGTGGTAGCCAGCCATCCGGCGGTCGGACTCCAGCTCAGCCAGCGCGTCGAGCCCGGCGGCCGGGCCGCTCACCCGGGCTACCGCGACCACCCGGCTCAGGCTGCTCACCGGGTTCGGCGCGACCCGGTCCAGCAGGTCGTACAGGGCGAGGATCTGCGGCCAGTCGGTCGCGTCCACGTCCTTCGCCTCGTCGTGCAGCGCGGCGATCGCGGCCTGCAGCTGGTATGGCCCCACCGCCTTCCCCCCGGCGGCCAGGGCCCCGGTGACCAGCGCCACCCCTTCGGCGATGAGGGCCTGGTCCCAGCGGCTGCGCTCCTGCTCGGCGAGGGGGACCAGTTCGCCGCCCGGGCTGGTGCGCGCGGGGCGCCGGGCCTCGGTCAGCAGCATCAGCGCGAGCAGCCCGGCCACCTCGCGATCATCGGGCAGCAACCGGCGCAGCCAGCGGGCCAGCCGGATCGCCTCCCGGGACAGGTCCGGGCGGGTCAGCTGCTCACCCTGGGTCGCCGCGTATCCCTCGTTGAAGATCAGGTAGAGCACGTGCAGCACCGCGCGGAGCCGGTCGCCGCGCTCGGCCTCGCCGGCCGGCCCCGTGGTGGGGTGCGGGGACAGCGGCACATCGCTGGCCTTGATGGCCTGCTTGGCCCGGCTGATCCGCTGGGCCATGGTCGCCTCGGGGACCAGGAACGCCGCCGCGATCTGCGCGGTGGTCAGGCCGCCGACCGCGCGCAGGGTCAGCGCGATCTGGCTGGGTGCGGACAGGGCCGGGTGACAGCAGCCGAACAGCAGCATCAGCGAGTCGTCCCGATCCTGCCCCGGATCCGCGTCGGCGGCCGGGCTGAGCAGCTCGGACTGGGGGGTCGCCACCGCGACCTGGTCCTCACGCCGGCGCCGGGACTGCTCGCTGCGCGCGGCGTCCATCAGCCGCCGGGCCGCCACGGTGATCAGCCAGCCCCGCGGGTTGTCCGGGGTGCCGTCCCGGGGCCACTGCAGCGCGGCGGCCAGCAGGGCTTCCTGGGTGGCGTCCTCGCAGAGGTCGAAGTGCCCGAACCGGCGCAGCAGCGCCCCGAGGACCTGCGGCGCCAGCTCGCGCAGCAGGTCCCCGGGGTCACGGTCCGCGGTCATGGTGGCTCCGGCATCAGGGCTCCGGGCTGGGGCGCCGTCAGGGGTTGGTGGGCGACTCGTGCAGGATCGGCCAGACCTCGGTCGGCTCCTGGTCGGCCCAGGGCATGTCCGCCGCGATCTGCTCGGCCCGCTCGGCGTTCTCGCAGTCCACCAGGTAGAAGCTGGCGATGTACTCCTTGGTCTCCAGGTACGGCCCGTCGGTGACCGCGGGCGCGCCGTCCTGCCGCCGGACCAGCCGGGCGTTCACCGCGTCAGCCAGGCCGTAGGCGCCGATCAGCTCGCCGGTGTCGGCGTACTTGCGGTTGAACGCCTCCTGCTTGGCGATTTCCTGGGGCCACTCCTCGCCGAGGATCGAATCCCACTTCTCCTGGTTCCCGTAGATCAGCATCAGGTATTTCATTCGTGGACATCCTTCCGGTCCGCGCACCCCGCTGGCACGCTCTCATCGGTCAGTCGGAGCCGCCGCCCCATCCTCTACATCGTCATCTCATCTCTTTACATCCTGGTGGGGGACTGGCCTCGATGTCGGCCGGTCCCGCTAGGGTGCGGAGCCATGAGAAGTGTCCAGCCCGAGGTGTTCCTCGTCGCCCAGCCCGCCATCGACTACGACCAGCTTGCCGCGTACCTGCGTGAGGTGGGCGGGGAGCAGTGGCTGGAGCGGCTCGACCGGGGCGACCTGGCCGGTGGTGAGCAGGCCAGCGACGCACAGAACCTCGCCGAGTTCGCGGGCAAGATGTGCTACCGGGCCTGGGAGCCGGGGCTGAACCCGAACGTCCGCCGGGTCCGTAACGACCACGAGGCCTACCTGCAGAACATTCTCAAGCAGCAGCACGGGTCGGTGCTGGAGCACGCCAGCTTCACGTTCGTGCTGCACAACGTAAGCAGAATGTTTGTTATGGTTGCGGAGGGCTCTACCAACCGTCACGTGATCACCTTGTCTCAGAATCGCGGTCAGGTTCTGGACGAGATGGCCGACACGATACGCGCCATGGGGCTCCCTGCCTATCTGCCCGTGACCGGCGATGGCTGCGTCCGCACGCAATGCCTTCCACTCCGCGATTTTCTCGCTGGGCTCGGTCATTCCTACGACAAGCGCGTGCCTGCCATGGTGGGTGAGTGGAGTCCGGGCCTCATCAGGATCTTCCTCGAAGCGATGATTCAAGGCGACGGCACAACACATCGCACGTTCAACCATCGAGTTATCTATACGTCGTCCCGGGAAATGGCGGACGAGCTGCAGGTGCTGGCCATCAAAGCGGGCTGGTCCGCGAACGTGCGGATCGACGACCGTACGGGCCTTCAGCGCACCATGCCGAACGGCCAGCGCTTCCGTAACCTGCGCCCATGCTACGTGGTTTCCCTCATTTCGCGCCGCCTCACGCCACTGGTCAATCACGCCAGGAGGTCCGGCGTGAGGAGCCGGTACCGGAACGGGGAAGGCTATAACGACGGCATCGAGCACTACGAGGGCCGTATTCATTGTGTCCGGGTCCCCAATGGCCTGCTGTTCGTCAGGCGTAACGGAAAACCCGTGGTCTCCGGGAACACTCATGAACTCGTTCGGCATCGGCCTGGCACCGCGGTGTCGCAGGAGTCGCTGCGGTTCGTCCGGCTGGACGAGATCCCGTTCTGGTTCCCGGACTGGGCCCGGGAGGACCCGGAGCTGATGAAGCGGGCCACCGCACTGCTCGACCAGATGGAGGAGTTCCAGCGCTGGATGGCGCAGCACTTCGGGCTGGACGAGGAGGGTGTGCCGTTCCACGAGAAGAAGGAGAAGACGTCGTTCATGCGGCGGTTCGCGCCGGACGGGGTGGCGACCGGCATCGTCTGGACGGCGAACATCCGGACCCTGCGGCACACGATCGAGGCCCGGACCGACCCGGGGGCGGAGGAGGAGATCCGCCTGGTATTCGGGAAGATCGGCGAGATCATGCGGGCCGAGGCGCCCGCCCTGTTCGCGGACTACGAGGTCCAGGACGGGGCCTGGGTGCCGAAATGGCGGAAGGTCTGAGTCAGCGGGAGGTCTGCGCTCAGCGGGGGTCCGGCCCGATCAGGCGTGCTGCCTGTCCCCGGCGCCGTCGTGCGGATCGCAGTACAGGTGCTCACCTGACGCCCGGTGGGCCAGTACCCGCAGGGTGGCCCGGACCATGGCGGGCGGGCCGCTGACGAACACGTCGCTGTCCTGCCAGCTGGCCTGGCGCCGGACCACGGCGTGCATCAGGCCGTGTACGCCGCCGGCTCCCGGATCGTCGGACAGCGCGGTGACCACTTCCAGTTGCGCGCACGCCGCCTCCAGCCGGGCCAGGTCAGGCAGGTCGTACAGGTCCGGCCGCCGGCGGGCCCCGACGAACAGCCGGACCCGCCGGGCGCCCTGGCCACCCAGCCCTTCGATGATCGCCTTCATGGGCGCGAAGCCGGTGCCACCCGCGATGCACAGGATGTCGCGGGCCGAGCCGTGGTCAACGACCATGCCGCCCCGGGCCGGCCCGAGCAGCACGGTGTCACCCACCCCGGTGTCGTGCACCAGGTTCGTGCTGACCTGCCCACGCCGTACTTCCGGTGGTCCCGGCCTAGCTGGGCCAGGTACTCGTGCATCGACTGTGGGTTGTCCATGCTCCACACGCACCGGGCCAGGGCCGCGCTGAGCGCCCTCCGCTGCTCATCCATGGCCAGCGGGAACATGGCGCGCAGTTCCGGGTTGGCCGTGAAGAGAAGGCTGTAGAAATAAGCCATCTCCTTATCGGCGGCCGGGCCGGCGTCCGTGAGAGTTTGTTTCAGGATTGCGTAATCACGCATGTCGGGCGGGCCGCCGAATTCGGGGCATTCTTTCCGGCGTGCCGCGGAGGTTGCGGCTGGTGGACCCGGGGTCGTGGCGCGATTGTGCGCTGGTTTCTCTTCGGGAATGTCCCCTCCCGGGTAACCGCCACGCCCTGAATTGTGGCATCCGCGCATGCTATCGACAAGTCATTCCGGGTAAGCCCGGATCGGCCCGGGAGCGGCCGCTTAATAGGCGTGGCAAACTACTAAATTACGTAGCTAATAAGGAGAATGAGATGCGGCTGCGGCCGCGGGTGCACCGCGGTCCGGCAGGCGGGCGGCGGGCGGGAAACCGGCTGACCGGGAGTCGGGGCGGCTGCCCGCCGGTCCTACGATGATGCGATGACGTCAGCCGGGTACCTCCGCTTTCCCCATCTTCACGGTGACTTGCTCACGTTCGTAGCCGAGGACGATGTGTGGCTGGCGCCGCTGGATGGCGGCCGGGCGTGGCGGCTGTCCGCGGACCGGGCCGAGGCCGCGCACCCGCGGTTCTCCCGTGATGGGAGCTGGGTGGCCTGGACCAGCTGGCGGGATGGGCCGGCCGAGGTCTACCTGGCCGGGGTGGATGGTGAGCGGGCCCGCCGGCTCACTTACTGGAGTGATCAGCTCGCCAGGGTGTGCGGCTGGACGCTGGGCGGCGAGGTGCTCGCGCTCAGCGCGGCCGGCCAGGCCTTCGAGCGGCAGGGGTGGGCCTACGAGGTCCCGGTGGATGGCGGGGCGCCGCAGCGGCTGGGGTTCGGCCCGGTTGCCGACCTGGCCCTGGAGGAGACCGGCCGGGCCCTGCTGAACGGCAGCTGGGGACGTGACCCGGCCTACTGGAAGCGGTACCGGGGCGGCACCGCGGGCCGGTTGTGGACCTCGGCGGACGGTGCCCCCTTCCAGCGCATCCTGGCCGGGATCAGCGGGCAGTTCGCCAGCCCCATGCTGGTCGGTGACCGGCTGGCGTTCCTGTCCGATCACGAGGGCACAGGGAACGTGTACTCCTGCCGCCTGGATGGATCCGACCTGCTCCGGCACACCGACCATGACGGCGGGTACGCCCGGCAGGCCGGCACCGACGGCACCCGGGTCATCTACCAGTGCCAGGGCGAGCTGTGGCTGCTGGATGACCTCACCCCGGACAGCGCTCCCCGGCCGCTGAGCGTCAGCCTCGGATCCGCGTCCACCGCGCTGGCCCCCCGCCTGATGTCGGCCGCGGACCACCTGGGTGACCTGTCCTGCGACTACACCGGCCTGGCCAGCGTGATCGAGGTCCGTGGCACGGTGCACTGGCTCACCCACCGCGACGGGCCGGCCCGGGCCCTGGCGGTCGACCCGGACGTGCGCGCCCGGATGCCCCGGGTGCTGGGCCGGGACGGCCAGGTCGTGTGGGTCAGCGACGCCGGCGGGGTGGACGGCCTGGTGGTCGCCCCGGCTGAGGGCGCCGAGCCTGCCGCGGGGCCCGCCACCGCGGTGGCCACGGACGAGGGTGCCGTGGAGGCCGCGCCGGCCGCCGGGCCGCGGCGGCTCGCCGCCGGGGAGCTCGGCCTGGTCAACGAGCTGGCTGCCGCCCCCGACGGGTCCACGGTCGCGGTGGCCTCCCGGGACGGGCGGCTGCTGCTGGTGGACATCGACTCCGGCGCGGTGCGCGAGCTGGCCCAGTCCCCGGACGGGGCCATGTCCGGGCTGGCCTACTCCCCGGACTCGGCCTGGCTGGCCTGGTCTCACCCCGGCCCGCAGCCGCTCAGCCGGATCCGGCTCGCCCGGCTGGCGGACGACGAGATCGCGGACGTGACCGACGGCCGGTTCGTGGACTCCGAGCCGGTCTTCACCGCTGACGGCAAGTACCTGGCGTTCCTGTCGGCGCGCATCTTCGACCCCGTGTATGACGCGCATTTCTTCGACCTCTCGTTCCCGTTCGGGTCGCGCCCGTACCTGGTGCCGCTGGCCGCGGACACGCCCTCCCCGTTCGCGCCGCTGCCCCAGGGGCGGCCGGTGGGGAACGGGCCAGATAAGAACGGCGACCCGGGCGAGGCCAAGGCCGACGAGGCGGCCGGCGAGCCGGGAGACCGCGACGGCGGGCACGATGACCAGGCCGACGGCGAGGACGACGCGCCGCCGCCCGTGCAGGTGGATGTGGAAGGCCTGCCCACCCGGGTAGTCAGCCTGCCGGTGGCCGAATCACGCTACGCGTCGCTGCGCGCGGTGACCGGCGGCTTCGCCTGGCTCAAGGAGCCGGTTATCGGGGTGCTCGGCGAAGGGGCCGCGGTGCCCGACACCAAGCGGCCGCGGGCCGCGCTGGAACGCTTCGACCTGGGCCGCCGGAAGACCACGGAGCTGGTTTCCGGGCTGGACTGGTTCGAGGCCAGCGGCGACGGTGAGTGGCTGGTAGTCCGCGACAGCGGCGAGCTGCGGGTGGTGCCCTCGCAGCGCAAGGCGGATCCCGATGGGGGCGACAGCGTCCAGGTCGACCTATCCCGGGCCCGGTTCATGGCCGACCCGGTCGCCCTGTGGAGGCACGCGTTCACCGAGGTCGGCCGGTTCATGCAGCACGACTTCTGGGTCCCGGACATGGCCGGGGTGGACTGGCCCGGCGTCCTGGACTCCTACCAGCCGGTGCTGGACCGGATCGGCACCGCTTCGGAGTTCGCCGACCTGCTCTGGGAGGTCGTCGGCGAGCTGGGCACCTCCCACGCCTACATCCGGCCCCGGGTCACCCCGGGCAGCGGCGGCAAGGGCCAGGTGGGCCTGCTCGGCGCGGACCTGTCCCCGGCGCCGGACGGGCGCTGGCGGATCGACCGGGTGCTGCCCGGCGAGTCTTCCGACCCGCGGGCGCGGGCCCCGCTGGCCGCGCCGGGCGTGACGGTCCGGCCGGGCGACGTGCTGGTCGCCGTGGACGGCCGGCCGGTGGACCCGGCCGTCGGCCCGGGGCCGCTGCTGGTCGGCACCGCGGGCCGGCCGGTGGAACTCACGGTGGCGCGTGACGGCGAGCCGTCCCGGCGGTTCGCGGTGACCCCACTCAGCAGCGACCGCCGGCTTCGGTACCAGGACTGGGTGGCCGAGAAGCGGCACCAGGTCCGCGAGCTGACCGGCGGCCGCGCCGGGTACCTGCACATCCCGGACATGATGGGGGAGGGCTGGGCCCACTTCCACCGGGACCTGCGGGTGGAGATGGCGCAGGCCACACTGATCGTCGATATCCGGTCCAACCGGGGCGGCCACGTGTCCGAGCTGGTGATCGAGAAGCTGGCCCGCCGCATCGTGGGCTGGGATATCCCGCGCTGGATGACCGCCTCCCCCTACCCCCGGGATGCGCCGCGCGGGCCGGTGGTGGCGCTGGCCGACGAGAACGCCGGGTCGGACGGTGACATCGTGACCGCCGCTATCCGCATCCTCGGCCTCGGCCCGGTGGTGGGCGCCCGCACCTGGGGCGGAGTGGTCGGGATCAACGCGCCGTTCGTCCTGGTCGACGGCACCGCGATGACGGTGCCGAGGTACGCCATCTCGCTGGAGGGCTTCGGCTGGGGCGTCGAGAACCACGGCGTGGACCCCGACGTCGAGGTGCTCATCTCACCCGGGGACTGGGCCGAGGGCCGGGACGTGCAGCTGGAGACCGCCGTGCGGCTGGCCATGGAGGCTCTCGAGTCCCGCCCGGCGGCCACCCCGCCGGACGTGTCCACCCGTCCCTCCAAGCAGCGCCCGCCGCTGCCGCCCCGGCCGCGAGGTTAGCCAGCGGGGTAGCCATTGAAGCACGCCCCGTCGCATCATGGATGGTGACAGCGCAGGGCGCCGGCTTCCGCCACCGCCTGGGCGCTGACGTGCGAAAGAAGCTGAGCCTCATGTCCACTGACGCGCAGTTCCAGCTGAAAGCCGAGTACCCCGCCAACCTGGACCGCTGCCGGCGCTGCGGTACCCCGCGCATGCTGCACGGGACCGACGGGAGCTGCCGGCCCTCGCTCTCGCTGGGCGGCAAGGTCCTGGCTCTGCTGGTGACGCTCTCCGTCCTGGTCGCCTTGCTCGGCGCGGCGGCGTGGCTGCTGGTCACCGCGCCCGTGATCAACCTGGCCTCGGTGCTCGCCTTCGCCTGCCTGGTCGCCCTCACCCTCGGCGGGGGCGCCCTGGCCGTGTCCACTACCACCCTGACCCTCCGCGCCGCCATTGACGATGCCCGTCAGGAGGGTGGCGCGGGTTCGGCGTAACCGTGAGCGTAGGCGTAGCGCATGGCCTGGACCCGGTCCCGCGAACCCGTCTTGGCGAAGATCCGGTTGACGTGAGTCTTGACCGTGGCCTCGCTGACGAACAAGGCCCGGGCGATCTCCCGGTTGGACGCGCCGGCCGCGATGAGCCTGAGCACCTCCGCTTCGCGCGGGGTGAGATCACCATCACCCGCTGAACCGGCGGCCTGCGCCACGCCAGGCGGGCCGGGCAGCCCCGCCGACCGCGCCGCGGCCGATAGCAGCCGCTGCTGGACACCGGGATCCAGCACCGCCTGGCCGGCCGCAGCGGCCAGCACCGCACGCCCGATCTCTGCCCTGGTCGCGTCCTTGGTCAGGTATCCCAGCGCCCCGGCCTGCAGTGCGCCGATGATCGATTCATCGTCGGCGTACGTGGTGAGCACGACGACGCGGGTGCCCGGGTGCTCGGCGGTGATGCGGCGGGTGGCGCTTACCCCGTCACCGCCGGGCATGTTCAGGTCCATGAGCACGACCTGAGGGTTCGCCGCGGCGACCAGGTCGACCGCGGCGTTCCCGTCCGCGGCCTGGCCTGCCACCACGATGCCGGGCAGCGTGCCGAGCAGCAGGACCAGGCCCTCGCGCACCGCGGACTGGTCGTCCGCGACGATCACCGTGACCGGCTCGGCCGGGTTCTCGGCGCTCACGCCGGAATCTTCAGGCATACCTGCCATTCCCCTTCGGCCGGTCCGGCGGTCAGTGTGCCGCCGCCCAGGGCAGCGCGTTCCCGCAGGCCGGTCAGCCCGTACTGGGCGCCGGTGGCGGCGAGCGGGCCGCCGGCCTGGACCGGCAGCGGGTTGACCACCCGCACCGCGATCTCGGCCGCCGAGAACTCCAGGCTAAGCCGGACCGGCTGGCCGGGCGCGTGCTTGCGCGCGTTGGTCAGCGCCTCCTGTGCGGTCCGGTAGGCGGCCAGGGCCGCCTCGGCGGCGACCGTCCGCGGTGGCCCGGTCACGGTGAAGTCCACGGTCAGGTCACCATCGGCCTGGTACTCCCCGGCCAGGGCGGCCAGCTGATCGGCCAGCGGGGCGGCGTCATCCCGCAGGGCCAGGATGGCGCGCCGCGCGTCCGCCAGGCCCTCGCGGGTGAACACGCCGGCCCGGCCGATGCACTCGATCGCCTTGGCCAGCTCGGGGGGCCCGGCGGGCAGGGCGCCCAGCAATCCCTCTGCGGCCTGAAGGTTCACCGACACCGCCGCGAGCGAGTGGGCGAGCACGTCGTGGATCTCGCGGGCAATCCTGGCCCGCTCGGCGAGCGCGGCGGCCTGGGTCTCGGCTTCCCGGGCCCGGCGGGTCTCCGCGAGCATCCGCTCGGCCTGCTCGGCCCGGAGCAGGAACGCGTGGCGGCTCAGGCCGAACGCCCACAGCCCGATGAACGTGAGCGGGTAGCCCAGCAGCGTTCCGGCCGGTGCTCCGGTCGCCAGCGCGGTGATCAGGAAAGCGGCCACCGTCTCCGCGGTGATGGCCAGCGAGGCTTCCGGATTCAGCCGGGCCCCCGCACTGGAGGTGGCCACGCAGCCGACGGCGATCGCCGTGCTCAGCGGGGACAACCCCGCGAGCACGCCGCCGGCCGCTCCCATCACGGCCAGGGCCGCGATCGATACCCGCGGCCGGCGCTGGCCGAGCAGCCAGACCACCCAGCTGACCGTGGAGACGCCGAGGGCCACGGCGATGCCGATGCCGACGGGCCCCTGGCCCGGGTGCGGCTGGGCCAGGGGAACGGTGATGAGCACGACCACCAGGACGAGGATGCGGACGGCGTCCAGCACCGGCGGCACGTCCGCCATCCCGGTGGCGGTGGCCGGACCCCGGCCCAGGGTAAAGGAGCGGAACACGTGTCCAAACGTATCCGCGCCGCCTGCGGCGGGCGCCGGCCGCCGGGTTGACCCCGGGTGGACGTGCCGTCTCCACCCCGGCGTCCACCCGGCCCCGGCTGGGTCTGCACCCAGCCTGGACCCGGTCTCAAGCCACAGGCCGGCGCGCAGGCCGGGTCCCCGTTCCTAGCGTGTCCAGGGTAAGCGCAACACACCGAAGACCCCCTGAGGAGTTACCGTGGACGCCAACGTCCTGATCCCCAACCTCGTGATCCTGTTCATGGTGCTGATCTCCGATCTGGGCCACCGCAAGGTCACCCGGCTGCGGCTGCTCCGCCCGTTCATCGCCGCGGCCCTCATCGTTCCCTTCTTCTTCAAGGGCGTCGCCACATCAGGTAAGGGCCTGCTGCTGGAAGTCGCCGCCACGGCGGCGGGGCTGGCCCTGGGCGTGCTCGCCGCGGCGCTGATGCGCGTCTTCCGCGACCAGGAGACGGGCCGGGCCATGACCTGGGCTGGCCTGCCGTACGCGCTGATCTGGATCGCCGTCGTGGGTGCCCGGATCTACTTCGCCTACGGCTCCACCCATGTGTTCGGGGCCCAGCTCGGACACTGGATGATCACCAACCAGATCACCGTGGGGGCTCTCACCGACGGCCTGATCTTCCTGTCCGTGGCGATGCTGCTGGCCCGCACCGGATCCCTGGCCGCCAGGGCCCGCCGGGTCAGCGCCGGAGGGACCGCCCAGCCGGCCGTCCGGCTGACTGCGCACCACTGACCAGGTGATCTTCCCGCTGGACTGAACTACCAGCAGGTACCCGCCCGGCCGGCCCGCAAGGGCCGGCCGGGCGGTTGCCGTCCGCTGGACGCGGCACCGCCACCTGGCGCCGTCAAAGACGTGCGCCAGGTCGCGGGCTATTTGATGCGGGCACCGGCCACGAATATCGCGGCCGGCTGGCCGAGCACCCCCGGATCGTCCCGCGGGTCGCTGGCGTACGTGACCAGGTCGGCGGGTTCGCCCTCGCGGAGGCTGGTGAAGCCCAGGAACTGGCGCGCGGATGTGCTGGCTGCCGCGAGCGCCGCGCGGGGCGGCAGCCCAAGTTCGGCCAGCAGCGCGACCTCGCGGGGGATGCTCCCGACCACGTCGGTTCCGGTCATGATGGTCAGACCGCATTCTGCTGCCTTCGGCAGCAGGTAACGCAGCCGTTCTCTGAGCTCAAGGCTCGCTTTCTGCCGCGCTGGGGGGTCACTGTCGCGAGAGCCGGTCGTGGCGCACAGCGTCGGCGTCCACGCCCCGCCGCGGGCGGCCAGCGACTCGATGCCGGCCTCGTCCAGGGCCGTGCCATGCTCGACCGAATCGACCCCGGCGGCGATCAGCTCCGCCACATACCCGGTAGTGGAATGGGCCGCGACCCGGGCGCCCGCCCCGTGAACAGCCTCGACCAGGCGCCGGATGTCGTCCAGCGGATAGGTGGGCTCCGGCACCGGGGACTGCTCACCCGGGCCGAGGAACGGGAAGTCGGCGATCACCTTGATCCAGGCCGCCCCGTCACGTACCTCAGCCAGGGCTGCGGACACCAGCTGTTCCGGCGGGACGGGCACGTGCAGGCCGGGGTAGTACCGGCCCTCAGGAGCCAGGAACCGCCCGCAGGCTTGCAGCCCCGCGCCCTCATCGGTGGCGAGCAACCGCAACGTGAGGCTGCCGGGGCTGCCCGTGTCCCGGATCGCGGTGATCCCGGCGGCGTGAGCGTTCCTCAGGCTGGCCGCCGTGGCCTCCGGCTCCAGGGCGACCGGCCCGTTCTCGGTCAGCCCGACACTGAGATGGCAGTGGGCATCGACCAGACCGGGAAGGACGAACCGCCCGGGGAGTTCCTCCGCCCCGGCCGCGGGCCGCAAGGTCCACTGGCCCCGTTCGGTGATCCCCGCGTCCACCAGGTCCCCGTCCGGGAGCAGGGAGGCACGCACCCGCCAGGCCGTCACGGACCTGACTGTACGACCGCCCCAGACCACAGGCGAGCCCCAGCCGGACAGTCAGCCTGGCGTGGCCAGGCGGGGCGAACCAAAGGTGTGCGCGAACTGCTGCGGGAACAGTGCTGTCAATATGTACCAGCAAATCGGCGATCAGCCGATCCAGGTGATGTCGAAGATCCTGATCAGCTCAGCTGTGTCGTCGGCATAGAAGCTCAGCAGCCCATAACCAGCGCCGAACACTGCCATTCGGTAGGCATGATCATCCCCCGGCGGAATCACGGCCGCATCCCAGGGCTCATCAACCAGGACAACCACGCGCTCCAGCAGGGCATCGAATGCAGCCGCCGGTAAGCCCTTCAGCTGAACCAGTGCGCCGCCTTCGAACCGTACGCTGCAGCTCACCGGTTGCCGGGCCAGCTCGGCACCGCGTCCTCGATCGGCGTCGAACCCTCGAGGCTCCCGGACTCGACCGCTTCCCGCACGGCCTCGAGACGGCCAACGAAACCGGGATCGGAATGAGCGGCCGCAGTTAGCCGCCACAACCGCAGTACATCGTGCAGTTGCCGGTACCCGCCCACCTGCCGAGCCGCCCCAGCTGCCGCGCCGTAATACTCGCGCAGGAACTGGTCATGGAAGCGGGCAGGCAGCACACGCAAGATCTCCACCGGATCATCCGGATCAGACTCATGCACCGGCTGGGCGCTCATAGCTTGGCAGGTTACCAGCGGAGGACTGGCTAGCAGCAGATCACCACAGCTCCAATGGCGCGGGGCTTCCTCATCGTGCTGGCGGCTAGAGCGGCGACTGGTAGCTGGCCAGCCAGTGCGTCTTGAGCCAGTCGATGGCGACGGTCCAGGCGCCGGTCACCTCGAGGATGCCCACCAGGACCAGGAGGCCGCCGCCGATCCGGGCGATCAGCACGGCGTGCCGCCGGGCGAACTGGAAAGCGGCGACGCCGCGCTGGAAGGCCAGGGCCACGATGATGAACGGGATACCCAGGCCGAGGCCGTAGATGAAGGCGAGCACGGCGCCGCGGACCGCGGTGCCCGAGGTGAAGGACAGGGACAGCACGGCCGTCAGGGTGGGGCCGATGCAGGGGGTCCAGCTCACCGCGAACAGCACCCCCAGCAGCGGGGCGCCGATCAGGCCGGCCCGGGGCCGGATCGCGGGCCGGACGATCCGCCCCGTGATCGGGAAACGGTCGAACACCCCGGCGAACATCAGCCCCAGCACGATCGTGACGGCGCCCAGGATCTGGGTCACGCCTTCCTGGTGCCGCACGAGCACCAGCCCCAGGCCACCGAAGGCCAGGCCCTCGGTGGCGAACACGAGGGAGAAGCCGATCACGAACAGCACGGTGCCGAGCAGGGTCCGTCCCCGGGTAGCTCCTGCGAGCCCGCTGGGCCGCGCTGCGGCCGCGCGAGCGGCTGACGCTCCCGGGGAGCTGGCCGCGCCCGGCGTCCCGCTGGCCGCCGCGTCCGCGGGCACGCTGGTCCCGCCGGGGGTCACTGCTACCCGCTCGGTCGCGGCCGCCTCGGCCCGCTGCGCGTCGGTCCCGGACATGCCGGTCACGTAGGACAGGTAGCCGGGGACCAGCGGCAGAACGCAGGGGGACAGGAACGTCAGCGCACCGGCCGCCGCCGCGATCGGAGCGGCCAGGATCAGCGGTCCGGTCTGGACCAGGTGCTCGATCCCCATCGGCGCGCCTCCTGTTCGCGCACCAAGCTACCGCTTCGCCGCCGGCCGCCGGTTGCTGGCCGCCATCGCGGGGGCCCATTGCCGCGCGGCACGGCCGGATCTACTGTTCGGGTGAGTTTAGTTGTTGGTTTGCGGAGAACTGTGTGCGATCGCGTCCGGTCGTGCGCACCACGGCAGGCCGCTGGCCTGCGGACTCACCCCGGCGGGGCCGGGCACGCGCCCCGCCACCGGTTTAGAACGGAGATCATCATGGACGATGTGTCCCGCCGGACCGTCTCCCGTCTGGCCAGCCGGCTGCGGGGCGGGTTAAGGCGCCACGGGCTGAATAGGCACCGTGCGCTCACCGCGGCCCCGGCTCTGCTGATCCTGCCGCTGATGGCGGGTCTCTCCGGCTCGGCGGTGTCGCCGCAGGCCGGCGCTCCGGGCCCGCAGAGCGTCCCCACCGTCAACTGGGCGCTGTCCGGGCAGGCCAGCGCCGACTCCACGGAGTCGGGGAACCCGGCATCCAACGCGATAGACGGCGACGCCGGCACCGACTGGTGCACCGGGTCGTGGACCGGGAACCTGGTGGTCGACCTGGGCCAGGTTCGCAGCCTCAGCGATCTCGGCATCACGCTCGACGCCAGCAGCCCGTCGGCCAGCGCGACCATCAAGGTCGCCACCCAGGCGGGTGACTGGCAGGCCGTGCCCGCCGCCCGCAACGTGGCGCTGGATCCGGGGAACCCGATGTACGTCCCGCTGCCCCGCGGCACCCAGGCGCGGTACGCCCAGCTCACCGTGTACAGCGGGACCGGCGCGGACGTCTGCGTGGGGGAGTTCCGGGCTTACGGACCCGACCCCGCGGCAGCGGGCCTGGACTTCGGTACTGACCTGTCCTTCACCCCGCAGGAACTCGCGGCCGGGGCGCAGTTCACCTACCGCGGCCAGCAGCAGAGCCCGGTCACGATCATGAAGGAGAACGGGGGTAACTACGTCCGGATGCGGCTGTGGGTGAACCCGCCCGCGGGCTACAGCAACCTGGCCGTGGACCTGGCGCTGGCCCGCAGCGTGCGCGCGGCCGGGATGAAGATCTACCTGGACATCATGTACTCCGACTTCTGGGCCGACCCGCAGCACCAGGACATCCCGGCCGCGTGGCAGGGCCAGGACCTGACCCAGCTCACCGCGACCGTGCAGTCCTACACCCAGCAGGTGATCGGCGCGTTCGCGAAGCAGGGCACGCCGGTGGACATGGTGTCGATCGGCAACGAGATCCGCAACGGCATCCTGTGGCCGGTCGGCCAGGTGAACGACCCGACGAATCCGGCTGACTACACCAGCCTGGCCACCCTGCTGAAGGCGGGCGTGGCCGGCGCCCGGGCCGCGAACCCGCCGGGTCACCAGCTGCTGATCATGATGCATTACGACCAGGGCGGCAACAACGGCCTCAGCCAGGCCTTCTTCGGCAACCTGGTGGCCCAGGGCGTGCCGTTCGACGTGATCGGCCTGTCCTATTACCCGTTCTTCCACGGCACGATCTCGGCCATGCGGCAGAACGTGGACGCGCTGGCCACCCAGTTCCACAAGAAGATCGTCATCGCGGAGACCCAGTACCCGTGGACGCTGGCCAACGGCAACAGCCCGATCGGCGACAGCACCGGCAACTTCGTGTGGGAGCCCAGCCAGCTGTCGCCCGGGTATCCGGCCAGCCCCGGCGGCCAGCTGTCCTTCGTGACGGACGAGCTGTCCATCCTGGCCCAGGTGCCGGACGGGCTGGGCGCGGGGCTGTTCTACTGGGCGCCGGACTGGATCCCCGGTGTGCCGTGGGAGCCCGGGACGGGCATTGGCACCCCCAACGCCAACCTCACGCTGTTCAACTCCCAGGGCGTGGCCCTTCCGTCGGTCGGGATCTTCCGGAACCCGGCCGCCGTGTGCCAGAGCTATGACCCCTGGGACGTCCCGTGTGTCGTAGGCGGATGAGCGAGGTGGGCGGCTGAGCGCGGTCGGGCGTAAGAGAAGACTGGGCGGCTGACAGTCAGGGCCGGTGGTCCGGCGGCAGGGTGCCGCCTGACCACCGGCCGCCCCCGGCCAGGATCAGCGTCCGGGCCGCTCCGATGCGGCGGCAGGGGCGCTCAGCCGGAACAAGTTGATCACCTGGCAGAGCAGGGCCACCGCGGTGAGCAGGCCCATGCTCAGGGATGCGCCGTCCTGCCCGGAGTTCACGAACGCTGCCCCGGCGCCCGCCGCGCCGAGCACGGCGAGCAGGCTGACCGCCGAGGTGACCACGAAGAAGGCGGCGCGGTCGGCCACCGCCCGGACTACGAGGACGATCGAGCCCAGCAGCAGGACCAGGCCGAGCCCGGCGT
This sequence comes from uncultured Actinomycetes bacterium, assembly GCA_963718305.1. Taxonomy (GTDB): domain Bacteria; phylum Actinomycetota; class Actinomycetes; order Streptosporangiales; family Streptosporangiaceae; genus RYN-230. The sequence goes on from CAVQZG010000012.1 coordinate 62,102, forward strand.
GCACCGCCAGCGCGGCCGGCCCGTTCGCCAGGGCCCGGCCGGCCGCCGCGAGCAGGCCGCCGCCCTGGTCACGGGCGGGCACTGTGACGTACATGTTCACCCACAGGCCCAGGGCGTACTGGATGAGCAGCGCGGCCGACACGCCGAGGCTGGACCGGCGGACCGCTTCCCGGCCGCCGGCTCTCCGCTGGGCTTCGGGGAGCCGGGCCGCGGAGATTCCGGACGTGCCAGCCGTCTCGCGCACCGTGATTCACCACTTTCACTTGCCTCGATGATTACAGCTTCAGATAGTTTCTAACAGAGATGATTACGGATCGCAAGTATTTAGCCAGGTGATAGTCTCAGCGCGTGGGAGACGTCGTGCGGGACCCGGCACCGGGGGCCGCGAAAGGGGAACCCGGCAGCCGGCCCGGCTGGCCGGCGGATGACCAGGCTCCGGTCATCCCGGGCGATCACCTGTCCTTTCTGCTCGTCCAGCTGGGCCTGCACGGGGCCCGGCGGTTCGGTGAGCGGCTGGCCCCGCTGGGCCTGGAGCAGCGGCACGCCGGGATGCTCCTCCGGCTGGCCGCGAACGAGGGCCAGTCCCAGCAGGCCCTGGCCGAGAGGATCGGGGTGAACGCCACCCGGATGGTCTTCCTGGTGGACGAGCTGGAAAAGCTCGGCCTGGTCGAGCGCAGGCGCAACCCCGCCGACCGCCGCTCGCACGCGCTCTACCTGACCGGCCAGGGCCGGGTCACGGTCGATCAGGTCCGGGCGGTCACCGCCGAGCATGAGGCGGAGCTGGGCGCCGGGCTGACCGAGGCGCAGCGGGCCCAGCTGGTCAGCCTCCTCCGCCTGGTGGCGGACGAGCAGGGCCTGCACCCCCGGGGGATGCCGGGCTCGTCTCCGGGCTAAAGGGCCAGCTCCTGCAGGGCCGACTCAATGGCCCGGTGGAACGTGGGGTAGGCGTAGATCATCTCGCGCAGCCGGCGGACCGGCACCCGGGCGTGCACGGCCAGGGTGAGCATGCTGAGCACCTCGCCCCCGGTCGGGCCGGCCGAGGTGGCCCCGACCAGGACGCCCCGGCCCGCGTCGGCGACCAGCTTGATGAAGCCGTCGTTGCCCGCCTGGTGAATCCAGCCCCGGGTGGACTTGGGCACCGGATAGCAGCTGGCCCGCACGGTAAGGCCGCGCTCCAGGGCCTGGGCCTCGCTCAGCCCGACCGACCCGATCTCCGGGTCGGTGAAGGTCACCCGGGGCACCGCGTGGTATTCGGCGGGGGAGACCTGCTCGCCGAGAATGTCGGCCACGACGATGTTCGCCTGGTACATGGACATGTGGGTGAACGCGCCATGGCCGGTGATATCGCCGACCGCCCACACGCCGGGTGCGGCCCGCAGGTGGTCATCCACCGGGATGGTGTGGGCGCTCTCGTCCACGCCCACGACGCCTGCGCCGATCCCCGGCAGGTCGGTCCGCCTCGCGGTCGCGACGAGCAGCGCGTCCCCGGTCACCTCGGTGCCGTCGGACAGGGCCAGGGTGAAGGCCGTGCCGTCGTGGCGGACGGCCTGGGCCGTGGTGCCGGTGCGGACGTCGATGCCCTCCCGGCCGAAGACCTCAGCCAGCAGGGCGCCCGCCTCAGGTTCCTCCGGCGGCAGCAGCCGGCCGGAGTCCTCGATCACGGTAACCCGGGCCCCGAATCGGGCAAAAACCTGGGAAAGTTCCGCGCCGATAAATCCGCCGCCGAGGACGACCAGGGACCCCGGGACCTCGGTGGCCTCGATGGCCTCCCGGTTGGTCCAGTACGGGGTGCCCGCCAGGCCGTCGATGGGCGGCACGAACGGGTGGGTGCCGGTGTTGATGATGATCGCCCGCCGGGCCCGGAGCACGTCGCCGCCGACGGTGACCTCGCCCGGCCCGGTGATCGTGCCATGCCCCCGGAACAGGGTGCCGCCCTTGCTGGTGAACCGGTCGACTGCGACCTTGTCGTCCCAGTTGTCGGTGGCTTCTTTCCTGATCCGGTGGGCTACCGGGGCCCAGTCCGGGTAGATCTCAGACCGGCCGGCCAGGCCCGGGACCCGGCGTCCCTCAGCCAGCAGGTTGGCGGCGCGGATCATCATTTTGGACGGGATGCAGCCCCAGTACGGGCACTCGCCGCCGACCAGCCGGTCCTCCACGCCGGCGACCGACAGGCCGGCCGTGGCGAGCCGCCCGGCGGCGTCCTCACCCCCCGGGCCCATGCCCAGGACGACGACATCCACCTCATGCGCGGTCATCCCGCCTCCACTGGGGTGCGTCGGTCCGGGGCGCCTCGGCCCGGGGTCTCAGGGTATGACAGGGTGGAATTGCAGCGACGTAGACGGGGTTTCCTAAGACGTGCCTGGCACAACCGACACGGACGGGGTAATCGATGACCTCTAAGCGTGGCAATGCTGCCTGCTCGTCTGGCCCACCGCTCACGGAAGACGACGCGGAGGCCCAGGCGCACGGGATCGCCTTCAAGACCGGCCCGCCTGGGCGGGTCGGGGTAGAGCTGGAATGGCTGGTCTGTGACGGCCGTGACCCTGCTCTCCCTGTGGACCAGCGGCGAGTGGCCGCCGCCCTCGCCCGCCTGGACGAGCCCGGGGCGCTCCCTGGCCGGGGCCGGCTCACCACCGAGCCCGGCGGCCAGGTCGAGCTAAGTTCCGCGCCCGCCTCCGGCCTGGGCGGCTGCGTGGCGGCGGCCCGCAGCGACCTTACGGCCGTTCGCCAGGCCATCGCGCCGGCGGGCCTCAGCCTCGCCGGGCACGGCCTCGATCCTCTTAGACCCCCGCGCCGCGTCCTCGACCTTCCGCGCTACGCGGCGATGGAAGAATTCTTCGACCGCAGCGGCCCCTGGGGCCGGGTCATGATGTGCAGCACCGCCTCCGTCCAGGTGTGCGTGGACGCCGGGCAGGAGCAGGGCGGCCCCTCGGGGTTCCGGTGGCGCTGGCATCTCCTGCACGGGCTGGGCCCGGTGCTGGTGGCCTCATTCGCGAACTCCCCGTTCCAGGACGGCCGGATGTCCGGATGGAAGTCAACCCGGCAGGCGGTGTGGTCCCGGCTCGATCCCAGCCGGACCCGGGCCCCGGAGGAAGTGGAGCCGGGGTCAGCCGACCGGGGCCGCGGCTGGCCGGAGGACACCGATCCGCGGACCGCGTGGGTGAGCTACGTGCTCGACGCCCAGGTCATGGTGCTGCGTGATCCCGGATCCCGGCGCTGGACGGCGCCGTCCGGCCTCACGTTCCGGGACTGGGTGCGCGGCGCTGTCGGGCCGCCGCCCACCGCCGACGACCTGAACTATCACATGTCCACCCTGTTCCCGCCGGTCCGGCCGCGCGGGCACCTGGAGCTCCGGGTGATCGACGCCCAGCCGGGTGACGGCTGGATCGTGCCGACCGCGGTGGTGTCCGCCCTGCTCGACGACCCGGTCGCCGCGCAGGCCGCGATGGCCGTGGTGGAGCCGCTGCAAAAGGACTGCCGCCCCGGCGACCTGCTGCTGCGCGCGGCCCGTCTCGGCCAGGCCGACCCGCAGCTGGCTGCGGCCAGCCGGGAATGCTTCGCCGCCGCCGACGCGGCACTCGGCCGGCTTGGCGCCCCGGCCGAGATCCGCGACGCGGTCACCGCATTCGCCGACCGCTACGTGCTACGCGGCCGGTGCCCCGCGGACGACCGGCTCGACGGGGCCCGCGCCGCGGCCCGCTACCCGTATGACCGTCTCCCGTTTGATCCCTGCAACCCCGACGCCTGTCTGGAGGAGTCCTCATGACATCAAGGCCCGCCACCCCCGCACCGCGCCCGCTGGCCGGCGGCGGAGTGGAGGAGCTGCGGGAGGTGATCGCCGGGAACCTGCTCACGGCCCGGGAACGTACCCGGCTGCTCACCGAGTCCGTGGATGACACTGACCTGGTCCGCCAGCACTCCCCGCTGATGTCCCCGCTGGTCTGGGACCTGGCGCACATCGCCAACCAGGAAGAGCTCTGGCTGCTGCGTAATGTGGGCGGCCGCGAGCCGATGCACCCCGAGATCGACCCGCTCTACGACGCGTTCGAGCACCCGCGGGCCACCCGGCCCACGCTGCCCCTGCTGCCACCCAGGGAGGCCCGTTCGTACGCCCGCGAGGTCCGCGGCCGGGTCATGGACCTGCTGGAATCGGCCCGGTTCAGCGGCGCACCGCTGCTCACCGACGGCTTCGCGTACGGCATGGTGGCCCAGCACGAGCAGCAGCACGACGAGACCATGCTGATCACCCATCAGCTGCGCAGGGGGGTGGCCGCGCTCACCGCGGCACCGCCCGGCCCGCCGCCGCCGGACGCCCGGCGGCTGCCGGGCGAGGTGCTCGTGGCCGGCGGCCCGTTCACCCTGGGCACCTCGACCGAGCCGTGGTCCCTGGACAACGAACGGCCCGCGCACCAGGTCAACCTGCCCTCCTTCTACCTGGACACCACGCCGGTCAGCAACGCCGCCTACCAGGAGTTCATCGCCGCCGGCGGGTACGACGACCCGCGCTGGTGGACCCCGGAGGGCTGGGATCACCGGCAGCGGGCCGGCCTGACCGCGCCGCTGTACTGGCGCCGCGATGCGGGCGGCTGGATCCGCGACCGGTTCGGGGTCACCGAGCCGGTGCCGCCCGCGGAGCCGGTGATGCACGTGTGCTGGTTCGAGGCGGATGCCTACGCCCGCTGGGCCGGGCGGCGGCTGCCGACCGAGGCGGAGTGGGAGAAGGCGGCCCGGTTCGACCCGGCCACCGGGCGGTCCCGGCGGTTCCCCTGGGGCGACGAGGACCCGTCCGCGGACCGGGCCAACCTGGGCCAGCAGTACCTCCAGCCCGCCCCCGCGGGCAGCTACCCCGGGGGCGCCGCGCCGTGTGGCGCACGGCAGCTCATCGGGGACGTATGGGAGTGGACCAGCAGCGACTTCCTGCCCTACCCGGGTTTCCGCGCCTGGCCGTACCGCGAGTACTCCGAGGTCTTCTTCGGGCCCGAGTACAAGGTGATGCGCGGCGGCTCGTTCGCGGTGGGGCCGGTGGCCTGCCGGGGCACCTTCCGGAACTGGGACTACCCGGTCCGGCGGCAGATCTTCGCCGGTTTCCGGACCGCCCGGGACGGCGGCCCCGAGGACGGCGTTCCCGGGGATGGCGCCCGCGGGGCCGGGGCACCCGGGGCCGCGGCGGACCATCCGGGCGGGGAGTGACGCCACCGGATGTGCCGCCATCTGGCCTACCTGGGACCGCAGGCCACCTTGCAGTCGGTGCTCACCGACCCGCCGTACGGGCTGCTCCGGCAGTCCTGGGCGCCGCGCCAGCAGAAACACGGGACGGTCAACGCCGACGGGTTCGGGGTGGGCTGGTACGCCGACGGTGACCCGGTCCCGGCCCGCTACCGGCGCGCGGTGCCGATGTGGGGCGACGCGTCCTTCGCCGACCTGGCCCGGGTGACCAGGACCCGGGCGCTGCTGGCCGCCGTCCGCTCGGCGACCGATGGCACCGCCCAGGGCGAGGCTGCGGCCGCCCCGTACGCCGCGGGGCCGTGGCTGTTCAGCCACAACGGCAGGCTCGACGGCTGGCCCGCCGCCACGGCCGGGCTGGCCGCCACCCTGCCTGCCGCCGACCTCCTCGCCCTCGAGGCGCGCACCGATTCGGCGCTGGCCTGGGCGCTCGTGCTCGGCCGGCTGCGGGCGGGGGAAGGCCCGGCTGACGCGCTGGCCGGCACGGTCGGCGACCTCGACGCCGCCGGGATCACCGGCCGGTTCAACTTCCTGCTCACCGACGGGAGGACGATCGCCGCCACCGCCGCGGGTGACACGCTCTGCTACCGCTGCCCGCCAGGCCAGGTCGTGGTGGCCTCCGAGCCCTTTGATGACGGGCCGGGCTGGAGCACCGTGCCGGACCGCACGGTGCTGACCGCGCGGCCTGGCGTGGTGGACGCCAGCCCGCTCAAGCCCGCCGGCTGAGCCCCGCATCACGGGCATCCGCCGCACGGGCAACCAGCACACCAGACACCCGCACACCCAGCCAACGACGGAACTGGCCAAGGACGGACCAGGGAAGGGACGGGGATGATGAACCAGCTCCATGTCGAGAGGCTCCTGCCGGACGGCTTCCTGGCCGACGCGCTGCGCGCGGACGCGCGGGCGGGCCTCACCGCGGTGCCGAAGACCCTCCCGCCCAAGTGGTTCTATGACGAGCGGGGCAGCGAGCTGTTCGAGAAGATCACCCTGCTGCCGGAGTACTACCCGACCCGGGCCGAGCGCTCGATCCTGGCCGCCGTGGCGCCCGGGATCGCGGCGGCGACCGGGGCCAGCGCCCTGGTGGAACTGGGCTCCGGCTCCTCGGAGAAGACCCGGCTGCTGCTCGACGCGCTGCGCGACGCGGGCTCGCTGCGCAGCTACGTGCCGGTGGACGTCAGCGAGAGCGCGCTGGTCGGGGCCGCGCACCGGGTCCTGGCCAGCTACCCGGGACTGACCGTGAACGCGGTGGTCTCGGACTTCGAGGCCCGGCTGGGCCTGCCCGCGCCCGACGGGCCCCGCCTGGTTGCCTTCCTGGGCAGCACCATCGGCAACCTGCTGCCCCCCGAACGGGCCGCGTTCCTGGCCCGGCTGCGCGCGGGCCTGCGCGACGGCGACGCCCTGCTGCTCGGCACCGACCTGGTGAAGGACCCGGCGGTGCTGCTGGACGCCTACGACGACGCCGCCGGGGTGACCGCCGCGTTCAACAAGAACGTGCTGTCCGTGCTCAACGCGGAGCTGGGCGCGGACTTCGACCCGGACGCCTTCGATCACATGGCCGTGTGGGACCCGCAGGCCGAGTGGATCGAGATGCGGCTGCGCTCGGCGGAGGACCAGGTGGTGCAGCTGCCCGGCATCGGGCTGACCGTGCGGTTCGAGGCGGGGGAGCAGCTGCGGACCGAGGTGTCGGCCAAGTTCCGGCGGGCCGGGGTGGCGGCCGAGCTGGCCGCCGCGGGGTTCGCGATGGGGTCCTGGTGGACCGACCCGGAAGGCCGGTTCGCCCTGTCCCTGTCGGTTCCGGTAGGCGTTCCGGAGAAATAGCGCTAAAGCGCAATTGGGGAAGATCACGTGGTCGGGGCCGGGCGCGGTATGGTTCACGCCAGGAACCTTGGCCCGCGCGGGGTATTCGGATTCGAGGCGGCAGGCATCAGCATGGAGAAACGTCATCCGGCGGCCCGCCGTGAGCTTCATGGCGGGAGCGGCTGATGCTCACGGTTCCGTCCGCGGGAAGTGCGGACGTGTGGTGGCTCGATATCACCTCAGTCAGCGTGGGCCGCGCCGAGCTGGCCGAGCTCAGCCTGGAGGAGCACAAGCGGGCGGCGGCGTTCGCGTTCCGCGCTGACCGGCGGCGGTACACCGCGGCCCACGTCATGCTGCGCCGGGTGGTGTCCGGTTACCTGGATTTCCCGCCGTCGAGCCTGGTCTTCCACCGCGAGCCGTGCCCGCGGTGCGGCAAGCCGACCGGCCGCCCGGCGCTGCCGCTGCGGTTCGGGCTGCACTTCTCCCTCGCGCACAGCGGTGACGCGGTGCTGATCGCCGTGGCCAGCCAGCAGGTCGGCGTGGACGTGGAGCAGCAGCCGACCGGATGCGTCTGCTCGATGTCGGCCGACATGAACGCGGCCGACGCGGAGTGGGGCCGCTCGCTCAGCGAGGCGGGACGGCACGACCTGGTCATCCGGTGGTGGGTGCGGTCCGAGGCGGTGCTCAAGTGCACCGGGGAAGGCATCGGCCACGAGGTCGGCGGGTTCCCGGTGCTTGGCCGGCCCGGCGCGCCGAACGGCCTGGCCGGGCCCGGCGGCCCGGATCAGCTGGTGCCCGCCACCCCGGTGCACGGCACCTCGCTCATCTCGCTGCCGGCGCCCGCCGGCTACCAGGCCGCGCTCGCCCTGGCCGGGAGCAGCACGGCCATCCGGCTGAGCGTCCAGGCGCCCTGGGCGCCCGCGGCCCGCGCGGTCAGCCGGGGCGCCCCGGTCCGCTGAGCAGGTGACATCCGTCCCTGCCCGCTGGCCCCACCGGTCTGTGAGGTGCGCCATACGGATATCTGTGCGCTTCGCGGGTAGCCTCGAGGAGGCGGCGCGCACGCCCGTCCCCGGGGCAGAGGGCAAGGGCAGGGTGGCAGACATGACGGCAGTGTTCGCGGTAGACGCGTGCCGGACCCCGGTCGGCAAGATCAAGGGCGCACTGGCCTCGGTCCGGCCCGACCACCTGACCGCTGAAGTGATCAAAGCCCTGCTGGCCCGCAACGACTGGCTCGACCCGGCCCGGATCGACGACGTGTACTGGGGCGCGGCCAACCAGGCCGGTGAGGACAACCGGAACGTCGCCCGGATGGGCGTGCTGCTGGCGGGCCTCCCCGTCGAGGTGCCCGGCGCGACCGTCAACCGGCTCTGCGGATCCGGCATGGAGGCCATCGCCAGCGCGGCGCGGGCCATCGCGGCGGGGGAGGCCGACATCATGCTGGCCGGCGGGGCCGAGTCCATGACGCGGGCGCCGTTCGTGCTGCCCCGGGCCAGCGAGCCGTTTCCCCGCGAAGCCGGGGTCGCCGACACCCGGCTGGGCTGGCGGCTGGTCAGCCCGCTGATGCAGGAGCTCTACCCGCCGATCACCCTGGGCGAGACGGCGGAGAACGTGGCCGAGCGGTACGGGGTGAGCCGGGAGCGGCAGGACGAGTTCGCGCTGCGCAGTCACCAGCGGGCCGGTGCGGCCCGGGAGGCGGGGCGGTTCGACGACGAGATCGTGCCGGTGCCGACCGCGGCCGGCCAGGTCGGGCAGGACGAGGGCATCCGGCCCGGGCTGACCCTGGAAGAGCTCGCGGCCAAGCGGCCCGCGTTCCGCAAGGGCGGTACCGTCACCGGCGGCAACTCCTCACCGCTGAACGACGGCGCGGCGGGCGTGCTGCTCGTCTCGGAGCGGGTCCTGGCCGGCGGGGTGAGCCCGCTGGCCCGGTACCAGGGCACCGCGGCGGCCGGGGTCCACCCGGACTACATGGGCATCGGGCCGGTGCCGGCCATGGGCAAGGTCCTGGGCCGGGCTGGCTGGGACCTGGGGAGCCTCGACCTGGTCGAGCTCAACGAGGCGTTCGCGGCCCAGGCCGTGGCCGTGGGGGACGAGCTCAAGCTCGACCCGGAGCGGGTCAACGTGAACGGCGGCGCGATCGCCATCGGCCACCCGCTGGGCTGCTCGGGGGCCCGGATCACCACCACGCTGCTGCACGAGCTGCGGCGCCGTGGCGGGTCCCGGGGCGCCGCCGCTATGTGCATCGGGGTCGGGCAGGGCATCGCGACCCTCTGGCAGGCACCCTAGGTCCGGTGGGGAACCAGCCGCTGGCCCGCCCCACTCTAACCACTGGCGGCGAGTTCCCCGCCCTCCTGGCCAGCCACGTCGGCCCCGGCCTGCTTCCTGGACCGGTCGCCCCGGCCCAGGGCCACCGCGATGGGCGGGTAGATCAGCACCGACAGCACTCCCGCGCCGACCAGGGCCGCAGAGGTGGCGGGCAGCATCACGCCGTCACGCTTGCCGATCTCGGCCAGCGCTATCAGCAGGGGCATCGTGGTTGCGGTGATGAACGTCATCTGGGCCCGGTGCCGCAGGGACAGCACCCGCCGGTAGATGAGCAGTGACGGCAGGCCCCGGACCACCAGCAGCAGCAGGAAGAAGAGCACTACCCGCAACGGATCGTGGCTGATGGCCTTCAGATCCAGGGTCATTCCCGAGGCGACGAAAAAGATGGGGATGAAGATGCCGTAACCCACCGCGTCGAACTTGCTCTCGAGCCCGGTGGTGTCCATGTTCATCTGGCGGGTCCAGCCGCGCAGCACGATGCCGGCCATCAGGGCCCCGAGCACCACGTCCAGGCCGAACCGGCTGGCGATCGTGAGCAGCAGGAACAGCAGCACCGTGGTCCAGCGCAGGGTGGTCTGGCCGGTCGAATCCTGGCCCTCGCTGATGATGCCGCGCAGCCGGCGGTACCTGGTCACCCGGGGCAGGAAGCTCAGGCCGAGGGCCAGCACCCCGACCAGGGCCACCGAGGCCAGCGCGGCGAAATGATCATGCTGGGTGAGGAACACCGAGATCGCGATGGTAGGCAGGAGTTCCCCCACCGCCCCGGCGGCCAGCACGTAGGCACCGAACTTCCCGCCCAGCATGTGGTTGTCCTGCAGGATCGGCAGCAGGGTACCGAGCGCGGTGGTGGTGAGAGCCAGCCCGACCGGCACGAAGTCATGGATGTACCCGGTGGAGCCCAGCGCGGCCACCACCCCGACGGCCAGCACCGCCGTCACCGCCCAGCCGGCCAGCGCCAGCCGTCCCGGCCGCTGCCGGAGCAGCCGCGGATCCAGCTCGTACCCGGCCAGCAGGAACAGGAAGCCCAGGCCGATGTTGGACAGCAGGGTGATGCTGGCGGTGTTGGCCAGCCCCAGGACGTGCGGGCCGATCAGCACCCCGCCGAGCAGGAAGATGACCACCTGCGGGATGCGCGGCCCGGGCAGTATCGCGACCACCAGCGGTGCCAGCGCCGCCACCAGCGCTACGGCGAACAGAGTCTCGAGTCCCCTGGTGACGCCCAAAGCCCCGCCGCCCCGTCGCTTCCCCGGACGCCCCCGTGAACGTCGGCAGGGGAGTCCATTCCCAGGTCAAACCGACCCTAAGCCACCCGGCGATGCGCTATCGAGGGCGCGTGCTGCCCGCGGCCCGGAAAGCAGGACAGCCCGCGTCCCGGCGAGCGCCGGGACGCGGGCTGTCTTCAGCGCGGCGGGGCAGGCTGCGCCCCCCGCACGGTGCTCAGACGGCCCGCTCCGCGAGGGTGAAGGCCACGGTCCCCTCGTCATCGACCTGAGCGTCGAGCGATTTGTCGTCCAGGGCCACCGCTGCGCCTGGCTCCAGGAAGACGCGGGCCCCTTCGGTCTCTATTACCTGGTCGCCGTCGGTCGGGCTTTCGGCCAGGGTCACCTGGAACGCCGGGCCGCCCTCGTCCTGCGACATGATGCGCAGGCCGGTCTCGTCCGGAAGTTCAGGCTGTGCGGTGAGGTTGCGGATCGCCGTCACGGCACTGTCGGTCAGTGTGAGCATCATCTGCTCCTCTGTATCGGGCATGTGCAGTTGCGGCTCCACTACCCGCTCTTGGCCGGATCACTCACGGCAGCGCCGGGTATCCGCAGCTGGCGGCCCTGGCCATGTCGAGAACCCCGGCGCCAGCTCCGTCACCAGGCTGAGGCGCTATCGTGGCGCCGCCTGACCAGGGAGGATGAACTAATGCGATTCATGCTGCTGCAGAATTACGGGCCGGTGGGGTCGGATTGCCCGCCGATGACGGAGTGGTCACCCGCGGATATCCGGGCGCACATCGAGTTCCAGCAGGTGCTCAACCGTGAGCTCGTCGAGCGGGGCGAGCTGGTGGATGCCCAGGGGCTGGCGGGTCCCGAGCAGGCCCAGCGGGTCGTGTCCGACGGGGCCGGGGTGCCAGTGATCACCGACGGGCCGTTCCCGGAGTCCAAGGAACTGCTGGCCGGATACCGGCTGGTGGACGTGGAGACGGCTGGGCGGGCCATCGAGATCGCGGCGCAGGCCTCCGCCGCACCGGGTCCGGGCGGGATACCGATCCAGCAGCCCATCGAGGTCCGCCAGGTGCTCAGCGCCCCGGACCCCGAGATGTGAGGCCCCGTGAGGTAAGCGATGCGGAGATGAGCCGGGCCATGAGCACCGAGAGCCTGCTGCGGGAGCTGGCGCCGCAGGCCCTCGGGGCGGTGGCCCGCCGCTCCGGGGACTTCGCCGCAGCCGAGGACGCCGTCCAGGAAGCGCTGCTGGCCGCGGCCACCCACTGGCCCGCGGACGGGACGCCGGACCACCCGCTCGGGTGGCTGATCCGGGTGGCTGCGCGGCGGATGACCGACCAGTACCGCAGCGAGGACGCCCGGCGCCGGCGGGAGGCGCTGGCCGCCTCGTGGTCGCTGGCCACCCCGGCCGGCCCGGTGCCGGGGGAAGACGACGATGCCCGGGACGACACGCTGATCCTCATGTTCATGTGCTGCCACCCGTCGCTCACTCCGGGGTCGGCCATCCCGCTCACGCTGCGCGCGGTGGGCGGCCTGACCACCAGGGAGATCGCCGCCGCGTTCCTGGTGCCGGAGTCGACCATGGCCCAGCGGATCAGCCGGGCCAAGGCCACCCTGAAAGCCTCCGGCGAGCGGTTCACGCTGCCGCCGCCGGACCAGCGGGCGGGCCGGCTCCGGTCCGTGCTGCACGTCCTGTACCTGCTGTTCAACGAGGGGTACGCCACCAGCAGCGGCCCCGACCTGGCCCGCAGCGACCTGTCCGGCGAGGCGATCCGGCTGGCCCGGGCGCTGCACGCCAGCCTGCCCGGTGATCCCGAGGTGACCGGGCTGCTGGCCCTGATGCTGCTCACCGACGCGCGGCGGCCCGCCCGCACCGGCCCCGGCGGCGAGCTGATCCCGCTGGCCGAGCAGGAGCGCGGCCGGTGGGACCGGCCGCTGATCACCGAGGGGACGTCCCTCATCACCGGGGCGCTCCGGCAGGGCCAGCCGGGAAAGGGAGAGCCGGGGGAATACCAGCTGCAGGCGGCGATCGCGGCCGTGCACGACCAGGCACCCAGCCACGCCGAGACGGGCTGGCCGCAGATCCTGTCCCTGTACGGCCGGCTGGAGCGGATGACCGGGAACCCGATGGTGACGCTCAACCGGGCGGTGGCCGCGGCCATGGCGGAAGGCCCGGCGGCTGGCCTGGCCGTGCTCGACGGGGTCCGGGGCCGGCTCGGCGGCCATCACCGGTTCCATGCGGTCCGCGGTCACCTGCTCGAGCTGGCCGGAGACGGTGCCGGTGCGGCCGCCGAGTTCAGGATCGCGGCGGCGGGCACCGCGAACCTGCGCGAACAGCACTACCTGACGGCCAAGGCGGCCAGCCTGGCCGCAGGCGGGGCGGACGGTTCCGGGTAGGGTCGGCCACGGGTGTGCACCACGAACAAGGGGGCCCGCGCCGTGGCCGGTAACAGCAGTGCCCCGAACAGCGGTGTCCCGGGCAGCCGTGCTCCTGATGCTGCGGCGGAGGGGGAATGGGCCGGTTCAGGCGGTCCGGCCGCGGGCGTGACCACGCGGGCGCCAGACCCGGACCGGCTGCCGGACCGGATCTGGACCGTGCCGAACGTGATCAGCATCGCGCGGCTGCTCGGTGTCCCGGTGTTCTTGTGGCTGGTGCTCGGCCCGCACGCGGACGGCTGGGCCGTCATCCTGCTGATCGCCGCGGCGGCGTCGGACTGGCTGGACGGGAAGCTGGCCCGGGCCCTGCATCAGGAGAGCCGGCTCGGGCAGCTGCTCGACCCCACCGCGGACCGGCTGTACATCGGCGTCATGCTCATCGGGCTGGCCATCCGCGCCCTGATCCCGTGGTGGCTGGTGGGAGTGCTGGTCGGCCGGGAATTGGTGCTCGCCGTGGCCTTGCTCCGGCTGCGCACCCGGGGCTGGGAGCCATTGCAGGTCAGCTTCGTGGGCAAGGCCGCCACGCTGTGCCTGTTCTACGCGTTCCCGCTGCTCCTCCTGGGCGCGTACGCCGGCGACGCCGCCCAGGTGGCCAAGGTGGTCGGCTGGGCGTTCGTGATCTGGGGCACCGCCCTGTACTGGTGCGCGGCCGGGGTGTACCTGATCCAGGCCTGGCGGCTCACCGCCGGCGGCGGCGAGGTGGCCGAACCGGGACAACCGGATGACTAACCAGGTAGCGGCGTTGGCCCGCCGCGAGCCGCCCGTCATGATGGAGGAACCCCTGCTATAAGCACTGGGCTCGAATCACTGGGCCGATCCGCAGGCCGGAATGGACGCGGGGACGAGGGAAGCTCGCCCGGACAATGGTGAAGGAGGCCCGCTACCGGTGAAGGCCGTCGTGATGGCCGGCGGAGAGGGCACCCGGCTGCGCCCGATGACCGCCAATCAGCCCAAGCCGCTGCTGCCCGTGTGCAACAAGCCGATCATGGAGCACGTGCTGCGGCTGCTGAAGCGGCACGGCTTCGACGAGACGGTGGTCACCGTCCAGTTCCTCGCCTCGCTGGTGCGCAACTACTTCGGCGACGGCGAGGACGTGGGGATGAGCCTCCAGTACGCCACGGAGGAGGCCCCGCTCGGCACCGCGGGCAGTGTGAAGAACGCCGAGGACGCGCTGCGGGACGAGCCGTTCCTGGTGATTTCCGGGGATGCGCTGACCGATATCGACCTGACCGCCATGGTCCGCGCGCACAAGGAAAACGGTGCCCTGGTCACCGTGGGGCTCACCCGGGTGCCCAACCCGCTGGAGTTCGGCATCATCATCGTCGGCGAGGACGGCAGGATCCAGCGGTTCCTGGAGAAGCCCACCTGGGGGCAGGTGTTCTCGGACACGGTCAACACCGGCATCTACGTGATGGAGCCCGAGGTGCTGGCTGAGGTGGCGCCCGGGGAGTCGGTGGACTGGTCCGCTGACGTGTTCCCGGCCCTGCTCAAGCGCGGGGCGCCGCTGTTCGGCTGGATCGCGGACGGCTACTGGGAGGACGTCGGCACGCACGAGAGCTACCTGAAGGCCCAGGCCGACGTGCTGTCCGGCCGGGTCGACACCGAGATAGACGGGTTCGAGGTGTCACCGGGGGTCTGGGTGGCCGAGGGCGCCGAGGTGGACCCGGACGCCCTGCTGTCCGGCCCGGTCTGCATCGGTGACTACGCCAAGGTCGAGGCGGGCGCGGAACTGCGCGAGTTCACCGTGCTGGGCAGCAACGTGGTGGTCAAGGAGGGTGCGTTCCTGCACCGCGCCGTGGTGCACAACAACGTCTACGTGGGCCAGGGCGTTACCCTGCGCGGCTGCGTCATCGGCAAGAACTCTGACGTGATGCCCTCCGCACGCATCGAGGAAGGTGCGGTGGTCGGCGACGAGTGCGTGATCGAGCCGGAGGCCTACCTCTCCGCGGGCGTCAAGGTCTACCCGTTCAAGACCATCGAGGCGGGCGCGGTGGTGAACACCAGCGTCATCTGGGAATCCCGCGGCCAGCGCACCCTGTTCGGGCCGCGCGGCGTGTCCGGCCTGGTCAACGTGGAGATCACCCCCGAGCTGTGCGTGCGGCTGACCAGCGCCTACGCGACCACCCTGAAGAAGGGGTCCATGGTCACCACCTCCCGGGACGTGTCGCGCGCCGCGCGGGCGCTCAAGCGGGCGGTGCAGTGCGCGCTGAACGCCAGCGCCATCAACGTGGTGGACCTGGAGGCGCAGCCGCTGCCGGTAGCCCGGTTCCAGACCGCCCGCAGCGTGTGCAGCGGGGGAGTCGCGCTGCGCACCACCTCCGGTGACCCGCAGTCCATCGACATCGTGTTCCTGGACGAGCGGGGCGCGGAACTGTCCCAGACGGCCGCGCGCAAGCTGGAACGGGTCTTCTCACGGCAGGAGTACCGGCGGGCCTTCCCGGGCGAGATCGCCGAGCTCACCTACCCGTCCCGGGTCGTGGAGTCTTACACGCAGGAACTGGCGCGCAGCGTCAACCTGACCGGGGTGCGCGAGGCCGGGCTGAAGGTCGTGGTGGACTGCGCAGGCGGCACGGTGTCGCTGGTGCTGCCCAGCCTGCTCGGCCGGCTGGGGGTGGAGGCGCTCACCGTGAATAACCGGCTGGACGAGGGCCACCCCACGCAGAGCCTGGCCCAGGTCCGCGCGGGCATGCAGCGGCTGTCCGAGCTGGTCGCCTCGTCCCGGGCGGCGTTCGGGGTGCGGTTCGACCAGGTCGGCGAGCGGATCATGCTGGTGGACGACAAGGGCGCGATGATCAGCGACGACCGGGCCCTGCTGGTCGCGCTGGACCTCATCGCCGCGGAGCGCCGGTCCGGCCGGGTGGCGCTGCCGGTGACCACCACCCGGGTGGCCGAGCAGGTGTGCCGGTTCCACGGCGTGCACGTGGACTGGACCCCGACCTCGCTGCACGGCCTGACCGAGGCCACCGCGGGTGACGATGTAATTTTCGGCGGCGACGGCCGGGGCGGGTTCGTGGTGCCGGAGTTCAGCCGGACCCTGGACGGCATCGCGGCGTTCGCCCGGCTGCTCGGGCTGGTCGCCCGGACCCGCCTGTCGCTCAGCCAGATCGACGCCCGGATCCCGGCCGCGCACCTGCTGCGGCGCTCCATGCCCACGCCGTGGGCGGCCAAGGGCAGCGTGATGCGCACGGTCGTGGAGGCCGCCGGGGACCGGACCGTGGACACCACCGACGGGGTCCGGATCGTCGAGCCGGATGGCGGCTGGGTCCTGGTGCTGCCCGATCCCGCGGACGCGGTGACCCACCTGTGGGCCGAGGGCGCGGACGCGGATACCGCGCAGGCGCTGCTGGACGAGTGGGCCGCCGTCGCGGAGCGTGCGGGGAGCTAGTCGTGAGGCCGTAGCCGAGCGACCGGGCAGCTAGTCGTGAGGCCGTAGCCGGGCGGCCAGAGAGCTAGTCGTGAGGCCGTAGCCTAGCGGCCAGAGAGCAAGCCGCGAGTCGTCACGGAGCGACGTGGCAGCTGAGCGGCACGATCAGGCAATTAACGAGTCAGCGATCGGTGAGGGCGTTAAGCTGGCCAGCTCAGTGTCCAGCGAGGGCATCGCCACCCATGAGACAATCCACCTCATCGGAGCGTGCGTCGGAGGTGCGGCCAGAATGTGGCGGAGACGTCGCGAAAGCACCCCGGGCACGTCCGGCCGGGCCGAGCCAGCCTCCGGGCCAGGACGGCGCCGGGGGTGGTGGGCACGGTTCACCCCCGCAGGACGACGCGCGTGGCGCATGGACCGGCCGGGCGCGGCCCAGGTAGCGTGGACCGGGTCCACGGAGCATGCACTGTCCGAGCACCGGGAACGGGCCAGGTCCGACGTAGTCCCCGCCCCGAGCCCATGGCCAGCAGAGGAGAGGCTGGGCCTCGACATGCCGAGCATCTACTGCACACGCTGCGGTCAGGCAAATCCTGACGACGCGCGTTTTTGCCTGCATTGCGGGACGATGCTGGCGCGCGGCGGGGCCGAACGCCCCGGCGAAACCACGTCGACCATCTCGCTGGGCGGCGACGCACCCGAAGCCGACTACGACGAGTTCACCGACCAGGCCGGCCAGGAGCAGCTACCCCCGGGCACCGCGCTGCTGGTGGTCAGGCGCGGCCCGAACGCGGGCAGCCGGTTCCTGCTCGACCACGACATCACCACGGCCGGCCAGCACCGGGACAGCGACATCTTCCTCGACGACGTGACGGTCTCGCGCAGGCACGCCGAGTTCTACCGCCATGGCGACCGTTTCAGCGTGCGCGACGTCGGCAGCCTCAACGGCACCTACGTCAACCAGGAGCGGATCGAGGAGGCGCCGCTGAACGGCGGCGACGAGGTGCAGGTCGGCAAGTTCCGGCTGGTGTTCCTGACCGGGCGGCGGCCCCAGTACGAGCGTGGCGGCGGGGGCGCCCAGGTAGGGGCATGAACGCTCAGCCTGCCCGGGCTTCGTTCGGCATCGGCGAGGTGCTGGCCCAGCTCCGGGGCGAGTTCCCGGACGTCAGCGTGTCCAAGATCCGGTTCCTGGAGTCCGAGGGGCTCATCCAGCCGGCCCGGTCGCCGTCCAAGTACCGGCGGTTCAGCCCCGCTGACGTCGAACGGCTGCGCTACATCCTGACCGCCCAGCGCGACGAGTACCTCCCGCTCCGGGTGATCAAGGACCGGCTGGCCGCCGCCGAGGACGACGCCAAGGAGGACCCCGACGGGCCGCCGCACCGGCGCCGGCCGCTGAGCCGGCGGGAACTGCTCGACGCGGCCGGGATCGACGAGGGCTACCTGACCGAACTGGAAGACTTTGGCCTGGTCCGGCCCTCAGGACGGCAGTACGGGCCGGAGGCCCTGGATGCCGCCCGGATCATCGTCGCGCTCGGCAGCTACGGGGTCCAGGCGCGGCACCTGCGCGCCGTCCGGGCCGCCGTGGAGCGCGAGACCTCACTGATCGAGCAGGTGGTGGCGCCCACGCGGCGGCAGCGCAACCCCGGGTCACGCGAACGGGCCGCGCAGATCGCCCAGGAAATCGCGGCCCTGTCCCTGCAGTTGCACGGCTCGCTGATGGGTAGTGCCCTGGCCGACGCCGGCCTGGAGACGGACGGACTGGCCCAGGCGGCCCAGGCCACGGGGGTGGCGGGGGCCGCCCGGGCCCCGGGAACCGCCCATTCCACGGCGGGTGCCCATGCCGCCCAGGCCGAGGCCAGGCTGGGAGGTGCGGGGTATGACGAGCCAGGATTCGCCGGCCCGGCCGCGGCCAGGTCCGGGGCGTGACCGGGCCTGGCCGGGAGCTGATTCCCGCCGCCTGCCGCCGGCCCGCCCGGGCCGGCCGCCACCGCACTTTCGGCCGGCACGGGTGTACGTTGGCTAGGGAGTGCCCACCGCAGGGCCCACGCATAAGGCAGCGCGTCAGGCGCGTATGAGGACGGAGCCGCCGTGAGGAAGATGGAGGTCGTCGGCGTCCGGGTCGAGATGCCCACGAACCAGCCCATCGTCCTGCTGAAGGAGACGCAGGGGGACCGTTACCTGCCGATCTGGATCGGGCCGGTCGAGGCAACCGCGATCGCTTTTGCCCAGCAGGGCATGGTCCCGGCGCGCCCGCTCACCCATGACCTGTTCCGGGATGTGCTGGAAGCCCTCGAAGTCCAGCTGCAGACCGTGAACATCACGGCGCTCCGGGACGGCATCTTCTTCGCGGACCTGATCTTCTCGAACGGGAAGGAAGTCAGCGCCAGGCCGTCAGATTCCATCGCCCTCGCCCTGCGCACCGGCGCGGCCATCTACGCCAGCGAGGAAGTCCTCGATGAGGCGGGCGTGGCCATCCCGGACGAGCAGGAAGACGAGGTCGAGAAGTTCCGCGAGTTTCTCGACACCATCACCCCCGAGGATTTCGGCCGCGCGACCTGACGGCCGGAGCAGGCCAGACGGGGGGCCGAACTGTAGTTAGGGCCCAAGCCACCGCGTATCTGCGGTCCGAGGCCAGGCCCGCCGCAGGCGGGTTCTGGCCGAGGCTGCGGATGGCGGGGGGTCCAGGGGGGTCGCCCCCCCGGACTAACACAGCGACGCGCCGCCCGCGATCGTTGACGCACCTGGCGCTGGCGGCCTACCGTGCGAGACGAGTACCCAGGGTGGCGAACTCCCGGGTGGAGGCAGGCGTGGCGGTAACCAAAGGTAACAGCGATTCACCGGAAGTCCGCGGTGCGGCGATCCGGCAGGCTGGGGAGCAGGGACTGCTATTCGGCGACGACGTCGCCGCCCGGCCAGAAGGAATCGGCTACCGCGGTCCCACCGCGTGCTCGGCTGCGGGTATCACCTACCGCCAGCTCGACTACTGGGCCCGGACGGGCCTGGTCGAGCCCAGCGTGCGGGCGGCCCAGGGATCAGGCTCCGCGCGGCTCTACAGCTTCCGGGACATCCTCGTGCTCAAGGTCGTGAAGCGGCTGCTGGACACGGGCATCTCACTGCAGCAGATCCGCGCGGCCGTGGCCCACCTGCACAGCCGGGGCACCGGCGACCTGGCCAAAGTCACCCTGATGAGCGACGGGGTCAGCGTTTACGAGTGCACCTCCTCCGACGAGGTGGTGGACCTGCTGCAGGGCGGCCAGGGCGTGTTCGGCATCGCGCTGGGCCGCATCTGGCAGGAAGTCGACGGGACCCTGGCTGACCTGCCCGCCGAGCAGGCTGACGAGGCCGCGGACGGCACGGAGGCCGCCCCCGGCAGCACGCACGCGGACGAACTG
Organism: uncultured Actinomycetes bacterium; assembly: GCA_963718305.1. Classification (GTDB taxonomy): domain Bacteria; phylum Actinomycetota; class Actinomycetes; order Streptosporangiales; family Streptosporangiaceae; genus RYN-230. The sequence continues at coordinate 81,844 of CAVQZG010000012.1, forward strand.
GCCCGGCGGCGGGCCCGCCGGACCGGCTGAGGCCCGCAGGCCGGCTGAGCCCAGCCGGCGGGTCAGCAGGCCGCCGCGACAGGGTCGGGTAAGCTCGGTACCGCTGATCACACCGTCCGGGAGAGATCCCGAGCCGCCAGCGCGGGACGCCGAAGGGGCAACCTCCCCGGAACCTCTCAGGCACCCAGGACCGGACGGGACAGGCATCTCTGGAGTTCATGCGCTGGCCCAGCGTCCTGCGACCAGGCTGGCGGCGACAGAGGGGGAGGACCAACCGGGCATGGACGTGCCTGGCGGCTCCCCTCTGGAGGCTCCGATGACTTCTGACGCACCAGCCTTTGACCCACAGGCCTTTCACGCACGGGCGTTTGATGCACGGGCCCTGGAATCGCTGAACTTTGAGTCACGTCACATCGGGCCGTCCCCCGCCGAGCAGAAGCGGATGCTCGCGGCCACCGGCCACGCCTCGCTCGACGAGCTGACCCAGGCGGCCCTGCCGCCCGGGCATCGGGGACCCGCGGCCGCTGAGCCTGCCGCCTGCGCTGTCCGAGGCGGAGGCGCTGGCTGAGCTGCGCCGCCTGGCGGGCCGGAACACCGTGACCCGTTCCATGATCGGGCTGGGCTACTACGGCACGCACACCCCGGCGGTGATCCGCCGCAACGTGCTGGAGAACCCGGCCTGGTATACCGCCTACACGCCCTACCAGCCGGAGATCTCCCAGGGCCGGCTGGAGGCCCTGCTCACCTTCCAGACCCTGGTCGAGGACCTGACCGGGCTGCCGGTCGCCGGTGCGTCCCTGCTGGATGAGGCGACCGCGGCCGCCGAGGCGATGACGCTGGCCCGGCGGGCGGCCCGGCGGGGCCGCATCTTCCTGGCCGACGCGGACTGCCTGCCGCAGACCCTGGCCGTGCTGGCCACCCGGGCCGAGCCGCTCGGCATCGAGCTGGTGGTCGCCGCGGTCACCCCGGAGGTGATCGCGGCCCAGCCCGAGGATGAGCTGTTCGGGGTGCTGCTGCAGTACCCCGGGGCCAGCGGCGAGATCAGGGACCTGCGCCCGGTCATCGACGCCGCGCACGGCCGCGGCGCGCTCGCCGCGGTCGCCGCCGACCTGCTGGCCCTGACCCTGCTGATGCCGCCCGGGGAGCTGGGCGCCGACATCGCGGTCGGCAGCACGCAGCGGTTCGGCGTGCCGATGGGCTACGGCGGCCCGCACGCGGCCTACATGTCGGTCCGCGACGAGCTGCGCCGGCAGCTGCCCGGCCGCCTGGTCGGCGTGTCTTTGGACGCGGAGGGCAAGCCGGCCTACCGGCTCGCGCTGCAGGCCCGCGAGCAGCACATCCGCCGGGAAAAGGCGACCAGCAACATCTGCACCGCGCAGGTGCTGCTGGCCGTGATGGCGGCCATGTACGCGGTGTACCACGGCCCCGGCGGCCTGGCCGCGATCGCGGCCAGCGTGCACCGGCGCGCGGCCCGGCTCGCCGCCACGCTGCGGGCCAGCGGCCTGGACGCGCCCGTGGACGGGTTCTTCGACACGATCCGGGTGCGCCTGGAGGGCGGCGCAGCGGAGGCCGTGGCCCGGGCCCGTGAGGCCGGCTACACCCTGTTGCTGGCCGACGCGGACACGATCGGCATCGCCTGCGATGAGACCACCACGGACGCCGAGGTACTGGAGGTGGCCGCGGTGCTGGCCGCCGGGCAGCCCGGCGCCACGGCGCCGGGCCAGCTGGCCGAGTCCGGCCCGGTGCTGCCGGCCGGCCTGGCCCGCAGTTCGGGGTTCCTCGGCCATCCGGTCTTCCACGAGCACCAGAGTGAGACGGCCATGCTGCGCTACCTGCGCCGCCTGGCCGACTTCGATATCGCGCTGGACCGCTCGATGATCCCGCTCGGCTCGTGCACGATGAAGCTGAACGCGGCCGCGGAGATGGAGGCGGTGACCTGGCCGGAGTTCGCCGACCTGCACCCGTTCGGGCCGGCCGGGCAGGCCGCCGGGTACGACGAGCTGATCAGCGACCTGGAACGCTGGCTGGCCGAGATCACCGGGTACGACGCCGTGTCGGTGCAGCCGAACGCGGGATCGCAAGGTGAGCTGGCCGGCCTGCTGGCCATCCGGGGCTACCACGCCTCCCGCGGCGACGCCGGCCGGGACATCTGCCTGATCCCCGAGTCGGCGCACGGGACCAACGCGGCCAGCGCGGTCCTGGCGGGCCTGCGGGTCGTAGTGGTCAAGTGCGGCCCCGACGGCGCGATCGACCTGGCCGACCTGCACGCCAAGCTGGAGTCCCGGGGCGGGCAGATCGCCGCGATCATGCTGACCTACCCGTCTACCAACGGGGTGTTCGAGGAGACCGTAACCCAGGTCTGCGAGGCGGTGCACGCGGCGGGCGGGCAGGTGTACGTGGACGGCGCGAACCTGAACGCCCTGGTCGGCCTGGCCCGGCCGGGATGGTTCGGCGCGGACGTGTCGCACCTGAACCTGCACAAGACGTTCTGCATCCCGCACGGCGGTGGCGGCCCCGGCGTGGGCCCGGTGGCGGCCCGGGCGCACCTGGCGCCGTTCCTGCCGCAGCGGGCGACCCAGGGGTCAACGCACGCCCACCAGGTAGCGGCGGCCCCGTACGGGTCGGCGGGGATCCTGCCGATCTCCTGGGCCTATATCCGGATGATGGGACCTGACGGGCTGCGCCGGGCCACCCAGGTGGCCATCCTCGCCGCCAACTACGTGGCCGCCCGGCTGGCCCCGCACTACCCGGTGCTCTACACCGGGCAGGGCGGCCTCGTCGCGCACGAGTGCATCCTGGACATCCGGCCCATCACCCGGGAGACCGGGGTATCGGTCGAAGACGTGGCCAAGCGCCTCATCGACTATGGATTTCACGCGCCGACCATGTCGTTCCCGGTCGCGGGCACGCTCATGATCGAGCCCACCGAGAGCGAGGACCTCGCCGAGCTGGACCGGTTCTGCGACGCCATGATCGCGATCCGGCGTGAGATCGAGATGGTCGCCTCCGGCGGGTACGACAGCCAGGACAACCCGCTGCGCAACGCCCCGCACACCGCGTCCATGCTGCTCGAGGCCGACTGGAAGCACCCGTACGAGCGGGCCGAGGCGGCCTACCCGATGGCCGGTGACCGGCGGGCCAAGTACTGGCCCCCGGTGCGGCGCATCGACCAGGCGTATGGCGACAGGAACCTGGTCTGTGCCTGCCCGCCGGCCGAGGCGTTCGCGGAATGAGACGACGGTCCGGCGCACCGGGGCCGGGTGCACTGGGCCGGCGTCTATAGCCCGGGGCTGATAGGCGCTACGCTGCCGCCAGGACACTGGCAGGAAAGGCTCAGGATGGGTAACTCGTCCCAGGCGTTCATCGTCGGCCTGGACAACGGCGGCACCATGAACAACGCCACGGTGCTGGACCCGTCAGGCCAGTTCCTGGTGGAGCACATGCTGGAGCTGCCCAGCCGGGTCCGCGAGGGGCCGGACCCGGCCATCGAGTCGCTGGCCGCCTCCTTCGAGCAGGTCCTGGACGTCACCGGCGTGGACCGGGCGGCGGTGGCCGCGGTCGGCCTGGACACCCCCGGCCCGGCCAGCGCGGACGGCATCCTGTCCTCCAGGGGCGCCACCAACTTCGGCCATCCCGGCTGGGCTGGCTTCAACATCCGCGCCGCGCTGGCGGAACGGCTGGGCCTGCCCGTCGTGTACACCAACGACGCCAACGCGGCCACCCTGTACGCGCACTACGCGCGGTTCGGGGACGACGCGCCGCAGCACTCGTCGGTGGCGGTCATCGTCGGCACCGGGCTGGGCGGCGGCCTGGTCGAGGCGGGCCAGGTGGTCAGCGGGGTGGCCGGCATGGCGGGTGAACTCGGCCACGTCCAGATCCCGCTGGAAGGGCTGCTCGAAGAGGGCCAGCCGGTGCCGGTCTGCAACTGCGGGCTGCGCGGCGACGTCGAGAGCTTCGCGTCCCTGTGCGGGATCGAGCAGAACCTGCTGCCTTACTGGCTGACCCGCTACGAAGGGCACGGGCTCGCCGACGTCCAGCCACTGTCCCGGGCGGCCAAGCTGGTCCGGGGCTATGGTGAGGCCGGCGACCCGCTGGCGCGGAAGATATTCGGGCAGCAGGCGGCGGCGCTCGGCCGGCTGTTTTCCATCGCGGCCATGTTCACCGACCCGGGCACCTATTTCGTCGGGGGCGGCGTCGTGGAGGCTGACCCCGCGTTCAGCGAATGGTTCCTGGGCCGTGTCCGGGACAACACCACGCTCCGTGCCGAGCAGGCCAAGCTGGTCGATTTCGTCCTGGTGCCCGATCTGGACCGGGCTGGTGCGCGCGGCGCCGCGCTCGCCGCACGCTCAGCCACGGGCGACCGCGAATAGAGTTACTGGGTGGCAGATCCGCAGTCCTACCGGCCAGCGCCGGGGTCCATCCCCGAGTCGCCGGGCGTGTACCGGTTCTCGGATGCGCACGGCCGGGTCATCTACGTCGGAAAGGCGAAGAATCTCCGGCAGCGGCTGAATTCCTATTTCGCGGATTTCGCCAGCTTGCACCCGCGGACCCAGACCATGGTGCGCACCGCGGCCAAGGTCGACTGGACCGTGGTGGCCACCGAGGTCGAGGCGCTCCAGCTGGAGTACTCCTGGATCAAGGAGTTCGACCCGCGGTTCAACGTCCGGTACCGCGACGACAAGAGCTATCCCTACCTGGCCGTCACCATGGGTGAGGACTTTCCCCGGGTCATGGTGATGCGCGGCGCCAAGCGGCGCGGGGTTCGTTATTTCGGGCCCTACTCGCACGCGTGGGCAATCCGCGAAACGGTCGACGCACTGCTGCGGGTGTTCCCGGTCCGCACCTGCTCGGCCGGGGTGTTCAAGCGGGCCGGGCAGATCGGGCGGCCCTGCCTGCTCGGCTACATCGGCAAGTGCTCGGCGCCGTGCGTGGGCCGGGTCAGCGAGGCCGAGCACCGGCTGCTCGCCGAGGAATTCTGCGACTTCATGGCCGGGCAGACCGACCGGTTCATCCGCCGCCTGGAAGCCGAGATGCGCGAGGCCGCCCGGGCCGAGGAGTTCGAGCGGGCCGCGCGGCTGCGTGACGACATCAAGGCGCTGCAGCGGGCCCTGGAGAAGCAGACCGTGGTCCTGGGCGACGGCACCGACTGCGACGTCATCGCGCTCACCGAGGACCAGCTGGAAGCCGCGGTCCAGGTCTTCTACGTGCGGGACGGCCGGGTCCGCGGGCAGCGCGGCTGGGTGGTGGACAAGGTCGAGGACGTGACCACGGGGGAGCTGGTCGAGCAATTCCTGGGCCAGGTCTACAGCGACGACGCGGTGGCCGGCCCGGCGCCGGGCACGCAGATCCCGGACGGCTCCGAGGAGGCGCCGGGGCGCAGGACCATGGGGCAGAAGGGAAACGCCCGCCCGGCCACCCGGCCCGCGGCCATTCCGCGCGAGGTGCTGGTACCGGAACTCCCGCCGGACGCGCCGGCGGTCGAGGAATGGCTGGCGGAACGCCGCGGCGGGCCGGTCCGGCTCCGGGTCCCGCTGCGCGGGCCCAAGAAGGCGCTGCTGGAGACCGTAGCCCGCAACGCCGCCGAGTCGCTGGCCCTGCACAAGACCCGGCGGGCCAGCGACCTGACCACCCGCAGCCGGGCCCTGCACGAGATCCAGGAGGCGCTCGGGCTGGACGAGGCGCCGCTGCGCATCGAGTGCTACGACGTCTCCAACCTGCAGGGCACGCACGTGGTCGCGTCCATGGTCGTCTTCGAGGATGGCCTGGCCCGCAAGGGGGAGTACCGCCGCTTCAGCATCCGGGGCCTCGACGGGACCGACGACGTCGCCGCGATCCACGAGGTGATCCTGCGCCGGTTCCGCCGTTACCTGGACGAGCGGGAGGCCACCGGCGAGCTCGACTCACTCGGCGACCCCGAGGTTTCCGCCGAGGCCGCGCGGCAGCGCAAGTTCGCCTACCCGCCCAACCTGGTCGTGATCGACGGCGGCCCGGCCCAGGTGGCCGCCGCGGCCCGCGCGCTCGGTGAGCTCGGCATCGACGACGTCGCCGCCTGCGGCCTGGCCAAGCGGCTGGAGGAGGTCTGGCTGCCCGGTGAGGATTCCCCGGTGATCCTGCCCCGGACCAGCGAGGGCCTGTACCTGCTGCAGCGGGTCCGTGACGAGGCGCACCGCTTCGCGATCACATACCACCGGGCAAAGCGGTCAAAGGCCCTGGCTGTCAGCGAGCTTGACTCGGTCCCGGGACTAGGCCCGGCGCGGCGGGCTACGCTGCTACGGCACTTCGGCTCGGTGCGCAGGCTCGCCAGCGCCTCTGAGCCCGAGATCGCCGGGCTTCCCGGCATCGGCCCGCGGGTCGCGAGCGCAGTGCTCGCCGCGCTGCGGCCGGAGCCGGAGCCGCCAGCAGACCAGCAGGGGAACAGCGCGCAGAATGGCATTGACCGCGGGGAGCAGGAGCACGACCAGGAGCATGACCAGGGCGCAGAGGGGGGCGCCATGAGGCGCGCAGCTGACCCGGCAGGAACGCCGCCGAACGGGCCGGGCCGCCGGTGAGCGCGCACGACGAGCGCGCGGAGGCAGCACCCGGCCCGGACATCGTGATCATCACCGGGATGTCCGGCGCGGGGCGCAGCACCGCGGCCAAGTCGCTGGAGGACCTCGACTGGTTCGTGGCCGACAACATTCCGCCCGGCCTGCTGCCAACCATGATCGAGCTGGCCCGCCGGGCCATGGGCGCGGTGCCGCGGATCGCCGCCGTGATGGACGTGCGCAGCCGGGCGTTCTCCACTGACCTGCAGTCGGCCATCGGCGAGCTGGCCGCCCGGGGAGTCCGGCCGCGGGTCGTGTTCCTGGAGGCCGCCGACGACACCCTGGTCCGCCGGTTCGAGAGCGTCCGCCGCCCGCATCCCCTGCAGGAGGAGGGCCGGGTGGTGGAGGGTATCGCCGCGGAGCGGGAACTGCTCCGCGGCGTCCGGGAAGAAGCCGACCTGGTCATCGACACCTCGGCGCTGAACGTCCACGAGCTGCGGGCCCGGATGCACGACGCGTTCAGCGCCGATGTCCCGGCCACGCTGCGGGTGAACGTGGTGTCCTTCGGCTACAAGTACGGGCTGCCCGTCGACGCCGACATCGTGGCCGACTGCCGGTTCCTGCCCAACCCCCGCTGGGTAGCCGACCTGGCCCCGCTCACCGGGCAGGACGAGCGGGTCCGTGACTACGTGCTCAGCCGGCCCGGGGCCGCGGAATTCCTGGACTCCTACCTGACCGCGCTGCGGGTGGTGCTGGCCGGCTACGAGCGGGAGGGCAAGCGTTTCGTCACGCTGGCCATCGGCTGCACGGGCGGCAAGCACCGGAGCGTGGCGGTCGCCGAGGAGATCGCCAGCCAGCTGAGCGGCAAGGGGCCGGCCGTCCAGGTCGTGCACCGGGATCTGGGGCGCGAATGACGGCTGGCCCCGCTGACCCCGGCGCCCGCAGCTCCAGTCCCTCCACCACGGGCCAGGCCGACGTGGGCATGGCTCCCTCCGTCCGGCCGCTGAACCCCAAGGTGGCCGCGCTCGGCGGCGGCCACGGCCTGTTCGCCGCCCTGTCGGCGCTGCGCCGGGTGACCCGGCAGCTCAGCGCGATCGTGACGGTGGCCGACGACGGGGGCTCCAGCGGCAGGCTGCGCCGCCAGTACGGCGTGCTGCCCCCCGGTGACCTGCGGATGGCGCTCGCGGCGCTGTGCGGTGACGATGCCTGGGGCACCACCTGGAGCCGGGTCGTCCAGCACCGGTTCACCGGGGAGGAGGCCGAGCTCGGCGGGCACGCGGTGGGCAACGTGCTGATCGTGGCGCTGTGGGAGCTGCTCGGCGATACCGTGCAGGGGCTGGACTGGGTGGGCCGCCTGCTCGGGGCGTACGGCCGGGTGCTGCCCATGGCGTCCGTCCCGCTCGACCTGGTGGCCGAGGTGCAGGGGGCCGACCCGGAACGCCCGCTCGCGCTGAGCACGGTGCGCGGCCAGGTCGCCTGCGCGTCCACCACCGGCCGGGTCCGTTCGGTGTCGCTGATCCCGGAGGATCCGCCCGCCTGCCCGGAGGCGGTCACCGCGATCCTGGACGCCGACTGGGTGGTGCTCGGGCCTGGATCCTGGTTCACCAGTGTCCTGCCCCACCTGATGGTTCCTGAGCTGGCCCAGGCGCTGATCAGCACGCCGGCCCGGCGGATCGTGGCCCTGAACCTGATCGCCCAGCCCGGCGAGACGGAGGGATTCTCCCCGCAGACTCACCTGGAGGTGCTGGCCGACCACGCACCGCAACTGAAAATTGACATCGTGCTCGCCGACCGGGGGGCCGCGGGGGGCGCGGCCGCCGAGCTGGAGAAGGCGGCGGGCCTGCTAGGTGGCCGGCTGGTCCTGGCCGACCTGGCCATGCGCGATGGAACACCACGCCACGACCCGCGTCAGCTGGCCGGGGCGTTCGCAGAGATTTTCGAGGGGGAATGATGCCGATGGCGATGACCGGCCTGGTCAAAGACGAGCTCAGCCGCGTGACGGTGCTCAAGCCATGCTGTCGCAAGGCGGAGGTGTCCGCGCTGCTGCGGTTCGCCGGGGGACTGCACCTGGCCAGCGGGCGCATCGTGGTGGAGGCCGAACTGGATACCGGCGTGGCCGCACGGCGGCTGCGCAAGGACATCGCGGAGGTGTTCGGCCATTCCTCGGACCTGATCGTGCTGGCCCCGAGCGGGCTGCGCAAGGGGAACCGGTACGTGGTCCGGGTGCGCAAGGACGGGGACAGCCTGGCCCGGCAGACGGGCCTGGTGGACAACTACGGCCGGCCGGTCCGCGGGCTGCCCCGGCAGGTGGTGTCGGGCACCACCTGCGACTGCGAGGCCGCCTGGCGCGGCGCCTTCCTGGCCCACGGTTCCCTGACGGGGCCGGGCCGCTCGATGTCCCTGGAGATCACCTGCCCGGGCCCGGAAGCGGCCCTGGCGCTGGTGGGCGCGGCCCGGCGGCTGAAGATCCACGCCAAGGCCCGCGAGGTGCGGGGCGTGGACCGGGTCGTGGTCCGGGACGGCGACGCGATCAGCGCGCTGCTGACCCGGCTGGGCGCCCACGACAGCGTGCTGGCCTGGGAGGAACGCCGGATGCGGCGCGAGGTCCGGGCCACCGCCAACCGGCTGGCCAACTTCGACGACGCCAACCTGCGGCGCAGCGCCCGGGCCGCGGTCGCGGCCGGCGCCCGGGTCGAGCGGGCCCTGGAGATCCTGGGCACCGAGGCGCCCGAGCACCTGACCGTGGCCGGCCGGCTGCGGATCGAGCACCGGCAGGCCAGCCTGGAGGAACTGGGCCAGCTGGCCAGCCCGCCGCTGACCAAGGACGCGATCGCCGGGCGGATCCGCCGCCTGCTGGCCATGGCGGACAAGCGGGCCCGCGATCTCGGTGTCCCCGACACCGAATCCAGCCTCACGCCGGAGATGCTCACCCAGTAGCGGCCAGGGACTGGTGGCGGGGCCGGGCGGGCTCTGCTGTCCGATAGGGTCGGAGCCGGGAAAGCACGCGCTCCGCTGGGTGCAGACCAGCGTGCATGAGCCGGGACGAGAGCAAGGACGAGGAGAGACGCAGCCGTGACTATCCGCGTGGGCATCAACGGATTCGGCCGCATCGGGCGGAACTACTGGCGGGCCGTGCACGCCGCCTCGGCTACGGGGCACGGTGGCGCCGAGCAGATCGAGATCGTCGCCGCGAACGACCTGACCGACACCGCCACGCTGGCGCACCTGCTGAAGTACGACACGGTGCTGGGCACCCTCGCCCAGGACGTGAGCGTGGACGGTGACGCGATCCTGGTGGGCGATACGAAGGTCAGCGTGCTCGCCGAGCGGGACCCCGCCGCGCTGCCCTGGCGGGACCTCGGGGTGGACGTGGTCATCGAGTCCACCGGGCGGTTCACCAAGGCCGGGGACGCGCGCAAGCACCTCGCGGCCGGAGCGAAGAAGGTCATCATCTCCGCGCCCGCCTCCGACGAGGACATCACGATCGTGATGGGCGTGAACGACGGCTCCTACGACCCCGCCCAGCACGACATCATCTCGAACGCCTCGTGCACCACGAACTGCGTGGCCCCGATGGCGAAGGTGCTGAACGACAACTTCGGTGTGGTCAAGGGCCTGATGACCACCATCCACGCCTACACCAACGACCAGGTGATCCTGGACTTCCCGCATAAGGACCTGCGCCGGGCCCGGGCCGCCGCGCAGAACATCATCCCGACCAGCAGTGGTGCGGCCAAGGCCACGGCCCTGGTCCTGCCCGAGCTGAAGGGCAAGTTCGACGGGATGGCCATGCGGGTCCCGGTACCGGACGGGTCCGTGACCGACCTGGTCGTCCAGCTGTCCCGCGAGGTCACCAAGGACGAGGTCAACGCGGCGTTCAAGGCTGCGGCCGAGGGCACGCTCAAGGGCTACCTGCACTACACGGCGGACAAGATCGTGTCCTCCGACATCGTCGGCACCCCGTGGTCGTGCACCTTCGATTCATCGCTGACGATGACCTTCGGTGACCAGGTCAAGATCATCGGCTGGTACGACAACGAATGGGGCTATGCCAACCGCCTCGCCGACCTCACCGCGCTCGTGGGCGCCCAGCTCTGATGAAGCGGATCGACGACCTCGACGTGGCCGGGCAGGTGGTCCTGCTCCGGGCCGACCTGAACGTCCCGCTGGACGGCGACGTGATCACCGATGACGGGCGGATCCGGGCCAGCCTGCCCACCATCAGGGCACTGACCGGCCGCGGTGCGCGGGTGCTCATCTGCGCTCACCTGGGCCGCCCCAAGGGAGACACGTACGCCGCCCGGGCCGCGGGCGGCCCGTCCCTGCGGCCGGTCGCCGCCCGGCTCAGCGAGCTGCTCGGCCAGCCCGTCCCCCTGGCCGGGGACGTGGCCGGGGAGTCGGCCGCGGCCCTGGCGGCCGGGCTGGGCGACGGGGACGTCGGCCTGCTGGAGAACGTCCGGTTCGAGCCGGCCGAGACGAGCAAGATCGACGCCGAGCGGACCGGGCTCGCCGCCCGGCTCGCCGCGCTGGCCAGCCGGTACGTCGGTGATGGCTTCGGGGCCCTGCACCGCAAGCACGCCAGCGTCTACGACGTGCCCGCGCTGCTCCCGCACGCCGCCGGGGACCTGGTCATCGCCGAGATCGCGGTGCTCCGCCAGCTCACCTCCGACCCGCCCCGGCCCTATGTGGTGGTGCTCGGCGGGGCTAAGCCGTCGGACAAGCTGGCGGTCATCGCCAACCTGCTCGGCCGGGCCGACCGGCTGATCATCTGCGGGGGGATGTCCTACACGTTCCTCGCGGCCCAGGGCTACGAGGTGGGCAAGTCCCTCCTGGAAGCCGACCAGATCCCGCAGGTCACCGAGGTACTGGCCGAGGCGGCCCGGCGGGGGGTGGAGGTCGTCCTGCCGGTGGACCTGGTGGCCGCCGACCGGTTCGCCCCGGACGCGGATCACCGCGTGGTGCCGGTCAGCGAGTTCCCGGCTGACCGCGAGAGCCTCGACATGGGCCCGCAGACCCGGGCCCTGTTCGCCCAGAAGCTCTCCGACGCGAAGACGGTGTTCTGGAACGGGCCGGCCGGCGTGTTCGAGTTCCCGGCCTTCGCCGCCGGAACCCAGGCCCTGGCCGAGGCGATCAGCCGCGTCAGCGGCCTGACTGTGGTCGGCGGGGGCGACTCCGCGGCGGCCGTCCGCCAGCTGGGCTTCCCGGAGGACGCGTTCACGCACATCTCCACGGGCGGCGGGGCGAGCCTGGAGTACCTGGAGGGCCGGACGCTGCCCGGGCTCAGCGCGCTCGGGGTGCAGGGATGACCGGCGGCTCGCCCGCTCGCAAGCCGCTCATCGCCGGCAACTGGAAGATGCACAACACGCACTTCGAAGGGCTGGCGCTGGTCCAGAAGCTCGCGTTCACGCTCACCGCCGCCGACTACGATGCCGCCGACGTGGTGGTCCTGCCGCCGTTCACCGCGCTGCGCAGCGTGCAGACCCTGGTGGCCGGGGACAAGCTGCGGATCGGCTACGGGGCCCAGGACCTGTCACCGCACGACAAGGGCGCCTACACCGGAGACGTGTCCGGCCCGATGCTGGCCAAGCTGGGCTGCAGCTACGTGCTGGCCGGGCACTCCGAGCGCCGTCAGTACCACGCTGAGGACGACGCGCTGGTCAACACCAAGGTGAAGGCCGCGCTCCGCAACGAGCTGACCCCGATCCTGTGCGTCGGCGAGAACCTGGACGTCCGGCAGGCGGGGGAGCAGCTCAGCCACACCCTCGGCCAGCTGGACGGGGCCCTGGCGGGCCTCTCGGCCGAGCAGGTGGCGGGGCTGGTGGTGGCGTACGAGCCCGTCTGGGCCATTGGCACCGGAGAGGTGGCCTCGCCCGCGGACGCGCACGAGGTGTGCCGGGCGATTCGCGGCCGTGTTTCCGAGGGTCACGGCGCCGAAGTAGCCGCAAGTGTGCGTATCCTGTATGGCGGGTCGGTGAAAGCCGACAACATCGCTGCGATAATGACGCAGCCTGACATTGACGGTGCGCTGGTCGGCGGGGCAAGCCTGGATGCCGGAGAGTTCGCCACGATATGCCGGTACCGCAAGCTAGCAGTCAACGCCTGACCCGCGGCACGGGTCCAGCAGCGCTGGTCGAGACAGCGCTGGTTGAGTTGGTCAGATCGCGGCAGGCACCCGGAGGGACGAGACAGGGCAGTGGTTATCGCAATCTCGGTCGTCCTCATCATCACCAGCTTGCTCATGATCCTGCTGGTGCTGCTGCATAAGGGCAAGGGCGGCGGCCTGTCGGACCTATTCGGTGGCGGGGTCTCCTCTACGCTGGGATCATCGTCCGTAGTTGAGCGGAATCTGGACCGCCTCACGATTTTCACTGGCGTCCTCTGGTTCCTGTGCATCATCGGGCTGAATCTGCTGCTGAACAAATGATGCGGGCGCCCGGGGGTCGCCGGGCTGGCCAAGAGCGGACGTAGCAAGGGGTGAGCTGTGAGTAGTGGCAACGCGATCAGGGGAAGCCGGGTAGGGGCTGGCCCGATGGGTGAAGCGGAGCGCGGTGAGGCGGCGCCCCGGATCAGGGTCTCCTTCTGGTGCTCGAACAAGCACGAGACCCGGCCCAGCTTTGCCTGCGATGCCGCGGTGCCGGAGACCTGGGACTGCCCCCGCTGCGGGTATCCGGCCGGGCGGGACGAGCACAACCCGCCCGGGCCGCCGCACAGCGAGCCTTATAAGACGCACCTGGCGTACGTGAAGGAACGGCGTACGGATACGGACGGTGCCGCGATTCTGCGCGAGGCACTGGACCGGCTGCGCAAGAACGCCTGACCGGCTGGACCCTGGCCCGGCTGGGCCCGCTCCGTGGAGTGGGCCCAGCCGGGCCTTTTTCTGTCGTTTATCCGGAGCCGTTGTTACCGGCTTTCCTGTTCACTATCAAGAACAGGCTGGATATTCATTAATCACTGGCTGGGCGCGTCTGGATCTATCCGCCCGCACGCCGGATGGTGCCCGGCCCGCGCGCGATCAGTGTGCGAACGACTGCCGCTTGTCCGCCGGAGCCAGCGGCACGTGGCTGCGCGGGTGCGCGGCCAGGATCCGGACATGCCGCTGCAGGTCGCTGAGCAGCAGGTCGGCGAGATCATGGCTGAACCCGTTGCGCACCACCACCCGGAGCACCGCGACGTGCTCCAGGTTGGCCGGGAAGGTGTAGGCCGGGACCAGCCAGCCCCGGGTGCGCAGCCGCTCGGACAGGTCGAACACGGTGAAGCCCGCCGACTCGTCGCGGATCCGGAACGCGAAGACGGGCAGCTCACTGCCGTCGGACAGCAACTCGAACGGCTCCATCTGGGCGATCTGGCTGGACAGGCGCATCGCCACGTCCTGGCAGGCCTGCTGGACCCGCTGGTAGCCCTGGAAGCCCAGGCGCAGGAAGTTGTAGTACTGCGCGGCGACATTGGCCCCGGATCGGGAGAAGTTCAGCGCGAACGTGGGCATTTCCCCGCCCAGGTAGTTCACCCGGAAGACCAGGTCGTCGGGCAGCGCGTCCGGGCTGCGCCAGACCACCCAGCCCACCCCGGGGTAGACCAGCCCGTACTTGTGTCCCGACGCGTTGATCGAGGCCACCCGGGGGATCTGGAAGTCCCAGACCAGATCGGGCTGGATGAAGGGTGCCACGAAGCCACCTGAGGCGGCGTCCACGTGAATCGGGACATCGGGACCGCCGGTGGCCGCGAGCCGGTCCAGTTCGGCGCTGATCTCCGCGACCGGCTCGTAACTCCCGTCCATGGTGGAACCGAGTATCGCGACCACGCCGATGGTGTTCTCGTCGCACTGGGCGGCGGCCTGCGGGCCGCGCAGGTGCAGCCGGTCCGGCTCCATCGGCACCAGCCTGGGCTCCACGTCCCAGTAGCGGCAGAACTTATCCCAGCAGATCTGGGCATTCGCGCCCAGCACCAGGTTGGGCCGGGAGGTGTCGGCGCCCGCCGCCCGGCGGCGTGCGCGCCAGCGCCACAGCAGGGCCATGCCGCCGAGCATGCAGGCCTCGCTGGACCCGGTCGTGGAGCAGCCGGTCGCCGCCCCGTGCTCCGGCGCGTGCCACAGGGTGGCCAGGATGTTCACGCACCGCGACTCCAGCTCCGCGGTCTGCGGGTACTCGTCCTTGTCGATCATGTTCTTGCTGAGGCATTCGGTCATCAGCTGCTCCGCCTGGGGCTCCATCCAGGTGGTCACGAACGTGGCCAGGTTGAGCCGGGCGTTGCCGTCCAGGGTGAGCTCGTCCCGCACGGCCTGGAGCGCCGTGTCGGGCAGCAGACCGTGCTGCGCCAGCCGGTGCCGGGGCACGGAGAAGTGCAGTTCGCGGACGTAGACCGGGTTGATCTCGAACTCGTCATCCTGCTGCTCGACTTGCCTGTGCAGTGCCATGCGGCCCCCTCGCTCACCAGATCCTCGCTGCTGAGGACAAGCTATCCCGGGCCCGGCGGCCTCACCCGGCTAGTTGATGCCCTGTTGACCTCGGCCCCCAGATCTGGCCGGTTGCCTGGCCGGATGTCCACCCGGACCGCCTGCCAGGCAGGATGGGGTCATGCACCTACCGGTTAACCCGCCGGTCGCGCCGATGCTGGCCCGCCCGGTACCGCAGATACCCGATGGCCCGTTCAGCTTCGAACCCAAGTGGGACGGGTTCCGGTCGATCGTCTTCCGCGATGGGGGGGAGGTGGAGATCGGCAGCCGCAACGAGCGCCCGATGACCAGGTACTTCCCGGAACTGGTCGAGGCCTGCACCGCGAACCTCCCGCCGCGGTGTGTGGTGGACGGTGAGATCGTGATCCCCGACACCTCGGGCCGGCGGCTGGACTTCGAGGCCCTGCTGCAGCGGATTCACCCCGCGGCCAGCCGCGTCGCCCTCCTCGCCGAGCAGACCCCGGCCCACTTCATCGCCTTCGACCTGCTGGCGCTGGATGACACCGATCTGTGCGCGGAGCCGTTCGCGCAGCGCCGCGCCGCCCTCGAGGAGGCCCTGGCCCAGGTGCGTTCCCCGGTTCACCTGACCCCGGCTACCACCGACCGGGGCCTGGCCGGGCAGTGGTTCGATCAGTTCGAGGGGGCCGGGCTGGACGGGCTGATCGCCAAGCCGCTGGACGGGACCTACCAGCCGGACAAGCGGGTCATGTTCAAGGTCAAGCACGAGCGCACCGCGGACTGCGTGGTGGCCGGGTACCGGCCGCACAAGAGCAGCCCGGAAGCGGTCGGCTCGCTGCTGCTCGGGCTGTACACCGACGCCGGTGACCTGGCCAGCGTGGGAGTGGTGGGCGCGTTCCCGATGGCGCGCCGCCGGGAGCTGTTCACTGAACTGCAGCCCCTGGTCACCACGTTCGATGGTCATCCGTGGCGCTGGGGCGGCGCGGAGCAGGCCGCGGCGGGCGGCGCTCCCGCGGCCCGCAACCCCCGGTCCTCGGAGACGAGCCGCTGGAACGCCGGGAAGGACCTGTCGTTCGTGCCGCTGCGGCCGGAACGGGTGGTCGAGGTCCGCTATGACCACATGGAGGGCCGCAGGTTCCGGCACACCACCCAGTTCGCCCGCTGGCGCCCCGACCGGGAACCGCGCTCGTGCACCTACGCCCAGCTGGAGGAGCCGGTGAAGTTCGACCTCGGGGAGATTCTCGGGTCCTAGCGCCGCGCCAGGCCAGGTTTGCGCAGGTGATTCACGGTGTCCGCGGGTGCCCCGGTCAGCTGCTGACGTAGGCCGCGAGGTGCTCGCCGGTCAGGGTGGAGCGGGCGGCGACGAGGTCGGCGGGTGTGCCCTCGAAGACGATCCGGCCGCCGTCGTGGCCGGCGCCGGGACCGAGGTCGATGATCCAGTCGGCGTGCGCCATGACCGCCTGGTGGTGCTCGATGACGATGACCGACTTGCCGGAGTCGACGAGCCGGTCGAGCAGGCCGAGCAGCTGCTCGACGTCGGCGAGGTGCAGGCCGCTGGTCGGCTCGTCGAGGATGTAGACGCCGCCCTTCTCGGCCATCCGGGTGGCCAGCTTGAGCCGCTGCCGCTCGCCGCCGGACAGCGTGGTGAGCGGCTGGCCGAGGCTGAGGTAGCCGAGCCCGACGTCGTCGAGCCGCTCCAGGATGGCGTGCGCGGCCGGCGTGCGTGCCTCGCCCGCGCCGAAGAACTCCCCGGCCTCGGTCACCGGCATCGCGAGCACCTCGCTGATGTCGCGGCCACCGAAGTGGTACTCCAGCACCGAGGCGTCGAATCGCTTTCCCCCGCACACCTCGCAGGTGGTGGCGACGCCGGCCATCATCGCCAGGTCGGTGTAGATGACACCGGCGCCGTTGCAGTTGGGGCAGGCGCCCTCGGAGTTCGAGCTGAACAGGGCCGGCTTCACGTCGTTGGCCTTCGCGAACGCCTTGCGGATGGGGTCGAGCAGCCCGGTGTACGTCGCCGGGTTGCTCCGCCGCGAGCCCTTGATCGCTGCCTGATCGACCGTCACCACACCGTCCCGGCCCGACACCGAGCCGCGGATCAGTGAGCTCTTGCCCGACCCGGCCACGCCGGTCACCACCACCAGCACGCCGAGCGGGATGTCGACGTCGACGTCCTGCAGGTTGTGCAGGCTGGCGCCGCGCACCCCCAGTTGCCCCGAAGGCGCCCGTACCGAGGGCTTCAGGGTGGCACGGTCGTCCAGGTGCCGCCCGGTGATGGTGTCACTGTCCCGCAGGCCCCCGACGGTGCCTTCGAAACAGACGGTGCCGCCCGCCGGGCCGGCGCCGGGGCCGAGGTCGACCACGTGGTCGGCGATCGTGATCATTTCCGGCTTGTGCTCCACCACGAGCACCGTGTTGCCTTTGTCCCGCAACTGCAGCAGCAGGCCATTCATCCGCTGGATGTCGTGCGGGTGCAGCCCGACCGTCGGCTCGTCGAAGACATAGGTCACGTCGGTGAGTGACGACCCGAGCTGGCGGATCATCTTGACGCGCTGGGCCTCGCCGCCCGACAGCGTGCCCGAGGGCCGGTCGAGCGAGAGATAACCCAGGCCGATCTCCGTGAACGAGTCCAGGGTTTGCCCGAGCGCGGCGAGCAACGGCGCCGCCGATGGTTCGTCGAGGCTCTCGACCCACCCGGCCAGGTCGCTGATCTGCATCGCGCACGCGTCGGCGATGCTGATTCCCATGATCTTCGAGGACCGGGCCGCCTCGCTGAGCCGGCTGCCGCCGCACTCCGGGCAGGCGGTGAAGGTGACCGCACGGTCCACGAACGCCCGGACGTGCGGCTGCATCGCCTCGGGGTCCTTGGACAGCATCGACTTCTGGATCCGCGGGATCAGCCCCTCGTAGGTCATATTGATGCCCGCGATCTTCATCCTGACCGGCTCGTGGCGGAGGAAGTCGTTCAGCTCTTTCTTGGTGAACTTGCGGATCGGCTTGTCCGGGTCGACGAAGCCGGACGCGCTGTAGAGCCGGGAGTTCCAGCCGCCCCCGGTGTAGCCGGGGATGGTGATCGCGCCCTCGTTGAGCGACTTGCTGTCGTCGTAGAGCTGGGTGAGGTCGAGGTCGGTGACCGAGCCCCGGCCCTCGCACCGCGGGCACATGCCGCCGGTGATGCTGAAGCTGCGCCGCTCCTTCACGGTCTTCCCGCCGCGCTCGAGCGTGACCGCGCCCGCCCCGCTGATCGAGGCGACATTGAAGGAGAACGCCTGGGGGGATCCGATGTGCGGCTCCCCGAGCCGGCTGAACAGGATGCGCAGCATCGCGTTGGCGTCGGTGGCGGTGCCGACCGTGGAGCGGGTGTCGGCACCCATCCGCTGCTGGTCGACGAGGATCGCGGTCGTCAGCCCCTCAAGGACGTCAACCTCGGGCCGCGCCAGCGTCGGCATGAAGCCCTGCACGAAGGCGCTGTACGTCTCGTTGATCAGCCGCTGCGACTCCGCGGCGATCGTGCCGAACACCAGAGAGCTCTTGCCCGAGCCGGACACGCCGGTGAACACCGTCAGCCGGCGCTTGGGGAGCTCGACGCTGACGTCCTTGAGGTTGTTCACGCGCGCGCCGTGTACCCGGATCAGATCGTGGCTGCCGTCACCGTGCCGCGCAGGCGACTGCGGGTCCGTCCTCGTGGCCATGCTCATGGTGTCTCCATCTGTCACGTCGCGGGTGTGGCCCAGCCCCAGCCGGACGACCCGGGTGACAGCCAGGTTGCTGGCGGCCGGGCCGGTGACGATGCTAAGCGGGGGAGCGGGGGCCGGCCCTCATCGATCCTGGAGCAGCCCGAGGACGTTGCCATCGGGGTCGGTGACGGTGGCCACCAGGCGGCCGCCCCCGACGTCGCGCGGGGGATCCTTCACGGTGGCACCCGCCGCGGTCACCTCGGCCAGCTTGGCCTCGATGTCCGGCACGTGCCAGTAGGCCACCGGTGAGGTCATGCCCTGCGGCCCGCCGCCCGGCACCAGCCCGATGTGCTGGCCCGCGGCCTCGAAGCCGACGTAGTAGGACGCGTCGGCCTGCGGGTCTACGCCGAGCAGGGCGGCGTAGACCTTCTTGGCCGCCGCCAGGTCGGAAACGGGATGCAGCACGGTCTTGATTCCCTCGGTGGGAGAGCCGGTCATGGTCACTCCTGAAGTTGTGGGTCGGTCGGGATGATCTGGCTCAGCAGGCCAGGGATGCGCCCGGGTGGCCGTGCGCAAGGAGGCTCACGTGAATGGTGATGCCCATGGCTGTCACGCTAGCCGCCGCCCGGGAGCCCGCGCTTCTCCATTCCTGATCGGCGGCTCCGCTTACGTCCCCAGGCCGCCCGCTCGTGTGTAACGGCATAGCAGGTAGCCGTCGTCGTCCGCCAGGACATGCGCCAGGGCCAGCCGGCTGGCGGGCCGGGATGCGGGGCCCTGGATGATCCGTCCGGCCGGGCCGCCTGCCAGGACCGGGCTGATGGTCACGCACAGCTCGTCGATCAGGCCCGCCGCGGCGAGCTGGGCCAGCAGGTGCGGGCCACCCTCGGCGAGGATCTCCCGGTAGCCCCGGCCGGCCAGCGCGCTGACCGCGGCGGCGGCGGTCACCTCGTGCTCGCCGCCGATGATCACGTCGGCGTGCCGGGCCACCTGCGCGCGCTGGTCCGCGGGCGCGGATTGCGAGGTGATCACGATGGTGCGGGCCCCGCCCGGGGCCCCGGCCAGCAGCGGGCCCTCAGGGTCCAGGTCCAGCCGGCCGCTCAGCACCGCGATGGGCGGGGTGTCCGGGCGGCCCGCGCGCAGCGCCGCCCAGCGCGGCGCCACCCGGGCCGGGTGGTACCTCTCGGCGCGGACGGTACCCGCGCCGACCAGGATCACCCCGGCGAGCGCCCGCAGCAGTCCGAAGATCTCATGGTCCGCGGAGCCGCCCAGGCCGCCCGAGAGGCCATCCACGGCGGCGGCCCCGTCGGCGCTCTCGATCATGTTGGCGCGGACCCACGGCCGGCCCGCACCGTGTGCATCGTCCGTGCCACCGGGATCGCCGGTGCCACCAGGGTCGCCCGGGCCACGGTCCGGGTAGGCGTAGAGCCTGGCCAGATCCGGCTGGCCGCCGCCGGGCGGAGCGGGATAGATCAGCTGCACGGTACCGGCCGCCGAGGGCGGCTCACCCGGCCGCCGCGGCATCGTCGATCCGCCGCAGCACCATCATCGAGCGGCCCGCCAGCATCACCGTTGACCGGGCCTGGTGCTCCCGGGGTTCCAGCTGGGCCGCGACCGCCGCCTCGGACCCGGGCAGCGCCGGGTGCGGCAGCCCGTTACCGGAGATCGCCGAGGGGGAGCGGGCCCCCTCGGACGGGCCGGCCGCGCCGGTGTCGAGTACCACTTCCCAGCCGTGGCCGAAGTCCTCCGCGGGCAGCGTGAACCAGGCCGGCTGGCTGTCCGCGCTGAACAGCAGCAAGAACGTTTCATCGCGGACCCGCTCGCCCCGGGGGTCCGGCTCGGTGATGGCGTCACCGTTCAGGAAGACCCCCATCGCCTTGGCGTAGCCGGTCTTCCAGTCGGCGTCGGTCATCTCCCGGCCGGACGGGGTGAACCAGGCGATGTCCCCGGGCCGGCCCGCGGCGCCGTCTGCGGGCCCGGTGAAGAACCGGCGCCTGCGGAACACCGGGTGGTTGCGGCGCAGCTCGGCCACCCCCCGGGCGAACTCCAGCAGGCTGCTCTCGTCCTCGGCCATGTGCCAGTCCACCCAGGACGTCTCGTTGTCCTGGCAGTAGGCGTTGTTGTTGCCGCGCTGGGTCCGGCCGAGCTCATCCCCGGCGAGCAGCATCGGGACGCCCTGCGAGCACAACAGGGTGGCGAGGAAGTTCAGCCGCTGCCGGGTCCGCAGCTCGCGCACCGCCGGGTCGCTGGTCGGCCCCTCGGCGCCGCAGTTCCACGAGCGGTTGTCGTTGGTGCCGTCCGCGCCGTCCTCGCCGTTCGCGTCGTTGTGCTTGCGGTTGTAGGAGACCAGGTCGGTCAGGGTGAATCCGTCATGGCAGGTGGCGAAGTTGATGGAGGCCACCGGCCGGCGGCCGCTGGTCTCGTACAGGTCGCTCGACCCGGTCAGCCGGGAGGCGAACTCGGCCAGCGTGTAGGGCTGGCCACGCCAGAAGTCCCGGACGGTGTCCCGGTACTTGCCGTTCCACTCGCTCCACAGCGGCGGGAAGTTGCCGACCTGGTAGCCGCCCTCGCCCACGTCCCAGGGTTCGGCGATGAGCTTGACCTGTGACACCACCGGGTCCTGCTGGACCAGGTCGAAGAACGCCGACAGCCGGTCCACGTCGTGCAGTTCCCGGGCCAGCGCGGACGCCAGGTCGAACCGGAACCCGTCCACGTGCATCTCCAGGATCCAGTACCGCAGCGAGTCCAGGATCAGCTGGAGCGCGTGCGGGTGCCGGACGTTCAGGCTGTTGCCGCAGCCCGTGTAGTCCACGTAGTAGCGCGGGTCGTCGTCGCGGAGCCGGTAGTAGGCGGCGTTGTCGATGCCGCGGAAGGACAGGGTCGGCCCCCGGTGGTCGGACTCGGCGGTGTGGTTGTACACGACATCGAGGATCACCTCGATCCCGGCCGCGTGCAGCGCCTTGACCATCGCCTTGAACTCGCCGACCTGGCCGCCGCGCTGCTGCGACGACGAGTACGCCTTGTGCGGGGCGAGGAACCCGATCGTGTTGTAACCCCAGTAGTTGGTCAGCCCGCGGGCCTGCAGGTTGTGCTCGGGCACGAACTGGTGCACCGGCATCAGCTCCACCGCGGTGACGCCCAGCCGGGTCAGGTGCTCGATGACCGCGGGATGGGCGATCCCGGCGTAGGTGCCCCGCTGCTCGGCCGGCACGTCCGGGTGACGCAGGGTCAGGCCGCGGACGTGCGCCTCGTAGATGACGGTCTCGTGGTAGGGGATCCGCGGGGCCCGGTCGTCCCCCCAGTCGAAGAACGGGTTGATGACCACGTTCGTCGGCATATACGGCGCGCTGTCCACGGTGTTCAGCGCGGCAGGGTCATTGAAGCGGTAGCTGAACACCGCCTCGTTCCACTGCACCTCGCCGTTGATGGCCTTGCCGTACGGATCGAGCAGCAGCTTGGCCGGGTTGCAGCGGTGCCCGCGCGCGGGATCGTAGGGGCCGTGCACCCGGTACCCGTACCGCTGGCCCGGGGCCACGTCCGGCAGGTAGCCGTGCCAGACGAACGCGTCAACCTCGGTCAGCGCGACACGCGTCTCGGCGAGGCCGTCTGGCTCGTCCCCGTCCTGCAGGCATAGTTCAACCTGCTCGGCAGCCTCGGAGAACAACGCGAAGTTCGTTCCGGTGCCATCCCACGTTGCTCCGAGCGGATAGGGAGCTCCTGGCCAAACGCGCACCAGCCGACCTTACCCGGGTACCGGCTCGGCCCGGGCCAGGACGTCGGCCAGGGGCAGCCCGTCGGGCAGTGTCCCGAACGGGACCCCGGGACCAGCCAGCGCCCCCGGGCCGGGGGAGGAGCCGAGACGCGACGCGCAGAACGCGTCCGCGACCGGGCCGGGGGCGTGCCGGACCAGCAGGGCCGCCTGGAGGGTGACGGTGATCGCGCCGGCCAGCCGGCGCGCCGCGAACTGCGCCTCGGGCCCGCCCCGGGTGCCCAGGTCCCGCAGCGTCCTGCTCAGCCCGCTGATGGCCGCGTCGAGCCGCGGGTCCCCGCCTGCGGCCAGGCCCAGCTCAGCCACCAGGGCATCAGCCGCTCCGTGCTGGCGCTGGAGCCCGCGGATCAGGTCCAGGGCGGTCACGTTGCCAGAGCCCTCCCAGATCGAGTTCAGCGGCGCCTCGCGGTACAGCCGGGGCAGGCCTGACTCCTCAACGTAACCGTTGCCGCCCAGGCACTCCAGCGCCTCGGCGGCGTGCAGCGGTGCGCGTTTACAGACCCAGTGCTTGGCGGCCGGCAGCGCGACCCGCAGCAGGGCGGCTTCGGTTTCGTCCCCGCGGGCCGCCCGGTCAGCCGCACCGGCCAGCCGCAGCGCCAGCGTGGTCGCGGCCTCCGATTCCAGCACCAGGTCAGCCAGGACGGAAGCCATCAGCGGCTGGGAGATCAGGCTCGCGCCGAAGGCGCGCCGGTGCGTGGCGTAGTGCACGGCGGTGACGCAGCCCAGGCGCATGCCCGCCGCGCTGCCCAGCACGCAGTCCAGCCGGGTCGCGCTGACCATCTCGAGGATGGTGGGCACGCCGCGCCCGGCCTCCCCCACCTGCCAGGCGAGCGCGGCGTCGAACTCCACCTCGGCGGAGGCGTTCGACCGGTTGCCCAGCTTGTCCTTGAGCCGCTGCAGCCGGACGGCGTTGCGGGTCCCGTCGGGCCGCACCCGGGGGAGCAGGAAGCAGGTCAGCCCGGCCGGGGCCTGGGCCAGGACCAGGAACAGGTCGCTCATGGGGGCCGAGCAGAACCACTTGTGCCCGGTAAGCAGATGGGCACCGGGCCCGTCCCCGGGCGCCGGCTCGGCCCGGGTCGTGTTCGCGCGCACATCCGAGCCGCCCTGCTTCTCGGTCATCGCCATGCCGGCCAGCAGGGCCGCCTTGCCCTCCGGCGCGCGCAGCCCTGGATCGTAGTCCCGGGCGGTGAGCAACGGCGCGAACCGGCGGGCCAGGTCCGGGGCATGGCGCAGCGCCGGGAGCGCCGCGTAGGTCATCGATACCGGGCAGCCGTGGCCCGCCTCGGCCTGCGACCACACGAAGAACTTGGCCGCCCGGGCGACGTGCGCGCCCGGGGCCCGGTCCGCCCAGGGCGCCGCGTGCAGCCCGTGCCGCACCGCGGTGCCCAGCAGCACGTGCCAGGACGGGTGGAACTCCACCTCGTCGATACGGTGGCCCCGCGCGTCGTGGGTGCGCAGCACCGGCGGATGCTCGTTGGCCAGCCGGGCGTGTTCCTGGGTCTCCCGGGCCCCGGCCAGCTCGCCCAGTTCGTGCAGGTCGGCCTCGGCCCCGGTGGCTCCTTCCCGGCCAGCCGCCGACAGCAGCGCCGGGTCGTCCGCGACGTCGTAGCCGGCCAGCAGCGGGACCTGGTTGAGCACATCGTGGGTCAGATGCGGCCCGGCGGCGGACTGCAGTGGCGTCATGAGGTGACGATAACGTGCTGGCCACCACCCGGAAACCCGCCGCCATGGTGCGGGTTACCGCGCGGAAACTTACCGCGCGGAAACGCGCGTGTCACGCTGCTGGGCAGCGTCCTCCTGGGTGAGCCCGCCCGCCGCGGCCTGCTGGTAGCGGTCGAGTAGCACGTCCGCCACGTCCGGCGCGGCCCCGAGCGGCGCCGAGACAGCGGCCGCCCCGGCGGCCAGGGATGATTCACGGATCCGGTCGGCGAACAGGCCGGGGGCGAGCAGGTAGCTGGCCACCACGACCCGCTCCGCCCCGCTGCGGAGCAGATCAGCCACCGCCTCGGCCGGGGCCGGTGCGGCGGCGGACGCGTACGCGGGCTGGACCGCGAGCCAGCCGCGGTCGGCCCGCCAGGCGGCCGCCATCCGGGCGATCGCCGCATTGGCCGACGGCTGGCTCGACCCGGCAGAGGCCAGCACCACCGCCGTCCGGGACGGGTCGCTGCCGGGATCGTGGCCGGCCTCGGCGAGGCGCCGCTCCAGCGCCCGTACCAGTCCCGGATGCGGTCCCAGCGGCTCGCCGTACCGGATCGCGAGCCCGGGCAGGCCGGCCGTGGCCTCAGCCAGCACCCCGGGTATGTCCGTGCTGCTGTGATAGGCCGCGGTGAGCAGCAGTGGGAGCACTACCACGTCACGCTCGCCGCCGCCGTCGCCGGCCAGCGCGCTGAGTACCTGCAGCGGGGCGGGCGGGGCGTGCCCCAGGAAGGCCCCGCGGATCTCGAGGCCGGCCAGCCCGCGCGCGGCAGCCCGAGCCCGGGCCGCCGCGAGCAGTTCCGCGATGGTCGCCCCGGCCCGCGGGTCCCTGCTGCCGTGCGCGATCGCGACCAGAGACGGGGTCAGGTGTGGATGCCGCATTCGGTCTTGCCCGTCCCCGTCCACCGCCCGCTGCGCGGGTCCGCCCCGGGGGCCACCTTCATCGTGCAGGTGGAGCACCCGATGGAGGGATAACCGTCGTAGACGAGCGGGTTCACCAGCACGCCCTGCTCGGCGATGTAGGCGTCCACCTGGTCCTGGGTCCAGGCCACGATGGGATTGACCTTGACCATCTGCCGCCGGGGGTCCCACTGGACCGCCTTGGTGTCGCTGCGGGCGTTGGTCTCCTCCCGCCGCACGCCGGTGATCCACGCGTCGAACGGGTCGAGGGCCCGCTCCAGCGGCACGACCTTGCGGAAGTAGCAGCAGAGGTCGGGATTGCGGCCGTAGAGCCGGGGGCCGAGCTCGGCGTCCTGCTCGGCCACCGTCCGGGATGGGGTCACGTTGATGACGTTGACCGGGTAGACGGCGGACACCGCGTCCCTGGTGCCGATGGTCTCCGGGAAGTGATACCCGGTGTCCAGGAAGATCACGTCCAGCCCGCTCTTGACCTTCGAGGCGAGATGGATGATCACGGCGTCGGTCATGGACGACGTGATGCACACGCGGGACCCGAACGTGTCCACGGCCCAGCGGATGATTTCTTCTGCCGGCGCGTCGGCGAGCTCCTCCGCCGCCTGGGCTGCGAGCCTCTCCATGCGGATTGGTTCCTCCCGAGCTTCAGGATCGGAGAATTCTACAGGGCCTGTCTGACCTGGGTGGGTGCGCTTCGTCACGTTAGTTCTCACAGGATCACTCCTGTTCCAGCAAATCGTAGCTGGAAGGACCTGATGCAGCTGCGACACCGCCAGCTGCCGTCCTGTTCCTGTGGCTCTAGGTCTTCTTCGCCACAATAGGGGCAGTAAAACGGGATTGCACGTTCTGTCCCAGATGAGCGGAATGTCATGCGAAGTCCTCCTCGCTGGCCCGGCTGGCCCACGCGGCGAAGTTCTCGCCGGTGTCTCGGCCCGCCTGGAAGCGGCGCAGGACCCGCTCCAGGTAGTCGGGCAGGTCTTCCGCGGTGGTCTTCAGCCCCCTGATCTTCCGGCCGAATCCTGAGCTCTCACCGTCTCCTCCGGCGAGAGTGCCCCCCAGGTGGATCTGGAATCCTTCAGTCTGCCGCCCGTCGGGCCCGATGACCAGCGATCCCTTGAGCCCGATGTCGGCCGTCTGGATCCGGGCGCACGAGTTCGGGCACCCGTTCACGTTGATCGTCACCGGCTCGGTGAAGCCCGGCAGGCGCCGCTCCAGCTCGGCGATGGCCTGCGTGGCCCGGGCCTTGGTCTCCACGATGGCCAGCTTGCAGAACTCGATGCCGGTGCAGGCCATCGTGTGCCGCCGGAAGACGCTCGGCGTGGCGGGCAGGTCCGCCTCGTCGAGTTCCGCGGTGAGCCCGGCCACGCTGGCCTCGGGCACATCGAGGATCACCATCTTCTGCTCTGCGGTGGTCCGGACCCGCCCGCTGCCGTACCGGGCGGCCAGGTCGGCCACCCGGCCCAGGGAACTGCCCGACATCCGGCCGACCCGGGGTGCGAAGCCGACGTAGTAGCGCCCGTCCCGCTGCCGGTGCACGCCGACATGGTCCCGCCGGCCGTCGGCGGGCGGGGGCGGGGGAGATCCGTCCGGGAGCGCGTAACCCAGGTATTCCTTCTCCAGCACCTCGCGGAACTTCTCCGGGCCCCAGTCGGCGATGAGGAACTTCAGCCGGGCCCGGTGCCGCAGCCGGCGGTAGCCGTAGTCACGGAACACCGAGGTGATCGCGGCCCAGACCTCGGCGACCTGGTCGGGCTGGATGAACGCCCCGAGGCGCTTGGCGATCATGGGGTTGGTGGACAGCCCGCCGCCGACCCACAGGTCGTAGCCCGGCTCGCCGTCCGGGCCGATCACGCCGACGAAGGCGACGTCGTTGATCTCATGCACGGTGCACTGCGCGGTGCACCCGCTCATCACCGACTTGTACTTGCGGGGCAGGTTGGAGAAGGCAGGGTCGCCCACGTAGCGCGCGGTGACCTCGTCGATCTGCGGTGTGGCGTCGATCACCTCGTCGGCGTCGATCCCGGCCAGCGGGCAGCCCAGCACCACCCGGGGGGTGTCCCCGCAGGCTTCCATGGTGGACAGGCCGACCGCCTCGAGGGCCTCCCAGATGGCCGGGACATCCTCGATCCTGATCCAGTGCAGCTGCACGTTCTGCCGGTCGGTGAGGTCGGCGGTGCCCCGGGCGTACCGCTCGGAGATGTCGGCGATGGTGCGCAGCTGGTCGTTGCTCAGCTGGCCGCCGTCGATGCGGATGCGCAGCATGAAGTAGCTGTCATCGAGCTCCTCGGGCTCGAGCGTGGCGGTCTTGCCGCCGTCGATGCCCGGCCGGCGCTGCGTGTACAGGCCGTACCAGCGCATCCGGCCCCGCAGGTCAGCTGGGTCGATGGAGTCGAAGCCCTGCCGGGAGTAGATGTCGATGATCCGCTGGCGGACGTTGAGCCCGTCGTCGTTCTTCTTGTTTTCCTCGTTCTTGTTCAGCGGCTCGCGGTATCCGAGCGCCCACTGGCCTTGGCCTCGGTGTCGGTGGGCTGACGGCATCTGGCGCGTCCCTTCTTGTCCTGCTCGGTCGGGCCCGCTACTGCGGGTCTGGCTGGGGCGGGACGTGTGACGCGGCAGGCAGCCTCAGTCAGCTGCGCCGGCAATCCTGCTGGCCTGGTCTGGTCAGCTGATCCGCGATTCAGGCACGCGGGGGGCAGGCCGCCAGGGCTGCAGGGTACCGGCCGCGGCACACGCCCTCGATCGGGGCAGTGTCAGCGGCCGTGTCGACAGGCGGCGCTGCGCACCCGGAGCAGGTCGACATGCCTGCGGGCGACGAGGAGGGGATCTGCAGCGCTCACACTATGAGCATCACACGAAAGAGCACGACATGTCGAGACAACTTCTCGTTCCGAACTAATTCGTTGTCCCGGCGGCCCGGCCGCCGGGGCGCTCTGGATGCCCACGGATGGTGGCAACCCCGGGCCAGCCGACACTATTCCGTCCGCGCCGTCCCCGTTCGGCAAAGTTCTGGCTAGCCCGGTCCCGTCAGCCGGTCTGGTCGGCCCGGTCGTGGCCGGCCTGGTCAGCCCTGGCGGACCCAGTTGAGCGAGCGCCGGTCCCGTGGCGGCTCCGGCAGCGCGGAAAGCGGGAGGTGCTGGCAATCGCACCAGGTGCCTCCCGGGCAGTCCTGGTGGTGCTGGCGGCGGCAGGACAGGCAGACCATCTAACTATTGTGGCCGGCCGCGGCGTCTGCCGCGGCCGGCCACAATGCTCAGTGCCAGCTAATCTGGGCCAGCTAATCAGTGCCAGCCGATCTGGGCCAGCTAATCCGGGCCAGCCGATCTGGTCCGGCCGGATCAGGCCGCGTTCGCGCGGCGCATCCGGCGGCGGCGCTCCGAGGCGCGCTCGTCCTCGTTCAGACCGCCCCAGGTGCCGTACTTCTCCGGCCGCGAGATCGCGTAATCCAGGCACTCGGTGCGGACCGGGCAACTGGCGCACAGCGCCTTGGCCTTCCGCTCCCGGATCTCCCGCTCCGGCTGCCGTTCGCCGTCGGGACCGAAGAAGAGCACGACATCCGTGCCGCGGCACGCGGCGGCATCTTGCCAGCCCCAGTTCGGCCGGGGAGGCAGGGTAACCTGCCGCCGTACCTCAGACATGACTAGATCTCCTCAACAAGCGTTAGTGTGTATTCCGCGTCCAGCCGACCCTCTGGTTCCGTCGGACATTGGTTCGCCCTGTGCGGCATTTGCCCCGTCGTAGGTATGCAACGCACTGCATCACCTGCGTGTTCCCGGGAGCTGGGCAGCCTCGACGTGCCCGTGACCGCCACGGGAGTAGCTAGAGGAGCAACCCTGCCGGATGAGCAGCGGCAACTGGCGTGCCGCCCGCTCTGACGAAACCAGTCCTGTCCAGCGGACCGATGATCAATGATGCCATCCGCAGGGGCAGTTTCGCAGGCAGGATCGCGAATCCGCGGCAGAGAAGTTGGGGTCAGTTGCCCCCGCCGTCCCGATGGGCGTACCCCCAGCATAGAGGCGGTGCCGGCCACTCCGGTCCTTACCATAGTGCCGGGTTAATTGGACAAACCCGTTGGTTCAGCGCCACCATGGGCTCCATGTCAGCGTCGGACGCAGCCCCGTTGCCCCGGCTCGGTGAGGTGTTCTTCGACGTACGAGGCAACTCCCGCAGCATGCGGCTGAGCTGGTACGCCGACACGGGCGTGGCGGTTTTCAGCATCTGGCAGGGCGGTACCTGCACGGGCACGTTCCGGCTGCCCATGGATGACCTGGCCCGCATGATCGAGTCTCTGCAGCGCGGCCCGCAGGGCCAGCGCGCGGGACGTGAGGCACCGGGCGAGGCAGGCCGTGAAGCGCCGGGCCGCCCGGCCAGCGGGGCCGGCCCTGCGGGGCGGGGCCCCGACGAGGGCCAGGCGACGATGGCCATGCGGATGCCGGCCGGGTCCGGCGCGCCCTCCGGCCAGCGCCCGGACGGTCCCCGTCCGCGGCGGCGCAGCGCCCGGACGGCCCGCGCCCGGAGCGGGCCTACGGCGGGGACTCCGGGGGATACCCCATCGACCCGCTCGACCCGGCCTATCCGGTCCCGGCAGCCAGGTACCCGGACGAGCCGTCCACCGGGTCGTACCGCCGGCCGGCCCAGGAGTACGGCCCGGGTGCGGGTTATCCCGCTGACCCCGGGTACTCCGAAACCCCGGCCACCGGCGACTACCGGCGCGCCGGGGCGGCCGGCTACCAGGATCTGCCCGCCACCGGGGACTACCGCGACGGCCAGTCCGGCAGCCACCGCCGCGACCCGGGCGATTTTCCCGGTCCACTCGACGACCGGGATCCCCGCGGGCCCCGGTACGGTGCAGACCCCGCCGGGGCCGGGTACGCCGAGGAAGACGACCACGGCGGATACCACGATCCCGGCTATCCGGACGTGCCGGGCACGGGCGACTACCGCACCGTCCAGTCGGGGAGCCACCGCCGCCCGGCGGGCGGGTACCCGGGTGACCCCTCTTTCCACCCTTATTCCGGCCAGCCGGGCAATGCGGATTATCCCGGCGAAGCGGCCGCCGACGACTCCGGGGCTTATCCGGCCGGGCCGGATTATGGCGAGGGCGCCGAGTGGGAAGACACGGCCGACCACTCCCTGGAGGGCTACGACAGTGAGCCCGAGGAATCCTTCCCCTATGGCCGTCCCCCCGGCAATCGCGACCCCCGGGAACGGGGACGCTATCCCGGCCGTCATTGACGGATAGCCGCCCCGGGCCGGGACGGCCGCCCGCGCTGCCGGGCATCGACCCCCCGAATGGCGGCCTCCCGGGTTGACGCTCTGCCCTTCTTTGGGTGTCGTTATGGTTGGGGCGCCCGTGGCGGGATATATTTGCCACCAGAGGAAGGGGGGCCTCAAGTGGCACAGAAGGTTTCCGTCACTTTTGCCTGTGACTACGACCAGAAACCGATTCCCAAGGGCCAGCATCACGCACGCCGGTTCAGCCTGGATGGCCGGGACTATGAGATCGACCTGTGCGCCAAGCACAGCCAAAAGTTTGACGACGTGGTGAGCCGTTACGCCCAGCGCGCGCGCCGCGCGTCGGCCCGGGTCAACCGGACCAAGCGGCGGACCACAGCCCACCGGCAGCACAGTGCCGCGATACGGACCTGGGCCAAGGAAAGCGGGATTGAGGTCAGCGATCGCGGCCGCATCCCGGCCGATGTCGTGGCCAGCTACGAGGCCAAGCACCACTAGGCGAACCAGCACTGGGTGAACCAGCACTCAGTGAACCAGCACGGGGCCGGGGCATCATGGCGATCCGGGCGAAGGCCCGCCGTACGGCGGGTCGCCATGATCCGGCTTGGCTGGCTCGAGGGCGGGTACCGGGGTCCCGGGCCCGGGGCTCTCGGGCACCGGGGTCTCAGGCACCGGCCCTGATTCCGTGGACCTGGGCGGCGTGAGAGGCCCCACCGCGGCCGCGAGGACCTGGGAATTGGGCAGATGCAGCGTGCCGTCCTCGGTGTCCAGGCGCAGGTAGGTAATGCCGATCTCGGCCACGAGGCCGTCGGTGATGCCGCCCAGCGCCCCGGATTTCAGCCGGATATAGTCGCCGACCATGAACGGCCGGGACAGCAGCAGCACGAGGCCCGCGAAAATGTTGGACAGGGACTGCTGGCCGGCGATGCCGAGCAGGATCGTGGTGACGGCCCCGCCGACGAGGAGTTGCCCGATCGGGACCTTCATCAGCCCCACGCCCAGGACCAGCACGGTCAGCCCGCCGATGAGGAGTATGGCGTACCGGACCACGGCGGCGTGCGACGTGCCAACGGCGGGAGTGAGTACGTCCCTCGTTTTTCCGGCCAGCCCGAGCACGGCTATGGTGCCGAAGATGAAGAACGCCGCGATGCACGCCGCGGCCACTATCTTGTAGATGTAATTGCCGTGGCCGGTCCAGTCCTTGAAGCCCTGGCCCGCCTGGCTGGCTACCGCACCCGCGATGATGGCCAGGACCGTCGCGATGATGGCCCGCCACGGACGGGCGTGCGCCTTGGCCTTGGCCACGTGCTGGTTAACCTTCGCCATGTGCTCGGCCAGGTCGAGCTGCCGCTTCTCGTGCAGATCCACGCGCCCATCCTGCCCGGGTGCCAGAACGCGTGATCCCGGGGGGCCCTGGTCTGGCTCCCCGGGATCAGCTCGTGTGTTACCGCTAGTCAGGTGCCCGGCCCCGCGGCGCGGGCGGGCGGCCCCGCTCAGGCGCGCGGGGCGAGGAGCGGCCGGCCGACGGGAAGGCTGAGCCGGCCTCCCATCCCGTTGGCGACCCCGGCTGCCGAGGCGTACCAGGCGCACACAGCGGTGATGATGCCCACGTACCCGCCGAACTTGACGGTGCCGCTGCTGCCCGAGAAGTTGCCGATGAACAGGATGATCTCGGTGAGCTCCAGGGTGAGGAACACCGCGAACACCGCCGCGTTCACCTGCGTGCTCCACATCAGCATGTAGGTGTTGAAGATGGCGAAGGCCAGCAGGATCCAGGCGACGTCATGGCTGAGCCGCGGTGAGCGGAGGTGGGCATGCAGGGGGCTCCACGAGCAGGACACATAGTCCGAGCCCGATCCAGAACCCACCGTAGCTGGAGAACGCGGTGGCGCCGAACACGTTCCGGTTGCGGAATTCCCACATGCCCGCCAGCAGCTGGCCCAGGCCGCCGTAGGCGAACGCGTACCCGAGCCAGGCCAGGCCGCTCGCGCGTGGTCATCCAGCCCGCGTTCGAACGCCGACAGCAGGAACGTAGTCAGGGCGAAGGCGGCGAGCCCCAGCGGTGCGGGGTCGGCTATGCCCGGCACTGACATGACGGCCACGGAGCGTGGGCCTGGTAGATAGTGTCATCGTTGACGCTCAAGTGATTCCTCCTGATGAGGCGGCGCACTGCCCGGCCACGGGGGGCAGGTAGCCCGGACGGCCGGGACGGCGCGTGGATTGGCTGAAGATCCCGGCGGCGGCTACTGGGCAGGCTAAAGTGCCCGGCGCCTGGACCGCGGCCGACGTCCCCGGAGCGGCGCGGAAAAACCGGATAGAACCAACCATTTGGGACCTTCTTCCGTCTTCACAGGCGGCTCAGCAGAACCACGAGGAAGATCTGCCCTGAGCGTAACGCCGGATTCCTCCCTGGGGGAGACCCAGGTTTTGGTTACGCAGGCGCGACCGCGCCGCCGCTCTGGCTGCGCGCCAGTACCCCGCTCAGCCCGGTGCGCGTGGCCAGAACGTAGATCCGGTCCTGCGGGGCAATCAGGTAATCGGGGCGCGGTGACCAGTCGACGGCGCCGCCGGTGGCGGGGCTGACCGCGATGACCCGGACCGTACCGCCGCGGTTCACGTTTTCCACCGGCTGGCCCGCCAGCTCGGATCCGGCCCCGACCCTGACGTCCGCGATGAGCAGCACGTGCCGCCCGACCGGGATGGTCCGCAGTACCTGGTGCTCCAGCATGGCGGCGGCGAAGGCCGGGGCCGCGAGGTAGGGGACGCTGCGCGAGATCGCGTTGCCGACGGTCTTCTGCACCCGCTCGGCCAGGTCGTCGTCGGACAGCCGCAGGACCAGGCGCACGTCGGCGGCCAGGGCCCGGGCGTGCAGCGCCGTCTCCAGGTTCACGATGTCACTGTTGGTCACCGAGACCAGGGCCTGGCTGGTGCGGATGTCCGCGGTGCGCAGGGTCTCCTCGCGGGTGGTTTCACCGATCACCACGCGCATCCCGAGCTGGCGGGCCAGCCGGATCCCGGCCGCGTTCTCGTCCCGGTCCACGCAGACCACGTCGACGCCCAGATCGTGCAGCTGGCCGGCGATGCGGGTGCCGACGTTGCCCAGCCCGGCCACGATGACGTGGCCGCTCAGCGGCCGTTCCTTGCCGCGCACTGACCCGGTGAGCCGGGCCCCGACGATGGCCGCGGTGACCACCGGCAGGAACGCCATCCCGTCAAAGGTGAGCATGAACTGGGCCACCTTCTCCGGGGCGCTCAGCCGGGCATTGGTGAACGCGGCGCCCGCCGCATCGAGGAAGGTCAGGTACAGCGCGTTGGCGGGGGAGTAGCCGCCGGCGGTGGCCAGCAGCACGAAGCCGGCCACCAGGACGCCGAACAGGACCAGGAACACGAGGCCCAGCTTGTACCCGAAGAGGAGCCGGGGCAGGTCCGCGATGGCCCGCAGGGGCCGCCGGCGCTGCCTGGTCAGCGGGTTGCGCGGGGTGCCATCGGCCACGGCGAGCACCAGATCGGCCAGGTCCTGGTCCGGGGGAAGCAGCCTGGGGTGGCCGGGCGCCCCGGTCGTGGCCAGCCCGCAGACGCAGGTGCGCGGCGCCGGCCTCGCCGGGGCGCGCCACGAACAGGGTGCGCCCGGCCAGCCGGACATGGCTGGGGGCTGGCTCGCCCAGCGCGGCGGCCACGAACGAGGGGGCGGCCATCGCGGAACTGGACAGCACCGCGCAATCGGGGAAGAAACTGCGCATCCGCTCGCCCAGCCCGGTGTTGAAGATCCGCATCACCAGCCGGAGGCCCGGGCTGACGTCCTGGGCGCGCAGCGCGGCGTGGAAGTTGGTCAGGTCGTCCCGGCCCATCAGGGCGATCGCCCGGGCCGACTGGGCTCCCGCATCCGCGAAGGCGGGGCCGTCCAGTTCCGGCCGCTCGATAACCCGGACGCCCGGCAGCCGGGCGATCCGCGGGCCGTGACCGCGGGACCGCGCGCTGAGCAGCACGGTTACCCGCTCGCCGTAGTTGGTGGTGAGCTCCTCGACGACCCGGTAAGCCAGTGCGTCGTCCCCGCACACGATCAGGTGATTCCGGTCCTGGATGAGTCGGCGGGGTACCGGGGGCACGGCGAGATCTAACCATAGCGGGGCACACGCCGGCTATCTGGCCACCCCGGCGGGGGTCTGCCGTGCCCGGACCGGGGTATCCTCCGGATGAAAGGGGCGAATGAGTGCCAGGGTCTCGGGGAGGTCCGGAGAGATGACGGAAGACGGTGGTATCCGCGCCTCGGACGCCGACCGCGAGCACGTCGTCGAGATCTTGCGCGAGGCCTACAGCGCGGGACGCCTGACCCTGGAAGAGTTCGACGAGCGGACCACGAGCGCCTTCGCCGCGAAGACCTGGGGTGGCCTGCGGACCCTGACCAGCGATCTGCCTCAGCAGGCCAAGCTGGCGATTCCCCGGCCAGAACCCGCGGTCAAGCCGGCCCCGGACAAGCCGCTGCCGGTCGCGGCCGGGCCGCAGCGGCGCCGGCTCAGCCCCATGCTGCCCATCCTGGTCATCTGGCTGGGCATCGCGCTGACCGCCCGGGAACCCTTCGCGTTCATCCCGGTGCTGGCCATCCTGTTCATGCTGCTCCGGCTGGCCACCCGGCCGACCCGGAGCAACCGGTGGGGGCCGCACGGCCGGCCCGGTGACCACCACGACTCAGGGCACGGTGACGGGTCCAGCCATCATCCGGACTAGGTTCCTGGAGTAGGCACCGGATCAGGGCGACGCGATCCGGTTCAGCTGGGGTGGCAGCTGGCTCGCCGCACTGCGGTCCAGGAGAAACAGCGTGCGCTGCTGGCCGCGGGCGCCCGCGGCCGGAACCTGCACGGGCCCGGCGTCGGAGAGGGCCAGCCGGACCGCCCCGGCCTTTTCCTGGCCGGCCGCGAGGATCCAGACCTCACGGGCCCTCCGGATGGCCGGCAGCGTCAGGGTGATCCTGGTGGGCGGCGGCTTGGGTGCGCCGCGGACCGCGACGACCGGCCGCTCGTCATACAGCGCGGGCAGACCCGGAAACAGCGAGGCCACGTGCCCTTCCGGCCCGATCCCGAGCATCAGCACGTCGAACGCGGGCACCGGGCCGTGGTCCTGCGGCTGGGCCGCCTGCTTGAGCTCGGCCGCGTAGCGCCCGGCCGCCGCTTCCGGGTCGTTGCCGTCCGGGCCGTCGCTGGCGGGCATCCGGTGCACCCGGGCCGGGTCGGCGTCCACGTGGCTCAGCAGGGCTTGCTGGGCCTGCGTCTCGTTGCGCTCGGGATGACCGGCGGGCAGGAACCGCTCATCACCCCACCAGATGTCCAGCCGCCGCCAGTCCACCGCGTCGAGGGCCGGTGCGGCCGCCAGTTCCGCCAGTACCGCGGTGCCGATGCCGCCGCCGGTCAGCACCAGGTCGGCCGCGCCCGTGCTCGCCTGCGCGTCCACCAGCCTGGTCACCAGCCGCGCCGCCGCCGCCCTGGCCAGCAGGCCCGCGTCGTGGTGCACGAGCACCTCGGGCGTGCTCACCGCGCGCGGTCTTTGCGGGACGCCTCCGCCTCTTTGCGGGGCGCATCCGCGCTGGCGGTGACCCGCTTGCGGCTGCTCCCGCCGTTGCGCTTCACCTCGGCCGGGGCGGGGACGAACGGCGCGATGGTTTCCGCGTATACCTCATCAGGGTCGAGCCGGCGCAGTTCCTCGGACAGCAGTTCCGCGGTGTCCCGGCGGTGCAGCGCCACCCTGCGCTCCGGCTCGCCGGGCCGGCGCAGCATCGCGACCCGGCCATCCGGGCGGGTCAGCGTCAGCTCCCCATCGCTGGTGTCGAAGATGACCGCGGTGACCCCGGGCCCGCCGGACACCCGGTTCTCGAACGGGACCCCCAGCCGCACCGACAGCCAGGAGGCGATCAGGTCCGCACTCGGGTTGCCCCGCTCGGCCTCCACCTGGCCCCCGCTGACGGTGCCGTGCGGCTGGTCCAGCGTGGCCGCGAGCAGCGAGCGCCAGGGCGTGGCCCGGGTCCAGCTCAGATCGGTGTCCCCGGGCTTGTAGTGCGAAGCCAGGCTGGCCAGGCAGTCGTGCGGCGCCGCCGGCGGCGGCCGCGTCGGTGATCCGGCGCTGCGCCAGGGCGCCGAGCGGGCTGCCGGGACGGAACGTCCGGGGGAGTCCCGGGCCACCAGGTCACCACCGGGGTGTCCGGCATCAGCAGCGGGGTGACCACCGAGTCGGCGTGCTCGCTGAGCGCGCCGTACATCCGCAGCAGCACCACCTCGCCCGGCCCCGACTCGCCGACCCGGATCTCCGCGTCCAGCCGGGACGCGGCCTCGGGCCGCCGGGTGATCACCGCGAGCACCCGCATCGGGTGCTCGCGGGCCGCCTCGCTGGCCGACCGGACGGCGTCGTACTGTGCGGCCTCGTCGGTCATGATGACCAGCGTCAGCACCATCCCGCTGGCCGGGCCGCCGAGCCGCTGCCGGGCCTGCCGGATGGCCTCGTGGATCCGGTCGGTCGTCGTCTCGGCCAGGTCGATCATCATCGGAGGCAGTCCTTTCCGACCGCGCTGCTCAGTGCTGGCCCGACCGTGCTGGCCCGACCGGTGTTTCCCTGGCCAGTGCTTCCCCGGCTGCGCCGCTCACAGCCGCCTCCAGGCCCGTCCGTCGCGGGCCATCATCTCGTCCGCGGACGGCGGCCCGGCCGAGCCGGCCGGGTAGGGCTCCGGCTGGCCGTGGCTGGCCCAGAATTCCTCGATCGGGTCGAGGACCTTCCAGGACAGCTCCACCTCGCGATGCCGGGGGAACAGCGGCGGATCGCCGATCAGCACGTCGAGCAGCAGCCGCTCGTAGGCTTCCGGGCTGCTCTCGGTGAACGATTCGCCGTAGGCGAAGTCCATGTTCACGTCGCGCACTTCCATCGCCGAGCCGGGGACCTTGGAGCCGAACCTGACCGTGACCCCCTCGTCCGGCTGGACCCGGATGACGAGGGCGTTCTGCCCGAGTTCCTCGG
Organism: uncultured Actinomycetes bacterium; assembly: GCA_963718305.1. GTDB lineage: Bacteria > Actinomycetota > Actinomycetes > Streptosporangiales > Streptosporangiaceae > RYN-230. The sequence continues at coordinate 119,056 of CAVQZG010000012.1, forward strand.
TGTCGGTGGCCGCGAACGGCAGGTGCGGGGCGCGCTGGAACATCATCGCGATCTCCGACATCCGGCGCGGCAGCCGCTTCCCGGTGCGCAGGTAGAAGGGGACCCCGGCCCACCGTCTGGTGTCCACCAGCAGCTTGACCGCGGCGTAGGTCTCGGTCCGGGAGTCGGGCGCCATGCCCTCCTCTTCCAGGAAGCCCGGCACCGGGATGCCGCCCTGCCAGCCGGCCGCGTACTGCCCGCGCGCGGTGGTGGCCGCCAGGTCCTCGTTCAACTGGACCGCGGACAGCACCTTCTCCTTCTCCGCCCGCAGCGCGTCCGCGTCGAACGAGACGGGCTCCTCCATCGCGGTCAGGGCCAGCAGCTGCATCAGGTGGTTCTGGATCACGTCCCGCGCGGCGCCGATGCCGTCGTAGTACCCCGCCCGGCCGCCCACGCCGATGTCCTCGGCCATGGTGATCTGCACGTGGTCCACGTAGCCGCGGTTCCAGATCGGCTCGTACAGCGTGTTGGCAAAGCGCAGGGCCAGGATGTTCTGGACCGTCTCCTTGCCCAGGTAGTGGTCGATGCGGAACACCGATTCGGGCGGGAACACCGCGCTGAGCGTCTCGTTGAGCTCGCGGGCACTCTTCAGATCGTGACCGAACGGCTTTTCGATTACGACGCGGCGCCAGGGCCTCGGATGCCCCGGGGCCGGCGGGGGCGGGGTGGACAGCCCGGACCGCTTGAGCTGCGTGACCACCAGCTCGAAGAACTTCGGCGGGACGGACAGGTAGAAGGCGTAGTTCCCGCCGGTGCCGCGCTCACGGTCCAGCTCGGCCACGCAGTGAGACAGCCGGTCGAACGCCTCGTCGTCGGTGAACTCGCCGGGCACGAACCTGACCCCTTCGGACACCTGCCGCCAGACCGTGTCCCGGAACGGGGTCCGCGCGTGCTCCTTGACCGCCTCGTAGGTGACCTGGGCGAAGTCCTCGTGCTCCCAGTCGCGGCGGGCGAACCCGACCAGCGAGAAGCCGGGTGGGAGCAGGCCGCGGTTGGCCAGGTCGTAGATGGCCGGCATGAGCTTCTTGCGGGCCAGGTCCCCGGTGACGCCGAAGATGACCAGCACGCAGGGGCCCGCGACCCGGGGGATCCGCCGGTCCCGCGGGTCCCGCAGCGGGTTGGCCGCCGGTCCGGTCACGACCTGAAGCAGCCCGGACGGGTCGGCCAGCGCCTCCTGCTCGGCCTGGCTGATGGCCGGGGCAGCGGGCTGCTGGCCAGGCTCCGTCCCTGTCTCCTGGATCTGGGCCTCCCCGGTCTGGGCCGCGGTCGCCGGATCAGTCATCACTGCGCTCCGTCTGTTGTTACCAGGCGGCCCAGCGGTCATGGCTTGGCCACCGCGGCCATGTTCGACTCGATCGTGCCCAGGAACTCGTTCCAGGAGGCGGCGAACTTCTGCACGCCTTCCTCCTCGAGCACGCGAACCACGTCGTCGTAGGAGATGCCGAGCTTCTCCAGCTCGGCGAAGACCTTCCGCGACTCCTCGTAGGTGCCGCTGGATCGTGTCCCCGCGCAGCTTGGCATGGTCCGCCGTGGCGCGCAGCGTCGCCTCCGGCATGGTGTTGACCGTGTCCGGGGCCACCAGCTCGACCACGTACATGGTGTCCTCGAACGCGGGGTCCTTGGTGCTGGTGGACGCCCATAGCGGTCGCTGCACCCTGGCCCCGGCCTCACGCAGCGCCTGCCACCGGGGGGTGGAGATCCGCTGCTCGTAGAGCTCGTAGGCGAGCCGGGCGTTGGCGATCGCGGCCTTGCCGCGCAGCGCGGCGGCCTCCGGGGTGCCGATCTTGTCGAGCCTGCCGTCCACCTCGGTGTCCACCCGGCTGACGAAGAAGGACGCCACCGAGGCGAGCGTGGAGATGTCCCGGCCAGCCGCCAGGGCCTGCTCCAGGCCGGCCATGAACGCGTCGATGACCTGGCCGTAGCGCTCCAGGGAGAAGATCAGCGTGACGTTGACGCTGATGCCCTCGGCGAGGGCCGCGGTGATCGCGGGCAGGCCCTCGAGGGTCGCCGGGATCTTGATGAACAGGTTGGGCCGGTCCACCAGCCACCACAGCGCCCGGGCCTCGGCGATCGTCTTGGCGGTGTCCTTCGCGATCCGGGGGTCCACCTCGATCGAGACCCGGCCATCCACGCCGTCCGTGATGTCGTACACCGGGCGGAACACGTCGCAGCCCCAGCGGATGTCGTAGGTGGCGATCGCCCGCGCCGCCTCCTCCAGCTTCACCCCGCGGGTGGCCAGATCCTTGAGCTGCTGATCGTAGGCGTCGCCGTGGGCCACGGCGCTGGCGAAGATCGTCGGGTTGGAGGTCACGCCGGTGACCGCCCAGTCCCGGATCAGCTCGGCGAGGTTGCCGGTCCTCAGCCGCTCCCGGCTGATGTCGTCGAGCCAGATGGATACGCCGGCGGCGGTCAGCTCGCCGAGCACCGGATGGGCCTGTGGGGTGTGTGGCACGGAGGTCATGACTCCTCGCTTCTCGCGTTCGCTGCGGTGCTCAGCCGGGCCAGGCTGGAGCGGGCGGCCGCTGCCACGTGCTCCGCCGTGAACCCGAACTCCTCGTACAGCTTCTTGTACGAGGCGGATGCCCCGAAGTGCTCCAGGCTCACGCACTCACCGAAGTCGCCGGTGAACACGTGCCAGGGCTGAGCGACGCCGGCCTCGACGCTGACGCGCGCCCGGATATGCGGTGGCAGTACCTCCTCCTGATAGGAAGCATCCTGCCCGGTAAACCATTCCACGCACGGCATGGAAACAACTCGTGTCGGGATTCCCTCATCCTGGAGAATGTCCCGGGCCGCCAGCGCGATCTGCACCTCGCTGCCGGTCGCTATCACGATCACCGTCGGCTCACCGCCCGCCCCTTCGGCGAGGATGTACCCGCCACGGGCCACCCCATCCGCGCTCGCCAGGCCGGTCCCCTCAGATCGGTCCAGGACGGGCAGGTTCTGGCGGCTCAGGCAGAACCCGGCCGGCCGGTCGGTGTGCTCCAGCACGGCCTGCCAGGCCACGCTGGTCTCGTTCGCGTCGCCCGGCCGGACCACGTCGAGCCCGGGGATGGCGCGCAGCGCGGCCAGGTGCTCGACCGGCTGGTGGGTCGGGCCGTCCTCGCCGAGCCCGATCGAGTCGTGCGTCCACACGTAGGTCACCGGCAGCCCCATCAGCGCGGCGAGCCGGACGGACCCCCGCATGTAGTCGCTGAAGACCAGGAAGGTGCCGCCGTAGGGCCGGGTGAGGCCGTCCAGCGTGATGCCGTTGAGGATCCCGCCCATGGCGTGCTCGCGGATCCCGAAGTGCAGGGTGCGGCCGTATATGTTGCCGGGGAACATCTCGGTCTGGTGCTCGGCCGGGATGAACGACGGCTCGTCCTTCATCGTGGTGTTGTTGCTCCCGGCCAGGTCGGCCGAGCCTCCCCACAGCTCGGGCAGCACGGGGGCGAGGGCGTTCAGCACCTCCCCGGACGCCTTGCGGGTGGCCATGCCCTTCTGGTCCGGCGGGAAGGAGGGCAGCGCCTTGGCCCAGCCCTCCGGCAGCCGCCGGGCCCGGAGCCGGTCCAGCAGTGCCGCCTGCTCCGGGTTGGCCCGGCCCCACGCGGCGAAGGCCTCGTCCCACTCGGCATGCAGCTGCCGTCCCCGCTCGCCCACCTTCCGGGCGTGCGCGACCAGGGCGTCCTCGGCGGGGAAGTTCACCGCGGGGTCGAAACCGAGGACTTGCTTGGTGGCCGCGACCTCGGCCTCGCCGAGCGCCGCCCCGTGCGCCTCGCCGGTGTTCTGCGCGTGCGGGGCCGGCCAGGCGATGATCGTCGTGAGCACGATGATCGACGGCTTGTCGGTATGCGCCCTGGCCTCCAGCAGCGCCTCGTACAGGCCGGCCGGGTCCTCGCGGTAGCCGTTCGGGTGCCGCCAGTCCAGCCGCTGCACATGCCAGCCGTAGGCCTCGTACCGGGCGGCCACGTCCTCGGACTTCGCGATCTGGGTGTTGTCCTCGATGGAGATCCGGTTGTCGTCGTAGACCACGACCAGGTTGCCCAGGTCCTGGTGGGCGGCCAGGGAGGACGCCTCGTGGCTGATGCCCTCCTCGATGTCGCCGTCCGAGACGAACGCGTAGACGTGGTGGTCGAAGGGGCTGTCGCCCTCGGGGGCGTCGGGGTCGAGCAGGCCCCGCTCCCGGCGGGCGGCCATGGCCATGCCGACCGCGTTGGCCAGGCCCTGGCCCAGCGGCCCGGTGGTGGTCTCCACGCCCGCGGTGAGGCCGTGCTCCGGGTGCCCGGGGGTCAGGCTGCCCCACTCCCGGTAGCGCGTCAGGTCGTCCAGGGTCAGGCCGTACCCGGACAGGTACAGCTGGATGTACAAGGTCAGGCTGGAATGCCCGCAAGACAGGACGAAACGGTCCCGGCCGAGCCAGTCCGGGTCGGCCGGGTCATGGCGCAGCACATGCTGGTAGAGCAGGTAGGCCACGGGGGCCAGGCTCATCGCCGTGCCCGGGTGCCCGGAGCCGGCTTTCTGCACGGAATCCATGGCCAGGACCCGGATCAGGTCCACGGCGCGCTGGTCGGCCTCGGTCCACTCCAGCTTGGCGGAGCCGGCGTTTGCCGCCTGGGTGTCTGGTGCCTGGGGGTTAGGTGCACTGCGAGATGGGCTGCTCACCGCGGGATCAGGGCTCCTCTCGTGGCCGGCGCCCGGCCGCCCCTAGGCCAGGCAAACGAAACCCTATCCCCAGTTTGACCTACTTCCCGGACCGACCCCGGGGTCCCCGGGACGGCGGTCCAGGGGCCATGCTCAGGGCCACCGGCTGGCGGCGCCGGCCTGGCCCGGTTCCCGGTACGCTCCCTGCCATGGCGACCCCGATGCCCGGCTTCGACCCGCGGGCCGTGATCGAGGGCCGGCCCCCGGGCAGGCCCCGGATCGGGCTGATGCTGGGGATCGTCGCCGCTATCGGCTGCGCGATCGTCGTGCTGGGCACGGATGTCCTGCAGAGCGTGGACGCCGCCGGGCACAGCGTCGCGCCCTTCCTCATCGCGCTGCCGCTCGCCCTGCTCCCGGTGCCGTTCCTGGTCGGCATCGTGCTGCTGCTCGACCGGCTGGAGCCCGAGCCCCGGGCCAACCTGGTCCTCGCCTTCGTCTGGGGCGCCGGGGTGGCGGCCCTGCTCGCGGCGGTGATAAACACGGCCGGCCTGGTCTTCATCACCCAGCCGGAGCTCGGCAACAGCACGGGGGAGTACGTGTCCGCCACCTTCGGGGCCCCGGTGGTGGAGGAGAGCCTCAAGGGGCTCATCCTGATCATCTTGCTGTGGCGGCGCCGCCAGGAACTGGACGGCCCCACCGACGGCATCATCTACGCGGCCATGGTGGGCCTCGGCTTCGCGATGACGGAGAACATCGGCTACTACATCGGCGCGCTGGTCCGCCCCGAGGTGGGCGGGGTCAAGCTGCTCGGCGCCACGTTCGTGCTGCGCGGTGTGCTGTCCCCGCTGGCGCATCCCATCTTCACGTCCATGACCGGCCTCGGGGTGGCCTACGCGGCCACCCACCGGCACGCCCGCTGGGCGGTGCCGCTCGGCCTGCTGGGCGCCATGATCCTGCACGGGACGTGGAACGGGCTGACCTCGTTCGGGCTGCACGGGCTGGCCGTGGCGTACGCCATCCTGGCCTGCGTGCTGGGCGTGCTGGCCGGGGTGATCGTCGCCGACCGGCGCCGGATCGTCCGGCTGATCTGGCGGTTCCTGCCCGTATACGAGGCCATGGGCGTGGTCACCGAGGCGGACCTGAGGATGCTGAGCACGCTGCGCGAGCGGCGGGCCGCCCGGCTGTGGGCGCGGCGCACCGGGGGCCGCGCCGCGGCCCAGGCCATGGAGGACTACCAGCTGGCCGCCACCGAGCTGGCCCTGGTCCATCTGCGGGCCCAGCGGCAGATCATCGCCCCCGACCAGTTCGAGCAGCGGCGGCGGGACCTGCTGCGGCTGATGGCCATGGCCCGGAGCGCGTTCTTCCAGCGCCAGCCGGAGCCGCCGCAGCCACCCTGGGCACCGAGCGCCGCGTCAGGTTTTGGCCGGCACCGTCACGGTCCCGCCCACGCTCCCTAGCCCGTCAGCGGGGTCGCCGGCCGGGACCACCGGGCCCCGGTCCCGGGTGGCGAACATCAGCCGCAGGGCGGCGATCCAGATCAGCACCGACCCGCTGACGTGGATCCAGACCAGCCCGGCCGGGAGACCGCTGAAGTACTGGGAGTAGCCGATGACGCCCTGCAGCCCGACCAGCCCGAGCACCAGCCACCCCAGCCGGCGCACCCGCCGCGGCGCACCGGTCAGCTGCAGGCACACCGCGAGCACGGCGACCAGGGTGCCCAGCATCCAGCCGATGTCCGCGTGCAGCTGGGTCACGCCCTCCAGCGGCAGGTGGTAGCGCGGTACGTAGGAGGGCCGGCTTCCGGCGTGCGGCACGAACGTCGACCCGGCCAGCGGCCCGGTGCCGGTGACCACGGTGCCGGCCGCGAGCATCAGCGCCACCACGGGTACCAGGGCCACCGACAGCACCCGCAGGTCCGCCCGGACCAGCCTGGTCGCGGGCCGGTCCCCTTCGGCGCAGCGGGACCAGAGCGTCACCGCCAGCGCCAGGATCGTGCTGGACAGCAGGAAGTGGAGCGAGACGGCGGCCGGGTTGAGGTTGGTGAGCACCACGATCCCGCCCAGCACCGCCTGGGCCACCACGCCGAGCGGCTGGGCGGCGGCCAGCCAGACCAGGCCCCGCCGCCGGGTCCCGGCCGGGCGGAACCGCCAGGCCGTGACCATGACCAGCACGGCCACCACCATGACGGCGAAGGTCAGCATCCGGTTGGTGAACTCGATGTAGGTGTGGACCATGGGGTCACCGCGGGTATGCGCCGCGACCAGGCTGCTGGAGGTGCAGTCCGGCCAGTCGGGGCAGCCGAGGCCGGACGCGCTCAGCCGGACCGCGGCGCCGGTCATGATGATCCCGGCGTTCGCCACCACCCCGGCCAGCGCGACCCGGCGCATCGAGGTGGGCGTGGGAAAGAGGAAGGGCGCCGCCCAGGCCCAGACGGCGCGGTGCGCCCTGGTCCGCGCCTGGGCCCGGTGGTGGCGGGCCCGGTGCTGGCGGGCCCCGTGCTGGCGGGCCCGCTGGTGGCCGGCGCGGCGGCGTCCGGGCTGAGATCGGCTGGCACGCACCCATGGTAGGAGCGTGGTGCCCGGTGTGCACCCGGTGGCCCCGGTTGGCTGGCCCAGTTTGGCTGGTCCGGTTGGCTGGCCGGGTTACCTGGCCGAAAGGGCGGCGCCGGCGGAGGCGACCGTGACGCACCCGATGGCGGCCCACTCCGCCAGGCTGAGGCTCTGGCTGAGCATGACCAGCCCGACCAGGGCGGCGACCGCGGGCTCCACGCTCATCCAGATGCCGAACACCTTGGCCGGAACCCGGCGCAGGGTCTCCAGTTCCAGTGAGTACGGGATGATCGAGGACAGCAGCCCGATGGCGGCCCCGGTAGCGAGCACCCCTGGCCGCAGCAGGGAGCGGCCGCCCGCCACCAGGCCGACCGGGGTCACGGCCAGTGCGGCCACGGCCATGGCCACCGTCAGCCCGGACGACCCGGGGAAGCGCCGTCCGGTGGCCGCGCTGAGCAGGATATAGATGGCCCACGAAGCCGCCGCGGCCAGCGCGAACAGCAGCCCGGCCACGTTGAGCCCGGCCACGCTGGCCCCGGGCTCATGAACGGCGCCCGCCGCTGCCGTGTCGCCCGCCCGGCTGAGCAGCGCGACCCCGCCGCCCGCCAGGGCCACCCAGGCCAGGTCGAGGAGGCGCCGCGACGCGGCCACCGCCACCGCCAGCGGCCCGAGGAATTCCACCGTCACCGCGATGCCCAGGGGGATCCGGGCGAAGGCCTGATAGATGCAGTAGTTCATGACGGCCAGGGTGAGCCCGAAGGCCACGACCACGGCCGCGTCCGGCCAGGCGCGCCGGCGGATCAGCCCGGTGACCTCGCGGCGCAGCCCGCGGGCGCCCAGCACCGCGAGCAGCACCGCGGCCGTCCACAGCCGCAGCCCGGTCACCGCGGCCGGTGGCACCTGGGTGAACAGCCGGGCGGCCAGGCCCGCGCCGACCTGCACCGAGACCACCCCGGTCAGGACGAGAATCGCCGGTGGCGTGGCGCCGAGTGCGGCCTCCGCCCGGGCCTGGGTCACGGCAGCGCTACTCCCAGCGGAACACCCGCGCCGTCACGCCGATCGTCACGACGGCCCAGGCCAGCAGCACGACCAGGTCGCGTACGGGCAGCCCGCCCGCGTGCTGCAGCACCGAATGCAGGCCGTCGGACAGCGCTCCGGACGGTAGCAGCCGCAGCACCGGCTGGACGCCGGCCGGGAACTTGCTCAGCGGGAAGATCACCCCGCCGATGCCGAGGAGCACCAGGTAGATCAGGTTGGCCGCGGCCAGCGTGGCCTCGGCCCGGAGGGTGCCCGCCAGCAGCAGGGCCAGGCCACTGAACGCGGCGGTGCCCGCCAGCAGCAGCAGGACCACCCAGATCGCCGCGGCCGGGCGCGCATCCGGCCGCCAGCCCAGGGCCAGGCCCACCGCGAGGATCACGATCGTCTGGCCCAGTTCGACCACGAGCACGGTCGTGGTCTTGGCGGCGATCAGGCCGTCCCGCCCCAGCGGGGTCGAGCCGAGCCGCTTGAGTACGCCATAACGCCGTTCGAAGCCGGTCGCGATGGCCTGGCTGGTGAAGGCGGTGGATATGACGGCGAGCGCCAGGATGCCCGGCACCAGGAAGTCGATCCGGGGCCCGGACCCCGTCTTGATCAGCGGCTCGAGGCTGAACCCGGCCAGCAGGGCGACCGGGATGATCAGGGTGAGCAGCAGTTGCTCGCCGTTGCGGATCAGGATGCGCAGCTCCAGCCCGGCCTGCGCGGCGATCATCCGGCCGCGCGGCGCGCTCCCCGGATCCGGTTCGGGCCAGGCCAGGGCGGCTGCGCTGCGCGGCTCGGCCTCGCTGGCGAGGGGGGGCGCGCCGAAGGCGTGTTCCCGCCGAGCCAGCGACTCGCGGGGGGGTCCGGGGGGTCGCCCCCCCGGGCTAACACTGCTCATGAGCGCAGCTCCCGGCCGGTCAGCTCGAGGAACACGTCCTCCAGGGTGCGGCTCTCGATGCGCAGGTCCCGGGCCAGTACGCCGTGCTCGGCGCACCACGCGGTCACCGCCGCGAGGAGTTGCGGGTCCACCTGATCGTGCACCTCCACGATGTAGTGGCCGGCCGGGGATTCCTTGGCCGCGCTGCCCGCCGGCAGAGCGGAGATCAGCCCGTCGGTGTCCAGCCCCGGCTCGGCCCGGAACCGCAGCTGCCCGGCGGTGCCGGTCAGCTCGGCCGGCGAGCCTTCGGCGACCAGTTGCCCGTGGTCCACCACCGCGACCTGGTCGGCCAGCCGCTGGGCCTCATCCATGTTGTGCGTGGTCAGGATGACCGCCGCGCCCGCCGCGCGCAGGCCGGCGATCAGCTCCCAGGTGGCCAGGCGGGCCTGCGGGTCCAGGCCCGCGGTGGGCTCGTCCAGGAAGACCAGTTCCGGCCGCCCGATCACCGCGGCGGCCAGGGCGAGCCGTTGCTGCTGGCCGCCGGACAGCCGCCGGAACGGGGTGCGCAGGCTGCCGCTCAGGCCGAGCCGGTCCAGCAGCATGGCCGGATCGAGTGGGTGGGCGTAGAACGCGGCCACCACCCGGAGGTATTCGGCGGGCCGTGCGGCCGGGGGGATGCCACCGGACTGGAGCATCACGCCCACCCGCGGGCGAAGCTGCCGCCCGTCGCGGGCCGGGTCCAGGCCGAGCACCCGGACCACGCCGTCGTCGGGCCGCCGGTAGCCCTCGCAGATCTCGATCGTGGTGGTCTTCCCGGCGCCGTTCGGGCCGAGGATGGCGGTCACCGCGGCCCGGCCGGCCCGCAGCGAGAGCCCGTTCACCGCGGTGACCCGGCCATAGCTCTTGACCAGGCTGGTGATCTCGACTGCGAGTCCGGTACTCACGCACGCGAGTCTAGAGGCTGGCCAGCGCCGGCCTTCCCGGCGCCTGCCTTCGTGATCAATGCCTCGAAAAGCCGCAGATCGTCCCCGGCTTCGGGGTGCCACTGGACCGCGAGCAGGAACCCCGTCTCCCCGTTGCTGGCGGGATCAGGCTGCACCGCCTCGATGGTGCCGTCGTCCGCCCAGGCGGTCGCGACCAGGCCCCGGCCGAGGCGGTCGATGGCCTGGTGATGATAGGTGGGCACGGCGGTGCGCACCTGCCCGTCCGCCCCGGGCGGCCCGAGGATCCGGCCGAGCAGGCTGTCCGCCGCGATCCGCACCGGGTGCGAGCCATACGCCCCGGCCACGGGCCCGTGATCGTGGTGGCCCACGTCGTCGGGCAGATGCTGGCGCAGGGTGCCACCGCGGGACACGTTGACGATCTGCAGCCCGCGGCAGATGGCCAGGACCGGGATCCCGGCGGCCAGGGCCGCGGCCAGCAGGGCACGCTCCGCCCGGTCCCGGCCGGGATACACGCGCTCGGTGAGCGGGTGCGGATCGGCGCCGTAGGCGGCCGGGTCGATGTCGCCGCCCCCGGGCAGGACGAGCGCGTCGAGCCTGCTGAGCGCTTCCTCGATCCCGGGCAGCGGGGGAAGCAGGACCGGAACGCCCCCGGCCGCGGCCACCGCCTCCGGGTAGCTCATCGGCACCAGCGCCGCGGGACGGTCCCACGGGCCCCAGCGGGCGGGCTCCCCGTAGGTGCTGATGCCGACCTGCGGGGATATCGCTCGGGAGCTCATAGCGGCGTCACGTACGCGCCGGAGATACCGCCGTCCACCAGGAAGTTGGAGGCGGTGATGAAGGACGCGTCGTCGCTGGCCAGGAACGCGACGGCGGCCGCGATCTCGTCGGCCTCGGCGAACCGGCCCATCGGCACGTGCACCAGGCGCCGGGCGGCCCGCTTCGGGATCCTTGGCGAACAGCTCGCGCAGCAGCGGCGTGTTCACCGGGCCGGGGGACAGCGCGTTGACCCGGATGCCCTCCCGGGCGAACTGCACGCCGAGTTCCCTGGTCATGGCCAGCACACCGCCCTTGGACGCGGTGTAGGAGATCTGCGAGGTGGCCGCGCCCAGCGTGGCCACGAACGACGCGGTGTTGATGACCGACCCGCCGCGCCCGCCCGCCGCGACCTGGCGCTGCATGTGCGGGATCACGTGCTTGCAGCACAGGAACACCGAGGTCAGGTTGACCTCCTGGACCCGGCGCCAGGCGTCGATGCCGGTGCTCAGGATGGAATCGTCGTCGGGCGGGGAGATGCCGGCGTTGTTGAACGCGACGTGCACCGCCCCGTAGGCGTCCACCACCTGCTGGTACATCTCGCGCACGGCATCGGAGTCGGTGACGTCGGCGTGCACGAACAGGCCGCCGACCTCGTCGGCGGCGCGCTTGCCAGCCGCCTCGTCCACGTCGACCGCCACCACGGTGGCTCCCTCAGCGGCCAGCCGGCGCGCGCTGGCCAGCCCGATTCCGCTGCCCGCGCCGGTGATCACCGCGATCCGGTCCTGCAGCCGCTGCATGTACCTGCCTCTCACTCGGTGGCGATGAAGACGTTCTTGACCTCGGTGAACGCGTCCAGCGCGTCCGGCCCGAGCTCGCGGCCCAGCCCGGACTGCTTGAACCCGCCGAACGGGGTCCAGTACCGGACGGACGCGTGCGAGTTCACCGACAGGTTGCCGGCCTCCACCGCCCGGGCCACCCGCAGGGCCCGCCCGATGTTCTCGGTCCAGATGGACCCGGACAGCCCGTACGGCGTGTTGTTCGCGACCGCGATGGCCTCCGCCTCGTCCTCGACCGGGACGACGGCCACGACCGGCCCGAACACCTCCTCGGTGAACGCGGGGTCGTCCGCGGCCACCGGGGCGAGCACGGTGGGCGGGAACCAGTAACCCCGCCCGGCCGGGGCGCTGCCGCGAAACGCCACCGGGGCGTCCTGCGGGACGTAGGACGCGACCCGGGCGCGGTGCTCGGCCGTGATCAGCGGGCCCATCTCGGTGGCCGAGTCCGCGGGATCACCCACCGCCACGCTCTTCACCGCTGGCTCCAGGAGCTCCATGAACCGGTCGAACACGCTGCGCTGGACCAGGATCCGGGACCGGGCGCAGCAGTCCTGCCCGGCGTTGTCGAACACGGCGTACGGCGCGGTGGCCGCGGCCCGTTCCAGGTCGGCGTCGGCGAACACGATATTGGCGCTCTTGCCGCCCAGTTCCAGGGTGACCCGCTTCACCTGGCGGGCGCAGTCCGCCATCAGCTTGCTGCCCACCTCGGTCGACCCGGTAAAGACGATCTTGCGGACCAGTTCGTGGTCCACCAGCCGCTGGCCCACCACCGAGCCTTTGCCCGGCAGCACCTGGAAGACACCCTCGGGCAGCCCGGCCTCCAGGGCCAGCTCGCCGATCCGGATCGCGGTGAGCGGGGTGCGCTCCGCGGGCTTGGCGATCACCGGGTTCCCGGCGGCCAGGGCGGGCGCCAGCCCCCAGCCCAGGATCGGCATCGGGAAGTTCCACGGCACGATCAGCCCGACGATGCCGACCGGCTCTTTGAACGTGACATCGAGGCCGCCCGGCACCGGGATCTGCTGGCCGGTGAGCCGCTCCGGCGCGGCGGAGTAATAGCGCAGCACATCGCGGACGTTGCCCGCCTCCCAGCGGGCCTGGCCGACCGGGTGACCCGAGCAGGCCACCTCCAGCTGGGCGAGTTCGTCGATGTGGGCGTCCACCACCTCGGCGAAGCGGCGCAGCAGGGTGGCCCGGTCGCCGGGGGACACGGCCCGCCAGGCGGCCTGCGCGCCGGCCGCCCGGGCGATGGCCTCGTCGGCCTGCTCCGCCGAGCTCGACGGCACGGTGGCCACCGTCTCCTCGGTGGCCGGGTTCAGCACGGTGAACGTGGACATGCCCGCTTTCAGTCTCCTTCGCCCGTGGTTCGGATCCCCTAGTCCGGATCCCCATGGTCCGGATCGCTGTGTTCCGGCCCGGCACTACATACGTTCGAAGCCCCGGTGCAGTTCCCAGTCGGTCACCGCGGCGTCGTACGCCCCGATCTCCACCCGGGCCGCGTTGGCGTAGTGCTCGACCACGTCGTTCCCGAAGGCCTCCCGGGCCAGCTCGCTCTTGAGCCACAGATCCAGCGCGTCGCGCAGCGTGGACGGCACCCGGCTGCCCTCGGCCAGGTAGGCGTTCCCCGCCAGCGCCTCTTCCAGCGGCAGCTCACGGTCCACGCCGTGCAGCCCGGCGGCGATCATAGCCGCTACAGCCAGGTAGGGGTTCACGTCGCCGCCCGGCACCCGGTTCTCCACCCGCAGCCCGGCCCCGTGCCCGACCAGCCGCATCGCGCAGGTCCGGTTGTCCACGCCCCACCGGACCGCGGTAGGCGCGAAACTGCCCGGCACGTAGCGCTTGTAGGAATTGATGTTCGGCGCGTGCCACAAGATCAGCTCGGACAGCATCGCGAGCTGGCCCGCGATGAAGTGCTCGCCGAAGGCGGACAGCCCGTGCGGCCTGTCCCCGGCCATCACCGGCGTCCCATCGTTCTTCCGGACCGAGAGGTGAATGTGGCAGGAGTTGCCCTCCCGGGCGTTGGGCTTGGCCATGAACGTGATGCTCATGCCCTCGGCGTCGGCGATCTCCTTGGACCCGGTCTTGTAGATGGAGTGGTTGTCGCAGGTCCTGACGGCCTCCGCGTAGCGGAAGGCGATCTCGTGCTGGCCGAGGTTGCACTCGCCCTTGGCCGACTCCACCTGGAGGCCCGCCCCGGCCATGCCGTTGCGGAGCTTGCGCAGCAGCGGCTCGATCCGGGCGGTGCCCAGGATCGAGTAGTCCACGTTGTAGGAGTTGGCCGGGGTGAGGTTGCGGTACCCGGCGGCCTGGGCCGCGGTGTAGGAATCGGCGTAGACCACGAACTCCAGCTCGGTGCCGGCCATGGCCCGCAGGCCCCGCGCGGCGAGCCGGTCGGTCTGGGCTTTGAGGATCTGCCTCGGTGAGGCCACCACGGGCGCCCCGTCGTGCCAGGTCAGGTCCGCGATGACCATCGCGGTGGCTTCCTGCCAGGGCACCCGGCGCAGCGTGCTCATATCCGGCGCCATCACGAAGTCGCCGTAGCCCGTCTGCCAGGACGACATCGCGTACCCGTCCACGGTGTTCATTTCCACGTCCACCGCGAGCAGGTAGTTGCAGCCCTCGATGACGCTGCCTACCACGTCGTCGAGGAAGAACTCCGCGGCGAGCCGCTTGCCCTGCAGCCGGCCCTGCATGTCGGTGAAGGCGACCACCACCGTGTCGATGTTGCCCTCGCTCACCTCCACGCGAAGCTGCTCCAGGGTGAGCATCCCGCGGCGCCGGGTGTGCGGGGTCGCACCGCGCTGCTTCTCCATGGGCCTCCAGTCCGAGAATCTGCCTGCCTACGTTGCTACCCGGTCCGATTTGATCCAGTCCGCCGGGCCAGGCACGGCACACCTGGCCCGGCGGTGACGAGCAGGGCAGCGCCGGGTACGCCGCAGCGTCAGCCGGCCAGTTCCTCCTCGATCGCGGCCAGTTCCTCCGGCGTCCCCTGGACCCGCGGGCCGGTGAACCAGTTCCGCGCGGAGGCCAGCCAGTAGATGCCCGCGAAGCCGATCACCGCGACGACGGCGAACACCGCGTAGTTGAACGTGGTCCAGGTGATCGGGCCGACCTGCGGCAGCATGAACAGGATCGTGATGATCACCACCCAGGTCACCGCGATGATCCCGACCGGCTTGCTCCACCGGCCCAGGTGCCAGGGGCCACGCTGGAAACTGTCGCCCTGGCGCAGCCGCAGGAAGGTCGGTATCACGTAGGCGATGTAGAGGCCGATGACCGCGATGGAGGTGACCGCCGCGTAGGCGGTGGCGTTCCACAGGTACGGCAGCCCGAGGATGAGAGCGCCGGCCGCGGCCAGCCAGATGGCGTTGGTGGGCGTGCGGGTGCGCTTGTTGACCCGGTGCCAGACCGCGGAGCCGGGCAGGGCGCCGTCCCGGGAGAACGCGTAGATCATCCGGGAGTTGGCGGTCACCGAGGACATCCCGCAGAACAGCTGGGCGCCGATCACCACCAGCAGCAGGAACTTGGCCCAGGCCGACCCGGCGGCGTCGATGAAGATCTGCGCGGGCGGCACCCCGATGGGCGTAGTGCGCGTCGCTTCGTAGTGCTGGATGGCGAAGGTGATCCCGATCAGCAGCACCCAGCCCGCGATCAGCGAGACCAGGATCGACATCACGATGCCGCGCGGGCCGCTGCGGGCGGCGCTGTGCGTCTCCTCGGTCATGTGCGCGGAGGCGTCGTAGCCGGTGAACGTGTACTGGGCGAGCAGCAGGCCGATCAGCACGATGTAGATCGGGGCGATGTGCAGCCCGGTGTCGTTGACGAAGTGCCCGAACACGAAGCTGGCCGGCTGGTGATGCGACGGCACGAACCAGAGCACCGCGACGATGAGCAGCACGCCGATGATGTGCCACCACACGCTGATGTCGTTCAGCAGCGCGACCAGCCGGATGCCGAACTGGTTCAGCAGGCCGTGGACCAGCAGCACGATCGCGTAGATCAGGATCGTCACCGAGTGCGCGGTGCTCCAGCCCCACACCAGCGCGCCGAACGCGTTGATGAAGAACGCCGCGCCGAAGTCGATGCCCGCGGTCACGGCGACCTGGCCGAGGAAGTTGAACCAGCCGGTGAACCAGGACCAGGCTGGGCCGTGTTTCGGCGCCAGCTTGGCCGACCAGTAGTACAGGCCGCCCGCGGTCGGGAAACTGGAGCAGACCTCGGCCATGGCCAGGCCGACGAACAGGGTCATGATCCCGACGAACAGCCAGCCCCAGACGATGACGGCCGGGCCGCCGGTGGTCATGCCGAACCCGTACAGGGTCAGGCAGCCGGACAGGATCGAGATGATCGTGAACGAGACGGCGAAGTTGGAGAACCCGGACATCCGCCGCCGTAGTTCCTGCGCGTAGCCCATCTGGTGCAGGGCTTGCTCGTCCTCGCTGAGCGGTGCCGCTTGCTCATTGACCGCCATGACTGCTCCTGAATGCTGATGGGGCCCGGGTTCGGGCCTGTTACCTGGGCTTAGGTGGACCGGGAACCATAGAGGCCGGGAGCGGAGCGGACGCTGATCTGCTACCGGTGGGAGCGAATGGTCTAATATCAGACCATTGATGGATAGCGAGCGGCCGATGTCAAGACCCAAGACCGGATTTCCGCGCGGTACCAGCCGGCTTTCCCGGCCCGGCGACAGTGCTGCGCCGTCCGCGGAGGGCACGGCGGGCACGGCGGCCCGCGCGGGCGGTGTCGACCTGACCGCCGTGCTCGGCCCGGTCCGGTCCCAGAACGCGTTCGAGGAGACCGTCGAGCGGCTGCTGGCCGTGATCAAGCTGGGCGTGGTCGGGCCCGGCGAGCGCTTCCCGGCGGAGCGGGAACTCGCGGCCCTGCTCGGCGTCAGCCGGATCACGCTGCGCGAGGCGATCGGGGACCTGCGGAACGCGGGGTACGTGGAGTCGAGGCGGGGCCGGTTCGGCGGCACGTTCGTCACCTACACCCCGCCCGCGCCGAGCCGGGTCGAGTTGCGGCGAATCGCCGTCGAGGACGCCGACAAGATCAATGACGCGCTGACCTTCCGGATGGCGGTGGAAACCGGGGCCGCCCAGATCCTGGCCCAGGCGGGCGACAGCGACGGGGACGGCTGCGGCGGAGCCGGTGACCGGGTCCGTGACGTGCTCCTGACCCGGCTCACCGCGGTGAACGAGGCCGGCCCCGGGGACTACCGGCGGATGGACACCCTGTTCCACCTGGCCATCGCGGAACTCACCGGGTCCAGCCTCCTCGCGTCGGCCTGCGCCGAGGCCCGGGTGCGCCTCAACGACCTGCTGAACGCGATCCCGTTGCTGCAGCGCAACATCGACCACACCACGGCCCAGCACACGGCGATCGTGGCGGCGATCCTGGCGGGCGACACGCGGCGGGCCCAGCAGGCCGTGGCCGAGCACCTGGACGGCACCGCCGCCCTGCTCCGCGGTTTCCTCGAGTAGCGGTTTGCGCCTGGCTGAGTCCTGGCCGCGCGGTCCTGGAAACTGAAATATCCGGCCCGGATCGCGTGTTCGCCAGGATGTTGCACCCGCCGTCCCCAGCTCAGGCAGCATCTCGGGCCAGATGATCTGCCCGGCTTTCAAGCAGGGGTCCCAGGGGCCGTTTCCCGTCCCGGGGGGCTGGATTGCGGGGACGGAAGCATTTACGGCACAATGATGTTGTGAAAAGTATGGGACCTGACAGCGCGGGAGCTGGCACCCAGGGCGGTGCCGTGATTCCTGCTGCGCCAGATCCCTCGCCGCGGGCTCATCGGGCACCGGCTCATCCGGCCCGGGCGGCGCAGCCCGGGTCCGAGCGCGGCACCCGGGCCCAGATCGCCCGGCTCATCCTGGAGAACGGACCGGTCACCGCGTCCGGCCTGAGCACCAGGCTGAACCTGACCCCCGCCGCCGTCCGGCGGCACCTGGACAACCTGCTCGCCGACGGGATGATCGAGACCCGCACCGCCCGCCGCCCCGCTAGCCGGGGGCGGGGCCGACCGGCCAAGCTGTTCGCGATCACCGATGTGGGCCGGAGTGCCTTCGAGCACGCCTACGACGACCTGGCCACCAGCGCACTGCGCTTCCTGGCCGAGGCAGCCGGCCCGGACGCCGTCGCCGATTTCGCCCGCCGCCAGGTCGCGGACCTGGAGCGGCGGTACGGCCCGGTGGTCCAGGGCGCCACCCCCCGCGACCGGGTCGCGGCCCTGGCCGAGGCGCTGTCCGGGGACGGCTACGCCGCCTCGGCGAGTGGGGCTCCCTCCCCGGACGAGGATGTGGACCGGGGACAGCAGCTCTGCCAGCACCATTGCCCGGTGGCGCACGTGGCCGCCGAGTTCCCGCAGCTGTGCGAGGCCGAGACGGAGGCTTTCGCCCGGCTGCTCGGCACTCCCGTGCAGCGCCTGGCCACCATCGCGCACGGCGATGGGATCTGCACCACCCACATCACCCCGCCAGCTCTCCTGAACACCCGCACCACACCACAACCGAACCCAATCGGAGGCATCTCCGTATGACCGCAACCGCGCACCCCGAGCTCGAGGGCCTCGACCGATACAAGTTCGGCTGGGCTGACTCGGACGTGGCCGGCACGGGCGCCCGCCGAGGTCTGTCCGAAGAGGTCGTCCGCAACATCTCGGGTTTGAAGAACGAGCCCCAGTGGATGCTCGACCTGCGGCTGAAGGGCCTGAAGCTGTTCGACCGCAAGCCCATGCCGAACTGGGGCGCCGACCTGTCCGGCATCGACTTCGAGAACATCAAGTACTTCGTCCGGTCCACCGAGAAGCAGGCCGCGACCTGGGACGAGCTGCCCGAGGACATCAAGAACACCTACGACAGGCTGGGCATCCCCGAGGCCGAGAAGCAGCGGCTGATCGCCGGCGTGGCCGCCCAGTACGAGTCCGAGGTGGTCTACCACAAGATCCGTGAGGACCTGGAGGAGAAGGGCGTCATCTTCCTGGACACCGACACGGCGCTGCGCGAGCACCCCGACCTGTTCCAGGAGTACTTCGCCACGGTCATCCCGCCGGGTGACAACAAGTTCGCGGCGCTGAACACGTCCGTGTGGTCCGGCGGCAGCTTCATCTACGTGCCGAAGAACGTGCACGTGGAGATCCCGCTGCAGGCCTACTTCCGGATCAACACCGAGAACATGGGCCAGTTCGAGCGGACGCTGATCATCGTGGACGAGGGTGCCTACGTGCACTACGTCGAGGGCTGCACCGCGCCGATCTACAAGTCCGACTCGCTGCACTCCGCCGTGGTCGAGATCATCGTCAAGGCCGGGGCGCGCTGCCGTTACACCACGATCCAGAACTGGTCCGCCAACGTCTACAACCTGGTCACCAAGCGCGCCGTGTGCAGCGCCGGGGCGACCATGGAGTGGATCGACGGGAACCTCGGGTCCAAGGTCACGATGAAGTACCCGGCCGTCTACCTGATGGGCGAGCACGCCCGGGGCGAGACCCTGTCGGTGGCGTTCGCCGGCGAGGGCCAGCACCAGGACGCCGGGGCCAAGATGGTCCACTGCGCCCCGAACACCTCGTCCAACATCGTGTCCAAGTCGGTGGCCCGCGGCGGCGGGCGCACCTCCTACCGCGGCCTGGTCCAGGTCCAGGAGGGCGCCGGGCACTCCAGGTCCACGGTCAAGTGCGACGCGCTGCTGGTGGACACGATCAGCCGGTCGGACACCTACCCGTACGTGGACGTCCGTGAGGACGACGTCGAGATGGGCCACGAGGCCAGCGTCTCCAAGATCTCCGAGGACCAGCTGTTCTACCTGATGAGCCGCGGCATGACCGAGGACGAGGCGGCGGCCACCATCGTGCGCGGCTTCATCGAGCCGATCGCCCGCGAGCTGCCCATGGAGTACGCGCTCGAGCTGAACAGGCTGATCGAGCTCCAGATGGAGGGGGCGGTCGGCTGATGGCAGGGCTTCAGGGGGCGGTGGAGTCCACCGCCCCGGTTTCACGGTTGCACGAACATCACTCGGCCGACCTGGCTGACTTCCCGGTGCCGACCGGACGGGAAGAGGAGTGGCGGTTCACGCCGCTGCGGCGCCTGCGCGGACTGCACGGGGAGGGCGAGCTGGCTCCGGGCAAGGTGCGGGTGGAGGCGGACGCCGCACCCGGGGTCTCCGCTGAGCGCCCGCCACGTGGCGACCCCCGGTTCGGAACCGCATTCATGCCGGGTGACCGGGTCAGCGCCCGGGCGTTCGCGTCGTTCGACGAGGGCACGGTCATCACCGTCCCGCCCGACACCGACGTGGATGAGCCGACCGTGGTGTCGGTGCGCGGAGACGACCCGGCGGGGGCGGCGTTCGGGCACACCGTCGTGGAGGTGGGACGGAACTCCCGGGCCGTGGTCGTGCTCGATCACGCCGGGTCCGCCACCTACGCGGACAACGTCGAGTTCGTGGTGGGCGACGGGGCTTCGCTGTCCGTGGTCAGCGTCCAGGACTGGGCGCCGGACGCGGTCCACCTGTCGCATCACCAGGCGCGGGTGGGACGGGACGCGACGTTCCAGCACACCGTGGTGAGCCTGGGCGGGGGCGTGGTCCGGCTGGCCCCCGAGGTCAGCTACGCCGGCCCCGGCGGTACCGCGGAACTGCTCGGCCTGTACTTCGCCGACCCAGGGCAGCACCTGGAACACCGGCTGTTCGTGGACCACAACCAGCCGCACTGCCGCAGCCGCGTCGAGTACAAGGGTGCCCTGCAGGGCGACAGCGCCCATTCGGTGTGGATCGGCGACGTGCTGATCCGGCCCGAGGCGATCGCCACCGACACCTACGAGCGGAACCGGAACCTGCTGCTGACCGAGGGGGCCCGGGCCGACTCCGTGCCGAACCTGGAGATCCTCACCGGCGAGGTGGTCGGCGCGGGCCACGCCAGCACCAGCGGGCGGCTGGAAGACGAGCACCTGTTCTACCTGATGGCCCGGGGCATCCCGCTGGACGAGGCGCGCCGCCTGGTGATCCGCGGCTTCTTCGGCGAGCTGATCGCCAGGATCGAGGTGGCCGGGCTGCGCGAGCGGATTACCGCCGCGATCGAGAACGAGCTGGCCAAGCTGCCCGGGCTGCAGGGATCGCCAGCATGAGCGAGACCGGCACGTTCGTCCGCGTCTGCGCCCTGGCCGACCTCCCGGATCAGGGCGCCATCGGCGTGGAAGTCGGCGACCTGCCGATCGCCGTGGTGCGCGCGGAGGGCCAGGTCTACGCCCTGCGCGACGAGTGCTCCCACGAGGAAGTGCCGCTGTCTGAGGGCGACGTCTACGACCACACCGTCGAATGCTGGCTGCACGCCTCCTGTTTCGACCTCCGCACTGGCGCCCCCACCGGCCCGCCGGCCACCAAGCCTGTCCCGACCTACCCGGTCAAGGTCGACGGCGACGACGTGTACGTCGCCGTCCCGGCCACGGCCGGTTTCTGACCACCCAACATGAGCTGGAGATAGAGATAGCGATGGCCACTCTGGAAATCCGCGACCTGCACGTCAGCGTGGTGGATGCGGCCGAGCAGAGCCGCGAGATCCTGCGCGGCGTCGACCTGACCGTCAAGGACGGCGAGATCCACGCCATCATGGGCCCGAACGGCTCGGGCAAGTCCACGCTGGCCTACGCGATCGCCGGGCATCCCAAGTACCGGGTCACCCAGGGCAGCGTGACCCTGGACGGCGAGGACGTGCTGTCCATGAGCGTGGACGCGCGGGCCCGGGCGGGGCTGTTCCTGGCCATGCAGTATCCGGTGGAAGTGCCCGGCGTGACCGTGTCCAACTTCCTGCGCACCGCGGTCACCGCCGTGCGCGGCGAGGCGCCGAAGCTCCGCGTGTTCCTCAAGGAGATGCGCGAGGCCATGGCCGCCCTGTCCATCGAGCCCCAGTTCGCCGAGCGGAACCTCAACGAGGGCTTCTCCGGCGGGGAGAAGAAGCGGCACGAGATCCTGCAGCTCGAGCTGCTTAACCCCAAGTTCGCGATCCTCGACGAGACCGACTCGGGGCTGGACATCGACGCGCTGCGGGTGGTGTCCGAGGGTGTCAACCGGTTCGGCGCCCAGCCCGGGCACGGGGTCCTGCTGATCACCCACTACACCCGGATCCTGCGCTATGTGAAGCCGGACTTCGTGCACGTGTTCGTGGGCGGCCGGATCGTGGACGAGGGCGGCCCGGAGCTGGCCGAGACCCTCGAGGCCGAAGGCTACGAGAAGTGGATCAAGGCCGCCGCGGGAGCAGCCGCATGACCCTCGACGTGGCGCGGATCCGCAAGGATTTCCCGATCCTGGACCGGCAGGTCCGGGACGGGCAGCCGCTGGTCTACCTGGACAGCGCCAACACGTCGCAGAAGCCACGCCAGGTCATCGAGCGGCTGGATGAGTTCTACGAGCGGCACAACGCCAACATCCACCGGGCCAGCCATCAGCTCGGCGAGGAGGCCACGGCCGCCTACGAGGGCGCCCGGGTCAAGGCGGCGGGCTTCATCGGCGCCCGGGACGAGTCCGAGGTGGTGTTCACCAAGAACATCTCCGAGGGCATCAACCTCGTGGCCTACGCCCTGGGTAACGCCAGTGCCGGCCAGTCGGGCGGGACGGGCTCCGGGCGGCTCCGCCTCGGCCCCGGTGACGAGATCGTCATCACCGAGATGGAGCACCACTCCAACATCGTCCCGTGGCAGCTGCTCTGCGAGCGCACCGGAGCCACGCTGCGCTGGTTCGGGGTGACCGACGACGGCCAGCTCGACCTGTCCCAGGCCGGCCAGCTCATCAACGAGCGGACCAGGCTGGTGGCCCTGGCCCACCAGTCCAACGTCCTCGGCACCATCAACCCGGTCCGCGAGATCGCCGACCGGGCGCACGCGGCCGGGGCCCTGGTGCTGGTGGACGCGGCCCAGTCGGTCCCGCACATGCCGGTGGACGTGCAGGAGCTGGGGGCGGATTTCCTGGGCTTCACCAGCCACAAGATGTGCGGCCCGACCGGCATCGGCGTGCTGTGGGGCCGCCGTGAGCTGCTCGAGGAGATGCCCCCGTTCCTGGGCGGCGGCGAGATGATCGAGAGCGTCTGGATGGACCACTCGACGTTCGCGCCCCCGCCGCACAAGTTCGAGGCCGGGACCATGCCCATCGCCGAGGCGGCCGGGCTGGACGCGGCCATCGACTACCTCACCGAGGTGGGCCTGGACGTGATCCGGGCGCACGAGCAGGATCTGATCGGCTACACGCTGGACGCCCTGGGCAGCGTGCCGGGCCTGCGGGTGCTCGGCCCGGCGGACCCGGCCATCCGCGGCGCGGCGATCTCGTTCACCCTGGAGGACGTGCACCCGCACGACGTGAGCCAGGTGCTCGACGAGCACGGCGTGGCCGTCCGCGCCGGGCATCACTGCGCGTGGCCGCTGCACCGCCGTTACGGCATCCAGGCCAGCACGCGGGCCTCGTTCTACCTGTACAACACGACCTCGGAGGTGGACGCCCTGGTCGGGGGAATCCGGCAGGCCCAGCGGTTCTTCGGTGGTGCCTGATGCGCCTGGAGTCGCTGTACCAGGAGGTCATCCTGGACCACTACCGGCACCCGCACCACAAGGGGCTGCGGGAGCCGTACGACGCCGAGGTGCACCATGTGAACCCGCTGTGCGGGGACGAGGTGACGCTGCGGGTCACGCTCAAGGACGCGACCGGGGAGCCGGTCGTGGCCGACGTGTCCTACGACGCGCTGGGCTGCTCGATCAGCCAGGCCAGCGCCTCGGTGATGAGCGAGCTGATCATCGGCAAGACCGTGCCCGAGGCGATGAGCCTGGCCGAGGAGTTTCTTCGCCTCATGCAGTCCAAGGGCCAGCTGGAGCCGGACGAGGACATCCTCGGCGACGGCGTGGCGTTCGCCGGAGTGGCGAAGTACCCGGCCCGGATCAAGTGTGCCCTGCTCGGCTGGATGGCCTGGAAGGACGCGACCGCGCAAGCGCTGGAGGAACAGAATGACTGACGACACCGGCACCAGCGGCCCGCTGCTGGAGATCACCCCGGAGACTGAGGATCTGGTCGAGGCCCTCCGTGACGTGGTCGACCCCGAGCTCGGCGTGAACGTGGTCGATCTCGGGCTCATCTACGGCGTGACGCTGGGCGAGGACAAGTCCCTGACCATCGACATGACGCTGACCAGCGCCGCCTGCCCGCTCACCGACGTGATCGAGGACCAGGCCCGGTCGGCGCTCGACGGGCTGGTGACCGACTTCCGGATCAACTGGGTCTGGCTGCCGCCGTGGGGCCCGGAGAAGATCACCGAGGACGGCCGCGAGCAGCTCCGCGCGCTCGGCTTCAACGTCTGACCCAGCCGGCCGGCCCGCCGGGTCCGGTTAAGCCAGGTCCAGGTCGAGTTCCGGGGCATACCGGCCTTCCATGGCGGCCAGGTTCATCGCGACCCGGTGGGCCAGGGCCTGCTGGCCTGCCGCCCACTGGCTGGCCCGGCCGCCCCACGCGGCGAGCGCGGGCGCGGTCAGGGCCCTCCCGAAGGCGAAGGTCAGCGGCCAGATGTGCGGCAGTGACTGGATGGCCGCCAGGATCCAGGTGGCCCGCTCGGGCCGCTGGGCCTCGGCCGCGAACGCCACTCCCGCCAGGGTGGCCGGGACCGCGGCCAGGGTGCGCACGGTCGCCTCGGCGCTCTCGGCGGCGCTGGCCCGCACGGCGGACCGCCGCCCGGGCAGCGTCATGGTGGGCTTGAGCACCACCGCGGCCGGGTCCACCCCGTAGTCGTCCAGTTCGTTCATCACCGCCAGCAGGACCAGCGTCATCGCCGTCTCGCACTGCGCCGCGGAGTGCGGGCCGCTGCCGTCCAGGTGCGGCGCCACCACCGGGACCAGGCCCGCCTCCTGGCAGGCGGCCGCGTACCGGCCCAGGGCCTGCGCGTTGGCCCGCATCGCGACCAGGGATGGGGTGCCCGGCCCGATCCGCAGCAGGGCGCGCCAGGTCGCGAACACCGCGCCGCGCCGGGCCCAGCCCGCCAGCCGGGCCGGCAGCCCGTCCAGGCCCTCGGTGACCGTCTCGGACCGGGTGCCCGGCAGCGGGTGCAGGCCCGCGTCCGCCCGTACTCCCGTCATCAGGCCGGCCGCGGCGACCGCCTCGGGCAGCGGCTGCCCGGCAGCGGACCGCTGGTACAGGCCCTCGGCATCCAGGATCACCCCGCTGAGGCCAGCCCGCAGGCCGGGTGCGGTGATCAGCAGCTCACGGAAGGCCCGGCGGTTCTGCGCGGTGGGCGCCACCCCGGCGGCCGCCAGCCGTCCGGACATGGCCGCGCCGCCCGGCCCGGTGGCGAGGATCCCCTTCGGGGGTGCCACCAGCGCCGAGGCCCGCGCCGCCAGTGCGTCCATCCGCCGACCGTAGGCCGGGCCCCATCCGGGCACATCCCCCGCGGGGGTGGACCGGGCGGGGGAGTCACGGCCCGCAGTTACCCCCTGGACTCCCCGGCTGGGGGGAGGCTGGGCGGATTAGCCCCGCCTAGGGTGGAAAGTCCAGTTCAGGCCGGATCCGCGGTGCTCGCAGCGATCGCGCCGGCGGCACGGAGAGGCGATCAGGCTGATGCCCGACAAGCTCATGCGGCTGCGCCGGAGCGAGTCGGCGCCGGAGCCGCCCCGCCCGGTCATGCTGGCCATCGCCGGCGACAGCGCGGCCGGCAAGACCACCCTGACCCGGGGCATCGCCGCCGCGCTGGGCGCGGACCGGGCCACCGCGCTGTGCGTGGACGACTATCACCGCTACGACCGGATGGAACGGCGCTCGGTCCCGTTCACCGTGCTCAACCCCGAGTGCAACTACATGGACGTGATGGAGCAGCACCTTCAGCTGCTCGCGCTCGGGCGGCCCATCCTCAAGCCGGTCTACGACCATTCGACCGGGCAGCTGGTCCGGCCGGTGCTGGTCGAGCCCCGGGAGTTCGTGATCGTCGAGGGGCTGCTGCCGCTGCACACCCGGCTGTCCCGGGCCTGCTTCGACATCGCCGTGTACCTGGATCCGCCCGAGGACATCCGGCGGGAGTGGAAGCTCAGGCGGGACTGCGCCGAGCGCGGGTACACGCGCGCGCAGGTCCTCGCCGAGCTGGAGCGGCGCGAGCCGGAATCGGCCGCGTTCATCCGGCCCCAGCGGCAGCAGGCCGACATCTCCCTGCGGTTCGCCCCGGTCGCCGGGCACGACGCCCCGCCCGGGACCCCGCTGTCCGCGGAGATCCTGCTCCGGCCGACCATCCAGCATCCGGAGCTGTCCCACGTGCTGACCGACGACGACCGGCGGACCGTCCACCTCAAACTGATCAGGGACTGCGACGGCCGCCCGGTGGACGCCCTGCACATCCACGGGTACGCGCCGCGGGAGGACAGCCGGATCGTGGAGAAGGCGATCTGGGAGCAGATGTCGTTCGCGCCCTCCCCGGCCAGCACAGCCGAGGCCCTGCCGGACAAGCTGGGCGAATACGCCCCCGGAAAGCGCAGCGAGCCGCTGGCGATCGCCCAGCTTTTGCTGCTCTGGCACCTGCTCGAAGCGCGGACGTGACCGCCAGGTGGGTACCGTTCCGGACATGGACCACCTGACGCCCGACGGCCCGCCCCTGGGGCCGGTGACCGTGGTGATCGTCGACGACCACCAGATGGTCCTGGACGGCCTGAAGGCCATGCTGGCGCCCTACCGGGACCAGGTGGAGATCGTCGGCGAGTCCAGCGACCCTCGCGAGGCGGTCCGCCTGGCCGGCGAGCTGAAACCTGACGCGGTGCTGCTCGACGTGCGGCTGCGGGGGGCCAGCGGCCTGGATCTGTGCGCCGAGATCCTCCGCGTCACCCCGGGCTGCAAGGTCGTCTTCCTGACCGTCTACGACGACGAGCAGTACCTGTACCAGGCCCTCCGGGTCGGCGCGGCGGGCTTCCTGCTGAAACGGATCCGGGGCAGCGAGCTGGTGGACTACCTGCGCCGGATCTTCGACGGCGAGGTGCTCATCGACCCCAGCCTGGCCGGGCGGGTCGCGCTGTCCGCAGCCCGGCTGCGCAGCGGCGAGTTCTGGCCCGGCGCTCACCTGGGCCTGACCCAGCGGGAGAGCGAAGTGCTGTCTCTCCTGGTCGGCGGGCTGTCCAACCGGGCCATCGCGATGCGGCTGGTCGTCAGCGAGGAGACGGTGAAGACGCACTCCCGGGGCATCTACCGCAAGCTCGGCGTGTCCGACCGGGCTGGCGCGGTCGCGGTCGCGCTGCGCGAGGGGGTCTTTCATTGATCCCCGGCCTGGGTGCCGCCGACGGCGCGGGCCGGTTCGGGGTGGCCGACGCGGAGCGGGAAGCGCAGCTGCTGTCCAAGGTGGTCGAGACCATCTCGGCCGGCCTGGACCTGGACCGGATCCTGCAGGGCGTCGCCCAGCTGGTCACCGAGACCACCGAGACCGACGTCTGCTTCGTGCACCTGCTCGACGAGCAGGGCCGCAAGCTGCAGCTCCGCGGGGCGACACCGCCGTTCGACACCATGGTCGGGACCATCGAGCTGGCGCTGGGCGAGGGGGTGGCCGGCTGGGTGGCCGACCACGGCCAGCCCGCCGTCATCGTGGACAACAAGGCGGCCGACCCCCGGTACCGCTACATCCCGGCGCTGCGCGGCGAGGAGTTCACCTCCATGCTGTCGGTGCCGGTGGTCACCCCCATGGGTCACCTGGTCGGCGTGCTCAACGTGCACACCCGGCTGCGCCGCGAGTTCACCCCGGCCGACGTGGAACTGCTCCGCTCGGTGGCGGGACTGGTGGCCGGGGCGATCGAGAACGCCCGGCTGCATCGCCGGCTGGCCGAACGCGAGGAGGCGCTGGAGCGGTTCGCCGAGCGGATGGTGGAATGGCAGGAACACGAGCGGCGGCGGATGGCCGGGGAGATCCACGACGGCATCAGCCAGCGCATCGTCAGCCTGTTCTTCCACCTGTCGGCGGCGGCCGACGCGATCCCCGGCGCCCCCGGGATCGCGGCGGAGCAGGTGGCCCGGGCCCAGGAACTGGCCGCGGCCGCCCTGGACGAAACCCGGTCCGCGATCGCCGGGCTGCGCCCCCCGGTCCTGGATGACCTCGGCCTCGCCGCCAGCCTGGAGAGCCTGGGCCACTCGTTCCCCACCCTGGACGTGCGGATCGATGCGGCCCCCCTCAGCATGGCCGAGCATGCCGAGACCGCGGTCTACCGGACCGCCCAGGAGGCACTGCAGAACGCCGCCAAGCACGCCCGCGCCCGGTCGATCCGGGTCCGGCTGTACCGGCAGAAGGACCGGGCCGTGCTGGAGGTCACCGACGATGGCAGCGGCTTCGACCCCGTCGCCGCCCCGGCCGCGGGCACGCCGGCCGGACCCACCGGCTTCGGGCTGTCCGGGATGCGGGAGCGGGCGGAACTGCTCGGCGGCCGGCTCGAGCTGACCAGCGCGCCGGGCCGCGGCACCACCGTCCGCCTGTCCATCCCGTACCTGCCCGCCGCCCAGTCACCCGGCTGACGTCCGGGAGCGTCAGCCGGGCACCGGATCCCCGCGACGTGCGGGTCAGCCGGGATTGACCAGATCCTGCAGCGCGGCGAGGACGGGCAGCCAGACATCTTCTGCGTCCTCAGCTGAGTCGGTGTTGTCGACCTCGTCGATTTCCAGGCGGATCGTGCATCCGCCCGGGGCCGCCCGCAGCAGCCAGGTCAGATACACGGGCGGGTCGTCTGGCCCGGATTGCAGCAGGTCGGACAGCCGTTCGTTGCGCCGGGCGTGCAGCACCCGGCCGGTCAGCCTAGCGTCGCTGCCGTGGCGGAAGGCGATGAGAGCGCCGGGGACCCAGGTCGAGTGCGCCGCTAGGCCGTAGAGGAACGCGGCGGTCTGGTCCGGGTCGGTCAGCGCCGCCCAGATGACCTCGGGACATACGTGGCTGCACGCGGCGAAGGTATGCGCGGCCAACGGACGCGATGTCCCCAGCATCGATACCCCCCACCGCCCATCCTGGCTTAATCGGCTATGCGCACCAGGGTGGTAGTACCCCGACGTCTTCGCCGCGGCTTCAGCCGCCCGGGCCGCGCGGTCCCGCCCGGCTCAGCCGGCAGGGCCGAGTGACCGGCACTCCCGGTATCGGGCAGGTCCGGGGCCTGGTCGGCAAAGACGCGGCTGGCGCGGACGTCGGCCTCGCTGATCTGGATGAGGGTGGTCCGGCCTATGGTGCCGCCCGCGGAGACCAGCCGCCGGGCCTGGCGCAGCCGCATCCGGTCGATGGCGTTGCGGATGCTCCGCGCGTTGGCGAAGCGCGGCTGCGTCATCCGCAGCGCCACATACTCGGCGAACGCCGCCTGGGCGGTCCCGGACAGCTCATACTGCTCGCGGTCCAGCATCAGCCCGGCGATCTGCATCAGCTCGTCCAGGGTGAAGTCGGGGAAGTCGATGTGGTGCGCGATGCGCGAGGCCATCCCCGGGTTGGACCGGAAGAACACGTCCATCCGGTCGGCGTAGCCGGCCAGGATGACCACCAGGTCCTCCCGGTGCGCCTCCATGAACTGGAGCAGGATCTCGATGGCCTCCTGGCCGTAGTCCCGCTCGTTCTCCGGCCGGTACAGGTAGTAGGCCTCGTCGATGAGCAGCACGCCGCCCATCGCCCGCTTGAGCACCTCCTTGGTCTTGGGCGCGGTGTGCCCGACGTACTGGCCGACCAGGTCGTCGCGGGTCACGCTGACCAGCTGGCCCTTGCGGAGGTAGCCGAGCTCGCGCAGCATCTCGCCCATGTGCGTGGCCACCGTCGTCTTGCCGGTGCCCGGGCTGCCGGTGAAGCACATGTGCAGGCTGGGCCGGGACGAGGTGAGCCCGTACCGCTGCCGGAGCCGGTCGATCAGCAGCAGCGCGGCGATCTCCCGGATCCGGGCCTTCACCGGGGCCAGCCCGATGAACTCCCGGTCGAACTCGTCCAGCATCGCGGACAGGCGCTGGGCCTGCTGCTCCTCACCCAGCTCGACGGTGTCGTCCGGGGAAAGCGGCTCCGCTGCCGCGGACGGTGTCCCGCCCGGGTCCGCGGGCCCGCCCGGGCCCGGGGACCCGGTGCCGGCCCGCTCCGGCTGGCCCGGAGCGGGCCGGGGCATGGCGAATCCGGCCGCGGCCGGGCCCGGCTCGCCGTTCATCCGCCAGCGGTCCCGGGGTGACCGGCACCGTGACGGTTTTCGTTGCGGCCATATCGCTCGCCCGCCGGGCGAGCCGCCGCGTAAGCCTGCAGCGAGTACCGGATCTGCCGGTCGCTGCCCTCCTGGCGGTCCAGCCGGAAGCCGGGTTCGCTGTCCGGGCGGTTCACGATGAAGCTCAGCGCCGTGGTCTGCCGCCCCAGGCTGGCGTCGTAGGCCGAGACCCGGACGTAGTAGTCCGGGTAGGCGTCCCGGCAGGCGCGGACCTCGTGCATGCCCGCGGCCGCGTCGGCGATGTCGAACATCGGCAGTCCCCACATGTCCCACAGGAAGTTGCGCGGGTGCGGGTCGTCGGTGAACTCCACCGCGACCGACCAGCCCTGGTCCACCGCGTACTGGATCTGCGCGGCGATCTCATCGTCGGTGAGGTCGGGCAGGTAGGAGAACGTGCCCTGGGTGATCCGCATAGCTGCTCCGGTCCCGGTCAGGAGGTGGGGGTGGCCACGACGTCGGGGGTGTCGGTGGACTCGTAGTTGAACGTGATGTCACCCCAGGTTTCCAGGGCCATCTGCAGCGGCTGGCAGGTCTTGGCCGCCTCGGCCAGGATGGTCTCGCCGTCACCCGCGAAGTCCCGTCCCTCGTTGCGGGCCTTGATCATGGCCTCGACCGCGACCCGGTTGGCGGTGGCGCCGGCCGCGATGCCCATGGGGTGGCCGATGGTGCCGCCGCCGAACTGCAGCACCACGTCCTCCCCGAGGTAACCGAGCAGCTGGTGCATCTGGCCGGCGTGGATCCCGCCGGATGCGACCGGCATGGTGCCCGGCATCGAGCCCCAGTCCTGGTCGAAGTAGATGCCCTGGCCCAGGTTCTGCGGGATGCGTGACTCGCGCAGCGTGTCGTAGTAGCCGCGGACCATGGCCGGGTCGCCCTCCAGCTTGCCCACCACGGTGCCGGCGTGGATGTGGTCCACCCCGATCAGGCGGCACCATTTCGCGATGACCCGGAAACTCACCCCGTGCGTCTTCTGCCGGGTGTAGGTGCCGTGCCCGGCCCGGTGCAGGTGCAGGATGACCCCGCTGCGCCGGGCCCACCGCGACATCGACTGCAGCGCGGTGTAGCCGACGGTCAGGTCGGCCATCACGATCACGCTGCCGAGTTCCTTCGCGAACTCGGCCCGCTCGTACATGTCCTCCATGGTCGCCGCGGTCACGTTCAGGTAGTGGCCCTTGACCTCGCCGGTCTGCTCGGCGGCCCGGTTGACCGCCTCCATCGCGAACAGGTAGCGGTCCCGCCAGCGCATGAAGGGCTGGGAGTTGATGTTCTCGTCGTCCTTGGTGAAGTCCAGGCCGCCGCGCAGCGCCTCGTACACCACCCGTCCGTAGTTGCGGGCGGACAGCCCCAGCTTGGGCTTGGTCGTCGCGCCGAGCAGGGGGCGGCCGTACTTGTTCAGGTACTCGCGTTCCATCACGATGCCGTGCGGCGGGCCCTGGAAGGTCTTGACGTAGGCCAGCGGGATCCGCATGTCCTCCAGCCGCAGGGCCCGCAGGGCCTTGAAGCCGAACACGTTGCCGATGATGGACGAGGTGAGGTTGGCGATCGAGCCTTCCTCGAACAGGTCGATGTCATAGGCGATGTAGGCGATGTACTCGCCCTCCCGGCCGGGGACGGGGTCAACCCGGTAGCACTTGGCCTGGTAGTGCTCGTAGGCGCTGAGCCGGTCGGTCCACACCACGGTCCAGGTGGCGGTGGAGGATTCGCCGGCCACCGCCGCGCCCGCCTCCTCCGGCGGCACGCCCGGCTGCGGGGAGATCCGGAACGCGGCCAGCACGTCGGTCGGCTTGGGGACGTAGTCAGGTTCGTAGTAGCCCATCTGCGCGTACGGGAGCACGCCCGCGTTCCAGCGGTCTGCGGTCATGATTCCTCCGATGAGTGGGCGGCGCTGTCCTCCCTGGCCACCCTGCCCGGCAACTCATCGGCTGTCTATTGAGAGTTTCGCGCCCACTCTCAACCCTTCCCTTAACAGTCCGCCCCCTCCGGGGGGCACGCGTGCCCCGCGGGTTAACGGGGTGGGTTTTGCGCCGCGGGCAGGGCAAAAGCCACCTCGTTCCCGGATTCCGGGGGCTGGAAGCCGCCGTCGGCCAGGACGTGAGCGACGAGACGCCCGGCTGCCGGGTGGAGCGAGCCGGGCGGGCCGGCCCGGGCGACCAGGTACCAGTCCCGGTGCATCGGGGTGCCTGGCACCGGCAGCGCGACGAGCCGCCCGTCAGCCAGTTCGGCCTCGACCGCATCACGCGAGATCAGGGTGACCCCCAGGCCCACCGTCGCGGACTCGCGGATCGCGCCGTTGGATCCCACCATCAAGGTGAGCGGGGCGATGTCGAGCTCGGTCAGCAGCGCGTCGGTGGCGGCCCGGGTGCCCGATCCTGGCTCGCGCAGCAGCCAGGCCTGGCGGGCCAGCCAGGGCACCAGGCCGGCGCCGGCCGGGGCGGCCTCCGGTTCCGCGGCGGCGGCCAGGCCGGGCGCGGCCACCACGACCAGCTGATGCGCCCGGACCGCGAGCACCCGGACATCCCAGCCCGGCTCGGGCCGGCCGCCGAGCACCAGGTCCACCTGATGCCGGTCGAGCAGGCCCCGGACCCGGTCCCGGTTCCCCGCCTCCAGCCGTACCCCCAGCCGCGGGTACCGGGTCCGGAAGCCGCGCAGCAGCCCGGGCAGGATCTGCTCGGCCGCGGTGGTCACCGCCGCGATGCGCAGTTCCCCGCGCTCCGGGTCTGCCGCGGCCGCCGCCGCCCGCCCGGCCTCGTCCAGCAGGCCCAGGACGCGGCGGACGTAGCCCGCGTAGGCCTGCCCGGCCGCGGTGAGCCGCAGGCCACGGCCGTCCGGCTCGAGGAGCGCCACGCCCAGGGACTTCTGCAGCGCGGCGAGGGAGGCGGAGACCGCCGCCTGGGTCACCACCAGGTCCTGCGCCGCGGCGCGCACCGAGCCGGTCTCGGCGACCGCGAGGAAGGTGCGAAGCTGGTTCAGCGTCACGGGCCCCTGCCGGCTGCTAGTTAACCTTTTCTCTAACGAAGTGAGGAATACCCTTAACCATATGCTCAGCGAACCTGCGGCCTCGGCGCCCCGGTGGATCGACGTGGCCCCGGAGCGTTTCCCCGGCTGGATCGCGTCCTTCGGCGACCGGCACGGCGCGGTCAGCGTGCGGTCCGGCGCTCCGGGCCCTGGCGCGGACGCGGAGGCAGCGGGGCCCGCCGCCGGGGAGCCGGGCGCGGCGGTCGTGTTCGCCGCGGCGGACGGGGCGGTCGCCCGGTGCCACGCCCCGTTTCCCCCGGTGCCCGCGCTGGGGGCGGCGCCGGGCCCCGTGGTTCAGGATCGCGTGGTTCAGGATCCGGGCGAGGCGGCCCGGCTGCTCGCGGGCCACGCGGCGGCGGACCGCACGGTGGGCGTGCTGCTGGTCCGGCTGGGCGGCTACGCGGCCGGGGTGTTCGCGGGCGCGCCGCCCAGGCTCGTCGCGTCCAAGGTCGGGTCGCGGCTGGTGCACGGGCGCAGCGCGGCCGGGGGGCAGTCACAGCAGCGGTTCGCCCGGCGCCGCGAGAAGCAGGCCGCGGAGGCGCTGGCCGCGGCGGCGGACACCGCGGCCGGGGTCTTCGGCCGCTACGGCCGGCCGCTGGATGCGCTGGTGCTGGGCGGGGACCGGCGCGCCGTGGCCGGGCTGCGCGACGACCCGCGGCTGCGCGGGTACTTCGGCGTCGCGGTGGAGCGGTTCCTCACCGTGCCCGATCCCCGGCTGGCGGTGCTGCGGGAGACCCCGCGCATGTTCCGGGCGATCCGCATCCAGCTCACCGAGCCTCCGCCGGCACCCTGACTGGCCCAGCCGGGGTGGCCCCGTCCGGGCTGGCCCGCCCGGGCGGCTAGTTCAGGATGAGCCGCGACGGGCGGGAGGGGGTGTGCCAGAGCCGGTTGGTGGCGATAAGGCCGGCGGTCTCGCTGATCATGTCCCCGCCGGTACCCAGGTTGACGTCGTATTTGGGGAAGGCCGACGAGGCGATCTCGACCCGGAGACGATGCCCGGCGGGCAGCCGCACGCAGGTGTCCCACATCGCGATCTCGACCTCATACACCTCGCCGGGGACCACGGCCTGCGCGCGCTCGAATCCATCCCGGTAGCGCAGCCGCACCATGCCGTCGCACAGCCGTTGCGCGAAGTCCCCGGGGTGCACGTCCACGAGCTTGGCCGTGATGTCGGTGTCAGCGGCCGAGGTGGACACATGGGCGATCACCCTGACCGGCCCGATGATCTCCAGAGGCCCGGTCAGCGGATCACTGGTGAACACCAGCACATCGCCCCGGCCTTCGACCCCGAGATAGTCATCCGGGCCGCCGATCTGCGCGATGTTCGCGTCGGTAATGAAAGGCACCGGCCGGCTGGGGTCATGGGTCCACTCGTCCGGCGGCTGACCGGCCGTGACCGCCGCCGGAACCAGCCTGCCGTCGCCAAACCGGCTGTTGGCCCGCCCGCCGCTGGAAAAGTGCAGGACCGCGGACCCCGCGCCCGGGGGCGGCCAGGCCTGCGCATCGCGCCATTCATTGGCGCCCATGACGAAGATCCGCACCGGCGCCGCAGGCGGCTCCGGATGGACGCCCTTGACGTGCTCATCCAGGAAAGCGTGGACGTAGCCGTCCAGGTCGATCAGGGCGTCCGCGCCGAAGTCCACCTGACCGAGGGTCCGGGTCGTGTTCACGGCGTGTCCCCACGGTCCCATGAGCAGCCGCTGGCCCGCCCGCCCGGCCGCGGCCATGGCCGCGAAGTTGGCCGGCGTGCCGATCTCCTCGTCGTCATACCAGCCGGAAATGTGCAGCACGGGCACGTCGATCTCGCTGATCCGGTGCTGGTAGCGGACCGGCTCCCACCACTCGTCCAGGGTGCGGTGCTGCAACTCCTCACGCCAGCTGGGCGAGACGAACCCGGCCGCTTCATCCATCGTGAGCAGCGGACGGTGCCGGTACACCGCCATCCAGTCGACGTTGTCGCGGAACTGCGGCATCCGGCTATCGGTGAGCCGCTGCCAGTTGATGGCCATCGGGGTGGGCAGCCCCGTGGGGTGTTCCACGAACGGGTCGCTGGGCGTCACCAGGCACACCATGGCCCGCAGCGCGGGCGGGCGCTCCAGCGCGGTCAGCCACTGGACCCGGCCGCCGTAGCTGGCCCCCCAGGTCGCGACGTCGCCGGTGCACCACTCCTGCGCCGCGGCCCAGGCGATCACCTCCGCCCCGTCCGGGCCGTCGTTGCGGTACGGCTGGAAGACACCATCCGAGTCACCCCGGCCGCGGACATCGGCGAGCACCGACACGTAGCCGGCCCGGGCGAACCCGGCCGCGCGCTTGGACTGCGGATCACCCGACTTGCCATACGGCGTGCGGATCACCACCGCGGGCGCGGGCAGTTCAGGAGGAAAAGCCAGGTCCGCCGCGAGCGTGATGCCCTCACGCAGCGGGATCCGGACATTGAACCTGCGGACCACATCCGGCTCAGCCACGACACCGGATGCTACCCCGGGACCCGGTCAGTCTCCGGGCCAGCGGGCGCGCGGGCCGGCTAAGGCTGGTCGTCGCGGGCGGAATAGGGGCGGCCGGGCCAGAAGGGCCACTCCTCAAACCAGGTGCAGCGGCCGTCGCCGCCGAGCCTGATAACCCACAGGTCGCGGTATTCCTGGCGGACTGGGTTCCCGTAGCGAACCTCGGCCCGGACCACGGCGGTCGGCCCGTCGACCGCGAGGATCTCGGTGGCCAGGGTGAAGACCTCGCCGGGTCCTTCCCGCTGCTCCTCCCACATCTGCCTGATCGCGTCCAGGCCGGTCACCGGCGGTTCGTAGGGGGATTGAAGATACGTGGCGTCGCCAGCGAAAAGAGCGGCGAGGCCGTCGGTGCCGGGGACCAGCCAGGCGGCCTCGTACCCGGCCAGCCAGCGGCGCACCATCGCGCGGTCGGTCACCTTTCTATCGTGCCCGCCACGTGGTGACCCGACCACATGGTTTGGCGCCCCCGGCGCAGATGACTCAGTCCGGGCGGGCGGCGCCGGGCCGTGAGTCGATGGCGTCGAGCACTCCGTCCCAGAACCCGTGGAGCCGGAACGCCACCCCGCCCGGCCAGCCGGTGTGCGGTCCGCGCGGGTGCGGGCGAGTGGGCGCCCGGACCAGCGCGGAGCGGTAACCGAGAGCCAGTTGCTCGCGCTCCCCGGTGGTCAGCCGCTCCTCCATCCAGGCCACCAGCGTCCGCTCCGCGGCCCGGTATCCATCCAGGCAGTGCTCCAGCCAGCCGTGCACGTTCTCGGGCCTGCGGCCCCCGGCGGCTCCGTCGCCAGCGAGGTGGCAATGGAGCAGGCGCAGCGCCCATCCGGTCTCACGGGCGTGCGCACGGCATTCCCGGAGGAGGTTCAGGTCCTCGCCGAGCTGCCTGCGCGCGGCCGGGTAAACGGTTCGCTGCATCGCGGCGAGATGGCCGCTGAGCCGGGCCACCGCTGGATGGCCCCAGGCCAGCGGTGCGTCTTCGCCGCGCCGCTGCGGCGCAGCGTCGTAAGCCGCCTCGATGAGCTGGGCGATCTGGCCATTTCTGCTGCCCGGTACGCGATCCGGAAAATGATCTTCCCGCCGTTCTAATTCGGCCATGGCGGAATCCTTCCGCTAGCAGATACGGGACGTGCCGGGCCATTGCCGCGACGGGTTCGTCTCGCCGTACCGCGAACGTACGTAGGGCTAACCGGCCGCGCGTCCCCCTGGCGGGGGAAGGGCCGGGGGAGAGGAGCCCGCGCTGGTTCGGCAAGGCCGCGCTCATCAGCCGCGGGCTACGGTCACGAGCCCGGCGACGGCATCTGCTCTGCTCTCACCAGCAGCGTCGCTGATACGTTGAGCTGGTGCCTGATGGGCCGGCCTTCGACGTCATCCACAGTGGCCGTGATCCCGATCGCAATCCGGTCCGTGGCTGGCTGATTGCGGGCCTGGCCGTGGTACTGATCGCCGGCGGCATCGCGGTTCATCTGGCACTGGGTGGGTCCAGCCGTCCGCGTCACCCCGCGCCCCGCGATTCCGCGTCACCGGTGGCGCTCGCCGTACCGCCGATCTTTCAGGGGACGCCGTTGCGGCCGGGCGTCGCCCCCTCCGCGTTGCTGTTTCTCGGCGGCGACGGGCTGCGGCTGCTGAGCGTCGGCCAGCGGGCCCAGGCCTCCCTGACCGACGTGTGGCCAGGCAGTATCGCACGCGATCCGCTGGGTCCCGATCCCGCCGTGCAGCAGGTCACCTCGGTGGCGGGCGGGGTGGTCGCGCTCATATCCAGCCACGGCTCAGCGGGCCTGGCCGATGTCGGGGTTGTTCTCTTCATCCCGGTCACCGGGTCGGGGGCTGGCCCCCCGCGCGTAATCGCCCGGGCGAACTACCTGGCCGTGGCGCCGGATCACCGCGGCATCTGGGTTGAGCAGGCCGGGCCGCCCTGGGGTAACGGGCCGGCGGACAGCCCCGCCTGGCTTATCGATGAGGCTGGCCACCGTGGGTCCGGTGTCCGTCATCTCGGTCACCGGCTCCTGGTCGCGGCCACCGACGGTGGCTTGCTCGTGCAGGACCCGTCCAGGGCCCTGACGCTGATCGACCCCGCCGACGGCCGCGCCAGACCGTCCGGCATCCCGCAGGACGCGATCATCGCCGGGGCTGACGCCGGCCACGTGGCCTGGCAGCCCGCGTTCTGCACGACCCGCTGCCCGCTGCATATCACCAGCACGCGGAGCGGGCTGGCCACTGAGATCGGCCTGCCGCCGCACACGGCGCTCAATCCTGGGGACACGCCGGACTTCGACCCGGCGGGCCAGCGCCTCGCGCTTCCGCTCGACACCACCGATCAGCAGGGCGATACCACGGGCACGAACGTCTACGTCGCCGACCTCAGCGCCCGCACGATGGTCCGGGTTCCGGGCCGGCCGATTCCGGTGGCGACGCTTCCGGCCGTGCCAGGAGCGTTCCCGGCGGGCTCCAGCGACGTCGTCTCCGCGCGCTGGGCGGCGGATGACTCAGGACTGTGGATCGTGGCCACCGACGGGCTCTTCTTCCAGGCCGCCTACTGGACGGGCACCGGCCCGCTGCACGTACTCCGGGCCCAGACCGGGCTGGCCTACAAATTTGACCTCGCCGGGGCCGGTACGCCTGATTCATGACCGTCCGCGCCGTCCATATGCTGGGGCAATGATCCGGCTTGGCGTGCCTGCCGATCTTCCCGCGGCGTCGAACGTCTATCGCAACGCGTCCTTGTCCAATGCGGGCGACCGCGACAACCTGCTGGCCCATCCGGGGTACCTGATGCTGGGGCCGGACGGACTGGCTGAGGGCCGCACTCACGTCGCGGAAGAAGATGGATCGGTCGTCGGCTTCGCCACCTGGGCCCTGGCCGGCCGCGTCTTCGAACTGGAAGACCTGTTCGTGGACCCGGGCTGGATGAGACGCGGCATCGCCACGGCCCTCGTGGCCAGCATCGCGGATGCCGTGCGGGCGCGGGGTGGGGAGCGGCTGGAAGTGACCGCCAACGAGCACGCGCTGGGGTTCTACACCGCCGCCGGTTTCGTCAACTGCGGCGTCACCGAAACTGAGTTTGGCGTAGCGCGGCGCATGGTGCTGGCCATCCGCTGACGGGAATGGGCCCGCGGTGGCCCGGCAGGTGGTCCTGGACAGGGCTGGGGGCCTGCGGCAGGGTGCAAGCGTGAAATCTCGAACGAACGGCATGTGGTGGGGGACCGCGATCGAAGCGCCCGATCCGGGCGCCCTGGCCAGGTTCTACTCCGAGTTGCTCGGCTGGCCCATCGGGCATGAGGAGCCGGGAACAGCCATCCTCGCCGCTCCCCAGGGATCCATCTTTCTCGTGTTCCAGCAGGCGACGGGCTACCAGGCGCCCGCCTGGCCGCCCGTCGAGGGGGAGCAGCGGCCGATGATGCACTTCGACTTCCAGGTCGGCGACCTGGATTCCGCGGTGGCCGAGGCGGTCGTCCTGGGAGCGACGCTGGCTTCGGCCCAGCCACAGGAGAACGTCCGGGTGCTCCTCGACCCGGCCGGCCACCCCTTCTGCCTCTGCCGCGACGACGGCTAACCACATCGATCATGGCCAGCACCGCTGGGTAACAGGGACGTCTGGGGCGGGACGGTCACCTCAGGAGGTAGTACACCTCGGTCTCCAGGTCCGCCGGATCCTCACGCCAGTCGCCGTAGATCTCCCAGCGCGGGCCCGCCAGCTCCAGCCCGCCGGCGGCGCACCATCGCGTCACCGCCTCATGGGCCCGCCCGAGCTCCCCGTAAGGGCCGCGGTGCACGGTCATGGCCACCTGGCCGGCGGGCAGCGAGGACCTGATGACCGGGCTGTCCAGGACACAGGGCGCGATCAGCTCAACACCGACCTCTACCTGCGGGGTGGCGTCCTTGTAGAGCATGATGTTGCAGCCCTGCCCGGCGCTGCCGTGCCTGCTCAGGCAGGCGTACACCTGGTCCAGCATGGGCTTCCACTGCGAGGGAAAGTCCTGCCAGGTGGTGACGGCCGCGACGACGGCCGTCGGGCGCTCGGGCACGGTGGTGACCGTCACCGGTGGCTCCATCTCATGCCCCCATCCGGGATGCCCGCGCCCGCCGAGAGCGCCGTGCTGCAGCCTACCCAGATGTCAGCCGGCCGGTAAGGTGCGCGGCGGCGGGGAGGGCTGCACCGGGTCCTGGCCGAGCGGGATCGTGGCGGGCGCCAGGTACCCTGGTATACGGGCCGCGGCCGTGCCGCTTCTTCCCCCGATCCTCGTTTGGAGTGGTGCCTGGTGATCGCCGCGACCGGCCTGGAGTTGCGCGCGGGCGCGCAGCTGCTGCTGGCTGACGCGAGCTTCAAGATCGGCCCGGGCGACAAGATCGGGCTGGTGGGCCGCAACGGCGCGGGCAAGACCACGCTGGCCAGGGTGCTCGCCGGTGAGGCGCTCCCGGCGGCGGGCAGCGTCCGGCGTGCTTCGAGCATCGGCTACCTGCCCCAGGACACGCGGTCCGGGGACATGGAGGGCCTGGCCCTGGACCGGGTGCTGTCCGGCCGCGGGCTGGATGAGCTGCGCGCGGCCATGCGGGCCGCCGAAGAGCAGATGTCCGATGGCCGGCCCGCGCGGCGCGACGCCGCGGTGCGCCGCTACGGCCAGCTGGAAGAACGGCTGTCCCTGCTCGGCGGGTACGCCGCGGAAGCCGAGGCCTCGTCGATCGCCTCCAGCCTGGGACTGCCCGACCGGGTCCTGGCCCAGCCGCTGGCCACCCTGTCCGGGGGACAGCGGCGCCGGGTCGAGCTGGCCCGCATCCTGTTCGCGGATGCGCAGACCCTGCTGCTGGACGAGCCTACCAACCACCTGGACGCCGACTCGGTGGCGTGGCTGCGCGATCACCTGAAGGCGTTCCGCGGCGGCCTGGTGGTGATCAGCCACGACACCGCGCTCCTCGACGTGGTGGTCAACAAGGTGTTCCACCTGGACTCCGACACCACCTCGCTGGACATGTACAACCTGGGCTGGTCGGCGTACCTGCAGCAGCGGGAGACGGACGCGCGGCGGCGCCGCCGTGAGAACGCCAGTGCGTCCCGGCAGGCCGCCGTGCTGCAGTCCCAGGCGGACAAGATGCGGGCCAAGGCGACCAAGGCCAAAGCCGCGCAGGGTATGCAGCGCCGGGCGGAACGGCTGCTGGCCGGGGTGTCGGCCGAACGCGCCTCGCAGCGCGTCGCGCGGCTGCGGTTCCCCGACCCGGCACCGTGCGGCAAGACCCCGCTGACCGCGACGGATCTGTCCAAGTCGTACGGATCACTCGAAGTGTTCACCGACGTCAACGTGGCCGTGGACCGGGGCTCGCGGATCGTGGTGCTCGGCCTGAACGGGGCGGGCAAGACCACGCTGCTGCGCCTGCTGTCGGGCACGGAAAAGCCGGACACCGGGCAGGTCAGCCCCGGACACGGGCTGCGGCTCGGCTACTACGCCCAAGAGCACGAAACTCTCGATAACGACCACTCGGTGCTGGAGAACATGCGCACGGCCGCGCCGCATCTGCTGGACCCGGAGCAGCGGCGCATCCTCGGCTCGTTCCTGTTCTCCGGCGACGCGGTGGACAAGCCCGCCGGGGTGCTCTCCGGCGGGGAGAAGACCAGGCTCGCACTCGCGCTCCTGGTCGTCTCCGGCGCGAATGTGCTGCTGCTGGACGAGCCGACCAACAACCTCGACCCGGCCAGCCGGGAAGAAATCCTGGGCGCGCTGCGCCGCTACCAGGGAGCGATCGTGCTGGTCACGCACGATGAGGGAGCAGTCGAGGCGCTCTCCCCGGAGCGGGTCATCCTGCTCCCTGACGGCGTGGAAGACACGTGGAATGAGGGCCTGGCCGACCTCGTCGCCCTAGCGTGACCGCTCACCGGGGGTGGGCGAAAAAGAAGTGATCACTTACCTGGATGTGGGTAGCCGTTCCGGCTCCAATGAGTGATCATGGCGAGAGACGTAACGCAGCGGTCACTTCAGTTCACGGGAGGTACGCGTGACCGAGACCCTCAAGAAAGGCACCAGGGTCACCGGTGCCGACCGCACCAAGCTGGCGTCGGATCTGAAGAAGAGGTACGACGCGGGGGAGAGCATCCGGTCGCTGGCCACAGCCACCGGACGGTCGTACGGTTTCGTGCACCGCATCCTGTCCGAGAACGGGGTCTCGCTACGTGGCCGCGGTGGCGCGACCCGGGGCAAGGCGCGGGCGAAGCGCTAAGGAGAAATGACGGCCGGACAGCCTGATCTCGCGCGCGCCGGGCTGCGCTTCGACGTCGGCGTACCCGCTCCCGGGGCCGCCACGATCACGCTCGACCGGAGCCGGCGGCGCAACGCCATGACCCCGGGGATGTGGCGCGGGCTGGCCGCGATCGGCGAGGCGCTCCCGCCTGAGGTACGCGTGGTGGTGGTGCAGGGTGCCGGTCCTTCATTTTCTGCCGGGATAGACCTGCGCCTGTTCACGCCGGAGGGCGTGCCTGGTGAGGATCCCCTGCACAGCCCGGCCGATCCCGGGTTCGACGAGTGGATCGCCGGGTGCCAGGCCGGGCTACCGGTGGCTGCGGGATCCGTCCATCGTGTCGGTGGCCGCGGTCCGCGGTCATGCCATCGGAGCCGGGTTCCAGCTCGCGCTGTCGTGTGACCTGCGGGTGCTGGCCGACGACGCCCAGCTGTGCATGAAAGAGCCCGCGCTCGGCCTGGTGCCCGACCTGACCGGCACCAAGCCGCTGGTCGACATCGTCGGCCTGCCCCGGGCGCTCGAACTGTGCCTGACCAGCCGCACCGTCGGGGCCGCGGAGGCGGCCGCGCTGCGCCTGGCCGAACTCGTGGTGCCCGGGACGGAACTGGACGGCGCCGTCGGTGACCTGGTGGCGGCGCTGCTCGCCGTCGAGCCCGCGGTGGGCCGGGCCACCAAGGAACTGCTCCAGCAGGCCCCGGGCCATACCCTGGACGAGCAGGCCGCCGCGGAGCGCCACGCGCAGGTTGCGCTCCAGCGCGAGCGTCTTGGGCAGGAAGCTATACGCGACTAGCTCGCCGGGGAGGCGGGGCCCGCCGCAGGCGGGTGCTCGCCGAGCCGGCGTTCGGCGCGGAGCGGCGACGGGGGGTCCGGGGGCGTCCCCGGGTAACGAGCGGCGGGGCCCGCCGCAGGCGGGTGCTCGCCGAGCCGACGTTCGGCGCGGAGCGGCGAGCGGGGGGTCCGGGGGGTCGTCCCCCCGGGTAATACAGCGTTCGCCCTCAGCAGACCCGGGAAGATCCTGGGTCGCCAGGAGGTTGCCTCGCTCATGGACGGTTCGAGCTGGCATGCGATGCGCTCGTTTTACCGTGACTCCTCGGTCACCCGGCAGCGGGTGAAGCCGGGCACGGTCCGCAGGATCATGTCCTACGCCCGGCCCTACCGCCGGGACCTCATCTTGTTCCTGGGCATGAACGCGCTGGCCGCCGTGGCCGTGGTCGCGGTGCCGCTGCTGCTGAAGACCCTCATCGACCAGGGCATCCTGGCGCGGAACACAGGCGTCGTCATCGCGGTGGCCGCGGTCGTGGCGGGTCTCGCGCTGGTCAGCGCGCTGCTGGCCTTCGCCCAGCGGTGGTACTCGGCCCGGATCGGCGAGGGGCTGATCTACGACCTGCGCACCCAGGTGTTCTCGCACGTCCAGCGGCAGCCGATCGCCTTCTTCACCCGGGCCCAGACCGGGTCCCTGGTCAGCCGGCTGAACAGCGACGTCATCGGCGCGCAGCAGGCCATTACCTCGACCCTGTCCTCGATCGTGTCCAACGCGCTGACCCTGATCCTGGTGCTGATCGCCATGCTCAGCCTGTCCTGGCTGGTGACGGTGATCGCGCTGGTGATGATCCCGGCGTTCGTGATCCCGGCCCGGCTGGTCGGCCCGGCGGCTGCAGCGGCTGACGCGCGAGTCCATGCAGCTCGACGCCGCGATGGGCTCGACCATGACCGAGCGGTTCAACGTGGCCGGCGCGATCCTGGTCAAGCTGTTCGGGAAGCCGGAGCAGGAGAGCGACGTGTTCGCCGGGCGCGCGGCCCGGGTCCGGGACATCGGCGTCGTGACCGCCATGTACGGCTCCACCCTGTTCATCGCGCTGACCCTGCTGGCCTCGATGGCCACCGCGGTGGTCTACGGGCTGGGCGGGACGCTGGTCATCCACCACATCTTCGAGCTCGGCACGCTGGTGGCGCTCACCGCGCTGCTGGCCCGGCTCTACGGCCCGATCACCGCGCTGTCCAACGTCCAGGTGGACGTGATGACCGCGCTGGTCAGCTTCGACCGGGTCTTCGAGGTGCTGGACCTCAAGCCGCTGATCCAGGAGAAGCCCGGCGCCGTCGCACTGCGCAGCACCACCTCAACCACGGGCGGCGAGCCTGGTTCCGCGCCGGCCATCGACTTCCGCAACGTCTCGTTCCATTACCCGGCTGCGAGCGAGGTCTCGCTGGCCTCGCTCGAGTCGATCGCGCTTCCCGCGCCCGAGCACGCCGGGGTCGCCCAGCCGGTGCTGCGCGGGGTGACCTTCCAGGCCCCGTCCGGGCAGCTGACCGCGCTGGTGGGGCCGTCCGGCGCCGGCAAGACCACGATCACCCACCTGGTGTCCCGGCTCTATGACCCGGACCAGGGCGCGGTGCTCATCGGCGGGCAGGACCTGCGCGACGTGACCCTGGACTCGCTGCACGACACCGTGGGCGTGGTCACCCAGGACGCGCACATGTTCCACGACACGATCCGCGCCAACCTCAGCTACGCCCGGCCGGAGGCCACCGAGGCGGCCCTCATCGCCGCGTGCCAGGCCGCGCAGATCTGGGACCTCATCTCCGCGCTGCCCGACGGCCTGAACACGGTGGTGGGCGACCGGGGCTACCGGCTGTCCGGCGGGGAGAAGCAGCGGCTGGCCATCGCGCGGCTGCTGCTCAAGGCCCCGTCCGTGGTGGTGCTCGACGAGGCGACCGCACACCTGGATTCCGAATCGGAAGCGGCGGTGCAGGCGGCGCTCAAGACCGCGCTGAGCGGCCGGACGTCCCTGGTCATCGCGCACCGGCTGTCCACCATCCGGGAAGCGGACCAGATCCTGGTCATCGACGAGGGCCAGGTCAGGGAGCGCGGCACGCACGAGGATCTGCTCGCGGCGGGCGGCCTGTACGCGGAGCTGTACCACACCCAGTTCGCCGGGCAGGAGCCCGCCGCCACTCAGATAGCCCGCAGCGCGCCACCGTTGACGGGGAGCATCGTCCCGGTCAGGTAGCTGGCCGCGGGGGACAGGACGAACGCGGCGGCCCGGCCGAACTCGGCCGGCTCGCCGATCCGGCGCAACGGGATGCTGTCCGTCAGCGCGGCGGTGGCCGGGCCCATCTCGCGCAGCCGGCCGGTGGCGATCCAGCCGGGCAGCAGCCCGTTCACCCGGATCCCGCGCGGCCCCAGCTCGTCGGCCAGGGTCTTGGCGAACCCGGCCAGGCCGGGCCGCAGGCCGTTAGAGAT
Source organism: uncultured Actinomycetes bacterium (assembly GCA_963718305.1). GTDB lineage: Bacteria > Actinomycetota > Actinomycetes > Streptosporangiales > Streptosporangiaceae > RYN-230. The sequence goes on from CAVQZG010000012.1 coordinate 163,843, forward strand.
GGCCAGCGAGGCGATCGGGACCCGCACCGACGAGGACAGCACGAACGCGATCGACCCGCCCTCGGTAAGTGCGGCGGCCAGCGCCCGGCTCAGCCGTACCGCCCCGAGGAAGACGCTGCCGAACGCGGCCTGCCAGGCCTCGTCCGGGGTGTCCGCGGCGGTGCCGCCGGGCGGGCCGCCCACGCTGATCAGGGCGCCATCCAGGCGGCCGAACTCCTCGCGGGCCGCGCTGATCAGCCGGCCCGGGGTGGCGGGGTCGGCGTTGTCAGCGGCCAGCCCGACCGCCTGCCCGGACCCGAGGGCGGCGGCCGCCCGCACGGTGGCGCCGGCATCGCGGGCGCTCAGCACGACCCGCGCCCCTTCCGCGACCAGGGCCTCGGCCGTGGCGTAGCCGAGCCCCCGGCTGCCGCCGGTGACCAGGTACACCCGGTCACGCAGGCCCAGATCCACGTCCTGGTTCTCCTTTACGCTTTCTCGTTCAGTGCCGGTTTCCCCGGGCTGGTTTATGGGGCTGGTTCCTTGGTGCGGGTGTACTAGGCGCCGTATCCGACCCGGCGCAGTTCGCCGCCCGCGATGGCCTCGATCTCCGCGGCCTGCGCCGGGACCAGCAGACGGCGCCAGGAGCCCGGCTCGGCCGCGGCCGAGTGACCCGGCGCGGCCGGCTCCAGGATGTGCACCGGGGTAGACAGGAAGTCCGAGATGGCCGCGGCCGCGTCCGCGGGCTGGCGGACCACGTCCTCGTAGCGGAAGGTGACCAGCTGATCGGCGGATAGCTGGCCGCGCAGCCGCGCCATCTGGCGCACCGTGCCCCGCCAGCGCATCGCGCACTTGGCCGTCATGGACAGCCCGGGCCAGGTGCCCCGGTCGGTCTCGGTCTCCAGGCCCAGCAGCGGGTGCGGGAACTCGGCGTCCACGTCCACGAACCCGGGCCGGAACCAGGCGAGTACCGCCGGATCGGCCAGCATGCCCGCCACCGCATCCCGGCCGTCCCGGATGATCTGCAAGATCCGCGCGTCCGGGAACGCGTCCAGCAGCGCCTCGGCGCAGTACATCAGGTCCGGGCTGGCGTCCCCGTAGCGGATGACCCCCGGCTGGCTCACGCACGGCCCGACGCCATCCAGGCGGCCGGCCTCACGGCACTGCTGGGTGCAGCCCAGGCAGCAGTCGGCGGTGACCTGCCAGGCCTGCGCGAACGCGTCCCGCAGCACGGTGGCCGCCGCCTCCGGCTTCCCCCGGGAGATCGACGGCCGCCGGGCGAAGGCCTGCACCACCGGGATGACCCAGCGCTGGCCCAGCGTGAAGTGGAACCCGGCGGATCGCTTCAGCGCCCGGGCCAGCAGATCGATGCCGGAGGACGGAGCACCGATAACGAACACCGGCTGGCGCACTTTGCGCCCGTTGACGACCAGGATGTGCGGGCGTGGTCCCTGCGGGGCCGCGCCAGGTGAGGCGTCGCCCGGGTCGGAGTAGTCGCCCGGATCGGCGGCGGGGCGGGGCGCCGCGGTCACCGTTCGCCGTGCCGGTGGACGGTCGGCGGATCCGCGTCCGCCGTCCGGCTGTGCGCGCCGGCGTGCCGGTCCAGGTTCAGCGCGGCCTGGATCAGCGGCACGTGGCTGAAAGCCTGCGGCGTGTTGCCAACCTGCCGTCCGTAGCGGGGGTCGTATTCCTCGCTGAGCAGCCCCACGTCGTTACGCAGGCTCAGCAGCCGCCCGAACAGCTCCGTGGCCTCATCGTCCTGGCCGATCATGTGCAGCGCGTTCGCCAGCCAGAAGCTGCAGGCCAGGAACGCGCCCTCGCTGCCGGGCAGCCCGTCCGGGCTCAGCTGGCCCGGGTCCGCCGCAGCCAGCTGGTACCGGCGCACCAGCCCGTCGGTCATCAGCTCACGCTGCACGGCCCGCACCGTGGACACCACCCGGGGGTCGTCCGGCGGCAGGAAACCCACCTCCGGGATCAGCAGGACCGCCGCGTCGAGCTGGGACGAGCCGTAATACTGCATGAACGCGCCGTGCTTCGCGTCGTATCCCTTCTCGCAGACCTCCTGGTGAATCTGGTCCCGGATCGCCTGCCACCGCTCGACCGGGCCGCTCAGGCCGTGCTTGACCGCGGTCACCGCGCGGTCGAACGCCACCCAGGCCATCACCTTGGAGTACACGAAGTGCCGCCGCGGGCCGCGGACCTCCCAGATTCCCTCGTCCGGCTCGTCCCAGTGCTTCTCCAGGAACAAGAGCAGGGCCCGCTGCAGCGACCAGGCGTGCCGGTCCAGCGCGAGGCCGGTCGCCCGGCCAAGCGACAGCGCGTCGATCACCTCGCCGTACACGTCGAGCTGGCGCTGGTTCACCGCCGCGTTGCCGATCCGCACCGGCGCGGAACTCTCGTAGCCCGGCAGCCAGTCCGCTTCCCACTCATCCAGCCTGCGCTCGCCGGCCACCCCGTACATGATCTGCACGTCGCCCGGATCGCCGGCCACGGCCCGGGCCAGCCAGGCCCGCCAGGCGGAGGCCTCGTCGGTATACCCGGTGCGCAGCAGGGCCTCGAGGGTGATGGTGGCATCCCGCAGCCAGCAGTAGCGGTAGTCCCAGTTCCTGACCCCGCCCAGATCTTCCGGCAGCGACGTCGTGGCCGCGGCCACGATGCCCCCAGTGGGCTGGAAGGTCAGCGCCTTGAGCGTAATCAGGGAACGGAGTACCGCCTCGCGGTATGTCCCCTGGTAGGTGCAGCGGGACACCCACTCATCCCAGTACCGCTGGGTCTCGTGCTGCGCCTGGAGCGCATCGCAGCGGTCCGGGCCGCTCTCGTGAGAGGGCACCCAGGTCAGCACGAACGGAACCCGCTCGCCGGCCATCACGGTGAAGGTGGCCTCGTGCGCGAAGCTCCGGCCGGTCAGCGTGACCGGCGTGTCCAGCCAGAGCGAGTCCGGCCCCGCCACGGCCAGCAGGCAGCTGTCGACCCGCCGCACCCACGGCGTCACCTGGCCGTACCCGAAGCGGATCCGGAACACGCAGGACACGTCCACCGACCCGGACAGGCCTTCCACGATGCGCACCAGGGCCGGCGGCTTACCGTCCCGGGGCGGCATGAAGTCGGTGACCCGGATATCGCCCGTGGGGGTGTGCCAGTCCGTCTCCAGGATCAGGGTGTCCCCGCGGTAGCGCCGGGTGACCTCGATGCCCTCGCAGATGGTCTGGGGCTCGCCCGGCCGGCTGGGCTGGGGCTGGGCGGAGTGGGGCTGGCTCGGCTGGGGCTGGCCGGGCTGGGGCGCGGGGCTGGACTTCGGGCCGGGCGGGTCGCCCACGTTGTCGACCGCCTCGGCCACGGCGGCCGGGGCGAGGCTCCAGTGGCCGTGCCGGTCGTCGCCGAGCAGCGCGGCGAAGCAGGCGGGGGAGTCGAAGCGGGGCACGCACAGCCAGTCCACCGAGCCGTCCCGGCTGATCAGGGCCGCCGATCGCATGTCGCCGATGAGCGCATAATCCTCGATCATGCCTGGCATCGGTACCTCCGGGTAGGAGCCGCGTTCCCCGCGGCGCGACGAGCGGCGGGGCTGGTATCCCACCCGCGCATGGTTCCTCCTGCCCGTACCGTACCCGGATCCCCTCGGCCTGCGCTGGCCGTGACCGATCGTAAGCTGTGCACCGTGCATCTACGCGTAGCGGCCCTGACGATCGCGGGTTCCCTGCTGCTGACCGCCGGGGTGGGCGGCTGCGCCAAGTTCGACGCGACGTTCGGCAAGCAGGAGATGGTCGTCCAGTTCAAGTCCGGGACCACCACCGCCACCCGGCTGAAGGTCCGGGCGGCCTGCTCGCACATCCCCCAGGCCAGGCCGGAGGCGCTGCCGACCGATCACCTGGCTTCAGACAATCTGTATGACGTTATCTACCGGGTGGACAACGCCAGCAACGCGCAGCTCGCCCGGCTTGAGTCGTGCCTGCAAAAATACCCGTCGGTGGCCGGGGTTGACCTCCAAACCGCGGGGGACAGCTGAACCGGCCTGGCCGGTCAGGACGTCAGCTCTTGCGCGCCTTGACCAGGACCACGGGGCAGCGGGCGGCGGCCGCGCAGCGCTGGCTCACTGAGCCAGGCCGATGGTGAAGAGGTCATAGGCATCAGTGAAGAAACCCATGCCCGAGACGAACCGCGTGCCACCTGAGTTAACACAAAGTAACTTAACGGTTGCTTTACGTAATAATCACGGCGGTTTCCGGTCGCACGTGGGGTCATCCGGAGCGTGCGCGGGGCCACGGGGTGGGCGGATTTGCGCGGCCGGCCGGTGGGTATGGTTTAATCGGCATTGCCTATCAAACAGATCGACATACTAACTTGATCGACAAGGTGGTCCTTAGATGAGACGAGTGGTCCTTGCTGCCGGAGTCGCAGCCATCGCCGCCCTGGCCGCCGGGTGCGGGTCATCCGCGGCGTCCTCTGGCTCCGGGAGTAGCAACAGTGCCAGCAGCAGCCAGCACGTCACGCTGCGGCTGGGCCTGCTGGCCAACATCACGCACGCGTCGGCCCTGGTCGGGCTCAACAAGGGCTTCTTCACCAAGAACCTGGGCAACGGGGTCACCCTCAAGACCTCGGTCTTCAGCTCCGGTACCGAGGAGACCACCGCGCTGCTGGCCGGCCAGCTGGACGCGGCCTACGTCGGCCCCAACCCGGCCATCAACGCCTGGCAGAAGTCCAGCGGCAAGGCCATCAAGATCATCTCCGGGGCGGCCTCCGGCGGCGCGGCCCTCGTGGTCAAGCCGAGCATCAGCAGCGTCAGCCAGCTCAAGGGCCAGAAGGTGGCCACGCCGTCGCTGGGCAACACCCAGGACGTGGCGCTGCGGTACTACCTCAAGACGCACGGCCTGACCACCACCCAGACCGGCGGCGGGGACGTCGCCGTCACGCCGATCAAGCCGAACTCCAACGCGGTGCTGGAGTTCAAGTCGGGCCAGATCGCGGGCGGCTGGGAGCCGGCCCCCTACGACTACGAGATGGTCGCGGACGGCGGCAAGGTGCTGGTGAACGAGGCCAGCCTGTGGCCGGGCGGCAAGTTCGTCACCACCAACCTGGTCGTCTCCCAGGCCTTCCTCGCCGCTCACGCGAGCGTGGTGAGCAACCTGCTCAAGGGCCAGATCGAGGCCAACAACTACATCAAGAACGACACCTCCGCCGCGGAGGCCTCGGCCAACGCGGAGCTGACCACGCTGCTCGGCAAGGGCCTGAAGTCCGCCGCGCTCGCCGCGTCGTTCAAGGAGATCACCTTCACCAACGACCCCATCGCCTCCTCGCTCGCCACGGACGCCAAGCACGCCGTGGCGGTGGGGCTGCTCAAGCCGGTCAACCTGAACGGCATCTACGACCTCGGTCCGCTCAACGCCCTGCTGAAAGCCGACGGACAACCACAGGTGAGCCCATGAGCATTGATTCACGTGGTGCTACGCCCCCGGGAGTGATCCCGGGGGCGCCAGCCCGCTCCCAGGCAGCTACCGGAGCCCCCATGACGACTGAACCCCGGCTGGACGAGACCAGGGCCGGGGCGGCGATCCAGATCACCGACGTGTCCAAGACCTTCGGCCGGGGTGATACGGCGCTGACGGCCCTGGACGGGGTGTCGCTCTCGGTGGCCCCGGGGGAATTCGTCTGCCTGATCGGCGCCTCCGGGTGCGGCAAGAGCACCTTGCTGTCCCTGGTCGCCGGCCTGGACGCGCCCACCTCGGGAGAGGTGAACACCGGCGGCCGGAAGGTCGCGCTGATGTTCCAGGAGCCGGCGCTCTTCCCCTGGCTGACCGCGGCGCGGAACGTGGAGATGCCCCTGCGCGCGGCGGGCATGCCCAAGGCCCAGCGCCGCGAGCGGGTGGCCGAGCTGCTGGACCTGGTGCAGCTGAGCGCGTTCGCGGATAAGCGGCCCCACGAGCTGTCCGGCGGGATGCGGCAGCGGGTCGCGCTGGCCCGGGCCCTGGCCCAGGACGCCGACGTGCTGCTGATGGACGAGCCCTTCGGCGCGCTGGACGCGATGACCAGGGACTTGCTGCACGAGGTGCTGGAGGGGATCTGGCGGCGCCGCCAGCTGACCATCCTGTTCGTCACCCACGAGGTCCGCGAGGCGGTCCGGCTGGGCGACCGGGTGGTGCTGCTGAGCAGCCGGCCCGGCCGGGTGATCGGCGAATTCGGGGTGGACTTCGAGCGCCCACGCGGGATGGATTCCGCGGACACCGTGGGGCTCGCGATCAAGATCAAGGACCGCCTGCGTGAGGAGATCGTCCGCCATGGCCGTTGAGACCCCGCAAGAGCCGGCCGCGGCCCTGGCCGGCCTGGACCAGCTGGAGCTGGCCCCGCCGCAGCACGCCAGGCGGCACATCTGGGCCAAGATCTGGGCGGCGGCCTGGCCCAAGCTGCTGGCCCTGGTGCTCGCGCTGGCCATCTGGCAGCTGATCTACCTGAGCGGGTTCAAGTCCGGGATCCTGCCCGGTCCGGCCAAGACCCTGCCCGACCTGTGGCACCAGCTGCACACCGCCCAGTTCTGGTCGGCGCTCGGCACCACGCTGCGCCGCGCGGTCATCGGGTTCGCGATAGCCCTGGTCATCGGCACGGTGGTGGGCGCCCTGGTGTCCCGGATCAAGCCGCTGCGGGCTGCGGTCGGATCCCTGATCACGGCGGTGCAGACGCTGCCCTCGATCGTCTGGGTCCCGTTCGCCATCATCCTGTTCGGGGCGACCACCCAGGCCATCCTGTTCGTCATCGTGATGACCGCCGCGCCGGCCATCGCGAACGGGCTGATCGCAGGGGCGGACTTCCTGCCGCCGCTGCTGCTCCGGGCGGGCAAGATCATGGGGCTGCGCCGCGTCTCGCTGTACCGGCACGTGATCATGCCGGCCACCCTGCCCGCCTTCATGAGCGGGCTGAAGCAGGGCTGGGCTTTCGGCTGGCACGGGCTGGTCGCAGCCGAGATCGTCGTGATCATCCTCGGCCAGCCCTCGCTGGGCGTCCTGCTCAGTAACGATCAGGACCAGGCGGACATGGCCGGCGCGATCTCGATCATCCTGGTGATCCTGGTCATCGGCATCGTGGTCGACCTGCTATTCAACCTGGTCAACGGGCGGATCCGGCGCCGCTGGGGCGTGGCCGAGAGCGCCGCGTAAGGCCGCCGCTGCAGCGGTTAGCTGAGCGCGGACACCGTCGTCAGGCGCTCAGCCCCGCTGTAGACGTTCATCGACGAACCGCGCAGGAAGCCGACCAGGGTCATGCCGGACTCCTGCGCCAGTTCGGCCGCGAGCGAGGACGGCGCGGACACCGCGGCCAGTACCGGCAGGCCGGCCATCAGCGCCTTCTGGGTGAGCTCGAACGACGCGCGGCCGCTGACCAGCAGCACGCACCCGGTCAGCGGCAGCCGGCCGTCACGCAGGGCCCAGCCGATCACCTTGTCCACGGCGTTGTGCCGGCCGACGTCCTCGCGCAGCACCAGCAGATCCCCCGCGGCGGTGAAGATCCCGGCCGCGTGCAGGCCGCCGGTGCTGGCGAACACCCGCTGGGCGGCCCGGAGCCGGTCGGGCAGGGCCGCCAGCACGGCGGGGTCCACGTGGGCCTGGTCGGCAGACACGTCATAGCGGGCCCGGATCCGGATCGCGTCGATGCTGTCCTTGCCGCACACGCCGCAGGCGCTGGTGGTGATGAAGTTACGGTGCAGCCGTTCCATGGGCAGCACGGTTCCGGGAGCCAGGGTCACGTCGGCCACGTTGTCGTCGCACATCTTGATCTGGGACAGGCCGGCGGCGGCATCGATGACGCCCTCGGTGGCCAGGAAGCCGGCGGCCAGGTCGATGTCGTGACCGGGGGTGCGCATGGTGACCGCGAGCGGCTGCCCGCCGACCCGGATCTCGAGGGGCTCCTCCACGGCCAGCAGGTCCGCGCGAGGATCCGCGGTGGCCTGCTCGCCCGGCCCGGCCGGGACCGTCACGCGCAGCACCCGGCGCCGTGCTGTCCTCGAGGTCATGACCCCTCCCGCGACGTCGCACCTACCGCTGAGCCTACGATGAACGCCACTAGTGCTCTGCCGCGAGGGAGATAACGTGCCACCTGGTCCACAGCCCCAGCGGCGGCCCCTGAACCGCCAGGACAGCCAGGTAGCACAGCAGATGGTGGAACGGGCGGCGGAGCTGGCCCGTGATTCCCATGCCCGGACCCGGCATGCGGCGGTGCTGATGTCCGAGGGCAGCCTGCTGGGCTGGGGAACGAACGGGGTCCCCTTTCCCGGCGAGGACCACTGCTACTGCAAGGTCGCGGAGCATGGCAATCATGATCACTGCCGTACTCACGCCGAGCAGCGGGCGATCTCACTGGCCCGCGAGGGGGAGGGCTGGCGGAAGCTGCAGGACGCCAAGCTGGTCTACGTGCGGCTCGCGCCGGACGACTCGGTCCGCCTGGAAGATCCGCACTTCTGCGCCCGCTGCAGCCGGCTCGCCCTGTCCCTCGGCGTGGCCGAGTGGATCTTCGCCCACTCCGAGGGCCTGGTCGGCTACTCCGCCACCGACTACGACACGATTTCCCAGCTCAGATGGTAGCTACCGGCCAGGCGAGCAGGACCTAGCGAAGGATCAGTGTGCTGGCCAGCGGCGCGACCAGTTCCCCGATCACCGGGGCGCCGGGGATCTCGCCGGCGATCAGCAGGCCGCCTGAGGTCTGCGCGTCCGCCAGCAGCAGCAGATCCTCCTCGCTGAGCCCGCCGGTATCGATGTGCGGCGCGACCCAGTCGAGGTTGCGGCGGCTGCCGCCCGGCACGTAGCCGGCCCGCACCGCCTCCCGGGCGCCCTCGATCAGCGGGACCGCCGCGTGATCCAGCACGGCGGACACGCCGCTCGCCCGGGCCAGCTTGAACAGGTGGCCGAGCAGCCCGAAGCCGGTCACGTCCGTGGCGCAGCGCACCCCGGCGGCCAGCGCGGCCCGGCTGGCCTCGGCGTTGAGCGTGGTCATGACCTCGATCGCCTGCGGCTGCACCTGGCCGGTCGCCTTGTGCCAGGCGTTGAGCACCCCGCTGCCGATCGGCTTGGTCAGGCTGATCGGCAGCCCAGGCCGGCCGGCGTCGATACGCAGCAGCGCGTCCGGGTCGGCCAGGCCGGTCACCGCCATGCCGTACTTGGGCTCTGGATCGTCGATGCTGTGGCCGCCCGCCAGCAGGCAGCCCGCGTGCCGGGCGGCGTCCAGCCCGCCGCGCAGCACCTCACCGGCCAGCTCGAAGGGGAGCCTGGCCCGGGGCCAGCCGAGCAGGTTCAGCGCGACCAGCGGCGTGCCACCGACGGCGTAGATGTCCGACAGCGCGTTGGTGCCGGCGATCCGGCCGAAGGTGTAGGCGTCGTCCACCACCGGGCCGAAGAAATCGGCGGTGGCCACGATCGCCTGGCCGTTACTGATCCGCACGACCGCCGCGTCGTCGCCGTTCTCCACCCCGATGAGCAGGTCGGCGTCGATGCGCTGCAGCGCGGGCTCGCCCGGGGGCACGGGCGAGGCCAGCATCTGGGCGACCACCTGCTCCAGCTCACCAGGCGGGATCTTGCAGGCGCAGCCCCCGCCGGAGGCGTACTGGGTCAGCCGGAAATCAGCGGAGATGGTCATGGGATGCACTCTAATCGGGCATCATCTTGCGGCCGGCGCATGGACGTGGTGCCATTCGGTGAAAGCGGGCCCGGCCGGGCCTATCACGCGGAGGTGAGCGGTGACGACCGAGGTTCTCCGGCAGCGGGCGGAGATCGAGGAATCGATCCGGGGCAGGACGATCTGTGATCAGCTCCGGGAGACCGCGGAGCAGTTCCCGGACGACCCTGCCCTGTCCCAGGCCAGCCCGGACTCAGATGGCTCCGGCCCGGCTGGCTGGGCCACCCTGAGCTGGGCGCAGGCCCGGCAGCAGGCGCTGGAACTGGCGGCCGGCTTCATCGCCCTCGGCCTCGCTCCCGGCGAGCACGTGGCGATCATGATGCCCAACCGGACCGAGCATGTGCTGGCCGATTTCGGCGCCGTGCACGCCGGCGGGATCCCGGTCACGTTCTACGCCACCCTCGCCGCCGAGCAGGTGGGCTTCGTGGCCGGGGACTGCGCGGCCCGGATCGCCGTGCTGGACGGGGCGGACCAGCTGGCCCGGTGGCAGCCCGTGCTGGCCAGCCTGCCCGCGCTCAGCACGATCATCGTCCGGGACGCGAGCGCGTGCCCGGCGGGGGAGCCGTATCTGACCTGGGACGATTTCGTCGCGCTGGGCCGTGAGCGGCTGGCCGCGGACCCGGGGCTGGTGACCGGGCGGGTGGCCGCCCTCACCCCCGCGGACCCGGTCACCCTGCTGTACACGTCCGGGACCACCGGCAACCCCAAGGGCGTCCTGCTCACCCACCACTGCGTGCTCTATGAGGTGGCCGCCGCGAAGCTGGGCGGCACCGTCACCCCGCACGTCCGGTGGGTCTCCTACCTTCCGCTGGCCCACATCGCGGAGCGCATGTTCAGCATCTACCTGCCGGTCAGCACGGCCGGGCACGTGCACTTCTGCCCGGACGCGCAGCAGCTCATCAAGGCGGTCGGTGAGGTGCACCCGACCGCGTTCTTCGGCGTGCCCCGGGTCTGGGAGAAGATCAAGGCCGGGATCCAGGCCCTGCTGGCCGGCGAGGCTGACCCGGCCCGGCGGGCGGCCGTGGAACAGGCCATGGACGTCGGCCGCCGGTACGTCGAGAGCACCCAGTACGGCCGGACCACGCCGGACGACCTCGCCGAGGCGTTCCGCCAGGCCGATGCGCAGGTGCTGGCGCCGATCCGCTCGCTGCTCGGGCTCGGCCAGGCCGACGTGGTGTCCAGCGCGGCGGCCCCGCTGCCGCCGGAGGTGTCGGCGTTCTTCGCCGGGCTCGGGATGAGGATCCTGGACATCTACGGGATGACCGAGACCACCGGCGCGTTCACCTCCAACACCGTGTCCGAGTTCCGGATGGGCAGCGTGGGGCGGGCGTTCGCGGGCACCGAGATCATGATCGCTGACGACGGCGAGATCCTCACCCGGGGGCCGCTCAACACGCCCGGTTACCTGAACCGCCCCGACCTGACCGCGGAACTGATCGACGCCGACGGCTGGCTGCACACCGGGGACATCGGCCGGCTCGATGAGGACGGCTTCCTGTCCGTGGTGGACCGGAAGAAGGAACTCATCATCACCGCGGGCGGGGAGAACGTGCCGCCCGCCGTCATCGAGAACCTGCTGGTGGCGCACCCGCTGATCGGCCAGGCGCTGGCTTACGGTGATCGCCGGCCGTACGTGGTCGCGCTGCTGACGCTGGACGCGGAGGTCGCCCCGGTCTGGGCCCGGGCGCGGGGCATCGAGGCCGGCTCGCTGGCGGCCCTGGCCCAGAACCCGGCGGTGCTGGCCGAGATCGAGGTGGCGGTGGCCACGGCCAACCAGCAGCTGGCCCGGGTGCAGCAGGTCAAGCGCTGGCGGCTGCTGCCGGTGGAATGGACCGCGGAGAGCGAGGAACTGACGCCGACGCTCAAGCTGAAGCGGCGCGTGGTGCACGCGAAGTACTCCGACGACATCGACACCCTCTACGCCGGATAAGGTCTGCACCGGAGGCGTCTGGGTGCCTGGTGGCCCTCCCGGTCTTCAAAACCGGTGAGGCCGAGTCTCTCGGCCTGGCGGGTTCGATTCCCGTCCGCCTCCGCCACCTGCGCAAACACTGTCCGGGCGGGTGCCCGGCGAGTGGCGGACAGGCCCCGGGAACCGTGCCCGGGGGAACATCGGGGAACAGCCGTTCATGCCGGGACGGCCGACAAGGGGTCAGGGCCGCCGTTCTAGGGTCATGGCGTCGGCCCGGTGATTGATTCCGGCAGCGGCGGCGCGGTCGTTGACGTGTCCGATACGCTGCTGCCGCCTCAGCCGGGACGCGGCGCGGGGTGGTGGCTGTGCGCCCACACCTGGATGCCCACGAACAGGCCGAGGGTGAGCAGGATGGCGAACAGCCAGCCTTGCGCTGTGCCGCTCATCGGCCGCCTCCCCGTCTGGCCCCGCGCCGGTCGGCGCGGATGAACCGCAGCCCCGGCACGCGGGAAGACGACGGCTTCCGGGCCCGGCGCGGGTGCCAGCCCATCACCCGGACGCATTTCTTGCAGTACTGGGCCGACAGCTTCGGCCGCTGGCCGCAGCGCTCACACATGTCCAAGTCGTCTCTCCCTTGCGGCCTGGCCGCTGGCACTTGTACGCGGTGGTCGTCGGGGGGCTGTCATCTTGCGCCGTCCACGAGCGCGGCGACCGCCTCAGCGTGGTGCCGGTCATGCGGCGCTCACGGCGTTGGCGAAGATGTCCGCGGCGGCGGCCTCAGCGGTACGGATGACGTGGGCGTAGACGCGGAGGGTGATGGCCGGGTCGGCGTGGCCCATTCGGGCCGCGACGACGTGAACCGGGACGCCGGACAGCAGCAGGGTCGTGGCCGCACGGCCTGGATGGGCAGGTGGCCGATGCGCGGTGTGACGTACAGCCGCAACCAGGCCCGATAGTCGTGCAGCGTGCGGGGCTTGATCTCCATAGCCGTCGATCCAGTCATTGAGGTAGGCGGACACAGGCGGCCAGCACCGACGTGGCCAGGACGTTGGGCGCTGCAGGTGGTGTCGATCTTGAGGCTGTCCTGCACCTGGCGCACCTTCACGCCAGAGGGACCCAGGCCCCTTGTTGGGTGGCGCCCCTCGTCTGGGCAGATTCCGACCGCCGTTACCCCTCGCTAAAGGGCTGGTGAGCGCTGGTCGAAGGTGGCCCTCGACGGCGAACCGCTGGGCAAGAGGTCAAGCTGACTGTCATACACGATGGCGTTGGCCGAGACTACCGTGGTAAAAACGGTCAACGGTCAGCGGAGGCTGGCTGCAGGTGCTGTCTGGGCCAGAGGTGCTGCTCGAAGCCAACCAGCTCGCAGCGCGGACAAGAGCTGGGCGGCTGCGACGACGGGAAGTACGCGACGCTGGGGGAGGGGATTGCCGCGCTGGTCATGATCTGATGGCCAGATGTCATGGCGTCCGGACGACACGGGTGTCTTCCAAAATACGAGGGGCCTGTCCAGGGACCGTTGACTGATCCCATTCGGGACTTCGTTAACCGTACGAGCCCGCGGGAGCATGAATGAGACAGGTAAGCCCAGCGGTGAGCGTGCCAGCGGAAGTGAGCCGGTACCTGCTGCCGCATGAGCGCTCGTGCATTGCGGTCCGCAAGCATCCGGCGGAGCTGGCCGGGCCGCTCATCCTGGTCGTTGGCGGTCTGGTGGCAGCCGGGGAACTGACCAGGCGTTCAGTGCGCCCGAAGATCGTCTGGGGAGGGTACCTGTCCGTCCTGCTGTACTCCTTGCAGCGGGTGGCAGCCTGGCAGGCGACGTACTTCGCCGTGACGGAAGTGCGGATGGTCCTGGTTAGCGGGTTCATGGTCCGCAAGGTTGCGATGATGCCGCTGGCCAGGGTGACCGACATGAGCCTCCGGCGCTCGGCGCTGGGCCGCTTGCTTGGCTACGGTGAGTTCATCGTCGAGTCGGCCGGTGAGGAGCAGGCGCTGCGTAGCATTGACTTCCTGCCGTATCCGGAGCAGCTTTACTTGGAGGTCTGCGGCCTTGTCTTCCCGGGCGCGGTGGCCGAGACCCAGCAGGATCAAGACGACTAGCCCGATTCACACTGTTGAGTTGTCAAGTTGCTATCGATCTAGATCATTTCGCCGCTGTGGTTGACCACGTGCAGCACCAAAGTGCAGCAGCCGTAGCACCCCTGACCGACCGCCAACAACATCACCGGCAGCGCAATAGACCTTCAGCGACCCCGCCGCTACTGGCTACGGATCAGATGCTCACCCTGGCTCGGCCGTGCCCGCTGCGTGCCCGATGAGACGGCTACCTGTCGCGCTTCGCGGGTACTCACAGTGAGCTCAAACCGCTGCCCACCTGGTAGGAGCAAGCACGGCGCTCATTCCCAAGCTGATAGTGCGAGTTCGATTCTCGTCACCCGCTCCCAGTGCGAAGGCCCAGGCCAGGGCGGTGATTCTCATTAGCGGGCCTGTGCTGGCCGCTCAGGCGGGTCCTGCTGTTGCTCGCCGATATGCTCACAGCGTGGCCGAGCCTCGCAGGGTGCTCATTGACTGGGACTACGGCGCTTCGGGTATCTGGTTGCCATCGACCAGGTGGCCATACAGGTCCATCGTCATCGACGCCGTAGCGTGTCCTAGCACCCGCTGGATCACCTTCGGGTCCGCACCAGCAGCCAGCCATATCGACGCGGCCGTGTAACGAAGATCATGCACTCGGAAGCCGTCGAGCACCGCCGTGGTGGCAGTACTCCAGCCGACCGACCGCTTCCAGTTCGACTCACACAGCGGCCCACGGCCGGGAGCGCCGAGCAGCCACGCGTCCGGCATCTTGCCCGCACTCCAGCGATCCACAATCGGCACCAGGTCCGCGACCAGACGCGAGGCAACCCGGCCCTGTCGTCCGACAAGAGATGCGTGCCCAGATCTCCGGCAGTTGAAGTGCGGCATGTGTGCATGAAGCTAGCGGGGTCGCGCGGCCGGTTGTCTGGCCGCGCGACCCCTGCTTTGCGTGGATGGTTCAGGCGGTGCGTGGCGGGTGGCGGTGTGCGGTGCGTGCCCGGTCGGCGATGACGGCCAGGGTGGCGGTGAGCAGCGCGGCTCCGACGGCGATGAGGATGATCTGCCAGCCGGGCATGCCCCCGGTCACGACCACGTGGGTTGGTGTCACGTGCTGCTGCTCGAAGCGAGCGTTGTCCCCGGTGCCAGGCGGCGGGACCCGCTCGGCGAGCGCGGGGGCGGTGCCGAGGCCCAGGATGATGGTGGCCAGCCCGGCCAGGGTGTAGGTGAGGTGGCGGATGCGGTTCATGATGGCCTCCTGCCTGTGTGGTGTGGTGAGGGCGCTGATCATCTGCGCCCGTTGGCTGTTCGTGCCGGTGGCGGTCTTGGCGCCGCCTGATCCCAGGGTCGGCGGGAACGAAAGTGATCACCACGCGTAACCGCCCACAGGACAGGCCACAGGAATCACTGGCCGCGCCCCGCAGGCCGGGTTGCCTCGCGTCTGTGCGCGGGGCCCGGAAGGTGATGGCGGGGCGGGCGGATGGTGCGTACGCTGGGTGAACGTCTTTCCGTGGGGGCCGGGTCACCGACGGGAGGGCGGCGAGGGGGATGCTGGATCGTGGCCGGGGATACTGGGCTGGATTTCGCGGGGCTGTTGCGGCAGCTGCGGGCGGGAGCGCGGCTGACCCAGGAGGAGCTGGCCGAGGCGGCGGGTATCAGTACCCGGGCGGTCAGTGACCTGGAACGTGGCGTCAACCGCACCGCGCACAAGGACACCGCCCAGCTGCTGGCTGCCGCGCTGGGCCTGGACGGGCCGGCTGGGGAGCTGTTCGTGGCGGCCGCCCGGGGGCGGGCCCCTGCCGAGGAGGTGCTGAGAGCCCAGCAAGGCGGCGTCCGGGGGACTTTGGCTGCTGCGGCGACCCGGGCACTGCCGCGTGATACCGCGAGCTTCACCGGCCGGGCAGCCGAGCTGGCCGGGCTGCTGGGTGAGATTGGCGGTCTGGAGGCCGTCGCCGGGGTTATCGGCATCCACGCGATCGATGGGATGGCGGGGATCGGCAAGACCACGCTGGCGGTCCATGCCGCGCACCAGCTGGCGCAGCGTTTCCCAGATGGGCAGTTCTTCCTGCCCCTGCATGCTCACACCAGCGGCCAGCGGCCGGTGGACCCGGCGGACGCGCTGGTCAGCTTGCTGCTGACCGCCGGGGTGAACCCACAGCTGATCCCGCCCGGCCTGGAAGCAAGGACTGCGCGGTGGCGGGACCACATAGCAGGGAAGAAGATCCTGCTGCTCCTCGATGACGCGGCCAGCCACGAGCAGGTCGCGCCGCTGCTGCCCGGCACGCCGGGCAGCCTGGTGCTGGTCACCAGCCGCCGCAGGCTGGCCGCCCTCCAGGACGCCACGGTGATCAGCCTGGACACCCTGCCACCTGACGAGGCCGCCGAACTGCTGGCCCGGCTAGCAGGGCGACCCGGCATGAGCGCGGGAGAGCCGCGGCGGGTGAGATCACCCGCTTGTGCGGATACCTGCCGCTGGCGATCGGGATGCTCGCCGCCCAACTACGCCACCATCCCACCTGGACCCCAGCTCAGCTGGCCGCCGAGCTGGCCCAGGCCCGGGATCGGCTCACCCTGATGCACGCCGAAAACGTCTCCGTCGCCGCCGCGTTCGACCTGTCCTACCAGGACCTCACCCCCGGCCAGCAGCGGATCTTCCGCCGCCTCGGCCTCGTTCCGGGCGCGAGCATCGACGTTTATGCGGCAGCCGCGCTGGAAGCCACCAGCCTGCAAGCAGCCCGCGGCTACCTCGATGACCTGTACGACCAGCATCTGCTGACCGAACCTGCACCAGGCCGCTACCAAATGCATGACCTGCTCCGCGAGCACGCCCGTGCCCTCGCCGATGCTGACGACCCTGCTGATGCTGGCGCAGCAACGGAGCGGCTGCTGGACTACTACCTGCACACCGCCGCCACCGCTAACCGGATCATCGCTGAGGGCCCGCCCCCTGCCATTCCCCCTTTGGCCTGCCCGCCAGCCGCCGTGCCGCAGCTGGCCAGCCAGAAAGAAGCACTGGCCTGGCTCGAGGCCGAGCGGGGCAACCTGCAGGCCTGCGCGGACTACGCGGCAGCGCACGGCCTGACTGTTCATGCGGTGTGGCTGCCCGCCCAGGTCGGCGACTTCCTGCGCACGCACGGCTACCTGGACCACGCCCTCGCCCTGCACCAGGCCGCAGCCGAGATCGCCCAGGCCGCGGGAGACCGCGCTGGGCAGGCCACCGCCCTGAACAACCTCGGTTACATCTACCGGCTGGTCGGTCACTACTCCGCTGCCATCAGCTCGCTCACCCCAGCGCTCAGCCTCTACCGTGACCTCGGCAACCAGGATGCCCAAGTGGAGACGCTCAACCTTCTCGGCGCGGTGCACAACGAAATTGACGACCTCCCGGCGGCGGCCGCCGCGGCGGCCGAGGCGCTCACCAGTGCCCGTGCTGCAGGCGACAGGTCCGGTGAGGCGCACGCCCTCGCCACGCTCGCTACCGCACAGCAGGGTGACATCGGCTACCGGGCCGCCACCGATATGTACAGCCAAGCGCTGGCCCTGCTGCGTGAGGCCGGTGATCAGCACGGCCTGGCGCGGGCCCTCACCGTGGCTGGCATCACACAGAAGTGGCTGGGCGATTACGGTCAGGCCGTCAGTTCATTCACCGAAGCGGCCACCTTGTCCCGCGATCTTGGTGACCCACTGTATGAAGGCCTGGCCCTGATCAGGCTCGGCAATGTGCACCGCGAGACCGATGACTACCAGGCGGCGGTCACAGCAGTTAACCAGGGGCTGGCCCTAGTGCAGGAACTTGGCAGCCAATCCTGGGTGGCGGAGGCACTCCAAGAACTCGGCGCCGTGCAGTACCTCACCGGAGATCACCAGAGCGCCGCCACAACCCTCACCCGGGCGCTCACCATGCACCGCGAACTGGGCGCCAGGTGGGGCGAAGCTGAAATCTTGAACCTTATCGGCGAACTGCACGCCACCACCCTCGGCCCCGAAGAAGGGATCGCGCGCTACACCGAAGCGCTCACCATCGCCCGTGACATCCCCGCAGCGGAAATAGAAGCAGACGCACTCACCGGCATCGGCCGCTGCCACTTGCAGACCGGCAACACCACGCTCGGCACCGCGCTCCTGCGGCAAGCCCTGGACATCTACCAGCGGATCGGATCCCCCAGCGCCCAGCGCATCCAGGAAATCCTCGACGAGCACCCCAACGATGCAGAGCACTCCGCCACGCCGACACAGCACTGAGCTACGAACCCCGACAGAACACCGTTCCAGTACGGTCTGCGTTGCCGAAATAAGCCGTACTAGATCAAGGCGGCGCCTACGGCGCCGCAGGCCCGGCGTTAGCGCCGGGCTCTGCCGTTGGGCGGCTCGCCCGGCGCACGCCGCGCCACACCCGTAGCGCCTGCAGATCAAGTCGGCCAACTCGTTGCGCTGGCCGTGGTGCGGCGCAGCCGACTTCCTGCCCAGCATTGTCCCGATCACGGCCCACTGCGGCTAGACACCCTCCAGGCCGTCGCATGCGACCGACCTCGCAGCCACCAGAGCCGCCGCCCACTCGCAGGGATTCGGGAGCCTGCGAGCAAAAGGAGAGCAGGATCGGCGGCCACGGCAGGCCAAACCGAGCCGGGTACGCGCGGCTGGTGTCACACTTCTGCTCATGAGAACAAGAGCCTTGGACCGGTGGTGAACGGAGACGAGATCCGCGATGTTACGTTCCCCAGCGGCTACGGTTGTTACGACGCAGTGCAAGTGGACGCTCTGCTTGACTACCTCGCTGTCGAGCTCGATGCCGGGCGACCGGTCGGGCCGCTAATCGCGGACGCGACGTTCGGACGCCTAAAACGACGATCCCGGGGATATGACATCGAGGCTGTTGACTGGTTCTTGGATAAGCTCCGCACCGGGGAGGAACGGGCCGGGACGGGCGCCGACCCCTGGCGCGACCTGGCCGTGGCGAACCATTTCACCCGCCGCGGGCCAGGCCTCGCTCAGGAGTGCAAGGGTGCCTGGCTCCGCTTCGACCAGCAGCCCGGCACGCACCTGCGGTGGGTGCGGGTAGGACACGCGCGCCGTGAGCTGCGCACGGCGGAGCAGCAGACGATAGCTTCCGGCCCCGGCCACTTTTGGCTCGCGCCGAAGATCGTGCAGAAGATCGTTAGGGTGGGCGGGAGGAGTTTCACGCCCTGGATGACGGCTTCCGCGGGATCATCGTCTCAGGAGATTGCCGAGATTGTCGCCCGCAGTGCCCGAGACCGCGACGGGCATTTCGTCGCAGACGCGCCACGTCAGGCCAAGGTCAGTAGTCAAGAACCCAATCGTGCCGGGCTCGCCGCCGGTTTGAGCGAACTCGTCGATGAGATGGACACGCTCATCCTGTACGTCAGCGGATGGCACTACGACCGCTTCGATGAGGGTTGCGTTACATTCCCCGACCGGCGGTGGCTCCGGTTTCCAGTCCGGGGCACGAGGCGGTCGAACGGCATCATGACCGCAGTGGATGAGGGCGGGAACAATGTTGCCCGATACCGGGTCACCGGCAGGCTCCGGGCGACCACGGTAGAGATCACCGTGCATCCCGATTGGAAGCTGACCGATGAACTGGTGCTCGCAATCGCGATATCAGCTCCCTGGCTCCCTCAGTACTTCCTAAGGCACGTGGAGGGAGGAGGAGGATAGGGCATGGCCACTGGCCGCCTCCCCGGTGCGAAAGTTATAGCTGGGCTCAGGTCCGGGGATGGCCCCTGAATTGTGACGTGCTTCCCCTCAATATCAAGGGCGCTTCGCGTTTCCTTCGGAAATGACCTTCGGCCACTCTTGACATTGAGCCTCCGGAAGCACTCAGGCCAGAAACCAAGGGCCAGGCAGCGAGCCTGGCCAGGGTACGGGGCCATCCCTTGCGCGGTGTGGGCGGTCACAGGGCAAATTCCAGGGCCAGCTGGGCATAGGCGCCGGTGAGGTCTCAGACGACGGGTAAGAAGCGTCGCTCGCGGCCGGATGCCCCCGAGATGCCCCCGAACGGCCATCGACAGCCAATGATCGCCACCAGCAGCAAGCTGCGAACATGAAGCTGGCGCGGGCTTTGAGCCCGCGAGCAACGCATCGGAACACCCTCGTAATGCGTAGGTCATCGCTTCCGGCGCACGCGGCAGCCCGCTCTTGTGGGTGATGACGAGGGGAACGCGCCGGGGAACACTCGTGCCATGCACAGGGTGTCCCGGCGTGTCCTGCCCAGTCCCGGGTAGTCCCGGGCTGAGCTGGGAAAACAGGCCGCTCAGGCCCGTACGGCGTGCTGGCCTGCGATGATGCCAGGGCGCGATGGCGGTCTTCAAAACCGGTGAGGCCGAGTCTCTCGGCCTGGCGGGTTCGATTCCCGTCCGCCTCCGCCACCGGCCCAAGCCCGGCGGGTGCCGGTGGCGCGTCGGGCCGCGCGGCGGTCGGGATCAGATTTGCCAGTCGGCGCGGTCGAGGGTGCGGCGGAAGCGCTGGACGTCGGTGCTTAACACCAGCCAGGGGTTGCGGCCGTCGCGGCCCCGCGCCGACCAGGCGCGGTAGGTGGCCAGGAACTCGATCGAGATGTCCAGGTGCGGGAAGTCGGCCTGCAGGTCGCGCAGGGTCCTGGCGTCGTCATGATCGTTCTCCGGGGTCATCGTCTGCCTTCCCGTGTCGGCTTCAAATCCCTGTGGCAACCACTCGCCTTAGATCATCGAGCTAGCGCAAGCGACTCAGCAGCCTCATCTAGCCTGGCCTAGCTTGGCCCAGGCTTGGCTCGTACTGTGATCGGGTGAAGATCGACAACGACTCCCCGGAGCACCCGTATGTGCAGCTAGCTGGGCTGCTTCGGGACCGGATCAAGGCCGGGAAAATCGGCCCGCGAGTCCCGTCGATCATGGAGTTGGCGGAGCGAAACCGGCCTCTCCGCCGCCACGGTGAAGCGGGCTCTCGGGCTCTTGCGCGATGAGGGCCTGATCTACGCGGTGCCCGGCCGTGGCACGTTCGTGCGCACGTAACCTCCGCCGGACTGCTCCTCCGGGACGGGCGGGATGCCAGGATTGGGTTATGCCCCGGGATCGTGATGTGGCCGCGTTCGCCGAGCGTGCCGACGGCTACGAGGAGGGCTGGCGCGGCCGGCTCCACCATGAGATCTCCGATCGCACGGCAGAGCTCGCGCTGGCCCAGGTGCCCGCGCCGCACCGGGTGCTGGACGTCGGGTCCGGCACGGGCTACCTGCTCCGCCAGCTGGCCGCCCGGGCCCCGGACGCGGTGGAGCTGGTGGGCGTGGACGCCGCCGCGCCGATGGTCCGGGTCGCCCAGGAGGCCACCGCCGATCCCCGGGTCCGCTTCCAGCCCGGCACCGCCGAGCGCCTGCCCGGGCCCGACGGCGCGTTCGACCTGGTGGTCAGCACCACCTCGTTCGATCACTGGGCCGACCAGCAGGCCGGCCTGCGGGAATGTGCCCGCGTCCTGGCTCCGGGCGGGCGCCTCGTCCTGGTCAACCAGTTCTCCCTGCTGTACCTGCCTACCCTGGTCGGCAGCCGCCGGGGCAAGGCCCGTACCCGCCGGAGGGCGACCCGCCTGCTGACCCGGGCCGGCTTCCACTCGCCGCAATGGCATGGCCTCTATGCCGTCATAATCAGGGCGGTAACGGCGTCGAAGTGACCGCCCGTCCTTAGGCCCGCTGCCCTCGAATCACGATGCACGTGGAGGTCGTTCATGTCGGCAGTGGCCGGGGATACCACCAGCGAGCAGGTCGCGCGGAGGCTGGCGGCGCTCGACGCCCTGCTGCCCGCCCCGGCGGTCTCGCCGGGCTGCGGCGCCGAGCTGGTGGTCAGCGGGCCGGACGGGGCCACGGCCGCGATGGGAACGTGCGGGCACTGGACCGGGGAGCCGGGGTCGCTGGAGCTGACCTGGGGAGCGGCCCGCAGGTTCCAGCTCACCCCGCAGGTGGCGGGCCCCGGCGTGGACGCCGCCCTGGACGAGTTGCTCGCCAGGTGGCGCGGGCATCTGGCCGCGCTGCCGGAGGCGGCGGAGGCCGACACCGCCGCGGTGATCATCTGGCCCAGCCGGGACATCGACGGCGTCCTGGCCCTGCTGCGGCACGGGCTGGCCCCGCGGGCGGTCGTCGCGGCCCGCACCGCCGGGCGGCGGGCCGCGACAGGGGTGCCGGTGGAGCCCGGCGTGCGGATCCGCCAGGCGGGCCCGGCGGACCTGGACGAGGTGGTCCGGCTCGGCATGGAGACGATCCGGTACGACGCCCACTTCGGCACCGTGATCGAGCGGCCGGAGACGCCGGTGGCGCTGCGCCACGAGGCAGGTGAGCTGCTGGCCGCCCCGGATCCCTGGGTGTGGCTGGCCGAGCGGGACGGGGCACCGTTCGGCCTGCTCTACGCGGAACGGCCGGAGGCGGCGGGCTGGATCGCCCCGATGGTGCGGGCGGCGCCGGTGGCTTATCTGGAGCTGATGGATGTGCTGCCCGGTGAGCGTGGCCGCGGGGTGGCCGCCGCGCTGGTCGCCCGGCTGCACCAGGTCGCGGACGAGTCGGGGGTGGCGGTCACCCTCCTGCACTACGAGCAGGCCAACCCGCTGTCCGGGCCGTTCTGGCATCAGCAGGGGTACCGGCCGCTGTGGACCTCCTGGGAGGCCAGGCCGGCCAGCACCCTCCGCTAAAGCGGGAAGCGGGCTAGTGCATGCGGGCGTGCCGCGGCGAGTCGCTCTCCCGGGGCATCCGGAAGAACGGCGACTGCAGGATGTACCGGGCCGAGAACATCAGCAGCACGCCCGCGACGAGGATGCCGACCAGCGACCAGACCTGGGTTGACGGGGCGTTCATCAGCGACTTGGCCAGGATCCAGCCCAGGAACACGGCCGCACCGAGGGGCAGCAGGCCCAGGATCAGCGCGTCCCAGGCGCTGCTGAACACGCGGCGCCGGTAGTAGACCATGGTGGCCACCGCGGTCATGATGTAGAAGATCGAGAACAGCAGCCCGGTCACGTCGATCACGTCGAAGAACGCGTTCTGCACCGAAGTGGCCAGGTAGTAAATGGTGCTGAGCGCGACGATCAGCAGCCCCACGATGACGCTGGCCGCCACCGGGGTGGACCAGCGGCGGGACACGTTGGCGAGGAACTCCGGCAGCGCCCGGTAGCTGGCCATCCCGTAGACGATCCGGGCGCTGAGCACGATGCCTGTCCCGGTGGTGGCGATGACCGACAGCGCGATCGACAGGGCCATCGCCTTGGCCCAGAAGCCGCCGCCCAGGGCCTGGGCCACGGCGATGAGCGCGGTGCCGTTTTCCGAGGCGGCCTGCAGCTTGCGCGGCGAGATCACGCCCTGGAAGCCGAGCTGGGAGACCGTGTAGATGATGGCCAGCAGGCCAACGGCCAGGATGGCGGCCTTGCCGGGGTTGGTGCGCCGGTGCTTGACTTCCTCGTTGACGTACAGGGTGCCGTCCCAGCCGCCGTAGACGAACACCGCGACCAGGAAGCCGGCCACCGCGCTGCCCTTGCCGTTGATGCCGGAGAGACTGAACCAGCCCCTGGTGATCGGCACGGTACCCGGGTGGTGGCTGAGCACGAACGCCAGCCCGGCGAGGGCCAGCCCGATCAGGATGAGGTACTCGACCGCCGCCATGCTGACCTGGGCGCGCGCGGTGATCTTGATGCCGACCACGGCGATGATCAGCATGATGATGCCGACCGTGGCGCCGATGGCGATGTACCCCCAGGTGCTGGTGGAGCTGGAGCCGAACACGGCGAGCACCGAGGGGCCCAGCAGCAGGACCTCGGCCACGGTCCCGATGATGTACGCGGCGATCATCAGCCAGCCGGTGAGGAAGCCGAGATAAGGATTGACGGCCCGGCCGACCCACTCGAAGGACGCACCGCAGTTGGCGTTCCACATGTTCAGCCGGCGGTAGGCGTTCGCGATGATCAGCATGGGGACCGCGGTGAGGATCAGGATCGGGGCGCTGCCGTAGGCAGTCGCCGCGGCCAGCGCGGCCAGCGACAGCCCCACCGTGGCTGCGGGCGCGGACGAGGCCATGCCGATGACCGTGTCCTGGGCGACGCCGATGGCGTTGGGTTCGAGGCGGGCTGCAGGCTGGGGCGGGATTCCCACGATCGCGGCGGCGGGCCGATCTGTCATCAGGCTTCCTCTCGTGCTGGCCCGGAGGGCCTCAGATGCTCCGCGCCGGCGCCGAAGGCTTCCCCGCCCCTTGCCCGGCCACCCGCGAGATCATAACGATCATTTCTGGCATGAGGCGTATATCCCGGCCAGTAATATGCCGGATTTTGCAGGGTGCTAACGATTGCCTTAAGGGCCATTCCGCACGACGGCACAGAGGGGGACAATTCAGGCAAGCCGCCGATTATCGGCGATGAGGTCCCGGGGAGGCTGGGCGGGCTGCGCATCCGGCGCCGGGGCGTTGGCGGCCGCGACCCGGGTTACCCGCCTGGGAACCTGATGTCCCCGGGCGAAGGTAGTGTCGTAGACGTGGCGCAGATGTCCGGTGATCCGGGACCGTGGCGTGACCTTCCCCCGGCGCCCCCACCGCATGGATCGTTCCTGGCCTGGTACCAGGGGTGCCGCTGCGGTCCGTGTGAGGCGAGTGGCCAGGGATTCCTGCGTGAGCTGGCCCGGCGCAAGGCCCAGCGGCGCGACGGGGACGAGCCCTATGCGGTACGGCTGAGCGCTGACCAGCGGGCCCATCTGGAGCCCGCGGTCCGCAGCCGGGACTGCCCGCGGTGCGGGGCGCTGCGTTATCACCGCTGCCGTGACCCGCACTTCCCGCTGCATTTCAGTGCGACCCATCCCGAGCGTGCCTCAGCCTGATGGGCGGGGGACTTTCCGGTATTCGCGGAGCTGATCTTCGAGCGCGATCAGGCTCGGAGCCCAGACATCGTCTAATCCCGAGGCGCCGTGGCGGCGGGCGGTGAAGCCGGTTCCCTTGCCGGGGCCCACGGGGCGTATCGACCACAGTGGCCACCGCGTCCGGGCTGCGGCCAGCTCAGCGGCAGGTGTTGTGCTCATGCGTCCCCCCTGCTCATCACTTCTCTAACGAAAAGCCCGGCCTGGTGGTTCTCATTCCCGCCCCCCGTCATCGAAATTCCTTCCCGCCCTGGCCAGTGTGCGCGGGGCTGCTAGGACGAGAGAGCGGGACGGGACTCCTGGGGCGGGAGGGGACAGGGAGAGATGCGGGCGGGCCCGGGCGCGAGACTGGCTCGCGCCCGGGCCCGCCGGGCTGAATGGGACCGCCTCCCGGTGCCAGCGGTGCTGCTGGGGCTGGCTCCCCGGGCTGACCGGAGCCGGGGTGGCGGTCTACTCGCTGGACGTACTGCCTGCCGTCGGCCGCACGACCTCGGTCCGCTCGCCCGCCGAACGCTCGCGCACCGGAAGCTCGCTGGTCGGGCGCTCGTACACCACCGGGTCGGACGTGACCGTGGCGGGCTCGGCGACGGCCGGCTCGGTGACGGCGGCGTCCTCCTCGGCCGCGCGCTCACTGAGCCGCGCGTCCCTGACCCCGACCACCGTCAGGCGGCCCAGCGACAGGGCGGCCAGGAACACGATGATCACGCCCAGCCCGGTGAAGTAGCTGAGTTCCACCAGCGCCCGGGTCACGGTGCCGCCGATGGGCGTGCCCAGGGCCACGGTCCCGTGCGCGTTCCATAGCGGGCTGAGCACCCGGCCCACCGCGAACCAGGCCCCGCCGAGCGCGGCGACCCAGGCGCCGAAGATCGCCACCGGCCGGACCCGGCTGGCCAGCAGGATCAGGCCGCCGAGCGCGGTCGCGATACCGGGCAGGATCTCCAGCCACAGCCGGCCCGACGTGTAGGTCCAGGCGGTACCCGGTGTGTAGGCGAAGTGGAAGTACGGCCCGACGAACGCGATCAGGCCGCCCCACGCTCCAAGCAAGACGAGAAGAGCGCCACTCAATGCACCCCGGCTCCGGGGAACGCGCAGCATCCCGGCCATTTCGATCACTCCCTAGAACGGTCCAGCAGGGGATTTTTTATCCCGCGCGCCGCAACTACCCGAGTCGCCGGCCTTTATTCGGGCCTACCGCCGAAGGGATCCGAATTGCACCAGGTAGGGTCGCCCCGTGGAATCAGGTCCGGTGCGGGCAGGCCCCGTGCGAGCAGGCGGCGCACACTCCCGGGAACCCGGCTAGATGCAGGTCATCGCGACCGCCGGGCATGTCGACCACGGGAAATCCACCCTGGTCCGGGCGCTAACCGGGATGGAGCCGGACCGCTGGGCCGAGGAACGGCGGCGTGGCCTGACCATCGATCTGGGATTCGCCTGGCTCACGCTGCCCAGCGGGCAGCAGGTCGCGCTCGTGGACGTGCCCGGGCACGAGCGGTTCGTGCCCAACATGCTGGCCGGGGTGGGCGCCGTGCCCGCGGTCTTGTTCACCGTGGCCGCCGACGAGGGCTGGATGCCGCAGTCCGAGGAGCATCTGGCCGCGGTGGATGCGCTCGGCATCACCCACGGCCTGCTCGCCGTGACCCGGTCCGACCTGGCTGACCCGGCGCAGGCCCGCCGCCAGGCGCTGGGCCGGCTGGCCGCGACCAGCCTCGGTGAGGTCGAGGCGGTCGCGGTCAGCGCCCGCACCGGCCGGGGGATGCCCGCGCTCCGCGACGCCCTGGACCGGCTGGCCGCCCGGCTGCCGCAGCCGGACCCGGCCGCCCCGGTGCGGCTGTGGGTGGACCGCGCATTCCAGATCAGGGGCAGCGGCACGGTGGTGACCGGGACGCTGCCGGCGGGCACCATCCGCGAGAAGCAGGAACTGCTGCTCACGCCGTCCATGGACGCGGTGCGGGTGCGCGGCATCGAGACGCTGAAGCAGCCGGCTGGCCAGGTGAGCGGCGTGGCCCGGGTGGCGCTGAACCTGCGCGGCGCCGAGCGGGTGACCCCCGCGCGCGGCATGGCGCTGGTCGAGCCGGGCCGATGGACGCTGGCCGCCACCCTGGACGTGCGGCTGGCCGCGGCCGGGGACCGCCCGCCGCGGCAGCTCACCGTGCACGCCGGGTCGGCGCGGACCGGCGGCCGGCTGCGCCCGCTGGGCGGCCTGATCGCCCGGCTCACCCTGAACGAGCCGCTGCCGCTGCACGTCGGCGACCGGTTGCTGCTCCGCGACCCGGGGTCGGCCGCGGTGGCCTTCGCCCAGCCGGGGGCGGGCGCCGGACCCGGCCCCGGCCACGTCGCTGGTCGCAGCGCTGGTCATCCGGGCCGGGTGGCCTGGCCGCCGCTGGTCGGCGCCACGGTGCTGGACGTTGCCCCGCCGGGGTTCCGCCGCCGGGGTTCCGCCGCCGCGGCCGGCCGGGACCTCGCGGCCTGGCCCGCCGTGCCCGGCCCGGCCGACCTGCTGCGGCGGCATGGGCTGCTGCGCGCGGCTGACCTGCGGGCTATGGGGGTGACCGGGGTGCCGGCCCCGGTCGGCGGTGACTGGGTGGCCGACCCGCAGCACTGGGCGGAGCTGCGCCAGCAGCTCACCGCGAACGTTGCGGCGCACGCAGCCCGGGAGCCGCTCGCGCCGGGCCTGCCGGTGGAGGCGGCCCGGGCCGGGCTGGGACTGCCCGAGCGGCAGCTGGTCGAGCGGCTGGCCGCGCCCCCGCTGGCCGTGCGGGGCGGCTACCTGATGCTGGAGCGGGACGGGACCACGGCCGGCGGCCCGGCCCTGCCAGAGCGGGTGCTCACGGCGGTGCAGCTGCTCCGGGAGGACCTGGCCGGGCAGCCGTTCGCCGCGCCCGAGGCCGCCCGGCTGCGCGAGCTCGGGCTGGACAGCCGGGCCCTGGCCGCGGCGGCCCGGGCCGGGCTGTTGTTGCGGCTCGCCGATCAGGTCGTCCTGGCGCCGGGCGCGGACGTGCAGGCCGCCGGGATCCTGGCCGGCCTGCCCGGGCCGTTCACCGCGGCGGAGGCCCGCCAGGTGCTGCACACCACCCGGCGGGTGGCGATCCCGCTGCTGGAGTACCTGGACCGCCGCGGGCTCACCCGGCGGCGGCCCGACGACCGGCGCACGGTAACTAGCTCAGGCTGACCGGCACCGCAGTAACCGGCACCGCAGTAACGGGCACCGCAGTCAGCGGCCGCTGAGGCCGCGGCCGGCGAACCGCTCGCTGCTCCAGGCCGGTGCCTCGGCGGGCGGCTGATCCGAGCCGATCCAGCTGACCAGCGCCTGGGCCGTCACCGGGGCGAGCAGGATCCCGGTGCGGTAGTGCCCGGAGGTGAGCCAGGCGTTGCCGAGACCGTGGATCCGGTCGATGACCGGGAGCCCGTCGGGATGCCGGGGCCGGAAGCAGCACCAGGTGTAGTCGGCGCGCAGCCCCTGCAGCTGCGGGAGCGTGGCGTACAGCCCGGCGAGGATGCTGTCGATGATCTCCTGGCGGACCACCGGGCTCTCGTCGCCCATGTCGAACGTCCCGCCGACGAGCAGCCGCCCGTCCTCCAGTTGCGTCGCGACCGGCGCCACGATGCCGGGCAGGCGGAACGTCGTCGGCTCGGTGACGAGCAGGTGGCCCTTGACCCGTTCCCAGGGCAGGTCGAGCTCCAGGCCGTCCAGCACCGGCGGGAGCCCGGTAGCGAAGACCACCGCACCCGGATGGACCTGGCCCGCGGTCGTGTCCACGCTCACGATCCGGTCGCCCCGGACCGTGATGCCGGTCGCGGCGACCCCGGTGGCCACCGCGGGCAGTTCCGCGGACAGCCGGGCCAGCGAGCGCAGCGGGTTGACCCGGCCCTGGTGATGGATCAGCGCGCCCGCCATCGGCAGCGAGAGCCCGGGGATGAGCTTGGCCACGTAGTCGGGCTCCAGCCACTCCACCGCGGGCGACTGGTGCGGGGCCAGCGCGCCCGGGTCGGGGGACAGGCCGATCCAGTCCGCGTCCACCAGCCCGACCCCGCCCGGCCAGGACTCTTCCAGCTCGGCCCACTGGCCCAGGCTGGCCCGGGCCAGGTCCACGAAGGGTTCGGGGTCGCTCCACTCATGGATGTCGGGGGTCAGCAGCCCCGCGGCGCCGCCGGTGGCCCCAGAGCCCAGGTGGCCGGCCTCGATGAGCAGCACCGAGCCCAGGCCTGCCTGGTGGCAGGCGGCCGCGGTCGCGACCCCGGCGATCCCGCCGCCGACGATGAGCAGATCAGGACGCGGTTCCGGGATCGTACCCGCACCGCGGACGAGCTCAGCGCGCTCCGCTGCGTTGAGCTGATCAAGCCAGATAGCAGTCTCCACGAGCACGACCCTATCGCTGCCTCCCCGGACGAGGGCGAACTCCTATTTTAGCCACCTGATAGACAGACAATCACGTTCAGGGCCGGCCCGGGGAGGGCAGCAGGCCGAGTTCCATGGCCCGGGTGACGGCGGCGGTCCGGCCGGACACCCCCAGCTTGGCGTAGGCCCGGAGCAGGTGGGTCTTCACCGTGGCCTCGCTGACGAACAACTCCCGGCCGATCTGCGCGTTGGTCAGCCCGCGGCCCGCCAGGACCAGCACCTCGGTCTCCCGCGCGGACAGCGTCTCGCGGGCGGCGGGCGCCTCCGGCGGGGCGGCGCGCAGCCGGTTCACCAGCCGCCCGGCCACCGAGGGGGCCAGCACCGTCTCGCCCCGGGCCGCCGCGAAGATCGCGCTCACCAGGGTGTCCCGCGGCGTGTCCTTCAGCAGGTAGCCGGCGGCGCCGGCCTCCACGGCGGGCAGGATGTCGGCGTCGCTGTCGTAGGTGGTGAGCACCACGACCCGGACGCCGGGCTGGTCCGCGGACAGCTGCCGGATCGCGGCCAGCCCGCCCGCGCCCGGCATCCGCAGGTCCATCAGCACCACGTCTGGCTGGTGCTGGCGGGCCATGAGTACCGTTTCCTCACCTGAGCCCGCCTCGGCCACGACCGCCAGCCCGGGCTCGGCGCTCAGCAGCGCCCGCAGGCCGGCCCGTACTACCGGATGATCATCCGCAACGAGGACCCGCACCGGGCCGGACCCCGCCGGGACGGCCGTGGTGCTCACGGCGTCCCCGCCTGGGCGCCGGGGACATCCACCGGGACCACGACGCTCACCGTGGTCCCGCCACCCGGCGAGCTGCGCACCTCGAGCCGGCCGCCGGCCTCCTCGGCCCGGGCCCGCATGCCGGGCAGGCCGTAGCCGCCGGCGGGCTGCCCGGGATCGAAGCCCACCCCGTCGTCGGTGACCTCCAGGCTGACCTGTCCCTCGCCGTACCGCAGGCGGACCTGCACCTGCCGCGCCCCGGCGTGCTGGCGCACGTTGGCCAGTGCCTCCTGGCCGACCCGGAGCAGCATGACCTCGGCGGGCCTGGGCAGCGGCACGGCCGGGCCGGTCACCTCGAAGCTGGCCGGCGGGCCCAGGTGCCCGGGCACGGCGTCGGTCAGCCTGCGCAGCGCGCCGTCCAGCGCGCCCGGCTCCAGGCCGGCCGGGGCCAGCGCGGCCACCAGGGCCCGGGCCTCGGCCAGGTTCTCCCGGGCGGTCTGCAGAGCCAGCGCGAGATGCCTGCGGGCCGCCGCGGGCTCCCGCCCCACATCCGCGTCGGCCGCCTGGAGCAGCATGATGATGCTGGTGAAACCCTGGGCCACGGTGTCGTGGATCTCCCCGGACAGCCGCTGCCGTTCGGCCAGCACGCCGGCCTTCCGGTTGGCCTGGGCCAGCTCGGCCCGGGTCTGGCCGAGCTCGGAGATCAGGCTGGCCCGCTCGTAGCTCTGGGCGATGATCCGGAACACCCACACGCCGAACGCGACCGAGAACGCGGCGGTCAGCACGGCCGAGGCGACCAGCGTGGTCAGCTCGCCGGGACCCGCCCCGTTGACCAGGGCCAGCGCGACCGGCGTGAGGTTGAGGACGACGACGGCACCGACCGCCCAGCGGAACGGGACGGCCAGGAAGCACTGCGGGCCCAGGGCCAGCAGCACCCAGGTCTCGATGTATCCCTGGCTGGACGCGATGATGAACAGGATCCACAGCCCGGCCAGGTAGATCAGGCCCCGGGCCAGGCTGTCCTCGCCGTAGTGCAGGGTGCGCCGGTGCAGCGCGTACCAGGGGGCCATGGCGGCCAGCGCCCCGCAGGAGACGGCCAGGTTCGAGGCCGGCCGGTTCTGCTGGGCCTCCACCGCGATGACCAGGACGAGCACGCCGACCAGGATGATCCCGTAGTACCTGTCCCAGCCCCGGGCGCCGCCATCCCAGGCGTGCCCGCCCGGTGGGGCGCGGTTCACGGGCGGGGCGGGGCTCACCGGCGGGACCGGGCTCACTCGCGGTCCAGCCAGCGGAACGTTGTCAGGCACAAGACCAAGCCTGCGACGAACCAGGCCCCGAGCACCAGCGCGATCTTGCCGGATTCCCAGCTGCCGGCCGGCTCGGCCACGGCCGCGGCGGCGGGCAGGAAGACCGAGCGCAGGCCCTGGCACAGCCACTTCAGCGGGAACAGCGCGGCCACCTGCTGCAGCACCGGCGGCAGGTCACGGAACACGAAGTACACGCCCGAGATGAACGACAGCACCAGGTAGGGCAGGCTGAACACCGCCGAGGAGCCGCGGGTACTGCGGGGCAGGCTGCTCAGGGCCAGGCCGAGCACGGCGCACGTCGCGGTGCCCAGCACGAACACCCAGCCGAGGGTGACCCAGCGGCCCGCGGTGCCGGGCAGCCGCAACCCGAATGCGGCCGCGCCCACGCCGAGCAGCAGCCCGGCCTCGGCGGCCGCGACGGCCAGCGCGCTGATGGCCTTGCCCGCGAAATAGGCGGCGGGCGGCATGGGCGTGCCCGCCAGCCGGGTCAGCGTCCCGTCCGCCCGGTCCGCGGCCACGCTCGCGCCCACGTTCACGAACGTGGCGGACATGATGCCGCTGGCGATGATCCCGGCCGTGAAGTACTGCCGGAAGGCCACCCCGGTGGACCCGATCGTGCCGTGGAACACCTCCCCGAACACCACGAGCAGGATGACCGGGAGGGAGAACGTGAAGATCACCGATTCGCGGTCGCGGAAGAACGAGGTGATCTCGAGGTGACCGCGGGACAGGCTGGTGCGCAGCAGCGAGGGCAATGCTGGCTGGTCACGGGCGGGCTGGGCCGGGGCTGGTGCGGGCGGGGCGGCTGAGGGCAGGAGGCGCGAAGACGGGGCTGATGGGGTGGTCACGGGGTGTCCTCCGGGGTGTCGGGGCCGGGCGGCGCCACGCCGATCAGCCGCAGGTAGGTGTCTTCCAGCGAGGGCCGGGTGACGGTGAGGCCCGGGATCTCGCCGTCCGGCCCGGCGGCCCGGGCGGCCAGGGCGGCCACCAGCCGGGCCGGCCTGGCCGTCTGCTCATGGCGCGGAACGCCGTGCTCCAGCCAGCTCACCGTGGCGGCCGCGGTGTCGCGCCCGGCCAGGGCCGCGGGCGGCCCGGCCGCCACGATCCGCCCGGCGACCAGCACCGCCACCCGGGCGGCCAGGGCCTCCGCCTCGTCCAGGTAGTGCGTGCTGAGCAGGATCGTGGTGCCGCCCGCCGCGAGCTGCCGGATCAGGGCCCAGAACTGCCGCCGCGCGGCCGGGTCAAGCCCCGTGGTCGGCTCGTCCAGGACCAGCAGCTCGGGGCGGCCCAGCAGGCCGAGCGCGAGATCCACCCGGCGGCGCTGGCCGCCCGACAGCCGGCGCAGCCGGGTGCCGGCCTGCCCGGCCAGGCCCACGGCGGCGGCCAGGTCGGCGGGGTCCCGCGGGTCGGGGTAATAGCCGGCCAGGTGCCGGAGTACCTCGCGCACGGTCAGCTCGCCGAAGTCGCTGGCCTGCTGGGGCACGATGCCGATCCGGGCCCGCCAGTCCCGGCCCGCCTCCGCGGGGTCGGTGCCCAGCACGGCCACGTCGCCGGCGTCGCGGCGCCGGTATCCGGTGAGGATCTGCACCGTGGTGGTCTTGCCCGCCCCGTTGGGCCCGAGCAGCGCGACGATCTCTCCGGCACCGATCTCCAGGTCCAGGCCGTTTAGCGCGGCCACCTCGCGGTAGCGGTCAGGCCGGTACACCTTGCGGAGCCCGCGGACCCGGACGGCCGGTGATGTTGCTGTCATGATCCGAGAATGGGCCGGGCGGGGCGGGCCGCGCGTCACCCGGCTGGCCAGGCTGGGGTCAGCCGATCGGTGGACACCTGAGGCGCAACGTAGGCTGGGTGAGCATGTGGGCGTTTCGCCCGGCAGATGAAGGGTGGTGAGGTCCCGTTCCCGCCGACTCCCGCGCGCTCGCCGACTCCTACGGGCGGGTCGCGACCGACCTGCGGATATCGCTCACCGACCGGTGCAACCTGCGCTGCTCGTACTGCATGCCGCCGGAGGGCCTGGAGTGGCTGCCCAACCCGGCGCTGCTGTCCGACGACGAGCTGGTCCGGCTGGCCCGGATCGGGGTGCAGCGCCTGGGTATCACCGAGATCCGGTTCACCGGCGGCGAGCCGCTGCTGCGCCGGGGCCTGCCGGGCATCGTGGCGCGGACCGCGGAGCTGCGGCCCCGGCCGGAGATCTCGATGACCACGAACGGGATCGGGCTGGTCCGGCTGGCCGACCCGCTGCGCGCCGCGGGGCTGGACCGCATCAACGTCTCGCTGGACACGCTGAACCCGGAGACCTTCCGCAGCCTGTCCCGCCGGAACCGGCTCGACGACGTGCTGGCCGGAATGGCCGCGGCCGCCGCGGCCGGCCTGCGGCCGGTCAAGGTCAACGCGGTGCTGATGCGCGGCCTCAACGACGGCGAAGCCCCCGAGCTGCTCCAGTACTGCCTGGACCGGGGGTATGAGCTGCGGTTCATCGAGCAGATGCCGCTGGACGCGCAGCACGGGTGGCGACGGGAGAACATGGTCACCGCGGACGAGATCCTCGACGCGCTGACCCCGCACTTCAAGCTCACCGCGGCCGACCCCGGGGAGCGCGGGTCCGCCCCGGCGGAGACGTTCCTGGTGGACGGCGGCCCGGCGCGGGTCGGCGTGATCGGCTCGGTCACCCGGCCGTTCTGCGGTACCTGCGACCGGGTCCGGCTGACCGCCGACGGCCAGGTCCGCAACTGCCTGTTCGCCCGGGACGAGAGCAACCTGCGCGACCCGCTGCGCCACGGGGCCAGCGACGACGAGCTGGCCGGGATCTGGCTGCGGGCCGTCGCGGCCAAGCTGCCCGGGCACGGCATCAACAACCCGGGATTCCTGCAGCCCGCCCGGCCGATGTCCGCGATCGGCGGCTGACCGGGAGGGCCAGTGCCGGCTCCTGCGCACCTGTTCGACGCGGTCGTCCTGGCCGGCGGCCGCGGCACGCGGCTGGGCGGGGCGGACAAGCCCGGGCTCATCGTGGGCGACCAGACCCTGCTCGGCTCGGTGGTGTCCGCGGTGACCTCGGCCGGGGCGGACCGGATCGTCGTGGTCGGCCCGGAGCGCCCGGGCGCCGGTGGACGGATCAGGTACGCCCGGGAGGACCCGCCGGGCCGCGGGCCGGTCGCCGCGCTGGCGTGCGGGCTGGAGCAGGTGTCCGCGCCCGCCGTCGTCCTGCTCGCGGCCGACCTGCCGTTCCTGCGGCCGGCGCACATCACGCGGCTGCTCACCGCGCTGGCCGACCCGGAGGTCCGCGGCGTGGTGCTGCTGGATGATTCCGCGCGCCCGCAGTGGCTGGTCAGCGGCTGGGCCGCGGCCGGGCTGCGGGGCGCCCTGGCCCGGTACCCGGGGAGCTCACTGGGGGGGCTGCTCGGCCCGCTGGACCCGACGCTGCTGCCCGACGAGACGGCGCCGGGGGAGCCACCCGGCTGGCTCGACTGCGACACCGCCGGTGATCTGCGCCGGGCGCGAATGTGGGCCACCCGGGCTCAGGGCGAACAGGAGGCAACCCGGTGAACACGCTGGACGAGTGGGCCGCGGCGGTCTGCGCCGAGCTGGGCCTGGATCCGGCCGCCCTGGACCCGCGGCTGGTCCTCGACCTGGCCCGCGACGTCGCGCACGGCGTGGCCCGCCCCGCCGCCCCGCTCACGGCCTACCTGCTGGGCGTGGCCGTGGGCCAGGGCCGGGCGCCCGCCGAGTCGGCCGCGCGGATCAGCCAGCTGGCGGCGCGCTGGGCCCCGGCCGAGGGGCCACCCGCAGAGAGGCCACCGGGAGAGGGGCCACCGGCCGGGGGTATCCAGGCCGCGGGGACCCCGGCGGAGGTGGCGCCCCGCGAATGATCCATCAATCTGGTCGATGAATCGCTGAGGTCTTTGGCATTGGCGCTAATGGGTCCGGCTTCCTTACCGTGGAGGGGTACGCCGCTCACCGCGGAGCGGTCCGCCGCAGCTCCCAGGAGGTGACCGATGCCACTCGCCACCGTTCCCGCCCTCGTCCCGCCCCTGGGACGCGCTGCCGCGCCGGCTTCGGAATCGGCCAGCCGGTGCCCGGCCGACCTCCTCACGGCCCTGCGCCGGGCCGTCCGGCAGCGCGGCGACTGGGACCAGACCTCGCGGCGGGTGGCCCGGGCCCTGCGCCGCCACCTGCCCGGGCCGGAGATCCTCACCGCCGCCGAGCGGGAAGGTGATCCCTCGGCCTACCAGCAGCATCTGATGCACGCCGAGCCGGACGGCTCGTTCTCGGTCGTCGGGCTGGTGTGGCGGCCAGGCCAGATCACGCCGATCCACGACCACGTCACCTGGTGCGTGATAGGCGTGCTCCAGGGGACCGAGTACGAGGAGCTTTTCGCCCTGCGCGAGGGCGGGACCGTGCTGGCGGAGGTCGGCACGAACGCCGGCGCCCCCGGTGACGTGTCCGGCTTCGCGCCGCCCGGGGACATCCACCGGGTCCGCAACCGCGGCGCCGAGGTCGCGATCTCGCTGCACGTGTACGGCGCGGACATCTCCCGGCTGGGTTCCAGCGTCCGGCGGATCTACGACCTGCCGGTGCGCACCGCCCCGGCCCGCTAACCCCGCCCTTCACCGCCTCCGGGTTCCGTGCCGGGGGCGGCTTACCGTGACGAGGTCTTCGTTGCGGCTGACTCGTGCACCCCGCCTGACCTGCAGCCGGGCGCCCGCCTGAGCCAGCGCATCCCCGGTCTGCGATCCCAGGGCTTGCCTTCCGATGCATTCCGATATATCTTTGAGCTATCCAGTAAGGCAGAAGAGCTCCTGGGCAGTCCAGTCAGAGCCCTGCCACCAGACCAAGGAAGTGAACACAATGCGACACAGTGAACCCTGGGGAGGCCCAGGAGACGAGCAAGAAGAAGTGTGGGGCCACCGTCACGGTCCGCGCCGGCGTCCCGTCCGCGGGCCCGGGGGACCGGGCGGACGTGGCGGCTGGGGCAGGGCCGAGGCAGTGCCCGCCGGCGGGCCGGACTTCGGTCCGTGGTTCGGCGGCCCGCGGATGCGCGGGCCCCGGGTCAAGCGCGGCGACGTCCGGGCGGCAGCCCTCGCGCTGCTGGCCGACGGCCCCCGCAACGGCTACCAGATCATCCAGGAGATCAGCGAGCGCAGCAGCGGGCTGTGGAAGCCCAGCCCCGGGTCGGTGTACCCGGCGCTCCAGCAACTGGAGGACGAGGGCCTGATCGCGGCCACGACGGGCGAAGGCGGCCGCCGGGCGTTCGAGCTCACCGAGGAGGGCCGCAGCTACGTGGCGGCGCACCCGGACGAGCTGCAGGCGCCCTGGGACCTGGTGGCCAAGTCGGTCGGTGGTGACACGATCGAGATGCGCCGGCTGTTCGGCACCGTCGCGATGGCGGCGATGCAGGTGGTCCGGGTGGGCAACAACGCCCAGGTCGCCCAGGCGCAGCAGATCCTCACCGATGCGCGCCGGAAGCTGTACCAGATCCTGGCCGCTGAAGACGAGCAGGCCGAGGACGGCAGCGACCAGCCCGCCGAGTAGGCAACGCCGGGGCCTAGCCGCGGTGAGTCGGGAGACCATCGCGGCTAGGCTCTGCTTGGACTAAGCAGGAGGCGCGTGAGAGTGGCAACACAGGCAGGCGCAGACGGGGCCGGTGAGCCGGCCCCGGCCCCGGCCGGCGGCGTGCAGCTGGAGACCCGGCCGCCCGCGGTGGTCGTGTCCGGGCTGGCCAAGAGCTATGGGGACATCGAGGCGGTGCGCGGCATCGACTTCGAGGTCGCGGCGGGGGAGACGTTCGGCTTCCTGGGACCCAACGGGGCCGGGAAGTCCACCACCATCAAGATTCTTTGCACCCTGGCCCGGCCGACCTCCGGGCGGGCCACCGTGGCCGGCCACGACGTGGTCAGCGAGCGGGACGCGGTGCGCCGCAACATCGGGCTGGTGTTCCAGGACACCACGCTGGACAACTATCTGTCCGGGGCCCAGAACCTCCGCTTCCACGCGGAGCTGTACGCGGTCCCGTCCGCGGCGGTCGCGCCGCGGATGAAGCAGGTGCTCGACATGGTCGGGTTGTGGGACCGAAAGGACAGCCTGGTCAGTACGTACTCGGGCGGCATGCAGCGGCGGCTGGAGATCGCCCGCGGCCTGCTGCACGCGCCGCACGTGCTGTTCCTGGACGAGCCGACCGTGGGCCTGGACCCGCAGACCCGCTCGTCGATCTGGGAGTACATCAACGACCTCAAGCGCCGGGAAGACATCACGATCTTCCTGACCACGCACTACATGGATGAGGCCGAGCACTGCGACCGGATCGCCATCATCGACCACGGGAAGATCGTGGCTATCGACACGCCTGAGGCGCTCAAGGCCAGCGTGGGCAAGGACCGGGTGCAGATCCAGACCGCCGACGACGCGGCCGCGATCAAGGAGCTGGCCGACGTGTTCAGCCTCGAGGCCGGCATCCACGAAGGGGCAGTGACGTTCTCGGTGGAGTCGGGAGAGCAGTTCGTGCCCCAGCTCTTCGCCCGGCTCAGTACCCCGATCCAGTCGGTCAGCGTGTCCCGGCCGTCGCTGGACGACGTGTTCATGTCTTACACCGGGACCACCATCCGGGACGCCGAGGCATCCGGCACCGACCACATGCGGCAGATGGCGCAGCGTTTCCGAGGAAGGCGATGAGGATGGCAACCCAGACCGCCCAGCCGGGCGGGATCACGGCCCCGGACGAAGGCCTGGCCGCCCAGATCCGGGTCGCGGTGCCGGAGCGGAGCCTGCGCTCCGACCTGCGCGCGGTGAGCATCGTGTGGCGCCGCGAGATGATCCGATTCCGCCGGGACAGGTTGCGGGCCATTACGTCGCTGATCCAGCCGCTGCTGTTCCTGCTGGTCCTCGGCACCGGCCTGTCCTCGCTCGCCGGGCGCAACTTCCCGTCCGGGGTGGACTTCAAGACGTTCATCTTCCCGGGCGTGCTGGCCATGTCCGTGCTGTTCACCGCGGTATTCTCGGCCGCTTCGATCGTCTGGGACCGGGAGTTCGGGTTCCTGCGGGAGATGCTGGTCGCGCCGGTCAGCCGGGCTGCGATCGTGATCGGCAAGTGCCTGGGCGGCGCGACCATCGCCACCTTCCAGGGCATCGTGATGCTGTGCCTGGCCTGGATAGCCCACGTGCCCTACAACCCGGTGCTGATCATCACGCTGATCGGGGAGTTGCTGCTGCTGTCCTTCACGATCACCGCGTTCGGGGTGATGATGGCGGCCCGGATCACCCAGTTCCAGGCGTTCATGGCGCTGACCCAGATGCTGGTCCTGCCGCTGTTCTTCCTGTCGGGAGCCCTTTACCCGCTGGCCGGGCTGCCTGGCTGGCTGAGCGTGCTGACCAGGATCGATCCGCTGACGTATGTGGTCGGCCCGATGCGGCACGCGGTGTTCTCGCACCTGAACATCGACCCGGTCGCGCTCGCCCATCTGTCGCCCGGGATCACCTGGAACGGCTGGCTGGTGCCGATCTGGCTGTCGCTGACCATCGTGGCGGTGATGGGGCTGGGCATGCTCGGCATCGCAATCGCGGAGTTCAGCAAGACGGAGTAGGTCGCTGAGGGGCGTGGTTACCCGCCTTTGGCATCTGTCAACGCGCCGGAACCCACATTCGCCTGCCGGCTCCCGCCGACGTACGTTGGAGGGGTGAAACCCACCACCGGGGCGCGCCGTCACCGCGCGTACCTCGTCACGGAGGCACAGCCGCCTCTGTCGGCGGACATTGCCTCACGGCAGCGCCGCTACCTGATCATGATGGGAATCCGGATCGCTTGTTTTGCGGCCACGATTGCCCTGTTCGCCGCCGGCGCGGGGTGGTGGGCGGCGATTCCCGCGGTGGGCGCTATCACCATCCCCTATTTCGCCGTAGTGATCGCCAACGGCGGCCGCGAGCCCGC
This sequence comes from uncultured Actinomycetes bacterium, assembly GCA_963718305.1. GTDB lineage: Bacteria > Actinomycetota > Actinomycetes > Streptosporangiales > Streptosporangiaceae > RYN-230. The sequence continues at coordinate 202,634 of CAVQZG010000012.1, forward strand.
TAGCACCACGGGTTTTCGGGCCTACCAGCCACGGTTGCCAGAACGCTACATCCCCCCGGACGCAGCCGGGTGGCCTGCTGGGAGGCCAGGCCCCGGAGGAGGCATCCCCCGGGCCCCAGCCGCCCCCGTCGTTTAGCCCGGAAACAGACCCTGAAAAGCAGCCTGGAAACGGCTGAACGACCGAGCAAGACGGGGTGCGTGACCCGATCTGCTCGGATTCCGGTCTTGACGCACAAGGGGGGGTTTCGGTGTAACATGCATAGCGGTGCTCTGGTCCCCCGTCGGAGCACCTGCCGGCGTTCCGGGCCCCCGTCGGAACGCCGATGAATGCGACGCCGGGTGGTTTGCCCCCGTAGCCACCCGGCGTCGCTCTATGCTCGCGAGCCTTCGGTCGCCTGCGCCAACGGCTCGCAGTATTTACCCGGGGGGACGACCCCCCGGACCCCCCGAAGCGCGCTCCGCGCACCCCCCCGGGCGCTCGCCAGCTTGCCCGGTTTTGGAAGCCCCTGACCTCTCGCTGGACACGGCGTTGAGTCGAACTTAGCGACTTATCGATAGATCGACCTACCCCTGAACGTGCGGCGGGTCAGCCGACGTTGTGGCCCCTGGGTCCAGGGGGGCGGTCAGGCCGGGAAGCTCGTCCAGCGCGGCGGCGCCGGCCAGCGCCATGACGTGGGCCAGGCCGTCAGTCAGGCCGTCCAGCCAGGCCTGTACGCCATCCGCCCCGCCGCAGGCCAGGGCCCACAGCACGGGGCGGCCCACGAACACCAGCCCGGCGCCCAGCGCGAGCCCGGCCAGCACGTGCTCGGGGGTCCGCACGCCGCCGTCCACGTACACCGGACGGCCCGCCGCGGCGGCCAGCACGGCGGGCAGGGCCAGGGCGGTGGGCATGGCCTGGTCCAGCTGCCTGCCACCGTGGTTGGACACGATGACCGCGGCTGCGCCAGCCGCCAGGCAGGCGGCGGCGTCATCGGCCCGCAGCACCCCCTTGACGACTACTGGCAGGCCGCCGCTGATGTCAGCGAGCCAGCCGATGTCGGCCAGGCTGACCGGGACGAACTCCGTGACGGCCAGGTCCTCCAGTGGCCCGAGGTTGGCCAGGAAGTCCGGCTCATCGATCAGCCCGTCGCGAGGCATGCGGGCCTTGCGCCCGACCACCGGGGTGTCCGCCGTGAGGACCAGCGCCTGCGCTCCCGCCGCAGCGGCCCGCCGGACCAGGCGGGCGGTGAGTTCCCGCTCGTACATCAGGTACACCTGGAACCACCAGCTGCCCCCGCCGTCGGCGACCGCCGCGGCCACGTCCTCGATGCGGCGCGTGCTCCGGCTGGACAGCACGAACAGGGCCCCGGCCCGGGCGGCGCCCGACGCCGTGGCTATCTCCCCCTGGGGGTGGGCGAGCCGGTGGAAGGCGGTCGGGGCCACCGCGATCGGGGTGCGCAGGTGCAGGTTCAGCGGGTGGCCCAGCCGCACGCTGGTCTGGACGGCCGAGACGTCGCGCAGCACCCGGGGCAGGAACCGGACCCGGCGCCAGGCCTCGCCGTTGGCCCGGAGGGTCACCTCGCCACCGGAACCCCCGGCGTAGTACTCATAGACCTCAGGGCGAAGCAGCTCTCGGGCCTGCCGCTCAAGCTCGGAAACGTCAGCAGTCACACCGGAACACCCTGCCGGAACGCCGGGTGGGACGCCAGTCCCGCGAGCGGGACCCACTTCCCGGATTTCACTAACCCTGTGGAGGGGCCATGACCGAACGTACCTACCGCGTCACCGAGATCGTCGGCACGTCGCCGGACGGGATCGAGCCCGCCATCCGCAACGCGGTGCACCGGGCCGGGCAGACTCTGCGGCACCTGGACTGGTTCGAGGTCACCCAGGTGCGCGGGCAGATCACCGACGGTGAGGTGGCGCACTTCCAGGTCGGCCTGAAGGTGGGTTTCCGCCTCGAAGACAGCTAACCGCTGAGGTGGGACAGCAGGTCCGTGAGCTGGCGGAGCTGCTCGTTCGTGAGGGCCCGGAGCGCCGGGGGTGGCTCGCTGAGGATGCGGTCGGCCGCCGCGGCGGCGTCCCGGCCGGCTGGAGTCAGGCTGACCAGCTTGCTGCGCCCGTCGCTGGGGTGCGGGCGGCGTTCGACGAAGCCGAGCGCCGCCAGCTTGTCGACGATGATCGTCGCGTACGGGCGGTCGACCCCGTGGGCCTCGGCGAGCTGAGCGAGCGTCATCGGCTGCTCGCGGAGCAGGAACAGCACCCGGATCCGCCCGCTGCCGGCGCCCAGGTTCAGCTCCCGCTGAAGCTCGCCATGGTGGTTGTGGGCCTCGACGAACCGCTGCATCAGTTGCCACGCCGCCGTGGGCAGGTCAGGTGACGGGGACGTGGTCATGGGCGCGGCTTTCTGCTGGCGGTCCGATGAGCAGGTCATGGGTGCGCTGCGCGCTGCGGCGGGCCCGCCGGCTGGTCGAGACCAGGCCGGTGACGACCACCGTCACCCCGCACGCTCCGATAACGATCCACCCGGCGTGGCTCGCCGTCGTGTACCCGGCGGCATCGCGGCCGGCTACGAGCGTACCGGTGACGGCGACGCCGAGCGTGGCGCCGACCTGGCGGCTGGTCGAGGCGACCGAGGCCGCCACCCCGGCCTGCGCGCGCGGCATGCCTGACATGGCGGTGTTGGAGATGGGCGGGTTGACGAACCCGAAGCCGACCCCGAAGACGACGTAGACGACGGCGAGTTCGGCGATCGGGGTGGCCGCGGTCAGGGTGACGAGGACCGCGGCCCCGGCCGCGATGGCGGTTCCGGCGGTGACGAGCGCCCAGCGCCCGCGTCCGGCGGCGACCAGCCGGCCGGACAGCGGCGCGGTCGCGGCGGTGGTGGCCGCCATGGGCAGGATCAGCAGGCCGGCCAGGAGGGGGGAGTACCCCCGCGCGGTCTGCAGGTAGAGGGTGTTGAGGAAGAGGAAGCCGCCCATGGCGGCGAAGGCGGCCAGCGCGATCACCGTCGCCCCGGAGAACGGTGCCGAGGCGAAGAACCGGACATCGATGAGCGGCTCACGCCGGTGCAGTTCGGTGACGACCAGGCCGGCCGCCGCGACCAGGGCGGCCAGGAAGCAGCCGACGATGAGCGGTGAGCCCCAGCCGTGCCGCGGTCCCTCGATGATGCCTGCGGTGATCCCGGCCAGCAGGATGATGACGAGAACCTGGGCGACCGGGTCCAGGCGCCGGGGCCGGGGCGCCCGCGACTCAGGCACGAACCGCTGGGTCAAGGCGATGGCGGCCAGGCCGACGGGCACGTTGACCCAGAAGATGGCCCGCCATCCGACCGCGGAGACCAGCGCGCCGCCGAGCACCGGCCCGACCGCGAGGCTGAGCCCGATGACGCTGCCCCAGACGCCGATGGCGCGGGCCCGCTGGGCGGGCTCGGTGAAGGTGTTCACGATGATCGCCATCGCGACCGGGTTGAGCATGGACCCGCCGACGGCCTGGATCATGCGGAACACCACCAGCCAGCCGAGGCCGGGGGCCAGGCTGCACAGCAGCGACCCGATGGTGAACAGCAGCAGGCCGAGCTGGAAGATCCGGCGGCGGCCCAGCCGGTCCGCGAGCGAGCCGGACAGCATCAGCAGGCTGGCCAGCACCAGCGTGTATGCGTCGACGGTCCACTGCAGGCCCCCGATGGAGGCGCCGAAGCTGCGCTGGATGGCGGGCAGGGCGATGTTGACGATGGTGACGTCGACACCGACGACGAACAGGCTGAGGCAGCACGTGGCGAGGATGATGCCAGGGCGGCGTGCCGTAGCCGAAGTAGTTGTAGTCACACACTAGTTATATCAACACAACTACTCTCGGCCAAGCCCTCAGCGGAAGGCGTGCCTCGGTTAGCTGGCCTGGCTAACCGAGGACATGTTGAAGCCCTCGACCCGGACCGGGGGCATCGCGCACCGGGTGAAGTAGTCACCCCACTCGCGGGGGAGCGCGGGAACGGTCGCGCCGACCTCGGCGAGCCGGCCCAGCATGCCGACCGGGCTCTCGTTGAAGCGGAAGTTGTTCACCGCTCCGGTGACCTCGCCGTTTTCCACTAGGTAGATGCCGTCCCGGGTCAGCCCGGTCAGCAGCAGGGTCTGCGGGTCCACCTCGCGGATGTACCAGAGGCAGGTGAGCAGGAGGCCCCGCCCGGTGCCGGCCACCATCTCATCCAGGGACGCCGCCGCACCCGGCGGACCCTGCAGGGCGAGGTTGTCGACGCCGGGAGTGACCGGCAGCCCGGAAAGGTCCGCGGTATGCCGGGTCTGGATGAGGGCGGCCAGTTCGCCGTCGTGGATCCAGTCGGTGGGCCCAAGCCCGAACCCGTTGTCGAAGATGGAGGCATCGCGGCGCGAGGCGTGCGCCACGACGAACGGGGAGCTTTCCAGCCCGGGCAGGGCCGGGTCGCTGTAGAGCCTCAGCGGGAGGCTGGCCAGCCGCTCACCGACCCGGGTGCCGCCCCCGGGCTTACTGAACACGCTGCGCCCGTCCAGTGCGTCCTTGGCCCCGGCTGACCAGTACATGTAGACGAGCAGGTCGGCCAGGGCCCCGGGCGGAAGCAGCGTCTCGTACCGGCCGGGCGGCAGGTCGATCTTCCGCTGGGCCCAGTCCAGCCGCTGCCGCAGGCCGGCGTCCAGCGCGGCGACGTCGACGTCGGTGAAGTCCTTGGTGCCGCAGCCCGCCCAGGCCGAGCGGGCCAGGTCGGCGGACTTCGCGTTCATCTCGACCTTGCCGGTCGGCTGATCGTGGCGCAGCCGCAGGCCGGTCGAGGTGCCCAGGAACGTGCCGGTCAGGGAGTGCTCGGCGTACCCGTACAGCTTGCGCGCGCCGGCCTGCGCGGCCTCGAACGCGCCGCCCAGTTCCGCCGCGAACCCGCTGAACACCCCGATCTCGGTGCTCGCCACCGGATCGTCCCAGTGGCCCGCGCCCGAGATGTTCTTCACCGCATCGTCGCCCGGCCCTAGCAGCGGCTCGGCATCCTCTACCGGGGTGCCGTCGGCGGCGGCCTGCTCGGCTTCCCGGACCACGTCCTCCACCTGGTCGTCGCGCACGCCCGCCCGCGACACCACGCCCACGCTCGGCCCGGCCGCACGCCGGCTGACCGCGATCACCGTCAGCTGCCGGGAGCGCGAGACACCGTTGGTGGTAAGCGTGTTGCCAGCCCAGCGCAGGTTCGCGGTGGAGCTTTCGTCGGCGATCACGATGCAGTCGTCGGAGCGGGCCGCGGCCAGCGCGCGCTCCACGGTGTCTTGCGGAGCCGTGGTGTGCGGCCCGGTGGTGTGCGGCCCTGCATCCTGCGGGGTCATGCCCCCTCCTCCGCGGTATTGAGCACCCGGACCCCGCGCATGAGCGCCGAGGGGCAGCCGTGGCTCACCGGGGCGACCTGCCCCGGCTGGCCCTTCCCGCAGTTGAACGCGCCCTCGAGCACGTACGTCTGCGGGCCGCCCACGGCTTCCATGGAGTTCCAGAAGTCGGTCGTGGTGGCCTGGTAGGCCACGTCGCGCAGCTGGCCGTCCAGCCGGCCATTGGTGATCTTGTAGAACCGCTGCCCGGTGAACTGGAAGTTGTACCGCTGCATGTCGATGGACCAGCTCTTGTCGCCCTCGATGTAGATCCCGTCGGTCACCCCGGCGATCAGCTCGTCGGTGCCGGGGCCGTCCTGGGCGGGCTGCAGCGAGACATTGGCCATGCGCTGGATGGGCATGTGGCCGGGGGAGTCGGCGAACGCGCAGCCGTTGGACCGGCCGAACCCGGTGAGCTGGGCGATGCGGCGGTCGAGCTGGTAGCCGCGCAGCACGCCGCCGGAGATCAGGTCCCAGGACTGGGCCGCGACGCCCTCATCGTCGTAGCCCACCGTGGCCAGGCCGTGCGGCACGGTGCGGTCGCCGGTGACCCGCATCGGCGGCGAGCCGTACTGGAGGCTGCCCAGTTTGTCCAGGGTCGCAAACGAGGTCCCGGCGTAGGCCGCCTCGTAGCCGAGCACCCGGTCGAGCTCGGTGGCATGCCCGATCGACTCGTGGATCACCAGCCACAGGTTGGACGGGTGAATGACCAGGTCGTAGCGGCCCGCCTGGACCGCGGGCGCGGCGAGCTTCTCGGCCAGCAGGTCGGGCAGCTGGGCCAGCTCGGCATCGAAATCCCAGCCGGTGCCGGTCAGGTACTCAAAACCCCGGCCGGCCGGCGGGGCCAGCGTGCGCATGGTCTCGAACCGGCCGCTGGGTTCGACCGCGACCGCGGTGAGCACCGGGTGCAGCCGCACCCGCTGCTGGATGGCCGTGGTCGCGCCGTCGGAGAAGAACTTGCATTCCCGGACCTGGAGCAGTGAGGCATCCACGTGGTCGATCACCGGGCTGGCCAGCAGCCGCCCGCTCCAGTCGGACAGCAGGGCCAGCTTGTCCGCGACGCTGACGCTGAACGGATCCTGCTGGTAGGCCGAGACCCAGCTGACATCCCCGTAGCCCGGCTCGGGCGCGAGCTCGATGCGCTCGGTGTTCATCGCGGCGGCGACCTTGGCCACGTCGATCGCTTCCTCGGCGGCCCGCACCGCGGCCTGCGGGGTCAGGTCCACCGCGGCGGCAAAGCCCCAGGTGCCGTTCAGCACCACGCGGACGGCCAGGCCCAGCTCGTCCGCATCCAGCAACGTCTCCAGGTGGCCGTCAGACAGCCCGATCTCCTGGCCCCGGATGCGCTCGGCGCGGAAATCGGCGTGCTCGGCGCCCAGTTCCCGGGCGCGCTGCAGGGCGGCGGCGGAGAACTCGCGCAGCGGCAGCCCGGCGAACTCGGGATCGATCTGGTGCCCGTTCCCGGTGCCCCCGCCGGGTGCAATCGGCCCGGGTGCCGCAGGGCCCGGTGCGGGGCCGCTGGTCTGGTCCTGATGAGTACTGTGCTCCACGAGTGGCAACCTATCCCACGCCTGCCGGCCCCAGCCGGGTACGCTCGCCAAGCCGGCCAGTACCGGGCCGTGGTATCGATTTGCTGATCAGGAAGAAGGCGCGCCGATGAGCCGATCCGTCCTTGTCACCGGCGGGAACCGGGGCATCGGGCTGGCCATCGCCCGCCGGCTCGCGGCGGGCGGTGACCAGGTCACCGTGACCTCCCGGTCCGGTGACGCTGTCGCCGGGCTGGCCACGGTGGCCTGCGACGTCCGGGATGCTGCCGCCGTGGACGAGGCCTTCGCCAAGGTCGAGGCGGAGCAGGGGCCGGTGGAGGTCCTGGTGGCGAACGCGGGCATCACCCACGATCAGCTGCTCGCGCTCATGAAGGAAGACGACTTCACCGAGGTGATCGACACCAACCTGACGGGCGCCTACCGGGTGGCCAAGCGGGCCGTGCGCGGGATGATGCGGCTGCGCCGCGGGCGGATGGTGTTCATCTCCTCCGTGGTAGGCCTGCTCGGCTCGGGTGGCCAGGCGAACTACGCGGCCTCCAAGGCCGGGCTGGTCGGCCTGGCCCGCTCACTGGCCCGGGAACTCGGCAGCAGGAACATCACCGCCAACGTCGTAGCCCCGGGCTTCGTGGATACCGACATGACGGCGGCGCTGCCCGACGACCGGAAGGCAGCCATCCTCGGGCAGGTGCCGCTCGGCCGCCTCGCCACGGCCGATGAGGTCGCCGCGGCAGTTGCTTTCCTGGCCGGGCCGGATGCGGCCTACATCACCGGGGCGGTCATCCCGGTCGATGGTGGCCTGGGCATGGGCCACTAGGTAAGAAGGGACAGCGATGGGAATCCTGGACGGCAAGCGGATCCTGGTGACGGGCGTGCTCACCGACTCCTCGATCGCCTTCCACGTGGCGCGGATCGCCCAGCAGGAGGGCGCCCGGCTGGTGCTGACCGGGTTCGGCCGGCTCAGCCTGGTGGAGCGGATCGCCAAGCGGCTGCCCGACCCGCCGCCCGTCATCGAGCTGGACGTCGCCGACGAGGGCCAGCTCAGCTCGCTGGCGGAACGGGTCAGCGGGCATCTGGACGGACTGGACGGGGTCGTTCACGCGATCGGGTTCGCGCCGCAGGCCGCGCTGGGCGGCAACTTCCTGGAGACGGAATGGGCGGACGTCGCCACCGCGCTGCAGGTGTCCACCTACTCGCTCAAGGCGCTCGCGGTCGCGGCGCTGCCGCTGATGCCGGGCGGGGGTTCCGTGGTCGGCCTGGACTTCGACGCCACGCAGGCCTGGCCCGGGTACGACTGGATGGGGGTGGCCAAGGCCGGCCTGGAGTCCTGCGCCCGGTACCTGGCCCGTGATCTGGGCCCCAGGGGTGTCCGGGTCAACCTGGTGTCGGCCGGCCCGCTGCGGACCATGGCCGCCAAGAGCATCCCCGGGTTCGACGGCCTCACCAGCCTGTGGGACAGCCGGGCCCCGCTCGGCTGGGACATCAACGACGCGGGGCCCGCCGCGCGGGCCTGCGTCGCGCTGCTGTCCGACTGGTTCCCGGCGACCACCGGCGAGATCGTGCATTGCGACGGCGGCGTTCATGCGGTCGGCGCCTGAAGGTTGGAGGCACAGCGCGGTTGAAGGTCCAGCGCGGTTGAAAGGGCAGCGCAGTTGAAGGACAGCGCAGTTGACGGCCCAGCGCGGCGGCGCGCCCACTGCGGGCCCCAAGCAGCTGGTGCTGACGCTGTCCTGCCCGGACCGGCCCGGGATCGTGCACGCGGTCGCCGCCTACCTGCACGGGTCGGACTGCAACATCCTGGATAGCCAGCAGTTCGCGGACCTGACCATGAACCGTTTCTTCATGCGGGTTCACGTCGAGACGCTGGGCGCCGCCCCGGCGGACGTCCCGGCCCTGCGGGCCGGGTTCGGGCCTATCGCGGACGAATTCGGCATGGACTGGGACCTGCACGACCTGGCCATCCGGCCGCGCGTGCTGATCATGGTGTCCAGAGAGGGCCACTGCCTCAACGACCTGCTGTACCGCCGGGAGGCGGAGGGGCTGGCCATCGACGTGCCGCTGGTCGTCGGGAACCATCCCGACCTGGCCCGGCTGGCGGCCGGGCACGGGGTGCCGTTCGAGCACGTGCCGGTCGGCCCGGATCCGGCCGACCGGGCCGAGGCCGAGGGGCGGCTGCTCGATCTGGTGGCCGCGCACCGCATCGACTTCGTGGTGCTGGCCAGGTACATGCGGATCCTGTCCCCGGAGGTGTGCGCGAAGCTGGCCGGGCGGATCATCAACATCCATCACTCGTTCCTGCCCAGCTTCCGCGGAGCCCGGCCGTACCAGCAGGCGTACGAGTACGGGGTGAAGGTCATCGGGGCGACCGCCCACTATGTGACGGCCGAACTGGACGAGGGGCCGGTCATCGAGCAGGAGGTGGCCCGGGTGGAGCACAACGCCTCTCCTGTGCAGCTCGCCGCGCTCGGGCGGGACGCCGAGCGGATCGCGCTGGCCCGGGCCGTCCGCTGGCACGCCGAGCACCGCATCCTGCTGCACGGCCGCCGCACCGTGATCTTCAAGTAACCGCGGGCATCTTCGGTAACCACGGGCATCTTCAGGTAACCACGGGGATTGTCGCGCCAGGCCGCCCACCCGACGGGTCGCCGGCCGGGGCTACTCCCCGGCCAGGAGCGCGGCCAGCCGGGTCACCCGGGGCGCCTCGCCGACGGTAGACACCGCCCGGGACAGGGCGGGACCGGCCCCGTGCACCACGGACAGGTGACGCTGCGCCCGGGTCAGCGCGGTGTAGACCAGCGGCCGGGACAGCATCCCGGCCGCTTCCGCGGGGAACACCGCGACCACCGCGGGCCATTCCGACCCCTGGGCCCGGTGCACGGTCACCGCCCAGCCATGCCGCAAGTCGCCGAGGAACTTGTCGGGCACGCACACCGGGGCAGCGGGGAAGGCCACCTGCAGGCCGCCGTCGCCACGGCCCACGACCGTACCGACCTCGCCGTTGGTGAACCCGGCGTCGGCGTGGTTGGCCACGGAGACCACCCGGTCACCGGGATCGAATCCGCCGTGCGCGCCCGGCCCGGGATTGAGCCGCTCCTTGAGGGCCTGGTTCAGGGCGATGGTCCCGGCAGGCCCCTTGTGCACCGGGGTGATCACCTGGATATCCGCCGCGGCAATGCCCAGGGCGCGCGGGATCGAGTCGGTGACGAGCTGCATTACCCGGTGCGCGGCGTCGGCGCTGCTGCGGGCGGTCAGCACGACCACTTCGCGGTCCGGCGAGTCCACCGGGGGGAGAGTGCCGTCGCGCACGGCCGTAGCCAGCCGGGCGATGACGCCGCCGTCGCGCTGGCGGTACAGCCTGCTCAGCTCCGTGACCGGCACGGCACCCGAGTCGATGATGTCCGCCAGCACCCGGCCCGGCCCGATCGACGGCAGCTGTGCGGGGTCACCGACGAGCAGCAGCCTGGCCCCGTCCGGGCACGCCTCGACCAGCGCGGCCGCGAGCTCGGCGTCGAGCATGGACGCCTCGTCCACCACGATCAGGTCCGCGTCCAGCGGCCATTCCTCGTTCCGGCTGAAGACCCAGGCGGACTCGCCCGCCCCGCGCGGCGGCCCGCCGGGCCCCGCGGCCGGGTCGCCGGCCCGGGCTCCGCCCTGCGCCCCGAGCAGCCGGTGCACGGTGGTGGCCGGGGCCCCGGTGAGCTCTTCCAGCCGCTTCGCGGCCCGGCCAGTCGGGGCGGCCAGGGCCACGGTCAGGCCGTGGGCGGCGGCCATCGCGACCACCGCCGCCACCGTCCGGCTCTTCCCGGTGCCCGGGCCGCCGGTCAGGACGGACACCCCGTTCGCCGCGACCGCCGCCACGCCCGCCCGCTGCGTCGGGTCCAGGCCCGCATCCGGGCCGGGGCCCGCGGCGGCGTCCGCGTCCGCATCTGCGGCGGCCTCGGCGTCCGCGTCCGGGCCGGGGTCCGCGTCGTCGAGCGGCTCGGCCAGGGCGGCCAGCCGCTGCAACCCCTCCGCGACCGTTTCCTCGGCCATGGCGTACCGGGCCAGCGCCAGCAGGAGGCCGGCCCCGGCCAGGTCGCCGTCCGGTCCGGCGCTATCCGGCCCGGCCTCATCCGGGAACTCTCCCTCAGCCTGGTCAGCCGCCGCACCGCTATCCGCCGCACCGGGATCCGCCGCACCGGGATCCGCCTCACCCGGATCGGCCTCGAACGGCAGCACGCCGCCCTCGTCCACGGCGGCGGCGATCGCGGCCGCCGGATCCTCGATACGGAACCGGCCCAGGGCGCCGGCGATCACCCCGGCGGGCACCGCGGTGTGGCCGTCTCGCGCCGCCCGGGCCAGCAGGTAGCTCACCAGGGCCCGGCCACGCCGCTCATCCTGCGGGCTGGCCTGGTCGCGCAGCAGCTTCCGGGCGAACCAGTCCGCCTGCTCCGGCCGGATCTGGGGGAGGGTCAGCAGCCGCCACGGGTCCTGGCGCAGCTGGTCCTGGGCGGTGCGGCCCAGCATGGCCACGGCCGGGCCGGCGAACCGGGCCGGCACCTGGCAGGCGGCGAGAAGCTGGGCCGTCTCGTAGCAGGGCCGGGCGTCGGTGAACGACGTGGCCAGCCATTCGGCGCGCTCAGCGCTCAGGCCCTCGATGAGCTCCAGGCGGTCGGCGCTGACCAGCGCGGGCCCGGTAATCCCCGCGCCCGCCAGCTGGCTGGCCAGTTTCCGGCCCAGCCCCGGCCACAGGCCGGCCGCGCAGAACTCGCCGAACACGTCGGGAAGCTCATCGGGCACCGGCGTGCCGCCTGCCTCAGTTGCCACGGACATCGGAAGCCAGCCTAGCCGGGGGGCCCGACAATGCCCCGCAGCGAAACGTGCCCGGCCGGAAACGGCGCCGGCGCGGGCGGGCGTAAGAGAACAAGCAGTGCCTGGCCAGGAACGGGCCGGAGCCGGGAATGCCGCCGGATTGGCCCGCGCCATTCCCCCCGGTTTTCCCGTTACTGGAGGCACCGATTTCATGGCTTGTGCCGGCGGCGGCCCTCGCTGATACTCGGGACCATGGAAGGGAACCCGGGCGGTGCCGCGCCTGCGGAGCGTCCTGATCCGCCCCGCTATCGGTGGCGCGCTGACCGGGTCCGGGCGTCCGATACCGACCGGGACGAAGTAATCAGCCAGCTCCGCGAGCGGTACGCGGAGGGGCGGCTCACCCATGACACCCTGGAGCACCGGCTGGAATCGGCGCTGCGGGCCCGCTATCAGGATGACCTGGCGGAGGTGCTGGCCGACCTGCCGCCCCGGCGCCGGCTGGGCGGCACCCTGCAGGCGTACTGGCAGCGGGGCTGCGCCACGCTGGCCAGCCTGATATCCAGCGCCCCCCGGCCGGCGCCCGCCCGCATCCTGGCCTTTCCCTCCGGCGACCAGAGCCGCTTCACCATCGGCCGTGACCTGGGCTGCGACATGGTGCTGCCCGACCCCACCGTCTCCCGCTGGCACGCCGGACTGAAGCGCGAGGCCAGTGGCTGGATGCTGGATGACCTGGGCTCCACCAACGGCACCAGGCTGAACGGCTGGCGGGTCCGGGCGTGGGTACCGGTGCGAGACGGTGATCTGGTCAGCTTCGGTGCGGTCACCTATGTCATCGGCCGGCCGGGCAGCGGCGGGGGGCTGTCCCAGGCGGGCGGTTAGACCAGCCGGTGATCATCTGGTAGCGGCCTGCCAGATGCGGGAGGCGCGTTTTTCCACCAGTCCTGCCGACCCTTTAGAGTCATGGCGTGACGTTGGTTTTGCTGGTGCGGCATGGGCTGACGGCGGGGACGGGAAATGTTCTCACCGGCCGGACGCCGGGTATTCCGCTGGACGACCGTGGCCGGGCGCAGGCCGGGGCGCTGGCGGCCCGGCTGGCTGACGTACCCCTGGACGCGATCATCACCAGCCCGCTGGACCGCTGCCGGGAAACCGCGGAGGCGATCGCCGCCGCGCGGGACGGCACCTCGCCCGCGGTCCAGGAAGACGAGCAGTTCGCCGAGGTCAAGTACGGGGACTGGACGGGCCAGCCGCTCAAGCGGCTGGCCAAGGATCCGCTGTGGCGCGTGGTGCAGGCCCATCCCAGCGCGGTGCGCTTCCCCGGGAAAGACGCGGAGTCCATGCCCGAGGTGCAGCACCGCGCGGTGAACGCGGTCCGGGAGTGGAACGCCCGGCTCGGCAAGGACGCCGTTTACCTGATCTGCTCGCACGGGGATGTCATCAAATCGGTCATTGCGGACAGCCTCGGCCTGCACCTGGATCTGAGCCAGCGCATTCAGGTGGATCCGTGCTCGCTGAGCGTGATCCGGTACACCCCGCTTCGGCCTTTCCTGGTACGAATGAATGACACTGGCCGTACCGCCGCCGGGCTGGCCAGGCCGCCTGAGCCGGGCGCGGGGAAGGCGGCCGCAAATGGCGGAGCGCCGCAGGCGGCCGCTGAGGGAGCGTCGCGGCCCCCGTTCGGGGAGGGCGACGCGGCCATCGGCGGGGGAGCGGGAGGATAGGGATCATGTCGGTGTACTCCTACGACCCGCCGGACCGTTTCGTGGCCGGCACGGTCGGGCAACCCGGGGAGCGCACGTTCTACTTGCAGGCCAGCGCCAGCGGCCGGGTGACGAGCGTGGCCCTGGAGAAGTTCCAGGTCAGCCTGCTCGCCGAGCGGCTGGAGGAACTGCTCGACGAGGTGCTGCGGCGGACCGGCGGCCTCACTTCCGTGCCCGCCGCCACCCCCAGTGACCTCAACGACGACGAGCCGCTCGACCTGCCGCTCATGGAGGACTTCCGGGTCGGCGCGATCGCGCTGGCCTGGGACGGCGAGGACGAGCGGGTGGTCATCGAGGCGCAGGAGGAGTCCGAGACGCCGGTGGAGCCGCTGGCCGAGGACATCCCCGAGAACGGCCCGGGGGTCCTGCGGGTCCGCATCACCGCGGCCTCCGCGCGGGCCTTTTCCCAGCGTGCGCTGCGGATCCTGGGGCAGGGCCGGCCTCCCTGCCCGCTGTGCGGCCTGCCGCTCGACTCCGAGGGGCACATCTGCCCGCGCCAGAATGGCCACCGAGCCGCCAATGGCTGATAAGCCGCCCGCCCGCCGGCTGTCCCGGCCCCGTCCCCCGCGCCGTCCCAAGCAGTCCCCGGATGACCACGCGGCCGCGCTCGAACTGCTCCGCGAGGGAGAACTCGAGGTCGAGGGACGCCTGATCGTCGCCTCCAACGCCACGCTTTTCTGCACGATCCGGCACGGATCCACCGAGTCAGCCTGCGTGTACAAGCCGATCGCGGGCGAGCGGCCACTGTGGGATTTCCCACATGGCACCCTGGCCGGCCGGGAAGTCGCCGCGTACGCGGTGTCCCGGGCGGCGGGCTGGGACCTGGTCCCGCCGACCGTGTACCGGGACGGCCCGTTCGGGCCGGGCATGTGCCAGCTGTGGATCGACGCGGACGCCGAGGTGGACCTGGTGGCCTTGTCGCGGCGCTCGGATCACCAGATGCTCCGGGACATGGCCGTGTTCGACGCCGTGGTCAACAACGCGGACCGCAAGATCGGCCATCTGCTGCCGGTCAGCGGCGACCGGCTCTACGGCTGTGACCACGGGGTGTGCTTCGGCGAGGAGTACAAGCTCCGCACCGTGCTCTGGCAGTGGCGGGGCCGCAAACTGCCCGCCCGGGCCATCGAGGCGCTGACCAGGCTGCAGGACGAGCTGAAGGACGGCCCGCTCGCCGACGAACTGCCGCAACGGCTGGCTGAGAGTGAGATCCAGGCCACCAGGCAGCGGATCGACCTGCTGCTCGCCGCGAAGGTCCACCCGTATCCCCCGGAGGACTGGCCCGCCGTCCCCTGGCCGCCGTACTAAGGGTTAACGCCCGGGTTCGCCGGGGTGGCGCCGGCGGCGCAGGTAGCGCTCGAACTCCCGGGCGATCGCGTCCCCGCTGGCCTCGGGCAGATCCGTCGCGTCCTTGGCTTCCTCCAGCGTGCGGACGTAGTCCGCGACCTCCGTGTCCTGCTCGGCCAGCTCATCGACGCCGCGTTCCCACGCCCGGGCCTCCTGCGGCAGGTCGCCCAGCGGCAGCGAGAGGTCCAGGACGTCCTCGACCCCCCGGAGCAGGGCCAGGGTGGCCTTGGGGCTGGGCGGCTGGGCCACGTAGTGCGGCACGGACGCCCACAGCGACACCGTCGCGATGCCCGCCTGGGTGCAGGCGTGCTGGAGCACCCCGACGATCCCGGTGGGGCCTTTGTACTCCACCGGCTCCACGTGCAGCTCGCTGGCCAGGGCCGGATCCGACGCCGCGGCCGCCACCGGCACCGGCCGGGTGTGCGGGGAGTCCGCCAGCAGGGCGCCCAGCAGCACCACCGTCTCCGCGCCCAGGTCGGTAAAGGACTGCACCAGCTCTTCGCTGAAGGCCCGCCAGCGCATGTTGGGCTCGATCCCGTGCACCAGGACGATGTCCCGGCCCAGGCCTTCCGGGGTGGCCACGGACAGCCGCGTGGTCGGCCAGACCAGCCGGTCGGTCCGGCCCTCCGAGACCTCCATCACCGGACGGGTCACCTGGAAGTCGTAATAGTCCTCCGGGTCGATGGCGGCGATCTGGGTGGCATCCCAGGCCAGGCCCAGATGATCAACGACTCCGCTGGCGGCCTCACCTGCGTCATTCCAGCCCTCGAAGGCAGCAATAACTGCTGGCGAGGAGAGCGCTCGAACGCCGTTCAGCTCGATCACCCACCACCTCCTTCGGGGCCGCCGCTCGCCCGGATGACACCAGGTTACGTGTACCGCAATGATCACTGCGTGCCCCGGGGGCTGGTGCCGCCGGTCCCGGCCAAGCCGCCCCCTGGACGCGTCGCCCTAGAATAAGGGCCCTATGACGAACGCTGCCCGCCCGGCCCAGGAGGCCCGGCCGGAACTCGGTGCCGTCCTCGGGGATCGCGTGGTGGTGGCCGACGGGGCCATGGGGACAATGCTCCAGGCCAGCGACGCCACGCTGGAGGATTTCGATGGCCATGAGGGCTGCAACGAAATCCTCAATGTCACCCGGCCAGATATTGTCCGCGCCGTCCACGAGGGCTACCTCGAGGCCGGCGTTGACTGCGTCACCACCAACACATTCGGGGCAAACCTGAGCAATCTGGGTGAATACGGGCTGTCCGCGCGGATCGCCGAGCTGTCCGAGGCCGGGGCCCGGATCGCGCGGGAGGCGGCCGACCAGTGGTCCACCCCGGAGCGCCCGCGCTGGGTGCTCGGCTCCATGGGACCGGGCACCAAGCTGCCCACCCTCGGCCATGCCCGGTTCGCCGACCTCCGCGACGCCTATCAGCTGGGCGCGGCCGGGCTGATCAGCGGCGGGACCGACGCGATCATCATCGAGACCAGCCAGGACCTGCTCCAGGCCAAGGCCGCGATCATCGGCGCGCGGCGGGCGATGACCGCGGCGGGGGCCCAGCTCCCGCTCATCGCCCAGGTAACCATCGAGACCACCGGGGCCATGCTGCTGGGCAGCGAGATCGGCGCCGCGCTCACCGCGCTGGAGCCGCTGGGCATCACCCTGATCGGGCTCAACTGCGCGACCGGCCCGGGGGAGATGAGCGAGCACCTGCGCTACCTGGCCGGTCACTCGCGCATCCCGCTGTCCTGCATGCCCAACGCCGGCCTGCCGGTGCTCACCTCCGACGGCGCCCGGTACCCGCTGAGCCCGGCCCAGCTGGCCGACGCGCACGCCATGTTCACCGAGCAGTTCGGGCTGGCCCTGGTCGGCGGGTGCTGCGGCACCACGCCGGAGCACCTGGCCGCCGTGGTGGAGCGGCTGGCCGGGCGGCCGGTGGCGCCGCGCAGGCCCCGGCCCGAGCCGGGGGTCGCCTCGCTTTACCAGCACGTCCCGTTCCGGCAGGACACGTCCTTCCTGGCCATCGGGGAGCGCACCAACGCCAACGGCTCCAAGGCGTTCCGGGACGCGCTCATCGAGGGCCGCTGGGAGGACTGCGTGCAGATCGCCCGGGCGCAGACCCGAGACGGCGCGCACCTGCTGGACCTGTGCGTGGACTACGTAGGCCGGGACGGGCCGGCCGACATGGCCGAGGTGGCGGGGCGGCTGGCCACGGCGGCCACGCTGCCGCTGGTGATCGACTCCACCGAGCCGGAGGTGATCCAGACCGGGCTGGAGCTGCTGGCCGGCCGGGCCGTGGTGAACTCGGTCAACTACGAGGACGGCGATGGGCCGGGCTCCCGGATCGCCCGGGTCATGCCCATGATCGTCGAGCATGGCGCCGCGGTGATCGCCCTCACCATCGATGAGCAGGGCCAGGCCCGCACCGCCGAGTGGAAGCTCGCGGTGGCCACCCGGCTGATCGAGGACCTGACCACCAACTACGGCATGCGCACCTGCGACATCATCGTGGACTGCCTGACCTTCCCGATCGCGACCGGGCAGGAGGAGACCCGCCGCGACGCGATCGAGACCATCGAGGCCATCCGCCAGGTCAAGCAGCGCTATCCCGAGGTGCAGACCACGCTGGGCGTGTCCAACGTCTCGTTCGGGCTCAATCCCGCCGCCCGCGCCGTGCTGAACTCGGTGTTCCTGGACGAGTGCGTGCGGGCCGGGCTGGACTCCGCGATCGTCCACGCGTCGCGGATCATGCCGATCGCCAGGATCCCCGAGGAGCAGCTGCAGACCGCGCTCGACCTGGTCTACGACCGCCGCCGGGACGGCTACGACCCGCTGTCCCGGCTGCTCGAGCTGTTCGAGGGGGTGGACGCGGCCGCGGTCAAGGCCAGCCGGGCCGCGGAACTGGCCGGGCTGCCGCTCTGGGAACGCCTCAAGCGGCGGATCATCGACGGCGAGCGCCACGGCCTCGAGGCCGACCTGGACGAGGCGGTCGCCCAGCGCCCTGCCCTGGAGATCGTCAACGACGTCCTGCTGGACGGGATGAAGACGGTCGGTGAGCTGTTCGGTTCCGGCCAGATGCAGCTGCCCTTCGTGCTCCAGTCGGCCGAGGTCATGAAGCTCGCGGTCGGCCACCTGGAACCGCACATGGAGCGGTCCGGTGAGGACGGCAAGGGCCGGATCGTGCTGGCCACGGTCAAGGGCGATGTGCACGACATCGGGAAGAACCTGGTCGACATCATCCTGACCAACAACGGCTACGACGTGATCAACATCGGCATCAAGCAGCCGGTGTCGGCCATCGTGGACGCGGCGACCGAGCACGAGGCAGACGTGGTGGGCATGTCCGGCCTGCTGGTCAAGTCCACCGTGGTGATGCGGGACAACCTGGCCGACCTGAACAGCCGGGGCCTGGCCGGCCGGTGGCCCGTGCTGCTCGGCGGCGCCGCGCTCACCCGCGCCTACGTCGAGCAGGACCTGGCCAGCTTGTTCGACGGCGAGGTCCGGTACGCCCGCGACGCGTTCGAGGGGCTCCGCCTGATGGACGCCTTCATGGCCGTCAAGCGGGGCGAGGCCGGGGCCCAGCTCCCGCCCATGCGCGAGCGCCGGGTGCGCACCGGGGCCCGGCTCCAGGTCACCGAGCCGGAGGCCATGCCCGCCCGGTCCGACGTGGCCACCGATCACCCGGTGGCTGTCCCGCCCTTCTTCGGTGACCGCATCGTCAAAGGCATCCCGCTTTCTGATTACGCGTCGTGGCTGGACGAGCGGGCCACGTTCATGGGTCAGTGGGGGCTCAAACCCGGGCGCGGCGCGGACGGCCGCTCCTACGCGGAACTCGTCGAGACCGAGGGACGGCCGCGGCTGCGCATGTGGCTGGACCGGGTCCAGAGCGAGGGCCTGCTGCAGGCCGGGGTGGTCTACGGGTACTTCCCTGCGGTCAGCGACGGCGACGACCTGGTCGTCACCGATAGCGACGGGAGTGAGCGGGAGCGCTTCACGTTCCCCCGGCAGCGCCACGACCGGCATCTGTGCCTGGCCGACTTCTTCCGCCCGGCGGGCTCCGGCGAGCCCGACGTGGTCGCGTTCCAGCTGGTCACCGTGGGCCGGGCGATCAGCCGGGCCACGGCCGAACTCTTCGCCAAGAACGCCTACCGCGAGTACCTGGAGCTGCACGGCCTGTCCGTGCAGCTGACCGAGGCCCTCGCGGAGTACTGGCACGGCCGGGTCCGCGAGGAGACCGGCCTGGCCGGGTACGATCCGGCCGACCTCGACGGCATCCTGAAGGTCGGCTACCGCGGCTGCCGGTATTCGTTCGGCTACCCGGCCTGCCCGGACCTGGAGGACCGGGCCAAGGTGGTGCGCCTGCTGCGGCCCGAGCGGATCGGGGTGGCGCTGTCGGAGGAGTTCCAGCTGGAGCCAGAACAGTCCACCGACGCCCTGATCACCTTCCACCCCGAAGCAAGGTATTTCTCCGCATGACGCTGCAAGCCCACCTGACGCTGCAGGCGGTCATGTTCGATATGGACGGGCTGCTGGTGGACTCCGAGCCGCTGTGGTTCGAGGCCGAGGCCGCGATCATGACCAGGCTGGGCAGCCCGTGGGGGCCCGCGGACCAGCAGCACCTCATCGGCGGCTCGCTGGCCCGGTCCACGGCCTACATGCAGAGCAAGGCCGCGGAGCCGGTGCCGCGGGAGGTCATCGGGCAGTGGCTCACGGCGGGCATGGCTGACCTGGTCCGGGCGCGCGGGGTGCAGGTGATGCCGGGCGCGCTCGATCTGCTCGCCGAGGTCGCCGAGGCCGGCCTGCCGCACGCCCTGGTCACCTCCGCCGAGCCGGAGATCATGGCGGCCGCGCTGGACTCGATCGGGGTCCGCTTCCCGGTCACGGTGTGTGCCGCCGACGTGGCCCGCGGCAAGCCGGATCCCGAGCCGTACCTGCAGGCCTCCGCCCGCCTGGGAGTGGCCCCCGGGCGGAGCGTCGCGCTGGAGGACTCACCCACCGGCATCAGGTCCGCGCACGCCGCCGGGCTCACGGTGGTCGCGGTCCCCAGTGTGCCGCCCCCGCCGGGGCTGGCCCGGCTGACCGTCCCGTCGCTGCGCGCGGTCGATCTGGCCACCCTGCGGGAGGCCGCGGCGGGGCGGGCGCGGGGCGACCCATGACGGTGCCGTTGTGATTCGGTCACAATCCAGGCACGACGTTGCAGTATCTCTGGCGCGGACCAGGCAAAACGGTAGATCCTCCCGGTAGGGGCCCTGGTAACCGGCTACCGCACGGCCTTATGCCGGGACGCCGGGGAATTTTCCCGTCACGAGCAGCAGGGGAGCGCCGCTAGATGGCAGCACCGCTTGACGTGCCCACGTCTGGCGACGTCGTACCCGAGAGCGTGCTCGAAGGGATCAGCGGTGAGGCCATCGAGGGCCGGTCGCTCGGCCAGATCGCCTGGCTGCGGCTGCGCCGCGACAAGGTGGCCATGGCCGGTGGCGTGGTCGTGGTCTTCCTGATCCTGGTGGCGATCTTCGGCCCGTTCCTGGTGCAGAACCCGACCGTGTATCACGCGAACCTGATCAATCCGACCTTCAGCCGACCGAACGGACCGCTCGGCGGGATCAGCCTCGCGCACCCGTTCGGTGTGGAGCCGGTCACCGGGCGTGACGTGCTGAGCCGGGTCGTGAACGGGGCCCGGGTCTCGCTGCTCATCGCGTTCCTGGCTACCGCACTGGCGGTCAGCATCGGCGTGGTGATGGGCGTCATCGCCGGGTACTTCGGCGGCTGGGTGGATGCGGTGATCGCCCGCGTCATGGACGTCTTCCTGGCCTTCCCGCTGCTGGTGTTCGCGATCGCGCTGGTCGGTGTCATCCCCTCGTCGGCGTTCGGGCTGAACGGCAATTCGCTGCGGATCGGCCTGCTCGTCTTCGTGATCGGGTTCTTCGCCTGGCCCTATATGGGCCGGATCATCCGCGGCCAGACGCTGTCGCTGCGGGAGCGCGAGTTCGTGGACGCCGCCCGCAGCATCGGGGCGCGCGGTCCGTACATCCTGTTCCGTGAGCTGCTGCCCAACCTGGTGGCGCCCATCCTGGTCTACTCCACGCTGCTGATCCCGACCAACATCCTGTTCGAGGCCGCCCTGTCCTACCTGGGCGTCGGGATCATCCCGCCCACGCCCAGCTGGGGCGGGATGCTCTCGGACGCGGTCAGCCAAGGTTTCTACTCGATCGACCCGATGTACATGATCATTCCCGGCCTGGCCATCTTCATCACCGTCTTGGCATTCAACCTGTTCGGTGACGGGCTGCGCGATGCTCTCGACCCGAGAAGCAGCCGGTAGGCCACGGCATCACCGAAATTCACACAATGAATCACGACAGGGAGAGGTTCGCCTCATGAGGAGACCCAGGACCATAGGGCTGGCGGTGCTGTCGGCGACCGCCGCGCTGGCGCTGGCCGCCTGTGGCGGCAGCAGCGGCAGCGGCGGAAGCTCCGGCTCCAGCACCGGCTCATCGTCGTCCGCTGCTGGATTCAACGCCGCGATTACCAAGGTGGTCAGCCCGTCCACCAAAAAGGGCGGGACGCTGACCTTCGGCGACAGCAGCACCACGGACTCGACCGACCCAGGCAACACCTATTACGCGTTCTCGTGGAACCTGACCCGGCTCTACACGATGCCGCTGATGACCTACAAGTCCTGCCCGGGCCAGTGCGGCCTGCAGGTGGTGCCGGACCTGGCGACGGGCCCCGGTGTGGTCAGCAATAACGGCAAGACCTGGACCTATCACATCCAGCCGGACGTGAAGTTCGAGGACGGGACCACGGTCACCTCGGCGGACGTCAAGTACGCCGTGGAGCGCACTTTCGACCGGGCCAAGCTGCCGCTGGGCCCGAACTACTTCTCGCTGCTGCTCGCGCCGCAGAAGCCGGCCTACCCGGGTCCGTACAAGGACCGGTCCAAGAACCTGATGGGCCTCAAGGCGGTGCAGACGCCGAACGCGACGACCATCGTGTTCAATCTGGCCAAGCCGTTCGCGGACTTCAACTACGTGGTCGCGATCCCGCAGACCGCGCCGGTGCCGCCGAACAAGGACACCGGCACGAACTACCAGCTGCACCCGATCTCCACCGGCCCGTACAAGTTCCAGAGTTATCAGCTGAACAAGACGCTGACGATGGTGCCGAACACGTTCTGGAAGGCGTCGACGGACCCGAACGCGAGCCAGCTGCCGAGCAAGGTCGTGATCAACTGGAACGTGAACGCGAACGACCTGGATAACCGGCTGCTGGCCGGGGACCTGGACGTGGACGCGGCCGGGACCGGGGTGCAGGCGGCGGCGCGGGCGAAGATCTTGTCCTCGCCGACGCTGAAGGCCTCCTCCGACAACCCGATCAGCGGGTTCTTGTGGTTCGCTTACCTGGATACGAAGGTGGCGCCGCTGAACAACCTGGCCTGCCGTCAGGCGATCGAGTACGCGGCGAACAAGACGAACCTGCAGACCGCCTACGGCGGGCCGGTGGCCGGCGGCGCGATCGCCAGCACGGTGGCCCCGCCGAACGTCATCGGGCAGAAGCACTTTGACCTGTATGAGGCCACCACCAAGCCCGGCGGTGACATCACCAAGGCCAAGGCGGCGCTGAAGACCTGCGGGCACCCGAACGGGTTCACCACCGGGATCACCTACCGCAGCGACCGGCCCAAGGAAGTCTCCGCGGCGCAGGCCATGCAGGCCTCGCTGGCCCAGGCCGGGATCAAGCTGCAGCTGCACGGGTTCCCGTCGGGCACCTACTACAGCAACTTCGCCGGGGTGCCGAACTACATGCACTCGCACAACATCGGCATCGCGATGGGCGGCTGGGCGCCGGACTGGCCCGACGGCTACGGCTTCTTCGACTTCATCACGGCGGGGGACACGATCAGCCCGGCCGGGAACACCAACATCGAAGAGCTCAACGACCCGGTGGTCAACAACGACCTGGCCAAGATGGCCAGCACCCAGGACGCGACCACCCGCAACTCCTACACCGCCCAGATCGACATGCAGGTCATGAAGGACGCCGCGATCCTGCCCGAGGTCTACGCCAAATCGCTGCTCTACCGCAGCCCGAACATCACCAACGTCTACGTCCAGCCCTACTACGGCATGTACAACTACGCCGTACTGGGCGTGAAGTAGACCAGGAGAAAGTGAGGATGCTGGTGCCCGGCCTGGCTCTGCTTACCGGCAGAGCCAGGCCGGGCACCAGCGCCGCGCAGTGATCACATTCATCATCCGGCGGCTGATCGCCACCGTCTTCCTGCTGATCGTGGTCAGCATCATCACGTTCGCGATCTTCTTCCTCATCCCCCGGCTGGCCGGGCAGAGCACCTACCAGCTCGCCACGCAGTACGTCGGCCGCAACCCGAACCGGGCCGCGGTGCTGGCCATCGAGGACAAGCTCGGCCTGAACGCGCCGGTGTACCTGCAATACGGCCGGTTCCTCAAGGCCATCGTGCTCGGCACGCACTACAACAGCGGCACCAGCACCACGTACTGCCCGCCGCCGTGCTTCGGTTACTCATTCAAGACCCAGCAGCCGGTCTGGCCGCAGATGGTCAGCGACATCCCGGTGACCCTCTCGCTGGCCATCGGGGCGGCGATCCTCTGGCTGGTCGGCGGGGTGGCGATCGGGGTGCTCTCCGCCCTGCGCCGGGGGACCTTCTTCGACCGGTTCTCGATGGGCGTCGCCCTGCTCGGGGTGTCCCTCCCGATCTTCTTCACCGGCCTGATCCTGCTGGAACTGTTCAGCTACAAGTGGCCCATCTTCCCCAACGTCCAGTTCGTGCCCTTCACCCAGAACCCGTACCTGTGGGCGCGCAACCTGGTGCTGCCCTGGATCACCCTGGCCTTCCTCTACGCCGCCCTGTACGCCAGGCTGACCCGCGCGGGCATGCTGGAGACGATGAGCGAGGACTACATCCGCACGGCCCGGGCCAAGGGCCTGGTCGAGCGGAAGGTGATCTTCAAGCACGGCCTGCGGGCGGCGCTGACCCCGATCGTCACGATCTTCGGGATGGACCTCGGCCTGCTGCTCGGCGGGGCGATCATCACCGAATACACGTTCTCGCTGCACGGCCTCGGCCTGTTCACCATCGAAGCGGTGCAGAACCAGGACCTGCCGGAGATCCTGGGCGTCACGATGCTGGCCGCGTTCTTCATCGTCATCGCCAACCTGGTGGTGGACATCCTGTACGCCGTGGTCGACCCAAGGGTGAGGACCTGATGCCCGAAACCCTGCTCGAGGTCAGGGACCTGCGGATCCAGTTCCCGACCAACGACGGCCTGGTGAAAGCCGTCGACGGGGTCTCGTTCAGCCTCGACCGCGGGGCCACCCTGGGCATCGTCGGCGAATCGGGGTCGGGGAAGAGCGTCACCAGCATGGGCATCATGGGCCTGCACCAGGGCACCAACGCCCAGATCACCGGGAGCATCCGGCTGGACGACGAGGAACTGGTCGGCGCCCCGGCATCCCGGATCCGCGAGCTGCGCGGCAGCAAGATGGCCATGATCTTCCAGGACCCGCTGTCCGCGCTGCACCCGTACTACACCGTCGGCGCCCAGATCGCCGAGGCGTACCTGGTGCACAACGAGGTGGGCAAGAAGGTCGCCCGCAAGCACGCGGTCGACATGCTCGGCCGGGTCGGCATCCCGCAGCCCGCCGCCCGCGTCGATGACTACCCGCACCAGTTCTCCGGCGGCATGCGGCAGCGGGCCATGATCGCCATGGCGCTGAGCTGCGACCCGGAACTGCTGATCGCCGACGAACCGACCACCGCGCTGGACGTCACGGTCCAGGCACAGATCCTCGACCTGATCTGGGACCTGCAGCAGGAGTACCACTCCGCGGTCATCATCATCACTCACGACCTGGGAGTCGTGGCCGAGTTGTCCGATGACATCCTGGTCATGTACGCGGGCCGGATGTCGGAGTACGGCAAGGCCGAGGACGTCTTCGACCGGCCCGGTCACCCCTACACCTGGGGCCTGCTCGCCTCCATGCCCCGCATCGACGAGGCGCGCCTGGAGCGGCTGCTCCCGATCCCGGGCACCCCGCCCAGCCTGATCCGGGTACCGCCGGGCTGCCCCTTCCACCCCCGGTGCCGTTACGCCGGCCTGACCGACGGACGGAGCCAGACCGAGGTTCCCGCGCTGCGTGAGGTGGAGCCCGGGCACCTGGTCGCCTGTCACCTGACGGCCGACCAGCGGCGGCAGGCCCGGACCGAACAGCTCGGCGAGATCCAGGCACCCGCCATCCCGACCACGCAGGGGGACGTGTGAGCACCCCAGTGAGCACCGCCGGGACCACGGGCACCGCCGGCGGCGGGGGCGATGGCCTGCTCGAGGTGTCCGGGCTGATGAAGTACTTCCCGGTGACCCGGGGCGTCATCTTCCGGCAGAAGGTCGGCGCGGTCCAGGCCGTGGACAAGGTGGACTTCTCGGTGCCCGCCGGAAAGACGCTGGGCCTGGTCGGCGAGTCCGGCTGCGGCAAGACCACGACCGGGCGGCTGCTCACCCGGCTGCTCGAGCCGACCGGCGGACGGATCATGTTCGACGGACGTGACATCACCCACCTGTCCATGGGCAAGATGCGCCCGCTGCGCCGCGACATCCAGATGATCTTCCAGGATCCGTACTCGTCACTGAACCCGCGGCACACCGTCGGCGGGATCATCGGGGCGCCGCTGCGGCTGCAGAAGGTCAAGACGGAACATGGCATCAAGGCCACCGTCCAGGAGCTGCTGGAGCTGGTCGGGCTCAACCCGGAGCACTACAACCGCTACCCGCACGAGTTCTCCGGCGGCCAGCGCCAGCGGATCGGGATCGCCCGCACCCTCGCGCTGCGGCCCAAGCTGATCGTGGCGGACGAGCCGGTCTCGGCCCTGGACGTGTCGATCCAGGCCCAGGTGATCAACCTGCTCGAGGACCTGCAGAACGAGCTGGGCCTGACGTACGTGGTGATCGCGCACGACCTGTCCGTGGTGCGGCACATCAGCGACCAGGTGGCGGTCATGTACCTGGGCAAGATCGTCGAGCTGGCCGGCCGTGACCAGCTGTACGCCAAGCCGCGGCACCCCTACACGGTCGCGCTGATGTCCGCGGTGCCGGTGCCGGAGCCGGTGCGCGTCGAGGGGCGCCGGGCAGCGCCGTGAGCGCATCCGGCTGGCCGGCGACGTGCCCAGCCCGCTGAACCCGCCGCCGGCCTGCCGGTTCCACACCCGGTGCTGGAAGGCCCAGGAGGTGTGCCGGACCCAGGAGCCGCCGCTCGCCGAACTGGTCCCCGGCCACCAGGTGGCCTGCCACTTCCCGGAGAACACCGAGAGCGCGGCCGGGTAGCGCCTGCCGGGCCGCCGGCGGGACTTTACCTGAACGCCGGCCTGGGACGATCGGGGCACTCCCACCGGTGTGCGACGATGGGGGAAGGAACGCTGCCGAGGGGAGCGGCCATGACATACAGCCAGTTCGAATGGCTCCCGCTGTGCGGGGGGCTGACGATCCTCGGGCTGATCATCAGCTGGGTGGTCTGGCGACGGCGGGGGCCGGCCGCCGGATTGCGCTGGGTGGCGGTGTCGCTGCTGCCCCTGGCCGCCTACCTGACCCACGCGGTCAAGATGCTGTGGCAGATCGGCTCCGCGATCGGCAGCTTCGCGACCTCCTTCATCTTCTCGCCGCAGGTGTGGTCAGGCGTGGCCCTGACCGGCCTGGCCATTGTGCTGTTCGTGGTCTCCGGCATGATGCGCGGCCGCGGCCGTAAGGCTGGCCCCGGAGCAGACGGTGCCAGCGGCCCGGCCAGCGTGCCGGGGAGCGCTCCAGCCGGGAAGGCGCTCAAGCCGGCCAAGAGCAAGGCCCCCGCGGTCGATGACGACCTCGGGGATGTCGCTGACATCCTGCGGCGGCACAACATCCACTGAGCGGCTCGCCTGCCTGGCTCAGGCCCTGGCTAGCCCAAACACGGGCCCGGCTCAAACACGGGCCTAGCTCAGGCACGGGCCTGGCTCAGACGAGGTCGTCCCCGACCAGCGCCGGGCCGGCCGCCAGCTCGCCGGACGCCGCGGACGGCAGGTCTTCCTCCGCGGGCAGGTCGGGCGGGGTGCCGCCGAAGGCCGGGCAGAGCGCCTTGTGCGCGCACCAGTCGCACAGCCGGCCGGGCCGGGGCCGCCAGTCCCGTGACTGCCGGGCCCGCTCGATGGCCTGCCAGAGGGCCTCGATCTTGCGCTCGGTGGCCCGCAGATCGGCCTCATCGGGCTCGTAGCGGACAATCTCCCCGTTGCCCAGGTACATGAGCTGCAGCAGCCGGGGCAGGCGGCCCTGGGCCCGCCAGAGCACCAGGGCGTAGAACTTCATCTGGAACAGGGCCCGCGCCTCGAACTCGGCGGGCGGTGCGCTCCCGGTCTTGTAGTCCACGATCCGCGTCTGGCCGCCGGGCGCCACGTCCAGGCGGTCGATGTAGCCGCGCAGCCGCAGTCCCGAGGCGAGCTCGGCTTCCACGGACAGCTCGCGGTGAGCCGGCTCCAGCCGCCGCGGGTCCTCCAGGGTGAAGTAACGGTCCAGCATGACCCCGGCCTCGCCGAGCCAGGCCGCCAGGTCCGCCTCCGCCGGGAACAGGCTGCCCAGCTCCGGTTCGCTGGTGACCAGCCGGTCCCATTCGGGATCCAGCAGCGACCTGGCCACCTCCGGGGTCCGCTCGGGAGCCGGCCGGTCGAACAGGTGCTCCAGGACGGCATGCACCAGGGTGCCGCGGGCCGCCGCCGGGCTGGGCGGCTCCGGCAGCCGGTCGATCACCCGGAACCGGTAAAGCAGCGGGCAGGTCAGGAAGTCACCCGCCCGCGACGGGGACAGCGACCGCCGCCGGGCCGCCACGTCTTCCCCGGACGGGGCGGCTGGCTCTGGCGGGGCGAGGAGCGGCACAGCATCGTCGGCCATGCCAGGGAGAGTAGGCGAAGCCTCCGACAGTTGCCGGACTTTGGCGCCGGTCGCGTCCCCGCTGGCCGTCCCCGGCGCGGCGGCCGCGTCCGAGCGGGGTCACCCAGCACGTAGCATCAACCTGTGGCAGGCACACCGCCCGAACGGCCCTCGCCGCAGGGGTCGGGCCCCGGAATAAGGATCGCGCGGCCCTTCGGGATACCCGTGTACATTTCCCCGTACTGGTTCCTGATCGCTGGGCTGTTCGTCTTCCTGTACGGGAACAGCGCGGCCCTGGCGGGCTCAAGCCAGGTCCGCTACGTGGTGGCCGCCGCCTTCGTGGTGCTGCTGTACGTGTCCGTCCTGATCCACGAGCTGAGCCACTCCCTGGTCGCCCGCGGGTTCGGGCTGCCGGTGCGCCGGATCCTGCTGTACCCGCTGGGCGGGTTCTCCGAGATCGAGCAGGAGCCCCCCACTCCCGGGCGTGAGTTCCTGGTCTCGGCGGCCGGACCGCTGCTGTCGCTCGTCCTGGCCGCGCTGGGCTATGCGATCCTGCTCATCACCCACCTGGGTGGCCTGCCCGGACTGCTCATCCAGCAACTGGTCTGGGCCAACCTGCTGGTCGGGCTGTTCAACCTGCTGCCCGGGCTGCCGCTGGACGGCGGCCGGATGCTCCGCGCCGGGGTGTGGAAGGCGAGCGGCAGGCCGGTCACGGCGACCATCGTCGCGGCCTGGGCCGGACGGGTGCTCGCGGTGGCCGTCCTGGTCGTGCCGGTAGCCCTGCTCGTCGCGGCGGGTGACCAGATCCAGATCTTCGACGTGGTGTGGTTCGGCCTCATAGCCGCCTTCATGTGGAGCGGCGCCAGCCAGTCGCTGAAGGTCACCCGGGTGCGAGAGCGGCTGCCTGGCCTGCAGGCCAGGACGCTCGCCCGGCGGGCCATCCCGATTCCGGCCAGCCTCCCGCTGGCCGAGGCCATCCGGCGGGCGGACGCCGCCGGAGCCCGGGCGCTGGTCATCGTCGATCACGACGACAAGCCGATAGCGATCGTTAACGAGAGCGCGGTGATGGCCACCCCGCCCCAGCGCAGGCCGTGGGTCGACGCCGGATCGCTGGCCCGGACCATCGACTCCGGCCTGGTGCTGCCCGCCGACCTGTCCGGGATGGCCCTGCTGGAGGCGGTCCGCCGCGCACCGGCCACCGAGTACCTGCTGGTCGAGCCCTCAGGGCAGGTCTTCGGCGTGCTGTCAGCCAGCGATCTCGATCACGCGTTCGCCGGTGTCTAGTTCCCGGCCGTCGCCCTCCAGGGCGCCGTCTGGCTCATGGCCGTCGCCCTCCGGGGCGCCGTCTGGCGGCCGGGCGTCCTGCACACGGCCGCGGCACGCCGGGGCACGGCTACTCTGGCGGGCGTGATCCGTCAGCGCCGCGGCCCGTTCGCCCCAGGAGACCAGGTACAGCTCACCGACCCCAAGGGCCGGAAGCACACGGTGCTCCTCGCGGAGGGACGCACGTTCCACACCCACCGGGGCGGGCTGGCCCATGACGACCTCATCGGCGCCCCGGAAGGCACCGTGGTGAAATCCTCCGGCGGGACGCCGTACGTGGCGCTCCGGCCGCTGCTGGCCGACTTCACGCTGTCCATGGCCCGCGGCGCCGCCGTCGTCTACCCGAAGGATGCGGCGCAGATCATCGCGCTGGCCGACGTCTTCCCGGGGGCCCGGGTGCTGGAGGCGGGAGCGGGTTCGGGTGCGCTGTCCTGCTGGCTGCTGCGCAGCGTGGGGGAGGACGGGCTGCTGGTCTCGTACGAGCGGCGGCCGGACTTCGCCGAGATCGCGCGGGACAACGTCGAGCGGTTCTTCGGCGGCCCGCATGCCGCCTGGCAACTCCGGGTCGGGGACCTGATGGAGGTCACCGGCGAGGGAGCCGGGGCGGACAGCGCCGCCGGGCCTGAGGTCCCGGACGAGCCCATCGGGCCTGCGGATAGTTTCGACCGGGTGGTACTGGACATGCTGGCGCCATGGGAGTTCGCGCGCTTGGCAGCCGAGGTGCTCATCCCCGGCGGAGTGCTGTGCTGCTACGTTGCGACCGTCACCCAGCTGTCCCGGACGGTGGAGTCGATCCGGGAGCAGTCCAGCTTCGACGAGCCTGCCGCCTGGGAGTCGATGGTCCGCGGCTGGCACGTTGACGGGCTGGCGGTGCGGCCGGAGCACCGGATGGTGGGCCACACCGGATTTCTCATCACGGCACGGCGGCTCGCCGAGGGAATCACCGCACCACCGCGAAGGCGCAGGCCCGCGAAGGGTTCCCGGGAAGAGTCTGATCAGTGAGAATGTCAGCGGCAGGCGGCGCGAGGTTACGCCAGGGCCTCGGATAGGTAGGGTCTAAGTGAAGTCTGCTCTCGGAAGGGGGTGGGGGCGTGGCCACTCGGGATGAAGGATCGCGCACACCGCGGCACGATGACCAGGTTCAGGGCCTCACCACGCAGATCTCCTTCCTCGAGGAGGAGGTGGCAGTGCTGAGGCGGCGGCTGGCCGATTCGCCCAGGCATGTCCGCCTGCTCGAGGAGCGCCTGCGTGAGACCGAAGCCGGCCTGGCTTCGGTCACGGGCCAGAACGAGCGGCTGGCCGATACGCTCCGCGAAGCGCGCGACCAGATCGTGGCGCTCAAGGAGGAAGTCGACCGGCTGGCCCAGCCGCCCTCCGGGTTCGGCGTCTTCCTGGAGGCGTGCGAGGACGGCACCGCCGACGTGTTCACCGGCGGCCGGAAGATGCGCGTCAGCGTCAGCCCGGCGGTCGAGCTCGAGAAGCTGCGCCCCGGCCAGGAAGTAGTGCTGAACGAGGCCCTCAACGTGGTCATCGCCCAGGGATACGAGACCGTGGGCGAGGTCGTCATGCTCAAGGAACTCCTCGAGGACGGCGACCGGGCCCTGGTCATCTCGCACGCCGACGAGGAGCGCGTCGTCCGGCTGGCCGAGCCGCTGCGCGACTCGGTCCTGCGGGCCGGCGACTCGCTGCTCCTCGAGCCGCGCTCTGGCTATGTCTACGAGCGCATCCCCAAGGCCGAGGTCGAGGAGCTCATCCTCGAGGAAGTGCCGGATATCACCTACTCCGATATCGGTGGCCTCAGCTCGCAGATCGTCCAGATCCGGGACGCGGTGGAGCTCCCCTACCTGCACGCGGACCTGTTCCGTGAGCACCAGCTGCGGCCGCCCAAGGGCGTGCTGCTGTACGGGCCGCCGGGATGCGGCAAGACGCTGATCGCCAAGGCGGTCGCCAACTCCCTGGCCAAGCAGGTGGCGGCCCGGACCGCGGCCGCGCGGGCGGCGAGTGGCGAGGAGGAGGCCCCGGAGGAGGCGGGCTCCGCCAAGGCCGGCCAGGGCCGGGACGGCCAGGCCAAGGAAGGCAAGAGCTTCTTCCTCAACATCAAGGGCCCGGAGCTGCTGAACAAGTACGTCGGTGAGACCGAGCGGCACATCCGGCTGGTGTTCCAGCGCGCCCGGGAGAAGGCCAGCGAGGGCATGCCGGTCATCGTGTTCTTCGACGAGATGGACTCGATCTTCCGGACCCGCGGGTCCGGCGTCTCCAGCGACGTGGAGAACACGATCGTGCCCCAGCTGCTCAGCGAGATCGACGGCGTGGAGGGTCTGGAGAACGTCATCGTGATCGGGGCCTCCAACCGGGAGGACATGATCGACCCGGCCATCCTGCGGCCCGGCCGGCTCGACGTGAAGATCAAGATCGAGCGCCCGGACGCTGAGGCGGCCAAGGACATCTTCTCCAAGTACGTGCTCACCGAGCTGCCGCTGCACCCCGACGACCTGGCCGAGCACGGGTCGTCCCGGGAGGCCACGGTGGACGCCATGATCCAGCGGGTCGTGGAACGCATGTACAGCGAGACCGAGGAGAACCGGTTCCTCGAGGTCACCTACGCCAACGGGGACAAGGAAGTCCTGTACTTCAAGGACTTCAACTCCGGGGCGATGATCGAGAACATCGTGGCCCGGGCCAAGAAGATGGCCATCAAGGAGTTCCTCGACACGGGGCAGAAGGGCATGCGCATCATCCACCTGCTCACCGCCTGCGTGGATGAGTTCAGCGAGAACGAGGACCTGCCGAACACCACCAACCCGGACGACTGGGCCCGCATCTCCGGCAAGAAGGGCGAGCGGATCGTGTACATCCGGACCCTGGTTTCCGGCAAGCAGGGCACCGAGGCCGGGCGTTCCATCGACACGGTGGCCAATACTGGGCAGTACCTCTGACCTGGGCAGGCGCAGTGGCGCTTTCTCCAGCTGCCCGGCCCGTCACTGGTATCGCGCCGGGCGTGCGCGGCGGGTCACCCGTCCCGCGCCCGGCCGGGCGGCACTAGGCTGCCTGATATGAGCGTGCGGCGGGTGATGGGGACCGAGACCGAGTACGGCATCTCGGTCCCCGGTCAGCCTGGGGCGAATGCCATGGTCACTTCCTCCCAGGTCGTCAACGCCTACCAGGCGGCCACCTCGGCCCGCGCCCGGCGGGCCCGGTGGGATTTCGAGGAGGAGAACCCGCTGCGGGACGCGCGCGGGTTCGACCTGGCCCGGGAGTCAGCCGATGCCACCCAGCTGACCGACGAGGACCTCGGCCTGGCCAACGTGATACTGACCAACGGGGCCCGGCTGTACGTGGACCACGCGCACCCTGAGTACTCGGCGCCGGAGTGCACCAACCCGCTCGCCGCGGTCATCTGGGACAAGGCGGGGGAGCGGGTCATGGCCGAGGCGGCCGCCCGGGCCGCCACCGTGCCGGGCAGCGCCCCGATCCAGCTCTACAAGAACAACACCGACAACAAGGGCGTCTCCTACGGCTGCCACGAGAACTACCTGATGCGCCGGGCGACGCCGTTCGCGGACATCGTCCGGCACCTCACCCCGTTCTTCGTGTCCAGGCAGGTGGTCTGCGGGGCCGGGCGGGTCGGCCTGGGCGCGGACGGCCGCGACGACGGCTTCCAGATCAGCCAGCGGGCCGACTTCTTCGAGGTCGAGGTGGGCCTGGAAACCACGCTGAAGCGGCCCATCATCAACACCCGGGATGAACCGCACGCGGACCCGGAGAAATACCGCCGGCTGCATGTGATCATCGGTGACGCCAACATGAGCGAGGTCAGCACGTACCTCAAGCTCGGCACCACCGCGCTGGTCCTGGCCATGATCGAGGACAAGTTCCTCGGGGGTGACCTGTCGGTCGAGTCGCCGGTGGCCGAGCTCCGGGCCATCTCGCACGACCCCACCTGCCGTCATCAGCTCACGTTGCGGGACGGCCGGAAGATGACCGGGGTGCAGCTCCAGATGGAGTACCTGGAACTGGCCCGCAAGTACACCGAGGACAAGTTCGGTTCCGACGTGGACGAGATGACCGCGGACGTGCTCACCCGGTGGGAATCCGTGCTCACCCGGCTGGCCGAGGACCCGATGCAGCTGTCCCGTGAGCTGGACTGGGTGGTCAAGCTGGAGCTGCTCGAGGGCTACCGGACCCGGGACGGGCTGGCCTGGGGGCACCCCCGGCTCCAGCTGGTGGACCTGCAGTACTCCGACGTCCGGCCGGACCGCGGCCTGTACAACCGGCTCGCCGCGCGGGGCCGGATCGCCCGCCTCGTCTCCGAGGCGGACGTGATCCGGGCCATCGACTCCCCGCCGGAAGATACCCGGGCCTACTTCCGCGGCCGCTGCCTGCAGCAGTACCCGGAGTCGGTGGCCGCCGCCTCCTGGGATTCGGTGATCTTCGATATACCCGGGCGGGAATCGCTGCAGCGGGTGCCGACCCTGGAGCCGCTCCGCGGAACCAAGGCGCACGTGGGCGGCCTGCTGGACCGGTGCCGGACCGCGGCGGAGCTGGTCGCCGCGCTGACCGGCCAGGACTGACCACCCCAGGCCCCTGGTCCGGGAGCCTGAGCGCCGCCGCGGCTGCGTGATCACCGCCCCGGCGGCGGGGGACCGGGACCCGCCCGGACGGGCATTATTGAGCCGCCTGATCCCGATGCCCGATTTCAGGGTTGGACAGGCCGTCGGCAGGCGAGGATACGGTTAAGCCGAGGACGACCCTGTAGCACGGAGGTTTCGGGCATGGCGACGAAGGACACTGGCGGTCAGCGGCAGGCCTCTAAGCGCAGCGAGGAGACCGAGGAAGCGGAGCCGCAGGCCTCGGGCGACGTCAAGGAGCGCCAAGAGAAGCTCGCCGACGACGTGGACGCGATCCTCGACGAGATCGACGAGGTGCTCGAGGAGAACGCCGAGGAGTTCGTGCGGTCATACGTGCAGAAGGGCGGCCAGTGACGGCTGCTGGCCGCGGGGCGTACCCGGGCGCCGGCCCCGCCGGGTTCGCCCTAGGCTGACAAGCCGCACGCGCGGCGGGTGCCTGGCCCGCAGTAGGGTCAGGGTCAGGTAGCGGGCGGACTAACCGGGAGGACTAGGCGTGGGTTCTGGCTTCTTTGCCGGAAGGTTCATTGCGGCGTGCATGGACGCTGGCACATCGTCGTTCGCTGATCTGGTCGCTTCGTGCGCACCAGAGACGCTCCCCGGCGCCGGGGCGGCCGCTGCCGCCCAGCTGGGCGGCGCCTCTGGCGCCGCCGCGGCCGGGGGCGCCTCCGGGCCGGCCGGCGAGGGCGCGGGCCCTTACCTGCCGCACGGGACCACGATCGTGGCTGCCCGTTTCGACGGCGGCGTGGTGATGGCCGGTGACCGCCGGTCCACGGCGGGCAACATGATCGCTCAGCGGGATATCGAGAAGGTATTCCGCAGCGACGATTTCTCCTGCGTGGGCATCGCGGGCGTCGCCGGGATCGGCCTGGAGCTGGTCCGGCTGTTCCAGCTGGAACTGGAGCACTACGAGAAACTCGAGGGCCGGACGCTGTCCCTGGAGGGCAAGGCGAACCGGCTGTCCGCGTTCGTGCGCGGCAACATGGGTGCGGCCCTGCAGGGGCTGGTGGTCGTCCCGCTGTTCGCCGGTTACGACGAGGACGCCGGCCGGGGCCGGATCTTCAGCTATGACGTGGCCGGCGGCCGGTACGAAGAGCGCCCCTACCACTCGATCGGGTCCGGGTCGATATTCGCCAAGGGGTCGCTGAAGAAGCTCTACACCGAGAGCCTGTCCGACCGGGAAGTGGTGATGGCCTGCATGCAGGCGCTCTACGACGCGGCCGACGACGACTCGGCGACCGGCGGCCCGGACGTGGCCCGGCAGATCTACCCGGTGGTGGCCATGATCACCGCCGACGGGTTCCGCCGCCTGTCGGATGCCGAGTCCGGGGAGTACGCCCGGGCCGTGGTGGAAGAACGGACGAGGGAGCCCTCGGGGCCAGTGGCCCCGCTGCCTCCCGTGACCCCGTAAGCCGGCTGGCGCGGGTGACCCGCGTTCCCGCCTGACCAGCGCCATTCCGAGTAGCGCCGTTACGAGTAGGGGTAAAGCTGCGGTGAGTATGCCGTTCTACGTCTCGCCAGAACAGGCGATGAAAGATAAGGCGGATTACGCCCGGAAGGGCATCGCCCGTGGCCGCAGCGGGGTGGTGATCCAGTACGACGGGGGCATCCTGTTCGTGGCGCCGAACCCGTCCAGCGCGCTGCACAAGATCAGCGAGATCTATGACCGCATCGCGTTTGCGGCGGTGGGCCGGTACAACGAGTTCGAGAACCTGCGCAAGGCCGGGGTCCGGTACGCGGACTACACCGGGTATCAGTACGACCGCAGCGACGTCACCGCGCGCGGCCTGGCCAACTGGTACGCGCAGATCCTCGGCCAGTTCTTCACCGAGAGCAACAAGCCGTTCGAGGTCGAGCTGGTGGTCGCGGAGGTCGGCGAGTCACCGGCCTCGGACCAGATCTACCGGATCACGTTCGACGGCTCGGTGGCCGAGGAACATGGCTTCGTGGCCATGGGCGGCCAGGCCGATCAGGTGGCGGCCGTGCTCAAGGACCACTACGCGGACGAGCTCCCGCTCGTCCGGGCGCTGGGCGCCGCGATCGCCGGCCTGGCCGGGCAGGGCAACGGCCAGGGCAACGGCGAGGGGACCGAGCTGAGCGCCAGCCAGCTGGAAGTGGGCATCCTGGCCCGGGACCGGGTGCACCGGACGTTCCGGCGGCTGACCGGCGCGCGGCTGGAGCTGCTGCTGGCCGAGGCGGCCGGCGGCGAGGGAGCAGGCCCGGCCAGCCCGGCGCCGGGTGCCGACGAGCCGCAGCCGGGCGAGGCGGCCAGCCCCGATGACGGCGTGACCCCCTAGGCGCTCAATCCCGGGAACTCAGCCCCTGAGCACTCAGGCCCTAAGCACTCAGCTCCTAAGCACGGCCGGGTAGGCGTGCACCACCGCCCAGACCGCGCGAACCTCCGCCGGGGTCGGGTTCCAGTACTCGTGCGGGGTGGCCGAGTCGAACGCGATCGAGTCACCCTCGCCGAGCTCGTAGCTCTCGAATCCCACCCGCGCCTGCAGCGTCCCGCTCACGATGAGCCCGTATTCGTAGCCGTCGTGGCGCAGGGCCCCGCCGGTGCCGGCCGGATCACTGCGGGGCTCGTAGACGACCTCCAGGAAGTCCACCCGGTCATCCGCGCCCGGCGTGAGCCGTTCCCAGCGGACCCCGCTGGCCAGGTCGATGGTGCGCCGGGCGCCCGCCCGCTGGACGATCCCGTGCCCCGCCGGCCAGCCCGCGGCCGCCCCGTCGCCCGTCCCAGCCGCGTCCCGCGCCCGGCCGCCGCCGTGCGCGGTCATGGTCAGCTCGCCCGACGGGATCACGCCGAACAGGAAGTCCATGGACGCCCGCAGTTCGCTGGCCAGCGCGTACAGCATGCCCACCGAGGGGACCGAGACGCCCCGCTCGATCTGGGAGATGAGGCTGGGGGAGCAGCTGATCCGGCGGGCCAGCTCCCGCGCGGACAGGCCGCGATCCTCGCGGACCCGGCGCAGCCGGGGCCCGAGTTCTGTCCCGGGGTCGAAAACCGCCCCGGTCATGGCGGTCCCATAACGACTGGCGAGTCACCTCGATCACAGGGATCCCCTCTTGACAGCCACACTGTACATACGTTGAATCGGGCTGTACATCGTGGCCTCCATCGCCGGAGCCGGGCGATGGGCCAGCGTGATATGCGCGGTAGTGTCGGGGATGTGTGCGAGGTACGGATGACCTTGGAGGACGAGTGACCACAACGTCGGACCTGGCCGCCACGACTGGGATCGATGTACCCACCGGGCTGCTCATCGGCGGCCAGTGGACCAAGGGCCGCGACGGCGGGCTGATCGGCGTGACCGACCCGGCCACCGAGCAGATCATCGCGGAAGTGGCCGACGGCACCGCCGAGGACACGCTGGACGCGGTCAGTGCCGCCTCAGCCGCCCTGCCCGGCTGGGCCGCGACCGCGCCCCGGGAGCGGGCCGAATGCCTGCGCCGCGCCTGGTCGCTGATGATCGCCAGGTCCGACGCGCTGGCCAGGCTGATGGTCCTGGAGAACGGCAAGGCGCTGCCGGACGCGCGCAGCGAGGTGATCTACGCGGCCGAGTTCTTCCGCTGGTACGCCGAGGAGGCGGTCCGGATCGAGGGCTCGGTGCTCACCGCCCCGTCCGGCGCCAACCGCATCCTGGTCACCCGGCAGCCGGTGGGCGTGAGCGTGCTCATCACCCCGTGGAACTTCCCGGCCGCGATGGCCACCCGGAAGATCGGGCCGGCCCTGGCGGCCGGCTGCACCGTGGTGCTCAAGCCCGCCAAGGAGACCCCGCTCACCGCGCTGGCGGTGGCGGAGATCCTCGGCGAGGCGGGGGTGCCGGACGGCGTGGTCAATGTGGTGACCACCTCCTCGGCGAGCCGGTTCAGTGAGACCGTGCTGGCCGATCCCCGGGTCCGCAAGCTGTCCTTCACCGGGTCCACCGAGGTCGGCCGGGTGCTGCTGAAGGCCGCGGCCAACAGCGTGATCAACTGCTCCATGGAACTGGGCGGCAACGCCCCCTTCCTGATCTTCGAGGATGCCGACATCAGCGCGGCCCTGGACGGCGCGTTCCTGGCCAAGATGCGCAACGGCGGGGAGGCGTGCACCGCCGCCAACCGCTTCTACGTGCACGAGGCCGTGGCCGACGAGTTCACCGCCGCGTTCGCGGCCCGCCTCGAGGCGCTCAAGGTCGGCCCCGGCCTGGATGAGGGCACCGAGCTGGGCCCGCTGGTCAACGAGGACACCCGGTCCAAGGTGGCCAGCCTGGTGGACGAGGCCACCAGCGCGGGCAGCCGGGTGGTCACCGGCGGTTCCGCCCCGGACCGCCGCGGCTACTTCTACGCTCCCACCGTGCTGGACAACGTGCCGCCCGGCGCGGGCATCCTGGACGAGGAGATCTTCGGCCCGGTCGCCCCGATCGTCCGGTTCGGCTCGGAGTCCGAGGCGGTCTCCTGGGCCAACAACACCGAATACGGCCTGGTCTCTTACGTCTACACCCGGGACCTGCGCCGTTCTCTCCGGGTGGCCGAGGCCCTGGAAGCCGGGATGATCGGCATCAACCGCGGCGTGGTCTCCGACCCGGCGGCGCCGTTCGGCGGGGTGAAACAGTCCGGGATCGGCCGTGAGGGAGGCCATGACGGGCTGCTGGAGTTCACCGAGACCAAGTACATCGCCGTCAACTGGTGACCCGCCGACCGATGGCCCAGGGCGTGCAGAGCCGGCCCGCGACACGTTCGCGGACCCACCCCACCTGGTGCGGGTGCCCGCGGCCGTGCCGTAGGGTCTGGTGAGCGACCATGGACAGACGAATCTTCGGGCTTGAGAACGAATACGGGGTCACCTGCACCTTCCGCGGCAGCCGGCGGCTGTCCCCGGACGAGGTAGCCAGGTACCTCTTCCGCCGCGTGGTTTCGTGGGGCCGGAGCAGTAACGTGTTCCTGCGCAACGGCGCCCGGCTCTACCTCGATGTGGGCAGCCACCCCGAGTACGCCACCCCTGAGTGCGACAACATCCTCGACCTGGTGGTGCACGACAAGGCCGGCGAGCGGATCCTGGAAGGCCTGCTGGTGGATGCGGACCGGCGGCTCCGTGAAGAGGGCATCGCCGGGGACATCTACCTGTTCAAGAACAACACCGACTCGGCCGGCAACTCCTACGGATGCCACGAGAACTACCTGGTCGGCCGGCATGGCGAGTTCGGGCGGCTGGCCGACATCCTGATCCCGTTCCTGGTCACCCGGCAGGTCATCTGCGGGGCAGGCAAGGTGCTGCAGACCCCCCGGGGCGCGGTGTACTGCGTCAGCCAGCGCGCCGAGCACATCTGGGAAGGTGTGTCCTCCGCCACGACCCGGTCCCGGCCGATCATCAACACCCGGGACGAGCCGCATGCGGACGCGGAGCGGTTCCGGCGGCTGCACGTGATCGTCGGCGACTCCAACATGAGCGAGACGACCATGCTGCTCAAGGTCGGTGCGACCGACCTGGTGCTGCGCATGGTCGAGGCCGGCACGGTGATGCGGGACCTGACCCTGGAGAACCCGATCCGGGCCATCCGGGACGTCAGCCACGACATGACCGGCCGCCGCCGGGTCCGGCTGGCCAACGGGCGGGAGGCCAGCGCGCTGGACATCCAGCGTGAGTACCTGGCCAAGGCCAAGGACTTCACCGACCGCCGCGGCGCTGACGCGATCACCCAGCGGGTGCTCGACCTGTGGGAGCGCACCCTGCACGCGGTGGACACCGGCAACTTCGGCCTGGTCGACCGCGAGATCGACTGGATCACCAAGTACCAGCTGATCGAGCGGTACCGCGGCAAGCACGACCTGCCGCTGTCCTCGCCCCGGGTCGCCCAGCTCGACCTGGCCTACCACGACGTGCACCGTGGCCGTGGCCTGTACTACCTGCTGCAGCGGCGCGGGGCGGTGGCCAGGACCGCGCGGGACATCGACATCTTCGAGGCCAAGTCGGTCCCGCCGCAGACCACCCGGGCCCGGCTGCGCGGCGAGTTCATCCGCCGCGCCCAGGAGCGGCGCCGTGACTTCACCGTGGACTGGGTCCACCTCAAGCTCAACGACCAGGCGCAGCGGACGGTGCTCTGCAAGGACCCGTTCCGGGCCGTCGATGAGCGGGTGGAGAAGCTCATCGCAGGCATGTAGCTGAGCGGGCGGAGAAGCTCATCGTGAGCATGCAGCTGAGCGGGTGGAGAAGCTCATCGCGGGGATGTAGCTGAGAGTTTCCTGACTATCGCGCGGCGGGCCTTTTCCGGTGATGTGCAGGCCGGGCTGGTGTGCGTTCCGGTGAGGCGCCCGTTTCTCACGGATTGGTCCTCGTACCGTAATGGCCTGGCCGTGGAACCTGCGCACCGCGGTTAGTTGTTGCCGGTAGGCTGGCGTCGCTTCACCCTCGGAGATGACAAGGTTTCCTTTCTATGCGACGCATTGCCGCCCTGCTGTCCGTCCCGCTGCTGGCCATGCTGGCCCTGGCCGGATGCGGCTCAGCCACGTCCTCGTCCAGCCCCTCCGTCTCGGTGAAGGGGCAGTTCGGCACTAATCCGACGGTCACCATCCCCACTGTGACGGCCGGGAAGGCACTGGCCGTCAAGACCCTGATCGCGGGGAACGGCCCGGCGCTGACCAAGACCGACGCCTTCGTCGGGAACTACGCCGTCTATATCTGGAGCGGCAAGACGCACAAGCTCGCCGAGAGCACGTTCCAGACCAAGAGCCCGGCCCTGTTCAGCGGGCAGCTGCTGCCCGGGCTGGAGACCGCCCTGCAGGGCAAGAAGATGGGCAGCCGGGTGCTGGCCGTCATCCCGCCCGCCCAGGGCTACGGCAAGTCCGGGAACTCCCAGGCCGGGGTGACCGCGAACGACACCCTGGTGTTCGTGGTGGACATGATCAAGGAGTTCCCGAACAACGCGTCCGCCTCAGGCAGCAAGGTGTCCAGCGGTGGCGGCTCCCTGCCCAGCGTCGCGGTCAAGTCCGGGGCGGCCCCGACCATCACCATCCCGAAGTCCGCGAAGCCGCCCACCACGCTGGTGACCAAGACCCTGGTCAAGGGAAGCGGCCCGGCGGTGACCAAGGGCCAGACCGTCGTCAGCCAGTACGTGGGCGTGATCTGGCGGACCGGCAAGGTCTTCGACTCCTCATGGTCGCGGGGTGAGCCGTTCGGCTTCACGATCGGCGCCACGCCCAGCCAGGTCATCACGGGCTGGGACAAGGGCCTCATCGGGCAGACCGTGGGCAGCCGGGTGATGCTGATCGTCCCGCCCGCCGAGGGTTACGGGAAGACCGGCAGTTCCCAGGCCGGGATCAAGGGCACGGACACGCTGGTGTTCGTGGTGGACATCCTCGGCGCGATCAGCCCGTCCTCGGCGGGCTGACCAGGGGGCGGTTCCGGCTCCGGGATCGGGGGCCCGGAACCGCCCGTCGCGGCGGGCCCGCTGCTGGTCAGCGGTCCTGGCCCGGGAACCGGACAGCCTCTCCCACTCGTCCGGGTACCGGATTCGCCCGATGCCTCGTTCCTTATTGTTCCGCTGCCCCCGGTGCCGACCGCCTGGCGGTGTCCTGGCCAGCGGGCCCGCCGGGCGCTGGCCCCGCCGGGGGACGCCCCAGCAGCGCGGCCGCGTGCCGCCCGGCCGCGGCCGCGGCCAGGAAGTAGGCCAGGTCCTCGTCCAGGCCGCGGCCCATGCTGGACAGCGGCACCGGGCAGCCGCGCAGCGCCCCGTCCAGGCCGTCGGTGCTCACGCTCACCAGCGTGTGCCGGCCCGCCAGCCCGGCCGCCTGCGCCGCCACCCGGGCGCCGAACGCCCCCGGCAGCTCGGGCACGACCACATCCGCCCGGGCCAGCGCGACGCGCCCGTAGGAGGTCAGGCTGTGGTGGGACACGCCGTAATGGCGTTCCCGCGGGTCAGCCTGGCTGACCCGCAGCGAGGCGACCGGGCGGCCGCCCAGGACCGCGGCCGCGTTCACCGCCTCGCCGCAGGCCACCCCCGAGAAGCCCCACCGGGTTCCGGTGCCCAGGTTGCCAGGCCCCTGGGCCACGACGATGACGTCGGCGCCCAGGACGTGCCGGGCGGCCAGCAACCCGGTGTGCAGGGTGACCGCTTCGAGGTCACCGCCGAAGGACTGGCCGACGGTCACCGTCCCGCGCAGCCAGCCCGCTTCCCGCAGACCGGCGGAGGTCCGGGAAAACCACGCGGGCAGCGCGCCGCCGTCGAGCATCACGTACACCGCGGCGGGCGGCCCGGTGGCGTCAGCCAGCGGGGCGCGCAGCGCGGCCAGCACGGCCGGCAGCGCCGAGTGCAGGTCGGCGATCACCACGGGCACCCCGCCGATGTCGTCAGCGGCGCGCAGCACCTCGTGGTGGGGTGAGTCCTGCTCGTCAGCCCCGAGCACGGTGGCCTGCAGCGGCGTGTAGCGCGCCTTCACCAGGTGGCCCGGACCCGCCGGATCCGCAGGGAGCCGGTCGGGCAGCGCCACCACCAGCGCGTAGCCGCCGGTCCCCAGGCCGAGTGCGAGCGCGCTCGTGTTCAGCAGCAGCCGGTCACCGGGTCCGGGCCGGCCGGTCAGCTCCGGGTAGGCGAGGGCCCGGATAGTGCCCTCGCTGGTGGATACGTCCAGTTCGACCGCGCCGCGCCATTCCCGGCGCACCGCCAAAACGACGCCACTGCGCCACCTGATCACCTTCGCAGGGTAGCGTCAGGTACCGGCTGACTGAGGCTGGGAGCGGCGAGGAACGGGAATGTCACGACGGAAGACGGAGCGGCTGCTGGGCCTGGTGGTCTGCCTGCTGTCCAGCCCGCGGTACCTGACCGCGGTGCAGATCCGCGCGGCCGTGCCCGGTTACCCGGAGTCCTTCGAGGCGTTCAAGCGGATGTTCGAGCGGGACAAGGAAGAACTCCGGGAGCTGGGCATCCCGCTGGAGACGGGTTTCAATTCACCGGGCGACGACGAGGCGGGCTACCGCATCCCGCGGCAGGCCTACGTGCTGCCGGAGATCCGGCTCGAGCCAGATGAGGCGGCGGTGCTGTCCCTGGCCGCCCGGGTCTGGCGGCAGGCCGAGCTGGCCGGGGCCGCCGCAGGTGCCCTGCTCAAGCTCCGGGCGGCCGGGGTGGACGCCTCGGGGGAGGAGACGGCCCAGCCCGGCATCGAGCCGCGGCTGCTGGCCGGCGAGGCGGCCTTCGGCCCGCTATGGGAGGCGGTGCGGGACCGGCGGCCGGTCACGTTCGCCTACCGCGCGGCCGGGCGGAGCGAACCCCAGCAGCGCCACCTCCAGCCGTGGGGGGTGGTGAACCGGCACGGCCGCTGGTACGTGGCCGGGCACGACACCGACCGGGACGCGGCGCGGGTGTTCCGGCTCAGCCGCATCGAGGGGGAGGTGCGGTTCACCGGCCCGGCCGGCTCGGTGATCGTGCCGGAGGGTACCGATGTCCGGGAGACCGTGCGTGAGTGGGATACCCAGCCGCCGGCCCAGCAGCGGGCTGCGGTCCTGCGGGTGCGCCAGGGGGCCGGGTACGGGATCCGCCGCTACGCCACTGCTGTTCCTGACCCCACGGGTCTTCCGGACAGCATGGGCAGTGGCCCGGGGAGCACGGGCGGCTGGGACACGATCAGCGTCCCATTCTCGGACGTAGGCTGGTTCGCCGAGCACCTCGCGTCATTCGGCACGGATGTGGTCGCGCTCGAGCCCGCCGACCTCCGGGAGGCCGTCATTACCCAGCTGAAGGGGGCGCTGGCGTGAACGCGGCGCCGCGCAGCAGCGCGGGGACCAGCACCACCCGCCTGCAGCGGCTGCTGGCCCTGGTGCCCTACGTGGTCAGCCGGAAGGTGGTCGGGCTGGCTGAGACCGCCGCGGCCTTCGGGGTCAGCGAGCGTGAACTGGTGGACGACCTCAACCTGCTGTGGTGCGTGGAGCTCCGCTCGCCCGATCCCTACTGCCCGATCGACCTGTCCTACGAGGGCGGCGAGATCGAGGTCAGCCAGGCGGAGTCGATGGACCGGCCGCTGCGGCTCGCCGTGGACGAGGCCAGCGCGCTGCTCGTGGCGTTGCGGATGCTGGCCGAGATCGGCCAGGTCGCCGCGATGCCCGGGCTGGACGGAGGGCAGGCCCTGAACCGCACCATCGCCAAGCTCGAAGCGGCGGCCGGGGAGGCCGCCACGCCGAGCACCCAGGTGGCCATCCAGGTGGACAAGATCGCTCAGCAGGCCGTCCTGGACCAGCTCCGGGACGCCCTGGGCCGCCGCAGGCGGGTGCATATGTCGTATTACGTCCCGGGCCGGGACGAGGCCACCGAGCGCGACGTGGACCCGATGCGGCTGCTGATCGTGGAGGGCCGTACCTACCTGGAGGGCTGGTGCCGCCGGGCGGAGGCGGTCCGGCTGTTCCGCCTCGACCGGGTGCTGGCCCTGGACGTCCTCGAGGTGGCGGCCGAGGTGCCCGCGGACGCCGAGCCAAAGGACCTGGACCAGGGACTGTTCCGGCCGTCCGCCGAGGACCTCAACGTGATCATCGATCTCGCCCCGCTCGGCCGGTGGGTCGCGGAGTACTACCCCTGCGACACCACCGAGGAACTCGGTGAC
Source organism: uncultured Actinomycetes bacterium (assembly GCA_963718305.1). Lineage (GTDB taxonomy): Bacteria > Actinomycetota > Actinomycetes > Streptosporangiales > Streptosporangiaceae > RYN-230. The sequence continues at coordinate 246,853 of CAVQZG010000012.1, forward strand.
GGGCGGCTCCGGGTCACGCTGCGCACCCCGGACCCGGGCTGGGTCCGGCGGCTGGCCCTGCGGCTGGGGGAAAACGGCCGGATCGTGGCCCCGGCCGAGCTAGGTGCCCGGGTCCGGGAGGATGCGTCGGCCGCGCTGGCGCAGTATTCTTGACGCATCGGGCGCGGCGGCTGCTACCTGGCCAATCCGTGCCTCAGCCCGGTACGAAGGTCTAGCGTGTAGTGTTTTCCTCATAGTGACCCAAGCGCGGGACGCGCGTTCCCGGTGAAGAGGGCGGAAATGATTGGCGACCTGTTCGACAGCCCGTGGAAGATCCTCATTGTCGCCGTGGTGCTGATCGTGCTCTTCGGCTCCAAGAAGCTGCCGGACGCGGCCCGGTCCCTCGGTAAGTCGATGCGCATCCTGAAGACCGAGGTCACGGATCTGCACGGGCATGAGGAGACGCCGGAGAAGGACAAGCCGGCCCCGGCGATCACGAGCCAGCCCACCCAGGTGCAGGTCGACCAGCTGCAGCAGCAGGTCCGTGACCTTCAGGCCAAGACGTCCGCGGCGGAGGCAGCGAAGGTCAGTGGCGCCCCGGCGGCCGGCACGCAGCACACCCCGGCCAGCTGAGCCGGGCCTGCGTCCGTAGGCTGCCATGGCAAAGCTGGGTGACACGGTCAAGGGGGCGCGCGTCCTGAGCGCGCGCGTCCGGGCGGCCGAGGGAGCGGATCCGGAAGGCCGGATGTCGCTGATCGACCACATCCGCGAGCTGCGGAACCGGGTCGTCAAGATCGCGCTGGCCCTGATCGTGGGCACCGCCGTGGGGCTGGTGTTCTTCGAACCGGTGTGGCACCTCATCGAGCGCCCATTCTGCACGGCCAAGATCCACGGCCACACCGGCTGCTACGGCATCGGTCACCAGCTGGTCCTGAACAGCGTCCTCGCCCCGTTCATGCTGCGCCTGGAGGTCGCGTTCTTCTTCGGGCTGGTCGTCACCAGCCCGATCTGGCTCTACCAGATCTGGGCCTTCGTCGCGCCGGGGCTGTACCGGCGGGAGAAGCGCTGGACCTACGCCTTCGTGGGCGTCGCGGCCCCGTTGTTCCTGGTCGGCGCCGGAATCGCATACTTCGCGATGAGCCGGGGCCTGGCGTACCTGCTCGGCCTGACTCCGACCGGTGTCCTCAACCTGCCCCCGGTCTCCACCTACCTCGGCTACTTCTTCGGCATGGTGCTCGGCTTCGGGCTGGCCTTCGAACTGCCGCTGCTGGTGCTGATGCTCAACGTGGCCGGCGTCCTCACCCACGAGTTCTTCCGTAAGTGGCGCCGGCTCATCATCTTTGGCGTGTTCGTGTTCGCCGGCATCGCCTCGCCGAGCCCCGACCCGCTCACCATGCTCCTGCTCGCGGGCCCCTGCGTGATCCTGGTCGAGGCGGCCGAGCTGCTCATCTGGATGAACGACCGGCGCCGGGCCAACCGGGCCGCGCTGTACGAGGGCCTGGCTGACGACGAAGTGGCCCCGCTGGACGACCCTGACCCGGTCGACTCCGACCACCGCTGAGCCCTGAGCCCTGGCGGCTGAGGCCTTAGCACTGCTGGCCGGCGCGTTCACCTAGGCTGGGTGGTATGTCAACGCCTGCTAGCCCGGCGCAGCGCTATGCCGCTTTCAGGCAGCGGAGCGAGGACGGAGCCGAGTTCGCCGCGTTCCAGGGGCTCTACGACTTCGCGTTTGACGACTTCCAGCGGCGCGCCTGCCAGGCCCTGGACGGCGGGCACGGCGTGCTCGTCGCCGCGCCGACCGGCTCCGGCAAGACGGTCATCGGCGAGTTCGCCGTGCACCTGGCCCTGGCCGAGGGCCGCAAGTGCTTCTACACCACGCCGATCAAGGCCCTGTCCAACCAGAAGTACAACGACCTGGTCCGCCGGTACGGGGCCGGCCAGGTCGGCCTGCTCACCGGGGACAACAGCATCAACGGCGAGGCGCCGGTGGTCGTGATGACCACCGAGGTGCTGCGCAACATGCTCTACGCCGGCTCGCCCACCCTGTCCGGCCTGGCCTACGTGGTCCTGGACGAGGTGCACTACCTGGCGGACCGCCTGCGCGGCGCGGTCTGGGAAGAAGTGATCATCCACCTGCCGGACTCCGTCCAGGTGGTCGCGCTGTCCGCCACGGTGAGCAACGCCGAGGAGTTCGGCGACTGGCTGGCCCAGGTCCGCGGCGGGACCACGGTGATCGTGGACGAGCACCGGCCCGTCCCGCTGTGGCAGCACATGCTGGCCGCCGGGCGGCTCTACGACCTGTTCATCGAGTCCGGCCCCGGCAACGGGACCAGGTCCCGCCGCGGATCCGCCGGCGGGGCGCCCGCGGATCGGGACGGGGCCGGTCCCGGGCCGTCCGATCAGCGCCGGGCCCAGGTGAACCCCGAGTTGCTGCGCCTGGCGCGGCGGGATGACTGGGCGGCGCGCAAGGCGCCGTCCCGGCCCGTCCGGGGCGGCCGGCGGCCGGTGCGCTTCCGGGCACCTCGCCGGCCGGAGGTCATCGAGCGGCTGGACCGCGCCGGGCTGCTCCCGGCGATCACCTTCATCTTCAGCCGGGCGGGCTGCGAGGCCGCGGTCCGCCAGTGCCTGGACGCCGGGGTCCGGCTCACCACGCCCGACGAGGTCGCCGTGATCACTGAGGTCGCCGAGCGGCGCACCCGGGATATCCCCGAGACGGACCTGCCCGTGCTCGGCTACCGCGAATGGCTCACCGGCCTGCAGCGCGGCGTCGCCGCGCACCACGCGGGGATGCTGCCCACCTTCAAGGAAGTAGTCGAGGAACTCTTCGAGGCGGGCCTGGTCCGCGCGGTTTTCGCCACCGAGACGCTGGCCCTGGGTATCAACATGCCGGCCCGGACCGTCGTAATTGAACGATTGGACAAGTGGAATGGTGAGACTCACGCGGATCTGACCCCGGGGGAGTACACGCAGCTGACCGGCCGGGCCGGCCGCCGGGGCATCGACGTGGAAGGGCACGCCGTCGTGCTCTGGCAGCCGGGCGTGGACCCGCTGGCGGTGGCCGGCCTGGCCGGTACCCGGACCTACCCGCTGAACTCCAGCTTCCGGCCCTCGTACAACATGGCGGTGAACCTGGTCGGGCAGGCGGGCCTGGACAAGGCGGCCGCGCTGCTGGAATCCTCGTTCGCCCAGTTCCAGGCGGACCGGGCGGTGGTCGGCATCGCGCGGCAGGCCCGCCGGAGCCGGGCCGCCCTGGCCGAGCTCGGTCCCACGTGCGAGCTTGGTGACTACGCCGAGTACCACGCGCTGCGCCAGGAACTGTCCGCGCGCGAGGCCGACGCATCCCGGGAACGCTCGGCGGACCGCTGGACGCAGGCCCGGCAGTCCCTGGAGCAGCTCCGCCGGGGGGACATCATCCTGGTCCCGGGCGGGCGCCGGCCCGGCCTCGCGGTCGTCCTGGACCCCGGCCTGACCGGCCACGGCCGGCCTGCCGCGCCCCCCGGCGCCAATGACCCGCTGCCTCTCGTGCTCACCGCGGGCCGGCAGGTCAAGCGGCTCTCCCCGGCCGACTTCCCGGTCCCGGTCACCGCGATCGACCGGCTGCGCATCCCGAACAGCTTCAGCGCCCGCTCCCCGCAGCACCGCCGGGACCTGGTCTCGACCATGCGTAACAAGGTCGCCGGGCGGGACCTGGGCCGCCGGCCGCGCCAGCAGGCAGGACGGCCGGAGCGCCCCGGGGCGGACGAGATCAGCCGGCTGCGCCGCCAGCTGCGCCAGCACCCCTGCCACGGCTGCCCGGACCGCGAGGTGCACGCCCGCCAGGCGGAGCAGCGGGCCCGGCTGGCGCGCGAGGTGGCCGGCCTGGAAGGCAATGTGGCCGCGCGCTCCCACGTGATCGCGCGCACCTTCGAGCGGGTCTGCTCCGTCCTGAACCACCTGGGTTACCTCGATGACGGCCAGGTCACCCCGGACGGCAGGCGGCTCGCGGACCTCTATACCGAGCTCGACCTGCTCGCCGCCGAATGCCTGCGCCGCGGCCTGTGGGACGGGCTCGACCCGGCTGAGCTGGCCGCCTGCGTGTCGGTGCTGACCTTCGAATCCCGGCAGTCAGACGACGACGCCGCGCCGCGGCTGCCGGGCGGCCCGGTCCGCGACGTGGTGGCCTCGATGATCTCGGTGTGGTCGGAGCTGGATGCGGTCGAGAAGGACAACCGGCTGTCCTTCCTGCGCGAGCCCGAGCTGGGTTTCGCCTGGGCCGCGCACGCCTGGGCCCGGGGCAAGCCGCTGGAGACGGTGCTCCAGCCGGATCTGACCCCCGGTGATTTCGTCCGCGCGGTCAAGCAGCTGATGGACCTGCTCGGCCAGATCGCGGTGGCGGCCGGGTCTGGCTCCGAGCTCGCGTCCACCGCGCGCGCCGCGGTGGACGCGCTGCGGCACGGTGTGGTCGCGTACACCTCGGTGAGCTAGCCAGGCCGGGTTCGGCCGTCCCGGCGCCCAGTAAGCTCCGGCCATGGCTGATGTGGCGGACTTTGAGCGGCTGGTGGGCCGCGAGCACGGGCTGAGCGTGGTGTCCACGCTGCGCGCGGACCAGACTATCCAGGCCACCGTGGTCAACTGCGGGGTCCTGGATCATCCGGTCCGCGGCGCCCCGGTGGTCGGCTTCACCACCCGAGGGAACTCCCGCAAGCTGGTCAACCTGCGGGCCCGGCCGCGGCTGGCCGCGACGGTCCGGGTCGGCTGGGAGTGGGTCACCGCCGAGGGCCCCATCGAGCTGGCCGGGCCGGACGATCCGCTCGACGGTCTCGGCCCGGACGGCCTGCGGCTGCTGCTGCGCGCGGTGTTCAGCTCGGCAGGCGGCAGTCACGAAGACTGGGACACCTACGACCGGGTGATGGCGCAGGAGCGGCGGGCCGCCGTCCTGATGAGCCCGGAGCGGATCTACTCCAACCGCTGACCCGGCTCGCCGGGCCGGTCCCGGTGCCGGGCCGGCCCGGGTGGCGGCCCAGGCGGCGGACGGTCCGGCGGCGGCGGTGGCAGCGGCTGGTCAGGCGCGGGTCCGGGCCAGACCAGCAGGACCGGGCAGGACGCGTGGTCGACCACGAACCGGGCCGCCTTGCCCAGGCTCCGGGGACCGGCCTGCTCGCCCTGGCGGGCCAGGACGAGCAACGCCGCGCCGCGGGCCGCCTGCACCACCTCGCGCTCGGGTCGGCCACGACGGCGCAGCTGCCGGGCGGGCCGGCCCAGCCGGGCGGCCGCAGCCTCCAGCACCTCGGTGGCGGCGGCCTCGGTCATGGCCTCCAGCTGCGCACCCGGGCCCGCCCCGCCCCGGCCCAGCAGCGCGGTGAAGGCGCCCTGCGCCGCGTCCACCGCTCCCGCGTCCGTGACGTGCAGCAAGGTCACCTCATCGGCCGGCGCCCGGGCCAGCGCCGCGTCCACGCACGCCATCCAGCTTTCCTCGGTCACCCAGACGAGCACGCTCATGGGGACCAGTGTCGCGCCCCCGTTATCTGGTTGCGCGCCACTACCGGGAACGGCGACGCTGGATCGCATGGAGCCAAGCGACGTCCAGATCCGGCGGGCCCACCCGGACGAGTGGGCCACGGTCCGCGACGTGCGGCTCGCCGCGCTGGCCGACGCCCCGGACGCGTTCGCCTCGACCCTCAGCCGTGAGCGGGCCCGCACCGAGCCCCAGTGGCGCTGCCGGATCCGGGCCTGGCCCTGGTTCCTGGCCTGGCACGCCGGGACGCCCGCCGGCCTGGTCGCGGCGGTGCCCGATCAGCCTGCCAGCGGCCCGCCCGCCGGTGACCGGCCCGCCGGGCCGGCTGCTGGTCCGGCTACCCAGGGCGCACGCGGCTGGCATCTGGTCTCCATGTGGGTCAGCCCGCAGGTGCGGGGGACCGGCGTGGCCGAGCTGCTGGTCGGGGCGGTTGTGGATCATGCCGGGGCCGTCGGCGCACCCCGGATAACCCTGTGGGTGGTGGTGGGCAACGCCCGCGCCCGCGCGTTCTACCGGCGGATGGGCTTCACGCCGACCGGCCGGCGGCAGGCCTACCCCCGCGACGGCGCCGGTGCCCTGGACGAGGAGGAACTCGCCCGCCCGGTCAGATCCGCAGCACCGCCCACAGCGCCACCGTGATCAGGACCAGCCCGGCGGGCACGGTGAGCAGCCCGAGCCGGGTGAACTCGGCCAGGTCCGTGTGGTGGTCACGGTCCGCCAGCAGGCGCCGCCACAGCAGCGTGGCCAGGGAGCCCGCATAGGTGAGGTTCGGGCCGACATCGACCCCGATCAGCACGGCCAGCACCGGGCCGGGGCCGGCCAGCCCGCGGCCGGCCAGCACCGACAGCAGCACCAGCACCGCGGGCAGGTTGTTCACCACGTTCGCGAGCAGCGCCGCCAGCCCGGCCAGGGCCAGCAGGGAGGGCAGCGACGATCCGGCCGGAATCACCCGGGTCAGCACGGCGCCCAGCCCGTTATGCACCACCGCCTCCACCACGAGGCCCAGGCCCAGCACGAAGACCAGGAACGGGACGCTCAGCGCCCGGGCCAGCTGGACCGGGCGGTCCTGGCGGCGGATCAGGCTCCGGGCGGCCAGCACCCCCGCCCCGGCCGCGGCCGCCCAGGCCGGGTTCAGCCCGGCCACCGAGGTCAGCACGAAACCGGCCAGCGTGGCCAGGACCGTGACCAGCGCGAAACGCGGCAGCCGGGGGAGTGGCGCCTCCGCCGCGCGGGTCGCGGCCGGACCGGCCGCGACCAGGTCCCCGGCGAAGAACCACCGGAAGGCCACGTACTCCACGGCGATCGCCACCAGCCACGGCACCGCCATCAGCGCGCCGAAGTGGATCAGGGTCAGCCCGGCGACCGAGAAGGCCAGCAGGTTCGTCAGGTTGGACACCGGCAGCAGCAGCGAGGCCGAGTTGGCCAGGTGGGTGCACGCGTACACGTGGGGCTTGGGGCGGAGCCGGAGCCGGGTCGCGGTGTCGTGCACGACCGGGGTCAGCAGGACCACCGTGGTGTCCAGGCTGAGCACCGCGGTAGTCACCGAGGCGAGGCCGAACACGCCGCCCAGCAGCCGCACCGGCGAGCCCCGGCTCGCCCGGGCCAGCCGGGCCCCGGACGCCGCGAACAGTCCCTCCTGCTGGCAGACGTGCCCCAGCACCAGGATCGCGCCGAGGAACACCAGGACCGGCAGCAGGCGGCTGGCCTCGGTGCGGGCCTGGGGCCACGGCAAGGCGCCGGTCACGATCACCACCACTGCGGCCGGCCCTGCGGCGGCTGCCTCGGGCAGCCATTTCGGCCGGGTGATGGCGGTGGCCAGCACGGCCGCGAGCAGCACGCAGGACAGGGCCTCGGCGGCCGGCCCGTGCACCAGCCCGGTGGCCTCAGTTGCGGACAGCGCCCGGTCCCTTCCCCTTGCGGCTGGCCCGCTCGCGGCGTGGTGGTCAACGATAGCGGCCAGGCCTGGCAGGATAGCCGGGGTGGGACCGCTGATGCTGCTGGACACCGCCTCGCTGTACTACCGCGCCTTCTACGGGGTGCCGGACACGCTGACCGCCCCGGACGGGACCCCGGTCAACGCGGTCCGCGGGCTGCTGGACATGATCGCGCGCCTGGTCCGGGGCCGTTCACCGGCCGGCCTGATCGCCTGCATGGACGCGGACTGGCGCCCGGCCTTCCGGGTCGCGGCGGTGCCGTCGTACAAGGCCCACCGGGCCCGGGCGGACGGCAGCGAGGAAGCCCCGCCCGCGCTCACCGCGCAGATCCCGGTGATCGAGCAGGTGCTCGGGGCCCTCGGCCTGGCCATGGCGGCCGCTCCCGGCTACGAGGCAGACGACGTCATCGGCACGCTGGCCACCCGGGCCAGCGGCCCGGTCGAGATCGTCACCGGGGACCGCGACCTGTTCCAGCTGGTGGACGACGAGCAGCCGGTCCATGTCATCTACACGGTCCGTGGCCTGGTCAAGCTGGACGTCGTGGACGAGGCCGCGGTGACCGAGCGCTACGGGATCCCCGGCCGCGCTTACGCCGACTTCGCCGTGCTGCGCGGCGACCCGAGCGATGGCCTGCCCGGCGTGCCCGGGGTGGGCGACAAGACCGCCGCCGCGCTGGTCCGGGCCTTCGGCGGGATCGACGCCATCCTGGACGCGCTGGACCGGGGACATGGCGGCTTTCCCAAGGGCGCCCGCCCGAAGCTCGCCGCGGCCCGCGACTACCTGACGGCGGCCATCCCGGTCGTCCGGGTGGCGACCGACGCGCCGGTGCCGGACGTCCCGGGCCGGCTGCCAGTCAGCCACGCCGATCCGGACCGGCTCACCGCGCTCGACGCCCGCTGGGGCCTGGGCTCCTCGCTGCGCCGGGCGGCGAATGTGCTGACCGCGTAGCACGGGCCGGGCGGGTCACCCCGGCGGCCTAGAGCACCCGCAGCGCCACCAGGCAGGTGTCGTCCTCGGAATCGGTCGAGCCGAGGGCGTCCAGCACCGCCGTGATCAGATCCTCTGGGTCACCGATCCCCGCGGCGGCCCGGGCCAGCGTGGCCAGCCCTTCATCCAGCGGGCGGTTCCGGCGCTCCACCAGGCCGTCGCTGTAGAGCAGCAGGACGTCGCCCTCCTCCAGGGTCACCGTCATGGGGTCGTAGCCGTCGCGCCCGGCGCCGAGCAGGATCCCGGCCGGCTGCCCCAGGGGCCGCGCGGTGGCGCCGCGGACCAGAAGCGGGGGCGGGTGGCCCGCCTGGGCCCAGGTCAGCCGGCGGCTGGGCGGGTCGAAGTACCCGGCCACCACCGAGGCGGTGTGCTCCGGGGCCACGTGATGCACCAGGTCATTCAGCCAGCCCACCAGGCGCTCCGGTGGCGCGCCGGTGATAGCCAGCCCGGCGAGCGCACCCCGCAGCCGGGCCATGCCTGCCGCCGCGTCCAGGCCGTGGCCGGCCACGTCGCCGATGGCCAGCAGGACGTCGCCCGCGGGCATCTCGGCCGTGATGTACCAGTCACCGCCGACCCGGCTGTCCGCCGACGCGGGCAGGTAGCGGACTACCGCGCGCAGGCCGGGGAGGTCGAACGGGGCTTCGTGCAACGGCAGGATGGCCCGTTGCAGCTCGAGCGTGACGTGACGTTCTTGCAGTAATGCGGCGGCCAGCGCGGTGGGGTCACCGGGAGCCCGCTCGGTGTTACGCGGGCGCAGCGTGAAGGGGCCAGACGCGGCCGCAAAAGCGGCCCGGGCCGCGGCATGATCGAGCCCAGCACCTGCGCCTGGCTCGAGCGGAGCCGGGGAACTAACGATCTCAGGAGTCATCGCCGTTCATATCGTGAGCTGAGGTACACCAAGAGTGAGGCATGGGGGGCACTCCTGTCTAGATAGGGACAGGCTGCCGCCACGACAGGGCGGTGGTGCACCGTCAACGGCAAGAAACACCCCGTGGTTAGATGGCCCCCATGCAGATCTGGCATGCACTCTCCCCGGGCCTACCGGGCAGGTTCCGTGGCTAGCGGGCACGCCGACGCCGCCATGACAGCACTATATCCAGCGCAGCGGCTGCGGCTGGCCGCGGACGCCACCGGGACGGCCGGGCTGGGCGCGCTGCTGCTCACCCCGGGCCCGGACCTGCGCTATGTGACCGGCTACGACGCGCAGCAGCTGGAGCGGCTCACCTGCCTCGCGCTGCCCGCGAACGGGGACCCGTTCCTGGTCGTGCCGCGGCTGGAGCTGCCCGCCGCGCAGGCCTCGCCGGCCGGCGGCTTCGGCCTGGAGATGATCCCGTGGGACGAGACCGACGATCCCTATGAGCTGGTCGCCCGGCGGCTCGGGCCGGTCTCCTCGGTCGGCCTGTCCGACCGGATGTGGGCCATGATGGTGCTCCGTTTCCGGGCCGCGCTGCCCGCGGCCCGGCAGGGCCTGGCCAGCGCGGCGCTGCGGGGCCTGCGGTCGCGCAAGAGCCCGGCCGAGGTGGCGGCGCTCCGCGAGGCCGGCGCGGCCATCGACCGGGTGCACGCCGCCGTACCGGGCTGGCTGCGCCCCGGCCGGACCGAGCTCGACGTCGCGGCCGACGTCGCCGCCGCGATCAGCAACGAAGGTCACGCGCGGACGGACTTCGTGATCATCGCGTCGGGGCCGAACGCGGCGAGCCCGCACCACGAGCCGTCCGGCCGGGTCCTGCGGCCCGGCGACGCCGTGGTCGTGGACATCGGCGGCACCATGCCCAGCGGGTACTGCTCCGACTGCACCCGCGTCTACGCGATCGGCGGCCCGCCCGCCGAGTTCACCGCCTACTACGAGGTGCTCCGGGACGCCCAGGAGGCAGCGTGCGCGGCGGTGCGGCCCGGCGTCACCGCGGAAGCGGTCAACGCCGCGGCCCGGACCCCGATCACCCAGGCGGGGTACGGGCCGCAGTTCGTGCACCGGACCGGGCACGGGATCGGGCTGGAGACCCACGAGGACCCGTACATCGTGGCCGGCAACACCGAGCCGCTCGCGCCGGGCATGGCCTTCTCCGTCGAGCCCGGGATCTACCCGGGCCCGCACGGAGCCAGGATCGAGGACATCGTGGTCTGTACCGAGCAGGGTTACGAACGGCTGAACCACGTCACCCGCGAGCTCGTCGTCGTGGGCGGCGCCTGATCCGGGGTTCGGAGAGCCGGGCGGGCGGGGTCAGGCGTTCGCCGCCTCGCCCGCGGCGACCACCTCCGCGGCCGCCGGGTGACCGATAGACAGCGCGCTCACCGGGTCGAAGAACTGCAGGTTCGAGGTGTCCACGGCCAGCTCGACCGGCTGCCCGGAGCGGACGTGACTGCGCGCCGCCACCCGGGCGGTCCACAGCGACTTGCCCTCGGCGATGACCACCGCGGCCTCCTCATCGTCCGCGTCGCCCGCCATGTCGCTGATCGTGTCGTGTTTCACCGGCGCGGCATCGATGGAAAAGATCACGTGGATCTCACTGCCCAGCTCCTCGGTGACATCGGCCTTGGCCGACATCCGCGCCCAGCCGCTGTCGGCTAGCGTCGCGTCCTCGAAGTCCGAGGGACGGACGCCCAGGATCACCTCGCGGCCGAAGTAGGAGTCGAGCCCCGGCTTGGCGTCGATGAGCGATGCGGGCAGCGGCAGCCGGTGGTCGGCGAAGGTGACCGCCGGGCCGTCGTCGCGGACGAGTTCCGCCGTGATCATGTTCATCGCGGGCGAGCCGATGAAGCCCGCCACGAACAGGTTCACCGGCGAGTCGAACAGGGTCTGCGGCGTGTCAACCTGCTGGAGCCGGCCATCCCGCATCACGCACACCCGGTGCCCGAGGGTCATGGCCTCGACCTGGTCGTGGGTGACGTACACGGTGGTGACGCCGAGCCGCTCGTGCAGCTGGGTCAGCGAGGCCCGCATCGACACCCGGAGCTTCGCGTCCAGGTTGGACAGCGGCTCGTCCATCAGGAACGCCTGCGGCTCCCGGACGATGGCGCGGCCCATGGCGACCCGCTGGCGCTGGCCGCCGGACAGTGCGGCGGGCTTGCGCTTGAGGTACTGCTCCAGGCCGAGCATCTTGGCCACCTCGGTGACCCGGCGCTTGATCTCGTCCTTGGGGGTCTTGCGCTGCTGGAGGCCGAAGGCGAGGTTCTGCTCCACGGTCATGTGCGGGTAGAGCGCGTAGTTCTGGAAGACCATCGCGATGTCCCGGTCCTTGGGCGGCAGGTCGTTCACCACCCGGCCGCCGATGGTGATCGAGCCTGAGCTGATCTCCTCCAGGCCGGCGATCGACCGCAGCGCGGTGGTCTTGCCGCAGCCGGACGGGCCGACCAGGACCATGAACTCCCCGTCCCTGATCTCAAGGTTCAGGTTGTCTACCCCCTTGACCCCGCCTGGGTAGATCTTGTTCACCTGGTCAAGGAGGATTTCGGCCATCGGCGTGCTCCATCGCTCTCCGGGGCACCGCTCCGATGCAGTGCCGTACCAGGGGCTCCCGGGACGCTGGGGCGGCCGTGGGTCGCGATACCGCCTAGCCTCCTGTTTCCCCTTCTGGCGCAGGGTATCCGGCTCACCGGGCCGCGTTAAGCCTGCCTGTCGTCCTGTTACCCGAGCGTGAAGCCCGTTATCAGGCCGTTACGATCCAAGGGGCGCGGCAGCCTGGTTGCGGATTACCGTAACGGGGTGGAAGACATCGACCGCAAGATCGTCTCGCTGCTGTGCCGTGACGGCCGGATCAGCTTCACCGAGCTGTCCCGGCAGACCGGGCTCTCGGTATCAGCAACGCACCAGCGGGTCCGCCGGCTGGAGCGGCGTGGGGTGATCAAGGGGTACGCCGCCATGATCGACCCGGCCGCGGCCGGTCTCCCGCTGACCGCGTTCATCTCCATCAAGCCGTTCGACCCGGCGGCCCCGGACGACGCCCCGGAACGGCTCGCCCACCTGCCGGGGATCGAGGCCTGCCACAGCGTGGCGGGCGACGAGAACTACATCCTCAAGGTCAGGGTGGCCACCCCGTCGGCCCTGGAGGACCTGCTGCAGCAGATCCGGGCCTGCGCGGGGGTGTCGACCCGGACCACGATCGTGCTCAGCACGCCCTACGAGAACCGTCCTCCCGATCTGGAGCACTCCGGCGAGTTCAGCACCGGGCCGGACGGCAGCGACCTCGAGGGGCCCGTCCCGGACGGCACTGAGCTGCACGGCGCCGGCCCGGACGGAGCCGGGCCGGGCAGCGCCGGCTGAGATCAGCCGGCGGACGGGATGGCCCCGTCCGGACCGGCCCCGGCCGGACCGGCACCGTGGCGCAGCCCGTCCAGCATCACCGTGAGCAGCCGCTGAGCCTGGTCGGAATGGGACGACGGGTACTCGCAGGCGACCGAGATCGCATGTGACATCTTCAGCAGGTCCGACACGTCCACGTCCGGCCGGATCTCTCCCGCCTGCTGGGCCCGGGCCAGCAGCGGGACCACGGCCTCCCGGACCATCGCGCTGCACGAGCTGACGACCTCGGCGTTCTTGCCGCCCAGCGACGACATCATCGAGATGGTCAGGTTCCGCTTGGTCGCGGCGAAGGCGACCAGCGCCTCCAGCCAGCGGGCCAGCGCATCGGTGGCCGAGGCGTCCTCCACCTGGGCCGAGTATTCGTCAGCCCGCGCGCAGAGCGCCTCGACCTGGCTGCGGTAGACCGCCTCGAGCAGCGCCTGGCGGGTGGGGAAATGCCGGTACAGGGTGCCGATCCCGACCCCGGCCCGGCGGGCTATCTCATCGAGGGACGCGTCGTCGGCCCCGTGCTCGGCGAAGGCCGCCAGGGCCGCCTCGATCAGCCGCTGCCGGTTGCGCCGCGCATCGGCCCGCATCGCCCCCTCGGGGGGCTCGTCGCGCTCATCCCGTCCACTCTGCCTTAGATACCTGTGCCTAAACCGGCCGCCGGGCCGTTAATCGGCTTGCTAACCGGAGGGTGTCTCCGTATAGTAATCGGAGACGGGCTCCGATTACTCCCGCAGACTACCTCTGATCGTTCCAGTACTCCACTTCCAGGAGACAACTGTGCCTTCTCCTTCTTCCTCCGCGGCCTCGCCCGCGGTGGCGCTGCGGCCCCCGGGCGCCTCGCGGACCCGCGGCCGTCCCGGCATCGCCCTGGTCGTGATGCTCTCCGCGCAGCTCATGATCATCCTGGACATGACCGTGGTGAACATCGCGCTACCGCACATCCAGACGGGGCTGCACTTCTCCACCGCCGGCCTGTCCTGGGTGCTGAACGCCTACACCCTCACCTTCGGTGGCCTGCTGCTGCTCGGCGGCCGGGCGGGCGACATCCTGGGCCGGCGCCGGATGTTCCTGGCCGGCATCGCCGTGTTCACCGTCTCGTCGCTGGCTGGCGGCCTGGCCACGGCGGCCTGGTGGCTGGTCACGGCCCGGGCCCTGCAGGGAGTCGGCGGCGCGCTGGCCTCACCGGCGGTGCTCGCCCTGGTCGTGGGGAGCTTCCCGGAGGGCCGCGAACGGACCCGGGCGCTCGGCATCTACTCGGCGGTGGCCATGGGCGGTGCCTCGCTCGGCCTGGTGCTGGGCGGGGTCATCACCGAATGGGCGTCCTGGCGCTGGGTGCTGTTCGTCAACGTGCCGGTCGGCATCGCGGTGATCGCCGTGACCCCGCTGTTCATCACCGAGTCACCGCGCCGCCCTGGCCGGTTCGACCTGACCGGGGCGATCACCTCGATCGCCGGGATGACCGCGCTCGTCTACGCGTTCATCCATGCCGCATCGAACGGGTGGTCGGACCGCCTGACCCTGGCCGCCTTCGCGGTGGCCGCGGTGATGCTCAGCGCCTTCCTGGTCACCGAATCGCGGGCCCGCCAGCCGATCACGCCGCTGCGGCTGTTCGCCAGCCCCGCCCGGTCCGGCTCCTACCTGGCCCGGCTGCTGCTGGTCGCGGGCATGTTCGGGATGTTCTTTTTCCTGACCCAGTTCGTCCAGGACATCCTCGGGTTCAGCCCGCTCGCGGCCGGATTCGCTTTCCTGCCCATGACCCTCACCGTGTTCGGGGTGTCCCGGGCCGCACCGCGGCTGCTGCCCCGGTTCGGCTCGACCCGGCTGATGGTGGCGGGCATGCTGCCGGTGATCGGCGGGATGGCGTGGCTGGCCCAGGTTTCCGCGCAGACCACCTACCTCGGGGGTGTGCTGGGGCCGATGCTGCTGATCGGAACCGGGATGGGCCTGGTCTTCGTCCCGCTCACCATGGTGTCGCTGGCCGGGGTGGCTCCTGCGGATTCCGGCGCGGCGTCCAGCATGGTGAACGTCACGCAGCAGGTCGGCGGCTCGCTCGGGCTGGCCATCCTGATCACGGTGTTCGGCACCGCCTACCGGAACGCGGCCCGGCACCTGGGCCCGGCCGTGAGCCACGCGAGCGCCACCTATCAGCCACGCATCCACGGCATGTCCGCCGCCTTCACGGTGGCGGCCATCTTCGACGTGTGCGTGCTGGTGGTGATCCTGCTGACCAGCCGGGCCAGGCCCGCCCAGCAGGCCGAGGCTCAGCCGGTCCCCGCGGGGAACCAGCCGGTCAGCACGCCACGGTGACCGGGCGCACCGGCAGCCCGGCCGGGAAAGCCATGCCCGCGGGCACGATGGCGGCGGTGCCCCCGTACCGCAGGGCCGCGTCGGGCAGCGCGTCGGCCGGCGTGGCCACCACCGTGGCGCCCTGCAGCAGGGCCAGGTCGAGCAGGACCGTGTACTCGCGGACGCAGCCCCCCGGCGGCGCGGCCAGCACCACATCACTGCGGGTCACCGGCGCCGGGGTGAAGAGCCGGCTGAGCTCCACGGCGAGCTGGGCGTGGGTCACCGGGTTGGGTCCCATCCGGCCGTCCGGCCGGGCCGTATAGGGCACCAGGCCCAGGTCGGAGGGGGCGGCGCAGGCCGGCGGGCACAGCCCGCGGGACAGCAGCGACCAGAACGGGACGGTGCCCGGCGCCTCGTCGAATGCGATGACCTGCCTGACCCACGAGCCGTCCGCCGCGCTCAGCGCGGCAGGCACCAGCGGGTCCGCGGTGACGAGCAGCCGCGCGCCGCAGTCCCTGAGCTGCTCGGCCACCGCAGCTACCGTGCTGGCCGCGCTGATCGGAGACGGCACCCCACCGGCCGCCCTGATCGCATGCACGGCCAGCACGTAGCTCACCGCGTCGGGAACGTACACCCCGACGACGTCTTGGTTCCGCAGCCCGCGCCAGGCCAGGCCCGCCGCCGCGGTCTGCAGGATCACCGCCAGGTCCGCGTGGCTGAGTGTGCCCCCAGGCCAGGTGGCTGGTCCGCCTACCAGGGCAGGATGCTCTCCCCGGGCCCCGGCCAGGCCCACCAGTCGCTGCGTCACGGTGGTGTGAGGGGCCGGCATGTCCGTCACCGTCATACGTGCCCTTCTCCCCAGGCTCCTCCGGCCATCCCCCTCCTGATGGCCGGAGGAGCCTTGGCTCTGCATCCGGCTGTTCCGACTGAGCCTTGTGCGGGCCCCCATGCCGCACGGGACTCACCGGAACTCTGGTGAAGACCTTACGTATGTACGGGTGAGGTCCACATGCGCCGAACTATGCAGTGCCGTGTGTATTTCGGGGCCGGGCGCCTGGCGGATGGGTATGTAGGCCGACTTTTCTGCGCCGGTTTTCCGGGCGCCGCTTTCTGGCCCCAGGATGGCCAGGTACCCAGATGATCAGGCCGCGCGGGTGGCCCAGGCCTCAGGGCGCGGGTGGTCAGGCCTCCGGGCCCGGCTGGCGGGCCATCCAGGCCGCGACCTGGGCCCGGGAGCTGAATCCCAGCTTGGTCAGCATGTTGGCCACATGCCGGGCCACCGTGGCCTGGCTGATCACCAGCTCGTCGGCGATGGCCCGGTTGCTCAGCCCCCGGGCGATCAGCGCGGCGATCTCACGCTCTCGCGGGGTCAGCGTGGACGGGACCGCCGCGGTCCCGGCGGCCGCGCCCGCGGCGGGGCCCGCGACCCCGCTGGCGGAACCGCCGGCCGCGGGTGCGCCGCCAGCCTGGCCGTTACCGCCCCCGGCCCGCGGCCGCGGCCAGCCCGGGGCGGCCGCTGCGCCGTTGGCGGCGGACCGCCCGGCCGCCGGGCTGCCCATCGCATACGCGACCGCCTCGTCGGCGCTCATCGCGCGGCCCTCGTCCAGCAGGGCGGTCGCGCGCAGTTCGCCCAGGGACCGGCGGGCGGGGTCGAGCAGGTCCTCCAGCCGCGCTCCGGCCCCGGCCGAAGGGGGGTGCCCGGCCGCGGAGCGCAGCTCGAGCGCGGCGCCAGCCAGCCGGGCGGCCCGTTCCGCGTCACCGGCCCGGGCCTCCAGGGCCGCGAAGGCCTCCAGCCCGCGGGCGACCGGGAGGCGCTGGCCAGTGGCCAGGCTCAGCGCCAGGCTCTCGGTCAGGCTGGCCCGGCACAGGCCGAGGTCACCCTGGATGAGCGCCACCGAGGCGATGCCAGCCAGGCACCGGGCGATCTCCGGCCGGGCGTCGATCTCCTGGTACAGGCTCAGCGCTCCCTGATAGTGGCTGATCGCGGCCTGGTAATCACCGCGGGCCCGGGCCACCCCGCCCAGCCCCACCCGGACCTGGGCCACCCCCCACCCGTTGTTGTCCCGGAGCACGTCCAGGGCGGCCTCGTAGGTGCGCTGGGCCTCGCGCAGCATGGCCAGGCGGGCCAGGCCGGCCGCCTTGATGCTCAGCGCCAGCCCTTCCTCCCAGACGTTGCCGATCTTGTGGGCGGTGGCCGCCGCCTCATCGACCCGCGCCACGGCCTCAGCCAGGTTGCCCGCGCGCAGGGTGGCCACGGCGAGCAGCCGGAGCGCGGCCGCCTCGTGCGGGTCACCGGCGGCCCGGCACAGCTCCAGGCCCTCCCGGGCGCACCGGTCCACTGTCGGGTAATCCTGCTGCTCGAAGGCCAGGTCACCACGGAACACCAGGGCCGGCCCGCGCACCTCGGGCGGCAGGCCGGCCGCGCTGACCAGGAACCGGTCGAACCACTCCGCGCCCTCGGTCACGTCCCCGTGGGTCACCCAGGGGTTGCGCATTGCCCCGCACATGCGCAGCCCTTCGGCGATATCGCCGCGGCGCAGCGAGGTGGCCAGCGCGAGCCGGTAGTTGGCCAGGTCCGCGGCGATGGCCCGGTACATGGCCACCCGCTCCGGCCAGGACGGCGCGCCCCGGACGAACGCCTGTGACACGACCCACTCGCCGTAGCGGAGCAGGTAGTCGCGATGCCGCAGCCGGAGCTCGTCCGCCTCGCCCGAGGCCGCGAGCCTGCTGGCCGCGTACTCCTTGATGGTGTCCAGCAGCCGGTAGCGGGACTCACCGCGCAGCTCGTGGTCGAACGTGACCAGCGACTTGTCGATGAGCGCGGCCATCAGGTCGAGCACGGTGCCGGCCGGGATCTGCTCGTCGGCGCAGACCTCCTCGGCCATGTCCAGGTTCCAGCCCGCGAACACCGACAGCCGCCGCAGCAGGATCTGCTCCGGCTCGCTCAGCAGCTCATAGCTCCAGTCCACCGCGGCCCGCAGGGTCTGCTGCCGCGCCGGGGCGGTCCGGTCACCCGAGGCCAGCAGCCGGAACCGGTCATCGAGCCGGCTGGCGATCTGCTCCACGGACAGCGCGCGGACCCTGGCCGCGGCCAGCTCGATGGCCAGCGGCATGCCGTCCAGGGTGAGGCACAGCCGCGCCACCGCCTCGGCGTTCTCGCTGCCCAGCGCGAACCCGGACCGGGCGGCCGAGGCCCGCTCGGCGAACAGCTGCAGGGCCTCGTGCCGGGCCAGGTCGGCCAGGGACAGCGGGTCGAGCCCGGTCGGCACGGACAGTGGCGGGACGCGCCAGACGGTCTCACCGCGTACCCGCAGCGGCTCCCGGCTGGTCGCGATCACCCGCAGCGACGGGCAGCTGGCCAGCAGTTGCTGTACCAGTTCCGCGCACGCGTCCACGATGTGCTCGCACGTGTCCAGGACGAGCAGCAGCCGCCGGGCCCGCAGCGCCTCGGCGAGGGTCGCGATCAGGGGCCGGTCCTGCTCCTCCAGGATCCCGAAGGTGGCCGCGACCCGCCGCGGGAGAAGGTCCGCGTCGGCCGTGTCGGCCAGTTCCACCAGCCAGGCCCCGTCGGGGAACTCAGGGACGAGATCGCAGGCCAGCCGGACCGCCAGGCGGGTCTTGCCGATACCACCGGGGCCGCACAGGGTCAGGGCGCGGACGTCACTGAGCAAGAGCGCGAGTTCGCTGAGATCGCGCTCCCTGCCGATGAAGCTGTTCGGCTCCGCAGGGAGGTTGCCCGGAGCAGGAGGAGCCGCGGAAGTCATGGCATCGAGGACCGTCTGGTTGATGGCGTGGGGCCAGCGCCCTGCGGGGTGGGTTCCTTCATTCGCAGATGAGTACGGGAACGCTGTCGGTGTAGTGAAGTCGACCGAAATACATCAGTTTGACCATTGTCCACCACCGCGTGTCGCGCCGGGTAGTAATCGGTACCCCGACATGATAACGGAGAGTTACCTCTTTTCCGGGGGAGACGGAGAAACCTCGCGTCCAGGGATGCAACGCCGGCCAGCTGCCGTACGGCGAGATCAGCTGCGCCTCGCCGCGGACCGGGGAGGCGGCCCGGTTGGCCACCAGCACCGCCAGCTCCCCGGAGCCCCCGGGCCGCACCCGGATCTCCGGCGTGAGCACGGTGACCTGCACTTCAGCCGCGATGGCCTGCTGATCGGCGCGCAGCGCTGGCAGCAGGGCGTCGAGAGGCAGATCGAGATCGGGAAGGGGCGGCCCGCCCAGCAGCACGGCCGTCGCGTCCTCGAGAACCTGGCCGAGCGGGTCGCGGATCCGGGCGGCGAGGAAGTAGTGCCCGGGTGCCGCGCCGGCCGCGCCGCGGACGGTCAGGTCCCAGTGCGCATGGCCCAGGGCGGGCAGGTCGTAGCGCAGCGGGCCGCCTGGCGTGGCCTCCAGCCCGGGCGGGACGTCGAGTTCGACGGTGCCTGCGGCGGGCTCGGGCCCGCAGGCCACGGTGAGGCGCACCACCGCCTCGTCCGGGACGCCGGCCGTCCCGGGCAGCACCACCCGGCGCGTGGACAGGTGCACCGCCACCGGCAGATTCCCGGCCGGGGCCGGCCCCTTCCCGTGCATCCAGTAGCGGGTGTAGACGGGCTGCGCGGGTTCCGGGGGCGCCGCCGGTGCCGGGTCCGGGGCGGTCGCGGTCCCATCCGCCTGCGCCGGGACCGACAGCCCGAGCGTGACGGTCCCGGCAGGCGCGACCGCCACCTCAGCCGCACCACCCGGCCCGGGGCCGTCTTCGACCAGGCTGAGGCCCTCGGCCGCGGTGATCCCGGTGAACAGGCTCAGCCTGGCCGCGGCCGGGGCCCGGCTGCCGAGATCGCGCAGCCGGGCCGTGACCCCGTCGGCGCGCCGCGGCGGCCCGGCCCGGCCCGCGGCGAGCGGGTTCCCGCGCGGCTTCAGGGCGGACACCATGACCGGCAGCTCCGCCGAGGCCAGGCTGGCCGCCGCCGGGTGCGGGCCCGGGTGCAGTCCGGTCTCGCAGGCCAGCAGGTCATGGTTGTAGTCCTGGCCGGCCGCGGCGAAGCCGGCGTCCCGCCAGTCCCCGGGCCCGGCGGCGAGCGCGTACTCGAAGGTGTGGCTCCAGTGCTGCCAGGCGAAGCTGCTCCCGTCCGGTGCGGCCCGCTTGTCGCCGTCGATCCAAATCCCCGAGGGCCAGGCGCTGCAGGCCCGCATCAGCGCGATGTGCAGGGTGCCGTCCGGTGACACCAGGCTGCCGGGCGTGCCCCGGTTCAGCAGCGCGACCGAGCGCGGCGCCAGCGCGGTCTCCCCGGTGCCAGCCTCCCGTCCGGTGCCGGTCTCACCGGGGCCTGGGACCAGCCTGCTGACCTCGACCACCGAGTCAGCCAGGTCGGCGGTGACCGCGGCGGCCGCCGCGGCCAGGTCCCGCCCGGCCACGATGAGCACCGGCAGGTCACGAAGCCCGCGCACGTCGGCGCCGGGGGCGAAGGCGGCCGCGCGGGACTGCGCGGCCGGTATCCACAGCCGGGCGCTGCCGCGGCTGGCCAGCAGGCGGCGGAGTTCGTCCTCCGCGCCCGGCCCGGCCGCGGCCAGCAGCCGGGCGGTCCACGGGTTCTGCTCCGGGCCGCCCAGCGCGATCCGCACGTCAGGCAGGTTGGAATCCAGGTCGATGGAGCCGTACCGCGGCCCGTCCGGCCACGAGCACGTCGCCGTGACCCCCTGCCCCGCGAGTCCGGCCACCAGGTCCCGGATGGCCACGGACCAGCCGTTGCGGAAAAAAGCGGGATCCTGCTGGGCCGCGGCAGCCGGGAGGATGACCTCAGCCACCCCCAGCGCGGCCTCCGCCCGGCCGCCGCCCGGCTCGGGCCAGCTGACGCGCGCCGTGGAGCCCAGCCCGAACCACTCGTGCGCCGGGTTATCCAGCGTGAAGGAGTGCTCGGCGACATCCGCCGAGGCGCTGCCGAACGAGCGGCCGACCACCGCCGTCGCGCTCTGGTAGATGGGCAGCCCGCCGGGCACGTCCGCCGGGAAGCGCACCCGCAGCAGCCGGTCCTGCCCGATCGAGCCGTCCACGTGGGTCCGGAACTCGATCCGCTCCGCCCCGTCCCAGAGCAGCGTCTCCTGGGTGACCCGCAGGTCGCCCAGGGTCAGCTCGGCGAGCAGCCGGGCCCCCAGCGGGCAGCGCTGCGCGGTGACCTTGGCGCTGGCGCCGCCCGAGCCGGTGCCGGGTCCCTTGGGGGACAGCAGCCACGGGCCCTCGCCCCAGCGTGGGTGGGAGTCGTATTCCTCCTGCAGGAGCAGCTCGTTGCCACCGGGATGCCCCGGCTCGCCGCCAGCCCGCAGCAGCCCCGCACCGGTCCGCTTGTCCACGATGCGGGTCAGCGTGCCGCCGCGGGCCGGGTCGGCCTCGACCAGGAAGGTCTCGTTCTCGATCACCGTGCCGGGTAGCGGCTCCCAGCCCTCCGGCGCCGGGCCGGTCCCGGGGGCCGGGGCCATCCCGGGCGCCGGGGCGGCCCAGTAGGTCCGGTAGCCCAGCGCAGGCACGCCGGCGGCGCGGAAGGTAAGCGTGACCGCAGCGAGCGTGCCGTCCGGGTGCTGCTGGGCTCCCTCGGCGAGGTACGGCACCTCATCGCCCGAGTCATCACGCACAGTGATCGAGACCGGGCCGGGGGCGGTGAATTCCAGCGCGGCGCGGGCCAGGCCGGACCGCGGCCAGGACAGGGTGTTGAACACGGTGAGGGCCCGGCCGGCCGCGTCGCCGGGCGGCCTGGTACCGGCCAGGCCGGGCTGATCGCCGGGCAGCCTGGTATCGGCCAGGCCGGCCAGGTAGGACGCCGCGTCGCGGCGGGCCTCGTCGCCCCGCTGCCAGGCTTCCCGCCACCCGCCGAGCAGGTCCAGGTAGACCTGGTCGGACTCGGTCCCGGTGATCGCGTCGTGATGCGCGCCGAAGACGAGCTGGCGCCACGCCTTGTCCAGCGACTCCGCCGGGTAACCCGCCCCGGCCAGCCAGGCCAGGGTGGCCAGCCGCTCGCCCTCGCCGACCGCGATCTCCGCCGCGCGCTGGCCCTGCTTGGTGTCGATGTAGGACACGTCCTTGCCCGGGTACACCGGGTTCATGTCCCGGGTCTGCGGCACCAGCCAGACATCACGCTGGCCGGCGTCGGCGCGCACCGCGGCGAAGAACTCACGGGGCAGCGCGGTCACGAACCGGGGCCAGACGTACCTGGCGTTCCAGTCCCGGTGGATGGCGGTCACCCAGCGGCTCGGGATGACGTGATCGGCCCCGACCGGCAGCAGCACGTTCCGGGTCGCGGCGACCGGGGCGAGGGACCGGAACTGGCCCAGCGCATCCTGCTCGGCCGCGGCCAGGTCGGCGGCCCGGTGCGTGCCCCAGCCGGCCCCGTAGTGGTTGGGCATGTAGCTGGTGAGCAGGCCCTGGCCGTCGGGGGAGACCCACTCGAACTCGCTGCGCATCTGCATCCGGGTGTTGTCCCCGACGGTGCGCTGCGGGCCCCACTGGTGGTAGGGCCCCCGGGCCCAGGACGACTCGGTCAGCCCGGCCGCGGCCATCAGCCCCGGGTAGCCCGGGTCGTGGCCGAACGCGTCCAGCATCCACGCGGTGCGCGGATCACCCCCGGCCACGTCCCGCTGGTAGGCGAGGCCATAGACCGCGTTGCGGATCGTTGACTCGGCCCCGGTCAGGTTGGTGTTGGGCTCGTTGTAGTTGCCGCCCACGATCTCGACCCGGCCCTCGGCCAGGAACCGGCGCAGGTCGCCGCGGTCCTCCGGGTGGGTATCCAGGTAGGGCTTGAGGTAGTCGATCTCAGCCAGGACGAACTTGTAGTCGGGGTCGCGCCGGGCCTCGTCCAGGTGCAGCGCCACCAGCTCGAACGCGGTGCGCACCTCAGGCAGGCTGCCGTCCTCGCCCGGCAGCAGCAGCCGGGATTCGGTGAACTCGCCCTGGGTGTCCCACCACACCGGGTCGTAGTGGAAATGGCTGACCATCCACATGGTCCAGCCGGTCTCGGCCACCCGGATCGCGGCCTCCTGCCCGGCCCGCCCGCCCTCGCCCTCGGCGACGGCCGTGACCTGGCGGGGGCTACCGGGCACCGCGGGCGCGGCGATGTGCACGCCGACCTCGGCCACTAGTTCCGCACCCGGCTGCGCCAGGTCCAGCCGGGCCGGGACCGGCGTGCTCACCCCTGGCCCCTCGACCCGGACCGTGACCGCCAGCGGCGGGGCGGCCTGCGGCGGGCGATCGTCGAGCACCGTGACCTGGACGATCTGCAGCGGGTGCCGTGCGCTGCCGCCGAACAGGTCTGTCCCCGCCACGCTGGTGATACGCATGGCCCCATCGTGACACGCGGCCCCCGGCCCGGCACTGGCCCGCGCAGGCGGGGCCACGGCGGTAGCGCGACGGTAACCCGGATGCCTCAGCAGCAGGCAATCGTCTGCATTGGTGGATACCATTCAGATCTGACTGCCGTCGGCCCGCCCGCCTGGGATACCCGGGGAGCATGGCCGGCGCAGGGGCAGAATCGACGGGGCACGCCCGCAGGGCGAGCGCACAGCGGAAGCGGGGTGGCTGCCAGTGGCTGATCCGCCGGTGACCTTGAAGGATGTCGCCGCGCGGGCGCGTGTGCACCCCGCCACCGCGTCGCGGGCGCTGAACCCGGAGACCCGGCTGCTGGTCCGGGAGGACACCGCCCAGCGGGTGCTCGAGGCCGCGGCCGAGCTCGGGTACCGCCCGAACACCGTGGCGCGCAGCCTGCGCACCCGCCGCTCGCACAGCGTCGGGGTGCTCATCCCCGACCTGAATAACCCGCTGTTCCCGCCGATCGTGCGCGGCATCGAGGATCGTCTCGCGGCCGCGGGCTACGTGGCGCTGATCGGGAATACCGACGGCGACGCCGAGCGGGAGCGGATGCTCTTCGAGCAGATGCGCGCCCGGCACGTGGACGGCCTGGTCCTGGCCACGGTGCACCTCGGCGACCCGCTGCTGGCCGAGTCAGCCCGCGCCGACCTGCCGGTGGTGCTGATGAACCGGCTGGCCCACGACTACAGCCTGCCGTCGGTCTCGGTGGACAACGAGCGGGGCATCCGGATGGCCGTCGCCCACCTGGCCAGCCTCGGGCACACCCGCATCGCGCACATCGCCGGCCCGCAGGAGGTCTCGACCGGCCTGGCCCGGTACCGGGGCTTCATCGCCGCCATGGAGGCGCACGGACTGACCGCCGATCCCGAGCTGATCGTGACCGCGAAGTCGTTCTCCATCGACGAGGGCCTGCGCTGCGCCCAGCTCCTGCTCACCCGCGATCGGGGCTGCACCGCGGTGGCGGCGGGCAACGACATGCTGGCCATCGGCTGCTACGCGGCCCTGGACGAGGCCGGCTTGTCCTGCCCGGCGGACGTGTCCGTGATCGGGTTCAACGACATGCCGTTCATCGACCGGCTGCGGCCGCCGCTGAGCACGATCCGCTTCCCGCACTACCAGGTGGGCACCGAGGCGGCCCAGTTGCTGCTGGAGCGGATCGCCGGCCACACCGGGCCGGTCAAGGTCCTGTTCCTGGCGCCTGAGCTGGTGGTACGCGGCTCGACCGCACCGCCGGGCGGCGTCACGGGTACCCCGCCCGCCGACGGGCCCAGCCTGGCGGACCAGCCGTCCGGGCCGGGCCGCTGAACCGTCCGGGTACGCTCGCGTCGCCGGGAGAATCCCTAGCGCCAGGAAATTCTCCGGTATCGAACTGATCATGTCGGTTGACACGGGCCTGACCTGTGCGTCAGGCTTCGTGCAAACGATTGTTAGCGCAGGGGGTGACCTGATGGCAGGGCACGGTAACGAACTCCGGCTGGGCTGGCTGGGTACCGGGCGGATGGGCTTCGAGCTGGTCCGGCGGCTGCTCGAGGCCGGCTGTGACGTTGCCGTCTACAACCGCACCCGCGCCAAGGCGGAGCCGCTCGCCGCGCTGGGAGCCAAGGTGGTCGGCTCGCCCGCCGAGCTCGGCCGCCGGGACATCGTGTTTGCCACGGTCGGGACGCCCCAGGACCTCATTGACGCCGTCCTCGGCGAGGACGGCCTGGCCACGGGGGAGTCGGTGCCCGCCATCCTGGTGGACTGCTCGACCATCTCGGCGGACGTCTCGATGCAGATCCGCGAGCAGCTCGCGGCGCGCGGCACCGAGCTGCTGGCCGCGCCGGTGATGGGCAATCCGAAGGTCGCGAGCGCGGGAAAGCTCACCCTCGCCGTGTCCGGGCCGCAGGCCGCTTTCGACACCGCCCGGCCATACCTGGACCTGCTCGGCGCGGGCGCCACATATGTCGGCGACGGCGAACTCGCGCGGACAGTAAAGCTTTGCCATAACTTGTTCCTCGGCGTTGTCAGCCAGTCGCTCGCGGAAGTGACGATCCTGGCCCAGAAGAGCGGCGTCAGCCGGGCCGCGTTCCTGACCTGTCTTAATAAAAGCGTGATGGGTTCGCAGTTCACTCGTTACAAATCACCGGCATTCGTGAACCTGGACTTTCATCCGACCTTTACGGCCACGCTTGCTCCGCAAGGACTTTGACCTCGGCCTGGCCGCAGCCAGGGAACATGAGGTGCCGATGCCGGTCGCGTCCCTCGTGCACCAGATCGTGCAGACCCTTATTGGGCATGGTTACGGCGAGCAGGATTTTGCGGCCCTTGTCGAACTGGAAGCGCACGCGGCTGGGCTGGAGCTGGAGAGCGAAAACGCCGACATCTCGGACGGACTGAGCCAAGCCGACGCGAAGGGGGGCAATGCAGTACCGTGAGCGACTGTCCCCCGCCAGTTCTGTATGCAGTCATCCGAGCCCCCCGCGGACGTGCCTCATAGCGCGGGCTGCAGCTGGCATTACCCACAGGAGATTCCTGATCTGGAAGGAGGACCGGATGAAACCTCACCGCACCCGGTTCTTGTCTCTCACCGCCGCCGCCGCGACGGCGGCGATGGTTCTTGCTGCATGCAGCAGCAACAGCAGCAGTGGAAGCAGTTCGTCCGGCAATGGCAGCAAACCGCCGATCCTGATCGGCACGTCGCTGTCCTTGACGGGTGACTTCTCCGCCGACGGCCAGGCTTTCCAGCGTGGCTACGAGCTTTGGGCCAGCCAGGTGAACAGCCACGGCGGCCTGCTGGGCCGCCAGGTAAAGATGGTGTTCCTGAATGACTCCAGCGACCCGACCACCGTGGCGACCAACTACACCAAGCTCATCGCCCAGGAGCACGTATCCCTCGTTTTCGGGCCATTCTCGACGCTGCTCACCGTGCCCGCCGCGAAGGTTGCGGCCCGGTACGGGTACGCGTTCCCGGAGGGTGCGGGCGGCGGGCCGGCCGTCTACCAGCTGAACCTGCCGAACGTCTTCAACCCCAGCCCGCCGATCGCGCGAGCAGCTGGTGCCGTTCGCCGACTGGGTGGCCGCGCTGCCCGCCAGCGAGCGCCCGAAGACGGCGGCCTACCCGATGGTTAACGACCCGTTTGCGGACCCGATGACGCAGACCGCCGAGTCCATCCTGCAGAAGGCCGGCGTCAAGACCGTCTACTCGAAGATCTACCCCGCGGAGAACCCCGACTTCAAGGCGGGCGCCGACGCGGTGGCCGCGACCGGCGCGCAGCTGGTCGTGCTGGGCGCGGTCGACGTGCCGACCTCGGCGGCCTTCATCCAGGCGTTCGAGCAGCAGCACTACAACCCGAAGATCTTCGTCGCTACCTCCGGCCCGGACCAGGGATCCGCCTTCACCAAGGCGATCGGCGGCGCCGCCAACGCCACCGGGATCATGGTTCCCGGCGGCTGGTACGGCGGGGTGCAGAACCCGCTGAGCCAGGAGATGGTCAAGGCGTACATCGCCAAGTACGGCGGCACCGCCGCGGACATCAACGCGGACGTGGCCGAGGCCTACTCGGTCGGCGAGATCACGGCGTCCTCGGTCACCGCGACCAAGGGCGTGGACAACAAGAAGATCACCGCTTACCTGCACAGCGGCGTCACGCTGCAGACCGTGCAGGGACCGGTGAAATTCAACAGCTCGGGCGAGAACACGGTCGCGCAGAAGTTCATCTTCCAGTGGCAGAAGGGCGGCGCCTACGTCCAGGTGCTGCCGAGCGGCGCGACCGGCTCAGTGGCGATCGTCAATCCCAAGCCGCACTGGTCGAGCTGACCACCTTCAGATAGATCGGATCCAGAAGAAATGCGGTGCGCGGAGCAGCACACGGAACCGGCCCCAGGATCGGGTAAAGCGGGCTTTCCCCGGCCGATAAAGGCATACGGTGCCATGTGCGCTCCGCGCACCGGAGCACGACGGGTGCTTCGGCGTGGTCGCAGGAAGGGAGAAGGTTGATGAGGCGCCCCACCCGCCGCAGCTTCGTGCCGCTCGCCGCCGCGACCGCGGTGACCGCACTCGTTGCTGCCGGCTGCGGCACTACCAGTGCGAGCACCACCGCCAGCAGTTCGGCCCAGCCGATCAAGGTCGGCATTTCACTCCCGCTGACCGGCCAGTTCGCCGCGGACGGCCTGGCCACGCTGAATGGCTACAAGCTGTGGGCCAGCGACGTGAACACCCATGGCGGCCTGCTGCACCGTCCGGTCAAGCTGGTGATCCTCAACGACAACAGCAACGAGAAGACGGTCACCAGCGACTACAACGTGCTGATCAACCAGGATCACGTGAACCTGACGCTGGCCCCGTTCTCCACCTTGCTGACCTCCGACGCCCAGAAACCAACCGCGAAAGCCGGGTTTGCGCTGGTGGCGGGCTCGGCGACCGGGGGCCTGGTCTTCGGGCCGCCGTCGTTCCACAATTTCTTCAGCGTCAGCCTGCCCGTCAAACTGGAGATGGCGTCGTTCGCCCACTGGGTGCTCACCCTCCCGGCCAGCCAGCGGCAGACCGCCGCGTATCCCGAGGTCAGCCGACCCGTTCGCCGACCCGCCCGTGGACAGCACCGAGGCGACCCTGCACCATGCCGGCGTCAGGACGCTCATGTGGAACCATGACACGAAGGCGGCCGTCTCGAACGGGGCGATCCAGCACGCCGCGGCCCAGGTGGCGCACGACAAGCCGCAGATCGTGGTCATCGGCTCGGTGGACCTCCCCAGCCTGCTGATCTTCATCCACACGTTCGAGGCCATGAATTACACGCCCAACATCATGATCGCGGCGTCCGGGCCGGACCAGGGCCAGGCGTTCCTCAACAAGCTGAACCCCGCCAACGCCCAGGACATCATGGTGCCGGACGAGTGGTTCGGCGGCGAGCAGAACGCGCTGAGCCACGTCATGGTGGAGAACTACATCGCCAAGTACGGCGGCACGTCCGCCGACATCAACGCGGATGTGGCCGAGGCGTACTCCGCCGGTGAGGTCCTGGCCGACGCGGTCACCGCGACCAAGGGCGTGGACAACAAGAAGATCATCGCTTACCTGCATAGCGGGGTCACGCTGCAGACCGTGCAGGGACCGGTCAAATTCCAGTCCGACGGGGAGAACCCCGCAGGTAAGGCCTTCATTTTCCAGTGGCAGCCGAACGGCCAGTTCGTCCCGGTGCTGGGGCCCCAGAAGCAGGCCCAGATCCAGGCGCAGAAGCCGCACTGGCAGACCTGAACCAGCGGGTTCGCAGAATGCGCGGCCCGCCTCCACCACCACCAGTTAGCACGATGAAGGGCATGAAGCGGAGATGGGACGGCAACTCACCGAGGCGATCGTCGATGGCATCCTGGGCGGCAGTGTCTATGCGCTGATGGCGGTCGGGCTGACGCTGATCTTCGGGGTGCTGGACATCATCAACATCGCCCAGGGCATCCTGGTCGTGGTGGGTGCGTACCTCAGCTATGTGCTCTCCGTCCATCTGCACATCGACCTGTTCGTGGGCCTGCTGGTGACCGTCCCCGCGATGTTCCTCCTCGGGGTCGCGATCCAGTGGGCCTTCATCAGGCCGCTGCGCGGCCGGGAACGGACCTCGATGTCGCTGCTGGCCACCTACGCGGTGGCGATCATCATCGAGGGAATCCTGTACATCATCTTCGGCTCGAACTTCGTGAACCTGAACGCCTCGTACGTCACCTCGGGCCCGAAGATCTTCGGGTTCTACCTCGACTACATCTACATCTACGGCTTCCTGATGGCGCTGCTGTTCGTGCTGGGCATCTACTACACCCTGTACCGGACCCAGTTCGGCCGGACCATCCGGGCCACCATGCAGGACCAGACCGCGGCCAAGATCGTGGGCATCAACGTGAACCGGGTGCAGGCGCTCACGTTCGGGATCGGGGTGGGCGTCACCGCCGCGGGCGGAATGGTCTTCGGCGCCACCAGCGGCGGCTTCAACCCCAACACCGGCTATGACCTGATCTCCCGGTTGCTGGCGATCATCATCCTCGGCGGCCTGGGCAGCATCGGCGGGGCCATGGTCGCGGCGATCTTCATGATCACCCTGGAGGGGGTGGTCGACGTGATCTGGTCACCAAGCTGGTCGGTGGTGGTGTTCTACGGCGCCCTCGTGCTCGTGCTGGCCTTCCGCCCGCAGGGCCTGTTCGGCCGCAAGGCTGCGAGGGCCCAGTGACCCCGGCCCCCTCGAATCGAGGCACCGCGAACCAGGACACGGCCAACCAGGGCACGGGGAGGGAGGAAGGGATGAGCCAGGACACGGTGCAGGCGGGACCCGCTCAGCCGGGTGGCACGGTCACGGCCCCCGCACGCCGGAACCGCCGGGCCACCGGCGTCAAGCTGGGCGGGCTCGCGGTCCTGCTGGTGATCGCGGCGATCTTCCCGCTCGTCATCACCAACGCGCTGTACACCCAGTTCGCCGTGAACACCATGATCTACGTGGGCGCCGTGGCGGCCTGGAACCTGTTCTCCGGCTACTCGGGCTACCTCTCGCTTGGGCACCGCGGTGTTCTTCGGCTCCGGCGCCTACACCGTGGGCCTGCTGGCCAACCACTGGAAGCTCCCGGGCGCCGATATCTTCCTCCTGCTGCCGCTGGGCGGGCTGGTCGCCGCGCTGATCGCGGTGCCGCTCGGGCTGATCGCGCTGCGGGTCCGGCGGCACACGTTCGTCGTGATCACCATCGCCTTCTTCTTCATCTTCCAGCTGATGGCGTTCAACCTCAGCTTCACCGGCGGGAACCAGGGCGTGAGCTCGCCCTTCTTCCTGTGGTCCGCGTCCGACTACAACAACCCCTTCTACTACGTCGGCCTGATCATCGCGGTGGCCACCATCACGTTGTCCTGGCTGATCCGGAACTCGCGGTTCGGCCTCCAGCTCCTGGCCATCCGCGATGACGAGGACCGGGCCCGCGGGCTCGGCGTGCGGACCATGCGGATCAAGCTCATCGCATTCGCCATCTCCGGCGGGATCGTCGGCATGATCGGCGGACTGTGGTGGTACTTCATCGGCCAGGCGCTGCCTGAGACCGCGTTCAACCCCTTGTTCGACCTGACCGTCGCGCTGATGGCCTTCCTGGGCGGGTTCGGCACGCTGGCCGGCCCGGTGCTCGGGGCGCTGATCCTGGAGCCGCTCCAGCAGTGGATCGGGATCACCTTCACCAACGGCTACACCAGCGACATCGTGCTCGGCGTGCTCTTCCTGGTCGTCATCTTGTTCCTGCCGCGCGGGATCGTCCCGACCGGTTCGGAGTACGTCACCAGATGGCGCGCCGCGCAGGCCCGCCGGCGCCTGACCGCCGCCGGGGGAACAGCTCCGCCGGGCAATCCCGAAGTGGGCGGGCCGGCCGCACCGGCCGCCGGTACTCCAGCCCCGGGATCCACAGCCACCGGTTCCCCCACCACGGGTTCCCCGACCACTGGTTCCCCCACCACGGGGACGCCGAGCACGGGAGGTGCGCGATGACCGCGCTGCTGCGCACTGCGGCGGTGACCAAGTCCTTCGGCGGCGTCCAGGCCCTGAACGGCGCCACGATCGAGGTGGACGAGGGCAGCATCGCCGGGCTCATCGGGCCGAACGGCTCGGGCAAGACGACGCTGTTCAACGTGATCACCGGCTACGAGACGGTGGACGACGGCGAGGTCTACCTGGGCGACAAGAGGATCACCAACGCGGCGCCGAACAAGGTGTTCTCGGCGGGCATCGGCCGGACCTTCCAGCTGACCCGGGTGTTCTCCCGGCTCACCGTCATGGAGAACATGATCGTGGCGGCCCAGAACGCAGAGGGGCGCCGGGGGCGGCTGCATAACCCACTGGCCCGGGCCGGCGGCCCGGCCACCCGGCGCCGGGCCCTGGAGCTGCTGGAGTTCACCGGCATCGCGCACCACGCCGGCTCGCTCGCCGAGACCCTGTCCTACGGCCAGCGCAAGCTGCTGGAGCTGTCCTACGTGCTGATGGCGGACCCGGCCATCGTGCTGCTCGACGAGCCGGCCGGCGGGGTGAACCTCACCCTGATCACGATGATCGCGGACCGGATCCGGGAGCTGAACCGGCAGGGCACCACGTTCCTCATCGTGGAGCACAACATGGATTTCGTGATGGGACTGTGCGACCAGGTCACGGTGCTGGACTACGGCACCGCGGTCGTGACCGGGCCACCGGACGTGGTCCGGACCGACCCGCGGGTCCTCGACGCCTACCTTGGGACTGCG
Source organism: uncultured Actinomycetes bacterium (assembly GCA_963718305.1). Taxonomy (GTDB): domain Bacteria; phylum Actinomycetota; class Actinomycetes; order Streptosporangiales; family Streptosporangiaceae; genus RYN-230. The sequence continues at coordinate 278,386 of CAVQZG010000012.1, forward strand.
GAGGATGACGATGACGTCCCGGTCAGCTGAGAACGTGACGACGGGCGCCCCGGCCCTCGAGATCAAGGACGTGGTGGCCGGCTACGGCGGCGGAGACGTCCTGCACGGCGTGAGCATGCAGGTCTACGAGGGTGGCATCACCTGCGTGGTGGGGCCGAACGGGGCGGGCAAGTCCACCCTGCTCGGCACGATCAGCGGGCTGCTGAACCCGCGGCTCGGCCAGGTCAGCCTGCGCGGTGAGCGACTCTCCGGGAAGTCTCCCCGGCAGGTCCTGGACATGGGCGTGGTGCTGGTCCCGCAGAACCACAGCCTGTTCCGTGAGATGACGGTGCGCGAGAACATCGTGCTCGGCGGCTACATCCTGCGCCAGCGCGGGCTGGCCGACCGCAGGCTGGATAGCGTCCTGGAGATGTTCCCGCAGGTTACGGAGTGGCTGGGCAAGAAGGCCGGCAGCCTGTCCGGCGGCCAGCAGCGCCTGGTGGAGTTCGCCCGGTGCCTGATGCTCGACCCGAGCCTGGTCATCCTGGACGAGCCGTCCATGGGCCTGTCGCCCCTGGTGCTGAAGTCGGTCTTCGACGCGGTCCGGATGATGAACAAGCAGGGCAAGACCATCCTGCTGGTCGAGCAGAACGCGCGGGCCGGGCTCCGGCTGTCCACCCACGGGGTGGTGCTGGAGAACGGCCGGGTCCGGCTGGCCGGCTCGGGTCGCGAGGTGCTGCATCATCCGGAGATCGGCGCCCTGTACCTGGGCGGGGCGGTGACCGACACGTCCGCAAACCCGGCCACCGCGCCCGAGAACGCGAACGTGGCCGCGGCGAACGCGGCCGCCGCGGAGATAGCCGCCGCGGACGCGGAGACCGGCGGGAGCGATCCCGCCGTGCACGGCAGCGCACCCAACAGCGGTGCCTCAAACGGCACGGCCTCGAACGGCACCGCTGCCCGTTGATCATCGACGCGCACTGCCACGTCATCGTCCCGGAGATGACGGCGCGCAGCGTGCCCGAGGCGTGGCGGCCGGTCCTGCGCACCGAGGACGGCCGGCGCATCGTCGGGTTCCGCGGCCGGGAACTGACCTCGGCGGTCGGCGAGTTCAGCGACGTCGAGATCATGCTCGGCGACGCGGCCGGCACCGGGATCGGGCACCTGCTGCTCTCCCCGTGGATCAACCTGGTGCCGGTGGACGCCCAGCCGGACGAGGCCCGGCTGGTCTGCCGGGTGCAGAACGAGTCCCTGGCCCGGCTGGTCGCCGCCCACCCCGGGCGGCTCAGCGCGGTGGGCGCGGTCTCGGTGCAGGACCCGGCTCTGGCCGCGCGGGAACTGGCGGACCTGATGAAGGTGCCGGGCCTGCACGGCGTGGAAATCCCGTCCAGCGTGGGTGGCCGCTACCTGGGCGACGACTTCTTCCTGCCGTTCTGGGCGGCGGCCGCCGAGACCGGCGCGCTGGTGTTCATCCACCCCTCCACCCGGGGCTTCGGGATTCCTGCCCTGGACGGCTACTACCTGTGGAACTCGGTCGGCAACCCGCTGGAAACCGCGGTCACCGCCGCGCACATCGCGGTGGCGGGGGTGCTCGAACGATTCCCGGAGCTGCGGATCCTGCTGGCCCACGGCGGCGGCGCGCTGCCGGTGCTCCGCGGGCGGCTGCGCCGCGCCCACGCCATCCGGCCCGAAGCCGCGGAGCGCCTCAGCCAGGGCCCGGATGTGTCGCTGCGCCGGTTCCACTACGACACGGTGACCCACGACGCGGGCCTGCTGGCCGACCTGGTCCAGTACGCCGGCCCGGAGCAGGTCCTGCTCGGCTCGGACCGGCCCTTCGACATGGGCACCGACGACCCGGTCGGCGAGGTGCGCGCGCTGCGGCTCGGAGCCGGGGAAGACCTCATTCTCGGCGGGAACGCCGGGCGGCTGCTGGGTCTGGCCGGTGACTGAGCCCAGGGTCGAGATGCTGGCGCCGGCATGTCTCGACGGACCGGGGGTCTTCAGGTACGGTCAAGGCCGTCCGCCGTCGCGCCCGGCGTCATGACCACCCTGAGGACAGGCATGGACTACACCAAGGCGGAAGCCAAGCAGGCAGCCCGGGAGTGCTTCACCGGGCTGTGGGCCGCGACCACCACGCCGTTCGACGCCAGCGGCGTACTGGACGCTGACGCGCTCCGCGGCGACCTCGACCGGCTGACCGGCAGCCTGGGCATCAACGGCATCTTCTGCGGCGGCGTGATGGGCGAGTTCTGGTCCCTGGCCGGAAGCGAGCGGCGCCGCGTGGTCGAGATCACGGTGGACGGCACCCGGGGTAAATGCCCGGTGATCGCGCACACCGGCCACACGTCCGCGCGGCAGGCCATCGAGCTGACCCGGCACGCGCAGAAGGCGGGGGCCGATTTCGCGGTACTGATCAACCCGTACTTCCCGCCCGCCTCGGACGAGGGCCTCTACCAGTGGTTCGAGACGGTCTGCAGGGCCGTGGACATCGGCGTCTGGCTGTTCGACACCGCCTACTCCGGTGTGTCGCTGTCGCTGGAGCTGATCGAGCGGCTGGCCGCCATCGAGAACATCTGCGGGATCAAGGTCGGCCGGGACCACGCCCGTTACCTGGAGGTACTGGACCGGGTCGGCGGGCAGATCCTGGTGTGCGAGCCGAACGAGGGCACCTGGCTGGAGAACATGCGCGACCACGGCCAGCGGGTGTTCATGTCCTCGGCCGCGCCGTACCTCTACCAGACGCCGCACTGGCAGCCGATGCGCGAGTACACCAGGCTCGCGCTCGGCGGCGACTACACGGCGGCGGCCGAGGTGGCGGCGACGCTCGACCCGGTGCGCGCGGTGGCCGCGAAGTGGCTGCACGGCAAGGCCCGCCGGTTCGACTCGCTGGCCGCCCTCAAGGCCTGGGCCGGCCTGGTCGGGATGTCCGGCGGGCCGCTCCGCCCGCCGCTGCTCGCGCAGACCCGGGCCGAGCTTGACGAACTCACCGCAGACCTGGATGCGGTGGGGCTGCTTCCCGGGACCGGCTCCTCACGACGGGTCAGCAGCAACGGTCACCGCCCGACCCTGGCCTGACCGGGCGCCCATGATCGCCGCCGGGTCGTGGCCGAGGTCATTCAGGAGCACGATCGCGGCATTACGGCCGGGGGCGCCGGTAATGGATCCGCCGGGGTGCGTGGTCCCGCCGGTCTGGTAGAGCCCCGGGATAGGCATCCGGTGCGAGGCCCAGCCCGGCACCGGGCGCAGCGCCCCGCTGAAGGCAGGGCCGCGGTTGCCCCCGTGGAACGCGCCGTGGATCATGTGCGGGTTGAGTTCCTCGATATCGGCGGGGGACTTGACCAGGCTGGCCAGGATCACCTCATCGGTGAACCCGGGCGCGGCCTGGCGCAGCCGCTCCAGCGTCCGGCGGGCGTGCTCGTCTTTGACCGCCGCCCAGCCGCCCAGGCCCTCCGGGGGCTGGTACACCTGCGGGCTGAGCAGCTTGACCGTGTGCTGGCCGGCCGGGGCCCGGCCCGGGTCGGCCAGGGTGGGCGTGGCCACCAGCAGCCACGGCGGCTCCGCGATGAACCGCCCCGACCTCAGGTCGGCCCCCATCTGGATGACGTCCTCCGGCCAGCCCGCGAGGCCCGCGGACACCGCGGTGCGCGGTCCGTCGTGAGCCTGGAATTCCGGCGGCGCGGTGCTGGCGTAGTAGGTGGCGAAGCCGGGCACGCCCACGTCGTAGGTGTCCACGCCGTAGTGGAATTCCTCCGGCCAGGCGTCCGCCGGGGCCATGTCACGCAGGTGCTTGACGTGGATCGTCGAGACCACGGCGGTGCCCGCCCGGTACTCGGTGCCGTCCCCGGTCTGCACCCCCGCGCACCGGCCGCCCTCCAGCAGCAGCCGGGTCACCCGCTGGCCGCACAGCACGGTGCCGCCGTGATCGGCCAGGTACCCGGTCAGGGCCGCGGTCAGCTGCCCGGACCCGCCGATCGGGATGGACCAGCTGCGCTGCTGGCGCCCGAACGTCTGCGCGTAAGGGAGCACCCCCGAGCCCGGCTCATCGGCCGGCTGGAAGACCTGGAAGGCCATCCACAGCAGGAAGGCCTGGATGTGCCGGCTCTCGAACTCGTGCTGCACCACCTGCACCGCGGACAGTTGCCGCCGCCGGGCCCAGATCCGGCCCTGGGGATGCTCGGCCAGCATCTGGTCCAGCGACGGCCCGAACCCGACCGGAGTGAACTGGGCCCGGCTGAAGATGTGCTTCACCTGGTCGTACTCGTCGAGCAGGCGCAGGTAGGCGGCCGCGTCCGGCTTCGAGAAGCGGGCCACCTCCTCGGCCGTCCGGTCCCGGTCCAGCCACATCGTGAACTGCCGGCCGTCCGGGAACGCCACGTGCTCCACCGGATCGGGCTCCGCGTAGCGCAGGCCGTAGTCGGCGGTCAGGCCGAGTTCGTCGCGGCTGAGCACCGGGTTGACCCGGATCATCGTGTGCCCGGTGGCACAGGTGTCGATGCCGAACCCGGGCAGCAGCAGCTCCTCGGTGGCCGCCCCGCCGCCGGGGATCGCCCGCGCGTCCAGGACCAGGCAGCGATATCCGGCCTTGGCCAGGTAGCACGCGGTGAGCAGGCTGTTGTGCGCCGGCTCCCGCCACCACGATGTCCGCGTCGTAGGTCATCCCCGGCCGCCTCTCCGCGCCTCTGCAAACCATTGCATCCCGTGGTGATCCTGACATCCCGGCAGGCCTGGCGGCAAGGGGCCACCCCGGCCGGGACGCCGCCGGCGGGCAGCCGGAAGCCGGGCGGGGATCTCACTCCCGCCGGGTGACGCACCGTGCCCCCGCCGCGGCATACCGTCCGGGGAAGCGATCAAGGAGGCTATCCATGGCGCATCCGGACACCCTGTACGTGCTGGCGGCGGCCTACGATGATCCCGCCGCCGCGGTCGAGGACTACGAGGCCGTGAAGGCCCTGTACTACGCGGTGAAGACCTCGCACGACTTCGACGCCGCGGTCATCGCCAAGGACGACGCGGGCAAGGTCAGCATCGTCAAGAAGCACGAGCAGCCGACCCGGCACGGCGCCGCGGTGGGGCTCGGCTGGGGCCTGGCCGCCGGTGTGGCGGCGGCCCTGTTCCCGCCCGTGGGCATCCTGGGTGCCCTGGCGGTCGGCGCCGGCGGCGGGGCCGCGATCGGGGCCGTGACCGGGCACGCCAGCGGCGGCATGAGCCGGTCCGACCTCAAGGAACTCGGTGAGACGCTCGATGCGGGCACGGCCGGGCTCATCGTGGTCTACGAGGCCAACCTGGCTGAGCAGGTGGCGGCCAACATCAAGGCGGCCAACAAGCTCATCTCCAAGGCCACCGACATGGCCGCCGACCAGCTCGCGTTGGACCTGAAGCAGGCGGACCAGCAGGCCGCGGCCAGGCCGGCTAGCCGTCCCGGTCACTGGCTGTCCTGGTCGCTGGCGCCCGGCCAGCCGGTGCAGGGCGGGGCCAGCCAGCCGGTGCACGGTCCATTCATCCATCTCCACCGCGCCCAGCGAGGCGTAGAACCTGCGGGCGGGGGAGTTCCAGTCCAGGACCGACCACTCCAGCCGGGAGTAGCCGCGGTCCACACAGATGCGGGCCAGCTCGGTGAGCAGCGCCCGGCCTAGCCCGGACCGCCGCTGGTCCGGCCGGACGTAGAGATCCTCCAGGTAGATCCCGTGCTGGCCGGTCCAGGTGGAGAAGTTCAGGAACCACAGCGCGAAGCCCGCCACCTCGCCCTCGTGCTCGGCCACGTGCGCGAATACGGCGGCCCGCTCGCCCAGCAGGGCGCGCCGCAGGTCCTCCTCGGTCGCGGTCACCTCGCCCAGCGCCTTCTCGTACTCGGCCAGGTCCCGGATGAGCCGGTGCAGGGCCGGGAGGTCAGCCGCCTCAGCCGGCCGGATCACGCGCCCAGCCCCGGGCCGCCCGCCCCCGCGGCGGCGCCGGCCGGCTCCCGGCCGGCGGCAGGACAGGAGGTGCCGGGTCGGCCTGCACCGCGACCGGGAACCGGTAGCGCAGCCGGAACTGGTCGGCTGCGATGACGATCTCCGCGGTTTCCACCGTCCGCTCGCCCGCCCGGTGTGACCTCTCGATCAGCAGCACCGGGGAGCCGGCCGGGATGTCCAGCACCGCCGCCTCGGCCGACAGGGCCGGGCGGACCGAGATCTCCTCCACGACCTGATCCACGCCGATACCGATCGCCTGCATGCGCTCCACCACCCCGCGGCCCGCGAAGGTGCCCTGCTCGGGGAAGGGCACCAGGGTCTGCGCGGTCGTGGCGGCGGGCTCGTAGCTGGTGGCCAGCTGCACCGGGGAACCGTCCGCGCTCATCAGGTACCTGGTCCGGGTGACCAGGTGGTCCCCGTCGGGAAGCCGCAGCCGCCGGGCCACGTGGGCGGGGGCGGGCACCCGCTCGGACTGGTGCTCCCAGGACAGCCGGGGCGCGTGCCCGGCCTGGCCCGGCCCGGCCCGGCCATCCGCCGCCACTTCGTCCCCTGCCACTGGGTCCCCCGCCACTCCGTCTCCCAGCACGGGCCGGCCATCCAGCCCGAACGGCGAGCCGGGGAAGTGCAGCCGGTCATGTTCCAGCGGCGCCGCCGCGGGCAGCCTGCGGACGTAGGACCCCGACCCGGCCCGGGCCTCGATGAGGCCCTCGGCCGCCAGGACCTGGAGGGCATGCTTGGCCGCCGTCTCCCCGACGCCGTACCGGGCGATGATCCCGTTGCGGGAGGGAACCCGGGCCCCCGGCGCGAGCATCCCGCCCCGGATCTGATCGCGGAGATCTTCCAGCACCCGCAGGTACACCGGGTCGTTCGAGGCGCCCATCAGATGTGATCTTCCTGCCGAACACTGCCCGGCTAGGCCGGCCGAGCCGCCATTGTGGCCCACCGCCGGGTCAAGCTGTGGCCCTATACAGATCCTGTGACCATAGCTTTGCCCGCCGCCCGGCGGGGGCGCTACTTCTTGCGGGCGAAGATGAGGCCGTCTCCCACCGAGAGCAGGGCGAGCTCCACCCGGTCATCGGCCAGCGCGTGCTCGTTGAAGTCGCGGACCGCCCGGGCGTCGGGATCGGGGTCCCCGGCGAAGATCCGGCCGTGCAGCAGGGTGTTGTCCACCAGGATGATCCCGCCGCTGCGGACGCGCGGGACGATCTCGTCCCAGTAGCCGGCGTACCCGGTCTTGTCCGCGTCGATGAACGCGAGATCCACCGACGCGTCGGCGGGCAGCGAGCGGAGCGTGCCAGCCGCCGGGCCGAGCCGCAGCTCGATCAGGCCGCCCAGGCCCGCCTTGTGCCAGTACTCCCGGGCCAGTGCGGTCCAGTCCTCGTTGACGTCGCAGCACAGCAGGCTGCCGCCCGGGGCCAGCCCGCGGGCCAGGCAGATAGCGGAGTACCCGGTGAACGTGCCGACCTCGATCACCCGGCGAGGGGCGATGAGCTGGCTCAGCAACGTCATGAACGTGCCCTGCTCGGGACCGATCTGCAGGTGGGCCCACTCGGGGAAGCGGCGGGACGTTTCCGCCCTCAGCTCGGTCAGGACCGGGTCCGGGGGACTGGAGTGCGACATGACGTACTCGTAGACCTCAGGACTGACGTGCTCGGTTCCGGTAGCCACGCGCCCCACGCTAGCCGGTTGCGGCAAGCTAGCAGGATGTGGGAGAGCGAGACAGAACTCCGTGAGCTTCAGGCGCTGCTGGATGACTCGCTGGCCCGGGCCACCGGGCATCTGAGGTCCATCGTCCGGCCGGGGCGGTCCCTGACCGCCGCCCAGCTGGTCCAGGTCATCACGGGCATGTGCACGCTCGCGGTCAGCAGTGTCACGGCGGCCGGTGAGCCGCGGGTCGCCGGGGCGGACGGTCATTTCGTGCACGGCTGCTGGGTCTTCAGCACCGAGCGATCCTCGGCCAAGGCCAGGCACTTCGCGGCGCGGCCCGCGGTCAGCCTGGCCCACCTGCGCGGTGACGAGATGGGCGTGTTCACCCACGGCCGGGTAGAGGAGCTGAACCCCCGGGCGGCCCCGGCGGACCCGCAGTGGCCCGCCATCCTGGACCACCTCACGCAGCATTACGGCAGCTCCCCGCTGAGCTGGGGAGACGTGGTGGCTTACCGGGTCAGGCCGCACTGGATGATCGCCTACGCCGCGGACCCGGAGTCGCTGCTGGCCCCGCCGGGCTGACCCGGCGGGCTGAGCGGCCCGGGCGGCCCGCCAGCACACCCCGGCGCCGGGCCGTGCCGCGGTGCCCGCGGGACGGGTGTCCGTAATCGGCAGCGGGCCAGCGGCCTCGTGCCGTCACGGTACGCTCGGGCGCATGGCGTTGCGTTTTTACATCCCGAGCCCGCCAGTGAACGGGTTTCATCTCGGCCCGGCCTACATTCACTTCTACGGGCTGATGTACGTGATCGGGATCACCCTGGCGATCCTGATCACGCAGCGCCGCTGGAAGGCGGTGGGCGGCGACCCGGGCCTGGTCGGGGAGGTGGCCCTGTGGGCCGTCCCGGCGGGCATCGTCGGGGGCCGGATCTACTTCGACCTGACCACCCCGAAGTACATCCCGCACCACTGGTACGGGGTGCTCGCGGTGTGGGACGGCGGGCTGGGCATCTGGGGCGGGATCGCCCTGGCGGCGGTGGTCGGTTCCTGGCGGGTGCACCGGTCCGGGGCCAGCGTGACGCTGTTCATGAACGCGGTCGCCCCGGCGCTGCTGGTGGCGCAGGCCGTCGGGCGGGTGGGCAACTACTTCAACCAGGAACTCTTCGGCGGCCCGACCACGCTGCCCTGGGCCCTGCACATCGCGCCCGGGTTCCGGCCGGCCGGCTACACGCAGTTCCAGACGTTCCACCCGACCTTCCTGTACGAGTTCATCTTCGACCTGCTCTGGGCCGCCGTCCTGGTCTGGCTGGGCCACCACCGCAACATCAGGCCACCGGGCCTGTTCGCGCTGTACGTCGCGGGCTACTCGGCCTTCCGCATCTTCGAGGAGGCGCTCCGGGTGGACCCGTCCGAGCACTTCCTCGGCCTGCGCCTGAACATGTACGTGGCCAGCGTGCTGACCATCGTCGGCATCGTCTGGTTCGTCTATTCGCAGCGGCGCGGCCGGCCCGCCGCGGAATTGCCGGCCCGCCGCCCGGATAGCGGGGCGGACAGCGCCGGGACGCCGGAGTCCGATCCGGCCGGCGCCAGCCCGGCCGCGGACCCCAGCCCGGCGGAGGGCTCCGGCCCGTCGGGGGACTCCAGTCCCGCGGGCTCCAGCGGGGCCGCGCGCGCCACCGACACGGCCTGACCGCTACTCCGGTCGAGTCGCTGATTAATTCGATAAATAACGAAATCCCGGCGCGTCCCTCGAACTGACGTTTGATTCTCTGGCATGCTTGACGCCTGAGCACCCATCAGCAGCGCTACCGATGTGCAGGAGGCAACCCCAGTGGGCCAGAAGACGGTCAGGTTCAGCGACCTCAGCGGCGAGCTGATCACCAGGGACGACGCGCTCGCCCGCATCGTGATCCACGAGCACCCCGAACTCGGCGACAGCCCGGTGGAGATCGAGGGGCTGGCCGACGAGGCCGCCGCGATCGAGAAGGCGGCGCTCCGGGTGGCCGTGGTCGACCTCTACCTGCCGGGCGAGGATGAGCCCCGGCGGGTGGCCATGGAGGCCGCGGCGTTCGACGAGCTGGCTACCGACCGGCCGATGAGCGAGCTGCTGCTGACCGCGCGGCCTGCCCGGCCGGCGCGGCGCACCAAGTCGGCCGCGGCGGCGGGGCCGCGCGGCGTCAACTACGACACCCTGGAGCACGCGGGCGAGCCGCACAAGGGCCGGATCACCGAGGCCGAGCGGGAGCTGGTCCGTGACCATCTGGACGCCATCAACGACCGGCTCGCGGCGCAGGGCCTGCGGACCATCGATCCCGGCGACCCCGAGCATGCCGCGCGCTACGGGCTGACCGGGCTGGCCGTGGCGCAGGCCGCCCAGGACGACTAAGCCGCCCAGGGCGGGCGGGGGCTGGGCGGGGGAGTCCGGCCGCCTCTGTCTCATATGCTGGACATCATATGATCGGCATATGAGCGAGCCAGAACGCACCGGCGCTGGCCGCCCGGCCGGTGACGCTGGCCCGGGTGGCCAGCGCTGGGTAGTCCTGGTGGCCGGGTTGTTCGCGATGACCGCGGGCTGCACGTTCCAGTACGGCCTGGCCTACCTGATCCCCGCGTTCCGGGCTGAGGGCCTGTCCCTGGAACAGGCGGGCATTCTGGTCGCCTGTCCCACCGCTGGCCTGCTGCTCACCCTGGTGGCCTGGGGCGCCGCCGCGGACCGCTGGGGGGAGCGGCTGGTGCTCGGCGCGGGGCTGGCCCTGGCCGGGACGATCCTGCTGGTGGGGGCCACCGTGCACGGGACGGCCGCGCTGGGAGCCTGCCTGGCCGCGGCCGGGGCGGCCGGGGCGTCGGTGTACGCCGCCAGCGGGCGGCTCATCCTCGGCTGGTTCCCCGCCCGCCAGCGGGGCCTGGCCATGGGAATCCGGCAGAGCGCCCAGCCGCTCGGCGTGGCCGTCGCCGCGCTCGCGCTGCCGTCCATCGGCGCGCACGGCCGCCCGGCCGCGCTGGTTTTCCTGGGCACGTTCTGCCTGGCCGCCGCGGTCCTGGTGGCGGTGGTCGTGCGCGATCCGGCCCGGCCGCCGCGCCAGGCCGGCCGCCAAGGCGGCTCGCCCTACCGGGCTGGCCCGCACCGGACCGCCCCCGTCTTGTGGCGCATCCACGCGGCGAGCGCGCTGCTCGTCGTACCCCAGTTCGCGGTGGCCACGTTTGCGCTGGTCTTCCTGGTTGACGCGCACGGGCTGGATCCGGTCACGGCGGGCCGGATCCTGGCCATCGCGCAGGCGTGCGGGGCGTTCTCCCGGCTCGGTGCGGGCGTGTGGTCGGACCGGGTAGGCAGCCGGATGCGCCCGATGCGGACCCTCGCGGTGGCCACCGCGCTGATCCTGGCCGCGCTGGCGGCCGGGGCGGCGGTCCGGGCGCCCTGGGCGGCCGCGGTGCTGTTCGCCGCGGTAATCGTCTCGGTCAGCACCAACGGCCTGGCCTTCACGGCCGTGGCCGAGCACGCGGGATCGTCCTGGGCCGGGCGGGCGCTCGGCATCCAGAACACCGGCCAGAACGCGTTCGCGGCGGCCACGCCGCCGGTCCTGGCCGCGGTGATCGGCGCGGCGGGGTACGCCGTGGCGTTCGGGGCGGTCGCGCTGTTCCCGCTGGCCGCGGCGGCCCTGGTGCCGGTGGGCGGGGAACGCCGGGCCGCCGCGCAGGCCGGCACCCGGGCCGCGGCGCCTGACATCGCCGCCGGGCGCTGATGAGACGTCAATGACTCACGGCACCAGCCGCGGTTGTCATCGCGGATCGAGGTCCGGTTCGCCAGCCGGGATCGTGGATCCCCGGTGTTCGGGTGCGTGCGTCGCTGACCGGGGCTGCGGTCGCAGCCCGTCGAGGATGATCTGGGCGATGTGTGCTGAGTGCTCGCGGCTGGTCTCCGCACCGGCGTGGCGGATCGCGGCGAAGGCGCCGGCGACGAGTGCCATCACCTCGTTGACGGTGAGGTCGGGGCGCACGACGGCGGCCGCGTGCGCGCGATCCAGCAGGTCTGCGACCTGGCGCGTGAGATCTGCCGCGACGCCCGGGGCGGCGGTGCGCAAGTCGAACTCGGCGGCCGCCAGGGCGCTCTTCACCGCGACGTTCTCGGCGCCCGTGGCCATCATCTGGGACAGCAGCGTGAACAGGGCTGCGGGGTCGCCGGCGGTGGCGAGCGCTTCTGCCTCCGCCACCAGTTGCTGCAGCATTTCGGTCGCGACGGCGAGATAGAGCGCTTCCTTGGTGGGGAAGTGCCGGTGGACGGTGCCGGGGCCGACGCCCGCACGGCGGGCGATCTCGTCGAGCGAGACGCCCAGGCCTTCCGTCGCGAATAGCTGCTGCGCGGTCCGCAGCACCTGCTCGCGGTTGCGGCGCGCGTCAGCGCGCAGCTCACGGTCACTTCCGTGAGCGGGCTGCGACGTCGCCCGGGCGGGCTCAGGCGGTTGGCTGGACATCAGTACCAGCATAACCGGGGCGCCGCACCGGTTATGCTGGACGTAACCGGGGCGGCGCACCGGTTACGGGCCCGCGCCGCTCATCAGGACCCGATCCGCCGGTCACGAAGGGATCAGCCGATGACCACACGTGAGGACGCCAGCGCTCTGGTGCGGCGGATGCAGGAGTGCTTCAACAGCCGGCAATTCGACCAGGCCGCCGACCTGCACACCCGCGGCTTCATCAGCCATCCGCTCGGCACCACCGGATTCGAGGCAGGCCGGGACGCCTGGCGCATGCTCACCGCCCGGTTTCCCGGCGTGCGCGTCGTCGCCCAGGACATCCTGGTTGACGGGGACAAGGCCGCCGTCCGCTCGGCCGTCGAGGGGATCGCGATCCCGGACGGCCAGGCGCAGCCCATGCTGTTCGAGATCTTCCGCATCGACGACGGCCGGTTCGCGGAGATGTGGGGGGCCAGCACGGGATTCCCGGCCTCAGCCAGCCCCGAGGATTTGCTCAGCTAGCCCCGGCGAATTTGCGCCGCCGCGTGTCCTGACCGGTGCGCCAGCCACCGATAGCCCTGGTCGGCGTGCTGGCGGACAGCATCGGCGGCGCTGTTCCCGCTGGTCCGGGCGCCCGGCGGCCTGGCCGAGTGTTGATCCTGGCGCTGCCCGCGGTGCATCATGGCGTTCTGGCCCGGCGGCCCAGGCTGGCGGGACCCGGTGGTTCCGGAACAGGGTGCGATGACGATGAAGCAGACGGCACCACAGGGGGTCCCGGTCTGCGCCGTTGACCCGTTCAGCGATGACTTCCTGGCTGACCCGTTCCGCTGGCACGGCGGCCTGCGCGACGCGGGTCCGGTGGTCTGGCTGGAGCACTACGGCATCTGGGCCATGGCCCGCTACGCCGAGGTGCACGAGGCGCTGCGGGACTGGGAAACGTTCTGCTCATCCGCGGGGGTCGGGCTCAGCGACTTCCGCCGCGAAACCCCCTGGCGCCCGCCCAGCCTGCTGCTCGAAGCCGATCCGCCCGAGCACTCCCGGGCCCACTCGGCCGTCACCCGGGCCCTCACCCCGCGGACTGTGCGGGACCTGCGCGACGGCTTCTCCCGCGCGGCCAGCCGGCTGGCCGGCGAACTGGCCCGGCGCGGGACCGTGGACGGTGTGCCGGACATTGCCGAGGCCTTCCCGCTGCAGGTGTTCGCCGAGGCGGTCGGGCTGGCCGAGCCCGGCGGGGAGCAGTTGCTCGCCTACGGCAACATGGCGTTCAACGCGTTCGGCCCGCGCAATGAGCTGACCCGGGCGTCGCTGCGCCAGGCCGCCGAGGTGGGGGCCTGGATCGCGGCCCAGTGCGCCCGGGACGCGCTCGTCCCGGGCGGCCTCGGGGCCCGGATCTACGCCAGCGTGGACGACGGCACGATCTCCGCGGACGAGGCCGCGCTGCTGGTCCGGTCGCTGCTCACGGCGGGCGTGGACACCACCGTGATCGGGCTCGGCTGCGCCCTGGACTGCCTGGCCCGCGATCCGGCCCAGTGGCAGTTGCTCCGGGAGGATCCCACCCGGGCCGGGGCCGCGTTCGAGGAGTCGCTGCGGTACGCGTCGCCGGTGCAGACGTTCTTCCGCACCACCACCCGCGAGGTCACGGTGGGCGGAGTGCGGATCGGCGCGGGGGAGAAGGTGCTGTTGTTCCTCGCGGCCGCGAACCGTGATCCGCGGCGCTGGGATGATCCCGACCGCTTCGACCTGCGCCGCCGCGCCCACGGCCACGTCGCGTTCGGCTTCGGCATCCACGCCTGCGTCGGCGCGGCCCTGGCCCGGCTGGAGGGCGAGGTGCTGCTCGCAGCCCTGGCGCGGCAGGTGGGCCGGCTGGAGCTGGCCGGGGAGCCGCGGCGCCGGCTGAACAACACGCTCAGCGGGTTCGCCTCGCTGCCGCTCCGGCTGCTCCCGGCCACGCTCGATCCAGCCGAGAGGGCCATCGCGGGCTAGCCACCGCAGGCCACTCCCGCGGCTAGCCCGCTGCTATCCCGGCGGTCTCGGCCGCGCCGTCCCGGACCCGGGCGCGCCACCACTCCTGGCCCTTCTCCGGCAGCAGGTGAATCGGGTCGTAGTAGGGGTACTCGCGGCTCAGCGCGAGCGGGTCCTCGGTTTCGACCGAGGTCCGGTAGTTCTTGGTCCAGTAGGAGATGCCCAGCTCGGTGTCATACCGGGACACCTGGTGCACCCAGCGCTTGCCGACGTAGGCCACGTCACAGATCATCCGCGGGGTGGCGAACCCGGGCAGGTAGCCCATGATCTGGTGCTGCAGGTTCTGGGCCTGGGCCAGGGACAGCCGCCAGTGCTCGCTGCCCGGGATCATGTCGCACATGTAGAAGTAGTAGGGCATGATCCGGGCCTCGTCGAGCAGCACGAAGCACAGGTCGAGCAGGGCCTCCGCGGTGTCGTTGACCCCGTGCAGCAGCACGCCCTGGTTGCGCACGTCGCGGATCCCGGTGTCCAGCATGGCCTGGGTGGCCCGGGCCACCAGCGGGGTGACCGACTGGGCCGCGTTCACGTGGGTGTGGATGGCGATGTTCACCCCGCGTTCCCGGGCCTTGGCCGCCAGCCGCTCCATGCCGGCCCGGACGTCGTCGGCCAGCCAGTGCTGCGGCAGCCCCATCAGCGCCTTGGTGGCCAGCCGGATGTCCCGGATGTTGTCGATGTCCAGCAGCGCGCTGACGAAGCTCTCCAGCCGGGGCCAGGGCATGTTGGCCACGTCCCCGCCGGATACCACCACGTCGCGGACGCCGGGGGTGGCCCGCAGATACTCGATCATGGCGGTGAGCCGGTCGGCGGGCGGCAGGCCGAACTTGTGCTTGGTGATGCTGGGCGTCGGGTTGCCGACCAGGTCCATCCGGGTGCAGTGGCCGCAGTACTGCGGGCAGGTGGGCAGCACCTCGGCCAGCACCTTGGTCGGGTAGCGGTGGGTCAGCCCTTCCACCGCCCACATCTCCGCCTCGTGCAGCGAGTCGCGGGACGCGTACGGGTGGGACGGCCAGTCGGTCCGCCGGTCGCTGAACACCGGGATCATGTACCGGCGCACCGGGTCGGCGTAGAACGCCTCGGTGAAGCCAGGCTGGTCCGGCGCGCCCGCCGGGACCATGGTGTTCAGCATCTGCGGCGTCACCAGCATGGACATGGTCGCCCGTTCCTGCTGGTCACGCCCCAGGTCGGCGAGGAAGGACTCCTCCAGGCCGGGCCCGGCCACGTCGCGGAGCTGGCGCAGGTTCTTCACGCAGTGGGCACGCTGCCATTGCACCGATTCCCACTCTGCGGTGGTCACCTGCGACCAGCCCGGGAACCGCCGCCAGTCCGGCTCGGTAAGCCCGGCACGGCGGTACGCATACGGCTGGCTGACCAAGGCTGATCACCTTCCCGTTCTCGTCGTGCTTCATTGAAGGATAGCCTTCCATCTGCACTAAGAACAGCAGAAGATAGTGTGGGAGCACTCTCACGCAGGAAGACTTACTGTCAGGTAGGGGGCATCCGTTGATCCAGGACCCACTGCGCACCGGGCGCCGCCCGGGGTCACCACTCGGCCTGCACCGGGTGCTCGAGCCCGCCGGGGTACTGCCGCAGGCGGCCTGGCGGCTGGACGCGGCCCCGGCGATCTGGCCCGATGAAGTCCGCGTCGCGGTAGACCGGCTGAACCTGGACGCCGCGTCCTACCGCCAGCTCCGGGAATCCACCGGCGGATCGGCCGAGGCCATGCGGGGCGCGGTGCTCGACATCGTCGCCGGGCGCGGCAAGATGCAGAACCCGGTGACCGGGTCCGGCGGCATGCTGACCGGCGTGGTGGACGAAGCGGGCCCGGCGTCACCGCTGGGCCTGGCGGCCGGCGACCGGATCGCCACGCTGGTCTCGCTCAGCCTGACCCCGCTGGCCCTGACCGACGGGCTGGCCCGCTGGGACGGCCAGTCCGAGCAGGTCCCCTGCGCCGGCCACGCAATCCTGTTCGGCCGGTCCATCGCCGCGGTGCTGCCCGCGGACCTGCCGGCCGCCCTGGCCCTCGCGGTCATGGACGTATGCGGTGCGCCCGCCCTCACCGAGCGGGTGGTGCGCACCGCGCTGCTCCCGGGACCAGCCTTCGCGGGCGAGGTGGGGCCCGCCGGAAGCGGGTCTCCCCGAGCCGGCGACTCGCGGGGGCCGGGGGCTCCGGGGAGTCCCCCGGGAAGGCGGAGCGGGGGGTCGCCCCCCCGGGCCAGCAGAGCGCCCGGTCGTGGCCATCCTCGGCGCGGGCGGCAAGAGCGGCTCCCTGTCCGCGGTGGCCGCCCGCCGGGCCGGTGCGGGCACGATCATCGGCGTGGTGCCTGCCGAGGCCGAGGCCGCCGCGGTCACCGCGGCCGGCTTCGCCGACGAGGTCGTGATCGCCGACGCCCGGGACCCGGTGGCGCTGGCCGAGGCCGTCCGGTCGGCTGGCGGCCCGGCGGCCGTCACCGTGGTGTGCGTGGACGTGCCCGGCTGCGAGGGCGGTGCGGTGCTGGCCACCGCACCGGGCGGCACGGTGATCTTCTTCTCGATGGCCACCTCGTTCAGCGCGGCGGCGCTGGGCGCCGAGGGCGTGGCCGCCGATGTGACGATGCTGATTGGTAACGGGTATGTGCCAGGTCATGCGGAACTCGCGCTGGACCTGCTCCGGGCGGAGCCCGGGGTCCGCGCGCTGTTCGAGGCCCGGCTGGCCGAGTAAAGGAGGTTCTGCGGGTGGAATCTAGGCTTCGGCTCGACCCCGCGATGGTGGCGGAGGCGCGCACGCTGGCCCGGGTCGCCGGGCAGCCAATCGTGGATCTGGCCACCCGGCATACCACCGTGTCGGTGGAACGGGCGGTGCTCCGGCTGGCCGGGCTGGAGGGCGCGGACGACAGCGGCATGCCGTGGGTCAACCGGCTCGTGGACGGCGTCCGGGAGAGTACCGGGCTGGAGCACGGCGTGGCCCTCCCGGTCTGGGACGCGCTGCTGGCCGGCGGGTACCCGACGCTGCGCGCGCTGGCCACCGACGTGGCGGCCGGGACGGTCAAGTTCCGCCGCCCGGAGGGCGCCGACGCCGCGGCCGCGCAGGACGCGGCGCGGGCCGCGCTCGGCCGGGGCTTCGCCGCGATCGACCGCAGGCGGGACGAGCGGGCCGCGATGATCAAGGCCACCTCGGACCCGGCCAAGCCGTGGATCTACCTGATCGTGGCGACCGGCGACATCTACGAGGACATTCCCCAGGCGCAGGCCGCGGCCCGGGAGGGCGCGGACATCGTCGCGGTCATCCGGTCCACCGGGCAGTCGCTGCTGGACTACGTGCCGGAAGGGGCGACCCGGGAGGGCTACGCGGGCACCTACGCCACCCAGGAGAACTTCCGGCTGATGCGGGCCGCGCTGGACGACGTCTCCCGCGAGCTGGGCCGGTACGTGCGGCTGACCAACTACGCCTCCGGGCTGTGCATGCCGGAGATCGCCGCGCTGGCCGGGCTCGAGCGGCTGGACATGATGCTCAACGACTGCATGTACGGGATCATCTTCCGGGACATCAACCCGCAGCGGACGTTCATCGACCAGCGGGTCGCCCGGCAGATCCACGCCCGGGCCGGGATCATCATCAACACCGGCGAGGACAACTACCTGACCACGGCCGACGCGGTGGACGCCGCGCACACCGTGGTGGTCAGCCAGCTGATGAACGAGTTCTTCGGCAAGGAAGCGGGGCTGGCCGACGGGCAGCTGGGCCTGGGCCACGCGTTCGAGATCAACCCCGAGGTGCCCGACTCGTTCGTGCTCGAGCTGGCGCACGCCCAGCTGGTCCGGGAGCTGTTCCCGGACGCGCCGCTGAAGTACATGCCGCCGACCAAGCACATGACCGGCAACGTATTCGCCGGCTACCTGCTGGATGCCTTCTTCAACCTGGCCGGGGTCATGACCGACCAGTCCATCCTGCTGATCGGGATGATGACCGAGGGGATCCACACCCCGTTCCTGTCCGACCGCGACCTGGCCCTGGAGAACGCCCGCTACGTGGCCCGCGCCGCCGCCCGGCTGGGCGAGAACTTCCGCCCGCCGCCCGGCGGGTTCGTGGAACGCCGGGCTCATCAGGTCCTCGGCGAGGCGGTGGACCTGCTCCGGCGGATCAGCCGGGACGGGCTGCTGAACGCGATCGCGGACGGCACGTTCGGCGTCACCCGGCGCCCCGCCGACGGCGGCCGGGGCCTCGACGGCGTTATCCGGCGGGCCGACGGCTACTGGAATCCGGCCAGTGAGTTCCTGGAGGCCGGGCCCGCGGCGGGCCAGGACCTGGAGGGAGCATCATGAGCGGCCAGGTCATCCGTCCCTACGGCGACACCACGGGTGATGGCCAGGTCCAGGTCTCGTTCACCCTGCCGGTTCCGTTTGGGAATGAAGACGAGCGCATGGTCGCAGAAGGCGCGGCGCTGCAGCTGGCCGGCAAGATGGGCCTGGACCCGGCCATGGTGGTGCACGCCAAGGGCATGGGCCCCGACTTCACCTTCTTCATCGTGTACGGCAAGACCGGGCACCTGGTGGACGTGTCCGCGGTGACCATCGCCCGCCGTGAGTTCCCGCTGCTCTCGCCGGCCGAGATCAACCTGCGGGTGCGCAGCGCGCTGGGCCGCAAGCTGGTCGTGCTCGGCGCGTGCATCGGCACCGACGCGCACACCGTGGGCATCGACGCGATCCTCAACGTCAAGGGGCACGCGGGGGAGAAGGGCCTGGAGTACTACCGGGAGATCCGGGTGGTGAACCTGGGCGCCCAGGTGGACGTGGCCGACCTGGTCGCCCGGTCCCAGGCTGAGCAGGCGGACGCGGTCCTGGTCAGCCAGGTCGTCACCCAGCGTGAGGCTCATCTGGCCGGCGCGCGGCAGCTGTCCGCCGCGTTCCGCGCCGCCTACCCGGCGGGCGGGCCGCTGCTGGTCGTGGGCGGCCCGCGGTTCGACCCGGCGATGGCCGGGGAGCTCGGCGTGGACAAGATCTTCGGCCGGGCCACCACGCCCCGCGAGGTGGCCAGCTACCTGGTGCACGCGCTGGCGCCCGAGCCCGAGCTGGCGGCCGCCGCGGCCGGCCGGCGCGGGCGGAGGGGCAGCGTGACCGCCGGGACCGCGGCCGGGGGCGGCCGGCATGACGGCCTGACCGTCACCCACCGGCGCTACGTGCCCGCGAGCCACGCCCACTACGGCGGGAACCTGGTTGACGGCGCGTACGTGCTCGCCCTGTTCGGGGACGTGGCCACCGAGGCCGCCATCCGGATGGACGGGGACGAGGGGCTGTTCGCCTCCTACTCCGACGTGCAGTTCCGGGAGCCGGTGCTGGCCGGGGACGTGATCGAGGTGACCGCGACCGTGGTGCGCACCGGACGCCGCAGCCGCGGGCTGGCCTTCGAGGCCCGGGTGGTGTGCCGCGCCGATCCGGGCCGCGGGCCGTCCGCGTCCCGGGTGCTGGACGAGCCGGTCATCGTGGTCACCGCCACCGGGACCGTGGTCGTCCCGCCCGCGGCCTGAACCCCGCGTGGCCGCCCGCGGCCTGACCCCGGCCGCGCCGCGGCGTGACCTGCTCCGGCTGGCCGCATCAGCGCGTCACCACCCCCTGCGGCCTCGCGCGTACTAGAATGAGGGCTCAGAGATGGCCGGTGGGTCCGGCCATTGTTGCCAGCGCCGCGTTCCTTTCAGGCGGCGCTTACCGCCTGCCCACGCCGCCGCGGCCCCCACGCTCTTTCATTCTCGTCATGCAGCCTGGCCGGCCGTCACGCGCAGAAAAGGGACGCGATTGATGGCCAGATTCGAGCTCAGCCGTCTGCGTAAGCGCAAGATCCCCGCTGCGGGAGACGCGACGGACCAGGCCAGGAAGGTCTGGCAGGTGCTGCTCGAGCCCTTCAGCCTCCGGCCGCCAGATCCAGCTCGCCATCCCGCCGGGCCGCAGCGCAGCCGCGAGCCGGTGCCGCCGCGCTGACCGGATGCTCAGCCGCTGGATCGGCGCACGCCGATCAGCGGCTGGGTGGCCAGCCGGACGGGCTCGGCCGGGTGGCCGTCGAGCCCGCAGGCCCGGCGCACCGCGGCCCGCAGCAGCCGGTAGGCCACCCAGAACAGCAGCGCGGCCAGCGGGAGTTCGACGAGCACGGCCGAGGCGATCGCTTCCAGGGTGTCTTTCTGCCCGGACGCGGTGGTGATGTCGAACCAGGCGTCACAGGTGAGCAGGGTGGCCGTGATGAACGCGGTGACCACCACCGCCTGCCGGCGGCGCCAGGCGAACCACGCCGTGGCGGCCAGCGCGGCCAGCAGGATGATGTCGAAGCCGACCCAGGTCAGCCTCCAGTGCCCCGCCACGTAGTGGCGGGGCAGGGTCAGCGCGAGCAGCACGATCCACGGGATCAGGGCCGCCGAGGCGACGGTCAGCATCAGCACCAGCCGCCTGCGCCGGTGCTCGCTGGCGCTCAGGGACGGAAGCTCGGCGTTGACGGCGGCCAGGGAGCGGGCCAGCGTGGCCCGGTCCTCGGCCGGCATCTGGCGCAGGGTCTCTTCGCTGATCATTAGCTCCATCCCCAGCTCGAGGATCGGGGCGGAAGCAGGAATGCGCCGCGCCCGGCAGAGCCGGGGCGGCGCATTCCGCTCGGAACGGCAGTGCCTACTCCTCCTTGCCGAAGGACTGGATCTCGGCCGCCTCGGTCTCGGTGAGTTCCCGGGGCACATCGCCCATGGCCACCTTGGCCGCCTGGACCTGATGCCGGATGTCGTCGACGATCTCCGGGTTGGCCAGCGTGGTCACGTCCCCGGTGTCGGTGAAGTTGGACACCGCGGCGATCACCCGGCGCATGATCTTGCCGGAGCGGGTCTTCGGCATGTCGGGCACGATCCACACGTTCTTCGGGCGCGCGATCTTGCCGATCTCCGTCTCGACCGACCGGGTGACCTTGGCCACCATCTCCTGGCTGGCCTCGTATCCCGGCTTGAGCGACACGTACACCTCGACCGCGCGGCCGCGGATGTCGTCGATAACCGGGACCGCGGCGGCCTCGGCCACCTCCGACACGGTGAGCGCGGCCGACTCGATCTCCTTGGTGCCCAGCCGGTGCCCGGCCACGTTGATCACGTCGTCCACCCGGCCCAGGATCCGGTAGTAGCCGTCGGCGGCGCGGACCGCGCCGTCTCCGGCGAAGTACGGCCAGTCGCGCCAGTCCTTACTGTCCGGGTCCTTGTTGTACTTCTCGTAGTACACCGAGATGAACCGTTCCGGCTGGCCCCAGACCGTCTGCATGATGCCGGGCCACGGGTTGCGGATGACGATGTTGCCGGCCCGGCCGTCCGGCACCTCCACGCCGTCCTCGTCGTAGATGGCCGGGTAGATGCCGATCACGGCCGGGCCGCAGCTGCCCGGCTTCATCGGCTTGAGCGCGGGCAGCGAGCTGCCCAGGAAGCCGCCGGTCTCGGTCTGCCACCAGGTGTCCACGATGACGGCCTCATCCTTGCCGACCGACTTGTGGTACCAGCGCCAGACCTCGGGCTCGATCGGCTCCCCGACCGTGGTCATGTGCTTGAAGTGGTAGTTGTACTTGGCCGGCTCGTCCGGTCCCACCTTGCGCAGCATCCGGATCGCGGTCGGCGAGGTGTGGAAGATGTTCACCCCGAGCCGCTCGGCGATCCGCCACGGCCGGCCCGCGTCCGGGTAGTTGGGCGTGCCCTCGTAGATCACGGTGGTGGTGCCGAGCGACAGCGGGCCGTACACGATGTAGGAGTGGCCGGTAATCCAGCCGATGTCGGCCATGCACCAGTACGTGTCCTCGGGGTGGATGTCCTGGTAGTACCTGGACGTCCCGGTCACGTAGGACATGTACCCGCCGGTGCTGTGCTGGGCCCCCTTGGGCCGGCCGGTGGTGCCGCTGGTGTACATCAGGAACAGCGGCGCCTCGGACGGCATCGAGACCGGCTCCACGATCTGCCCGCGGTACGGGGAGATCACTTCGTCCACGAAAAAGTCGCGGCCGGTCACCATCGGCGTCTGGGACGCGTACTCGCCCTCGTGCCGTCGCCAGACCAGGACCTTGTCCACCTCCTGGCCCTGCTTGGCCGCCTCGGCCAGCGCCTCGTCGGCCTTGACCTTGTGGTCCACCATCGTGCCGCTGCGGTAGTAGCCGTCCATCGTGATCAGGACCCGGCTGCCGGAGTCGGCGATCCTGGTACCGCAGGCGTTGCCGCTGAACCCGCCGAAGACCTCGGAGTGCACCACGCCCAGGCGGGCACAGGCGAGCATCACGATCGGGAGTTCCGCCACCATCGGCATGTGCAGCGTGACCCGGTCGCCGGCCTTCAGCCCGGCGAAGTCCCGCAGTAGCGCGGCGAACTCGTTCACCCGGTGGTACAGGTCCCGGTAGGTGATGGAGACGGGCTCGGCCGCTTCAGGTTCCGGCACCCAGATGATCGCGGCCTTGTCCGCCTTGTCCGTCAGGTGCCGGTCCACGCAGTTGTAGGAGGCGTTCAGCCGGCCGCCGGTGAACCACTTCCAGAACGGCGGGTTGCTCGCGTCCAGGACCGTGTCCCATTTCTTGTCCCAGCTGAGCATCTCGGCGTATTCGACGAAGCAGTCCGGGAAGTTCTTCTCGTCGAAGCGGTCGAAGATCGCCGGGTCGTTCGCATTGGCCTGCTCAATGAACGACTCCGGGGGGTAGATGTACTCTTCCTCGCGCCAGTGCACCGCAATCTGCGACTCGGAAACCGGGTCCTGCTGACTCTCCGTCATTTGCTGGTCCTCCCATGAATGGATGAGCTATAGGCGGTCAGGCCGGAATGCCGCTCAGGGCGGCCGGGTCATCCCGGGACAGGAGGGCAGGGCCCGATATGGCCTGGCAGGTTTTGGTCTGGCCCGGGGCAGCGGCGCACGGGAGGCCGGGCAGGCCCGCTCGGTTCCCGTCAGATAGCGCCGGATCATCCTCCCCGCCCGGCTGGCCGAGCCCAGCCAGCAGCGTGCCGCCGGGGCTGTCGCGGTTCCCGCCGCCGCCCCCCGGCCGGACCGCCCGCTGACCACGGTGTCATGACGCCCTCACGCGCTGGGGAAACAGTTTGATGCTATCGCCAGCGCTGCGGCGGGACTAGGGCCCCCGGCCGGGGCCGCACCCGGTTGACATCACGCGTGGCAGCGGTAAGTTGCTGGGCACAGTCCAGCACTTGGCTAGCCGTCAGGGTGAGCTGGCCGTCCGGGTCAGGCTGCGTGCGGGCCGGTTGACCGGCCCTGATGCCAGGCGCAGCGCCCCAGGGCGTGACCGGTAGCCCGCTGGGCCGGGGGGTTGGAAACGGGAAGGGCCTGGGCGCCCAGTAGACAACGGAGAGCGAGCTCGTTGCCGGCGGGACGTTCTGCGGTCCGAAGGGATGCCCGGGCCCTCTTCCCTCGGCTGCCGCGCGTGAGCGCCCCCGGTGAGCTGGCCGCGGTTCCCGCTGGCCCAGCGTCAACATTGGTGCAAATTTGGCTATGCCCTCTGGAGCGCGGGCGCCGATGACGCCGCGTGACGGTAGCCTGCAGGGACCACGGGCCCAAGAGGCCGCGTCCCCACGCGGCGGTCAGGGGAAGGCAGGAAAGGTTGGCTGGCAACAACGAAGCCGGGACTCCAGTTGGCCGGGTCGCCGTCATCATGCCCACGTATAACGAGCGTGAGAACCTGGAGGCCATGACCGGGCGGGTCAGGGCCGCGGTCCCCGACGCCGACCTGCTGGTGGTCGACGACAACAGCCCGGACGGCACCGGCGAGCTGGCCGATAAGCTCGCGGCCGAGGATTCCCACGTCCGGGTGCTGCACCGGCCGGGCAAGGGCGGGCTCGGCGCGGCGTACCTGGCCGGGTTCTCCTGGGCGCTGGAGCAGGACTACGGCGCGGTGGTGGAGATGGACGCGGACGGCTCCCACCAGCCTGAGCAGCTCCCAATCCTGCTGGACGCGCTGCGCCAGGCTGATGTGGTGCTGGGCTCCCGGTGGGTGCCGGGGGGCCGGGTGGTCAACTGGCCGAAGTCACGGGAAGTGCTGTCCCGGGGCGCGAACATCTACGCCCGGCTGATGCTCGGCATCCCGCTCAAGGACGCCACCGGCGGGTACCGGGTCTACCGGGCCGCGACACTGCGGGCGATCCGGCTGGACGAGATCGAGTCACAGGGCTACTGCTTTCAGGTCGATCTCGCCCTTCGCGCCCTGAACGCGGGCCTGCGGGTGGTGGAAGTGCCGATTACCTTCGTCGAGCGGGTGCACGGCTCCAGCAAGATGAGCAAGTCGATCATGGTCGAGGCATTCTGGCTGATCGGGCGCTGGGGGCTGGCGTCACGCTGGGCGGCGCTGCGCGGGGCCCGCGGCAGCACACACTGAACGGCCCGGGCCAAGGCCCGGGCCGTCAGGGACGAACTAAGCGCTCTTGCGGTGCCTGGTGTTGTGCTTACGCGGGGTTTCCTCGCCGCGCTGGCTCCTGATCAGGGCCAGCCGCTCCGCGAGTACTTCCTCCAGGTCGGCGATGGACCGGCGCTCCCGCAGCATGTCCCAGTGGCTGCGCGGCGGCTTGGCCTTCCGCGGCGCGGACAGGTCCCCGGTAGCCGTGAACGCGGTCACCCCGCACACCCGGCACTCCCAGGTAGCCGGAACCTCAGCCTCGGCGGCGAACGGGACGGTAAAGTGGTGACCCTTGGGGCAGTCGAAAGCTATCTCCTGGCGTGGTGCCAGATCGGTGTTACGGTCGTTCTCGTAGCTCGTTGCCCCGAGCCGCGTGCCGCGAAGTGCGCGTTCGGCCATTAGTCACTGCCTCCCAGGCGCTCAGCCTTGTGAATTAGTTAACGCCGAGTACCCGGTCAAGATTCCCGCTGTGCCCGATTCCAACCCCCCGGACGCGCCCCGGACCCCTCGGTGCCGCGGCCGGGTCACCGGAAGTCCTGGCTGTCTCATCCGCCGGGCCCGGTCATCAGGCGGGCGGGGCCCGCTTACCGTGCGGGCCGGGGGTGCCACTCGCCGCGGCTGATCAGCACGTCCCGCAGCGCCACGGTCTCGTCGGTCATGATGCCGTCCACCCCGATATCCAGCAGCTCCCGCATCAGCCCGGGCGAGTTGATGGTCCAGGCGTGCACGTGCAGGCCGAGGGCGTGCGCCCGGCTGACAAAGGCGGGCGTGGCTACCTGGGCCGGCACCTGAGCGCAGCGCACGCCCGTCCGGGCCAGCCGCTCGGCCAGCGCGAGCTGGGTGCCCCGCCCGGCCTCGGCGGCCGGCCCGCCGCGGGCCGGCTCAGCCGCCGGACAGCCGAGCCCGGGCCCGTTGCGGCTGCCCCGGCCCGCCGCGACCCGGCCCGGCCGGGTCAGGTCGCGCGGTCCGCGCGGGCCGCGGAACCGGACCACGGCGGTGCCGATGGGGGAGGCGGCCATGCACACCTGCCGGTCGAACACCCGCCGGGCGGCCCGCAGCCTGCTCGCTGAGAACGACGTCACGCAGACCCGGTCCCAGGCCCCGGTCCGGCGCAGTACCGCCGCGAGTGGCTCGATCGCCGGAGCGTCCTTCAGGTCGACGTTGAACCGCACGTCGGGCCAGGCGCCCAGCAGGTCCTCGAGCAGCGGGATCGGCTCGGTGCCGTTGATCTGCGCGGTGGCCAGGTCACGGTGATTCATCCTGGCGATCCGGC
Organism: uncultured Actinomycetes bacterium; assembly: GCA_963718305.1. Classification (GTDB taxonomy): domain Bacteria; phylum Actinomycetota; class Actinomycetes; order Streptosporangiales; family Streptosporangiaceae; genus RYN-230. Next base: position 304,060 of record CAVQZG010000012.1, read on the forward strand.
CGGGACGGCCGGTCACCCGGTTCAGGGTGCGGTCGTGGAACGCGACGAGTGCCCCGTCCAGCGTCGCCTGGACGTCCGTCTCCAGGTACCGGTAGCCGAGCCCGACGGCGTGCTCGAAGGCGCGCCAGGAGTTCTCCGGGGCGTGCGCCGCGCCACCGCGGTGCGCGAACGCCACCGGCCTGGGGTGGTCAAGGAATGCGGTCGGCATGTATGCGAGTATGCGCTACCACGCGGAGCAGGCTGTAAACGGAGCATGACTGAACCCTGAAACGCCTGTAGCGGCCAGGTTTCTCCGCAGCCTTCCCATCCGGCCTGGTCAGCCACGTCTTACTGGCCGGCTGACCACTCCCGGCGGCGCGCCTCGGCCAGGGCGATGGCGGCGGCCGCGGACACGTTCAGCGATCCGACCCGGCCCACCAGCGGGATGTAGGCGACTGCGTCGGCCACCGCCAGCAGCGCGGGGGAGCAGCCGTGGTCCTCGTTGCCCAGGACCAGGCAGACGTCGCCGTGCAGCGGGGCCTCGTGCAGCGGGTATGCCCCGGCGGCCTGCTCGATGGCGACCACCCGCAGTCCCGCGGCGCCGGCCGCCTTGGCCGCGGCCACCGGGTCCGGCTCGCGTTCCCAGCTGAGCAGCCGCTGGGTGCCCAGCGCCGTCTTGGCCGCGGAGGGGTGATCGAGGGTGGCCGAGTTCCCGCACAGCCAGATGTGCTCGGCGCCGAACGCGGCCGCCGAGCGCACGATCATCCCGACGTTGAACGGCTGGGTCACCGAGTCGAGCAGCAGGGCCACCCGCGCCCCGGTGGCCCGGCGCCAGGACCGGTTGAGCCGCTTCACGTCCGTGGGGCGCAGCTGCCTGGGCGGGACCCCCGCCGCGGATGCCTCGTCCGGCGGCTGTGGCCCGGTCACCTCGGTCACGGAGCGCTCACCTCCAGCACCCGGTAGCCGCTGCGGGACGCGATCCGGGCCGTCGGCCACCCTTCAGCCTGCAGCCAGCGCTGCAGCGAGTCTGCGCCCAGGTTCCGCTGGACCACGAGGTGGGCCTGGCCGCCGGGAGCCAGGCGGCCCAGCCAGCGGGACAGCATCCCGTGCAGCGCCGGCTTGCCGACCCGGATCGGCGGATTGGACCACAGGGCGGCGAACTGGCCGGGCAGCCCCGGGGCGGCCGGGGTCACGCAGCGCACGTTGCCCAGCCCGGCGCGGGCCGCGTTGCCGGCGCACAGGTCCAGGGCCCGTTCGTTGATGTCCACCGCCCAGACCGTCGCGCCCGGCGCCCGGGCCGCCATGGCCAGCGCGATGGGGCCGTATCCGGTGCCCAGGTCGAGCAGGTCGCCGCGGGCCGGAGGAGGCGGGACGGTTTCCAGCAGCACCCGGGTGCCCGGGTCCAGCCGCGACGCGGAGAACACCCCGGCGTCCGTGGCGCATTCGAAGTGCAGGTCGGGAAGGATCACCTGGACCAGGCCCGGGCGGTGCGCGGCCGCCGGGCTCGCGGTGAAGTAATGCTGATCACTCACGGGTTGCGGGGCTTCGCCATCTCCGGCTCGGCCGTCTCCCGGCCGGCCAGGGCCGGGTCGATGTAGCGGTGGGTCACCCAGCGCTCCACCACGAAAGTCAGGATCGGGATGGTGCCCGCCAGCAGCATCAGCACCGTGGGCCCGAGGGTCAGGTGCAGCCGCCGGGCCAGCAGCCAGGCGAAGACCAGGTAGATGATGTAGAGAATCCCATGCAGCACGCCGACGTCGTTGGCGACCGCGGGGTACCCGGCGATCTGCAGCGGGATGCCGACAAAGCACAGGATGATCAGCACCACGCCGGTCACGTAGGCCATCACCCGGTAGCGGAGCACGGCTGCGCGCACCGGCCTGCCTCCTCAAATTTATGGCTGGGGCTCCGCTCAGCGGAGCCCGTGCCACTTGCCGTGCCTACTCGCCTCGGCGGTGAGCCGGGCCAGGTAGGCGTTGTAGGCGGCCAGTTCCTCGTCGTCCTCGTCCTCGGCGACGTCTGCCGCGCCGGCGTCCCCGGCGGCGAGGCCGGCTGCGCCGCCCCGCCCTGCGGGCAGCGCCACGTCGTCCAGGCCCTCAGCCTGGGCGGGCGGGCGGAACTCGTCCTTGATCGTCTTGGCCCAGAAGACGATCACGAATATGGCGAAAATAGGCCACTCAAAGGTGTACGCCCAGCTCAGGGAGTTCCCGGACTCGGCGCGGTGGAACTGCCAGTCGCCCAGGGCCAGCATGCCGAGGACAATCAGGACCATCAGTGCATGCCAGCCCAGCCACTTGGGCCGGAACAAGAACCGCCAGCGCGGGGCCGGGGTATCGCTGGACATGCGAAGAGTCTAGCCGCGCCGCCCGCAGCAGGCCGCACGGGCGGGCAGGCCGGGGACCCGGGCCAACTCGCTGGCGAGGGGAGGCGCGCCGCAGGCGTGTTCTCGCCGAGTCGGCGATTAACCAGGCACCCGCCGCAGACGGACCTGCATACAGGGGCGGGCAAGTGGGGGTTCCGGGGGGTCGCCCCCCGGGCTAGCACATCCCCGACACGCTTCCCAGCGAGTCAATGCCGAGACATCCGGGCAGGTCAGTGATAATCGGTCCATGTCCTTGACGGATCTATTGCGGCCCGGGCGGATCGGGCTGGCGGGACGGCTGCCGGCCCGCCTGGAAGATCTGCACGGGCCCGAACGGGGTGTCATCGTCCTGCCACGCCACCTCTCCTGGCCGGGGATGCGCGAATTCGACGTGACCGACGACCGGCTCCGGCGCAGCATGTACGGGATCGTGCTGACCCAGGGCCGCCGCAACGACCTGGCCCGCTTCGTCAACCCGCGGCTGCTGAGGCAGGACTGGCCGCTGCTGCGCTCCTCGCTGGACCCGAAGCTGCGGCGCTGGTGCGAGCGGCGGCTGCCGTTGCCCGGGCTCGCTGGCCAGCCCGGGCCGCCGGACCCGGCCGCGCCGGACCCGGCGCCGCCGCAGCCGGGCACCGGGGGCGCGAACCCGGGCGCGGGGTGGCCAGAATAGGAGCGCGGGACCGCCTCGCCGCCGGGCAGGCCGGCCCGCACGCCCCTGTCTGACTGCCCGGCGAGCGCCCGGAGGCCCCCGTGACCGCAGGCCTGGACCTGGACGCGCTGACCGCCATCGACGTGCACGTGCACGCGGAGGTCTCCAGCCGGGGCGGCGGGTCGCTGCCTGCGGCGCTGGAAGAAGCGTCCAACGCCTACTTCAAGGTCGCTGACACCCGGCGCCCCACGCTCGGCGAGATCGCCGCCTACTACCGCGAGCGGCGGATGGCCTGCGTGGTGTTCACGGTGGACGCCGAGGCCGCCAGCGGGCAGCCGCCGGTGCCCAACGAGGAAGTGGCGGAGGCGGCCGCCGAGCACCCGGACGTGATCATCCCGTTCGCCTCCATCGACCCCGCCCGGGGCCGGGCCGGCGCCCGGCAGGCCCGCCGCCTGGTCACCGAGCACGGCGTCCGCGGCTTCAAGTTCCACCCCAGCGTGCAGGGATTCTTCCCGAACGACCGCTCCGCCTACGTCCTCTACGAGGTGATCGAGGAACTCGGCCTGCCCGCCGTCTTCCACACCGGGCAGACCGGCATCGGGGCGGGCGCCCCGGGTGGCGGCGGCATCCGGCTCAAGTACTCCAACCCGATGCTGATCGACGATGTGGCGGCCGACTTCCCGGGGCTGACGATCATCCTGGCCCACCCCTCGTTCCCCTGGCAGGACGAGGCGCTGGCGGTGGCCACCCACAAGCCGGGCGTGCACATCGACCTGTCCGGCTGGTCCCCGAAGTATTTCCCGCCGCTGCTGGTGCAGTACGCCAACTCGCTGCTGCAGGACAAGGTGATGTTCGGCTCGGACTACCCGCTGCTCACCCCCGACCGGTGGCTGGCCGACTTCGGGAAACTGCCGATCAAGCCCGCGGTCCGGGAGAAAATCCTCAAAACTAACGCCGCCAGGCTGCTCGGCCTGATTCCCGGCTGAGAGGGGCAGGCCGTGCTCAACGAGGGCGTTGGGTCGTGGACCGCCCGCCGGGCCCGCAAGACCCCGGGCGCGCCGGCGATCCGGTACGCGGGCCGCACGCTGACCTACGCCGGGCTGGATGACCGGGTCCGGCGGCTGGGCCGGGCGCTGCGCGGGCTCGGGACCGGGCCCGGTTCCCGGGTCGCGTATCTCGGGCCCAATCATCCGGCGTTCCTGGAAACCATGTTCGCGACCTGGTCCGCCGGGGCCATCTTCGTCCCGCTCAACATGCGGCTGGCCGGCCCGGAACTCATCTACCAGCTCGCCGACTGCGGGGCGGAGCTGCTGGTGTACGCCCCGGAGCAGGCGGGGGTGGTGGCCGGCATCCGCGGCGAGGCTGTCCGGGGCCCGGCTGGCCGGGGCCAGGCTGATCGTGGCACCGGGCTCCGCCACCTCGTGGCCCTGGCCCGGCCGGCCGCGGGGGACCATGACTACGAGAGCCTGCTGGCCGGCCCGCCTCCCGGGCCGGCGGACTCCAGGCCCGCGGATGTCCCGGTCAGCCTGGACGATCCCTGCCTGATCATGTACACCTCGGGCACCACGGGCCGGGCCAAGGGCGCGACGCTGACCCACGGCAACATCACCTGGAACGCGATCAACGTGGTGGTGGACGCGGACTTCCGGGCGGACGAGGTCGCCCTCGCGGTGGCGCCGCTGTTCCACACCGCGGCGCTGAACATGCTGTGCCTGCCCACCATGCTCAAGGGCGGCTCGGTGCTGATCGAGCCGGCCTTCGACCCGGCCCGGGTCCTGGAGCTGATCGCCCGCGACCGGGTGACCTCGATGTTCGGTGTCCCCGCCATCTACGACGCGATGGCCGCGTCCCCCGGCTGGGCTGACGCGGACACCTCCAGCCTGCGCATGCTGCTGTGCGGCGGGGCCCCGGTTCCGGACGCCACCATCCGCCGCTACACCAGCCGGGGGCTGACCTTCATCCAGGGCTACGGGATGACCGAGACCTCCCCGGGCGCGCTGCTGCTGGACGCGGAGCACGCCCTGGCCAAGGCCGGGTCGGCCGGGGTGCCGCACTTCTTCACCGACGTCCGGGTGGTCGGGCCGGACGGGGCCGAGGCCGGGCCCGGCGAGCGCGGCGAGATCATCGTGGCCGGCCCGAACGTGATGCGGGGCTACTGGGGCCAGCCCGACGCGAGCGCCGCGGTCCTGGCGGATGGCTGGCTGCACTCCGGCGACGTGGGCACCGCCGACGAGGACGGCTACGTGTCCGTGGTGGACCGGATCAAGGACGTGATCATTTCCGGCGGGGAGAACATCTACCCCGCAGAGGTGGAGAACGCCCTGCTCAGCCACCCCGCGGTAGCCGACTGCGGGGTGATCGGGACCCCGGACGGCCGGTGGGGTGAGGTCGGCCGGGCCGTGGTCGTGCTCCGCCCGGGCGAGAGCGCGTCGGAAGCGGACATCCTGGGGTTCCTCGACGGCCGCCTGGCCCGGTACAAGATCCCGAAGTCGGTGCGTTTCGCCACCGGCTTGCCGCGCACCGCCACAGGCAAGATCCTGAAGAAGCAGCTCCGCGAGACCCATGGAGGAACCACCGCATGAGCACCGTCGTGAACGGCCTGGAGGAAATCACCGCGCTGGCCGGCGCCGACCTGGGACGCACCGGCTGGACGGAGGTGACCCAGGAACGGGTGAACATGTTCGCCGATGCGACCGGCGACCACCAGTGGATCCACGTGGACAGCGCCCGGGCCGCGGCCGGGCCTTTCGGCGGCACCATCGCGCACGGCTACCTCACCCTGTCCATGGTCATCCCGCTGTTCGCTGAACTGCTCAAGGTGACCGGGATCAGCATGGGCATCAACTACGGGGTGAACAGGGTCCGCTTCCCGGCGCCGGTCCCGGTCGGCGCGAAGATCAGGCTGGCCGCGGTCGTCGCTGCTGTCGAGCCGGTGGGTGACGGCGCCGTCGTGCAGCTGACCGTCGATTTCACCATCGAGGTGGACGGGGGCACCAAGCCCGCCTGCGTCGCCCAGGCCATCTACCGCTACTACGCCTGAGCCCCGCGTGCGGACCATCGGCCTCCTGGGCGGGATGAGCTGGGAGTCCACGGTCACCTACTACACCGAACTCAACCGCGGGGCCCGCGCGCGCCTCGGTGGCCTGCACTCCGCTCCCTGCCTGATGATCTCGGTTGACTTCGCGGTCGTCGAGCGGATGCAGGAACGCGGGGCCTGGGCCGAGGCCGGCCGCTATCTCGCCGAGTGCGCGGGCAGGCTCGAACAGGGCGGTGCCGGCTGCGTGGTGCTGTGCACCAACACGATGCACCGGGTTTACGGCGATCTGTGCCAGGCCGTCTCGATCCCCGTGCTCCACATCGCGGACGGGACCGCCCGGCAGCTGAAAGCCGCCCAGGTCACGACCGTGGGCCTGCTGGGCACGCGCTACACGATGGAACAGGATTTCTATTCGTCCCGGCTCGAGCAGCAGGGCTTCGAGGTGCTGGTTCCTGACCCGGCCGGGCGCGCGATCGTCCACGACGTGATCTATGACGAACTGTGCCTGGGCCAGGTGTCCGGCGAGTCCAGGGACGCCTACCTGCGGATCGTCAGATCCCTGGCGGCCCGGGGCGCCGAGGCGGTCATCCTCGGCTGCACCGAGATCGGCCTCCTGCTCAACGCGGCCAATTGCCCGCTGCCGGTGTTCGACACCACGCTGCTGCACGTGCAGGCGGCGCTCGACTGGGCGTGCGGCGGGGGAGAGGCTTAAGGCCCGGGATTGGCCCCGGCCGGGCCGCGGGGATCCATGGCTGCCCAGTCGGTGTCCCAGGCGGCCAGGCGGCGGGCATCGAGCAGGCGGCGCCCGAGGACGCCCGTGCACAGCAGCAGCATCCCCCAGCACGGCACGGCCATGGCCGCGGTGAAGGTGGCCTGGATCCTCGCCTGGGATGGCGTCAGGGGCCCGCGGGTCAGCAGGCCGGTGTGCCCGGCCCAGACGGTCACCACGGTCCCGGCCCGGGTGCCGGGAGGAACCCGGATCCGCCCGTGGTGCTCGGCCCCGTCAGGCGCCCGCCACCGGGCCGCGACCATGACGTCGTAGCCGTAGGAGAAAGGCGCGCCGGTCACGAGCTGGGCGGGAACCGGGCGCCAGCCCTCGCGCTGCGCACTGGTGGTGGTGAAGGAGGTGGTCATGGCCAGATGCCAGCCCAGCAGGGCGATCAGGGGCGCGCCGAGCAGGAAGGCCACGGCCAGCGCGGCGATCATCCCGGCCTCGGCCCGGTCCGAGGCACGGCGGAGCGGGTTGTGATCGGGCCACAACCCGCGCACCACCCGGCCGGCTCGCCTCATCCTCCGACGCTGGCCGGATCCGCTGCGGCCCGCATCCCCTGTTCAGGGTGATATCCCGCAGGATCTCCGCTATGGCAGGGGCTTGACAGGGCTATAGATAACCGCTATCTATTAGCTAACCGTTATCCCCCGAGGCTGGGCCGGAGGGGAACCCCATGCAGGAGAACCCGGGCAGGAGACCCCCGTGCAGCAGGAAGTGGTGCTGGCCCTGCTGGCCAAGGAGCCGTCGCACGGCTATGAGCTGCGAACCCGGCTGCGCCAGGCCCTCGGCGCGGTCGGCGGCGCACTGAACGCCGGGCAGATCTACGTCACCCTCACCCGGCTGGAGAAGGCCGGCCTGGTGACGTCCGAGCAGTCGGCTGGCCTGGCCGACCGGCCGGACCGGAAGGTCTACGCACTGACCCCGGCCGGACGGCAGCGGGTGGCCGACTGGCTCACCGAAGTCAGCTGGCCCCGGCCCGACCTGGCGGAATTTCACCTCAAGCTGGTCGCCGCCGCGGCGGCCCGGCTGGCCGACCCGGTGACCATCGTCGACGCGCAGCGCCGGGAACTGCTCCGCCGGCTGCGGGACGCGCAGCGGGCCGCCCTGGCTGAGCCGGACCGATCCTCGGCCGGGCTGCTGCTGGAGGGCATCGTGCTCCGCCTGCAGGCCGACCTGCGCTGGCTGGAGGCCTGCGAACGAGCCTGGACCAGGCGGAAGGATGAATCATGAGTGAGACCGACCGCGCCCCCGTGCTGGCTGCCCGGGCGCTGCGCAAGGAGTATGGCCGGGAAGCCGGGCTGGTCCGCGCGGTCGACGGGGTCGACCTGGCGGTCGCCGCGGGCGAGACCCTGGCCGTGATGGGACCGAGTGGCTGCGGGAAGTCCACGCTGCTGCACCTGCTGGGCGGGCTGGACCGTCCCTCCGCGGGCGAGATCTGGCTGTCCGGCCAGCGCCTCGACCAGATGGGGGAGCGGGCGCTGGCCCGGCTGCGGCGCGAGGCGGTCGGCTTCGTGTTCCAGGCCTTTCACCTGATGGACGAGCTCACCGCGGTCGAGAACGTCGAGTTGCCCGCGTTGCTGGCCGGGATCTCGCCCCGCCAGGCCCGGCGCCGGGCGAACGGGCTGCTGGAGCAGGTCGGCCTGGCGGACCGGGCCGGGTTCCTGCCCTCCGCGCTGTCCGGCGGGCAGCGCCAGCGGGTCGCGGTCGCCCGCGCGCTGGCCAACCGCCCGCTGGTCGTGCTCGCGGATGAGCCCACCGGCAACCTCGACAGCGAAGCCACCCTGGACGTGCTCCGGCTGTTCGACACGCTGCACACGGCCGGGCAGACCCTGGTCATCGTGACGCACGACGCACGGATCGCGGCCACCGCCGACCGGCTGATCTCCATGCGCGACGGGGCGTTCGTGGACGAGACCCAGCTGACCGGCGGCAGCGCCGGGAACCTCGGCAGCCTCGCCGGGCTGGAGGGCTGAGCCGTGGGCCGGGCCCTGCTGAGCAGGAGCCTGCTGATCGGCCGGCTGGCGGGCCGGGACCTGCGGTACCGCCCGGCCCAGGCCGTCCTGCTGCTGCTGGCCATCGCGGCCGCCACCACCACGCTCACGCTGGGGCTGGCCCTGCACGGGGTGACCAGCCAGCCGTATCAGCGGACCCGGGCGGCGACGAACGGGCCGGATGTGGTGGCCTATCTTCCGGTCACGCACCGGCCGGGACAGGTGTCATCGCCGCCTGCCCAGGCCGCAGCGGCGCTGACGCACGCGGCCGGGGTGACCGGCCACAGCGGGCCCTATCCGCTCGTCGGGGCGGTGCTGCGGGCCCGCGGACGCACGGCGCCCGCCGAGGCGGAAGGGCGCAGTCAGGCGCCCGCCCCGGTCGACCAGCCGAAGCTGACCGCGGGCCGCTGGGTCCGGCCGGGCGGCGTGGTGATCGAGCGGACCTTCGCCGACGCACTCGGCGTCGGCGTCGGCGACCGGATCACCCTGAACGGCCGGCCCTTCACGGTGGCCGGCATCGCGGTCACCGCAGCCAACCCGCCGTACCCGAACCTCTGCTACACCGGTGGCGGCGGCTGCCAGGCGTCCCCGCCGGGTCAGGGGCAGCATTGGGCCGCCACCAGCATCGGCCTGATCTGGATCACCGCGCCGCAGGCCGGCCGCTGGCCACGGCCGCGGATCCGGTGGCTGGCTACGTCCTGAACCTGAAGCTCAGCGACCCGGCCCGGGCCGGGTCGTTCGCCCGCCGGTACGACGCGGCCACCCCCGGCCGCCACCCGTTCGGCCCGGTGTCCCTGACCGCGTGGCCGGGCATCGCTACCGCGGACGGCCTGCTGGTGGCCGACGAGCGGCAGGTCCTGCTGCCCGGTGCCTGGCTGGCCGGGCTGCTGGCCGTGGCCAGCGTGGCCGTGCTGGCCGGTGGCCGGATGGCGGAGCACACCCGGCGGGTCGGGCTGCTCAAGGCGGTCGGCAGCACCCCGGGCCTGGTCGCGGCCGTGCTGCTGGCCCAGAACCTGCTCCTGGCGCTGGGTGCCGCGGCCGCCGGACTGGTGGCCGGCTGGCTGGCCGCCCCGCTGATCACCAGCCCCGGCGCCGGCCTGGTCGGCGCTCCCGGCGCGCCGTCGCTCACGCTGCCCGCTGCCGCACTGGTGGTCGGCGTCGCCGTCACGGTCGCGCTGGCCGCCACGCTCGTGCCCGCGGTGCGGGCCGCGCGGACCAGCACGGTGAGCGCGCTGGCCAGCACGGCCCGGCCGCCGCGGCGCCGGGCCAGGCTGATCGCGCTGTCGGCCGGGCTGCCCGTGCCGCTGCTGCTCGGGCTGCGGCTGTCGGCCCGCCGCCCGCGCCGCGCCGTGCTCAGCGCGGCCAGCATCGCGGTCACCATGACCGGGATCGTCGCCGTGCTCGCCTTCCATGCCACCGCCCGCCAGGCGCGATTCGGCGGATCCGATGGGCTGGGCAACCCGGTGGTCAGCCGGGATGAGCAGATGCTCACGGTGCTCACCGTGGTGCTGGTCACCCTCGCGGTGCTCAACGCGGTCTGCACCGCCTGGGCGACCGCCCTGGACGCCCGGCCGTCCGCGGCACTGGCCCGCGCCCTCGGCGCCACCCCGCAGCAGGCCAGCGCCGCGGTGTCCGCGGCGCAGGCGCTGGCCGCGCTGCCCGGTGCGCTCCTCGGCATCCCGCTCGGCATCGGGCTGTTCGCGGTGGCGAACGGGGCCGGGACCGTGACCATCCCGCCCGGGTTGTGGCTGCTGGCCGCGGTCCTGGGCACGCTGGCCGCCGTGGCCGGGCTGGCCGCGATCCCGGCCCGCCTCGCGGCCCGCCAGCCCGCGGCCGCCATCCTCCGGGCGGAACAGGCCTGACCGGGCGCCCGGCCCGCCGGGAGCCGCGCGCCCGCCCCGGTCATGCCGGGTCAGCGGTAGGCCCACGACCATTCCTGGTTGGATTGCCCGTTACAGGTCCAGCCCGGGTGAGGGTCCGGGCAGCCAAAGGGATGGGCGAGTTTCACCGGCTCGTGGCACTGTGTTCACCACTGGGTGACCTGCCCAGGTTTCGCTGTTAGCCGCCGTCCGTCCGGGCGATCCCTTGATGAGCCCGTGTTTGATGAGCCCGTGTTTGATGAAGCCGCGAAATGAGGGGCCATGAGGTCAATGAGGCAGATCCGGCCGCGCTGGTACGCGGCCGCGGGCCCGGCCGCCGCGGCGCTGGTGCTGGCCGCGGCGCAGGGGACCGCCGTGGCCAGCGCCGCGGCGTCCGGCCCGGCACACGGCATGCACCGCTGGAGCGGGAACCTGATCGCGGACGGGAACGCCGGCGCGGGCTATTGCACCCGGGACTGGAACGCGGCCACGACCATCCCGGCCTGGACGATCCGGACCGGGAGCCCCAACGTCATCTGCTACACCGCCGCTCACGTCCCTCACCCAGCCGGCCCGGCCGGCCAGGCGTTCTTCAGCTCCGGGCCGTACGGGGACTCGGCCATGACCCAGACGGCCCGGCTGGACCCGTCCGCCACCGCGGACGGGTCCCTGTCCTACCGGCTCTCGGGCTGGCTGGGCGGGTGGAAGGCCGAGCCCGGCTACGTGCGGGTGTCCCTCACCTTCCTCGGCCATTCCGGCCATCCGGCCGGCGCGCCGGTCACCCTGCGCACGGTGAGCCGTCCCGACCGGCACGGCCGGACCGGGCTGCTCCGCCGTTCGGCGGCCGGGACCGTGCCCCCCGGCACGGCATCCATCCGGGTGGGGGTCCGCTTCCTGGACAGTTCCACCCCGCCCGGCGGAGAGCCCGAGCCGTCCGGCCCGGGCGGCGGGATGCTCGACAACCTCTCGCTCACCGTCTCCGCCCCGCAGCCGGCCGCGCGGCTGGTGGCGCCGCCGTCCTCGGTACCGCATTTCAGCCACGTCTTCATGATCATGATGGAGAACACCAACGGCCGCGCGGTGCTGTCCGGCCACAGCCACATGCCGTTCTTCCACCGCCTGATGGCCCAGGGAGCGACGCTGGCGAACTACCACGCGGTCTATCACCCCAGCGACGAGAACTACCTGGCCATCGCGGGCGGCGACACCTACGCCAGGGGCGCCATCTACTGGCCGGATATCAAGGATCCGCACCCGAACCTCGGTGACGAGCTCGAGGCCAGGTCCATGACCTGGAAGGCTTACGAGCAGGGCATGGGCTACCGGTGCAACGACCGGGCGTCCACCGAGTTCAAATACGACAAGTACTACTACCCGGACGACGCGCCGTTCATCAACTACACCGACGTCAGCGGCAGCCGGGCCCGGTGCCGGGCGCACCTGGTCGACGCCAGGCAGCTGCCCACGGATCTGAAGAGCGCCGCGACCACTCCGGACTTCTCCTGGATCGCGGCCGACGACTACTACGACGGTGAGTCGGCGGGTAACGGCGACCTGCATAGCCGTGAGGTCCAGGACGGCTGGCTGAAGCGGACCATCACCCCGATCCTGGCCTCGCCCGCCTGGCGGACGCAGAAATCCCTGCTGATCATCACGTGGGACGAGGCCGGCGTGACGAAACGCACGACGGAGCCGGGCAACCGGGTCGCGGCCGTGGTGGTGGGATCGCAGGGCTCGGTGCGGGCCGGCTACGTCAGCCCGGTCCGCTACGACCAGTACTCGGCCGCCCGGAGCATCGAGGAGGCCCTGGGTGTCGCGCCGTTCACCGCGAACGACGAGTACGCCACGCCCTTCAACGACGCGTTCACCTGGCGGCACCGGTAAGCCGCGGGCGGGCCGCGCTCCTGCGGCGCTGGCCTGCTGGGTGCGCCAGCGGCGCTGGACCCCCGCGCCGCCGGCCCGGCCGGGACCGTTACAGTCAGCCCCATGCGACTCGCGACAATCCGGACTTCTGACGGGACCACCGCCGCGCGGCTGGACGGGGATGTGCTGGTCCCGCTGGCCGCGGACGACGTCGGTGCGCTGCTGGCCAGCGGCGCTGACCCGGTGGCCGGGATCCGGGCCGGGGCGGCCCCGGTGCCGGCCGGCGAGGCCAGCTTCGCCCCGCTCATCCCGCAGCCGGCCAAGGTGCTGTGCGTGGGGCTCAACTACCGGCCGCACATCCTGGAGACCGGCCGGGACCTGCCGGAGTACCCGACCCTGTTCGCCAAGTTCGCCCAGACGCTGCTAGGTGCCCGCGACGACCTGGTGCTCCCGGCGGTGAGCGACCGGGTCGACTGGGAAGTCGAGCTGGGCGTGGTTATCGGCCGCCCGATCTACCGGGCCAGCGCGGACGAGGCGGCGGCGGCCATCGCCGGGTACACCGTCACCAACGACGTCAGCATGCGCGACTGGCAGAACCGCACCCTGCAATGGCTGCAGGGCAAGATGTTCGAGCGGAGCACCCCCGTCGGCCCGTACCTGGTCACCGGGGACGAGGTCGGCGACGCGGCGGACCTGGAGGTCCGCTGCGAGGTGGACGGGGCCGTGATGCAGCAGTCCCGCACCTCCGACCTGCTGTTCGGCCCGGCCGAGATCGCGGCCTACGCCAGCCAGGCCATCACCCTGCTGCCGGGTGACCTGCTGCTGACCGGTACGCCGGGCGGCGTGGGTAACGCCCGCAAGCCCCCGGTCTACCTGCAGCCCGGCCAGACGCTGCGCACCGTGATCGAGGGCCTGGGCGAATGCGTCAACCTGTGCGTCCCGGACCAGGGCTGACCGGGACGCGGAGCTGCCCTCCTGGGCCGGGTGGCCGGGCCGGGTAGCCGAACCGGGGCCGGTCGGCGGCTCCCGCAGCCGCCGCGAGTGTGTCAGGGTAGCTGCATGCGCAAGTACGTGATCATGGGCGTCCCCGGCAGCGGCAAGAGCTCGCAGGCCTCATGGCTGGCCAGGGACCTGGACCTGGTGCACATCAGCGTGGGGGACATCTTCCGCTGGAACGTGCAGCAGCACACCAAGATGGGCGCCGACGTGCGGCGGATCATGGCCGACGGTGAGCTCGTCGGGGACGAGATGGCCGAGAAGGTGACCGCGCAGCGGCTGGCCGAGCACGACTGGAACTACGGGTTCATCGTCGACGGGTTCCCCCGTAACGCCCGGCAGGCCGAGTTCTTCCTGGAGAGCTACGACATCGACGCGGTGATCCACCTCGACCTGCCCGACGCGGAGGTCCGCCGCCGGGTCCTGGCCCGCCGCCTGTGCTCAGGCTGCGGCATGGACTACAACCTGATCGAGGGCCGGCCCCGGGTCGAGGGCAAGTGCGACGTGTGCGGCGGCACGCTGGTGACCCGCGAGGACGACACCGAGGAAGCCCTCGTGGTCCGGCTGCGCGACTATCACGAGAAGACGGACCCGGTGCTCGCCATCTTCGCGCGCAAGGAGTACGTCCTGCAGATCGACGCCACCAAGGACAAGGACGAGGTCCAGCAGGCGATCCGGGAGACGCTCGGGCTGCCGGCCTCCAAGCCGGACTCGCCCGACGGGCCGTGACCCTCACAGCAACTGCGGAGGCGCGTTGCGCGTCGTGATCGCCCCCGACTCGTTCAAGGGCAGCATCGGCGCGGCCGGGGCGGCGGCCGCGCTGGCCGGCGGCTGGCACGCCGTCCGGCCCGGCGATGAGGTGGTCTGCGTTCCGCTGGCGGACGGCGGGGAAGGCACCCTGGACGTGCTCGCCGCGGCGGTCAGCGGCGCTCGCTGGCACCAGGCCCGGGTCACCGGCCCGGCGGGCCAGCCGGTGGACTCCGCCTGGCTGGAACTGCCCGGCGGACTCGCGGCGGTGGAACTCGCGCGGGCCAGCGGGCTGCCGCTGCTGGCCCGGCCGGACCCGCTGGGCGCGCAGACGACCGGGCTCGGCCAGGTCATCGGGCACGCGCTGGACGCCGGGGCCCGCCAGGTGATCATCGCGCTCGGCGGCTCGGCGTCCACTGACGGCGGGACCGGAGCCCTGGCCGCGCTCGGGGCCCGGTTCCTCGACGCCGCCGGCGTCCCGCTGCCACCCGGTGGCGGGGCCCTGGCCGGCCTGGCCTCGGTGGACCTGGCCGGGCTGCGGCCGCCGCCGGACGGCGGGGTCAGCTGCCTGTCTGACGTACGCGCCCCGCTGCTCGGGCCAGCCGGGGCGGCGGCCGTGTTCGGGCCGCAGAAGGGAGCCAGCCCGGCCCAGGTGGCCCTGCTCGAGGACGGGCTGTCCCGGCTGGCCAGCGGCCTGGGCGGTGACCCGGACGCCCCCGGCGCCGGGGCGGCCGGGGGCACCGGGTACGGGTTCGCCGCGGCCTGGGGGGCGCAGATCGGCCCGGGGGCGGTGCAGCTGAGCCGGCTGGCCGGCCTGGACCAGGCGCTGGCCGGGGCCGGCCTGGTGATCACCGGGGAAGGACGCTACGACGAGACCTCGGCAACCGGGAAGGTGGCCGGGACCGTATTCGCCGCCGCAGCCGCCGCCGGGGTGCCCGCCGCGCTGGTAGCCGGCCAGGTCGCGGCCGCGCCGCCGCCCGGGGTGCGCTCCGCCCTGGGCCTGGCCGACCTGGCCGGGGGCCCGGGGCCGGCGCTGGCCGATCCCGCCCGCTGGCTCGGGCAGGCCGGGCAGAAACTGGCCGCGCTGATCCCGCGCTGACGGGTCGGCCGTCAGGCCGGACCGCTGGCCAACTACCCTGGTCCGGGTGCGGGACATTGCGGTGTTCAGCGGCAGCGCTCACCCCGAGCTGGCCGCCGAGATTTGCGCGGATCTGGGCGAGCAACTTCGCCCGGTGCGGCTGCGCCGTTTCGCCAATGACTGCCTGGAGGTGCAGCTCCAGTCCAACTGCCGGGAACGTGACGTGTTCCTCATCCAGCCGCTCTGCCCCCCGGTCCAGGAGCACCTGGTCGAGCTGCTGCTCATGCTGGACGCCGCCCGGGGCGCCTCAGCGGCCCGGGTCACCGCGGTCATCCCGCACTACTCCTACGCCCGGTCGGACAAGAAGGACATGCCCCGGGTGGCGATCGGGGCGCGCCTCGTCGCCGACCTGCTGGTCACCGCGGGTGCGGACCGGGTCCTGACCATGACCCTGCATTCCCCGCAGGTGCACGGCTTCTTCTCGGTCCCGGTCGATCACCTGCACGCGCTGCGCGAACTGGCCGACCACTTCCGCGGCCAGGACCTGTCGAACACCGTGGTGGTCTCCCCGGACCTGGGCAACGCGAAGCAGGCGGCGGCCTTCGCCCGCCGCCTCGGCCTGACGGTCGCGTTCGGCGCGAAGCAGCGGATAAGCGACCAGGAGGTCACGATCACGTCCATCATCGGCGACGTCACCGGCCGGGACGTGATCGTGCTGGACGACGAGATCGCGCGCGGCACCACGATCCTCGAGCTGCTTGACCGGCTGCGGGAGCGTGACGTCCAGTCGGTCCGGGTCGCTTGCACGCACGGCCTGTTCGCCGGGGACGCGCTGAAGCGGATCGAGTCGGCACCCGAGGTGACCGAGGTGGTCACCACCAACACGGTGCCAATCCCCAGCCACCTGCTCGGCGGGAAGCTCGAGGTCATCTCGCTGGCCCCGGCCCTGGCCGAGGCGATCCGCCGGATCCATGAAGGCGAGTCGGTCAGCGTCCTGTTCGCGCACTGAGCTAGCCCGGGGGCCCGAGCCCCCGGACCCCCAACGGCCCGCTCCGGTAGGCGGTCGGGTGCGGCAAGTGCGGGGTAAGTCGCGGGCTCGGAGGGAACCCGCCTGCGGCGGGCCCCGCCTCGCCCGCGATATGTGGCGGGGCGGGAAACCGCGCCTGCGGCGCGCCTCCCCTCGCCAGCGAGCTCTGCTGGCCTGGGGCCCGGCCCCGGGCCTCAGCCCTTCTCGATGGCCTTGGTGACCTGCTCGGTGGTCAGCGGTAGGTCCCGCACCCGGACGCCTATCGCGTCGGACACCGCGTTGCCGATCGCGCCCGCGACCGGCCCCTGGGCCAGTTCCCCGGCGCCGGTGGCCGGCTCGCCGGGAGCGGCCACGATCCGCACGGCCACCTCGGGAACCTCGGTGAACCGCAAGATCGGATAGCTCTCCCAGGTCACTGACGTGATCCGGGTCCGGTCGAAGCGGACCCGCTCGCGCAGTGCCCAGCTCGCGCTCTGGATCGCCCCGCCCTCGACCTGGTTGATCACGCCGTCGGGATTGATCACCTGGCCCACGTCCACGGCCAGCCACAGCCGGCGCACGCTGATGCTGGTGTCTGCGGCCACCTCCGCCACGGCCGCGCAGTACCCGGAGGTGCCCTTGTAGCGGGCGAAGGCGATGCCGAGCCCGGTCCCGTCGTCACCGCGGCCCGCATCAGCGTTCCGGCCCGCCCAGCCGGACATGGCGGCGGCCTCCTCAATGACCCGCCTGGCCCGCGGGTCGCTCAGGTGCGCCAGCCGGAACGCGACCGGGTCCGCATCGGCCGCCAGGGCCAGCTCGTCCATGAACGACTCGATCGCGAACACGTTGAGGAACGCGCCCAGGGAGCGCAGCGACGAGGTGCGCAGCGGCATCGTGAGCAGCCGGTGCCGGGTGACCTCGAGGTCGGGGATGTCGTACGCGGGAACCGCGTTCCGGGTGGCGCCCATCGCCCCGCTGGGCACTCCGTCGGGGGCCGCGCTGATCGGCGTGCCCCCCGCGACGTGGGCCAGCGCGAGCAGCCGCGGCTCGCCGCCGATCCCGGGGCGCCCCACGAACCCATTGCTCCACACGTCCTGCCGCCAGCTCCGGATCCGGCCGTCCGCGTCCAGCCCGGCCGACAGCCGGGCCAGCATGGCCGGCCCGAGCGGGCCCCAGCTGAGCTCGTCCTCGCGGGACCACAGCACCCGCACCGGGCGGCCGGGAACCGCCCGGGCCAGCAGCACCGCATCCGCCGCCACGTCGTCGGAGGCGTTGTGCCCGTAGACCCCGGCCCCCTCCACGTGATGCACGATCACCTGGGCCGGATCCAGGCCCAGCCCGGTGGCCAGCGCGCCGCGCAGCGGGAACACCCCCTGGCTGTGCGTCCACACGCTGACCTGCGCGCCGTCCCAGCAGGCGATCGCGCAGCTCGGGGCCATCGAGCCGTGCGCGATGAAGGGCCGGGTGAACTCGGCGGCCCGGCTCTGGCGGACCTGCGCCGCCGACGCCGCGTCCTCGCGCTGCACGACCGGCTGGTCCTCGGTGGGCTGGGACAGCAGGAAACCCTTCAGGTCATCCTCGTCCGGCAGCGACTCCCGCACCGTCCACCGCGCAGCCTGGGCCAGCCGTTTCGCCGCGGTCACCGCGGCCCGGTCGGTTTCGGCGATCACGCCGAGGAATGAGCCGTCGCGGACCTGCGCCACCACCCCGGCGGGCAGGTCCGCCTCGCCCACCGCGTCGAGCGTGGCCGCCGGGGCGGGGGGCCGGATCACCCGGCCGAACAGCATGCCCGGCAGCATCTGGTCGTGCAGGAAACGAGGCCGTCCGGTCGCCTTGTCCGGCAGGTCGATCCGGGGGGCGCTGCGCCCGGCGACCTGCCACAGGGCCGGGGGCTTGGCGGCCGCGGTGAGCTGCGCGGCCCGGTCCAGGAGGGTCGCCTCATCCAGCGACCAGTAGCTCAGCTCGGCCGGCCCGGTTCCCGCCTGGCCAGCGCCGGCCAGATCAGCGCCGCTCAGATCAGCGCCGGCCTGATCAGGCCGGGCGCGGACCGCGCCGCGCTCAACCTCCAGGGCGGCCGGGTCCGCCCCCAGCTTCTCCGCCGCCTCGGCCAGGAACGCCGCGCGGACCTGCGCGCAGACCTGGCGCAGCGCCCCGCCGCAGTCCTCGATGGACCGGCTGCCCGAGGTGACTCCCTCGTTGGGGCTGCCGCTGGTGCTCACGCCGGCCACCCGGACCTGGTCCAGCCCGACGTCGAGTTCCTCGGCCGCGATCTGGGCCAGGGCCGTCCATACTCCCTGGCCGTACTCGACCTTCCCAGGACGGATCGTCACGATGCCGCTCGCGCCGAAATTCACCCACTCGCGGAGCCGCGGGTTGGCGGCCAGGCTCGGCGAGAGCGCGGGAGTGCTGGTCAACGGGCTTCCTCCTGGAGCCGATGCCCGGCCGTCTCGTGCTCGCCCGCCTGGTGCTCCGCTTTCTGCTCCGGCGCCTGGTGCTCTGCCGTCCCGTGCTCTGCCGACCGGTGCTGGGCGGACGCGCGGAGCACGGCCTTCAGGATCCGCTGGTGCGAGCCGCACCGGCACAGGTTGCCGTCCAGCGCCGAGCGTACGTCGGCCTCGGTCGGCGCGGGGTTGCTGTGCAGCAGGGCCACCGCACTGATGATCATCCCGGAGGTGCAGTAGCCGCACTGGGCCGCCTGCTCGTCCACCACCGCCTGCTGCACCGGGTGCAGCGTGCCCCGGTCGGCCAGGCCCTCCACCGTGGTGATGTCCTGGCCCTCGGCCGCCCAGGCCGGGAAGTCGCAGGAGGACCGGGCCCGGCCGCCGATGAGCACGAAGCAGGCGCCGCACAGCCCGACCCCGCAGCCGAACCTCGGCCCGGCCAGCCCGAGGTCCTGGCGCAGCACGTCCAGGAGGGGAGCGTCCGGCTCGCACTGGATGACCCGCTCCGCGCCGTTCACCGTCGTCCGGATATTGACTGTGCCCATGGGCACAGAGTATGCATTCGTTTGCAGAGATAGGCCAGGGCGAGGGAGGAAATCTATGGATGAACGGGTGGCGATGGCGATTTCGCACTGGTCGCCGCGGTTCACCAGCAACGGTGTGACCGCCGGGGACTTCGAGCGGATCACCGGCAGCCTGGAGCGGTGGACGGACTGGTGTGCCGCGTGGAGCGTGGTCGCCGCCGAGCATGAGCAGCTCGGCCGCGACGCGCTGGCCGCGGGCCGGGACATGTCCGCCGGGGCCCATCTGTCCCAGGCCGCGGTGTACTTCCACTTCGCCAAGTTCCTGTTCGTCGACGACCTGGACCAGATGCGCGCCGCGCACCTGGCCGCGGTGCGCTGCCTCACCGACGCGCTGCCTTACCTCGACCCGCCGGGACGGCGGATCGAGATCCCGTTTGACGGCGCGCAGCTGGCCGGGGTGCTCCGGGAACCCGCCGGCGATGGCCCGCACCCGGTAGTGATCATGCTCTCCGGGCTCGACTCGGCCAAGGAGGAGCTGCGCAGCACCGAGGAGCTGTTCCTCGCCCGCGGCCTGGCCACGTTCAGCGTGGACGGCCCCGGGCAGGGCGAGGCCGAGTACGACCTGGCCATCCGGGGTGACTGGGAGGTCCCCGGGGCGGCCATCATCGACCGGCTGAGCACCGAGCCGTCGCTGGATGAGAACCGGATCGCGGTCTGGGGCGTGAGCCTCGGCGGCTACTACGCGCCGCGGGTAGCCAGCGGGGACGACCGGGTGCGGGCCTGCGTGGCCCTGGCCGGGCCGTTCAACTTTGCCGGTAACTGGGACAACCTCCCGGTGCTGACCCGGGAGGCGTTCCGGGTGCGGTCCAAGTCCCCGGACCTGGACACCGCCCGGGCGGTGGCCGGCCAGCTGAGCCTCGAGGGCCGGGCGTCGCTCATCCGCTGCCCGTTGCTGGCCGTGATGGGCAAGCTGGACCGGCTGATCCCGTGGACCCAGGCGGCCCGGCTGGTCGAGGAGGCGGGCGGCCCGGCCGAGCTGCTCCTGCTGGAGCAGGGCAACCACGGCTGCGCCAACCTGTCCCCGTTCCACCGCTACCGCACCGCCGACTGGGTGGCCGGGCAGCTCGGCGCGCGGACCAGGCGGCCCGCCGGGATGACCGCGTGAACCGGGGCCCGGATGAGCGCGGGCCCGCGTGACGCAGCCACTCCCGGCCACCGCGTCAGCCACCGGGCTGCGCCTGCTTGCCCACCATGACCTGGGCGGCTACGGCGACGGGATGCAGGTGCTGCGCGAGGGCGACGCGCTGTACGTGGGGCACACCGGCACCTCGGGCATGGGCACCTCGATCCTGGATGTCGGTGACCCGGCCCGGCCGGTGCTGGTCACCCAGTGGCGGGCCCCGGCCCGCTCGCACACTCACAAAGTGCAGGTCGCCGGCGGGCTGCTGCTGGTCAACCACGAGAAGTTCCCGTACCGTGCGGCGGCGAGCGGGCCGGTCTCGGCCGGGCTGGCCGTGTACCGGACGGCCGACCCGCTGTGCCCCGAGCAGATCGCGTTCTGGCCGAGCGGCGGGCGCGGGGTGCACCGGGTGGTGTGGACCGGCGGGCGGTACGCGCATATGTCGGCGATCCCGGACGGCTTCAGCGACCGGATCTGGGTCGTCCTGGACCTGTCCGATCCGGAGCATCCGGCCGAGGCTGCCCGGTGGTGGTGGCCCGGGCAGCGCGACGGCGAGACCGGGTCCTGGCCCGCGGGGGAGCGCTACGCGGCCCATCACGCGCTGCTCGCCGGGGACCGCGCCTACCTCGGCTACGACGACGCCGGCCTGGTGGTGCTGGACGTGAGCGACATGACCCGGCCCCGGCCGGCCGGGTACCTGTCGTGGGACGGCGGCGGTTCCACGCATACCTGCCTGCCGCTGCCCGGCCGGCAGCTGGTCGTGGTCACGGACGAGCAGGTCCGGGACGGGCCGCACGCCCCGGAGCGGGCCATCCGGGTGATCAGCGCCTCCGGTGGCCGGCTGCGCGTCATGGCCCGCTGCCCGGCCCCCGGCGGCCGTTACGACGAACTGCCGCTCCGCTTCGGCGCGCACAACCTGCATGAGAACCGGCCCGGCTCCTACCGCAGCGAGCGGCTCATCTTCGCCACCTACTTCAGCGCCGGGGTCCGGGTCTATGACCTCGCCGACCCCGCGCACCCGGCGGAGGTGGCGCACTGGGTCCCGCAGCCACCGCCGGGCCAGGCCGCCGCCCAGCTCAACGACCTGTTCGTGGACCACACCGGGCTGATCTGGGCTACCGACCGGATCAGCGGCGGCCTGTATGTCCTGGAGCCTGAGGGTGCCCTGGCCACGCTGATGGACGAGGCCCGGCTCTGAGCGGGACCGGGCCGTCCGGACCCGGCCGGGGAGGGCCGCCACCAGCATCGGCCTGATCTCGGGGATAGGTCCCGCCCTTCCGGGCCGCCACCCCAACCCCGCTGATAACAGCAAGAGGCGCTGGCGCCTCCAGCCGGCCGCGTGACCGACCCGCGGGGCGGGGGATAACCCCCGGCCCCGAAGACGGGGCCTAGCCGGATTCCTGACCGGGCCGCTGGTTCCTAGCGTGATTTCCCGAGGGCACATGCACCACGTGCCGGACGGAGGACACGGATCGATGATCGAAATACAGGACCTGACCAAGAGATACGGCCCCGCGGTGGCGGTGAACCGGCTGTCGTTCACGGTCCGGCCGGGCACGGTGACCGGGTTCCTCGGCCCGAACGGATCGGGAAAGTCCACCACGCTGCGGATGATCATAGGGCTGGACTTCCCGGACTCTGGGCAGGCCCGCATCGGGGGCCGGGCCTACCGCGAGCTGCGCTGGCCACTGCGCGAGGTGGGAGCGCTGCTGGAGGCCCGGGCCTTCCACCCGGGCCGGACGGCCCGGTCGCACCTGGCCGCCCTGGCGGCCAGCAACCGTATCCCCGCGGCCCGGGTGGACGAGGTGCTCGCCACCGTAGGGCTGGCGGAGGTGGCCGGCCGGCGCGCGGGGAAATTCTCCCTCGGCATGGCGCAGCGGCTGGGCATCGCCACCGCGCTGCTCGGGGACCCGCAGGTGCTGCTCCTGGACGAGCCGGTCAACGGACTGGACCCCGAGGGCATCCGCTGGCTGCGCACCCTGCTGCAGGCGCAGGCCGCGCAGGGCCGCACCGTGCTGGTGTCCAGCCATCTGATCAGCGAGATGGCGCTGACCGCGGAGCGGCTGGTGGTCATCGGCCAGGGCCGGCTGCTGACTGAGACGACCGTGGCCGCGCTGTCCGCCACGGCTTCCTCGCTGGAGGAGGCCTTCCTGGCGCTCACCTCAGGAGCTACCAGCTACCACGGCACGGCTGGCCACAGCACGCCGGGCTCCGGCGCCGGGGCTGCCCAGCCCGGGAGGGCCTCATGAACACGACGGTCATCACGCGCCGCGCGGAGCGCGGCGGTTACCGGTTCACGGATGTGGCCCGGATGGAGTGGGTCAAGCTGCGCACGCTGCGCTCCACGGGCTGGATCACGCTGATCCTGGCCGCGGGCATGCTGGGCCTGGCCGTCCTGGTCCTGAGCCAGGAGCACTACGCACACCTCAGCGCGGCGGATCGCGCGTCCTTCGATCCCACCGAGCAGGGCTTCGTGGGGCTGGCGCTGGGCCAGCTGCTCATGGCAGTGCTGGGCGCGCTCACCATCACCAGCGAGTTCTCCTCGGGGATGATCAGGGCCACGCTCGCGGCCGCACCGCGGCGGCCGATGGTGCTGGCGGCCAAGGCCGCGGTGCTCGGCGTAGCCGGGCTGGCCGTGGGGGAGGTCCTGGCGTTCGGGGCGTTCCTGGCCGGGCAGGCCGCCCTGGCCAGCCCGGCCCCGCGGGCCACCCTGGCCCAGCCCGGCGTGCTGCGGGCCGTCCTGATGGCCGGGGCCTACCTGTGCCTTCTGGGCCTCATCGGGCTGGGCATCGGCGCCATCATCCGGCACACCGCCGGGGCGATCGCGGCCGCGGTCGGCGTCGTGTTCGTGCTGCCGGTGATCTTCCTGGTCTTCCCGGCGGGCCCGCAGCACGGCGTGGAGAAGTTCCTGCCCGAGATCATCGCGGAGAACTCTCTTACCGCGGTCAAGCACGTGTCGCCGTCATTGCCGCCCTGGGCCGGGCTGGGCGTGCTGGCCCTGTACGCCGCGGTCACCCTGGCCGCCGGCGGCTGGCTGCTAGCCCGCAGGGACACGGGCGCGGGACAATGACCCGGTGGGCAGCGTGATTCCGGTGACGTCGCCCGGGGACCGGCGGGCCGGGGAGTCCCCGGCCCGCCGGCCTGCGGGCCGCCGCGGGGCGGGGCTGGCCGCGGCCGCCGGGGCGGTCGCCCGCGCTCCCTTCAGCCGCCGCGCCCACCGGGACCTGCTGTTCTGCCTGATCTCCGTGCCGCTCGCGATAGCGGGGTTCGCCGCCACCGTGCTGCTGCTCGTCCCCGGGGTCGTGCTGTCCATCTCGATCGTGGGGACGATGCTGGGGCTGCCGCTGATCGTCCTGGCCTCCCGGGCCGCCCTGGGGGTGGCCGGGCTGAACCGCAGGCTGGCCGGCTGGCTGCTCGGCGCCCGGGTCGCCGCGCCGCCCGCGTTCCGCCCGGGCCATAGCGTGCTGGGCCGGCTGGACGCCCGGCTCCGGGACGGCACCGCGTGGCGGGCCGTGGCGTACGTGCTGCTCAAATTGCCGGCGGCCGTGCTGGAGGGTTTCGCGGTCTACGTGCTCGCGGTCGGCCTGGCCGACCTGAGCTACCCGCTGTGGTGGCCGCTGTTCCGCAACCACCCGCCGGGTACCCGGCTGGGCCCGGTCGGTGTCCTCAACCCGCTGACCGCCGGCGACGGCATGCTGTTCCGCATCAGCTCCTATCCGGGCACCTTCGCCGCGTTCGCCGTGGGCGCCGCGGCGGTGCTGGCCGCCCCCTGGGTGGCCCGGGCGGCCGTCGCCGCCGATCGCCGGCTGATCCGGGGCCTGCTCGGCCCGCGCCAGCTCGAGGAGCGGGTCCGCCAGCTGGAGCAGACCCGGGCGCTGGCCGTCGATGACTCCGCGGCGCAGCTGCGGCAGGTAGAACGGGATCTGCACGACGGCGCGCAGGTCCGGCTGGCTGCGCTGGCGATGAGCCTGGGCATGGCCCGGGAGAAACTCCGGGCCGCCGATCAGCCGGCCGATCTGGCCAGCATCAGGGAACTGGTTGAGTCGGCCCACCGCGGCGCCAAGGACGCCCTGGTCGAACTGCGCGACCTGGCCAAGGGCATCCACCCGCCGGTGCTGGACTCCGGGCTGCCCGACGCGCTGGCCACGCTGGCCGCGGCCAGCGCGCTGCCGGTGCAGCTGCAGGCCGACGTCCCGGTGCGGCCTACCGAGGCGATCGAGACCATCGCCTACTTCTGCGCGGCCGAACTGCTGGCCAACGCGATCAAGCACAGCTCGGCGAACCAGGTCGTGATCCAGGCCGGCCTGCAGGGCCCCGGGCCGGAGCCCCGGCTGGTGCTGCGGGTCGGCGACGACGGGACCGGCGGCGCGGACCCGGCCCGGGGGAGTGGCCTGGCCGGGCTGGCCCAGCGGGTCGCGGTCGTGGACGGCCGGCTGGCCATCGTGAGCCCGCCCGGCGGTCCCACGCTGATCAGCGTCGAGCTGCCGCTGCGCGCGTGAAAGCATCGCTGGCATGCGGGTAGTGATCGCCGAGGACGCGGCCCTGCTCCGTGAGGGCCTGCGCAGGCTGCTCGAAGACCGGGGGCACGAGGTCACGGCCGCGGTGGACGAGCCCGGCGCGCTGGTCGCCGCGGTCGCCGCGCACGGGCCCGACGCCGCCATCGTGGACGTGCGGATGCCGCCCACGTTCACCGACGAGGGGCTGCGCGCCGCCATCGAGCTGCGCCGCGATCACCCGGCCACCGGGGTGCTGGTGTTCTCCCAGTACATCGAGACGCGCTACGCCACCCGGCTGCTGGCCGCGGGCGCGTCCGGAGTCGGTTACCTGCTCAAGGACCGGGTCGCCGACGTGGCCGAGTTCACCGACGCCCTGGCCCGGGTAGCCGCGGGCGGCACCGCTCTCGACCCCGAGGTGGTCAGCCAGCTGCTGGGGGCCAGCCTCGGGGGCCGGCGCCCCGGCCGCGGAACGTCAGGCCTGGGCTCGCTCACCGCCCGCGAGCGTGAGGTGCTGTCCCTGATGGCCGAGGGCCGGTCGAACGCGGCCATCGCCGCCGAGCTCGTCGTGTCGCCCGGCGCCGTGGAGAAGCATGTGGCGGGCATTTTCGGCAAGCTGGGGCTGCCGCCCTCCGACGGCGACAACCGGCGCGTGCTGGCCGTGCTGCGCTATCTCGGGACCTGACGCCTGGCCATGAAGAACAGGCTGGGCCCGAACGCCAGCGGTGCGCACGGGACCTGCATGACGTACTCGGCGGCGAGCATGAGCCGCTGCGGCATGATCCGCTTGAGGGCCGGCTGGCGCAGGTTCGAGACCGACAGGACCCGCTCGACCTGAAGGCCGCAGGCCGCCAGCTGGCGGGCTACGGCGGCGGGATGGTGATTGACGAACGGGATGCTTCCGTTGCGCCGGTTCGCCTCAGACCGGATATCGACCGGCATCAGGGGGATTTTCTGCCCGCTGCGCCAGTAACGGACCCGGTTGACCGCGTGCTTGGCGTTGGCCGCCTCGATAATGGCGTAGCCGCCGGGCTTGACTATCCGCGCGATCTCGGACAGCTCGCGCTCCGGATCGGGCAGATGGTGCAGAACGCGGACCATGACCGCCAGGTCGACGCTCGCGTCAGCGAAGTCCAGATGGGCGGCGTCGGTGAGCCGGGTGTCGATCGCCGGGTCCCGGTCCAGGTAGCGCTCGGCCACCTCGAGCTGCCGGTAACTCGGGTCAGCCAGGGTGACCCGGTCGGCGTAATCGCGGAGCACCGCCGACAGCCGGCCATATCCGCCGCCCACGTCCACGGCATGACCGAACCGGCGGCCTTGCAGCAGCCGGGACAGGCCATCACCTCGGCGCGGTGCTCATAGCCACGCGCCGTCCAGTAGCTCAGGTAGTTGACATCCGCCTCGTCGTACTGGCTGAGAACGGCAGCGGGTCGTTGGCCTGGCGCTATGATGCTCATCTTTCCCCGATTTCCCCGAGTTCCCGATTTGCCGCCATAAAGGAGTCCGGGGCCGGGGATACTCCTGCGTGCGGCCGGCGTAATGCCATCCGCGGTCGCTGATACCCGGCCGGTTTCCCGGTAAAACAAGGGATTTCGCTACGCGGCATGTGTCCGTTTAAAGGCCCGGGCGAAGTACCGGATAAAAGGGAAGGTACTGGCCTGGGAGCCGGCCGGGGGACCAGGCTGCCGGGCGGGCGGCCGGCTCGCCAGCCACGAGCGCCAGGTGGCCGGGATCAGGTGATGTACACCATCCGCGGCGGGTGATCCCGGAAACCCGCGGAGGTGCCAGTGTCTATCCGGGGGGACCGCCCGCAGGACTCTGCCGCGGGCGCAGCAGGGACAAGCTGAGGGCCGGCCTCAGCATGGCCCTGCCCACCTGGCCCTCAGACACGGTCGAGCGCCACCCGGCGCAAGGAAGGAAGCGCAGGATGAGCGAGCCGTTCAAGGGATCGATCAATATTGATATCCGCGATTCGGTCCCGGACTGGTCGCCGTTCGAGCCGCCGAAGGCCCCGGACGGGGCACCGAACGTCGTGTACATCGTCCTGGATGATGTCGGCTTCTCGGCGATGTCCAGCTATGGCGGGCCGATCGAGACGCCGAACATCGACCGGATCGCGGCGGACGGGACCCGCTATACGCAGTGGCACACGACCGCGCTGTGCTCGCCGACGCGGTCCTGCCTGCTGACCGGGCGCAACCACACCCGTAACTCGATGGCCTGCATCACCGAGGCCGCGGTCGGGTTCCCCAACGCCAGCGGGACCATCCCGCCGGAAAATGGCATGCTGTCGGAGATCCTGGCTGAACGAGGCTGGAACACCTACATGGTCGGCAAGTGGCACCTGTGCCCGACCGTGGAGATGAACGTCGCGTTGACGCGCCGGAACTGGCCTTCCGGGCGCGGCTTCGAGCGCTGGTACGGGTTCCTCGGTGCTGAGACCAACCAGTGGTACCCGGACCTGGTGTACGACAATCACCCGGTTGACCAGCCCAGGCTGCCGGCCGAGGGCTACCACCTCACCGACGACCTCACCGACAAGGCGATGGAGTTCATCCAGGACGCCAAGACGGTGGCGCCGGACAAGCCGTTCTTCCTGTACTACGCCCCGGGCGCCTGCCACGCGCCGCACCATGTCTCCAAGGAATGGGCCGACAAGTTCAAAGGCCACTTCGACCTGGGGTATGAGGCGATGCGGGAGCAGACGCTGGCCCGGCAGAAGGAGATAGGAATCGTCCCCGCCGACACCGAGCTGCCGCCGGTCAACCCGATCGGCACGCCCGAGACCCGGCAGGGGCCTGGGGGCCAGCCGTTCCCGCCGCTGGACGTCACCAGGCCGTGGGATTCACTGTCGGCCGAGGAGAAGCGGCTCTTCGCGCGGATGGCTGAGGTTTACGCGGGGTTCCTGGCGCATGCCGACCATCACATCGGCCTGCTGCTCGATTACCTGGAGGAGTCCGGGCAGCGGGAAAACACCATGATCATCGTGGTATCCGACAACGGGGCCAGCGGCGAGGGCGGTCCCGACGGGTCGGTCAACGAGATGTTGTTCGCCAACGGCATCCCCGACAACATCCAGTCGAACCTGGCGATGATCGACGAGCTCGGCGGAACCAAGACCTACAACCACTACCCGAACGGGTGGGCGATGGCCTTCAACACGCCGTTCAAGATGTGGAAGCGGTATGAGTTCAACGGCGGCACCGCCGACCCGTGCATCATCTCCTGGCCCTCGGCCACGACGGGGAAGGGCGAGCTTCGCCACCAGTACCACCACGCGATCGACATCGTGCCGAGCATCCTGGATGCCCTGGGCGTCGAACCACCCGAGACGATCAAGGGCCACGTCCAGAGCCGGTTCGACGGCGTGAGCATGCGCTACAGCCTGGATGACGCGTCGGCGCCGTCCGCGCGCAAGACCCAGTTCTACTCCATGCTCGGCTCGCGCGGGATCTGGCACGACGGCTGGAAGGCCGTCACCACCCACCCGACGATCAGCGGCTGGAGCCACTTCAACGACGACACCTGGGAGCTGTACCACACCGACACCGACCGCGCCGAGCTGCACGACCTGGCCGCCGAGCACCCCGGCAAGCTGCGCGAGCTGGTCAACCTGTGGTTCGCCGAGGCCGGCCAGAACGGGGCCTTCCCGCTGGACGACCGGTCCGCGCTGGAGATCATGACCACGCCGCGGCCGCAGCTGGCCTCCCCCCGGGACCGGTACACCTACCTCCCCGGCACCGCGGAGGTGCCCGAGGCCCAGGCGGTGAACGTCCGCAACCGGTCCTTCACGATCGGCGCCCTGGTGGACATCCCCGCTCCTGGCGCGCAGGGCGTGCTGTTCGCGCACGGGTCCCGGTTCGGCGGGCACGCCCTGTACGTCAAGGACAACCGGCTGCACTACGTCAACAACTTCGTCGGCATGATGGAACAGAAGGTCGACGGGACGCAGGACATCCCCACCGGGGAGAACCTGATCCTGTCGGCATCGTTCGACAAGGACGGGGAGGACCCGCCGCACGTGTCTACCGGGATCCTGTCCCTGTACCACGCGGACCAGAAGGTCGGCGAGGGCCGGATCAAGACCCAGCCCGGAATGTTCATGATCGCGGGTGAGGGCCTGTGCGTCGGCCGGGACAGCGGCGAGCCGGTCACCGGCGACTACCCGGGAGATCACCCGCACGCGTTCACCGGGGGCACGATCAAGCGGGTCGCGGTTGACGTCAGCGGCGATCCCTACGTCGATCTCGAACGCGAGGCCCAGGCCATGATGATGCGGGAATAGGCAGGACGCTACCCGGCCGGCCGCGGCGGATCTCCGCCGCGGCCGGCCGCCAGCACATCCACGCTCAGGGCCAGGATCCAGGCCGGGAAGAGCAACTCCACCCAGGCCGAGATGCCGGTTCCGACCAGGAGCACCACGGCGGTGGCCAGCCCGGCCACGGCGAGCCAGCGGGGCACGATCGCGGTGCGCCGCGCGATGGTCACCGTCGTCAGCGTGAACACGGCCGCCATCCGCATCGCGTAGACGTTCAGCAGGATCCCGGTGACGTTGCGGCCCAGGGCCAGGGTGCCCGGGCCGGGCGTGCCGGACGAGGCTTCGGCGATGACCCCGCCGCCGATGGCCGCGGCCACGAACATCATGGCCACGAACAACAGGCCGCTGCCCAGGAACACCGTCGCGAAGAAGCGGTCCTCACGCGCGCCGATCCGGTCCCGGAGCACCCCGACGAACCACAGGAACGCGATCCCGGCGAACGGGACGAGGTTCAGCGCGACCAGCACCGCCGTGCGCCGCGCTGAGTCCGACAGCCAGTCGCCGGCCACCCTGGGATCGGCCGGCACGGAGACCTGGAGCAGCACGAGCGCCGTGATCAGGAGCACGGAGAAGAGGATCCCGGCCACCGCGGCCGCCCGCGGCGTGCGCAGCGGGCTCCCGGCCTGCAGTGGATCCCCGGCCCTCGGTCCCTCGGTCACCGGCCCCCCAGCCTCGATGACGCCAGCCTCGATGACGCCAGCCCGATGACGCCCCCCGGTCATCCGGTTCCTGCCCCCGCCGGAGGCCGGCTACCCATGGGCCCGGCTACCCGCGGGCCCGGGTACCCGCAGGGCCGGCTACCTGCCGTAGCGGCGCTTGGCCGGCAGGACCGCGCCGATGATCCACAGGAAGGGGAGGAAGATCCCGATCACGCCCAGCACCCAGTGACCCTTCCGGAAGCAGAGCACACACAATGTGAACAGCAGGACCAGGTACAAGACACCCAGCCCGATCGCGAAGAACCAGCCCGTTCCTGACATGCGTTTTCTTGTCTCCTTCGGCCGTGATGGCGGCTAGTCCATCAGCCGGGCCCGGCCTGCGCCCCACCCGCTGCGGGTGAGCGCGGGCACGGTCGGAGCTCAGGGCAGGGTGGATGCGCTGCGTGCCGTCAGCACCGCCGGAGGTCAGGGCAGGGTCAGGATGCGCGGGCCGGCGTCGGTGATGGCCACGCTGTGCTCCACGTGCGCGGCGCGGCTGCCGTCGGTGGTGCGCAGCGCCCAGCCGTCCGGCGCGACGCCGAACGCGTCACCGCCCCCGGCGATCAGCATGGGCTCGATGGCCAGGGCCAGGCCGGGCCGCAGCCGGAAACCCCGGCCTGGCCGGCCCTCGTTGGGCACGTGCGGATCCTCGTGCATCTGGCGGCCGATACCGTGCCCGCCGAACCCCGAGGGGATGCCGTAGCGGGCGGAGCGGCTCACGCTGCCGATCGCGTGCGAGATGTCGCCGATCCGGGCCCCGGCCACCGCCGCGGCGATGCCGGCCGCGAGGGCCTTTTCCGCGGTCTCGATGAGCAGCAGGTCGGCCGGGCGGGGCGTGCCCACGATGAAGCTGGTCGCCGCGTCGCCGGTCCACCCGTTCAGGGTCGCGCCGCAGTCGATGCTGACCAGGTCACCGTCCCGGAGCACGTAGCCGTCCGGGATGCCGTGCACGATGGCGTCGTTCACCGACGCGCAGATGACCGCCGGGAACGGCGTCGGCGCGAAGGACGGGTGGTAGTTCAGGAACGGCGAGGTCGCGCCGGCCTGGCGGATGACGTCGTGCGCCGCCTTATCGAGCTCGATCAGGCTGACGCCGACCGCGGCGCTCTCGCGGGCCGCGGCCAGGCAGCGGGCGACGACCCGCCCCGCTTCCCGCATCGCGTCCAGCGCCTCATCGTTCTTGATCTCCACCATGTCCTGCCGTGCTCCTCCGGAGTCTCATCCGCCGTTCCCGGCGCCCCTGGTCCTGCCCGCCGGGCCAGCCTGCGTGGCTGGCCGCCGCGCTGGCCCGGTGCCCGCCGGCCCTGGCGGCCATCCTGGCCGGCCCGGGCGCGTGCGGCTCCCCGCGACGGTTTTCGTTGCGGAGAAAATAACGCGAGCCACAGCCTCGCCGCGCCTGCGGGCTATTCCTCCGCCCGGCCGCCGAGGTGGTGGGCGAGGAACCGCTCGGCCGCCGCGTAGAACCGCAGCCGGTTCTCCGGCTTGGCGAACCCATGTCCCTCGTCAGGAAACAGCAGGTACTCGTGTTCGATTCCCGCGTTTTCCAGCGCCGCCACGATCTGCTCCGACTCGTCCTGCTTCACCCGCGGGTCGTTGGCGCCCTGGGCGATGAGCAGCGGGATCCGGATATCGGCCGCCCGCGACAGCGGCGAGCGCGACCAGAGGAAATCGGCGTCCTTGGCCGGGTCGCCGACCCGGTTGTGGAATTGCGCGATCATCGGGGCCCAGTACGGCGGAATGGTCTCGATCAGCGTCTTCAGATTGGACGGGCCGACGATGTCCACCGCGCACCGGAACAGCTCCGGCGTGAACGCCGCGCCGGCCAGCGCCGCGTAGCCGCCGTAGGAACCGCCGTAGATCGCCACCCGGCCCGGATCAGCCCAGTTCTGGCCAGCACCGGGCTGGCCACCACGGGCCTGGCCGGTCACGTAGGCGACCGCGTCGGACAGGTCGTCCTGCATGCGCGCGCCCCACTCGCGGTCCCCGGCGTTCACGAACGCCTTGCCGTACCCGGTCGAGCCGCGGAAGTTGACCTGCACGCACAGATAGCCGCGGTTGGCCAGCCACTGCGCTTCCGGGTCGAACCCCCACGCGTCCCGGGCCCACGGGCCGCCGTGCACGTTGAGCACCATGGGCAGGTTCGCGCGGTCGGCACCCGGCGGGAACGTGGCGTACCCGTGGATGGTCAGGCCGTCGCGGGCGGTGAACGAGAACGGCTCCATCGGCGCGAGCTCGTAGCGGGCCAGCTCCGGGCGGCTGTCGAACAGGAACTCGCCGGTGCGGGTGGTGCGGTCGTAGCTGTAGTAGGAGACCGGGCCGGCGTTGGTGTTGAACGCCACCAGCCACGTCTCGTCCGCGTCGTCGTGGTCGCTGAACGAGGGGTCGCCGGGGTGCAGCGCGCGGATCGCGGCCAGGTCGGGCTCGAGCGCCGGGTCCAGCACCCGGTACTCCATCCGGTCCTTGAGGAACGTGACCACCTGCGGCTCGCGGGTGTCGGGGTGCAGCCGGATCCCGGCCACATCGGCCTCCGGGTCCCCGGCCAGCACCTGCTCCGCGCCGGTGGCCAGGTCGAGGCGGACCAGCCGGCCCGTGTCCGCACCGACCGAGCTGACCGCCAGCAGCGACTGGCCGTCCTCGCTGAACGCGACCGGCCCGCTGGTCAGCGCGTCCTCGGCGGAGATGGTCAGCAGCGGCCGCCAGTCCTCGGCCGCCGCGGCGCGGACCATGACGACCATGCCGCCGTCGGGTTGCGGCGCGATCCCGGCCCGCACCACCAGCTCGCTGTCGGCGACCCAGTCCACGAACCCCGGGTTCTCGACCTCCTTGACCAGCTCGCCGGTGGTCAGGTTGAGCCGGAAGACGTCGTGCAGCTGCGGGTTGTCGCGGTTCAGCCCGATCAGGATCTCGGTCGGGAACTTCTTGTCCCCGGCGATCAGCTGGGTCTGCACGTTGTCGTACGGCGTCAGGTCGCGCCGCTGCATGGTCTCGGTGTTGACATCGTGCAGCCGCCAGTTCTCGTCTCCGCCCGTGTCCTGCAGGTACAGCAGGTGCTGGGCGTCGTGCGCCCAGGCGAACATGCGGATACCCCGGTCGGTATCGTCGGTGACCACCCGGGCCGCGGACCAGTCCACGCCCTGGCCGCCGATCGGGGCGACCCAGACGTTCAGCACCCCCTCGTGCGGGGCGATCCAGGCCAGCCGGGTTCCGTCGGGGGACAGGTGCGGACTAACGCGTTCCGGGTTCCCGAACAGAACCCGCCGCGGGATGAGTTCAGCCATGGGCCATGCCTACCATGTGCGTCCCAGTCCGCAGTACCATCACCGCGTGCTGAGCCGCCGCCCGATCGGGTACCCGTGACCGGGGACCTCATCATCCGGTCCGGCCACGTGGTGACCATGGACCCGGGGCTGGGGGACATCCCGGACGGCGACGTCCTGGTGACCGGGGGGCGCATCGCCGCTGTCGGCGCGGGCCTGGACCCGGCGGCGCTCGGCGCGCCCGGGGCCCGGGAGCTGGACGCCCGGGGGATGATCGTGGCGCCCGGCCTGGTCGAGACCCACTGGCATCTGTGGAACACGCTGCTGCGCGGCATGTCCGGGGGGATGGCGGGGGAGGACCGGCCGGCCGGTGACTTCTCGGTGTCGCTCGGGCTCGGGCAGGCCTTCACCGACGACGACAACTACCAGGGCACCCTGCTGGCCTGCGCGGAGGCCATCAGCTCCGGCATCACCACGGTGCACGACTGGTCCCACAACGTCCGCGGGCCCGCCCACGCCGAGGCGGAGCTGCGCGCGCTGGCCGAGGCCGGGCTGCGGGCCCGGTACTCCTACGGCTACTCGGCCGGGCACCCCAACGACCAGGCCATGGACCTTGGCGGGCTGCGGGCGCTGCACCGGGACTGGAAGGCCGGGGCAGGCGCGGGCGGGCTGCTCACCCTCGGCGTGGCCTGCCGGGGCCTGGGCGGCAGCAACCCGGCCCTGCGGGTACCGCCAAGGGTCTATCAGCAGGAGATGGCCGCGGCCCGCGAGCTCGGCCTCCCGGTCACCGTGCACGCCTCCGGGCCGCCCGCCGCGGCCGGGCAGATCGCCGCGCTGGCCGGCGCGGGCCTGCTCGGGCCGGACCTGCAAGTGGTGCACGCCAACAGCGCCACCGCGGCGGAAATCGCCCAGCTCGCCGAGGCGGGCTGCGCGGTGAGCCTGTCACCGTTCAGCGAGCTGCTGATCGGCTACGGGCTGCCGCAGACGGCTGAGCTGCTCGCAGCCGGGATCCGCGTCGGCCTGTCCGTGGACACCACCGCGCTGACCGGCAACGCCGACATGTTCGCGATCATGAAACTGACCCAGGGCCTGATCAACGCCCGGGCCCATCAGGAGTTCGCGTGCACCGCCCGGCAGGCACTGGCTCTCGGCACCATCGAGGGCGCCCGGTCGCTGGGCCTGGACGGCGTGACCGGGTCGCTCACCCCGGGCAAGCGGGCCGACATCATCCTGGTCGCCACCGGGCACCCGAACCTGGGCGTGCTCACCGACCCCGCCGGGTTGCTGGTCACCGCGGCCCAGCCCGGCAACGTGGACACCGTGCTGGCCGACGGGCAGATCCTCAAGCGCGGCGGCGCCCTGGTCACGCTGGACGGCGAGCGGATCAGCGCGCAGGCCCGCGAGGCCCTGGCCGGGGTCCGGGCCCGCGCCGCTTGAGATCTTGGCATTGGCCAGGTGGTCAGCTGTTCGTGATGGCGCACATGGTGCCGCGGCTACCGGAAAGGATCAAGAGAGTGAAAAAGTACATACTCTTCGATCATGATGGTGTTCTGGTGGATACCGAATTCTGGTATTACAAAGCTGGAGAACGCGCCCTGGCGGACATTGGTCTGACTTTGGACAAGGATCAATACCTCCGGGACATGAACCAGGGATTGGGCACTTGGGCCCAGGCCAGGGCGGCAGGTATTGATGAACTGACCATCAGCAGGCAGCGCGAGGTTCGTAATGATTATTATCAGGAATATCTTAGAACAGAAGCCATTGAGATCGAAGGCGTCGTTGAAACTCTTGCTGAACTGTCAAAATACGTCCGCATGGCCATCGTGACGACTGCAAAACGTGTGGATTTTGAAATTATCCATGAAAAGCGCCAAGTTAGACAATTCATGGATTTCGTCCTTGTTCGCGAAGACTACAAGCTCACCAAGCCGCACCCGGAACCATACCTGACCGGCTTAAAGCGCTTCGGAGCCACCAAAGAAGAGACACTGGTTGTAGAGGATTCATCCAGAGGGCTGAACTCAGCCGTGGCGGCCGGTATTGACTGTGTCATTGTCTATAACGACTTTACTAAACCACATGACTTTTCACAGGCTAGCTATCGAATCGAAACGCTGATTGAATTGAAGGATATCATCCTTAATGTAACCTGAAAGAGCATTTACCGGTGTGTCCCATACTTCCTCGGCTTTCGTAGTTCTCGGGTTTGCCGGGGATTCGCGGCGATCGGCTGGCCGCGGAGGCCGTCGTGGGCGTTACCGTCCGTGCGGGAGGGCGTGCCTGTGCGGCGGGTCCGGCTGGCAGCGCTGCGCTGCTGCGGTAGGCCGCCAGGTTGCCAAGCCAGATTATCTACTGTACTCAAGTCTTATGGTTATAGATAAAGGTAACGGCCCGGCGGGCGGCGGGGCTGGTGCCTTGCCTGCGAGCGGCGGCATGTATTCCGACCAGCACCTGCGCGTCTCCGACGCCGAGCGCGAGGCGGTCTGCGGCCGGCTGGGCGAGCACTTCGCCGCTGGCCGCCTGGACCAGGCCGAGTTCGATGACCGGGTCGGGCGGGCCATGAGCGCCAAGACCCGGGCCGACCTGCGCGGGCTGTTCGCCGACCTGTCGGAGACAGGGGCTCCGGCAGTGCCAGAGCTTCCGTGGGGTGGCGGCGGCACGCCAGGGGACGGGCCGCGCGGGCCGGGGTCGCCGATCGAGTTCCGGCTGGATGCGGCCTCGGGGGTGCCGACCTACCTGCAGCTGGTGCACCAGGTGGAGCACGCGCTGCGGCTGGGTTATCTCACGCTGGGCGATCAGCTGCCGAAGGTCCGGGACGTGGTGGCCTCGCTGGCGATCAACCCGAACACGGTGCTGAAGGCCTACAAGGAGCTGGAGACCAAGGGCCTGACGGCCGGCCGGCCCGGCCAGGGCACGTTCATCCAGGCCACCTTGGGCCAGGTCGCGCTCCCGGAACTCGCCGGGCTGCACAAGTCCCTGCTGGGCTGGCTGACCACCGCCGACGCGGCGGGCCTGGACGAGGACGGCATCGTGGCGCTGTTCGCCAGCGCGCTGCGGGATTTTTATAAGCGCCGCAGCGGCACAGGGGAACGCCGCGCCGCAAGGAGCGGCGAAGCGGAAGGTGTCGCATGAACGTGAACATCATCGAGACCAGCGGCCTGGGCAAGCGGTACGGCAGCACGTGGGCGCTGCGCGAGTGCACGCTGGCGATACCCGCCGGGCACGTGACCGCGCTGGCCGGCCCGAACGGCGCCGGCAAGACCACGCTGCTGAACCTGGCGGTCGGCCTGGCAGAACCGACCGCGGGCACCGTCACGGTGCTCGGAGGCCTGGCCGCGGGATCCCCGGCCGCGCTGGACGGCATCGCGTTCGTCGCCCAGGACACGCCGCTGTACAAGAACCTGTCGGCCGCCGACACGCTGCACCTGACCCGCAACCTGAACCGGCGTTTCGACCAGCCCTACGCCAAGGCCCGGCTGGGCGAGCTCGGCATCCCGCTGAACCGCAGGGCCGGCCAGCTGTCCGGCGGCCAGCAGGTCCAGCTCGCGCTGACCCTGGCGCTGGCCCGCCGGCCGCGGCTGCTGGTGCTCGATGAGCCGGTGGCGATGCTCGACCCGCTCGCCCGGCACGACTTCATGGCCACGGTGCTGACGGCGGCGGCCGACGATGGGGTGTCGGTGCTGCTGTCCTCGCACGTGCTGGCCGAGCTGGAGCGGGTCGCCGACTACCTCATCCTGCTGTCGCGGGGCCGGGTCCAGGTGGCCGGGGAGGTCGACGACCTGATCGCCAGCCACCGCGTGCTGACCGGCCCCGCCGCCGAGGCCGACAGATATACCGAACGGCCGCTGGTGCATGCCCGCCGTGCCGACGCCCAGGCCCACCTGCTGGTCCGGGCCACCGCGGACGACCCTGTCCCGCCGCGCTGGGAGGCGCACCCGGTCGGCCTGGAGGAACTCGCGATGGCCTACCTGCGCGAGCCCGGCGCCGGCGCCTTGCCCGGCCCGGCCCGCGGCCGGGACACCCACCCGACGGAGGTGACGAAATGACCGCACTAACGATGCCCGGCCGTCCCGCGCCCGACGCCCGCCTGCGGCCGGTGCCGTGGCGGCGGATGGCCTGGGTCACCTGGCGGCAGCACCGGGCCGCGCTGACCGGCGTGGCCGCCTTCCTCGGCGCGTTCGCGGTGTACCTGTGGCTGACCGGCCTGCAGATGCACCACGCCGAAGCGGCCTACTGCCACCCGGCCGGCTCACTCGGCTGCGCCATAAACTTCACCGGCAGATACGGCGAGACCGCGATCATAGTCAGCATCGCCTTGCAGGCGGTGCCCGCGCTGATCGGGGCGTTCGCCGGGGCGCCGGTGCTGGCCAGGGAGCTGGAGACCGGAACCTTCCGGTACTCCTGGACCCAGGGCATCGGCCGGCTCCGCTGGACGGTCGGCAAGCTGGTACCGCTGGCGGTCGCGGTGACCGCCGTGGCCGGGGCGTTCACCGTCCTGTTTGCCTGGTACAACCAGCCGTGGGCCGCCGCGGGCTACGTGACCCAGTTCTCGGCCCGCGTTTTCGACCTGCTCGGGGTCGCGTTCGCCGCCTGGACGCTGGCCGCCTTCTCGATCGGCGTCCTGGCCGGGATGCTCATCCGCCGGGCCGTCCCCGCGATCGCCGCCACCCTGGCCGCCTACGCCGGGCTGGCCTTCGCCACCGGGCTGTGGCTGCGCGAGCACTACATCACGCCGCTGGTCACCAGCAGCACCAGCCTGCCTGGTTCCGCGTCGATCATCAATCACTGGTACACCAAGGACGGCAAGCTGGTCAGCCAGTCTGCGATCAGGAACATCCTCCAGGGCCACCACCCTGCCCCGGCGACGCGGGTCGGGCCGAACACGTCCCAGACGATCCTCAACGCGGTGGGCTATCTCACCAAGCACGGCTACACGCACTGGATCAGCTACCAGCCTGGCAGCCGGTTCTGGTCATTCCAGTGGATCGAGGGCAGCTGGCTGCTCGCGCTGTCGGTCCTGCTCATCGCCGCGACCGTCTGGCTGGTCCGCCGCCGCGCCGCCTGAGCCGCCCGGCAACCGCGGCTCAACCCGCCAGCAGTTGTGGATCATGGCGTCGGATGAGCTGCATCGCCTGGTCGAAGTGGGTGGCCACGGCGATCTCCGGCACCCGGTGCGGATCGCGTAGCAGCGTTGATAACAGCAAGAGGCGCTGGTCACTCTCCGTGGTGGCTGAGCAGCACGGCCAGCATGCACAGGCACGCGGCCGCGAGCGCCGAGCCGAACCACCGGACCGACACGGTCAGCCCGAACAGCGTGGCCAGCAGGCCTACGCCCACGGTGACCAGGCCGCTGCCCGCGTAGGTCACCACGTA
The DNA here is from genome assembly GCA_963718305.1 of uncultured Actinomycetes bacterium. Classification (GTDB taxonomy): domain Bacteria; phylum Actinomycetota; class Actinomycetes; order Streptosporangiales; family Streptosporangiaceae; genus RYN-230. The sequence continues at coordinate 342,686 of CAVQZG010000012.1, forward strand.
GAACATGGACACGGTCCCGGCCCGGGCCGCCGGCGGGGCGATCTCGTTGATCCGGCGCAGACCGCCCATGAAGGCGAGGCCCTGCCCGCAGCCCGTCACCGCCATGGCCGCGAACAGCACGGCCGCGCTGCCCGCCGGCCCGCCGCCGGTCAGCCCGGCGGCGATGAGCCCGAGCAGCCCGGCGGCCAGGCCGATCAGCCCGGCCGCCTGGGCCCGGGCCGGGTCCCACGACCGGCAGACGGCCTGCGCGAGCGCCGCGACCAGCAGCAGCGAGCCGGCCGCGGTGCCGTCGACGAACAGGTTGCTGTCGCCCAGCGCCGCCGCCGCGTACGAGGGAACCAGGGCCAGCACCACGTACGCGACCGCCCAGGCCAGCAGGCTCACCACGGCCGGAGCCAGGAACGCGGTGCGGACCGGCGCCGGCAGGCCCGGCCACCGGGGCTGCCATCGCTGCCCAGTCCTCCCCAGCGAGCCGGGCAGCAGGGCCACCACGGCCACGGCCGGGACCAGCAGCGCGATCTCCACCAGGTAGGTGAGCACCCGCGGGGCGGGGGCGTACTGGGCCAGTGCGCCGGCCAGTACCGGGCCGAATCCGACCGCCGCGGTGGTCGCCGTGGCGGCCAGGAACGACGCGCGGGCCCGCCGCCCGCGTGGCTCGGTCAGCACCAGCCCGGCGGTGAGCGCCCCGGAACAGGTGCCCACGGCCAGTCCCTGCACCGCCCGGCCCGCGAACAGCCAGCCCGGTCCCGTCGCCGCGGCCAGCAGGGCCGAGCCGCACGCCGCCGCCACCAGCCCGGCCAGCAGCACCGGGCGGTACCCGGCCGTGTCGGCGAGCGGGCCGCAGATCAGCAGGGCCACCACGACCGCGGCGGCGTACACGGCCACCAGCAGCGTCACATCCAGCGGCGACAGGCCGAACACGTGCTCATACACCGCGTACAGCGGGGTGGCCAGGTTCGTCCCGGTCAGCAGGACGGTCAGGGCATAGCCGAGCCCCGCGTACCGGATCCTGCCGCCCGGAGCGGGGGAGCGGATCGTCCCGGCGGGACCGGGGGAGCGGATCATTCCGGCGGGGCCGGGGGAGCGGGCCGCCCGGACGGCTCCGAGAGTACGTAGCGGATCCCCCAGGCCCGGTAGCCCGCGCGCTCGAAGGCCGCCGCCATCGGCAGGTTCGTGGTGTCGGTCGTGGCGCCGATCCGCGGCTCACCGCGCCCGGCGTGGAACCGGGTCGTCTCCGCGACCAGGTCGTTGATGTAGCCCCGGCCGCGCAGCCCGGGCACGACGCCCAGGTAGCCCACCACCGCGCCGTTCGAGTTGCGGTTGGGCAGGATCATCCCGGCGAGCTGGCCTGGACGGCCGCCGCCGGGCGCGCCGCCTGGGCCGGCCGTGTAGGCCAGCCGCCACCAGTTCCGGTCGCCCGGCATGGCCAGGTAGATGCCCATGTCGTCGCGGGCCTGGCGGGCAGCGCCCAGCGCCGCGACCTCCCGCCGGGTGATCACGTCCAGGCTGCCCATCGCGATCTGGCGGAACATGTCCAGGAACGCGTCGTCGTCGGGCTCGGGGCGGAAGACCAGGCGGCCACTGGGCCGGGGCAGACCCGCGTCCGGGGTCCACTCGAAGCGGATCCGCTCGAGCTCGTCGGTCAGCCCGGCGCGGGCCGCCGCGTCATGCCGCCAGCCGAACGCCTCCACCACGGCCGGATCGGACCGCCAGCCGGTCGGCAGGTTGATCTCGAAGCCCGGCGCGACCGAGGGCCCCGGCCTGCGCAGCGCCTGCTGCCCGGCGGTGATCAGCCGGGCCGCCACGGCCGCCCGCCCGGGGACTGAACCGCCGGCGGGCAGGGCGTCATCGACGGACACGCAGTCCAGCACCAGGGGATAGTCGGCGTCGCCGAACCCCCACCAGATGGCGCGGGCCACGATGCGGCCTTCGTCCTCGGCGATCCAGGTCCACTCCGGCCGGTACTGGTGGCGGTCCAGTTCGTCGCGGTAGCGGTCGGCCGGGATCGCGCCAATCGGCCCGGTGTCCGGCCAGGCGAGGATCCGGTCCAGGTCGGCTTCGGTGGTGGGGCGGATGAGCACACGGCCTCCGGTTGATTCCAGGAGTCGTGCCCGGGCCTGGCAGGCGGGGCCTGGCCGGGTGCCGGGCGGCCGGCCGGTCCCGGATGAACGGTCAGCCAGCCGGGGCTGGGTGGCCCGGGAACGCCTTCAGCAGACTAGTCATCCCGGCACCTCCCCGGATTCCAGCCCCCGCCTGTCCCGGCCGCATGCCACCGGCCCGCCGAAAACACTAGGCTCAGCCTGCCCGCCCGTCAGCGGGCTTCCATCACGCCGTTTCGGACCGCCCACCAGCACAAAGGGCCCGCCACTGCAAAGGGGATGCCATGGCCAGCCGGTTCCTGTACTTAGTGCGGCACGGTGAGGCCGTGGACGGAGGCACCCTCAGCGACGCCGGCCAGGAACAGGCGCGGCGCACCGGCGAGCGGCTGAAGAACCTGCCGGTGACCCAGATCCACCACAGCCCCCTGCCCCGCGCCGCACAGACGGCCCGGCTGATCGCGGGCTGGCTGCCCGGCGTGCCGGTGGCCGAGTCCGCCGTGGTCGGCGACTACATCCCGGCCGACCTGGATCCGGACGGGCTGCCGCCGTCCCACGCCAGGCTGGTCAGCAGCTACACGGTGACGGAGCGTAACGAGGGTGCGGCGCAGGCCCGGGCGGCGATCGAGCGGTTCGCGGGCCCGCCGGGGGAGGGCGCGCCGGGGGAGAGCCAGGCCGCCGACGTCCACGAGCTGATCGTCACGCACAACTTCCTGATCGGGTGGTTCATCAGGCATGCGCTGGACGCGCCGGACTGGCGCTGGATCGGCCTGAACCAGCAGAACTGCGCGCTAACAGTGATCTTGTATCAGCCTGGCCTGCCGCCGTCGCTGGTCACCTTCAACGACGCCGCCCACCTGCCGGACCAGCTGCGCTGGACCGGGTTCCCGGCCCGGCTGCGGCCCCAGTGCGGCTAGTTATCTGCCCGCTTACGGGGGGCGCCGGGCCCCTGCCTATTCGCCGGTCACCCCGTCCACCGACTCCCGGATGAGGTCGGCGTGGCCGTTGTGCCGCGCGTACTCCTCGATCATGTGGCAGATGATCCAGCGCAGGCTCGGTGACCGGCCGTCCGGCCAGCTGCGCCGGGCCAGCTGGTCCAGGCCGCCGCTGGCCAGGGCCTCGGACACGCGGGCGCGGGCGCGGGCCACGTTGTCCTGCCAGAGCCCGCGGAGCTGCTCTGGTGAGTCCGCGGCCGCCGTGTGCCACTCCCAGTCGCGGTCGGCGTCCCAGTCGACCGTGTCCCACGGGGGCGCCGGGTCCCGCCCGAGCAGCCACTCGGAGAACCACGAGTCCTCGACCAGCGCCAGGTGCTTGAGCATCCCGCCCAGGGTCATCGCCGACACGCCGACCGTCGCCGCCAGGCCCGCCGCGTCCAGGCCCGCGCATTTCCAGGCGAAGGTGGCCCGCTGGTAGTCCAGGAACCCCAGGAGGGTGCCGGTCTCGTCCGCCGCGAGCGGGGGTTCCGTCCGGCCGTGCTCGTCAACGTCGGTCATGCCCGCTGAGCCTAGTTGCGTGGCTAGTCCCACCAGAAGTCCCAGAACGGATTGCCGACCAGCGCGGGCGCGATTTCGCTGACCCCGCGCAGCCCTATCCGGGCGCCCTCGTCGCAGAACGCGAAGTGCTCGGCGGCGATCGCCTGGGCCGCCTCCAGGGTCTGCGGCGGCCTGCTGACCAGGAGGCCATCGGGCAGCGCCTACGTGTCGGTCCTGCCTGGTAGGCATGTGTGCATGGCAAAAGGTCAGATCACACTCGACGCCGGCACCATCACGGGGCGCGGCAACACGCTCAATCCGTTCATCATCTTGGAGGGTGCGGCCGGCTTCATAACGTTCGCCGAGGAGGTCTTTGACGCCCGTGAAGTCGCAGAGGCACGAATCCCGACGCCGACGGGCAAGCTGATTCACGCTGAGCTGCGTGTCGGTGACTCACTTGTGCTGCTTGCCGACGCGCAGGAAGGCTGGCGGACACACTTCGGCATGTTTCAGATCTGGACCTCCGACGTCGAGACGATGCTGCGTCGCGCCGTCCATCGAGGATCCGTGATCGTGACCCCTCCGACACCGTTCTACGGATCACTGACGCTTGCTCGTATCGAGGACCCGTGGGGCAATCTCTGGTGGGTGTACCAGCCCGCTCCGGGGCAACCCGACCCGAAGCCTGCGTGGGACGGTGGGCCAGACACCATTTTCCGTACCATCGACGAGTACATGCGCTCCACCCGCTGAGTGATCGGATCACGCAACGTACTTGTGCGGACGCGGCCAGGCGTTCATGACGTGAGGGTGATCGATGGCCGGGCGACGATTGCTCGCCTGGGCACGGGGAGTCGGGAAAGCGACCGCAACTCCAGCGTCTCAGCGGTCAGGCAGGCTCGGATGCGGGTCTGCCGGGGCGGTGAGGATCATGTCGCTGGTGATGGCCCATCGTTCGTGGTCCCGCCAGGCCCCGTCGATGAACAGCAGATCGGGGGAGTAGCCCTCGTTCCGGAAGCCGAGCCGCCGGACGAGCCGCACGGAGGCGTGGTTGCCGGGCTGGATCTGGGCGTCGAGGCGGTGCAGGCGCAGGTGCTCGAACGCGTAACGCAGCACCAGGGCGAGGCCTTCGGACATGTAGCCTTGCCCGGCCGCCGGGGCGAACGCGGCGTAGGACAGGGAGCCGTTCTGGAAGCGCCCGCGGATGATGCTGTTGATGTGGATCGTGCCCACGATGGCCCCGGTCCCGCGCAGGCAGATCAGGAACCCCTCGGCCGTGACGTGGTCGAATCGCGTGAGGTAGGCCTGGAATTCCTGCGCTGTGGCGGGCAGGGACATCCAGGGATGGTGCAGCCCGGCACTGGCGCTGGCCAGCTCGAGGAACTCCGCCTGGTCGGCCCGGGTGACCAGGCGCAACGTGACCCTCCGGGCATCGTCTGCCTGGCCTGCCTGGAATGCCTCGACCGCCGCCTCAGCCAGCCTGGCGAGTTCAGCTCTGTCGTCCTGGACCATGGCGAAACGGTACCGGCCCCGGCCGGACTCATCTCAGCCAGGCACTACATCGGTGTAACTCTGCCCAGCGCGGATATGCGTTGAGTGAACAGAACCAGGAGCAGAATGTGAAAACGGTCAGCGCAGGTGCTCTCGCGATGAGCTACCTGGAAGATGGCCCTGCCGGCCCGGCCGCAGGCGACCTGGCCTACGAGTTGCAGCCATGATCCTCCCGAAGGTCCGGGACCCTCGCTTCGTGACGATCCGCCGCGGTGGGACCCTCACCGATTCGGATCATAAGCTCCTCGCGCTTTGGGCGGCATCGTGCGCGGAGCACGTCCTTCATCTCTTCGAGTCGGCTCAGCCTGAGGACCCACGACCGCGTCAGGCGATCGAGCAGGCCCGCGCCTGGGTGCGTGGCGAGGTCACGATGACCCAGGCTCGCGCGGCGGGCGGCCATGCCATGGCCGCGGCCAGAGACCTGCGCGGGGCGGCACGGCATGCCGCGTACGCTGCTGGCCAGGCCGGGGCTGTCGCGCACGTCGCCGCGCACGACCTCGGTGCGGCCGCCTATGCGATCAAGGCCGTGCGTGCTGGCGCGCCGGACGGCGAGGGTGAGGGCGCAGGGCGACTCGAGTGCCGGTGGCAGCGTGATCAGCTTCCGGAGGCTATTCGCGAGCTCGTACTTGACGACCAGCGGTTGCGGAACGACATCTGCTGGTCGGTGTTTGACTGCTGAGCGCGCCAGCACCACTCGCGCAACCTGCTGCCGATCCCACTGCTCGCAGCGCCTGGCTATCGTGTGACTCTCGGCGGGCCGCAGCAGAAGGGGCGGATGCGTGAGATCAGCTGACGATGACAAGCTCGGCCCGGTCCTCGGCGAGCAGGCCGCCTACTACCAGGCCATCGCCGGTGAGTATTACGACCATTACCTGGACGTCCCGGGCGGCGAGGAGCTGACCGCAGCGCTGGATGCCTTCCGGCCGGCCGGCAGCGTGCTTGAGCTCGCCTGCGGGCGCGGAGCATGGACCAGCCAGCTTCTCCGCCACGCAACAGACGTCACCGCCGTGGACGCGTCCCCGGAGATGCTGGCCATCGCTGCGACCCGGGCCGGCAGTGAGCGAGTGCGGTTCATCCAGGCCGATCTCTTCGCCTGGGAGCCTGACCGCCGCTACGACGTGGTCTTCTTCGGCTTCTGGCTCTCCCACGTCCCGCCCGCACGATTCGGGCCCTTCTGGTCACTGGTCGCCGATTGCCTGAAGCCGCAGGGCCGGGTGTTCTTCGCCGACGACGCATACCGCACCCCCGACGAGCTCGTGGAAGGATCATCATCCCCGGTCATCCGCCGGCAGCTTGACGATGGCACCCCCTACCGGCTCGTGAAGGTCTCCCACCAGCCAGCCCGCCTCCAAGACCAGCTCAGGCGAACCGGCTGGCGCATCACGGTCACCCCCACAGCCGGGCCGTTCTATTGGGGCGCGGGAAGCCGAA
>CAVQZG010000013.1:0-64511 GCA_963718305.1 uncultured Actinomycetes bacterium
GTACATGTACATAGAAGCCATGTACACTAAGTCGCATGACAGGGCAGCGGCAGGATCCTCCGGTGACCGGGCTGGTGTGGAGGTTGTCGATGCGGTGGCGGTCGGCCATCGACCGGGCCATCACCCCGCTGGGGCTCACCAACGCGCAATACTCCGTGCTCGCCCCGCTGCTGGGGATGGAACGGTCCGGCCGGCGGCCGAGCCAGCGCCAGCTGGCCGACTTCACCGGGCTCGAACCGCTCTACGTCTCCAAACTGGCCCGGGCGCTCGAGCAGGCCGGCCTGCTCGAGCGCAGCGGCGACCCGGACGACAGCCGGGCGGTCCAGCTCAGCCTGACCGACCGGGGCCGGGAGGTCACGGCCCAGGCCACCGAACGGGTGCGCGGGCTGCAGGACGAGCTGACCGCCCCGCTCGGCGGCCTGGACAGCCCGGCCACCAGGAACCTGATCGCCTCGCTGCACACCCTGCTCGGATCCACCCCTCCACCCACGCAGACAGGAGCAGACCAATGACGCACTCCGCCGCTCTCCAGGGCCCACCCCTCAACGGACAGGACATCGGGCAGGCCGAGCACGCCACCCGGGCCGTGCTGGACCGGTTGCTGGCCCGGACCGGCACCCAGTTCCGCGGCTGGGTGATCCTCAACCTGCTCGCCGCCGGCGGCGGCCAGCTAGGCGAGGACGAGCTGACCGGCCGGATCACCCACGGTCTCAAGATCGGCGAAGACGCGGTGCACGCGGCCGCGGCCGGGCTGGCCTGGCAGGGGCTGATCAGCCGTGAGCCCGGGGCAGAAGGCGGGACGCAGATTGCCCTCACGCCCGCGGGCACGGCTCGCGTCGAGCAGATCCAGCGCGGTATCGGCCAGGTCACCCAGCGCCTGTACGGTGGCCTGCCCGAGACGGACCTGGCCATCGCGCACCGCGTGCTGGCCACCGTGACCGAGCGCGCCAACGCCGAGCTGGCCGGGGCCGGCCCGGCTACGGGATAAGCGCGATCTTGCCCTGGGTGTGGCCTTCCATGATGGCCAGGTGCGCCTGCGCCACCTCGGCCAGCGGGAAGCTCCGCGACACGAAGACCTTGAGCTTCCCGTCCTGGGCCAGCCGGGCCAGCTCCAGCCGGGCCGCCTCGCGGATCTCGGTGCCCGGGTCCGCGCCCGGGGCCCCGCCGAGCACCTTGATGCCGGTCTTCATCCCGCGCTCGAACGAGACGATGGTGGCGATCCGGGTCCGGTCGGGAACCAGCACGAACGACACGTCCAGCGCCTCGTCCGTGCCCGCGAGGTCCAGCGCGGCATCCACGCCGTCGGGCGCGGCGGCCTTGACCCGGTCCATCAGGCCGGTGCCGTACTCGACCGGGATGGCGCCCAGCTCGCGCAGGAAGTCGTGCCGCGCAGGGAGGCCCGTGGCCACCACGGTGGCGCCACGGTCCACCGCGAGCTGTACCGCCATGACGCCCACTCCCCCGGCGGCCCCGTGGATCAGCACGGTGTCGCCAGCACTCACGCCCGTGGCGGCCAGCAGATGCCAGGCGGTCACCCCGGTGACCATCAGCCCGGAGGCCTGGGCCCAGTCGAGCGTGTCCGGCTTGGGCACCAGCGCGGACGCCGGCACCACGAGCTCAGCGGCATAGGCGCCGGGCGCACGGTAGGCGATGACCTCATCGCCGGCCTGGATCGGGCCGGCCGGGCCGACCGCGCCGACGCCGGCCAGGGTGACCACACCGGCGGCTTCTGAGCCCATCCGCAGCGGCAGCCGCCCGGGGTCGGCGCCCAGCGCCCCGCTGTAGACCTTGTAGTCAATCGGGTTGACCCCGACCGCCCGGACCTCGATCAGTGCCTCGCCCAGGCCGGGCTCGCCCGGCGCCTGATTGGCGATCTCCAGCACGTCGGGTCCGCCAAACGCGGTCGCGATTACGACAGCTGACATATCAGCCCGATCCCCCCTTCGCTCCCGCTTTAATCCCCGGGGTCATTCCCTCCGGCGCGTCCGTGAACCGATGACCCGGTCCGCCCGCCAGGCCAGGATGGACCGGCGCGACAACCCGGACAGAATCGACAGCGCACTTCCGGCGGAACCGACCGAAAACGCGGACGCCACCGAGCCGACCGACCCGATAGACAGAATGGAACCGGCCGACCCGATCGAGAGAATCGAGCCGGCCGAGCCAATGGACAGAATCGAGCCGCTCGACCCGATACTCAGGATCGAGCCGGCTGAACCTGCGCCTGCAGACGACGGGCTGGCCGGTGATGAGCCAGCAGACAGTGGGTTACGGATGCTCCGCATGATGGCATTCTCGCAGCCCCCGCCGATCACACCCGGAAGCGGACGCGCGAAAACCGGTCAGACGGGGCGGCCCGCCGCAGCCTCGAGCGATTCGGGGTGCGCGCGACGGTAATGCTCGGTCAGGACCTCGCTGGCCTGTCCGGGCTTGTGGGCGATGGTGCGCTGGCATATTTCGCAGCGCAGTACCGGGAGCTGAGTCACGGTAACGGGGAAGCGGGGATTACTCATCTCACGGTCCATGATGCCAGATCTGGCCGCTCCCATCACCCCGCAACGCCGTTAAATACCAGCTCCCGGCCCCTTAGTCGGACAGGCGGCGAGAGCCGGACAGCGCGCGAGGTGATCATTTACCACCCCGGTAGCTTGCAGGAAGCTGTACGTGATCGTCGATCCGACGAACGTGAAGCCGCGCCGCTTCAGGTCCTTGCTGAGCCGGTCGGACAGCTCGGTCCGGGCGGGCAGCTCGGCCACGCTGCGGGGGCGGTTCACCAGCGGCACGCCGTCCACCCAGGCCCACAGGTAGCTGGCGAACGACCCATGCTCCTGCTGGGTGGCCAGGAACGCCCGGGCGTTGCGCACCGTGCCCGCTACCTTGAGCCGGTTGCGCACGATGCCCGGGTCGGCCAGCAGTTCCGCCAGCTTGGCGTCGTCGTATCCGACGATCAGTTCCGGGTCGAAACCGTCCAGCGCGCGGCGGTAATTGGCCCGCTTGCCGAGGATGGTGGACCAGGACAGCCCGGCCTGGGCGCCCTCGAGGAGCAGCATCTCGAACAGGTAGCGGTCATCCCGGGACGGGCGGCCCCACTCGTCATCGTGGTAGGCGCGCATCGCGTCCGAGCCCTCGGCCCAGTCGCAGCGGCGCGGAAGGTCAGATCCAGGTGCGTCAGGTTCGTTCATCGGGCCCAGCGTCCCACGGGCCACCGACACTTGCGGGTTACCCCTCGGTCTGGCCGTCCCCGGCCGGCCCCCCGGCGTTGCTCGGCGGCACCCCGAGCATCTCCGCGAACCGGGCCACCATCATGTCCCGCCCCTTGAGCTCGGCCACCGTGGCGGGCGGGAGGAGGTCCTCGCTACCGGGCCGCTGGCCCGAGCCGCCCTCCGGCCCGATCGGCACGACGATGCTGGCCGGCGCCGCCTCGTACCGGCTCAGTTCCACACCGTCCGCAGCCGATCCCGCGGCGATGAGCTTGCGGATGTTCTCGGCCACGATCGCGGCCTGCCGGCCGGCCGCGCCCGCCACCTTCCGGTCGGCGGTGGACACGTCGCCCAGCGCGAACACCCGGTCCTGGCCCGCGACCTGCAGGGTCGGCGAGACCTCGATCAGCCCGCCTGGCCCGCGGGCCCCGGCGAGACCGCCGGCCAGGTAGTCGCTGACCGGGATGACGCCGTAGCAGCGGAACCAGATGTCGGCGGTCACCTCGGTCCCGGCCTGCGTCGCCACCATGAAGGTCCGCAGCTCGCCCGGCTCGACGGGCGGCTCGGCCCGCAACGGGCTGCCCAGCAGCAGCTGCACGCCCAGCTCGCCGAGCTGGCGGCGCAGTTCCGCCCGCAGGTCCGGCCGGAACGGCCCGCCGAGCACGTCGTCGGCCACATCGACCAGCGTCACCTGCTTGGACGGCCAGGCCGCCTTGATCTCGCCGGCCAGCTCGATGCCGACCGCCCCGGCGCCGACCAGCAGCACCCGGGCCGCGGCGGCCAGCGCCGCATGGGTGCCGAGCGTCTTCTCGTGCGCGTCCACGGTGCGGTCCAGGTCGCTCTTGGCCGGGAACGGGTAGGTGGACCCGGTGGCCAGCACGATGTAGTCCGCGGGGAGTTCCTCGCCGGAGGCCAGCACCACCCGGCCGGCGTCCACCTTGGCCGCCCGGTCCTGCACCACCCGGCCACGGCCGAGCAGCCTGCCGTAGGGCAGGTAGATCCGCGGCAGCCAGGACGGGTCCACCAGGGCGCGCAGCGCGGCGACGTTGTGCACGAACGCGTCTTTCGGCTCGACCAGCACGACCGACGCCACGTCGTCGAGCGACTTGGCCACGTTGACCCCGCCGTACCCGCCGCCGATGACGACGACGGCCGGCTGGGCCGGGGAAGGCTCGCTCATCTGAACTCCTGTCCTGTCCGGGTGCCGCCACGCCCCAGGCGCGGTGACGCATCTATTCTGTATCACAGAACATCTGCTATGCAACTCATCGGCAACCCAGCTCGTCTGGGGTAGGCTGGCGACATGGCAGCGCCATCTGGATTCCTGGCCGGCCCCGGGGCGGCTCCCGGCCCGGCGCCGGACGCGGAGGCCTGCACCCTCAGCAATGACCTGGGCTGGGCGCTCGGCGTGGTCTTCCGCGGCTACGTCAAGGCCACCCACGAGGCCCTGGCCGACCTGCCCGGCGGCCCCCGCGGCTACCAGGTGCTCGCCGCGGCCGCCGGCGACGAGCACGGCAGCCAGCTGGCCCTGGCCCAGCACCTGGGCGTGGACCGCACGGTCATGACCTACCTGCTCGACGACCTCGAGGCCGCCGGGCTCATCGAGCGCCGCCCGGATCCCGCGGACCGCCGGGCCCGGCGCATCGTCGCCACCCCGGACGGCCGCATCTGCCTGACCCGCCTGGATGAGCGGCTGCGGGCCGCCGAGGAGCAGCTGCTCAGCGGCCTGGACGCCGGGCAGGACCGCCAGGTCTTCCGCACCCTGCTGCGCCGGCTGGCCCTGCACGCTAGCGCGGGTGAGCCGGTCCGCACGCCGTGCGACGCGGCCGCGGACGTGGCCCGGATGGGCAGGCCCACGAGCGGCACCGCGGGCCGGACGCCGCCCGGCCCCGGCCTGCGGCATTAGTCTCACGGACCATGACGGAGCGGATCTACGTGGGGAACGCGGCCGCCGACGCCCCGGCCGGCCGCGGCTGGCTGCTCGGGCACTTCCAGCCGCCCGGCGACCCCCGGCACAGCGACGACGTCGAGATCAAGTGGGCCATCCACCCCCGCGACGACCGGCGCCCGGAGTGGGTCACCGGCGAGCGGCGTTCGGCGGCGCTCATCCTGGTCAGCGGCCGGTTCCGGGTCGAGCTCCCGGGCCGCAGCGTGCTGCTCGCCGAGCAGGGTGACTATGTCGTGTTCCACGGCGTGAACCATTCCTGGCACGCCGAGGAGGCGTCGGTCGTGCTGGCGGTCCGCTGGCCCTCGGTCCCGGGGTACTCCATCGTCCCCTAACCCAAGCCATCCCTCAGGAGGAAGTGTGCCGGTACTGGAGCGTTTCGCGCTGGATGGCCGCAAGGCCGTGGTCACCGGGGGGAATCAGGGGCTGGGCAAGGCGTTTGCCGCCGCCCTGGCGGAGGCCGGCGCCGACGTCATGATCGTGGCCCGGGACACCGGCCGGAACGCGGCGGCCGCCCGGGACCTGAAAAGCCAGGGCCTGACGGTGTCCGCGCTCGATGGCGATCTCACGCAGGACGCGGGCGCCATCATCGACGCCGCGGCCCGCCGGCTCGGCGGGCTGGACATCCTGGTCAACAACGCCGGTGTCTGCTACCACGGCGAGTCGTGGCAGGTCACCGACCAGGAGTGGGACGACGTGTTCGACCTGAACGTCCGGGCGCTGTGGCGGTGCAGCCGGGCCGGTGGCCGGCACATGGCCGAAGGGGGCGGGGGCTCCATCATCAACGTCGGCTCGATCTCCGCGATGATCGTGAACCGCCCGCAGTGGCAGCCCGCCTACAACGCGTCCAAGGCCGCGGTGCACCAGCTGACCAAGTCGCTGGCCGCGGAGTGGGCCGGGCTGGGCATCCGGGTCAACGCGATCGCGCCCGGCTACGTCAAGACCGACATGGCCCCGGTGGACCGCCCGGAATTCCGGCGGCACTGGATCGAGGACACCCCGCAGCAGCGCTACGCCCTGCCCGAGGAGATCGCTCCGAGCGTGGTGTTCCTGGCCAGCCCCGCCTCCTCCTTCATGACCGGCTCGGTGCTCGTCATCGACGGCGGCTACACGCTCTGGTGACTTAATTTCCCGCGAACGAAAACCCGCACCGCGCCGGTCAGGCCCACCCGTTCCGCCCCCTGCTGCGCCCGCGGTCCGCTGCGTAGGCTCACAGCATGACCCAGCCCATGCTGGAGGTGACCGGCGCGGCGAAGGCGTTCGGGAAGGTGACGGCGCTGAGCGGGGTGGATCTCACCGTGCCGCCGGGGCGGATCGCCGCGCTGCTGGGCCCTAACGGGGCCGGCAAGACCACCCTGGTCCGCATCGTGGCCACGCTGGTCCGCCCGGACGCGGGCGTGATCCGGGTGGCCGGCTTCGACGTGGTGGCCGATCCCTACGCGGTCCGCGCCCGGATCGGCCTGACCGGCCAGTACGCGGGGCTGGACGAGGCGCTGCCCGGCCGGGCGAACCTGATGCTGATCGGCCGGCTGGCCGGCCTGAGCCGCGGGACCGCCCGGGTACGCGCGGCCGAGCTGATCGGCCGCTTCGACCTGGCCGCGGCGGCCGGGCGGGCGGTCGGCACCTACTCCGGGGGCATGCGCCGCCGGGCCGACCTGGCCGCCAGCCTGATGGCGCGGCCCTCGCTGCTGGTCCTGGACGAGCCGACCACCGGGCTGGACCCGGCCGGGCGGCGGCAGCTCTGGGAGTCGCTGGCCGCGCTGCGCGACGAGGGCACGACCATGCTGCTCACCACCCAGTACCTGGAGGAGGCCGACCGGCTCGCCGATCTGGTGTACATCCTGGATCAGGGCCGGCTGGTGGCCAGCGGCACGCCAGCCCAGCTGCGCGCCCGGACCGGAACCCAGCTGGTCGAGGCGCGGTTCGAGCCGGCCAGCGTGGCCGCGGCGGCCGCCCGGGCGCTGGCCGCCCGGCTGGGCCTGCCGCCGGAGGGGCTGCACGCAGACGCGGTGTCCGGGCGGCTCACCCTGGCCGCCCGGGACGGCGTGGGCACCCTGCTGGAGGTGGCGCGGGCGCTGGCCGCGGACGGGATCGCGGTGGCCGATCTCGGCCTGCGCGGGCCCAGCCTGGACGAGGCGTTCCTCGCCCTGACCGGGCAGCACGCCCACCGGGAGGCCTCGTGACCAGCCTGGCGGGCGCGCCAGCACCCGCGCCCGTAGCCCCGGCGGCGGCGCCCAGGCCGGTGTCCCGCCCCGGACCACGCCGCACCGCACGGGAAGCCGCGCTGATCTGCGGGCGCCAGCTGGCCATCCTGCGGGCCAACCCGAGCCGGCTGCTCTACCCGCTGATCCAGCCCGTGGTGCTGCTGGTGCTGTTCCTGGCCATCTTCGCCGGGCTGGCCCGGGTCCCGGGCGCGTCCTACCGGCAGTACCTGGTCCCCGGCATCATCGTGCAGAACGTGGCGCTGACCGCGCCGACGGTGGGGCTGGGCGTCGTGCTGGACGCGGCCAGCGGGATCACCGACCGGTTCCGGTCGCTGCCGATGGCCCGCAGCGCGGTCCTGCTCGGCCGGATGCTGGCCGAGAGCCTGATCTTCGCGGTCCAGGCGATCCTGGTGCTGGGGGTCGCGTCGCTGCTGGGATTCCGGGTCCAGACCGGCCTGCCCGGGATGGCCGGCATCGTCGTGATCGCGGTGACCTTCGGCGTCGCCCTGGGCATCACGCTGTCGTGGCTGGCCCTGCGGATTCATGACCCGGACACCGCCGGGCGGGCCCTGTTCCTGCCGATGGTGCCGCTCACGTTCATCAGCTCGACGTTCACCCCGATCGACCGGCTGGCCGGGTGGCTCCAGCCGCTGGCCCGGGCTAACCCGGTCACCGCGGCCGTCAACCTGATCCGGACCCTGGCCGACGGCGGCCCGCTCGGCCGCGAGCCGCTGTACCTCGCGATCTGGATCGTGCTGCTGTCCGCCGGCCCGGGTTGGCTGGCCGTGCGCCGCTGGCAGGGCGACCGCTAGGTTCCTGGCTCGGGTGGTCAGCCGGGTAGGTCTTTGGCCAGGAAGATGCGGCGGTAGCCGTGGTCGGTGGCCCGGCGGACCTCCCGGTAGCCCAGCCGGGCGTACACGGCCTGGCTCTCGGTCATCACCTCGTTGGTGTAGAGGGAGACCTGGCTGAGCCGGCGCCGGGCCGCCTCCTGCTCGGCGAACTCCAGCAGCCGCCGCCCGAGCCCGGTGCCCTGCGCGTCCGGGTGCACCGCGATGTTCTCGATCAGCAGGCTGTCCGCCTCCGGGGTCAGCGAGACCAGGCCCACGACCGGGTCGCCGACCACCCAGACCAGCCCCTGCTCCGCCGGGCCGGTGTAGTCCCGCAGCATGGGAGCGGGCGGCCGGTCCATCCGGGTCAGGTACTTCGCGTACGCGGCGGCGATCACCTCGCGGACCCGCGGCAGATCGGCCGCCGTAGCCCGCCGCGGCAGTCCGGTCACGTCCATGCTCCTCAGGCTGAGCCGCCGGCGTCCTGGCCGGGCTTGACCGGCAAGGATGGCGGCCCGTCGGCGGCGTCTGCCACGGCGTTCGCCGCCCCGCCCGCCGCACCCCGCCGCGGCCATGGGATCGGTGTCCTGCCAGACCTCCTGGACTATGACCTGGATGGCCCCGGCCGCCGGGATGGCCAGCAGCGCCCCCACGAACGCGCCGAAGATCCCGCCGATCCAGCTGCCGATGTCCCCGCCGATCAGGATGGACAGCAGCACCAGCAGCGGGTTGACCCGGACCGTGCGGCTCATCACGATCGGGTTCAGCACGTGGTTCTCAAGCTGGGTGTAGATGAGGAACACGACCAGGGTGACGATCCCGGCGCTGAGCGAGTGGGCCGCCGCGAACAGCACGGTGGGGATCCCGGCCAGTGCCCCGCCGATCATGGGCAGGAAGTCCACCAGGGCCACCCACAGCGCCCACAGGAACGGGAACGGCACGCCCATCACGAGCAGCGTGACGAACACCACCGCCCCGGCGATCACCGAGGTGAGGACGTTGCCGAGCATGTACCCGGTGACCGACCGGTTGACCTCGTGCGCCGTCCGGGAGTACCGCGCGGCCCGGTCCGGGGCCATCGCGCCGAGCAGGCCGGTCCGCATCTTCGGGCCCTCGAGCAGCAGGAGCAGCACCAGGATGAAGATGGTGAACAGTTCCAGCAGCAGCGAGAGCGCGCCCTTGCCCAGGGTCAGCGCGGGCTTGGCCAGGCCCTCGCCGAAGCTGACCAGCTTGGGCGCGTTCTTCTGCACCCAGGTCTGGACGTGGTACCTGAGCACCAGGTGCCCGAGCCAGCCGCGGCCGTGCTCCGCGGCGGTCACGTACGTGGGCAGCTTCTGGGCCAGGTGACTGATCCCGTTGGCCAGCGGGTAGCCGAAGGCGATGGCCAGGCCGACGAAGACCAGGAGTGCCCACAGCGTCACCACGGCCACCGCCCAGCCCCGCCGCTTGATCTTCCAGCGTTGCAGCGCCACCACGGCCGGGTTCAGGATCAGCGCGACGAAGGCCGCCACGAGGATCAGGAGGATGACGTCCTTGAGCCGGTAGACGACCTTCCCCAGCAGGAAGGCCGCGATCACCACGCCGACCGTGGTCAGGATGGCCGGCAGCGGGATACCCAGGGCCTGTGCGGCGGCCCGCAGGCGGGCCCGCCGGGTCGGAGGCTGCGCATTGCTGGTCACCTGGCCATCATCGCAGCCGCGCTGGCCCATTCGTGATGACCTCCGGGAGAGCAGCTATTTCCGGGACCCGCCGGCCATGGCGGCCAGCGCTGATTACCGGAACACTTGATTAACAGAAGACTCGATGCCGCGAACCTGGGCACTGACGGCATCGAGGGCTGCGTTGGCCGGGTGATGGGTGCCCGGAACGTGGGGTCTCGTGGGGAGATGCACGGTGTTGGGCGCATTGTGGTGAGGAGCTGACGTTGCGGGTGAACGAGCGGGCCGGCCAGCCGGCCAGCCAGGCGGACCTGGTGGACGTGGCCAAGCTGGTCACCTCCTACTACGCATTGCATCCGGATCCGGCGGTCCCCGAGCAGAAGGTCAGCTTCGGCACGTCGGGACACCGCGGCTCGGCGCTGCGTTCCTCGTTCAACGAGGATCACATCGCCGCCACCTCCCAGGCCATCTGCGACTACCGGGCGCGGGCGGGTACCAGCGGGCCGCTGTTCCTCGGCCGGGACACCCATGGGCTCTCCGAGCCCGCGTTCGTGACCGCGCTGGAGGTCCTGGCGGCGAACGAGGTCACCGTGCTGGTGGACAGCCGGGACGGGTACACGCCGACGCCCTCGCTGTCCCGGGCCATCCTGGCCTACAACGATGGCCGGGACGGGGGGCTGGCCGACGGGATCGTGATCACCCCGTCCCACAACCCCCCGGAGGACGGCGGGTTCAAGTACAACCCGCCCGACGGCGGCCCGGCCGGCTCGCAGATCACCTCGGTCATCCAGGACCGGGCCAACGAACTGCTGGCTGGCGGGCTGCGCGAGGTGCGCCGGATCCGCTACGAGGCGGCCAGGGCCGCGTCCACGACGGCCACTTTTGACTTCCTGGGCGAGTACGTCGCACAACTCCCGGCCGTGGTCGACCTGGACATCATCCGCGGGGCCGGCATCCGGATCGGCGCTGACCCGCTGGGCGGCGCGAGCGTCGCCTACTGGGCGGAGATCGCCGAGCAGTACGGGCTCGACCTGACCGTGGTCAACCCGGACGTCGATCCCACCTTCCGGTTCATGACCCTGGACTGGGACGGCCGGATCCGGATGGATTGCTCTTCCCCTTACGCGATGGCGTCGCTGATCCACCGCGCGGACGAGTTCGCCATCGCGACCGGCAACGACACCGACTCCGACCGGCACGGCATCGTCACGCCGGACGCGGGCCTGCTCGACCCCAACCACTACCTGGCCGTGGCCATCGACTACCTGTACCGGCACCGGGCGGAATGGCCGGGCGACGCCGCGGTCGGCAAGACCATGGTCAGTTCCTCGATCATCGACCGGGTGGCCGGGGCCGCCGGCCGCACGCTGACCGAGGTGCCGGTGGGGTTCAAGTGGTTCGTGCCGGGGCTGCTGGACGGTTCCATCGCCTTCGGCGGCGAGGAGAGCGCCGGGGCCTCCTTCCTGTGCACCGACGGCCGGGTCTGGACCACCGACAAGGACGGCATCATCCTGGCCCTGCTCGCCTCGGAGATCACGGCGGTGACCGGGCAGTCGCCGGGCCAGCGGTACCGCGACCTGGCCGGCCAGCTGGGTGACCCGGCCTACGCGCGGATCGACGCGCCGGCCACCCGGGCGCAGAAGGCGCTGCTGGCGAAGTTGTCCCCCGATCAGGTCAGCGTCGGGGAACTGGCGGGCGAGCCGGTGCTGGACCGGCTGACCCGGGCCCCGGGTAACGGCGAGCCGCTCGGCGGCATCAAGGTGATCACCGAGAGCGGCTGGTTCGCCGCGCGGCCCTCGGGCACAGAAGACGTCTACAAGCTGTACGCAGAGTCGTTCGCCGGTCCCGGGCAGCTGGCCCGCATCCAGGAAGAAGCACAGCAGATCCTGGACGGCGTGCTAAAGGAAGCCGATGGCACGTGAGGGGTGGGAGATGGCAGATCAGCGAGTTCTGGGCATCGTGCTGGCCGGCGGGGCCGGCAAGCGGCTGGCGCCGCTGACGGCGGACCGGGCCAAACCGGCCGTGCCGTTCGGCGGCATGTACCGGCTGGTTGACTTCGCGCTGTCCAACCTGGTCAACGCCGGGATCTTGCGGATCGCCGTGCTCACCCAGTACAAGAGCCACAGCCTGGACCGGCACATCTCCACCACCTGGCGGATGAGCACGCTGCTCGGCAACTACATCACGCCCGTGCCGGCCCAGCAGCGCCTCGGCCCGCACTGGTACACCGGGTCGGCCGACGCGATCTACCAGTCCCTGAACCTGATCTACGACGAGAAGCCCGACCTCGTCATCGTGTTCGGCGCGGATCACGTCTACCGGATGGACCCGCGGCAGATGCTCGCCGAGCACTGCCAGCACGGTGCCGGGGTCACCGTCGCCGCCATCCCGGTACCGCGGATGGACGCCACCGCGTTCGGCGTGATCAAGGCGGCCCAGGACGGGCACACGCTCGAGGCGTTCCTGGAGAAGCCGGCCGACCCGCCCGCGCTGCCCGGACGGCCCGACGAGGCCTACGCGTCGATGGGCAACTACCTGTTCTCCACCGATGTGCTGGTCGAGGCGCTGCGCAAGGACGCGGCGAACCCGAACAGCCGCCACGACATGGGCGGCGACATCATCCCGATGCTGGTGGACGAGGGCTGCGCGCACGTCTACGACTTCATGACCAACAAGGTGCCCGGGGCCAGTGACCGTGACGCCGGATACTGGCGCGACGTCGGCACGCTGGACTCCTACTTCGAGGCGCACATGGACCTGTGCGCCATCCACCCCGTCTTCAATCTCTATAACGACCGGTGGCCGATCCTGACCAACGTGCCGAGCCTGCCCCCGGCGAAGTTCGTGCACGACTCCGGCGACCGGGTCGGCCGCGCGATCGACAGCCTGGTCAGCAACGGCGTCATCGTGTCCGGCGGGCTGGTCCGCGAGTCCGTGCTCTCCCCCGGCGTGCGGATCAACAGCTGGTCGACCGTGGAACGGTCGGTGATCCTGCATAACACGATCATCGGCCGGCACGCGGTGGTCCGGGACGCCATCCTGGACAAGAACGTCGTGGTGCCTGAGGGCGTCACGATCGGCGTGGACAAGAATCATGACCGGGAGCGCGGCTTCTCGGTATCCGACAGCGGCATCACCGTGGTGGGCAAGAGCCAGAAGGTGACCGTATGACCGTGCCCGGCGGCCCGGCGGACCCGGCCCGGCGGGACCGGCTCACGGTGGCCCTGCTGACCCGCGAGTACCCGCCCGAGGTGTACGGCGGTGCGGGCGTGCACGTCGCCTACCTGGCCCGGGAACTGGCCGGGCTGGTCGACCTGACCGTGCATTGTGAGGGCGGGGACCGGCCCGGGGCGGTGGCCCACCGGCCGTGGGAACTGCTCGCCGGGGCCAACCAGGCGCTGGCCACGATCTCCACCGATCTGTCCATGACCGCCGCGGTGGGCGGCGCGGACCTGGTCCACTCGCACACCTGGTACGCCAACCTCGCCGGGCACCTGGCCTCGATGCTGTACGGCGTGCCGCACGTGATGACGGTGCACTCGCTGGAACCGCTGCGCCCGTGGAAGGCGGAGCAGCTGGGCGGCGGATACGCCCTGTCCAGCTGGTGCGAGCGGGTGGCGGTCGAGTCCGCGGCCGCGGTGATCGCGGTATCGCAGGGCATGCGGTCCGACGTGCTGGCCGCCTACCCCGCGGTGCCGCCGGACCGGATCCGGGTCATCCGGAACGGGATCGACACCCGGGAGTACGCCCCGGACCCGGCGACCGGGGTGCTGCAGCGCTACGGGGTGGATCCGGCCCGGCCCATGGTGATCTTCGTCGGGCGGATCACCCGGCAGAAGGGCGTCCCGGTGCTGCTGCGGGCGGCGGCCAGCCTGCCGCCCGGGGTGCAGCTCGTGCTGTGCGCCGGCCAGCCGGACACCCCGGAGCTGGCCGCCGAGGTGACCGGGCTGGTGACGAGCCTGCAGACCGACCGCTCCGGGGTCATCTGGATCCCCGAGATGCTGTCCAAGCCCGAGGTGATCCAGCTGCTCAGTCACGCCACCGTGTTCGCCTGCCCGTCGCTGTACGAGCCGCTCGGCATCGTCAACCTGGAGGCCATGGCCTGCGGCACGGCGGTGGCGGCTTCCCGGGTGGGCGGCATCCCCGAGGTGGTCAGCGACGGCGAGACCGGGCTGCTGGTCCCGCCGGACGACCCGGCCGCCCTGGCCGCTGCGCTGAACGCCCTGGTGAGCGATCCGGGGCGGGCAGGCGCCATGGGCGCGGCGGGCCGTAAGCGGGCCGCGGCCGAGTTCGGCTGGGACGCCATCGCGGCGCAGACCGTGGCCCTGTACGCCGAGCTGACCAGCTAGTTCGTACCGCCTGTCCCAAAGTGAGACCTCCAGGCCGACCCAATGAACAAGTATCGGACAAGTCCTGGTGGTGACACACGAAGCGGGGGCAGCCGTGGCCGACGCAGCAGCGACCTCAAGCACGGGGACCTCAAGCACGGGGACTTCCGGCACGCCGGATTCCGGCCCGGGGAGCACGTTCCGGCTGATGTACCGCAGCCGGAACAAGATCCCGGCGGACCAGCGCAAGACCGAACTCGGCACCTTGTTCAGCATCGCGCGGTCGAACAACAAGAAGCACCAGATCACCGGGGCCCTGCTGATCTACGGGGACTGGTTCGCGCAGGTCCTGGAAGGCCCCGAGGCCCCGGTCCGGGCGCTGTACGCCACGATCGAGACCGATCCACGGCACGAGGACGTCTCCGTGATCCAGTCCGGCCCGGCCGAGCGGCTGTTCGCCCGGTGGGCCATGGCCCGGGTCTCCGCGGAGGGCGAGCCGGACATCCGGCTCATCGCGCACACCGACGGGATCGCCCCGGCCATGAACCGGCCGGCCACCCCGGAGCAGGAAGCCGTGCTGGACATCATGCGCGCTGCTACCCGCGGTGACGCGCACGCGCGCTGACCGGCGCGCCGCGCACGCGCGCTGACCGGCGTGGCGGGCCAGCTTCCGCCGGTCAGCGCGTTACCGGACCGCGCTCTGCAGCCCGGGACGCGGTGGCCCGCTGCTGCGGGGCATCCCAGTCCAGGATCGGCCCGGCCGGCACGATCCGCAGCGGGTTGAGCTGCGGATGCGTCCCGTAGTAGTGCCGCTTGATCTGGTCGAAGTCGGTGGTGCCGCGGAAGGCCGGGATCGAGTAGAGATCACGCGCGTACGGCCACAGGTTCGGGTAGTCGGCCAGGCGGCGCAGGTTGGCCTTGAAGTGGGTCACGTACACCGCGTCGAACCGGGCCAGGGTCACCCACAGCCGCACATCCGCCTCGGTGAGCGAGTCACCGAACAGGTAGCGCCGGCTGGCCAGCCGCTGGTCGAGGTCATCCAGGGTGGCGAACAGGCTGGCCACCGCGCTGTCATACGCGTCCTGCGAGGTGGCGAACCCGCATCGGTACACGCCGTTGTTGACGGTGGCGTAGACCCGCTCGTTGAGCGCGTCGATCTCCGGCCGCAGCGCGGCGGGGTAAAGGTCGAACGCCGGGCTGGCCCACTGGCCGAACTGCGTGTCCAGGTCGAGGGTGATGTCCGGGAAGTTGTTACTGACGATCCGGCCGGTCTTGGTGTCCCACAGGACCGGCACCGAGACGTGCCCGTCGTAGCCGGGCTCGGTCGCCTCGTAGGCCTCCCGGAGCAGGGTGAAGCCGTTGACCGGATCTGGCGTGTAGCCCGGGCCGTCCCGGAAGGCCCAGCCCCGCCCGTCCCGGACCGGGTCGACCACCGACATCGACACCACGTCCTCCAGGCCCAGCAGGGCCCGGACGATCGCCGAGCGGTGCGCCCAGGGGCAGGCGAGCGAGATGTACAGGTGGTAGCGGCCCGCTTCAGCGGGGTACCCGGTGGAGCCGTCCGCGCTCACCCGGTCCTGAAAGCGGTACACGGGGCGGACGAAGGCACCGTCCGCGCGGGGCGGGGATTTCACGCTGTAGTCGCCGTAGGTCTCGAAGTCGGCGGGGCTGGCCACATCGGCGGTGGTCGTCATGGCATCATCCTGGCTTACTCACATCTGGCGCATCTTGATGTACCGGATGATGTCGTCACGGTTGGCGATGTTGATGATGATGACGCCCAGCACGGTCACGGTGACCACGGCAGCCAGCAGCTTCATGGCAAAAACCCCCAGTTCCGCGCGGACCGCGCGGAAAAGAATTGTCCAGGCGGCCAGGACGGACGGCCTTGAACCTCACATACCCGGCCCCGGGTGGATCGAACGCGCGGCCGGTCAGACGGCGGCCGTGCCGATCAGCCCGTTCCGGGTGACCAGGGCAGCCAGATCCTCCTCGGCCAGGCCGTCCGTGCCCGCCGGGCGGACGGGCAGGACCAGGTAACGGTTCTCGGCACTCGCGTCCCACACCACGATCTGGGTGCCCGGCGGGACCAGCAACCCGAACTCGGCCAGCACCTCGCGGGGTTCGCGGACCGCCCGTGAGCGGTAGGCGAAGCTCTTGTACCAGCTGGGCGAGGGACCCAGCAGCGACACCGGGTAGCAGGAGCACAACGTGCAGACGATCATGTTGTGCGTGCCGGGGGTGTTCGCCACGACCTTGAGCCGGTACCCGCTGCCCGCGTGCGCGGTATCGAAGCCCAGCTCGGCGGCGGCCGCGTTGCCGTCCGCGAGGAGCCGGTCCGCGTAGCCGGGATCGGCCCAGGCCCGGGCCACGATCCGGGCCCCGTTCAGCGGGGAGGCGTGCGCGTACAGCCCGGCCAGCACACCGTCCAGTTCCGCGTCGCTGGCCAGCCCGGCGGCGAGCACCCGTTCCTCCAGTTGCCGGACCCGGACAGCCACCGGCTGCTCGGCGTGATCCGCTCCCATCAGCCGGCCTCCTCCAGGTAGGACTCCCACAGGTCCACGACGACCGAGTGTGCCCCGCTCCCCCACAGCACGGCGGCGGGGAAACGCACCGAGTAGACCGTCTCGACCCGGGGCGGCACGACGCCCTGGGCCCGGTCGTCAGGCAGCGGCCACTGCCCGGCCACCTCGACCACTTCGCCGGTCTGCCCGCGCACGTAGGCCGGCAGCCGGGTGTGGTGATCCGGATCCCCCAGCCGGGCGCGGACCCGGGTTCCCGGGGCCAGCGTCACCCGCCCTCCCGGCCGGGCAGCAGGTCCTTCTCCTCCAGGAGCGTCTCGATCGCGCGCAGCCAGCGTTCGTAATAAGTCAGCCCGAGGTATTCCTGGGGCGGGATCCGCTCGATGGCGTCGCGGAACTCATCCGTGCTGTACAGGCCGCGCGCCCGGAGCACGCCGTTCAGCGCGTAGACGCGGGCTTCCCAGTCATGCTCGAAGGGGAGGCCGTCGTCCTGCAGCGGAACCGGTCCGAAGCCGCTCTGGCCGCCGATGTCGTGCACCCGGCTCACGCCCTGCCCGCCCCTCCGGTGCCGCCAATCCTGGCCGCCCATCCCGCTCGTCGTGGTCCCGCACGGCCCTCGGGCCGCACGGTGAGCTGGCGGGTCCCGGGGAGTGACGGGGAGGGAACGTCTGCGCGGCCAAGGCCAACCTGCGCGGCCACTTCACACCCTCGGCAGTGGCTCTTTGGTCGGTCATCGGCCCGGGACCCGTTTGAACGTTACCTCGGCCGGTGGCCGGCTGGAAGAGTCCCGGGAAGGCTTCCGCCCGCCCGCCCGTTGTAGCAGACCTCGGGACGGCGGAGATCTGGAGGGCACGGATGCAGGTTGAGGTCTGGGCGGATGTCATCTGCCCCTGGTGCGGGCTGGGCACCCACCGGCTGGAGGCGGCGCTGGAGCGTTTCCCGCACCGCGACGAGGTGCAGGTGACCCACCATTCCTTCCAGCTGGACCCTGGGGCGCCGCCCGGACCGGGTGAGCCGGTCCGGGACATGCTCAGGAAGAAGGGCCTGGACGACGGCCAGATCGACGCGATGACCCGGCGGGTCGAGGGCCTGGCTGACGCCGAGGGACTGCGCCCGTATCACGTCCTGGACAACCGGGTCGGGAGCACCGCGCTCGCCCACGAACTGCTCGCGTACGCGGCCGATCAAGGTAAGCAGGCCGAGGCGTGGAGCCGGTTGTTCACCGCCTACTTCGGCGAGGCGCGGCCCATCTTCTCGGTCGAGGACCTGGTCGCCCTGGCCAGCGAGATCGGCCTGGATCCCGGGGACGCGCGGGAAGCCCTGCTGTCCCACCGCTACGCGGCCCGGGTGGCGGACGAGGGCCGGGAAGCGGCTGAGCTGGGCGCGACCGGCGTGCCGTTCTTCGTGATCGACCGCCGGTACGGCGTGGCGGGCGCTCAGCCGGTGGACACGCTGCTCGCGGCCCTGCAGCGGGCCTGGGACGAGCGGCTGGTGCCGGGCCCCCGGGGGTGACCCGGCACCGGGGCATCAGCCGGCTCCAGTCAGGCCATCCCGGTCCCGTTCGGCCGCCCCCTACCCCCCACATGCTGGCCGAACGGGACCGGGATGGGTGTCCCCACGCCCGCGCCAGGCGTGGGGACGTTCCGTACCCCCCTCACTGGGGTCACTCGCCCGCGCCGGAGCGGGCCACCGGCCCGCTGACTAGTGTCCGGGCCCGCCGCAGCAAGTGCAGGAGCGCGAAGAACCCTCGGACAAGGTCGGACAGCCCGGCTGTCCAGGGCTGATTCGACTTATTCGGGCACGGGTGTCAACTCAGTACGGCTCCCAGGAGTCATGCTGACACGGGACGGCGAGCAGTCACCGGGCCCGTGGCCGTCGATCCAGAGGGGGGATTACGTGGCCGACCAGGGGGGAACCGGGGATGCTGGCCCACATGGCGAGGAGCCGCAACCTCCGGCGCAAGCAGTACCCGCCGGTGGCGCTGGCCATCCGGCGCCACCACCTCCACCCGGCGACGCAGAAGGCCGGGACACTGAGCAGCCAGATCCTCGTCGTATCGCCTCCCAGCCGGACTTCGGCCGGGAACTGACGCTCGCCAGGCAGCGGGCCGGGATGACCGTGCGAGAGGTGGCCCGGGCGGTGGGCATCCCGGCCAGCACCGCGGGTGACTACTTCGCGGGCCGCCACCTGCCTCCGCCCAGCCAGCCCGGCTTGCTGACCAGGATCCTCCGGGTCTGCGGCGAGACGGACCCGGCCGAGCTGAGGGAGTGGGCGAGCGCTCTCAACCTGATCCGCCGCGGGCCAGGACGACGGCCGGCCGCCGCCACGGCGCCCTACCGGGGCCTGGCCAGTTTCCAGCCTGAGGACGCCGCCTGGTTCTTCGGCCGCGAAGCCATTACCGGGCGCCTGGTCCGGCTGGCCACCGAGGCTTTTGCCCCCGGGGTGCCGCTGACCCTGGTCGGGCCCTCCGGCTCGGGGAAGTCATCGTTGCTGCGGGCCGGGCTGATCCCGTCACTGCCGGACTGGTCCCAGCGGAGATTAGCGCTGTTCACCCCCGGTGCCACGCCCCTGGGCGAGCTCGCCAGGCAGCTGGCCCGGCTGCATGGTGCCGCTATCGAGGAGGCCGTCCCTGAGGGGGACGCCGACGATCCCGCCAGCACCGATCCAGCCAGTACCGATCCGCCCGGCACCGATGCAGCCAGCATCGGTTCCCCCGCCGCCGATCCAGCTAGCGCCGATCCGGCCGGATCTGGGGACCACGAGGAGACCAGCCGCATCGAGGCGGCCTTGCGCCGCGACCCGGGTGATGCGCCCCGGCTCATCCCCGACGCCGGCGGCCCGGAACCGGTCATCGTGGTGGACCAGTTCGAAGAGGTCTTCACCGCCTGCCGGGACGAGGTAGAGCAGCATCGCTTCATCACGGCGATCTGCGCGCTGGCTGGGCCGGCCGTCGTCGTGCTCGCCCTCCGGGCCGACTTCTACGACCGGGCGCTCCGCTACCCGGAACTGGCTGGCGCGCTCCAGGAGCGCCAGGTCGTGCTCGTGCCGATGACCCGGCGTGAGGTTCGCTCCGCGATCGTCGAGCCGGCCCGCCTGGCGCGGCTCGAGGTGGCGGATGGCCTGGTCGAACTGCTGCTCAGCGACCTCGCGCCGCGCTCCCCGGACGGCAGCCCGGCCGGGGCCGGGCATGAGGCCGGGGCGCTGCCGCTGCTGTCCCATGCCCTGCTCACCACCTGGTCGCGCAGCCACGGCGGCCGGCTCACCGTGGCCGATTACCAGGCCAGCGGGGGTATCAGGCACGCGATCGCGCGTACCGCCGACCAGGTCTACGGATCCCTCGATGAGCAGCAGCGGGACATCGCCCGGCGGCTCTTCCTGCGCCTGGTGAATGTGGCCGACGATGCCCCGGAGACGCGCAGCTCGGTGCGGCTGGACGAGCTGCGTGACTGGCCGGACGAAGCCGCGTCACCCGGCGAGGTGCTCGACCGTTTCGTCGCGGAACGGCTGATCACCGTGGACGCCGACACCGCGCAGATCACCCACGAGGCCCTGCTCACCGCGTGGCCCCTGCTGCACACCTGGATTGACGGCAACCGGGAGGGCCTGCGGGTCCGGCGACGGCTCAGCGACGCGGCGCGGGCCTGGGACGAGACCGGGCGGGACCCCGCGGCCCTGCTCCGGGGCGGCCAGCTGGCGCTGGCCCGGGACTGGGCCGCCGACCCGCTCAACCGGGACAGCCTGGGCACGCTGCCCCGGGCGTTCGTGGACGCGGGGATCGTGCAGGAACGACTCCAGCAGGCTGCGGAGCGCAACCGCACGCTCCGGCTGCGCCGCCTCGTCGCCGCGCTCAGCGTGCTGGTCGTGCTGACCGTCGGGCTGGCCGGGTACGCCTTTCAGCAGCGCCAGGCGGCAACCAGCGCCCGCGACAACGCGACGACCGCCAGGAACACCGCGCAGTCGCGCGAGGTGGCCATCGAAGCCGATCAGATCCGCGGCCAGAATGCCGCGCTGGCGGCCCAGCTCAGCGTGGCGGCCTACCGGATCACGCCGACCGCCGAGGCGCGGGCCAGCCTGCTGGAGTCGACCGGCAGCCCGGCGGCGGCCCGGCTGCTCGATTCGGCCGACGTGGTCGAGGCGGTCAGCCTCAGCCCCGATCATCACGTGCTCGCGGTGGCGGCCGCGGACGGCACGTTGCGGCTGTGGGACGTGGCCCGGCCCGGCCACCCCGTCCCGCTGGGCGCGACGCTGCAGCCCAGGAACCGCAACGACCCCCTGTACTCGGTGGCGTTCAGCCCGGCCGGCAGCCTCCTCGCGGCGGCCGGGGCCGGCCGGGAGGTGCTGCTGTGGAACGTGCGGAACCCGGCTCACCCCGTCCGGCTCCCGGTGGCCCTGACCGGGCCGGCGAACACGGTGTACTCGCTGGCCTTCAGCGCCCGGCGCCCGCTGCTGGCCGCGGGCAGTGCCGATGACACCGTCCGGCTGTGGAACCTGGCTGACCCGGACCGCCCGGCGGCGGTGGGCAAGCCGCTGACCGGGCCGGCCGGCTTCGTGCAGTCGGTGGCGTTCAGCCCGGACGGCCGAACCCTCGCCGCGGGCAGCACCGACAAGAGCGTCCACCTGTGGGATGTGTCCAACCCCGCCCATCCGGTGCCGCTGGGCAAGCCGCTGACCGGGCCGGGTAAGGGCGTGTACTCGGTGGCGTTCAGCCCGGACGGGCGGACCCTCGCCGCCGGCAGCCAGGACAACAAGGTGTGGCTGTGGAAGGTGGCCACCCCCGCCCGGCCCCGCCGGGACGGCACCCTGACCGGCGCCACCGACTGGGTGAACACGGTGGCGTTCAGCCCGGACGGGCGCAGCCTCGCCGCGGGCAGCAGCGATGACCGTGTCCTGGTGTGGAACCTGGCCACCCGGACCCTGACTGCCACCATGCCGCAGCCCCAGCCGGTGACCTCGCTGGCCTGGGACGGCGCAGGCCACCTGGTGGCCGGGGACGCGGACGGCATGGTCCGGAACTGGATCCTGCCCACCCCGGTGCTGGCGGCCCGCGGCCCGGTCAACAGCGTGGCCTACAGTCCCGGCAGCCGCCTGCTCGCGGTCGGCGGCAACAGCGGCCTGCAGGTCTGGAACCCGGCCACCCGCAGGCAGCTCGCGGCCGCGCCCGGCCCGGCAGGCGCGATCGTCAACGCGGTAGCGTTCTCCCCGGCCGGCACGAGCCTGACGGCCGGCTACGGCGACGGCAAGATCCAGCTCTGGCGGGTGGCACCAGGCGGGGCGCTGGCCCGGCTCAGCCGGCCCCTCCTGGCGTCCGCCACCGGCGCGGTGGAGTTTGCCGCCTTCAGCCCCGACGGCCGGCTGCTGGCCACCTGCGGTGACGACGGGACCATGCGGCTGTGGTCGGTCACCGACCCGGCCCGGCCCCGGCGGCTGGCCACCGTGCCCGACTCCCCGGGCACCATCGCGTACTCGGTCGCGTTCAGCCCGGACGGAAAAACTCTGGCGGCGGCCAGCGCGGACGGCTTCACCCGGCTGTGGAACATCAGCGATCCGGCCCATCCCGCGCTCCTTGGCCGGCGGCTGGCCGGCCCGGCGAGCTACGCGATCTCGGTGGCGTTCAGCCCGGACGGCCGCATCCTCGCGGTAGGCAGCGCGGACCACAGGGTGCGGCTCTACGACGTCGCCGACCTGGCCCGGCCGGTCCTGCTGGGCCACCCGCTCACCGGCCCCACCGGCTACGTGTACTCGGTGGCGTTCAGCCCGGACGGGCGCACGCTCGCCGCCGGGGTGACCGACGGCACCGTGTGGCTGTGGCACGTGACGGACCCGGCCCGGCCCACCCTGGTCGCGACGCTCACCGGTCCTGCTCACGCGGTGTATTCGGTGGCCTTCGCGCCGGGCGGCGCGACCCTGGCCGCGGGCAGCGCCGACGGCACCGTCCGGCTGTGGGACACCCAGGCCCGCGCCGCCGCCGCCCAGGTGTGTGCCACCTCCGGCCAGCGTTTGAGCAGGGCTGAGTGGCAGATCTTCCTGCCCGGGCGGCGCTACGACCCGCCCTGTGCGGGGTAACGTCGCGGCCGGGCCCGGTTAACCTGGCTCGTGCGCACCAACGACGAGGTCGCCGCGCTGCTCGCCGAGTACGCCGACCTGCTGGCGATCACGGGCGGGGACGCGTTCCGGATCAGGTCCTACGAGAAGGCCGCCCGCTCCGTGGGCGGCTACCCGGAGGACCTGGCCCGGGTCGATCCCGCGGAGCTGGACCAGATCCCGAACGTGGGCCGGGCCATTGCGGCCAAGATCCGCGACTACCTGGGCACGGGCCAGATCCGCCAGCTGGAGGGGTTGCGGGCCAAGGTCCCGGCCGGGGTGCGCCGGCTGACCGAGGTGCCCGGGCTGGGGCCGAAACGGGCCATGACCCTGTACACCGAGCGCGGCATCGACTCAGTGGACGCGCTCGAGGCGGCGATCGCCGCGGGCCGGCTGGAGGGACTGCCCGGATTCGGCCCCAAGTCCGAGGAGAACCTGCTCCGCGGGATCGAGCTCATCCGCAAATCCGCGGGCCGGGTCCGGATCGACATCGCCATGGACCTGGCCGGGGAGCTCATCACCAGGCTGTCCGCTGTGCCCGGCTGCATCCGGTGCGAGTACGCGGGATCGCTGCGCCGGATGCGGGACACGATCGGGGACGTGGACATCCTCGCGGTGGCCGCGGACCCGGCCGCACTGATGGCCGCGTTCCGGGGGCTGCCGCTGGTGGCCGAGGTCATCGCCAGCGGCGACGCCAAGACCTCGATCCGGACGTCCGACGGGATCCAGGCCGACCTGCGGGTCGTCCCGGAGGGCAGCTGGGGCGCGGCCCTCCAGTACTTCACCGGGTCGCAGGCACACAACGTCCGGCTCCGCGAGATGGCCATCCACCGCGGGCTCAAACTGTCGGAGTACGCCCTGTCCGACGCGGAGACCGGGGCGGCGCTCGCGGCCGCGACCGAGGAGGAGGTGTACCAGGCGCTGGGGCTGCCGTGGATCCCGCCGCCGCTGCGCGAGGACAGCGGGGAGATCGAGGCCGCGCAGCGCGGCGAGCTCCCGGTCCTGGTCACCGAGGCCGACCTGCGCGGCGACCTGCACACGCACACCAACCTCACCGATGGGGTGGCCCCGCTGGCCGACATGGTGGCCGCCGCGGCGGCCCGCGGCTACTCCTACTACGCGATCACCGACCACGCCCCCAACCTGTTCATGCAGCGCATGACCGACGAGAAGATGCTGGCCCAGCGGGCCGAGGTGAGCCGGCTGGACGGCCAATACGGGGACAGCCAGCACGGCGGGATGCGGCTGCTGCACGGCACCGAGCTCAACATCGGCCCGGACGGCGAGGTGGACTGGCCCGCGGAGTTCCTCGACGGCTTCGACCTGTGCGTGGCCTCCGTGCACTCGCACTTCACCCAGTCGCAGGAGGAGATGACCCAGCGGATGCTGCGGGCCATCGAGAACCCGCACGTCGCGATCCTCGGTCATCCCACGACCCGGCTGATCGGCCGGCGGCCGCCGGTGGACGTCAACCTCGACGCGGTCTACGAGGCGTGCGCGCGCACCGGCACCGCGATCGAGATCGATGCCTTCCCCGACCGGCTGGACCTGTCCGCCGAGCACGTCCGGCTGGCCCGCCGGCACGGCGTGAAGTTCAGCATCGACAGCGACGCGCACGCGGTCGGCCACCTCGGCGTGATGCGTTACGGGGTGGGCACCGCGCAGCGCGGCTGGCTCAGCCCGGACGAGGTGATCAACACCTGGCCGTGGCCCCGGCTGATGGCGTTCCTGGCGGCCAAGCGCGGAACCTAGCCAGCCCGGGCCGGCGGTTCCGCGCGCAGATAATGCGCGAACCAGTCCCGGGCCAGGGACGCCACCTGCTCCAGCGTCCCGGGCTCGGCGAACAGATGGCCCGCGCCCGGGATGACCACGAGCCGGCTCTGGCCGCGCAGCTGCGCCCGGGCGGCCTCGTTGAGTTCGAGGACCCGGTCGTCCAGCCCGCCCACGAGGAGCAGCGTGGGGGTCGCCACCGCGCCCAGCGACGCCCCGGCCAGGTCGGGACGGCCACCCCGGGAGACCACGGCCGCGATCTCCCCGTGATAGCGGGCGGGGCCGGGCCTGGTGGCAGGGTTGGCGACGGCGGATTCGGCGGCGGCCCGCAGCGCCGCGGCCGCCCCGGTGCTGGCCCCGAAGTAGCCGACCGGGACCCGTTCCAGCCCCGGCTGGCCGCGGAGCCAGCTGGTGGCCGCGGACAGCGCCGGCCAGCAGGCCGATGTCGAACACGTTGGCCCGGTCGGCTTCCTCGTCCGGGGTGAGCAGGTCGAAGAGCAGGCTGCCCAGCCCGGCCACGTGCAGGGCGCTGGCCACGAACATGTTGCGCGGGCTACTGCGGCCGCTGCCGCTGCCGTGCGCGAACACCACCACCCCGCGCGCCCCGGCCGGGACAGTCAGCCGTCCCGGCAGCGGGACCGTCCCGGCCAGGACGATCACGTCCCGCTCCGCGGGCGCCCAGTCATCTGCCCCGGGTCCCTGGCCCGCCCGCTTGAGGAGGTCCACCACTTCCGCGTCCGCGGTCTGCGCGAAGTCCACGTACCACTGGCCGATGGCCAGGAACGGCTCGGGCACCTCCGCGCAGACCACGTCGTCCGCCACGCTGGCCAGCGCGTCTATCGAGGCCTGCGGCGCGAGCGGGACGGCCAGCACCACCCGGGCCGCCCCGTGCGCCCGCGCCACCTGGCAGGCCGCCCGCGCGGTGGAGCCGGTCGCGATCCCGTCGTCCACCACGATCGCGGTCTTGCCGGCCAGCGGCACCCGGGGGTGATCGGCGCGGTAGCGCTCCGCCCGGCGGCCGAGCTCAGCCCGCTCGAGCTCCTCGACCCCGGCGAACTGCCGCTCGGTGACGCGTTCGGCCCGGACCACCTCGTCGTTGACGACCCGGACACCGTCCTCGCCGATCGCGCCCATGGCCAGTTCCGGCTGGGCGGGCAGGCCGACCTTGCGGACCAGGATGACGTCCAGCGGGGCATCCAGCGCCCGGGCGATCTCATAGGCCACCGGGATCCCCCCGCGGGGCAGGCCGAGCACCACGCTGCCCGCTCCCCGCACTATCGCCGGCTGGCTGGCCAGCAGGCTGGCCAGCCGCCGCCCGGCGTCCGCGCGATCGAGGAAGGGCATCGCGGCACCCCCGTTCAGGTCTGGAGCAGCGACGTGAGCAGCCGCCGGGTCCGCACCGCGTCCTCGCCGCGGCCGAACTCCCCGGCCACGAAGTCGGTCACCCCGGCGTCGGCCAGGTCGGCCAGCTGGGCCTCGACGGTCGCTTCGTCCCCGACCAGGGCGACGTCGGCCGGGCCGGCCGCTCCCTCCCGGTCCAGCATGGCCCGGTAGGAGGGGAGCTGGCCATAGATGGCGAAGACCTTGGCCGCGGCGGCCCGGGCCGCGTCCGGGTCACTGGTCACGCAGATGGGCAGGATGCACACCACCCGCGGGCTGGGCCGGCCCAGCGCCTGCGCGGCCGCGGTGATGGTCGGCACGATGTGCCCCCGCACCGTGGCCGGGCCGGTCATCCACAGCACCGTGCCGTCGGCCAGCTCCGCGGCCAGCCGGAGCATCCTGGGCCCGAGCGCCGCGAGCAGCAACGGCACCGGCGTCGGGCCGGGGGTGGTCAGCCCGACGTCGGCGCTGACCTGCTCACCCCACAGCTTGGCCGGCTGCCCGTGCAGCAGCGGCCGCAGGATCGACAGGTACTCCCGGGTGTTCGCGACCGGCTTGCCGAAGTCGTAGCCGAACATGGCCTCAATGACGATCTGGTGTGAGGTCCCGACGCCCAGCGCCAGACGGCCGTCGGTGGCCGCGGCCACGGTCAGCGCCTGCTGGGCCAGGGCCGCCGGATGCCGCGGGTAGGTGGGCACCACGGCCGTGCCCAGCTCGATCCCGGGGACCTGGCTGCCCGCTACCGCGAGCGCGGTCAGCGCGTCCAGGCCGAAGATGTTGTTCATCCACGCGGACGCGAAGCCGTCGTCCGCCGCGCGGCGCAGTGCGTCGCGCACCTGGGCCAGTGGTGGCCGGCCCTGGGCGTCCGGTCCGGACGGGTCCGGCAATGACACGCCAATCCGCATGAGGGTTCTCCGCTCCGTTGCGACCCAGTGCCCTGGGTCAGTCCTGCCCCGCATAGGCCACCGCTACCTCCGCCGCCAGCCCCGCGTTGTCGGCGATGAGCTGCCGGTTGACCTCGATACTGCGCCCGCCGCTCAGCTCGTGCACCAGGTCAAGGACGGCGGGGGTCACCGCTGGCCCGCGGATCCCCTGCTCCCGGACCCGGTCAACGGCCTCGGCGAGGATCGGCTCGATGTCCAGCGACGGATCCGGTGGCCTGGTCAGCAACACCCCCGAGGTTCCGTTAAGGAGCCAATGAGTCGCGATGATGCGAGCAGCCTCCGCGGCGTCGGTGACCACCGCGGACACTGGTGGACCACCGTCAGCGCTGTAGAACATCGGGAGCGTGCGGGTGCGCCAGCCCAGCACCGGGACGGCGAGGGTCTCCAGCAGTTCCGCGGTGGCCGCCACGTCCAGGATGGATTTGACGCCGGACGACACCACCAGGGCCTGGGTCCGGGCGATCTGCGGCAGGTCGGCCGAGACGTCGGGGACGGCAGCGAAGCCGCGGTGCACCCCGCCGGTGCCGCCGGTGGCCATGAACCGGATCCCGGCCAGCCGGCAGACCGCCAGCGTGCCGCCGACCGTGGTCGCCCCGAGCGCGCCCTGTTCCAGGCAGGCGGCCAGGTCACGGGCCCCTGCCTTGCGGGCCGCGACGCCGGCGCTGGCGAACCGTTTCAGGTCGGACTCGGTCAGCCCGATCCGGAGCGTGCCGTCCACCAGGCCGATCGTGGCGGGCACGGCACCCGCCTCCCGGACCCGGGCCTCGGCGGCCAGCGCCACCTGGACGCCTTCGCCGCCCGGGAAGCCGTGCGAGACCAGGGTGGTCTCCAGCGCGACCAGGGGCACGCCGCGATCCATGGCGTCCCGGACTTCGTCCGTCATCAGCCGGGCCATCGCCATCACGGCATCGCTCCCATCTTGCCTACCGCCCGGGCCGCCGCGGCCAGGCCCATGCTGACCCCGCCGACCAGGTATCCCGCGGCGAACGCGTCGCCCGCCCCGGTCGAGTCCACCGCGTCCACCGGGTGCGCCGGGTGCTCGCCACCTCCGGCCCGCACGCCGCGGGCGCCCAGCTTCACCACGAGGTCGGTTCCGGCCAGGTCAGTTCCATCGAGCTCGCCGATCAGGTCTGCCTCCGCCTCGGTGCCGAACACGATCGCGGGCCGGAGCCGCCCGAGCAGCGTGCGGAACCGGGCCACGCCGTACTCATTCAGCACGGCCGTTGATGATAGGTCAACGCTGAGCCGGGGCACGCGGGCGGCCGCGGCGAGCGCGGCCCCGCTGACCGGCGCCCGGGCCAGGCTGTAGGCCGGGAGGTGGAGCAGGCCGCAGCCCGCGAGCCAGCTGTCGTCCAGGTCTTCTGCGGCCAGCAGCGGGCCCACGCCCCGGTCGGTGAGCATCGAGCGGCTGACGCCGTCGTGGGACAGCGAGACCACCACGCCGGTCGGGCCCTCGACCACCGGGCCGCGCAGGTCGACCCCGCGCTGGCGCAGGTCGCTGGCGACCAGCTGGGCGGCCAGGTCGGTGCCGCGCGCCGCGATGAGCCGGGCCTGCCCGCCGAGGGCCGCGATCCACGCCGCCACGTTGGCCGCCTGGCCCCCTGCCCCGACCCAGGTGCGCGCGGGGGTGTCGGTCTCCTCCGCCACCGGCCCGTCCGGGCAGACCACGACGTCGAGGTGCGCGTCGCCCAGCACGCAGAAGAGTGTCACTCGGTGCGGGTATCCCATTCTGTGGGTGAACGATAAGCAATTGATGATCTCATCAGGGCAGGTGGCGATTACGCTGAGGCCCGCCCGGCAGCGCGAGCGGGCGTCGGGGGGACCGCGCCACCGCCAGCGGGGGCGCCTGGCGAAGGAGAATCAGATGCCCCTATTCGGCGGCGGCTCAGACGACACGACGACGTGGGAACCACAAGTCGCGGACGGACGCCTGGCGCTCACCGCGGGCGCCAACCCGGACGGGGTGTTCACCTCCGACCTGTCGGTGTCGGAGTACGCACTGCTGGGCGAGGCGGGCTTCGAGCCGCTGGGTTTCGTGGTCGGCTCGTCGATCTTCCACGTCGGCCTCCAGGTCGGCCGCTGGTCCCAGAACGCCGAACTGCAGGTTCTCAGCCAGGCCATGTACAGCGCCCGGGAACTGGCCATGACCCGGATGCGCGCGGAAGGCGACCACCTCAGCGCGGACGGCATCGTCGGGGTCAACCTGCGGATGCAGATGTACGCCTGGGGCCAGGAGGTGCTGGAGTTCGTGGCCACCGGCACCGCGGTTCGCGCGCTGGGGGGCGAGGGGGCGCACCGGGCCCCCGACGGCCGCGCGTTCACCTCGGACCTGTCCGCCCAGGACTTCTTCCGGCTGCTGGCGGCGGGGGCCGTGCCGGTGGCGTTCGTGCTGGGCACCTGCGTCTACCACATCGCGCATCAGTCGGCCATGCAGGCGCTGCGCCAGACCGGGCGGAACCAGGAGATGCCCCAGTTCACCCAGGGCGTGTACGAGGCCCGCGAGCTGGCCCTGGTCCGGATGCAGAGCGAGGCGACCGATGCCCGCGCGTCCGGCATCGTCGGGGTGAACGTGGAGGTCTCGAACCATGTCTGGGGTGAGCACGCGACCGAGTTCCTGGCCACCGGGACCGCGATCCGGCGGCTCAGCGAGGAGCACCGCCTGCCGGCCACGACACCCAAGCCCACGTTCACCCTGGGTTTGGACAACTGAGCGCCTGGACCACCTGAACTGGGTCCTGAACCCCGCTGGTGACCGGCGCGTCCGTGGCTGATGTCCCGGGCGCCCGCCAGGATGGGGGCATGCGATCGGTCTGCGTTTTCTGCGGCTCCAATCCGGGGCGTCGCCCGGAGTACCTGGCAGGCGCCGCGGATCTGGGGCGGATCCTGGCGGCCCGCGGCATCCGGGTGGTCTACGGCGGCGCGCACGTCGGCCTCATGGGTGCGCTGGCGGACGCGGTGCTGGCGGCGGGCGGCGAGATCGTCGGGGTGATCCCCGGGCTGCTCGTCGACGCCGAGGTCGCGCACCCGGGGCTGAGCGAGTTGCGGGTTACCGGCAGCATGCATGAGCGCAAGGCGCTGATGGCCGAGCTGGCCGACGGCTTCATCGCGCTGCCCGGGGGGATCGGCACCCTGGAGGAGTTCGCCGAGATCGTCACGTGGGCCCAGCTGGGACTGCACGCCAAGCCGACCGGGCTGCTGAACCTGCTGGGCTACTACGACGGCCTGCTGGGGTTCCTGGACCACGCCGCGGCGGAGCGCTTCGTCCGCCCGGATCACCGGGAGATGATCCTGGCCCGGCCGTCGGCGGCGGAATTGCTGGCCGCCATGGACGGCTGGTCGGCTCCGCCGCGGACCCCGGCCAAGTGGATCGACGCCGACGGCACGGACGTCGTCCCGGGCAGACCGACGTCGTCCCCGGCAGAAGGTGGAGTTAGCACCACCGAGATATGAGCCGCTGATCCGCATCATGGAAGCGCTGGGACCAATCCGGAGCGGGAGGTACGGATGAATGAGGGCAGGAGCGTCTTCGGCCGGCTTGCCCACCGGACCCTGCAGACCTGCGTGCGCGGGATCGTCCAGGCGATAGTCGCGGTGGCGGGGGTCCCGCTGTTCGTCGCCTCCCTGATCTCCCTCCTCACCCTGGCCGCGGGGATCGGGGTGCTGCTGGCGCCGAGAAGCCTGCTGGCCGTGCGGGGGCTGGCCAGCGGGCAGCGGCGCTGGGCGCGGGAATGGTCGCGGGTGTCGATCGCCACGCCATACCGGCCCCGGCCGGTTGAGCTCACCAACGGGCTGATCGGCCGGCTGCAGCGCTGCAAGTGGCTGCTGACCGATCCCGCGACCTGGCGTGACCTGCTCTGGCTGCTGGTCAACCTGCCGGCCGGGGTGGTGCTGGGGCTGCTGCCCGCATTCCTGGTCGTCGCGGGCGGGTGGACGTTGGTGTCCGATTTCGGCAACCTGTTTTTCGGATGGTGGCCCGGGACGTCCCCAGGTTTCTGGGCCCAGGTGTTCCTGCTGAGCATGTTCCCGCTCGGGGTCCTCCTGGGGCCGAGGTTGCTGAAGGCCCACGCCCAGGCCGCCTCGTCGCTGCTGGCCCCGACCCGGGAGGCGATGGCCGCGCAGGTGGGCCAGCTGGCCGAGTCCCGCTCCCAGGCCGTCGACGCGTCCGCGGCCGAGCTGCGCCGGATCGAGCGTGACCTGCACGACGGGGCCCAGGCCCGGCTGGTCTCGCTGGGCATGAACATCGGCTTCGCCGAGGAGGTGCTCCGGGACAATCCCGATCTGGCGCTGAACCTGCTCGCTGAGGCCCGCACCTCGAGCGGTCAGGCCCTGGTCGAGCTGCGCACCCTGGTCCGCGGCATCCACCCGCCGGTGCTGGCCGAACGCGGTCTCGACGGGGCCGTGCGGGCGCTCGCGCTGAGCCTGCCCCTGCCGGTGGACCTGCATATCGATCTGGCCGGCCGGGCCTCCGCCCCGGTGGAGTCGGCGCTCTACTTCGCGATCGCCGAAGCCCTCGCCAACGTGATCAAGCACAGCGGCGCGAACCGGGCCTGGGTGCAGCTTGAGTACGATTCCGGCAAGCTGGTGGCGATCGTCGGCGACAACGGCACCGGCGGTGCCACGCCGGGATCCGGCGGCGGGCTCCGCGGCGTCGAGCGGCGGCTGGCCGCCTTCGACGGCGTGATCGCCGTGACCAGCCCGGTCGGCGGGCCGACCCTCGTCACCATGGAGCTGCCGTGCGAGTTGTCCTTGGCGAGGACCTGACCCTGCTGCGGGACGGGCTGATCCGGCTGCTCACCGCGTACGACATGGACGTCGTGGCCGCCGTGGACAACGGCCCCGGGCTGCTGCGCGCGCTGGTCACGCACCGCCCCGACGTGGCCGTCGTGGACGTCCGGCTCCCGCCGAGCTTCACCGACGAGGGCCTCAAGGCGGCGATCGAGGCGCGCGCTCAGGTGCCTGGCCTGCCGGTACTCGTCCTGTCCCAGCACGTCGAGCCGCTGTACGCCCGGGAACTCCTGTCCTCGGGGCGGGGCGGCCTTGGCTATCTGCTCAAGGACCGGGTCAGCGACGTGCGGCGGTTCATCGAGGCCGTGCGGACCGTCGCGGCCGGCGGCACCGCCATGGATCCCGACGTCGTCTCGCAGTTGCTGGCCCGGCACGCCCGGGACGAGGTGCTGGGCCGCCTCACGCCGAGGGAACGCGAAGTGCTCGCGCTGATGGCTGAGGGATGCACCAACGCCGGCATCGCCATCCGGCTGGTGGTCACGGAGAAGGCGGTCAACAAGCACATCAGCAACATCTTCACCAAGCTGGGCCTGTATCCCGCCGACGACGGCAACCGCCGCGTGCTCGCCGTTCTGACCTACCTCAACGCCTGACCGTCAGATTGACCAGGTCCACCGGGCATAACCCGGGGCCTAAGTTGGCTACTACGGCGGAGGACGTGCACCAGCCGCGCCGGGGAATGAGACCCGGGCCCGCCTGGTTTACATACCCTGGAGGGTATTCCAGCATTGGATACCCATCGAGACGAGGAGACACTCCATGGCTACGGTCGAACTGACGGGCCAGAACTTTGAGTCCGTCGTGGGCGGCGCGGACATGGTTCTGGTGGACTTCTGGGCTTCCTGGTGCGGCCCGTGCCGCATGTTCGCCCCGGTCTTCGACCGGGCGTCGGAGAAGCATTCGGACGCGGTGTTCGGCAAGGTGGACACGGACGCCGAGACCGAGCTGGCCCAGCAGTTCAGCATTTCGTCCATCCCCACGCTGATGGTGATCAGGGACAACATCGTCCTCTACGCCCAGCCGGGCGCCCTGCCCGAGCAGGCGCTGGAGGAGCTGATCACGAAGGCGCGCGAGCTCGACATGGACGAGGTGCGTGCGAGCATCGCCCAGGACCAGCAGGGGCATGAGCACCAGCACGACCACGAGGACGAGCCCGACCACGAGCACGCGCACGAGCACCGCAGCGAGCCCGAGGGCGCGGAGAGCCAGAGCTAACTCCGCCGCGGACCAGGCCCGCCGTATGCCCAGTGTTTTCACTGCGCAACGGCGGGCCGCGTATTTCCCGGCCGCAAGCCGGCCCTCGACCCGCGACCCTCGAGCGGCCTCAACCCTCGAGCGGCACGGCGGGCCAGTCGAGCATCCGCGCACCGATCACCGCCACCCGCAGCGCCAGTCCCTGCGCCGGGTCGGCCGGGTCCCGGCCGGTGAGCGCCTTGACCCGGGCCAGCCGGTAGGTCACCGCGCGGACGGACAGGTGCAGCCGCCGGGCGGCCTCGGCCGCCACGCCGCCGGATGCGTAGTACTCCTGCAGCGTGGCCAGCAACGGGCCCGCCCCGCCCCGGGCCCGCGTCAGCGGGGTGAGCAGCGCGCCGACCAGGTCCGCGATGGCGGTCCGGTCGCGCAGGATGACCTGATAGATGAGCAGGTCCGAGGCATCCACCACCGGGTCCGGCATGCCGAGGCGCGCCGCCACCTCCAGCGCGTCACCGGCCTCGTCGTAGGACCGCCGCACGCCGCCGGGCCCCGGGTAGGCGCGCCCGAACGCGACCCGCCAGGGCCGCGGCTCGTCCGGGAGCACGTCCGGGTGGCCCCGGGTCAGGACCCGGGTCAGCGCCACCGCCACCCGGCTGGCCTCCCCGCCGTCGCTCACCCCGGTCACCGCGACGAGCCGGCCGCCCCGGGTGATCGTCAGCGACGGTGCCGGTGCGGCGGCCTCGGCGACCAGCCGGTCGATCTCCTGGCCCAGCGGCCTGGTGGCCCGGACCCCGGCCGCGTACTCGGCCAGCACGACCAGGTGCGGCCCGGCCAGCCGCAGCCCGAGGCGCTCGCCGCGCACGAGCAGGTCGGCGGCGTCGCGGCCGGAGAGCAGATCATCCACGAACTCCAGGCGTTCCGCTTCCTCGCGGCGGGCGATCGACAGGTGGGCTCGTTCGAAACCCTCGGCCGCGGCCGCCACCGCGTCGTCGGCGGCCCGCAGCACGCCGAGCCCGGCCGCCCGCAGATCGGTCAGGCCGGGCAGCTCGCGCCACAGCCGCCAGGTCGCTGAGAGGTACAGATCGACCAGGCCGCGCAGGGCCACACCGCTCTCCGCGGCCCGCTCCCCCGACCTGCCGTACTCGGCCAGCTCGGCGGCGACCAGGCGGCGGCCGGTGCGGGCCGCGTCGGCCGCGGCCGGAAGGTAGTCGGCGAGCAGATCCGGGGGCACCCCGCCCGCCTCCCGGCTCGCCGCCTGGGCGATCGCGTCCAGATCGACCGCCCGGCCGGAAATATTGCCGGTTGTCGGCAAGTTCATAGGTGTGATGTTAGCCGGACACGCCCGATGACGGCACGGTTCCGGCAATGCATAGTAGTCAGTGGCAACTGGTGGGACTGACGCCAGCGCCACGAGGAGACCGCAGTGACCATGACCCGCCCGCCCTCGGGCGCGCCCGCCCGGCCGCCCGGAGATTCCGGGCCCGCCGGATCCTCAGCGGATCCCGGTCGCCGGGGCGGCTTTCGCATCGCCGGGATACCGGTCAACTTCACCCCCGGGGCCGCCCTGCTCGGCGTGCTGGCCGCCGGGTTCAGTGCGCTGGCCCTGCCTGAGCTCGACCCCGGCCGGTCCGTGGGCGGCTACCTGGCCGCCGCCACCGGCGTGGTCATCGTGCTCCTGGGCAGCATGGTCGCGCACGAGCTGGCGCACTCGATCATGGCCCGCCGCTACGGCCTCCGGGTGCCGGCCACCGTCGGCTTCTTCGGCGGGCTGCGGCACGGCCGGGCCTACCGGCCAGGATCGGCCAGCGAGCTGCAACTGCCCACCGCCCGCGCTCAGTGGCGGGTCGCCGCGGCCGGGCCCCTGACCAGCCTGCTGCTGGGCGTGCTCGGCGTGGCCACCGCGGTCACCCTGTCCGCGCTCGGCGCCGGCCTGCTGCCGGTCGCCGTGGCCTCGGCCGCCGCCTGGATCAACGGCCTGCTGGCCGTGGCCAACCTCGTGCCGGGGGCGGGGCTGGATGGCGGACGGATCGTCCGAGCGCTTGCGTGGGCGCGCTCGGGCGATCCCACCCGCGCCGGACTTATCGCGGCCCGTTTCGGCCAGGTCAGCGGGGCGATCCTGACCGCCGCCGGGGTGACCGCGCTGGCGCTCGGTCATGTGGCGGGCCTCTGGTTCGGGCTGATGGGCCTGCTGATGGTCGCGGCTTCCCGGGCCGAGGCCAGCCAGGTGCGTACCTCGGCCGCGCTGGCCGGGGTACGGGTCCGTGACATCCTGCTGCCGGACGGCGGGCTGGGCCCCACCGCCCGCGGCTGGCAGATGGTCGGGGCCTTCCTCGAGGATGAGGGCGGCGAGGGACTGGCCCACACCGCTGCGACCGCGTACCCGGTGCGGGACTTCGATGGCCAGCTGTCCGGCCTGGTGACGCTGACCCAGCTGCTGGGCGTGCCGGCCGCCCGCCGCGACACCACCCGGCTGTCCCAGGTCGCCACCCCCGTGGCCGCCCTGGCCTCCACCACCCTGGATGAGCAGCTGACCGACCTGCGGGCCCGGCTAAGCGTCCGCCCGGCCAGCCCGGCCGCCCTGCACACCGCGGGCTACGCCCTGGTGCTGGGCCCGAGCGGCGAACTGGCCGGCCTGCTGACGCCGGCCGACTTCGCCCGCGCGGCCCAGATCGGCGGCCTGCGCTTCACCGCGGCCGGAGCCGGGCCAGGCCCACGCTGACGACAAGAGGAGCCCCCTAGATGTACGACGCCTTCCATGTGCCGCTGTGGCTATGGGGTGTCGCGCTCGCGGTGGTCCTCGCGGTCGCCGCAGCGGATGTGCTGCACGCCTCGCGCAGCCGTGGCAAAGAGCCCGGGCTGCGCGAGGCGGCGTTGTGCACCGCGGGGGTCGTGGCCCTGGGCGGGCTGTTCGGCCTGGCCCTGGCGGCCGTGGCCGGGCCGCGGGCCTCGGGCCAGTTCTACGCCGGCTGGCTGACCGAGTACAGCCTGTCGCTGGACAACCTGTTCGTCTTCGTCCTGCTGATCGGCCGCTCCGCGGTGCCGGCCCGGCTGCGCAGCCGGGTGCTGCTGGCCGGGATCGGCTTCGCCCTGCTGCTGCGGGCCATATTCATCGCGGCGGGCGCCGCCGCGCTGAGCCGCTTCGACTGGGTGCTCTACATCTTCGGCGCGGTGCTCCTGGTCACCGCGGTCCGGATGGCCGCGGGCCTCGGCGGCCCGCCCAGCCCAGCGGGTGCGCCGCCCCGGATCCCGGGTCCGAAGCTGGTCCCCCGCGGGCTGACGACCCGCCTCAAGCGGCACCGCAACGGCCCGCTGCTGATCCTGGTGGCCGCGATCGCCTGCGCCGACGTGGTGTTCGCGATGGACTCCATCCCGGCGGTGTTCGGCCTGACCCGCGATCCCTATCTGGTGCTGGCCGCGAACGTGTTCGCGCTGCTCGGCCTGCGTCACCTGTACTTCCTGATCGGCGGGCTGATCGACCGGCTGGTGCACCTCACCGCGGGGCTGTCCGCGATTCTCGCGTTCATCGGGGTGAAGCTGATCGCCGAGGCCCTCGCCGATTCCGGGGTGCACCGGATCGGGCCGGTGCCGATCCCGCACATCGACACCTGGGTATCCCTGTGCGTCATCGGCGGCGTGCTCGTCGTGGTCACGGTGACCAGCCTGCTGACTACCCGGAAGGGCCGGGCGCTCAGCTCCTCCCGGTCAGCGCACCCAGCTGAGCGGCCACCTCGTCCGGCGCGACCTTCCGAGTCTCACCAGTAGCCCGCTCGGTCAGCTCGACCAGGCCCTCGGCCAGCCCCCGCTTGCCCACGGTGACCCGGTACGGGATGCCGGTGAGTTCCGCGTCGCGGAACTTCACCCCGGCCC
The DNA here is from genome assembly GCA_963718305.1 of uncultured Actinomycetes bacterium. Taxonomy (GTDB): domain Bacteria; phylum Actinomycetota; class Actinomycetes; order Streptosporangiales; family Streptosporangiaceae; genus RYN-230. The sequence goes on from CAVQZG010000013.1 coordinate 36,706, forward strand.
GCTCGGCCCGGTCGTCGATGACCACCTCGAACCCGGCCGAGACCAGCTGGTCGTAGAGCGCCGCACCGGCCTTGGCCACCTCGGCATCCTCAGACTGGGCGACGGTCACCACCACGGTGAACGGCGCCACGGCCAGCGGCCACACGATGCCGCGCTCGTCGTGATGGAGTTCGACGATGGCGGCCATCGCGCGCTCCACCCCGATCCCGTAGCTGCCCATGATCAGCGGGGTGGCCTTGCCGTCCGGCCCGAGCACGGTCGCGCCGAAGACCTTGGAGTAACGATCCCCGAGCTTGAAAATGTGCCCGACCTCGATGGCCTCGATGAGCTCCAGCGGCTCCCCGCACTGGGAGCAGGCCTCCCCGGCGGTGACCTCGCGCAGGTCGGCCCACTGGCCAACGGCGATGTCCCGGGCCACCTCCACGCCGCGCAGGTGCATGTCGTCCACGTTGGCCCCGGTGACCATGTCCCGGCGCCCGTCCAGGGCCTGGTCCGCGATGATCGGCAGTCCGCTGACCCCGACCGCGCCGAGGCTGCCCGGCAGCGCGCCGAGCGCCTCCCTGATCTCGTCCGGCTGGGCCGGGCGGACCGTGGTCGCGCCGGTGGCGTCGATCAGCTTCTGCTCGTTCAGCGCGTGGTCGCCGCGCATCAGCACCAGGGTCAGCTGGCCGTCCAGCACGTAGACGAGGGTCTTGATCTGCCGCGTCGCGGGAGCGTCGTACCCGGTGGCCAGGTCCTCGATGGTCCGCACACCGGGCGTATCGAACCGCTCCGGGCTGTCCAGTCCCGGGCCGTCGGACACGTCGGCTGCCGTGACGTGGCCTTCTCGATGTTGGCGGCGTAGTGGCAGGCCGGGCAGTACACGACCAGGTCCTCGCCGGAGGACGAGGGGCACATGAACTCGGTGGAATCGCTGCCGCCCATGGTTCCGCTGGAGGCTTCGACGGGGATGGCCGGAATCCCGAGCCGCTCGAAGATGCGGCGGTAGGCCTCATAGTGCCGGTCGAAGGCGGCGTCCAGCCCGACCCGGTCCAGGTCGAAGCTGTAGGAGTCCTTCATGGTGAACTCGCGGGTCCGGATCAGCCCGGCCCGGGGCCGCGGCTCGTCCCGGAACTTCGTCTGGAACTGGTACCAGGCCTGCGGCAGCTGCTTGTGCGAGTTCAGCTCGGTGGCCAGGACCGCGAAGATCTCCTCATGCGTCATGGCCAGCGCGAGCCGGGCGCCCTTCCGGTCGGTGAGCCGGAACATCTCCTCGCCCATGATTTCCCAGCGCCCGCTGCGCTCCCAGATCTCGGCGGGATGCATGTCGGGCAGCAGCACCTCCTGCGCGCCGATCTGGTTCATCTCCTGCCGGATGATCTCGATGACCTTGGACCGGACCCGCACGGCCAGCGGCAGCAGCGAGTAGTGCCCGGCCATCAGCTGGCGGATGTAGCCGCCTCGCAGCAGCAGCCGGTGACTCGGCGCGCCCGCGTCCGCCGGGTCCTCCCGCAGGGTGGGGATGAACATCTGTGACCAGTGCATGCGCGGGAAACTCTCCGTGTGGGAAGGCCAGCGGTTTAAATGCCAGTGGTTCGAAGCACACTGGCCTAGCAGCTTAATGGGAGTCGGCGGGTGGCGCGGCGCGCACGCGCCGCCCCGGCTCCAGCGGCGGGGCACCGACCGCGCAATTCGTCAGGCACTCCGGTTCGGCCACCTGCTCCCCGGACTGTGACCGGAGCACGTTGTTGTCGACCAGGATCGCCGATCCCACCGCGGCCAGGACCAGCAGCCCCGAGCAGATGAGCATGGCCTCGTGGAACCCGCGGTTCAGCGCCGGGATCGTGTGCAGCGCGGCGCCACTGAGCCCGACCGCGGCCGGCAGGCCCGCCACGGCCAGCAGCCCGGCCGCCCGGGCCGTGGCGTTGTTGACCCCGCTCGCCACCCCCGCGTGCCGCTCATCCGCGCTGGCCAGCACGGTGGCGGTCAGCGGGGCCACGGTCATGGACAGGCCGATCCCGAACAGCAGCACGGCGGGCAGCACGTCGGCCACGTACGAGGTGTGCGGCCCGATCCGGGTGAGCAGCGCCAGCCCGGCCGCCGCGAGCAGCAGCCCGCCGGTCATCAGCCAGCGCGGACCGTACCGCTGGGCCAGCGCCCCCGCTCGCGACGACAGCAGCAGCAGCGCCACGGTCGAGGGCAGCAACGAAATCCCGGCCTGCAGCGGCGTAAAGCCCACGACCACCTGGAGGTCGAGCACGAGCAGGAAGAACACCGCGCCCATGGCCCCGTACACGATGAACGTGATGACATTGATGGCGGTGAACTGGCGGGACGAGAAGATCCCCAGGGGCAGCATCGGCGGGATCCGCTCGGGGTGTTGGCCACGCCGCCGTTCCAGCAGGACGAAGGCGACCCCGGCGGCGACGCCCGCCAGGGCCGGCACCACGGACTCGAGCAGTGTCCCGGAGGACGCCTCGATCAGCCCGTCGGTGATGCCGGCCAGGGCCAGCGCGGCGAGCACCGCGCCGGCGATGTCGAACCGCCCCTGCGCGGTGGGGTCGCGGCTCTCCGGGACGTGCCGGCTGGTCACGGCCAGCACGGCCACGGCGAGCGGCAGGTTGATCAGGAAGATCCAGCGCCAGCCGATCGAGCCCACGATCCAGCCGCCGAGGAACGGGCCTATCGCGCCGGCCACGCCGCCCAGTCCGGACCAGGCGCCGATGGCCCGCGGCCGGTCATCGGCCGCGAACGTGGACTGGATGATGGCCAGCGAGCCTGGGGTCAGGAGCGCCCCGCCGATGCCCTGCAGCGCCCGCGCCGCGATCAGCACGCCGATGTTAGGAGCCAGGCCGCACAGCGCGGACGAGAGCGCGAACCAGGTCACGCCGATGAGGAACACGCGGCGGCGGCCGAACCGGTCGCCGAGCGCCCCGCCCAGCAGGATCAGCCCGGCCAGGGTGAGCGTGTACGCGGTCACCACCCACTGCAGGCCGGCCAGGGAAGTGTTCAGTTCGTTGCCGATGGTCGGCAGGGCCACGTTGACCGCCGTGGCATCGAGCATGGCCATGCTCGACCCGAGCACGGTCGCCGCGATGATCCAGCGCCCGCGGGGCTGGCCAAGCCTGATCCGTCCGGCGTCCGGGGAAATCGGTGGCAGCGGCGCGCCCACCCTCAGGAACCGCACATGTCGAGCAGCTTGCGGACGGTGGCCGCGTTCCGGGCCGTGCCCGCGCCCTTGGCCGACATCGGCCGGCCCGCCCGGGTCAGCAGCGTGGCCAGCTCACTGCGCCCGAAGCCGTCCGGGGTGTGCAGGAACAGGGCGCGCCCGGCGTACTGGGCGGTGTCCCCGCTTCCCTTCCTGGCCACTGTGTCCTGAGCCTCCGCCACGCTGGCGATCATCTCCGGCGCAGGCTCGGCGGGCAGGAACACCACGTGCACGGCCCTGAGGTTCGGCTCATCCTGATAGGGGTTGTCCTGCGCGATCTGGGCCAGGTCCGCGCGGGACAGCACCAGGACCGGCGACCGCACGCCGAGCCGGTCCTCGATCGCCTTCTCGATGTCCGCCGCGACCGCGGCGGGGTCCTCCCGGTCGGTACTGAACACCACGTTGCCGCTCTGGATGTAGGTGGCCACGTCGGTATGCCCGAGCGAGGTCATGATGTCGCGCAGGTCCGCCATCGGGACCTTGTTGTGCCCACCGAGATTGATTCCGCGCAGCAATGCGACGTGAGTAGCCATCCCCACCACACTAGCGAGCCGGCCACCTGCCCAAATAGTGCAACACCGCGCCGGACCTAGAATGCACGGCGTGGCTGAACCCGATACACAGCGCGGAGCCCGGCTGCCCGAGCGGCACGCGGGCCGGGTGATCGTGCTCGACCCCGGCGACCGGGTGCTGCTGATGCGGTACGACGACGAGTTGCCCAACGGCCGGCACTGGACCACCCCGGGCGGCGGGCTGAACCCGGGCGAGGACTATCGCCGCCGCAGCCGTCCGCGAACTGGCCGAGGAGACCGGCTGGACCGACGTCACGCTGCGCCGCGAGATACTCCAGCGCAGCCTGACCATGGAGTATGGCGGCCGCCTGGTACACCAGCACGAACGGCACTACCTGGCCCGCACCGACCGGCCGGACCGCCCGCTGGGGGACGTCGCGCAGATGCACGCGGCCGACGGCATCGCCGCCTGGCGCTGGTGGAGCCTGACCGAGCTGGATGCGACGACCGAGGTCATCTGGCCCGCGGAGCTTGCGGACGTGATCCGGAAGGTCTTGGCTGAGGAGCAGACCCCGGGCTGAGCACCAGCGGGGCGCAACCACGGGGAGGGCGGGCCTATGGAGCCCATGCCGGAGGAGTGGAACCGGGCGGTCGCGGTGGTCGCGCACCCTGACGACCTGGAGTACGGCGCGGCCGCCGCGGTGGCCCGCTGGACCAGCCAGGGCAAGCATGTCGCGTACCTGCTCGCGACCCGGGGCGAGGCCGGCATCCAGGGGATGGCCCCGGACGAGGTCGGGCCGCTGCGCGTCGAGGAGGAACGGCGCAGCGCCGCGGTCGTCGGCGTGCACGAGGTGCACTTCCTGGACCACGCCGACGGGCTGGTGGAATACGGACTGCCGCTGCGCCGCGACCTGGCCGTCGTGCTGCGCCAGGAGCGTCCCGACGTCGTCATCACCATGAACTTCGACCTGACCTGGGGCGACACCGGGATGGTCAACCACGCCGACCACCGTGCGGTGGGGCTGGCCGTGCTGGACGCGGTCCGGGACGCCGCGAACCCGTGGGTATTCACCGACGCCGGGCCGGCCTGGGGCGGCGCCAGTGAGGTCTACGTGGCGGCCGTGGCGGATCCCACCCACTTCGTGGACGTCACGGCCACGATCGGCGCGGGGGTCGAATCGCTGCGCGAGCACAAGGCCTACCTCGATGGCCTGGGCCGGGACTTCGACCCGGATGAGTTCCTCCGGAACATGGCGGGCTACACCGGCCTGGCGGCTGGCTGCGAGTACGCGGTGGGCCTGCGGCGCTACACCACAGGCTGAGGGGTTTCGCGGTTCCGGATCAGGGACACCTACGGCGTGGAGGTAGCCCCGGGCCAGGACGATGTCCTGTTCCTGGCCATCGCCGTCGCGCTGGACCGGATCCACGACGACGACGAGCGCGATCGCCGGTAACCCGGCAGACCCGGCCGTGGTCCGGGGCCTGCGCGCCCGGGCTCAGACGGGGCAGGCCCAGTCCTCGCGCCCGGCGCGGGGCGCACGGTCATCGCCCGGTGGCGGGAACAGCACGCGCAGCGTGAACGCCTCCGCGGTCGGGCCGCGCGCCCGCAGCCACCGCACCCGGTCCTCGGCGTCGGCCGGGCTCGGCACCGTTCCCCGGGGAATCCACCACAGCGCGGTGTACGCCTCGGTCATCCGCTCGAACCACTGCCTGCGCCGGGCCAGCACCCGCCGGTGGGTATCGGAGTACACGAACGCGGCGAGCGCCTCGGGGGTCTCCCAGACCGACATGTTCACGATGACCCCCGCGCTGCCCGCCTGATCCCACTCGAAGGCGCGCACCGAGGTGGCGTTGCCGTCCTCCGTCTGCAGCCGCCATACGAACCCGGGCGCGGCGTCCGCCGCCGCGTTCACCGGATCGAGCGCGGCCACGAAGTCGGCCAGCTGCGGGCTCTCCAGCGGGGCGCGCAGCCGCCCGACGTTTACCTGCGCCAGCACATAGTCCACGCCCCCATGCTGCCAGCCGCCCCTTCCCCCGGCCACCCCCGCCAGCCGCCCTCCGCCAGGCCAGCCCACCCGGGCACTCCCCTCGCCAGCCGCCCTCCCCCGGCCAGCCCACCCCGGGCTGTCCGCCGCTCCCTCCAACCGCGTATATGCCTTGACAGTTATATGCCTTGAAGAGCATGGTAGAGGTATGAGCACGGTGTTCGGGGTGCTGGCCGAGCCGCGACGGCGGCGGATCCTCGACCTCGTCCGGGAGGGCGAGCGGTCGGTGGGCGAACTGGTCGAACGCGCTGTCGATGAGCCAGCCCGCAGTCTCCAAGCACCTGCGGGTGCTGCGCGAGGCCGGGCTGGTCGAGGCCCGGGTGGACGAGCAGCGGCGGCTGTACCGGCTCCGGTCCGCGCCACTGCGCGAACTCGACGCCTGGCTGGCCCCCTACCGCCAGGCCTGGGACGCCAGCCTGGACCGGCTGGAGACCCACCTGGACGACATGGCCCGCCGCGAACCCGGGGCCGGGCCAGACCACGGATAACGGAGGACATGCCGATGAAGGGCACCCTGGAGCAGGCCGGCCCGCGCTGGCGGCTGCGCTTCGTGCGGGAACTGGACCATCCGGCGGCGCGCGTGTGGCGGGCGGTCACCGAGCCCGCGCACCTGGAGGCCTGGTTCCCGCAGCGGGTCAAGGGCGAATGGGTGGTGGGCGAAGCGCTCACGTTCTCCGACCCGCAGGGCCGCGGCCCGGACTTCGGTGGCGAGGTACTGGCCTGCGAGCCGCCATCGCTGCTGGAGTTCCGCTGGGGCCCGGACGTGATCCGGCTGGAGATCGCGGCCCGGGACGCGGGCTGCACCCTGACCCTGCTGGACACGTTCGATGAGGTCGGCAAGGCGGCCCGGGACGCGGCGGGCTGGCATGTCTGCCTGGAGCACCTGGCCAGCCACCTCGATCAGGTGGCAGGACCAGCGGGGAACCGGTGGGCCGAGGTCCACGCGGGTTACGTGGGCTCGTTCGGCCCGCAGGCCTCGGCGATCGGCGTGCCCCCCGGGTACGAGCCCGGGTAACCACGGACCGGCGTCTAGAGTGGCTGACCGTGGCAGGACGTGGCACCCCGGCGACCGCGCTGCTGGGTAAGCAGCGGATCGCGCACACGGTGCACACCTACGAGCATGATCCGCGCCGGGCCGGCTACGGCCAGGAAGCGAGCGACGCCCTGGGCGTCGCGCCGGAGCGGGTGTTCAAGACCCTGGTCGCCCAGGTGGACGGGGCGCTGACGGTCGGCGTGGTCCCGGTAGGCAGCCGGCTGGATCTCAAAGCGCTGGCCGCGGCGGCGGGCGGCCGGAAGGCGGCCATGGCGGACCCCGCGGATGCGGAGCGGGCCACCGGCTACGTGGTCGGCGGGATCTCGCCGCTGGGGCAGCGCAAGCGGCTGCCCGTGGTGCTCGACTCCTCCGCGCTGGGGTTCGGCACCATCTTCTGCAGCGGCGGCCGCCGCGGGCTGGAGATCGAGATCGCGCCCGGCGACCTGGTCCAGGCGGTGCACGCCACCGTGGCGGACATCGCCCAGCCACCGGCCTGAGCCCGTGGCGCCCGCCGTTGACCCCGGTCTGCGGAGACTTGAACTCCGTTAGCGCGAGACGGCCTGGGGGTGCGCCGCTGGCGCGTAGGCGCGCAGGAATGCGGCGACCACGTAGCCGGCGTGCTGGTCGAGATCGGCCCGGGTCACCGGGCGGCTGGGCTGCAGGAGCGCCTGGTCCTGGTACCGGCCCAGGACTGCGTAGGCGAAAAGCGCCGCCGCGGCGGCGGGATCGTCGGCGTCCAGCTCTCCCTGGGCGGCCATCTGCGTGAACGACTCGGTGAGCAGGGCCAGTGTCCGCGCTGGAGCGCGGTCCCAGTAGGCGGTGACGATGTCGGGGAAGCGCAGGGCTTCGGAGATGGCGAGCCGCCGCAGCTGCACGACGGCTGGGTTGAGCACGCCGTAGGCCAGGGCGCGCGCGACCGCAGTCAGCCGTGCGGCTACCGGCTCATCCCCGCGGAGGGTGGCGCCCAGTTCCGAGATGATCTGCTCCGCGCGCTCGGTTACCGCGAGCACAACGGCGCTGAACAGGGCTTCCTTGTCCTCGAAGTTGTTATAGACGGTGGTCTTCGAGACGCCGCTCGCAGCGGCGACCTCATCCAGGCTCGTCGCGTCGTAGCCCCTCTCCAGGAACATCTGCCGCGCGGTGTCCAGGATCAGCGCGCCCTTCCGGCCAGCCATGAGAACCCTCCTTGACATTGAACTGTACCGTACAGTAGCGTTCCGTACATGTACTGGTCAGTGCAGTTCAGTTAGAGGGTGAGTGTTCCCATGCCTACCGCGGCTATCCAGAACGGCCGGCCGGCCGCCGACTGCCCTCCCGTATCCGTGCGGATCACCAAGTCACTGCTCGGCTACGGCGTGATCGCCGGGCCCTTCTATGTCGTCGCCTCACTGGCCGAGGCGCTCACCCGCGCTGGCTTCAGCCTGGCCCACGACGACTGGAGCCTGCTCGCCAACGGCGCCCTCGGCTGGATCCACGTGCTGGTGCTCGTGCTCACCGGGCTGATGGTCGGCGCCGCGGCCGTCGGCGTAGTGCGCCAACTGCGCGCCGAGCGGCTGAACGCGGCTAGCGGCTGGTTCCTCGGCGTCTATGCCGCTGGCCTCGTCGGGGCCGGGTTCTTCATCGCCGACCCCGCTGAGGGCTTCCCGGTCGGCACCCCGGCCGGCCCCACGGTCACCCCGAGCTGGCACGGGACGCTGCATATCGTCTTCGGCGGCCTCGGCTTCCTCGGCCTGATCACCGCCTGCCTCGTGCTGGCCTGGCAGTTCCGCGGACTGCGCCAGCTCAGCTGGGCAATCTTCTCGCTGGTGACGGGCGTGCTGTTCTTCGCGGCGTTCGCCGGGATCGCGACCGGGGGCGCCGCCAGCAGCGCCGGTGTCCTGGCCTTCACCGGCGCCGTCATCCTCGCCTGGACCTGGCTCGCGCTGGTCAGCGTGCACCTGTACCGCCGCGCGGCGGCCTGACCGGACGCCTGCGCGGGCGAAGGCAGCTTGGCGTCTGGGAGTGGATCCAGCACCACCTAATCTATTTTGCGGGCTATTTTCCAATCCTCCAATTTCCGGTTGAAGGATGCCGAACACACCGCCAGAATAAAGAGGAGGATGAGGGTTGCAGCAAGCATGACAATTGTCCAAAAGCCGGGCAGCGCATCCTCCTTCAACCATAGCGAAGTGGCCGAGATAATGATCAGGGCGCCCGAGGACAAGAAGCACAAAATCACGAAGTACGGATGCCCGAGCCTGGCCAGGCTAAAGATCGCCTTGCCAGGAGTAGAGAATTCGTTTTTCTGTGGCGGTAGCCTTGCTTTGGCATCCATCGCCTGGCTAAACGATACTACATTGGCGAGAGCGATGATCGGGGCTACCGTCCCGATCAGTGTCCAGAATGGCTCGTGATATTGCAACGATTAACACTCTCCAGGTAAGTCCTGCGGAACCCGAGCGTGGTCCGCCCGCTGCGAGAGCGGCCCGCTGTGTGCGGCTTTGCGCTGATCCTGTCCCCGGATTCCGCCGTGGTCAAGGCAACCAGCAGCGCCCGCATGGTCTACGGCCAACTGGTCGCTGCCCATCGAGCTCGACGACCAGGAGACCCCGTGTCGTGCCGCGCCGCACCACCACCGCTAGTCCGTCACATCAAAGCCGACTGGTCGTGGACGGTCCCCTGAGTTCCTAAGGCCAGCGTCGAGTGACCACTTGGCCGCACAGATCGTGACGTTGGTCCCTTGAGGGGAGGTGCGGGGCCCCCCGACTGTTGTGGTATGAGCAGTGGAGCTAAGACCGCGGTTATGGTCGCGGCCGGGATGGCAGCAGTAGAAGTCGTCTACGCCGCGTGGGTGCGCCCTCGGCTCATGCGCTGGGGCGCAACCGATGAGGAAGTCGCTGGACCGTATCCGGGCGCCGACCTCGTCCCCGGCGGCCAGAGGGCGGCGACGATGGCCGTCACCATCGACGCACCGCCGGATCAGGTCTGGCCGTGGCTGGTCCAGATGGGCGGGGATCGCGGGGGCTGGTACTCCTGGGATCGCCTTGACAACCGTGGCCGCTCAAGCGCCCGGGAAGTCCATCCGGAGTGGCAAGACCTCGCCGTCGGTGACTACGTGAAGTACCGGAGACGAAAGGGCCCCGTGGATGCATGGGAGGTGGCAGCGCTCGAACCGAATCGGTTCCTCGGGCTGAGAGGACTGTCGGATCTGCGGCGAGGTCGCATTCTCGACCCGGCCCAGCCCCGGCCATCCGCTTACACGGAAGGGCTGTGGGCCTTCCTCCTGAAAGAGCTACCCGGAGAGCGCACCCGCCTGGTGATCAGCGGGTACCAGGCCATGCGCCCACGATGGCTTGAACGCTTCTTCAACTACTGGGTCTACATGCCAGTGACCTGGCCAATGCAAGCGCGCATGCTGGCAGTGCTCAAGCGCAACATCGAACAAGCAGCTAAGGCGCCACCACAAGCGGTCCCCCCCGGAAGGACCGCCTAGCAATGAGCGGCGGGGGAAGGCTGTACCCAAAAGCCATCAGCGGCCCGGGCCTGACCGTAAGCTGACGACACATCCGGTCGAGCCGCCTGCCGCCTTACCGGGACAGCCGTTTGTATGTTCATAAACGTCCATAAGACCATTACTCCGCCGAGCCATAGGAAGTTGACAATGTCTACGGAAGCGAACACGGCGCAACTGCAGCGACTCGCTGATGAGGTCTTGACCAGACACAACCTGGCCGCTCTTGACGAGATCTTCCACGCTGACTACGTCGAGAACGAACCACCACCCGGGATGGGTCCAGGCCGCGAAGGACTCCGGCAGTGGCTAGCAAGCTGGATAGCGGCGTTCCCCGACGTGCGATGGACAGTCGAGGAGCAGATCGCAGACGAAGACAGGGTCTGGAGCCGATCCATCTGGCAAGGTACCCACCAAGGTTCGTTCTTGGGCATACCCCCCACCGGAAAGAACGTCGCCGTGGCTGCGTGGACGATCGACCGGTTCACAGACGGCAAAATCGCCGAAAGCCGGATCATGATGGACACTCTCGGAATGATGCAGCAACTTGGCGTTATCCCTTCACCCACTGGGTGACTGCGCAGCTAGGTCTGCCTGGTTACCTGGCGGGGTTGACTGTGTTCGACTGCATGGGTGAGCGCTGTCGTTGCGAGTCTGATTGCAGTCGCTGGGACTCTCCTTGGCGCGTCCAGCACGTACTGGTTCCAGCAGAGGGCAGCGCAGCGAGCCGAAGCCACCGCGCGTCAGGAGCGGCTGCGACAAGATCAGCTTGCGGCATGTAGTGAGTTCGCCGCGGCGGTGGACGCCCTGGAGGCCGCGGGAGTCGAATCCCTGTGGCTGCCGGGGATGGTACAGGCACCGTGCATGAGCAGGCGTCAGCCGGATGGCGGGCTGGACTGGGTGCGCTCGGTCCATGGCATTCGGCCGACGAGGTTGGCTGCGATCAGCGTGCGGTCGGCAGGATCCCAGGCCAGCACGGTGTCTGCCTGAGTCAAAGCGATCAGGGCGGTCATGGCTGCGGCACTCGGGGCGGCCACATGGCGCTGGTCGTCCTCGGTCACGATCTGAATCCCGAACCGGCCGTCGTCGCCGTCTGGGCCAGCCACCCAGTTGGCGTTGACGATCTTTACTCGTCGTGTCTGTTCACTTGCGCCTGGCATGACATCCAGTAGGGACCCACTGGCCAGCGGACACAATTTATTCGGTCTTGGGCGAATCTTGGCCTCCCGCTGCGCTGCACGGTGTGGTCCCCAGATGGCCCCCGGTGCGAGCGGCACTCCGTCCCTGCTCGAAGAACCACCGGCACCCTGGGAGGTCCGGCGCGGTGTGATCGGATAGCAGCATGAAAGTCCGAATCGGCGTCTCCCTCGGCCAGGCCGGCGTCCCCGATCAGTTCAGCGCGGCAGTGGACACGCTGGAGGCGGCCGGGGTCGACTCCTTGTGGCTGCCGGAGATGGTCTACGGGTCTCTGGTGGACCCGTTCATCGGCATGACCTATGCGCTGGCCCGGACGTCCCGGCTGAAGGTGGGCACCGGGGTGGCGGTGCTGCCCGGGCGCCACCCGGTCCTGGTGGCCAAACAACTCGCCACCCTGGCCGGCCTGGCCCCCCGGCGGGTGCTGCCGGTGTTCGGCCTGAAACCGGCCCGGCCCGCAGAACAGGCAGCGTTCCCGGTGCCGCCCGGCCGCCGGGCCGCGGTCTTCGACGAGTCCCTCACCCTGCTGCGGCTGCTGCTCAGCCAGGACAGCGTGACGTTTCACGGCGAGTTCTTCTCGGTCGAGTCCGCCGGCGTCGGGCCGCGGCCGGCCAGGCCGCTGGACATCTGGCTCGGCGGCAGCGCCCCGGGGGCGTTGCGGCGGGTCGGGCGGCTGGGCGACGGGTGGCTGGCCAGCTTCCTGACCCCAGCCGAGGCCGGCGCGGGCCGCCAGGCCATCGAGGCGGCGGCCGCCGAGGCGGGCCGCGAGATCGAGCCGGACCACTACGGCATCAGCCTGGCCGTCGCCGACGACGCGTCCCTCCCCGCGCTGCTCGAGGTGGCGCGGAGCCGCCGCCCGGACTGCGATCCGGCGTCGCTGGTGGCGTCCGGCTGGGCGGGTGCCCGCGCCCTGATCGAGGACTACGTGGCGGCCGGGCTGACCAAGTTCGTCGTCCGGCCGAGCTGGGCACCGGTCGACCCGGACCGGTTCACCGCGGAGTTCGTGCGCGAGATGGTGCCGCTGCAGACCTGATCTCGCGGGGCCTCAGCAGCCAGACGGCCAGGAGTGCACGGGCTCGTTGGTGTGCATGTGCTCGATGTAGCGCTGGGTCATCCGGCGCAGCGCCGCGCCCCGGTCCAGCCGCCCCCGGGCCTCCAGCAGGTGGACGGCTTCCGCCTGCCAGGTCGCGCCGGTCCGCCCGGCCAGGCAGCGCTGCTCGATGATGTCGAGGCAGCGGTCGGCGTCACGGGGCTCCACGCCCCACCGGGCCAGGCCCTCGCGGGCCAGCGGCAGCAGCCGCCGCAACGTGAGCTCGGTGGCCGGTACCACCCCCAGGCCAGGCCAGTACAGGCAGGCGTCGATGCCGTGCCGGGCCGCCTCGGTCAGGTTCTCCCCGGCCGCCGCGAACGACATCTGGGTCCAGATCGGCCGCTCGGCCTCGGCCAGCGCGCGGACCAGCCCGTAGTAGAAGGCAGCGTTGGCGATGATGTCCGCGGCGGTCGGGCCGGCCGGCAGCACCCGGTTCTCCACCCGCAGGTGCGGCCGCCCGCCCGTGACCGCGTACACCGGCCGGTTCCAGCGGTACACCGTGCCGTTGTGCAGGGTCAGCTCGGCGAGGTCGGGAACGCACCCCCGCTCCAGCTCGGCCAGCGGGTCCTCGTCCGCGCACAGCGGCAGCAGCGCCGGGAAGTAGCGGATGTTCTCCTCGAACAGGTCGAACACCGAGGTGATCCAGCGCTCACCGAACCAGACCCGGGGCCGCACCCCCTGCACCTGGAGCTCCTCCGGCCTGGTGTCGGTGGCCTGCTGGAAGAGGGTGATCCTGGTCTCCCGCCACAGCTCCCGGCCGAACAGGTACGGCGAGTTGGCGGCCAGCGCGACCTGCACGCCGGCGATGGCCTGCGCGGCGTTCCAGTAGTTCCCGAACTCCTCCGGGCTGACCTGGAGATGACACTGCACGCTGGTGCAGGCCGCCTCGGCCATGATGTTGTCCACGTGGGTCAGCAGCTGTTCCGGGCCCTCGATGGCGATCCGCGCGTCTTCCCCGCGCGCCGCGCAGATCTGCTCGTTCAGCAGCCAGAACCGCGGGTTCTCCGACATGGCGTCCTCGCCCACGTCGGCCTGCTGGAGGCTGGGCAGGATGCCGACCATGGCGAGCCGGCTGCCCACGTCCCTGGCCCGCTGGTCCGCGTGCTTCAGGCTGGCCAGCAGCTGCGCCTCCAGCTGGTCGAGGGCATCCCCGCACAACGGCCGCGGCGGGATGTTGATCTCGATGTTGAACCGGCCCAGCTCCGGGGCCCAGGACGGGTCCCCGATCGCGTCCAGCACGTCCGGGCTGCGCATCGACGCCGTGCCCGAGTCATCCACCAGGTTGACCTCAACCTCGAGACCCACCTGCCGGGTGGAGGTCTCGAACCAGGAATCGCGCAGCATCCGCGCGAGCACGTCGAGGCATTGGCGAACTTTTTCCCGGTAGCGGCGGCGGTCCTGCTGGCTCACCGTGATCGCTGGAACGTCCCTGCCCATTCGGCCCCTCCGCGCGCGACCATGGGAGATGGCCTCCTGCCCACACTGACACGCCGATCCCGGTCTGACCAGACACGATGTGGCGCAGTAGCCCCGAAGGGGACAAATTTGACACTCGGTGCGCCCGGGCGCCCGGCCGGTCCGCCGCCGTCCGGTTTCAGCTGACGCCGTTCTCCGCCGGGAGACCCTCGACCAGCACCCGGTGGACGTTCGTCCAGGCCTCGGTATACAGGCGGCGGGCCGCCTCGTAGGCCACGCCCGCGATGTGCGGCGTGTACAGCACCCGGTCCGCCGCGGCCGGGGACAGGCTGAGCAGGGGCGACCCCGCCGGGGGCGGCTCCTGCGCGTACACGTCCAGGACCGCGCCGCCCAGCTGACCGTCCTCCAGCGCGGCGGCCAGCGCGGCCTCGTCCACCACGCCACCCCGCGACGCGTTGACCAGGATGGCGCCGGGCCGCATCCGGCCTAGCTCGGCCGGGCCGATCAGGCCCCTGGTGGCGGGCACCAGCGGCACGTGCAGCGTGACCACGTCGCTGCCGGCCAGCAGCTCGCCCAGGTCCAGCCGGCCCAGCCCGAGCCGGGCCGCGGTGACCGGGTCGCGGGGAGCCGGGTCGCTGTAGCCGACCTGTGCCCCGGCCGCCTGGAACAGCCGCGCCACGGCCAGGCCGATCTGGCCCAGGCCGACCACGCCCACGGCCGCGGAGTGCAGGCTGCGGACTGCGGGCGGGGTCAGCCGGCCGCGCACCTCGCGATACCGGCCCGCGCGGATCTCCCGGTCGGCCAGGGCCAGGCCGCGCAGCACGCTGCCGGTGGCCAGCAGCACGTACTCGGCCACCTCCCGCGCGTTCGCCGCGGGCACGTTGGCCACCACCACACCCGGCCGCCCGGTGAACGCGGCGGCGCCCCGGTCCACCCCGGCCCCGGTGAACTGCACCAGCTCGACGCGCGCGGCGCGGTCGGCCCACGCCCGGTCCAGGGCCGGGCCGACGGATGCCAGCACCACCGCGCGGGCGGTGGCCAGGTCCGCGCCGGGGATCTCATCCGGCCCGGCGGCGAACCGGATCGCCAGGTCCCCCGGCGGCTGCACGCCGACCTCCCGGAAGTCGGCTTCCGGGCGCAGGCACAGGACGTCGGCGCTCACCGTGCTTCCCGCGATGTTCGTGCCGTCCGGCAAGGAGAACCACACCGGCCCCCCGGCCGGGCCTGACGGCCCACCCCCGCGAGCCGGTACCGAACGGCGCTCACCGGGCCAGCTCGCTGGTCACCGCGGCCAGGTCGGGGACCGGGAAGAAGCACAGGCTGACCAGGTCGCCGGGGCCGGTGTTGCGGGTCTGGTGCGGTTCGCCGGGCGAGACCACGATGACGTCGCCCGGGCCCACCGGCCAGCGGCCGGCGGGCGTGGTGAACTCGCCCGCGCCCGAGACGATGAGCATGACCTCCGGGCACCCGTCGTGCCGGTGCGGCCCGCGGGCCGGTCCGGAGCCGTCCTCAGCGGGGATGGTCACCCGCCGGACCGTCACGCCGTAGCCGCCCCCGGCCCCGGACACCAGCTCCACCGCCGATCGCCCGGGCAGGTCCAGGACCCGCCCCTGGCCGGCCGGGATGACCGCGGTCACGAGTCGCGCTCCGGCTGGACCTGGTCCCCCGGCTGGAGCGTGGCCAGGGCGGTGAGCGCACCGTCCAGGCGGGCCGCGATGTCCGCTCCTATTTCCGCAACGAAAACCCGTGCCTCGTCCTCAGTCGCCCCGGCGGGATCGCCGTACCAGCCGGTCAGGGACATGGTCCGGACGTCGGTGAGGACCGGCTGGAACGAGCGGTCCCGGCGTAGCTGGTCGGCCAGCTCGCCGCGCTGCCGGTCCCCGCTGCCCGCCGCCCGGTCCAGGTGCACCAGGTCGGGGCGGCAGCACAGTACCGACCACGTCTCGATCGTGCCGCCGTGGGTGAGTCCCCCGGCCCGCGGGCCGAACCGTTCCTCGGCCACGTAGCAGGCCTGCACCACGACCACGGCCAGGCCGATCTCCCGGTGCAGCCGCTCGGCGGCCAGGGCCAGGGCCGGGATGTTCCCCTCGTGCCAGTTCAGGATCACGAACTCCCGGGCGCCGTGCGCGGCCAGCGACGAGCCGATGTCCGCCACCACGTCCTGGAGGGTGGAGGGCCGCAGCGACACGGTGCCCGGGTACGGCATGTGCATGGGCGTCACCCCCAGCGGGCACAGCGGCAGCACCAGCGCGTCGAGGTGCCCGGCCACCTCGAGGGCGATCGCGGTGGCGGCGAAGAAGTCTGTCCCGGTGGGCAGGTGCGGGCCATGCTGCTCGACGCTGCCCATCGGCAGGATCACCCGGGGGCTGCGGGCCAGCGCCGCGGCGATCTCCGGATCGGTCAGCTCGTCGAACCGCCGGCCAGGGCGGGGGGCGGGGGATGTCAACCGGCCTCCTCGATCTCGGCCATGATCTCCGCGATCGCGGTGGGCTGCCCGGTGCGCAGCGACCGCGCCGCGGCCTGCAATACGGCCACGTTGGCCAGCGCCTCGGCCAGTCCCACCTCGATCTGGGCCTGGCCCCGGATCGCCCCGGCGAACTCCTCGATCTCCTCCCGCAGATGATCGCGCGGCGCCAGCGGGACCACCTCGGTGGCCAGCACCCGCGCGTCCGGGTTGGCGCTGTCCGCCGCGATCGCGGTGCGGGTCAGCCGGGTGTGCTCGTCGGTCTGCGCCGAGTTGCTCCACCAGGAGAAATCCAGCTCGTAGCGCAGCCGGGTCACGGTGGCGTACACGTCGATGGTGAAGCTGCCCGGGGAGAGCCAGTTGCAGCCCAGGTAGCCGAGCGACTCGTCGAACTCCAGCAGGACCCCGACAGCCAGCTGGTTGGCGATGCCGGGCCGCGGCGCCTGGCCCATGGCCACCGCCCGCCGGGCCGGGCCGAGCAGGTACTGCAGGTTGTCGATCTGGTGAATGCCGAGCTGGGTCAGGGGCCCGCCGGGCGCCTGGACCGGGTCCGCCCGCCAGTCACCTTCCTTGAGCTCCAGGCCGCGCTCGTTCCCGAATACCGCCTCCACCATCGACGGCGCGCCCGCGGCTCCGCTGTCGAGCAGGCTCTTCATCGTCCGCAGCCCGGACAGGCGCCGGGCGCTGTGCCCGCAGGCGAACACGATCCCGGAGCCGAGCACGGCCGCGCGGATGCGGCGCAGGTCGGCCAGGGCCACCGCCACCGGCTTCTCGGTGTAGACGTGCTTGCCGCGGGCGGCGGCGGCCTCGATGATCGGCGCGTGCTGGTCGTTGGGCGCGGTGATCAGGATGCCGTCGATGTCGTCCCGGCTGAGCAGCGCGCCCAGCGACTCGTCCTGCCCGCACCCGAAGTCGGCAGCGAAGGCCTGCCGCCGCTCCGGGTTACGGGTGAAGCAGCTGCGCAGCTCGACCAGGCTGCTGCCTGCGTAGGCCTGGGCCATCACCCGGGCCCAGCGGCCCAGGCCGACCGCGGCCAGGCCCACCGGGGCTGGGCCTGCCACCACTGGGCCGCGGCCCGCACGGGTTGCGGTGTCCGGTCCGCTCACGAGGAGCCCAGCTTGGCCTCGGCCGCGTTGGCGTACTGGGGGTCGACGATCTGGCTGTAGCTCGGCTGGCTGGGGATGTCCTTGTACTTGGCCAGCACGCTGGCGGTGTAGTTGACCGCGGCCGGGCTCAGCCCGGCGCCGTCCGGCCAGGTCTTCGAGGTCTGGAGGAACTTCACCGCGTAGGCGACGGCCGCCTCGTCCTCGCCGCTGACCTTGGTCCCCAGCTTGATCAGCGCGCTGGTGTTCGCCGGGTTGTTCATCCAGCGGTCGGCCAGCATCATCGCGGTCAGGAAGCGGATCACGACCGCCTTGTGGGCCTGGCCGTACTTGTCCAGCATGCTGACCCCGCCGTACCACCAGTTCGGGAAGACCTTGTACTCGGAGGAGAGCACCTTCGCGCCCTTGAGCTGGTGGGTGATCACGTAGGCGTCGTCCGCGTGGAACACGGCCGCGTCGATCTTCTTGGCCACCATGGCCGGCACGAACTCCGAGCGCACCATGTTGATCGGCTTGACCTGGTCCAGGCTCACCCCGGCGGGCTCCAGGCAGGCCTGCAGCAGCGTGATGGAGAACCCGTCCGTCCCGGTGGACCCGACCGGCTTGCCGATCAGGCTCTTCGCCGTGCTGATGCCGGGGGCGCCGATGCACTGGGTGTCCAGCTTGGTGCCGTAGGACCAGATGGCGTGGATGGGTGCGTGCTGCGCGGCGGCCTCGATCGAGTCCGTGCCGGAGCTGAAGCCGAAGTCGATGCTGCCGGCCGTGGCCCCCAGTTCGGTCTGCAGCCCGTTGGGCATGCTGATGAACTTGACGTTCAGGTGCTCCTTCTTGAAGAAGCCCTCCTGCTGCGCCACGTAGGGGCCGAAGAAGATGGCCTTCGGCGGGGACAGGGCGATCCCGACGTTGACCGAGGCCACGGCGTTGGGGTCGCTGGAGGAGGTGGAACCGCCTGAGCTGCCGCAGGCGGCCAGGCCCAGGGCGGTGGCCGTCAGGGCGCTGGACAGCATCAGGGCTGAGCGATGCTTCATGGGATACCTCATCTGATGTAAGCGGTAGTGCGGCAGCCGCCCGGAGGGCGGCCATGAGTTATTTCGCCCAGGGAGCGACCCTGCGCTGAACCAGGGTGATCAGGCCGCGGAGTGTGACACCGAGGGCCATGATCACCAGGAGGACGGCGAGGGCCTCATCGGTGTGATAGGTCTGCGCCGCGGTTTCCAGCAGATTGCCGAGACCCGAGAGCTGGGTGAAGATCTCGGCGATGAACATGCCGACCAGGCCCATGGCCACGCCCTGGGCCGCGCCGGCCGCGATATAGGGCACGGTGCCGGGCAGGAGCACGTGACGCCACAGGCTGGCCCGGCTCATCCGCAGCGAGCGCGCCACCTCGAGCAGGTCGCCGTCGATGTTCCGGACCCCGTAGGACACGCTGACCACGCAGGGGAAGAGCACGAACAGCGCGATGATGAGCTCCTGGGTGAGCACCCCGAAACCGAGCCAGATGCTCAGCAGCGGGACGATCGCCACCATCGGGGTCGCATACAGCGCGTACACGTACAGCCCGACCCCGGCCTCGACCCGCCGGTAGGCGCCGATGAACATGCCCAGTACCACCCCGGCGGCCAGGCCGATCAGGTAGCCGACGGCGAAGGTCCACACGCTGTACCACAGGGCGCTGCCCAGCCCCTTGTGCCGGAACAGGTCCACCAGGGCGCCCAGCACCCGGGTCAGCGGGTCGAAGACGATCGCCGTGGCCCTGGAGCCGTAGTACTGCCAGGCGGCCAGCACGATGACCAGCGAGACGATCCGGATCAGCAGGTACATCCGGCGGTTGCGGCGCGACCGCTGCCGCAGCCGCTGCTCGATCGCCGCCTCGATCTGCTCCCTGGTTCCCGGGGTGTCCGGGGTGTCCAGGCCGGCGCTCAACTGGCTCGCGGTCGCCTGGCTGCCGGCGGCGCGTCCCTCTGGCTCGCTCATGCCTCACCTGCCTGTTCCACTGGTTCCCCGGCCTGCTCCGCAGCGGACTGCCGCAACTGCTGCCAGATCTCCTCGCGCAGTCCCGCATAGGCCGGGTGCCGCCGGACCTGGGCGATGGTGCGGGGGTGCTCGATGGGCACGAGCACGTCGCGGACGATCCGGCCCGGCCGGGTGCCCATCACGATGATCCGGTCGCCCAGGGTGATGGCCTCGTCGATGCTGTGCGTGATGAAGACGATGGTCTGCCGGAGCCGGTCCCGCAGGGCCAGCAGGTCCTCCTGCAGCACCTCGCGGACCTGTGCGTCCACCGCCGCGAACGGCTCGTCCATGAGCAGCACGTCGGGCGCGGTGGCCAGGGCCCGGGCCAGCCCGGCCCGCTGCTTCATGCCGCCGGACAGCTGCGCCGGGTACTTGTGCTCGTGGCCGCTCAGGCCGACGGTCCGGATGGCCTCACTGACCCGGCGCTCCGACTCCGCCCGGCCGGTCTTGGCCAGGTGCAGCGGAAGGGCCACGTTGCGCTGCACGGTCTTCCAGGGGAACAGGCCGAAGTGCTGGAACACCACGGCCACCCGGCGGTTGGGCCCGGTCACGGGTGCACCGCCGATCCTGACCTGCCCGTGATCGACTTCCGCCAGCCCGGCCATCATCCGCAGCAGGGTGGTCTTCCCGCAGCCGGACGGGCCGACGATGCAGACGAACTGGCCCGCTTCGACCTGGAGGCTGACGTCTTCCAGGACGATGCCGCCCGGGAACCACTTGTAGACGTTCTCGCAGTCGATCTGGCCGCCGGCGGAGTCGCGGACAGCGGGCGGTGCCTGTGCCGCAGCACCTGATTGGGCCCTGTCCGGCATCGGCGGCCTCCTTGCCATGGGGTCACGGACGGTCGTCTAAGGTCTGACCACTGCGAATCGGGACACTAGCCAGGACGCCGCTCCTGTGTCAATAATTTGACCGACCCCGTACCAGTTTGTCCAGGCGGTATACGAGTTCTTAGTGTCCTGTTTGACACTCTTTCGGCGAGAGCCCTACGGTACGGTTCGGAAACAGAAGAGGTCTGACCACGGAGGTTTTAGTGACTGAGCCCGCCTCCTCCCCCGCCTCAGGCGGCGTCAACTTCCTGGCCCATCGCCAGGGTGACGACGTGGCGGTCGCCGTACGCGACACCGGCCCGGGCGACGCCCGCGCGGCCTACCTGGACTCCGGGAACCGCTTCGGGATCACCGCCCGGGACGCCATCCCGCTCGGGCACAAGATCGCCCTGCGTGACCTGGGTGAGAACGAGAACGTCCTGGAATACGGCGTGCTGATCGGCCTCACCCGGGGTCCGGTGGCGGCCGGTGAGCTGGTGCACACCCACAACCTGAGGAGCGCGCGGTGGCAGAAAAGCGTCTGACGGGCTACCGGCGGGCCGACGGCCGGGTCGGGATCCGGAACCACGTGGTGATCGTGCCGGTCGATGACCTGTCGAACGCGGTCGCCGAGTCGGTCGCCAAGGCGATCCCGGGCACGCTGGCGCTGCCCCACCCCTACGGGCGGCTGCAGTTCGGGGCCGATCTGGACCTGTTCTTCCAGACCATGATCGGGACCGCGGCGAACCCCAACGTGGCCGCGGCCATCGTGATCGGCATCGAGCCCAGCTGGACCGAGCGGATCGCCAGCGGCATCGCGGAGACCGGCAAGCCGGTGGCCCAGTTCTCCATCGAGCGCCACGGTGACCTGCGGGTTCTGGAGATGGCCGGGCGACGCGCGGCCCAGCTGCTGCAGGACGCCAGCGAGCTGAGCCGGGTCCCGGTCGAGCGCGGCGAGCTGCTGATGAGCATCAAGTGCGGCGAGTCCGACACCACCAGCGGCCTGGGCGCCAACCCGGCCACGTCAGAGGCGGTGGACCGGCACATCGCCGCCGGCGGCACCGTGATCTTCGGCGAGACCACCGAGCTGACCGGGGGCGAGCACCTGATCGCGGAGCGGTGCGCCAGCGACGAGGTGCGCAAGAAGTTCCAGGCCTTCTTCGACGACTACTTCGCCCTGGTCGAGCGGACCGGGGCGAACCTGCTCGGCTCCCAGCCGACCCAGGGCAACATCCGGGGCGGCCTGTCCACCATCGAGGAAAAGGCGCTCGGCAACATCCAGAAGACCGGGACCGCACCGGTGGTGGACGCGCTGGCCCCGGCCGAGCGGCCCAGCCGGGCCGGGCTCAACTTCATGGACACGTCCTGCGCGGCGGCCGAGTTCATCACGCTGACCGCGGCGGCGGGAGCCGTCATCCACCTGTTCCCCACCGGCCAGGGCAACGTGGTCGGCCATCCGGTCGAGCCGGTTATCAAGATCACCGCGAACCCGCTGACCCAGGCCACCATGAGCGAGCACATCGATGTGGACGTGTCCGGCCTGCTCCAGCTGGACTATGACTTGGCGGCGGCGGGCGACAGGCTGGAAGATGTCATCGATCGCACCATCAACGGGCGCCTCACGTGTGCGGAAGCCCTTGGCCACCGGGAATTCGCGCTGACCCGGCTATACCCCAGCGCGTAGGAGTCACCATGCCCGACCAGCCCGCCAGCGAAGCCGGCCTGCCCGCCAGCGAGGCCGGGCTGCCCGTCGGCCAGGCCGGCCCGCCCGCGGCCGGATCGAGCCCGGCCGGGTCCGGGCGCAGCCGGGCCGGCCCCGGTCGGCTGGCGGTGGATGGGCTCGCACGAGCCGCTGTTCCTCCGGGTCGCCGAGCAGATCGAGCAGTTCGTGGCGGGCAACGAGCTCGCCCCCGGCGACCGGCTGCCGGGGGAACGCGAGCTGTGCGACCTGCTCGGCGTCAGCCGGGCCTCGGTACGCGAGGCGCTGCGCTCGCTGGAGACCCGCGGCGTGGTCCGGGTCCGGCACGGCAAGGGCGTCTTCGTGGCCGCGCCCGACGAGGGCGAGCGGGCCATCCAGCGGTTCTCCCGGCTGCGCGAGGTCGGGCTGGAGGAGCTGTTCGCCATGCGCGAGGTGCTGGAGGTGCCCGCCGCCGGCTGGGCCGCCACCGAGGCCAGTGACGAGCAGCTGGCCAGCCTCATCGCCACGTTCGAGCAGCACGAGCAGGCAGTGCGGGGGCAGGCCGGAGCGCAGCAGCTGCGGGCCATGGACGCCCGGCTGCACCTGCAGATCGCCGAATACGCCAGCAACCGGTTCCTGACCATGACCCAGTCGATCCTGCAGGAGATGCTGGGCCGCAGCATGGACACCACGCTGTCGGTGGCCGGGCGGCCCGCCCGGTCCGTCCGGGAACACGCCGAGATCGTGAACGCGCTGGTCGCGCGCGATCCCGCGCAGGCCAGGGCCGCGGCCCGCCGGCACATCCGCAGCGCCCGCCGCGCCGCGCTGCGCCGGGTGGCCGAAGAGCGGCAGCGGCCTGCCCCGCCAGGCTGACCAGGTGACCGGGAGCTCAGGCTGAGCGCCGCTCCGCGGCCTCCTCCGCGACCTCGGCCTGCTGGGTATCCACCGATCCCGGGCTCGGCGGGAAGATGAGCCAGTGCAGGCCGGCCGCGACCACCCCGCCGACCAGCGGCGCCACGATGAACAGCCACACCTGGCTGAGCGCGGTGCCGCCGACGATCAGCGCCGGCCCGAGGCTGCGCGCCGGGTTCACCGAGGTCCCGGTGATCGGGATGCCGATGAGGTGCACGACGGTCAGCGACAGCCCGATGACCACCCCCGCCGTGGCGGTGTTACCGAGCTTGCCGGTCACCCCGAGGATCACGAACACGAACAGCGCGGTCAGCACCACCTCGGCCAGGAAGGCGCCGCCCACCCCGATGTGAATGTCGGACGCCGCCCCCCAGCCGTTCGTGCCCAGTCCGGTAGCCGACCGGCTGTACAGGGGCGACGTGGAGAACATCCCCCACAGCAGCAGGGCGCCGAGGATGCCGCCGATGAACTGGGCGACCCAGTAGCCCGCCGCCTCGGTCAGCGAGATCCGCCGGGACAGCACCGCGCCCATGGTGACCGCGGGATTGACGTGGCACCCCGAGATCGGGCCGAGCACATAGGCCAGGGCCAGCAGCACCAGGCCGAACGCGAACGCCGTGGCCACCACGCCGGCCGCGACACTGCCGCCGTCGAATTTGAACCCGAAGTTCAGGGTGGCGACCCCGACCCCGAAGAAGACCAGGAGCCCGGTTCCGAGCAGTTCCGCCGCAAATCTACGCATCATCGTGTTATGTCCCCCTACGCGACCCTAGGCACATGACTCTTATCCTGCAATACGGTGCCAGCCTGGCTGAGGGTTGCCGCGCCGGGCCAGGCGGCCCGGTCCTGGTCGGGAGCCGGGGGGTAGCGGTCTTCGTTGCGGAAAGTTTCTAGGGTCTTACCTTCCGCCCTGATCTTCACCGGAATTCCGACCGCCGGCCATACCCACGAGGCGGCGCAGCGGGCCGCCGCGGACGCCCGGATCGTCTACGTGGACCATGACCCGATCGTGGCCCGGCACGCGACGAGTTTGCTGCCGGTCACCAGCGAGGGGGCCACCAGTTTCATCGCCGCCGACGCGCGCGACCCGGACGCGATCCTGGCCCAGGCCGCGACGCTGGATTTCAGCCAGCCTGTCGCGATCACTCGGCACCGGCCTGCGGTCCACCGCCTACGGCGGGGTCGGCCGCAAGCCCGCGCCCGCCGGCTAGCCAGGCTCCGCCCGGCTGGCCGAGGGGCCCAGGTCACCGCCGAGATAGCGGTCCAGGGTGGGCCCGATGGCGGCGGCCAGCTCGGCCCGGCCCGCCCTGGCCAGCGGTTCCAGCCCCAGCACCTGCCGGGCCAGCCCCAGCCCGACCACCTGGCTGGCGACCAGGGCGGCCCGGTAGCGGGCCTGCGCCGGGTCCGCCGTCTGCGCGGCCCCGGACAGCCGGCCCACGATGGCCTCGGTGACGAACTCACGGAGCATGACCAGGGCCTGCTCGCTGGTGGCCGCCGAGCGGAGCAGGCCGAGGAACATGTCACGGATCTCGGCGACGTCCCAGGCGCTCAGCGCCACCTGGACCAGGTGCTCACCGAGACTGCCCCCGGGATCGGCGGCCCCGGCGGCCAGCGCGGTGCTGATCAGCTCGCCCGGCACCACCGGCAGCCGCATGGCCGCGGCGAACAGGCGTTCCTTGGTGCCGTAGAAGTGGTGGACCAGGGCCGGGTCCACTCCCGCGTCCGCGGCGATGCCGCGGATCGTGGCGCCGTCATAGCCGTGCCCGGCGAACCGTTTCCGGGCGGCGTCCAGGATCGCCTCCCGGGTGCCGCTGTCCCCGCCCCGGCGGCCCGTGCGGCCGGACGATCTGGCCGGGCCGCGGCTCCGCGGCGTCATCCGGCCGCCCGGTCCGCTCCGGAACCGCGTCCGGCCTGGGTGAGCTGGAAGAAGCGCTCGTCCAGCGTGGCCGGGGCCTCGCTGACCCGCGCGGGCACCGGGCCGAGCACCTGCCGGACCCCGGCCGGGCTGGCGCCGGGCACCCGCAGCGCCCGGCCCGCCAGGGCGGCCGGCAGCCCGGCCGCTTCCAGCGCGGCGAACGCCGCGGCCCAGGCGCCGGTCTCGACCACGCTCACCCGGGCATCCCCGATGATCTCGGCCGCCGTCCCGGTCGCGACCACCCGCCCTGCTGCCATGATCACCAGTCTGCCGCACTCCCCCGCCTCGTCCATGTAGTGCGTGGTGACCAGGACCCCGGCACCCGCCTGGGCCGCGTCGGTAATCGTCTCCCACAGCCGGGCCCGGGCCAGCGGATCCACGCCCGACGTCGGCTCGTCCAGGATGAGCAGGTCCGGCCGGTGCGCCAGGGCCTCGGTGAACGCGACCCGCCGCTGCACGCCCAGCGGCAGGTCACCGACCAGGACCCGGCGGTATCCGCGCAGTGATCCGGGCAGTTCGGCCCGGGTGCCGTGGCCGAACACGGACGCCGAGAAGGCCAGGTTCTCCGCGGGCGTGAGGTCGTCGTACAGGCCCAGGGTCTGCGGCACGTACCCGACGCGCCGCCGGGCTGGGCGGGACGGCGGGCCGCCGAACAGCCGGACCTGCCCGGCGGTCGGGGACAGCAGCCCGAGCAGCATCCGGATCAGGGTGGTCTTGCCCGCCCCATTGGCGCCCAGCAGGCCGACCACCTCGCCGCGGCCCAGCCGGAGGTCGACCCCGTCGACCGCGGTGAACTGGCCGAACCGGCGGCTTACCGCCCGGCACTCCGCGAGCGGGCTGTGGTCGTTCATCAGCGTCCCTCCCTGGCCGTCGGGGCCCGGGCCGGGTCGCCCTCGCGCCCGCCCTCGCGGTCACGGGCCAGCTCCCGGGCCAGGATCGCGACCGTGACCGCGTCTTGCAGGTCGGGCTGGACCGGGTCACCGGACCCGCCCGCGGCGTCCCCGTCTCCCTCCGGCCGCCAGACCCGCCAGCGGCCGTCCCGCCGCCAGGACCGCGCCCCGGCCGGCCCGGCCGGCCGCGTGCCGGTCACCTCGAGGCGGCCGGGCATGGCCGCGGCGATCTGCCCGGGCGCACCTGCGGCCAGTTCCCGGCCCTCCGCCAGGACCAGGACGTGGGCCGCGCGTTCCGCCTCGTCGAGGTAGCTGGTGGAGAAGACCACCGCGGCACCCTCGGCGGCGGCGCGCGCGATCAGCGACCACAGGTCAGCGCGGCTGACCGGGTCTACCCCGGTGGTCGGCTCGTCCAGGACCAGCAGGGCCGGGTGGTGCAGCATCGCGGCGATGACGCCCAGCTTCTGGCGCATCCCGCCGGACAGCCGCCCGGCCAGCCGGTCCCGCGCGCCCGCCAGCCCGGTCCGGTCCAGGTACTCCTGGATCCGCGGGCCCGCCGTGCCCGCCGGGACCTGGTAGGCGGCCGCACGGAAGGCCAGGTTCTCGGCCACGGTCAGGTCGGGGTACGTGCCCGAGCCCGCGGACAGGTAGCCGACCTGGATCCGCGGCGGGCGCGTGACCGTACCCGCGCCAGGGGCGATGGCCCCGCTCAGGCAGCGCAGCAGCGTGGTCCGGCCCGCCCCGTCCCCGCCGACCACCGCGCTGACCTGACCAGGGCGGGCCTGGCAGGTCACCTCGTCCAGGGCCAGCCGGTGACCGTAGCGGACGGTCACGGCGCGGGTCCCCCAGGCGCCGTCCGGGACGTTCACCGGGCCCCCGCGGTGGCCGGGTCCGGGGTGCCCGCCGCGCCGGGCGCGGCCTGCCCGCCCGGCCGGCCGCCGGACCCGGCCGGGCCGAGGTAGCTCCGGAACCGCAGCATCGCGAGCGTCATCACGACCAGGCCTAGCAGCGCCAGGAACAGCAGCGGCGCCCAGAGCGGCCCGATCGGCTCGGCCCGCAGCATGACCCCGCGGGAGATCTCGTTGAAGTAGGTCAGCGGCAGGAGGTAGGAGATCCAGCGCACCCCGACCGCGATCGAGGACAACGGGAAGATCAGGCCGGACAGCAGCACCTGCGGCAGGGTGAACATGAAGGCCATCTGGATGGCCTGGCCCTGGTTCTCCGACACGCTGGAGATCAGCACGCCGATGCCCAGCGTGACGAACAGGAACAGCAGGGCGCCCAGCGCGAACACCGCGTACGAGCCCCGGAACGGCACCCCGAACAGGGCCACCCCGACCGCGAGCACCAGGGCCAGGTCCGCGGCGGCCACCGCGAAGTACGGGGCGATCTTGCCCAGGAAGACGTCACGCGGGCGCAGCGGCATCACCGCGAGCTGTTCGAGGGTCCCGGTCTGCCGTTCCCGGACCACGCCGAGGCTGGTGATGATGATGCCGACGAACACCAGGACCACCCCGGCCAGGCCCGGAATCATGATGTAGGACGTCTTCAGCCCGGGGTTGTACAGCACCCTGACCCGGGGGGCGCTGGCCGGCTCCCCGCCGGGCGCAAAGCCGCCGCGCCCGGAGAACGTCGGGCTCGCACTGTCCAGCGCGGCGAGCGCCGCCTTGGCGGTGAACAGCTGGCTGCCGTCGATCAGGACCAGGGGCCTCGCGCCCGTCACCACGGCCACGGCGGCGTGACCGTCGCGCAGTTGGTCCTCGGCCCAGGCGGCGCCCTCGGAGGGCGCCGCGCTGCACCACCTGGAACGGCGCGCGCACCGGCGTCCGGGCGGCCTGCGGGCCGGCCACCACGGCCGGGATGGCGGACACGTCGAAGCTGGCGGCGTAGCCGAACACGACCAGGAGCACCACCGGCAGCACGATCATCATGGCCAGCGTGCGCCGGTCGCGGCGCAGCTGCCGGAACTCCTTCACGATCATCGCCCACATGGGCGGCCTCCTCCGGTACCCGGCTGCCCGGCACTGAATTCATCGTGCGTTGAATTCTACGCTT
>CAVQZG010000014.1:0-137310 GCA_963718305.1 uncultured Actinomycetes bacterium
AGCAAGTTCACCGAGCTTGCGATCGACTGTGCCGATCCCAACGGTCTGGCCCGGTTCTGGTGCTCGGTCCTTGACTACGAGGTGCAAGACGAAGACGACGGAATTGTCACAATTGGCTCCCCTATGGCGCCTGAAGGCAAGAACCACCTTGGCCCAGTGCCACCGACGTTGACATTCGCACGTGTGCCCGAGGGCAAGACCGTCAAGAACCGGCTCCACCTCGACGTCAGCCCAGCCGACAGGGAGCAGGACGAAGAGGTCCGTCGCCTGCTCGACCTAGGTGCCCGGCCCGCCGACGTCGGCCAAACCGGCGATGAGAGCTGGGTCTGTCTTGCCGACCCAGAGGGGAACGAGTTCTGCGTCCTGGCGGGCCGCCGCCCCTGATCGGAAGCCGCACACCACGCCAGGCTATTTTCGTCTTCCTACTTGCGCACGGGGTGCGGGCCCGCCTCAGTGGCTAGGCCGGCGTCTGCGGGCCGAGCCGGCGCGTTTAGCGGGTACCGGTGATGTAGTCGGTCAATGCGCTTCGCTCGGTTTCGAGTTCGCCGATGCGGATCTTCACTATGTCACCGATGCTGACGATCCCCTGCAGGCTGTCATCGGCCACGACCGGCGCGTGCCGCACCCGGCGCTCGGTCATCATGCGCATGACCTCCTCGATCGGGGTCTGCGGCGTGACCGTATGCACCTCGGCTGTGTAGATAGCCGTGACCGGGTCAGACATCACCGCGGCGCCCCGCCGGGACAGCGCCCGGACGATGTCGCGCTCGCTGGCGATTCCGTCGACCGCGGTGCCGTCGTGCGAGACAACGACCGCACCGATCCGGTACTCGGCCAGGACCGCCAGGAGCTGCCGCACTGTGGTGTCCGGGGTGACGGTGACGACCTGGTTGCCCTTGACACGAAGTACGTCGCTGATGCGCATCGGCCCTCCAGACATTCGTACGCGGCTGATCGCGCGCCATACCGGTATCCCCGGGCTCGGCACCTTCAATCAGCGTCCGTCCGGCTAACCGGCCGTGTCTTCCAGGTAGCGGCCGGGCCTGGCGTAACCTCGCCGGTGGGCCACCGAGGTGGCGGCCCACCGACGTGGAGCGGTGGTTATCCGGTAGCTCCGCTTACTGGCGCTGGCTTGTCTCGGGCTCGGCGTACTGCACCGGATGTGCCGCATGGAGTTGCCCGGCGGCCTCGCGGGCGTCGCGGGCCTGGAAGTACTCCGCGCCTTCGATGCTGATCCGGGGCAGCAGGCGGTCAACCCAGCGGGGCAGGTACCAGTTGGCCTTGCCCATGAGGACCATGAGCGCGGGCACGAGCAGGCAGCGGACGATCGTGGCGTCCAGGAGCACGGCCACGGCCAGGCCGATGCCGAACTGCTTGACGGTCGGATCGCCGTTGAGCACGAAGCTGCCGAACACGAACACCATGATCGTGGCGGCCGCCGTGATGACCCGCCCGCTGGTGACCAGCCCAGAGACCACCGAGTTCTTGTTGTCCTGGCCCTCGTGCACGTGTTCCTCGATCTGGCTGACCAGGAACACCTCGTAGTCCATCGACAGCCCGAACAGGATCGCGAACATGAACAACGGCACGTAGGAAACGATCGGGACCGCGCTCTGCAGGCCGATCGCGCCGTGCAGCCAGCCCCACTGGAACAGTGCCGTCAGCACGCCGTAGGCGGCGCCGATCGAGAGGACGTTCATGAGGGCGGCCTGGACCGGGATCACCACGGTGCGGAACGCCAGGGTCAGCAGCAGGAAGCTGAGCAGGATCACGACCAGGATCTGCAGCGGGAGCTTGCTGGAGATGTTCGAGGCGAGATCGACATAGCCGGCCGTGGTCCCGCCCACGTAGGCCTTCAGGTCCGTGCCCTTCTGCGCCGCCGGGATCACGGTGGACCGCAGCGTGCTCACCAGGTCGGTGGTGGCCTGCTCGGACGGGCCGGTCGTGGCGATGGCGTTGAAGTAGGCGGTGGTCCCGGCCTTGTCGATCTGCACCGGCGCGACCGCCGCGACTCCCTTGGTCTTCGAGACGTCCTGCTCCAGTTTCTGCAGCCGCGGGTCGGTGGCTCGCGGGTCAGTGCCGGACGGGGCGGGTTGCGTGGCGGAGGGCTGCGCGGGGGAGCCGAGCTTCACGGCGATCAGCAGCGGCCCGTTCACCCCCGGACCGAAGTTGCCCGAGAGCAGGTCGTAGGCCTGGCGCGCGGTGGTCGACGTGGGCAGCGCGGCGACGTCCTTCTGGCCCAGGTTCAGCGAGAACAGCGGGGTCGCCAGCGGGATGAGGATCGCCAGGGCGGCCAGTCCAGCGACTATCGGGCGGCGGGCGACGCCTTCCGCCCACCGGGCCCACAGGCCCTTCTTTTCGCCCGCCGCGGCATCGTGCTTGGGATGGCGGCCGCGGACCCGCAGCGAGTTGATGTGCGGGCCGGTGATCGCGAGCAGCGCGGGCAGCAGGGTCAGCGCGGCCAGCACCGCGACCACCACCGCGATCGCGGCCATCAGGCCCAGCGTGGTCACCAGCGGGATGCGGGCCACCGCCAGCGAGACGAGCGCGATGGTCACCGTCCCGCCCGCGAAGGTCACCGCTCCGCCGGAGGTCGCCACCGCGCGGGCCAGCGATTCCCGCACGTCCAGGCCAGCGTCCAGGCCGCGGAAGTGCCGGGTCACGATGAACAGGGCGTAGTCGATCCCGACGCCCAGCCCGATCATCGTGGCCAGGGTCGGCGCCACCGTGGACACGGTCGTGACGTGGCTGAGGATCGTGACGATCGACAGCGTCGAGGCCAGGCCGAGGATCGCGGTCAGGATCGGCAGCAGCATCGCCACCACGGTCCCGAACACGAACGTGAGGATCACCATCGCGGCGATGATCCCGATCAGCTCGCTGGACTCGGTGGACGGGGTGGACACCTTCTGGCCCAGCTGGCCGCCGGTCTGCACCTGGATTCCGGCCGCCTGGGCCGGCCTGGCCGCCGCGTTGATGATCGTCTGGGCGTCACTCTCGGACAGCGCCCCCGGGCTGACCGACAGCGTCACCGACAGGTAGCCGGTCGCCTGGTTCTTGCTGAGCGCAGAGGCGCCCTGCGAGGTGAGCGGGTTGACCACCGAGGCCACGTAGCGGGCCTTGGCCACGTCGGCCGCCGCCTGGTTCACCGCGCTGGCGTACTGGGAGTCGGTCAGCTTTCCCTGGCCGACGTGCAGGACGATCGGGCTGGACCCGTTCGCCTGGTCGGGGAACGACTTGCTGAGCGTGTCGGTGGCCTGCTGGCTGCCCGTACCGGGCAGCGTCAGGTCGTCGCTGGTGTGGTTGCCGAGCTGATGTGACACGCCGACCAGGACGACCGTTACGATCAGCCAGGCGGAGACGACGAGGTAACGGTGGCGGGCGCAGAACCGCGCCAGACTGTAGAGCGCACCGGTCATGACGGAGTCTTCCTCTTGGAGCGGTATCACCGCTGGTTACGTGGGCTTCATGCCAACGTGCCGGGGAAGCGGGACCACTCACAAGCGGGGATCCCCGAGTGTTTTCCCTACCGTTTTCCGGTGGCGCATTTCCTGTGGCGCAGCCCGGGAGGAGCTGCCGGCCAGCGGGAAGGGCCCGGGTGGCTACTCGCCGATGGCCGCCGCCAGCTGGAACCGCGACCGGATCCCGAGCTTGGCGTAGGCGCTGCTGAGGTGCCGCTCGATGGTCTTCTCGGTCACGAACAGGGCCTGGGCAAGCTCCCGGTTGGTCTGCCCCGCGGCCGCTTCCCGGCACACCCGCCACTCCGCGGCGGTCAGTGCGGACGGCCCGGTCAGTTCGGTCCGCGCGCGGCGGCCAGGCCCGGCGTGCAGCTCGGCCAGGGCGCGTTCGGCCAGGGCCAGGGCGCCGCACTCGCCTGCCAGCTTGATGGCCCGGCGCAGGGCGTCGCGGCCTTCCGCCCGGCGGTGTGCGCGGCTTAGCTGGGCACCCAGGTCGGCGAGCGCATGCGCCAGCTCCAGCCGCGCGGGACTATGCTCCAGCGTCGCCACGGCTTCGAAGAGCATCGCCTGCCCCTCGGCCCCGCCCGCCACCAGGCCCGCGGCGTGCAGCGACGTGCCCAGTGCGCCGGGGACGCCCACCCGCCGGGCGAGCGCGAGCTGCTCGCGGGCGAGCTGGTCGGCCAGGTCGTGCTGGCCGAGTGCGGACAGCGCCGGAGCGGCGTGGATCCGCCAGTCGCCCGGCCACGGCAGGCCCCGCGACTTCACCATCAGCCGGCCGCCCAGAGCAGGTCGGCGACGCCGTCTTCGGACCGGCCCTGGGCGATCCGCAAGCACCCGCGGGCGTCCAGGAACGCGGGCATGTAGGTGCCATCCTCAGCGATCGCGGCCGGGGTAACTCTCCTGGCCAGCGCGTCGGCGGCGTCCAGCTCGCCCCGCTCGACGTGCGCGCCGATCGCCACCGCGACGAGCTGCACGTTCGCGAAGTGCGGTTCCTCCACGAGCAGCAGTCCGGTGTCCGCCTCGACCTGGGCGTCATGAATCGACCCCCGGGCCAGGGCGATCATGGCCCGCTGACCATGGATGAGGCCCTGCCGGGTCGCATGCCCTTCGCGGCGGGCTCCTTCCAGCGCGACCTCCAGCAGCCGCATGGCCAGGTCGTACTGCTCCGCGTAGCGCAGCGTCAGCAGGCCGATCAACAGGGCATCCGTCTGCGTCCGCGACGGCGGGCCGGTCTCCAGGACCGCCTGGATCTCTGCCACCGCCTCGGCGGCCGGCCCTCCGTGGAAGAACCGTTCCTGAGCCCGGATGACCCGCGCGATCGCGGCGAAGCCAGGGTGGCCTCCCGACAGCTTGTCGAAGCGGGTGAGCTGGGCGGGGAGGCTTGAGCGCAGCCGCGGAACGGCGGTGGTGAGCATCAGCAGCTCAGAGCCCAGCTCGAGCGAACGCTCCGGGTCGATCGGGCGGAGTTCCTCGGCCAGCGACGCGAGTGCGTCGGCCGCGACCTGGGCTGACCGGCCGCCGGACACGATCGTGCACCGTCCCAGCATTGACCCCGCGTCGGCTCGGGTGGCCAGCGCGGCACCGGACGTTAGGCACGCGTGTAGATGGTTTTCGGCCGCCCCGAATTGCAGCGTGGCTAGCTCGCAGCGGCCCAGCTCGGTGAGGATCTCAGCCCGCTCCTGCTCAGCCGGGGACTCGGCCAGCGCGCGCTGCAGCCGGGTGGCCGCCGCGCGGGGAGCGCCGCGGCGCGCAGCGCTGGCCGCGGCCGACCGGAGCGTGGTGATCCGCTGGTGATCGCCGTTCGGGGCGGTCAGCAGCAGCTGGGCGGTGACGCGTTCGGCGGGCGCGCCTGCGGCGGCCAGGATCCCGGCCGCCGCAGCGTGCCGGGCCTGGCGCTCGCCGGGCGGGAGATCCTCATACAGCGCGGCCCGGACGACCGGGTGCACGTACCCCAGGCGCTCGGCTGGATTGAACAGGCCGGCCCGGACCAGGGCATCGGCGGCCTGCCGGGCTGCGTCCGGGCTCAGGGCCGCCACCTGGGCGGCCAGCGGGACCTCACTATCATCGCCGAGCACCGCGACGGCCCGGGCCAGGCTTCCGGCTTCCGGTCCGAGCGTGGCGAGCCGGTACACGATAAAACGGCGCACCGCGGTTGGTCCCACCGCCTGGACCTGGGTCGCAGTGGCGGCTGACGGCTCGATGCCCTGGGCGTCGAGGGTGCGGAGCAGTTCGCGGAGGAAGAGGGGGTTGCCGCCGGTGGCGCTGTGGCAGGCGCGGCAGAACTCCTCGTCGGCG
This sequence comes from uncultured Actinomycetes bacterium, assembly GCA_963718305.1. Classification (GTDB taxonomy): domain Bacteria; phylum Actinomycetota; class Actinomycetes; order Streptosporangiales; family Streptosporangiaceae; genus RYN-230. Next base: position 5,754 of record CAVQZG010000014.1, read on the forward strand.
TCGGTCCCGAGGTGCTGCCGGGTCCAGTTGATCGTGGCGCGTTCGCTCAGCGGCGGCGGGTACAGGGCAGTGGCGGCGGGGCGGGAGGCCAGCTGGGCCCAGAGAGAGCCGGCCTCGGCCTCGGCGGCCAGACCGGGCGGCCGGCCGGCGAGGACCGTCGTGATGCCGAGGCCCTCTATGCGCTGGGCGAGATAGGCCAGGAAGCGCAGCGAGTCGCGGTCGGCCCACTGGCAATCGTCCACTGACACGAGGACCGGGGTGTGGTCGGCGATGTTGACCATGAGCCAGTACAGGCTGTGCAACGCCTCGAACCCTATGTCGGCGCTGGGCGGCAGGTGTTCGTCGGGCTCGAACAGGCGGGCCGCAGGGCCGGCCCCCCGGCGAACAGGTCGGTATGCCCGGGCGGCTGGCGGATCACCGGTTCCAGCAACTGGCGCAGCACGCCGAAGGCGAAGGGCTGTTCGAGTTCCGAGCCGGTCGCCTCGAGCGCCAGCATGCCCGCCTGCTCGGCTTGCGCCCGTGCTCCGCGGATCAATGCGGTCTTGCCGACGCCAGGTGGGCCTTCGATGAGCAGGAGGGCGCCGTCTCCGGTGCATGCCCGGCTGAGCCCAGCGCGCAGCATCCGCAGCTCGCGCTCGCGCTCCAGCAGCCCCCCGAGATCCTCGGCCGTGCTAAACGGCACAGTCCGCACGATACCCGGCACACTGGGCGGCGAGCGCGCCGCGGGCCCGGGCCCACGACGCATCCTGATCAGCACCGGGATATTGATCACGTGCACTTCATGCTGACAGCGCGGCCGACGGCCGCTGGCCTTATGGTCGTCCGGACCCTCTACCATCGCGAGGCCTCATGACTCAGGTGATCGTGCTGAACGGCGGCTCTAGCTCGGGGAAGTCCTCGATTGCGCGGGCCCTGCAGGACGTCCTTCCGGGGCGGTGGCTCACCTTCGGCACGGACGTCCTGGCCGAGGCTCTCCCCGGCCGGGGAGCGGATCCACGATCCGGGCTCGTGCTGGAGCCAGACGGCACCGTGACGGTGAAGCCGGAGTTCCGGGCCCTCGAGGAGATCTGGTACCAGGGCCTCGCGGTCATGGCCAGTCGCGGAGCCTTCCTGATCCTCGACGAGGTGTTCCTGGCTGGCGGTCCGGGACAGGAGCGGTTGCGGGCCCTGCTCGGCGACCTGGACGTGCTCTGGGCCGGGGTGCACTGCGATCCGCTGGTGGCGGCCAGCCGCGAAGCGGGCCGCCCGGAGCGGATCCGGGGCATGGCGATGAGACAGGCCGTCGCGGTGCATACCGGTGTCGTCTACGACGTGGAGGTCGAACACCACCGACTGCTCGGCTGTCACCTGTGCCCGCCGGATAGCTGCCTCCTTGCCTTCGGAGTCGCCACTCTCCTGATCGGCGGTCCCAGACGAGGCGCTCCCAGCACTTGGGCCTGAGCATGTACGGCCTACTGGCCGCGCGCATCGGGGCCGTACGCGGCGCTGATGAACGACATTCCCAAGGTCGTCTTCTCCAGGACGCTCACCGAGGCTTCCTGGCCCAGCACCCGGATAGCCCGCGGTGACCTGGGAGCGGAGATCGCCGCGCTGAAGGGGGAGCCAGGGCCGGATGTCGTCGCGCACGGTGGCGCGAGCTTTGCCGCGGCCCTGGCCGCGCAGGGGCTGATCGATGAGTACTGCCTGGTCATCCAGCCGGTGGCCGTTGGCCGCGGGCAGGCACTGTTCGCGGAACTGCCCGCGGCGCTGCGCCTGGAACTCGTCGAGGCCAGAAGCTTCGAATGCGGAGTCGTCGGGCACATCTACCGGCCGCCGGGCAGGTGAGTGGTTCAGTCCTCCCCGGAGAACCGCTCCCAGGCCGCCTGCTTCGACACGCCGAGTGCTTCGCCGATGCGGGTCCAGCTGACGCCCCGGCCGCGCAGGACGGAGGCATGGTCGTGAATGGCGGCATCGACCTGGGCGACCACAGCCTGGGTCCGCGCCATGCTGGCGAGCAGTTCGTCGTCTGACTGCTCATTCCAGGCGGTGAACTCGCGGGCTGGCTCCCCCGCGATGATCTGCTGGCATAGATTCACGCACTCGTCGCAGATGTAGACGCCCGGCCCGGCGACGATCTTGGCGACTGCGCCCTTGTCCTTGAGACAGAACGAGCAGTGCAAGTCCTCGAGCCGGCTGGCACCTGGTACAGAAACCTCTGATCCCGTCATGTCGTCAAGGTAGCCCTGACGAAGGTCGGGCGTCAAGGTAACCCTGACGGACATCGCCGCATTGCAGTCACCCAGGCCCTCTGGTTCCCGCGGCGGCCGGTCAGGAAGACGCGAGCACCTCGTCGAGGACCTCGAGCACGAGGTCGGCGTGGTCGCGCTGGAACACCAGAGGCGGCCGGATCTTGAGCACGTTCCCGGCCGGGCCAGTCGCGCTGAGCAGAATGCGCCGGCCGCGCATGGCCTCGGTCACACGCTGAGCGTCCGCGGCCGCAGGCTCGCCGGTTTCACCGGTCAGTTCCACGCCGAGCAGCAGACCCTCGCCCCGGACATCCCCGATCAGGGGATGCCGTCCAGCCAGGGTCAGCAGGCCCTGCCGGAGGTAGGAGCCTACTTCCGCGGCGTTGGCCACCAGGCCCTCGTCTTCGATGGTGGCCAGGACCGCGAGCGCCGCCGCACAGGCGACCGGGTTCCCGCCGAACGTGCTGAACAGCTCGACCTCTCCGGGAATGGCTTCGAGGAGGCTGGACCGGACGACGAGCGCGGCGACCGGGAAGCCGTTGCCCATCGGCTTGCCCATCACCACCATGTCGGGCTCGATCCCTGAGGCCTGGAAGCTCCACAGGTGCGTCCCGGACCGGCCGTGACCGGCCTGTACTTCGTCAGCCACCACCAGTCCACCCAGCGCTCGCGTCCTTCGGGCGGCTTCCTGCAGGTAGGCGGGAGGAGGCGACAGAATGCCGTCGGCGGTAAAGGCCGGGTCCAGGTACAGGGCAGCCAGGCCGTGGTCGCCGAGCGCCTGGCCGGCGTCGTCCAGGTGGGCGGCGTACCGCTGCGCCCATCCGTCCTGGTCCCGCCGGTACGGGCCGCGGTACCCGTCGGGAGCGGGGATGGTGGCGACGTGGCCAGGCTGCTCACCCTTGGCCCACTCTTCGGGGGACAGGGCGTGCGTGGCCTCGGTCAGCCCGTGATACGCGAACGCGGTCACGACCGCGCCGGACCGCCCGGTGGCCGCGCGGGCGATCCGCCACGCGAGGTCGTTGGCCTCGCTGCCCGAGTTCACCACCATGACTGCATCCAGCGCTGGCGGCAGGGTGGCTTTCAGTTGCTCCGCGAGTTCGACGATGGCTTCGTGCAGATAGCGGCTGTGGGTCGCCAGCAGCCGCTGCTGCTGCGTGACCGCCTGCACGACCCGGGGATGGCTGTGGCCGACCACGGGCACGTTGTTGTAGCAGTCGAGGTACCGGCGATCCTCGGCGTCGAACAGCCAGACACCCTCACCACGGACCAGGTGCACGGGGTGCTCGTAAAACAGTGGCGAGCGGGGCAGCGCCCGGCGGCGGCGCTCCAGCAGATCGCTGGTGGCCGACGTCCGGTAGGGCAGCCCCCGGCAGGCCTCGCGGAAACGCCGCGCGACGGCGTCAATCCCCATCGCCTCGATCGCGTCCAGCATGGCACGAGCCCCCGGCTCGCCGCTCGCGGCGTAGGCGGCGTTGTCCGGATAGAGGCCCTGCCGCCAGGCGGTGATCGTGATCTCGGTAGCCAGCCTGGCCGTCACCAGGTCCGCGAGCAGGCCCGCCTCTTCGTCCTCGAGCGGTGTCACCGACACGTAGCCGCGGATCAGCGCGTCCGCGGCCTCGATGGCGTCGTCCCGGCCGTGCAGTACATCAGCGATGGTGATGGCGAGGTCGCAGACCAGCGGCGCGTGGGTCATGTCCCCGAAGTCCACGATCCCGCTGACCCGGAGGTCCTCTCCCAGCAGCACGTTGTCCAGGCTCATGTCCCCGTGGATCACCTGGGCGCGCAGCCCGGGCAGCGCCGGTGCGACCACCGCCTGGAACCGGTCCAGAACCCTTTCCACCTGGGCTTTGCGAAGGTCATCGGACAGATGGGCCAGCAGCGGACGAAGCCTGGGCAGGTGGGTGATGTCCCACAGGATCTCGTAGTCGGCGGCCGGGTGGAAAAAGCCGCGCAGCGCCCGCCCCAGGCGGGCCGTGGTCTGCCCATGGGACCAGATCGCCTCGGTGGTGAGCGCCGTGTTCACGGTCACCTGCCCGGGCAGGAACGTGAACAGCCGGGCCGGGTAGCTCCGGCCGTCCGGCCCCGGCACCTCGACCCAGGATTCTCCCGTCACGGTGGGCAGGGCACGCATCACGGGCAGGCCCGGATCCACCCGCTCGATGTGGCGGAGCGCGGCCGCCTGCATCTCCAGTACGGGCCGGTCATCCGCCGGATTAGAGATCTTGAACAGGAAGCGCTGCCCGTCGGGGGTGCCCGCCCGGAAGTTCTGGTCCCGCTCGCCCGCCAGCGGCCTGAGAGATGACGATTCGACGCCGAAGCCTTCCCGCAGGATCTGCCTGGCTGCCTCCTGGTCGAAGGCAGGTGGCGTGCTCTCCAGGGGGTCAGGGCGCTTCACCATAGGCCCGAAGGCTATCTTGCGGCCTCCCGGGCGACCACCGTCCGGGCCAGGGCGGCCGTGCTCAGCGCGCCCGTGGCGTTCTGATCACTCCGGAGGGCAGGATGCGCGCCGCACTCGCGCCGAAGTCCTCCGAGGACAGCCTGGCGGTGAAGGCGATGGCACCCCCGCCGGGCACCGGCTGGCCTTCCCCGGTGAACTGGACGGGGTAGATCCGGGCCCGCTTGAACCGCCCCCCGGACGACAGCGTCACGTGGAGGATCATGCTCATGTCAAAGTCGCCCTCGGTAGCGAAGTCGCCGTAGCTGGCGAAGTTTCCCATGCTGTAGGCGATGAGATGGTGCTTGTAGAACTGCATCCCCCTGAGCACATGCGGGCCACTCCCGATGACCAGGCTGGCACCTGCGTCGATCGCCAGGTGGGCGAACGCCTCGGCGTTGCCGCGGTCCTCACCGAGGTAGTCCTCCTCCTGGTCGGTCACGTGGTCGGCGGTGGAGCCCTCCGCCCCGGCATGCATGTAGACCACGACAACGTTTGCGTCCCGGGCCGCGTGCGCGATGAGGGCCCGCGCTGCGGGCAGGTCGAGGAGATCCGCGTCGTAGGAGTAAGGCGCGAACGCCACGAATGCGACTTTGATCGCATTGGCCCTGACCTCGGTTATCTCCCCGGGCAGCCCGGTCTGGGCCAGGCCGGCCGCGTGGATCGCCCGGACCGTCTGGGCCTGGCCGGTGGCGCCGAAGTCGAAGGAGTGGTTGTTGGCGTCATTGAGGATGGTGAACCCGGCCCGCTTGAGGTAACGCGCGTAACCGGGCGGGTCCCGGAAGGCGAAACAGTTCTTGTGCCGGCGCTTCACGGAACCGCATTTGCTGATGGTCGAGGTCGTGAGCGTGCCTTCGAGGTTGCCGAAGACGATCTGGGCGCCAGAACCGAGGATCGGCTCGACCTGGTCGAAGTAGGCCTCGGGGTCCGAGGGGAGGTCGGGCGTGTTGCCGAGCATCGTGTCGCCTACGGCTGCGATGGTCACCGAGCGGCTTTCCGGTGCGGCGCCCGGGCTCGCGTCCGCCTGGCCTGCCCCGATGCTGCTGGCCCGGGGAGTGGCCGGGCCAGCCACGCCGGCTGACCGTGACGCGCCCGGCGACGTCGCGGTTCCGCTGGCGCGGTGATTATCAGAAGACGAGCAGGCAGCAAGGCACAGCGCGGCAGCGAAGGCGATGACGGCGCAGGATCCCTTCACGGCAGTTCGCCCCCCAGTGTGGTCCTCTAGGCAGCCAGGCCAGCCGCGAGACCGGTCCGCTGTGGCCAGGCCAGACGGATCTGCGCCGCATGTGGATCAACCTAGCCTGAGCGTCGGGGGCAGGGCCGCGGGACTCGCGGGCCCAGTTGGTGGAGGTCGGCTGGACCGTCGTGTAGTCGTCGTGGCGGATCACGACCGGAAGGCACGCCGCGGACAGGCCCCTGTTCCCGAGGAGGCGGCGGGCCTCCTCACTGTCCGCAGCGTGGAAGTGGAACGGTACGTTGAACCGGGTCAGCAGCTCCCGCAGCTCGCTGGGGCCCCGGTCCTGGTGCCGTCGGCCTGGCCCCGGGCCTGGACTGTGGCCAGGCCCGGGGCAGGGCAGGAGCGCATCACGCCCCTCGCCAGCGGCTCCGCTACGCGCCGGGCCTGCTGGCGGGCTGGATGTTCTGGTTGATGTGGAAGGTGTTGCCGGGGTCGTAGCGGTCCTTGATCTGGGCCAGCCGGGTGTAGTTGCCGCGGTAGGCGGCTTTGACCCGGTCCTGGCCCTCGTTCATCAGGAAGTTGACGTAGGCACCGCCGGCGGAGGTGGGATGCAGCTCCTCCCAGTAGTCCTTGGCCCATGCGGTGATGAGGGCGGCGTTGGCGGGGTCGGGGTCGACGCCGACGATGACGCCGGCCCAGCCGCCGTCGCGGTAGGCGAAGGCGGTGGCGTTCTCGGGTACCCGGCTGGCGGCACCGTCGATGGGGTACATGTGCATGGTGGAGTGGCCGGTGGGCAGCATCGCGCCGTACTTGGCGTGCACCTCGATCGCCTGATCGGAGATCTCGTTGAAGAAGTCCGCCCGCCAGTACCACTGCAGCCCCGCGGGGTAGAGGGGGTCGAACGCGCCCTGCAGGGCGCTGAACGGCATCGGCGCCAGGCCCACCATCAGGGGTGAGCCGTGCGTCTTGACCGGGGCGAGCACCTCATCGGCCTTGTCGTGGGGCCCGGTGTAGCACCAGACGATGCCGCATACCTTGCGGCCCCACAGCGCCTCGGGGAATGGGGGTACCGGGGGGACGGTCAGGAGCGCGATCCAGCCGCTCAGTTCCTCGGGCAGCGAGGGGATCAGCTCGCGGTACCAGCGCATCACCTCGGCCATGTCGGCCAGGTCGTAGAACACCGGGCCGCCGATGATGGTGCCGTGCTCGCCGATGTCGTGGCAGCGGAAGGTGAACGAGGTGACGATGCCGAAGTTCCCGCCGCCGCCGCGCAGCGCCCAGAACAGGTCGGGGTGGGAGTCCGCGCTGGCGGTGACGAAGGTGCCGTCGGCGAGCACGACGTCGGCGGACAGCAGGTTGTCCACGGTGAGGCCGAAGCGGCGGGACAGGTACCCGATCCCGCCGCCGAGCGTCAGGCCGGCCACGCCGGTGGAGGCGATGAAGCCGGAGGGGGTGGCCATGCCGAACGCCACCGTCGCATGGTCGATGTCTCCCCAGGTGCATCCGGCGTCGGCGCGGACGGTGTGATTCTCCGGGCTGACTGTGGTGCTGCGCAGCAGGGACAGGTCGATGACCAGCGCGCCGTCGGCCACCCCGAGCCCGGCCGCGCTGTGGCCGCCGCCCCGCACCGCGACCTCGAGGCCGTGCTCGCGGGCGAAACCGACGCAGGCGATCACGTCGGCGGCGTCCCGGCAGCGCGCGATCGCCGCCGGGTGCTTGTCGATCATGCCGTTATAGACGGCGCGTGCCTCGTCATACCGGGAGTCCCCCGGCCCGATCACGTCACCGCGCAGGACGGCGGCCAGCTGCTCGTAAGCCTCGGTGGCCAGGTCGGCCGATGTGGCAGTCATATGGGTCCCCTTCAGATCTGCCGCCCTGACGGTCAGGACAGCCTGACGCTAGGACCGGTACCGTTCGCGGAGCGTTCGCGGCCGTGCGACCGGCTCAGGCCACGGGGAGAACGCCGGGAAACGCGGCGCCAGGGCCGCGCGCGGCGAGGTCGCGCTCGCAGCGCCGGAGCAGTGCGACACTGCCCTGGGCCGCCGCCAGCTGCGCAGCGGACCGCAGCCGGGAAAGGGCGGATTCCGCGTCGTCGCAGGCCGCGCGCATCCGCATCACCTCGGGCAGCCACCACACGTCGTCGTGGGCATGCGCGGCAGCGAGGGCGGCGTCGAGGGTCGCTCGTGCGGCGTCGGGCCGGCCGGACCTTGCTGAGAGCGCGGCCAGCAGCGACAGCCAGTACGGCATGCGCGCCAGCGAACCCGCCGACTTGAGGTTGCTGATGCCCTGCCGGGCGAGGTCGAGGCCGGACTCGTCCGCCCGGGACCAACCGTCCAGGATCAGCACCCATTCGCGGTAGTAGGCGAAGCCGTATCGCTCGCACAGGGCCCTCAACTCGGCGACGGTGCCCCTCAGCTCTGACAGGTCGCTGCGCATCTGGTGGGTGATGCTGCCGTAGGCCAGCGCCACCGCCAGGCTGTAGGGGTGTCCGATCGCCCGGGCCAGCGTGATGGCGCTGTTACAGCTGGACAGGGCATCGTTGTCGTGGCCCAGCAGCCAGTGGGCGTGCGCTGCCCAGGCTGTGCCTTGCACATCGGCCCTGGTGCCGACGCTCAGCATCATGGCACCACTCGCCAGCTTTGCCGTGAGTTCTAGATGACGCAATCCCTCGGCTGGCATCCCGAGGCTGACGGCCGATCCACCGACAGCGAAGTGAGCAGGGCCGCTTAGCTGAGAGCCAGGGTCGACCAGGGTCAGCGCCCGGGTGGCTGTCTGGTACCCATCGGCAATACGCCCCTGAACGAACCGCGACGCCCAGAGCGCGACCAGGCCGGTGAGGATCGAGTCTTTGCGGCCCAGTGATTCCGCCAGGGCAATCGAGCGCTCTAGAGTCTGCTGCAGCTCGGGGGACGAGTAGCCGTACCTGGCGTTGAGCGGTGCGGCCATGGCTTCCAGAACCTCGAGCTCGCGGGCATCCCTGTCTCGTCCCTCCGGCAGGTTGCGAACGATCGACAGCGCCTGCTGGTCCAGCCGGATCGCCTCGGCATGGGCGAACCGGCCCGCCGCCACATCGGCGGCGCGCCGGTAGTAGGTCACCGCCCGCGCAGGCCGGCCGCCCCGGGCGTACTGCTCGGCCAGCTGAGCGGAGACCGCGTCGATGTCGTCGGCCTGGAGCAACTCGAGAGCCTGCGCGATCCGCCGGTGCAGCAGCCAGCGTTTAGGCGGGCTGACGTGGGTGTAGGCCGTTTCGCGGAGCAGGTCATGGGAGAAGTCGTAGCCATCACCGAACTCGTGCATGATCCGGCGGCGCCACAGTTCGTCGACGGCCTCCACGACCATGTCGGCGTCGAGATCGCTCGCCTCGGTGAGCAGATCGAGGGTGAAGTTCGTCCCGACCGCCGCCGCGAGGCCAGCCACTTCCCGGGCGGGGGCGGTGGCATGGTCGAGACGGTTGTTCAGGACGGCCGTGAGACCACCAGCGGGCAGCGGGGCGCTGCCGAGATCGACGCTGCCGCGTACCGCCTCGACGACGTACAACGGGAAGCCGCCCGTCGTGGCCTGGAGCAGGTCCACGTGGTCCGCAGGCAAGGGGCGCCCGGAGATGGCCTCGGCCAGGCGGGCTGTGTCGCCGGCTTCCAGCGGGCTCAGGGGAAGCTCGGTCAGCAGCCCGGTGGCCTGCATCCGCACGATCCAGTCCGCGAGTTCCGGGTCCTGGTCGCGGATGTCGTTGCGCAGCGTCCCGGCCACCAGGACCGGGGTGCCGGCGGCCAGGCCCAGGAAGAAGGTGAGGAACGCCAGCGTCTCCTGGTCACACCATTGCATGTTGTCCAGGACCAGGAGAGTCGGCCGCCCGACGGCGATCAGGGCCCGCGCGAGACCCTCGAAGAACCGATGGCGCTGCCACGCGTCGGCCATAGCCCGCGGGCCGGCCCCGTGCTCTTCGCGGCCCTCCTTCGGTACCAGCCTGCCGACTTCAGCCCGCCAGGCCGGGTCGAGAGTAGCGGCAGCTGACTGGACAGCGGGGCTCCGCAGCCAGTCCGCCACCGGCGCCAGCGCCAGCCGGCCCGACGTTCCGAAGCACTGGCTGCTGGTCACGACCGCTCCGTGCATCCGGGCCAGCTCGGTGAGTTCGGCCGCGAGGCGGGTCTTCCCGACCCCTGCCCCGCCACCGATGAGGGCCAGGCCAGGCTGGCCCCCGGCGGCGGCCCGCCAGAGATCCTGAAGCACGCTGTACTCCCGGGCCCGGCCGATCAGCTGGCCTCCGGCGCGCCCGGAGCGACCAGGGGCGGGCTGGACGGCCTGCGGGCTGATGCCGGCCGGGTCACCGCGGGCCATCAGGCGCTGGAAGGCCTGCTGAATCGCCGGGTCCGGCAGGACGCCCAGCTCGCGTTCCAGGACTGACGCACAGTGGTGGTAGGTGCTGACCGCTCCGGCCCGGTCGCCCAGGTCGGCCTGCAGCAGCATCAGGGTCCGGTACCCGACCTCTTCCAGTGGCTGCAGCTGGATCCGGCGGCGCGCGGCATCCACGGCCCCGGTCAGGTCCCCGGTGCGCGCCCGGGTGGCGCTCAGCAGGTCACACAGATCCGCACACTCACGCTGCAGCGCCGACCGGGCCTCGAGCAGCCAGTCGTCATACACACCGGGCAGCAGATCCCCCTGGTACTGGTCCACGGCCGCGGTGGCATGGGCCACAATTCCCTCGCTATCCCCGGCGGCCGCTGCCGCCAGGGCAGCTTCACGCTCGATGGCGAAGGTGCGCACATCCACGTGGCAGGTGGAGGTGTCACGCCAGCACAGGTCCCGGGAGGTCACCACGAGCGAGGGTTCATCGCCGAGCACCTGGCGCAGGTGGTGAAGCTCGCGGCGCAGGTTGGTCAGCGCCTGGGCGTCCGTCGAATCTGGCCAGAACGTCCCGGCGATAACTTGCCGGGCCTGAGGTGATCCCGCGTGGGCGACCAGGTACGCGACGAGGGCAGCCGTGCGCGAAGAACGCGCCTGAACGGCGGTCCCGTCGTCGGTGATTACCTGCTCCCCCAAGAGGGACACGTACAGCATCTCAACGCGGCCTCCTGCACTCACACTAGCCCCACGACCAGCGGCCGGACATTTACGGAGCAATCGCCGGCCTGCGCGAGGTGTCCCGGGGTATTGCGTAAACAGAGGTGAGTGTGCCTTTATGTACCCCCTGGTGTGTGCAAGCCGACTAGGGGCTGCCGTTACTGACGGGGGACGTGATGATGACGAAGCGTCATCCGCTGGCGGCTGGTCCCGGGCGGCGGGTGCTGATCCTCGCGCTGGTCACCGGACTCGCGGCTGCCCTGGTGGCTGGCACCGGCGGCACGTCCACGCCCGGAACCTGGAGGCTGGCGAGTGCCCGGGCCGCGGCAGCCTGCCACCACGAGAAGGGGCCGTTCCGGGTCAGAGGGACGGTCGTCACCGGCTCCACGGGCCGGTATATCCCATACGGGATCAACATCACCGGCCTGGCCCACACCGATTACGCGGCGGAGATGGCCCAGGATAAGGCGGACATCACCGCGTCCGCGGACGACTGGTGCGCGAACACGGTCCGGTTCCAGGTCCGCCAGGGAAATCTGGTCAGCCCCGCCGGTCACGTCAGCCAGGCGTTCCTCAACGCGGTCACTACCGAAGTGCACTTCGCGGAACGCCGCGGCCTGGTGGTGGTGCTGAACCTCCAGTGGCAACTGGACAGCGCCAAGCTCGCGGAGTCCATGCCGACGCGGCGCAGTGAAGCGTTCTGGGGTTCCCTGGCTGCTCACTTCGGCAGGGATCCCAGCGTCGTGTTCGACATCTATAACGAGCCGGAGCAGTTTTCCGCGTGCGGCTGGGCGTTCTGGCGAAACGGTGGCATCTGCCACGGTCGCCACTACCTCGGGATGCAGGCCCTGGCCGACTACGTCCGCGCGCGCGCGTCGAACCTGTTCTGGATCGAGGGGATCGGCGCGGGTGCCACCCTGAACCAGGCGTGGCAGTATCACATCACCGGTGACGGGCCGCTCGAATACAGCGAGCATCGCCCGCCGGGGGTGCACCAGCCCGGCACGTGGGACTCGGTGTTCGGGTATATCGCCCGCAGCGGGCATGCTCCGGTCGTCGAAGGTGAGTGGGCCGACTACGCCCGGGGCCACGCACCGTGGGCCTGCTGGGACAACGCACCGGTGTCTGCGCCCCGGTTCCTCAGGTACCTGCAGGCCAACGGGTTCGGTCTCATCATGACCCTGCTCGTCAAGGGCCAGCTCATCCAGTCCGCGAACCTGAACGACCCGACCCGCTTCCGGAGCAACTGGTCCTGCACGAGCGGTCTCAACCAGGGCGTAGGGCACCAGGCCCAGCAGTGGCTCTTCCGGCAGAACGGGTAACGCCGGGTCCCGTCAAGGCAGCGAAAACCACCGGGCGCACACTTGATGCAGCACATTCAGCGGAAATCCGAGGGGTGCTGCCCATGGGTACGACCTGGAGGGACGGGGTATCGGGCGGCGCCATCGTGGTGGTCGTTATCGCGTATGTGGCGTACCTGAGCGGGACGAGCCTGGTCCTGCTCTCCAGCGCGTGGGCCACGTCCGCCGTGGTGCTGGTCTGCGGCATCGGCAGCACGGTCCTGGCGGCCGGCGATCTGTACACGACAGTTCAGCCGCGCGCGGGTGTGGTCTTCCGGCGGGTCGTCACGGTGCTCGGCACGCTCGCCGTCCTGGCCGGCCTGGCCGGGATGGTCACCGGCAGCCAGCATGCGCTCGAGATCCTGGTGGTCCTCTCGATTGCCATGCTGGCCACGCCTTCGTTCTGGCATGTGCTCACGATCGGCTCAGATCGGTGAGCCTGGCCTCGCCTACTGACCTACCAGGCAGTACGGACCGATACTGGTCGTGTGCGTCAGGTGCTGTGTCCGGTGCTCGTGGGGCGGGACGAGGAGGTCCGCTACCTGGAGGCTGCCCTGGCCGGGGCCGCGGCAGGCCGCGGCGGCACGATTTTTCTCGCGGGTGAGGCCGGGATCGGGAAGTCGCGGCTGGTCCGCGAGACCGTGCAGGCGGCCAGGGCCCGGGGCTTCGCGGTCCTGGCCGGGAGATCGGTGGCCGGCGGCGTGCCGACGCCGTTCCGGCCCTACGCCGAGGCGCTCGCCTCGGCCGGGCGCGCGGGGCGCCTGCCTGATGGCGGCGAGCTGGACCCCTTTCTGCCCGCGCTGGGCCGGCTGGTCCCGGAGTGGCGGCGGCCGCAGGAGGCACCAGCCGAGGTGTCGCTCGTGTTCCTCGGCGAGGCGGTGCTGCGGCTGCTGCGGGTGCTGTCTCCCACGGCCGGGTGCCTGCTGGTGCTCGAGGACCTGCACTGGGCGGACGGGGAAACGCTGGCCCTGCTGGAATACCTGGCCGACAACCTGGCCGCGGAGCGGGTGCTGTGTGTGGGCACCCTGCGCGACGAGGACGGCGGTGCGGCGGCAGGGCTGGCCAGCACGCTGGAGGGGCGCGGATCTGCGGCGGTGATGCCACTGGGCCGCCTGGATCGGGCGGCGATGGCCCGCATGGCGCTGGCCTGCGTCGGCGCCGCTGACCTGCCAGGCGCCGTCCAGTCGCTGGTCGCGGAGCGGGCCGAGGGTCTCCCGTTCCTCATCGAGGAGGTCCTGGCGGGCCTGATCGGGGAGGGGGCGCTGGCGGAGCGCGACGGCAGCTGGCAGGCCACGGCCCTGGCCGGGACGGGGGTGCCGGGCACGTTCGCCGATGCGGTGCTGCGGCGCCTGGACGGGCTGGACGCGGATTCGCGCCGGGTCATTTGCGCCGCTGCGGTGCTGGGCCGGCGTTTCGACTGGGCACTGCTGGGCCCGGTCACGAGCCTGGCCGACGCGGCTGTGGTCGCGGCGTTGCGGCGGGGAGTGGGCCTGCAGCTCGTCGCGGCCGACCGTGAGAGCTTCCGGTTCCGGCACGCGCTGACTCAGGAGGCGGTCCTGGCCGGGCTGCTGCCCCCAGAGCGGGTCCTGCTGGCCGGCCAGGCCCTGGCTGCAGTGGAAGCCGCGCATCCCGGCCTGCCGGGGACGTGGTGCATGCTGGCCGCTGAGCTGGCCGAGGGGGCGGGCCAGACGGCACGGGCGGGCGAGCTCCTGCTCGAGGCCGGGCGGCGTGATCTGGCCGTGGGTGCCCTGGCCAGTGCCGAGGCCACGCTGCTGCGGGCCCGCGACCTGACCGGCCCGCACGACCCTGTGGCCGGCAGTCGCGTCGATGAGGCGCTGACCGAGGTGTTCGCCCTGTCCGGGCAGGTCGAGCGGGCGATTGACATGGGCGAGATGCTGCTCGCCCGGCTGGGCCCCGGCCCGGTGTCCACCCGGGCGGCGGTCCTGCACCTGGGGATCGCGCGGGCGGCGATCGTGGGCGCGCGCTGGGCGGAGGCGGCCGCCAGCGTCGAGGTGGCCCGCGGGTCGTCCGGCGCCGACGTGGCCCGGGTGGATGCCTGCGCAGCGCAGGTCGCAGCGGGTCGCGGAGATCTGGCCGGGGCGGATGAGCTGGCGCGGTCCGCGCTGGCGGCGGCCGACGATGGCAGGCTCCCGGAAGTGGCCTGCGAGGCGCTCGAGGTGATCGGCCGGGTCGCGCGGCAGAGCGACCTGGACGAAGCCGAACGGGCGTTCGCCAGGGCTGCGGCCGTGGCCAGTGCGCACGGGCTGCGGCTCTGGCAGCTGCGGGCCCTGCATGAGCTGGGGACGATCGACCAGTTGCGTACGGAGAGCGTGGACCGGCTGCAGCAGGCGCGCGAGCTGGCCGTGGCGCAAGGCGCGCTGGCCCTGACGGCCACCCTGGACCTGCAGATCGCAGCCGGGCTGAATAAGCAGTTCCGCGCCGATGAGGCCCTGGCCGCCGCCCGCAGGTCCGCGGACGCGTCGCGCCGGTTCCGGCTGGCCACGTTGCCGATGGCGCTGATCTTCCAGGCCACCGCGCACGCGATCCGCGGCGAGCAGGAGGCCATGGAAGCCAGGATCGCCGAAGCGATCTCGCTCGCCCCTGACGATCCGGACGTGCTGGGCTGCTCGCAGGGGCACTGCCGGGCGACGTTTTCCATGGTGGCAGAGCACCTCGCGGAGGCCCACGCCCAGATGGCAGCCGGGGCGGAGCTCCTGCTGAGCTCCCCGGCCACGATCGCGCCGCCGTTCCTGGGGCTGTGGCCGCTGCTGGGCGCGCTGCTGGATCGCGACGCCGGTGATGCCGCGGTCCGGGTCCGGTCCGCGCACGGCACCCGGCATCTGGTGGTCGGTGCCCTGCTCGGGTACGCCGATGCCATCGTGGCGGGCCGGGAGGGCAGGCCCGAGCTGGCGGCGGCCACGTTCGCGGCGGCGGACGCGCAGATGGGCCCGCTGGTCGCCTGGTACCGGCACTACGCCCGGAGGGTGGTGGCCGAGGCGGCCCTCGCCGATGGCTGGGGTGAGCCGGCTGCCTGGCTGCGCGAGGCAGCCAGTTTCTTCGCCGGTCACGGCCATGACCGGGTGGCGGCCGCCTGCCGGGAACTGCTGCGCCGGGCCGGGGCGCCGGTCCCGCGACACCGGCCGGGCAGTCCGCAGCTGCCGGGCCAGCTTCGGGCGCTGGGCGTGACCGAACGCGAGGCTGACGTGCTGAGGCTGGCCGCCCAGGGCCTCGGAAACCGGGAAATCGCCGAGGCCATGTTCCTGTCGCCGCGCACGGTCGAAAAGCACGTGGCGAGCCTGCTGGCCAAGACCGGCCTGCGCCGGGCTCAGCTAGCTGGGTATTCCGCCGCGCTAGATGGGTAGCGGCCGCCGGGCCGATTGGGTGGCTCTACCGATGTGACCGCCCGCTGTGGCAGGCCACGATGCGGGCATGCGGGGACATCAGGCACCCGCCCGCACCGGGAGGCACCCCATGGCCGTGGATCAGCAGAGCCGGGCTACCACCGCGGGGGTGCTCGTGCGGCCGGGCGCCCGGCTGGCGTACGAGGTATCCGGCGACGGGCCGCCCGTGGTGCTCGTGCATGGCTTCGGGCTGGACATGCGCATGTGGGACCCCCAGGTGGAGCAGCTCGCGGGACGTTTCCGGGTGGTGCGGTACGACTGCCGCGGCTTCGGGGCCTCCGGGCCGTTCGACCCCGCCCACGGCTACACCCATGCCGGTGACCTCCTCGCGCTGCTGGATCACCTGTCGATCGGGCCGGCGGTGCTGGCCGGGCTGTCGTTCGGCGGGCGCGTGGTCATGCAGGCCGCGCTGGCCGCCCCGGGCCGGGTCCGGGGCCTGGCGCTGCTGGACGCGGTGCTCGACGGCGTCTCCTGGGACCCCGAATCAGCCGGGGCCCTGGATGAGGCAGCCCGGCAGGCCCAGGCGCGCGGGATCCTCGCCGGGCGGGCCGCCTGGCTGGCGCACCCGCTGTTCACCGCCGCCCGCCAGCGGCCCGCGGTGGCCAGCGCGCTGGCGGCCATGGTCGCCGGCTATCCGGGCCAGCACTGGACCAGCCCTGACCCGCATCTGGAAACCGGGCCGCGCCCTCTGTGCGCCCTCGACGAGCTGGCCATGCCGGTCCTGGTGGCGGTGGGCGAGCATGATGTGCCGGGCTTCCGGGAGATGTCGGCCGTGCTGGCCCGGGGCATCCCCGCCGCGCAGTACCACGTCGTGCCGGACGCCGGTCACATGATCAACATGGAACAGCCTGGCGCCGTCAACGCGCTGCTGACCCGATTCCTGGAACAGCTCGGACCACCCGCCAGCACATCAGCCACCGCTAGGCCAGCGGCCGGGCCAGCCGCCGGACCAGGAGAATGACCATGGAATCGGTGATGGTGGCCGCTGTGCAAGCCGCCCCGGTCTTCCTGGACCGTGACGCGACGATCGGCAAGGTCTCGGCCCTGGCCGAGCAGGCCGCCGGCGCGGGCGCCCGCCTGGTTGCGTTTCCCGAGGCGTTCATCCCCGGCTACCCGGACTGGGTCTGGCGGACCCGGCCCTGGGATGCCAACGCCACCGCTGCGTACGCCCGCTTCTTCGATCAGGCCGTAGTCGTCGGCTCCGCCGCTACTGACCTGCTCGCCGGGATCGCCAGCCGGCTGGGAGTCTGGCTGTCCGTCGGCGTGAGCGAACGCGACGAGGGTGGCTCCACCCTCTACAACTCCCTGCTCCACTTCGCCCCGGACGGGACGCTGGCCGCCCGGCACCGCAAGCTCATGCCCACCGGCGGCGAGCGGCTGGTCTGGGGCATGGGCGACGGCTCGACCCTGGCCGTCACCGACACCGGCTTCGGCCGGCTCGGCGGCCTGATCTGCTGGGAGAACTACATGCCTCTGGCCCGGGCCGCGCTCTACGCCCAGGGTGTCGACATCTACCTGGCACCCACCTGGGACAACTCAGATGCCTGGGTGCCGACCCTGCGCCACATCGCCAAAGAGGGCCGGACTTACGTGATCGGCGTGACCTCCTGCCTCCGCGCCACCGACCTCCCGGCCGACCTGCCCGGCCGGGCGGACCTCTACGGCGGGGCCGAGGACTGGCTCTCCCGCGGTAACAGCGCGATCGTAGGCCCGGACGGGGACCTGCTCGCCGGACCGCTCATCGGCGAGGAAGGCATCGTCTACGCCGAGATCGACGCCGCGGTGGCCCGGGCCAGCCGCCAGCAGTTCGATGCGGCTGGTCACTACAACCGCCCGGACGTGTTCCGCCTCCAGGTGGACACCAGGCCCCGCCCCGCGGTCACCGAAACGGACTGCCTCGCCGGGGCCAGCAGCGCCGGAACCATCCATGAGCCACCTGGAGGCCGAGATGACTACCCCACCTGACCCTGCCACCCGGGCCGGAGCCCTGGTCAGCCCCGGGTGGCTGGACGCTCACCTGCACGACCCTGCGGTACGGGTGGTGGAGGTGGACGTGAGCCGGCGTGCCTATGACGAGTGGCATATCGCCGGCGCCGTCCTGTGGAACGTCTACGCCGACCTGAAGGACGCGGACTACCGGCTCACCGATGCCGCCGCGGCCCAGCAGTTGTTCGCCCGGTCGGGGATCCGCCCAGACTCGACCGTCGTGTTCTACGGTTACGCGCCCGCCATGGGGTTCTGGCTCATGAAGCTCTACGGCCACGCCGACGTGCGCATCCTCGACTGCTCACGCGACACCTGGCAGCGTGAAGACCGCCCGCGCAGTAATACCGCCGCCGAACCCGCGGCCACCAGGTACATCATCGGCGGCCAGGACGGCCGGCTGCGCGCCGGCCACGCCGCAGTGCGGGACGGTATCGCCGACCCGGGGGTCATCCTCCTCGACGTGCGCACCCAGGCCGAGTACCGCGGCGAGCGATTCTGGCCCTCCGGCGGCATGGAACCAGGCGGCCGCGCGGGACGCGTCCCCTCCGCGGTCCACCAGCCCATTGATGATCTGTACGACGACCGCGGGGCCTTCCGGACCAGCACCGATCTGCGCAGGGTCTTCTCGGCTGTCGATACCGCCGATACCGGCCGCCACCGCCAGCTGATCACCTACTGCACGATCGGCGGGCGCGCCAGCACCGCGTGGTTCGTCCTCAGCTACCTGCTCGGCCGCGGCAAGGTGCGTGTCTATGACGGATCATGGGCCGAGTGGGGCCGGATGGCCGGCACTCCCGTCGAGCGGTCGTAGACGCTACTCCTCGACCAGAATCACCAGGGTCTCGGGCAGCACGCCATCTTGCGCCATCGCTCGGACGCCGCTTTGGTCTGCATCGCGCCCATGACGGCATCCATGTCGGCCACATCCATGAGCAGCGCTACCTGGTTCGGGTTCTGCGGGTCCACGAACGTCCGGATGTTGGTCACCCCGAGCGGCCCGAAGAACTTTTCGCGGTTGGGCTAGGCCAGCCAGTGGTCCTTTTACGACGCGGCGCTGACCGGGCCTCCGCTTCGATGGGACTCTGGGGGTTCGGGTTACCGGCCCGGCAGCTGACCGCCGGAGCGAGCCGGAGGCGAGCAGGAGAGCAGAGCATGAGCGAGGACGAGCAGGTCGCCATCATCACCGGCGGTTCGCAGGGTATCGGGGCCGCCCTCGTCGCCGGGTACCGGCAGCGCGGCTGGGCGGTGGTGGCCACCTCCCGGACGATCAAGCCCGCCGCGGACCCGGACGTGCTCACCGTGGACGGGGACGTATCCGACCCGGCGACCACCGACCGGATCATCGCCGGCGCGCTCGGGCGCTTCGGGCGCATCGACACCCTCGTCAACAACGCTGGCGTCTTCCTCTCCAGGCCGTTCACCGACTACACGGCGGAGGACTACGCGCTGATGGTGGGGGTCAACCTGACGGGATTCTTCTGGCTCACCCAGCGGGCCGTGGCCGAGATGCTGAAACGGGGCCATGGCCACGTGGTCAACATCACCACCACCCTCGTAGATAACGCCAGCTCCAGCGCGCCCTCCGTGCTGACTGCGCTGACCAAGGGCGGGCTGGCCGCGGCCACCAGGTCGCTGGCCATCGAGTACGCCTCGCGGGGCATCCGGGTCAACGCTGTCTCACCCGGCATCATCCAGACACCGGTGCATCCCCCGGAAAGCTACGCGTCGCTGGGCCCGCAGCTTCCGCCCGTCGGGCACGTGGGCCAGGTCAGCGACATCGTGAACGGGATCTTGTTCCTGGAGTCATCGCCGTTCATCACCGGGGAGATCCTGCACATCGATGGCGGCCAGATCGCCGGCCACTGAGTGCTGCGCGCCTACTGGACGGGCGCTTCGATGTCGTCGTAGACGCGGGCCGCCGCCAGCAGCCCGTCCGGGCCGCGTTCGTAGACGCCGATCCCGGCCTGCGGCGGGATGTCGTGGCTGCCCCAGCGGACGCAGTTGTACTCCAGGGCGCAGCGCACGCCGTCGTCGGTCACGGCGCAGTGCTCCAGCCCGATACCGCCGCCCGCGCTGAAGCGCGTGGTGAAGAACGAGCGGAGCTCAGGGGCGCCGCGGTGGGCGTTGTGCGGGCCGATCGGCTCGCGGTAGTACCCATCCGGCTCGAAGGTGCCCACGATCGCGTCGGCGTCCCCCGCGTCCAGCGCGGCCTGGTAGCGGCCGACGATGTCGCCCGGTACCGCGGCCCCGGGCCCGAGGATGGGCGGCCTGAGGTGGCGCCGTCCGTCGACCGGCCACTGGCTGCAGTAGGTGCGGAACACCACCGACTGGTCGTCGGGAGATTCGGCGACGACGGCGACGGGCCAGGCCACTTCCTGCCCGTCGTGGACCAGGTGGGCCAGCAGTTCCACCACGGCCCGCCCGCCGACCACGGTGGAGGCCACGGTCTCGGTCCGGGCGTGCCGCTCGGCAAAGAACGACTGGTTCGTGCTGACGAACTCCCGCAGCTGCTTGTGGCCGCGGATCTCACCCGCGCGGGGGTCGTAGATCACCACCTCGCCCGGCCACACCGTCTCCAGGACGTGCGTGTCGCCCTGGTTGAGGGCCGCGAAGTACTGCGCGACCGGATCAGCGTGACCGGCCGCCTGGGTTTGCCTGCGCGCCAGTTCCACGGCACTGGTGAAGTCCGGAAACCACGGCATGTCAGCTCCCATGCTTGCTGGACGGCCGGGCGGGTGGGCTGCCGAATGCCTGCCTTGTCCGCCGGCAACCTACTTACCCCAGCGCTCTTACCCCAGCGCTGACCCGATGAAAGCCGGGCCCCGGCAGGAAGCTAGCCGCCCGGGCCGGACGCGGCCAGCAGCGCGGCGATCGCGGCCTCGGTGTCGGCGGCAACCGGAAGCTCGGCCGGCACCGCGGGGATCCCCGGCAGCCCGCCGTCGGATTCGTAGCGGCTGATCAGCCGGGGATCGATGTAGGAGGCCCGGGCGACCGCCGGGGTGTCCCCGAGCCAGCGGGCCACCTCCCTGACGCTCGCCGCGATGACGCGCTGACGGTTCCGCGGGGTCACCGACGGTCCTGCGTTCGCCAGCACGACGGCCATCAGCACGGTGGCGTTCCAGGTGCGGAATTCCTTGGCCGTGTAGTGCCCTCCGGCCCGGGTGGCAAGGTAGTTGCCCACGTCCCGGGAGTGGAGCCGGTGCCAGCCGCCGTCGTGCTCGTAGCAGAACAGGGCCTCGTCGCCGTTGTCGCACTGGATCAGGGCCCGGACGGTGGGCAGCACGAGCCTGTCGGTGACGACGATCGTGCGCTGCTTGCCGGCCTTGGCGATGTAGTCGAACAGCACGCCGTCGCGCGTCACCCGCACATGCCGCTTCTCGAGGGTCGTGGCGCCGTAGTGATGATCGAGCTCGGCGTACCTCTCCTCGCCGATGCGGAACAGGCCGAGGTCGATCAGCCGGACCACGCCAGCGCTGACGCGGTCCCGGTTCAGGTGGCGGCGTCTCAGGTCATGCTGGGCCGCCGTCCTGAGACCGGGCAGCGCGCTGGCGAACCGGAGCATGTGGCTGAATTTCTGGGCGTCACGCTGCTCTCGCCACCGCTGGTGGTAGAGGTACTGGGTCCGGCTCTTGCTGTCCACGCCGGTGGCCTGGATGTGCCCGAGCGGGTCTGCTGAGATCCAGACGTTCTCCCAGGCCGGCGGGATACTCAGCGTGCGGATGCGCCGCATCGTCTCCTGGTCTGTGATCTCCGGGCCGGACGGGCCGTAAAACCGGAAGCCTTCCCCGTCCCGCGCGCGGGTGACGCCGGGTCCGTGCGGATCGCTGCGCACCAGCCCAGGCACCGCGGCCGCCATCGACGGCGTTTCGAGACTCATCACTACCGAGCGTATGCCGTGCTGATCCACACTCGGATCAGCAGGGTTGGCCAGAAACCGTCCCCGGAGCCGGTAGCGGGGTCCGGGCCAGTCAACCTTCCGGGCCCCTGCGTCGTGCAATAGCTATGTGGGAAGTGATGCGTGGCTGGTGATGAGCGAGGACGGGCCGCCTGACGTCATCGGCGTGGATGACTCATCCTTCGACGACTTCGTCGCGGGCTCGTCAGCCCGCCTGTTCACCACGGCGAGGCTGCTGACCGGCGGCCACCGCGCCGAGGCTGAGGACCTGCTGCAGGGAGCGTACGAGCGCGCCTACCGGCGCTGGGGACGGATCTCCCGCCGCGCCGACCCCGAACGTTACGTCCGCCAGATCCTGGTCAACGCATCCATCGACCGGTGGCGCCGGCTCCGGCGCCACCCGGAGACCCCGCTGGCGGCCACCGGAGCCGACCCGGGTGCCGCGGACACGGCGGCCGCCGTCGCGGACCGGGACCTGCTGCTGCGCGGCCTCGCGACCCTTCCTCCCCGGCAGCGGGCCGTGCTGGTACTGCGGTACTTCGAGGACCTCTCCGAGGCCCAGACGGCGCTGATGCTCGGCTGCAGCGTCGGCACGGTCAAGAGCCAGACCGCGCGGGGGCTGGCCCGGTTGCGTGACATCACTGGTGATGCAGGCGCCCGGTACAGCGGTGCCCGGGAAGGCGACGGTGCGCCATGACGGATTTTGAGCGCCGGCTGCGCGTGGCCATGGCGGCGGCCGCTGAGCCGGCCCCGGCCGGGTTGCTGGATGACATCCATCGCCGGCACCGGCGCCATGTCCGGCGGATCGCCACGGCCTGCGTGGCGGTGGTGGCCGTCGGGGTCGCGGGGACACTGGTCACGCGCGGGATACTCGCCGCCGGCCCGGCTGGCCGGGGCCCGGGCGGCAGCGGCCCGGCCGCTACCGGCCCGGCGGTCAGCCCGGCGGCCGTACCGTCCAGCACGGCGACCGCCGCGCCGGGCACCGTGCTCCGGGACTGCCAGTCCAGCAACTTTGGGACGCTGAGCTCCGACTGGAAAGCCCACAGCGTGCATGCGGGCCCGGTCTGGTTCATTTACGTCCGCCCGGGCAGCACTCCCTCACCCAGCCACCGCCTGCCCATCGGGAAGACACATGCCTCCGCCATGATCATCGCAGTCCGCAACGGCCACACGGCCGTGGTCACGACGGCCCCCGCACTCGGCGGGCGGTTCCGGTTCCTGGCCGGCTTCAACAACAGCGGGGCTCCATACACCCTGTCCGAGGGTGCCCCGGGTCTTACGCTGGCCGGCTGCCCGGTCCGCCTGGGGGGGACCCATATCCCGGCGAGCTACGCGCCCGGGCTGACCATGTTCTGGCAAGGCTACGTCACCGATCTGCGGGGCTGCATTCCCGTGGACGTGCGGCCCTCGCCGGGCGGTCCGCCGACGCGGGTCACCCTGGCCGCCGGCAACGGCGGCTGTAGCTCGTGACCGCCTGGTCCGCCGGCCCGGAATGAGGTTGCTGCTCCGGTACCAGCTCGGGTAGGAACGTCGCATGCTGCGCGGGGAAGTGGCCGGGCTGCGGGCCCGGGATGAGAGCGATGTGCCGGTTCTGCATGCGGAACTGCACGACGACGTGGGGACGTGGGTCCGGGCCGATTCGCGGCCCTGGCGGCCTATCCCGGCCAGTGCCGAGTCGCCGTTCCACGCGGCCGGCCCGCGCGAGGACAGTGCCGTCTTCTCGGTGGTGCAACTGGCCACCGGTGACCTGGCGGGTCAGGCGCTGCTGTGGGCCGTCGACCTGCATAATCGCTCGGCCCATCTCGGGATCTCGCTGCGGCCGGCGTTCCGTGGCTGCGGGCTGGGCACCGACACGGTCCGGGTGCTGTGCCGCTACGGCTTCGCCATTCTCGGCTTGCAGCGGCTGCAGGTTGAGACGCTGGCCAGCAATGCCGCAATGATCGCGACGGCCACCCGGGCCGGGTTCGCGCCGGAAGGCACCCTGCGCCAGTCGGCCTGGGTCGACGGGCAATTCGCCGATGAGGTCATCCTCGGCCTGCTGGCCCGCGACTGGTACCCGGCCTAGCTGCGCAGCCCAGCCGGGGTGTCAGAGGCAGCCGGGCTGACGTTCAGCCCCAGCTCGGCCCGGCGGCGGGCCGCGTGGTCCGGACGGTTGGTGATGAGGACGTCGATGCGCTGGTCCCGGAGGAACTGGTCGATCAGGGCGTCCTGGTCGACGGTCCACACCATGACGCCGATGCCGCTGCGGTGGCACGCCCCGGCCACGCCCAGCCGGGCGATCCGGTAGTTCGCCGCCACCCAGTCAGCGCCGCACGCGCGGATCCGCGACAGGGGAAACAATTCGCTGTGCCGCACGGCCGCCCACTGGCGGCGCGGCACTCCCCGCAGGCTGCGTCCCAGCGACAATGCGGTCCGGACCTCCGGGAAGGCCCGCTTGATCGCGGCGACCGACGCATCTTCCAGGGTGGTGACGACAAAATTGCCCCGGCCCAGGAGCGAGGACGCCAGCGAGACGACGTTCTCCTCGTAGCCGGTCTCTTTCAGGTCCAGATGCCCGATCAGACGGCCCGCCAGGAGACCCATCACCTCGTCCACCCGGGGAACCAGATAGCCCAGCCGGTCGCAGAGTTCCTGGTACTCCAGCTCGGCCAGCAGCGGGCCGCCGCGCCCGGCCTGCCCATCGTGGTAGACGACCAGGACGTCATCGGCCGTCTTGCGGATATCGAACTCGGCATACTCCGCGCGGCTGGCGAGGGTGTCCGAGTAGGTCTGATAGGTGATCGGTTCCGCGTCTCTTGAGTGGTCACAATGAGCGGAGATCTGTACCACTTCGCTGGACTCTCCAGTTGACGGCAAATCAGCCTGCGCAGTGCGAATCGGGCTGGCTCGGTCAACTCGTATCCTTAAGCGCTCGGGCAGCCAGAAGATGAACCCCGGGCCTCCAGCCGGAGGCTTCCGCAGGAACCTCCGCAACAGCTCGGCGAAGGCGGCTCAGAGGTCCATGGCCCGGTACACCTCGCGGCGATGGCCGACTACCGCCACTGTGACCACATGGGTAGCGTCGTCCACGTCGTAAATGATCCGGTAGTCACGCACTCGTACCCGTAACCACGGCCGATGGCCCTTTAAGGACTTGGCCCCGGGAGGCCGCGGATCCGTGCCCAGAGCGCGCATGGCCTCCAAGATGTCCTTCCGCGCGCCCGCGTCGAGTTGGCGTAGGGCCTTGCGGGCCCTCGGGCGCGCTTGGACTGCGTAGGCAGGCACCCGCTAGTTCCTGAACTCAGCGTCGAGTTCTTCCAGGGAGATCGGGTCGCCGGGCTCATCCCACGCGGCGTCAGCCTCGGCGATGTCCTCGGCATCCTCAGCGGCGCGGAGTGCCTCTACCAACGATTCGGGGACGATGGCGGCCACCCGCTCGCCCCCGATGGTTAGGTGAGTGATGACACCGCGGCGTGCGTTAGCCACAGCTGCAGTCACGGCGTCACCCTCGACGGGAAGGTCGCGCACGGATTCACTCATGTCTACCAGTGTACGTAAGGGCCACCAGCTGGCCCTGATCACAAGTATCTTCGCCGACTCCGGCGTCTGATCAGCCCTAATGCGTCAGCTGAGCAGGTCGGCGACGGCGGCGATGGCGGGTTCGATGGCCCGCTCGCCGACGTTGCCGAAGCCCATCACCAGCGCCGGTGGCGCGGCGGGGTCAGGATTGCCCCGGTAGGCGCCCATGCCGTGCAGCCCGACCCGCCGTTCACGCGCCGCGGCGATCACTGCGGTCTCTTCGGCGCCAGGTGGCAGAGGCGCGACAGCGTGGAATCCGGCCGCGAGCCCGGTGAGCTGGACTCGGGGGGCGTGTCTGGCGAAGGCGCCGGTCAGTGCGGTGCGGCGGGCGGCGTAGACAGTTCGCATCCGCCGCAGGTGGCGGTCGTACCGGCCGGTGGTGAGCAGGGTGGCCAGGGCGAGTTGGTCCAGCGTGCAGGAGCCGCGGTCGCTCATTTCTTTCTCGTCAGCGACCGCCGCGGCCAGTGGCGAAGGGGCGTGGACCCAGCCGAGGCGGACCGCGGGCGCGAGTGCCTTGCTGGCCGTGCCGAGCAGGAAGACCTGGTCTGGGGCTAGTCCCTGCAGCGCGCCGACGGGTTCCTTGTCGTAGCGGAACTCCGAGTCGTAGTCGTCCTCGATCACGTACCCGCCGCCGCGCCGGGCCCAGTCGGTCAGGGCGTGCCGCCGGGCGGGGGACAGGACCACCCCGGTGGGGGACTGGTGTGCCGGGGTGACCACGACAGCCTGGGCTCCGCTGGCCGCCAGTCCGCCGACCGCGAGGCCTTGCTCGTCGACCGGCAGGTAGGTGACGTGGATGCCCATCGCCAGGACTGCCCGGACTGTTTCGTCTGCCTGCGCGCTGCCGTAGCCCGGGTCTTCGAAGGCCACGCAGGTCACGCCGCCCTGGCGGGCCAGGGCGCGCAGTACCAGGTTGATTCCCTGGGCGAACCCGGTGCTGATGATCATCCGCGCGGGGCTGGCGTCGGCGGCTCGTACCCGCCGCAGGTAACCGGCGAGGACCTCGCGCAGTTCGGAGCTGCCGCGCGGGTCGCCGTATCCCAGGTCCGCGGAGGCGGCCCGGGTGCACGCCTGCTTGATGGCCCAGGCCCAGTCGGTACGCGGGAAGCTGGACAGGTCCGGTACGCCGGGTTGGAAGTCCGCGATCAGCGGCAGTTCCGGGGGCTGGCGGCCTGGCGAGGGCGGCGAGGGCGAGACCATGGCCGGGCCGGCCGCGGGCTGGTCGCCACCCGGGTGGCCGCTGATGCCGGCCACCCGGGTGGCGGACCCGGTGCGGCTGGTCAGGTACCCCTCGGCCAGCAGCTGCCCGTAGCAGTCCTGCACCATGCCGCGGGAGACGCCGAGCGCATGGGCCAGCTCCCGCGAGGACGGCAGCCGTTCCCCGGCGCGGAGCCGGCCGCCCCTGATCGCCTCGCGCAGGCTCGCCTCCAGCTGGGCGCGCAGCGGCTGGCTGGCCGAACGGTCGAGCCGGACCAGCAGCCCCGGGCTCAAACCGGACCACTCAATCGCCATGAAATCGGACCTTACCAGGGTGCCGGCTGGGTCCTACCGTTCGAGCTATGACGACGTTGACGCAGGGGCAGCCTGGTACCGCGGCGGTTCCGCCCCGGCTCCTCAGCGTGCCGCTGGCAGTCACGTTCCTGGCCGAGTTCACCTCGCTCACCAGCTTCTTCCTGCTGCTGTCGGTGATGCCGATGCTGGCGGCGGCGGGCGGCGCCGGCAGCTCCGGTGCCGGGCTGATCACCGGGACCCTGCTGCTCGGCACCGTGGCTGCCGAGGCCGTAGCCACGGCAGCGATCAGGCGGTTCGGCTACCGGATGGTGCTCGCGGCGGGAGCCGTGCTGCTCGGCGCCCCGGCCCTGGCCATGCTCACCCGCGAGCCCCAGGCCGTCATGGTGAGCGTCAGCTTGGTGCGCGGGCTGGGCTTCGGCTTGTCCGGCGTGGTCACTGGCGCGCTCACCGCCAAGCTGCTGCCTCCCGGGCGGCGCGGCGAAGGGCTCGGCCTGCTCGGCGTCGTCTCTGGCGTCCCGGCCGTCGTCGCGCTGCCGGCCGGGGTCTGGCTCGCCGGACACCACCTGGCCTCGGTAGCCGCGGCGATGGCGGCCATCGTCGGCCTGCTGCCGCTGGCGGCGATCCGCTGGCTGCCGGGCGGGCGCGAGGCACGGCAGACCGCCCGCGCCAGACGCAGGCCAGGCGCCCGAAGCTCCGGGCGGATGGCGGGCGCTGCGCTGCGGCTGCCGCTGATCTTCGCGGCCGCCACCATCGCGGCCGGTGTGCTCGACTCGTTCCTGCCGCTCGCGAAGGGGATTCCCAGCGACCTCTCCTCGGCCGCCTTGCTCGTCCAGGCGATCACCGCCACACTCAGCCGCTGGCAGGCTGGCCGGCATGGCGACCGGTACGGTCACGCCCGGCTGCTCATCCCGGCGCTCGCCGTGGCGGCGCTCGGCATGGCCACGATGATCTTTCTGGGCTCGCCCGTGCTGATGTTCGCAGGCATGATGCTGTTCGGCGCCGGATTCGGGGTGATCGAGAACGCGACGTTCGCGCTGCTGATCGAGCAGCTGCCCGAGGCTAAGGCCAGCGCGTTGTGGAACCTCGCCTACGACGCCGGGTACGGCGCGGGCCCGGCCGTCTTCGGCCTGATCTGTGTCCGCACTGGCTACCCGGCGGCGTTCGCCCTGACCGGCGCGTTGATCCTCGCCGCAGTTCCGGTCGCGCTGCGCGAACGGAAGGCCGTGGCCAGCGTTTAGAACGCCGGCCCTGCAGGCCAGGGCTCGCATGGCGGCCGCGGTACTAGTGCGGCGTGGGTGTGCCGTGGGTGCCGAGGTCGATCATCTCCAGCTGGTTGCCGTCCCGGCCCGCGATGAACACGCGCCCGGTGGCCTCGTCGACGGCCACGCTGTTGGGCTGCCGGACCGTGGGCCAGGTCTGGACCGGGACCAGGCCGTCGCCTGAGATCCGGAAGGATTCCAGCTCGTTGGTCGCGGTCAGCGTCACATACACCAGCCCGCGGCGCCGATCGACGGCGATTCCGTACGGCGTACCGGGCAGGGTCCGGACGGTCCCCGCCTGCCGCGGGCCGGTGGCGCTCACCCGGAAGACCAGCACCGCGTCGCCTTCGGTGTCCGCCACGTAGAACAGCCCGCCCCGCCCGGCCTGCACGTGCGTCGGCCCCAGGCCGGCCCGGGCCGTGCCCAGGATCCGGCCGCTCGCGGCATACGCCTCCACCCGGCGTCCCCGCACCCCCACGACCAGCACGAACGAGCCGTCCGCCGCGACGCCGCCGGGCTGCAGCGGCCCGGGTTGCACCCGGGCCTGCCTGCCGTTGCGGACCAGCGAGACCGTGCTGGCGTACTCATTGCCCACGAAGATCAGTGACCCGGCCGCGGCGGCGTCATGCGGGTGCCGGCCCACCCTGGTGTCCGCCGTCACGGCCCCACCTGGCAAGGCGATCTGCGCCAGCCGGTCGGCGTTTTCGAGCGGAGCCAGTACCGGGCCCGCCGGGCCCGCCAGCTCGAGATGACGTGGGGCGCCCGGCAGCCGGATGATCCGGCGCTCCCGTCCGGTCGCCGCGCCGACCAGGGCCACCCCGGCCGGCTGGCGGATCCCGGCGGCGAGAATCCCGTCGCGCGCGTCCACGGCCAGGCCTTCCGGGCCGCCGGGCAGCGCCACCACCCGGCCCGCGGGCCGCCGCGCCGTCGGGGGTGCCGTGGCCGGCTCCGGCACGTCCGTCCGCACGGCCGCCGGGGTGCCCGCCGACCCGTCCTGGGATGGCGTCACCCGCGCCGCGCACCCCGCTCCCGCGCCCAGGACAGCAACGATCATGAAGGCCTGGCCGAGCCGGGGAGACAGCACGGCCCAGAGCGTACGCACCGCGGTCAGCGCCGCCCCTGCACTCCGGCCCCCGATAAGAAACCTTTAATGCGGCCGGGTGGCCACCGTCGCGGCCGGCCATTACCGTGATCGCCGGGATCAGCAGGTTCCCGGTGGGTGAAAAGGATGAGCGATGACCACGGCGGCCGCGGGCGAGTCAGGGTTTCCGGCAGCCAGCGCGCTGGTCTACCGCGACCGCCATGAGACCTCGCTCACCCTGCTGGTCCTCGGCGTGGTCATCACCGCCTCCATGGTGGCCCAGATCGCCTGGCCGGACGGGAACATCGTCGGCGCGGCCTGGCAGATGGGGGTGGCCTTGACGATTGCCTTCGCCGTACTCTGGCTGGCCTTCCGCCGCCGCGCCGCCCGGCACGCCCTGAAGGCCGCGCCCGGGTTCGGCCTCGCGGCGATCATCGGCGTCGCCGTTGTCGCCACGCCGGTGGCCCTGGTCCTGATCTTCGCCGGGCCGTTCGTGATTTTCGGGCTGGGCCTGATCGTGGCCGGCCTGAGGCTGGGCAATCGTTTCCTGGCCGGCTGGGCCCTGGTTATCGGGGCACTCGGCGTCTTTGAGGGCTTCTTCGGGATTACCAACCGGCTGCCGTACTCCCTCTGGTCGCCGTGGGAGCATTCCGCGATCTACCTGGCGCTGGGCGTGCTGACCCTGCTGGCCGGGGTCCTGGTGCGCGTCCGGGAGGACCACGCGGTGCCCCGGGGGCCCGGCTAGCCGGCAGGTGCCAGTGCGCACGCCCCGCGGGTCACATCCGCCGGGTGCCAGGTGTCAGTCTGGTGAGACCCGGCATCGAGGGAATGTGACGGATGACCGACAGTGAATGGCTGGCGGCCGCGTTCGAGGAGCAGCGTGACCACCTGCGCGCGGTGGCCTACCGGCTGCTCGGCTCGTCGAGCGACGCCGACGATGCGGTTCAGGACACCTGGCTGAAGCTGACCGGCGCGGACCCCGGCGAGGTGGAGAATCTCGCTGGCTGGCTGACGACCGTCGTCGCGCGGGTGTCCCTCAACATGCTCCGGTCGCGCCGGTACCGGCACGAGGAGCCGGTCGGCGGTGCGTGGCCGGGTGCGGCGGAGGCCGCGGCTGGGACGCGCGTGGCGGCGGCGTCCGGGCCGGACCTGGCCAGCCGGACGGATGACCCGGCGGACGAGGCGGTGCTCGCCGATTCGGTCGGCCTGGCGCTGCTGGTCGTGCTCGACACGCTGACCCCGGCGGAGCGGCTCGCGTTCGTGCTGCACGACATGTTCGCCATGCCGTTCGCGGAGGTGGCGGCGGTGCTCGGGCGCTCGCCGGAGGCGACGCGTCAGCTGGCCAGCCGGGCCCGGCGCCGGGTACGCGGGGCACCCAGCCCGGACCGGGCCGCCGACCTGGCCCGCCAGCGGGAGGTGGCCACCGCGTTCCTGGCGGCCTCGCGCGGCGGCGATCTCTCGGCCCTCGTCGCGTTGCTGGACTCCGACGTCACGCTGGCCGCCGACGCCGCAGCAGCGCCCGGCCGGCCGGCGCTGCTGCGCGGCGCGGACATGGTCGCCCGGGGCGCGCTCGGGGCTTCGACCCGGGCCGGGCAGTCCCAGCTGGCCCTGGTGAACGGGTCCGTGGGGATCGTGTTCGCCCCGGCCGGGCGGCTGCAGGTCGTCCTGGTCCTGACCGTCAGCCCCGCCCGGCGGGTCACCGCCATCGAGGTCATCGCCGATCCTGACCGCCTGCGGCAGCTGCGCCTGGCCTTGCTCCCGGAGTAGGCACGGTGATGGCGGCTCAGCTCGCTGGGGCCCGGCCGGCTGGCCGCTTCGCCTGAGGCGGATCAGTCCGTGGCCGTTACGGCCCCGGCCTGGGGATGGGCGCTCGCGAGGGCCGCGTCGAGCAGAGCCGCCGCGGCGGCCCGGGCCGCCGCGGACGCCGCCGGGTCGTGATCCATGCGGACCGACACCCCGGTCCCGTCGTAGAGCAGGTGCAGCTGCTGGGCCAGGGCCGCCGGGTCGGGCGCCCCGGCCTCCCCGGCCAGGCGGGTGAACAGCGAGCGCACCCAGCCGCGGTAGTCGCCATAGGCCTGCTCGACCCGGTCACCGGGATGGGATTCCGCGCTGGCCCGGGCGAACGCGCAGCCCCGGAAGCCAGATTCGGCGAGCGACTGGCCCTGCGCCTCGAACACGCCCAGCAGCCGGTCGCGCGGGGTGTCATAGCTCTCCAGGGCGCGGGTGATCCGCTCGGCGATCTTCTCGTGGCGGCCCTTCAGGTAGGCATGGATCAGTTCGTCCTTGCTGCCGAAGGTGTTGTACAGCGAGCCCTTGGCCACGCCGGCGTGCTCGATGACCCGGTCGATACCGACCGTGTGCACGCCTTCCTCGTAGAACAGCTCGTTGGCGGCGGCCAGCAGGCGCTCACGCGCCGACGGTCTGGCCGCGTTCTGCACAGCCATGTCGGTCATCTCCTCTAGACAACTCTGTCTACTTTATCGCGTCGCAGGCTCACGCGGAACGCTGCGGGGGGCCCGGACGCGCACCAGGCCGAGCAGCGCGAACGCCGCGAGCAGGATGACCGCGCCACCGTAGTAGATCGCGGTGTCGGTCAGGCCGCCGCCGTGCACGATGACGAACCCGGCGACCACGGCGGGCACGCCCAGGCCGAGGTAGGACACGATGTAGACCAGGGACAGGACCCCGGCGCGCTCGTGGGCCGCGGCCAGCGGCACGACGGTCCGGATGCTGCCCTGGAAACCGCTGCCGAACCCGGCTCCGCTGATCGCCGTGCCCAGGAAGAACAGAGGCGTGGACTTGATGGCCAGCGCGAGCATGGTCACGGCTGCGCCGATGATCAGGGCGAGAATCCCGGTGAGCATCACCGTCCGGGCCGGCGCGGCCCGCAGCACGACAATGGAGATCACGGCGGTCAGGGTGAGCACGAACAGGCTCAGCCCGCCCAGCACCACGTCCAGGGACCCGGTCAGGGAGTCCACCAGCGCCGGGCCGAGCGCGGCGTACAGTCCGCCCGTCGCCCAGACCGCGAACAGCACCGGCGTGGCCACCAGCACGGGCCCGCGCAGCCTGCGCGGTAGCCGAATCTCCGGCCGCACCGAGGCCAGCGCCCCCGGGTTCCGGCTCACCGTTTCCCGCATCGCCGCGATCCCGGCCGCCTGGAGCACGAACACGCCGATCAGGGCCACGTAGATCAGGTGCGTGGGGGCGGGCAGGTAGCGCACCGCCAGGGCGGACAGCAGCACGCCGGACCCGGTGCCCATGCCGGGGGCGACCGAGTTGGCGAACGTGCCGCGCTCGCGGTCCACGTCCAGCAGGCCCGCGCCGATCGCGCCGAGGGCCGCGCCGGTACCGAGGCCCTGCACGATCCGGGCGATCAGCAGTTCGGGCACCCCGCTGGCGGTGGTGAACACCAGCAGGGCAGCGGCCTGCACGGTGATCGCGGCCAGCAGCACCGGACGCCGTCCGATGTGGTCGGAGAGCTTGCCCAGGGTCAGCAGCGAGGCGAGCACCGCCACCGCGTAGACGCCGAACACGATCGTGGTGGTGATCGGCGTAAAGCCCCAGCGAGCCTGGTAGATCGCGTACAGCGGCGTGGGGGCGGCGGACGCAGCCAGGAGGGTCACGATCAGGGACGCCAGCAGGTACAACGCCGGGCGCCCGCTCAGCCGCCACCCTCCGGCCGGGGCCAGTCCGGTGGGCCGCGCCCGGGGCACAGGACGGCTGGCCAGGTGGGGCGGGTCCGTCGTGAGGGTTCGGGCCCGCATCGTGCCGGCTCCCTGAGTCATGATCAGTCCTCAAGTCGATTGAGTAGACAGGTCTGTTCAAAGAACAATAGACAGACTGGTCTAATCAGTCAAGTCCGGCTGAGGGCCCCGCCCCGCGCTCGCGCCGGGCCCCCTTCTGGCTGGCCGCCGCCCAGGCGCCCAAACCGGGTTTCGGACAGCCGTTATTACACTTTTCGCCGTTTAGGACGCTATTCGGGCGTTTTCCTGCGTCCGGCGCCCAGCTTCCCGTAAGTTCCCGCAAGACAGGCGTTTCCTGTGCCACCTGACGCCGGCTTGCTGAGCCGCCGTCAGCTCGCCAGGTGAATGCGAAGGCTCGCGGACAGGAGTGGGATGCCCCCAGCACCCCGTCATTCCAGGCCCAAGACCTCCCGGAAACCCGCCGTCAAGATCGGCGTCCCGGTATTGGCCGCAGCAACGCTGGCAGGCGTAGCTGCGGCTTTCGTGTTCTTGACGGGCGGATCGACCGGGTCCGCCGCGTCCACGTCTTCCTCACACAGCTCGATCTCAGTGGCGAGTGCCGCGTCGAGTCTGACCAGCGACGACATGATGATCGACGTCCACCATCAGGTCGCCGCGCGGACCGTCCGTGACCAGGCCCGGACCATCCGGCGCCACTACCTGGCCAAGCGCGCCGCGGCCCGGCTCGCCGCGAAGAAGGCCGCCGAGCAGGCCGCCAAGCAGCAGGCGGCGGCCGCCGCCGCCGCGGCCGCCAAGCCCACCGCGAGCCCGAGCCCCGCGCCCAGTTCCTCGGGCAGCACGGATGCCGCTCATTCCCCGCTTGGGGTCTGCATCCGCAACGCCGAAGAGGGCGGCAGCTACGCCTGGGGGCCCGGTAACGGCGGCGGGGCTTACCAGTTCGTGCTGGGAACCTGGGAAAACTACGGCGGCTCGGCCAGCGAGTTCGGCGTGGCCGGCCCTGCTTACCAGGACCAGATCTTCGATAACGCCATCGCGGCCGGAGGCGCCTCGAACTGGACGGCGTACGACGGCTGCTGACGGCGCAGCCATCAGCAGGCGGTGACAGTCAGGTCAACCTTGGCTAGGACGGCCCGGGGCTGACTGTGTGATGCTGGCAGGACCGCCAGATCACCGATCATGCCGGGGGACCCCGTGACCATGCCGCCCATGCCGAGCCGGGTGCCGGCCGGTGCCACACCCGAAGGCGACGGGATCGCCCTCGGGGACGGCCCGGTCCGGGTGGACGCCTTCATCGACTTCCTCTGCCCGTACTGCCGGCGCTTCGAGCTGTCCTCGGGCCCCGGGCTGGCCACCATGCTGGCCGAGCACCGGATCACGCTCGCCTATCACCCGATGAACTTCCTCGATCAGGCCTCGACGACGCGCTACTCGACCCGGGCGGCCGCGGCGTCGGGCTGCGCCGCCGACTCCGGCCGGTTCCTGGAGTACACGCACGCGCTGTTCGTCAACCAGCCTCCCGAGGGCAGCGCGGGGCTGAGTGACTCCGAACTCGGCGCCCTCGCTGGTGAGGCCGGCCTGCCTGCCCAGCCCTTCGCGAACTGCCTGGGCGAAGGGCTGTACCTGGACTGGCCGCCGTATGTGACGGCGCGGGCCGCGGCCGCCGGGGTCGGCGCCACCCCGACTGTCCTGGTCGCCGGGGTGCCGGTCCCGGCGGACAGCGAGGCCATCGCCCGGGCCGTGGACCAGGTCAGCATCTAGCCCTGGGAGCCGGGCCGATAAGCTGGTGATCGTCAGATGATGCCCTGACGCGGAGGTCGTGGCCTCCCGAACCGCTCCGGCTGATGGCTTCTATTCAGACCGCTGCGCACGGAGGCCATTCGCGTTGCCTGACCCTGATCGCGGCCCGTCCGGGCCACCCGGCCCGGACCGGGCCGACGCGCCGGCCACGGAACTGGCCGTCGCCCCCGTGCCGGGCCCGCCTCCCGGGCGTCCCGCGCCGCGCAGGCTGCCCCGGATCGACCGCCGTGAGATCGGCGCCATCTTCGCCGGCGGCGCGCTGGGCACGCTGCTACGGGCCGCGCTGGCCGAGGCCTTCCCGCACCCGGCGACCGCGTGGCCCTGGCCGACGTTCGCGGTCAACATCGTGGCCGCGTTCCTGCTCGGCTACTTCGTCACCCGCCTGCAGGAGCGGCTGCCGCTGTCCAGCTACCGGCGGCCGCTGCTGGGCACCGGGCTGTGCGGCGGCCTGTCCACGTTCTCGACCATGCAGGTGGAGATCCTGAAGATGCTCGACGCGCACGCCTGGGGGCTGGCCGCGGGCTACACCGCGGCCAGCGTGGCGGCGGGGTACGCCGCGGTCCACCTGGCCACCGTGCTGGTCCGGCGGGTCCGGGTGCTGCGGTGAGGAGGCGGCCGTGAACGTGTTCCTGTGGGCCGGGGTCATCCTCATCGGGGGAGCCGGGTCGGTGGCCCGCTTCCTGGCGGACGGCCTGGTCGGGTCAGCAGCCGGCCGTGACTTCCCCTTCGGCACCCTGGTCATCAACGTGTCCGGCGCAGTGATCCTCGGGCTGCTCACCGGGCTGGCCCTCGGCCATGACCAGGCGCTGCTCGCAGGCACGGCCGCGGTCGGCTCGTACACGACGTTCTCGACGTGGATGTTCGAGACCGACCGGCTCGCTGAGGAACGCCAGTACGGCAAGGCGGCGGCGAACGTGATCGTCAGCCTGGTCCTCGGGGTCGCCGCCGCCGCGCTAGGCCGGCTGATCGGGGGGCACCTATGAGCGAGGACTGCATCAAGCTGACCAGCTACTTCGGCGAACGCCACCGGGCCGGCGGCCGGTTCGTCGCGGATGCCCTCCTCGACCTGTACGGGAGCCACGAGATCGCGGCGAGCATCCTGCTCCGCGGCACCGAGGGGTTCGGGCTCAAGCATCACCTGCGCACCGACCGCTCGCTCACCCTCTCCGAGGACCTGCCGCTGACCG
Organism: uncultured Actinomycetes bacterium; assembly: GCA_963718305.1. GTDB lineage: Bacteria > Actinomycetota > Actinomycetes > Streptosporangiales > Streptosporangiaceae > RYN-230. The sequence continues at coordinate 41,368 of CAVQZG010000014.1, forward strand.
TGATCGCGGTGGACAGCCGCCCGCGCATCGAGGCGGTGCTGGGCCCGACTCTCGAACTGAACCGTCCCGGGCTGGTCACCCTGGAACGGGCGCGCCTGCTCACCGGGACGGAGCTCACCGGGACGGAGCTCACCGAGGCCGGGCTCACCGGGACCGGGCTCACCGGCGACCCCCGGCCCGGCGCCGGCCCGGGCGACCTGCCCGGGGAGAGCAAGCTCACCGTCTATCTCGGCCGCCAGGAACGGGTCTACCGGATGCCTGCCTTCGTGGCGGTCTGCGACCTGCTGCACCGCCGGGGCGTGGCCGGGGCCACGGCGCTGCTCGGCGTGGACGGCACGGCCCGCGGCCGGCGGGAACGGGCCAGGTTCTTCAGCCGGAACGCCGAGGTGCCGATGATGGTGGTGGCCGTGGGGTCCGGGGACCGGATCGGGCAGGTGCTGCCCGAGCTGGGCACGCTGCTGCGCCGCCCGCTGCTCACCCTCGAACGGGTCCAGGTGTGCAAGCGTGACGGACACCTCCTCGCCCCGCCGGCCCCGCTGCCCGCCGCCGACGAGCAGGGCATGGCGCTGTGGCACAAGCTCATGATCTTCAGTTCCGAAGCGGCCCAGCACGGCGGCCAGCCGGTGCACCGGGCCATGGTCCGGCGGCTGCGCTCCGCGGGGATCAGCGGCGCCACCACCCTGCGCGGGATCTGGGGGTTCCACGGCGACCACGCGCCGCACGGCGACCGGGTCCTGCAACTGGGCCGCCACGTGCCCGTGGTGACCATCGTGATCGACACCCCGGAGCGGATCGCCACGGCCTTTCCCATCATTGACGAGCTCACCAGCGAGCATGGGCTTGTCACCAGCGAGACCATCCCCGCGCTGCGGGCCGCCGCGGGTGACCGGCGCCGGGGCGGGCCGCGGCTCGCCACCCACCACCTCCCGGGGGAATCCGGCTAGCCAAGCCCGGCTTCCAGGGCGATCCGAGATCGATGACGTCATCGATCCGGCCCAGACCCGTCACGTCCTGATTGAGACCCTGGCCCGGACGAGGTCATGACCGGTTCGGGGAGGACAGCGGCGGGGGCCGGGCCGAGCGGCAGGACGATCTCGAAGGCCGCGCCGCGCCCCGGCGTGCTCCGCACCTGGACCGAGCCGCCGTGGGCCGTGGCGATGGCCTGGACGAGGGCCAGGCCGAGCCCGAACCCGCCCGCCTCAGGGCTGCGCTGAGGGTTGGCCCGGGCGAAGCGCTGGAAGATCCGGTCCAGGTCGGCGGGGGCGACGCCGGTCCCTGAGTCCGCCACCATCAGCACCACATGCCCGTCCGCCTGGCGGGCGCTGACCTCGATCTCGTCGCCGCTGCCGGTGTGCGCGATGGCGTTCTCCAGCAGCGCGTCGAGCGCCAGGGCGAGACGGTCCCGGTCGGCCATGACCGTCACCTCGGCCACCGGCCCGAGCCGCCACTGCCGGGGCAGGTAGCCCCAGCGTTCGAGCGCGTCGCCCAGGACCGAATCGGCGGTGAGCGCTTCCCGGTGCAGGAAATCGGGGCTCGCGGCCGAGGCCAGCAGCAGGATCCGGCTGGCCATCCGGCCCAGCCGCCGCAGTTCCCCGGCGACGACCCGGGCGTCGTCGGCCAGCACCGTGTCGTTGGCCGCGCGTTCCATCAGCTCCGCGTGCCCCAGCGCCACCGTGATCGGCGTGCCCAGCTCATGCGACGCGTCCTGCAGGAACCGGTGCTGCTCCTGCAGCAGGCGCAGATTTTCCTGGGAGACGCGCTGGACCTCCTGCATGGCGGCCAGTTGCTGTTGCATCGCGGTGATGCGCCGCTGACCGTGCCACACCATGACCAGGAACATCAGCGCGATCAGCGGCACTTCGGCCAGGTAGTCGGCGTCTTGCTGGCCCTTGAGGACTTGCACGACAATGATGCCGCCGGTGGCCAGCGTGACCGCGGTCCAGGTCAGGATGGTGGGCTGCAGCCGCCATAGCCGGACCCCGTAGATGGCGGTCAGGCTCACCCAGATGGCCAGGAACGGCACCGTTCCCCAGTCGGGCAGCAGCCGCATCGCGGCCAGATTGATCCCGACGAACACCACCCAGGCGATGTCGAGCCGGTAGGTGCGGCACCACTGGGCCGCCCGGCCGCGCCACGACATGATTTCCTCCCAGATGACCCTCGGCCGATGGCCTATCCGGATCCCGCACCGGGTAGCTGCCAGCGCCAGCCGGCCAGGCAGGTCCCAGCCTGCCGCTCCGGTCATACCCAGTCAAACGCCACACTTGTGCGAAGGGTTCAGCCTGGACGGCCGCCGGCCGCGGCGTGGACCCCGTGACGCATGAGGAGGCTGATGTGGTTCGGGTGTGGCTGATCCGGCATGGGCAGAGCGAATCCAACGCCGGGTTGCCCTCGAGTGACTGGCGGGGGATCCCGCTGACCGAGCTCGGGCACCGGCAGGCGGAACGTATCGCCGGGGTGTTCGCGGACCCGCCGAAGCTCATCGTCAGGTCGCCGTACCTGCGGGCCCAGCAGACGGCGCAGCCGACGATCGTCCGCTACCCCGGGGCGGCCTGCGAGGAATGGCCGGTCCAGGAGTTCTCCTATCTGCGCCCCCTCGACGGGCGCGCGACCACGTCACACGAGCGCGCGCCCGAGGTCCGGGCGTACTGGGAGCAGGCCGATCCGCAGCACGCTGAGCCCGGGGCGGAGTCGTTCGCCGGCCTGCTCGGGCGGGTCACCAGCTTCCTCGGCCGGCTCGGCGCGCAGCAGGCCGGGCCGGTGGCGGTCTTTACCCACGGCATCTTCATGCGCGCCGTGGCCTGGCACCTGCTGACCGGCGTGGCCGGCCCCGGCCCGGAGGACATGCGCCAGTTCCGCCGCTTCACCAGCCTCTACCCCGTCCCCAACGGCGGGGTTCTCGAGCTGCGCTACTACCCGGGCGAATCGGCCCCGTCGCTCACCGGCGGAACCACGCTGCACCTGCCCGCCAGCCTGGCGCCGCAGGATCCCGACGAGAAACGATCCGTGTCGCTGACCTGACCGCGGCTCGTGGCGCCTGCCCTCGGTGGCCGGGCGGTAGGGTCAGGCGGCATGAGCGGTCCGGTTACTGATATCCGGCTCATCACCCTGGACGACGCTGAGGCCATCACCGCGCACATCTGCCGCGACGCCGAGGCCACGGCCCGCTGGGACCCGCCCCGCAGCCCGGACTACTACACGCTCGAAGGCCAGCGCCGCCGCATCGAGCGGATGCTCCTGCGGCACGCCACCGGCGAGTCCTGGCCCGGGGTGGTCCTGGCCGGTGACGCCGTCATCGGGCAGATCGTCGTCCAGGACATCCTGCAGCGGGCCTGGCGCAAGGCGTCCCTGGGCTACTGGATCGGCACCCCGCACCAGGGGCAGGGTCACGCCACCCGGGCTGTCGGCCTGGCGATCAACTTCATGATCTCCGATCTCGGCCTGCATCGCGCTGAGGCGTTCACCCAGGTCGAGAACATCGCCTCCCAGAACGTCCTGCGCAAGAACGGTTTCCTGCCCATCGGGACCGTCCATGCGTACATCTTCACCGGCGGGGCCTGGCATGACGAGATCTTCTGGGAACGCGTCCTCGACAAGTGACCGCCACCCAGCCTTACTGGAGACCGGCCCGTTCGGTTGGCGGCCCCGGCCGTTCCCGGGGACCGTGCCCCGGGACGAGGTGACCGACGCGGGATAGCCGCAGCGGCTCGAACGGCCCGCTGCTCCCGGCGGCCACCGGCTCACCGGTCACGCAGACATGGTCGCCGCCCTCGTCGAGCAGCGCGATCCGGCGGAGGATCACCCAGTGCGGGACGTCTTCCAGCACGGGCACGCCGCCCGCGCCCGGGCTCACCCGCAACCCGGCGAACTTGTCGATCTTGTCCCCGGTCAGGGTCCCGAACCGCTCGGCGAGCGGCACGTCGGCGGTGGTCAGGAAGTGGATCCCCAGGTGGGTCGCCCGCAACGCCACCCGGTAGGTGTAGTTCGCCTTGGATAGCCACACGGCGTAGCGGCCCGGGTCCATGCTCGACTGCGCGTGGAAACCCACCAGGCAGCCGGCCCGCTCGTGGCCCTCGGCCGTGGTCACCACGATCAGCGCGTTATCCAGGCACGACATGATGTCGGCGAACGTGTCAGGGGCCATCGGGACCTCGCTCGTAGCGCAGGAACAGCGTGTCGCCCTCGCGCAGCACGTGGCGCAGGGAGAAGTGAGCCAGCGGCGCGCCAGGGGGCGCGATCGACACCGGCAGTGGGTCCCCGCCCATCAGCGGGGAAAGAGTCAGGCAGAGCTCGTCCACGAGACCGGCCCCGACCAGTTCACCCAGCCACCTGGGGCCGCCCTCACAGAGCACCACCCGGTAGCCTCGCTCGCCCAGCCGCTGCAGGGCCAGCGCCGGATCGACCCGGTCGCCGCCGGCCACGATAACGTCTGCCACCTGCCGGGCCTCCGCCAGCCGGGCCGGGTCCGCTGCCGCGCAGGTGACCACCAGGGTCCGGGCTTCCGGCGGCGCTCCGGCGAACGCCCGGGCCGACCAGTCCAGCCTGAGCGACCGGCTCACCACCGCGAGCGGCGGCGTGGCCGGCCGCCCGGCTGCCACCCGCGCTGAGACTCGCTCGGCCGGGAGCCGCACCGCCCCGTAACGTTCCGCGCGCACCGTCTCGGCCCCGACCAGCACCACGTCGGCGAGCGCCCGCATCAGCCGGAACAGTTCCGCGTCCGGTGCGGTAGACAGGTCGCCGACCCGCCCCCCGATCGCCGCCGAGCCGTCCAGGCCCCCCACCATATGGGCCATGACCCAGCATCGGCCGTCCGCCCGCGTCCGCGTGACCTGCGCATACGGTGCCAGCGGATCCGTGATCCGCGGGCCAGGCTCCAGCATCCGCATCCCGCTCACCCGGCGCCAGCCGTCTGGGCCGCGAGCCAGCGGTCCTCGCTCCGGTAATCCAGCAGCGGAGCGAAGTACTCGTCCCCGGGACCGGGTACCAGGTCTGCGTCCTCCCCGCCCTGGGCCGCGGCGATGAGCCAGTCGACCTCGGTGGCCACCGTCGCGGCGTAATCACCGGCCGGGGTGTACCCCAGCCGGGCGGCGGCGGCCATGTCGAGGACGATCGGATGCGGCCTGTCCCAGGGATGACGGCCCAGTGTTGGCCGACCCAGTGTTGGCCGACCCAGTGTTGGCCGACCTAGCGTTAGCTGCCCCGGCGGGGCCTGCTGGTCGTCCAGGAGCACTTCTTCCCAGGTGTGCCCGAGGTGGCGGGCGATGACCCGGGATATCTCCAGGGCGCTGGGCGCGTCCGGGTCGGCGGCGTTCAGGATGCGCCGTCCCGGCTCACGGGCGGCCAGGTCGATGAGCGCGGCGATGTTGGCGGCAGCCGTGGGGTGGTCCACGCCGCCGCCGCAGTGGGCGAGGAAAAGCACTGGGCGGCGGTCGAGCACGCGTTTGACGAACATCCACTCGCGGGGCTGCCGCGATCCCGGGCCGTGGATCTTGGAGGGGCGCAGCACGGTGACCGGGGCGCCACTGTCCAGCAGCACCTGCTCGGCGGCGACCTTGCCGGCCGGGTAGCCTTCCGCACTCCGGTAGTCCCCGTATCCGGGGGCCACCGTGGGCTGGTCTTCCCGGACCGGGCCGCCGAAGTCGGGCTTGACCGGAGAGTTGGAGTGGTGGCCGGCCGCGTCCACGTACACGGCCTTGCTGGAGATCAGCACCGTCGACGCCGCGTCCCGGGCCAGGGGCAGCAGCCGCGCCGCGTCCTCCGCCGTGAAACAGGCGCAGTCCACCAGCAGGTCGGCGCCGTCTCCGAAGGCGGCCCGCAGCCGCCCGGCGTCGCCGGCGTCCGCGGCGACGAACCGGCCGCCCGCCGCGGCGATGTCGCGCGGCATCCGGGCCGGATCACGCCCGGTGAGCTCGACGGACCAGCCCGTGGCCAGCAGCCGCCGCGCGGCGGCCCGCCCGATCGCGCCAGTCCCGCCGATAATGACCGCCCGTGCCACCCCGTCACCGTATCCCCCGCGTGCCTGGCCACCCTGCCCCGCCCGGGCAGCATGGAGGCCGCACCCACGCGGGGTAGCATGGGCTCATGACGCGATGCATGGGGTGGTGGCAGCCGCAGTAAGGCGGCAGCTGTCCCATGTGTCTGATGGCCCGCCTCTGGCGGGCCAGTTTCGTGTTACCGGCTGGTCGCGGCTGGAGGCCTGATCCGAGGAGGCCCCCGTGCCCGCCCCTGCCCTGTCTGCCTCTCCAGCGCCCGCCACCACCGTGGCCGCGAGTTCTGTACCGGCCAGCCCGGCGCCTGCCGTGGTCCCGGAAAGATCCTCGCTCCAGGCGGCGCGACGGCGCAGCGCTGCCATTGACGCTGCCATCCGGGACGATCCTGGCCGGTTCCGGGTACTCACCGGTGACCGTCCCACCGGCCCGCTGCACGTCGGCCACTTGTTCGGCACCCTGCTCAACCGGGTCCGGCTGCAGGATCTCGGCGTCGAAGTCATGGTGCTCATCGCGGACTACCAGGTGCTCACCGACCGGGACGCCCCCGAAACGCTGCCTGCCGTGGTGCTCGGCCAGGTCGCGGACTACCTCGCGGTCGGCATTGACCCACGGCGCAGCACGATCTTCGCGCACAGCCAGGTGGAGCCGCTGAACCAGTTGCTGATCCCGTTCCTCAGCCTGGTCAGCGTGGCGGAAGTGAGCCGGAACCCCACCGTGAAGGAAGAGTTCGCAGCGGCCGGCGGCTCATCGATGAGCGCGCTGATGTTCGCTTATCCGGTCCACCAGGCCGCCGACATCCTGTGCTGCCACGCCAACCTGGTCCCGGTCGGCCAGGACCAGCTTCCCCACCTGGAACTGACCCGGACCATCGCCCGGCGCTTCAACGATCGCTACTCTTCCGGCCAGCCGTACTTCACCGCGCCGGACGCCCTGCTCAGCGAGGTCCCGCTGCTGCTCGGGACCGACGGCCAGAAGATGAGCAAGAGCCGGGGTAACGCCATCGCGCTGGCCGCCAGCGACGATGAAACGGCACGGCTCATCCGCGCGGCCCGGACCGATGACCAGCGCACCATCACCTACCAGCCGGAGTCCCGGCCGGCCGTCGCCAACCTGATCCGGCTGGCCGCGCTGTGCCTGGAGACCAGCCCGGAGGAAGTCGCCGCCGGGCTGGGCGATGGCGGCGCCGCCGCACTGAAGCGGCTGCTCACCGAGGCGCTCAACGAGCGGCTGCGCCCGATCCGGGCCCGGCGGCGTGAGGTCGCGGCCGACCCGGGTTACCTGCGCCAGGTCCTGGCGGAGGGCAACGAGCGGGTCCGCGCCCGGGCCGGCCAGACCCTCTCCGACATCCAGACCCTCATGCACACCCGCTACTGACGGGGCGGTCAGGAGGAGAGCAGGCGGGTGGGGAGGGCGGTTTCCTCGACGGTCCCGTCGGGGCGGCGGGTGAGGTGCCAGGTCTGCGCACCCTCGACCTCGGTGATGCAGTCCACCAGCTCGGTGCCCTCGAAGACCAGCCCGGTGCCGTCGTCGGAGGCGTAGCCGTCGGGCAGGGTACCGTCGCCGATGAGCCGGTGGATGGCCGGCCGCCGCTGCTCCTCAGAGTCGTGGTGCGGGCTGTTGGAGTAGGGCAGGAAGCCGAGGCCGTTGGTCACCGGGTGCAGCGGCAGCCCGAACGAGTCCGTGGTGCCGCCCTCAAACCAGCAGATCGACCCGGCGGACACGCCCATCAGCACCACACCCGCGTCCCACGCGGTGCGCATGGCCTGGTCCACCCCGTGCAGCCGCCACAGGGCCAGCAGGTTGGCCACGCTGCCCCCCATCACCCAGACCACGTCCTGGGCCAGCAGGTGCTCGGTGATGTCCGGGACGTTGGGCTCGGCGAACAGGGCGAGGTGGCTGGGCCGCCACCCCGCCCGGCCGAACGCGGAGTACAGCGCGGTCAGCGGATCGGCCGCGTCGCCTACGGCCGTGGCCACGATGCACACCCGGGGGCTGTCGCCCGCCCGGGCCAGGGAGGCGGCGTGCCCGTAGGCGGGCCCGAGCCGGTAATCCCGGGGTCCGTGCCCGGCGGCCTGGAAGCCGATGCTGGTGGCGACGATCGTCGGGGTGCGCGCGGTCATCCGGTGATTATGGCAACTGATCACCCGGTTCGCGGAACCCGCTCAGCGGGAACCGGGTTCGCGGCGGCCCAGCAGGTTCATGGCCACCAGGGACAGCACGATCTGGTCGCCGGAGTTGAGCAGTTCACCCTGGGTGCGCACCAGTCCGCGGTCGGGCCTGGAGCGTGACAGGCGGGCCTCCACGATCGTGGTCCGCAGCCGCAGCTGATCACCGGGCCGCACTGGCGCGGGCCAGCGAAGCTCATCGATCCCGGGCGAGGCGAGGCTGGCCACCCGGGACAGGTAATGGTCGGCGAACAGCCGCATCATCATGCTGGCCGTGTGCCAGCCGCTGGCGATCAGGCCGCCGAACGGCCCGGCGGCGGCGAACTCCGGATCGGTGTGGATGGGTTGCGGGTCGAACCGCCGCGCGAACTCGAGGATCTCCGCCTCGGTGACGGACAGGTAGCCGTACTCGTAGACCGCGGCCGGCCGGTAATCCTCGAAATACCGGTCGTCTATGGGTACCCGGAAGTCGTCGCTGCTCAGCGTCCTGCTGGTCAGCGGCGTGGCGTTGGGGGCCGTGGTTGTCTCAGCGGGGACGTCAGGCTGCGGCATGGTGGCCAGCATGGCATGTCCTGGCCGGCCTTTACGATGGGCGTCATGCCGAGGACGCGATGAGCCCCCAGATAGCCACCGCCGACGTGGTCGGGCGCGAGGAACTGCTCGACTTCGTCCGCAGCCGGCACCATGTGGTGCTGGTCACCACCAAGCGCGACGGGACCATCCAGCTGTCGCCGGTCACGGCGGGCCTGGACCCGGAGGGCCGGGTGGTGATCGCGACCTACCCGGAGCGGGCCAAGACCCATAACGCCCGCCGCCACGCGCAGGTCAACGTGCTGGTGCTGTCGGACGACTTCGGGGGAGCCTGGGTGCAGCTCAGCGGCACCGCCGAGGTCCTGGATCTGCCGGAGGCCCTCGAGCCGCTGGTGGAGTACTTCCGGTCCATCGCCGGCGAGCATGACGACTGGGACGAGTACCGGGCGGCGATGCAGCGCCAGGGCAAGTCGCTGATCCGGGTCACGATCGAGCGGTGGGGGCCCATCGCCACCGGCGGGTTCCCGGCGCGCCTGGCCTGACCCCGGAGACTCGATAACCCTTGGACTGCGGTGCGGTCGCTGCCTACTGTGCTGGGCGTGGGTGACGATCCGGAGTTCGTGAGGCTGGTCGCTGAGGGTGCGGCTGTCCCGGTGGCGGGCTGGGATTTTTCCTGGTTCGACGGGCGGGCCACCGAGGAACGCCCGTCCTGGGGTTACGCCCGGATGATGGCCGGGCGGATGGCGCGCGCCCGCGCGGCGCTGGACATCCAGACCGGGGGCGGTGAGGTGCTGGCCGGCCTCCGGCATCCGCCGCCCGTCCTGGCCGCCACCGAGTCGTGGCCGCCGAACCTGCGGATAGCCCGGGAGAATCTCGCGCCCCTGGGCGCGACGGTGATCGAGGCTGCGGATGACGCGGACCTGCCCTTTGCCGCGGAATCCTTCGATCTCGTGGTAAGCCGCCACCCCACCGAGGTGCGGTGGGGAGAGATCGCGCGGGTGCTCCGCCCGGGTGGCACGTATCTGTCCCAGCAGGTCGGGGCGGGCTCCAACCGCGAGCTGACCGAGTTCATGATGGGGCCGCAGCCCGTCCGGCCGGGCAGCAGCGCGCGCTGGGCCGCGGGCCAGGCCGAGCGGGCCGGCCTGGCCGTCGTTGACCTGCGCGAAGAGGCCCTGCGGACGGTCTTTAATGACATCGCCGCAGTCGTGTACTTCCTGCGGAAGGTGCTCTGGACGGTGCCGGGCTTCACCGTGGAGGGATACCGGGACCGGCTCCGGCTGCTGCACGGGAAGATCCAGGCTGAGGGGCCGTTCGTGGCGCACGCCCAGCGCTTCCTGATCGAGGCGCGCCAGCCCTGAGACCCGGGGGAAACGTCGCAGCCTGAGACGGCGTTCCAGCCGGCCGTTTATAGGATCGGCCTGACCAGTTGCGGGCGATCGATGCCGAGGGGGCGTCCATGATCTTCATCGTCGTCAAGTGGACCATCAAGCCTGAGCGCAGCGGCAACTGGCTCGCCGACGTGGAGGAGTTCACCCAGGGCACTCGTTCCGAGCCGGGCAACATCTTCTTCGAGTGGTCCCGGAGTGTGGACAACCCGGATCAGTTCGTGCTGGTCGAGGCGTTCCAGGACGACGCGGCCGCGGCCCACGTGAACTCGGACCACTTCAAGAAGTTCGTGGCCTGGGCGCCCGACGCCGCGGCCGAGACGCCGCAGATCATCAACACCACGATCCCCGGTACCGACTGGTCCAGGATGGCGGAAGTCACGCCACGGTAATCCCGGCGTGCTCGGCGAGCAGCGGGGCCAGCGCGGACAGCTGGACGGGGGTGATCGTCGCCCCGCTCAGCGCCCCCGGGGTGATGATGATGCCCAGGTCCGCGCCGCGCAGGTCCACTTTGTCCAGGGTCACCTTGCTGAAGTCCGTCTCGTGCAGCTGTGAGCCGGGAAACTGGCAGCGCCGCAGGGTGGCCCCGCCGAAATCGACCTCACGGAGCAGGCAATCCTCGAAGGTCACCTCGGTGAGCGTGGCCGCGCGGAAGCTCACCCCCTGCAGCTTGCAGCCGCGGAAGGTGACCTGGCGCAGCCGTGACCCGTGTGCGATCACCCCGGCGGCCGCCGAGCCGATGATGGTCGCGTCGATCCAGTTGCTGTCGGCGAGGTCGGTCGCGGTCAGCCGCACCCCGCGCAGCCACACGTCGTTGAACCGGGCCCGGCGCAGCCGGCCGTCCTGCATGGTGACCTGGGTGAAGGCGCACTCCATGAACCGGCTGCCCGGAGCCTGCGGCGCGTCGAAATCCAGCCCGTCGAAGTGGGTGCCCTCGTAGTCCTCGTCGGCAGCCAGGTCGCCCCGATGCGGCTCCAGGGTGCTGGCGTAGGGCAGGTCGGCCAGTTGGTCATGGGGCACCTGACCACCCTACGGACGGAGGGCCCGGAGGGCACCACGTACCCTGGGCCTAGTGCAGGACGGCAGGGCCGGGGGGGCGCCTGCGGGAACGTCCGGGGGGTTAGACGTATGACCAAGATGTCGCCGGGAGTACTGTCCGAGTCCCACGAGATCCTGACGCCGGAAGAGTGGCGGCAGCTGGGCCGGGAGCGGCGCAAGTTCGTGCCGAGATCCAGCCATGCGGAGTGGTCGCCGCCAGCGGGCCGGCCAGATCCCGTCGAGATCCTGGAGGAGCAGGCCAGGAGCCGGGTGGCGGACCTGGTACCGATCCGGCACGGCCGGATGGCCTCCTCCCCGTTCGCCTACTTCCGGGGCGCGGCCGCGCCGATGGCCTGGGATCTGGCTCATTTGCCCAGTGCGGACATCCGGGTGCAGTGCTGCGGTGATGCGCATCTGCTGAACTTCGGCATGTTCGCGGCGCCGGACCGGCGGCTGGTGTTCGACGTGAACGACTTCGACGAGACGCTGCCCGCCTCGTTCGACTGGGACGTCAAGCGGCTCGCCGCCAGCGTGGCGGTCGCCGCCGGGGAGATCGGCTTCCCCGCCCGGTCCGTCCGGACGGCGGTCCGCCGGTGCGCGCACATATACCGCACCGAGATGGAAAACTTCGCCCAGATGCCGTTCCTGGACGTCTGGTACTCGCGGATCGACGTGGACCAGGTCACCCAGCTCTTCGACGCGGTCCAGTCGCCCAAGGCGATCCGGCGCCGCAACGCGGACGTGCACCGGGCCTACCGGCACACCAGCGTCCAGGCCCTGGAGAAGCTCTGCCACCTGGTGGACGGCCAGTACCGGATCAGGGCCGTCCCGCCGGTGGTGGTCCGCTTCGGGGTCGAGCAGGAACCCGCGATCGCTGACGAGCTGCGCCGCGCGATCCAGCTGTACCAGGACACGGTGCAGGCGGACCGCCGCGAGGTGCTGCGCCGCTTCTACTTCGGTGATTTCGCCCGCAAGGTGGTCGGGGTCGGCTCGGTCGGCACCGAGGCCTTCGTGTTCCTGCTGCTCGGCGACCGCCCGGACGAGCCGCTGTTCCTTCAGCTCAAGGAGGCCCAGGAGTCGGTGCTGGCCCCCTTCGCCGGGCCCAGCGAGTACCAGCACCAGGGGGAGCGGGTGGTCCGCGGCGAACGGATGATGCAAGCCGCCGCGGACCCGTTCCTGGGCTGGACCAGCGGGCTGGAGGTAGACGGCGCCGAGCCCAAGGAGTACTACGTACGGCAACTGCGGGACATGAAGGGCGCGATGAACGTGCCAGCCATGGACCCGCCGCAGCTCACCTACTATGCGGGCCTGTGCGGCTGGGCGCTGGCCCGGGCACACGCCCGGACCGGCCGGGCCGCGATGATCTCCGGGTACCTGGGCACCAGCGACCGGTTCGACCGGGCCATCGAGGAGTTCGCGGTGGCCTACGCGGAGCAGAACGAACTGGACTACCGGCGCCTGCTGAACGCGATCGAGGCGCGGCGGCTGCCCGCGATCGAGGGGCTATAGCGCCCCCTGCCCGGCGGGCCGTCGGGGGTGGGCCCGCCCGGGCAGGGGGCCCGGTTAGCCACGGCGGGGACGGTGGGTATCCCCGCACTCCGGTTCCGCGTGGGCCCGGGAACGCTAACCGGGGTTTCTCAGCTCTGCCTGCCGCGCTGCGTGCCGCCGCCCGCAGAACCTGACCGGTGCATCTCTTCAATTGGGCCCGCCGAAACTCGGTGCGGCGTTGGATTAACCTCTCAGGGTCCGCTGAGAACTGCGGATGGTGTTGCGCTGGGCCTGACGGCGCACCTCAGTCTGAGCCGCCCGAAACCCGCCCCTCCCAGATGGCGCGGACCGCGTCGATCGGGTCCGCCTCGGCCGCTTGCTTGTCCGGCCGGTACCGGAGGACGCGGGCGAAGCGCAGCGCCAGCCCGCCCGGATACCGGGGGCTGGCCTGGACGCCGTCGAAGGCGATCTCGACCACCATCTCCGGGCGGACCCGCAGCACGCCCCGGGCGTTGGTGAGGTCACCCCCGGGATGCTGGCCCGGCGGCTCGGCGATCTCGAGGAACCGCTCCGTCTGCCAGCGGAGCATCTCGTCGGTCAGCCCCTTGAACGTCTTGCCGAGCATGACGAAGCCCCCCGCCGGATCGCGGGCCCCCAGGTGGAGGTTGGACAGCCAGCCCCGGCGGCGCCCGTGACCCCATTCGGCGGCCAGTACCACCAGGTCCAGCGTGTGCCGGGGCTTGACCTTGATCCATTCGCTGCCGCGGCGGCCGGCGGCGTACGGGGCGTCCAGCGACTTGACCACCACGCCTTCATGCCCGCGCGCCACCGCGTCCGCGAAGAACGCCTCGGCGTCCGTCACCTCGCCGGTCATCAGGCGCGGGACCCGGAGGTCCGCCGGGAGGACCTCGGCCATCAGCGCCTGCCGGACGCTGGCGGGCTCATCGATGAGATCCCGCCCGTCCAGGTGCAGCAGGTCGAAGAAGAACGGCGTCAGCGGGACGTCGGGGGTCTCCTGGCCGGGTGCGGCCTGGGTGCCGGCCCGGCTGGCGGTGACCTGGAACGGCCGGGCCCGGCCGGCGGGGTCCAGGGCGATGGCCTCACCGTCCAGGACCAGGGCCTCGGCGGGACTGGCGAGCACGGCGCGGGTGATCTCGGGCAGCCGGGCAGTGATGTCGTCCAGGGTCCGGGTGAATACCCTGACCTCACGGCCTTGCCGGTGCACCTGGATCCGGATCCCGTCGATCTTCCACTCGACCACGGCCGGAGACACCCGTTCGAAGGCGGCCGCCACGGTCGGCGCGGAGGCGGCCAGCATCGGCCGCAACGGCCGTCCCACCTGGAGCCGGAAGGCCCGGAGTGCCGCGAGGGCGGCCGCCGCCCCCGCGTCGGCGGGAGCCGCCGCGCCGGTGCCCTCGTCCGGGCTGGCCTGACCGGCCGCGCCCGGGCCGCCGGCGGTCCGGGCCGCGGACAGGGCCGCCTCCGCGACCCCGGGCAGCGAACCGCCGAGCAGGAGGGCCCGGCGTACCTCTCCGGCGGGCACCCCGGCGGCCCGCGCGACGGCCTCAACCATCACACCTTCCAGCGCACCCTGGTGCAGTTCGCCGGCCAGCAACCGGGTCAGGAAGGACTGTTCGGCCGGGGTGGCCCGGGCGAACAGCGCTCCCAGCAGCCTGCGCCGCTCGGCCTGGGATCCGGGACCGGTGGTGGCTCCTATCGCCGCGAACACGGAGTCGGTCTCGGCCAGGGTCAGCGGCCGGGCGGCCGGATCAGGGCCGGGCCCGCCGCCGGCCAGCCCGCCGTCAGCCGGCCCGCCGTCAGGTGCCCCGCCGTCCGGCAGATCGGCCCGGAGCAGGCCACCGAGCGCCGCGTAACCCACCCCGATCTGCCGCTGGCGAAGTTCCCCGGAGAGGAACGCGACCGCCACAGGAACCTCACCCGGTGACCCCCGCCGCAGCAGCCCGGCGATCTCGTCGATCTTGACCCGGCGGCCGGACGCCAGCGATACCGCATCTGACGTGCGCACCAATTCGCTCAGTAGCACACCATGCATTGTGCCCGACGCCGCTGACACTCCCCAGATCAGGGAGGTACTCCGCCGGTGCGCAGGACGCGGCCCAGATTTGTTATGGAATGCGGCTTGACCGACATTGCTACCAGACGGTAACTTCCATCAAATCGCTCCGCTGTGGCCTATCTCACCCGCTGCAGCCGAGACCCGACAACGGTGCCGGCCCGCAACCCCGCAGGCGGCCTGGCACCTCGGACACCAGTGCCAGGAGCCGCCATGTCCCCCTCCACCAGCACGTCTGCGGACCCCGCCGAGCCAGCCGCGCAGGGCCGGGTGCGCTGGCGCCGGTTCGCTGTCTTGTTCGTCCCGGCCATGGCAGCGGCCGCCGTCCTGGTCGCATTAACGACCGAGGGCGTACTCGCAGCATCCATCTCCGTATCCGGGAGTGCCTTCGAGGTGGCCTCCAGCCAGCTTAAAGGGACCGGTTTCGAGCAGTTCGGCGGCGCGGTCACGGATAGCAAGGGCAACCAGCATCCGGTAGCCATTTCCGCTATCAAGTCCGCCTCTCTCGCGAACCTCTGCCAGAGCGTGAGCGTGGGCCCGGTGACCCTGCGGATCACTGCCGGGGGCGGGGGAAACCCGGCCACGGCCAGCAACCTGATCGTCGACTCCGACAACTTGTCCGGCGACGCGACGTTCAACAACATCGTCATCGGCCAGGACGCCGGCACGCTCAGCGAGGACCCCGGGGTGACCGGGCCCTCGGGCGGTTTCGGCCAGCAGGCCGACTCGGTCACGATCGACAACCTGCACCAGAACACCTGGCTGACCACGGCCGGTACCTTCACCCTCCCGGGCTTCAGCCTCAGCTTCGGAAACGCCTGTTACTAGTGGATACGCCCAGGAAACCCGTGGCCGAGGCCCGGGCCAGGGCCAGCCGCACCTGGCAGGCGTTCCGGGCCTGGCGCCGGAGCCGGCCGTTCTGGGGCGGACTGCTGCTCCTGCTGGCTGGTGTCGAACTGGTCGCCATCCCGCTGCTGAGCGTGCTGGCCCACGGCTCGGTCAAGGTCGTCATCTACATCGGCATCGGCGGCGTGTTCGGCGTGCTGATCGGTGGCCTGCTGGTGGCCTGCGGCCTGCTGATCTGGTTTCACCCGGTACAGCGGGTCTTCTACGCGATCGCCGGGGTGCTGCTGGCCGTCGCATCCTTCGTGGCCACCAACCTGGGCGGGTTCTTCTTCGGCATGCTGCTCGGGGTGACCGGCGCCTCGCTCAGCTTCGGCTGGACCCCGGGGCCCGGCCGGCTGGCCGGCCAGCACCGGCCCCGGCCGCGGCGGGCGGGGCCTCCTTCCGAGGGCCTGGGCCTGGTGCTGGACACCGAGCAGGCCGGGGAGCGCGCCGCCGAGCGGGCCGAGCGAGCGTTGCGGGAGGGAGCAGGCGCGTCCGGGGCAGACCACGGGGCAAGGTGGACGCCGTGACCCGGAGACTGGCCTTCGCGGTCATGCCGCTGGCCATGGTGGCCCTGATACTGCCCGGGCACGCCGCCAGCGCAGCGCGGCCCGCGGCCGCCACCCAGCCCGGCTGCATCATCCCCGTTCCCATCCTGTGTCCGTCTCCCAGTCCGACGCCGACCCCTTCGGCCAGCAGCAGTCCGGCCCCGTCGGCGGATCCAACCGCCTCCGCGGATCCGACGCCCTCGCCGGGCGCGTCGCCCACTGGCAGTCCCAGCCCGAGTGCGTCGGGCAGCCGGCGGAAGGCGTCCTCGGTCCAGGCCGCGGTCAGCGCCGGGCTGCAGGTCAGCGAGGCCCAGTTCACGCTGGTCACCGGCTCAGCGTTGCTGCTCGGCGCGTCCTATAAGGGGGTGGCGCAGGTTCCCACGGCCAGCGGGAAGGCCGTGCCGATGATGGAGTTCACCATGGACTCGCTGACCCTGGACGGCGTGCCCACGCTGACCGTGACCCAGGGCGGGGTTTCGTCGGTGACCAGCGGCTCATCGATGCAGTTCACCGGGAGCGTGGTGCTCTACGCGACGCAGCTGTCCGGTGACCTGCTCGGAGTCCCGGTGACGCTCACGCCGAGCAGCCCGCTGGCCACCATCTTGCAGCTGCTGAAATCCGTGACCCCATTGGTCCCGCTCAAGCTCACCAACGTGACCACGAACCAGCCGTACATCTCCTCGAACTCCCTGCAGATCCCGGGACTCCAGGTCGCCTCCTGAACCCCGGCGGGCAACCACGCCGCAACGGCAGCGGGTGACCAGCCTCGCTGGTCACCCGCTGCCGGGCAGCAACCCGGTCAGGGCGTCCTGACCTGCCCGTTCACGTCCGCGTGCGCGGCGTCGGTCATCTCCTGGCGCTCGGCCTCAGTGTCCGGCGGCATGGGCGCCGCTGCCGGGTCCGATGCCGCCAGGGCTGCGGCGTTCCGCCTGTTCCGGAGCACCTGGGCGGCTGCGGCGCAGCCTGCGCCGAGCACCACGACCCCGACCACGATGACCGGCCAGCGCCGGCGCCTGGCCTTCGGCGGCTCGATAGGCTCGATACGCCGGGCGGCGGTCACCATCGCCGCCGAAACCGCCGGGGCGAGCCGCTCCTGTACGGCCAGCCCGCCCGCTTCGACACGCGGCGCCGTCCAGGCCCGGGCTCCGAGCAGGCCGCGGCCTGCCGACTCCTGGGCGCTCTTCGCCAGCGGCACGACCTGGGTCGTGGCCTGGCGGGCAAGCTCCTGAGCGCGCACCGCGCTGGCCTTGGCCTGGTAGGCGCGGCTCTGCGCGAGCGCCACCCTGGCCTTGGCCGGGGACTTTACGTCCTCACTGCTACTTCTCGAAAACACCATTAACCTCCGAACATCCCCGGGACAGCTCCCCCGCCCAGTCAGTTCCCTGGGCGGGAACGCTCAACCCTGCCCTTCCCCGTCTGGTGGAGCTAAACCGAACTCCAGGTAAACCGTGGCTGAGCTAATCGGGCCGGCCCACCTGATTCGCAGGCTCGCCGCGAGCGCCGTAGGGTCGGGAGGTGGGTGACCCGGCGGCAAAAGCTGTCCGGCAGGAAGCGTCCGGCGGGAAACGGCTAATGACCGGACGTGCCATGCAAGGATTCCACTTATGACAAACTCGCTCACCGCGACTCTGCGGACGAATCAGGGAACGATTGTGGTCCGGCTTTTCCCTGATCAGGCACCGAAGACGGTGCGGAACTTCGTCGAGCTCGCCGAGGGAACCCGGGACTGGACCGACCCGCGGACCAGGAAGCCCAGCCGGGCCAGTCTGTACAACGGGACGATCTTCCACCGGGTGATCCCGGATTTCATGATCCAGGGCGGGGACCCGCTTGGCACCGGGACCGGAGGCCCGGGATACCAGTTCGGGGACGAGTTCCACCCCGATCTGTCGTTCAGCCGCCCCTATCTGCTGGCCATGGCTAACGCGGGCCCCGGCACGAACGGCTCCCAGTTCTTCATCACGACCGTGCCCACCCCGTGGCTGAACGGCAAGCACACCATCTTCGGCGAGGTCATCGAGGGCAGCGACGTGGTGGACGCCATCACCCAGGTGGAGCGGGACCGCAGGGACCGCCCCGCCAAGGACGTGGTGCTGGAGTCGGTCGAGATCAGCGGCTCCCCGGACACGCCGGAATCCGCGGGCTAACCAGGTCCGTAGGCGAGAAGTGGACGAGCTTCCGGCGCCTGGCCCCGAGGCGCCCGCACCGGTTCCTACCTGTTTCCGGCATCCGGACCGGGAGACTTACCTGTCCTGCAGCCGGTGCGGGCGCCCGGCCTGCCCTGACTGCCTGCGTGCGGCGCCGGTCGGCCAGCACTGCGTCGAATGTGTCAACGAGGGCAATCGCGGTGTCCGGCGGCCGACGGCGGTGTTCGGCGGCCGGGTGACCTCAGGGGCCACCGTCACCTGGGTGCTGGTCGGCCTGAACATCCTGGGTTACCTGACCGAATGGGTCTACCCGCGGGTCGTCAACTACTTCGACATGATCGGCGCGGCTTACGACCCGACGATCAACCAGACCGTGGGCGTGGCCCACGACCAGTGGTACCGGCTGCTCACGTCGGCGTTCCTGCATGAGCCCGGGCTGAGCGGGTTCGGCCCGGCGCACATCATCTTCAACATGTGGGCGCTGATCATGGTGGGCCCGGCGCTGGAGCAGATGCTGGGGCGGCTGCGCTTCCTGGCCGTCTACCTGCTCAGCGCGCTGGGCGGCTCGGTGCTCTACTACCTCTACGCCGCGCCGAACCAGTCCGCGCTGGGGGCCTCGGGCGCCATCTTCGGCTTGTTCGGCGCCTGGTTCGTCCTGGCCAGGCGGCTGAGGCTGGACAGCCGGGCGATCGTGTTCCTGATCGTCCTCAACCTGGCGATCAGCTTCGCGGTCCCGTCCATCGCCTGGCAGGACCACGTGGGCGGGCTGGTCACCGGTGCGGTGCTCACCGCGGCCTATGCGTACGCACCCCGGAACCACCGGGCCCTGGTGCAGGGGGCCGCCACCCTGATCGTGGTGGCGGTGCTGGTCATCGCCGTGATCACCCGCGACAGCCAGCTCGCTGCGGCCGGCTTCCGCTAGCGCTGTGCTAGCCCGGGGGGCGACCCCCCGGAACCCCCCGCGTCAGGCCGGCGAACTACCGCCACTTGGTGGAGAGCACCACGCCAACGATGATGAACGCGAATCCCACCACCAGGTTCCAGTCCGACAGAGCCCCGATCGGCAGGCTGCCCTGGGTCACATAGAACACCGCGATCCAGGCCAGCCCGAGGAGCAGGCAGGTCAGCATGGCGGGCACCAGCCAGCGCGGGCTGACCTTCTTGGACGCCGATCGCTTGGGCGGCGGCGTGTACACCGCCTTGGATCTCACGCGGGACTTCGGCACGGTCGTCTCCTGCTCAGTTGCTCTGCCGAGTGTAACGCCGGGACACCGCCTAGAGACGCGGCGTGCGCGAGGCAGCTCCCGTGGTCGGCGCGGTGGACGTCGGCGTCGGGCTCGGCGTGGTGGCGGTCGGGGTCGGGGTCGGGGTGGTGGCGCTGGGCGTCGGGGTCGGCGTCGAGGCCACGTAGATGGTCACCGTCGACCCGGCGGGCAGGGTGCCGCTCGCCGGGTTCTGCTGGAACACGTTGCCCGGCGTGGAATCGGCCGGCCCGGCCGTGATGATGGTGTGGACCTTGAACCCCTGACCCTGCAGGATCTGGACGGCCGTGCTCTGGGGATCACCGACCACGTTCTGGACCGGGGTGCCCCCGCCGGACACCCAGATGGTGACCGTGCTGCCCGGGAGGGCCAGCGTGCCGCCCGTGGGGTCCTGCCGCACCACGGTGCCCGCAGGCTTGGTGGAGTTCGCGTCGGTCTTGGTCACGACGTGGAATTTCTGCAGCTGATTCTGGGCCGTGGTTTCCGATTCGCCGACCACCGGCGGCACCTTGACCTTGCCCGGGCCGGTGGAGACGTTCAGCGTGACCACGCTCTTCGGCGCCACCTTGGTGCCGAACTGCGGATTGGACGAGATGACCGTGTTCTTCTTGACCGACGCCGAGGCCATCTTGACGACCTTCGGGGTCAGGCCCGCGTTCTTGACCGAGGTGACCGCCTGCTGCTGGGTCTGGCCGACGACCGAGGGCACCGCGGCGGTCTTCCCGCCGCCGCCGCTGAGCAGCAGGTAACCGATCACGATGAGCAGGAGCGCGGCGATGATGCCCAGGATCCACCACAGCGCCTTACGGCGCCCGTTCCCGCCATCCTCGCCGTAACCGTCCCCGTCTGGACCGTAGGAGGAGATCGCGCCGGTCGCGGCGGCTCCGGCCATCATCGTGCCGGGGCCCATCTGCCGGGTGCCGGGGGCGTACATCTCGGTCGCCTGCGGGGGCGCGGCGACCGGGACGCCGGACAGCGCCCGCTGGATGTCAGTGCGCATCTCGGCGGCGGACTGGTAGCGCTCGGCCGGGTCCTTGGCCATCGCCTTCAGCACGATGGAATCGGCCCAGGCCGGGATCTCCGGATCGACGCGCGAGGGGGGGATCGGGTTCTCACGGACGTGCTGGTACGCGATGGCCACCGGGGAGTCCCCGGTGAACGGGGGCCTGCCGGTGAGCAGTTCGTACAGCAGGCACCCGGTCGAGTACAGGTCGCTGCGCGCGTCCACCCGCTCACCGCGGGCCTGCTCGGGTGACAGGTACTGCGCGGTGCCGATCACCTGGGCAGTCTGGGTCATGGTGGCCTGGGCGTCGCTGACGGCGCGGGCGATGCCGAAGTCCATCACCTTGACCTCGGCCGACCGGGTCAGCATCACGTTGCCGGGCTTGATATCCCGGTGCACGATCCCGTTCCGGTGGCTGTAGTCCAGCGCCCGCAGCACCCCATCGGTGATCTCCAGCGCCCGCTCGGGGAGCAGGCGCCGGTCATCGCGGAGCAGTTCGCGCAGGGTCCGGCCGTCCACGTACTCCATCACGATGTACGGGACGTGCGCCGGGCCGGCCTTGTCTTCGCCGGTGTCGTAGACGGCGACGATCGACGGGTGGTTCAGCGAGGCAGCGGACTGGGCCTCCCGCCGGAACCGGGCCTGGAAGGTCGCATCACGCGCCAGGTCCTCACGGAGGGTCTTGACCGCGACGATCCGATCCAGGCGGATGTCCCGGGCCCGGTACACCTCGGCCATGCCGCCCCGGCCGACGACGCCGTCGAGTTCGTAGCGGCCGCCAAGGAGCCGTGGCTGTGTCATGTCTCGCACGTCAGTAACCGTCCTGCATCGTTATCCGTCCATCGGGCGCCACAGTGGCCGCGCCCGATGCCGCTGCTGCGGGCGGGGGGCCAGTCATCCGCATCCCGGCGGCTGCCGTGATCACGCGCCTCACCCCTTCCCCTGGGAGTTGAGGTAGGCCTTGATGATGGCCACTGCGATGGGGGCGGCCGCGTCGGCACCGAAGCCGCCGCCCTTAACTACGACGCCGACGGCTATCTGCGGGTTGGTGGTCGGCGCATAACCAGTGAATACCGCGTCGTCCAGCCCCGAGTTGTTGATGCCGTTCTGGGCCGTCCCGGTCTTGCCGGCGATCTCGATCCCCCCGGTGACCTGGGTTCCGGCGGTGGCGTGGGCGGTGCCGAACGGGCTCTGGACCACGCTGGTCATCATCGTCTGGAGGTGGGCCGCCTGGGTGGGGGTCACCGCGGTGCTCAGCGGGGTCGGGACGGTGGTCGCCACCGCGGACAGGTCCGGCGCCGTCACCTTCTGCACCAGGTAGGGCTTCATCAGCACGCCGTCGTTGGCCACCGTCGCGGACAGCATCGCCTCCTGCAACGGCGTCACCGTGTCGCTCTGCTGGCCGATGGCCCCCCCGGCCCGCTGGGCGGGGTCCGTGTAGAGCGGGAAGTTGCTCTGGGCGACCTGCATCCCGGGGGCGAGGGTCTGGTTGGGGTTGTTGAAGTTGTACTTGTTGGCCTGCGCCCGCAGGGCGGACCCGCTGAGGTGCAGGCCCAGGTCGCCGAACGCGGTGTTGCACGACACGGTGAACGCGTAGAGGAGCGACACCCTGCCGTTGCCGCAGGCCGAGCCGTTGTCATTGATCAGCTGGGTGGTGCTGCCCGGCAGGGTGAGCTTGGTCGGCGCGGGGACCTGCGTGTTCTGGTCGGCGACCTTCCCGGCCGCGAACGCGGTGGAGCTAGTCACGATCTTGAAGGTCGAGCCGGGCGGGAAGGTGGTGCTGATGGCGTTGTTGATCAGGGGATGCGCCGGGTCCGCCAGGAGCTGCTTGTCGTTCTTGATCAGCTTCTTGCCGTCCAGCGTGGCCAGCAGGTTCGGGTCGAAGGTGGGATAGGAGGCGAGGGCGAGGATCGCCCCCGTCTGCGGGTTGATCGCCACCACCCCGCTCTCCCTCCCCGAGGCCCTGAGCGCGTTCCACGCCGCCTGCTGGGCTACGGAGTTGACCGTGAGCTCGACCGTGGCGCCCTTTTTCGGCTTCCCGCTGATCAGGTCGATGAGGTTGTGCACCTCGAGGGCGGGGTCGGTCCCGGCCAGGTCCTTGTTCTCGGCCTGCTCGATCGCGGTCTGGCTGTACAGCGTGTCGTACCCGGTGACCGGCGCGTACATCTTCCCGAACGGATAATGCCGCTGATACTCCCCGAAGTTCTTGTTCATCTTGGAGTACGCGACGACCTTCTGGTCGGCGGTGACGATGGAGCCCCGCTGGAACTGCAGGCTGGCGGAGAACGTCCGGCCGTTGCCGGGCTTGGTGGCCAGGCTGCTGGCCTCAAACCCCTGCACGTAGTTGACGTTGACCAGCAGCAGCACGAACAGGACCAGGCAGATTAGCGAGACACGGCGGAGCGCGCGGTTCATCCGGCCCGCACCACCTGGGTCATGCCCTCGTCCTGGATGGGCTGCGGCGCCGGGCGCCGGGCGGTGTCGCTGATCCGCATCAGCAGGGCGATGCCCATCCAGGAGGCGATCAGCGAGGAGCCGCCCTGGGACAGGAACGGCGTGGTGATGCCGGTCAGCGGGATCAGCCGGGTGACGCCGCCGACGATCACGAAGACCTGCAGCGCGATCACGAACGCGAGGCCGCCGGCCAGCAGCTTGGAGAACGGGTCACGCACGGCGATCGCCGCGCGGAGCCCGCGCTGCACGATCAGCCCGTAGATGAGCAACAGGGCCATCACCCCGGTCAGGCCCAGTTCCTCGCCGAACGCGGTGATGATGAAGTCGCTCTGCACCAGCGGGGTGTTGTACGGCTGGCCCTGGCCCAGCCCACGGCCGAGCACCCCGCCGAAACCCAGCCCGTACAGGCCCTGGGCCGTCTGGAAGCCGATGGTGTGCACGTACTTGAACGGGTCCAGCCAGACGACGAAGCGGTCCCGCACGTGGGCGAAGAGCTCGCTGGCCACGAACGACCCGAAGATGAACAGCAGGAACCCGATGATCAGCCAGGACGAGCGCTGCGTGGCGATGTACATCATGACCACGAACAGGCCGAAGAACAGTGCCGAGGTGCCTACGTCGCTCTCGAAGATCAGCACGACCAGGCTGACGCCCCAGGCGATCAGCACCGGGCCCAGGTCGCGGGCGCGCGGGAGGTCGATGCCCATGAACCGGCGCCCGGCCAGGGCGAGCACGTCGCGCTTGGTCACCAGATAGCCGGCGAAGAACACGGCCAGGGCCAGCTTGGCGAACTCCTCGGGCTGGACGGTGAAGCCGCCGAGCGAGATCTGGATCTTGGCCAGGGTGCCCGGGACCTCGCTGATGCTGGCGGGCAGCACGGCCGGCAGGGCGACCAGCACCAGGCCGATCGCCCCGAGCGTGTAGGTATAGCGCTGCAGCGTGCGCGGCTGCCGGATGAACGCGAGCACGGCCACGAACGCGGCAATCCCGACGGCGGTGTACAGCACCTGCAGCGCCGTGGTGGACGTGCTCATGGTGGTGATGACGAAGCCGCCGTTGCCGCCCCGGCCAGCCTCCTGCAGGCGGTAGATCATCACGATTCCCAGGCCGTTCAGCAGGGCGGCCAGCGGCAGCAGGAGCGGGTCGGCGTACGGCGCCAGCCAGCGCACCGCGAGGTGCGCGGCCCCGACCAGGACGGCAAAGGCGATGCCGTACTCGAACATCCCGGCCGGCACCTTGCCGTTGAGCCCCAGCCCCACGTTGGCGTAGGCGAGCATGACCACGCCCACCACGAAGATCAGCATCAGCAGTTCGGTCCGGCGCCGGCCCCGCGGCATGGGCCCGGCGGCGGGCTGATGGTCCTGCCCGGCGCCGGCGTCGGCGTCGAACGGCTGACCTGGTGAGGTGACCGCGCTCAAGAAGTTCCTCCGGTTCCGCTGGCGGTGCTCCCCGGGACCGGGCAGTCCGCCGGGAAGGCGGGCTTCGGCTGCCTGACGTGGGTGGTGACGGTCTTGTTCTTGACCTTCTTCTGGACCGTTTTCGCGGGGGTCGTCTCCCATTTCTGCAGGGCTACGACGGCGGCGTGGCACCGCACGTAGTTCGACCGGAGGTTGGTCACGATGCTCTGGGCGCCGGCCAGGCCGTTATTCGACGGGATCGTGGCCCGCACGTCCGCGGCCATGGCGGCGGGCAGCCCGGCCACCGGGATGCCGGACCGGCTGGCCACGCTGGACAGGTCGATCCCGGCGGCGCTCTGGTTGATGCCGCGGTAGATGACGACCTGGCCGCCGTCCGAGGCCACGTAGTACTGGGTCTGGGTGTACCGCCAGCCCGCGTAGGCGCCGCCGACGACGAGCACGAGCAGGATCACCAGCGCGGTCTTGACCAGCGGGAGCCTGCGCCGCCGGTGGTGGTACTCGTCCTCGGGCTCCTCCGGCGCCTGCGGCGCGGGATCGTCGTGGGCGATGGCCACCGCGACCTGCGGGGCGGTGCGGGTGAGCAGGTGGGCGCGCCCGGCCGGGCTGTCGGTGCGGAAATGCGGGCCGCCGCTGCCGTTGGAGGCGGCGCCGGCCATCACCGAGGCGTCGCTGGGCGGCAGGGCCGTGGTGGCGCTGTCCACCACATCCGCGACGATGCAGGTGATGTTGTCCGGGCCGCCGCCCCGGATGGCCAGCTCCACCAGCTGCAGCACGACCTCGTCGAGGTTGCCCACGGTGGCCAGCGTCTTGTGCAGGGTTTCCTCGCTGACCACCCCGGACAGCCCGTCGGAGCACAGCAGATAGCGGTCCCCGAGCTGCGCCTCGAGCAGCGTCAGGTCCGGCTCGACGTCGGCCCGGCCGTCCAGGGCCCGCAGCAGCATCGAGCGCTGCGGATGGGTGGCCACGTCGTCCGGGCTGATCCGGCCCTCGTCCACCAGCGTCTGGACCAGCGTGTGATCGTGGGTGATCTGGTGGAACTCACGCTCCCGCAGCAGGTAAGCCCGGGAGTCGCCGATGTGGCAGAGCGCCACCCGGCCGCCGGACCACAGCATCGCGGTGAGCGTGGTGCCCATGCCCTCGAACGAGGGGTCGGCGACCACCATGCTGTGCAGCGTGTGATTCGCGTCGTTGACCGCGTCAGCCAGCGCGTCGAGCAGGTCGGTGCCGGGCGCGTCGTCGTCGAGCCTGGACAGGGCCGAGATCGCCGCGGCGCTGGCGACTTCGCCGGCGGCATGACCGCCCATGCCGTCAGCCACGGCCAGCAGGCGAGGCCCAGCGTACGCCGAGTCCTCGTTCCCCTCCCGGAGGAGGCCGACGTCTGAGCGAATCGCGTACCGGAGTGCAAGTGTCATCTGCGCAATTCCAGAACGGTCTTGCCGATGCGGATCGGCACGCCTGTCGGCACCGGGGTCGGCTGGGTCACCTTCTGCCGGTCGAGGTAGGTGCCGTTGGTTGACCCGAGATCCTCAACGATCCATTGACCGTCTTGAGGGAACAGCCGGGCATGTCGGCTCGAAGCGTAGTCATCGTTGAGGACCAGCGTGGCGTCATTTGACCGACCGATGGTGATTTGCTGCTCCGTAAGAGGCAGGGTCGTTCCGGAAAGCGGGCCGCCGGTGACCTGGAGCCGCTGCGGCTCACCGCGTCCTGGCTTGGCCGGGCGGGCGGGCCGGGCCTGACGGGGGCGGGCATTCTGCCGCTGCCGCTTCTGCTTGCGGCTGGACGGAGACTGGCCAAACAGGTCCGTGCGCACCACACCCACCGCCGTGATCACGAAAAGCCACAGGACCGCCAGGAATGCGAGCCTGATCAGGAGGAGGGTAAGCGTGCTCATCGGCTTATGTGTCCTTGGGTGCCTCGCCGTTGCGGCCTTAACCGGGGGGGTGCGGAGTCGGGGTCTGGGCCAGGGCGGGGGCCTGGATCAGTTCCGGGACTTTGGCCATTGTCCGGGCTGCGTCAATAGATACCGTCCCGGCGGAAAACCAGTGTGGTCCGGCCGAGGGTCACCTGCGTGCCGTCTGCCAGTGTCACGCGCCGGACCGGCTGGCCGTTCACGAAGGTTCCGTTGGTGGAACCCAGGTCGACGAGGACCACCTCGCCGTCCTCCACCCGGAGCTCGGCATGGTGCCGGGAGACGCCGGGATCGACCAGCCGCAGGTCGCAGTCGGTACCGCGGCCCAGCATGGTGACCGGCGCGTTCAGCTCGTACGTCCGCTGGCTGCTGCCGTCCGGCCCCGGCTCGGGGCCCGACACCAGCAGCCTCGGCCGGCCCCCGAAGGAGCCCGGCATGCGCGGCAGGTCGCTGGCCGGCCTGCGGATCTCCCCTCCCTCGACGGTGGTGCCACGGATCACGCCCGAGCGGATCCGGAAGGTACCGGTAGTCAGATCCGGAACCCCCTCGAACCGCATCCGGACCGGTCCCACGAACGAGTACCCCTGCTCCCGGGCATGCTCGCGGGCCAGTGTGGCCAGCTCCACGCCGAGACTGTCCGCGTAGACCTCAAGTCGGTCGAAGTCGGTCTCGGCGATCTCGACCACGAAGTCGTTCGGCACCAGGGTCCGGCCCTGCGCCACGATCGCCGCCCGGTCATCCATCTCGCGCTGCACCGCGCTGGCAACCTCGACCGGCTGCAGCTCGGACTTGAACGCCCGCGCGAAGGCACCCTCGACCATGCCCTCGAGCCTGCGCTCGAAGCGACTGAGAACTCCCACCGGGGTACCTCCTTCCCCTATCCGCATCCGATGGTATCGGCGCCTAGGGTGCTGTTGCGGACGTGCTAACCTGACTCACTGCGTAGGGCGGGTGGCGGAACGGCAGACGCGCACGGTTCAGGTCCGTGTGTCCGAAAGGACGTGAGGGTTCAAATCCCTCCTCGCCCACTGGTAGTGCTGAACTTGTAGGAGCTGTGCCGAGCGGGTGGTACGGAGCAGGTGGTAGGCGCACTGGCCCGAGCTTATGCGCCAGGACGCGGTGCCGGGGGCGATCTGAGCAGGTCAGGCGACTGCACTATTACCTCAAGGCCATCGCCTGCGGTTTCGTGAAAGCCTGGGTCATGAAGGCGGATGTTGCGGTCGTCGGAGCGGGTGCCCTCGGGCTGAGCACGGCCCTGCATTGCGGGCTGCGCGGCCGCTCGGTGGTGGTGCTGGATCGCCGCACCCCCGGTTCACAGGCGTCTGGCCGGGCGGCAGGCCTGTTCAAGTCCGTGCAGGGTGATGAAGTCCGCACGTTCCTGGCCCGCCGCAGTATTGACCTGGTGCGGACCTTCGCCGGCTGGGCGGGCGTGCCGCTGGACGTGGCGGCCTCGGGAAGCCTGCTCATCGCACGTGGTGGCGGGCACAAGAAGCTGCTGGCCGCGGAGCTGGCCCAGTCCCTTCGCTGGGGCGTGGACCTGGCCGGGATCAGCCCGGCGGAGGCGGGCCAGCGGACCGGCGGTTACTACCTCCCGGCCGGGGACGAGGATGTGGTCTGGTGCCCGGAGGACGTGTACATCGAGGAACCCGGCGCCCTGATCGACGCCTACCTGGCCGCCGCCCAGCGGGCCGGCGTGCAGGTGCTGGCGGACGAGCCGGTCACGGCCGTGACCACCAGCGCGGGTGCGATCACCGGCCTGCGGACCGCCGCCCGCCACATCGAGACGGGAATCGTCGTCGACGCCGCGGGCGCCTGGGTCCGCCAGGTCGGTGAACTGGCCGGGGCGTGGGTGGCGGCCGCGCCGGTGCGGCATCAGCTGCTGGTGACCGAGCCCCTCCCCGGGGTGCCCGCCGGGGCGCCAATTTCCAGAATTCTGGATTCTGCGGTGTACCTGCGGCCGGCCCGCGGCGGCCTGATGCTCGGCGGGTTCGAGGCCGCGCCGCTGGCCGTCGACCCACGGGCGGAGCCGCCTGAATTCGACACCGACGACGTCCCGCTGGATCGCGGCGTCCTGGACGCCATGGCGGCCGCGGTCGCCGACCTGGTCCCGGCGGCGCAGGCCGCTGCGGCGGGGCGGACGGTGGCCGAGCACCGCGGCGGGCTGTTCACGATGAGCCCCGACGGCCGCTTCCTGGCCGGCCCCGTGCCGGAAGTGCCGGGCCTGTGGGTGGCCAGCGGCTGCAACGGATCAGGGTTCTCCTCATCCCCGGCGATCGGCGAGGCGCTAGCCCGGTGGATTACCGGCAGCCGCCCCGAGGTGGACCTGTCGGCTCTGTCCCCGGCCCGGTTCAGCGGCGCCCTGACCGACGAGGCCCTCGTCGAGCGGGGCCTCTGGCAGTACAGCCACTACTACGACCCGCTAACGGCCTGACCGGCCGACGGCCTGAATCCGGGTCTGGGTACCTGGCGCCGGACCGGGTGCGGGGGCGCTGACCTCAGGGCCTTGACCTGAGGGCTCGCCACGCTCACGGGACCACGATGACCGGGCAGTGCGCGTGCCGGGCCAGCCAGCCCGGCACCGAGCCCGCGACCTGATGCCAGATACGCGCCGGGGCGCCGATGACCAGCGCGTCCGCGCCGAACTCGTCGGCTGCGGCGGCCAGTTCCCGGGCCGGGCTGCCCTGGCGGGTGACGATGCGCACGTCCAGCCCCTCCCGGTCGCAGACCTCGTCGAGTTCGGCCAGCAGCCAGCGGTGAGTCTCATCCGAGTCCCGGACCGGGGCTATCACCTGGCCGCTGAGCGGCTCGCAGAAGATGCTCGGGCTCGTGATGTAGGCCAGCAGCAGGGGGCGGCCGAGCCTGCGCGCCATTCCCGCGGCGTAGGCGAGCGCATGCCTGCTCGACCTGGATCCGTCGTAGCCGACCACCACCGGATGGTCGAGTTCCGCGGGCGGGCCAGGACCGTCGCCGGGTGACGGCACGCCAAAGGGTCGCCTGTGCGGCGGTGGGCCGTCTGGCTGGGCACCGCCCGGCTGGGCAGCGCCCGGGACGGGCCGCTCAGGCTGGCCCGGGAGGGGCTGAGGCTCTGCCTGGTCCATGGCTTCTCATCCTTGTGAATCCATGCTCCGCTCACCGGCGGCACACCGCAAGCTACATTAGTTTCGGTTAAACAAGTAACTGACCTGATCCCATACCGGCCAGGCTTTCCCGCCTTCCCGCGACGCCCTTCCGTCTACCCCGGGCTATCTCTTCCACGCACCCCGGGCCGTCCCTTCCACGCACCCAGGCCGTCTGGCCCGGGCCCTGGACCCTGGGCCGCTTTCCTCGCGGGCCCGCGGCCCATGATCAGGGGGCCAGTGTCACATGGTCACGGGACAACCGTTATCGGAGTGATAACGATCTGCCAGCCGCCGCGCCGCTGGCCGCCGACCCACAGGCGGGGCCGCCTGAAGCCGGCCGCCACCCCGGGGCCGCCCGGAGCGCCTCGATGGGGGGTCACCCGGAACGAATCCGCCGAGGGTGTCCCCACCCGCCTGACCATGGCGCGAACATGCCAGGGCACGAGGCAGAATCGACAATGTGCCGGAACTTCCCGAGGTGGAGTCGCTCGCCCGCTTCTTGCGAGAGCGGGCCGACGGGCATGTCATCGACCGCGCGGACAGCGCGGCCATCTCCGTGCTCAAGACCTACCGTCCCGACCTGACCGCCCTGCATGGCCGGGTCATCACGGATACCCAGCGGCACGGCAAATTCCTGGACCTGGTGGCGGCGCCTGCCCCCGGCGCGGACGGTGGCCAGCCCGGTGATGGACCCCTGCACCTCGTGTTTCACCTGGCCCGGGCCGGGTGGCTGCGCTGGCGTGACAACCTGCCGGAGGCACCGCCGCGCCCGGGCAAGAGCCCGCTGGGCTTCCGGCTCCGGTTCACCGACGGCAGCGGCTTCGACCTGACCGAGGCAGGCACGAAGAAGCGCCTGGCCGTCTACCTGGTCACCGACCCCGCCGAGGTGCCCGGGGTGGCCGCGCTCGGCCCGGACCCGATGGCGGACACGTTCACCGTGGAAGCGCTGGCCGGGATGCTCGCCGGCCGCCGGACCCAGATCAAGGGCGTGCTCCGGGACCAGAAGATCATCGCGGGCATCGGCAACGCCTACTCCGACGAGGTGCTGCACGCGGCCAGGATGTCGCCGTTCCGGCTGGCCAGCAGCCTGACCGAGGACGAGGTGACCGGTTTGCACGCGGCCATCACGGCCACCCTCCGGGAGGCCGTGGAAAGGTCGGCCGGACTGGCCGCGGGCGATCTGAAGGCCGAGAAGAAGTCCGGGCTGAGGGTGCATGGCCGGACCGGGGAGCCCTGCCCGGTGTGCGGCGACACGGTGCGGGAGGTCTCGTTCGCGGACTCCGCGCTGCAGTACTGCCCCACCTGCCAGACCGGCGGCAAGCCGCTCGCCGACCGCCGGATGTCCCGCCTGCTGCGCTGACCAGCGCACCGGCCACCCGGGCCCAGCCCTCCGGGTCCGGACGATTAAGGTCCGGACGATTCAGTGCACCGGTGACCCGGACTCGGCACCGGTACCGGAACCGGCGCGGAAGCCGAACACGTCGCCCAGCTCAGACCACCTGGCGGCCTCGCAGCCGGTCCGGGAGAAGTTCGACGCCACATGCTGGCCGAAGAAGATCCCGCTAATCGTGGCGCGCTGCGGGCCGGCCGCGATCATGGGGCACATGATGCCGCGCGGGATCGGCGCGAACGGGTTCTTGGCGGCCAGCAGCTGATGGCAGGCGGCCTGGGCGTCCGGGTGCGTTCCGCCGGTGGGGTCACAGCGCAGCGTCCAGCGCTGCGGGCTGGCGCCCGGGCTCGCCTTGACCACCACGGTGAGCGAGACCCTGGCCGCAGGCGCGGAGGCGGATGCGGAGGCGGAGGACTTGGGGGCCGAGCTGGTGCTGATGGCACTACCGCAGGCGGCCGCCGTGATCACGCACAGGGTGGCGGGCAGGAGGTACCCGGCGCCAGACCGCGCGTGCCGCAAGGAGAATTTCATGCCCATGTGACGCTCCCGGGCGCCCGCCGGTTCCCGCGGCGGCCTGCCGCGCGGAAACCGGTGTGCCCGTTGGTAGAGGCTTTGTGGCCATTGTCGTTGCGAGGCTATCGGCCGGCCCGGTAGGAAAGGGGCCGTCTTCCATCGGCTAGTGACCGCCGGATCCACGGATCAGCGGAACTGCCGTACTCGTGTGGAACAGTGGACTGGTCCAATGACGGACGCCCTGATGACCCTTGACGAGCTGGCCGCGTTCCTTGACCCGCCGATGCCCGCGGGCCGGCTGAAGCTGGAGAAGCACATGAACCAGGCAGGAAGGCTTCCGGTCAGATTGCTCATGGCGGGGGTCTGCGCCTTCACGCTGGCGGGCGGCGCGCTCACCGGGCAGGCTCCCGCCTACGCGGCAGTGTGCGCGCCTTACCAGCACATCACCGTGCACGGGACAGACTGGATCAGGAGCCCCGACAACTTCGGCGGCGGCAACGCCTGCCTCAACCAGCCCAACGGCACGGTCAGCTTCACCGTCAAGTCGCAGACCGCACCCCCGCCGGCCGGGAACGGGGTGGCGGCCTACCCGCACCTGGCCCGCGGCTGCGAGTTTCCCGACCCTAACGCTCTCGGGGACTGCACCAAAGGCTGGACCGCGAAACCGGTCACCCAGATGACCGGCTCGACGATCACCTGGACCAGCAGCCACACGGGGGTGGCTAAGACCGCCCGGTACAACACCGGCGCTGACCTGTGGTTCTCCGCCACCCCCCAGTTCAGTGCCCCGGTCACCGAGGTCATGTTCTGGCAGAACGTCCAGGGCCTGAAACCCTCACCACGCGCCGTGAAGGTCCGTAAGGACGGGCACAACTGGTGGTACTGGACTGAGCCCGCCGCCAGCGGCCCATTCACCTGGACCGAGGTCATCTTCATGCGCACCCGCAACATCACCAGCTGGAACAAGATGCCCATCCATCCGCTGCTCAACTACGCCGTCCAGCACGCAGCCATGAACTCCGGCTCGTACTGGGTAGGCGCCGCCCTCGGGTTCGAGCTGTGGAACGGCGGCGGTGGCCTGAAGACA
Organism: uncultured Actinomycetes bacterium; assembly: GCA_963718305.1. Taxonomy (GTDB): domain Bacteria; phylum Actinomycetota; class Actinomycetes; order Streptosporangiales; family Streptosporangiaceae; genus RYN-230. The sequence goes on from CAVQZG010000014.1 coordinate 73,777, forward strand.
ACGTCCGGCTGGATCCACCAGTGAGCTAGAGCGCTCACGCGCAGACCACGGAAACTATATTCCGTCATTGCGACGGAAAGAATTCCGTCCTTCCCGAATTGGGGCCACAGGTCAGCGGATCGGGATCCCGGGCGGGTACATATCTCGGCGCCGGATGGCCGGGACAGCCACGGCCGTGGACGTCGCTGCAGGTACAGCCAGCAGCGAGCCGCCTACAGAAAGCTTTGTTGACGGTTTCCTGGCGCCGTTCCCGGGACGACCGGTATTAATGGGGAGCATTTCTCGCCGTGCCCGGCAGCCGGACGATTCCTTTGCTGCCGGGACGGCTCCGAGCCGTGAAGGGGAGCTCTCCGATGCCCGCGCCGTCGCGCCGCTGGTTGATGTCCGTGTTCTGTGCCGCTGCCGGCCTCACGCTGGCCGGGTTCAGCGCCGCCCCGGTGGCCGCAGCCCCGGATGCCGGGTCCGCCGTGGACCGCGCCGCGGCCGCCCCGGCCAGCCGGTCCAATGTGGGCGCCACTCACTCGCCCGAGCTACTGCGCCAGCTGTCCGGGTCGTCCCAGAACGGGGTGATGCCGGGATCGGGGCAGGCCACCCCCGCGCTGACTACGACGGCAGTCCTCCCGGGGTATGAGCAAGGCGTGGACGTCGCCTCCTGGCAGCATCCGAGCGGGGCGGCCATCAACTGGTCCCAGGTGGCCGCGTCCGGCATCCGCTTCGCAGCGGTCAAAACCACCGAGGGTGCCTACTACCAGAACCCGTATGCCCTGTCGGACCTCGCCGGAGCCAGGGCAGCCGGGCTGTCCCCGGTGGCGTACGCCTTCGCGATCCCGAACGGGAACGGCAGCAGTAGTGACCCCGCCGCCCAGGCCGACTACCTGCTCAACTTCCTGGGCACCGAGAGCAGCACGGTCCCAGTCATGCTGGACATCGAGTACAACCCGTACGGCGCTGAGTGCTATGGGCTGAACACCACGGCCATGGTCTCCTGGATCTCCGCCTTCGACGCTGAGATCCAGGCGAAGACCGGGCGGCTGCCGATCATCTACACTCCTCCCGGATGGTGGAGCGCCTGTACCGGCGGGAGCGCCGCGTTCAGCCAGCTCCCATTGTGGGTTCCGGATTACTCAAGCTCTGGCAGCCCGAGCCTGCCGGCCGGCTGGACGAGCTCGACCTTCTGGCAGTACACCAGCAGCGGAACGGTGACTGGCATCCAGGACCCGGCCAACACGGACCTGGATCAGGCATCCGCGCTGCTGAAACCCGCCTACCGGCAGCAAACCGTTGGTGACCCAGTGGACTTCACGGTGCAGCCAGCCCGGGCTCCCGGGGTTCTCGGGCAGACGCTGACGTACACCGCAACGGGACTCCCGCCGGGGATGTCCCTCAGCAGCGGCGGGCTGGTCACCGGCTGGCTGGCCGGCAGCGGGAAGCACACCGTGAAGATCACCGCGAACGATGCCGCCGGAGCAGTGGGCTCCGCCTCATTCACCTGGGCCGTGAGCGCTGCTGCCGACCAGGGCCCCACCGGCCCCGTGCACCTCGACGTGGGAGGCAAGTGCCTGAACGACGCCGGGAACCGGACAGCCAACGGCACCCCGGTGAACATCGGGACGTGCAACGGCGGATCCTCGCAGCTGTGGACCGTGGTGCAGGACCGCACGCTGCGGATCCACGGCAAGTGCCTGGCGATCTCCGGATCGGCCAAGGTCAGTGGGGCCAAGGCGGTGCTCGCCACCTGCTCGGGGTACGCCAGCCAGCAATGGTCCGCCGGCACCGGCGCCGAGCTGGCCAATGCCACGGCTGGCCTGTGCCTGGCCGGGTCAAGCTCCGGAACCGGCGGAGTTCAGGCCTGGATCTCGCCCTGCAAGGGCAAGGTCAACGAGAAGTGGACCCTGCCCGCCGGGCCGGTGGTGTCGCAGCTCGCAGGCATGTGCCTGAACGACCAGAGTGGCAGTTCCGCCGACGGCAACCCGGTGGTGATCTCGTCGTGCGACGGCCAGGCGGCGCAGAAGTGGACGATGCAGCCGGACGGCACGCTGCGGTTCGCCGGTAAGTGCCTGGACATCCCCGGCTCGGGCACGGCCAGTGGCACCAGCCTGGATCTGCTCTCCTGTAACGCCAGCGCGTCCCAGCAGTGGCGGGTCAGCGCGGCCGGCGGCGGGGCTCAAGTGCAGAACCCGGCGTCCGGGCTGTGCCTCGCCGATCCTGGGGATGCCACCGGCAACGGCACCGCGGCGGTGGTGGCCTCCTGCGCCCCCGGCGATCCGGGGATGGTCTGGCGGGTGCGCTGAGCGTTGATGCAATGGCGGGCCAGGATCGTCCCGGGATGGCACCATGATGTGGTGGGCCTGGAACAGGCGACCGGGCAGAACCGGGTAGACGCGACAGCGTGGGCGGTCATCGAGAGTGCCGCCGACGCTATTGTCGCGTTCAGCACCGACCGCAGCGTCCTGCTGTGGAACCCGGCGGCCGAGCAGATGTTCGGCTGGCCTGCTCACGAGGTGCTCGGCCTGGAGCCGCCGATCATCCCCGAGGAACTCCAAGCCGAGCACAACGCGGTGCTGGAGCGGGTACGCAGCGGCGGCCAGATCTCGTTCGCGACCCGCCGGGGCTGCAAGGACGGCAGCCTGATCGACCTGCGCATCGACATCAGCGCGCTGACCGGCCGGGACGGCGAGATGCTCGGCTGGGTCAACGTGTGCCACCGCACCGGCGATGACGACGCAGCCAGGTACATGGTCGCCCAGCGCGCCCGGGTGGTCCGCCGCCTCGGCGACGTGGTGGCCGACATGAACGCCCAGCGTGACCTCGAAGCGGTGCTGGACCGGATCGCGGCCAGCCTGCGCGAGCTGACCACGGCGGACGCCGGCGGCTTCGTCCTGATCGAGGACGGCAAGCTGCGCCTGGTGAGCATGGACGGGCTGCCCGCCAGCCTGCGCGGCCGCAGCGCCGACCTGGAGACCAGCCTGGTCGGCGAGCTGATGCGGTCCGGCCAGACCGTGATGATGGCCACCGGGGAGTCCGGTGACTTCGACGACCTGATCTGGTCCGCGCTGCCCGGCCTGCACACGATCGCGCTCAGCCTGTCGCACGTGGGCGGCCGGCCTTACGGCGCGCTCTACGCCCTGTACAGCGGGCGGGAGGTGGGGCACGTCGAGCTGGAACTGCTGGAGCTCATGGCGGGCCACGCCAGCGTCGCGCTGAGCAACGCGATGGCTTTCGAAGAGGTGGTCCGGCAGCGTGCCCACGAGCGCGCGGTCATCGACGCCAGCGCGGACGGCATCGCGGTACTGGACACCGACGGCCTGATCCGGCAATGGAACCCGGCCGCGCACGAGCTCACCGGACTGTCCGCCGACGAGGTCACCGGGCGGCCGCCGCCGTTCCCGGTGCCGGAAGCAGCGGACGGCAAGCTGACCCACCGGCTGCCCAGCGGCCGGTGGCTGGACGTGCTCTGCAACGAGCTGGACGGGCGGGACGAGCGCGTCATCGACTTCCGTGACGTGACCGCGGCCAAGGAGCTTGAGGAGGCCAAGGACCTGTTCCTGGCCACCACGAGTCACGAGCTGCGCACCCCCATCACCGTGGTGCAGGGCTTCGCGAGCACCCTGGCCAGCCGGTGGGACAAGCTGACCGACGCGGAGCGGCGCGCGGCGGTGCAGACCATCGCCGACCGGGCCGGTTCCCTGGGACGGCTGGTGGAACAGCTGCTGCTCGGCTCCCGGGCCGGGGCGGACCAGCTGACCGTCACCAACGGGCCCTTCGACCTGGCGGCGCTGCTGCGCGGGACCGCGGTGGCGTTCCGGCCGCTGTCCGAGGCGCACACGCTGGCGGCGGATATCCCGGCTGGCCTGCCGCCCGCCTACGGCGATCCGATGGCCACCGACATCATCGTGGGCCAGCTGCTCGAGAACGCGTTCAAGTACTCCCCGGGCGGCGGCACGGTCGCCGTGGCCGCCCGGCACGCCGGGGACTGGATCGAGGTCAGCGTGGAAGACGAGGGCATCGGCATCGCCCCCGGTGATCACGAGCGGATCTTTGAGCGGTTCGTCCAGGGTGAGACCGGCGACCGGCGCCGGTTCGGCGGCATTGGCCTGGGCCTGTACATCGTGCGCCAGCTGGCCCGGGCGCAAGGCGGGGAGGTCGCGGCCTCGTCCCGTGCGGCCGGGGGCACCCGGATGCTGCTCCAGCTGCGCCCGGCGGCCAGCTGACCGGACCAGCCTGACCGGGCTGGCTGGCCGGGCTGGCTTGGCCGGGCGCCCGCAAACAGTACAAGTCGGGCCGGCCAAGCTATCCGGGCCGAACCCGGAAAAGTGGTATGAATCAACGGTGCCTTTGCGGAGCGGATCACGCGGGCCGCGTGCGGCCTTAGCTTCCCGGGCGCCCGTCCCCGCCGTCCCGGCCTTCACGGCCCAGCTCAGGGCCGCGCCTGCGCGCCCTCTGGAGGATTCATGCCTGTAGTCGTGTTCCCGCGGTGGGCGGGAGCGCTCGCGGCCGCCGCGAGCCTTACCGTGGCCGGCCTGGCCACGGTGTCGGCGGGAACGGTGCCAGCCGCCGCGGCCACTTCCCACGTCACCTCAGGGCCGTCTGCGACTCCCCGGTTCGCCAGGGCCCATCACGCGGCCAGCCTGCCGGGCGGCTTCACCCAGGTCTGCCCGCAGCCCGCGTCGCCCGGCGTGATGCAGTGCTCCATCGTGGTGCATTCGCAGGTCTCGGTGCAGCCCGCGAACAAGCCCGCGTCGGGCACCCTGTCGCCCGGCCAGCTGCGCTCCGCCTACGGGGTCAGCAAAGCCGCCTTCGCGTCCAACAAGGACACCATCGCGATCGTGGACGCCTACAACGACTGGCACGCCACCGGTGACCTGGCCAAGTACCGCAGCTACTACGGGCTCGGGGCCTGCAAAGAGTCCACCAAGTGCCTGCGCGTGGTCAACCAGAAGGGCACGACCGCCTGGTACCCGAAGGGCAACTCCGGCTGGGCCGAGGAGGAGTCGCTGGACCTGGACATGGTCTCCGCGATCTGCCCCAAGTGCAAGATCCTCCTGGTCGAGTCGAACGCCACGACGGCCGGCAGCCTCAGCGCCGCCGAGGCCACCGCGGTGCGGCTGGGCGCCAAGTTCATCTCCAACAGCTGGGGCGGCGCCGAGTTCAGCACTGAGACCAGCTACGACAGCGCTTTCGAGCACCCCGGCGTGGCCGTCACCGTGGCGGCCGGCGACTTCGGATACGCGGATCGGGTCCCAGTGGCCCGCCGTCAACCCGGACGTCACCGCCGTCGGCGGGACCACGCTGTGGATGAAGGGGAAGACCCGGACCGAGGAGAAGGTCTGGAACCTGGGAACCCTCGACGGGACCGGGTCGGGATGCTCCGGCCTACGAGACCCAGCAGACCTGGCAGGCCGCGGTACAGCAGCGGCTGCTCGAACACGAGCAGCCGGGTCGACAACGACGTGGCGGCGGACGCCGACCCGCGGACCGGGCCGGCCGTTTACGACTCCTACGCGCCGTCCGGCTCGGGGCTGCCGAACGGCTGGCAGCAGCTGGGCGGGACCAGCGCGGCCACCCCGATCATCGCGGCCGCGTACGCGCTGGCCAACCCGGGCGGCCGTCCCGCGTCAGGCTCCCTGCCGACCGAGTTCCCCTACCAGGCCACCTCGGGCCTGCGGGACATCACGATCGGCTCGAACGGCAGCTGCGGCGGGAGCTACCTGTGCACCGCCGAGACCGGCTATGACGGCCCGACCGGGCTGGGCGTGCCCAGCGGGGTGAACGCCTTCAAGTAACCAGCATGACCCCGGGCCCCAGCTAGGGCCTGGGTCCGCAACTAGGCCGCCGGCCCGCCACGGGCCGGCGGCCTAGGGAGCGAGAACAGTAAGCCCGGCTTCTGCGCATTCGTCGTCTTGCCCAGGCATCATTCCGCCGCTTACCGCCAGCGCACCGAGGACGGTGTCCCCCCGCAGGATGAGCGCCGCGCCGGCGCCCGCCAGGATGGGCACCCGCACGGCCCGATCCAGCTGGGCGAAGAAGCCAGGCGAGGCCTCCTGCATCTGGCGCAGTGCGGCGCCGTCGCGGCGGAAGAGGGCGACGCTGGCCGCTTTGGCCTCGGCGATCTGGGCTGAGAGCGGCGCTGCGCCGTTCATGCGGCCGAGGGCCTGCAGGTGTCCGCCTTCGTCGACGACCGCGACCGTGACCAGTGCAACTAGCTTGGCGGCGCGCTCGTGTGCGCCGGAGATGACTGTCTGAGCCTCTTGGAGCGTTAGCGGCATTGCGATCCCTTGAGTTATGTGGACAACCGTCCTTGCATGAACAAGCGTATCGTTAGAGACGGCCACAGCCAAGTACGCGAAGCTAGAATGATCGGGCGATGGACGACACCACCTCGGCAGGTCTCTCTGCTGGCCCTCGCCGCCCCAACGCGCGCGGGCAGGGGGAGCGGCTGCGGGAGGAGATCATTTCCGCCGCCGTGCAGATGCTCGGCGACCTAGCCGACGACGAGGCCTTGTCGCTGCGCGCGGTTGCACGTGCGGTGTCGATATCCCCCACCTCTGTTTACCTGTACTTTCCAGATCGTGACGCGCTCGTCGCGGCGGCCATGCAACGCTGCCATGCGGAGATGCTCCAGGCTGCGGATGGGGCCGAGGCCGCACATCAGGACCCCGCTCTCGGCTTGCGCGCACGGATCCTGGCGCAGGCGGCCTGGGTGCAGGAGCATCCCGGCATCTACAAGGTGATGCATGAGAGCAAGGTCGGCATGCCTTTCAAGGAGGTCCTGTTCACGCGCACTACGGCTGCGGTGCAGCGCTGCATGGACGCTGGGGTTGCCTCGCCAGGGGACGCCGCCACCGTCGCACTCGATCTCCGGACGGCCGTCATCGGCATGCTGTCTCTGCGGATCAATGAGCCTGACCTGCCCTGGCCGCCCTTCCCCGAGCAAGCCGATCGATTCCTCTCCAAGCTCGTCGGACTCGCGCCGCTGGCAGGGGAGACGACAGTCTCGCAAGCAAAGTAGCCCCCCGCGGCCTGCGCCGCGGCGACGAACTGCCAGGCGACTAACCGCCGGACGAGGGGTAGTTGGCGGTCGCTGCGGCCTCACGGAAGCGGGGTACCCCGCCCGAGGCCACCAGGTACTCGTCCAGGATGCCGGGCACGTCGTCGCCCGCCTTCACGATCTGGCCCTTCTCCAGCCAGATGATCCGGTTGCAGGTCTCGGCGATCTCGGCCAGGTTGTGCGCGACCAGGAACACCGTGCCGGCCTGGGCCCGTAGCTCATCGATGCGGGCATGGCTCTTGCGCTGGAACTCGGCGTCGCCGGTGGCCAGCGCCTCGTCCACGAGCAGGATGTCGTGGCTCTTGGCCGAGGCGATCGCGAAACGCAGCCGGGCGCCCATCCCGGTGGAGTAGGCCTTCATCGGCAGGTTGACGAAGTCACCCACCCCCGAGAACTCCACAATCCGGGGCTTGGCGTCCTTGGTCTCCTGGGTGGTCATGCCCATGGCCAGGCAGCCGAGGACCACGTTCCGCTCGCCGGTGAGGTCCTCGAGCAGCGCCGCATTCACCCCGAGCAGCGCCCCGTGCCCGTCGGTGTACACCGCGCCCTGCTCGGCGGGCAGCAGCCCGGCGATGGCCCGCAGCAGCGTGGACTTGCCCGAGCCGTTGCGCCCGATGACGCCGACCGCGTCGCCCCGGTAGGCCACGAAGGACATCCCGCGGATGGCGTGCACCTCGCGGATGGACGGGCGCCGCTGGCGCTTGATGAGGCGGAGCAACGCGGTGGCCGCGGTGCCCTTGTCCGCGTTGCTGCCGTACACGCGGTAGACCACGTGCAGATCGTCCACCACCACCATGGGGTGTTCAGCCACGGCCATACCTCGCCTCCGCGCGCCAGAAGAAAAGGAAGCCGATAACTACGGCTACGACCGCCCAGAGGATGCCCCACATCCACAGGGAGGTCTGGCTCACCACCGCGTGACAGTAGGCGCTGTTGTACACGTAGTGCGGGTTGTTCAGGTGCGTGTAGTACAGGTGGCACATCTGCGCGCTATAGGGCTTCGAGCCGGGCATCGCCTGCCGCTGCGACGCGAGCAGCGTGTTCCGGATCAGCGAGATGTATACCGCGGCCGGGTTGATCTGCAGCAGATAGGTGATCGTAGGGTGTGGCCGCAGGCTGGCCAGGGTCTGGATGCTGAACAGCACGCCCGAGACGTACATCCAGGTCCGGACCAGGAACGGCAGCAGCTGGCTGACATCGTCGATGCTCGCTCCCCAGCGGGCCAGGATCAGGCCCCCGCCGACGTTGAACAGCGATTGCAGGATCAGCGCGGGGATGATGAGCAGCCAGTACCAGGTGATCGGTTCGCCGGTGATCAGCACGATGACGAACAGCACAGCGAAGGACAGCATGAGCTGCTGCAGTTCGATCAGCACGTAGCCCAGCGGCAGGCAGGCACGCGGGAAGTACAGCGCTCTGATCAGCGGGAGCGTATCCCTGATCACCTGAGACGAGGTGATGAACGCTCGCTGCGTGAAGTTGAACACGAACACGCCGGTGACCAGGAAGGAAAGATAGTTCGGGACACCGCGGCTGGCGTGCAGCAGCACGCCGAAGATGAAAAAGTACACACCCGCGTTGAGCAGCGGGGTGAGCACCTGCCATAGCTGGCCGAGCCGGGCCTCGGTGTACATCGCGATGTTCCGCGCGGTGGCGAAGCCGGTGATGAAGTGGCGCCGCTGCCACAGCTCGCCGGCGTAGCCTCGCAGCGGCGGCCGGACCGCGGTCTGCTTGAGCCCGTAGCGGAGGGCCAGATCACGCAGCGGCTCGTCGGGCAGCAGCGTGTTTTCCGGCTCGGCGGTCACGGTGGCTGCGCTGTCGCCCCCCGCGACCGGCCCGCTGAGCCCGCCCGGTGCGCTTACCCGGCCCTGTTTTGTCACGACCGTGAGCCTACGGTGGAATCGGGGTGCTCCGGGCGGGCTGGCGCCGATCCGGTGGCCATCCCCGCGTCGCCAGCGGCCATCCCAGCCGCGGGCCGGGAGTCAGGCCCCGCCGAGGGGTGAGAATCCGGCCCCGCCGAGGAGTGACAGTCTGGTCCCGCCGAGGAGTGAGTCCGGTCCGGCCACCGGCGGGGAGTCCGGCCCCGCCGTAGGCCGATGACCCGGCTCTGAGTTGTATAGAGCAACTATCACGTTGGAAACGTATCATCCGGCCAGTTGTGCGGTACAACTGTTACGTGAACTTGTCGGCTGATGACGCGGAGCTGGTAAAGCTGCTCGGCCAGCTGCTCCGTGTGGTGAGCCCGGAGAGCGCGGGCCCGGGCCACGGGGGACCCGGGCCAGGCCACGGGCGGCCCGGGCCGGGGGGTGGCCAGGCCCGGCCGGACGGCGTGGCCGGAGACGACCTGACGGCACCGGGTTCCCGGGAGCGGGATCGCCCCGGGCGCGAGGGCGGGCACGGCCGCCCCGCCAGCGAGGCAGGGCGCGGTCGCCCCATGGGCGAGGCAGGGCGGGAGCGTCCCGCCAGGGAGGCGGCCGGGACCCCTATCCCGGCCCCGTCCGCGTCCGAGGCCCGGGCGCTCATCGAGCTGGTGGCCGCGCGCGGCATCGCCCAGGGACAGCTCGGCACCCTGCTGGGGCTGGAGAAGAGCACGGTGAGCAGGCTGGCGGCCGGCCTGGAGCGCAAGGGCTGGGTCAGGCGCGGCCGGGACGAGGCGAACCAGCGCTACATCAGGCTCTATCTCACCCCGGAGGGCAGCCGGGTCGCGGCGCGGGTCTGGAGCGCGTGGCAGACCCGGCAGGCCCGGATCGTCGCCGCGCTCAGCACCGAGGAACGCGCCGGGCTGGCCTCGGGACTGCGCGGCCTGATCCGCGGGCTGGCCGCGGAGGGCCTGGTGGCTGACGTCCCGCCTGACGGCGACGGTGCTGTCCCGGACGGTGCTGTCCCCGAGGGTGTTCTTCCGGAGGGTGCTGTCCCGGACGGGGCTGGCCGGAGACGGTGCTGCCGCCAATGGTGCTGCCGCGGATGGTGCGGCCTCAGCGCCGGTCCGCCGCGGCTGACCGGACCGCGCCGGCGGCGAGCGGCTGGGTCGCGGGACGGGCCCGCACCACGTCGTGGGCCGGCCGGTAGACCAGCACCCCGTCGGCCTCGTAGGCCAGCCGGAAGCCGGTCATCCGGAGCACCCGCAGCACCGCGGGTTGCTGGCGCCAGACCAGCACCCAGCCGATGTTCATCTGCCGGGCGCTGGCCCGCGCCTGCCTGAACTCGGTCACCGTGGTCTGGATGTGGCCGCCCTGGGCGCGCAGCAGCGCCGCGTAAAACGGGCTCCGCTCGATCCCGGTCAGCGTGACCGCGGGGATCCGCGAGATGAGCGCGTCGGCCAGCGGATGCCCGTCCGCGGTGGCCAGCACCATCGTCTCGGGCGAGAACCCGTCCCCGGTCACGGGCAGGCCGCCGCGGATGCCGAACGGGAGGTCCACCACGATGGAGTTGGTGTGCTGGGCGGCGATCGGGCCGTCCAGCGCGGGCAGGGTAGTGGGCATGGTCCCGATGGCGGGGTTCCCGGACCAGCCCGTCTCCAGCAGGGCCAGCGCCAGTATCGGGATCAGCCCGGCCTTGATGTGCGTGCGCAGCCATTCCACCGCCGCCCCGGCCAGCAGCACCATGGGGACCAGGGCCAGCTCGGTGAACCGGTTGGCCTCCCGGAAGGTGGCCAGCCCAGGGATTCGCACGAACCAGGTGAACGGCATGATCACCGATAGCCGGACTCCGTGCACCACCTCAGCCAGCGGCACGTAGTGGTGGCTGCCGACCCACACCACCGAGCCCAGCGACAGCAGCGCGCAGGTCAGCCAGAGCAAGGCGAGCGAGCGCGCATGGCGGCGCCGCCACGACACCGCGATCCCGAACAGGGCCAGCGCGGTGAGCACGACGCCGAACGCGGCGATCACGATGCTGTAGGGGCCGTGATGGTAGTAGCTGGCCACCGCGGTGAGGCCGTAGTCGGCCACCCGCGGAGACGGCGAGAACAGCTCCTGCAGGGAGGCTCCTGAGCGGACGTAGTTCACGTCGAGCAGCCCCGGCCGCGACGTGGGACCCCGGCTGGCCGAGGCCTGCTGGAGCATCACGATGAACTGCGGGCTGGCGACGAGCAGGCCGGTCAGCGCGGCCACGCCGGCTGCCCGGAGCCGGGCCGCCGAAGGATGGCGGGCCAGCCATGGCATCAGGGCCAGGCCCGCGACGATGGCCGCCAGCACCGCCGATTCCTGGTCGGTGAGGATGGCGGCGCCCAGCACGGCGCCGAAGATGATGGCCTGCCGCCGGCCGGGCCGGCGGCGCAGCCGCACCGCAGCCTCCAGCGCCATCGGCAGGAACAGCGCCCCCAGCGCCAGGTTCACCTCGTACCAGCTGCGCCAGGTGAGGATCGCGGACAGGCCGAAGAACCCGCCGGCCGCGATCGCGCCGAGCTGGGTGGGCAGCCAGAGCCGGGCCGCCCGGTACATCACGTAACACAGCAGGCCAGGGCACAGGATGGAGAGCAGGTTGTAGCTCAGGCTCGGCCCGAAGGCCAGCGTGACGGGCGTCATCACCAGCCCGGGCAGCGGCATCAGGGTGTGGTAGCCGAGATCCGAGCCCACCGGGGCGGCGAGGTAGCTGGTGGACCAGGGGCTGGACAGATGAGATAGCTGGCGGGCCACCCACCAGAAGTCCCAGACGTAGCCGCCGGCGTCCCGGGTAGCCGGCAGCGGGCCTCCGAGGTAGGTGACCCGGGGCCAGGTGACCGCCAGCCCGGTGATCAGATAACCCGCCAGCAGCGCCAGATGCGCCGCCAGCGGGTGCTTCCTCAGCCGGGTGAACCACGGAGCGGGAGTGCCGGGACCGCCATCCCCGCCCGGTACCGGTCCGGCCAGTGGCGACTCGGCTCGTGGCGACTCAACCGGTGCCGCCCCGATTGGCGCCTCCCCCGGCAGCGCCATCCCCCCGGCCGGTTCCGCGGCCGGGAAACGGTAGGCCGTTTCCGGGGTCGGGGACGTCAGCCCGTTCCGCCGCAGGGTCCTGATCTGGCCGGTGGCTGGCTGGTCCGGCGGGTCCTCACCCGCGTGGGCCATCGTCACCCCGTTCTTGTTGTCTGCCAAGTAGCCGTCCCGACGCATTGATTATGGAAGCATGCTGGGCAGCTAGAAGACCAATTGTGCTTACGAAGCTAGAATAGATTTATTACGAAGCGAGAAAGATCCGGTAAAGCGCGTGGAATAACCCAGTAATAATAGCTAAATGCCCCAAGTGGGATACGCGCAGAGGTAAAAGTCCGGAATAGATGGGCGACCCGGGCGGACTGCGATACGGCCCGCGCCGGGCCCCGATGCCCCAGGATCCTGGTTTTTCTGCGCGCCCGGTGGTCGCTGGCCATGCCCGGACCGGCGGGCGGCCTCACGTAACCTGACTGCCGATGGCCTTGCGGCCGGGCCCTGCGCTGCTAACCTGGCCGTCCCCGGCCGGTTCTAACCCGCATTGCCGCAGCGCGGGTGGTCAGCGCACGGGCTGGTAGACCGAAACGCGGTCGGCGCGGTAAGCAAAGCGAAAACCCGTTTGATGCAAATATTGCACAATGGCGGGATTCGAGTACCACACCACGACCCACCCGATATGCATTCGCGCGGCCCAGCGGCGGCCCGCGGCGACCTGAGCGGCGGTCAGCGGCGTATAGCTCGACAGTTTCCGCGCCCACAGCGGCCGCGCCGCCGCCGCTGCTGCGGTCAGCGGCACGGTGACCGGGGCGAAGGTGAAATGCTGAGTCTGGATCAGGTGCGTGTAGAAGGCATTCTTCTGGATTGCGTTGAGGGTGGGAGCGGGGATCCGGGAGACGTAGGCGACGGCGCGCGGGTGGCCGTCCGCGGTCGCCATCACCAGCGCCTGGGCCGCGAACCGGCCACCGTACTCGGGGATCCCGCCGCGCAGCCCGTAGGGCACGTCGACCACGATCGACCCGGAGTGATCGGCGGCGATGAGTCCGTCCAGCCGGGGATATGAGGTCGCCATCGTGCCGATCTTGCTGTTCCCGGAGTAGCCCAGTTCCAGGACGCCCAGGGCGATCACCACGGCGATCAGCGGCTTGGCGTGATAGCGCATCCAGTTCACCGCCGCGCCGGCCAGCAAGGCCGCCGGCACCAGGCCGAGGATAGCCATCCGGTCCGCCTCGCGGAAAGCGGACAGGCCCGGGATGCGGACGAACCAGGTGTACGGCAGGATCGGCGAGACCCGCACCCCGTGCCAGTCCTGCATCCACGGGATGAACTGCCGCTTGGCCACCCACAGCGACATGCCCAGGGCCAGCGCCGCGCAGCCAGCCCAGAGCGCCGCGAGCTGCCAGGCGCGCCGCCGCCGCCACGACACGATCAGGCCGATCAGGGCCAGCGCGGTCAGGGTCACGCCGAACATCGGCAACCCCTCGTTGTCCCGGCTGTGCAGGAACGGCTGGGCCAGCGCGGTCAGGCCGAAGTCCGCCACCCGGGGAGTGGGCGCGAACATGCCGGGCAGGCCGACGCCATAGAGCTTGTCTGTCACCCCGAGGAGCCCGGCGCTGATCTGGAGGGCACCCCGGGTCTGGGTCTGCTCGTGAATCATCGCGGCGAGCTGCGGGCCGGCCACGATCGCGGCGACCACGGCGCCCAGCGCCGCGGGCCACAGCCGGGCCACCGAAGGGCGCCACAACAGCCAGGGCAGCAGGACCAGCCCGGTCAGGATGCCCGTCAGGACGGCTGACTCGGGGTCGGTGAGCACGGCCGCGCCCACCACCACGCCCAGGATGAGGGCCGGGCGCCAGCCCGGGGACCGGCGCAGCCGTACCGACGCCTCGAGGGCCAGCGGGAGGAACAGCGCCCCCACCGCGATGTTGACGTGGTACCAGTCCTCCTGGGCGAGCATCGCCGACAGGCCGAAGAACGCCCCGGCCGCGATCGCGCCGGTCTGGCTGGGCAGCCACAGCCGCGCCGCCCGGTACATGGCGTAACACAGCAGCCCGGGCACCACGATGACCAGCAGGTTGTACGAGGCGCTGGGCCCGAAGATCAGCGTGACCGGGGTCAGCAGCAGGCCCGGCAGCGGCATCAGCGTGTGGTATCCGAGCTGGACCCCGACGGGCGCGGCCATGTGGTTGGTGACCCAGGGGTTGGCCAGGTGGCTCACCTGCCGCGCCATCCACCAGAAGCCCCAGACGTACGCGGCCGAGTCCCGCATGTACGGCAGCTCGCCCGCGAGGTAGGTAGCCCGCGGCCAGGTCGCCGCCACGCCGGCGGCCAGGTAGCAGATGAGCAGGGTCACCTGCCGGGCAGCCGGATGGGCGGTGAGCCCCCGGCGCCCGGGCCCCGGGCCTGCTGGTCCCGGGCCTGCTGGGACCTGGCCCGGTGACTCCCGGCCCGCAGGGCCGGTGCCGGCTGGCGCAGCCTCGCCCCGCGCAGCCTCGCTCCGCGCGGTGTCTTCCCGCGCGGTGCTTCCCTGTCCGGCCATATCCGCTGGCTGCGCCGTATCCGCTGACCGCTCCGCATCTCCTGGCGGCGCGGCCTCAGACGGCTGCGCCGCGCTACCTGGCCTCGCCGCCGCGGCGGGCGACTGCATCGCGCTCCGGCCGGGGAACAGCGGAACCCGCGGGTCGTGGCCCGCTCGGTCCATCAGTTCACCCCGTCCAGCGTCCCGTCCGCCGGGCCAGTTCTCCCTGGCCCGCGCCGCCGCAGGACGCAGGTACCCGGCCGCCCCCCGCGACCCTTTGCTTGCGGCGACAGTAAGTAGTGCCACTCATGCTAAACGGGATCGCGAGTGCCCCGGGACGGATTCAGCCCCGGCCGCGGGGCCCGGATTCACCCGCTCCCGGGGCACCCGGTTTCCCGGGCCCGCTGGCGGGGCATTCCCGCTCGCAGGAGGAAGGCGACTATCGCGGCCACGGGGCGGGGCGCACGAGGAGGTGAGGGCGGCGAGCGTCGTTCTGCTCCCGTGTGTTCCGTCCAGTGTCGCCGTGGCCCGCGGCCGGATCGGTGCCGAGCTAGGCCAGGCCGGGCTCTCCGCTGCTGCCGTGGCCGACGCCGCCCTGGTCACGAGCGAACTGCTGAGCAACGCGATCCTGCACGCCCGGCCGCTGCCGGACGCCTGCATCCGGGTTTCCTGGATACTCTCCGCGACCGCCGTGGAGATCATCGTCAGCGACGGGGGCAGCGCGACCCGGCCCCGGGCCTCACGTCCGTCGCTGTCCTCCATCGGTGGCCGCGGCCTGGGCATCGTGGAGCATCTGTGCTCCAGCTGGGGGGTGCGCGCGGACGAGCGGGGCACGACGGTATGGGCGGTCGTGCCCGCCTCGCGCGACGGCAGTGCCGGACCCGGTGGCAGCGGTCCCGGCGGGCTGGCTGCGGCGGCTGGCCAGCCGATGGGTGGGCCGGCTGCGGCGGAGGGCGCTACCAGGAGCCTGGATCGCGCGGGCCGGAGTATGGACGGCGCGGGCCGGAGCATGGACCACGCCGGGCGCGGTTCGGACCGCGGCGCCTCCCGGGCGAATGGGGCGAAACGCGCCGCTGAACGCTTCGCGGCCAGGGTGACGGTCACCGCCCAATGAACACGTCTAGTGATCATTGACGGGGGATGCGTATTCAGCCACAGAAGTGGTGATACTCCCTTCGAGGGGTCATCCGTGCGGCGGGACGGGCGGGGGAATTGTGAGCTACACCCACGGCGCGGACAGTGAGGCCGGCCGGCTGCGCACCGTTCTGGTTCATCGTCCGGGCGCCGAGCTGAAACGGATCTCCCCGCGCAGCCGCGGCCGCCTCCTGTTCGGCCGGCTGCCCTGGCTGGCCCGGGCCCAGCAGGAGCACGATGCCTTCACCCAGATCCTCAGGGACCACGGCGTCGAGGTGCTGTACGTCACCGAGTTGCTGCAGGATGCGCTCGAGTATGCGCCCGCCCGCGACGCCGCGATCAGCGCGGCGCTCGATGACCGCTGGCTCGGTGACGAACTCCGCGGCGTCGTCCGCGAACACCTCGAGGGCCTCGAGTCGGAGATGCTGGCTCAGGCGCTGATCGCCGGGATCAGTCCCGGCGAGCTCAGCGCCGGGCGCGGAGTGGTCTACCAGCTTCTCGACCGGCACGACTTCGTTCTCGACCCGCTGCCCAACCTGATGTTCACCAGGGATACGAGCGTCTGGATCGGAGACCGCGTCGCGGTTTCCAGCCTCGGTGCCCGGGCCCGGGAGGCCCGCCTCCTCGCCGTGCTCTACGCGCATCATCCGAGGTTCGCCGGGACCAAGATGCTGTACGGCCCGCATCTGGAGCCGATCGCAGGCGGGGACATCGTGCTGCTGGCCCCGGGCGTGTTCGCGGTGGGCGTCAGCGAGCAGACCAGCCCGGCGGGTGTGGAGCGGCTGGCCCGGCACGCCTTCGCGGCCGGCCTGGCGCACACGGTGCTGGCGATGCCCATCCACCGGACCGAAGCGGCGCACCTGGACATGATCTGCACCGTGGTCGGCCACGGGGTCATCGTGATGCATCCCGCGCTCGCCTACACGCTGACCGTGCACAGCATCACGTCCCGCGGAGACGGGCTGCGGGTGTCGCGGCCCCAGCCGTTCCTGGCCGCCGCGGCCCAGGCCATCGGGATCGAGCGGCTCACCGTGATCGACACGGGGCTGGATCCGCTCACCGCCTCGCGTGGCCAGGGGGTGGGGGGCCAGTGGGATGACGGCGGCAACGCGCTGTCCCTCGGCCGCGGGCTGGCCATCTGCGATGAGCGGAGCGTGGAGACCAACGCCAGGCTGACCGCGGCGGGAATCCAGGTCATCCCGGTGCCCGCCAGCGAGCTGGGTGGCGGCCGGGGTGGTCCGCGGTGCATGTCGTGCGCGGTGACCAGGGACCCCGCCGCCGAGCCGGCCCAGCCGGCTGGATCGAGGACGCCCGCGAGTCAGGTCACCCGTCCCGACCTGGCCCCGTTCCCGCGGCCCGCACCCCTGGTGAGCAACCCGCACGGACTGGGCGCCGAGACCGAACTGCTCGTCCAGGCCCCGTTAGATGCAGGCCCGGTAGCGCGCGCGGCCCCGCTTCACCACGGGCCGGCCGGCGCCGTCATGCCGACGGTGGGAGGTCCACTACCTCGGCGAGGATGCTGAACGTCGGGCACGGCCAGCGCCACATGCAACTCCGGCAGCGCCGGATGGGGCTGCTCGGGTCGGTGGTGATGCCCCCCGCGTCGAGCGGCTGGTGCAGGTCGATCAGGCGTCCGGCGAGCTCGGTGAACTGCAGGATCTGCTCCCGGGCCTCAGCCAGGAAGGCCAGGTCCCCGGGAGTCATCCGGGCGTTCAGCGGGACCACGCCCTCGCGGTTGATCAGGCGGCTGTAGTGCCGGCTGCTCTCCAGCCAGGACGATGCGGCCTGGGCGCGGGACCGCAGGCCTTCCATGTCGCCGCGGATCCGGGCCCGCTGCTGGTCCACGTCAGGCGCCCAGGACACCGGGCCCGGGTCCGGGTAGGCCGGCCCGGGAGCACCGGGCCTCGCGCCGGGCACGGTCGGCAGCATGTCTTCTGCGAGCGGCGCAGCCAGCGGTCCCGTAGTCCGTGGCTCGCTGGCCGGTGGCTCGTTCGTCAGCGGTTCAGCGGGCAGGGGGGCGGACAGCATGTCCGGCAGGGGCGCGGACAGCGGAATGGGTCCGGTCGCGTCCAGGTTCGGAAGCGGTCGCAGGGTCGCTGTCTTCGGTTCTGGCTGCTCTGGCAAGGGGTACATCCCGGGGGCTCCGCCTCGCTGGTGCCGGCATCAGGTCGATTACCCTCCAGCTTGACGCAGAAATGCCCGGTCCGCCTGCGATTTAACCGTGTGCTCTCCGTAAGCGTCTGGTCCTGGACGCACAGCGGCGGTAGGGTGCCGCTCGTGGAGCTAAAGGTATCGAGTCGCAGCGAGGGTGACCGCGTCGTAGTAGCCCTGTCCGGCGAAATCGACCTTTACACCGCTCCGCGGCTGCAGAGTCAGCTGGCTTCGGAGCTGAACGTGGACCACCCGGTACGGCTCGTGGTCGACATGTCCGGGGTGGACTTCTGCGATTCCACCGGCATGAACGTGCTGCTCGCCGCGCAGCGGATGGCGCGCGAGCACGGCGGGAACGTCGAGCTCAGCGGCCCGCGGCCAGCGGTGCGCAAGATCCTCCAGGTGACCGGGCTGGAATCGGTATTCACGGTGACCGGGGAAGGGGCTCCCGTCCCCGGCCAGTAGGCCACCGGTCGCCGTTCCAGGAAGGGTGACCACGTTCCGTTGCCTGCAGGCGTTCTCCCACTAAGATCGGCGCATGCCGCCGAGCGGTGACGTCGCCATCGTCATTCCAGCCAAGAATGAGTCCGACCGTATCCAGGCGACCGTGAAAGCGGCCGCCGGCCTGCCGGGCGCGGACATGCTCGTCGTCGTGGACGACGGGTCCGCCGACGACACGGGTTTCGTTGCGGAGAACGCGGGAGCGATCGTCCTGCGGCACGCGCGCTCCCGCGGCAAGGGCGCGGCGCTGGAAACCGGCGCTGAGGCGGTGGGGCTGCTGGAGCGGAACGAGGAGCGCGAGGTGCCCCGGCATCTGCTCTTCCTCGACGCTGACCTGGCCGAGTCCGCGGCGCATGCGGCCGCCCTGGTGCAGCCGGTCCGCGACGGCCAGGCGGACATGACCATCGCGGTGTTCAGCGAGCGGGTCCGGGCGGGCGGGCACGGTCTCGTGGTGGCGCTGTCCGGGTCGGGCATCCGCCGCGCCACCGGCTGGCTCCCGGCCCAGCCGCTCAACGGGCAGCGCTGCCTCACCCGGGCCGCGTTCGAGGCCGCGCGGCCGCTCGCCCCGGGCTGGGGCGTGGAAACGGGAATGACCATCGACTTGCTCCGGCTGGGCCTGCGGGTGACCGAGGTGGAGGTGCCCATGGCGCACCGGGCCACCGGCGGCGACTGGCACGCGCAGCTGCACCGCGCCCGGCAGTTCGCCGGCGTGGCCTGGGCCCTGGCCACCCGTGAGCCCGCCGTGCAGACAGGGGTGGAGACGGCCCGGCGCACGCTGCGGCGGTCCCGCCGCTAAGCCGTGTCCTTCGGCCCCCTGCCCGGCGGCCCCGTGTCCCGCGCCCGCGTGTCCGGCGGCCCCCTGCCCGGCGGCTCCGTGTCCGGCGGTGCGCTCTCCCTGGGCCGGGCCGGCCTCATCGCCAGCGCGGTCAGCGTCGCGGCCACGTTCACCGTCGCGGTACTTGGTCCCTCGGTCATGGAGCCCGCCCTGCCCGGCGCCGCGGGCCAGCCACCCTGGGCATTCGCGGCACATCCCCCGGCTGGCCTGGCGGTCGGCCTCACCGGGCTGGCCTTGACCGCGGGGGCGCTGGGCCTGGGCCTGAACCTGCACGCCCTGCACCGGGGCGGGACCGCCCGGCCGCGGCCCGTGCTCCTGGCCGGGATCCTCGCCGCCGCGGCGCTGGCCCTGGTCCCGCCGTTCGGCTCCTCCGATCACCTGAGCTACGCCGCGTACGGGCGGATGGTGGTCACCGGCCATGACCCGTACACGACCACCCCGGCCATGCTGGCCCGGCTGGGCGATCCGGTCGCCCGGGCGGTGCAGGACTGGCGGGGCAGCCCTTCGGTGTACGGCAGCCTGGCCTCCGGGCTGCAGGCGCTGGCCTCCGCGGCGGGCGGGACCTCGGTGCGGCTCACCGTATTCGTGCTGTCGCTGCTGAACGTGGCGGCGTTCGCGGCGACCGGCCTGCTGCTGCACCGGCTGACCCGGGGCAGCCAGGTGGGGCAGTTGCGTGCCGCCCTGCTCTGGACGTGCAACCCCCTGCTGCTCCAGGTGCTGGTGGCCGGCGCGCACGTGGACAGCCAGGCCATCGTGTTCGCGGTGGCCGCGGTCGCCATATTCTGCCTCGGCCTGCGCCGAGCTGCAGTTCGGGCGGGGCTAGAACGGGCCGGGCCAGAACGAGTCGGCTCAGGGCAGGCCGGGTCAGGGCGGCAGTTCGCGGTGTGCGCGGGCGCTGGGGCGCTGGCCGGGCTGGGGACGGCGGTGAAGATAACCATGGTCCTGGTGCTGGCCGGACTGCTGGCGGCCACGGTCCTGGCTGCGGGGCGGTTCCTGGTGGCCCGGGCCTGCGGCCTGGTGACCGGGTTCGTGGTAATCGCGGCGCTGGCGCTGGTGCCCTGGGGTCCCGGGGCGCTGCGGCCGGCCTGGCGGGCCGGGAGCATGGTCTCGATCGGCTCCCCGTGGCGCACGGTCCGGCTGCTCATCCGGCTCGGCGCCGGTGCGGGGATCGCCGATGACGTGGTCAAGGCCGCGGCGGTGCTGCTCGCCGCGGTGCTGGTGGTCCTGCTGGTGAACGCGCTGGCCCCCCGGGCTCCGGGCCCCGGCGGGTGGCAACGCCCAGGCGGGTGGCACCGCCCAGGCGGGTGGCGGCGCGGCGTGGATCTAGCCCCGGCAACGCCGGAACACCATGATGGCCGCATCCACGCCGATGGGCGGCCGGGCTGGCGCTGGTTTGCGCGTTCGCGTTCGCGTTCGGGTGGCTGATGGCGTGGCCGTACGTGCTGCCCTGGTACGACGGGCTGGGCTGGGCGTTGCTGGCGTTGCTGCCGCTGTCCGCGCTGCCCCCGGCGCTGCCCCGCCCGCGCTGCCCCGGCCCGCGCTGCCCCTGCCCGCGCTGCCCTGGCCCGGGCGGCCTGCGTGCCTGGTCGTGGCGCTGGACTGGCTGATGCTGGCCCGCACGACCGCGCTCGGGTTCGGCTACCTGCCTGCGCGTGGCCTCACCATGCCGTCCGGCCTGGCCTGGCTGCGCCCCGTGTTCCGCAACGCCGTCTCCCCCCTGGCCCTCCTCACGATCCTGGTGATCCTGCTGCTGCTCCTCCTGCGCCGCCCACGCAGGTCAGGCGGACTGCTGGGTGGGGTCCTCAGGCTTCTGGGCTGACTCGGGCTCGATGCCGTGCCGCAACAGCAATCCCTGCAGCCGGTTCACCTCGTCGCGCAGCCAGTCGAGTTCCCGGCCCAGCGTGGCCACATCCACCCCGGCCGACCACTGCGCGATCAGGTGCTCCCGCTCGGCCAGCAATTCCTTCTCGCTCTCCCGCGCGGCCTCGGCCCGCTCGAAGTCCCTCGCGTCCACCGCCGCGTCCTTGGCCTGCCGGGCCAGCTCGATCCGGGTGTCGTAGTCCCGGATGCCGGGCGGGGTGATGACGTGGCCCGGCGCCAGGTGGTCCTGGCTCACCAGCTGGAGGACCTGATCGCGCACCTTGGGGACGGTAAGGCCGAGCCGGTGGAGCACGTGCCAGCCCACCCCGTCTCCCTCGCGCACCAGGCCGAGCAGAATGTGCTCGGTGCCCACGTGCAGGTGATCGAGGTGGACGGCCTCGCGGACCGCGAGCTCCAGGACCTTTTTGCTCCGCGGCGTCAGCGGGATGTGCCCGGCCACCTCGGCCCGGCCCTCGCCGATAATGTCGAGGACCTGCTCGCGCGCGGCCTCCGGGCTGATCCCCAGCACGTGCAGGGCCCGGCCCGCCACCCCATCGCGGTCACGGAGCAGCCCGAGCAGTAGGTGCTCGGTACCGACGAACCCATGGTGCAGCGCCCGGGCTTCCTGCTGAGCCGAGATGACCACTTCGCGGGCCCGCGGACTGAACCGGCGGAACATCAGGTCCCCCCTGCGCCGGGGGTTCCGCCTCAGATTCGGCAGCCATCCATGCATCGGTGCCTCCTTGGCTGGTGTTAGGCGGGCCGCGGGTTCGCGGTAGGCGGAGATCCGGGGGGACAGCCACGCCGCCAGGTCAGCGGCGGACCGCCGCTCGGCGGCCAGGTCGGCCACGACCGCCGCGGTGGCCTCGGCCGGCTCGAGTTCGACCTGCCAGCCGTTCACCGCGAGGAACGTGACGGTCGCCAGCACCGCGGCCTGGTCGTTACCGCGGGCCAGCGGGCGGTGCCGGATGAGCGCGCTGAGCAGGGCGGCCGCCCGCTCCGCGGGTTCACCGCCCGCGGCCGGCGATCGCGCGTCGGCCAGGGCGGCTTCCGCGGCGGCGACATCCAGCAGGTCGAGCACGGCCGGGGTGTCTTGCCCCAGGGCCCGCCCGGCCACGACGACCAGGGCCCCTAGATCCATCGGCGTCATCGCGACTCGTCCCGCAGCATCTGGAGGATCCGCTGGTGCCGCACGACGTTGTCCTCGAGCAACTGGATGAACCGCTCGTCTCGCTGCCGTTCTTCCACCAGCGAGGTAATGGCCTCACGCACCACGTCGGACACCGACCGGCCTTCGACCTCGGCCACGGCCTCCAGGCGTTCGGCGAGCCCGGGCTCCAGCCGCAGCACCATGTTCTTGGTCTTCATCAGGCCGCCTCTCTGATATCTAGATATCAGGATAGCATTTGACCGGCGCGGGATCCAGGGCGCCAGAGCCGCTGATATCCTCACGCACTGTTACGCGCGGCCATCCAGCGAAGGCGACGTGATCGCACTGTCCCGCACCGACTCAGAGCCTGACCCCTCCGCCAAGCCTGTGCCCTACGCCTACCTGGGACCGGAGGGAACCTTCACCGAGGCGGCGCTGCTCGCCTTCGACCCTGGGGCCGCGGGCCACGCCATGCCTTGCGTGAGCATCCAGGCCACTCTCGATGCGGTGCGCACCGGCGCGGCCGAGCGGGGCATCGTGCCCATCGAGAACTCGGTGGAGGGCGCGGTCACCGCCACCCTCGACGAGCTGGCTACCGGCCAGAACCTCGTGATCAGCGCGGAGGTCCCGCTGCCGGTAGCGTTCGCGCTGCTGACCCGGCCCGGTACGCAGATCGGCGACATCACGACGGTGGGCGGTCACCCGCAGGCCCAGGCCCAGTGCCGGCACTGGCTGGAGGAACATCTGCCGCACGCGGCCTGGCGGCCTGCGTCATCCAACGCCGAGGCGGCCCGCCAGGTCGCGGACGGCGAGCTCGGCGCGGCGCTGGCCGGCGCGTTCGCGGCGGACACCTACGGCCTCACGGTGCTGGTCGCCGACACGCACGATCACGCGAACGCGGTGACCCGCTTCGTGGTGGTCAACCAGCCCGGCCCGCTGCCCGCGGCGACCGGATCGGACCGAACCTCGCTGGTGGCGTTCCTGCGGGAGGACCATCCCGGCGCCCTGATGGAGATCCTCACCGAGTTCGCGGTGCGCGGCATCAACCTGGTCCGGATCGAGTCCCGGCCCACCGGCGACGGGCTCGGCCAGTACTACTTCTTCATCGACTGCGAGGGGCACGTGGACGACGCCCGGGTCGGCGAGGCGCTCATGGGCCTGCGCCGGGTCTGTGCGGACGTCAGGTTCCTGGGCAGTTACCCACGGCACGACGGCGGGCCCACCCACGTGCGCCGCGGCACCTCCGACGCGGAATTCGCGCAGGCGGCCGCCTGGCTGTCGCGGCTGCGCTACGGCCGGGTCTGACCCGGCCGCAGGCGCTTACAGGTAGGGCCCTGAGCCCCGCGCCGCCTGCTGCGGACCTGTGTCCTCGCTGGGCGCCATGCCCGGGGGCAAGGCCCGGCGCATCTGCTCCAGCTGCGCCCGCGCGGCCATCTGCTGCGCGAAGAGCGTGGTCTGGATGCCGTGGAACAGGCCTTCCAGCCAGCCCACCAGCTGAGCCTGGGCCACCCTCAGCTCAGCCTCGCTCGGCACCGTGTCGTCGGCGAAGGGCAGGGACAGCCGCTCCAGCTCATCGACCAGCTCCGGAGCCAGCCCGTCCTCGAGTTCCTTGATCGAGCTCTGGTGGATCTCGCGCAGCCTGGCCCGGCTCTTCTCGTCCAGCGGGGCGGCCCGGACCTCCTCCAGCAACTGCCGGATCATGCTCCCGATCCGCATGACCTTCGCGGGCTGCTCGACCATCTCCATGACCGGCCGCTCGCCGCTGTTCTCACCCTCGCCGCCATCGGCGTCCACCGTGATGCCGTCCGGGCCCACCACCACAACTTTGGCGCCCTGGCCGGCCTCGGGGTTGCGTTCGCTCATGCTCCTAGTCTTGCCCCTTCGGTGTAGTGGCTGCGCCAGGGGGTGCGAACCCGGCCGGAATGTTCCGCGCATCCATGGTGGCGGCGATGCAGCTGACCAGCAGGAACTAGTTGGCCAGCAGGATCTTCCCGATGTGCGTGCCGTCGTCGAGCAGCCGGTGCGCCTGCGCTGCCTCGGCCATCGGCAGCACGGCGTGGATGACCGGGACCACCTTCCCGGCGCTGATGAGGGGCCAGATGTGCTCCCGGGTGGCCGCCACCACCCCGGCCTTTTCCGCCAGGGTCCGGTTCCGCAGCGTGGCGGCGGCGATCGAGATCCGCTTCTGCATGATCAGCCCCAGGTCAATCTCGGCGCGGCTGCCACCCCGGGTGGCGATGATCTCCAGGCGTCCCCAGCTGGCCAGCGCGTCGAGGTTCCCGGCCAGGTACGGGCCGCCCATGATGTCCAGGATGACGTCCGCGCCCTGCCCGCCGGTGAACTTCAGTACGGCGGCGGTGAAGTCGTCGTCCCGGTAGGAGATGGCCAGGTCGGCCCCGAGTTCCCGGCAGCGGGCCAGCTTCTCCGCCGACCCCGCGGTGCAGGCCACCGTGCACCCATCGGCCTTCGCGATCTGGATCGCGAACGTCCCGATGCCGCCGGCCCCCCCGTGGACCAGGAACGTCTCGCCGGGCGCCAGCCGCGCCTGCTGGTACACGGTGCCCTGGATGGTGCACGTCGCCTCGGGCAGCGCGGCCGCGTCCACCAGGGATACTTCGTCCGGGATGGGCAGCAGCTGGCCCTGGGGCACGGCGACCTTTTCCGCGTACGCGCCGCCGCCCAGCAGGGCGCACACCTCGTCGCCGACCTGCCACCCGGTGACCTGCGGGCCCAGTTCGGTGATCCGGCCCGAGCACTCCATCCCGGGGTAGGGGGGCGAGCCGGGCGGCGGGGGATAGTGGCCCTGCCGCTGCAGAACGTCGGCCCGGTTGAGCCCGGCCGCCGCGACCGCCACGAGTACCTCACCCGGGCCCGGCACCGGATCAGGCACCTCTTCCAGGCGCAGGACCTCGGGTCCGCCGGGCTGGGTGATGATGACCGCACGCATGACGTTTCTCCTGATTGCCGCAGCTGAGGCTGTGCTGCGGCGAGCTCGGTAGCTTAGGCTTCGATGAGGTGCACATCCGGTCCCCTGCCGGCACGTCATTGTCCTACACCGATGAGAGCGGAGGGGAACGACCTTGGCTGATCAGGACCTGGACCGCAGCGAGGCGGCACGGACAGGTAAGGCTCGCGTCCCCGGGCCTGGCCAGGACCAGCCGCCACGGGTGCCCGGCCCGCAGCCACCGTCCGGGACCCGCGACGGCTCAGGCCCCGAGGTCCCCGGCCCGCAGCCCGAACTGCCTGATGCCTTCGCGCCCGGGCTGGCCCTGAGCGCGGATGGCGACCCCGCGCTGGAGGGTGCGGGCGCGGAACCAGGCGAGGCCGGGGATCCTTACGGGCCGCCCGACGACCTTGACACCGCTGATGCTTACGACCCGGCGGAGGAGGACGGCACCGCTGATCCTTACGACCCGGCCAGCTACGGCCTTGGTGCGCTCGGCCTGGTGGGCGACGACTATGACACCGGCGATCAGCCCTCGGACGACGAGGCGCCGGCCCAGGACTCGTCTCTGTCGCTGATCCAGAACTCCGGCCGGCCCCCCGGTCAGTTCGGGGTGCCGGCGCCCCCCGGGGCCGATTCCTGGCTGGCGGAGCCGGGCGGACCGGACGCCGGCCCGGCGGAATTCCGTCCGGGACCGGGTTCCCCGGCCGCCCCGCTGCCACCGCAACCGCAGCCACCCGCGCCCCCGCAGCCCCAGCCGGCACCCGCACCTTCGCGAACGGTCACGGCCGACAGCCTCACCACCGATCTGCTCCTGCCCGGGAGGCACAAGGCCCCGGTCGGCGGCTGGCGCCGCACAGTCTTCAAGATGACCGGCGGCCTGGTCCGCCCGCCGGAGTCCGCGGCGCAGCGGCGCCGCCGGGAACTGACCGCCCGGGCCCGCACCCCCGTCACCGGCGGGCATCACCGGGTCGCGGTAATGAGCCTGAAGGGCGGCGTCGGCAAGACCACGACCACCGTCGGCCTGGGTGCCATGCTGGCCTCGCTGCGCGGGGACCGGGTCATTGCGGTGGACGCCAACCCCGACCGGGGCACCCTGTCCGACAAGCTCCGGCTGGAGACCGCCGCTACCGTCCGCGACCTGCTGAACGAGCAGTACCAGATCGAGCGGTACACCGACATCCGGGCCTACACCACGCAGGCCGCGAGCCGGCTGGAGGTACTCGCCTCCGATCGCGATCCCGCCGTGTCGGTGGCGTTCAGCGAGCAGGACTACTGCGACGTGTCCCGGGTGCTGGAGCACTACTACTCCATCTGCCTCACCGATTGCGGAACTGGCCTGCTGCACTCGGCCATGACCGGGGTGCTGCGCCTGGCCGACCAGATCGTCGTGGTCAGCTCGCCGTCGGTGGACGGGGCGCGGAGCGCGAGCGCCACGCTGGACTGGCTCCAGGCGCACGGCTACGGCGACCTGGTCCGGCACGCGGTGGTAGTGCTCGCCATGATCCGCCCGCGGAGCAGGAGCGGGGTGGACCTGGACCGCCTGGAGCAGCACTTCGCCGCGCGCTGCCGGGCCGTGGTCAGGGTCCCGTACGACCCGCACCTGGACGAGGGCGCTGAGGTGGAGCTGTCCCGGCTGAACCGGGCCACGGTTGACGCCTACCTGATGCTGGCCGCGGAGGTCGGCGACGCCTTCGCCGTAGCACCTCGCGCTGGCCGGCTGGGCTGACCGCCGCGCTGGTGACCGCTGTTTCGCCGCAACGAAAACCGCCGCCCGCCAGCCCCCCACCCCGTCCTAGAGACGAGGGTCCACCGGTTCGGATTCCAGCGCCAGCACTCCGAACACCGCCTCGTGGATCCGCCACAACGGTTCGCCCCGCGCGCCCCGGTCCAGGGCCTCGAGCCCGAGGGCGTACTCCCGCAGCGCCAGCGACCGTTTGCGGCCGAGGTTGCGGTCCCGGAGCCGGGCCAGGTTGGCGGGCTCGGTGTAGTCGGGGCCGTAGATGATCCGCAGGTACTCCCGGCCCCGGACCTTGATGCCGGGCTGGGCCAGGCGCCCACCAGCCCCGGTCGGGCCGGCCCGGGTCAGGTTGGCGTGCGGCTTGACCACCATGCCCTCACCGCCGGCCCTGGTCAGCTCTTCCCACCAGGTGATCCCGGCCGCCACGGAATCCGGGTCGGCGGTGTCCACCCGCAGCCGCCGGGTCACGGTGATGAGCCCAGGGGCGGCCGCCGCCAGCCGGTCGGCCAGGCCGAGATGCCAGGAGTGATCACGCTCGTGGTAGACGGCGCCCTCGGTGGCCAGGATCTGGAACGGCGCCAGCCGGACCCCGTCCAGGCCGTCCACCGCCCAGCAGTAGCGGCGGTAGGCGGCGCTGAACGCCTCGGCGTTGGCCGCCCGGGCCGTGGTCCGCGCGGCGAGCGCCGCCACGTCCACGCCCCGCGCGGCCGCCCCGGCGAGCAGGCGGATGGCCTCGGGCAGCGCGCCCCGCGCCGCGGCGCCGACCGCGGCGTACTGGTGCCGGAGCAGGTCCCCGGCCTTGACCGACCAGGGCATCAGCTCGCAGTCGAGCAGCACCCAGCCGGTGCCCAGCTCATCCCAGAGCCCGGCCGCGCCGATCCCGGCGCGCACTGCGTCCAGCAACTGCCGCGTCGTGGCCGCCCTGCTCTGTTCCCCGGCCGGCCTACGGCCCGGGCCGAGAAGCGGCCGCCCGGTGCGGGTGTACACCGCCCCGGGCATGCCGTCCGGCACGCCGAACCGGGCCTGGGCCGTCTCCTCGTCGCGGCAGGCCAGCAGCACCGCCCGCGAGCCCATGTGCTTTTCCTCGCAGAGCACGTCGGTGACGCCGTCGGCCCGGTAGGCCGCGAACGCCTCGGCCGGATGCTCCAGCAGGTCCGGCTCGGCGGAGGTGGCGGTGGGGGCCATGGTGGGCGGCAGGTAGAGCAGCCACCGCGGGTCCACCGCGAACCGGCTCATCACCTCGAGCGCGCCCGCGGCGTTCTCCTCCCGGACCGTGACCCGGCCCTGGTACCCGGTCTCGATCACCCGCTTGCCCAGCACGTCGGTGATGTCCAGGACCCCGGGATCCCGGCGGGCCGGGGCAGGGCCGGCGCCCGTGACGCCGGCCGGGTCAGGGTCGCCGGCGGTGCGGGGGGCGTTAGGGGAAAGAAGAGGCCGGGCGGGCTCGTACCAGACCCGCCCGGCGGGGACCGAGACGAGCTCCTTCTCCGGGTAGCGCAGCGCGGTCAGCCGGCCGCCGAACACGCACCCGGTGTCCAGGCACAGGGTGTTGTTGATCCACTCCGGCTCCGGGGTGGGCGTGTGGCCGTACAGCACCATGGCCCGGCCCCGGTAGTCGTGGGCCCACGGATAGCGGACCGGCAGCCCGAACTCGTCCGTCTCGCCGGTCGTGTCACCGTACAGCGCGAAGCTGCGCACCCGGCCCGACGCGCGGCCCTGGTAGGCCTCTTTCAGCCCGGCGTGCGCCACCACCAGCCGCCCGCCGTCCAGCACCAGGTGCGAGACCAGGCCGTGGCAGAACTCGGCGACGTCCTTGCGGAACGCCTCGTCCTCGCCGGCCAGCTGGCTGAGCGTTTCGGCCAGGCCGTGACTGACCTGGACGTTCCGCCCGGACAGCGCCCGGGTCAGCTTGTTCTCGTGGTTGCCGGGCACGGCCAGGGCATGGCCTCTCGCGACCATGCCCATCACCAGCCGGAGCACCCCGGGCGAGTCGGGTCCCCGGTTGACCAGGTCGCCGAGGAACACCGCGGTGCGGCCGGCCGGGGGCACCGCCCCGTCGGCGCGGCCCGCCTCGTCGCGGGTGAGCGCGTAGCCGAGCTGGCCGAGCAGCGCTTCCAGCTCGGCCAGGCAGCCGTGCACGTCGCCGATCACATCGAACGGGCCGGTCCGGTCGCGGTAGTCGGTGAGCAGCCGTTCGCGGACCACCACGGCCCCGTCGACCTGGGCGGGACTGCGCAGGACGTGGACTTTGCGGAACCCTTCCCGGCTGAGCGACCGGAGCGAGCGGCGCAGCTGGTCGTGCTGGCGGTGAATGACCTGCGCCCCGAACGTGCGGTCCGGGCGGCCCGCGTTCCGCTGGGCACACAGGGTTTTCGGCAGGTCCAGCACGATCGCGACGGGCAGCACGTCGTGGGCGCGGGCCAGCTCCACGAACTGCTTGCGGGCGGCGGGCTGCACGTTGGTCGCGTCCACCACCGTCAGCCGGCCGGCCGCCAGGCGCTTGCCCGCGATGTATTCGAGCACGTCAAACGCGTCGGCCGTCGCGGCCTGGTCGTTCTCGTCGTCGGCGACCAGGCCGCGGCAGAAGTCGCTGGAGATCACCTCGAACGGCCCGAAATGCTGGCGGGCGAACGTGGTCTTGCCCGAGCCGGACACGCCGACCAGGACGACCAGGGACAGCTCGGGGATCCCGAGCTCGCGGCGCTCGGTACTGGCTGGCCCGGTGCTGGCTGAGCCGGGTACGCCGGGGGTAATGGAGTCAGGCACGGGTGAACACCGCCAGCTGGGTGGGCGGGCCGACCTCGGGGTCGTCCGGGCCGACCGGCAGGAAGCGCACCTGATAGCCGCGGCGGCCGGCCACCCCGGCCGCCCAGTCGCGGAACTCGGGCCGGGTCCACTCGAACCGGTGATCCGGGTGCCGCATCGCGCCGGGGTGCAGGTCGGTGAAGCGGATGTTGTGCTCGGCGTTCGGCGTGGTGACCACGACGGTGCCGGGCCGGGCCGCGCCGAACACGGTCTGCTCCAGCGCGCCGAGCCGTGGCGGGTCGACGTGCTCGATGACCTCCATGAGCACCGCCGCGTCCAGGCCGGCCAGCCGCTCGTCGGCGTAGGTGAGCGATGACTGCAGCAGGTCCACCCGCTCCCGCTGGCGGTCCGGCATGGTGTCCAGGTGCAACCGCTGGGCGGCCCGTTCCAGCGCCCGGTGCGACACGTCGATGCCGAGGATCCGCGCGGCGGACGATTCGCGCAGCAGCTCGGCGACCAGCCGGCCCTCGCCACAGCCGAGGTCGGCCACCCGGGCGGCCGCCGCTTCCTTGAGCACGGTGTCACGGAGGACGGCCAGCACGGCTTCGCGTCGTTGCTGGGCCAGGGAGTGGCGGCGCGGGGCAGCGCCGGGCCCCGCGCCGTCCGGGATGCTGCCCAGGCCGGTGCTGCCCAGGTCGGTACCGTCCGCGGCGTCCGGCACGGCGTTGTCCAGCGCCGCTGGCTCCATGTCGTCCACCTCGGCGAGGCGCGCGACCGCGGTCGCGGCGAGCTGCCGCTGGTGGGCCAGGTAGCGGTGGGTGATCAGGTCCCGTTCGGGGTGCGTGGCCAGCCACTCCCCGCCTGCCCGGAGCAGCTTGTCGATCTCGGCGTCGTTGACCCAGTAGTGCTTGCTGTCGTCCAGCACCGGCAGCAGCACATACAGGTGGCTGAGCGCGTCGGCCAGCCGGGCCTGCCCGGCCAGCCGGACCGTGAAGTAGTGCGAGCCACCCCACTCCGGCAACTCCGGGTCAAGCGGGATCTGCGTGGCCTGCACATCCCAGCCCAGCGGCTGGAGCAGCCGGTACGCCAGGTCGGTGCCGCCCCGGCAGGACAGCGCCGGGATGCCGATCTCCAGCGGCAGCGGGCGGGCGGCCAGGTCCGGCCGGGCGTCACAGCGGCCGGTCATCGCGGTGCGGAAGACCTTGCCCAGCGCGACCGCGAGCATCGACGAGGCCGCATAAGGCCGGTCGTTGACGTACTCGGCGAGGGAGAACGCCTCCGGGCCGCCGGTCCCGGTCCGCCGCTGCCCGCGCACCAGCCCGATCGGGTCGATCTCCAGCAGCAGCGCCACGGTGCAGCGCTGCTCGCCGGCCTCCGGGTAGAACACGTGCGCCTGACCGGCGGACACGTCGAAACTCTGCAGCCGGTCCGGGTGCTTGTGCAGCAGGAAGCCCAGATCCGTCGCGGGCGGCTCAGTCAGCGTGATGGTCAGGAGCATCGGCGGCTTTCCAGGAGGGCACGGGTCACCGGTCGATCCTGGCATAGGGGGCGCGGCCGGGCCTCCCGATAGATCGCCGCGGAAAGCCAGGTGACCTGCGACCGGAGTGGTTCACCGGGCGGCTCGCGCTCGCCGTGGCTGCGTCCGGTTGTGGTCAAGACCACGTATTTTCTACGTAAACCCGTGGGTAATGCCGTGCGTCCCCAAAATGCATACCCGCGAGTGTCACCCGCGCGGGTGCTACCGGACTGCGCGCGGCTCGGTGGTGTCAGCCCAGGCAGCGAGCGGTCGGAGACAGCCCCTCTGACCGTTGGCCCAGCAGGTTGCGGAGGGAGTCGCCGGTGGGTGCAGATCGAGGTCAGCCGGAACCTCCGTCCTGGCCGCCCCCGGACGACACCAGCCCGGATGTGCACGCCCCCGGGCGGGAGTGGTATCCGGGGACGGAATGGTACCCGGGCAAGGAGTACCGGCCTCCCCGGTACGGAGAGACGCGGTACGGAGAGACGCGGTACCGGGAGTCGCCGTACCGGCCAGCCGGGGAGTACTCCTCCCGGGAACAGGAGCACCGGGAGATGGTGTCCCGGGAGACGGGGTACCGGGACGAGTATCCGCCCCCGGGAGGCCACCCCATCCTGGGCCTCAATCCGCCACGGCGGCGCCGGCCAGGCAGGCGTCATCAGGTCCGCAACGGGATGCTGATCGGGCTCGGCTGCCTGGTCGTCATCGTGGCCATCGGGACCGGGCTGACCGGAGAGAAGTTCCCGACCTCCTCATCGCGATCTCATGCCCGCGCTGGCCAGTCCGCGGCCGCGGCGTCCGCAGCCGCGCGGCCCAGGTCCGGGGCGATCGGAGAGCGGGCCGCGGCCCATCCTCACCTACCGGGTCATCGGCACGCCGGGGGCCCGGGTGACCTACGGCCCCGCGGGCACCTACCTGACCGGGCGGGCGCCGCTGCAGGTCACCGCCAGGCTAGGCAACCCGCTCTATTACTTCATCGCTGCCGAGCTGCCAGGCAGCGGCTCGGTCGAGTGCGAGATCCTCATCGGCACGAAGGTGATGACCAGGTCCGTCGCCACCGGCCGCCACAACCTCGCGTCCTGCCAGATCAGCCGGGACCCGCTGAGCGGGAAGTGGCAGGATGCGGGCCGCGGCTGACGTACCGCGCGGGCGGCCCCCTGGCGGAATGCCTGTTCAGCGGTTACAACTCAGTCATGACCGCTGAATCCGGCCGGGGGCACGCTCCGAGCGCCGAGCCCGGGGAGGACCAGTCCGAAGGGGCCGAGCCCGGGGAGGTACCTGAGCCGGCCGGCGGCCCGCGGCGGATCGTCGTCGCCGGGGACTGGCACGGCGACGAGGAATGGGCGATCAGCGTCATCCGGCGCGTCCCGCGCTTGCTCGCGGCGGAGAGCCAGCGGATCGTCCTGCATCTCGGGGACTTCGGCATCTGGCCGGACCAGCACGGGAAGGCCTACCTCGACCGGGTCAGCGGAGCCCTGGCCGAGGCGGAGGCCGAACTGTGGTTCGTGGACGGCAACCATGAGGACTTCGCTCAGCTGGGCAAGCTAGACGAGAACCCCGGCCCGGACGGGCGCGTGACGGTGGTCCCGCGGGTCATGCACCTGCCGCGCGGTTACCGGTGGAACTGGCACGGCCTGACCTGGCTGGCCTGCGGGGGTGCGGTGAGCCTGGACCGGGCGGTCCGCACCGAGGGCGTGGACTGGTGGCCGGAGGAGGAGATCACTACCGGGCAGGAGGCGGCCATCTCCGGCGGTGGTCACGCTGACGTGATGGTCTGCCACGATTGCCCGTCGGGCGTCGCGCACACCTTCGCTCATCCGCCGCCCGAGTGGGCCGCCGAGGACCTGGCCCGCAACGACGCGCACCGCCGGCGCCTGCAGCGCATCGTGGATGCGGTCATGCCTTCGTACCTGATGCACGGTCACCTGCATCGCGCCTACCAGCGGACCTGTGATTTCGGGTACGGACCGGTCAAGGTGGCCGGTCTGGACGCGGACAACCGGCTGCGGAACTTCGCGGCCCTGGACGTCACGACGATGCGATGGGACGTGCGCGAGGGCTGGTTCAGCCGCTTTCGCCGCGGTCCTGTGGCCGGGTAACTGGTGACGGGGTGACCCGTGGCCGGGTGACAAGCCTGCGCCAGCGGGCGGTGACCCCCCACTGGGTGATCCTCCACAGCGCCTCAGCGATGATGGCCCCGCTCATCTTGCTGGTGCCGACGGCGCGCTCCACGAACGTGATCGGCAGTTCGATGACCACGAGACCGGCCCGCAAGGCGCGAACCGTCAGATCCACCTGGAAGCAGTACCCCTGCGATTGCAGGTTCTCCAGGCCGATCCGCTGTAAAGCGGTGTCCCGGTAAACCCGATACCCGGCGGTGAGATCACGGAGCCCAATGCCCAGGATGAGGCGCGCGTACGCATTGCCGCTCCTCGACAGCAGTTGCCGGGACTTCGGCCAGTTGATCACATAGCTGCCAGGAACCCAGCGTGATCCGATTACCAGGTCACTGTGGTCGAGGCCGGCCAGCAGGAAACGCAATTGCTCTGGCTGGTGCGATCCGTCGGCGTCCATCTCCACCATTGCGCCGAAGCCCTCGTCCAGGGCCCAGCGGAACCCGGCGATGTACGCTGCCCCGAGTCCCTTCTTCTCGGCGCGGTGCAGCACGTGGACATGAGCGTCTGCTGCCGCCAGCTGATCCGCGACCGTCCCGGTGCCGTCTGGACTGTTGTCGTCCACCACAAGCACGTGGGCGTCAGGCACTGAGACACGAACCCGGTCCACGATCATGCCCAGGTTCTCCCGCTCGTTATACGTCGGGATAATGACTACTACCCGGCGATTCAGGCTGTTTTCCCGGTGGTCGTCATCGTCGGGAGTGCCTCTCATGGTCGTTCCCCCCTCTGGCGGACCAGGCATCATGTGGCGAGGCCGGGACCCCGTCGCACGTGTCCTTCGCGCGTAGACGCGCACGGGGACCGAACTGGTTTACACAGACTTGCATCGTTTCTCGGGGATTGACACTTGATGCAATGAGTGCTGCAGCGTCGGTGTTTACCGAAGTTGTAAGACAATCGTCCTGAATAGCTACTTCCACCCGTTTAGCAGGTCACTCTCGGTTACACCGAGCGCCCGAGGGTGGAGACATTGAAGAGATACCGGGATTCTGTGCACCCAGAGCGACAGTTGCGCGTCTCTCTGTTAGAAGTGGGACGCGGCTGGGGGGGAAGCCTGGCCGGGCCAACGACCGACCCCGCTAACGAAAGAGGCCAGGCATGTTAGATGTACGCGACAGCGTGAGGGGACGCCTGCGCGGCAAGTGGATCACCAGGCACGCTCGCGGCCTTCGGTGGCGGGTGACGAGAGCCGTCGTCAACCGGGTGGCGACCCGCGAGATGCGTCACGCCGCCCTCCTGCTCGGATACGACATCGCGCTGGGGCACGGCCGGGAAGGGATCTTCCGCTACCTCGATGAGTTCGACACCGGCACCGAGATCGGCCGGTCAGTGAGGTATGGCAGGCCTGAGGAGCGTGAGGGAGCCGTCGAGGCCCTCATCCTGGAACTCTGCCTCTTCAACTGAGTCCTAACCGGACTCGGCCCACTCCTCGGCGGACAGATGCAGTACGTCGTCATCTGGATGAGCGGGAATCCCTCAGGTCCACGCAACCGGAGTGACTGCATGACACAGCTTCGATGGTCATGGCGACGTCCCGTACTCTGCGGCGAGCTTGGTCGCCAGTTCCTCAGCGGTGTGGCCGATGAGGACGTTCTGAGCCGTCGGCGTGGGCCGCTCTATCGCTACCCACACTCCGGTTTCGCGGGCGAACGCAATCTGGCAGCGGGTGCGCCACGGGGACAAGACGTCCGTAGCCTGTCCCGCGCGTTCTCCCTCTAAGCCTGATGGGACTGTCAGCAGTTGCACCTCACTGTCGCTGGCATGCGTGAACTCCGCGAACCGGCCTCGTGACTGCGGTGGTCGGCAAAGTACCTTCATCACCGGCGATCCGGGGCAGTCGTCGTAGCCGCACGTGGGATGCCTAAGCGGAGGCTGCTCCGTTTATACTGGGATGGCCACGGAGAATCCTCCAGCTGGTCCCCGCGCTGCCACCGCGGCGGGGACGGCGACAGCACCCCGATTTGAGGAGCTCAGTCATGCCCGAGACATCCTTCTTCGACCAGGCGGCGCCCGGAGCCGGCCGGGCGCGGACCACGCCGGACAGACTGGACGGCACGGTGGCGCTGGTGACCGGGGCGTCGAGCGGGATCGGCGCGGCCACAGCGATAGCGCTCGCGGGCGAGGGGGCGGCGGTGGCGGTCGCGGCCCGGCGCAAGGACCGGCTGGAGGAAGTCGCCGCGGGCATCCGCGACCAGGGCGGGACGGTGCTGGTCCTGGAGTCGGACATCACCGATGAGCAGCAGGCCACGGACGCGGTCGAGCGGACGGTCGCCGAGCTGGGCCGCCTCGACACGCTCGTCAACAACGCGGGCGTGATGCTGCTGGGCCCGGCGGTCGGTGCTCCCCTGTCGGAGTGGCAGCGGATGGTCGACCTCAACGTCATGGGCCTGCTCTACTGCGCGCACGCAGCCTTGCCGCACCTGCTCCGCGCGGCCGAGGACGGCCCGCGCCGGGTGGCCGACATGGTGAACATCAGCTCCACGGCGGGCCGGATCGCCCGCAACGGCAGCGCCGTCTACACCCTGACCAAGCACGGCATCGGCGCGTTCAGCGAGGCGCTGCGCCTGGAGGTTACCCAGCGGCACGTGCGCGTCTCGCTGGTCGAGCCCGGCGCGACCGCCACCGAGCTGGCCGGCCACAACCGGCCCGAGGTACTCGAAGCCATGCGGGGCCAGGTCACCGGCATGCAGCCGATGGGCGCCGAGGACATCGCCGACATGATCGCCTACATCGTCACCAGGCCGCGGCACGTCGCGGTCAATGAGGTACTGATCCGCCCGACCGAGCAGGCCTAGTTCCCGCTGACCCGGTTCCCGCAGGCCCGGCCGCCGCGCATGCCGGGCCCGGCGCAGGGCCTTAGCCCAACGCCAGGATGATCACGATCACCAGCAGTATTAGCAGCGTGATCACGGTCACGCCCACGACCGCGCTGATGTTTCCGCTGGAGTTCTTCGTTCCCGCATGGTGCTGTCCGCGCATGGCTCCCCCCTCAGATAGTTGGGCCGCCACGCTGCGCCCAGGCCGCACATCTACCCACAAACGCTCACTGTTCACGTCTCAAACTGAGCGCTTAGGCAGCGGAGATCGGGAGCCCCGGCCCGGCGAGCTGGGTGCTATCCGAAAACATTTGCGAAAGAAAACCCCAATCGGCTACTGGAGCCTACGAACCGGGGCGCATCCTGACCAGATGGTCGCCTCGGACTCTACCCGCGAGCCGGCGCTGGAGCGGGCCATGCCCGCCGACGCCGTGCCCGGCTCCACCATCCCCGAGGACACTGAGGCCGAGATCCTGCTCCAGGATGGCACATGGGCCTGGGCGCAGGTCACCGGTCAGCGTAAGGACCGGCACGGTCGCTGGTGCGTGGGGCTCCGCTGGTACGCCAGCCCGGCGGTGGGCGGCCGGGAAGGCTGGTACCTCTACGACCCGGCTCTCATCCGGCGGCCAGCGTTACTGCAGCCGTTCGCAGCAGGTCAGGGGGTGATTGCGATGGCGTAGGGATGTATCCCGACCTTGATGGGAGTGCCGGGCGTGTTGGTCGCGGTGGAGATGGGTATCACCGTGTCCGCTCCCAGGCAGACCACGTAGGCGGTCTTCCCGTCCGGCGTGAAGGCGATCGCAATGGGTCCCGTGCCGACCTTGATTGGTTTTCCTGCGGTGTTCGTCACCGTCGAGATCGGGGTCACCGTGCCGGACTGGTAGTTCGGGACGTAGGCGGTCTTCCCGTCGGGTGCGATCGCAATGGCTGGTGGATCCTCTGCCGACCTCGATCGGCTTACCCACGGTATTAGTGGCGGTAGTGATCGGTACCACGGAGTTCTTACGGTTGGCGCCCTGGACAACGACGTAGGCGGTCTTCCCATCCGGCGTGATCGCGATCGCAGAGGGTCCGCTGCCGACCTTGATCGGCTTTTCCGCGGTGTTGGTCGCTGTCGAGATCGGGGTCACGGTATGCGCGGAGGTGTTGGCGACGTAGAGGGTCCGCCCGTCCGGAGTCATCGCCATCGCCGTCGGATAGTTTCCGACCTTGATCGGCTTCCCCCGTGTGTTGGTGGCCGTGGTGATCGGTATCACCGAGCCCTGGAATCCCTCGCTTGAGTCGAGGACGTAGGCGGTCCTCCCGTCCGGTGTAATGTCGATCGCCACGGGTCGGCTCCAAGTCTTGATGGGCTTGCCGGCGGTGTTGGTCGCCGTCGAAATCGGTGTCACCGTGTTCGAGATCACGTTGACGACGTAGACCGTCCTTCCGTCCGGCGTAATCGCGAGCGCAAAGGGGCCCTTGCCGACCGGATCGGCTTCCCGGCCGTGTTGGTGGCGGTGGCGATCGGTGTCACGGTGTGCCAGTCGACGTCGGCGACGTAGACCGTCTTCCCGTCCGGCGTGATCGCAAGTCGCCTCGGGCCCAGCCCAGCCTGGATGGGCCGGCCCGCAGTGTTGGTGGCCGCCGAGATCGGCGTCAACTATGTCGCCGTGATCGCTGCCGATGTAGACGACCACCTCGTGTGACCCCGTCCGCAAGCGGGCGGGGGAATGGCCGAGTGTCCCCGTGACCGCCGGGATGGCGACGGCGATCACTGCGGCGGCAGCAGCACCCGCCGTGGCGTTCCGCGCCCGGCGGCGGCGGCGGAGCCGGATGCCCGCCCACAGCGACTTCTGTACGACCGGCCCCAGCGGCGGTTCATGCGCCAGGGCGCTGTCCAGCAGTGTGTGCAGTGATCTGTCATCCATGCTGGGGATCCCCTGCCTCGCGTTGATCATGGGGCACGTGGCCAGTGGCGCCTGGCTCGGTCATGACGTCGCCCAGCACCGCCCGGAGTTTGTCCAGGGCCCGGGCGCTCTGGCTCTTCACGTTGCCCGGTGAGCAGCCCAGCGTGGCCGCGGCCTGCTCGACGCTCAGGTCGGCCCAGTACCGCAGCACCACTACGGCGCGGCTCCGGGGCGGGAGGGTGGCCAGCGCGTTGAGCACGACGATGCGGGTCTCCGGCGCGGGGGACTGGACCGGGTGCTCGGGGATCTGGTCGGTCAGAATCTCGCCCGTGCTCTTCAGGCGCTTCTGGGCCAGATAGGTGTTGACCAGGATGCGCGCGGCGTACGCATGGGCCGCGTCCTGTCTCCTGATCTTGCGCCAGGACACGAAGACCTTCGCCAGCGCGGTCTGCACCAGATCTTCCGCGGTGTGCCAGTCGCCGCAGAGCAGGAACGCCATCCGCCGCAGCCGCGGCGACGCGGCCGCCGCGAACTCGGTGAACTCCTCGGCTGATGTCACGGGATGCGGGCTCCTCTGGGCGGCCGATTGGCTGGCGGCATGCCGGCGCCCCCCTTCTGGCCCGGCATGCCGCCACCACCAGAGAGATGCGCCGGGCGCCCCATCAGGTTGCACTCGCCAGCGAAAGACTTCAGGGCTCCTGCCTCAGTGCCCCGATCATGGCGCTGAGGTACATGGCGCGAGGACGCGGGCGTCGGTCCGCGCGAGGGAGCTGCGGACGGCGGGAGCCGCCCCGTGGAAACTGGCCTCACTGATTGCGCACCCACTTAATCGCCAGGCTGTCATCCCGCGTCGGCCGAGGGCGGCCGAAAACGCTTCAACGGTCTGAGAGGAAATGCAGAGCTTCCACTTCACGTCCTATGTGACCGCTCAGGAGTAATGTTCTGTTTCCGAAGCCACACAAACGTGACCGCCCCTGGTGAGCGGGGGCCTTCAACGCCGAAGGGGTCACCCGGCGAGAGGGCGTCCGGCATGGCGTTAATTCCCCGGAAGGTGATCGCCCGGCTGGTCAGCGTCAGCGACGGGGATCCGGCGGAATTGTCCTGGGAGTGGATCCTGCGAGCCGACGGGCAGGTGTACTGCCGCCTTACCGGAATCGATGGCCGCTGGGAACGAAAGCCGTGGACGCCGGTTACCCGGCTGCCCGCGGCGGAAATGCCCACGCTGCGGGGGACGCCTGCGCGCGCCGTCGCACTGCTCGGCGAACTCGCCCGCGAGCGCGGCCACCAGGCCGCCTGACCCTCGGTGCTCACCTCGTGAAGGGGCAGTAGGCCCCTCTGGACGCCGGGCCTTTACGGGCCGTGCCCCGTGGAGTGGTACCGCTGCGCCTGTGTGTCACGCGTCGCCTGACGTGTTGCCGGTGTCTGCCGTGTCTGCTCGCGAGCCAGACGGCGCTCACGCCATCGGTTAATCCACTGGGCAAGCCTGGTCTTCACCATTCTCACCTTCCCTTGCTTCCTGGAAGAGCCATGGCGAGCCAGGCTGGCCGCGTCGCTGCTCCGCCTGCTGATCCCCGGCTTGTGATGCCCGCCGACGTCAGCGCACAGGCACAGTCCAGGTTTCGAGCGTACGCCCGCGAAAGGAAGCCGAGCGTCCGAGTGACCTGCTGATCCGTCAAGCCCGACCAGAAAGAGCTGCGATCGCCTTCGGGTCATCAAGTGATCCGACTTCGGCGCGGAACCTCCTCAGCAGTTCCTCGTGGCCGGCGGCGGCACCGTCGACCAGACCGAAGTGCGGCTCGTGATGTTCGAGCGTCCACTCGTAGTCGGGGTGCGTGGTGTCGCCCGATTCCCAGACGGCCATGAGGCTGCTTCGGCCTCGGTGGATCACATAGCGATCTCTCACGAAGGAGAACTCGGCGAGCGTCTCGCCAGTGGCGTTGGCCGACTCGAGCAGATCGAATGCCGGATCACCCCCATCGACGAAGGGCTCGATTCCGTCGCGCCAGACACGGACGGGATCGATCAGAAGGGAGTACGCCAGGAAGCGGTCCTTCTCGTGCCACTGGTCCCACCACGACTCGCCCACGATCGCGGCCGTCGTTTCGTCGGCTCTCTCAAGCGCCTTCTTGAGAGCATCGGGCCGGATGATCACGACATCGGAATCGAGGACCCAAACCCACTGCGGGAGGTCTGACTCGCATGAGGCCAGGAAGGACATGGCCTGGGTGAGCGCGGGGCCGTGCATGCGGTTGGCCGCATTCGCGACGAGGCGGCACCCACCGGCAGCTGCGATCCTCGCCAAGAGCTCCGCCGATCCGTCGTCCGATCCGTTGTCGACGACGATGACTTCGAGCGACTCCCACTCCAGAATCCGTCGCAGTGACCACAACAAGAGCGCGGTGAGCTCGCGCGTGTTGAACGAGACCGTGATGACCGCCACCCGGCCGGGGGTGACCGGGCGGTCCGGCCAGCGAACGATGTCGTCATGCATGTGAGGGGCCCCGATCATCATCCTCGCTGGCCGCCGGGTGGGCTTTCGGGGTCTGCTCGCCCACGTCTGGGCGGGTGCTTTCGCTGGCTGGCCGGTGAATTACCGTGGCCACTGTTGAGGCCAGGCTGAAGTCCCGTGCGCCGACGAGCTGCCAGGATCTGGCGATGCCGAAGAGGAAGAAGGCAATCGAGAGCGCTCCCAGGCGGCTGATCCCACTCACGCTGCGGGGAGACCCGTCCAGCTGCACGGCGGCAGCCAGCTGCAGGCCGTACAGGGCCAGAAGAATCGCGAGCATGCCGACATCGCCGCGTATCTTCTGCTGGTGCTCTAGGTACAGCACAATAACCAGGCCGAAGGTCGTCGCCAGACCGGCAGCTGCCACGATGATGCCCGCCTGCCCGAGGCTGGCCCCGGGCAGCAAAGCCACCAGCGCGATGACCAGAGTGTTGACGAGCGCGGAGAACGCTGCTCCTGCCCGGACCTGGTGCTCAGCACGGGCGTGATCACCGGTCAGCTTCTCCGGGGAAACCGAGAGAGCCACGAAGAGCAGCCCGATGAGCGCGCCCGCAACGGTGGCGCAGCCGCTGAAGAAGTCATGGAAGCTGACCGGGACCACCGGCCAACGGTACCTGGCGGCACCGGCCATCCCATCAGCCCGCGGACCGCAATCGGCTCCGCAGGGCAAGCGTTCAGCCTGGTCAGGTGCTGTGTTGGCTGGCTGGGCGGAGGGTGTGGGATTCGAACCCACGATGAGACTCGCGCCCCATAGCGGTTTTCAAGACCGCCGCCATCGGCCACTAGGCGAACCCTCCTGGCGCAGCCCCCAGCCTCTCATATCCCGCCATCGCGCAGCGCCCGAGATCAGTGCGCCGCCGGAGCAGGGTGTAAGCAGGAAGCACGGGCGTCACCGGTAAGCCTGACCGCCGCGGTCAGGCCGCCGGCGCTCCCTGACTGCTACGGAGGCTCCCCATGACCGACGCTGACTTCCCCGCCCCGGCCAGCGGTTTCGTGGTTACCCACTTCCTGGTGGTGTCCGACCAGGACCGTTCCCGTGACTTCTACGCCTCGGTGTTCGGGGCGAAGGTGGTGGCCGAACGTGATCCGGTCATCATGAAGATCGCCAACAGCTGGCTCATCCTCAACGCGGGTGGCGGCCCTACCGACGACAAGCCGGCCGTGACGCTGGCCCCACCGGCCGACCCCAGCCGCACCAGTGCGTTCATCAACCTCAGGGTGGCCGACATCGGCCAGGCCTATGCGGAGTGGTCGGCGAAGGGTGCCGAGTTCCTCACCGAGCCCAAGGACCACGGGCGCGAGATCCGCGCCTATATCCGCGACCCGGACGGTCACCTGATTGAGGTCGGCCAGACGACGCCCAGGCCAGGCTCGTCGTAGCGCGGCGAACTCCGCGCGGAAACCGCAAGATCCCGGGGGACCGGTCAGCCCTCCGGCCAGAGCTCCTCCGGCTCACGCCCCCGGGTCTCGGGGAGCAGCCAGAACAGCCCCATGACCAGTGCGGCAGGCAGGAAAGTGACCACCCCGGCCACCCCGAACTGGTCATTGGCGTTGGCTACCGCCCCGAAGATGACCAGGCCAGCCACCGCGCCCAGCACGCCGGCCGCCGTTGACCAGCCCACCACCGAGGCGCGGACCGAGGTGGGGAACAACTCGTTGACCAGCGCCCCCGCCGCCGGGGCGAAGACCGAGGCGGCGAACACGGCGGAGATGTAGCCGGCCACCAGGGCCGGGGCGGAACCGCTGTAGGTCAGGGTGGCCAGCAGGGCCACGGCCACCATGGCCAGTGCACCGGTCAGGCGCCGGCCTACCCGGTCCGCGAGCCAGCGTCCAGTCAGCAGCCCGGCCAGCCCGGCGATGCCTGACCCCAGCACCATGCCCGCGGTCACGATGCCCCGGAGGTGCAGGATGTTCTGCGCGAACAGGAAGCCGAAGCTGTTGGCCGGCCCGGTAATGACTGAGATGGCAAAGGCCAGGATGATGACCACCAGCAAGCGCCGCCGGTAGGGCCGGGCCACGGCATCGAGCACCGGGATGGGATGCCCGGTCTCGGCGGCGGACACGGTGAACCGCTCAGGCTCCTGGACCCAGCGCCCGACCAGCGGCAGCAGGGCCAGGGGAATGAGGGCCAGAATGAACACGCCGCGGAACCCGATCGCGGTCGAGGCCAGGCTGTGCAGGATCGCGATGACCCCGGCCCCCAGGCCGTAACCGGCGGCGATGAGGGCCACGGCTTTGGCCCGCTCGGCCGACGCGGTCTGCTCGGCCGCGATGACCTGGGCCAGCCCGTTCGAGGCGCTGAGCAGGGGACGTCCGCAGGCGAAGATGGCCACGAACCACCAGTAACTGGGGCTGGCCGCAGCCAGCACCGTCAGGGCCAGCCCGGCGCCGACCGTGATGAGCAGCATCCTCCGGCGGCCGAAGTCATCGGCCAGGCCGGTAATGGGCAGCGCGCCCAGCGAGGCCAGGCGCATGATGGCCAGCCCGATGCCCAGATCGGTACCGGACAGCCCGGCCTGGTCGGCGAGGCTCGTGCCGTGGCTCACCTGGCCGAAACCCCGGGCCACGTCGCCCAGGGCGGCCACCACGCCAAACTGCCCGAAGCCCGAGGCGAAGGCGGCGATCGCCACGCCGACCACCACCCGGTCGTTCCAGCGGTGCAGATGCAGGCCCGCCAGCCCCGGCACCCGGGCCACGCCTGGATCACTGCCCAACGTCATCCGCCTCTGTCCGTCGCATGCTCCTTGCGGTCCCATCACTGCCCAGCGGGAGCGAGGCCGTAACGATCCAGGAACAGCCAGCCTGGTCGCCGTACCCTCCCCGGCGCAAGGGGCCGCGACTTCCCCTACACGCGGTAGTGAGTACGCTCGAACCAGCAAGAGGGAGGTTTCATGCTGCCCCCGTTTGGCTGGCAGGCCGTCCTGGAGCGCTGGGAGTTCGCGCCGGTCGTGACGGCCATTGTCGTCGTTTTCGCTGCCCTGTACCTGTGGGGCGCGTGGCGG
Organism: uncultured Actinomycetes bacterium; assembly: GCA_963718305.1. Classification (GTDB taxonomy): domain Bacteria; phylum Actinomycetota; class Actinomycetes; order Streptosporangiales; family Streptosporangiaceae; genus RYN-230. The sequence goes on from CAVQZG010000014.1 coordinate 117,217, forward strand.
GTCGGCCGCCGTCATCCGGCCCGGCCCTGGCCATGGTGGCGGACCGCGCTGTTCCTGGCCGGTCTCGTGGTCGTCGTGCTGGCCACGGAGAGCGGGATCGGCGCGTACGACGATGTCCTGTTCTGGGACCACATGATTCAGCACCTCATGCTGATCATGATCGCGCCGCCGCTGCTGGTCCTGGCCCAGCCGGTCACGCTGCTGCTGCACGCGAGCCGGAACCCGCTGCACACCTGGGCCAAGCGGGTGGTGCGGTCCCGGGTGGTCACCTTCCTGACCTGGCCGCCGTTCGTCCTGATCCTGTACGCGGCGACCATCGCCGGCACGCACCTGACCGGCCTGATGAGCCTGGTCATGAGCAACCCCGCACTGCACAACGCCGAGCATGCCCTCTACCTGGTGGTCGGGTACCTGTTCTTCCTGCCGATCCTGGGCAGCGAGCCCATCCGCTGGCGGCTGTCCTACCCGATCCGGTTCGTGATGCTGGTCGTGGCGATGCCGGTGGACACGTTCACCGGGCTGGTGCTCGGCACCGAGAACACGCCGATGAAGGGGATGACCGAGGCGCGCCCAGCCGGGTCCGCGGGCCCGGTGGCCGACCTGCACGCGGGCGGCGCGGTCATGTGGATCGGCGGCGACGCGATCATGCTCGGCTTCATGATGCTGGTCTTCCTGATGTGGGCGCATGCCGACCGGGTCGGCACGGTCAGCGGGGGCTGGCTGGAAACGGTGCGCACGTCGAGCTTCGAGACCCTGGTCGCGCCGCCCGCTGGGGACCTCGGCGCGCCCGGCCCGGACCGCGGTGCGGCGGGCCCGGAGTCCGCGCCAGGCCTGGCGGCCGCGCCGCCCGGTGCGCGGGCCGAGCCGGCGGCCGAGCCCACCCCGGCCGAGCCCACCCCGGCCGTGGCGGGGGCGCGCGGCACCATCGACGACGACGAGCATCTGGACGCCTACAACGCCTACCTCGCCCGGCTGAATCAGCCCGGGCACGGGCCCAGCCGGTAAACAGGACGCAAAGCCGACCCAATGCGTACCCCAGGAAATCACTTCCTGCAAAATTGCTGAAACAATCTTGGCCGCCACCTGAACCCCCCGCGCGCCATTCCCGTGAGAAGGGGTGCGGCGCGCAGAGCGGGGCGTTCGCTGCATGATGCCAGTCGGCCACACACCCGCCGGCTGGCCAGTGCTGGCTGTATGGCGCGCTTTCCTCCCCGCCCTCGGGCCGTGCCTGGGCGCCCACCGAGGGGCCCTGGCATCCAGGTGGAAAGGGGAAGCGGGGAATGTCTTTCATCCATCGTGTGGCCCTCGCGTCAGCCGCCTCACTGGCGACTGTCGCGGCGGCAGGCCTGGCCCTCGCGCCGGCTGCGGGGGCGCAGGCGCGAACGGCCGGCCAGGCACAGGGGCAGCAATCCTTCATCAGCCACTTTCACAAGATCTCTACCATCGCGTCCACGGTGCCGGGCAACGGCGACGTCAACCCGTACGGCGTGGCGGTGGTCAGCCGTAGTCAGGGTGTCCTGCACCGCGGCAACGTCCTGATTAGCAACTTCAACAACAAGAAGAACCTCCAGGGCACCGGGACCACGATCGTCCAGGTGTCGCCGGGCGGTTCGGTGAGCACCTTCGCCCGGATCAGCGCCAAGCACCTGCCCGGCGCCTGCCCCGGCGGCATTGGCCTGACCACCGCGCTCAGCATCCTGCACGGCGGCTGGGTCGTGGTCGGCAGCCTGCCCACCACGAACGGCATGGCCGCCACGGCCAAGGCCGGCTGCCTGCTGGTGCTGGACCGCTGGGGCCACGTCCGGGAAACCCTGTCCGGCTATGGCATCAACGGCCCGTGGGACATGACCGCGATCAGCAACCACCACTTCGCCCAGCTGTTCGTCACGAACGTCCTCAACGGGACCGTGGCGGCGAACGGCGCAGTGGTGAACAAGGGCACCGTGCTCAGGCTGACCCTGGCCCTGTGTCGTCATCACGCCCCGCGTCTGCTGCGAACGACGACGATCGGGTCCGGATTCGGGCAGCGCACCGACCCGGCCGCCCTGGTCGTCGGGCCCACCGGCGTGGGCCTGAACTCCCACGGCACCCTGTTCGTCGCGGACAGCCTGGGTAACGGGATCACCGCGATCCCCGGCGCCCCGTTCCGGCACACCAGCGCCGGAACCGGGTTCCCGGTCACCTCAGGCGGCGCGCTGAACACGCCGCTGGGGCTCACCGTGGCCCCGAACGGGAACATCCTTACCGTCAACGGCGGTGACGGCAGGCTCGTCGAGACCACCCCGGCGGGCATGCAGATCGCCCACCGCTTCCTCGACAAGTCCGGTAGCCCGAAGGGTGCCGGTGCACTGTTCGGCCTGGCCGTCGCTCCGCACGGCTCCGGCCTGTACTACGTGGACGACGCGGTCAACACACTGCGCCTGCTCCACTAACGCCACTACGGCCCGCCACACTCACATGGGCCGGCCGGGGCGTGGTGCCAGGGGAGAGGCGCCGCGCCCCGGCCTCATTTCCGGCCGCGGCCTTCGGCCATGATCGGGGTGGATCGTGCGCCGCCGGCGACGCACAATGCACCCCCATCCTGGGGATAGCAGACCATCGGCGACACGCCGGCAGCGCTTTCTACATCAATCTAGGGATCCAGCTAGATCCGCCCATAAGCTCCTAGGCCGTGGACCCTGTTCGTAATCCCTACGCGCCAGGCGCCGGCCAGCGCCCGCCTGAGCTGGCCGGCCGGGACCGGGAACTCAGCCAGTTCGAGGTCGTGCTGGAGCGGATCGCCCGCGGGCGCCCGGAGCGCAGCATCGTGCTCACCGGGCTGCGCGGCGTGGGCAAGACCGTTCTCCTCAACTCTTTCCGCTCGATGGCCCTGCAACGGTTGTGGGGCACCGGGAAGATCGAGGCCCGGCCTGAGCAGTCGATCCGCCGCCCGGTCGCGGGCGCGCTGCACATGGCGGTCCGGGAACTCGCCCCCCGGCATCGCGCCCCCGACCGGATCGAGCAGTTCCTCGGGGTGCTCAAGGCGTTCGCGGCCCGGGACCCTAAGGCGCCGAAGGGCACCTTCACCCCGCACCTGGGCATCGACGTGCCCGCGGTCCGGGGCCGGGCGGACTCCGGGGACCTGGAGATCGACCTCATGGAGCTGTTCACCGACGCCGCGTCGGTGGCCGGCGACCTCAGCGTGGGCATCGCGCTGTTCATCGACGAAATGCAGGACGTGCCCGCGCCCGACATATCGGCGCTCTGCGCCGCCACCCATGAGCTGTCCCAGACCGGCGGCCCCCTGATCGTGGTCGGGGCAGGCCTGCCGCACCTGCCGTCGGTGCTGTCCGCCAGCAAGAGCTACTCGGAGCGGCTGTTCCGGTACGTGTCGATCGACCGGCTGGACCGGGCCGCCGCCGACCAGGCGCTGCTCGCTCCCGCCCAGCGCGAGGGGGCCGACTTCGAGCCGGACGCGCTCAACGCGCTCTACCAGGCGGCCGACGGGTACCCGTACTTCGTGCAGGCGTACGGCAAGGTCACCTGGGACGTGGCCACGGACAGCCCGGTGACCGCGAAAGACGTCACCGTGGCCAGCCCGCAGGCCGAGGCCGAGCTGGCCGTGGGTTTCTTCGGCAGCCGTTATGAGCGCGCCACCCCGGCCGAACGCGACTACATGCGGGCCATGGCCCAGCTCGGCGACGACCCGGTCCAGACCGCACAGGTCGCCGACGAGCTCGGCCGCAAGCCGTCCAGCGTGTCCCCGGCCCGGGACGGGCTGATCAAAAAGGGGCTGATCTACAGCTCGGAGCGGGGCCTGATCGCGTTCACCGTGCCGCACTTCGGCCGGTTCCTGCGCGCCCAGCCCCTCTGATCCCGGTCCGGCCGGGCTCGTCTGGGCCGGCCCGGCTGGCCGGGCCGAGGGTCCTCTGGCCGAATATGGATCTTTCTAGGGCTGCGGGTAGACACTCGTAGATAACTGCATAGCCTCGTGATGACCCCGGTCCCGGGCGGGCACGGGACGGCCCGGTGCAGCCGCGGGCCAGTCCGGGGCCAGCGGCAGCACCGCCGCCTGGACCAGGGGTCGCCGCCGTCTGAGATGGAGGCGGGAGAGGCACGCGTCAAGCGGTTCTGGCACGTTGCCCGTGAAGGGACGCCTCGCCGGCACACGGCTGAACCGTGGGGACAGCGTGTTCCCTGGGTACGGTTGGGGTGTGAGCGTCGGGGGCGATCACGTCGTGGCCGGTGCGCGGGGGAATGGGGCCACACCGCGCAGCAGGCACGCCGGGACTGAGGGTCAGGGTGAATCCGCGCGGGGAGCTGCTGCGGGCACCCAGGTTGAACGCAGCGTCGTGGCCCATGCGCCGCAGCAGCGGGTGCGGCGCGAGGAGCCGCCGGGCCCAGGCGACCCGGCCTTCCACGAATACGTCACATCCCGCAGTGGGTCACTGTTGCGCATGGCCTACCTGCTGACCCGCAACCGGGCGGACGCCGAGGATCTGGTCCAGGCGGCGCTGGCCAAGACCTACCAGGCGTGGGACCGGATCGAGGACCGCGGCGCGGTGGACGGCTACGTCCGCCGGGCCATGGTGAACACGCACATCTCCTGGTGGCGGCGGCGCCGCGTCGAGGAGTACCCGACGGACGAGATCCCCGATCAGCCGGTCATCGACCACGCGGGTGACAGCGAAGTGCAGGACGCGCTGCGCCGGGCGATCGAGCGCCTCCCGCAGCGGATGCGGGCCGCCGTGGTGCTGCGCTATTACGAGGACATGAGCGAGGCCGAGATCGCGAACGTCCTCGGGGTCAGCCTGGGCACGGTCAAGAGCACGGTGTCGCGGGCGGTGGCCAAGCTGCGCATCGACGCCGACCTGCTCGAAAGCTGAGGGAAGGCTGAGGGTAATCCCCGTTTTGGAAGGGTGACGTTTGCCCTCCAGGCATGACACGATCCGACGAGAACGACGTGGGACCGGTGCTGCTCGCGCCGGCGGGTGAATCACCAGGAGGTGGCCCGTGCTCAGCACGATGATGGACGTGCCCCTGACCGTGACCGGGCTGATGCGGTATGGCACCACGGTCTACGGCGATAGTGAGGTCGTCACGGCCACGACGGACGGCGTCCGCCGCCAGTCCTATGCCCAGACCGGTGCCCGGGCGGCCCAGCTGGCCGGCGCCCTGCGCGAACTCGGCGTGGACGGGGACCAGCGGGTCGCCACCCTGATGTGGAACAACTCCGAGCACCTGGAGGCGTACCTGGCCGTCCCCTCCATGGGCGCGGTGCTGCACACGCTGAATCTGCGGCTCGACCCCCGGCAGCTGAGCTACATCGCCAACCACGCCGGCGACTACGTGATCATCACCGAGCCCACCCTGGTGCCGTTGCTGGCCTCGATCCTGCCCAGCCTGGAAACGGTCCGGCACATCGTGCTGGCCGGCCCGGCCTCGGGTGAGGGAGCCGCCGACGCCGGAGCGCTGGCGGGCCAGGGTCACGAGGTGCACTACTACGAGGAGCTGCTGGCCGTCCAGCCCGAAACGTTCAGCTGGCCCGACCTGGACGAGCGGACCGCCGCCGCGATGTGCTACACCAGCGGCACCACCGGCATGCCCAAGGGCGTGGTGTACAGCCACCGCTCCGCGTACCTGCACGCGATGGGCGCCTGCCTGGGCAACGCTTTCGCGCTGAACGACACCGACCGGGTCCTCCCCGTGGTGCCCATGTTCCACGCCAACGCCTGGGGGCTCGCCTACGCGGCCGTGCTGGCCGGGGCGGACCTGGTCATGCCCGACCGGTTCCTGCAGCCCGAGCCGCTGCTCCGGCTGATCGAGGCCGAGCGGCCCACCATCGCCGGGGCGGTCCCGACGATCTGGAACGGGCTGCTCCAGCACATCCGGGCGCACGGCGGCGACGTGTCCTCGCTGCGCATGGTCCCGTGCGGCGGCTCCGCGGTCCCGCACGCGCTGATGGAAGCCTTCCAGAAGGAACTTGGCGTGGAGATCCTGCAGGCCTGGGGGATGACCGAGACCTCGCCGCTGGGCAGCGTGGCCCGGCCGCCCGCAGGGGTGAGCGAGGAAGAGGCCTGGCACTACCGGGACACCCAGGGCCGGCTGTTCTGCACCGTCGAAGGGCGGCTGGTGGGAGACGGGGGGCAGGTGCTCCCGAACGACGGCGTGACGGTCGGCGAGGTCCAGGTCCGCGGCCCCTGGATCACCGGGTCGTACTACAAGGACGACGACCCGGGAAAGTTCGACGGCGGCTGGCTGCGGACCGGCGACGTCGGGACCATCGACCGGCTCGGGTACGTGACGCTCACCGACCGGGCCAAGGACGTGATCAAGTCCGGCGGCGAGTGGATCTCGTCGATGGAGCTGGAGAACATCCTGATGGGTCACCCCGAGGTAGCCGAGGCTGCCGTCATCGGGGTCCCCGACGAGAAGTGGGGCGAGCGCCCGCTCGCCACGGTGGTGGTCAGGGAGGGCGCCACGATCACGCCGAAGGAGCTCAAGGCGTACCTCGCCGACCAGATACCGCGCTGGCAGCTTCCGGAGCGCTGGTCGTTCATCCAGGAGGTGCCGAAGACCAGCGTGGGGAAGTTTGCCAAGACCCGGATCCGGGAGGCGTACGCGGCCGGCGACTACGAGGTGGTCGAGGTCCCGTGACGGATTCTGGCGCCAGGCCACCAGCCCGCCGGGCCGTCCCCGGCTGACCCTGGCCCGGTTGTTTCTGCCGCAGTGCGCCAACTGCTTTGGCACGTCCGGCAGCAGCCCGGTACGCTGATGCGGACCGCTTGGTCGTCGGGAGGCTTCGCCTAGTCCGGTCTATGGCGCCGCACTGCTAATGCGGTTTGGGTTTACCGCCCATCCGGGGTTCAAATCCCCGAGCCTCCGCTCCCTGAGCAGCAGTTTCCCCGGTGGATGATCCACCGGGGACTGCTGCTCTTTTGCGACCGCCGAGAACTGCCTGCCGGGTGCATCACAGACGTGTCCGCGCCCAGCGCGCCGCCGGAATCGGCTCATGGTTCGGGTCGGGGAAGATCGCGACATTCTCTGTCATCAGGGATCCCAACAAAAAAGCCCGCCAGTCCCGGAGGACGGCGGGGAGCAACATCCGAAGGATGCCCGCTTGATACCGGTCACCAAGTGTGCAGCAGTGCGAGCTAGTTCGCTTGTGCTTCGGCTCCGGCACGCTTTGGCCTCAACCATGCGCATCACTGTCACAGGCGTGTGGGCCGGCTCGTCCTAGGTGTGGGAGCGATACCGAGGAGGAGATGGGATGACTACCGGGCTCGAGCCTCTCAGAGGGGCTGGCACGATCTTGCTGACCACCTACAAGCGCGACGGCACCCCGGTGCCCACGCCGGTGAGCATCGCGTTCGACGGGGATCGTGCCTTCTTCCGCTCGTACGACCAGGCCTGGAAGACCAAGCGGCTGCGCCACAACGCGCACGTCGAGATTGCGCCCGCCACGCTCCGGGGCAAGCCGACCGGCCCGGCGGTAGCGGCGCGGGCGACTCTGCTCACCGGGGCCCAGGCCGAGTTCGCCGCCCGGGCGCTGGCCCGCAGGCACCGCGTGCTGCAGGCGGTCCTGGTGCCGTTCGCGCACCGGGTCAGGCACTACCAGACGATGCATTACGAACTCGAACGGGCGTAGTGCAGAGGGCGGTCATTGGCGGCGGCGGTCAGTGGCGCTGGTCACGTTCGCGATGATGGCGGCAAACGGCGGGATAGCCAGCGCCACCACCGAGATGATGACCGACGCGAGGACCGAGTAGCGGGCCACGACCGCCCAGGAGATGACGAACAAGCCGATGCAGATGGTCATGAGCACGAAGTAGCGCCGCTTGTCGCTCCGGGACGGCGGCGGCCCGGCCGCCCCGCCACGGTTCTGCCCGTCGCCCGTCACAATACGTCCAGTATGGCTACGGCCCCCGGCGGCCCCGCCGTCCGCAGGCGGGGCTACCCTGGCTCATCCCGGCCCATGCGGGCGTGCACCACCGGGGCCCCGCAGGCGTCTGTTAAGCGTCACCTCTAAACAGAAAGCGCGCGAATGCGACTTCAGGCGATTGGGATAGTTCCGGCCGCAGTGGCCGCCGGGCTGGCCTTAGCGGCCTGCTCGGGGGCCAGTTCCGGGAGTCCGGCCGTGCCCGTGGCGGCGGCCAGCAGCGCGTCGCCCGGCGCGCACGCCTCGACGCCGGTGGAACCGGACACGGCGTCGGCGGTGCGCGCCGATGCTGATGACTACCTCACCCTGTACACCGCGGGCCAGTTCGCCATCATCTACCAGATGCTGAGCGCCCCAGCCCGGCAGGCCATCGACCAGCAGGCCTGGGTGGCGGTGCACCGGGGCTGCCTGGGCGCGGCCGGCGGGATGTCCTACAAGATCCGCCACATCGCCGTGACCGGCAAGACCGCGGTGGTGACGGTGGCCCTGACCGGCGGCACGAAGCCGGAAAACGCGACCGAGACACTGGTCTACGCCAACGGGCACTGGGGGTTCTCGCCCCAGGACCTGGCCCTGTACCGGCACGGGAGCGTGGCCGCGGATGTCGCGGCGGCCAAGGCGGCGGGCGGCTGCGCGAGCTGAGTTACGGCTCCAGGCGGCCCAGGATCTCCAGGGCCTCGTCGTGGGGCTGCCCGGCCAGGCCGGGCAGGACCGTCTCGCGGAAGATCTGCGGGAGCACGGTCTCGCGGAAGGCGATCGGGTACGGACGGTACTCCCCGCCGGGGGCCGTGCCGCCCTCACCGGGGCCCAGTACCTGGCGGGCCGGGATGGTGCCGAAGTGCGCGAGAACCGCCTCGTTGAAGGTCTCCGGGGCCTGGCCGGCCGCGCCGGCCACGATCGTGGTCAGCCTGCGGACGTCCGCCCGGGGCTCGGCGGAGGCACCGGGTGCCTCCTCGGCGGTGAGGGTCCACGCCCACAGTTCGTGCGGGGTGGCCGCGTCACATCGCGCGGTCTCTTCCTCGTCGAACGGCTCCCCGTCCCAGGTGAGGTACGTTCCGGCGGCATGGCTGGCGACCGGGTCGATGGTCAGCAGGACGTTGACCACCCCGGCCTGCATCGGCTCGGGCTCAGCCATGACGTCTCCTCCCAGGACTACCGTGCGTTGTCTGGTGGACGTTACCGGCAACACGGCGGATCCAGGAACCTGGCCCGGGTGGTAGACGTCTGCACCACGGCGGCCGTGTCAAGCTAGGTAACAGCCGGGTCAGCGGGCCGAACGCAGGGTGGTGGCCAGGTCCCGGGGCGGAAAAGGGCGGTAAGGAGACAGCCATGCGATCTGGCGGCCGGGATTTCCTGCGTCTGTGCGGGGTGGCCATCGTGGTGGGCGGCCTGGCCGCGGCGCTGACCCTGCTGTTCATCCCGCTTAGCGTGCAGCGGGCCGCGTCTGGCCAGGCCATCGGGTGGTGCGGCCCGGGTCTCCATTCCGATAACGCCCTCCAGGTGCGGCTCGACCCGGGCGTCGTCAACACGGGTGGCGGCGCCGGGCCAACCGCGCCCGCCGCGCAGCAGCGGCAGTTCGAGCAGTTCTGCACGCACCAGGCGGACGGCCAGTTGATCGAGGCGGCCGTGGTCGCGGTGCTGGCTCTCCTGATCGGGCTGCCCATGGTCGCGGCCCGCCGGCGTCAGGATGAGACGCCGGCCTCGCCGGGTGCCGTCCCGCCCTCGCTGAGCAGCTCGGGCACCCCCGGCAGCACCGTCTGGAAATAGGACCGGGCCGCGGCGGCCGTCCCCACGTCGAAGCCCGCCTCCTCGGACATGTACCAGCGGTGCTCGAGGATCTCGTGGAAGATCTCGGCGGGGGGCAGGCGGCCGCGCAGGCCCTCCGGGATCGCCGCGACCACCGGGTCGTAGACGTCGCCCAGCCACTGGCTGGCCGCCACCATCTCAGATACCGGGCGGCCCTGCTTCTGCTCCAGGTAGGCGCGGAAGCTGGCGATGTCGTTGAGCAGCCGGCGGGCCTGGTTCTCCTCCACGACGAGCCCGGTGCGCAGGAACAGCTTGCGCGCGTGATGCCCGGACTCGGAGACCTTGGTCCGCAGCTTGAGCCGGTTCCCGTCCGGCGTGCTGATCAGCTCCACCTCGTCGGCGTCGAAGCCGAGCTCGTTGAGCCGGCGCAGCCGCTGCGCGATCCGGTACCGCTGGTCATCCGGGCGGAGCAGCTCCTCGCGGGTCAGCTCGTCCCACAGGCGCTCGTAGCGCCGGGGCAGCTCGGCGGCGATCTCCAGCGGGTCCAGCTCCGGGCTGAGCAGCTCACCGGCCTGGAGGTCGAGGAGCTCGCCGTAAACCCGCTCCTCGGCCAGGTCCACGTCGTAATGCCGCTGGCCCGCGGTGAGCGTGGGGTGGCGCTCGCTGGTCTCCGCGTCGACCAGGTACGCCTCGAGTGTGCCCGCGTCGTACCGGAACAACGTGTTGGACAGCGAGCAGTCACCCCAGAAGAAACCGGACAGGTGCAGCCGCACCAGCAGCTCGACCAGGGCATCGAGCAGCCGGTCGGTCGGCTGGCCGCCCCGCGGGCTGGAGAAGACGGCCCGGTAGGTGGTGGAGTAGTCGAGGAACCGGGTGACCAGGATCGCGTCGAGATCCGGGCCGCGGTCCACCACGATGCCCACCACATGCACCGCGGGCACGTTGAGCTCGGCCAGCTCGCGCAGAAGCCGGTACTCGCGCCGGGCCAGGTTCTCGTTGATGGCCTTGAGCGCGTACAACTCGCCGTCATCGGCGACGAACCGGACGATGTGCCGGGAGATGCCGCGCTGCCGGATCTCGACCAGCCGCGGGTCCTGCCACTCTTCGAGCGGTTCCGTCCACGGTAGAGTCAGCAGACCGGCGGCTTCCTCCGTGGGCGGGCTGAAGACGAACCGCACCGCGTGAACTCGCCTCCTCAGCCCGTCCGGCCTGGCACTATTACACCGCATAGCAGAGTGGAAGTAACTCTTAGGGTGAATGTAGCGTCATCGCGGACGCTGGGCGGACCCCGGATCTTTCCCAAGCTTTCACCAACTCGGTCCCAACGCATAGCCGCTACTGATTTTTGGTGCTGCATGGTTAAGGAGTGACCCGTATGCGCATTTCCGTCATTGGGACCGGATATCTGGGTGCCGTGCACGCCGCCTGCATGGCGGACATCGGCCACGAGGTCCTCGGCGTGGACACCGACGCCCAGAAGATCGCCGCGCTCCAGGACGGCCACGCGCCTTTTTTCGAGCCCGGGCTCGAAGAGATCCTGGTCCGGGCGGTGCGCTCCGGGAAGCTCCGCTTCAGCACCTCCCTGCAGGAAGCCGCCGGGTTCGCCGACGCCCACTTCATCTGCGTCGGGACCCCGCAGCTGCCCGGGGCGGCCGGTGCCGACCTGAGCCACATCGAGGCGGTGGTGGATGGGCTGGCCCCGCACCTGGCCCGGGACTGCCTGGTGATCGGCAAGTCCACGGTCCCGGTCGGTACCGCGGCCCGGCTGGCCGCCCGGATCGCCGAGCTCGCCCCGGTAGGCGACGCCGCGGGCCTGGCCTGGAATCCGGAATTCCTCCGCGAGGGCTTCGCGGTCGAGGACACGGTGCGGCCGGACCGGATCGTGGTGGGCATCACGTCCGAGACCGCCGACGTCACGTTGCGCGCGATCTACGACAGCGTGCTGAAACTGGGCACGCCGTACATCACGACCGATCTGGCCACGGCGGAACTGGTCAAGGTGGCGGCGAACGCCTTCCTGGCCACCAAGATCTCCTTCATCAACGCGGTCTCCAACGTGTGTGACGCGGCGGGCGCGGACGTCATGACCCTCGCGGACGCGCTCGGCCACGACACCCGGATCGGCCGCCGGTTCCTGTCCGCCGGGCTCGGCTTCGGCGGTGGCTGCCTGTCCAAGGACATCCGGGCCTTCATGGCCCGCGCCGACGAACTGGGCGTGGGTGACTCCCTCCAGTTCCTCCGGGAGGTCGACCAGATCAACACGGGCCGGCGGGCGCTGGCCGTCGAGGCGGCCCGCGGGCTCGCCGGCGGGTCCTTCGCCGGCCGGAACGTGGCGGTGCTGGGGGCGGCGTTCAAGCCCGACACCGATGATGTCCGCGACTCACCCGCCCTGGACGTGGCCCGGACCATCCGCTCCGAGGGCGCGGTCGTGCGGGTGCACGATCCCCGGGCCACCTACAACGCCCGCCGGGCCTGCCCCGACCTGGACTACGTCGAGGAAGCGGTCAAGGCCTGCGAGGCGGCCGACGTGGTGCTGCACCTCACCGAGTGGCGTGAGTACCGCGGCCTCGATCCGGTGGAGCTGCTTTCGGTGGTCCGGACTCCCTGCATTCTCGACGGGCGCAATGTGCTGCCCCTGGCCGAGTGGCAAGCCGCGGGCTGGACCGTGCAGGCGCTGGGTGGCGCGATCCGCTGAGCGTCAGGGTCAGTGCTGGGCGGCCGAGGCCAGCCGCACTTCCTCGGGCCGGGAACGGAACCACTCGACCGTGCGGCGGACGCCGTCCTCCACCCGGATCTGCGGCTGCCAGCCCAGCACCTGGCTGGCCCGGGTGATGACCGGGCAGCGGCGGGCCGGGTCATCGACCGGCAGCGGCAGGTGCTCCACCGGCGAGCCCGAGCCGGTCACCCGGAGCACCAGCTGCGCGAAGTCAGCGACGGTGAACTCCTCCGGGTTGCCCAGGTTCACCGGGCCCTTCTCGCCGCTGTCGATCATGCTCACGATGCCGCGGATGAGGTCATCGACATAGCAGAAACTGCGCGTCTGGCTGCCGTCGCCGTAAATGGTGAGCGGGTCGCCATTCAGGGCCTGGGTGATGAAGTTCGTGACAATGCGGCCGTCCCGGGCGCTCATCCGCGGGCCGTACGTATTGAAGATCCGGATTATGCCGGCATTGACGCCGTGAGTTTCCCGGTAGGCACGGGTCAGGGCTTCGGCGAATCGCTTGGCCTCGTCGTACACGCTTCTCGGGCCGACCGGGTTGACGTTGCCCCAGTAGTCCTCGGTTTGCGGGTGCACGGCCGGGTCCCCGTAGACCTCGCTGGTGGAGGCGAGGACGAAACGTGCGCCGTGCCGGCGGGCCAGCCGCAGCGCGTTCTCGGTCCCGTGGCTGCCCACGGCCAGGGTCTCAAGGGGAAGGCGCAGGTAGTCCGGTGGGGAAGCCGGGCTGGCCAGGTGGGCGACGGCGTCCACCGGGCCGGGCACGTCGAGGGCGGAGCTGACATCAGCCTCCACGAACGTGAAACCGGGCTGGCCCATCAGGTGCGCGACGTTATCCGGCCGGCCGGTGGCCAGGTTGTCCACGCATACGGCGCTGTCACCCCGGGCCATTATCGCGTCACACAAATGGGAACCGAGGAAACCGGCGCCACCTGTCACCACGACTCGCATTGCTTCTCCCATCGAGACTATTGGCCGGGGACTCAGCCCGCCACGGCCTGCCCGGGGTCACGCGGCAGCAATCTGCACCGAGGTAATCCGCCGGTAAATTTGTACCGGCAAGGCCAGTGCAAATTATGCTCAGAATGTACCAGCGCCCGGCAGTGCCCGCGCCGCTTCCGGCCCTTATCGCCGGGTTAGCCGGGGCCGGGGCGCGGGCCGCCCGTGCGGGCTCACTCTGGAGCGGGCGGCACTACGACGATCATCGTCAGCGACAGCGGCCCGGCCCCGTCGTTCCGGTAGGCGTGCGGGACGCCGCCCGGGAACCGGGCTGACTGCCCGGCCGTCACCTGATACTGCTCCCCGGCCACGGTCAGCGTCAGCGTGCCCTCCTCGACCCAGGCCAGCTCCCGGGTGGCAGGCGTGTGAGCGTCACCGCCGAAGCCCTCGCCCGGCTGGAGCGTCCAGCGCCACAGCTCCGCCGCCCAGGGCGGCTCCGTGGCGGCGATGATGGTGCCCGTCCCCCCGGACGGGCCCCGCCAGAGGATCCGCGCCTGATCGGGTCCGCTCACCCGCACGCTGGACTCGCCGCTGACCTCCACCAGCCGGGTCATCGGCACGCCGAACGCATCCCCCACCCGGGCCAGGGTGGCCAGATTCGGGTTGGCCCGTCCCTGTTCCAGGGAGACCAGGACCCCCTTGCTCACCCCGGACCGGGCGGCCAGCTGGTCCAGCGACCACCCGCGCTCGGCCCGCAGCGCCTGGAGGGTCCGGGCCAGGGCGGCCGAGATGTCGGCAGTAGCCATCGTTTATCCGTTCGCCTCCGCGGTCACCGGTCGGTATAGTGAACCACATAGTTCGCTAAACCGACCGATCTTCCTGTTCCGCTCGTTCCGCTGGGCCGCCCGACTGGGCCGGCCCCACTGGGAGCCATCGTGACCATTGTCTTCGCCCTGGCGGCCGCCGTGCTCTACGGCAGTGCCGATTTTCTCGGCGGTGCAGTGTCGCGGCGCACCCATGTCCTCTCCGTGCTCATCGTGTCGGCCCCCGCGGGGGCCGTGGTGCTGCTGACCGCGGCGCTGGCCGCGGGCGGCCCGGTCGGGACGTCCGGCCTGCCCTGGGCCGCGGCGGCCGGCGCGGCGGGTGGCACCGGGCTCATCATGTTCTATGCCGGCCTCGCCGCGGGGCCGATGCGCGTGGTGGCCCCGGTCTCCGCGCTGGTCTCCACCGTGCTCCCGGTCGGGGTGGCCATCGCGGGCGGGGAGCGCCCCGGGACCCTGGCCTATGTCGGCGGCGGCATATGCCTGGTGGCCACGGTCCTGGTGAGTTCGGAGGGAATCGGCCGGGGGCGGCCGGACTCGCGCCCGGTGGGCCGCGGCCTCCTCCTCGGCGTGGGCGGCGGCGTGGGGTTCGGGCTGTTCTTCCTGTTTCTCCAGCACGCGGGCGCTTCGGGCGTGCTGTGGCCCAGCGCGGTGGCCCGGATCACCGGGGCACTGGTCGTGACCGGGGCGGTGGCCTGGCTGGGCGGCGTGGCCTGGCGCGCGGTCAGCCCGTGGCTGCTGGCCGCGGCGCTCGCGTCCGGGCTGCTCGATGCCGCCGCGAACGTCTGCTACGTGGTGGCCACCCGGGCTGGGCTGTTCGGTATCGCGGTGGTGCTGACCTCGCTGTACCCCGGGATTACCGTAGTGCTGGCCCGGCTCGTGCTGGGGGAGCGGATGCGGCTCCCGCAACTGGCCGGGCTGCTGCTGGCGGTGGCCGGCATCGCCCTGGTCAGCGTGTGACCGGGGGGTCCGTGGCCAGCAGGCGCCGCCACCGGCAGACTCGTGCTGCCGGACGCTCAGGTCTGACCGTCCGGCAGCACGAACCCCGGGGAAGGGACTGATAGCGCTGCGGGCGACTCAGTCGTCGCCGAAGTCTCTATTCTCCGCGACGAGGGTGTCTGCTGACACCGTCTTCCGTCCCTTGCACAAGGGACAGAGGTAGGTGGTCTCTTCCCCGTCCTCGTTTTCCTGGATGAGCACGCCCTGGCCGTCGCACTGCGGGCAGGGGATCTTCTCGGCCGGGAAGATCAGGGCACAGATCTCGAGGTAGAGCTGCTCGGGATAGGGCACGTGATCGATGGTGCGCAGGGCCTGGTCCTGGCCGGCTGATTCGAGGATGAACTCCCCGAAGCCCAGCAGGCGGCCGAGGGTGGAGCGCTGGAAGCTCATGTCCGTGACCTTGACCAGCGGCATCATCGCTATCTTGCGGGTGAACACCCCGCTGGCCTGGAGCATCCGGTCCGACGTGACCACGAAATAGTCCTCGGACCACTCCCAGGTCTTGAAGGCCAGGTAGAGCAGCAGCCCCACGGCGATCAGCACCAGGATGAGGATGCCGTCGTGGGAGTGCAAGAGCACCGTGGTGCCGAGCACCAGCGCGATGAGCAGCCCGGCCAGCGCGATCGCGATCGGGCCGATGAGCACCGCAGGGTGCTTACGGACCGTGATGACCTGATGCTCATGAGGCAGCAGGTACTTGTTGACTGCGGCCGGACCCGCGTTGCGCGGGGCAATCAACCGCATCGCTGGCTCACAACGAGTTCACGAACGTCGCGAGGGAATTGCCGGCGTTCCTGAGCAGGTGGAGCAGATTATTGATGACATTCGCCGCCCCTTGAGGCTGTGTGAGCAGGTAAAAGACTATGAAGATGACGATCGCCCAGGTGATGATCTTCTTCAGCACGATCAGCTCCGCGGTCGTCGGCTGCGTCAGCCCGTTAGCTTAGTTTAGCCCAGCGTAATTGCATTACCAAGGCTACCGATTGCAAGGCAGCCACCGTACCTTGATCCCCCGCCGGGACGAACATCACGCGCCGCCCAGGCCGGGAAAATTGGGCAGGTCCCGTCCCGTAGGTCCCGCCTCCCGAAGGCGGTAACAACCCGAAGGCGGTAACAATAGGTGCACATCTCACTGCCTTAGGTAGTGAAATCTCCTCGCAGTCTCACGGCCTCTGGCGAGCCTGGAGATTGCCATACGGGCATGCCGTCGATCTGACACCATTCCCTTGCCGAAGAGAGCCCAGGTGAGGTGCGATGACGGATGTGAATGGCGGCAACGTCGCCGTGATCGTCTACCGCGAGGATGACGCGTGGGACACCGAGGTTCTGCCGGTCGCCCTCACCGAGGACCTGAAAGGGCTGATCCACGCGCTCCGCCAGCAGCCCAGCCTGGGCGGCACGATTGGGCTGGTGGCGGTCGGGGATGACTTCTTCGTGGCGCTACGGGTGCTCGGCGGCGAGGTGTCGGTGTTCCTGTCCGACCTGACCGCCGCGGTGGACTGGCCGCTGGCCAGCCAGATCCTCGAGTACCTGGACATCCCGGTTCCCGGCGAGGACGACCTGGACCAGGTGCTGCCCGCGGGCGAGATGTCCATCTTCGCGGACCTGGGCGTGGACGAGATGGATCTGGGGGCGCTGTCCGGTGACCTGGACCTGTTCCCTGACGAGGCGCTGGCCAGCATCGCCCGCCGGCTCGGCTTCGGCCACACGCTGGACCGGGCCCTGGACGCCGCGCTCGGCCCATGAGGCCAGCCCCGGCGGCCAGCCCCGTCACAAGCCAGCACCGTGAGGGCCATCCCGGTGCGGCGCCAACCGTGAGGCGCGGGCGCACGCCGTGAGCACCGGGTACGCGGCCGGCTTCGGGCCCGCGATGCGCGCCGCCCTCGCGGAGGCGGGCGCGGCCCTGGCCACGCAGCCAGCCGAGGTCCCGGTCGGGGCGGTGGTGCTGGACTCCGGGGGCGCGATCATCGGCCGGGGGCACAACCGCCGCGAGGCCGATGCGGACCCCACGGCCCACGCCGAGATCGTGGCCATCCGCGCGGCGGCTGCCGCATCGGGCGACTGGCGGCTGGCGGGCTGCAGCCTGGTCGTGACCCTGGAGCCGTGCACCATGTGCGCGGGGGCGATCTCCGCGGCGCGGATGGCCCGGCTCGTCTACGGCGCGGCCGATCCGCGGGCCGGGGCGGTGGGCTCGCTGTGGGACGTGCTCCGTGATCGGCGGCTGGACCAGCAGACCGAGGTCATCGCGGGGGTGCTGGAGGATGAGTGCGCTCGCCTGCTGCGGGAGTTCTTCGCCAGCCGCCGGGCCCGGGGCGGCTGACGCCACCGCAGGCGGGCCTTGTACGGCACCCGGTGACAAGAGTGTTGCGGCTGTCCTCAGCCGGAGGCCGGCGGCCCGTCACGTCAGGTAGGCTCAGCGGCGGTGGAGTCGCCTAGTGGCCGAGGGCGCACGCCTCGAAAGCGTGTGAGGGGGCAACCCCTCCGTGGGTTCAAATCCCACCTCCACCGCCACTGACCTGCAAGAACACCGATCTTTGCCGCCTACAGTCGGGTGCCTCGTGTTCCTCTGGTCTCATTTGCTGGTCTCAGTTACGAGCCGCGCGCGGTCCCACCGCCCGGATCAGCCGCAGCTGTTGTGCCTGGTCACGGCCATCGCGGACGACCCTGAACAGGAAGCGCGCACGCTGCCGGAGCGTGCCGGCGCAACCCTCGCGCGTTCGCCGAATATCCGCAGACTCGGTTGGCTGAGTTTGTCGCGGCGCTCGTCGCTGATGTGGTCGGGCGGCGCCAGGCATGCCGGCGTTCTGGCGGCTGCCAAGCCAGCCCACCCGGAGATGTGGATCACCGCCGAGGAGCGGTAGTCCCTCTATCGCAGGCTGGGAACACGCCGCGGAACCTCCCACCTGTTCGCCCGGACTCCTTTAATGCTGCTGGCGCTGGCGATCAAGTTGACGCCGCCGGGCACGGAATCCAGCTGCGGAGGCCGGACTCGGCGGCGCAAATCCCCGGGATCGGTAGCCGCAACCTCCGGAATCCGTAGCTGTTGCCGATGCACGCCAGCCGCCCTCTGCCTCAAGTTGGATTCGGCGACACATTCGCCGAGTGACCAGCTTTGAGGAGCATCCAAGTGATCAATTACCATATCCAGGCTGCGCTGGCGGCCGAGCGGCGCCGGGACCTGCTGGCCGAGGCGGAGGCCGCTCGCCGGGCCAAGCAGGCGCGACTGCACCGGCAGTGGCCTGGCATGCCCGCCGCCCGCCGACGGCCGATTCACAAGCTGGCCGCCTGGCTGTTGCCCGGCTGGCGGTCCGGGCCGCGATACGCGGCGAGGGGCAAGCGAACAGTGCTGCGCGACGGATCAGAGGTGCTGATACGGCCGGTCCGGGGCACTGATGCCCCGCTCCTGGCCGACGGCTTCGCCCGGTTGAGTGCCAGATCGCGCCAGATGCGGTTCCTGACGGTAAAGCAGGAACTGTCCCCGGCGGAGTTGCGCTACTTCACCGAGATCGACCATCACGACCATGAAGCACTCGGGGCAGTGGATCGTGCCAACGGGCGCGGCGTGGGCGTCGCCCGTTACGTCCGGTCCGCTGAAGACGCACAGTCCGCGGAACTAGCCGTCACCGTCGTAGACGAATGGCAAAGCTGCGGACTCGGCACCGAACTGGTGGCTCAACTGGCTGAGCGTGCCCGCGAGGAAGGTGTCCGCCGGTTCACTGCGCTGGTCGCGGCTGACAATGTGGCGGTGGCTGGACTGGCACGGAGCGTCGGGGCGGATCTTGTCAGCCGTGACTCCGCCACCGTGGTCTACGAGGTCCCCCTGGTTCCACGGGACGAGTCCGGCTACACCGAGGCCGAGCAGGTGAAACAGTCTCAGACCCGGATACGCGCGGCCGGTGGCCGGGCAACGACGGCGGGCGGCAGGGGTAGCCGTAGCTACCGGGCGGGGCTTAGGCCGTGGACCTTGCTGAACGCTCAGGCTCTGCTCAACGGCACGGCCGGAACTCCCGACAGCGCCGCCCTTGTTGAGGACGACCGTCAGCGCATGGCTGCGCGGCGGGCGAACTGGCCGGAGGATGGATCATAGCCGGGCCTCTCAGCGCGTTCACAAGTTTGCCATCCTCTTACAATCACGGTATGCGACGGGGGATCCTGGAGCGCGACACCGAACTATCGGTGCTCGCCAATGCCGTGCGAGCGCCGCCGGCCGGCGCGGGTCCGTTGCGCTGGTCATGGGCGAGGCGGGGATCGGCAAGTCCAGCCTGGTCGAGGCATTGCGCTCCCATCTGCCCGCCGAGGGCAGGATGCTCGTCGGCTACTGCGATGATCTGGCGACCCCGCGGACCCTTGGCCCATTCCGCGACCTTGTGGGCAGCGTAGGAACCGAGCTCAGCCGCGCCGTGACCGACGGCAGCGACCGCGACCGCGTATTCGCCGCCCTGCGCGCCGAACTGACCTGGCCCGAGCATCCGACCGTTCTGGTTATTGAGGACGTTCACTGGGCTGACGACGCGACGCTCGACGCGCTGCGTTTCCTCATCCGGCGGATCGCCGACCTGCAGGCCATCCTGGTCCTCACCTACCGCGACGACGAGCTGAACCGCGAGCACCCGCTCCATGGCCTGCTGGGCGAGGCGTCCCGCAGCGACCGTGTCCGGCATCTGCCGCTGCGCCGGCTGTCGCAGCGAGCCGTACGGGAGCTCAGCGAAGGAAGCTCCGTGGACGCGCATGAGCTGTTCGCGCTGACATCCGGGAATCCGTTCTTCGTTCATGAGCTGCTCGCCTCGGCACAGGGCGAGCGTGTTCCGCCCACGATCGCCGATGCCGTGCTGGCGCGGGTCCGGAGCCTGGACCCTTCGACTCAAGACGTGCTTGAGCAGCTGGCCGTTGTCCCGTCCGGGTTGGAGCGCTGGCTGGTTGACGCGCTCGTTCCGGGCACCGGCCCGGGGGGTGTG
>CAVQZG010000015.1:0-155903 GCA_963718305.1 uncultured Actinomycetes bacterium
AGTCCAGCCGGGTCGTGGCGCTGGTCATAAAAGGGTACGCCCTGGCCGCTGGCCTGGACATGGCGGGACATCCGGCAGCAGCCGGCACAGCAGGTCCGGGGGAGCAAAACCTTCTGGCGGATCTCCAGGGTGGCTCTACACCTTCGGCCCTCTATCGGCTACTGGCTGATCGGCCACCGCTACCGGAGATCTCAGCCAAGGGAGGCTCAGCGAGCAAGCGCAGTGGCGGTCACGTCGCCCTGGCCTATGATCGCCGCGCCGGACATCCAGTTCGGCGCGGCGATCAACCATGGAATGCAAAGGCTACCGCCGCAAGCAGGCACAACGGCGGATCTTTACACGCTGAGTTACGATGGGCGACTATGTTGCGTGATTGCGATCTATTTTAGCAGCTTATCTAAAGCGGCCTCCGATCCGCCAGGATCCTTCAGTAGCCGCATGTACTAACTCATTGCCGGTATACTTGCTGGTTGATACTGCTGATCGTTCAGCGTCAGCCAGATCGAAGACCGAACGCGCCCGCCGTGCCGCTGTTCGACGTTGCTGTTGAGGCAGTCCGGCGCGGATCAGGATCGGTATTCGGCGCCTGTGCTCGCTACCGCGCACTCGCCGGGCCGCCCGTCGCCGCGAGGCGGGAGGGCAGAAGCCCCGAGCTTGTCCCTGATGGCCTGCTGGACCTGCTTCCTGGTGGCTGAGTCCACCGTGATCACGTACTCCTTGCGGCGGAAGATGTCCAGCACGGGATTGGTCTTCGCGTGGTACTCGCGCAGCCGGACGGCGAGCGCTTGTCGGTGTCATCCTCGCGCCGGAACAGCTCACCGCCACAGGCATCGCACCTGCCCTCGCTGGACGGGCTGTTGTCGATCAGGCTGTAGTCCATCCGCAGCCCGCGCACAGCCGCCGGGCGAGCACCCGGCGCGCGACCTCGCTGTCGGGGAGGTCCAGGTGGATCACCCCGTCCAGGTCATAGCTCTCCAAGAAGCACTCCGCCTGCCGCTCGTTGCGCGGAAAGCCGTCGATGATGAAGACGTAGTTCAGCTGTCGCTGAGCCGTACCCCACGACGGCCTCGACGAGGTCGTCGCCGACCAGCAATCCCGCCGTCATCGTGCGCTTGACCTGCGCGCCGAGCTTCGTGTGATGCTGCACGTTCCACCGGAAGATGTCCCCGACAGCGACGTGCTCAAGGTCGAAGTCTGCGGCGAGCATCTTCGCGTGAGTTCCTTTGCCGCTGCCCTGGATGCCCATGATGACGTATTTCCGCATGCAACTACTTTCGCACGGAACCGGGCCGCTGGCTCCTGGCTACATGGCCATGCCGAGATCGTCGGCCGGCTACCTGCGCACCCATCGCGGCTAGAAGAGTGAACTGCGCGAAGCCTCGCTCGCGACGCCGTGCTGATTGTCAGCGTGCGTACCTGTTACGGAACCTGTCCACATGTAATGTCCCCCCGCGGAGCAGGCCAGCCTCGATCTCGGTGGGATACGCAGTGCCGTCCTCGTACAACAGGTGGCCGAAATAGAAGGTGCCGGGTGTTGTTGCCGCTTCTCGTTCTAATGCCCGGAACCGTTTGCCCTGGCTCGACCAGCCGCGGTTCAGGTCCCGCTGCTGCCGGAAGATGTTTGGCCCGAACTCGCCTCCGGAAAGATGGGGAATGAGATGACCCCGGTCTACCAACGTGCCGTCGGGGTTGGGCGGCAGCGGAAATCCGCGCTGGTAGGAGACATCGCGTTTGGCGACTGTGGCTGGTGTCACGGTCCAGGCCGCCACTGTGCGATCCTCCTGATCTGCTCCTACGGCGCTCGCCAGGTCGAACAAGTAGGTGGCTCCAGACTGCACGAATTGCAGTAGCGAGCAATCCGGGAATTGATGTTCGTATCGCTCCGCCACCGCATCGAGCAGTGCCGTGCCAAGATCGGCAGGCGCCAGCGGCATCCGGAGGCCACGCACCAGCCCCGCGTAGTCAACCGACAACTGGGTCATCCCGCTGTTCTACCCGGTGGTCAGCGGGGGCCGACGCGAAGCCCCAGTCCGCTGCAGTAACAGCGATAGCCAGTTGAACGGCGTTCCCCTCAGCAGCGCTGACTGGTTGATACCGATGGGGGCCCGGCCGCGCCCGGGCTGGGGTCAGCCAGCACCTGGCCGCCGTATGCCCCGGCCGCCTCCGCGACGAACCACGACGCCAGATCTACCCGGCCACCCAGCCTCCCGCCCGCGAATCCGGCTGGCCGCTGCTTTCCATGATCAGAAACAATGCCGCACAATACGACGCGAGTCCACCGCACCACGACGTCGTCCCGGCGCGCACGGGGTGCCAGCGGAGCGCCGGTCATGCTTTGTGCCCACGGGCCCGGCGCCGGCACGCTTCGGTCGGTACCAGCAATGCCCGCGAGATAGCGGCCCGGCCGTCTTCCCGCGGGCCAGGAGACGCGGCGTCTGGCCGCTAAGATCGGCCAATGCCCATCCCAGCGTCGTTTGATCTGTCCGGCCGGGTGGCGTTGGTCACCGGCGCCGGCAGCTCTGATGGCATCGGGTTCGCCGCCGCCAGGCTGCTCGCCGAACTCGGTGCCGCCGTGATGATCGGCGCCACCACCTCGCGGGTCCGCGACAGGGTCGGCGAATTGCGCCGCGGTGGCTTCGACGCGGCCGGGGTCGCCGGGGATCTTACCGACGCCGACGCCGCCTCCGCGCTGGTGTCGGCTGCGCTGGATCGTTGGGGGCGGCTGGACATCGTGGTCAACAACGCCGGCATGATCTCCACCGCGGTTCCGGTGTTCGAGTCCGGCACGGTGAACTCCATGGACCAGGCAACCTGGCAGGCTGCGCTCGCCCGCAACCTGACGACCGCCTTCCTGGTCACCAAGGCGGCGCTGCCGGCCATGATCAGCCGCGGCTGGGGCGGATCATCATGGTGGCCAGCGTGACCGGCCCGGTGATGGCGATACGCGCGGATGTCGGTTACGCCACTGCGGCCGGCCTGGTCGGCCTCACCCGCGCGGCCGCGGTCGACACCGCGGGACACGGGATCACCGTCAACGCCGTTGCCCCAGGCTGGATAGCGACCGGATCCCAGACCCCGGAAGAGCGTGGCCAAGGGCTGGCCACCCCGGCCGGCCGCAGCGGCTCCCCGATGAGGTCGCCGCCGCCATTGCCTGGCTGGCCAGCCCCGGCGCCTCCTACATCACTGGGCAATACCTGGTCGTGGACGGCGGCAACTCGATCGCCGAGCAGCGCGCCACGCCAGCGTGACCAGGGCGCTGACCCCATTCCTTACTGGAAGCCGCGTCGTTGGCGCGCCGATGAGCGATGTGACCAGTGCGGATTTCTCCGTGGTCATCTCCCGGAAGACGCGCCTGAGAGGCGGAACTCCTGCCCCCGGCCCTGTCGGAGAACCTGGCCGACCTCAATCGTCGGGCCTTGGAGCATCGCCAGTTTCCTCGCTGGCTCGCCTTAGCAGGCGAGAGCCAGCAGGGTGTGGCTCCCATCCCTCTGGAATTGGCGCGTCTTCTGGCCACGCCGCGCCCGTGAGGTCCGCGCCCGTGAGGTCCGCGTCTGTGAGGTCCGCGCCTGCGAGGTCCCTGTCGTTAAGGACCGCGCCAGTGAGGTTCGTGTGGGTGAGGTCCGCATAGGTATAGGTGAGGTTCACGTGGGTGAGGTTCGCGCCGAGGAGGGTCGCGCGGACGAGGACCGCACGCCTGAGGCTAAGTCGTTCGCGGTCGTGTGTGACGTCCCGTCGCCCGATGACCGTGAGGGCAGCTTGCACGTCGGGCCGAGTTGTCCGCCGCGACACCGTTTTGGTGCCGGGCTCGGGTAGTGGGCCACAGCTCGCGGGAGTGCTCGTGGATGAACGCGGCCCTGACCGCCATCACCGTGGGGTGGTCTCTCGGAGAGTCACCAGCGATGCGCTCTAGCGCGTAGATGCCGCCGATGCGCACGTCGAGCTTGTCGGCGGAAGAAGTCCGCGGGGCGGTGTCGGATCGGGGCCGGGGTGTTCGTAGCAGGGTTGAGAGGCCGCCACGAGGGCCGCCCCCAAGGAAGAGGGAACCGCGATCATGAAACTGACGACCATGACGCAAGTCACACTCGATGGAGTGGTGCAGGGAAACGGCCACGCGTCGGAGGAGGACCGCAGGAACGGATTCGAGCGCGGCGGATGGGCCAAGGGGGCAGGCGACAACCAGACCAGGACGTTGATCACCCAGACCTACCAGCGCGCCGCCGCGTTCCTGTTCGGCCGGCGGACCTACGAGCTGTTTGCCGGCTCCTGGGGAGCAACCGAACAGATGCGCGCCCACCCCATCGGCGTGGCGCTGGATAAGACGCCCAAGTACGTCGCATCGACCACGCTCACCGAACCGCGCTGGGCGAACACGACCGTCTTGTCCGGTGACCTCGCGGCGGCCATCGGCCGGCTGAAGGCCAAGCCGGGAGGTGAGCTGCAGGTGCACGGCAGCGGCACCCTGATCCGCTGGCTGCTCGGCAACGACCTCGTCGACGAGATCACCCTGCTCATCGTCCCGGTGGTCCTCGGCCAGGGCACGCGGCTGTTCCCTGACACCGGCCCGGACATGGCGCTTGACCTGGCCGGATCGCGAGCCGACTCAAAGGGCGTAACGATCCAGGTCTACCGGCCGGCCGGGCGCCCTCAGTATGCGACCGGCTGAAGCACGTGACATAGGTGACGCTCCAGACGGTCGGCCGGTTCCAGTCGTGTGGCCAGGACCCGGAAGGCCGGGGTGCGGCGCAACGCTGCTTCTGACGATCCGCACTGCGCTGACACCGGTCGGACTGGCGTTGGCAGGCGCGCCTATCAGCCCAAACTGGGCGTAAGGCAAAGTTCTGCTACACACCCTAGGCGAGCGCGCAGATCGGCGGCTCGGCGCACGTTCTCCCACCCTTCGCTCTCACTCAGCGTGACGCCGTCCGTCCATGTAGCCCGCCGCCAACTTCGGGAGCAGTAAGGGTGAGCAATCTGCTGGCGTGCTGCCCGAAGCCGCGGATGTGCGATCTTCCGCTCAAAGTATGGGTTGGCCGTGTAGGCCGGGCTTAGTGTTCTCGCCTGGCCCCGGGGAGGCATGGCAGGTTGCCGCGATCATCGGCAGCTGGTTGCCTTGGGGCGTGATCTGTGGCGGCAGCGAGAGCGTCGAGCTCGTCTGCGGCGCATTCGGGCTGACGGCAGGACCCGGAGCCTCGCTCATCCCGGTGTCGCGGGGTGCGATGGGACGAGTCTGGTGCCTGGATCTGGGCGCGGAGCGCTACGCCGTCAAAGAACTGTTCTGGGAATCTGACGAGGAGTCGGTACGCCCGGAAGTAACCTTCACCGCGCACCTGGAGTCTGCCGGTATCCGGCTGCCTGGCAGCCTGCCCGGCCGGGGCGGGCGATTCCTCCAGGAGCTGGCCGCCGATCAAGGTGGTGGCTGGCTGCGGCTGTACCGGTGGATTGATGGCGTGCCCGCGGACCTGGCCGACCCAGGGCTGGCCGTCCAGATCGGCGACCTGGCTGGGCGGCTGCATGCTCTTGCCCGGCCGGCCTGGGGTGCGGTCGACCCCTGGTATGACAGAGTTCCGGGGCCTGCGACCTGGGAGCAGCTCGCGGACGCTGCGCGCGGGCAAGGAGCCGGCTGGGGGGAGGCGATGGCCGGGCACGCCGGCTTGCTAGGCGACCTGGCAGATCTGGTGACCCCCATGGCCGGGGACCGGCTGGTCACCTGCCACCGGGACCTGCACCCCGACAACGTGCTGGTCGAGGCCTCTGGCGAGCTGGCCGTGCTCGACTGGGACGATGCAGGGCCGGCCTGCCCGGACCGTGAGCTTGCCGGGCTGCTGATGTTCTGGCATGTCCATGACGACGGCACAGCCGATGATGCCGCAGTGCAGCGCACCCTCGCCGCCTACCGCGCTGGCGGGGGCCCCGGCCGGCTGCGCGACGAGCAGTCGTTCGGCATGTACATCGCTTGCAGGCTCAACTTCCTGGAGGCCCAGGCCAGCGTGGCACTGGACCCGGGCGCGGCCCCCGAACACCGGGCATACGCGTCCAGCGAGATCTCTGACACCCTCGCCCGGCTGCCTACGCCCAGCCTGATCAGCCATCTGACCAGCCTTGCCGCTGCAACCCTGGGCTGAGCCACCCGGAGACCCAGACCAGCCAGGACCAATAGGCACTAAATGGCCCGACCTGTCGGCGCTATGCTCTACCTGCATCGTGCTAGGGGAGGTGCCGGTGATGACAGGACCGCAAGACCCGGCCGCGGCGGGCCGCGGCCGGCTCAGGGCGGGCCACGCCGACCGCGAACAGGCGATCGACACGCTGAAAACCGCGTTCGTGCACGGCCAGCTGACCAAGGACGAACTCGACGCGCGAGCGGGCCAGGCGCTGGCCGCGCGGACCTACGCCGACCTGGCCGCGCTCACCGCCGACATCCCGCCTCGCCCGCCCGCAGCCAGGCCGGCGCGCCCGCCCGCCCCGGTCCGCCGCCGGCCGCTGGCCAGGGCGGCCGCCAAGTCGGGCGTCTGCCTGATCATCGCGGCCGCCGCCACGTGGGTCTTGGCTCTCCTCGTTTCGGCCGACGGCCACTACCACGGCATCCCGGGCGCCAATCCTTCCTATGAGTCCTGGGCTCCCCTGCCGCTTTTCCTGGCCCTTGCCGCCGTAGGCACGGCAATCGGCATCGTCGGGACCGCGGTGGCCACCTCGCTGGAGCAGCGGCGCTCCCGAAGGCAGCTGCCGCCCCGGCCGGGCGGCCACGCCCAGGAAGCCGGGCGGAGCGGCGGCACCGGCCATGGCCCGGTTCCCCCCGGCCCCCGCACCGACCAGGCCCAGGCCGACCTGCGGGCTCACAAGTCACCGCAGCGCCAACGGCATATTCCCACCCGGCCGGGCCGGGCATCCCGTGGTGTGAGGCCGGCGCCAGGCACGATCTGACGCCGGCAAACCAGCGCCGGGACCGGTGCCTCCCTGGTTGCCCAGGCGGGGCTTACGTCTTAAGCCCGCACCAGATTCCCGCGTGACTGGGCACGGAAACAGGCAGCCTGAGAATGCGCGGAAATCGTGCTGCGCAAGCCTGAATCCAACGGCACTCAGGTGCGCACTAAGTTGGCCCAACTCAGGAAGATTGACAGTGGACAGGTCAGAGCAGGTTCTTTGTGAAACTTGGCCTAACGGATGACGGGTGAGGGCTATGGCGGAGAGACAGGACCTCTCAGCATGGGAACGAGGATGGAGCTGGTGGGTGAAGGCGCGGCTTCTCCGCTGGGGGCTGCGGCCCTTCTTATACTTATCGGCATTTGGCTCAGCGTCCCTGGGGGGCACGTAGTTTGCCAAGATGAACTGGCGCATGTCTGGAAAAATGCGGGTGGTCAGAACGTGCGGTCCATTGGGCCTCACAGCCCTTCCTGTAGTTGCTAGCGTTCTTCTGCTAGTTGTACTTCTTGGCCCAGATCTATCAGAGGTATCAATTGGGGTTCTGTCTCTAAAACAACGCGTTGATGAGACCCAACGGAATCAAAAGGAGATTCAGGAAGAGTTTGAGGGCCTAAAGCAGTCATTCGTTATCGCTACTTCGGCCAGCGCTGAACAGACAACGTCGGTCGCTACTTCTGTCGAAGCACCCGATCTGCCTGGTCTGGTGCGAGAGATCGTCAGGGGAGTATCGGCTAACCCGGCGCTGGCAGGCGCTGAAGAACATGCTGGAGGCGTTGATCCAAAGTACGCAAGTACGTTGGGTAACGTCGTCTTGACGCTCGCCAGGCTGGAGTTCTTGCTTGGGTCTCGATCCATGGGGCTTGGTCCGAAAATCCGCTTCTGGATTATTGAAATAGGCTCGGGCCCGAGCATGATGCAGCTCTCTCACTCGGAAGCGTTCGCAGACCTCGTGCGTCTCATAGACGGCAAAGACCCGGCAGCTCTCTTTGTAGCACGTGCCTCCTTCAGAGAGGAGTATGATCAGGTGCTCAAACAACTAGCATCTGTTCGTGAGTTCGCAATCAACGGTGTCATTAGCCTGGGCGAAGCGGAAAGCACTCTAAACAATGCGCGGATACTTTTGGGAGCCCTAACTATCAAGGTGGAACAACTCCCTCGTGCTGATCGTGACGCTGCCACGTTGGGGAACGATTCAGCAGATAGTGCGAAAGAGATCAGCCCGCAAGAGGAGCCAGGGGCCGACCAGGCCGCGGGCATGGCTGAACCCTCGGATTAAAAGACTGGCTCGGTCTTATATGAAGCGGTTCGAGTCCGTCCGATCTTTGGGGTCATCAGGGCGCGCGTCGCTGAGCTGGTCGGCGGTCATCCGAGTCCGTCCGTTGGCGCTGCTGCTCGCGTTGCTGCTCCGCCCGCGGATCCCCGGCTTATGATGCCCGCCAATGTCAGCGCGCAGGCACAGTCCAGATTTCGAGCGTACGCCCGCGGAGCGAAGCCGACACTGTCGTCAGCGCGGCAAAGCACATTAGTAGCCTTCGGCTCGATCTCGCCTGGTCCAACTTGATGCACACGGCCACGTGTGCGGATGGTGACGAAGGCCCCGCTCGGGGTCGTGACGAATGCCCCTACTCAGGGGTCTTGCAGCGGCCGACGATGGGTCCATGGCATCGGTCCCGGCGTGATCTGTTTGGGGTTGCGCTGGATCGAGGTAGCCCTGCTTGGGAGGCAGTCATGCGCGTTCTCGTCGCCTACGCGACCGACCACGGTTCAACGCGGGGCGTGGCTGACCGAATCGCCGATCGGCTACAGCGGTGCGGCGTTGACGCCGAGGCGCGCGCAGTCGGGGACGTCCTAGAGGTATCGAGGTATGAGGCGGTCGTCCTCGGCAGCGCCATCCACGGTGGCAAGTGGCTCCCCGCAGCGCGACAGTTCGCCGACCGGAATGCAGCATCGCTGCGGGCGCGGCCGGTCTGGCTGTTCAGCGTCAGCACTCTCGGCGACGAGGAGAGCATGTTCCCACCTCGGGTAGCGAACCGGATGCGCGCCTTGCGCAAGGAGACCCCGGAGGTGGCCGAGATGCGGCGACTGCTGCACCCGCGAGAACATCGTAACTTCGCCGGTGCGATCGCGCGTTCACACTGGCCAGCTACCGGGCGTGCATTCTTCCGCGCCACCGGCGGCCGTTACGGCGACCACCGGAACTGGCCTGCGATCGACGCCTGGGCTGATCTCATCGCAGCGCAGCTACAGGTCAAGTCCAGCGTGTGAGTTCGGATTGGGGACATGACATGGCCAGGGTTGACGGCGAGATCGTCATCGACCGGCCCGTCGATGCGGTCTTTGACTATGTCGCTGACCAGAGCAATGAGCCGCAGTACAACCCCCGCATGGTGCGGGCGGAAAAGATCACCCCCGGGCCGGTCGGGAAAGGAACCCAGTTCCGCTCAGCCGTGGCATCCATGGGGCGCACCGCTGAGATGATGATCGAGTTCACCGACTATGACAGACCAACCCGTCTGGCCTCTGCCACGACGATGCAACAAGCTGACATCAGCTACACGCTCACCTTCGAGCCCGTGGCCTCGGGCACGCGGATGCGTTGGTCAGGCCAGGTGCGGCCGAAAGGCGCCTTTAAGCTGCTGGGTCCACTCATCGCGTGGATGGGCAGACACCAGGAACAGCGAATATGGGCCAGCCTCAAACGGCACCTGGAAGCAGCACCTGCAGAGACGGCCTCCTAGTCCTGTCCATCTTCCTCCTAGGCGCCGAATCCTTGTGAGTGGTCGCCGGGTCAAGGGTTTGCGCGAAGCGACGGCCCGTAGGGCCGCCCTTGACGCGGCGACCGCGAGCTGGACAATCGGGAGCGAGGAAGACGGCCGCGAGCTGCATCGGCCTGCATGACGTGTGAGCCGCCTTGATCTGCCTGCCCCACGGGTGTGGCCCGGCGTGCGCCCGGGCGGGCCTCGGGAAAGGCTGAGTCCGGGCGCTGACGCCGGGCCAGCGGCGCCGCAGGCGCCGCCTTGATCTAGAGAAGTCGTAACTCGGCAACGCTTCGGGCTTGTCAAATTGTCGATGGCACTTTGCGGGCCGTATCCAGGTGGACGGCGGCCTGGGACCTCGGAATTGACTTTAGTGACCCAGATAGTGACCCAAAGAGACTTGTCAAAGATCGTAATATGCCTCTGAGCTGGTGGTCAGGGGCGGGGTCGAACCGCCGACCTTCCGCTTTTCAGGGGTTCTGTCCCCCTTTGCGGCCATGATCTCTTAACTATCATGCAGCCCAGCTCACCGGCATAAGGGCTGGTCAATAGGCTGATACCACCATCATAGCCACTGTGCCGCCGTGTGCCGCGTAGTCCCGTTTCGTCTGTGGGCTTCCCGTGGTGAGCCCTCGGAAGCGACGGCTTGTGGGGCTTCTGTGGGGCCCGGCGAGGCACGGACGGACACGGCGATTGCACCGGGTGCGGAGTCTGAGGCAGTCGTCCGCAACCAGCAGCCATCAAGTTGGGCAAGGAGTCGTCACGCAAGGTGAGCAAGCGTCGAGCGCCCGTATTGCTCGCTGAGCGCAGATCGCCGAATACAGGCGGTTGGCGCGTGTGGACGGCCGTCGGATCGATGCACACATACGAAGGTGTTCTGGGCCGGATATTGGGCCAGGCCAGAGACAATGCCGCGAATGCGCAAGGTGGTGTACTGCGGAGCGCGGGGATCCGGTTGGCCGTTGGCCGGGAGTGGGATGACCACTCCCGGCCATGAGCGGTGACCCGCCTGCTGGTGTACCGGATCTGAATTGCGCCGTGCGATTATGGCCTAGGCGTTTGCGGTCGTGCGCCGCCGGGTGGCGAATGCCCGGTCGAGGAGAACGGCCAGCACGGCGGCGAGCAGCGCAGCCGCGGCCGCGATGAGGGTGATCTGCCAGCCAGCCATGCCGCCGATGAAGACCGTGTGGATGCGAGCCGGGGTGGCCGCTGCATGGTGGACAGGGTGAGTGCCGAGCTGGCCCGGAGGTGGTACCAGCATGGCGGACGCGGCGGGCCCGGTGGCAGCGAACACTGCCACGGTGGCGGCGAGGCCGGCCAGGACGGCGGCGATACGGCGGATGTGGTTCATGACGACCTCCTGTGGTGCGGTGGTGCGATGGGTGCCGGCCGCGGAACTGCGGCCAGTCTTGGGATGGGTACGGGCATCAGGTGGACGCGGCCAGCACTTGGATGTGCCTGGCCGGCGTTCATTCCTGTGGTGAGGCCCGAAGCGGCGGCCGCGGGTCGGGCCAGCGCGGCCTGGGGCCGATGGGCGCCCCGGTGCCCCGGCGCGGGCGGGTGGCTGGCTGGAAATTGGCGGCCTTGGTGAACATGGTGCTGATTCCTTCCGCTGGGCTGCTGAGGGGGTACATCGCGGTCTTCTCCGTTGAGCCTGAGGTGGGCTTTGTCCCGGATGCGGCTAAGCCCGGGCAGCGCAGATTGGGTGATCGCGTGACTGGAAGCCTTCTTGGCCGAACTGGCGCACCTGTCTGGGATGCGTTACTGCCTGGCGCGTTGGAGCAGGAAGTGGCGGTAGCCCCAGCCGTCTTCCCGGCTGAAGCCCTCGTCGATGATCTGCAGTCCCGCCTCGTGGAACCAGCCCGTTACCCGGTCGCGGCCGGGGTAGTAGTGGTAGCCGCCGACATCGCCGTCGGTGACTTCGCCGCGTACGGCCGGCAGCCCGCGCCGGGTGAGCGTCGCGAACGCGTCCTCGATCACCGGCTTGGCCACCTCTTCGACGGTCAGGTACAGCAGGCCGCCCGGGCTCGCCGCGCGACGCAGGTTGGCCAGTACCAGCGGCCAGTCTTCGGGTGGGACGTGCTCCATCGCATCGATCGTCATCACGGCATCGAACTCGCCGACGTACGGCAGTTCCTGGAGCCGCACCTGATCAAGCGCGATCGCGATGCCGCGTGCCCGGGCCTGGGACAGCATTCCCGCCGATTGGTCGGCGCCGACGACGCGGTGCCCGGCCGCGGTCACCGTCGAGAAATAGCTGCCTGTCCCGCAGGGCGCATCCAAGATCTTGGCGGCCGCGGGACAGGCGCCTAGCAGCCGTGCCACCCAGTTTCGCTGAGTCTGGGCGGGGTAGCCGTGGTCGTCGTAGGTGGGGGCGTCCTGGTCATAGCTGGCGAGGACTGCTGCCCGCCGCTGGTCGAGCCAGGCCTGCCGGTCCATGGTTCCTCCTTTGGGTGGCGACGGTGGTGTCCCCGCATCGGGTGCCGCGCGTCTGGGCTGGAAGATGCCGTCTGGTGGCGTGTGCGGGTCAGCTCACGACCCGGCCATTTACGGACGGTGTGCGGGTGCCTGTTCTTGGTGGAGCATCGGGTTCGGGCGGCCGATCAGGGCCAGCTCTGGCGCGCGCCCTGGGCGGTGTTGTGCCGGTCATGGGCTGCCGCCGCCCAGCGCGGTGCGCACGCGGCGCGCCATGACGGCCGTCAGTCCGCGCACGCGATGTCCGCGCTGCGGGGTCCGGGTGCGGTGGGCTTGGCTAGCGGCCCGGGCCTGGGCATCGCGGTGGGCCTGGCCGTGCAAGTCGGTGATCCGGGCCTGTGCCAGGTAGTAGAGCAATGCGGGGCACATCGTCGTCTCCTCGGTCAGCGCCGGGGCGCGCCTGGTCTGGTTGCCTGATACCGGTGGCCCTGGCTGGGCTGGTATCGCGACTGGTTCCCACGCTCGCCGGTGACGGCGGCGCTGACCACGCGTGATCACCCACAGGACAACCCACAGGACCAGGGCCCGTTAGTGAGCCGATCCGGATCCTGGGAGCCTGACCGGGCGCCGTTGGCGGCGGAAGCCGGGCCTGGCTGGGTGACGGGAGGTAGCAGCGGCGGGCCTGGCTGTTTACTCTTAGGGGCAGGATTGCCCCGCCGGTGGCAGGCAGCATGGGGGGACGCTGGGGACGTGGCGGAGGATCGCGGGCTGAGTTTCGCCGGCCTGCTGCGGCAGCTGCGAACGAGGGCACAGCTGACCCAGGAGGAGCTGGCGGAGGCGGCGGGTATCAGCACCCGGGCGGTCAGTGACCTGGAACGTGGTGTCAACCGCACCGCGCACAAGGACACCGCGAGGCTGCTCGCCGATGCGCTGGGCCTGGCTGAGACGGGGCGCGCAATGTTCGTGGCGGCCGCCCGCGGCCGCGGGTCGGCCGCCGATGTGCTGGCGGCCGTGCGAGGAGAGGCGCCAGGAGCCGCCGCGGCCGCGGCCACCAGGACGTTGCCGCGCGACACCGCTAACTTCACCGGCCGCCAGGCCGAGCTCACACAGCTGCTGGACGGGATTGACAGCCTGGCCGCAGGTGGCGGAGTGGTGGGGATCTGCGCGATCGACGGGATGGCCGGGATCGGCAAGACCACCTTCGCGGTGCACGCCGCGCACGAGCTCGCTCCGGGTTTCCCCGATGGGCAGTTTTTCCTGCCGCTGCACGCCCACGCCGCCGGCCAGCGGCCGGTCGAGCCGGCCGATGCGCTGGCTAGCTTGCTGCTGACCGCCGGGCTGGCCCCCCAGCAGATCCCGTCCGGCGTGGAGGCCCGGGCCGCACGGTGGCGGGGCCAGGTAGCGGGCAAGAAGGTCTTGCTGCTGCTCGATGACGCCGCCAGCCATGAGCAGGTCCGGCCGCTGCTGCCCGGCACCGGAGGCAGCCTGGTGCTGGTCACCAGCCGCCGCCGGCTCAGCGCCTTGGAGGGCGCCGCGGTGGTCAGCCTCGATACGCTGCCTCCCGCTGAGGCGGCGGCGCTGCTGGCCCGGCTGGCGGCCCGGCCCGGCCTGCGTGCTGAGGATGCCGCCGTGGGCGAGCTCACCCGGCTGTGCGGGTACCTGCCGCTGGCGATCGGGATGCTCGCCAGCCAGCTGCGGCACCGCGCCGCCTGGTCCGCCGCGGGCCTGGCCGCCGCCCTGGCCGAGGCCCGGGATCGGCTGGCCCTTATGCGTGCGGAGAACCTGTCGGTCGCCGCCGCGTTCGGCCTGTCATATGCCGACCTCACCGCGGGCCAGCAGCGGCTGTTTCGCCGGCTCGGCCTGCACCCGGGCCCGAGCGTCGATGCCTACGCCGCCGCCGCGCTCGACCACATCAGCCTGGATGAGGCCCGCCGCGGTCTTGATGAGCTGTATGACCAGCACCTGGTCGCCGAGCCCGCACCCGGCCGCTACCAGCTGCACGACCTGCTCCGCGAACACGCCCGCGCCCTCACCGGCGCCGACGACCGGGCCGAATCAGACGAGGCGGTCGGCCGGCTGCTGGACTACTACCTGCACACCGCCCTGGCCGCCGACCGGCGCTTGGCCTCCTGGGCCAGCGCCGCCCGCCGCGCGCCGCCCGGCCGCCCGCCGGTCCAAGCTCCCGGCCTGTCCACCCTCGGGCAGGCAGCCTCCTGGCTGGAGGCCGAGCGGGCGAACCTGCACGCCGCCACCGACTATGCCGCTGCGGGCGGGCGGCCCCAGCACGCGATCGCCATCCCCGCCGCGATACGTGGCTTCCTGGCCGTCCGCGGTTACGGGGATCAGTCCGCTGCCCTCCATCAGATCGCCCTGGCCGCGGCGCGCCAGGCCGGCGACCGGCTCGGCGAGGCCGACACGCTCGCCGGGCTGGGCGTGATGCAAGGAGACACCGGCGACTACCCGGCCGCCGCGGCCAGCCTGGTCCGGGCAGGAGCGCTTTATGGTGACGCCGGGGACCTGCCCGGGCAGGGCCACGCCCTCAACGAGCTGGCCTTCCTTCACGTGCTGACCGCGGACTACGCTGCCGCCGCCGCCAGCGCCCAGCAGGCGCTGGCGCTAGCCCGCAGCGCCAGCGACCGTTCGCTTGAGGCCGACGCCCTCATCCACCTGGGCCTGGTGCAGCAGCTGACCGGGGACTACCCTGCTGCCGCTGCCAGCCAGCAGCAGGCCCTGGTGCTGTGCCGTGACCTCGGCAACCTGGAAGGCCAGGCCGAGGCCCTCAACTGCCTCGGTGTCGTCCAGCAAGAAACCGGGGACTTTCCGGCTGCCGCCGCCAGCCAGCAGCAGGCCCTGGCGCTGTTCGTTGACCTCGGGAACCTGGAAGGCCAGGCCGAGGCCCTCAACTGCCTCGGCGCGGTCCAGCAAGAAACCGGGGACTTTCCGGCTGCCGCCGCCAGCCAGCAGCAGGCCCTGGCGACGTTCCGCGAATTCGGCAACCAGCTTGGGCAGGCCGAGGCGCTGAACGGCCTCGGCGAACTTTCCTCGCGGACCTCGGCCACGGGCCAAGCCCGCAAGTACCATGCCCAGGCGCTGGCCATCGCCCGCGACTTCCGCGCGCCCCTGGAGGAAGCACGCGCCCTGGAAGGACTCGGCCAAACGCACATCCAAGACGGCAACCCGGGCCAGGCCGCCGCGCATCTGCGGCAGGCACTCACGATCTACCAGCGCATCGGCGCCCCCGCCGCACGACGGGTCCAGGAAACCCTCCAGAACCACAGGCTGACATCCACCGCCCCTAAGCCTCAGCCAGCAGCCGCCAACAGCGACGACCATCAGCAGCACGCGCCTACCGCACCCCAGGACGCGACAGAATAGTCAGTTCAGTCGCGGCACGGACGGACAGCAACCGGACCTTCAGCCCCGTCCAGATCGGCGGCTCGGCGCGCGTTCTCCCTGCCCTTCGCCCTCACCAAAGCGTCACGCCGACGTTCGATGGCCTGACCCCAACCCATCTCGGACCAACCCCGGGTGAGCAGCTCATTGGAGGTCGCCGCAGGCCGACACGCTTGTCGATCTTGTGCCAGGGCCACGACGCGCAGCGTCATGCTTGACGTAACGCGCCCTATGCGGCATGAGCGGACGTCGGGGTTTGAACCTAAATAAGGCAATCAACCGAGCGTCGCACAGTTCCAGGAGTCGCACAGGATCGAATTAATTGGGTTGCGTCCGCTGATGTGGTGTTCGATGTTTCCGCTGGTGAGCGTGGCGTCGTGACGTGAAGACGGCCACCGCGTGATCCTCGTTGAGTTCCGGCCAAAGACCTCGATGAGCAGGAGTCACGCGATGGCCGCAGGACCCAGTATCGACGTATCAGGCTGGCTGGAAGAGCAGCTCGCCCAGGCGAGCCCGGATCTGCTCCGGGCGATGGTGACCACGTTCGCTGAGGCGCTGATGGGCGCGGAAGCGGACGCGGTCTGCGGCGCCGCCTATGGCGAGCGCAGCGACGAGCGGCGCAACACCCGCAACGGCTACCGGCGCCGGGACTGGGACACCCGGGCCGGGAGCATCGAGCCTGGCCATCCCGAAGCTGCGGCAGGGGTCGTATTTCCCGGACTGGCTGCTGGAGCGCCGCCGCCGCGCCGAGGCCGCCCTGGTGACCGTCGTGGCCACCAGCTACCTGCTGGGGGTCTCGACCCGGCGGATGGAGAAGCTGGTCGAGACGCTCGGCATCACCCGGCTGTCCAAGTCGCAGGTCAGCGAGATGGCCAAGGACCTCGACGCGCAGGTGGAGGCGTTCCGGACCCGGCCGCTGGACGCCGGGCCCTACACGTTCGTGGCCGCGGACGCCCTGGTGCTGAAGGTCCGCGAGGCCGGCCGGACGGTGAACGTCCACGCCCTGCTCGCGACCGGGGTGAACGCCGAGGGCTACCGGGAGATCCTCGGGCCTGCATGTCACCTCGGCCGAGGACGGCGCCGGGTGGCTGGCGTTCTTCCGGGACCTGACCGCCCGCGGCCTGTCCGGCGTCGCCCTGGTGACCTCCGATGCCCACCGCGGGCTGACCGAGGCGATCGGCGCGACGCTTGCCCGGCGCGGCCTGGCAGCGGTGCCGCACCCACTACGCCGCCAACCTCATGTCGTGCGACCCCGAAGTCGGCGTGGGGCTGGGTCCGGGCGCTGCTGCACAGCGTCTATGACCAGCCCGACGCCGCGTCGGTGCACGCCCAGTTCGGCCGGGTCCTGGACGCCCTGGCAGACAAGCTCCCGCAGGTCGCCGCGCACCTGGACGCCGCCCGCGCCGACATCCTCGCCTTCACCGCTTCCCGAAGGCGATCTGGCGGCAGATCTGGTCGCAACAACCCGCAGGAACGGCTCAACCGCGAGATCCGCCGCCGCACCGACGTCGTCGGCATCTTCCCCGGCCGCGACGCCCTCATCCGCCTCGTCGGCGCGGTGCTGGCCGAGCAGCACGACGAATGGACCGAGATGCGCCGCTACATCGGCCTGGACGTCCTCGCCAAATCCCGGCTCACCACCGCCGCGAGCCACTCCTGCCGAGGAGGTGACGCTGACCGCCATTACCGCCTAAAGTCCCAGCTGAGAATCACGCGGCGCCGTCTTCACACACCACGCCGCAGGACGTGACCATTAATTGGTGATGCTCGCGGGCCGGCCGTCCCTCGGCGGAGTAATCCAATCGCGTAGGCAAAGCGTCTTGAGAGTGTCGGCTCGTGCCGATGCCATCGGTCTGCAGGGCCGAACTGAAAGTTGAGCAAGGACTACGCAGCGCGAGGCGGTAGTCCGCAGAAGCGTGCGGCCTGGGAGGAAGGCGCGTACTTGCACGGGGCGCTGTTGACGATCCGAACGTGGCCCACGCGAGACGTCTTCGGTGAGCCGCATGCGGCTAGAACCGTAAAGCTGGAGGGGGTGGGGGCAGGCCTGGCCTGTCGCATTAGGAATGATCATGGAGTTTCAGCCAGGAGACGTCCTACGGGACGGACGGTACGTGGTTCAAGAGCGGCTCCGGTCGGCTTGTGACAAGAGCGTCTATCTCGGCCATGACCAGAAGTTTGACTGCCGCGTGACGATCGATGTCTTCGCCAGCAACGACTCGATCATGCCCGATGGGCTGACCGTGAGCGCCTGGGAGGCCCGGGTGCTAGGCAAGCTGGGCGATCACCCGAACATCGCCAGAGTCGTCGATCAGTGGGAAGACGACGATGCTGCCATAATGGTCAGCCGATACTTTTCCGGCGGAAGCCTCCTGAATCTGATCACGCACTCGCGAGAATCCGGCGAGGACGTGCCGACCGAGCGCATCTTGGAGATCTCGACAGAGATCGCTCATGGGCTCGCTTACATCCACGGCCGCCGGATCTTGTACTTGGACCTGCAGCCTCGCAACGTGCTGTTCGACGAACTGGAGACAGTGCACCTGGTGGACTTCGACACCGCGGTGCCGCTCGACCAGCCCGATGTGAGCCATCTCGCCGACCGCCCGGCGACCGTATATACGGCTCCGGAACTGACCGACCGCAGGGGAGCCGACGAACACGCCGATCTGTACTCGCTCGGCGCGACCATCTATGAGATGGCCGCTGGCCGCCCCCCCTTTACTGGAAGCCGCGCGGAGATACTGGCCGCACGCTGCGTGGGCCCGCCTCCGCCTCTTGAACGGCAGGATCTGCCTGAGGCCTTGCGTGAGCTCGTCTTTTGTCTGCTGTCAGTCGACCGCCAACAGCGGCCAGCCAGCGCAACCGAGGTCCTGGAGCGGCTGCAGGGTATCCGGGCGGCTCGCGCTGACATCGAGCAGCTTCTGGCAACCGATGAATCGGCAAGAGTTGAGTTCAAGGCGTCGCTTCGCGAGCCGGTTGATGCCAACCCGGCAGATAAGAGGCCTCTGGGAGAACTCAGACGAGCTATAGAACGCGAGGCCATCGAGACCTTGGCGGGCTTTCTCAACACAGACGGCGGCACGCTGGTTATCGGCGTGAAGGATGATCGTACGATCGTCGGCATCGAGGTCGATTACCCTTGGGTCAAGCCCAGATCCCGTGATGGCTGGCGCCTGACCTTCGACCACCTCGTGACTCACCAGCTCGGCGCCGAGGTGATGAAGTGCATCGATCTCCAGCTGGAGCCGTGGCATGACCGCACGGTTGCAATGATCAGATGCGAGCCGCGCGACGAGCCGACCTGGGTTGGAGAGGAACTCTACGTAAGATGCACAGCCTCGACTGAGAAGCTGTCCACGCGCCATGCGATAGCTTGGTGGCGCCAGAGATGGGGTTAATCTGCCCGCAGGCTCTAGTGTCCTGAGTCGTTGATCCGTTGGCAGTAGGCGGCGAGAGTGTCGAGGATCTCGTCGGCGGTCTTGGCCCACACGAACGGCTTGGGGTCTTTGTTCCAGGCGTTGATCCACCGGCGGATGTCGGCTTCGAGTTCGGTGACGCTGCGGTGCGCGGAGCGG
The DNA here is from genome assembly GCA_963718305.1 of uncultured Actinomycetes bacterium. Classification (GTDB taxonomy): domain Bacteria; phylum Actinomycetota; class Actinomycetes; order Streptosporangiales; family Streptosporangiaceae; genus RYN-230. Next base: position 19,061 of record CAVQZG010000015.1, read on the forward strand.
CGCAGTTTGCGGTTGGTCAGCTCGGCGAACCACCGCTCGACGAGATTCATCCATGACGAGCTCGTCGGGGTGAAGTGCAGGTGGAACCGCGGGTGGCGCAGCAGCCACTTCTTTACTTCCGGGGTCTTGTGCGTGGCGTAGTTGTCGCAGACCAGGTGCAGCTCCAGCCCGTCCGGCACTGCGCCGTCGATGAGCTTGAGGAACCGCAGGAACTCCTGGTGACGGTGGCGCCGGTAATGCTGGGCGATCACCGATCCGCTGGCGATATCGAGTGCGGCGAACAGGCTGGTGGTGCCGTGCCGCACATAGTCGTGCGTCATCCGCGCCGGGGTGCGTCGGCAGCACCGGCAGGCAGGGCGCGGTCCGGTCCAGGGCCTGGATCTGGGACTTCTCATCGACCGCGAGGACCAGGGCCTTCTCCGGCGGGTTCAGGTAGAGGCCGACGACATCGCGGACCTTCTCGATGAACTGCGGGATCCGCGGATAACTTCCAGGTCTGCACGAGATGGGGCTTGAGGCCGAAGGCCCGCCAGATCCGTGAGACCGCCGACTGGGATATACCCGTGGCCGCAGCCATCGACCGGGTGGACCAGTGGGTGTCCTCACCGGGCCCGCGTTCTTCCAGGGTCTTGGTGATGACCAGCTCGACCTGCTCATCGGAGATCTTCCTGGGGGCGCCGGGCCGCGGCTCATCCCCAGGCCCTCCAGCCGGGAGACCTGGAACCGGCCGCGCCACTTGCGGACCGTGTCCCGCGACACCTTCAGGTCGGCGGCCACCGCGGTGACCGATGTGCCGTCCGCGCTGGCCAGCACGATCCGCGACCGCAGCGCCAGGGCCTGCGACGTCTTACGCCGCCGCGCCCACCCTTCCAGGATCTGCCGCTCCTGGGCGCTCAGCACCAGCGGCTCTAACTTCGGACTTGGCATGCCAGATAGCCTACCGGCTGACGAAGAATCTACGACTCAGGACACTAGTGGTCGGGCCCGTTAATTCGTCGGGGGTCATGCGGCGAGCGGCTGGGGTGCTGCTGGATCGTGCCGGGTAAGACGGCTCAGCAGGCGGTTGAGGTCGGTGCGGGTGGATTTCCAGTCGAACGGCCGGGCGGATGCGTTGTATCGCTTCTCGAAGGCCAGTATCTGGCTGGCGAGGATCCCGAGGTCGGCGAAGTCGTCGGGGACGAGCAGCTTGCGCTGCAGGACGGAGAAATACACCTCGACCTGGTTGAGCCAGGACGCGTGGACGGGCAGGTGCACCATGACTGCGTTCGGCCAGGCGTCATTCAGCCGGGCCGCAGCGGCCCGGTTGCGGTGCGAGGCGCCGTTGTCGACGACCCAGAACACCCGCCGGGCTGAGGTATAGGGCTCGGTGTTCATGACCTGGTCCACCAGGGCGGTGAAGGGCTTGATGCCGGTCGTGGGCTCGCAGCGGCCGATCACGCGGGCGCGGTGGACGTCATAGGCGGCGAGGTAGGCGAGGGTGCCGCCGCGGGCATATTCGCTTTCGGCCCGCATCGCCCGGCGCGGCCCGGGCGGCAGGGCGGGGTGGATGCGGCGGCGGGCCTGGACGCCGGGTTTCTCATCGGCGCTGATCACGTACTCGTCCCCGCCAGCGGCTGGCCGTCCCATACCCGCTGGTAGAGGTCCAGCACGCGGCCGGCCTTGACGGCGAAGTACGGGTCGCGGGGGAAGATCCAGGAACGGTGCTGCCAGGGCTTGAGCACGTCTTCAGCCAGCCAGCGGCGCACCGTGGACGCCGAGATGGCCGGGGCGCGGGCGGCTGCCTCGCGGGCCAGCTCCGGGCAGCTCCACCGGGCCAGCGGCGCCCCGGTGGTGGCGGGCAGCTCACAGGCCAGCGCCTTGACCTCGGCCACCACCTGGGCAGCGAACTTGCGCGGCCGGCCAGGCCGCGGCGCATCGGCCAGCCCGTCCAGGCCCAGCTGGCAGAACCGCCGCCGCCACTTGCGGGCGGTGTCGTCGCAGATACCCAGCCGGACAGCGATCACCGTGGTGGGTAAGCCGCCCGCGGCCAGCAGCACGATCCGCGTCCGCACCACCATCCGGTGCGGCGCCGAGGCACGCCGGGCCAGGGACTGCAGCGCCGCGCGGTCCGCAGCGCGAAGTGTCACCGCATCGGGGCTGACAGGCAAGGCGGTCACCTCATCAAGATCACCAAGGGTCTGCGGGAGGATCCCGGACCAGTGATCATGAGCAGTGGTGACACGCCGGTCAGGCACGATAGAGCCCATGGCCAAGCCACCGGAGTCCACCAAGACCTCGCTGCGCCAGCGCCTGAGTGCCCACGCCCGCGAACGCTGGCCCCAGCTTGCCAGCGTCCTCGTGCGCTACCACGGCGCCTTCGCCTACATCGACGGCCAGCTCCCCGACGGCACCACGCTGCCCCTGTGCCGGCTGCGCTACGCCGGATCCGCGCACACCTGGGGATTCGCCATCTACCGGGCCAGCCACGACGACTACGAGCCCAGCATCCTGCCCAGCGGCTCCCCGGCCGGCACCCCCCAGGAAGCCCTCGACTGCGCCTGCGGGCTCTACCTCGCCGACCCCACCGCCTGGCTCAGCCAGCCACCCCGACGAATTAACGGGCGCGACCACTAGGTATCTGTCAACGCAGTTGTGGCGCAAACAATCACATCGTGCCGAACATAGCGCCCTATCCGCGGCATAGACCGGACGTTCTGTCGCGGGCTCAGTATTTCTGAATCGGGCAAGATGGCCGGCTGAAGGCCTGGACCGGGGGCATTGCGGACCTGCGCGGCTGGGCATTTCCTGGCTATGGGGACGGCATGACTGTAGGCTCCCCGGATGCTGCCCTGGTCAGAAGCGATCGGCCTGGTTGCTGATCAGCACGGTTTCGCGGGTGTCGTTTCGGTGGACCGCGGCGGTGAGATGGTATTCGCTGAGGCGTTTGGTTTCGCGGACCGTGCTCATCAGCTGCCGAATACGGTCGCTACCCGGTTCGCGATCGCCAGCGGCACGAAAGGGCTCACCGCGCTCACCGTGGTCAGCTTGATTGATGACCACGCGCTGGACATGTCCACGACTGCGCGTTCGGTGCTGGGCACCGATCTGCCGCTGATCGGCGATGACGTCACGATCGGACATCTGCTGTCGCACCGGTCGGGCATTGGTGACTACCTCGACGAAGAGGCCGGCCACGAGGTCACCGACTATGTGCTGACTGTGCCGCCGCATGAGCTAGCGACAACCGGGCAGTACCTGGCGGTGCTCGGCGGTCACCGGGCCAGGTTTCCCCCGGACGAGCGGTTCTGTTACTGCAACAGCGGCTACGTCGTGCTCGCGCTGATCGCCGAGCGGGTGAGCGGTGTTGCTTTCCCCCGGCTCGTGGCCGAGCGCGTGTGCAGGCCGGCCGGGATGGCAGACACCGGGTTCCTGCGGTCTGACGAACTCCCGGCCGGTACCGCGCTGGGCTACCTGCCCCTCGCAGGCAGGTCGCGGACGAACGTGTTCCACCTGCCGGTACGGGGCAGCGGAGACGGCGGCATCTACTCCACCATCGCTGACATCACTGCTTTCTGGCAATCGCTGTTCACCGGGAAGATCGTGCCAAGCCGCTGGGTAACCGAAATGGTGCGTCCCCGCAGCGACGTCCCAGCGGAGTCGAAACGCTATGGTCTTGGTTTCTGGCTGGGAAGACACGACGATACCGTCATCCTGGAAGGGTGCGACGCTGGTGTCTCTTTCCGCAGCGTGCACGACCCTGCAACAAGTATCACCTGCACCGTAATTTCCAACAGCTCCGATGGTGCATGGCCAATAGCCGAACGCCTGGAAGAGCTGCTAGCCAGCTGAATGAGGACCGAGCATCGCTTCCAAAAATTCACCGGCCGACAGTCACTCACATCGGCATTTGAGTGTGACTCAGTACGGGTCCGGCCCGCCGCCCTTATGACATCACCAGTTATGGCCGCTTTCCATGATCCGGTCGTAGGTGCGGCGGGCGCGGGCCTGCGGGCGCTAGCGCCATAGCGGCGCAGCATCTGCGGAGAGGACCAGCCATTCAGCTCCATCAGGTCCCCTTCGCTGCCGCCGCGGTCCAGCCAGGTATGGCTGAAGTGATGCCGGAACCGGTGCGTCCACGCATCGATCCCGGCCTGCTGGCCGCGGCGGCTGATCATCTGGTAGATCCCGTTCGCCGTCATCGGCCCCCGGTTGTTCATCCCCAGCCACAGCTCGCGCCGCCACGCCTGACCATGCCGGGACCGCACCCGCGTATACCGATCCAGCGCACGGGCGGCCTCGTGGCCGATCCTGACCACCCGCGCCCTGCCGCCCTTACCGCGCACAGTGATCTCCCGGGCCCACAGATCCAGATCACTGCGGCGCGGGTCGAGCGGGTCGTAGCGGATCCCGGCCAGCTCCCCCGCCCGGATCCCCGTCGCCGTCAGCACCGCGAAGATCGCGGCGTCACGCCGCTGGCCGAACGACCGGCCCTGGCACGCCTTCGCCAGCCCGAAAGTTCTTCGCTGGTGAACACCGGCACCAGCTTCTCGCGCACCTTCGGGGCACGCAGCCCGGCCATCGGGTCCGCGAGCTGTTCCTCGTCCGCCAGCCAGCGGAAGAACTGCTGCAGAGCCCGGAACTGATTGCTGGCATAAGCGTCGCTGTACCGGGTGAGCAGATGGATCAGCCATCGCTGCACGTCATGGCAGCTGACCTCGTCCCACTGGGTGCACCTGGTGCGCTCGATCAGGTGAGCGGCAGCGAACCACGCCACCGCCTCAACATAGGTCCGCACCGTCTTCGGCGCCTTGCCCTCGGCCGCCAGGTGCAGGCGGAACGATCCGATCTCAGGTGCGAACGGCCCGGCATCCAGGGGCTTGACCCGCCGGGGACGCGGTTGTGTGATGGCCATCGTTTTTCTCTCTTCCTGCGGTTCCGCTACAGCGAACTCATCCGCGCCTGAGCGTTTCCGCAGGTCAGAGAACCTAGAGATGATCACTCGCAAGGCCATAGAAAATCCCTCTCCTCCTGCGTTCTCGCAGGTGAGAGGGCTGGCCGATGCTACGAGAAGAGGTGGTCAGGGGCGGGGTCGAACCGCCGACCTTCCGCTTTTCAGGCGGACGCTCGTACCAACTGAGCTACCTGACCGTGACTGACCGCCGTTGCGCCCAAACATCACGGGCGGTCTGAGCCAAGCGGTCCTGACGGGACTTGAACCCGCGACCTCCACCTTGACAGGGTGGCGAGCTAACCGGCTGCTCTACAGGACCATCGGTGCCGGCCATCGGCCGACGGTGCCCCCAACGGGATTCGAACCCGTGCCGCCGCCTTGAAAGGGCGGTGTCCTAGGCCACTAGACGATGGGGGCCGGTGACGGCCGCCGCCGCCGTGACCCTTGGCGCCCGCCGTCGGGGACTGCCCCAGCATAGGGGACAACCGGCGTGACCGCCAAAGCGTTCCCCCGCAGACGTCGCGAGGGTCCCGCAGGACGCCGCGCGAGTGGCCGCACAACCGCTCGGCCCAGCCGCCCACAACCCGCCCAGGGCCTGTCCGGAACTCCGCCAAAACCCCGTCCAGACCCGTGCCCAGACGTGTCCGCACAGGAAACCACACCTGTCCCACACGCGCCCTTGCCGCCAGCCACGAGCCTTCCCCGCTGGTCAGGGCCTACCTACCAATACGCCCATGACATCCGTGATCACCGGAACTAAGACGATCATGCAGGAACCCCTTGCGCATTTGCTAAAAATTCGACACGGTAGGCAATCGACTCACGACTTACAGTCACTACTGCCGGTCACCGAACTGGGGCCCGTGTACCCACGTTCGATAACACAGCGTGAAAGAAGGAATGCGATCCGCTCTGGCGACCCCGGATGCCGGAGACCAGACGCAGCAACAGCAGAGAAGAGCCACCCGTGCACAACGGAGAGCACCCCCCGCTTTCCCGGAGGCGGGCGCACGCATCGCAGCCAGGCCGGCATCGGCAACCCGGCGACCACCCGGTGGCCTGCCGCGATGTGTTCGCCGTCAGCGAGTTCCGCGCGCTGTGGTCCGCCCAGGCCCTGTCTTGCGCGGGCGATCAGTTCGCGCAGGTCGCCATCGCCTTCGTGGTGTACGCCCGGACTGGATCACCGTTCCTCACCGCGGCGGCGTACGCCCTGACCTACCTGCCGCCCGTGCTCGGCGGCCCGGCCCTGTCGGGCCTGGCCGACCTGGTCCCGCGCCAGCAGCTGATGATCACCCTGGACCTCATCCGGGCCGGGCTGGTGGCCCTGATGGCGCTGCGAGGCCTGCCGTTCGCCGGGTTGTGCTTGTTGTTCTTCAGCACCGTCCTGCTCGGCACGCCGTTCTCGTCGGCCCGGTCGGCGCTGCTGCCCGAGGTGCTGCCGGGAGAGAAGTACCCGCTGGGCACCGTGATCGGCAGCCACACCACTCAGCTCAGCCAGATTGCCGGCTTCCTGGCCGGCGGCGGCCTGGTCGCAGCGCTCGGGCCGTACCGGGCCCTGGCCCTGGACTCGCTGTCGTTCAGCCTGTCGGCCGGCATCCTCGCGTGCGGGGTGCGCCCGCGGCCCGCACCCCCGCCCAGCACCGGCCGTCCCTCACCGTGGGAAATCACCTGGGAGGGCACGGCCGCCGTGTTCGGCAGCCCGGTGCTGCGGACCCTGGTGCTGTTCGGCTGGCTGGCCGGGTTCACCGTGGTGCCGGAGGCCCTGGCCGCCCCGTACGCGCACACGCTCGGCGGCGGCGCAGCCACCATCGGCCTGCTCATGGCGGCCATGCCGGCCGGCACGGTGATCGGCGGGTTCGTGATCGGGCGGCTGCTGCGCCCCTCAGACCGGTTGCGGCCGATGGGCTGGCTGGCCATGCTGTCCTGCGCGCCGCTGATCTTCAGCCTGGCCCACCCGCCGCTGCCGGTCCTGATCCTGCTCTGGGTTCTGGCCGGCGCGGGTGGCGCCTACCAACTGGCGGCGGCCGCGGCGTTCGTCACGGCCCTGCCCGCCGCGCGCCGGGTGCGCGCGTTCGCGGTCGCCCAGTCCGGGCTGCTGGCCGCGCAGGCCCTGGGCATCCTGACCGGCGGTGCGGTCGCCCAGCGGATCGGGCCGACCGGGGCGGTCGCCCTGGCCGGGTTGCTGGGCCTGCTGGCCGCCGCGGCCCTGGCCACCGACTGGACCCGCCGGCACACGGAGCTGATCGGCTTGCTGATGAGCGGGCGGGAGACCGGCGTCGCCGCGGCCGCGCCATCGCCGGCCACCGCTCCAGCAGCGGCATCGCCCGCCCAGCTCCCGCCCGGGCCTGCTGGGCCACCACCCGCCGGCGCACCCGCCACCAGCACACTGGCCACTCAAGCACCGGCCACTCAAGCACCGGCCACTCAAGCACCAACCGTCGAAGGACCGGCCACCGGGCCGCCGGTGCTCAACCTGCCGGTGGCCGAGCGAGGCACCGGCCTGTCCGCGCCGGCGCCACCCGCCGAAGCCACGGAAACCACCGAGGCCGCCGAAACCACCGAGCTCGCCGAAACCACCGGGCCCGAGCCCGTAACCACGGCCAGCGTCACCCCGGTGCCCGAACACGCTCCAGAAAAGGGCCCCCGCCGCGGATCAGCCCACCGGGCCCCGCGGGACCGGTCGGTGCGCACCCGGCTAGCTGCCACCCGTCTTCTTGATCAGGTTCTCGGCGATCGACGCGCCCTCCCCTTCCTCTGGGATGACGATCCACGCCGCCAGGTACGCCAGCACGAAGACGCCGAACGTCACCAGCGCCAAGGCGACGAAGATCAGCCGGACCACGGTGGGGTCGATTCCGGCGTATTCGCCGAGCCCGGAGCAGACGCCGGCCACGAGCCGACCTTTCCGTGTCCGGATTAGCCGCTTACTCCTATTGGCCTCGTTCATGCCCCGATCATTCCCGCTCGGACCGGGTCCAGACAGCCGAACGCGGCACGCATACGCTGGGCGCGGGAGTTAGTGAGTGACCGGAAGGACCCGCCATGCCCACGCACGCCGCCGGCCAGCCTGGCCACGACCTCGACCTGCTTCGCGTCGACCAGCAACTGAGCTCCGACGAGGTGCTGGTCCGCGATACGGTGCGGGCCTTTACCGCCGAGCGGGTGATGCCGCATATCGCGGACTGGTTCGAGGCGGGGACGCTGCCCCGTGAGGTCGCCCCAGAACTCGGCAAGCTAGGGCTGCTCGGCATGCACCTGACCGGCTACGGCTGCGCGGGCATGGGCTCGGTGGCGTACGGAGTCGCGTGCCGCGAACTGGAAGCGGCCGATTCCGGGCTGCGCAGCCTGGTCTCCGTCCAGGGCTCGCTGGCCATGTTCCCGATCTGGAAATACGGCTCCCCGGAACAGAAAGAGGAATGGCTGCCCCGGATGGCCGCGGGTGAGGCGATCGGCTGCTTCGGGCTGACCGAGCCCGATCACGGAAGCGATCCGTCCAGCATGACGACCAAAGCTATCCATAACGGAACCGGCTGGGTGCTCTCCGGTTCCAAAATGTGGATCACCAACGGGTCAGTGGCGGATATCGCCGTGGTGTGGGCCCAGACTCCGGAGGGGATCCGGGGTTTCCTGGTCCCGCGGGCGGCGCGCGGGTTCACCTCCCGCGCGATCCACAAGAAGATGTCGCTGCGCGCGTCGATCACCGCGGAACTGCACTTCGACGACGTGAAGCTGCCTGCGGACGCCATGCTGCCCGGGGTGGTGGGGCTGAAGGGGCCGCTGTCCTGCCTGACCGAGGCGCGGTTCGGCATCATCTGGGGGGTCACCGGGGCGGCCCGGGCCTGCCTGGACGCAGCGGTGGACTACGCCCGGACCCGGGAGCAGTTCGGCCAGCCGATCGGCGGCTTCCAGCTCACCCAGGGCAAGCTGGCCTGGATGCTGGCCGACCTGTCGCGGGCCCAGCTGATCGCGCTGCACCTGGGCCGGCTCAAGGAGGCCGGGGAGCTGACTCCCGAGCAGGTCAGCCTGGGCAAGATGAGCAACGTCCGGGCGGCCATCGAGATCGCCCGGCAGGCCCGGACCATTCTCGGGGCCAACGGGATCACGCTGGAGTACCCGGTGATCCGGCACGCCAACAACCTGGAGTCGGTGCTCACCTACGAGGGCACCGAGGAGGTGCACGCGCTGACCCTGGGCCAGGTCCTCACCGGCATCAGCGCCTTCCGCTGACCCAGGCGGCGGGCCCTGAGGGCCCCGGCTTACCTCAAGGACAAGGCGGCCAGGGCGGCGTTGACGATGGAGCCGGAGTCCAGGTCGTGCGCCCGGTACAGGTCGCTGACCGACCCGGACTGGCCGAAACCGTCCACCCCGAGGCTGACCGCGGGCACCCCGAGGGCGGAGCCCAGCCAGCTCAGCGTGTGCGAGGCGGCGTCGTGCACGGTGACGATCGGCGCCCGGTCAGCGAAAGACCTGCCCAGGAAAGCAGAGCGAAGCGCGCCGGGTATGGACGGCACCGTGGCGGTGCGCACTCCCTGGCGCAGCGTCCGCTGCCAGGCCCGGTAGAGCCGGTCCGCCGAGGTCACGTCGACCACGTTGGCGGCGATGCCCTCCTCCCCCAGTTCGGCCGCGGCGGCCAGCACCTCCGGGAGTACCGCGCCGCAGCCGGCCAGGTGCACCATGGGCGTGCCGTCGGCGGGCGGGCCGGCGTCGACCAGCCGGTAGGCGCCCGCGAGGACCTGGCGGCGCAGGACCGCGTCGCCCAGCCGGTCCCGCGCGGCCTGGAATGGCTGCTGATCGAGGCTCCGGGTGGTGAGCCGGAAGTAGTACGAGCCGTCCTCCATGACCGGCGCCCCGCCCCGGGGCGGAACGGGCGCGGCCGCGTTGGCCGTGGCGATGCCCTGCAGGGCGCCGCACATCAGCCAGTCCAGGGCGGTGCCGTAGGCGGGCTCGATGAACGTGACGCCGGGCAGTTCCAGGCCGACGGAGGCGGTGATGGTGGACTGGTGCGCGCCGCCCTCCGGGGCCAGGGTGATCCCGGACGGGGTGCCGGCCACGATGAACCGGGCGCCGGAGTACACCGAGTAGATGAAGGCGTCCAGGCCGCGGAGCACGAACGGGTCGTACACCGTGCCTACCGGCAGCAGCGGCTGGTCCGACAGGTCCCAGGCCAGGCCGAGCTGGCCGAGCAGCAGGAACAGGTTCATCTCGCTGATGCCCAGCTCGATGTGGTGACCGTCCGGGCCCTCGGCCCACTTCAGCACGGCGTCCTCGCTCCACGACCGCCGGGCGTCCGGGCTGAATACCTTGGTGCGGTTGATGAAGCCGGCCAGGTTGGTCGACGTGGCCACGTCGGGTGCCGCGGTGACCAGGTAAGGCGCCACGGCCTCGTCCCGGGACAGGTCCACCAGGATCCGGCCGAAGGCCTCCTGGGTCGACAGCGCGCGGCTGGTGCGCAGGCCGGTGGAGTCGGGCACGGTCACGGCCAGCGGCCCGGCAGCACCGTGGTGAAGAGCAGAGGGCCGGGGCGGGCGGGCCAGGTGCTCACGCCGCGCGGCGGCCCACTGTCCTGCCGGGGTCATCGGGTCGAAGCGGTCCCATTCGGTGTCCGCGGACAGCCCCAGCCGGGCCCGCATCTCGTCCATCTGGGTGGTGGTGAGCAGCGCCGAGTGGTTGCGCGGGTTGCCGGCGATGGGCAGTCCCCAGCCCTTGACCGTGTACGCGAAGACCACGCTTGGCCGGTCCTTCTCCGCGTCGCAGGCGGCGAACGCGCCGAGCAGCGAACGCAGGTCATGCCCGGCCAGGTCGGTGACCAGGGCGGCCAGCTCGTCGTCGGACAGTCCGGCACAGAACCCGCGGACCTCGTCCGGGGCGCCGTCCAGGAAACGGGCCCGGACGTCGGCCGGGGCCAGGCCGAACAGCGACTGGTAGTGCTCGTTGGGCAGCGCGTCGATCCAGTCCCGCAGGGCGGCGCCGCCAGGCCGGGTGAAGGCCTCCTGGAGGGCCGCGCCGTACTTCGCCTCCACGACGTGCCAGCCAGCCGCGGTGAACTGCTGCTCCCACTGGGCGATGCGCATCCCGGGCACCACCCGGTCCAGCGACTGCCGGTTCAGGTCCACGACCCACATGACGTTGCCGAGCCCGTCCGTGGCGGGATCGGCGACCGCCTCCCAGATGTTGCCCTCGTCCAGTTCGGCGTCGCCGATCAGGGAGATGAACCGGCTGCGCGGCCGCGGGCCGAAGTGGGCGTCCACGTACCGGCGGGCCGTGGCGGCGAACAGCGGCGCGGCCGCGCCCAGCCCGACGGACCCGGTGGAGAAGTCCGGGCCGTCCGGGTCCTTGGTCCGGCTCGGGTAGGCCTGCAGGCCGCCGAACGCGCGGAGCGACGGCAGGTAGCCGCGGTCCAGGCGGCCGAGCAGGTACTGGATCGCGTGGTACACCGGGGAGGCGTGCGGCTTCACGCTGACCTTGTCCGGCGCGTCCAGGTACGCGAAGTACAGCGCGGTCATCACGCTGACCAGGCTGGCGCTGGAGGCCTGGTGCCCGCCCACCTTGACGCCGTCCCCGGTGTCGCGGTCGTGATTGGCCGCGTCCACGATGCGGGTGGCCAGCCACAGGACCCGCTGCTGGATCTCGGCGAGGACGTCCAGATCGACCTGTTCGGTACTGGCCACGGTCATGACTCCACCCCGGGTGACGTGCTGGTCAGGCCAGCTTCGCATCCACCCAGCGCACAGGCCAGTCCCGTCCTGAGACGATGGTCCACGTGATCGACTCTTCTCAGGTGACCCACGACCCAGACGATTCCCGGTTCGAGTACCGCGCGGGAGGTTCCGTTGCGGAGCTTGTGTACCGGCTGCGCGGCGAACGGATGGTCCTGCTGCATACCGGCGTGCCGGATGCCATGGAAGGGCACGGCGTCGGCGGCGAGCTCGTGCGCGCGGCGGTCGGGTACGCGGCCAGCCAGGGACTGACCGTCGTGCCGGCCTGCCCGTTCGCGCGGGCCTGGCTGGAGCGGCACCCGGACGTCGCGGCCCAGGTCCCGATCGACGCGCCGGCCTAGCGGGGGCTGCCGTGATGGTGCCGGAGTACGGGCGCATCCTGGCCGGTGTCGTCGGGCTGTTCCTGATCGTCATCGACTGCATCAGCCTGGTCGGGACGCTGATCGTGCCCCGCCCGGTCGGCGGGCGGCTGATGATCTGGGTCAACCGGCTCGTCCACGCCGGGTTCCAGCTGCTGACTGCGCCGGTCAAGAACTATCACCGGCGCGACCGGATCCTGGCCGCGGAGGCCGCCATCCTGCTGCTCTGCCAGCTGCTGGCCTGGCTGCTGGTGGCGTACATCGGATTCGGGCTGCTGCTGTGGCCGTTCACGCAGGGCGGGGTCACGCTGTCCTTCGACAACGCCGGGCCAGCCTTCTGGTTCTCCGGCGACTTCACCGAGAGCGGGGCGGCTGTCCGCCTCATCCTGTACGCGGCCGCCCTGATCGGGCTGGTCACGGTCACCCTGCAGATCGCCTACCTGCCCACCCTGTACTCGGCCTTCAACCGCCGCGAGACGGACGTCGCGCTGCTGAACGCGCGGGCCGGGGTGCCCTCGTGGGGCCCGGAGCTGCTGGCCCGGACCCACTACGCCCTGGGTTCGGGCGCGTCCACCATCAACACCCTGCCTGACCTGTACGACCAGTGGGAGCGCTGGGCGGCCGACATCGCCGAGAGCCACACCACCTACCTGCCGCTGGTCCGGTTCCGCTCCCCCCGGCCGCTGTCGTCCTGGGTGACCGCGCTGCTCGCGGTGCTCGACTCGGCGGCCATGTACCTGGCCCTGTCTCCGGAGGCCGCGCCCACCGTGGCGGCCCGGCTGTGCCTGCGCGGCGGGTTCCAGTGCTTCACCGAAGTGGCCCGGGCCATGGGCATACCTGTGCCGGAGATGGCCGACCCCGCCCAGGGCATCAGCCTGACTTACGAGGACTTCCTGGAGGGGATCGCCACCCTGGAGAAGGTGAACTTCCCGGTCGAGCGCACCCCCGCCGACGCCTGGCCGGACTACGTCGGCTGGCGGGTCAACTACGAGCAGGCCGCCTACGCCGTGGCCAAGGCCGTCAACGCGGTCCCGGCGCTGTGGTCCGGCCCGCGGCGCCACCCCCATAAGCCGATCCCGCCCATCCGCCCGCGGGCCTGACCAGTTCCGGGACCACCACGGCTACGCGGATCACCGCTTCACTCGGTACGCTTCGTCCGATGGCGCCGGCCCGCCGGCGCCTGCGGCGCGTTAGCTCAATGGTAGAGCAGCGGACTTTTAATCCGTCGGTTCTGGGTTCGAGCCCCAGGCGCGCCACCAGCAGATGTGTGGTTCCGGTTGACTGCGCCCGACGCTGGCTCCGGCGCTGCCGTGCCCGTTGTGTACCCGACGGGAGGAGCGCCCACGGGTAGTCACGGTCGCTCCCTAGAGCGCCGAGGCTGATACGGGTAAGCGCGGGACAATGAACGTAGACGCGGGCAGGCGCAGCATAGGAATGCCCACGTCAGCGTCGCAAGGCGGTCGGGCGGCCCTGAACGCCGACACCCTGATAAAGAAGAGGTCCGTGGTTCAAGTCCACGCAGGTCCACCCAGGTCACGAAGCGATCTGTTGCCGTGCCCGGCCGCAACCTTGTGAACCGCAGGTCAGCGGACGGAAAATGTGATCGTGGCTGACAACGCGCGTTCTCCAATCGATGGCGGCGCCGTCCTGGTCACCGGCGCCTCGGCGGGGATCGGCCGTGAGCTGGCGGTGCAGCTCGCGCCGCGGGCCAGGTCGCTCATTTTGCTGGCCCGGCGGGCAGGGCGGCTCGAGGAGCTGCGGACCTGGCTGCTGGCAAGGCACCCGCAGCTGCAGGTACTGACCCTGCCCGTCGATCTGTCCGATGAGAAGGACGTGGACCGGGCCCTGGCCGAAGCAGGTGAGCAGGCCGGGGCCGTGGACGTCCTGGTGAACAACGCTGGCGTCGGCGATCAGGCCCTGGCCGACCAGGCGGACTGGGCACGGATCCGGACCATGCTGCGCACCAATGTGCTGGCGGTCGCACAGCTGACCACGGCCCTGGTGCCCGCGATGGTGGAACGCGGGCGAGGGGGAGTGCTGAACATGGGCTCGGGGGCCGGGCTGACGGTGATGCCCGCGGCTGCGGCGTATTCGGCCAGCAAGCATTTCATGGACGGTTTCAGCGAGGCACTGCGCGCGGATCTCACGGGCACCGGGGTGGTGGTCACCCAGGTCTGCCCCGGCCCGGTGGATAGCGAGTTCGACCAGATCGCCGGATCGGCGGGCGGGATGACCGGCGGCCCGCCGCAGTTCCTGCGGATCAGCGCGGTCCAGTGTGCGCGCGAGGCGCTGGCGGGCTTTGACCGCGGCGTGCCGCTGGTCTTCCCCGGCCGGGCCTACCGGATCGCGATGCGGGCGCTTCCGCTGCTGCCCCGCGAGCTATCGCGCCGCCAGGCAGCCCGATCCGCCACACGCATCCGCCGCACTGCCGGCGACGCAGCCCATCGGGACCGGCCGGGAGGGCAGGTAGGGGCATGAGAATTAGCCGTCTGATCCTCAGCGGCGCGGCGATCGGCACGATCATCGGCACCGGGCGGGCCGATCTCAACTCCACCCATGTGCTCAACCCGGCCTGGCCGCCGCACGCCCGGTTCCATAACGCCACCGGGTGGGGAACGGTGACCGGATCCCAGCTCCTTGCGCTCTGGCTGCTGTGGCGGCCCGGCCAGCGAGCAAGCGACCACGACACGGCCGTGGCCACCGCCGCGCTGCTTTCCGCGATCGCATGGGTGCCGTTCTTCCCCGCGCTGGCCATCCCCGGCGCCGACGTCGAAGACGAGCCAGGCCACCTCCCCCGCGTCGCCAGGGTGCCCATCAACCTGGTGCCCGCCGCGCTGATTCCCGCCAGCAGCGCACTCGGCTATCTCCTGCACCGCCACGGACGATAGCCTCCTGTAAGCCAGGAGTCAGCGAACGATCTGCGCCAGCACATGCGTGTAGGTACGGGCGCGCGACCGTCGAGTGTGCCAGGCGCGCGGCGCGATAGTGGCCGTGGCGCCTCAGCCGGGCTTGGACGCGACGAGAAGGAACCTGTGCCCGCTGGTCACGACCGGCCAGGCGCTGGCGTCCTCGTACAGGGCGCGGAGGCGGTCCCGGTATTTCTCGAGGCTGTACCCCGGGATTGACCAGCTGACGGCCTTCAGGTAGAAGACGACCGCCGCGATGTCGTCGAAGCGGATGCGCTGATCGGCCCTAGCAGCTTCCTCGATCACTAGCCCCGCTTCGGTGACCTGTCGCTCGGCCAGCCCGATCCAGCTGTCCGGCTCCTCTGGCGTCTCGATTCCAAGTATCTGGGCTAGGTCGTCGGTGTCGTGGTAATCGACCTGCTGGGTCACGAAGGTGCCGCCCGGCGCGAGAACGCGGCTGACCTCGAGAGCAAGGAATGACTCGTGCCGGTTGCATATCAGATCCAACGACCCGTGGCGGAACGGCAGGCGACCGCCGTCGTTAGCCCCGTCCTGATCCATGTTGTCGCGAGCTGCCTCGTCCTGGATCACGGGAATGCCGAGCGGCAGCAGGCGCCGCCCGGCCACCGGCACATTGGGCGGCCATGCCTCGGTCGCAATGGTGCGCGGCGTGCGGTCCGGAAGCCCGGATAGGGCCTCGCCGCCGCCCGTGCCCATGTCCAGCATCGTCCGGGCACTGCGGGCCAGGGCCGCGACGCGGGCGCTGTAGTCCCACGGCAGTGGCTCGGTCCAGGAGCGGCGGTCCAGCCAGGAGAAATCCCAGCCGGAGAACGGTGCGGTCAGCGCCTCGGTCACGAGCTCGTCAAAGCCTGCCACCGTGCCAGCCTGCCAGAACACCAACTAAGCGGCTATAGGTGAGCTTGCCGGAAGATTTAGGACGCTCCCGGCCATAAAGCTGGCAGAGTGGCCTCTACCGGTGAGGAGCCGCTGACAGTCTTATTAGCTGATATTCGGCGCGCCTGGGTAGTTCAGGCGGACCTCGGTGATGTTCGCCCAGACCCAACGCTCGCCGCGCGCGCGGGCGACAGCGACGCGGTGGTGCCCGTCGAGTACGTAGTACTGGCCGCCACATCGGTACAGCTCCACCGGGTCCATTCCGCGGCCGGACCGGATCTCGGCGGCTATGCGCTCAAAGCGCGTTCGCGGCACCCCGGAGGTGGGCCGGAAATGACGGTCGAAGCACCTCGTGGGCTCGACCGTTCCGACGATCTGCCCGATCGGCACCATCGCCTCGCCACCCGCCCCCAGGCGGCCTACACGCTCATACTCCAGGCGCCGCACCCCTGACCGCTCCGCGCCCGTGATGATCGGGACCTCACCCAGCACCGGCAAGCGGCTGGATGGACGACCGTGCAGCCACCCAGCCAGCTTGGCCCAGTTCGCCCGCCGCCGGGCGCGGTCAAAATCATCCCGGGCGTCTTGGAGAACCAATCCGGTGCGCATGGTCAAGACCCTGACAACAGCCTACGCCCACGCGGTGAACCCCTTCGGTGCCACCTGGCCCGGTGAGGCCGCCCCGGACGGTCGGTCATCGCCTGCCTAACGGGACCTACCGGCCACTTTCCCCATAGCCGGACATGCGCCGGATTCGGGAAGGCTGGCGCGAGCCGTTCCTTACTCGGTTACCGCGCCAGCACACGGTGTACTACCGCCATAGCTACCCTCCATCACCCGGCCTACGAGTACCGGGATTCCGCGTCCCGGCAGGCAGACACACCCCTTTTCCATGCGGTCGAGCAAAAGCTGCACGCCGGATGGCTGTTCGATCCCCGGCTCCCGGTCCCTGGGCCGGCCACCCGCAAGCCCGCCCCGCGCCGCCGCCACGCCAAACCGGGGCGCGCGGTGCGGGCTTGATCACAGGTACCACCCTCAGGCTCCGGCTACGGGCCGGAGCCTGAGGGTGGCCTGACTGCTGGCCAGGCGGATGGCACCGCCGGGGCGGCGAGGGGTTCAGCAAGCGCCTCCGGTCACGCCGTCGCGGTTCCTTCCTTCATCTCCTTGAGTTCCTCCAGCACTTCCTCCGTCGCCTCGGCCAGCTGCTTCGCCTGGTCCGCGGCCGCTTCTGCCTGTGCTTCGGCGGCCCGGTCCGCCGCTTTCAGGGCCTCGTTCTCGGCCTTGATCTCCGCGACCGTCGCCTTCGCCTCGTCAGTCTGGAGATTCATGCCCGCCGGTTCAGGCTGAGCGGATAGGCCGGGCTGCTCACTCGATGTCGTCATGCGCCGGCAGCTACCCAGGATTGGCCTTCTCACCGCGGCCGCCGCCACCGTGCGCTAAGCCGCCTCGCGCTGGCTACCGCTGGCGGGTCGGGGCGCGCTCGGCTTCTGGGCGAGCAGGGCCGCGCGGCCGGGTTTCCGGGGCCAGGAGGCCGAGTACGGCGGCCACGGCGAGGACCCCGGCGGCCAGACCGAACGCCGCCCCGTAGGAGGCAGCGTCCACGAGGTAGCCGGCGGTCACGGGCCCGGCGACGGCGCCGAAGTCCCCAGCCATCTGGTAGGAGGCGATCACAATGCCGCCCTGCCCGCCCAGGATGTCGCCGATCATCGCGGCCGGGGCGACGTCGAGCAGTCCCGATCCGAGGCCCAGGATGGCCAGTGCGGTCATGTACCCCCAGAGCCCGGGCAAGACGCTCAGCGCGACCAGGCCAGCGGCCGACACGCTGCAGCCGACCACGATGACCGGGCGCCTGCCGAGCCGGTCAGCGGCCCACCCGGCGGGCAGCAGCGCCGCGGCATTCAGTACGGCGACGGTCAGGAACCCGATGCCTGTCCACACCGCCGACCGGTGCAAGACGTCGCGGACGAACAGCGGCACGATGGCGCTGCGCACGCCCACGGTGGCGAAACCGTCGGCCAGGTTCGCGGTGGCCGCGGCGCGGTAGGCGCGGCTCCGCAGCGCGCGGGCCATCCCGGCGAACCGCCGCGGCGGCCGGGCATCGCTCGGAACCCGCCGTGGCGGGTCCCGCAGCACCACCGCGGCGATCACGGCCGGCACGATGAGCATGCCGCCGTAGACGAAGAACGGCGCCCGCAGGGACCAGGCGGCGAGGAGGCCGCCGACCGCCGGGCCGCTGATCCCGCCCACCAGGAACCCGCCCGAGTACAGGCCGCTGGCCCGGCCCCGCTGGTCGTCGGGCACGCTGATCAGCAGCAGGGTCTGGGCGCTGACGCTGAACATCGCCGAGCCCAGGCCGCCGATCCCGCGCAGGATGATGAGCTGCACGAACGATCCGGACAGCCCGGCGAGCACGCTGCTGGCCGCGACCACGGCGATACCGATGGCCATGATGCGGTGCTCGCCGAAGCGGTCCACCAGGCGCCCGGCGGGCAGGGCCCCGGCCACCCGGAGCAGAGCGAACGCGCTGACCACACCGGCGGCCGAGGCGGTGCTGACCCCGAAGTGGCGCCCGAACGCGGGGATGTCCGGGGCGACGATCCCGAAACCGAGCGCGACCGTGAACGAGATCGCCGTGAGAATAGCCACCTCAACCGGCATGTCGCGGAACGGGCTGTGAAGGTGGCGGGGCACGGCACGGCAGTCTAGGCGCCGCGACGCCGTGCCCCGTCACGCGCGGTGCCCTGGGCCTCCCTGCGGAGGCCCCGGACCGTCAGAGCTCCCGCAGCGCGTCCAGGACCCGGGTCAGCACCTCCGGGGGCGGCGGCGAGTAACCGGCCGCACCAGACAGCTCCGGTGCTTCCGGCGAGCCGCCTGCCGCAGAGCCTTCCGGCCTGCGCCGCGGCAGGGCCCGCCGTGGCACGGCAGCCCGGCGCACAGCGTCCCAGAGCAATGCGTCCTGGAGCACCGGGCGCAGGCAGCAGGTCTGGGAGCGGAGGCGGCACCCGCGCAGGGCTGTCCTCCGCGGCCTGCGGCCACCGTCCCGGCTGGCCTGTCTCCTCGTCCGGTACGGCGGGCTCCTCTGCTGGGGTTGCGGGCGCAGGCCCAACGCTCTCGCGTCATCACGGCCGCGGCGCGCTCTTGATCATCCAACGCTACCGGCGCCGCGAGAGCGGCGTGGAACCGGGCCATGTGGAGGCGGGCGGGCAGCGGTGAGTCCGGCCCGGCGGGATCGTCTCAACCAGGGAATCCGGCGTGGACGGCACACCGGCGGAACAGAACAGCCCGGGCGGGTAACCCGGCGAGAGGACCGGCATGACCATGTTCGCGAACACCAGGGCCTTCAGCGGCTTCGCCGTGGGTGACCTGCAGGCGGCCCAGAAGTTCTACGGCGACGTACTCGGCATCGCCACCTCGGAGCACAACGGCCTGCTGACCCTGCACCTGGCCGGCGGCCGGGACACGCTGGTCTACCCGAAGCCCGGTCACGTCCCGGCGGACTACACGATCCTCAACTTCCCGGTCAACGACATCGACGCCGCGGTGGACGAGCTGACCGCCCGGGGCGTGACGTTCGAGCGCTATGACGGCGCGGCCCAGGACAGCAAGGGGATCAGCCGCGGCTACGGGCCAGACATCGCCTGGTTCCGGGACCCGGCCGGAAACATCCTGGCCGTCCTCAAGGAGAGCAGCCCAGGCTAGCGGGCGGCGCCTGGAGGCCGGCGGCGGGCGTCCTAAGGTGTCTGGCATGGAATTTCAGGATGTGATCCGGCGGCGGCGGATGGTGCGCGCCTATACCGACGAGCCCGTCGCCGAGGAATCCGTTGAGCGGATCCTGGCCGCCGCGAACAAGGCGCCGTCCGCCGGGTTCAGCCAGGGCTACGCGCTGATGACCTTGCAGGGCCCGGAGCAGCTGGGCCCGTTCTGGGAGCTGCTGTCGCGCTACCACGGTGATGAGGACCACACCGGTCCGTCCTTCGAGCCGGTCACCCACGCGCCGCTGGTGGTTGTGCCGCTGTCGTGCAAGGACATCTACCTCGACCGTTACGCGCGCCAGGACAAGGGCTGGACGGACCGCGACGAGGCGCACTGGCCGGTGCCTTACTGGGACATTGACACCGGTTTTACTGCGCTCCTCATGCTGCTCGCCGTGGTCAACGAGGGCCTCGGCGCACTGTTCTTCGGCATTCCCCCGCAGCAGATCGGCGAGTTCCGCGAGCTCTACGGAGTGCCCGGTAACTACCTGCCGATCGGCGCGGTGGCCATCGGCCATCCGGATCCCGCGGCCGACCAGGGCGGCTCCGCCAAGGTGATCAAGCGCCGGAGCCTGGACGAGCTGGTCCACCGCGGCCGATGGGGCCGTCGCTAGGAGTGGGCGCTGAACAGATGCTCTCCGGCCGCGCCAGGCAGCCAGTTCAGGTTCTTCTCGAAGTGCACCGTGGTCCCATCACGGCCGTCGCCGGTCAGCTCCAGGCTGTCGACCACGGCATCGATGATCTTCAGGCCGCGGCCGTGCTCGGCGGTGACCGGGACCGGCTCCGCCGAGGGCGGCCCGAGGGCCGGGCCGGCGGGCACCGCCGCCTGACCGCGGTCCCCGCTGTTGACCACCTCGATGACGCACTTTCCGTCCCGGGCCGTGGCCAGCACCTCGTAGTCCACCCCGGACCCGGCGTGCTGGACGACGTTGGCGCATGCCTCACCGAGGGCCAGGGCGATGTCGGTCCGGGTGTCCTCGGTCACGCCGAGAGTCTCCAGGCAGCCATCGAGGACCTGACGGCTGACCGGCACGCTCGCGGCGTCGCGGGGCAGGAACAGCACCATCTTGATCTCCACGTCATCCACCTCCGGGGGCAGGGACACCGGCCTTCGGCATGCTCCCCCCGCACTTCCCCGGCTAGGCGATCTCTAACTCACCCGGCACCCTGACCACCAGAGCGCCCGGGCGCACCGTGACGGTGAGCGATCGGCCCAGGCTGATGACCTCCCCGTCGACCTCCCGCGGCAGCTCAGCGTCGGCCTGGATCTCGACCCGGCGGGCCCGGTACCGTTGCAGGTTCCGGTCATCACGGCGGCTGCCGGTGACCACCCGCTGGGCGACCATGCCCCAGCCGGCCGGGCTCGCGGGAGCGAGGATCCCCACGTCGAGCAGGTCGTCGTCCAGCCGGGCGTCCGGCAGCAGCGCGAAGCCACCCGGCAGGAGCCCGACGTTGCCCACCACCACGGACCTGGCCAGCCGGGTCAGCGGCGGGCCATCATCCAGGCGCACGGTGAACGTGCGCCGGTGCCCGGCGAGCCGGATCACCCCGCCGGCCGCGTAAGCCATCCAGCCGAGGCGCCGTTTGAGCAGGTCGGGGGTGCTATCCACGACCGCGGCGTCGAGCCCGATCCCGGCCATGGCCGCGAACGGCATCCCATCAGCCTCCGCCAGATCGATCTGGCGGTCCTGCCCGCCGAACCCGGTCGCGAGGGCAGCGTCCAGCCGGGCCGGTATCCGCAGCGCCCGGGCGGCCAGGTTGGCCGTGCCGCGCGGCACGATGGCCAGCGGCACCCCGGTGCCGGCCAGGGCGTGCGCGCAGGCCCGGACGGTGCCGTCGCCGCCTGCCGCCACCACCAGGCGGGCCCCGGCCGCAACCGCGCCGCGCGCCAGCTCGACGCCCCGGTCCTGGTGGCTGGTCACGGCGAACGAGAGTGCCCAGCCCGCTGCCCGCGCCGCCCGGCAGCCTTCACGCCGGAGCCGGCGCTGGTCACGGATCCGGGTGGGATTGATGATGATCACGGCGGCGGGCATAGGGCCGCCTCAGGCTAAACCATGCCCGGTACCCCACCGCCCGGCCGGCACCCGGCGGGGTGGCTCAGATCACTGAGGACTCAGGTCACCGGGGACGGCGGCGGATCAGCATCTCCTCGTCCAGCCGCCAGGTCCTGCGGCCGTCCGTGGAGACTTCTCCGGTCCACCGGAAGGACTCCGGCGCAGGCCCGGGGGCGATGTCGCGGAAACACCAGCGCTCGGCCGGCTCGTCATCCAGCCCGTCGAGGATGATGTCGGCGCCGTCGGGCCGGCCGATGAACCGGCGGACCCGGCCGTTGAGGGGATCGATCCAGGTCGATCGCCAGGCGCCGAGGGCCGGATCGTAGAAGCGCACCGTGGTGCCGTAAAACGGCCGCAGCCCGGGCGGGGCGGCACCGGACGAGGGCACCCGCCACACGTCCTGGACGGCCCGGCCGCCCAGCACCCAGCCGAAGTGCAGGTCGCCCCGCATGGTGGCCGGCTGGCCGTCCTGGTCCGCGCCGCGCCATTCGATGTCCCAGGCCCCGGCGAACCGCCCGAACAGGGCCAGTGGCCCGGCGAGGTCCGGATCCGGGCCCGCCGCCTGCAGCACCTCCGCGAATGCCACCATGTCGCCAAACGTATCGGGCCCCTTCGCGCCCGGCGAGCGAATTACCAGGTGGGCCGCAGGGGGCCGTGCGGCGCGATGCGGAGCAGGTCGTCCTGGAGGGCTCGCAGCCGCTGCTCGCCGAGGACGGCCGCCCACGGGCGCACGGTGTCCGCGATGGCTGCCTCGGCGGCCCGGGTGCAGGCCCAGCCCTTGCTGGTCAGCGTGATCAGCCGGGCGCGGGCGTCGTCCGGGTGGCGGCCGCGCTGCACGTAGCCCTTGGCCACGAGCTCGTCCACCAGCTGGGCCGCGGCCTGCCGGGTGACGTCGAGATGCTCGGCCAGCTCGGTGATGGTCGCCCCATCCGGGGCGAGCCGGGCGAACGCGAACCCGTGCGCGGGACGCACGTCGCCGAAGCCACGGGCCTGCACCCCCGCCGTGATGCCGTCCACCAGGGCCCGGCTCACCGACAGGAGCCCGACCGCCAGAGCCTCAGGGTCATGCTGCTGCATGCTCCCAGCTTGACAGATTAGGCAAGTAGCTTGAACATATTAGGCAAGCTACTTGCTTAAATTCTGCTGAGGAGCACACCATGCCGGTCATCCGCGCCACCCAGTCCGTCGTGCACCAGATGCACGGCACCAGCTTCACGTCCTACGCCAGCCCCGCGCGCGGCAGCCGGGAGCTGTGCGCCTGGCACATCGAGATCCCCGGCCGCACCGAGGGCGTGCCGCACCACGTGTCCCGGGAGGAGGTGCTGTACATCCTCGGCGGGACGCTCCGGGTCACCGTGGACGGAGAGACGGCGGACGCCGCGCCCGGGGACGTGGTCCTGGTCCCGGCCGGCGCTCAGTTCGGGGCCAGCAACCCGGCCGACAGCCCGGCCACCGCGTGGGTCACCACGACGGTCGGGTTCGCCGGCGTCCTCCCGGACGGATCCTGGTTCACTCCCCCGTGGACCCGCTGAGCAGCCTCGCTGACTGGCCCAGCTGACCAGGTCGCCTGACCAGGCCAGCTGCCCGCGCCGCTCGATGCCCGGCCCCGGGTACCCTCACGATGAGTGGACGAGGCCAGCGCGGACCAGGTCAGCGCGGAGGTGGTGGGTGAGGCACCCGCCCCGCCGCGCCGTCCGGCGACCCCGCCCTACTCCCGGCTGATCTCCGGCGCCCTGCTCCTGATCCTGGTCATCCTGACCATCGATGTCCTGGTGCACGGCCCGCTGACCGCCCTGGACGAGCGGATCCGCGTGGCCGTGCTGGCCCGGGCGGATTCGCCCGCGTGGCGGTGGCTGAGCGACGCCCCGCACCGCCCCGCGCAACTGCTCACCGACCTGGGCATGGACACCGTGGCCGTACCGGTACTCGCGGCGGTCGCGCTGGCCCTGGCCATCCGGCGGCATACGCTGCGGCCCGTGCTCATCGCCTTGACCGGGGTGGTGCTGCTGCTGGGCACGGTCATTCCCGCGAAGATCATTATCGGCCGCCCCGGGCCGGGGCTCCCCGCGGTCCTCCCCGGCCAGCTGGGGGTCTTCCCCTCCGGGCACACCAGCACCGCGTGCATCTGCTTCTCGCTGGCCGTGCTGATGCTGGTGGCGGGCCAGCCGGCCCGGACCCGGTACCTGGCCCTGGCTGGCCTGGCCCTGCTCTGGCTGGGGGTCGGGGCCGCGCTCGTGTGGTGCGACTACCACTGGTTCACCGACGTGGTCGCGGGCTGGGCCCTGTCCGCCCTGCTCATCCAGCTCACCTTCTGGATCAACCGGGCGGGCCGGCCCCTGGACGGCCGGCCGCTCTAAGCGAGCCCCGGCTGGGCTACTTCGGCTTACCCGGCCCTGACTTCCCCGGCCTGGGCTTCTTCTGCTTCGGTGGCAGGGCCGCCACATATCCATGCGCCCGCTCCACCCAGCCCGCGGCGACGTCCGGGGTGGCGCGCCAGCCCCGGGGCAGGCTCAGGTAGCCGCCCATCGGCCGCCCGGCCGGCCCGAACGGCCCGCTGCCGTCCACCGCCGCCAGTTCCTCGCGCCGGGCCTCATCGAGGCGCACGCCCACGTCGGGCCCGAACAGCCCGGCGAACATGTTCCCGTGCACGAACGCGCCCAGGTTGCCGAACATCGGCTTGATCTCGATCTCCGGATCGTCCGGGAGCACAGACCGGAAGAAGTCTTTGTCCGCGTCTGACGGTTTGGGTATCTCCATACGCCCCTCCCCCACCCTCACCTCGGGAGGGTACAGCCGCCCGGACGGCTGAGGGAGGGGGCATCCACCGCGCGGCCGGACGCGGTGGATGCCCCGGGGCGTTCAGGACCGGCTAGTGGCGGCCATCGGCTGGCGGCCAGGGCAGCCGGTAGGCCCGGTAGGTGTTGACCCCGGCCGGGAACTCGGCGTTGAACAGCAGCTGTCCCGACGGGCTGAACTCCGAGATGTAGGGCAGGATGCCCCAGCCGACGAACAGGTCACGGTTGCGGGTGGTCTGCACGTTCCCCTGGGAGGCGGCGGACAGGCCCGCAGGCTGGTCGTCGGAGGCGACGAGGGTCGCGGTCCTGGCGTGCTCGTTGAGCCGGACGGTGATAGCCCGGCTGTACGGCAGTTCCGGGGTGCCCGACGACTCGTTGTCGAAGAACGTGTAGGTGTCGTGGCCGACCGCCTCCGGGTCGTGCTGCCACGCGAACGCCTCGCCCGCACTGTCCAGCACCTGCCCGGGCGCGGCCTTGATGGCGAACGAGCTGTCCTTGCCGCCCAGCTGCCAGATGATCTTCCCGGTGCGCAGGCTCACCTTGTAGGTGGTCCAGGTGTCCCGGGCGTCGATCAGCAGGTTCCCGTCGGTGTCCAGGTGCACCGCGTTGACGTGGAACCAGTCCCACGGCGTGCTGGCCGAGGCGGGTAGCGGCTGCTCGCTCTGGCTGTACGGGACGTGATCCGCGCTGTTCCACTGGAACAGCACCCGGCCCGTGCGGATGTCTACTTCCTGGACGATCCCGTCAATGACTTCCTGATCCGGCGGCCCGCCGATAGAGGTCAGATTGGCGGTGGTGGTGGTATAGGCCAGGATCAGCGCGGTGTTCCAGGGCGTGATGAGGAACTCGTGCCCGTCCGCGGAATAGCCGTTACCCGCCTGCACGGTGGCGATTTGCCGATAATGGTCGTTATAGATGTAATCGGTCCCGCTGGACTGGCCACCCAGGCCGGTGCCCTGCCACCAGGTGAGGACGGGGTGTCCCCGGTAAGTCTGGGTGCGGAAATCGGCCGCTTCCTGCCCGGCCGGCACCGGGTGGAACCAGACCACGTGGCCCGCGTTGTTGATGATCTCCGCGCCGTTGGCGTAACTGGACGTGTCCCCGAACGGGGAGATGAAGATGTCCCCCTGGCCGTGGTCCGCGCCCGCAGTGAGCACCGTGACCGGGGGCGGGGCGGTCGGGGTGGCCGCCGCGGCCGGCCCGGCCACCGCCAGACCCGTCCCCGCCAGTGCCGCGGGGATCGCCCCGGCGAGCAGTGCGGCCGCCACGGCCCGCAGGGGCCGCCGGGTGGGCCGGGGCCGCGCCGGGTGACTGCCGCGAACTGATGACCTGGTGTGCATGGGCGCCTACCTTCCTCGGAGGATGACGGGGGGCCCGCACCACGATCAGTGCGAGCCCCCCGGGGGACGGTACCCGATTTTCCTAGAAAGTAGACCTATTAGATAGGTATATGTCATGGGACGTAGATCACGGCGGACGCGGAGGTGGGAGCAGCAGGAGCCAGGGAGGCGTCGGGAACCAGGCAGGCGCGGGAACCAGAGAGACGCGGGACTGCGGGTGCCCGGGCCCAGACAAGCCCAGCGGCCGGCGTGGCCGGGTCTCCGCGGCGCCTGTGTCAGGCGCTGCACCCGGCCAGCCGGCCGCTGGGCTCACTACGGCATCGCCGCATCCTTCGCGGCCTGGCCGCCTCAGCGCATGAGGCCGGCCAGCATGTCGCGGTAGCGGTCGGTACCCGGCGCGGCAGCCGTGCCGTTGCCCGGCTGCGAGCCACCCGGGCTGACGGCCGGGATCCCCGGACGGGCCGGACTTGGGCGGGCCGGACCTGGGCGGGCCGAACTTGGGCGGGTCAGCGCGGGCCGTGAAGCGGCCGGCCTGGCCATCCCCGGCTTTGCCGCGCCCGCCTTCTTGGCCAGCCCTGGCTTTGCGGCCAGGCCCGGCCGCGCCGTGGTCCTCGGCTTGATCGCCGTGCGCGGCTTCGCTGCCACGGCGGACTTGGACTTGGCGGCCTTCCTGGGCTTGGCCAGCTTGGATTGGGCCAGCTTGGTTGGCCAGCTTGGGTTTGGCCAGCACCGTGGGCGTAGCCGCCATCTTCGGCTTGGCCGAGGCCATCGCCTTTGCCGAGGCGATGGGCTTCGGCTTTAGTGCGGTGCCGGGCCGCGCCGCCGTCTTCAGCCTCGCGGTGGACCGGGATGACGCGGCCGTCCTGGGCCGCACGGCGCTGCGGCCTCGGCTCACCGTCCGGCTCGCGGTGGCCCGGCTCGCGGTGGCCGGCTCGCGCCGGTCCGGCTCGCGGTCGGCCGGCTCGCGGTCGCCGCACGCCGGGCGCTGCCTCCGGTCGCGGCGGCGGTAGACGTCCGCGCCGTGGTCCGGGCCTTGGCCGCCGCGCGCGGCTTAGCCGTGGTCGCGGACCGGACCGTGCTCCGCGACTTCGCGGCGGTCGTCCCCGGCTTCGCTGCGGTACGGGACTTCGCGGTGGTCCTCGGCTTGGCCGCCGTCCGGGACTTCGCGGTGGTCCTCGGCTTGGCCGCCGTCCGGGACTTCGCGGTGGTCCTCGGCTTGGCCGTCCTGGGCTTCGCTGCTGTCCGTGGCTTGGCTGCTGTCCGTGGCTTCGCGGCCGCCCGGGTCCGCGTCCCCGTGGCGGCGGGCGCGGCCGAGATCGTCATCGCGGCGCCAGTCAGCGCCTTGGCCGCGGACGACATGGCCTTGGTGGCGATGTTCATGGCCTGCATGGCGCTGGACATCGTCTTGGTCGCGGTGTTCATCGCCTGCATGGCGGTGGACATGGTCTTCGCTGACGAGGTGGCCTTGGTGGCCGCCGCCGCCATCTGGGTCGCCGACGAGGCAACCTTCACGGCCGCGGAGGACACGGTCCTCGCGGCGGCTCCTGTGGTCCGCATGCTCTTCGCCCCCGTGGCCGCGCCCCGCACTGGCCGGGCGGCGGTCGCCTTCGCGTTGGTCCTGGGTTTCCGATTACTGGCGGCATTCTTGGCCGCACTGCTGCGAATCGCTCTGGTACGCGCGGTCGCCGCGGATTTGCGGCTAACGGCCTTACGTGCCTGGGTTTGCACAGGCATTGATCTCCCCCCGTAATTGATCAATTACGGGAAGCTCTATTCCACGATTGGCGTGTTCTTACACCACCGCAGAGAAAGTGTTCATCGCCCCGGGTTCATGACACCAGAAAGGAACTGTGCCAGTTCAGTGGTGGTAGGGGCGGTGGCCGGCCCGCGCCTGGTCACCGAGAACGCGGCCGCGGCATTGGCGCGCCGGGCGGCCTGCCGGGCGTCCGCGCCCGCGGCCAGCGCGGCGATGAAGGCTCCGGTGTGCGTGTCGCCCGCCCCGTTGGAGTCGAGTTCGGTGACCGGGAAGCCGGGCACCGCGACGGTGTTCGTTGCGGAAAAAGCCAGCAGGCAGCCGTCCGGTCCGGTGCGGACCAGCACGCCCGCGCCGGGTCGGCCGTGACCGGCGACGCGATCCGCCAGCGCGCGCAGCGCATCGGCCGGGCGGGCCTGGCCGGTCAGCAGGAGGGCCTCGCGCGCGTTGCAGGTCAGCCAGTCCGCCCGGCGGAGCACCCGGTCCAGCGCGTCCGGCGGGATCGACGTGACCAGCGGGCCGGGATCGAACACCACCGTGGCCGCGTCCGGCAGCCGGTCCAGCCAGCCGAGCAGCGCGGCGCGGTTGCTGGGGTGCACCAGCCCGTACCCGGACAGGCCGGCGGCGTCGCCGGGCCGGGCGGGCACGCCCGCCAGGTCCGCCGCGGTCAGCGTGGCCTCGGCACCCCGGCTGGTCAGGAACGTCCGCTCGGCCGCGTCGTCCACCACGGCGACCACGAAGCCGGTGTCGGTGTCCGGCCTGGCCGGCTGGAGCACCTCGATGCCCTCCGCGGCCAGCCCGGCGCGGGCCAGGTCGGCGAACGGCCCGCTGCCGTGCGCCCCCGCGTAGGCCACGGGCAGGCCCTGCCGGGCCGCCGCGGCCATCACGTTGAACCCGCCGCCCGGGGCCAGCTGGGACCCGCGGGCCAGCACATCGCCGCCGCGCCGCGGCAGGGCCGGCACGTCCAGCACGATGTCCACGACGACGTTGCCGAGGTACAGGAGCCGCTGGATCGTCATGAGTCGCGGACCGCGAGCAGCCCGGCGGCCAGCTCGTCCAGTTCCAGCCCGTTGACCGCGCTGACCGTGACCCGGGCCTGCTCCGGGAAGGCCGTCGTCCCGTGGCAGGCGCCGCCGATCGCGCCGGCGATCGCGGCGATCGTGTCGGTGTCCCCGCCCGCCGACGCCGCCATCCGGCAGGCCAGCCAGGGGTCGTCCGGGGCGGCGGCCAGCATGGCGAATGCGGCGGGCACCGACTCCTGCGTGGCCAGGCTGGTGCCGACCAGCATGTCCACCAGGTCCAGCACCTCGTCCGCGGGCCGCCCGGCGGTCAGCCCGGTGGCCCAGGTGATCCGGGCCGCCACGTCGGCGGCCGCCACCCAGCGGCCCTGCCCCGCGGCGCGGCGGGCGGCGGTCACGGCGGCCCCGGTCGCCTCCGGTACCGTCGCGCCGGCCACCCCGGCGCTGACCGCCGCGGCGACCGCGGCGGCCCCGGCCAGCGCGACGCCGGTGTTGTGCGTGACCCGGCTGGCCATCACCACCCGCCCGACAAGGACGTCCAGGTCCCCGGCCGGGGTGGCCACGCCGACGGGGGTGATCCGCATGGCCGCGCCGTTGGTGGTCCCGTTGAGGCCGCTCTCCGTGATGGGAGTCCCGGTGAGCAGCGCGGACAGGGCCCTCTTGGTGGAGGGGCCCAGCAGGCTCAGCGAGCCGCGGGCCCGCATGTCCTCTTCCCAGGCCAGCAGCTGGCGGGCGAAGTCTGCCTCGTCGATCCCGCCCTTCCCCTGGATGATCAGGCGCGCGAGCAGCAGGGCCTGCTCGGTGTCGTCGGTGATGGTCCCGGCGGGCAGGCCCGGGGCGAGCGGCTGGTCCGGCGCGCCGGGCTGGAACTCCTCCAGCAGCGGGCCGTACCGGGCTGCGATCTCCGGCCGGGGCAGCGACTCGGTGGGCATGCCGAGCGCGTCGCCCACGGCCAGCCCGTACAGCGCGCCGGCCGCCCGGTCCTGGCGGTCGTGGTCCTGGCAGGCCTGGCCCTGGATCATCCGCCCAGGACATCATCCAGGCTGACCACCTCGACCAGCGGGGCGTAGAGCCGGAGGATATCCAGCGCTTTCCGGTGGCTGTCGTCGTCCACTCCCGCGCACGCGTCGGCGACGACCCGGACCACGACGCCCGCATCGGCCGCGGCCACCGCGGTGGACAGCACGCAGCAGTCGGTGGACACCCCGGCCAGGACCAGCTCGTTGGCCGGTCCGACGCGGCGGGCCAGCTCCGGGCCCCACTTGGTGAACGTGGTCGAGTCCGCGGTCGGCCCGGCGCCGGCGGCGAACTCGTCCACCAGCTCGAAGATCCGCGCGTCGGGCGGCTGGAGTGCGAACGGCCACGCCTCGTAGTACCGCTGCCAGGCCCCCGCCGGGGCGGCGGGCGCGATGAACCGGGTGAACACGACGTCCGGCTGGAACGCCGCGACCAGATCGCGGACGGGCTTGACGATCTCGCCGAACCGCGGGATGAGCCAGGGGCTGCCTGGCTCACCGAACACCCGCTGCATGTCGATGACCGCCAGGCAGCCCGCGGGTTTACTCAACTGCCCGTGGCCGTGGCCGGGGCGAGCACGGGCCGGGACTCCTGAGCCCGGACCGGTGCGAGGTCGAGCGCCCAGGCCGCGACGAACCCGATGACCAGCGCAACCAGCACGCCCAGGTTCGCGAAGGCCCACGCGCCGCTCTTGCCACCCAGGCCCAGCGGGCCGAGCAGGTAGCCCTGCCAGGTGAGCCAGCTCGCGTTGAGGTTGGTGACCAGGCCCCAGCCAATCCCGGTCGCGATCACGATGATGGCCAGCGGGGCCAGCCGGACGTCGCCGTAGCGGCCGCGCGGGTCATACAGATCCGGCTCGGCGTAGTCCTTCCGGCGCAGCATGATGTCGGCCAGCATGATGCCGCACCAGGCGGCGATGGGCACGCCCAGGGTGATCAGGAACCCCTCGAACTGGACCAGGAAGTTGTGCGCCACGAACACCACGTAGATGGTGCCGAGCACCATCACCGTGCCGTCAACCAGCGCGGCGGCGTAGCGCGGGATGCGCACTCCGAGGGTGAGTAGCGCCAGCCCGGAGGAGTAGATGTCCAGCACCGATCCGCCGACCAGGCCGAGCACGGCCACGATCGCGAACGGGACCAGGAACCAGGTGGGCAGCAGAGTGGTCAGCGCCCCGACCGGGTCCGCGCCGATCGCGCTGCTCAGCTTGGCCGAGGAGCCGGCCAGCAGCAGGCCGAAGACCAGCAGGAAGATCGGGGCGATGGAGGAGCCGAACGTGGTCCAGCCAATCACGCCCCGGCCTGAGGAGCGCCGGGGCAGGTAGCGGGAGTAGTCCGCGGCCGCGTTCACCCAGCCCAGCCCGAAGCCGGTCATCACGAACACCAGCGCGCCGATGAACTTCTCCGGCGATCCGGCCGGGATCGCGGACACCGTGTGCCAGTGGATGTGGTTGGCCACCAGGGCGATGAACACAATGGTCAGGATCCCGGTGACCCAGGTGATCACCGTCTGCATCCGCATGATCAGGTCGAAGCCCATCACCCCGCCGACCACGGTCAGCGCGCTCACCACGATCAGCGCGATCACCTTGACCCCGGTGCCGCCGCCCCAGCCCAGCCGTTCGAACACGGTGGCCGTGGCCAGCGTGGCCAGGATGATCAGCACGGTCTCCCAGCCCACCGTGAGTATCCAGGAGATCAGCGAGGGGAGCTTGTTGCCGCGCACTCCAAAGGCGGCCCGGCCGAGGACCATGGTCGGCGCCGAGCCCCGCTTACCGGCCACCGCGATGAATCCGCAGAGCAGGAAGGAGACGACGATCCCGATCACCCCCAGCGCGATCGCCTGCCAGAACGAGACGCCGAAGCCGAGCACGAACGCGCCGTAGCCCAGGCCGAGGACCGAGATGTTGGCCGCGAACCAGGGCCAGAACAGGTCGTGCGGGTGGCCCTTACGCTCGGCATCGGTGATGACGTTGATGCCGTTGGCCTCGATCTGCAGCGGTCTCAGCTCAGGCTGAGCACTTTCCGTCGTTGGGTTAGCCATGGCGGGCCCCTTCGTGCGAGATGTACCACGGGGTATCGGGGGGTAGGGAAAGTTCCGGGTGGCGGCGGCGCCACACAGCCAGGGCCGCCAGCGCGCTGGCCGCCAGCGCCCCGCCGGCCAGCAGCAGCGCCGCGGCGGCAACCGCCCGTTTATCGGGCCGCTTATTGGGCCCCGGCGGCATCCAGCGCGCAGGGCTCGCGAAACGCGTCCGGCGCCCAGCCTGGGTCGCGCCGCCCTGGCCCGTGCCGACCTGGGCCGTGCTGGCCTGGCCCGTGCTGGCCTGGGTGGCGAGCAACTGCTCGACGTTGCCGGCGAACTGCTCGACCAGGCGCTGGCTGACGTCGCCGATCGCGCCCGGTGCGTACTCGGCGACCTTGCCCCGGATCATCAGGTCGGCGCTGATCAGTACGCGCGTGCTGCCGCCGCGCGATTCCACCCGCAGCGTCACGCTGGCGTCCGCCCGGCCCTGGCCGCCCTGCTCCCACCCGGACGCGTGCAGCCTGGCAGTGCCCGCGTCCCGGTCGGCATTGTCGAGGCGCACGGTGCCTGCGTAGACCGCCTGAACCGGGCCGATCCGCAGCCGCAGTTCCCCGGCGTAAGTGTTGTCCGCGACTTCGCCGATGAGCCGGCTGCCCGGCAGGCAGGCGGCCACCGTTCCGGCGTCCAGCAGCGCGTCGAGCACCTCGGGCGCAGGCCGGCTGATACGGATCGCGCTGGTCAGCTGCACAGCTGTGCCCCTACCGGTCCATGATCGCTTTGCGCTGGGCCCCATCCACCGGGATGTGGGCTCCGTTGATGAAGCTGGCTCTCGGCGAGGCGAGGAAGGTGACCAGCGCGGCGACCTCGGCCGGCTCGCAGATCCGGCCGAACGGGATCGACTCCTCCGCCAGCTGGTGCGCCCGGTCCTGGCTCACGCCCTTGTCCCGGGCGAACGCCTTCTCCAGCGTGTCCCACCGGTCGGTGTTCACCGGGCCCGGGTTCACCGTGTTGATCCGCACCCCGTACCGCCCGTACTGTTCGGCGACCGACGACGCGAAGTTGATGTCCGCCGCGTTCGCCACGCCCGCGGTCATCTCCCAGTAGCTGGGCTTGAGCCCGTCGTTCCCGACGACCAGCACGATCGAGCCGGTGCCCCGCTCGCGCATCTGCCCGATGACCGCGCGCACCGTGCGGACGTAACCCATGAACTTCAGGTTCAGGCTGGACATCCATTGGTCTTCGGTCAGGTCCTCCAGCAACCCGCCGGGTGAGCTGCCCGCGCAGGTGACCAGGATGTCGATAGGGCCGAGGCGGTCCTCGGCCGCGGCCACGCAGCGCGCCACGTCCGGGGTGACGCTCATGTCCCCGGCCAGCGCCAGGACCCGCCGGCCGGTGGCGGCCTGGATTTCCTTGGCGGTGAGTTCCAGCGGCCCGGGCGTCCGAGCGGTAATGGCCACTTCGGCGCCCTCAGCGGCGAGATGCTCAGCGACGTGCCGGCCAATACCTTTGCTGGCCCCGGTGACCAGGGCCACCTTTCCGTCCAGGTGAAGATCCACCGCAGACCCCTTCCGCCGGGCACCGGCCGCTGGTACGGACCGCCGGGCACGGGCAAACCGTCACGCCGTCACGGTAACGCCTGTCCATGGCCTCCAACACGCGCGTTCAGCTGCGCATGCCCAGGCCTGCCGGGCCACGGCAGCGCGCTGGCAGGATGGTATACCAAATATCAGTTTGGCGGAAGGCTCGTGGCCTGCCCGTACATGACGGAAATATCGCCGAACGCCGCGTACTCCGCAGGAGCCATCCGCCGCTCTCCGGCACCTCATGAACCCGGCGCAATACCCGACCTGACCGGACGGCCGCCCGAGGCCTGACCGGACGGTTGCCGGAGGTACTGCGCGGCGCCGTGTGGCGTCGCCCGAGGCGTGACCCGACGATTGCCCGAGGCACTGACGGCCCGAGGCCGCCGCCCTGTCACCCGCGGGGCCGCCGCCCTGCCACCTCACGGGGTGCCACCCCTGCCACCTAAGTGTCCCCGTCCAGCCGCACCATGCACATCACCCGTCACATTGATCTTGGGTCCCGCCGACATTTCACGCCCGACGTGCGCCAAGCTGGGTGATTTGCCGGGTTAAGGCGCACGTTCGGCGTGAAAGTCGGCGAGGCTGGCCCGGGCAGGGATCAACGGGGCCGGGGTGGGTGGGCAGCTATAGGGGCGGGTGATCCGGGAGGCGGTCGGCCGTGGCGGTGAGGGCGCTCCGGTTCAGCTTGCCGAGTTGGTTGCGGGGTAGCGCGGTTACGGCGAACACCTGTTTCGGGCACTTGTAGGCGGCCAGCAACGTCCTGGCGTGCGTCACCAGTTCGGCCTCGCCGACCAAGGCGCCGGGACGGGGCACGATCCAGGCGGCCACCTGCTCTCCCCAGCGCGGGTGTGGCAGCCCCGCGACTGCCGCCTCGGCCACCGACGGGTGCTGCTCCAGCGCAAGCTCCACCTCGCGTGGGTAAACGTTCAGCCCGCCGCTGATGATCAGCTCCTTAGTCCGGCCCCGGATGACCAGGTGACCGCAGGCCGGGTCGATGGCCCCGAGGTCGCCGGTGCGGAACCAGCCGTCGGCCGTGAAGGCCTCCGCCGTGGCCGCAGCGTCGTGCCAGTACCCGGCGAAGACCTGCGGGCCGCGCAGCTGGATCTCACCGTCCGTGCCGGGCAGCGTCTCCCGGCCCGCGGACCAGATCCGGCAGTCCACCCCGGGCAGCGGCAGGCCGACGGTATCCGGGCGGGGCGCGTCCACCGGATTGGAGACGTCGAGGCCGGTTTCCGTGGTCCCGTACCGGATCAGCGGCAGACAGCCAAGCAGCCCGGGCAGCTGGGCGGCCAGGGCCGGGCTGAGCGGAGCGGAGCCGCAGACCGCGAGGCGCAGGCTGGGCAGCAGCGGTCGCCCGGCCGCCGGCCCACCGGGCACAGTCACATCTGGCGCAGTCGCACCGGGGACAGTCGCACCGGGGACAGTCGGATTGGCTGCAGTGGGACCGGGCGCAGATGCACCTGCGGTGGAGTCGAGTAGCGCCTGGTAGGTGACGGGTACGCCGAATAGCACCGTTCCGCCTTCGGCCCGCACCGTGGCGATGAGATCGGCGGGGTCGAACCTGGACCGCAGGTGCGCGGTGGATCCCGCGATCAGTGTGGCGTGCAGGCCGCCCAGGCCGTGCTGATGGAACAAGGGCAGCGCGTGCACCAGCACATCGCCGGCGGTCCACCGCCAGGCGGCCATGGCGCCCCGGATGGACGCGGCGAGCTGCCGGTGGGTCAGCGGCACGCCCTTGGGCCGCCCGGTGGTGCCAGAGGTATAGGCGAGCAGCGCGGTGTCCGCCAGGGCGGGCAGGGTGCGCGGCGGACCCGCGAGGGCTTCTGCGGGCCGGTCCGAGGTCAGCACAACCTCCAGCCGGGTTCTTCCGCTCAGCCCGTCCAGGCCAGCCGGCTCCGGCGCGGCCAGCCCCGGCCCGGCCTGCTCGCCCCTTCCGGCCCGCTCCAGTCCGGCCAACCTCAACTCGGCCAGCCTCAACTCGGCCAGCCGCTGCGCCGGGCCTGGATCGGCGACCGCCAGCCGGGCCCCGGAGTCGGCCACCAGGTGCCCCAGCTCGGCCGCGGTGTACCCGGGGTTGGCCAGCACCACGACCACACCCGCGCGGAGCGCTCCGAGGTACCAGCGCAGGAAGCCCAGGCTCGTCCCGGCGGCCAGCAGCATCCGCTCCCCCCGGTCCAGCCGGGCCGCAAGCCATCCGGCGGCCTGCCGGGCCTCGGCGTCCAACTGCCCGTGAGTGATCTTCTCGCCGTCCACGCTGACCGCGACCAGGTCCGGGACCCGCTGCGCCGACCGGGCGGCCAACTCCGGGATCGTGGCGACGGACCAGGCCCAGTCACTGCCGCCGGGCCCGTCACTGGCCTCAGACTCGTTGCTGGCCACAGGCCTGTCAGCGACCCCAGGCCCGTCACAGCCCACGGGCTCGTCAACAGCCCCGGCGGCGTCGGAGTCCCCGTGAATCCGCCATCCCGCCCGGCTCCACGCGGCCGCCGAGGTCCAGCGGCCGCCCGGGAACCCCGGGTCCGCCGCGCCGTGACCCGTCACGCTCCGCCCCAGCCGGTCACGCTTCGCCCCAGGCCGCCCGGTTCGCCTCCCGTTCGGCCCGCAACCGTTCCAGCAGGCCGCCGGCCGACGCGATCAGCTTCACGTTCCCAGTCGCGCCGGCGCCGCGGGCCAGCAGGCCGCGGGCCAGCTTCGCGGCGACCTTTCCGGGCTCATCCACGACCAGGTTCGCCAGTCCCAGTTGCTGTGCCTCCGCGGCTTCCACCCACCGGCCGGTCAGGGCGAGCTCCAGGGCGGCGCCCCGGCCGATCAGGTCCGGCAGCAGCCAGGCCCCCACCGCCAGGTCCCGGCCGGGCGGCCCAACCCAGCGGAATCGGCCGCGCGGTCCGACGATGCGCAGGTCGGCGGCCCCCGCGAGCTGCGCGCCACCCCCGACGGCCGGCCCCTCGACCACCGCGATAACCGGGCCAGGCCGGGTCACTATCGCCTCGTAGCACTGGTAGAGCAGGTCGGAGACTTCTGCGCGCTCGCGGTCCGGGACAGTCAGGTCGGCGCCCGCGCAGAACGCAGCGGGGTCGGTGCTCTCGATCAGCAGCAGGACAGCGGGGTCGGCGCGGACGATGTCCAGCAGCGCGCGGGTCATGGCGGCGTCCAGCGCGTTGCGGCGGTCCGGGCGGGCCAGCCGCACCCTCAGGTACCCAGACGGACCCGACCCAGACGGGCCCGGCCCCGGCCCAGACGGCCCTGTCTCGGGCGGGCCCGACCCAGACCGGCCCGACCCCGGCGGACCCGGTCCGACCAGCACAGTTTCCGCCAGGACAGACGGGTGCGGCATCGGCAACTCCTGGCAAAGCGCCATCGGCGGCGTCCTTGACATATGGTATACCAAATCGGAGTGCTCCCCGGGAGGAGGCCGGTTGAAGCCCGCCCCGTTCAGCTACTACCGCGCTCGCTCCGTGCCGGAAACCGTCGCGCTGCTGGCCGATCACGGGCTGACCGACCACGGGCCGGCCACGGCCTGGACGACCACGGGCTGGCCGACGACAGACTGACCGACCACGGGGACGGGGCAAAGATCCTGGCGGGCGGGCAGAGCCTGGTTCCGATGATGAACTTCCGGCTGGCCCGGCCGGCCGCGCTGGTGGACGTGACCCGGATCCCGGGGCTGGAGTACCTCCGGGCCGGCCCCGACGGCCTGCGGATCGGCGCGCTGACCCGGCACCGCACCGTGGAACTGTGCCGTGACCCGGCGGTGCTGGACGGCTTCGGGGTGCTGCCCCGGGCGGCCCGGTGGATCGGGCACTACCCGATCCGGGCCCGGGGCACGTTCGGCGGCAGCATCGCGCATGCCGACCCGGCCGCGGAGTGGTGCCTGCTCGCCGTGCTGCTCGAGGCGAACGTGGCGCTGACCGGCCCGGAAGGGCAGCGCACGGTCCCGGCGCCAGAGTTCTTCGAGGGTTTCTACACCACCTCGGCGGAGCCGGACGAGATGATCACCGAGGTGCACTTCCCGCGGCCCGCCCGGTATGCCGCGCTGACCGAGTTCGCCCAGCGCCAGGGGGATTTCGCGGTGGTCGCCGCGGCCGTGACCGCCGACCTGGCGGACGCTGGGACCATCGCGCGCGAGGTCCGGGTCGTCCTCGGCGGCACCGGCCCGCTGCCGTTCGTGGTGGACACCGCGGACCTCAGTGGCCAGCCGGCCACCGCCGCCACCTGGCGGGCCGCCGGTGAGCTGGCCGCCGCCCAGATCGACCCGCCCGCAGACGGGCACGGCAGCGCCGCATACCGCAAGAAGCTGGCCGCCACCCTGGTGGAGCGGGCCCTCACGGAAGCCACCCGCCGCTCATGACCTGGGTCGGCGCGCCCGTGGCCCGGACCCAGGACCGGCGGATGCTGCTCGGCCGGGGCAAGTTCACCGGCGACCTGGCCCGCACCGGGACGCTGCACGCGGCGTTCGTGCGCAGCCCGTTCGCCGCCGCCACCTTCGGGCCGATCGATACCTCCCCCGCCCTGGCCCGGCCCGGCGTGGCCGCCGCGTTCACCGCCGCGGACCTGGGCGACCCGGCCCTGCTGGCCGTGCTGGAACGGCCCGAGTTCGTGCCGACCCCACTGCCGCTGCTGGCCATCGGCCAGGTCCGGCACGTCGGCGAGCCGGTGGCCGTGGTGCTGGCCGAGGATCCGTATCTCGCCGAGGACGCCATCGAACTGGTCGACGTGGACTGGTCCGAGCAGCCGGTGGTGGCCAGCCTGGACGCGGCCACCGCCGCAGACGCCCCGAAGGTGCACGACCAGGCGCCCGGCAACTGCCTGGTGGACCTGACCATGTTCGACGATGAGCGACTGGCGGCCATCTTCGATGAAGCGCCGGCCGTGGTCACCGCCACCCTGAGCAGCGGCCGGCTGGCCGCGCTGCCGATGGAGGGCCGGGCCTGCCTGGCCGAGTGGGATGAGCGGGACCAGCAGGTCGTCATGCACGTCTCCACCCAGGTCCCGCACCAGGTCCGGTCGGCGGTGGCCCAGGCGTTCGGGATCGTGGAGCAGCAGGTCCGGGTGATCGCCCCGGACGTGGGCGGGGGGTTCGGGCTGAAGTGCGTGGCGGGCCGGGAGGAGGTGATGCTGGCCGGGATCGCGCTGCGGCTGCGCCGCCCGGTGCGCTGGGTGGAGGACCGGCAGGAGAACCTGACCGCCTCGTTCCACGGCCACGAGCAGCGCTACCGGGTCCGCGCCGCGTTCGGCCAGGACGGCAGGATCCTGGGGCTGGCCGCCGACATCGAGTGCGACGTGGGCGCGTACTCCGCGTTCCCGTTCACCTGCGCGGTCGAGCCGCTGATGGCCGCCACCGAACTGCCCGGCATCTACAAGGTGCCCGCCTACCGGGCCCGGGGCCGGGCCATCACCACCCACAAGGCGCCCACCGCGCCCTACCGTGGCGTGTCCCGCCCGCAACTGGTGCTGGTCATGGAGCGGATCATGGAGAAGGCCGCGGCGCAGCTGGGCCTGGATCCGCTGGCCGTCCGCCGCCGGAACATGATCAGCCCCGGTGAATTCCCGTATACCAGCTGTAACGGGATCACCTACGACGAGGGCAGCTACCAGGAGTCCCTCGACCTGGCCGAGAAGCGTGTCACCGAGGCGGGCTGGCCCGGGGAACGGGACCGGCTGCGGGCCACCGGGCGGCTGGCCGGCATCGGCTACTCCTGCTTCTCCGAGCGGACCGGCTACGGCACCCCCACCATGTCGCAGCGGCGGATGCGGATGACCCCCGGGTACGACACCGCCGCGGTCCGGATGGATCCCTCCGGCGGGGTCATCGTGACCACCGGGACCTGCGGGCACGGCCAGGGTCACGAGACCACGTTCGCCCAGATCGTGGCCGACCGCCTCGGCGTGCACCCGGCGCAGGTCAGGCTCCGCCAGGGCGACACCGACCTGGCCTCCTACGGCTGGGGCACCTGGGGCAGCCGCTCGATCGTGATCGGCGGCGGGGCGGCCCGCCGGGCCGCGGACGGCGTGGCCACCCAGCTCCGGGAGGTGGCCGCGCACCTTCTGGAAGCCAGCCCCGCCGATATCGAGCTCCGCGACGGCCTGGCCGCAGTCCGTGGTGACGAGAGCGCCGCCGTCCCCGTCAGCGAACTGGCCCGGATCGTGCACTTCCAGGCGCACCGGCTGCCGGAGGGGCTCCGGTACGGGCTGGAGGCCCGCGGATCCTTCGACCCGCCGGGCACGTTCTCCAACGCCTGCCATGCGGCCCTGGTCGCCATCGACCCGGGCACCGGGGAGATCCGGCTCCGCCGCTACCTGGTGGTGGAGGACTGCGGCGTGGTGATCAACCCGGTGATCGTGGACGGGCAGGTCCGCGGCGGCGTGACCCAGGGCGTGGCCGCCGCGCTGCTGGAGCAGGTCCGCTACGACCCGGACGGGCAGCCGGGCAGCGCCACCCTGATGGACTACCTCGCCCCGACGGCCGCGGAGGTCTGCCCTATCGAGATCGTCCACCTGGAGACGCCGTCCGCGTTCAGCGAGACCGGGGCCAAGGGCATGGGCGAGGGCGGCACCATCGGCGCGCCGGCCGCCGTGCTCAACGCGGTCAACGACGCGCTGGCCGGAGCCGGCTCGGGGCCGGCATCGAGCACATCCCGGTGCGGCCCTGGGACATCTGCGCCGCGATCCCGGCCGGGAGCACCAGATGAAGGATCTGCATCTCATCAGGCTCCGGGTGAACGGCCGGGAGCACGAGCTGGCCGTCGAATCCCGGCGGACGCTGGCCGACATGCTCCGGCACGACCTCGGGTACACCGGCACCCACCTGGGCTGTGAGCACGGCATCTGCGGGGCCTGCACGGTGCTGGTGGACGGCGTGCCCGCGCGGGCCTGCCTGATGTTCGGGGTGCAGGCGGACGGCCAGGAGGTCGCCACGGTCGAGGGTCTGGCCGACGGGGACGACCTGTCCGACCTGCAGCAGGCGTTCAGTGACCGGCACGGCCTGCAGTGCGGATTCTGCACCCCGGGATTCCTCATGCTGGCCGAGGGTTACCTGGCCGAGCAGCAGGCCCGGGGCGCGGACGCCGCCGAGCCCAGCGAGCAGCAGATCCGTGAGGTGGTCGCGGCCAACCTGTGCCGGTGCACCGGCTATCAGGGCATCGTCGAGGCCGTGCTGGAGACCGCCCGGCGGCGGCGCGCCCCGGAGGGCCCATGATCGGCACGAACCTCCCCCGCGGTGTTATCGGCGCGAGCATCGCCCGCAAAGAAGACCCCCGGCTGCTCCGTGGCCAGGGGCGGTTCGGCGCCGATTTCGCCCGGCCCGGCCAGCTGTGGGCCCGGGTGGTCCGCTCCCCGGTGGCGCACGGCCGGCTGCGCGCGGTCGGGACCGGCCGTGCCGCCCGGGCGGACGGCGTGGTGACGGTGGTGACCGCGGCCAGCCTGCCGGCCGGGCTGGCCATCCCGGTCCGGCTCCAGGTCCAGGAGGCCGACCTGCGCCCCTACCTGCAGCCGGTGCTGGCCACCGGCACGGTGCGGTATGTGGGCGAGCCGGTGGCGGTCGTGGTGGCCGGGGATCCGTACGCGGCCGAGGACGCCGCCGAGCTGGTGGACCTGGACATCGAGGAGGCGCCCGCGGTGCTGGACGCCGCGGCGGCCGCCGCCCCCGGCTCCCCGGCGCTGTTCCCCGGCGGCAACGTGGCCGCCGACTTCACCCTGGGCTTCGGGGATGTGGCCGGGGCGTTCGCCCGCGCCGACCACGTGGTGGAGATCGAGGTGGAGATCGGGCGGCATGGCGCGGTGCCGCTGGAGCCCCGCGCGCTGCTGGCCGACATCGACGCGGCCACCGGCGCGCTGTCGATCTTCGGGATGACCAAGGTGCCGGTGTTCAACCGGGACCTGCTCGGCTCGTTGCTCGGCATGGACGAAACCCAGATCCACGTGCACGCGGTGGACGCCGGTGGCGGGTTCGGCGCGCGCGGTGAGTTCTACCCGGAGGACTTCCTGGTCCCGTGGCTGGCCCGGACGCTGCGACGGCCGGTGATCTGGGTGGAGGACCGCGCGGAGCACCTGGTGGCGGTGAACCACTCCCGGCAGCAGGCCCACCGGATCGCCGCGGCCTTCGACACCGGCGGCCGGATCCTCGGGCTGCGCGACGACATCGTGCACGACAACGGTGCCTACTGCCGCACCCACGGGATCATCGTGCCCGAGCTGACCGTGGCCATGCTCCCCGGCCCGTACCGGGTGCCCGCCTACCGGGGCCGGATCCAGGTGGTGCTGACCAGCAAGACCCCATGTGGTACCTACCGCGCGCCCGGGCGGTTCGAGGGCAGCGCCGCGCGCGAGCAACTGCTCGACGTGGCCGCGTACGAACTAAAAATCAGCCGCAACGAAATTCGCTCCCGCAACCTCCTCCACCCCGCGGAACTGCCGTGCCAGCGCGCGATGAGCACCCTGGGCACCGATGTCGTCCTGGACGCGGGCGACTACCCGGCGCTGCTGGCGGCGGCCCAGGCCGAAGCGGACCGGCTCGGTTACCCCGGCGAGGTGGAGCGGGGCCGCCGGGCGGGCCGGCGGCGCGGGCTCGGGGTGGCCGCGTTCCTGGAGAAGAGCGGGCTCGGCCCCCAGGAGACCGCCGACGTGATGGTCAGCCGGACCGGGGCGGTGCATGTGTTCTCCGGCGGTACCTCGCTGGGCCAGGGCATCGAGACGGTGCTGGCCCAGATCGCCGCGGACGCCCTGGGCGTGCACCCGGACCAGGTGAGCGTGGTCAACGGGGACACCGACCGGCAGCCGTTCGGCGGCGGGTCGTGGGCGTCCCGGTCCACCGTGGTGGCGGGCAGCGCGGTGCACGCGGCGGCCGGCGCGGTCCGGGAGCGGGCCGCCGAGGTCGCCGCGCGGATGCTCGAGGCCGCCCCGGGTGACCTGGTCAGCGAGGACGGCCGGATCAGTGTCCGCGGCGATCCCGGTGCGTCGGTCACGCTGGCCGAGGTGGCCCAGGCCACCGCCCCGGCCAGCCCCTACCTGCGGCCCGGGGAGCCGGCCGGGCTGTCCGCGCGGCGCCGCTTCGAGGTGGCGCACATGACCTACCCGTATGGGGTGCACCTCGCCGTGGTGGACGTGGACCCGGGCACCGGTGCGGTCCAGGTCCTCCGCTACCTGGTCGCCTACGAGGTCGGGCGGGCGATCAACCCGGCGCTGGTGGCCGGCCAGTTGCGCGGTGGCGCGGCCCAGGGCATCGGCGGCGCGCTGTTCGAAGAGTTCTGCTACGACGAGAACGGGCAGCCGCAGTCGGCCACGTTCATGGATTACCGGATGCCGACCGCGGCCGAGGTGCCGCCGATCGACGTCCTGATCACCCAGGATTCACCGGCCCCGGGCAACCCGCTGGGGGTGCGCGGGGCGGGCGAGGGCGGGGTCTCCGCGGCGGGTGCCGTGCTGGCCAGCGCGGTACGGGACGCGCTGGGGCTGGCGGGCAGCGTCGGGCGGCTGCCACTCACCCCGGCCCGGGTGCAGGAACTCGCCACTAACGGAGGCGGCAGATGACCACGGCTAGCCAAAGCACGGGCAGCCAAAGCACGGGCCATGAGACGGGACGGGTCCTCCCGGCGCCCGGCTACGTGAGCAAGACCGACATGGTGGCGGCGCTCATCCGGGAGCAGATCATCACCGGGGAGCTGGCCGCGGGCGAACAGCTGCGGCAGCGGGACCTGGCCCAGCGGTTCCAGGTCAGCCAGACCCCGGTACGCGAGGCGATGCGGCGGCTGGAGTCCGAGGGCCTGGTGATCGGCGACACGCACCGCGGGTTCACCGTGGTGGAGCCGGACGACGGCCCGGTCGAGGAGAACTTCCAGATCCGCGCGGCGCTGGAGTCACTCGGCGCCTCGCTGGCCGCGCGCAAGATCGACGCGGCCGGCCTGGCCCGGCTGGAGGAGCTGAACGACCAGATGCGGGCCATGGGAGAGGACGACCCGCGGTATGCCGCCCTGAACCGCGAGTTCCATTTCGGCGTGTATGAGTACGCGCGGAGCCCGCTGCTGCTGTCCCTGATGCGGCTGCTGTGGGCGTCGCTGCACGGCGGCCCCAAGGTCGCCCGGACGCACGCGGAGTCCGCCCGCCAGCACGACGTGATCGTGGCCGCGCTCCGGGCGGCCGATCCCGCGGCCGCGGCGG
Source organism: uncultured Actinomycetes bacterium (assembly GCA_963718305.1). Classification (GTDB taxonomy): domain Bacteria; phylum Actinomycetota; class Actinomycetes; order Streptosporangiales; family Streptosporangiaceae; genus RYN-230. Next base: position 62,353 of record CAVQZG010000015.1, read on the forward strand.
CCAGCACGTACCAGCACATCATGGGGAGCCCGGATCGCCGATGCTGAACAACACCACCACGGGCACCACCACCGCGGGTACCACCACCACGGGCATCACCACCGGCGACGGGATCAGCCTGCACGCCGAGAGCACGGGCCACGGCACCCCGCTGCTGTTCCTGCACGAGTTCGCGGGGGATCACCGGAGCTGGGAGCCGCAGGTCCGGTACTTCTCGGCCCGCTACCGGTGCGTGACCTACGCGGCGCGAGGCTATCCGCCGTCCGGCGTGCCCGCCGATCCGGCGGCCTACTCCCAGGAGCGCGCGGTGGCCGACGCGGTCGCGGTGCTGGACGGGCTGGGCATCGCGGCCGCGCACGTGGTCGGCCTGTCCATGGGCGGCTTCGCCGCGCTGCACCTGACGCTCCGGCATCCGGACCGGGTGCTGTCCACGGTGGTGGCCGGGACGGGCTACGGTGCGGCCCCGGAACGCCAGGCCGCGTTCCGGGCCGAGTGCGAGGCGATCGCGGTGGCGTTCGAGAACGAAGGGTCTGAGCAGGTCGCGCGCTGGTACGCGGTCGGGCCGGCCCGGGTGCAGTTCCAGAACAAGAACCCGCGGGGCTGGGCCGAGTTCGCGGACACGCTGGCCGGGCACTCGGCGCTGGGCTCCGCGCTGACCATGCGCGGCGTGCAGGCAGGCCGGCCGTCGCTGTACGCGCTGCGCGACGAGCTGGCCCGGATCACCACGCCGCTGCTGGTGCTGGCGGGCGATGAGGACGAGAGCTGCCTGGATGCGGCGCTCATGCTCAAGCGCACCATTCCCACCGCGGGGCTGGCCATACTGCCGCGCACCGGGCACACCGCGAATCTGGAGGAGCCGCACCGGTTCAACGAGGCGGTGGACCAGTTCCTGGCTTCCGCCGAGCGGGGCGCCTGGCCCGCCCGCGACCCCCGCAGCCTGTCCGCCTCCACCACCGGGGTCAGCCCTTCATGATCCCGCTCCGACCCGCCCCCGCCCCCGCCCCCGCCCTCATGATCACGGTCAATTTCTGCCACCTGGCGCCCCTTTTTGACCGCGATCACGGCAGGCAGTGAGCGTGCCCCCCCTCCTCGGGCGGTTGTCGCCGCGGCGGCGGCTGTTCGTAGCCGGCCTGGCCGGGCTGGTGGCCGTGGTCGTGGTGGCGTTGGTGGTGGGCGTCCTGGTCTCGGGCGGGGGCGGCGGCCCGGCGCTCCCGGTGGCCGGCACTCCCGCGCAGGACCGGCCCGGGCCGGTGCTGCTGGTCCCCGGGTACGGCGGGAGCCGGGGTTCGCTGTCGGTGCTGGCCCGCCGGATCCGGGCGGCCGGCCGGAAGGCGACCGTGCTGCACCTGCCGGGCAACGGCACCGGCAGCCTGATCGCCGACGCCGGCGTGCTGAACGCCGCGGTCAACCAGGCCCTGCGCGGCGGCGCGCCGTCGGTTGACGTGATCGGTTACTCGGCGGGCGGGGTCACCACCCTGCTGTGGGCCCGGGAAGACGGCGGCGTGCACAAGGCCCGGCGGGTGATCACCCTGGGCTCCCCGTTCCACGGCACCCAGCTGGCCTCCGCGGCTGAGGCGTTCGTGCCCGGCGCGTGCCCGGTCGCGTGCCAGCAGCTGGTGCCGGGCAGCAAGCTGCTCACCCGGCTGGACGCGACCACCGGGCCGGCCCGGCCGAGCTGGCTGTCCCTCTGGAGCACCGGCGACACGACAGTCACCCCGCCGGACTCCGCGCGGCTGGCCGGGGCGCTCAACGTGCCCATCCAGTCGGTCTGCCCGGCCGTGCAGGTCAGCCACTCCCAGCTGCCGACCAACCCGGCCGTCACCGCGATGGTCCTGCAGGCGCTCGGTTCCGGCCCGGTCCGGGTGCCGACGGCGTCCGACTGTGGTGGATGACCCGTGGTGGATAACCCCCTGGTGGAGGACTCCAGTAGGTGACCCGCGGCCCGTCCCCAGCTGCCGGGCCGCGGGTCACCGTGCCGCCCCCTCCCCCGAGGGACGTCGGCCGGCCGCCATCGATACTCGGCCGGCCGCTCCTGGCCGGATCGCCGGGTCCTGGCTGTAGCAGCGGTGCACCGCGGATCCGTATCCGACGGCCTGCAGATGCCGCTGCGCCCTGAGATCCCGGCTCCCCGCCGTGAGTGGACATCACCGCTGCGTGTTTCTTGTCTCGTGTTTACACCGGGTTTCGGTCCAGCCTCAATGGGTCCGCCATGCGCACATCCGGGTGCGATCACCCGCACCTTCTGGTGCGTTAGCTGCCCTGCGGCAGCATGGCGACCAGGAGCGACAGGCGCGCCGACAGCGCGGTGAACACCACGCTCACCTCGGCCCCCCGGCCTCCCCGGTTGTGGACCGGCTGACGGTAAAGCTTCCGCGGGATTTCCAGCTCATGGCGCTTCCACAGCTCCCGGGCCTCGGGGCCGGTGGCCAGCAGCCGCTCGACCAGGGCGGCGAACCGCGGGCTGGAAACGTTCCGCGCGTACTGGTAGCGCAGCCCAGCCAGGGCGGTCCGCCGCGCGGCCTGCACGTCCGACACGATGTGCCCAGCCTCCGGGCTGAACAGGTACAGGATCAGGTTCTGCTGATCGGGGGGCACCCGGTCGAAGTACTCCCCGACCCAGTGGGTCATGGCCGCGTTGCGGACGAGGATCGTCCACATCTCGTCGGTGATCGCGGCGGGCGTGGGGTCGAGCCGCCGGACCAGCTCCCGCAGCGGCAGGGGAACCACGGGCGGCGCCGCCGGGAATCCGGTCAGCCGGGCCGGCATGGGCGGATCGTGACCCAGCGCCAGCACGTGCAGGGCGGAGCGTTCCGCATTGCTCATCCCGAGCGCGGACGCGACCGATTCGACCAGATGGACACTGGGATTATCGATCTCACCGCGCTCGAACGAAGCGTAGTACCGCACGCTGATGCCGATGAGATCCGCGACGTCCTGCTGGCGGAGGCTCCGTTCGTGCCCCTCGATGTCCGCCCGGAGCAGCCGCGACCGGCAGCTCAGCACCAGGTCGCTGAGTTCGCCCCGCCTTCTCCAGGCGCCCTCAGCGGAGTCCACCATGCCAGCATTCTCTGTCCCGGGCCGGAGGCCGGCCAGGCGGCCCAGCGTGATGGGAACTCACAGTTCCACCCTGCTCCCCACCGCCGTGCTTTCCTGAACGACTATGAGTCGCTCCCAGCCTCGCGATGATCCATTTTTTCCCTGGCCATCGAGATTCCCGGACCAGACCTTCCGTCACATTACCGGCCGGTGGCGTGACGCGGGAGGCAGGCACCCGCGAATTCTGCGGAGATCGGGGGGAGCCTCACGGTGAACTGGCAGCACTTCATGCGCTTCCTGGCCAGCATCAGGGGCCGGTGGGATTTGGCCATTCTGGCCAACCTGACCGAAGGCAGCAGCCGCCCCACCGAGCTGCTGGACGCGATCAACGAGCAGGCCTGTGACGGGCACCAGCTCACCTGGAAAGTCATGCGCGACCGGCTTCGCCACCTCGAGGACGTGGGGTACGTGAGCCGCCGCGAGGTGAGGCGGTTCCCGCGGGAGACCCACTACTGGGCCACCGAGTTCGCGCGCCGGCTCGTGGCCGAACTAGCCACACTGGACGCCTGGTACACAGCAAACGCACCGGCCCCTCCTGTTAACACAGGCCCGCCGGATGGTCATTAGTGCACCGAATGCTGGTACGCACTTGAAAGTAATATCAGGACGAGCAGCAGCAGAACATCACCACCCCACTCATTCTGACTGGTGACATTTTCGCCAGTGTTCACTACGTTTATCCGGGTGCGATACAGCGGGGGACGCACCGGCCTTAGTGTCCGCGGCGTGCCCGCCATCTCGCGGGATCGTTCACGTCCAGCCTTCGCCGCGCATGCCGGCACCTCCTTCCTGGCGGAAGTTACCCGGCCCCCAGAACCCCGATACCCGCGGAGCCCCGGATACATCTACCGAGAGCGTAACAAACAGGCCTTAACGCCATTACCATGAGAAACCGCATAATTGCTTGCAGTCACGGGTGGCAGGTCGGGAAGCTGCCCGGCTGGTTAGTGGCGTTCATCGCGGCCGTGATCTGCGCGGACCTCATCGTAATCGGGACCTGCGCCGCGGTCACCCAATTCCGGGGCGCCGATCTGGAGCTGGCTGCTGTCCTGCTGGCCTGCAACCTGCTGACGGTGGAGCTGACCCACCGCGCCGGCGAGCCCGCGGGCCTGGTCAAGGACGTGCACGCGATCTGGGAACTGCCGCTGGCCCTCCTGCTGCCTCCCCTGTACGGGCTCCTGGTGCCCATTCCGCGGATGGTCCTGGTGCAGTGGCGGGTCCGGGCCACGCTGGTGCACCGGCGCGTATTCACGGCCGCGGCGGTGGGGCTGTCCTACGGCGCGGCCTCCGCGGCGTTCCACGGGGCCGAACCGGTGCTCGCCGGGTCGGTCCCGGGCGCCCAGGCCCGGGTGCTGGCCTGGGCCCTGGCCGCGGCCGCGTGCGGCGTGCTCAAGTCAGCGGTCAACAAGGTCCTGGTGATGACCGCGGTCAAGGGCGCCGATCCGGCCGCCAGCGTGCGCGCGCAGTTGTTCACCCGCGAGCCCTTGTTCCACGACGCCGCCGAGCTCTCCGTGGGCATCATGGTCGCCCGCGCGGCCATCGGCAGCCCGTTCATGGCCCTGGCCGCGCTGCCTTTAGTCGCGCTGCTGCACCGCTCCTTCCGGCACGCCCAGCTGGTGGACGCCTCCCGCATCGACGCCAAGACGGGCCTGCTCAACGCCGGCACCTGGCTGCGGGAAGCCCGGCTGGAGACCGCCCGCGCGGCCCGGACCCGGACCCCGCTCGCGGTGGCGATCGCCGACGTCGATCACTTCAAGAACGTCAACGACACCTTCGGGCACCTGACCGGGGACGCCGTGCTGGCCGCCATCGCCAGCGCCCTGCGGGCACTGCTGCGCGAGGGCGATCTGACCGGCCGGTTCGGGGGCGAAGAGTTCGCGATCCTGCTGCCCGGGACCGACGCCACCGAAGCTCAGCAGATCACCGAACGGGTCCGCGAGAAGATCTCCCGGATCGTCACTCCGGTCAGCGACGGCACGGGTGGCCACGGCGCGGGCGGGGACGACCCGCTGCGGGTCACCATCTCGATCGGCGTCGCCTCCCTCGGATCCTCCCGGCTTGACCTCGAGGAGCTGCTGGCGGCCGCCGATCACGCCCTCTACCAGGCCAAGGAGACCGGGCGGAACCGGGTGTGCCTGCAGGCCGCCAGCCCGGCCTAGTCGCTCCGCGGACCCGCCGACCGGCGGGTCCCGGTCAGCTGGTGATGTCCTTGGTGGCGAAGTGCGCCCACGACGCGGCCAGGAACACCACCACGTAGACGCCCTGCACTGCGAAGCCCCGCTCGATGTTCCGCCAGACGATGGGGTCGCGGAAGAAGTCGATCCAGGCCAGCCAGTACCGGGTGGGCAGGTAAGGATCAACCGCCGACGCGGCGTTCAGGGTGACCAGCACCTCGCTGGTGATCAGGGCGGCCAGCGCGCCCAGGGCCGCGCCGAGCGCGGAGTCCGTGACCGTGGACAGGAACAGCGCGATCGCGCCCACGCCCAGCATGGACACGGCGATGAAGGCGACCGCCCCGACCGTCCGCAGCGCGATGTCCGCCGGGGTCAGCCCGCTGCCGGACAGCGAGGTCGCCGCGATGTTGGAGGTGGTCAGGCCGCCGGGCGTGGCCGCGACCGGCTGCGCGCCGAACAGGGCGATCCCGGTCAGGTAGGCGGTCACCGCGATGAGGATCACGGCCGACAGGGTGTACGCGATGAGCGCGATCAGCTTGGCGGCCAGCAGCCGGGTCCGGCCAACCGGCCGGGCCAGCAGGTAGCGCAGGGTGCCGGACCCCGCCTCGCCCGCGATGGAGTCGCCGGCCACGACCGCAACCGCCACCGGCAGGAAGATGGGCAGCACGATCGCGAGTGCGGCGGCCGGGTACAGCGACCCGCTGGACAGCACCGCGGACAGCAGGGCCGGGCCCTGGCCCGGCGGCGGCGCGAGGTGAGTCACCGCGACGAACACGGCGACCAGCACGGGCAGGCCGCACAGCAGGATGAGGCTCACCCAGCTGCGCGGGCGGCGCACCAGCTTCGCCAGCTCGACGCGGATCATCCGCGCTCCCCCTCCAGCACGTCGACGCGGTCAGAGCCCGAGCCGGTCACCGAGAGCACCACGTCCTCCAGCGATCGCCGTTCGGCGGCGATCTCAGTGACCCGCACGCCGTGGGCGACCAGCCGGGAGTTGAGCGCCGCGGTATCCGCGTCGGCGACCACGAGCCGGCCGGATTCGGCGCGCTCGATCTGGCCGTCCAGCACCTCACGGGCCCGGTCGGTGTCGGGGGTGTGCACGATCGAGCGCCCGGTCAGCGCGCGCAGCGTTTCCAGGTCGTCCTGCCGGACCAGCCGGCCCCGGTTCACGATGCCGACCCGGGTGCACAGCTGCTCGACCTCGCTCAGCTGATGGCTGGACAGGAACACGGTGGTGCCGGCCGCGTTGAGCTCGATCAGCAGGTCGCGGATCTCCCGGATGCCCTGCGGGTCCAGTCCGTTGGTCGGCTCGTCCAGGATGAGCAGCTTCGGGGTGCGCAGCAGCGCGGCGGCCAGGCCGAGCCGCTGGCGCATGCCGAGGGAGTACCGCTTGACCGGGCGGTTGTCGATGCCGCCCAGGCCCACCCGGTCCAGGGTGGCGGCGATCCGGCTGCCCCGGGTCCGGCGGCTGCCCGACTTCCCCGCCGCGTCGATCAGGGCCAGGTTGGCCCGCCCGGACAAGTGCCCGTACGCGGACGGGCCCTCCACCAGCGCGCCGATCGAGGGCAGCACCTCAGCGGCCCGTTTGGGTACCGGCTGGCCCAGCACCGTGATCTCGCCGCTGGTCGCGTAGACCAGGCCGAGCAGCATCCGGACCACGGTGGTCTTCCCGGACCCGTTGGGGCCGAGGAAGCCGTACCGGTCGCCCTCCCGGACGTCCAGGTCGACCTGGTCCACCACGAGCAGGTGCCCGTAGCGCTTGGTGAGGCCGCGCGTAACGATCATCGATGGACCCTGAACCTAAAGTGCGACAAGTCGGTGACCAGGTCACCGGCCGCGCTTTCCAGCACGGCTGGCGTCACCGCGCCGGTGAACAGGAAGACCGCGTGATGGAAGCCGGCCCTGACCATGAGAACGGACAGTAGCGGCGTCCGGATCAGCACGCCGGGCTGGGTTCCGGCCTGGCCCGCGGCGGTCCCGGGCAGCGCCACGCTGTCCGCCCCGGCCTGGATCGCGGAGTTGAGTGCGTCCGTGCCCACCCCCCGGGGCAGCGGCAGCAGCACGAAGCGGGAAAGCCCGCTGCCGTAGATCGCCACCCCGGGCGGGCTGCCGGTGAGGGCCACGTGGCGCAACCCGCCGAGCTGGGGCGGGAACGGGTCGCCGTCGTTGTCCCCGTCGCCGTCGCCGTTCAGCACGCCGTCCACGTTCGGCAGCCGGGTGGTGGTCAGGCCCACATCCGGCGCCGGATGGGGGATGACCGCGTTGAGGTCCGGCCGGGTCCGGCTCAGCTCCAGGAACGTGCTGAGCAGCACGGCCTGGCCCGGCTGTCCCGCCGTACCGCGGCCGGTGATCTGGACCTGGACGGGGAGCCCGCTGGCCGGGTCGGCCCAGATCTCCACCGACCCGACCGTGGTATCCGGCCCGGTGGGGACCAGCCGCAGGCCCGCCGCGTCCACCCCGGCGATCCGGCGGTCGGGCAGCCGCGAGATCCGGTCCGCGCGGCCCGCGGTGTCCAGCAGCCGCCGGGCCAGCGCGGGCGGCAGCAGGTCCGCCGCGCGCGGCAGCCGCACCGGCTCCGCGCCGGTGACCTGGGTGAGCAGGTTGGTCCCGTAGTTCCACAGGTAAGTCACCCCGCCGTCGGCGTAGGTGTCACTCTCCCCCGTGCCGGTCACGTCGTCGGCCCGCCAGTACGCCGGGGAGCGGTACCAGACGTACTGGTCCGTGGTGCCATCCAGCAGCAAGCTCACGTTGTGCAGGTCAGGGAGTTCCGGCAGGCCCAGGTTCACGGTGCTTTCCGCGTAGCCCTGGTACGGCACGGCGGCCGAGGCCAGGATGCGGGCCCGCAGGGCGGGGGCGCTGATCGCGGAGGGGGCCACCGGCAGGGCTGCGATCACCGCCGGAAGTGCGCACAGCAACGCGGTCCCGGAGGCCACGACTGACCATCTGCGCCATCCACCCCGGCTCACCGGCAGCGCCGCATCTCCGCTTCCGCCACGGAACCAAAGTACGTCGGGATGCGGCCCGGCGCACCGATCGGGCCCTCCCGTAAGGTGCCCCTAAGGACAGCGCCGCCACGACAGTGCGGCACAGTGCCGCAAACACAGTGCGGCAGAAACAGTGCCCGAGGAGGCAGCCCCGTGATCCTGGTGACCGGAGCGACCGGAAGGGTCGGTTACCCCCTGCTGGAGGTGCTGGCCGATGCCCAGGCCGACGCCACGGCGATGGTGCGGGTGGAAGCCAAGGGCCTGGACCTGCCCGGCCCCGGGGAGAACCTGGTGGCCACCTTCGACGATCCGCCTGCCGCGGAGCAGTTGCAGGCCTTCGACCGGGTCTTCCTGCTGAGCCCGTCGAGCGAGACCCAGGCTGAGCTGGAGATCGGCTTCATCGACGCACTCGTGGCCGCGGGGCACCGGCCGCACGTGGTGAAGGTGGCCGCGAACGGCTTCACCGACCCCGGCTGCGACGTCCGGTTCATGCGCGCCCACCGCGAGATCGCCCGGCACCTGGACGCGACCGGCCTTCCGGTCAGCTACCTGGCCCCCTCGCCGTATATGGAGATAATCCTGCCGTCGGCGCAGGCCATCCGCCGGGAGGCCACGCTGTACGCCCCGGCCGGTCACGGCAAGGTGGGCTTCGTGGCTGCCGCGGACGTGGCCGACGCCGCCGCGCGGCTGCTGACCAGCCCGGTCCCCGAGGCCGGCGCCGCTCCTCAGGTGTTCACGCTGACCGGCCCCGAGTCCCTGACCTATTCGAACGTGGCCAGCCGGATCTCTGAGGTGTTCGCGCGCCAGGTGCGCTACTCCAGCCTGCCGGACGAGCAGGCCCGGGAGGAACTACTGGGCTCCGGCCTGGCCCCCTGGGAGGTCGAGGGCACGCTGGAGCTGTTCGCGTGGATCCGGGCGGGCGGGGCCGGGCAGCTCACCTCGCATGTGCGGGAGGTGACCCGGCACGCTCCCCGGGGACTGACCGACTGGCTCGAAGGGTCCAGGGCCACCTTCCTGGAGCCCCCGCTGGACGGCCCGGCCCCCACCTACTAGCCGCCGGCCAGCACCCCCGGGGGCGGCGCGCCCCCCTCCCGCCAGGCGGGCCCTGATCCGGAGGGTGCACGGCAGCCTGCGGCGGCAGCTAGCGCGGCCGGGTACCTGCTCGCATACTGTACGTAGGCTGATCGGTTTTGAGCCGATATTCCCAGGCTGGCCAACGACGGAGGAGCCATGGGAATTGACGAGACTGAGCGGGTCCATGCCGCCAACCTCGAGAAGGTCGACCACATCGTCATCCTGATGCTGGAAAACCGCTCCTTCGATCACATGCTCGGTTACCTCTCCCTGGCCGGGAGACGCCCCGACATCGACGGTCTCCGTCCTGGATTCGCCAACGAGTACCAGGGGCGCGCCTACCCAGTTCACCACCTCGACACGACAGCCCTGGATATAGACCCTGACCACGCCGCCGATGCAGTCGACGAGCAGGTCGCCGGCGGGAGCATGGGCGGCTTCGTCGCCAACGCGGCCGCGACGCTGGCCGGGCGTGGAATACAAGACGGCGACCCAGCCTGCGTCATGGGCTATTACGACGGGGCAGACGTGCCCGTCTACGATCACCTGGCGGAGGAGTTCGGGGTCTGCGACCGCTGGTTCAGCTCGGTGCCCGGCGCGACGCTGCCCAACCGCCTGTATGCCCTCTGCGGGGTGGCTGCCGGAAGCCGGGATGACCGGCCCCCCCATGTGCCGCCCCTGTACCACCAGCCCTCATTCGTCCGTCACCTCGACGCCCACCGCATTTCCTGGCGCTGGTATTCCTTCGACCCCGGCACGCTGCGCCTAGCCGATGCTCACTACCTGCTGGGGCACCACCACCGGTTCGGCTACTTCAGTAAGACCGGCCTGCCCTGGCAAACCGTGTTCGACCTCACCGTCAACCCGAAGATCCCAAGCTTTCTCGAAGACGCCGCCAGCGGCTCGCTGCGGTCGGTCTCCTGGATTGATCCGGCGTTCACCAACTTCAACCCGCTCGGTTTTCCCGTCAACGACGACCATCCACCGGCCGACATAAAAGACGGCCAGGACCTCGTTCTGGCCGTCTACGACGCGCTGGCGGCCAGCCCGCAGTGGGACCGTTCGCTGCTGGTTGTGGTCTACGACGAACACGGCGGCTTCTACGATCACGTCCCGCCACCGCATGCCGCGGACGATGAGCCCGCAATGTTCGGCCGGTACGGCGTACGCGTACCCGCGATCATCGTCTCGCCCTGGGTAGAACCGCGCACCGTCTCGAGCAACCTGTTCGATCACACCTCGATCATCAAAACGATCATGCTGCGCTTCTGCCCCAAAGCCCTGCATGAGCCGCAGCAGGCCGAGAAGAGGCCGCCCAGGCTGGGCCTAGGCCCGCAATACCCGGGCACGCGCGTGGCCCAGGCCAACCACCTCGGGGAACTCCTGACCCGCACAACTCCACGACCCGCCCCGCCGCGCGGTGCCCTGCTGCAGCAAGCCGCAGCCAGGACCGCACCAGCCACCACCAGCCAGCCCCCGGCTAGCCATCCGCCCAACGACCTGCAAAAAAGCGTCCTGGCCGCGACCCATGAGCTGGCCAGGCGTGGGCACCCATCGAATACGCCATAGGCCGGTAAAACGTTGCTACCACCTGGCGGGCCGCTGGCGTCACTGTCACCCGTTCAGGATCCGGCCTTTTGCTGCCCGAACTCAGCCTGCGTCAACACGCAGCGCGACCGCCGCATCCAGGGCGGCCGGTTCTGAGGGCGCCGGCTGCGATCGCACATGGTAACAACTAGGTAACGTCATCCTCAAAGAATCGTCTGTTCTTCACGTCCTGTACCGGAGAATTGGGGCCTTCACCATGTGCTCGCCGAAGAGTTTGGCGAGGAGAAGCCAGGAGGGCACCCAGGCATGAGGAAATTCCTAGCCGTAGCCGCCGCGGCCGGTTTGCTGGCCGGCGGGCTAGCTACGGCCGCGCCGGCCGTAGCCGGCTCCGCGGCCCCGGCCGCCGCCAAGGCCCTCAAGTGGGGGAAATGCGCCGAGAGTGATCTGCGCCAGGCCGGGGCCGCATGCGCCATGCTGACCGTGCCGCTCAATTACAGCGACCCGACGGGGGCGACGATCAAGATCGCCGTATCCCGGATCAAGCACACGTCCAGCGCCGCTAAGTACCAGGGTGTCATCCTGACCAACCCGGGCGGCCCGGGCGGCAGCGGCCTCGACCTGAACACGTTCCTGATCGCCCAGCTCAAGGCGGAGGGCTCGGCCGCGGACAAGGCCGCGGCCGGGGACTATGACTGGATCGGGTTCGACCCGCGCGGCGTCGGTTCCAGCGTCCCGGCGATAACCTGCGCGCCGTATTACTTCAGCGGCGACCGGGAGAACTACAACCCGCGGACCAAGCAGATCCTGAACTACTGGCTGCACCGCAGTGCCCGGTACGACCAGCGCTGCGCCACGCACAGCGCCGCCCAGTCGGCCCTGCTGGACAACGACACCACGGTCGACACGGCCCGGGACATGGACAGCATCCGGCAGGCGCTGGGCCAGAGCCAGATCAGCTACTACGGGTTCTCCTACGGCACTTACCTGGGCCAGGTCTACTCCACCCTGTTCCCCACGCACGTCCGGCGGCTGATCATGGACAGCAACGTCGACCCGCGCAAGGTGTGGTACCAGGCCAACCTGGACCAGGACATCGCGTTCAACCGGAACATCAAGATCTGGTTCGGCTGGCTCGCCCAGCACCACTCGTTCTACCACCTGGGCCGGACCGAGAAAGTGGTCGAAAACCGCTTCTACGCGGAAAAGGCCAGGCTGTTCAAGCACCCCATCCAGGGGGTGGTCGGCCCGGACGAATGGATCGACATGTTCCTGCAGCCCGGGTATTACGAGGAGACCTGGCTGCAGTTTGGCAGCGCGTTCGCGAACTGGGCCCACACCCACGGCAAGAAGGCCGGCGCCACGCTCGTCAGCCTCTACCAGGCGGTGGACACGCCCGGCAACGACAACGGATTCGCCGGCTACAACGCGGTCCAGTGCACGGACGTGCAGTGGCCGACCAGCTGGGCGGTGTGGAGCAAGGACAACCACCGGGTTAACAAGATCGCACCGTTCGAGACCTGGGGGAACGCCTGGTTCAACGCCCCCTGCCTGCACTGGCCGGCGCCCGCGTCACGGACGACCCCGATGCAGATCAATGGCAATGGGATCGGCAGCGCCCTGCTGATCGACGAGACCCTGGATGCGGCGACCCCGTTCGAGGGCAGCCTCGAGGTCCGCAAGCTGTTCCCGCACTCGGTGCTGCTGGCCGAGCCGGGCGGCACGACCCACGCCGACTCGCTCTTTGGTGACCTGTGCGTGGACAACACCATCGCCAACTACCTGGCCAGCGGTCAGCTGCCGGCCCGCAACCCGAACGCGAAGTGGGACAAGACCTGCAAGCCCCTGCCGCGGCCGAACCCATCGGCCAGCAGCACTAACTCGCCCAGCGTGGCCAGGGCGCTCGTTCCCGAACTGCACGGCTAGCCAGCCCTTAGCAGGGCGGCGACGGGCCTCCCAGCCACACCAGGCTGGGAGGCCCGTCGCGCAGCGGGTTAGTACCAGCCGTAGGCCTGCGAGTGGTCCCAGGCCACCCGCGGGCGGCCGTACCGGCTCTTGATGTAACGCAGCCCCCAGCGGATCTGGGTGGTGGCGTTGGTGCGCCAGTGATTGCCGGCGCTGGCCATCTTGCTGCCGGGCAGGGCCTGCGGGATGCCGTAGGCGCCGGAGTACGGGTTCGCGGCGTACTTGTTCCAGCCACTTTCCCGGTTCCACAGCCACCTGAGCGGCCCCCACTGGCGCTTGGTCCAGCCGAAGCGGCCGAGCATCCGCACGGCGGTGCGCTGGGCGGCCTGCCGCTGGGAAATCGCGGCCGAGTCGAGAGTGGCCATGGGCCGGGAGATGGCCGGGGCCGCGGCGGCGGCCGGCCGGGCCGCAGCTGACTGGGCGGTGGCCGGCTGGGCCGCAGGAGCGACGCTGAGGGTGATGACCGCGGCGGCGGAGGCGCTGCCCGCGGCGGCCAGGCTCAGGATGAGCTTCGGATACTTGCGGATAGACGTCCTGAATGAGGACAAGGGGAACCTTTGGTCGGGCGCGACATCACGCGCTCGGCTGTCACCCGGGCACATGCCAGCTACCGGCGGATTCTCCAGGAAGGGCAGCGGCGTACGGACGTGACGCGGGGGCAGGGCGCCGGGCGGCTCACAGGCGGCCATCTCGCACGCGGGGTGCTTGCGGCCTCAACCATGCCGCAAACCCGCCACTAACGTGACCAAAACTATAAATAAGGACAATATGAAATAGGTCACACGCCCAGGCGGGGCGGCCCGGGGATCCCCGGGCCGCCCCGCCGTCATGGCCTCGCGGCTGGCCACGACCAGGTGGCCAGGATCAGGTGACTAGTACCAGCCGTAGGCCTGCTCGTGCGACCAGGCCGCGCACGGTGAGCCGTACACCGACCGGATGTACCCGAGGCCCCAGCGGATCTGGGTGGCCGCGCTGGTCTGCCAGTCCGGGCCGGCGCTCGCCATCTTGCTCCCGGGCAGGGCCTGCGGGATGCCGTAGGCGCCGGAGGCGGTATTGCTGGCGGAGGCGTTCCAGCCGCTTTCCGCGTTCCACAGCGGCTGCAAGCAGCTGAACTGCGACGATGACCAGCCGTAGGAGCTGAGCATGCCCTCCGCGATCTGCTGCGGCGATCCTGATGCGGTGACCGGCTGGGCCGCGGCCGCCGGCTTGGCGGACGCCTGCCGCTGCTGCGCGGCGGCCGCCCGGGCCGCCGCGACCCGGGCGGCGGCGGCCTTGGCCCGCGCCGCCGTTCCGGGCCCGCTCGCGGGCGATCGCCTGGCGCTGGGCGGCCTGCCGGGCCGCCGCCCCGCTCACCTTGAGCTGGTGAACCGAGCCGGCCATCACGTGGTCCGTCGCGGCGGACGCCGCGGCGTTACGTGAGCCGGCCAGGCTGGCCGCATCGGCCAGGCTGGCCGACGCGGCCGGGGTGTCCCCGGGCCAGGCGGCCACGGTGCCCGCGGCGATGGCCGCCAGGGCGAGCGCCGAGCCGGCGGTGATCAGCGCGACCTTGGGGGTTCTGCGGTACCGCGTCTTGCGGTGGGAAGCCCGTCTGCTGAGGGACAACGTGAACCTTTGGTCGGGCGCGGGCGCGCCGTCGGTTTCCACCCAGGGCACAGACCGGCCACCGGGTTGCGGGGCGGGTCAGCGGCGTCGGGATGCGGCGCGGGGACAGGGCGCCTGGCCGCTCAGAAGGCGGCGGTCATCACGTACGCGGGGTGCTTGCGGGACCCCACCATGCCTGAGACCACCATTCCCGTGGCCGAAAAGTACCTTTTAGGCGTTATGAAAAAGATCACACAAAGTCACTGTTTGCCCACATTCACCCAGGTCGGAGCCCATGCCCGGCGGCCAGTCGAGCGGGCCGCGGGCGCCAGGCGGGTTCGCGGCGAGTGCGGAGCCAGCCGAGCGGCCGGAGGCGGGACGGCCAGCCGGGCAGGCACGGGAGCGACGGCCAGCCGAGCAGGCACGCGGCCGCCAGCCGAGCGGACGCGGGCGCGAGCGGCGCGGCGCGGGCGCGGCGGCTGCTCAGCTGAGCGCCGGGATGATCTCCGCACCGTAGGCGGCCAGCGTGTCCCCGGGCTGGTCGTGCATCAGGTACACAGCGAACTGGTCCGCGCCGATCTCCGCCAGCTCGCGCAGCCGGTCCAGGTGCGCCGCGGCCGGCCCGAGCAGGCAGAAGCGGTCCACGATGGCGTCCGGCACGAAGTCGGTGGACGGGTTCCCGGCCCGCCCGTGATGGGCGTAGTCGTATCCCTCGCGGCCCTTGATGTAGTCGGTCAGCTCGTGCGGCACCGGGCCGTCCTCGCCGTACCGGGCCACCAGGTCGGCGACGTGGTTCCCGACCATCCCGCCGAACCAGCGCAGCTGATCCCGCTGGTGCTCCACGTCGGTGCCGACGTACGCGGGGGCGGCCACGCAGATCGTGATCGCCGCCGGGTCCCGGCCGGCCGCGCGGGCCGCGGCCCGCACCGACCCCACCGTCCACCGGGCGATGTCCGGGTCGGCGGTCTGCAGGATGAAGCCGTCGGCCTGCTCACCGACCAGGGCCAGCGCCTTCGGCCCGTAGGCGGCCATCCAGATCTCCAGCGACCCGTTCCGGACCCACGGGATGCGGATGGGCGCGCCGTGCAGCATCACCTCGCGCCCCTCGGCCAGGTCCTTGATCACGCGCATCGCCTCGGACATGGTGGCCAGGGTGACCGGCTGCTGGCCGATGACCCGGCGGGCCGAGTCGCCGCGGCCGATGCCGCACACGGTCCGGTTACCGAACATGTCGTTCAGCGTGGCGAACAGGGACGCGGTGACCGACCAGTCCCGGGTGCCCGGGTTGGTCACCATGGGGCCGACCATCAGGTGCGAGGTGGCCGCGAGGACCTGGGAGTAGATGACGAACGGCTCCTGCCACAGCACATGCGAGTCGAACGTCCAGCCGTAGCGGAAGCCTTCGCCCTCGGCCCGCTGCATGGTCTCGACCACGCTCTGGAACGGCGGATCGGTCTGCAGGACCACCCCGAAATCCATCTCTTCCCCCGTCAGATCAGGTACTGGGACAGGTCACGGCGCAGGAACTGACCGTGGCCGGTACGGCCGTGATACTCACCGCCGTCGATCACTACCTCACCCCGGGACAGCACGGTCCGCACCTGCCCGGTGATCTCGAAGCCCTCGTAGGCCGAGTAATCCACGTTCATGTGGTGGGTACCCGCCGACAGGACCTGAGTAGCACGCGGGTCGTAGAGGACGATGTCGGCGTCGGAGCCCGGCGCGATGATGCCCTTGCGCGGGTAGAGGCCGAACATCCGGGCCGGCGTGGTGGCGGCCACCTCGACCCAGCGCGCCAGCGACAGCTCCCCGGCCACGACCCCCTGGTGCAGCAGGTCCATCCGGTGCTCGACCCCGGGGATCCCGTTGGGGATCTTGGAGAAGTCGCCGCGGCCCAGTTCCTTCTGCTCCTTGAAGCAGAACGGGCAGTGGTCGGTGGACACCACGGACAAGTCGTTGGTGCGCAGCCCGCGCCACAGCGTGCCCTGGTGCTCGCGTGGGCGCAGCGGCGGCGACGCCACGTACTTGGCCCCCTCGAAGTCCGGGCGGGCCAGGTCGTCCAGGGACAGGTACAGGTACTGCGGGCAGGTCTCGGCGAACACGTTCTGGCCGGTGTCCCGGGCTTCGGCGACCGCCTGGAGCGCCTGCGCCGCCGACAGGTGCACGATGTACACCGGTGATCCGGTCACCCGGGCCAGGGTGATGGCCCGGTGGGTGGCTTCCGCCTCCAGTTCCGGCGGCCGGGTCAGCCCGTGCTGCACCGGATCGGTCTTCCCCGCGGCCAGCGCCTGGGCCACCAGCTGATCGATCGCGATGCCGTTCTCCGCGTGCATCATGATCACGGCGCCGGTCTCGGCGGCCCTGGTCATGGCCCGGACGATCTCCCCGTCGGTCGCGTAGAACACGCCCGGGTAGGCCATGAACATCTTGAAGCTGTTCACGCCCGCCCCGATGCAGGACTCCATCTCCTTCAGCGTGGTGTCGTTGACGTCGGAGACGATCATGTGGAAGCCGTAGTCGATCACGCAGTGGCCGTCCGCCTTGGCGTGCCACTTGTCCAGCGTGGCCAGCAGCGAGGTGCCCTTGGCCTGGACGGCGAAGTCCACGATCGTGGTGGTGCCGCCCCAGGCCGCGGCCCGGGTGCCGGTCTCGAACGTGTCCACCGAGAAGGTGCCGCCGAACGGCATCTCCATGTGGGTGTGCACGTCGATGCCGCCGGGCAGGACGTACAGCCCGGTGGCGTCGATAATCTGGCCGGCCGCCGCGGCCCAGGCCACCGCGGTCTCGCTGCCCGGTGCGGCGAGCGCGCTGATCCGCTCTCCCTCCACCAGCACATCCGCCGGGGAGGCACCCGCCGGCGACACCACCGTGCCGCCCCTGATGAGCGTGCTCATGGCCGCACTCCGTTCCCGCGCCGCCGGTTCACGGCGTCACTCCGTTCCCGTACCGCCGGTTCACGGCGTCACCCCCGTCTCCGTACCGCCGGTTCACGGCGTTACCAGCGGCCCGTACTGGTCGGGGCGGCGGTCGCGGTAGAACTGCCACAGGTCCCGCACCTCGGCCAGCTGGTCCATGTCCAGGTCGCGGACGATCACCTCGTCGTCGGTGTCCGACGCCGCCTCGCCGACCAGCTGGCCGCGCGGGTCCACGAAGTAGGTCTGGCCGTAGAACTCGTTGTCGCCCAGGGGTTCCACGCCGACCCGGTTGATCGCGCCGATGAAGTACTCGTTGGCCACCGCGGCGGCGGGCTGCTCCAGCCGCCACAGGTACTGCGACAGGCCGCGGCTGGTCGCCGAGGGGTTGAACACGATCCTCGCCCCGGCCAGGCCGAGCGCCCGCCAGCCCTCCGGGAAGTGGCGGTCGTAGCAGATGTACACGCCGATCCGGCCGACCGCGGTGTCGAACACCGGGTAGCCCAGGTTCCCGGGCCGGAAGTAGAACTTCTCCCAGAATCCCTTCACCTGCGGCAGGTGGGTCTTCCGGTATTTGCCCAGGTAAGTGCCGTCGGCATCGATCACCGCCGCGGTGTTGTAGTAGAGCCCCGGGTGCTCCTCCTCGTACATGGGCACGATGAGCACCGCCGAGTGCTGCCGGGCCAGCTCGCACATGAGCTCGGTGGTCGGCCCGCCGGGGATGGCCTCGGTGTAGGAGTAGTAATCCGCATCCTGCACCTGGCAGAAGTACGGCCCGTAGAACAGCTCCTGCAGGCAGACGACCTGGGCACCGGCGGACGCCGCCCGGCCGATCGCGTCGGCGGACGCACGGATCATGGAATCCTTGTCACCCGTCCACTGCTGCTGGACCAACGCGGCCCTGACGATCTCTGACACGGGGTGCCTCCTTCTCTCGCCGGGACAACCAGGGACAGCACCAGATAGGACAGTAGCCCCGCACCGAAGCCGGCGGCCAGGTCGAGATGAGTCCTGCTGATCATCACCTACCCCGCAGCCAGTGACCTAGGCCGGCGGCTCCATCGGGGCGGGCGGCCGCCGCTGGGCCCGGATCACATGGATGACCGCGTTGATCAAGGCCAGATGGGTGAACGCCTGAGGGAAGTTACCCAGATGGCGGCCGGTCCGCGGGTCGATCTCCTCGGCGTACAGGTCGAGGGAGCTGGCCAGTGAGAGCAGCCGTTCGCACAACTGCCGGGCGCGGTCGGGCTCGCCGATCTCGCTGAACGCCGAGACCAGCAGGAAGGAGCAGATGGTGAACGTGCCCTCGTCCCCCGGCAGGCCGTCGTCGGTCTCTTCGGGCCGGTACCGGACGACCAGGCCATCCACGGTGAGCTCGTCCGCGATGGCCAGGATGGTGGCCCGGACACGCGGGTCCTCGTGGGGCAGGAACCCGGTCATCGGCAGGAGCAGCAGCGAGGCGTCGAGCGTTTTCGTGTCGTAGTGCTGGGTGAACACGCCGCGCTCGTCCACCCCGTGGGCCAGGATGTCGTCCCGGATCTCGTCGGCCGCCTCACTCCAGGTCTTGGCCAGCGCGGCTTCCCCCCGGGCCAGCGCGGCCTGGGCCCCGCGCTGCACCGCGGACCAGCACATCAGCTTGGAGAACGTGAAGTGCTTCGGCTCGCCGCGCACCTCCCAGATGCCCAGGTCGGGCTCGCGCCAGTACTTCAGCGCGCACTCCACCTGGCGGCGCACGACCCGCCACATCCGGTCATCCAGCCGCTGCCAGCTACCCAGCCGGATGTGGATGGCCTGCAGCATGGTGCCCCAGACGTCGTGCTGGCGCTGGGTGTAGGCCTCGTTGCCCACCCGGACCGGCCGGGCCCCGTCGTACCCACTGAGATGCTCGAGGATCTGCTCGCTCAGGTCCCGTTCGCCGTCCACCCCGTAAACCACCTGGACCTCGTCGTCGCGCTGGGCGAGATCGGCCAGGAACCAGAAGAAGTCGTCGGCTTCCCAGTCGAAGCCGAGCGCGTACAGGCTCCACAGGGTGAACGCGGAATCGCGCAGCCAGCAGTAGCGGTAGTCCCAGTTGCGCTCGCCGCGCGGGACTTCCGGCAGTGATGTGGTCGCGGCGGCCACCATCGCCCCGCTGGGCGCGAACGTGAGCCCCTTGAGGGTGAGCGCGCTGCGCTGCAGGTAGCGGGTCCACGGGTGATCCGGGAACCGGCCCCGGGCCAGCCAGTGCTGCCAGTGGTGCGCGGTCCACAGCAGCCGCTGGCGCGCCTCGGCGTAGGTGAACGGCGGCTCGTGATCGGTCCAGGACAGGGCGCAGAAGTGGACCTCACCCTCCTGCATCCGGGTCCGGGCCATGGCCCGGCCGCCCTCGAAACCGAGCCGCATGTCGGTGGTCAGGGTCAGCGGAACCCCGGGGGCCCCGCCGGTGGGCTGGCAGACGCCCTGGGCATACCCCCGGTCGCTGTAGGACCAGGTCCCCTGGAACCGGCCGTAATCGAAGACCGGCTCACACTCGAACGTGACCTGGACCTCGCCGGTGACACAGCGGATGGTGCGCAGCAGCACATGGTCCGCGTCGTAGTCGGTGGGCGTCCGGCGGTGCGTGTGGGAGAGCTCGTTCTCGTGGTGCCAGGGCCCCATGATCAGCGCGTCGCGCACCACCAGCCATCCGGTCGGGGTGGCCCAGCTGGTCTCCAGCACCATCGTCCCGGGCAGGTACCGGCGGGCGGCCGGCACATCGATCCCCTCCGGGCCGAGCCGGAACCCGCCAGCCGACCGGTCCAGGATCGCGCCGAACACGCTCGGGGAGTCGATCCGGGGCAGGCACAGCCACTCCACGTTCCCGCTCGGCGCGATCAGGGCGGTGGTCTCGCAATCGGACAGGAAGCCGTATTCACCGATCGGCGGGAACAGTGAATCCTCGGTGGTCACGTCCACCGGCCCGGGAGTCGCCATGTCCAGGCCGTCCCAGTCCTCGCCCGCGATACCCCTGGCCCCGCGGTCACCCAAGGCGCTCATCTGTTCGGTATACCCCAGCCGGGGGCCGGGACGACGGTCAAGCCGCAGATCAGCAGCTAGGGACGCTGCCCGCGGAGACGGGCCACGTAGCGGTCCGCCGAGCGCCGGATGGCGGCGGGACCGTCCGCGACCACGACCCGCCCCCACCAGCCGCCGTAGACCCGGTCGAAGGTGAACCGCTCCACCCGGCGGGCGATCCCGAGCACGGTCGCCTCGTCCAGCGGGATGAGGTTGGGGTAGCTCCACATGAAGCTGACCCAGTCCCGGTCCGGGACGACCGTGATGGTGTCCCCGGTCAGCAGGGCGCCGCGGCCGCCGGAACCGGCCGGCCAGTGCAGCACGGCCGCCCCGTCGAAGTGACCGCCGATCCGGGCCACGGTGACGCCGGGAACCGGCTCGGCCTCGTCGTCGAACAGCTCGATGCGCGGCGAGGGCCGCTGGATCCACTGCTGATCGGCCCGCGGG
Organism: uncultured Actinomycetes bacterium; assembly: GCA_963718305.1. Classification (GTDB taxonomy): domain Bacteria; phylum Actinomycetota; class Actinomycetes; order Streptosporangiales; family Streptosporangiaceae; genus RYN-230. The sequence goes on from CAVQZG010000015.1 coordinate 83,164, forward strand.
ATGAGGACACGGGCGTCGAAGGCGTCGGCGAAGTCCACGTGCGCGGCGTAGAAGTGCGGGTGCGACATGCAGATCGCGTCGATGCCGCCCAGCTCGGTGATCCGGGCCCGGGCCGCGTCATCCAGCAGCGGGATGCAGTCCCACAGCACGTTGCCCTGCGGCGTGCACACCAGCAGGGCCCGCTGCCCGATGGCGACGGCCGGTTCCAGCCCGATACCGGCCAGGCCCGGTTCCTCCTCGCGCACCACCACCGCATGGTCCCGGGCGATCTCGGCCATCGTGGTCCACTGCTGGCCGCCCCAGCCGACGTACTGGCGCTCGTCGTCGCAGATCGGGCAGTTCCCCGGCGGCTCCGGCGTATCGGGCTGCTGGACGGCGCAAGTGCGGCAGATCCACGCGGGCATCAGGCGGCCTCCTCGTTTAGTGACAGCCTCCACAGTAGAGTGATCAAATGCACCGGATCATGATCACCGCCGCGGTGCTGGCGCTGGGCGCCGGGCTGGCCGCGTGCGGCAGCACCACCAGCGGCAGCGGTACCAGCGCCACCACGGGCAGCACCGCGGCCAGCTGTACCAACGCCTCGATCCAGAAGGACCTGTACACCAAGGGCACGCTCACCGTCGCCACCGACAAGCCTGCCTACCCGCCGTGGTTCAGCGGCAACGACCCCGCGAACGGCAAGGGCTACGAGAGCGCCGTGGCCTACGCGGTGGCCAGCCAGCTCGGCTTCAAGAAGTCACAGGTCACCTGGGCGTACGAGCCGTTCAACGACTCCTACGCGCCCGGCCCGAAGAAGTTCGACTTCGACATCAACGAGATCTCGGTGAGCCCGGCCCGGGCTCAGGCGGTGACGTTCTCCACCAGCTACTACAACGTGGAGCAGGCGCTGGTCGCGCTGAAGGGCACCCCGATCGTGACCAAGCACGCGCCGTCCGACCTGAAGGGGTACGTGTTCGGCGACCAGGTCGGCACGACCAGCCTGGCCTTCATCAACAGCCAGATCCAGCCGACGCAGACCCCCAAGGTCTACGAGACGCTGAACGACGTGAAGCAGGGGCTGCAGACCCACCAGATCGCGGCGCTGGTGGCGGACACGCCCACCGCCCAGTACATCTCCTCCTCGGAAATCAAGAACTCGGTGCTGGTGGGACAGTTCCCGTCCAGCGGCGAGCACTTCGGCCTGCTCTTCCACAAGGGGAACCCGCTGGTGGTGTGCGTGGACAAGGCCCTGGCCACGCTGAACCGCAACGGCACGCTCGCCGCGCTGGAAAAGAAGTACCTGCAGATCTACCTGAGCGTGCCCACGCTCAAGCCCTGATGGTCGGCCCGCCCCAGACCTCCTTCGGGGCGCCCCAGCGCAGGTCGCACCTGCTGAGCGGTGGCCGCGGGGCGGTGGCCGTGTCCACGGCCAGCACGATCGTCGTGCTGGCCGCCATCGTCGCGCTGTTCTTCCTGGCCCCGGGCAGCGCCGCGGTCCGGCACACGTTCTTCAACCCGGAGTACATGTGGAAGTCCCTGATCGGGGACCCCAAGGCGGGCTACTACTCGGTGGGCGAGGCCCTCTGGCTGAACATCCGGATGTTCCTGGCCGCCGAGGTCCTCATCCTCATCCTGGCCCTGGTCATCGCCGTCATCCGGCAGTCGGATAGCCCGGTGATGTTCCCGCTGCGGATCGTCAGCACCATCTATGTGGACGTGTTCCGCGGCGTCCCGCTGATCCTGGTGATCTTCGCGATCGGGTTCGGGGTGCCCGCGCTCAACCTGACCTTCGTGTCCACCCAGTCCGCCCCGGTCTACGGGGTCGCCGCCCTGGTCCTGTCCTATTCGGCGTACGTGTCCGAGGTGTACCGGGCCGGCCTGAACTCGGTCCACCAGAGCCAGGTCGCGGCGGCCCGGTCGCTCGGCCTGTCGCATACGGCGGCGCTGCGCTACGTGATCTTGCCGCAGGCGGTGCGCAACATCATCCCGCCGCTGCTGAACGACTTCATCAGCCTGCAGAAGGACACCGCACTGGTGGGCATCCTCGGCGCCATCGAGGCCAATAAGGCCGCCGAGATCTTCAGCGACACCGTGTTCAACTACTCCAGCTACGTGGTGGCGGCCATCCTGTTCCTCATCCTCACCATCCCGCTGGCCCGGTTCACCGACCACCTGATCGCCCGGGACCGGCGCCGCCGCCTGGCCGGGGCCGTGTCGTGACCGGGGAGCCGCCGGATGACCCGGCTGCGGTGGCGGCGGTCCGGATCGAGGGTCTGCGCAAGTCGTTCGGGGCCAACCTGGTGCTGGACGGGATCGACCTCAGCGTGGCCTCGCACGAGGTGATCTGTCTCATCGGGGCGTCCGGCTCCGGCAAGTCCACGCTGCTGCGCTGCATCAACCTGCTGGAACCCATCGACAGCGGCCGGGTACTGCTCTGGGGGCAGGACGTCACCCAGCCGGGCATCGACCAGAACTGGGTCCGCCGGAACGTGGGCATCGTGTTCCAGGCCTTCAACCTGTTCCCGCACATGACCGTGCTGCGCAACGTCACGCTCGCCCCGGTCAAGGCGCTCGGCGCGTCCCGGCGGGAAGCCGAGCAGGAGGCCCGGGCGCTGCTGGAACGGTTCGGTCTGCTGGACAAGCAGGCCGACTATCCGGACCGGCTCTCCGGCGGGCAGCAGCAGCGGGTGGCGATCGTCCGGGCCCTGGCCATGCGGCCGCGGCTGATGCTGCTCGACGAGGTCACCAGCGCCCTGGACCCGGAACTGGTGGCCGAGGTCCTCGACGTCATCCGGGAACTGGCCGCCAGCGGCATGACCATGCTGATCGCCACGCACGAGATGGGCTTCGCCCGGGATATCGCCAACCGGGTGTGCTTCCTGTCGGGTGGCCAGATCGTGGAGCAGGCGCCGCCCGCGGAGTTGTTCACCAGCCCCCGGGACGAGCGCACGCAGCGGTTCCTCCGCAGAATCACGGACGCCGGGCGTCTGTAACCCTGCGTCCATTCCTAACCGTCGGGGCGCCCTGGCGTCAGTGCATCACCCAGCCGCCGTCCACGACCAGCAACTGCCCGGTGATGAAGGACGTCTCCGGCGCGCCCAGGAACAGGGCCGCGTTCGCGATGTCGGCCGGCTCGCCGCGCCGCTTGATGGCCTGCTGTTCCAGGATGAACGCGTCGTAGGCCTCCAGGTTGGGGTGGATCGCCTCGGCGGCCGTGGGGAACGCACCCGGGGCGATCGCGTTGACCGTGATTCCGTGTCCGCCGAGTTCCCGGGCCAGCGCCCGGGTCAGCCCGACCAGGGCGCCCTTGGACGCCACATACGGCACGAGGAACGGGGTGCCGCCGAAAAATGTGATGCTGGACACGTTGATGATCCGGCCCGACCCGGCGGCCCGCATCGCGGGCAGCGCGGCCTGGGCGCAGACAAAGGCCGCATCGACGTTGACCCGCTGGACCGCCAGCCAATCCCCGGTGGTGTAGTCCGCTACCTCCTTCCTCGGGTAGATCGCGGCGTTGTTGATCAGCACGTCGAGCCCGCCCGGGCGCGCGGCGAGATCAGTGATCAACTGCCGGGCAGCATCCAGATCGGCCAGGTCACACGGGGCAAAGAAGGCCCCGCCCGGCCCGTCACGGTCAACCACGGCTGCGTTGATGGTGCCAGCCACCGCCTCCCCGGGGCTGTCCGGCAGGTCCACGAGGGCGACGTTCGCTCCCTCAGCCACGAAGGCGGCGGCCATGCCTGAACCGAGCCCGCCGGCGGCTCCCGTGATCACGACCGTGCGGCCCGCGTAGCGCATTCAGGCCCCTCCCGTTAAGCAATTGTCTGAAGACCTTCTTAGGATTGTGATCACGGTAGTCCCCGGTGCTGACCCCTCACCAGATCGAGCCAGCCGGAAACGCAGCAAGGGGGCCGCACAACGATCATGAAGCGGAACGCGGGATCCTGGGCCGCCAGGGATTTCCTGGCCCACCGCGGCCTGATCGCGCTGTCAGCGGGGGCCGCGATGGCTGAAGCCGCGCTGCTCTGCTGGCTCGCGGCGCCGGCCCGCTCACTCGCCGGGCAGGTCACTGCGGTGGCCCCGCTGGCCCTCTTCCACGATTTGCGCTGGATATACGGATATGACCGGTCCTGGGTCGGGTTCGCGGTGCTGCTCGCCGCCGTCCTGGGCATCCGTTCCGCGCTGAACACCTCCCTGGCCTGGCTGGCCTGGCCCCGGAACGTGCCCAGACCCGGCCTGGCGGACATGTTCCGCTCCGCGGCCGGCCTCACCGCCGTGGCGTGCCTGCTGCTGTCCCCGGTGGCGGCGATGACGCTCGGGGTGGCTATCCTCCCGTTCTCCTGGCCTTTCCTGGCCACGGTGCCGGTCATGCTGCTCATCTCGCTGCCGCTGAGCCACGGCGGCATCCTCGGGTCCTGGTGGCGGACCCTGCCGCCGCCCCGCGCGATGTACTGGCTGGTCGCCGACTTCGCCACGCTGTCCGTGGTAGCCGCGGTGATCGGGCGGCTGCCGGTGGCCGCCGCGATCCCGGTGTGCGGCCTGGCGGGCGTGGCCAACGCCCGGGCCTGGTTCGGCGTGACCCGGGCGGTGGTCCGCCGGGAAGGCGCCCGCCGCGAGCTGGTCGGCACGGTGGCCCGTCATCCGGCCCCCCTGCTGCCGCTGTCGGTCCCGCTGGCCCCGGTGGCCATGGTGCTCGCGCTCGCCATGGTGGTCGGGCTGACCCGGCTGGCCTTCGTGATCGGCAACTCGCCGCAGCACAGCAGCCTGGCGGCCGTGGGCCCCGCGGCGGACGCGACCGGTGTCCTCGGCGGGTCCACGGCCTCGGGGACCCCGGGCAGTCACATCAGCAGGGCCGCGAGCAGCGTGGCCCCCGCCCGCGCCACGCATGATCCGGTGCTGGAGATCCGGGGTTTCGGGTCGGCCTGCTGCGCCTCACCGAGGTCCCTGCGACCGGTCGCCCCCGGGGCCCTGGTCCAGCAGTTCTCCTACCGGGGCATGACCGCGTCCGGCCGCCCGCTCCCGCAGGGCAGCGCGGCCAGCGACCTGCCCCTGCCCGAACTGGGCCGCCGCATCGCCGCCCAGGTCCGGCGGCTGCATCAGGAGACCGGCCGGCCGGTGGACATCATCGCGGAGAGCGAGGGCACCCTCGGGGTGGACGCGATGCTGGCCACCCACCACGGCCTGCCGCTCGGCTCCGTGGTCATGATGAGCCCGATCGTCGCGCCCGGGCAGGTGACCTACCCGGGCGGCACCGGCCGGGCCCTGGTCCCGGCGGACGAGCTGCGCGCCATGGTCTGGTTCGTGGGGGGCTTGTCCCCGTTCGGGCCGTACGGAGCGCAGCGGCTGATCGACTCGGTCGACGAGCTGGGAGCCAGGTACGCGGCCTCGGCCGCCCGGCATCACCCGCTGCGCTGGCTGCTGCTGGTGCCGCTGGCCGATGCGGTGACGCTGCCGGTCTGCCCGCTGCCGCAAGACGTCCGGGTGGTCCCGGCGCTGCACGGCGACCTGCTCGGCAGCCCGTCGGTGACCAGAATGGTGCGCGGATTCCTGGCCCACCGGCGGGTCCCGGAGCCAGATGGGTATAAGGCCACCGCCGAGATCGTCGCCGCGGCGGCGGCGGCCTGGCGGATGCCGGTGACCACGGCGCCCACGCACGCCTGCGGCCCCTGAGCTAACGCCAGGTCTCATGCCGTGTGAGCCAACCCGGTGTGAGCCAACGCCGTGTGAGGAACTGATCAGCTAGCAGCGTCAGTTGGGCACCACGGGGAGGAGGCCGATGCTGTGGCACTCCTCGCAGAGGTGGCTGAAGCACGGCACGTCGCCGATCACCCACGCCGCCATGGCCGTGGCCGGGCCCCGGCAGATCTGGCAGCAGGCTGGCTTCGCGTCGGCCAGCCGGACCAGGGCCACGGTGCAGTAACAGCAGGTGAGCGACCCCGCCGGGAGGTACCAGAGCGGAGGCTGGTCCGGGTGCGGGCACCGGGGGAGAGTGCCCGCGGCCAGGATCTCAGCAGCCGCGTCCTGGAGCCTCCCGGTAGGGGAGCCGTTCAGTGGGCGGCCCTGAAAGGACCGCGCGACGGCGAGGCGGTCAGGCACGCCGCGCACCTCCAGAGCGACACCCGGGCAGGAACGCTGTGAAACTACCGCAAACCGCGCGCAGCTGGCCGGGCAATCACGAGATCTCCCGCCCGGCCGGCCAGATGCTGCCTGGTCAGGGGCCGTCCCTAGGTCAGGAAGCCGCCGGGTCACGGGACGCCCCCGGAGGGGCCTCGGCCTCGAGTTCCCGCTTAGCCTGCTCCAGTTCCTGCCGGGCCGCCGGGTCCGGGGCCGGGTACTGAGGGTCGATGTCGATCAGCGCGTGCGCGATGACCGCGGCCGCGCAGATGCGGGTGAACCACTTGTGGTCCGCTGGCAGCACGTACCACGGCGCCCATTCCGTGCTGGTCTGGCTCAGCATCGCTGAGTAGGCCTGCTGGTACTTGTCCCAGTACTGGCGTTCGTGCACGTCGCTGGCGGAGAACTTCCAGTTCTTCTCCGGCCGGTCGATCCGGCGCAGGAACCGGGTCCGCTGTTCCTCCCTGGACACGTGGAGGAACATCTTGACCACCCGGATGCCGTTATCGGCCAGGTAGTGCTCCCAGTCGTTGATTTCCCGGTAGCGGCGCGCCCAGATGTTCCCGGTGCGGCTCTCCGGCGGCAGCTTCTCGCTGTCGAGAATCTCCCGGTGCACCCGGGCGATGAGTACCTCCTCGTAGTGGGAGCGGTTGAAGATACCGATCTCACCGCGGGCGGGAAGTTCCCGGGCGTGCCGCCACAGGTAGTCGTGCCGCAGTTCCGTGGCGGACGGCTGCTTGAAGCTGGACACCCGCACGCCCTGCGGGTTCACGCCGCTCAGCACGTGCCGGATCGTGCTGTCCTTGCCGGCCGCATCGAGGGCCTGCAGCACGACCAGCACGCCGAAGGTGTCCTGCGCGGCCAGCCGGTCCTGGTATTCGGCCAGCATCTTCATGCCCTGGTGCAGCAGCTCCTGGCCGTCCTTCTTCTTACGGAAGCCGAACCGCGCCCCGGGATCGAAGTCCCGGGTCAGGTCCACATCCGCCCCCGGCTTCACCTGCAACGGTCCGACCAGGCCCTTGATCCAGCCAGCGTGCTGATCGGTCATCCGTGATCCTTCCGGTCGTGGCCGGCCAGTCCGGGGCCGGCGGCTCAGTAGATCGTGCCCGGGCTCAGGTAGATCATGGTCAATGTGGTGGATCCGATCCAGGTCCGGGGCAAGGTGATCCCGGCCGATGAGCTGTCCTGGCGCTTCTCCCGGTCATCTGGGCCCGGCGGGCAGTCCGTCAACACCAGCGACAGCCGGGTGGAGTTGTCGTATGACCTGGCGGCCTCATCGGCGCTAGGCCCGGTGCTCAGGGAGCGCGCGCTGACCGCGCTGGCCGACCGGCTGGTCAACGGGGTCCTCACGATCAGCGCGTCCGAGCATCGCTCCCAGCTGCGCAACCGCGAGGCGGCCACCCGCCGGCTGGCCAGCGTGCTGACCTCCGCGACCGCCCCGCCTCCCGCCGCGCGGCGGCCGACCAAGCCGACCCGCGGCTCGCGGGAACGCAGGCTCGCGGCCAAGCAGCGCCGCTCCCAGATCAAGCGGCTCCGCCGCTCCACGGACGAGTGATCAGCTCCGGCCCGAGCACCTCCGGCCTGGCCAGCTCCGGCCGGTTCAGCTCCGGCGCAGGCCGGTCACGGTCACGGCGAGCCCGCAGAGCGCGATCAACGGCCCGAAAATGGCCCACAACGTCACGCCCGTCATCACGCTGCCCTTGATGAAACCAAGACCCTGCAGGGTCCAGACGACGCCGGCGATGGCGATGAGCATGCCCGCGAGCGTGAGAACGATCCTCCACACGTGATCGGCCCCCTCTGCTGAGCACTGCCCGCTCAGTGCCGCCATTGCCCGGCGCTGCCCTTGCATCACATGGCGACGGGCAGCATCACCCGCGCCCAGAATCATCTCTCTGCAAATGATTGTGGGCTAAAGCCTGCTGAAACGTAAATAAGCCGCAGGTTTCAGGTTGGTGTAGGGCGGACCGGGCGGGCGCTCAGCCCGCGAGGCCCCGGCCTCACGACCGGCACGCCTCGCGAGCCTGAGTGGCCGCAGCCCCAGCCGGTCACGCGGCCCCAGGACACCGCAAAGCAAATACGCGGAAACGCTTGCGCCCTATCATGATCACCGGAATCGTACGGCGTGTCCGGTCACATCTGGCCAGACGCGCGCCTCGTCTATGCCAGGCCATACCGGAAGGAGTCACGATCGGGGAACGACAGAGGTCACGGCATTTTGCGTGCCGGTAGCCTCGGCGCGGTGACGGTCTGGTCCGGCAGGCCGGGCGGGCCGCACGCGGGTATCACGCCCGCCATTCCGGGGGCCGTTCGTAGTAGCGAATCGGAGGAAAGGGCATGTTGAGGGGTTTCAAGAACTTTCTCATGCGTGGCGACGTCATCGTCGTCGCGGTCGGGCTGGTCGTCGCGCTGGCCTTCAGCGGCCTGATCTTGGCCTTCACGACCAACATCATCAACCCGATCGTGGCCCGCTTCCAGGGCGGCAGCTCGGCAGGGCTGGGTGTCCAGCTCGGCCAGGCGGGTAACCCCAAGACATTTGTGGATTTCGGGGCCTTCATTTCCGCCGTCATTTACTTCATCATTTTCATCGCGGTGGTCTACTTCCTTATCGTGGTGCCCTATAAGCACGTCCAGGCCCGCCGCGGTCAGGTGGTGTTCGGCGATCCTGCGCCGGTCAAGACCTGCCCGGCCTGCCTGTCCAGCGATCTGCCCGCCGCCGCCAGCAAATGCAAGTACTGCGGCACCGATCAGCCGGCCACGGCCTGACCTGTCACTCCGCGGATCACTTCGCATCCGCGTAGCAGTCGACCACGGCCGTGGTCACCGGGAACCGGACCGGGGTCGCGCCGAACAGCAGGCGGCCCGCTTCGTGGGCCGCGTCGCCGACGGCCGCGACCACCTCCGGCGCCACCGCCCGCGGGCAGTGCACGATCACCTCGTCGTGCTGGAAGAAGACCAGCCCGGGGCCATCCATGGGTCCGGCCGGGCCAGCCAGCGCGGCGAGCCGGCGGCGCAGGCCGGCCAGCAGGATCAGGGCCCAGTCGGCCGCGCTGGCCTGCACCACGAAGTTCCGGGTGAAGCGGCCGCGCGCCCGCAGCGAGCGCCGGGCCGGGTGGTCACCGGTGCCCGGCTCATCCGCCGACGCGGTGAGGCCCCGCCACTCGGCGGACGGCGGCGGGCACGACCGGCCGAGCCGGGACCGGACCACCCGGCCCTCCTCCCCCGCGCGGGCGGCGGCTTCCACGTAAGCGTCGGCCCGGGGGAAGCGCCGCCGGAGCACGGCCAGCAACTGGGCGGCCTCGCCGCCAGCCCCGCCGTACATCGCGGACAGCAGCGCCACCTTGGCCTTGGCCCGGTCGCCGCCGAACGCCCCGGCCAGCGCCTGGTACAGGTCGCCGGCTCCGGCCGCCTCCGCGAAGGCGTGATCGCCGGCCAGCGCGGCGAGCACCCGCGGCTCCAGTTGTGCCGCGTCCGCGACCACCAGAACCCAGCCGGGATCCGCAACGACCGCACGGCGCACCACCCGCGGAATCTGGAGCGCGCCGCCGCCACGGCTGGCCCACCGGCCCGAGACCACTCCCCCGACCACGTACTCCGGGTGGAACCGGCCGCCGCGCACCCACTCATCCAGCCAGGCCCAGCCGTGCGCCGCGTGCAGCCGCGCCAGCTCCTTGTATTCGAGCAAGAACGGAACCGCGGGATGGTCGATGGCCCGGAGCACGCCAGAGCGGGTGGACTGGACCGGAACGCCGTCGGTCGCGAAGGCCTTCAATAGTTGCGCCGGGGAGTCGGGGTTGACCGGGCGGCCGCCGAACGCGGCGGAGATCTGGGCCGCCAGCTCGGCCAGCCGGGGCGGCCGGAACCCCGGCCCTGGCCGCCGGCCGAGCAGGCCGGCCAGCAGGGCGTCGTGCACGTCCGCCCGCCAGGGCATGCCACGGGCGCTCATCTCGGCTGCGGCCAGGCCGCCCGCGGACTCCACGGCGGCCAGCAACCCGAACCTGGCCGGGTGGGCATCCGCGGCGATCTGGCGCAACTGGTCCGCGTGCACGCCGACCAGGGCGCGGAGCACCTCACGCGCCTCGGCGATTCCGGGCTCGGCCGGGCCGAACAGGGTGGCTTGCCCGGTGGCGGGTGGCCGGCCCGCCGGGCCCGCGGTGAACAGGCCCGTGGTGGAGAGGCCTATAGCGGAGGGGCCGGTGGTGGAGAGGTCCGTGGTGGAGAGACTCTGTGCCGGGAGGACCGGGGCCAGGAAGGCCCGTGGCGCTCAGGCCCGTGTCCCCGCGGGCGCGCAGCAGGGCCTGGGTGAGGACGGCGTCGTGGCAGCGGTCCACCCGCACGCCGGCGCGCAGCAGGGACGGGTAGATCGTGGACGTGTCAGCCCAGACCCAGCGCACATGTTCGTCACCTGGCCCGGCGCGCTCGTACTCCGCCACCGCAGCCGGGAAATCGTTGACCAGGGCGGGCGCGGCGTAGCCGCTGCCGTCCTCGGCGAGTTCCTGCAGGAGGGCCGTGCGCCCGGGCCCGGCAGCTACCGCAACCCGCACGCCTCAGATTCTCCGCTGTCCCGCCGACAATCCGGCGCGGCGGGTCGCGAATTCCCTGGTGTCTGGTCCCGGCCCGGTCCCTGGGCAGGCCGGGCCGGGCCCAGACGTCTGCACCCTCAGCCTGAGGGTTGTCCCTGGTGCCCACCGACCGGGCCGGAGAACCTCGCGGGTGTCACAGCAGCATGCAATCGCCCGTACCTTAGCGATGGCTGAGAGCATGCTTAGGAATGCCTGTTGAGGAAGGCAGTGAACCCGGCCGCCAGCGCCACCGCGATGCGCTCCCGGAAACGCGGGCTGGTCAGTCTCACCGCGTCGGCAGCATTGCGCATGTTGCCGCACTCGATGAAGACCTTGGGCACGCTAGAGAGGTTCAGTCCGCCCAGGTCCGTGCGCACGTCGAGTCCTCGCATGCCGACGTAATCGGAGTAGGGCTCGTGAGTGATCCGGTGGTAGGCGTTCCTGATGTCCACGGCGAGCCGGCCCGACGACCCGATGACCGGGGCGTCCGGCGCCCCGGCGATGCGGCCCGGGGAGATCACCTCGAAACCGGTTCCGGTTGGCGGGCCGCCGTCGGCGTGAATGGAGATGGCCGCGTCCGCGTGGGCCCGGTTGCCGATCGCCGCGCGCTGGGTCACGCACGGGCCGACCCCGTGGTCGTTGTGGCGGGTCAGAACCACCGTGGCGCCTTCGGCCCGGAGCAGCCGGGCCAGCCGCGTGGCGACGTCGTAGGTGAAGGCGTGCTCGGCATACCCCGCATCGGTCTGCGCCCCCGCGGTGTCGCAGGCCTTCCATTCGGTGAGCACGTTGACCAGCCGGTTGATAATCGCCGGGTGCGACCAGTTGGCGCCGTTGTGCCCGGGATCCAGGGCAATCACCTGGCCGGCCAGGGGCCGGGCCGTGGGGCTGGCCGCAGTCATCGGGTGCTCAGCGGCGGGCTGGCTGCCCGGCGTGGCCGCGGCCGACCCGGCCGCGGCGCCGGATGTGTCTCCGGCCCCGGTGCTCCGTGCGGCCCCGGATGCGGCAGCACCGGATGTTGCAGCCCCGGATGCGGCGCTGGACGGGGACCGGCTGCCCACCGGCAGCGCGGTGCCGCTCACTCCGGCGCAGCCGCTGAGCCCCGCCACCAACACGGCCAGGACGCCCGCGGCGCGGATAAATCCGGGTCGGGCACGACGCCGCATCATCCGGAACTCCCGCTCGCTGGGCACCAGGCCACCGGTGTGGTCAGGCCCGACTCAGCATGAGAGTACTCCGCTAGCTCACCCGTTCCGTGGCGGTTCCGCCGCTTCCCAGACGGGCCTGCTGCCGGCTGGCCTGCTGCCGGCTGCGCGCCACGGCACCGCCGGCCGTGGCCCAGCTGGCCAGCCGCGCCGCAGCCTGGCCCGGCAGTTCACCAGCGGCCCATCCGGCCAGTTCCGCGGCCATGGTGTCGGTGATGCTGCCCCGGCTGGCCGGATCAGCCGCGGCGTCGGCCGGTCCCCCGGGAACCTCGTCGGCGGAGTGCGCGGCCGCATGGCGGACCTGGCCTCCGAGCAAAGGTAGTTACAAAAAGTTAGACCGTGGCTACACCTAGTAGCCACGGTCTCGTCACTTGCCCCCGGGAAGAATGTGGTTCCCCGTCTGGGAGATGACCCAGGATCGACCCCGGCAGTTCTCTCGAACTCCAGCAAGCGGCCTGCGCGTTTGCCGCTCGCCGGCCCGGCTGTCCACCGGGGCCGACCCCCCCTCATGTACTGCTGTGCTGTGTGTACTTCGGGTACTGCTGTTTGTGCTTGTCGTGCTGGCTTGCTTGCGGGCCTACTCTGAGCGCTGCTGCGGGATCCCGGCCAGGAGCGCGCGGACCTCGGTCTCCCGGTACCGGCGGTGCCCACCCAGCGTCCGGATGGAGGTCAGCTTCCCCGCCTTCGCCCAGCGCGTCACCGTCTTGGGGTCAACGCGGAACATTGTCGCGACCTCTGCCGGCGTCAACAGCGGCTCAGCCTCGGGTGTACGTGCAGACATGTCTACGGCCTCTCCTCTTGGACCAGATTGCGATCCTGCGGTTGTTGCTTTGCCTGGCTCCAGGTGGAGCCTGCCGTGGATGTCCTATATGGCCCACTGAGACCATATTGCCATCACCAGCGGTGACAAGTCGACCACCAGGAGCAAAGATTCTGTGACAGGTCGCCCCCGTTGCTCCACTGTTATGCGTCACGCTGCGTGATTCTAGCGACACGTATCGTCGCAACGGGTGGAATCTGGAAAGTCGTCCTCTGATAGTTCAGTTGGCGGCTTCGAGTGACTCCAGGCCCTGCCACCTGCTGCGGAGCCGCTGATAGAGCACGCTGGCCAGGTCTTGCTGGCCTTCCCGGCTGGCGCTGATGGCCGCCGACACCTCCGCGACCGACTGATCCGCCCGCAGCGAATCGTCGTCGAGAAGATGCACAAGACCGCCGTAATCCAGCTCCACGACCGAATGTGGATGGAACTCTTCCAGCCACCGGCCGATCTGCGCGATCTCCACGGTGGCGTTCCACGGCCCCAGGCCATCCTGGCTGCTGGACTCGCCGCCGCCGTCCCCGCCGGAGCCATCAGCACTGGCCCCCGCACCGGCCGGGCTCGTTAAAGCGTCGCCGCTGGTGCGCCGGAGCGCGTTCAGGGACCGGGCGATCCGCCGCCGGGCCTGCGACATAGCGGTGGCGTAGATGAGCGTCCGGGTTGCCGCCGCGGTGGCCGGGCCGCGGCCCTCCGCGTCGTTCGCCCCGCCCAGCACGAGCCACCGCTCCTCGGGGGCGAACGGCACGAACCACCCAGGGGGCACGGCCCACGTGCAGGACTGGATGAACACCCGCAGCGATGACGCCTGGCCCTGCCAGCAGGCGAAGTCATGCAACGCCTCATTGGCCTGGCCCGCCGCGAACGCGCTGGCCAGCAGCGGCCGGGCGGTGGACCGCAGCCGGGCCAGCTCGAGCCAGGACCGCAGCCGCGTCTGCCACGGGCAGATGTAGGTGATGCCGTCGGCCCAGCGGACGTAGGCATGACCGCTCTCCCGCTGCGGGGCAGCGATCGGCGGGGTGGCGATCAGCCTGCCGAGCGCCTCGGCCTGCTCGGCATCCAGCGCGGCCGCCCGCCGGGGCCGCTGCGCGGAGGCGGCGTATTCAGACCAGTACTGGCCCTCGGCGTCGCTGAACGCGGAGAGGGGTTCGTAGACGCGCAGATAGGCCGCGTAGGGTCGCACGTTCGAATCGTGGCACGCCCGCGTACCGGGGTACATGTCCTGCAGATAACGAGATCGTCACTGGTCCTCCGCAGCGATAGTGTCGGATCCGGGCCGGCCCCACCCCAGGCCTGCCGACCGGCTGTTTAGCCAGGCCACACGGACCCACCAGAACGCGAAGGGTGTCACTACCGTGACGAACGTGTTCCCCTCTCCTGCCGCCCTCACCTCCAGCGCCGACCCCGGCCACGAGCAGGTCGTCTTCTGCCAGGACCGGCAGAGCGGCCTGCGGGCGATCATCGCGATCTACTCGACCGCACTTGGCCCCGCGCTCGGCGGGACCCGTTTCTACCCGTACCCGGACGAGGACGCGGCCCTGTCCGACGTGCTGAACCTGTCCCGCGCGATGGCGTACAAGAACGCGATGGCGGGGCTGGACCACGGCGGCGGCAAGGCCGTGATCATCGGCGATCCCGCCACGCTCAAGTCCGAGGCGCTGCTGCGCGCGTACGGCCGCTTCATCGAGTCGCTGAGCGGGCGCTACATCACCGCGTGCGATATCGGCACCTACAGCGAGGACATGGACATCATCGCCCGCGAGTGCGGGTACGTGACCGGGCGCACGGTGCCCAACGGCGGCGCGGGTGACTCTTCCGTGCTGACCGCGTTCGGGGTCTTCCAGGGCATGCGGGCGGCCGCGGAGCACCGGTGGGGGCACCCCAGCCTGGAAGGGCGCCTGGTCGGCGTGGAGGGCGTGGGCAAGGTCGGGCGGCGGCTGGTCACCCTCCTGGTCGAGGCCGGGGCGGCCGCCGTCGTGTGCGACGTGGATCCGGGCGCGGTCAGCCGGGTCGTGGCCGCGCATCCGGGCGTCCAGGTGGCGGCCGGCCGGGGCGACCTGCTCGCCCGCGAGCTGGACGTCTACGCGCCCTGCGCGCTCGGTGGCGCGCTGGACGACGACACCGTGGCGGCCCTGCGGGCCAGCATCGTCTGCGGCGGGGCGAACAATCAGCTGGCGCACCCGGGGATCGAGAAACTGCTGGCCGACCGGGGCGTCTTGTACGCCCCCGACTACGTGGTCAACGCGGGGGGCGTGATCCAGGTCGCCGATGAGCGGGCCGGGTTCAACTTCGAGCGGGCTCAGGCCCGTGCGGAACAGATCTTCGGCACGACCAGGCAGATCTTCGCGCTCGCGGGCACCGAGGGCGTGCCGCCCGCGGTCGCGGCCGACCGCCTGGCGGAACGCAGGATGTCCGAGGTAGGCAGGCTGCGGGGGATTTGGCTGGGCGGCTGAGGCGCCGCCCTGACCGGCCCCGGCCACAGGCGCAGGGCAGGAATTGATGCGGGTCAATCCGCCCTGCTCGCATCCTGCAGAGGCGCTTACGGCGCAAAGCAGGTACGGTTGGATCTGTACGCAAGCTGGAAGCGCGTCGCACTTCAAAGCGGTGGAGCGGCGACGAGCGGTCTCGCATGCGTAAACCCGCAAGTCATCAGCGCAGGGAGCAGGAGCCCGAGAGTGGCTCCGCATGTTCGAGGGGGTCGAGCCAATGGGGCGCGGCCGAGCCAAGGCCAAGCAGGTAAAGGTGGCACGCCAGCTGAAGTACAACAGCGGCGGCACGGACCTTGACCGGCTGCGGACTGAGCTGGGTGTCGGCAGGGACGATGAGGGTGCGGATGGCGGCGACGCCTACGCAGACCTCGGCGGGCGTTATTCAGATGACGCCGACGATGCCGATGACGAAGATGAGACGACGACGACGACCTCGGCGGTAACGGGTCACACATGAGCCGGTCGGAGCGGGCCTGACCAGGGCCGGCCGTTAGCCTTCCGGCGGATGCCATCCGGCCAGGGCGGGACAGTCAGTGTTGTCCGGTCAGGCGGGCGGTTCCTGAGCCGGGCACGATCTCGCCGAGCACCCACGCCGGGACGTCGCGGGTGGCCAGCGTGCTGAGGGCCCGGTCGGTGTCTGCGCGGCCCACCACGGCCGCCATGCCGACGCCCATGTTGAACACCCGCTCCATCTCGTCCGACGGCACCCCGCCACGCTCCGCAAGCAGGCTGAATACGGTCTGGGGCCGCCAGGTTCCCCGGTCCAGTACCGCATCTGTGCCCGCAGGCAGCACCCGGGCGAGGTTGGCGGCCAGCCCGCCGCCGGTGATGTGCGCGTAGGCGTGCACGTCACAGTCACGGGCCAGGGCCAGGCAGTCCCGGGCGTAGATGCGGGTGGGGGTGAGCAGCGCGGCGCCCAGCGGGCCCCCAAGCTCCGGGAACTCAGCCGCCAGGTCCAGCCCGGCCCGGTCCAGCACCTGCCGGACCAGCGAGAAGCCGTTGGAGTGCAGCCCGGAGGACCCCAGGGCCAGTACCACGTCGCCGGACTGCACCCGGTGCGGGCCGAGCAGGTCGGCGTGGTCGACCACGCCGGTGGCCGCGCCGGCCAGGTCGAAGTCGTCCGGCCCGAAATGGCCGGGATGCTCGGCCGTCTCCCCGCCGATCAGGGCGCAGCCCGCTTGCACGCACCCTTCGGCCACGCCGGCCAGGATGGCCGCCGCGCGTTCCGGCTGGAGGGCTCCGAAGACCATGTAGTCGGTCATGAACAGCGGCTCCGCCCCGCACACCACCAGGTCGTCCACCACCATCCCGACCAGGTCGATGCCGACCGTGTCGTAGATGCCCAGCTTGCTGGCGATCACCACTTTGGTGCCCACGCCGTCGGTGGAGGTGGCCAGCAGCGGCCGCCGCATGGCGGTCAGCCGGGTCGCGTCGAACAGCCCGGCGAACCCGCCCAGGCCGCCGATCACTTCCGGGCCGCCGGTGCGGGCGATCGACGCGCGCATCAGGTCCACGGCGCGCTCGCCCGCGCCGATGTCGACGCCCGCGTCCCGGTAGGTGCTCACCGCGAGTCCTGGCCGGTATTCATCACGACAGGACCGGCGGGATGACTTCCAGCAAATGCTTGCCGCGCTCGGCCTCCGCGACCGGGATCGGGTACTGGCCGTCGAAGCAGGCCCGGCACAGCCGCCCGGCCGGGATCGTCGTCGCCTCGGTGAGCCCCTCCAGCGAGATGAAGCCGAGCGAGTCGGCCCCGATGGAGTCGCGGATCTCCTCGACCGAGGAATTGCCCGCGATCAGCTCGGCCCGGGTCGCGAAGTCGATCCCGTAAAAGCACGGCCAGGCCACCGGCGGGCTGGAGATACGCACGTGCACCTCGGCGGCGCCCGCCTCGCGCAGCATGGCCACGATGGCCTGCTGGGTGTTGCCGCGCACGATCGAGTCGTCCACCACGACCACCCGCTGCCCGGCGATGACCCCCCGGAGCGGGTTCAGCTTGAGCCTGATACCGCGCTGCCGGATCGTCTGGCTGGGCTGGATGAACGTCCGTCCCACGTAAGAGTTCTTGACCAGCCCCTGCCCGTACGGGATGCCGCTGGCCTGTGCGTACCCGATGGCCGCCGGGGTGCCCGACTCCGGCACCGGGATGACCAGGTCCGCCTCGACCGGGTGCTCGGCGGCCAGCATCCGGCCGACCTGGACCCGGGTGGACTGGACGCTGCGCCCCGCGATGGCGGTGTCCGGGCGGGCCAGGTAGACGTACTCGAACAGGCAGCCCGCCGGGTGCGGCCGGGCGAACCGCCGTGACCTGACCCCGCGCTCGTCGATGGTGACCAGCTCGCCCGGCTCGATCTCCCGGACGAACGAGGCGCCCACGATGTCCAGGGCCGCCGTCTCGCTCGCCACCACCCAGCCGCGGGCCAGTTTGCCCAGCACCAGCGGCCGGAAGCCCTGCGGGTCACGAGCCGCGTACAGGGTGTGCTCATCCATGAAGACCAGCGAGTAGGCCCCGCGCACCAACGGCAAGGTGGCCAGGGCACTCTCCTCGACGCTGGCCATCCGCGGATCGGCAAACAGCGCGGTGAGCACGTCGGTGTCCGTGGTGGCCCGCTGGCTGGCCGGGCCGCGCTCGCCGTTGCCGCCGCTGGCGATGGCCGCGAGTTCCAGGGTGTTGATCAGGTTGCCGTTGTGGCCGAGAGCCAGGCTGGCGGCCGGGGTGGACCGGAAAGTGGGCTGGGCGTTCTCCCAGGTCGAGGCGCCGCTGGTCGAGTAGCGGCAGTGCCCGACCGCGATGTAGCCGCGCAGCGTGGACAGCGCGGCCTCGTCGAACACCTGGGCCACCAGGCCCATGTCCTTGTAGACCACGATCCGGTCGCCGTCACTGACCGCGATGCCCGCCGACTCCTGGCCCCGGTGCTGCAGGGCGTACAGGCCGAAGTAGGCGAGCTTGGCGACTTCCTCACCGGGGGACCACACGCCGAAGACTCCGCATGCGTCCCGAGGAGGCCGGTCTCCGGGATCAACGTCGTCCGTCAGTCGGCCATCGGGGTTGACCACGCGGTCAGTCTAATAACGCGGAGGCGCTGGTCGTACCGCGCAGCAGCGGCAAGTGCTCCGAGAGATCGGCTCGCGGCCCGCTCGCGCTGACCCGCCCGGCCTCCCTCGCCTGCGCCCAGGACAGCCGGCCCAGGGCCAGCCTGACCCAGGTCACCGGGTCAGTCTCGACCACGTTAGGCGGGGTGCCCCTGGTATGCCGCGGCCCGGCGATGGCTTGGACCGCCGCGTACGGGGGCACCCGGACCTCCACCGCACGGCCGGGCGCGTCGGCGGCGAGCAGGCCGAGCAGGTAGGTCACGGCGGCCCGCAGGGCCTCCCGCTGCGGCTCCGCGTCCGCCTCCAGCGCCTCCAGCACGGCGAAGGCCAGCGCCCGGCCGAGCACCGCGGGGTCGGCCGGCCCGGCCCAGGGCTCCTGGCCCAGCGCGGACCGCTGGGCGTCCAGGGCCGCGCGCAGTCGCTGGGGATCGGGGCGGCGGGGGGGCATCAGCGCCTAACGTACCGTGACTTTCAACACCATGATCCGGGACACCGCGTAGACACCCGGGCCCGCTGGGTGACGACATATATCATGATTTGAGCGATTTCTGGATATGGCTGGCCTAACCGGCCCGCAGCAAGTAATCGTCATGCCTATGGCAGGGATGCGCGGTCCTGGGCGACGAGGCAAGGACAGATCGCGGGCCACCGCTGCTGTGCTGATCAGCGCGACGGTCGTGCTGGCGGTGCTGGTCGGGGTGGGCGTGGTCGCATTCCTGCACTCCGGGAGCAGTAACAGCGCGCAGGGGGGACAGGTCAGGCTGTCCAACAAGATCACCAGCCAGCAGTCGGTGGGCCTGGCCAACCTGGGCCGCACCGGCCAGGCGGGCTCCTCTGGTTCCTCCTCGACTCTGCTGTCCGGCGGGGCGGGCGGTCTCGTCTTCACTCCGAGTAGCGGCGGCGAGAGCGTCCAGTCCAGCCAGCAGTGGCAGGCCGACGAGATGGGCTCCGGCGGGCTCGTCCTGCTCTTCTCCGCCAGCGGCGAGTGCCTGACCGCGGTCGGCCACGGCGCCCAGGCCACCGTCCAGCTGGGCCGCTGCGACACCGCACTCAACCAGCGCTGGTACCACCCTTTCCAGCACACCGACTCGCAGGGCCGCGACTACTGGCAGCTCCGGAGCGCCTCCAACGGGCGCTGCCTGTCGCTGAGCAACGCCTCGTCGGGCGGATCCGTGGTGGCGGCCTTGCAGAGGTGCTCCGCAGCCAAGCCGTGGGCCCAGCTCATCATGTTCTGGTCGGTGTTCTAATTTCCCGCAACGAAAACCCGGTCGGCCTGCTGACTTAGCTGAACCCTGCCAGTTGACCCAGCCAGCTGAACCCGGTTGGCCTGGACTGTGCTAGCCGAAGAGGCCGGGTAGCGTGCCCCGGTGCGCCGCGGCGATCTCGTCCACCGGGATGTCGAAGCTGCCCTGCACGACCAGGCTGTCGCCGCCCGCCACACCGAGGTCCTGGACGGGCACGCCGTGCCGGGCGGCCAGCGCGGCGAAGGCCCGCTCGGAGCCCGGCCGGACCGCGACCACAGCGCGGGCCGCCGACTCGCTGAACAGCTGGGTGAACAGGTCGCCCGGCAGCGCTACCTGGCAGCCGACCCCCTGATCCAGGCAGCATTCGGCCAGCGCAACGGCCAGGCCGCCCTCAGACAGGTCGTGGGCCGCCTCCAGCAGCCCCTCCGCGGCCGCCGTGGTGAGCACCATGGCCAGGGCCCGCTCGGCGGCCAGATCCACCTCAGGCGGCCGCCCGCCGCAGTGGGCATGGGTCACCTGCGCCCAGGCCGACCCGCCGAACTCGGCCGCGGTCCGGCCCAGCAGGACGATCGCCGCTCCCTCGGTGCGCAGCCCGATCGCCACCCGCCGGGTCACGTCGGCGTGCACCCCGAGCACCCCGACCACCGGCGTGGGATGGATGGGCGTCTCGCCGGTCTGGTTGTAGAAGCTCACGTTGCCGCCGGTAACCGGCACCCCGAGGGCGGCGCATCCGTCAGCCAGGCCGCGGACCGCCTCGCTGAACTGCCACATAACGCCGGGGTCCTCCGGCGAGCCGAAGTTCAGGCAGTTGGTCACCGCGAGCGGCACCGCGCCGGTAGCCGCCACGTTGCGATACGCCTCGGCCAGCGCCAGCTGCGCGCCCGCGTACGGGTCCAGCAGACCGAACCGGCCGTTCCCGTCCGTGGCCAGCGCGATCCCGAGGCCGGTGTGCTCGTCGATCCGGATCACCCCGGCGTCCTGCGGCATGGCGAGCACCGTGTTGCCCCGCACGTGCCGGTCGTACTGCTCGGTGACCCAGGTCTTGTCGGCCAGCCCGGGCGAGGCCAGCAGGGACAGCAACGTGGCCCGCAGCTCCGGGCCGCCCTCCGGGCGGGCCAGCGCGGCCGGGTCGTCGGCCAGCAGTGCGTCCTGGCCCGCGGGGCGCTGGATGGGCCGGTGGTAGACCGGTCCCTCGTCGGCCGCGCTGGCTGGCGGGATGTCCACCACCTGCTCACCGCGCCAGGTCATGCGCAGCCGGCCGGTGTCGGTGACCTCGCCGATCACCGTGGCCAGCACCCCCCAGCGGGCGCACACCGCCATGAACTGATCCACGTGAGCCGGCTCGACCACGGCCATCATGCGTTCCTGCGACTCGCTCATCAGGATCTCGGCCGGGCCGAGCGCCGGGTCGCGGAGCGGCACCACGTCGAGGTCGACGTCCATCCCCGTCCCGCCCCCGGCGGCCAGCTCGGTGGTGGCGCACGCAACGCCGGCCGCGCCCAGGTCCTGGATGCCGGTCACCAGATCGGCCGCGTACAGCTCCAGGCAGCACTCGACCAGCAGCTTCTCCATGAACGGGTCCCCGACCTGGACGCTGGGCCGCTTGGCCGAATCGCCACCACCGAACGTGGCGCTGGCCAGCACCGAGGCGCCGCCGATGCCATCCGGGCCGGTCCGGGAGCCGAACAAGATCACCTGGTTCCCGGCCCCGCGGGCCGCGGCCAGCTTGAGGTCCTGGTGCCGCATCACCCCTACACACAGCGCGTTGACCAGCGGATTCCCGCTGTAGCACGGGTCGAAGGCGAGTTCACCGCCGATGTTGGGCAGGCCCAGGCAGTTGCCGTAGAACGAGATGCCGGCCACCACCCCCGGCAGCACCCGGTGGGTATCGGGCGCCTCCGCGGGCCCGAACCGCAGCGAGTCCATCACCGCCACCGGCCGGGCCCCCATGGCCAGGATGTCGCGGACGATCCCGCCCACGCCCGTCGCGGCGCCCTGGAACGGCTCCACGTACGAGGGGTGGTTGTGCGACTCGACCTTGAACGTGACCGCGTACCCCTGGCCGATGTCCACCACGCCGGCGTTCTGGCCGATCCCGGCGAGCAGGGCCGGGGAGGGCGGCGCGGACTCCGCGAACCGGCGCAGGTGGACCTTGGACGACTTGTAGGAGCAGTGCTCGCTCCACATGACCGAGTAGATGGCCAGCTCCGCGTCGGTCGGCCGGCGGCCGAGCAGTTCGCCGATCCGCTCGTATTCCGCGCTGGTGAGGCCGAGCTCGGCGTACGGCTGCGGCTGGCCAGGCGTAGCCGCCGCACGCTCGATGGTGTCCGCCGCCGCGCCTGGAGTCCGCGTGGCCGGAGTCGCCCGGGCCTGGAATCACTGGCCCGCCATCTCGTCCACCATGGTGCGCAGCACCGAGGTGAAGAAGCCCAGGCCGTCGGCGCCGGGCCCGGTGAGCGCGTCGATGGCGTGCTCCGGGTGCGGCATCAGCCCGACCACATTGCCCCCCTCGCTGCGCACGCCCGCGATATCTCCCACCGAACCGTTGGGGTTGCCGCCCGCGTAACGCGCGACGACCTGGCCGGCCGAGGTCAGCCGGGCCAGCGTGGCCGGATCCGCTACATAGGCCCCCTCGCCGCTCTTCAGGACCAGCTCGATTTCCTGGTCCTGGGTGTAGCCGGAGGTCCAGGGGGTCTCGGTGTCCTCGATGCGGACCCGCACCACCCGGTCGATGAACCGCAGGCCCGCATTGCGGGTCAGCGCGCCCGGCAGCAGGTGCGCCTCGCAGAGGATCTGGAAGCCGTTGCAGATGCCCAGGACCGGCAGCCCGGCCCGGGCCGCGGGGATGAGCTCGCCCATCACCGGCGCGAACCGCGCGATGGCCCCGCAGCGGAGATAGTCGCCGTAGGAGAAGCCGCCCGGCAGGATGACCGCGGCCAGGCCGCGCAGGTCCCGGTCGCCGTGCCAGAGCGGGACAGGCTGGGCACCCGCCCGGGCCACGGCCCGTGCGGCATCGGCGTCATCCAGCGATCCAGGGAAAGTGATGACGCCCACGCGGGCTGTCATGAATGTCCTCGCAGCGGGGAGAGCGGGGTGGTCCTGCCTGCAGGTTACCGTGCCTGCCCCAGTAAGCGGGCCTGGCGCCGCGGGCCTCGCCGGGCGGGATGGCCGGGGCGGTGACCGGGGGTCGTGGTGCGGCTCAGCCAGCGTTCCTGAGCTGGCCCTCGCTCCCGAACTGGCCTTCCAGCATGGGCGCGTCGTTCCGCCACGCCATCCGCTTCTCCAGGGACACCACGGTGCCCAGGCCGGGCCCGCTGCTCAGCGTCACATCGTCCACGCAGGCCCGCATGATGGCCAGGCCGCGGCCCGACTCGGGCAGCATGGCGATCATCTGGTCCTCGGTCAGCGGCCGCCCGGCCGGCCGCCACCGCCCGCCGGCCCGCGGCGTCCGGCGGCCCGCGGCGCCCGCAGCCCGGCGGCGGAAGCGCCCCGGCGCGTGCACGGCGTCCCACATGGGACGGCGCGGGGCTGGCACCAGGAGAGAGTCGAGCCCGCGCTCATCGTTCAGCACCTGGATCAGGCAGCCGCGCTGGCCGATCCGGGCCACGATCTCGTACCTGGGACCAGGTGCCCCGTGCTTGAGCACGTTGGTGCAGGCCTCGGTCACCGCGAGGAGGAGGTCGCTGACCCCTTCCTCATCCGCCCCAAGCCGGCGTAGGGTGTCGCCCAGGACCCTGCGCATGACGGGCACGCTGAGTGCCTCATGGGGAAACACCAGGCAGAACTCAACGTCCACAATCGACTCCTCGGCGCGTCTCATGTGAGCCCGCATCCGCCCCTCAGGTCCCTCATCCCGTGTTGGCGCTGGCCACTTGTGACCTTTCCCGGCCCTGGCGCGGATAATCGTGAACTCTTAGTGTTATGTAGTTGTGCCTGAGGTCTGGTTGACTGCTCAACCGGTTCAGCTCAGCTCTCGTGCAGCGTGAACTCCTCGATCACCTGGTTGGCCAGCAGTTCCCCGGCCAGCTCAGCCACCCGGGCCAGGGTGGCCTCGTCCGCGGGCCCGCTCAGTTCCACCTCGAATCGCTTGCCCTGCCGGACCCCCAGCACCTGGCTGAAGCCGAGCCGGTGGGCGGCGCTGGTGATCGCATCCCCCTGCGGATCGTGGATCTCCTTGCGGAGCATCACCTCGACGACGATTCGGGCCACTGGTTCCCGCCTCTCTCCTGGACTGCGCTCTGCTGGCTGATTCGGGGCTGCGTCACGGCTGACCAATACCAGGGTTTCCCGGGCCGGTGCCCGGTCTGCCACGATGGCCCTAGTGAACCCCACCACCATGGGGGCTAGTGAACCCCACCACCAGAGGGAGTGCACGTGACCGTCGACGCTGACGGTGCGGTCACCGCACCGGGATCCCCGGCAGGCCTGGACCGGCCGCCGGGGTCGCGTACCGAAACCGTCCAGTTGCTCACGCCGGAAGGCGAGCGGATCGAGCATCCGGACTACCCGCTGGACCTGAGCGCCAGCGATATCAAGGACCTCTACCGGGATCTCGTCCTGGTCCGCCGGATCGACACCGAGGCCATCGCCCTGCAGCGGCAGGGTGAGCTCGGGATCTGGGCCTCCCTGCTCGGGCAGGAAGCGGCCCAGGTCGGCTCGGGCCGGGCGCTCGGGCCGCGGGACATGGCCTTCCCCACCTACCGCGAGCACGGCGTGGCCTGGTGCCGCGGGCTGGACCCGACGCGGCTCCTGGAGCTGTTCCGCGGGGTCAGCAACGGCGGCTGGGACCCGGCCGCGCACAAGTTCCACCTGTACACGATCGTGATCGGCGCCCAGACCCTGCACGCCACCGGCTACGCCATGGGCATCCAGCGGGACGGCGCGGTGGGCGAGGACGGCGAGGCGGTCATCGTCTACTTCGGGGACGGGGCCACCAGCCAGGGAGACGTCAACGAGGCGTTTATCTGGGCGTCGGTGTTCAACGCGCCGGTCGTGTTCTTCTGCCAGAACAACCAGTGGGCCATCTCCGAGCCGCTGGAGCGGCAGAGTCGCATCCCGCTGTACCAGCGGGCCAGCGGGTTCGGCTTCCCCGGCCTGCGGGTGGACGGCAACGACGTGCTCGCCTGCCTCGCGGTGACCAGGAAGGCCATGCAGGCCGCCCGGGAAGGCCAGGGCCCCACCCTGATCGAGGCGTTCACCTACCGGATGGGCGCGCACACCACCACCGACGACCCGACCCGGTACCGGCTGGCCACCGAGCTGGAAGCGTGGAAGCTGAAGGACCCGATCGAGCGGGTCAAGGCGTACCTGGTGCGTACCGGCTCGGCCGACGCCACGTTCTTCGAGACGGTGGACGCCGAGGCCGACCAGCTCGGCGGCCGGGTCCGGCAGGCCTGCCTGGAGATGCCCGACCCGCAGCCGCTGGCCATCTTCGAGAACGTGTACGCCGGGCCGAACACGCTGCTGGACACGGAGCGCGAGCAGTACGCGGCTTACCTCGACTCGTTCGACGGGGAGGAGGCCCGATGACGGTCATGACGCTGTCCAAGGCGCTCAACGCGGGCCTGCGCAAGGCGCTCGAGGACGATCCGCGCGTGCTCATCATGGGCGAGGACGTGGGCAAGCTCGGCGGCGTGTTCCGGGTCACCGACGGGCTGCAGAAGGACTTCGGCGAGAGCCGGGTGGTCGATACCCCGCTGGCCGAGTCCGGCATCATCGGCACCGCGATCGGGCTCGCCCTGCGCGGCTACCGGCCGGTCTGCGAGATCCAGTTCGACGGGTTCGTGTTTCCCGCCTTCGACCAGATCGTCAGCCAGCTGGCCAAGATGCGGCTGCGCTCGCTGGGCCACCTGACCATGCCGGTCACGATCCGGATCCCGTGCGGCGGCGGGATCGGCGCGGTCGAGCACCACAGTGAGTCCCCGGAGGCGCTGTTCGCGCACATCGGGGGGCTGCGCGTGGTGGCCTGCGCCAACTCCACCGACGCCTACGCGATGATCCAGCAGTCGGTCCGCTCCGACGACCCGGTCATCTTCTTCGAGCCGAAGCGCCGCTACTGGGACAAGGCCGAGGTAGACCCGGCCGCCGATCTGGGCGACGCGCTGCCGCTGGACCGGGCCAGGATCGTGCTGGACGGTACCGATGTGACCCTGCTGTGTTACGGGCCGATGGTCCGGACCTGCGTGGAGTCGGCCGTGGCCGCGCGGGCCGAGGGACGCTCGGTGGAGGTCATCGACCTGCGCTCGCTATCCCCGCTGGACCTGCAGACCATCTGCGACTCGGTGCGGCGCACCGGCCGGTGCGTGGTGGCCCACGAGGCGCCGGTCACCGGCGGGCTGGGGGCGGAGATCGCGGCCCGGATCACCGAGGCCTGCTTCTACCAGCTGGAATCGCCGGTGCTGCGGGTGGGCGGCTTCTCCACCCCCTACCCGCCGTCGCGGCTGGAGGACCATTACCTGCCCGACCTGGACCGGGTGCTGGACGCCGTCGACCGCACCTTCACCGTCTGAGAGGGGCTGGTGATGACCGAGTCTGTGACCACCGGACCTATGACCACGGAGCGCCGTGAGTTCCGCCTCCCGGACGTGGGCGAGGGACTGACCGAGGCGGACATCGTCAGCTGGCGGGTGAAGCCGGGCGACACGGTGACCGTGAACCAGATCATCGTGGATATCGAGACGGCCAAGGCCGTCGTCGAGCTGCCGAGCCCGTACGCGGGCGTGGTGGCCGCGCTGCTGGTGCCCGAGGGCCAGACCGTGGATGTGGGCACGCCCATCATCGCGGTGGACGTGCCCGGCCCGGCGGGAAGCGGTCCCGCCGCGGGTCCCCCGCCAGCACCCGCGGAGACCGGGACGGCCCCGGCGGCCAGCCCGCCTGGCGGCGCCGTCGACCCGGCCGCCATCGCGGCCGCGGGACCGCGTCCCTCCTCCGAGGATCTGGTGCCGCCGGTCCCCCCGCCCGCGGAGCGGCAGGCGGTCCTGGTCGGCTACGGCGTCAAGGCCGGCGCGACCACGCGGCGCCCGCGTAAGGGAGCCTCCCCTCCCCCCGCGGCCCCCGTGGCCGGGCCGGAGGCACTGGCGGGAAGTGGTTCCGTTGCGGATCCTGTGACGCCGGCCCGCGCGAACGGCGGGCCGGGCGGCCACCCGAGCGTGCTGGCGAAGCCGCCGGTCCGCAAGCTCGCCCGGGAGCTGGGCGTGGACCTGGCCGGGCTGGCCGGCACCGGGCCGGGCGGGTCCATCAGCCGCGACGACGTGCAGCAGGCCGCCGGCGCGCGGGTCCCCCCGGTGGCAGCCCCCGCGGTCCAGGCGGCCTCGCCGGGTCCGCGGGAGGAGCGGATTCCCATCCGGGGCGTCCGCAAGCACACCGCGGCCGCCGTCGCCGAGAGCGCGCGGCGAGCCCCGCACGTGACCGAGTTCCTGCAGGTCGACGTGGACGCCACGGTGGACGCGGTCCGGCGGCTGCGGGAGCTGCCGGAGTTCGCCGGGGTCCGGGTGTCGCCGCTGCTGCTGGTGGCCCGGGCGCTGCTGGTCGCGGTGGCCCGGCATCCGATGATCAATTCGTCCTGGGACGAGGGCGCGCAGGAGATCGTGGTCAAGCACTACGTGAACCTGGGGATCGCCGCCGCGACGGAGCGAGGGCTGATCGTGCCGACCATCAAGGGCGCGGACGGGCTGGGCCTGCCCGAGCTGGCCAGCGCGCTGGCCGAGCCTGGCGGACACGGCCCGGGCGGGCCGGGCGTCGCCCGCGGACCTGTCCGGCGGGACGATCACCATCACCAACGTCGGGGTGTTCGGGGTGGACTCGGGTACCCCGATCATCACCCCGCCGGAAGCGGCCATCCTGGCCTTCGGGCAGATCAAGGACGCGCCGTGGGTGGTGGACGGCCAGCTCGCGGTGCGCAAGGTGACCACCTTGTCGCTCTCGTTCGACCATCGCATCGTGGACGGCGACCTGGGGTCAGCCGTACTCCGCGATATCGGGGCGATGCTGCATGACCCGACGGTCATGCTGGCCTGGGGTTAAGCGCTGACCAGAAGAAAGGACCGCGATGTTCCGGCACGTTGTGGTGTTCACGTTCACGCCCGAGACGACCCTTGAGCAGCAGGAGGAGCTGGCCACCCAGCTGCGCACGCTGCCCGGCGCCATCGGGGAGATCCGGGATTACCACGTGGGCCTGGACGCCGGGCTGAACCCGGGCAACCATCAGTTCGCGGTGGTCGCGGACTTCGACAACGTGGAGGACTACCTCGTCTACCGCGACCATCCGGTGCACCGGGAGATCATCGGGAAGTACGTGACCCCGATCGTGGCCGACCGGGCCGCCGTGCAGTACGAACTCTGATGCCGGGGGGTTCCGGGGGGTCGTCCCCCCGGGCTAGCAGAGCTAGAAGGCGTCTTCCGGGAGCTCCATCAGATCCAGCGTGGTCGTCTCGGCGATCTGGCGCTCCACCGTCAGCCGGGGCAGCACCGTCTCGGCGAAGAACCGCGCGGTGGCCACCTTGCCCTGGTAGAAAGCCTCGTCCCGGCCTGCCCCCTGGTCCAGCGCGCGGAGCGCGACCTCGGCCTGCCGGGCCAGCAGCCAGCCGATCAGCAGGTCACCGAGGGCCATCAGCAGCCGGGTGCTGTTCAGGCCGGCCTTGTAGACCTCGGCGGGCTGCTCCAGCGAGGCGAGCGCGTACCCGGACATGGACGCGACGATGGCCTCCACGTCGGCGATCGCCGCCGACAGCGCGGTGCGCTCGGTCTTGAGCCGCCCGTTGCCGGCCTCGCTGGCCGCGAACTCCTTGATCTCCCCGAGCAGGGCGCCCAGCGCGACCCCCTGGTCGCGCAGCGTCTTGCGGAAGAACAGGTCCAGGCCCTGGATCGCGGTGGTGCCCTCGTACAGGCTGTCGATCTTGGCGTCGCGGATGTACTGCTCGACCGGGAAGTCCTGGATGAAGCCGGAGCCGCCGTAGGTCTGCAGGGACAGCGTGAGCAGTTCGTAGGCCCGCTCGGAGCCGACGCCCTTGACGATGGGCAGCAGCAGGTCATTGACCCGGACCGCGAGGTCACCGGCAGTGCCCGGCTCGGTACCGCCCCCGGCCTTGGCGATCTGCACCGCGTCCTGCCAGGAGGCCGTGTAGAGCACCAGCGCCCGCATGCCCTCGGCGTAGGCCTTCTGCATCATCAGCATCCGGCGCACGTCGGGGTGATGGATGATCGTGACCCGCGGCGCGGTCTTGTCCGTCATCTGGGTCAGGTCCGCGCCCTGGACCCGCTGCCGGGCGTACTCCAGCGCGTTCAGGTAGCCGGTGGACAGCGTGGCGATGGCCTTGGTGCCGACCATCATCCGGGCGTGCTCGATGATCAGGAACATCTGGCGGATGCCGTCGTGCACCCCGCCGACCAGGGTGCCGACCGCCGGGCTCGCGCCGCCGAAGGTCAGCTCGCAGGTGGTGGAGGCCTTCAGGCCCATCTTGTGCTCGACCCCGGTGACCCGGACGCCGTTGCGCTCGCCCAGGTCACCGTCCGGGCCGACCAGGTACTTGGGCACCAGGAACATGGACAGGCCCTTGGTGCCCGGCCCGGCGCCCTCGGGGCGGGCCAGTACCAGGTGGAAGATGTTCTCGGCCATGTCGTGCTCGGCGCTGGTGATGAACCGCTTGACGCCCTCGATGTGCCAGGTGCCGTCGGGCTGCTCGATGGCCTTGGTCCGGCCGGCCCCCACGTCCGAGCCGGCCTCGGGCTCGGTCAGCACCATGGTGCTGCCCCACTTGCGGTCGATGGCCTGCTGCGCGAACCGCTGCTGCTCCGGGGTGCCGATGGCCCACAGCACCTGAGCGAAGTTGGGGCCGCCGGAGTACATCCAGACCGCGGGGTTCGCGCCCAGGATGAGCTCGGCCACCGACCAGGCCAGCGTGCGCGGCGCGGCGATCCCGCCGAGTTCGGCAGGCAGGTCCAGGCGGAACCACTCGGCGTCCATGAACGCGGCGAAGGACTTCTTGAAGCCCTCGGGCATCTGCACCGACGCGGTTGCCGGGTCGAACACCGGGGGGTGGCGGTCCGCGTCCGCGAAGGACTCGGCGATCGGCCCGACAGCCAGCCGGTTCACCTCGTCGAGGATGCCGCGGGCGGTCTCCTCGTCCACGTCCGGATAGGGCTCACGGCCCAGCAGGTCCTGGCGGCGCAGCACCTCGAACAGGTTGAACTCGAGGTCGCGCAGGTTGCTCTTGTAGTGGCCCATGGCCGCCCCCATTGACAGCTACCGACGAGTAACAAAGCTCCATGATACCCGTTAGTAACCAAGATGGCCATCGGGCTGGCCAGCTAGAGAATGTTCACCGCGCGGGCGATCACCAGCGCGCCCAGCGACAGCGACACCGCCGACTGGACCAGCATGGTGAGCTTGGCCCAGCGGACCAGCGGCATCACGTCGGTCGGGCTGAACGCGGTCGCGTTGGTGAACGAGAGGTAGAGGTAATCCACGAACCGCGGCTCCCAGTCCGGCGGCGTGAGGTCATCCACCGTCATCTGCGGGAACAGGAAGTCCAGGTACTGGAACGTGCCGTGGGCGCGGTGCACCGGGCCGCCCCGGTCGAACTCCCAGTACCAGAGGGCGAACGCGATCACGTTGGTGGCCCAGATGGCCGCGCCCGACGCCAGCAGCGGCGCCGGCGTGCTGAGTGGGCAGGTTGTTGGTCAGGATCTCCCGGATGAGCAGCACCGCGGAGGCGGCGTTGGCCGCGGAGATCACCAGGATCAGCACGATGCTGACCCAGCGGACGAAGACGCCCCGCCGCTCGATCCGCACCGGGTTGGCGATGGCCAGGCCCAGCAGCACCCCGGCTTCCAGGACCGGCAGCAGCAACGTCGGCAGCGGCCGCATCGACAGCTGATCCGGCAGCAGGCGCTGCAGGACGATCGCGACGATCACGCTGATGGTGACCGGCCAGCGCGGTTCACCCCGGGTACTGCGCCGCCAGGCCGGCACGGCCTTCTGCACGTCGTCCACGGCCTCGTGCTCGGCGCGCTCGGCCCTGGTTACGAGCGCGTACCAGACCGGGTTGCGGACCCGGCCGGGAGGCTGGGGGCGGAGCATCCGGTTCCCGCGGGGCGGGCGCGGCGGGCTATGGCCCTCGGCGGCTCCCGGCGGCACACCGGCAGGCCCCGGGGGGGCGCCGGCCCGCCGTGGCGGGGGCCGGCCGGCCCGGCCGGGCCCAGCTGCGCAGACGGGCTTCCCGGCTCGCCGGTCCCTGCGGGCGGCTCTGGCTCCATCTCCCCATTGTTGACCTGGTCCGGCCGTGCTTTGGCGTACTTACCCCCGGATTCCCGCGGGCCGGATCTCGCTTTACCGTCTCCCGCTTTTTAGTGTGGCGGCACGGGCATCACTCCCACAGCGAGGTGAAGCATGGCGCTCGGTGTCAGCGAAGAGCATCTGGAGCTGGCCGCGTCGGTACGCGGATGGGCTGACCGGCACTGCGGCCCCGACCTGATGGCGGACAGTTACCCCGGGGTGCTGCGGGCCGGCCTGGCCGGGCAGGGCCTGCTCGGCCTGCACCTGCCAGAGGAGCACGGCGGCCAGGGCTACGGCCTCAGCGAGCTGGCGGTGGCCCTGGAGGAGCTGGGCAGCGCCCTGGTCCCGGGAGGCTTCCTGCCCACGGTACTGGCCAGCGCACTGCTGGCCAGGGCCGGTAACCCCGCGGGAAACACGGACACCGCCAAACTCCTGGCCGGCCTGGCGGACGGATCACGGTCCGGGGCCGTCTGTCTGGCGGCCGGGCTGACCGGCACGGTCAGCGACGGCGTGCTGACCCTCGATGGCGAGTCAGCCCCGGTCCTCGGCGGAAGCCTGGCCGACCTGGTGATCCTGCCCGTGCGGGCCGGGGACCCCGTGCTGACCGGAGAACGAGGGCCGGCCGGGGAGGACGAGCAGTGGGCCGTGGTCGACACCGCGGACCTGACCGTCACCGAGCTGGACAGCCTGGACCAGACCCGCCCGCTGGCCACGGTCCGGGCCAGCCAGCTCCGGGTGCCCGCCGGGCGGATCCTGCCTGGCCTGACCCGCACCCAGGTCACGTCGCTGACCGCCGCGCTGTTCGCGGCGGAAGCGTGCGGCATCGCCGACTGGGCGGTGCAGACGGCGGCGGACTACGCCCGGATCCGGCACCAGTTCGGCCGGCCGATCGGCCAGTTCCAGGCGGTCAAGCACCGGTGCGCCCGGATGCTCACCGCGGCCGAGCAGGCGGCCGCGGCCACCTGGGACGCGCTGGCCGCCTGCAGTGCCCGGGACGGCACCGGGACCGGGACACCGGCTCCCGGAGAATTCGCCGCCGCGGTGGCCGCGGTCGTGGCGCTCGACGCGGCGGTCAGCTGCGCCCACGAGTGCATCCAGGTTCTGGGCGGGATCGGCTACACCTGGGAGCATCCGGCCCACCGCTACTACCGGCGGGCCCTGTCGCTGCGCGCGCTGCTCGGCCCGGCCGCGGAGTGGGCCCGCCGGGTCGCCGAGCTGGCCCTCGACGGCGCCCGCAGGCCCGTCCGGGTCGACCTGCCCGAAGACGCCGAGCCGCTGCGCACCGGGATCCGGGCCGAGCTGGCCGCGATCGCCGCGCTGGAGCCCCCGGCGCGTACCGCCGGGCTGGCCGCCGGCGGCTGGGTCGTCCCGCACCTGCCCGCGCCCTGGGGCCGGGCGGCCGGGCCGCTGGAGCAACTGGTCATCGCGGAGGAGATGAAGCAGGCCGGGCTGCGCGCCCCGGCCCTGCTGATCGGCGCCTGGGTGGTGCCGGCCCTCGTCGGTTACGGCACCCAGGCCCAGCAGGAGCGTTTCCTGCCCGCCACGCTGCGTGGCGAGATCACCTGGTGCCAGCTGTTCAGCGAGCCAGGCGCCGGGTCGGACCTGGCCGGGCTCACCACCCGGGCGGAGCGGGTGAACGGGGCTGGTGCGGGAGCCGGGGGCTGGCGCCTGACCGGCCAGAAGGTCTGGACCTCACTGGCCAGGGAGGCGGACTGGGCCATCTGCGTGGCCCGCACGGACCCGTCCACCCGGCGCCACGCGGGCATCACCTACTTCCTGGTGGACATGAAATCACCGGGGGTCAGCGTGCGCCCGCTGCGCGAGATGACCGGGGATGCCCTGTTCAACGAGGTCTTCCTGGATGGCGTGGAGGTACCGGACGACCTGGTGGTGGGCGAGGTCGGCGACGGCTGGCGGGTGGCCAGGACCACGCTGGCCAACGAACGCGTGTCGCTCTCGCGGACCTGGACGTTCGGCTGCGGCACGCCGGAACTGCTGGACGCGCTGCGCGGGCTGGGCGAGCCGGCCCGGCAGGCCTGGCTCGAGCCGGCCGGGCGGCTGGTGGCCGAGGGGCACGCCCTCGACGTCCTGGGCATGCGGGTCACGCTCAAGCAGCTATCCGGAACCGAGCCGGGGGCGACCGGCAGCGTGCGCAAGCTGCTCGGCATGCGGCACGCGCAGCAGGTCGCGGAGTTGTGCTGGTCCATGCAGGGCCCGGCGGGGGCGCTCGGGTTCGCGGGCGGCACGCACTCTGCCGGATCCCGGTCGGCTGGCTCCCACTGGGCCCGGCAGGTCCTGCTGACCAGGGCCCTGACCATTGGCGGGGGGACCACCGACATCCAGCTGAACATCATCGGCGAGCGGATGCTCGGCCTGCCCCGCGATCCGGAGCCACCGGCCGGATAACCCGGCAAAAACCAGCGATATGACCGGCAATCCACGGGACACGCCCCGGGTCCCGGCCAATCGCGGGCGGCCGCGCTAGCCTACTGAAAGCCGGCATCTGGGGGGCCGATGGCCGACCGCGACGACGACGCGACGGGTGGATACCGTGAACCTGGCTGGATGGCCGGTTCCGGTTCTAATCCTGCGCGCGGCGGCCTGGACCGGCCGGGTGGGCCAGGCGGGCCGCCCGGCCCGCCGGAAGACCCGGTGACTGACCAGCAGAGCCCGGGACCCGGGCCACCGCCCCGCACGCGGCGGCGGCCCGGGCCGTCGGCCGCGCAGCAGCGGCTGATGACCCGGATCGCGGCGGGCCGGAAGGCCAGGCAGCGCCGCCTCGTGCTGACCGTGAGCGCGGCCATGTCCGTGGTGGTGCTCTTCGTCGCCGGGACCGCCTGGGGATTCACCAGCTACATCAACGACACCATCGGCCGGGTCAACGCCGGCACCGCGGGCACCCCGGCGAGCGGGCCGCTGAACGTGCTGCTGGCCGGGGTGGACCAGCGCTCCGGGCTGACCCGCCACCAGGAACTCGCGCTGCACGTGGGCAACGACGTCAGCTCCAACTCCGACACGATGATGCTGATCCACGTGTCCGGCGACCGGAGCCGGGTCACGGTGATCAGCATCCCCCGGGACTCCTGGGTGAACATCCCCGGGCACGGCTTTAACAAGATCAACGCGGCGTACGGCCTGGGCGGCCCGAAGCTGGTGGTGCAGACCGTGGAGGCGAACACCGGGCTGACCATCAACGACTTCGTCCAGGTCAACTTCCTCGGCTTCGTCAAGGTCATCGACGCCCTGGGCGGCGTGAACATCTGCCTGCCGTTCGCGGTGGACGACCCCTACAGCGGCCTGCACCTGGCCAAGGGGCGGCACCACGTGAGCGGGATCACCGCGCTGGAGTACGCCCGGGACCGCCACTCGTTCGCCACCTCGGACCTGGCCCGGATCCAGGACCAGCAGCACCTGCTGTCCTCGATGCTGACCGAGGCGATCAGCTCCGGGACACTGGCCAACCCGGTCAAGCTGGACCGGTTCCTGCATGCCGCGCTGGCCGCGATCAAGGTGGACCAGGGACTCAACGTGGCTGCGCTGGCGGACCAGATGCGCGGCGTCTCCCCCAGCGACGTCCGGTTCATGACCGTGCCGCTGTCCAACTACAACTACCAGACCCCCTCCGGGGAACTGGCGGTGCTGTGGGACGCCAAGGAGTCGCAGGCCCTGTTCAACGAGCTGAAGAACGACCAGCCGGCCACGAAGCCCCCGGCCCGGCACGCCCGGACAGCCCGCCCGAAGCTGCGGCGCAGCCAGGTGCCGGTCCAGGTGTGGAACGGGACGCTGATCGGCGGCTTGTCCGCCAGCACCGGCACCGACCTGTCCCAGCTGGGCTTCCCGGTGAAGTCCGGGCTGACCTGGCCGGTCCATGACATCAGCCAGACCGTGATCGAGTACCCGCCCGGGGATGTGGCCGGGGCCCGGCTGGTCAGGAAGGTCATGCCAGGTGCCTCACTGCAGCAGGTCAAGGGACTGGCCAAGGTGCGGGTCCTGCTCGGCGCGAACGGCTACTCGGTGACGACCACGACGACCACGCCCAGCCCCGCCGCCTCGACCGGCGTCCCGTCCGCCACCGCGGCTCAGGACGCCTGCCACCCAGCCGGGCACTGACCCAGCCGGGCACTGACCCAGCCGGGCGCTGGCCTGGCGGGACGCTGCTAGCTGGCGGGCGCCGTGCCCTCCGGGGGTGTGTCCGCCGGGGGTGTGTCCGCCGGGGGCGTGTCCGCCGCAGGCGTGCCGTCAGCAGGCGTACCCTCCGGCGGCGTGCTGCCGGGAGGCGCGCTGCCGTCCGGGTCACCGAGCCCCTGGGACGCCTCCTGCCGGGACAGCGCATCCACCAGCCGGTCGATCTTGCCCTGGCTGTCCGGGGTGCCGCGCCCGGTGCGCTCGGCATAGACGGTCGCGCCCAGGTCCCGGAACATCGCGTCGGCCCGCCGCTTGGCCTGGGCCTGGTCGAGCTTAACCTTGCCCTCGCGCGCGGTTTCCTGTGCCTTCTGGGCGAGCTGCGTGCTCTGCGCCCTGACCTTGTCCATCAGTCCCATGACCGCCTCCGCCGAAATTGCCGCAGCTTGACGCGCTTCACCGAGCAGGATATGCCGCCGCCTACGGCCCTCCGGCGGTGACCAAGGGTGACCGCCACTTAGTACTGCGGAGAGTAGTCGAACAGTCATGAATTGTCCGGAAGGACCGGGCCAATTCGGTTGTTCTCGCCGCACTGGCGGACATGCCGACATTACAATCCTGTGAAGCCCCGCCCGGTTCGTTTCGTTCGCGCCATACGTCCGGGTACCCGTCAGCGGCTTCGGGATGGAGAAAAGGGTCAACGATGGCCGGAGTCATCGAACGCGAGGGGGGTACCAGGGCAGCACCACGGCATCGCAAGCGCCGGGCGCTCGTGCCCCGGCCGTCCCGCGACTCGGTGCCCCCGGTACTCCCGACCCCCCCGCTGGACAGCGAGAAGTACTCCTATGTGCGGCGGCACATCTGGGTGCTCACCTTGTGCATGGCGCTGAGCTTCCCGCCGCTGGTGTACAGCCAGATCAGGATGGTCGAGAACTCTCGCTGGTTCATCGTCTACGCGCCGTTCGCGGTGTTCGGGGTGTTCTGCTTCCTGCTGTCGCTGATCGTCGACGGGATGAGCCGCAGCTTCGACCTGGACGAGCACAAACGCATCGTGGCCGCCTGGGCGCCGCGGCGCTACCCGTCCGTGGACGTGTTCCTGCCGGTCTGCGGCGAGCCCGTCGAGATACTCCGCAACGCCTGGTCCCACGTGGCCGTGATGCGCAATCACTACCCGGGCCGGGTCACGCCCTACGTGCTCGACGACTCGGCCAGCCCGGCGCTGAAGGCCATGGCCCGCCAGTTCGGCTTCGCGTACGCGACCCGTCCGGACCGGGGCTGGTTCAAGAAGGCCGGCAACCTGCGCTTCGGGTTCCAGATCTCCGAGAGCGAGTACATCCTGCTGCTCGACGCGGATTTCGCCCCCCGCCCGGATGTGCTCGATGAAACCCTGCCCTACCTCGACGCCTTTCCTGACGTAGGAATCGTCCAGACGCCGCAGTTCTTTCACGTCCTGGATCAGCAGACGTGGGTCGAGCGCGGCGCCGGCGCCATTCAGGAACTCTTTTACCGGTCCATTCAGACCGCCCGGGCCAAGAAAGGCGGGGCGATCTGCGTGGGGAGTTGCGCGGTCTACCGGCGGGCGGCCCTGGAGCCCAACGGCGGCATGTCCCTCGCGGAGCACTCCGAGGACCTGTGGACCGGCTTTGACCTGCACCGGCTGGGCTGGCGGCTGCGCTACCTGCCGGTCGCGCTGTCCACCGGCAACTGCCCCGACAACATCCTGGCCTTCGTGAATCAGCAGTACCGCTGGTGCTCGGGCACCATGAGCCTGCTGAAGGACCGGATCTTCTGGAAGACCAAGCTGCCGCTGTACACCCGGCTGTGCTACCTGACCGGGTTCATCGGCTACGTGTACACGGCGGTGTTCACGTTCGTGGCCCCGGCCCTGGCCATCGGGATGATGCTGTTCGTCCCGGGCAGCCTGCTGCTGCGCAACCTGATCTTCGTAGCGCCGGTCCTGTTCTACGCGGGGGTCATCTACCCCATGTGGCATCGCGCCCCCTACCGGCTGGAGGCCTGGTCGGTCCGGGTCATCTCGGGCTGGGCCCATGTGTTCGCGCTCTGGGACATGCTGCGCGGCCGGCTGCGCGGCTGGCAGCCGTCCGGCAGCGGCGGGAACCGGCAGGACGGCAGGCGGCGCTTCTGGATCGGCCTGATCCTGTGGAGCGGCGGGTCCTCGGCGCTGTGGGCCGGCCTGGCCCTGTGGCGCATGATGACCATGGATCCGTACAACTTCTTCCTCCTCTTCATCCTCGGCGTTTTCCAGCTGGTGGTGGTGGGCCGGATCCTCATCCAGCCGAGGGCGGGGTACGTCTCGTGAGGGCCACCCGCAGCGCCCTGGCCGGCCTGGCCGGACTCGTCCTCGCCCTCAGCGGGTGCGGGCTGCTGAGCCCGCCCACCACCGCGACCACCAGCGGCCAGAATGCCGCGGCCAGCCCCGCGCCGAGCGCGCAGGCCAGCAGCCCGCCGTACCAGGTCTCCGGGCTCCTGCACCCGGCCGCCGGGAAGTACTTCGGCCTCGAGGCGGACGGCGCGCCCGACTCGCTGGCCCCGGTCCAGACCTTCGCGGCCAACACCGGCCGCAAGCCCAACCTGATCGGCCAGTACGTGGCCTGGGGCAAGCCGTTCGACACCCAGGCCGTGACCAACGCCTGGTCCTACGGCGCGCTGTACTACATGGCCTGGGAGCCCTTCGGGGTGAGCGTGCAGTCCATCGCCGCAGGCCACAGCGACGGTTACCTCACCCGGTTCGCCCAGGCGGTCCGCGCGCTGAACCTCCCCGTCGCGATCAGCTTCGGCCACGAAATGAACGGCAACTGGTACCCGTGGGGGACCAGCCAGACCACCCCGGCCCAGTTCGTGGCGGCCTGGCGGCACATCCACGACCTGTTCACCCGGGCCGGGGCCACGAACGTGATCTGGGTGTGGAACCCCAACATCATCAACCCGATGCCCCAGGTTCAGCTCCGGCCGTACTGGCCGGGCCGGGCCTACGTCAACTGGGTGGGCCTGACCGGGTACTTCGCGACGACCGGGGCGCAGACGTTCGCCACGCTGTACCAGCCCACGGTGACCGAGATCAGGCAGTTCACCGGCAAGCCGTTCATCATCGCCGAGACGGCCATCGAGACCGGCCCGGCCGTGGCGTTGTGCGCGAAGCAACTGGTCGACGCCGTGACCCAGCATCCGGACGTGCTCGGCTTCGTCTGGTTCGACTACGACAAGCAGGGTGTCGACTGGCGAGTCGAATCGCGCCCGGTCGTGCGCGCCGCTGTCGCCGGTGACATCGCAGGGCTGACCCTCGTCAATCCGCGGAAATGAGCAGGCGGCCGCACAACCCGGCGCCTCCCGGCCGTCCCGGCCCGGTCCGCCGGGACCGCAGCGCCGCGCCGGACGGGCGCCCGCCGGTCTGGCCGGACGTGGTCGACACCGTGATGCTGGCCAAGTTCACCCGGCAGTCCGACGCGCTGACTGATCGGGCGGAACCTTCCGCTCCCCCGGAGCACCCGGGCGAGAGCACCCGGGTGCTCCGGTTGCCGGGCGGGAAGCATGGCTCCGGCCCGATGCGGTTCACCACGTCGAGCCGGCGCCGGACCTGGGTGAGCCGGGCCGTCCTGTTCGCCATCATGTGCGTGCAGGCGGCCCTGACCCTCCGGATGAGCAATACGGCGTTCGAGGACGAGGCCCTGTACCTCTATACCGGCCACCTGGAGATTGCCCATCTGCTGCACGGCGCGGCGCTGCAGGGCAACTACGCCTCGTACTTCTCCGGCGCCCCAGTCCTCTATCCGGTGCTCGGCGCGCTCGCCGATGATGTCGGCGGCCTGGCCGCCGCCCGGACGGTCAGCCTGATCGCGATGCTGGCCACCACCGGCCTGCTGTACTCGCTCACCCGGCGCCTGTTCAACGAGCGGGTCGGCCTCTGCGCAGCGGTGATCTTCTCGGTCACCGAGTCGGCCCTGTTCCTCGGGCACCTGGCCACCTACGACGCCCCGTCGCTTTTCCTGCTCGCGCTGGCGTCCTGGATCGTCGTCCGGACCGCCTCGTTCCGCTGGCCGGGATACCTGCTGGCGGCCCTGCCCATCGCGCTCGCGGTGGCCACCAAGTACGCGGCGGGGCTGTTCGTGCCGACCATCGTGGCGCTCAGCGCGCTCGCGGCGTGGCCGCACCGCGGGCGCAAGGCGCTGATAGCGCCGGCCGGCCTGGGCGCAGCGATCGCCGTGCTGCTCGGCGGGGCCCTGGCCCTGGCCGGGCCGGCCTACCAGACCGGCATCAGATTCACCACCACGGCACGGTTCCAGGGCACCACCGCCACCTCGCTCCTGCTCCGGGACAGCCTGGTGTGGGGCGGGCTGCCGTTCGCGCTGGCCCTGATCGGGACGGTGGCCTACGCGATCCGGTCCCGTACCGAGGCGGGCGAGCTGATCGCGGAGTCAGCCGGCCGGGCCTGGCGGATCACCCTGGGCGTCGTCCTGACCGGGACCGCGCTGCTGGCGCCCGCGGACCAGATCCACATCCACACCCTGACCTCACTGCAGAAGCACATCGGCTTCGGGCTCTTCTTCGCTGCCCCGTTCGCCGGCATCGGCCTGACCCGCATCATCGGCGACCATTTCCGCCGCGCCCAGGTGGGCATCGCGATCTGGGGAGCCGCCCTGGTCATCGGGATGACCCAGGCCAACGACCTGTTCGATGGCTGGCCTGATTCCAGCGCTTTCATCCCGGTCATGAGCCGGTACCTGCAGCCCGGCGCGCACTACCTGGCCGAGGTGGACGAGGTGCCCATCTACTACCTGCGTCATCACGCCGATGCGCAGCCCGATCAGTTCACGTCGACCTATTTCATCGGGTACACCGACCGGCAGCACCAGTACCTGACCGGGAACGCCGGTTTCGTCGCCGCGATCAAGGCCGGCTACTTCAAGGTGGTCGCCTTCGACGGCCAGGTCACCCCCGGCCTGGATAATCTCCTGGCCAGCACCCTGCGGGCCGATCCTGACTACCGGCTCGCCGCGGCGATCCCAGTGAACGGGCACACCGTCACCTACTACGTCTGGGTCCGGCGCGGCTAAACCAGGGCGGACTCGCTGATCCCGGCCTCGCGCATGATCGCGGCCAGCATCCGCCGGTGCTCGGGGATCAGCGTGCCCTGGTGCTTGACGGTCAGCTGCGCGGCCCGGGCCAGCACCGGCTGGTCCACCGCGCTGAGGGTCGCGTCGAGCAGGGCCCAGGACAGCTGGTCCAGCGCGGGTCGCAGCACCGCGGGATCCTCCGTGCTGCGGCACGCCTCGTCCAGTTCCTGCAGCCGCCGGTCCAGCTCCGGGCCGGGCGTCACGGCCAGCGGGAAGGCATCCACCATCGCGCCCGGCATGGGCTCGGCGGTGGCCGCCTCGAACGCGCTGAGCAGCGGGCTCACCTCGCCGGCGGTCAGCGGGTCGTAGAGTCCCGGGAACGGGATGGGCTCGTAGCCGCGGTCGTAGCCGCTGACGTAGATCGGCGTGGCGGACCCGGTGCGGGCCAGCACCCCGAGGGTCACGTCGAGCAGGGTGACCGGCCAGCCGAGATCGGTGATGGCGTGCACGCGCAGCTCGCCGGGCCGCGCGCCCAGCCCGGCCGCCAGCAGCAGCTGGGCCGATTCGAGCGCGGATTCCCCGTAGAAGCCGATGTCCGCGCTGTGCAGGCGGATCACCCCGCCCCGGCACCAGTCGAGCAGCCGGCCGTGGATGATCGAGTTGTCAACGACATGAGTGAACCGTGCGGTGGAGTACGTCGTGGTGGTGCTGCTCCCCGCGGCCGCCGCGACCAGCCATTCGGCCACCCGCTTGGACGCCGTGTACACGTCCGGGGAGTACGGCCGCAGCGCCTTGCCGGTGGAGGCGCACACGACCTGCGGGACGCCCAGTTCAGCCGCGACCTTGATCACGTTCTCGGTGCCGAGCACGTTGGTGCTCAGCGTGCGGTGCACCTCCTGCTCGGCCAGGCCGGGGTCGCGCTGGGCGGCGACGTGGAAGACAACGTCCGGCCGGAGCTCCCCGAGCACGATGGTGAGCCGCTGCCGGTCCCGGATGTCGGCCTGGACGTATTCTGCGCCAGGCAGCCGCGGGTACCGGTCCGTGATGCCCCGGCCCACGCTCACCAGCCGCTTCGGACATCGGATCTCCACCTGCTGCATGAGCTTGGAGCCAATGCAGCCGGTGCCGCCCACCACGACCACGGTCTTGCCGCGCAGCCAGGCGTCCAGCTCGTCGTCCGGCAGCGGCAGCGCCCGCTCGCTGATGGCCAGGAACCGCGCGTACTCCTGCTGCGCATCGGGCTTGGCCTCGAGCAGGGCCCGGGTCAGGTCCCGCAGCCGGGTCAGGGACGCATCGTCCAGGGTCTCCCTTCCCGGCGGTACCGCCTGACGCATCAACGCAACGATTTCGGGCGCAGTTAGCACCGCTGGCCTCCACTCAGCGTTCCTGGCCTGGTCGCGGGGGGCATCCTGGCCTATCGCCGGACCGCAGAAGCATGCCAGACGTCCCGGGGCGACTGTGCACATAACCGGAATTGTTAGCCCACAGGAAACACGCCATCGTCCCCCCAACCGTCACCCGGCCGCCGCGACCACGACGTCAGGCCCCCAGGTCAGGCACCCGGGACGACCCAGCAAGCTAGGTGTTCCCTCACAATGAGTAAACAGGTGTCTGTACTGACACACTGGGATCGTACGGCAATACGGTCCTTTTGCTCTCACTGGGTCATATCCGGCCTGGGGATCCGGCGCCGCTTCAGCCATTACCCCGGCAGGTTCGCCTCGATCGCCGCGACCAGGTCCGGGTCCTCGGGGTCGGTGCGCGGCCGGAACCGCGCGATGACCGCCCCATCCGGGCCGACCAGGAACTTCTCGAAGTTCCACTGGATGTCGCCCGCCTCGCCGTCCGCGTCGGGCACCGCGGTGAGTTCCTCGTACACCGGATGCCGTCCAGGCCCGTTGACCTCGATCTTCTCGAACATGGGGAAGCTCACCCCGTACGTGGCCGAGCAGAACTCCTGGATCTCCCCGGCGGTTCCGGGCTCCTGGCCGCCGAACTGGTTGCAGGGGAAGCCGACGACGGAGAACCCGCGGTCGCCGTACCGCTCGTGCAGCCGCTCCAGCCCCTCGTACTGCGGCGTGAGACCGCACTTGGACGCGACGTTGACCACGAGCAGGGTCCGGCCCGACAGGTCGCCGAGTGAGGCGGGCTGACCTGCCAGGGTGCTGAGCGGGATGTCGTGCACGGTCACGGTGTGGTTCCTTCGCTGCTAGCCGGGAATGCGGGGTCCTGATACAAATCCACCAACAGCACCCGCGCCCGGCTCATGCCCGCCCCGGCCGACGAGGTGCACGGGGAAAGGGGTGCACGGGTGAAACCAGCCCCGGATGCCCAGGATCCGCTGACCCGGGTCGACCAGCTGGTCGGGGCGGCGCCCGAGCCGGAGAACACGGTCCTGACCGATGACGCACGGCTCGTGCGCTGGGCC
This sequence comes from uncultured Actinomycetes bacterium, assembly GCA_963718305.1. Lineage (GTDB taxonomy): Bacteria > Actinomycetota > Actinomycetes > Streptosporangiales > Streptosporangiaceae > RYN-230. Next base: position 125,555 of record CAVQZG010000015.1, read on the forward strand.
GGGCCGTCATTTCTGCTCTTCTCGCTGATCCTGCTGCCCTGGATCGGGTACGTCGCGGTCTCGCTGCCGTCCCGCCAGCTGTCCCCGAACTACGACGTCGCCTGGGCCGGCTTCGACGTCTTCCTGCTCGCTGGCCTGGCGAGCACGGCCTACTTCGCGCTGCGCCGGTCGAGGTACCTGTCCACCGCGGCCGCGGCCACCGCCACCCTGCTCGTCGTGGACGCGTGGTTCGACTGCATGACGACCCCAGCCGACCAGCGCTGGCAGTCGTTCGTGCTGTGCGGGCTGGTCGAGCTGCCGCTGGCCGCCCTGTGCCTGTGGCTCAGCTACCACACGCACCAGATCGCCGAGCGCCGGGTCCGGCTGCTGCTCCGGCAGAGGCAGCGGCTACGCCTGCGTCTGCGATCGCGGCGGCGGGCGCGCGTGCCGTAATTCCCCCGCAGCTATGCATGAAGAGTCGCCCGGGGGGCACTTGAGGGCCGGTTGTTCCGGTTTCCGAGAGCGGAGACAGTGATGTCGTCATCATCGGCGCGTGTGTCCATGAAGGCCCGGCGGGCCTCAGACAGCCGCGCGGCCCAGTTGCTGGCCCGCGCGGGCCTGACCGCCCGCGGCGTTATCTACATCCTGATCGGCATCGTCGCCTTCCTGGTCGCGGTCGGCCAGGGAGGGCACCAGGCCGACCAGCAGGGCGCCCTGCAGCTGGTCGCGGCCCAGCCGTTTGGCCTGGTCCTGCTGTGGCTGCTCGCCATCGGCTTCGTCGGCTACGCCCTGTGGCGCTTCAGCGAGGCCGCGTTCGGTGTCACCGGTGAGGGCACCGGCGCGGGCCCGCGGCTCAAGTCGCTGGTGCGGGGGCTGGTCTACGCCAGCTTCGCGGTGCTCACGTTCAAGGTCATCATGGGCAAGAAGTCCAACCAGGCGGGCCAGGAGAAGGACTTCACCGCCAGCGTCATGCACCACACCGGCGGCCGCTTCGCAGTGGGGATCGTCGGGCTGATCATCGTGATCGTCGGCCTGGCGCTGGTGGTCGAGGGGGCCAGGCACAAGTTCATGAAGCACCTGCGGACCGGGGAGATGAGCCCGCAGACCCGGAAAATGATAAAGCGGCTGGGCACGGTCGGGACCATCGCCCGGGGGCTGGTGTTCGCGCTGGCCGGGGTGCTGGTGATCGACGCGGCCATCACGGCCAGCCCTTCCAAGGCGGGCGGCCTGGACACGTCCCTGCACACCCTGCGCAACGCGCCGTTCGGCGAATTCCTGCTGATCATCGCGGCGCTCGGCCTGATCGCATTCGGCATCTACGGCCTGGCCGAGGCCCGCTGGCGCCGGGTCTGACCGGATCTGTCCCGGAGACCCGGCCGATCCTGGCCCGGATCGGCCGGCCGTGATGCTCCCTAGAACGGAACCTCGGTATTCATTAGTTCACCGAGGGTGACGCTGGCCGGGCGCCGGGCCACGGCGCGGCAGAAGTCCATCGCGTCCAAGGTCATGGCCGGGCCGTTCTGGCCGGCTGCCCAGGTGCCGCCCGCGGGGCCGGTCAGGGTCAGCGCGAAGTCCTTACCGTGACGGTCGGACCACTCGGCGACGACGTCGGCGACGATCACGCCGTCGTGATCGGCGGTCAGGTGCAGGGGAGCCCCGGTGGCCCGGGAGATGTCGAGGCGGTGCATCCACGGGTCGCGGGTCAGCATGATGTCGATGAGGTAGCCGAAGGTCCACGGCTCCTGGGCGCCGTTGACGTCTTGGAGCTGGGGCATGGCGCGATGGCGGACGAATGACGGCGCGCGGCGCCGCCCGGTCACGGCCTTAGGGGCGCGGGCCCGGTAGCGCCCGGTGATCCGGTCGGGGGCCCAGCCTGCCCGCTCGTCGACCTGAAGCTGGGTGAGGGCGTCGATATAGAGGCCGCCGGCCTGGTCTACGGTGCGGCGGGCCAGGCGCTGCTGGCGGAGGTTCTCCCGCATCGACGCGGCCATCTCGACCATCCCGAGCATGTGCGCGGCCATCTGCCGGACATCCCAGGCCGGGCAGTCCGTCGCGGTGGTCCAGTGCCCCGGCTCCAGGGAGGAGAACACGGCGGTGCATCGGTCGTACTCGGTGGCGGCCAGCCGCAGGGCCAGCGGCCGGGGCAGGGCGGGTTCGCGTGGATTCATGATGTCTTCTCCTGGGTCGGGTCGATGCGGGGCAGGTCAAGGTCGTCCGCGAACATAGAGATCACCCGGGGGATCAGGCGGCGCCATCGCTGGCCGCCCGGGTCGTTGGCGAGCTGCTGGGAGATCAGGCCTGAGATGAGCGCGGTAAACAGGTCAGCGTCCTGATCTGAGGCGATCCCCAGGCTTTCCAGCTCCTGCTGCATCAGCCCGTAGACCTCCACGGCCGGCGCATAGGCCTCAGGGCTGGGATGGAAGCCGGGTACGACGCTGACGTCCATCAGCTGGTGCCGGGCCAGGTCAGCGACGGCGAAGTCGAAATAGTGCTCGGCGATGGCGGCCAGCCGCGCCCGCGGCCCGGTCGGCAGGTCCCCCAGCGCGTCCCGGGCGTAATTCAGGAAGGTCCGCCAGGCCTGCTCGAACATCCCGTCGTAGATGGCGTTCTTCGAGGCGAAGTGCGAGTACAGCGAAGGCTGCTGCATGCCGACCCGGGTGGCGATGTCACGCAGGGTTAGCCCGGCCAGGCTGTTCTCGTGCGCGGCATCCCAGGCGGCCGCCAGGATCTCCAGCCGTGTCGCCTCACGCCGTTCGGCTTTCCTATCGCGATTAGGTGAAACTATCATGATTAGATAGTTCACCCGGGGAGGTGCCCTGTCAAGCGGCAGCAGCCGGCCCGGCGGGCGGCCGGGCTGAACAGCACCACCGGCCGGGACGGGTAGGCGGCCGGCAGCACGAGCACGGGAAGCGGCGGGCGTGAGTGTGTCCCCGGCACCCGGCAGGCGTTAGATATGATGCGGGCTATTGTCAGCCGGTAATGAGCAGGAGTGAGCGTGCCGATCGCATCAGTGGGCCCTTTCCCGCTGAATGAGGTCACCGAGGGCGACTGCCGGAAACTGATCCTCGATCTGCCGGATAATTGCATCGATATCGCGGTGACCAGCCCGCCGTACTGGGGCCAGCGCATGTCCGAGGGCAATGGCGTCGAGTCCGATCCCCGCGCTTACATCGCCGAACTCACCGCGATTTTCAGCTCGCTGCTGCCCAAGCTGAAGCCGGACGGCCTGCTCTGGCTCAACGTCGGCGATGCGTACAACACGCCGGTGAACTGGCGCAGCGAGGACCACTCCTACAGCACCCTCGGACCCGGCGGGACCGGCCTCGACCCCGCCAACTCCGCCTACGTCAAGCCCCGGCACCGCCGGAAGGCATTCCTGGACAAGAATGAGCCGTGGCTCCGGTACGGGAATCTCCTCGCCCTCCCCTACCGTCTCGTCATCGCGATGTGCGACGCGGGCTGGCTCTTCCGCGGCGAGGTGATCTGGCGTAAGCGCAATCCGATGCCGGAGGGGAAGTGCCGCCGCCCGCACCGGCAGCACGAAACCATCTACTTGTTCGCCCGCGAGGAGCAGCATCCGTTTCGCACCGCGCCGCCGGTCGGCTCCATCTGGGAAATCAGCAACGAAAAGCTCACGGGGCTGAGGCACTTTTCCCGGTTCCCGGAGGAACTGCCGCGCCGGTGCATCCAGGCCTACGGGGCTCTGGGGAGCGACGTCATCGTGCTCGACCCGTTCAGCGGGTCCGGTACCACGGGCGTGGCCGCCCGCCTGCTCGGCTGCGCGTTCCTCGGCTTCGAGATCGACCACGCGCAGGTGCTGGCGGCCAACGAGCGCCTCACCCGGGCCGCCCCCGACGCCAGGGGTTAAGGGAGCAGCCAGGATGCCGGCCCTTCCCGCGCTCATCGTGGTCAGCGGGCCGATGGGGTCGGGCAAGACCACGCTGGCTCACCGGATCGCCCAGGCGATCGGGTGCCCGGCGATCTGCCGGGACGAGATCAAGGAAGGCATGGTCCAGGCCACCCCCGGGTTCGTGCCCGGGCCAGGCGACGAACTGACCCTGCGCGCCTTGCCGGTCTTCTTCGGCGTGCTGGAACTGCTGCTGACCGCGGGGGTGACGACGGTGGCGGAGGCCGCCTTCCAGGACCATGTTTGGCGGCCCCGGCTGGAACCGCTCCGCGGCCTGGCCCAGATCCGGATCGTGCACTGTATGGTCACCGCGGACGTGGCGTTCGAGCGGAGCCTGCGGCGCGGCGGGGAGAACCCATTGCGGGCCGCGCATGCCGACCCCGGGCCAGGCGACGCGGCCCGCAGCGCTCAGGCGCACCAGGCGTTCAACCGGGTGGCGGTGGAGGCCCCGTGGCTCGAGGTCGATACCACGAACGGATACCAGCCTGGGCTGCCCGAGATCGTGGCGTTCGCGGCGCGAGGCCCGGGGCCCGGTTAACTGCCGGGGGGCTTCTCGTACCGGGAGTGCAACATCACCAGCCCGCTGACCGGCAGGGCCACCAGGAAGGCGAACACCATCGCGACGATCAGGCCGAAAACGGCAGGCTGCCCGGACTCCATCGCCGATGCGGCTACCACCATGGCCGGCATCATGGCCGTCGCGCTGGCCCACGACCTGATGACGTTCTTGTCCATCGATATCCGCACGGGCGGGTGAGCCGGTGCCTGTGACATCTGGGCCCGGATCAGCCTGGCCGGGATGTCGGCGGTGACGACGGCCAGGTCCGCGTAGGTCCGTGACGCGAAAACCCGCCCGATACGCTGGTCAAACTCGTCCTTGGCCAGCCGGCCTTGCACGAACGCGGCCTTGACCACGTCGATGACCTGCTCACGGTCGGCGTGAGACGCCCGCAGGCGGCTGCGGTCTCGCGCGCCGGGCGTCTCGTCTCCGGCCCCTGCCATCACTGGCGCCTCCCCGTTAGGACGACGTAGTGAAAGCGTAACCCGGCCACCCTCGGGACGTCGTGGGTCATTCTTCGTGGGCGGCGGGTCGCTGGGGGCCAGGTAAGCGCCTTCACCACGCCGAGCCCGAAGTTGTAGGCGGGTATCTGCTTGAAACAGCTGGGTACGCAGTTGCGCTGCTTGTGCCCGAAGCCGAGCAGGTTGGAGTCGGTCATGGCGTGATAGCTCGACCTGGACAGGAGCTTGCCGGTGCCGACGGCCACCGCCGTCTTGATCAGGTCGTAGATGTTGGTGGTCTCGTTCGCCCCGGCCGGCGTCCCCCAGGCGGTGTTCCAGTACGTCGCTTCCTCATAGAACGTGACCTTGGGCGGGATATGGAGGGCCACTTCCCGTTCGGAACTGAACGAGTGGAGCACCGGGTTCGGCATGGCGGAAGTCTCGGAACTGGTGGTGCTGGTCAGGCCCATGGGTTTGAGCACCTTCTGGCGCAGCAGCGTGGCCAGCGGCTTCTTCCCGATCATGGACAGGATGTGCCCGAGGATCATGAAGTTGGTGTGTGCGTAGCTCCAGTTCTTCCCTGGGGGGAACTGGACCGGCCGCCGGAAGGCGTAGCCGAGCCGCTCCTTATAGGTGAAAATCTGAAACGGGTCGGCGTTAAAGGCCGCGGTCCAGGCCGGGTCGGTCTCGAAGTCGGGATACCCGGACGTCTGGTTGGCCAGCATTTTGAGCGTGACCTTGCTGGCTTCCGGCAGTGACGGCACCCAGCGGTTGATGGTGTCGCTGAGGCTCACCTTATGCTCGTCCACGTACTCCATGAGCAACGTGGCCACATAGGCGAAGGCGATGGCACCGTTGCGGAAATGCATGGCCGGGGTGGCCGGCACCCCGGTCATCGACGGGCCGAACGCCTGGGTCGTGACGACCTTGTCGCCCCGGGTGACTCTCACGATGACTGCCCGCAGATGATAAGTCTTCATCCCTTTGCGGACGATGGCGGCAATCGCCGACGCTTGCGGGGATTGCGATGGGCTGTTCGTGGCCTGCAGGGTTTTCGCGGTAGTGACCGGGGACGAGCACGCGCTGAGCGATATCGCCAGCGCGGCGGCTGCGGCCGCGGCGACGGCCAGGGTGGTCACCTGGATGTGCCGGCGCCATCCACTCGCGAGCTTTTCCACTATTATCCTGATTTCTTTTTCAGATTACGGGGCTCGTCGTGGCCGCCCGGCATAGACGCATCAGACGGCGCCACTCCGCGTTTTTACCCCTGGCGAAAGCGATGATGCACGGTGATTACTGCCCCGGCCCGGAGACCAATGGGATAATTGACTAATGAGTGCCCAAATAGAACCCGGCCCGCTCGGCGTGGTGCTGCGCGATGCTGCCGCGGGGCGGTTCCCTCCCCCGGACAGCCAAGTCACCGTCCTGCCCTCGCCGTCGCCCAGAGATTCCGGAGTCATCGGATTCACCGCGCACGCGGTCGTATTCACCGACGCCGACCCGGCCTGGGTGCGAGCCCGCCTGCCTGACGACGATCCGTCACGGCCGCTGAGCCCGGCTTTCCTGCAGGCGCTGTGCGCACATACCCATCGCGAGGCACACACCATCGACCTGCTCTGCGTCGCCTGGCCCAGGTCCGGCCCGCCAGGTATGGTCCTCAGCCCTGAACCCGATGTTGCCCATCCGCGCATCGCCCGGGCGATGCGCTATCGGGACGACGTACGTGCCTGGCGTACTGAGGGCGGCGTAGTGCTGGTCGGCCACGGGGTCGCCGCCCGCTGGGAGGTGGCCATCGAGGTCGACCCCGGCTATCGCGGGCACGGCCTCGGCCGTGCCCTGGCCTCCGCGGCCCGCCACCTGGTGCCCGCCGGCCGACCGCTCTGGGCGCAGATCGCCCCGGCTAATGCGGCCAGCGTCCGCGCGTTTCTCGCGGCCGGTTTCCGGCCAGTCGGCGCCGAAGCCCTCCTGACTCATAGCGAGCTTGGTGTGTGATTTTGAAATCTAAGGTTTCGGCTATGAGGCCCGTAAGAGTCGTTCGGGCCCTAGACACCGCTTGGCCGTTAACGCAAGATTACGGCGGCAGGCAGATTGGTCCCGGAGATAACGCTTATTTTCTGGATAGCAAAGCTGGCGACCACGGCGTTTGGCGAGGCCTTCTCCGACTTCATCTTCTTCAATGACTACATCGGGCGGAACCTCGCCATCCTTATGGGACTGGCGTTCCTGATCATCTGCCTGATCATTCAGTTCAGGACCAGAAGGTATGTCCCCTGGATCTACTGGCTTGCGGTTACCGCGGTCAGCATCTTCGGGACGATGTCGGCGGACTTCCTGAACAAGGACCTGGGCATGCCGCTCTGGGCCTCGACGCTGATGCTCCTCGGATTCCAGGCCGCTGTGTTCATCGCCTGGTATGCCAGCCAGAAGACCTTGGACGTGCACAGCATCAACACCCGCCTCCGGGAGCTGTTCTACTGGCTCACCGTTATTTTCACCTTCGCCCTGGGCACGGCCGCAGGCGACTTCGCCGCTGGCCCGCTCGGACTGGGCACCCTCGCGTCAACCTTCGTCTTCCTCGCGGTGATTCTCGTCCCCGCAGTTGGCTACAAGTGGCTGCGGCTCAACGAGGTCCTGGCCTTCTGGTTCGCCTACACCATCACCCGGCCCCTGGGCGCATCCTTCGCCGACTGGCTGTCGGTGCCGGCTCCGTACGGGGACGGCCTTCAGCTGGGTACCGGGCCCATGAGCCTGGTGTTCGGGATCGTGCTGGCCGGAGTGATCGCTGTCATCGTGGTCCGGCACCGGTCCGAGACGGCCCAGAATCCGCCGGTGCTCACCGGCGCCCTGGCCGAGCCCGCACCGGGCGCGGCCGGGGACGGCAGCACTGGGCCTATCACCTGACGAGCTGGCCGCTCCGGTGGCGCATGGTGTCAGCCCTCGGGGCAGCGGCGGCCGCGGTACTCGCTCTGGCGAGGCCCGCGGCCGCCAGCGTGACCACCGCTTCGCTTCTCATCTCGCCCTGGGTACGGGGTACGTGCGGTGGTGAGCTAGCCCGGCAGCATGTCCCTCGAGGGTGGGTCGATGCCGGCCCGCCGCAAGGCTTGCTGGACGAAATCGGCCTTGGCGTTGGTATAGGCGTTGCGGTTATCAGGGTGCTGGCCGGCCAGATGCTTCTTCAGGCTGGCGTACTCGCCGCGCAGCGCTGCATCGGCCCGGAGCGCATCCCGGAAGGCCAGCAGCGCGACCGCGTGCGGGTGCCCGTCCTCGATCACCTGCAGGTGATGGGTGCGGGCCTCAGGTGAGGGCCGCAGGAACCACAGCCGGTAATGGCGGCCCGGATCATCTAGCCAGAGCAGCCAGTCCGCTTCGGCCAGCACTGGCACCGCCAGCTGCGCACCAGCCAGGGAACCTACCGGGGCGAGCATGTCGATGACCGGCTTGGCGGGCAGCCCGGAAACCGCAGTCGAGCCGATATGCACCACCGGGCCAGCCAGCCATGGCGCCAGCAGTTCCTCTACCTGGGAACGCTGCTCAGCAAACCGGTCAGGCCAGCCAGGGTCGTAATCGACGATCGCCACTCGCTGATCGGCCATCCCCGAACGTACCTCCGGGCCTCGCCCCGATGACTCGCGTAGGGATGGCATCTTTGCCACCGGTGGGGCGGGTAGGTTACCCGTCGTGGATAGCCAGATGGCATTGTGCCCGGTGTCCGACAATGATCTTGCCCTCCTGCAGCGCTTGTACGGTGACCCGCTGGATAGCGGGGAACACGAGTGGCATGGCTGGCAGGACACTCGGTGGCTGCGGCGGGAGTGGGCGGAGAATGGCCTGCTCGGTGAGGACGGCGGCACGCTGATGGCCAGGAAAGGTGACGACACTCTCGGGTTCGTTGCCTGGCGCAGGCGGTCCTATGGGCCGCACTCGCCTTGCTGGATAGTCAGCATTGGGCTAAAACCCGAAGCCCGGGGCCACGGTCACGGCACCGAAGCGCAGCGGCAGCTCACCCGCTACCTGTTCGCGCACACCCAGGCGAACCGGATCGAAGCCGGAACCGAGATCACGAACGTGGGCGAGCAGCGCGCCCTGGAGAAAGCAGGCTTTACCCGGGAAGGGGTGCTGCGCGGCGCCCTCTTCCGGCGCGGCCAATGGCATGACTGCGTGTTCTACAGCGTCCTGCGCCATGAAGTTGATCTCGACAGCGGCGGGCCAGCACCCCTTTGATCCTGGTCTTTACTCACACGCTCTCAGGCCCGGCGATCCGCCCGCGTGATCGTGAGGTCTGCTGGTCTACTCGGCGGTGCCGAGGTAGCCGCTGTAGTACTGGCGGAGGGCGTCCTCCTCGCTCTCGGTGATGTGCGCGTCCTTGTCGATGTTGGGGGCGTCCTTGATCTGGTCCTTGGACACGGCCAGCACGACCCGTTCGCCATCCAGCCGGGCTCCGTGAATCGGCGCGAAGCTCTGCCGGGTGCCGAACAGGCCGGTCTCCACGAGGACCCACATCGGCTGCCCGCTCTGGTCGTCGTTGTACACCTGGCTGACCTTGCCAATCCGGTTGTCCTCGGGGTCGACCGCGGCACGGTGGATGTACTGCTGGGGGTCTTGCGGGGTGGTCATAGCTGTCTCCCTTGGCCGCATGCCGCGCGGGCCCACGGTCCGGGCTACGCGACGAGGTACAAGGCAAAGCCGCTACCCCGCGAGGACCGCCACAAACAGCGCAGACATCACGAGAGGATCAGCGCTTCGGCTCCGGGTCACCTTCTTCAGGTGCGTAGATACCCAGGCGGCGGCGCAGCGCCCAGCGCTTATAGGCCTTGATGGGATGTCTGAGTGTCGGGAGCAGATCCGGGTTGACGGGGCCGAACCAGTCGAACAGGGACGCCGAGGACGCGCTGCGGTTCCTCACCCTGCCTGGCGTAGGGATCCACCCCACGCGGCATCCCGAAGACCCTGTTTCGTTCCTCCCGGTCACTCGCCATTGGGCAACCTCTCCGATGCCGGCGCTGGCCCTCGCTCAGGCCTGCCTCTGCAGCATGACGCGACTCGTTAGCTGGTGCAAACGACGGATGGCCTGCCTGGCGCGAGAGCCGCCGATGGCGCGGCGGAGGTGCTCGGGCCGCGTCCCGGCTACAGCCCGGTCTGGGCGATCAGCCGGCCCGACTCAACGGCTGCGCTGAACGCGGCATAATCCCGCTCGTTCTGGTCGGCGTACGCGGCCGAGAAGTCTGCGATCGCCCGGTCGAAAACATCCCCGTTACCGAGGTAGGAGGCGATGGCAATGCGGTCGCCCCAGCGGGCGTGGGCCCGGGCCAGGGTCGCTCCGCAGATACGCGAGTACAGGGTGGCCCCAGGAGGGAGCATGGTGTCCACATCCGCGCTGCCCTTCCAGTCCTGGAACTGGCGCACGTAGTAGTCGCGGGTGACCCCGTCCATCCCCTTGATGCGCTGCCAGCCCAGGAAGATGTCGGTCGCGCCCTGCATCAGACGCTGCCCGGCTACCACCCGCTCGCCATGGTGGGTGTATGCGCTCGCGCCCAGGAAGCGTTCGAGGACAGACGCTTGCGCCTCCTTGACCTGCAGGAACAAGGGGTCATTGTCGTCCCGGCCGAGCATCAGCATGATGTAGCAGCGGGTGCCGACGCTGCCCACACCCACCATCTTGTAGGCCGCGTGGGCGTAGCGGTACTCCTCGAGCGGGTGGTGCTGGCGCCCGAGCGTGCGCCGGTACGAGCTGAGCAGCTTCTTGACCAGGGGGGCGGGGTTCTCCCATTCCGACCCAGGCTGGATCAGGTCCTCAATCGGGATGATGAGCGGCGGGTCGGCCACGATCCGCAGTTCACCGTCAACCTCGTCCGCCCGCCTGGCGAACACCCGCGTGCTGTCGCGGGTACGCGCCTTGGCCACCATCTCCTCGGTCGCCCGCGCCTCCTTCTTGCTGACCCGCTTGACGCGCACCTCCTTGCGGACCAGCTTGAGCAGCATCCCCGCCTCCAGATGCTCGTACCACGCCTCCAGGGAGCGCATCCCCGCCGCCTCCTGCATGCGGACCCGGTACTCCTTGACCCCGGCCATGACCACGTTCCGGCGGTCGGCGGGGCTGAAGCCCCGGTCGCGTCCCATCACCTCGAAACTGGCGGCCAGGCGCTTGACGTCCCACTCCCACGGGCCGGGGAGGGTCTCATCGAAATCGTTGATGTCGAACAGCATCCGCCGCTCAGGGCTGCCGAACAGGCCGAAATTCGACAAGTGCGCGTCACCGCACAACTGCACGGTGACCCCGGACTGAGGGGTCGCCGCCAGATCGGCCGCCATGATCAGCGCGGCGCCCCGGTAGAAGGTGAAGGGGGACACCAGCATCCGCCCATACCGGATAGGGACCAGGCTGGGGACCCGGCTCTCCGCCTGCTCTTCGAGCAGCGCAATCGGATCCGGCCGGTCCGATGCGGGTGTCCACCGCCCGTGACTCGACCTTGGGGCCTGCTTGCGGGCGTCTCGGCCCCTGGCCACCCGCTCATCCACGGTCAGGTGAGCCCGCCTCCAGGCCGACGCGAAGGTGGAAGCCGCCGCGTGCGTGGTTCCGGCCCGCGAGGTCTGCGCCGGATGCGAACGCTCTTCCATGACGCCTCCAGTCATGCTCGTCACCCGTGCCGAACGGGACGGATCAGCGGAAGGTCAGTGACACCGCGTGCTCATATCTGGCGTGTTCCTGGCCTTGGCCTTGATCAGCGTAAACCAGTCTCCGGGGAGGGCCTCTCACACGCCGCGGGCGATCGGCCCTCCCCAGCAGTGCCTTCGTCAGCGGACGCGGCGTTACGGTTCTCTAGTAAGCGAGACGAGGCCGCGGAAAGCCCGACCTGTGGAATCCCAGATAGCGTGCTAGCCGACCGCCTTCTATGCAGGCCGACTGAGTTTCGGCCCAGGCAAATCGGTAGGCGGCTGCCACCATCCTTGAGTATTTCGCCGAGCTATACGTGCAGCGTATGTATTGCGGCGCGTCTGCTGACCGTATACATAGGGCACACGCTGAGGCAGCCCATTCTGTAGCGAGGTGCGCTGACGAGCCGTGGGGCGCGTTCCTTTGATCGCGGTCATGATCTTTTCTCTTCCCCTGCGGTGCTGCCCGCCGCTGACCGCATGAGCCGAGTACTCTCACGCGAGTCCCTGCGAGTCGTGACCCTGGTCCTCGGGCGTACCTCCGGGCGGGCCTCTGGTGACTCGGAGTGGGGTGTCCCCGAGTCTACATCAGCACACGCTCGCCACCACTGTTGATCATCCCGATCACCTGCGAATATGTGACCTTCCCGCCCCGTCACCGGCCCACGAAGCCCCGGATAGCGCTCAGCGTCGGGTTGGCCGGCGGCTCAGTGCTTCGGAGATCGCCCGGTCCCCTGCTGTGCAGGACCCGCCGACCGGCGCTGATGACCTCCGCAGCATCTTTAACCGGCCTTCGCATAAATCTGGCCAGGGTCGTAGTTATAGCTGCTCGGCCAGCAAAACACTCCTACGGGCCGTGTGTTCGGAGGTGGATTCGGCGGTAACAGGGGCGGACAGTCGTAGCGTCAAAATGACGCGAGCGCTGCCGGAGCCACGGGACAGGCTCTAGTCGTCCCCCGTCGATCCACCAACGAAAAAGAATCCAGATTAGCTCGCCCAGAAAGAGCTGTTTCCGGTCCTCAAACGGCAGAACGAGGACCTCGCCCTCGGCTATATCACCGCCCGTATCGTTGAAAGCACCTTCATCGCCGTCGGCACCGTCAGCCTCCTTGCGATCGTGACGTTGCGGCAGGACGTCGGAGGCGCAGGCGGCGCGGGCTCGCTCGTCCCCGTCGGCAGGTCGCTCGTCGCGATCCACGACTGGACGTTCCTGCTCGGGCCAGGCTGGATCGTCGGCGTCGGGAACGGGCTGATACTCGGCCCTGACCGGCTTTCATTTCCGTGATCTGCGCAGTACGGGGTAACACCCTGCCCGTTGCGGCCGGTGCCCGCCTGCGTGAGCTGATGGAACGGATGGGCCACAGCACCATCCGCGGAACAGCCCCGACTTCGGCGCATGGGCGGAAGACATCCACCCGAGCCGGTGCCCGAAATCAGTACATGTTGACCCCCGCTACGGCAGCGGCGTTCACTGGCAGCTATCGGGAACCAGCACCCTGGAGGAAGGCAAATGCCCAGCGCCCGCCATTGCCGCCACTGCTTTGGGGGCTGTCCTGGTGACTGCTTGCTTCCGGGCGACACGGGCTTGTGCATACACGACCCGGTGCCCAGGCTGCCCTGGCGGGAGCGGGTGCGCCTGATGGGGAGCCGGACATGGTGGCGGCGCATGTTCTGGGGCCCGAACGGCTAACTACCGCCCGATCCGAGCGCTGGGCGCTGGGACGCTCACCGCCCTGCGCTAGCTGCTGGGCCCCGCTAGCTGACCACGGGAGCGCTTCTCGTGCCGTGAGGCCAGTATCTGGGCAGCGGCAACCATCAAAGCCGTAATCCAGAGAGGCGCGAATAGGAGAAGCGCGGGACCACCGGGGGCGAACGTGGCCACCGTCATCATGGCTAGCGCAATGACCACACATCGGCGGGCCTTGTCTGCATGGCTCATGGTCGGCCGACCCTGCGCGCGGGCCGGGTTGCTCGGCGGCTGGTCTGCGATCTGCCTGGCCGGGATGTCGGCGGTGACTGCGGCCAGTTCCGCATAGGTCCGCGACGTGAATGCCTGGCTCACCCGCGCATCAAACTCGTCTTTGGTAATCCGACCATGCACAAACGCGGCCTTGAGCATGTCGATTACGTGCTCGCGGTCAGCATGGGACGCCCTGAGGCGGCTGCGGCCCGCCGCGGCCACCGCCATCTGGTCTTCCGGCTCTGCTGTCACCGGCGCCTCCCCCCAGCACGGTGCAGCGAAGCCTAGCGCGGCGGCCCGGTGGTGGCCAGCCCCGCAGCCGCGACGACCGAATGGCGGGGCGGGCCGGCTGACCCCGTTTACGAACCCGGAGAGGGTGACGGGAATCGAACCAACCGCCTATCGGACTGCTCCGATGCCAGCCAGGATGAGGTCGATGCCGGCGAGGAATTGCTCGCGGTCGTCGTGCCCGGGCAGCTGCGTCGCCACCTGATGCACGAACGGGTACTCCGCGGGGTCGAGCTGCGCCCACCGTGCGGCGATGGTCGCGAGGAAGGCCGATCGATCCGCCACGCCCGCGAGGAGGCGGGCGCCCGCAGCGTACTGTCCTGCGAGACCGAGGACGTAGTTCACGAGCGCGGACGCACAGTCGAACTGCGCTCGTTCGGGGACGCCGAGCGCCGGCAGTTGCCCGCCGATGCCTTCGAAGATTTCCATCACCGCGGACTGCCACGGCTCACCGGAGAGCTGGGTGCCCACCCAGGGGTGCGCGTCGATCGCGTCGAACACCCCTAGGGCAATAGCCCGGATCGCCTCCCGCGGCTCCGCACCACTGACCACCTCGGTCATGACACCGGCGATGACGTGGTTGGTGGTCGCCGCCAGCAGATCGTTCTTGTTGGCGACGTGCCAGTAGATCGCCCCGCTACCGGTGGCCAGGCGAGCCGCGAGCGCGCGGAAGGTCAGGGCGCTCTCACCGTCGGCGTCGAGGATCTCGATCGCGGCCTCGACGATTCGCTCCTTCGAGAGCGCGTCCGTGCGCCGTTTGGCTCGCTGGCCCTTGGTCGCCATGAGCATCATCTTGACATAGTTGGAACGCTGTTCCAAAATGTTCTCTTGGAACAGCGTTCCAACGAGTTTCTGAAGGGAACATGATGACGGCACCAGTCACGATCGTCGGTGCGGGCCTCGGCGGCCTCGCCCTCGCGCGCGTCCTCCACGTCCACGGCATCCCCGCCACCATCTACGAGGCGGAGCCCTCGGCAGAGACCCGCACCCAGGGCGGCCAGCTCGACATCCACGAGCACAACGGGCAGCTCGCACTCGAAGCGGCCGGCCTCACCGACGAGTTCCGCGCGATCATCCACGAGGGTGGCGAGGCGTCGCGCATGCTCGACCAGCACGGCACGGTGCTGCTCGAAGAACCCGACGACGGCACGGCTGGGCGTCCCGAGGTGCTCCGCGGAGACCTGCGGCGGATCCTGCTCGACTCCCTGCCCGACGCGATGATCCAGTGGGGACACAAGGTCACCGATGTCCAGCCCCTCGGCGGCGGCCGGCACGAGCTGACCTTCGCCGACGGGCCGACCGTGACCACCAGCCTCCTCGTCGGTGCCGACGGCGCCTGGTCGAAGATCCGCCCGCTGCTGTCCGACGCCAAGCCCGAGTACGTCGGCACCACGTTCATCGAGACGTATCTGTACAACGCATCCGAGCGGCACTCCGCGACGGCTGAAGCGGTCGGCGGCGGCGCCATGTACGCGCTTACCCCAGGGAAGGGGATCGTCGCGCACCGGGAGGCGGGGGACATCCTGCACACGTACGTCGAGCTGAACCGCCCCGCACAGTGGGTCGCCGGCATCGACTTCACCGACGCCGCCGCCGCGACTGCCCGGGTCGCGGCCGAGTTCGACGGGTGGGCGCCGGAACTCACCGCGCTGATCACCGACGGCGAGACCGCACCGATCCCGCGCATGATCTACGCACTCCCGGACGGACACCGATGGGACCGCATACCCGGGGTGACGCTCCTCGGGGATGCCGCACACCTGATGCCGCCGTCCGGTGAGGGCGCGAACTTGGCGATGTTCGACGGCGCCGAACTCGGGAAGGCGATCGCCGCGCACCCCGACGACATCGAAGCGGCACTTACCGCCTACGAAGTGGCAATGTTTCCCCGCAGCGAGTCGGAAGCCGTGGACGCGCACCTGATCCTGGAGCTCTGCCTCGGCGACCGCGCACCGTTCGGACTCATCGACTTCTTCACCGGCGCCCTTGAGGGGGAGCACGAAGGACGCAGGTAGTCCTCCCGCGTCCAGGCCGAGCGGCGCGACGGCAACACGCCGCCCGCCCGTGAATCGCGCGGAGCGTTGACCAGATCTTTAGAGGTTGGCCTTTTTCTTGCCATGGGCCGTTCACCTGGGCGTTTAACTCTGCTGCGCCCTGCGTCACTCGGCTCGCATACAAACAGTTTTGTGAACACTTTCAGCCTGCGTACAGCTACTTGGCTAGGCGGCACGGTCATCGCGGCGGGTCTGCTGGGTGCGGCCGGATGCTCTAGCTCTGGCTCCGGGTCTGGCTCTGGCTCTGCAAGCGCCAGCCCCAGCTCTTCTAGTAAAACGCTTGCCGTTAAGCAGATCGTCTTGGGCCTGACGCTGAAGCACAGCTACCAGCTGAACGGCAAGGGCGCCGCGAAAACCGAGCACCTTACCCAGCCGGACGACATCGTGGCCGTGGGCGGCCACCTCTACGTCGGGTTCCAGAACGGCGTCGGCTCGCAGGGAGAAGTCGAGCGCTTCCGGCAACCTGGACAGCACCCTGGTCGAGTTCACGCCTGCTGGTTCCGTCGTGAAGCAGTGGGACGTGACGGGGAAGATCGACGGAATGGGCGCCGACCCGGCGACCGGGCAGGTCATCGTGACTGTCAACGAGGACTCGAAATCCAGTCTGTACTCGGTTTCCGGCGGGACCGTCACGCACTACACCTACACCCCGTCGCTGCCGCACCTGGGCGGCACCGACGCCGTCTCGGTGTACAAGGGGAAGATCCTGATCAGCGCGTCCGCCCCGGGCACCTCCGGCAAGGCGCCGGCGTCCGCTCCGGCGGTGTTCGTGGTCACGCTGAACGCCGGGGCCAAGACCGCCGCGGTCGCCCCGTTCTTCGCGGACAACGCGACGGCCAGCGGGGTAAACGCCTCGAACGCCGGCCAGAAGGTCACCCTCGCGCTCACAGACCCGGACTCGAACGAGATCGTCCCGTCGAGCTCGCCGGAGTTTGCCGGGGACTTCATGCTGAACGCCCAGGGCGACAAGGAATTGATCTTCTCCGGTGCCAGTGGACAGAACCTGCAGGTCCTGAAGATCTCTAACCCGGTCGACGACACCGCCTGGGCGACCTCGGCCAGCGGTTCGCTGTACACGACGGACTCCGGTGCTGACACGGTTGACGCCATCACGGGCTCGTTCACGCCGGGGACGGCGTACACCGCGGTGGCCCCGTGCAACGCCAACAGCGCCCCGACCGTCTGCCCATCCCCGCCCGCCTACCCGCCCAACTCCCTGGGCACGATCAACCTGAAGACCGGCGCGGTCGGCACGGTCACCGTCAGCGGAGTGGTCTCGCCCAAGGGCTTGATCTTCGTCCCGTAACCGACACAATCCGACCCGAGGCCAGCTTGCGTGCTTCCGACTCTGACGTCGCGCACCTCCCATCCTTACCGGCAGGGGCACACGCGGCTGCTGACAAGGGCCCTGGCCATGCTCCCGCACACGGAACGGCCCTCAGCATGGTATGGCTCGGATACTCGCTAGCGGCAGGCCCGTAACACCAAGCGGAATGGCTTGACTCTTGCTGGAATCCATCGTTGATTCGAGCTATGGAGAACAACGAGGTTAAAGGATCTAGAGGCTCGACCCGCCGTACGTTCCTATCCGCCTCGGCCGTTACCGCGGTCGCGGCGCCCATCCTCGCACGTTCCGCTCCGGCCGACGCCGCGACGGCCCGCCTCGCAACGGCAGGCGCTGGTTCCGCGCTCGCCCGGCGAGAACCCGACAGCGACCTGCGGGCCATGCTGGGTGAAGTGGATCCCCGCCGAATCCAGGCCACAATCCTGCGGCTGACTCAGTTCGGTACCAGGCATACCGCATCCAGCCAGACCGATCCGGTGCGCGGCATCGGCGCGGCCACCGCCTGGGTCTTCGCGCAGATGCAGGCCATCGCCACCACATCATCAGGCCGGATGACCGTCCAGCAGCAGACGTTCGTGCAGCCCGTCTCGAGCAACATCCCCGTGCCGACCACGATCACCAACGTGATCGCGACGCTGAAGGGCACCGCATCCCCCGAGCGGTTCTATGTCATCACCGGGCACCTGGACTCCCGGGTGACCGACGTGCTGGACTTCACCAGCGACGCCCCCGGTGCTGATGACGACGCCTCCGGCGTGGCGGTCGTGCTCGAGCTCGCCCGGCTGTTCGCCACCCGCCAGTTCCCCGGCACCCTGGTGTTCGCGACTGTCGCCGGCGAAGAGCAGGGGCTGTACGGCTCGACCTTCATGGCGGCGCAGATGGCGGCAGCCGGCAATGACGTGCAGGGAATGTTCAGCAACGACATCGTGGGGGCGAGTCAGGGCTGGGATGGCACCAAGCCAGACCCGCACACCGTTCGGATGTTCCTGGAGGGCATCCCGACCGCCGCGACTGCCAGCGAGATCTCGCTCATGCAGTCGGTCGGCGGTGAGAACGACGGGGGATCGCGCCAGCTTGGCCGGTTCGTCCAAGAGGTAGCGCCGTTCGAGCTGACCGGCATGAACATCCGGCTGATCTGGCGGCGCGACCGGTACCTGCGTGGCACCGACAGCCTCTCCTTCCAGGGGCACGGCTACCCGGCCGCCAGGATCACCGAGCCGCGGGAGAACTTCAATCACGAGCACCAGAACACGCGGGTGGTCAACGGAGTGCAACTCGGTGACCTGATCCAGTACGTGGACTTCGACTTCGTCGCCCGGGTGGCCAAGGTCAACGGGGCGGCGCTGTGGGCTCTGGCCACCTCGCCCAGCACGCCCAAGAACCTGCTGATTCACGTGGCGCCGCCCGTCAACTTTGCCGGCATCAACAACACGGTGCTCTCCTGGAACGCCAATCCCGAGTCCGACCTGGCCGGGTACGAGGTGGTGATGCGGGAGACCACGTCGCCGGACTGGACGAACGTGATCAAGGTCGGCAACGTCACCGCGGCCACGCTCGACATCGCCAAAGACAACGTGCAGTTTGGCCTGCGGGCCGTGGACACAGCCGGGAATCGCAGCCCGGTCGCTTTCCCGCGGACAGTGACCACTTAGCGCGCGCCGGGCACGGGAGGGGCCCGCGGGCAACAGGTCGGCGGCAACACCGGCACCGCGCCTGCGGGCCCACCTCACCACGATGTGCCCGACCCGGGGATCTCGCCGGGCGGCGATCATGTGGACCGTTGTTGATCCCTCGTCACCCTGGCTAATGGCCCACTAATGGCCCGACGATCCTGCGTCCGCCACGGGCTCTGACAATAATTAGGGTTACAAAGTTTTTTGGCCAAGTTTCATAAAATGATTGCACAATACCTTTAGGAGGTGATTCGGTTGACTAAGGTAGAGTTTTGGCCCATCGTGTAGGAGTCTTGGCGAGTGCCGGGATGATCTTCACTGACTGTGAGGGCGTAATGTCTCCTGGTAGGGTCCGGGGTCGGCTCGGGCTGGTAGTGGCCGGGGCGGCCCTGCTGGCAGTGTCCGCCAGCGCGAGCAGTGCGTCGCCCGCGGGCAGGGCGGCGGCCAGCGAAGCGGCGACCACCAGCAAACCCGCGACGAGTGCCGCGCTGTCGCTGAATGATTGGGCGCTGGCTGGCCAGCACGTGATTTACAGTTACTCCGGACTCACGGCTCCGTCGGGCCTGCTCAAGCGGATTCGCCTTGGTCAGGTGGCCGGGGTGATCTTCTTTAGCAACAACATCTCGAGCAAGGCACAGATCGCCTCGGTGATCAAAAAGTTCGAGCAGGCCGCCAACAGTTCTCCGGTGAAGGCGCCGCTCTTGCTGGAAGTTGATCAGGAAGGTGGGCTGGTAAGGCGGCTACCGGGAGCACCGCTGCTGTCGGAGAAGCAGATCGGGCAATCCAGCAACCCGGGCAATCAGGCCGCAACGGCCGGCACCAACGCGGGCCACAACCTGCTGAGCGTGGGCATGAACGTGAACCTGGCGCCGGTGGTGGATTTCTACCGTCAGGCCGGTGATTTCTACGATCAGTTCCAGCGCTCCTACTCGATGAGTGCGAGCACTGCCGGTACCCTCAGCGCCGACTTTGTTCACGCGCAGCAGGCCACTGGGGTGGCGGCCACGGCCAAGCACTTCCCGGGACTGGCGAGTGCCTCGAGCACGCAGAACACCGACCTGCGGCCGGTGACGCTGAACGACTCCCTTACTCGCATCACCAGCCTGGACGAGCTGCCATACAAGTCGGCCATCGCGGCCGGCGTGAAGATCGTGATGCCGAGCTGGGCGTCGTACCCGAATATCGGATCCAAGCAGCCCGCGGGGTTGTCATCGAAGGTTGTTCAGGGGCAGTTGCGGCGAAGCCTTGGGTTCACCGGCGTGATTGAAACTGACGCGATCGGCGCAGGGGGACTGTCCCACTACGGCGGGCATGGCAACCGCGCAATCCTGGCTACGATCGCGGGCGACGACCTGGTGCTCAGCGCGGGGCAATCTGTGCAGGATGGCGTGTATATAACGTCCAAGCTTGTCGAGGGCTACCGCAACGCCACGGTCAACCGCGCCGCGTTCCAGGCGTCCGCCCAGCGAGTGGTCAATCTCCGGTCCAGCCTCCCAGGCTGACAGATATAAAGCCTCTAGGGGCCCCCGCACCTGAAGGTGCGGGGGCTCGCCAGAGCTTCACATGGTTGAGCCTTAAATTCGCGTGGGCTCCCCAACCCCACGAGAAACCCGATGGCATCACGCAATCGCCAGTCCTAGCGTGTGGAACGTGACGGACGCGGTAGAGCTGGTGCCCCTCGATGAAGACTCCTACTACCAGGACCCGGTGGGGTTCTTCGCGCGGCTGCGCGAGTCCCGGCCGGTCGCTCCGGTGCGGATGCCGGGCTACGGGCGGGCATGGATCGTCACCCGCTACGCGGACGTGCGGACGGTCCTGACCGACCCCCGGCTGGCGAAGGACGTCCACCGGTGGCCGGGCGGCGGCCGGTCCCGGCCGAGCGAGGCGACGGGCGTCTACGCGCACATGCTCCACGCCGACCCGCCTGACCACACCCGGCTGCGCCGCCTGGTGCAGAAGGTGTTCACGCCGCGCCGCGCGGCGCTGCGGCCGCGGGCTGAGGAGATCGCCGCGGGCCTGCTGGACGAGATGGCGGCGGCCCGCGGCGACGTCATCGACCTGCTCGGCGCATACGCCCGCCCCCTCCCGATCGCCGTGCTCTGCGAGCTGCTCGGCATCCCGGTGGCGGACCGCGCGTGGATCGCGGTCACCGTGGCCGCCTACGACGAGCGCGCGGAGCACCAGCGCGTGGAGCGGGAGCTGGCCGCCTACTTCACGGAGCTGATCGCCGCCAGGCGCGCCGAGCCCGGCGACGACCTGGTGTCGGCGCTCGTCGTCGCCCGCGACAGCGCCGACGTCGACGGCGCCGCGGACGGGCTGACCGGCAATGAGCTCCTTTCCACGGTCTTCCTGCTGGTCATGGCGGGCTTCGACACCACCGTCAACCTGATCGCCTCCAGCACCCTGGCGCTGCTGACCCACCCCGGGGAGGAGACCAGGCTGCGGCAGGACCCGTCGCTGCTCCCGGCGGCCGTCGAGGAGCTGCTCCGGTTCACCAACCCCGTGAACCACGCGAACGACCTGTTCACCACCGAGGATGTGCCCGTCGGCGACGTGGTGATCCCGGCGGGCGAGTGGGTTCTCCCCGCGATCAGTTCCGCCAACCGGGATCCCGCCCAGTTCCCCGACCCGGACCGCCTCGACCTCGGCCGCGACACCAGCGGCCACGTCGCCTTCGGCCACGGCATCCACTACTGCCTGGGCGCTCCCCTGGCCCGCATGGAGGCCGAGGTCGCCCTGGGCGCCCTGCTCGCCCGCTTCCCGCGAATCTCGCTCGCGGTCCCCCCGTCGGAACTCCGCTGGCGCCCCATCAGCCTGATGAACGGCCTGGAGTCCCTCCCCGTCCGCCTCGCCTGACCGGACAACAGAACCTCAATTGCACGCTAATTGCACAGTGATCATGCCCGGGAGCTGTACGGTCCCGGGCGTCCCGCGCGCAGCCATGTCACGACTGACTGTGCCAGACTGGGAACTGGCGGACCGGTCTGGAGAACCACGTGAACAAGGCCCTCGCATTGATCTCCGTGCTCGTGCTCGCAGCCGGGTTCGTGGTGTTCTGCGAGGTCAACCTGGCCCGGGCGGAGGAAGTGCGCTACCTGCCCAAGTGGGTATGGGCGATCCTCTGCATGGGCATAGGGCTCACGATTCCGTTTGGCGGGATCGCTTACCTGGTGTTCGGGAAGGTCCGCAGGCCACGCCCGGGATAACGATCAAGGAAAATTGAGTATGGCCTGATTAGCGGCCAGCCTCCCAGCGATCTGCTTCGTGGTCTTTTTGGCCTAGTACTCCAGCCGTAGATCGTTATGTTCATGGGTCTTGGCTTGTCGCTGGTAGTGGCTGGTCTGGCTCGGTGCTGGTGGCGCCGGCGCCAGGTGGACCAGCGCAGCCGGTGCCGGGCGTCGTCTGAGGGTTTGATGGTCAGGCCGGTGAGGAGGCTGGCGATTTCGTTGCGGGTCAGCGGGATCTGCCCGGCTGGGGCGGGGTTGCGGCGTGTTCGGTGGCGGCGGCGATGGTCAGGAAGGCGGCGGCGAGCATGGCGAGGGTGACCCAGCGGTGCCAGGAGGTCCAGCGTGCGGACCTGGTGCTCGTTCAGGCCGGTCAGGCCCTTGCGGCTGGAAGTTCTCCTCGATGGTCCACCGGAGCCCGGCGGTCTTGACCAGCGCGGCCAGGGTGACGGGCTGCGGCGCGTAGCAGCGGTAGAAGGCCAGTTCCCCGGTGCGCGGGTGGCGGCGGATCAGCAGCCAGCGGCATCCCGGCGCGCTGGGCTGCCGATGGTGATCCAGGCCCAGTCGTAGTAGCGGTGGCCTTTGGCGCCTTTCCCGGCGGACAGCCGCTGCCAGGCACGCTGGGGCAGGCGGGCGGCGAGCTCATCGGCGCGGATGGCCTGCCCGGCATCGGCGGGCACCCGGTGGTCGCAGCGACACGGCCAGCACGTAGCGGACCTGGCGATCTTCCAGCCGGCTGCGCAGCTTCCCGTTGTCCCCGTAGACCTCATCGGCGGCGACCAGCCGAACGGCACCCTGGCGGCGATGGCCCGCTCGATCATCCGCCGGGCCAGCTGCGGCTTGGTCGCGAACCCGGTGTCCTCGCGGGATCCCGGCGGCCTGGCAGCGGGCCGGGTCAGCGGTCCAGGACTTCGGCAGGTAGAGCTCGCGGTCGATCAGCGCGTGCCCGGCCGCGGGAGGCGTAGCCGAGGTAGACGGCGACCTGGGCGTTCTCGATCCGCCCGGCCGTGCCGGTGTACTGCCGCTGCACCCCGGCCGTGGCGGTGCCTTTCTTGAGGTCACCGGTCTCATCGGCTACCAGCACCGCACCCGGGTCACCTAAATGCTCGATGACGAAGCTGCGCAGGTCATCGCGCACGCCGTCGGCGTCCCACCGGGCCCGGGCCAGCAGGTGCTGCATCCCATCCGGCGTGGCGTCCCCGGCATGCTCAGCGATAGTCCAGCAGTTCTTGCGCGGCAGGGCGGCCAGCAGGCCCAGCACGAACGCCCGCGACCGCCGCCGCGGCTCAACCCGGCGGAAACGCGGCCCGATCCGGAGCATCAGCTCATCGAGCAACCCCAGCCACCGGGCCGGGTCTACGCTGTGGCCAGCGGCCACCGCAAGATCATCATGTGTCGACACAACCCGCGATGATCAAGCGGTGGCCGTTCCACGTCCAGCACCGCCACACCCACGATCACGATCTACGGCTGGACTTTTGACCTAGGCCGTGTCCGGTCCGGACACACCATGTGCGGAGCGAGGCATAAGCCTCGGCAAGACTTGGTCCCGGCCAGACGATCTCTGCTCGCGCTATCTCATACTCCAGTCGCCGGAGCCGTTCCGGGCCCCACCCGGCCAGCCTCGCGCCATAACCAAGCTCGGCGAGGGTGACGAACGAAATGACGGCTGGCCGACCCTCAAGGACCGGGCGATACCGCGCGGCCAGTAAGTTTCCGCTGGGTGTCAAGCGTGCGGCGAAGACCCGGTGTCGATGACGACCGGACCGCGAGAGCGGGGAGTCATGCCTCGAGCACAGCAGCGAGGAAGAGGCGATCCTCGTCCTCCGTGAGGCCATCGATGAGCACGTCCTCGTCAGGAGGTAGGGGACGCGCAGCAGCTAGCACGTCGTCTTTGTCTCGCTCGCGGGTCACACCTTGAGAGGCCAGCTTGCGTGCTTCCGGCTCTGACATCGCGCACCTCCATCCCTACCGTCAGAGTACACGCGGCAACCGACAGGACTCTGGCCATCGTCCCGCGTGCGGGGTAAGCCGAGCGGCTTCGCCTGGTTACGGGCGTGACCTGCTAAGACGGGAGGTCAGTTCTAGCCGTGGCTGACCCTCGTCACCCTGGCTAATGGCCCGCTAATGGCCCGGCGGTCTTGCGCTGACGTTGGGCTATCAACTGCCCGCACGCTCCACCCCGCTGATCATCCCGTCTGCCGTTGACCCGCCCGCCAGGGAAGCGGGCTTGCCCGGGTCGATGGCGGGCGGGATGATCGGCCACCTCAGCACCAACTGCCTCGCAGGCCATCGAGATCGCCCCGGAGCCGGAGCGCCCCACCGGAGACTCTTGGTTTCGGCCTTGCCTCGAACGGGCCGACGGTGTTGCAGACGATCACGGTTCGCGGCTGCCCGGCTGTGCTGATCTGCTCAGACGCAACAAACCCGACCCGGAGCAGGGTGCTAGCAGCTCTAGCGGCTTATGTGTTGGCTGGCCCTGGGCACGGTACTGCGGTGCAGGCCGAGGGTCGACCGATCAGGTGGCGTCCAGGGCGGCGGAGGGTCAGCTGAGCTCGCGAACCTTGAGGGTGTCGACGTGCTGCTGGAAGGCAACAGCTTTGCCACCGTTCATGGTCCACACGTGGACCATCTTCACCACGGCCGGTTCTCCGGAACTCTTGTGCTTCCACCCGTAGCTCCCGAGCGCCACGACTGTGTCACCGTCGGCGACGAACTGCTCGGGCACCACGGCGAAGTCATCGCCGATTTCCCCGAGTCGCATGAACACCCCTTCGAGCACCGCCTGAGGGCCAACGTACGTGCCAGCGAGTGGGAATCCGTCGGCCTCGGTCCACTGGATGTCGTCGGCCATGGCACCGAGGGCGGCGGGAACGTCGCCCGTCGCGAAGCTCGCATAGGCGTTTTCGACGATTTCCTTGTTGGTGGCCATCTCGCGTCCCTCCTGTCGGCACTGGTACATGACAGTGTTATGCATAACACTGTCATGTACCGATGTCAATGACGGTGTTATGGATATACTGTCGAGCGTGCCGCCCCGGTCTGCCGACCCTCATCTGCGCGAAAGGATCATCAACACCGCCGCGCGACTGCTGGCCACTGAGGGCGCCGTGTCGGCTCGGCGCTTGGCCCGCGAGCTGGGCATGTCGACGATGGTCGTCTATACCCACTTCGGCGGGATGGACGAACTGACCCGACAGGTGATGCGCCGCGGGTTCGCCGATTTCGGAACCGAGCTGGACCGCGGCGCGGTCACCGGCGATGCCGTCGCCGACTGGATGACCTACCTCTGGAGCTACCGCCGCTTCGCTCTGCGCGAACCCCACCTGTACGGGGTGATGTTCGGTCCTGGACTGGCCACGTTCAGGCTCGGTGATCCCGCCGACCTCGAGGCGGCCAGATCCACCTTCGTCTCGCTCCTCCGTCGCATCCACGCCTGCGTCAACGCGGCCCGATGGGAGGTCGACGACGTCACCACCGCCGGCGAAGCGGTCTGGTCCGGTGTGCACGGCCACACCACGCTCGAGCTCACCGGGTTCTTCGGTTCGGTCGGCCGCGACCCAGTGCGCTCGTACAGCGAGATCCTCACCAGGATGTCGATCGGCCTCGGCGACCACGCCCTAGCCACCGCCCGCTCGCTGTCGACCGCCAGACGGCGGGCCGTCCGCGCAGACCGAGCCGAGGCCGCGTCTGCACGATGAGCGTTGCCGTGACCCACGGCAGACCGACGATGCTAGGGCTCGGGATCATGGCCCTGAGCTGGGCTCTTGTTGTGGAGCGGGTGACGAGAATCGAACTCGCACTATCAGCTTGGGAATGAGCGCAGCGGCAAGTCCTGACCGGCGGGAGGGCAGGTCACCACGCCGTTCGGCTGTGCCGCGAGTGACCGCCAGACTCAGCTTTCGACCAGTAGATCGGGCACGCAGCGGGCACGTTCGGCCCTCCCCCGCTTGGTCGGCGAGTCACTGCTAAGGAGAACTTGGCTGCTCCATGCGATCTCCACAGCCACCCCACATGGCCTGCACCTGCCCGGGTCCAACTTCCCTTCAGGTCGGTATGACGTTGCCTGCCGCCGATCTGGGGGCGACTCATGACTGATCCTGATCCGCGCGCACCGGGACCATCCACACCGGCGGCGGCGAGGGCCTGACCAGCACCGGTCTGACGTCCGGGATCCGCAGGCTGCCGATCTGGGCTTATATCGTGATCGCCGCCGTCTACCTGGCGATTTTGCAAGGGCTCGGCAAGCTGCTGACAGCTGGCCTGCATGTCGGGTACGCAGCGCCCACCAATGTCACCGTACTTTGGCGCTCGATCACCGTGCCGGTCTTGGTGTCGCTGGTGTTCGTGTACGCCGTGGTGGCCGTACTCGGCTGGTGGCGGCCGGTATTCACCGACGACAAGCCGGTCCGGCGCTGGGTGCGGATCATCCCGGTCATCATGATCATCACCGTCCTGGCCGGGATCAACTATTCAGGGCTGAGCCATAAGGGCGGCGGGTTCATCATCCTGCTGCTGCTGACCTCGCTAGGGGTCGGTTTCGCTGAAGAGGGCATGTTCCGCGGCCTGGGCGTGGTCACGTTCCGGGTCAACGGGTTCACCGAGGCCAAGGTGGCCCTGTGGACCTGCGTGCTGTTCGGCCTTGCACATGCCACGAACCTGTTCAGCGAGGGACCCAAGGCGTTGGTCCAGGTCCTGGTCACGGCCCTGGCCGGGTACTTCTTCTACCTGATCCGGCGTGCCTTCAGCGGGCTGGTCGTCGCCGCCGTGCTACACGGCCTGTGGGACTTCGGAGCGATCTCCGGCCAGGTCGTCGCGGGCAAGGCCTACCCGCTGGGTGCGGGCCTGTTCATCCTGGCCGACATCATCCTGGCCATCATCGTCTTCAGCCGCCGCCATCACATCGAACCCGCCGAACCCGCCATACACGGCTGAGCCAGCACGAGCAGACCGGACCGCCGCATGACATCGCTGACCCGGCCTCTATCCGGCGCCGATAGTGCCCGAAGATGCCGGAGATCCTGTCGCACCTAGAGGACTTCACGGCCTTCGGCGGATGACGACGCAGAGTCCAGCATCCACCACTTGGGCCATTCATCAGCCGGGCCGGTGACCTCTGGCCCTGCCTGGCCAGCGTCCGCCCGTCAAAGCTGAAGCTAGGAAACCGCGGGGAGCCATTAAGAGAACCTGGTGGCTCGCGACGCGAAGGAGGCGGCCGAAATGCCGAAGATCATCGATGACCGGCGCACGGACATCGACTCGAATGCTCCTGCCGACAGCGAACAGCTCGCCCGCCAGGAGGCGGTCAAGCAGATCGAGCGCAGACGCCGGTTCAAGATCAGCACCGCTGTATCCGGCGTCGGCATGATCCTGCTCGTGGCCATCTGGGCCATCGCGAAGTATCACAACGCGGGCGGGTGGCCGAGCAATGGATTCAGCCAGAGTTCTGGAATCCATGACGTGTGGAACTTCTGGATCATCTATCCACTCGGCGCGTGGGTGTTCCTGACCGCCGCGGGCGGCTGGTCCGTTTACCTGCGCAAGCCGATTTCGGAGAGCGAGATCAAGCGCGAGATGGAGCGTCAGGCTGGCCCGCCCCGCTGATCCCTGAGCGTCAGCGAAAACGCCGATGGCCGCGAGTGGGGATGGTTAGCGAGCTTCCCGGGCCTGAAGGGCCTCATGATCCCTAAGACCGAAGATGGCGTGAGGACCCGTGGCGTGATCGTTCCGGGCACGAGCGTTAGTGCGTGTTCTCCATGCACGGCCTTTGCGTGGCTGGATGACGGTGTCCTGAATACATGAGGTCGTCAGGCCGTGCCCGCTGTGTCGTCCTCGCTTACTGACCTGGTCGCTGGCCACCTCGATGTCCCCCGGTGGCTCGTCTGTCCGCGTGCCAGCGCGGTCACGCCGCGGGCGCTCTACCCGCCGGGGGGCGGAGTCTGATCCCCCGGAGCCGATGGCGGAGGGTCGTTGGGTGCCAGCTTCGCGCCGATCTGTTCGAAAATTGGCACAGCTTCGTTGGGGTAGGAGCCCGTGGTCTTGTCGAATGCGCCTTCGGCGAACGTGACCACCAGCGAGATGGCGATCCTCTGCGACGGCAGGTACGCCTCAAGCGCTGAATACCCGTTGCACAACGGGTCCTGGAGGAGCCAGTTACCCTTAATCACCACGCCCATGCCGTAGGTGTACGCGTCGTTCCCGCGATGACATTGCGGGCACCCTGGGACCGGGCCACCCTGGTCGCGCATCTTGGTGTTGGTCATCGCCTTGAACGATTCCGGAGAGAGCAACTTGCCATTCCCGATAGCGATCGCCGTCTTGTCCATGTCATAGATGTTCGTCGTCTGGATGGCGCCCTTGGCGAGGCTCCACGACGTGTCCCAGTAGGTGGAGTCCACGTAGAAGGGCAGGCTCGGCGGGATGTTGTAGACGGAGCGCTGCTCGGAGTCCCAGGCATGCAGCACGGGCTCGGCGATCACCGGACTACCCGGGTCGGTCGTGTTTGTAAGTCCCAAGGGGCCGAGCACCTTGTCCTGCAGGACCTTATTCAGCGGCTGTCCAGTGATCCGGACGAGGGCCATGCCCAGGATCACGAAATTGGTGTGCGCGTAGTTCCAGTTAGTCCCCGGCGGGTACAGCAGCGGCAGGTCGAGGTGGGCGTAGAGGAGGATCTCTTCCGGGATCCACGGCTTGTAGGGCTGGGTGTCGTTGACCTTGAGGAACTCCGGATCAGGGACGAAGTCGCGATACCCCGAGGTCATGCTGATGAGGTTGCCAAGCGAGACCTCGTCGGCGTGGGGGAGGTCGGGCAACCACTTCGAGAGCTTGTCGTCGAGGCTGACCTTCTCCTCGTCCACCAGTTGCAAGAGCAGGTTGGCGATATAGGACTCCGCCACCGAGCCGTTCCGGAAGTGCATGTCCGTGCTGGCGGGCACGCCCGTCATCGAGTTCCCGAACGCTTCGGTGATGACGTCTTCCCCATCGATCGTCACCCGGACGATGACCGCCCTGAGCTGGTAGGTGTCCATCGCCGTCCGGATGATGTTCCGCACGTCGGCGGCCTTCACCGGATGCGCCGGCGCGACACTTCCGTCCGCCATCTCGGTCGTCCCCCGTCCCCGTCCATGACGTCCCTATCAGCCATCGTAATCGATGCTCATCGGGCACCCATAGATGATCATCGGCCCCACCTGGCACTTTCAAACGTTGCCAGCCCGTGACTGACCCTGGTTTACCGGGGCTAATTGCACGCTAATTGCACAGTGATCATGCCCGGGAGCTGTACGGTCCCGGCTGTCCCGCGCGTAGTCATGTCACGTTCGGCCCTCTCGCTGTGCAGAACATCACCGAAGCGCGCGTGCGGCGGTGGAGGAGGAAGAACCTGCTCGATACCGGAGTCGGCCCGGTGACCGTGGCCAAGGCATACCGGCTGCTCAAGGCCATTCTGAATACCGCTGTTGATGACGGGCTGATCCACCGGAATCCATGCCGGATCAAAGGTGCCGGACAGGAACGCTCACCTGAGCGGCCGGTGCTGACCATGCGCCAGGTGTTCGACCTGGCGGACGCCTTCGACTCTCGGTACCGCGCCCTGGTGCTGCTCGCCGTCTTCTGCAGCTTGCGCTGGGGTGAGCTGGCAGCCCTGCGACGTCGGCATTTTGACCTCGCGTCAGGCACGGTCCGCATTCAGGAATCCGTGGTGGAACTGACAGACGGATCACTCGTCACGGGCCCGCCGAAGTCGCTGGCCGGCCGCCGGGGCGTGTCCATACCTGCTGCACTGCTGCCGGACGTCCTGTCGCACCTGGAGGACTTCACGGCCGCGGGGGAAGATGCCCTGATCTTCACTGGACCCAAGAACGCGCAGCTACGACGCAGCAATTTCAGCCAGGCCTGGCGAGACGCCACGGAGGCGGCGAACCTGACCGGCTTTCACTTCCATGATCTGCGCCATACGGGTAACACCCTGGCCGGTGCGGCCGGTGCCAGCCTGCGCGAGCTGATGGAGCGCATGGGCCACAGCACCACCCGCGCCGCGCTCATCTACCAGCACCGCACCTCCGAGCGCGACAAGCTCATCGCCGACGCCATAGGCAAGCTGGCCAAGGCAGAGCTACGGCAACGCGGGAGGCCATCGGGCACGCAGCGGGCACGGAAAGCAAGCGTGCATCCTGATGCCAATGTCGCAGATTGCTGATCTTGCCCCTGAGCTGGGCGGAAGCTGTGGAGCGGGTGACGAGAATCGAACTCGCACTATCAGCTTGGGAAG
>CAVQZG010000016.1:0-123881 GCA_963718305.1 uncultured Actinomycetes bacterium
TATGCTTCGCGTCCACTGTGCGGTTCCCGAGGTGCGGTCGGTGCCGTGCCGGGCTGGGACTGAGGTCCTGGCCGGTGCGGTCCTCACATCTCCATAGTGTTTCGGTGGCCATGGCGAAGGGGAAACACCCGGTTCCATTCCGAACCCGGAAGTTAAGCTCTTCAGCGCCGATGGTACTGCGCGGGGGACCGCGTGGGAGAGTAGGACGCCGCCGGACATCTTCAGTTGAGGCCGCTCCCTGCCGGGAGCGGCCTCAACTGCGTTGTCCGGGTTTAGCTGCGTCCGGGCCTAGTGTGGGGCCAGGGTTCCGGCGTGACCGATTCAGGGCTCCAGGAGCCCCGGGTGCGGCCCGGGGCGGTGTGAGCCGGCGGTGCAGAGCCATGAGTGGCCATCAGGACAGAGTGGAGCAAGAGCGTGGCAGGCGAGCAGGGTCAGGGCGACCGGGGTGGCCGGGGCCGTAGCGGTGGCGCGGGACGAGACCAGAACCGGGCGACGGGTGCCCCCCGGGGTCAGGGCCGTTCCAGCGGTGCTGACCGGGGTCGCGCTGGGAGTACCGGTCAGGGACGTTCCAGCGGTGCAGGCGCAGGGCGGTCCGGTGGCGCCGGAGGAAGCAGCGGGGCTGGAAGTACGGCCCGACGGCCCAGCACGTCCAGCGTCCCGCGTGCCAATGCCCCCCGTAGCAGTGCGCCGGGTCGGCGACCCCAGGGTTCAGGCACGTCACGAGGCCAGGGCTCAGGTAGTGCCCGCTACGGCAGCCCGGATCGCAACAGCCCGTCGGGTGGCTCGCGGGGGAGCAGGCCGGGTTCGTCCCGCAGCGAGACCTCCCGGGCCGGCCAGGGCGCGTCGCGCGGCGCTTCTGGCGGCTACAACGCCCGGCCCGTTCGTGACCGCGCCCCCGGCGACAGCCCGCGCGCCAGTGGTCCCCGTACTGGCGGCCCACGCACGAGCAGCCCACGCGGTGATGGCCCACGCACCAGCAGTTTTCGCGACGACCGCCCCCGCACCGGCGGTCCACGCGGTGATGGCCCCCGTGAAGGCGGCCCGCGCAGCAGCGGTCCCCGCACCGGCAGCTTCCGCGACGACCGCCCCCGCACCGGCGGTCCACGCGGTGATGGCGCCCGTGAGGGCAGTCCGCGCAGTAGCAGCCCGCGCACGGGCAGCTTCCGCGACGACGGCTCCCGTACCGGTGGTTTCCGTGATGACCGCCCGCGCACCGGCGGCCCGCGAGCGGATGGACCGCGGAGCAGCGGTCCCCGCACTGGCGGCTACCGCGATGATCGCCCGGCTACCGGCGGCCCCCGTGCCAGCGGTCCGCGTACTGGAGGTGCCCGTACTGGCGGCGCTCCGCGGGCCGGCGGCTTCCGTGACGACCGCCCGGGCAATGGCGGCGCGCGGAGTGATCGGCCCGCTCGCCGTGGTTCGTTCGGCGCTGACCGTCCAGCTAGCGGCGGCTCCTCCGAGGGCCGCTCCTACGGCGACCGTCCAGCGAGCGGGCGCTCCTACGGCGACCGCCCTGCTGGCGGGCGCTCCTCCGGCGGCCGGGGCGCTGATGGCCGTGGCGCTGGCCGCCCGGCCCGGGCCGGAGAGGACGCCCGGACCTGGGGACCGCCTCGCCGGCCCTCGTCTCGTGGAGGACGCGCAGGTAGCTTCGGGGATAGGCCGCCGGCCGGGCGCGTCTCCGGTCCTGGTGGCGATGGGCGCGATACGGACCCGGATCGCCTTTCCGCCCGGCATGGCAGCCAGACCTACCGCGGTTCGGCCCCCCGGTCCGCGGCACCCAGGACGGGCAGCCTGCCCGAGATCCCGGCCAGCATCACCGTTGATCTGCTGGACCCCGCGGCCGCAGCCGAGCTCCGGACCCTGCCCTCTGACCTGGCCTCGGTGGTGGCCCGGCGACTGCTCGCCGCCAGCGCGGCCGACGATCCGGAGATCGCGTACCAGCACGCGCAGGAAGCCCGGCGGCTCGCCGCCCGGGTGGGCATCGTCCGCGAGACCACCGGCATCGCCGCCTACCGGGCGGGGCACTGGGCTGAGGCCCTCGCCGAACTGCGGGCTGCCCGCCGTCTGACCGGCCGGACCAGCTACCTGCCGATGATCGCGGACTCCGAACGGGCCCTGGGCCGGATCGACCGCGCCCTGGGCGTGATCGCGGAGTCCACGCGGCACAAGCTTGACCGGGCGACCGAGGTCGAGCTGCACATCGTGGAGTCGGGTATCCGCCGGGACCAGGGGCTGGCTGACGCCGCCGTCGTGGTCCTCCAGCTCCCCGAGCTCAAAGAGCGCCGGACGAAGCCCTGGTCGGCCCGGCTGTTCTATGCGTATGCGGACGCCCTGCTGGACGCGGGCCGGACGGAGCAGGCGCGGGAGTGGTTCGCCCGGGCCGCCGCCGCGGACCACGACGAGCAGACCGACGCCGCAGAACGCTTCGACGACCTAGACGACATCGTCATCGACGACCTGTCCGACGACGACGAAGACGACTACGAGGACGAGGACGAAGAAGACGGCCCGGACGCCGACGACGACCTAGCCGACGACGAACCCGAGCCCGCCGACGACCTGGCCAAGGACGACGATGCGGCCGACGACCAGGACGCCAGCAACGACGAGGACGCCACCCCAGACACGCTGAGCCGGGACGACGAGGCTGACGCGGCTGGCACGCACGCCGCCCGCCTGGCCGCAGACGACCTCTCCGACGACGACCAGCCCCAATAACCACCCTCGCCCGCCCGCCCCAGGATGCCCGACGGCTTCCCGGGAAAGTGGCTCGCGCGCTGATGCGCGCCCAGCGTGAGCTGGTTCCCGCCGGGAAGTTGGGTGGCGCGGTCAACCCGTCTTTAGCGATGCGGAATGGACTGCTCACAAGAGGCGAGGCGGTCAGGATGGCTGGGGAGTTCTGTCCAGCCAGTGCACGATGCCGGCCACGCTGGAGGCGGTGCTGCTCAGCGTCTCGAACTTGGCCGCCAGCGCCGGGTCGGCGTCCGGGCCCAGCGCCGCGTACCGTTCCCGGGTCCGCTGATGCACCAGCGCCACCGTGTGGTCGAAGTCCAGCCCGGCCCCCCGGGCCGCCTTAGTTTCCTCCACCCACAGCTGGATCTCCTCGGCCGACCGGGCCAGGGTCTCCGCTACGTCCGCCACCGGCCCGTAGTGGCTGAACAGCAGCCGCTCCGGGCGCAGCGAGGCGAACATGCGCACCGACGCCAGCGCCGTGTCCAGATCGAAGTCAGGCGGCGGGGTGGCGGGCCGCAGGTCCGCCGTCTCCGGGATGTACACGCCGGCCGCGTCGCCCACGTACAGGTCACCGCTCACCGAGTCGATCAGCCCGACGTGGTGCTTGGCGTGCCCGGGCGAGTAGTGGCTGTCCAGGCGGCGGCCGCCGCCGAGGTCCACGGTCCCGCGTTCCTCCACGGTCCGGATCCGCTCGGCCGGAGTCGGGTTCATCGTGCCGAACAGCGTGTCCAGGGCGTCCCCGTACACCATCCGCGCGCTGCTCATCAGCCGGGCCGGGTCGGCCAGGTGCCGGGCGCCGCGCTCGTGCACCACCACCTCGGCGTCCGGGAACATCGCGGCCACGTCGCCGGCCCCGCCCGCGTGGTCCAGGTGGATGTGGGTCACCACGATCGTGGCCAGGTCATGCGGCCCGACGCCCAGGGCCGCCAGCGCGTCCCGCACGACCGGCGCCGAGGGCGCGGTGCCGGTCTCCACCAGGCACGGCCGGTCGCCCAGGATCAGGTATCCGGCCGTGATGCCCTGGTATCCGGCCATCCGGGTATCGATCTCGTACACGTCGTGCCCGAGCCCGGTAATGCCCGGGGATTGCACCCTGCCGTCTGCCGTGTCCATGCCACCATGGTCCCAGAAGCCCGGCTGGCTAGCCGATGCCCGCATCGGCGGCGTTCCGGGCTCCGGGGTGGTCCGCTGGCCGGGCCGTCCCAGGTTGAGATCGGCCGGTGCTTGCGGCGGGTAAGCCGCGCCTGCGCTCCGCTCGCAGTAGTATCAGAACGCGGTCGGATCGTGCCTCTATGCGACCTGGGCGGGGGTGCCGGCCGGGGGGATGGGTTTGTCGTTAATGGCCTGAGCCGTGTGTGGGTACAGTCGTTGCCGCTACGGAGTGACGACCGCGCCCGGTGCCGGCTCGTCAGGAAACGTGCGTGTCACCAATTGTGAGCGGATTACCTGTGAGAATGCCAGCCGCCAGGTCGCAAGTTCCGCCGGCGGATTCGAGCCAGCCGGCCCGCTGGACGCGTCCCGAGCCGGTGACGGCCGCCATCGTGGTCATCACCGCGCTCGCCGTAGCGCTCCGGCTTTACCAGCTGAGCCGTCCCGACTACCTGATCGGCGTGACCGAGTACGACGACGGGACGGACTTCGGCAGCGCGATCCTGCTGATCCATGGCGACCTGCCGTACCGGGACTTCATCATGGTCCAGCCGCCCGGCATCACGCTGCTGATGGCGCCGGTCGCGCTGGTGACCAAGGCCCTGGGCACCGCCTGGGGGATGGGCGTGGGCCGGATCCTGACCGCGCTGGCCGGCGCGGCCGCGGTGACCATGGGCGGCCTGCTGGTCCGCCACCGCGGCCTCCTCGCCGTGATCATCACCTGCGGGATCCTCGCGGTCTACCCGCCCGCGGTGCAGGCGGCACACACCGTGCTGCTGGAGCCCTGGGTGGTGCTGTTCTGCCTGGCCGGGCTGCTGGCCGTGTTCGACGGCGACCGGCTGGCCAGTACCCGCCGGCTGGTCTGGGGCGGAGTTGCGTTCGGCTTCGCGGGCGCCATCAAGGTCTGGGCCGTCCTGCCCGTCCTGGTCATCGTGGTGCTGATCCTGGCCGGCCGCCAGCCCCGCCGGGCCGCGGCCTACGCGGCCGGGGTGGTGGCAGGTTTCGTCGTGCCGGTCCTGCCGTTTGCCGCGCTGGCGCCTGGGACCTTCTACCGCAGTGTCGTGGTGGCCCAGCTGGTCCGGGTGGACAGCGTCCGGATCCCGATCGGCTACCGGCTGCACCAGATGACCGGCCTGACCGACATCACCGGGCTGACCTCGACGCTGGTGCTGTCCCTGATCTCGCTGCTCATCGTGGTCCTGGTCGCAGGGTGCTGCGTGGGCGCGTCGCGGCTCACCGGGGAGCGGCCGCCGCTGCTGGAGCAGTTCGCGCTGGCGGCCTGCGTGCTGACCATCGTCGCGTTCCTGTGGCCCGCGGATTTCTACTACCACTACGCCGGCTTCCTCGCCCCGTTCCTGGCCCTGGCCATCGCGCTGCCGGTGGCCCGGTTCGTGGATGCCCTCCGCGCGGCCCGCGGCGGCCTCGTGGCCACCGGGCCGACGGCCGGTGCCGCGGCCACCGGGGCGGCCAGCCGCCCGGCCGCCCGGCTCGTCGTCCGCTACGCGACGCCGGTGGCCATCGTCGCCGTCCTCGTCATGGCCGTGGCCCAGTTCGGCTTCGAGAGCAGCCTGCAGCCCCCGCTCGCGCCGACCACGCCGGGACTCACCTCGGATGTGATCTCCGCGGCCAGCAACGTCATCCCGCCGGGCGCCTGCGTCCTGACCGACCAGGCGTCTTACACCATCGCCGCGAACCGGTTCGTCTCCGGGCGGCCCGGGTGCGTGCCCATGGTTGACGGCGTGGGCAGCGACTACTCGCTGTCCCGGGGACGCAGCGCCGCCACCGGCGCGCAGCACGTCGCCGCGGTGCGCGCGCTGTGGCTGTCGGCGCTGCGCGGCGCCCAGTACGTCTGGCTGTCGCCGCTGTCCTTCAAGCGCATCCCCTGGGCCGCCCGGAACGTCTCGGTCTACTTCGACCGCAACTTCGTGCCCGTGCCGCACGGCCCGTTCGGCCTGTACATGCGCAAGCGCTGATCCCGCGCGGGAAGAAGGGGCGCAGCCCCCCGGGGCGGCAAGCGACGCTGATAACAGCAAGAGGCGGGTGGCGGGCCTCGGTGGCGGGGCGTGGGCCGGTCGCGGGAACGGCCTCAGCCCGCGGCGAAGGACCGCAGCACCAGTCCGGTCCGGGGCTTGGGCGCGAACGAGGTGGACTTGCGGGGCAGCCGTTCCCCGCCGGCCGCGACCGCGTACACGTCCGCGGCGCGCAGCGGGTTGCCGATGACCGCCGTGCCACCCGGGGCCGCGTCGGCCTGCGCGATGGCCCGGTCCGCGTCGTGGTGCACCACCCGCACGCCCTGCTCGTCGTCCTGGATGCCCCACAACGCCGCGAGCAGGAACTCCTGCAGCACCGCGGTGGACAGCTGGCGCCAGGCCCGGGACCGTCCCGCGGGCATGGCCGCCTCGAGCTGCACCGGGTCCGGGTCGGTGAGCAGATGGACCTGGCCCTGCCCGGCCACGAGAAACGCCGGGCCGTGCTGGCCGGCCGCCGCCAGCGCCTCGAGCGCCGCGGGCAGCTCAGCGGTGCCACCGGGGATGGCCCGCACCGAGAACCCGGCCTTGGCCCGTTCCACCGCCTGGGCCGGGGCTAGCCCGGGCAGCACCCGGTGGATGGCCCCGATCTCCGGCGGGAACGCGTCGCCGTCCACGAGCAGCGCGAGCCCGTAGTCCCAGGGACCCGGCCCGTCACCCGCGGCCCGCCGGTCCGCCTGCATCTCCAGATACGACGCGTAGCGATGATTCCCGTCCGCAATCAGGGCCTGCCGGGGCGCGAGGTCGGCGGCGATCGCCGCGAGCGCGGCCGGATCGGTGACCGCCCACAGGGTGTGCCGGATGCCGTCGCCGGTGCCGGTGCTCAGCACGGGCGCCGCGGCCGCCGCGACCTGGCCGGCCACCCGGCTGGCCGCACTGTCCTGGCCGCCCTCATACAGCAGGAAGATCGGCTCCAGGTTGGCCTGGGTGGCCTCCATCAGCTGCCGGCGGCCGCGCACCACGCCGGGCATGACATCCTCGTGCGGCAGCACGATGCGGTCGCCGGGCGGGGCCAGCCGCACCGCGCCGATCAGCCCGCGCTGCAGCACCCGCCCCGAGTCGGCCTCCCGCTGCTCGTACACGTACAGGGCAGGCTCATCCCCGGCGACCAGGATGCCGTCGCGCTGCCAGTCGGCCAGCAGCCGGGCGGCGTCGTGGTACTCCTCGCCCGGCCGGCCCGGGTCCTGGCGCGGGAGGATCAGCCGGACCACGTTATGCGGATCCGCATCCCGCAATTGCTGGGCGGTGTCCTGCCCGATGACGTCGTACGGTGGAGAGGTGACCTCCGCGAGTCCGCTCACCCGTTCCGGGGCATAACGGACTCCACGGAACGGCGCGAGCTCGAGCCCGGCTGGTCCCGGCGCCTGTTCCCCGCCGGACGGAAGGATCTGCACATATGACAGAAGGACCAAGGGGCGGCCAGGATTCCCGCCCGGCGGAAAATCCGAGGCCGGACGACGGCACTCCCGCCGTTCCGGCCCCGCATGGCGACGTGTACACCTGGTACCAGCGCGGGCTGGAACTGCTCGGCCGGGGCAGCCCCGCGGCCGCGGCCCAGCTCCTGGAGCGGGCCGCGGAGGCCGAGCCGGGCTCCCGCAGCGTGCTGGAGGCGCTCGGCCGGGCCCAGTTCGACACCCGCCGCTACGACGAGGCCGCCGCGACCTTCCGGCGGATCGTCGAGGCCAGCCCCAGCGACGACTACGCGCATTTCGGGCTGGGCCTGGCGCTGGCCCGGGGCGGCAACCCGCGCGCCGCGGCCGAGCACCTGGCGCTGGCCGCCGCGATGCGGCCCGAGCTCCGGCACTACACCGACGCGCTGCAGGGCGTGCGGGCCACGCTCCGGGCCCGGGCCCAGGCGGCCGGGGAACCGCCCGGCGCCCCCGCCTGACCCCCTCGCGAAGGAGCCGCCGGGCCGGGGCGATGAGGCCGCGGCGGTTGTCGTTAGTGCTAATTTGAGGGACTTTCTCGCATGACACCACGAACCGGGGACGGGCATGGCCGCTGGAGCCGCTGAGCGCGATCGTGAGACCGGATTGGCCCGTTTCCTGCGTGGCTCCCCGGACCCGCTCTGCCAGGCCTACGACGTGGCCCTGCTGGACCTGGACGGGGTGGTCTACCTCGGTGACGCCGCGGTACCCGGCGCGCCCCAGGCGCTGGACAAGGCGGCGGACGCGGGCATGCGGCTGGCGTTCGTGACCAACAACTCCTCCCGGACGCCGTCGGCGATCGCCGCCCAGATCGCCAGCTTCGGGGTCCGGGCCGCGGCCGCCGACGTGGTGACCTCGGCCCAGGCCGCCGCCACCCTGCTGGCCGGGCGGCTGGCCCCCGGCTCGGCGGTGCTGGTGGTGGGCGGCAACGGGCTGCGCGCCGCCGTACGCGACCGGGGCTTCCGGCCGGTCACCACGGCCCTGGACCAGCCCGCGGCGGTCGTCCAGGGGTTCGCCCCGTCGGTCAGCTACTCGCTGCTGTGCGAAGGCGCGCTGGCCGTGGCGGCCGGTGCCTGGTACGTGGCCTCGAACGCGGACGCGACCATGCCGACCGGGCGCGGGCGGCAGCCGGGCAACGGCGCGCTCTGCCAGGTGATCGTGGCTTCCACCGGGCAGCAGCCGGTGGTCGCGGGCAAGCCCGAACCGCCGCTGCACGCCGAGGCGGTGGCCCGGACCGGCGCGCGGCACCCACTGGTGATCGGGGACCGGCTGGACACCGACATCGAAGGCGGGGTCCGGGCCGGCGCGGCCAGCCTGCTGGTATTCACCGGCGTCAGCCGCCCGGAGGATGCCGTGCTGGCCGGGCCGCAGCAGCGCCCCACCTACCTGGCTGCCGATCTGGCCGGGCTGCTCGCCCCGCATCCGCCCATCGCCGCCGAGCATGACGCCTTCCGCTGCGGCGGGTGGACGGCGCGCCGCCCGGACGGGGAGTCCCCGCTGGTCGTGGAGGGCTCGGGGGACGCCATCGACGGGCTGCGGGCGCTCTGCGCCGCGGCCTGGTCCGCCGGTCATGTCACCCCGGAGATGATCAGGCCCGCGCTCGCTGCGCTGCCAGGCTGACTCCCGGCGTCCACCCATAGGGGGATGCGGGCCGGCCGCAGGGGCGATGTGCGGGGCTGCCCGCACCCGGAAGACTGTCCTTGCGCGGATGGCCGGGCACCCGGCCCGGGGGGCGCAGAGAAAGGACACGTCAATGATCGAGGCGCAAAGCCTCACGAAACGCTACGGGGACAAGGTCGCGGTGGACGACCTGTCATTCAGCGTGGAGCCAGGCAAGATCACCGGCTTCCTCGGCCCGAACGGGGCGGGCAAGACCACCACGATGCGGCTCATTCTCGGGCTCGACCGCCCGACCAAGGGGACCGTGACCGTGCACGGCAAGGACTTCCGCGAACTGGCCCAGCCGATGCGGGAGGTCGGCGCGCTGCTGGACGCCAAGGCGGTACACGGCGGCCGCAGCGCCTACAACCACCTGCTCTGCCTGGCCCAGACCAACAACCTGCCTGCCCGCCGCGTCAGCGAGGTGCTCGACCTGGTCGGCCTCAGCGACGTGGCCAGGAAGCGGTCGAAGGGCTTCTCCCTCGGCATGGGCCAGCGCCTCGGCATCGCCGGCGCGCTGCTCGGCGACCCGGCCATCCTCATGTTCGACGAGCCGGTCAACGGGCTGGACCCGGAGGGCATCCTGTGGATCAGGAACCTGATGAAGGCGCTCGCCGCGGAGGGCCGGACGGTCTTCGTGTCCAGCCACCTCATGTCGGAGATGGAGAACACGGCGGATCATCTCCTGGTCATCGGCCGGGGACAGCTCATCGCGGACTGCACGGTGGCCGAGTTCATCGCGCGTAACTCGGTGCAGACGGTCCGGGTCCGCACCCCGCAGGGCGACGTCCTGCGCAGCGCGGTCACGATGGCCGGCGGCCACGTGGCCGACGCCCCGGACGGGGCGTTCGTGGTCCAGGGCCTGGCCCCGGACCAGATCGGCGACCTGGCCTTCGAGCGCGGCATCCGGCTGCACGAGCTGGCCCAGGCGCACGCCTCCCTCGAGCAGGCGTTCATGGAGCTGACCGCGTCCAGCGTGGAGTTCCACGCCAGTACCGAGATCCCCCAGGAGCCAGTGACCACGGGAGAGGCGGTCTGACATGGCCACGACGACACAGCTGCCGGGCAGTTCCGCACCGGCCCTGCGCGGGGCCCCGTCCGGCCGGGCCGGGTTCGGCGGAGCGCTCCGCTCGGAGTTCACCAAGATCCGTTCCGTCCGGTCCACCTACTGGACGCTCATCGCCCTGGTCGTGGTCACGATCGGGATCGGCACCCTGGCCTGCGTGGGAGCGGTCTCGCGCGGCGCCGACCACGGGCCGCTGTTCGACGCGACGCAGCGCAGCCTGGCCGGCCTGATCCTCGGCCAGCTCATCATCACCGTGCTCGGGGCGCTGACCGTCACCTCGGAGTACTCCACCGGGATGATCCGCACCTCGCTGACCGTGCAGCCGCGCCGCGGCACCGTGCTCGCAGCCAAGGGCGTGGTGTTCTTCCTGGTCAGCCTGGTGACAGGCCTGGTCGCCTCGTTCGTGTCGTTCTTCATCGGCCAGGCCATCCTGTCCTCCAAGCACCTCAACGTCACGCTGGGTGACCCCAACGTGCTGCGCGCGGTCATCGGCGGAGCGTTGTTCCTGGCCGTCTGCGGGATGCTGGCCTTCGGGCTGGGCACGCTGCTGCGGCACACCGCGGGCGCGATCACGGCCTCGATCGGGCTGCTGTTCGTGCTGTTCGTGCTGATCAACTTCCTGCCGTCGAACTGGCAGGATCACGTGGACAAGTGGATCCCGTTCAACGCGGGCAGCCAGATCTGGTCCACGATCCCCCCGCAGGGCAACCCGCCCATGTTCTCGCCGTGGACCGGGTTCGCGGTGTTCGCCGGCTACGCGGCGATCGCGATCATCGCGGGGGCTGTGGCCTTCCGGAAGCGGGACGCGTAGGCCACATAAGCGGGACGCGTAGGACCGCGCGTTCCCTGGACACTCGCCTGGCGGCCCGGGGCTACCGCCAGGCGAGTGTTCTTGTTCCCCGGCGGGGCCCCTTGGTTCCGTCGCGGGCCCGGGCCGTCCGGGTCAGGCCGGGGTCAGACCCGGACGGCCCGGGTCAGGCCTGGGGCTGGCAGTGCGGGCACCAGAACGTGATCCGCCCCTCGGGATCGCCGCCCTGGCCTCTTCCCTCGTCCCGGAGGATGACGGTGCCGCACCGGCGGCAGCGGCGCCCGGCCCGCCCGTACACCCAGTGCTCCCGGCCGCGCATCGCCATCCCGGTGGTGATGTGCCCGATCCGGTCCTTGTTCGCGTCCAGCAGCCTGCGGGCCAGGTCCACCGTCGCGGGCAGGTCCCTGATCTCGCCGACCGGCCGCCACGGGTGGATGCCCCGCAGGAACAGCAGTTCGCACTTGTACACGTTGCCCACGCCGGCCAGGTTGCGCTGGTCCAGGAACGCCTCACCGGCCGGGCGCCGCGGGTCGGTCATCAGGCGGCGCGCCGCCTCTTCGGCGTCCCAGTCCGGGCCGAGCAGGTCCGGGCCGAGGTGGCCGACCACGTCTGCTTCCTTCGCGGTGGGCACGACCTCGACCACCCCGAGCTGGTAGCCGACCGCCTGCCACGTGTCGTTGCCGAGCACCAGCCTGATCTGGTGGGCCTGCGGCACCCGGCCGGTGACCGGG
Organism: uncultured Actinomycetes bacterium; assembly: GCA_963718305.1. Lineage (GTDB taxonomy): Bacteria > Actinomycetota > Actinomycetes > Streptosporangiales > Streptosporangiaceae > RYN-230. The sequence goes on from CAVQZG010000016.1 coordinate 11,601, forward strand.
CGCACCCGCCAGCGGCCCTCCATCTTCAGGTGGGTGTGCACGGTCAGGCCGCCCTCCACCCGGGTGAGCAGGTGCTTGCCCCGGGACAGCGACTCCGTGACCTGGCGTCCGGTCAGGTCGGTGGTGGCGTAGCGGGGAACCCGGAAATCACTGCGGGTGAGCACCCGCCCGGCCAGTGCCTCGCGCAGCCGCTTCGCGGCGTGCCAGACCGTGTCCCCTTCCGGCACCGCTCAGCCCAGCCTGCGGTGCCCGCGCACGCGGGCGAGGATGCTGAGTGCCTGCACCGCCCCAGTATGCCCGCGCCCCCGTGAACCCCCGGCCCAGTCGCCGCCCGTGTCCCGGGTCTGGCCCGGGCAGGATGAGCGGGGCCGGGACGCGGCGCCGGTCACAGGAGTTTACGGAGGCGCAGTATGTCGCTGAGGCTGGCGTTGACCTTGACCTTGCCGGTCAGCCAGGAGCGGGCAAAACGCTTCGGGTCGCCCGAGATCGCCAGCAGCTCGTCGCTCGGGGCCGAGAACCGGACCTGGGCCGGCGGGTCGCCCGGCCCGGCCTCAGTCACCGGGCCGGCGCCGTCCGGGCCCAGCTTCGTGACGAACGTGACGCCAAGGTCGGTGACGGTGCAGCTGAGGGAGCGGTCCGCCAGGACTGCGGACCGCTTCTGCGGGTCAACCTGGGTGAGACGGCCCGCCAGCGCCTCCAGCGCCGTCCGGCACTCCTCAGCAGTCGCCATGTCGCCTCCCTTCCCGGAGAGTGTCCATTGTGCAACTTCCGGCCCGTTGATGACGCCATGGGCGTGGCGCCAGCCGTTGGTGGCGCGCCCGGGAGCCTCCGGACGGTAGCGTTCGTCGGAGAACCGCCCCGCAGCCCGCAACCCTGCCGAGGAGCGCGACGTGACGCAGAACGATCCGGTGGTGCCCGGCGCGACCGCCCCCGGAAGTACCCGCGGGAGCGCCGTGATCACCGGTGACGCCCGGGTCGATCAGGCGCTGGCCCGGCTCGGCGAACTGGATGACCTGCCGCTGACCGAGCACGCGGCGGTCTTCGAGCACATTCACGGTGAGCTGACCGGGGCGCTGGGTACGCTTGATTCAGGAAACGACCAGTTTCCGCAGGCCCCGATCGCGCCCTCCCAGAACCGGCCCGCCCCGATACCGCCCGCAGCGGCTGCTCATGGAACTCCCGCGACCCCGGACAGCTGAACGGCGAGGCAGCCACTGCATGAGTACCCGGAGACGTCTCGACGCCGAACTGGTGCGCCGTGGGCTGGCCCGGTCCCGCGAGCACGCCGCCGAGCTGGTCACCGCCGGGCGGGTGGTGGTAGCCGGCCAGTCGGCAGGCAAGACCGCGACCCAGGTCACTGCCGATGACCCGATCGCGGTGCAGGACGCCGGGGCCGGCCCGGAGTACGCGTCCCGGGGCGGGCGCAAACTCGCGGGCGCGCTGGCCGCCTTCCCCGGACTGTCCGTGGCGGGCCGTCGCTGCCTGGACGCGGGCGCGTCCACCGGCGGCTTCACCGATGTGCTGCTGCGCGCCGGCGCGGCCCAGGTGGTGGCCGTGGACGTGGGCTACGGCCAGCTCGCCTGGGCGCTGCGCAGCGACGACCGGGTCACCGTGCTCGACCGGGTGAACGTCCGGCACCTGGAGCCCGCGCAGGTGGCCCCGCCGCCGACCCTGGTCACCGCGGACCTCTCGTTCATCTCGCTCAGCCTGGTGCTGCCGGCCCTGATCCGCTGCGCGGCCCCGGACGCCGACTTCGTGCTCCTGGTGAAGCCGCAGTTCGAGGTGGGCAAGGGACACGTCGGCGCGGGCGGGGTGGTGCGCGACCCGGGGCTGCGGGCCGCGGCCGTGTCCGCGGTGGCCGCGGCCGCCGCGGACAACGGCCTGGGCGTGGCCGGGGTCACCGCCAGCCCGCTGCCCGGCCCCGCCGGGAACGTGGAGTACTTCCTCTGGCTGCGCCGCGGCGCGGCGCCGCTGGAGCCGGACCGACTCGCGCAGGTCATCGCGGAAGGACCGCAGTGAATTCCCACCGGACGGTGCTCGTCACGGCGCACACGGGCCGGACCGCGGCGGTGACCACCGCCCGGCTCGTGGTCGAGATGCTGATCGCCGCCGGCATCACGGTGCGGGTCGTGGACACCGAGGCCGCCGAGCTGCAGTGCCCGGGCGCGGAGGTGGTCCCGGCCACCCCGGAAGCCGCCCGCGGCGCCGAGATGGTCCTGGTCCTCGGCGGCGACGGGACGCTGCTGCGGGTGGCCGAGATGACCCGGCCGGCCGGGGTGCCGCTGCTGGGGGTGAACCTCGGGCACGTCGGCTTCCTCGCCGAGGCCGAATACGACGACCTGCCCAACGTGATCGACCGGGTGATCAACCGCCAGTACACCGTGGAGCAGCGGATGACGGTGGACGTGACGGTGCGCCAGAACGGCACCATCCTCGCCCGGACCTGGGCGCTGAACGAGGCCAGCGTGGAGAAGGTCGCGCGGGAGCGGATGATCGAGGTGATCACCGAGATCGACGGCCGGCCGCTGTCCCGGTGGGGATGCGACGGGGTGGTCTGCGCCACGCCGACCGGCTCCACGGCCTACGCGTTCTCCGCGGGCGGCCCGGTCGTGTGGCCGGAGGTCGAGGCGCTGCTGATGGTGCCGATCAGCGCGCACGCCCTGTTCGCGGGCCCGCTGGTCATCTCGCCCAGTTCCCTGCTCGCGATCGAGGTCCTCGGCGGGCCCGCCGTCGGCCAGTCCTTCGCGGGCGTGCTGTGGTGCGACGGGCGGCGCCGGGTGGACCTGCCGGCCGGCGCCCGGATCGAGGTCCGGCGCGGCGCCACGCCGGTGCTGCTGGCCCGGCTGCGCAGCGAGGACGACGCCGCCGCGGGCGGCGCGCCGTTCACCGACCGGCTGGTCGCGAAGTTTGGCCTGCCGGTCGCCGGCTGGCGGGGGCGCCCGTCCGCCCGCCACATCGAACAGGAGCCACGCGCTCATGCTTGAGGAAGTACGCATTAACGCGCTCGGCGTGATCGAGGACGCCGTGCTGGAGCTGTCGCCGGGGTTCACGGTGGTCACCGGGGAGACCGGGGCGGGCAAGACCATGGTCGTCACCGGCCTGGGCCTCATGTTCGGCGGGCGGGCCGACCCCGCCCGGGTCCGGCCCGGGTCCGACCGGGCCACGGTCGAAGGGCCGGCTGCGCATCGATCCCGCGGGGTGGGTGGCCGAGCAGGTGAGCGAGGCAGGCGGCGAACTCGACGATGACGGGGCGACGCTGATCGTCAGCCGCTCGGTGTCCGCGGAGGGGCGCTCGCGCGCCTACGCCGGCGGTCACTCCGTGCCGGTGTCGCTGCTCACCTACCTGGCCGACGACCTGGTCGCGGTGCACGGGCAGGCCGACCAGCAGCAGTTGCTGCGCCCGGGCCGCCAGCGCGAGTCGCTGGACCGTTTCGCCGGGCCGGCCCTGGCGGCGGTCGCCGCCGACTACCGCCGCGCCTACCAGCGGCACCGCGACGTCCTGGGTGAGCTGGAGGAGCTGACCGGACGGGCCCGCGAACGCGCCCAGGAAGCGGAGGACCTGCGCCGCGGGGCGGCCGAGATCGAGCGGCTGGAGCCCGTCGCGGGGGAGGACATAGAGCTGAGGGCCGAGGAGGAGCGGCTGGCCAACGCGGACGGGCTGCACACCGCGGCCAGTACCGCGCACGACGCGCTGCTCGGCGATCCGTCCAGCGGGTCCTACGACCTGCCCGACGCGGTCAGCCTGCTGGCCACCGCCACCCAGGCCCTGGAGGCCGTGGCCGGCCACGATCCGGTGCTGGCCGGGCTGGCGGGCCGGCTGTCCGAGGCGGCCTACCTGATCTCCGACATCGGCGCGGAACTGGCCTCGTACGTGGAGTCGGTGGAGGCGGACCCGGCCCGGCTGGCCGCGGTGCAGCAGCGGCGCGCCGACCTGACCCGGCTGATCCGCAGCTACGGCGCCGGCGGCCCGGCCGCCGGCGGCGAGGGCGAGGGCGGGGACGTGGCCGCCGTGCTGGACTGGGCCAGGCAGGCGGCGAGCCGGCTGGGCGAGCTGGACGGTGACGACGACCGGATCGCCGGCCTGGCCGCGGAAGCGGAGCAGCTCGGCGCGACCGTCGCCGGGCTGGCGGCCCAGCTCACCACGCTGCGCAAGGAGGCCGCCGCGCGCTTCGCCGCCGAGGTGACCACCGAGCTGGCCGCGCTGGCCATGCCGTACGCGTCGCTCACGGTCCCGGTCACGCCGCAGGAGGACTTCGGCCCGCACGGCGCGGACGAGGTGGAGATCCGGCTGGCCGCGCACCCCGGGGCACCGCCGCTGCCACTGGCCAAGGGCGCCTCCGGCGGTGAGCTGTCCCGGGTCATGCTCGCGATCGAGGTGGTGTTCGCCGGGGCGGATCCCGTCCCCACCTTCGTGTTCGACGAGGTCGACGCAGGGGTAGGCGGGAAAGCCGCGGTGGAGATCGGCCGGCGGCTGGCCCGGCTGGCCCGGCTGGCCCAGGTCATCGTGGTCACCCACCTGCCCCAGGTCGCCGCGTTCGCGGACACCCACCTGGTGGTGGAGAAGGCCGACGATGGCAGCGTGACCCGCAGCGGGGTGACCCGGCTCGATGACGCCGGGCGGGTCACGGAGCTGTCCCGGATGCTGGCCGGTCTCGAGGACTCCGAGTACGGCCGGGCGCACGCGGGCGAACTGCTCACCGCCGCCGCGGCGGAACGGGCGGCCGCGGTGGAGCCCCGGCCCAGCTGAACGGGCCCAGCTGAACCGGCTGGCTGAACCGGCCTGGCTGAACGGGGGCTGAACGGGAGCTGAGGGTCCTGGGTGGGGCCAGCGATCCCGGGAGTTCCCTGATGCGGCGTGTGGCGTCACCCGGTCGGCCGGTCTGGCAGGATGGACTGCGATGTTGGCCCCGTTCCTGAAACTCCCGAAAAGGCACCGGAGCAGGCCAGAGGACCTGCCGGGTGTAGTGGGGGCTGCCCGGCTGGACCGCAGGACCAAGAACCTCACGAAACGCCTGCGGATGGGCGAGATCGCCATCATCGACCACGCGGACCTGGACCGGCTGGGTGCGGAGGCGCTGCTGCGGCAGCAGGTCGGGGCGGTGGTGAACGTGGCGCCCAGCATCACCGGCCGGTACCCGAACCTCGGCCCCCAGCTGCTGGTGGAGGCGGGGGTGCCGCTGCTCGACGACGTCGGCCCGGAGGTGTTCACCAAGGTCAGCGAGGGCACGCTGGTCCGGCTGCAGGGTGACACGCTGTACACCGGCGACGAGGTCGTGGCCAAGGGCCGGATCCAGACGGCCGAGACGGTGGCCGAGGCGATGACCGCGGCCAAGGACGGCATCGCCGCTCAGCTTCAGGACTTCGCGACCAACACGCTGGAGTACATCAAGGGGGAGGGCGAGGGCGCGCTGCTGATCGACGGCATCGCGGCCCCTGAACTCCGGACCAAGATCGAAGGGCGGCATGTGCTGGTGGTGGTGCGCGGCAACCAGTTCCGCGAGGACCTCGCGGTGCTGCGGCCATACATCCGCGAGTTCAAGCCCGTCATGATGGGCGTGGACGGGGGGGCCGACGCCCTGCTGGAGGCCGGCTACCTGCCTGACGTGATCGTCGGCGACATGGACTCGGTCACCGACGAGGGATTGCACTGCGGGGCGGAGCTGGTGGTGCACGCCTACCCCCGCGACGGGCAGGCCCCGGGCCAGGAGCGGGTCGAGCGGCTCGGGCTGCCCTCGGTGCGTCTGCGCGGCCGGCGGCACCAGCGAGGACATCGCCCTGCTGATGGCGGACGCCAAGGGCGCCAGCCTCATCGTGGCCGTGGGCACCCATAACACCCTGGACGAGTTCCTGGACAAGGGCCGCGCCGGGTACGCGAGTACCTGGCTGACCAGGCTCAGGGTCGGCAGCAAGCTGGTGGACGCCAAGGGAGTCAGCCGGCTCTACCGGCAGCGCATCTCGGGCTGGGCCCTGATGCTCCTGGTGCTCGCCGCCCTCACCACCATCCTGGTGGTCATCCACGCCACCCCGGCGGGCCAGATCTTCTTCACGTACCTCGGTGCCCAGTGGGACGGCGTGAAGTACTGGCTCAGCGGATTGTTCTAGGCCAGCCTCCCGTGATCGATTTCCGCTATCACCTGGTATCCATCGTCGCCGTGTTCCTGGCGCTCGCGATCGGGATCGTCGTCGGGTCCACCGCGCTCAAGCCGGCCGTGCTCACCACGCTGCAGAAGACCGCGACCGCCGAGAAGAAGCGGGTCGACGCGCTGTACGCGCAGAACCGGCTGTACCAGAGCCAGCTGGGGGCGGCTGAGGCATACGCCCAGGCGGGCGAGCACCTGGCCCTGAACGGCCTGCTGGACGGCCAGCGCGTGGTCCTGGTCACGGCGCCCGGCTTCCCGGGCGCGGTGGTCACGGGGGTCACGTCGGCGCTCACCGTGGCCGGTGCGACCATAAGCGGCCAGGTGCAGCTGCAGAGCCAGTTCTTCACCGCCGGCACCCAGTCGAACCTCGACACGCTGAACCGGCAGCAGACCCCGGCCGGGGTCACCCTGCACAGCGGCACGCCGCAGGCCCAGGCCGGGGAGCTGATCGCCAGCGCGATCCTGACCAAGAACGGCCCCACCCAGCTCCCCGCCGGAGTGGCCGACGCCACGGGCAAATCGATCCTGAGCGGCTACGCGGCTGGAGGTTTCCTGACTGTCAGCGGGAATCCAGCGGCTCGTGCCACCCTGGCTGTCGTGGTAATCCCGGCTGTCCCGCCCGCGACCAGCGGCTCCAGCAGCGCGAGCCAGACTCTCGTGACCGTGGCCCAGCAGCTGAACCTGGCCGGCGACGGCACGGTCGTGGCCGGGCAGCTCAGCGGGTCCGGACCGGGCAGCGCCATCGACGTGATGCGCTCAGGCGGGCAGTCTGACCACTTCAGCAGCGTGGACAATGCGGACACGGCCATCGGCCAGATCGTGACGGCCCAGGCCCTCTACGAGCAGATGGCGCTGGGCAAGTCGGGCAGCTACGGGGCGCTGACCAGCGCGAACGCGGCCGGCCCGAGTCCGGCCCCGACCCCCTCGCCGTCCACGACGGCGACCGCGACCGTGAAGCAGGCCGCGAATCCGGGGCAGCGCGGCAAGCGGTCCGCGCAGCCGGACGCCACGGCCTCGGCGAGCGCGCGGTGAGCCGGCGGCGCGGACCGCGCGGCGCGGCCACGGGCCTGATCGGCGCGGTCCTGGCGGCAGGCGGGGCCCGGGGCGCGTACGCGCTGCTCAGGTCGGGCCCGCCCGGCGGGGCGGCGACCTGGACCCGGACCAACCACCGCGGCGAGCCGGTCACCCTGCTCGAGGGGCCCGCCGCCGCCACCGGGGCCGCCCTCGCGGCCGCGCTCACCCCCGGCCTCCCCGCCCGGACCCGGGCCGCGCTGGTGACGGCCGCCGCCGGGGCCGGGGCCCTGGGTGGCTATGACGACCTCGCGGGCAGCGGCGACCGCCGCGGCTTCCGCGGTCACCTGGGGGCCCTGGCCCATGGTGAGGTGACCACCGGCGCCGTCAAGATCGGCGGCATCGGCGCGACCGGGCTGGCCGCGAGTGCCCTGCTGGGGGGCGGCCCGGTGGACGTGGCCGTGAACGCAGGCCTGATCGCGGGCGGCGCTAACCTGCTCAACCTGTTTGACCTGCGGCCCGGGCGCGCCATCAAGGTGGCGGCGCTGGCCGGCGGGATGATCGCCGCCACCGGGCGGCCCGCAGGAGGAGCGGTACCAGGGGCCACCCTGGCGGGCATCCCGCTCGGCGCCGCTCTCGCGCTCCTGGACGAGGATCTCGGGGAACGGGCCATGCTGGGCGACGCCGGGGCCAACGCCCTCGGGGCCATGCTCGGCGCCGCGGCCGCGGCGAGCCTGCCACGATCTGGCCGGGTCGCCGTGCTGGCCGGCATCGTCGCGCTCACCGCGGCCAGCGAGAAGATCAGCTTCACCAAGGTCATCCAGCGGACACCGCCGCTGCACTGGCTCGACATGCTCGGCCGCCGTCCGGCGGCGGTCCCCGCGGGCGGGTCACCGGCCGCCACCCCGGGTCCGGATCGCACGGGCCATGAAGGCACAAGTCCCGAGGGCCCGGGTCCTGAAGGCACCGGCACGGCTACGGATCAGCCTGCTACGCCGAGGACATCAGCCAGCCCCCCGTGACCGAGGCACGGGAAGCGGCGGCCGAGGCCGGCCGGGCGCAGGGCACAGGCAGGGAGCAGGCAGGCGGCGGGATCGGCCGGGCCGCCGTCCTGATCGGCGCGATCACCATCGTGTCGAACCTCGTGGGCTTCGGCCGCCAGCTGGTCTTCGCGCACACCGTGTCCGCGACGTGCCTGGGCACGGCGTACGCGACCGCCAACCAGGTGCCGAACATCATCTACGACATCGTCCTGGGCGGCGCCCTGACCAGCGTCATGATCCCGGTGCTGGCCGGCCCGGCAGCCCGCCGGCTAGGCGGCACCCCGGCCCCGGGCCAGTGCCAAACCCGGGCCAGTGCCAAACCCGGGCCAGTGCCGAAACCCGGGCCAGTGCTGAAAACCAGGCCAGCCAGATCGCGTCCGCGATGCTGTCCTGGACGATCCTGCTGCTCGCCCCGGTGAGCGTGATCATCGCCGTGGCCGCGGGCCCGCTGACCACGCTGCTGCTCGCGGGCGCGCCGCGCTGCGCGCACGCGGCCATCGTCGGGGTCAGCAGCCGGATGCTGGTGGTGTTCGCGCCGCAGATCCTGCTGTACGGGCTGGCCGTGGTGCTGTACGGGATCCTGCAGGCGCACCGGCGGTTCACCGCGCCCGCTCTCGCCCCGGTCGTGTCCAGCGTGGTGGTCATCTCCGCCTACCTCGCGTTCGTCCCGCTCAGCCAGGGGTACCGGGTGCTGGCCGCGCTGCCCCGGTCGGCCGAGGTGATGCTGTCCGTCGGCACCACGGCGGGGGTGGCCGCCCTGGTTCTGACCGCGCTGGTCCCGGCGCTGCGGCTGCGGCTGAGGCTGCGGCCCACGCTGCGTTTCCCCGCCGGAGTGGCCCCCCGCATCCGGGGGCTGGCCGGGGTGGGGCTGATCGCCCTGATCGCCCAGGACGCCTCGGTGGTCGCGGTCATGGTGCTGGCCAACGGCCAGGAAGGTCAGGGCGCGCTGGTCCTGTATAACTTCGGCTGGCAGATGTTCTTCGTGCCGTACGCGGTGCTTGCGGTGCCGATCGCCATTACCGCCTTCCCGGTCCTGGCCGCCGCCGAAGGCGCCCGCTTCGATGAGACGGCGGCCGCCTCCACCCGCGCGATCATGCTGGTCTCCTGGCTGGGCGCCGCCTTGCTGGCCGGGGCCGCGGTGCCCACGGCCAGGCTGTTTACCCACAATCCGGGGGATGCCCGCCAGTTGGCCTACACGTTCGCCGCGTTCGCGCCGGGGCTGATCGGCTACGCCCTGGCGACTCACCTGTCCCGCGTGCTGTTCGCCGATGCCCGGACCCGGGTGGCCGCCGCGGGCCTGGTGGCCGGCTGGCTGCTGGTGATCGTCGCGGATGTGGTCGCGGTCGCGCTGGTGCCGGACTGGTGGGTGGTGCCCGTGCTGGGCCTGGGCAACACGATCGGGCTGACCGTGTCCGGCCTGGCGCTGCTGGGCGCGGTGCGCCGGGCGCGGGGCCGGACGGCGCTGCAGGGCACCGCCCGTGCGGCCCTGGCCGGGCTGGCCGGGGCGGTGGCCGGGGCCGCCGCCGGGGCCGCGCTGTCGGCCGCCGTCCCGGCCCGGGGCTTCGTGCCCAACGCCGGGCTCGCGCTCCTGGCGTGCGGCTGCGTGACGCTGGTGTTCGCCGGGGCGGCGCTGGCCCTCGATGGCGGGGACCTGCGCGCGGTGCTGGCCAGGGGGCGCGACATGCTGCCGGGACTCCGGCTGGCCGGGCGGAAGTCACCGTCATGACCGGACCTGGGACCGGAGCCCCGGCCGGGCTGCGTGTCAGCTACCTGCTCGGGACGAGTGCCGGGGGGACCGGGCGGCACGTGGCGATGCTGGCCGGTGGCTGCGCCGCCCGGGGCGTCATCGTCCAGGTGTACGGGCCAGCCGCCACCGGAGCGGGGCTCGCGCGGGCCGGCGGCGCGGAGCCGGGCTGGGACTTCAGCGTGGTGGACATCGCCGGCGGGCCGCGCCCGGCCCGGGACCTGGCGGCGGTGCTGCGGGTGCGGCGCCTGGTGGCCCGCGACACTCCCGACGTGCTGCACGCGCACGGGCTCCGGGCAGGCGCGCTCGCGGCCCTGGCCCTGGCCGGGCCGGGGACCCCGCGGACCGCGCTGGCCGTGACGGTGCACAACGCCCCGCCCACGGCCAGGCCGGCCGCCGCCGTGTACGCCGGGCTGGAGCGGATTGTCGCCCGCCGGGCGGACGCGGTGCTCACGGTGTCAGGCGACCTGGCCGACCGGATGCGCCGCCGCGGGGCGCGGCTGGCCGGGCGGGCCCTCGTGCCCGCCCCTGCCACCCCGGCCGCGTCTGCCGCGGAGATAGCCGCGCTGCGCGGTGAATTCGCAGGCGGTGAATCCCGGCGCTATGAATCCGGCGACCGAGAATGCGGCGACCGTGAATCCGGCGACCGGGAGCCCGGGGGACCGGAAATCGTGGTCGGGGTCGGCCGGCTGGCCACGCAGAAGGGTTTCGGCACGCTGATCGAGGCCGCGGCGCGGTGGCAGCGGCGGCCGGTGGTTCCGTTGGTGCTCATCGCGGGGGATGGGCCGCTGGACGCGGAACTCCGCCGCCAGGCCCGGGCGGCCGGGGTGGCGATCCGGTTCCTCGGCCCGCGCCACGACGTGCCCGCGCTCCTGGGCGCCGCCGACGTGGTGGTCGTCCCGAGCACCTGGGAGGGCCAGCCGCTCGTCGTGCAGGAGGCGCTGCGCGCGGGCCGGCCCTGGTGGCGACGCGGGTCGGCGGGATCGCCGACCTCACTGGCGACCACGGTGCCGTGCTCGTCCCGCCCGGCGACCCGGTCGCGCTGGCCACCGCGGTCACCCGGATCCTGGACGACCCGCAGGCCGCCGCCAGGCTGGCCGCGGCGGCGCGGGCCCGGGCGGCCTGCCTGCCCACCGAGACGGCCGCGGTGGACCAGGCGCTCGGCGTCTACCAGACGATGACCGCTAGGTCGTGAATCGGACGTCCGTAACAGTATGCGGCGATATCCAGACGTTACCCGGGGCCGATATATACGCATCGTGATCGTATCCAGAGCTACCCAACAGTACGTATTTCCTTAGTAGCAACATGCTATTCCGGTTGAAATCGTCTGCAAGGGTGTGCTCGGCTGTGTGCTTGGGCTTGGGTTTGACTCTTTGCGGGCCCGGTGGGGGACGCACGTGCAACCGCAAATCCGGCGACTGAAATCACCCGGGCCAGTGCCCGGGGATGCCGGGCTGCGCGGACAGTCAGACGGTCTCCCGTCCCGGACCACCAGCCGGCCCGCCCGCGATTTTAGCGCGGACGCCCCCCAGGATGCCGTGATTTTGTCCATCCAGGATCTCGCCGCCGCGCAGGAAGCGGTCCGGCTGGAGCGGCAGGATCGTGAGGACGAGCGCCGCAGCGGGGGAGCCGCGGACGCCGGGGACGGCCCCGCCGGGACGGGCTCTGCCGGGCGCGGCACACCTGGTCCAGGAGCGCCGCCTGCTCCTCCACCGCCTGCTGCCCCGCCAGCAAGCCCGCCGGCCGCGGGTCCGGACCCTGGTGCCCCCGCACCGGGCGGCCCCCCGCCTGCTGACCGGGCCCTGGGCAGCGGCCGGCCCGCTGGCCTGCCACGGGCCGCGTCGCCCCCGCCGTCCTGGGGCACGGTCCTGCTCACGACGGTGCGGCTGTGGGTGCAGCGCCACTGGCCCGCCCGGGCCCGGTGGCGGGTACTTACCGTGCTGGTCCTGGCCGCAGTGCTGTTCGGCGCGGGCGCCATCACCATCGCGCTGACCCACGGCCCGGCTGCGCAGACCCACGGCGGGACCCAGGCCGGGAAGAGCCGGGCCCAGGCTGGCCAGGGCGGGGCCCCCACCCCGGCGGCCATCCGGGCGGCCGCCGCGGCCCGCACGGCTGCCGCGGTCTGGGTCGCCGGCCAGGCGTCCACGGACGCGATCGTGTCCTGCGACCCGCAGATGTGCGCGGTGCTGGAGGCGCATGGCGTCCCGGCGGCACGGTTGCTCCCGCTCGGCGGGAGCAACTCCGCTCCGCTGGGCAGCGACCTGATCGTGTCCACCGCGGCCGTGCGCAGCGAGTTCGGCGCCCGGCTGGCCAGCGTGTACGCGCCGGTGGCGCTGGCCAGTTTCGGGACAGGCAGCGCGCAGACCGCGGTCCGGGTGGTCGCGTCCGACGGGGGCGCGGCCTACCTGCGCGGCCTGCGGACCGACGTGGCGGCGCGGGCCTCCGCGGGCCGCCAGCTGCTGCAGAACCCGCGGCTCCATACTTCCGGCGCCGCGCGCCGCGAGCTGGCCGCCGGGCAGGTCGATTCGCGGCTGCTGACCGCGTTCGCCGCGCTGGCCACCATGCACCGGGTGCAGGTGGTCGATTTCCCCGCGCCCGCTCCCGGGGCGAGCGCGGGCATGCCGCTCCGGATCGCGGATATCGCGCCCGCCGGCCCGGGGACCCGGCAGCGGCCCAACACGATGGCCTCGCTGGCCCGGTATCTGCGGGCTCAGCTGACCCCGTACCGGCCCGCGGCCATCACCGTCGTCCGGCTGGCCAGTGGCCGGCCGGTCCTGCGCGTCGAGTATGGCGCGCCCAGCCCCCTCGGATTGCTCGGGAAGGGCTGAGCGAATCCGAACAGACCTCAACACACGCATCGTCAACTGGATGATCCGCATCCTGGGAGTGGGAGTGCACGATGGTACGGAGTTCACTGTGACGCGGGCCTGTGGCCCGGTCCGCGCGCGGACCGGGCTTCTCCGCGGCCGCTTGTCCGGGCTGGCCCTGCTGGCCAGCGGGGCCCTGGTCGCGCTCACCGCGGCGGCCGGGCCGGCCGCCGCCACCGCCCACGCCCCGGCTTCGTCGGGAGACGGCTGGGTCCGGCTGGCGCACCTGTCCCCGAACACCCCGCCGGTCAACGTCTACCTGTACAGCTACGGCAAGCCCAACGCGATGATCGTGCTGCATCACGTCAGCTACGGCACCGTCTCGCCGTACGAGCAGGTTCCGCACGGGGAGTACACGGTGGCCATGCGCGGGGTCGGCGCGTCGCCGTCGTCCACCCCCGTGCTGTCCAACAACCTGATGGTGCATCCGGGGCACGCGTATACCGTGGCCGGGATGGGGCCCTACAAGGCGCTGCGGCTCCAGGTCCTCGATGACCGGCTGACCACGCCCAAGGGCAAGTCGCTGGTCCGGGTCATCCAGGCCTCGCTGAAGCAGCATCACGTCACCGTCACGGCCGGGCATGTCACGCTGGCCGACAACCTCGCGTTCTCCAACGTCACCGGTTACGGGACCGCCCGCCCCGGCACCTGGATGGTGCACGCCAAGGGCGGCACCGAGGCGTGGTCGGGCCAGGTCAAGCTGACCCCGGAGACGATCCACACCCTGGTCGTGCTGGATTCGTCCAGCGGCCTGTCGGTCACCGACCTGATGGACGCCGCGGGCAGTTCGGTCATGCCCAACGGTGGTGCGGCCACCGGACTCGGCGGCACCGCCCCGGCGCCGGGGTCCTCGCCGCTGCCGTGGCTGGCCGCCCTGGTCGCGGGCGCGCTGCTCGCCCTGGCTGGTGGTTACCGGCTTCGCCGGGTCAGGGCCGTGGCCCGGCACGCCCGTTGAGGGTGGCGGGCCGCCCCGCACCCCCGAACCCGGCAGGCGGGCCACGGCACGGGCACCGTGGCCCGTCCCAGCCCCGGTCGCCGCAGCCCGGGACGTCACAGTACGTGCCGTCGCCGCGGACCACGTCCCACAGCGGGCCGCCCCCGGGCGGCCCGCCGGCCGGGCGACGGCGGCGCCGGCCGTTCGCGGTGGCCGCGCTGGTCTGCGGACTGCTCGTGCTGGCGCTCGGCGCGGCCGGGCTGGTCATGCTGACCGGCCACCCGGGCACCGCTGGCCAGCCGGCCCGGGCGTCCGTCCCGGTGCCGTCCGGATCCACCGCCCCCGCCCCGGACCCCTCGCCGGCCGCGGCCGCCCCCGCGCCGGTGTCCCTGACCATCCCGGCCATCGGCGTGCACTCCAGGCTGATCACGCTGGGCATCACCGCCCAGGGCACCCTCCAGGTGCCCACGTCCACCTCGGTGGCGGGCTGGTACACCGGCAGCCCGCGGCCCGGGGAGATCGGGTCCTCGGTGATCGCCGGGCACATCGACTCCTACCTCGGCCCGGGCATCTTCTACCGGCTCAGTGAGATGCGGCCCGGTGAGCGCATCTACGTCCGGCGCGCCAACGGCAGCCTGGCCGTGTTCAGCGTGTACGCGGTACGGCAGTACCCGAAGGACCACTTCCCCACCGGGAAGGTGTACGGCCCGGCCCCCGACGCCGAACTGCACCTGATCACGTGCGGCGGCACGTTCGACTACGCCACCCGCAGTTATCTCAGCAACACCGTGGTCTACAGCACCGAGGTCCGCTGACCCGAGGCGCTCCCGGCGGCCCGGGCCAGCGGGGCGGTGCCCAGGTCCGGGCCTGTGCTACCAGCCGCGGGCCCGCCACTCACCGAGGTTTGGCCGCTCGGTGCCGAGCGTGGTGTCCGTCCCGTGCCCGGGGTACACCCAGGTGGGGTCGGGCAGCGGGGCGAAGACCCGCTCCTCCAGGTCGTCCATCAGCTGGGTGAACCGCTTCGCGTCGCCTTGCGTGTTGCCCGGGCCGCCGGGGAACAGCGAATCGCCGGTGAACAGGTGCGGCTCACCGGCCAGCTGCCCGCCCGCGTCGTAGCAGAGCGCGATGCTGCCCGGGGTGTGCCCGCGCAGGTGGATGACGGACAGGGTGGCCGTCCCGACCGGGACCGTGCCGCCGTTTTCCACCAGCGTGGTCACCGGGACGGGCAGCTCCACCGCGTCGTCCGGGTGGGCGACCACGTCCGCGCCGGTGGCCTCCTGCACCTCGGCGAGCGCCTGCCAGTGGTCGAAGTGCCGGTGTGTGGTGATGATGCGGCGCAGCGGCCGGTCACCGATCAGCTCAATCAGGCGGCCCGCCTCGTTGGCCGCGTCGATCAGCGCCGCCTCGCCGGTCTCGGTGCAGGTGAGCAGGTAGGCGTTGTTGTCCATCGGCCCGACCGCGAGCTTGGTCACGGTCAGTCCCGGCAATTCCCGCGTCTCGGGCGGGCCGCCCACGGTCACGTCCCCGGTGTAGGCCACCGCTGCCTCCTTGCGTTGCGTTGCTGTCTTTCTACACCGAACCAGCCGGCGGGCTACCGCCAGGGAGGCAGCACCGGCACCGCGCCGGCCCCCGCGACCTCGAGCCCGGCGCCGCCGTCCCGGCCAGTCAGCCAGGCCAGCAGGGCTGCTGGCGGGCCGGACACGATCACCTGGCGGCCCGCGCTGCCCGGGCTAGCTGAGTCCGGGCCGATCGGGAAGGCGGCATCCAGGCCATCCGGGCGGGCCAGGCAGGCGGGCGCGTCCGGGCGGCCGGCGAAATCGCGGGCCACCCGGGCCAGGGTCATCTGCACGAAGTCCGGCGGCCAGTCGCCCGGCTGGTATCCCGCGCCCAGGTCGACGTGATGGATCTCCAGCTCGGACCGCCGCCGCGGCAGGATTCCCCGGGCCGGGAACGTCTCGCCGCGCCGGGCTACCGGCGCGTCCCAGGCCTGGGCAGGCAGTGCCCCCGCCGCCGCGGCGAACGCGGCGGCGCTCTCCCGCAGGTCCGCTGCGAGCTCCGCGGCGGATCGCCCGGCCCCTGCCTCGATGGCCCGGTCCCGGGCCTCCTCACTGGGGTACATCGGCGTCTCGGCCCCGGTACGGGCCCAGGCGAGCAGGTTCCGGAAGCCGTCGGCGTTACGCGCGAGATGGGTCAGCAGGTGGCCGCGGGTCCAGCCGGGCAGCCGGGACGCCGCGGCGGCCTGGGTGTCGGTCAGCGCGTCCGCGGTGGCCAGCACGCGGTCGGCCGACTCGCCGACCCGGGCCAGGGCCAGGGCGATTTCGGTGTCCACAGGGCTCCTTTGCCGGAGTTCGGGACCATCATCTCGTGCGGAATGGCACCCTGGAAGCAAGCGGGGGGACGGGTGGTGCCGCCCGGCTGCGTGCTCCGGGGCGGCGAGGCCCCGGCGGTGGGCGGGCGGTGTGGTCCGGCGAGTGGATGGCCCGGGCAGCATGGCCGGGCGGTGCACGGGCCGGGAAGCTCTCCCGCCGCGGCGGTGTTTTGTCAGTGGCCCCGAATACCATGACGTGTCCCTGGTCGGCGTAGGTCCTTCCCCATCCTGGCCTGGAGGTCCGTCATCATGAGCCGGAGAACCCTCATCCTGACTCGGAGAATTGAGCGCAGTGGCTGATCGACTCATCGTCCGTGGGGCTCGCGAGCACAACCTGAAGGATGTGTCGCTGGAGTTGCCGCGGGATTCCATGATCGTGTTTACCGGGTTGTCGGGGTCGGGGAAGTCGAGTCTGGCGTTTGACACGATTTTCGCGGAGGGGCAGCGGCGGTATGTGGAGTCGCTGTCGGCGTATGCGCGGCAGTTCCTGGGCCAGATGGATAAGCCGGATGTGGATTTTATTGACGGGCTGAGTCCGGCGGTGTCGATTGACCAGAAGGCGGCAAGCCGGAATCCGCGGTCGACGGTGGGGACGATCACGGAGGTGTATGACTATCTGCGGTTGCTGTATGCGCGGGTGGGGCGGCCGCATTGCCCGGTGTGCGGGCGGCCGATCGCGCGGCAGGCGCCGCAGCAGATTGTGGACCGGGTGCTGGAGCTGGCCGGGGGGACGCGGTTCCAGGTGCTGGCGCCGGTGATCCGGGAGCGGAAGGGTGAGTACACCGAACTGCTCCGCGAACTGCAGGTGAAGGGGTACTCGCGGGCCCGGGTGGACGGCACGGTGATCCGGCTGGACAGCGTGGCCGGCGGGGAGGCCGGGGAGCTTCCGGCGCTGAAGAAGTACGAGAAGCACACCATCGAGGTGGTGGTGGACCGGCTGGCGGTGAAGGAAGACGCGCGGCGGCGGCTGACCGACTCGGTGGAGACGGCGCTGGGCCTGTCCGGTGGCGTGGTGCTGCTGGATTTCGTGGACCTGGCTGATGATGACCCGCACCGGGAGCGGATGTATTCCGAGCATCTGGCCTGCCTGTATGACGACCTGTCGTTCGATGAGCTGGAGCCGCGGTCGTTCTCGTTCAACTCCCCGTGGGGGGCGTGCCCGGACTGCACCGGCCTGGGCACCCGGATGGAGGTGGATCCGGAGCTGGTGGTGCCGGACCCGGACCGGACCCTGGCCGAGGGCGCGATCGGCCCCTGGAGCGGCGGCCACGTCAGCGACTACTTCCTCCGGCTGATCGAGGCGCTCGGCACCTCGCTCGGGTTCAGCATCGACACGCCCTGGTCCAGGCTGCCCGCCGCGGCCCGCAAGGCCCTGCTGAACGGCTACGACCAGCAGGTGCATGTCCGGTACAAGAACCGCTACGGCCGGGAACGGTCGTATTACACCTCGTTCGAGGGTGCGATCCCGTATATCGAGCGGCGGCATTCCGAGGCGGAATCGGACTCCAGCCGGGAGCGGTTCGCCGGGTTCATGCGCGAGGTGCCCTGCCCGGCCTGCCACGGGTCGCGGCTCAAGCCGGTGGCGCTGGCGGTCACGGTGGACGGCCGGTCCATCGCCGATATCTGCGCGCAGCCCATCGGCGAGCTGGCCAAGCTGTGCCGCAGCCTGGAGCTGTCGGACCGGGACATGCAGATCGCCGGGCGGATCCTCAAGGAGGTCAACGCCCGGCTCGGGTTCCTGCTGGACGTGGGCCTGGACTACCTGTCCCTGGACCGGGCGTCGGCCACGCTGGCCGGCGGGGAGGCGCAGCGGATCCGGCTGGCCACCCAGATCGGGTCGGGGCTGGTGGGGGTGCTGTATGTGCTGGATGAGCCGTCGATCGGGCTGCATCAGCGGGATAATCACCGGCTGCTGGAGACGCTGATCCGGTTGCGGGATCTGGGGAACACGCTGATCGTGGTGGAACACGATGAGGACACGATCCGGGCGGCGGACTGGGTGGTGGACATCGGCCCGGGTGCGGGGGAGCACGGCGGCAGTGTGGTGGTGTCCGGGCCGGTGGAGGAGTTGCTGGCCTGCCCGGAGTCGCTGACCGGGGCGTACCTGACCGGGCGGGAGCAGATCCCGGTGCCGGCGGTGCGGCGGAAGCGGTCGAAGTCCCGCGAGGTCGTGGTGAAGGGGGCCAGTGAGCACAATCTGAAGAATGTGGATGTGGCGTTCCCGCTGGGCTGTTTCATCGCGGTGACGGGGGTGTCGGGGTCGGGGAAGTCGACCCTGGTCAACGACATCCTGTACCACGCGCTGGCGCGGGAGCTGCACGGCGCGCGGACGGTGCCGGGGCGGCATGTGCGGGTGACCGGGATGGGCCAGCTGGACAAGGTGGTGCACGTGGACCAGGGGCCGATCGGGCGGACCCCGCGGTCCAACCCGGCCACCTACACCGGCGTGTTTGATCATGTGCGGAAGCTGTTCGCGGCGACGACCGAGGCCAAGGTCCGCGGCTACCAGCCCGGCCGGTTTTCCTTCAACGTCAAGGGCGGCCGGTGCGAGGCGTGCTCCGGGTGACGGCACGATCAAGATCGAGATGCAGTTCCTGCCCGATGTGTACGTGCCGTGCGAGGTGTGCCACGGCGCCCGGTACAACACCGACACCCTGGCCGTGCACTACAAAGGCAAAACCATCGCCGACGTGCTGGACATGCCCATCGAGGAAGCCGCGCAGTTTTTCGCGGCCATCCCGGCCATCCACCGCCACCTGGCCACTCTGGACGACGTGGGGCTGGGGTATGTCCGGCTCGGCCAGCCCGCCCCCACCCTGTCCGGCGGCGAGGCGCAGCGGGTCAAGCTGGCCTCGGAGTTGCAGCGCCGCTCCACCGGCCGGACCATCTACGTCCTGGACGAGCCCACCACCGGGCTGCACTTCGAGGACATCCGCAAACTCCTCGGCGTCCTCGGCCGCCTCGTCGACGGCGGGAACACCGTCATCGTCATCGAGCACAACCTCGACGTCATCAAGACCGCCGACCACGTCATCGACCTCGGCCCCGACGGCGGCTCCCGCGGCGGCCACATCATCGCCACCGGCACCCCCGAGCACATCGCCACCATCCAGGCCAGCCACACCGGCCACTACCTCCGCAAACTCCTCAACGTCTAACCCGCCGGCCACCCGCCCGGCATCTGCCCCGGGTGGGGGAACGGGCAGGTCATGGCCGCATTGCGCGGGCAGCGCAGGCTACGCTTCGCGGCGTGGAGATCATGACCAGTGAGGGGGCCGCGCGGGCCGCGGTGACCTGGCCCCCCGGGGGCGGGCAGCAGGCCCGCGACCCCGCGTTCCTGCTGGTGCTGACGCATGGCTCGGGCGGGGAGCCAGAGTCCGCCGACCTGCTCGCGGTGCGGGACGCGGTACTGCTCCTCGGCGCGGCGGTGGCGCTGGTCACCCAGCCCTACCGGGTCAAGGGGCGCCGCGCGCCCGGACCACCGGCCCGGCAGGACGCCGCCTGGATCGAGATCATCGACGCGCTGCGGCCCGCGGCCGGGCCGCATGTTCCGCTGGTGCAGGGCGGCCGCAGCAACGGCGCCCGGGTCGCCTGCCGGACCGCCGGGATGACCGGGGCCCGGGCGGTGCTGGCCCTGGCCTTCCCGCTGCATCCGCCGGGGCACCCGGAAAAGTCACGGGCAGGCGAGCTGTCCCTGGCGGGCACGGACGTGCTGGTCATCAACGGGAGCCGGGATCCGTTCGGCATCCCGGCTCAGGCGGGCGGCACCCGGGTCGTGGTGCTGGATGGCGAAACCCACACCCTGTCCAGGAAGCCCGGGGCCGTCGGCTCGGTGGCCGCAGTGTGGCTGGCGGACCTGCTGGGTCTCGCGGACGCCTGACCCCCGGCTCATCCCGGAAGGGAGGCAGGGATGGGGAGCGTAATCGGAGACGCGTGGCAGTGGGAGACCGCGGCGCGGTACCGGGAGAGCAGCGCTGGCTAGGCGGCGGGTTCAGCGGGGGCAGCCACCGGGGGCGCGTGGGGGTGGGCTGCGGGGATAATGCTGCTGTTCGCGCTCACATCTGTGGGCCTGTGGGGAGCTACGGTATCCCCGCCAGGCAGCAGTTCGCCGGTGTCCTCGAACACGACGATGCCGTTGCAGAGCAGGCTCCAGCCCTGCTCGGGGTGACTGACGACGGTCCGGGCCGCTTCACGATCCAGCGCTCGCGCGTCCGGACATGGCGGCGTATGCGGGCACATTCGTGTGCCTCCTGGTCAATGTCTGGCTGTGGTGTTGATCACATGTAAGTGTGCCGGCTTTATCCCGCACGCAACATAGTCAGTTGTGACGATTTACCGGGTCACTCTTTGTTACTAGTAGCTAGTAGCATACGTGACCCGGCTCACGTAATTGGATATCCCCGATAGGGCGGCGGCGTCACAAATTCGCATACCCCGGCGGGATTTTGTTACCGAGTCGTAACTGCGTCCGGGCCGGCCGGCTGGAAGCCGGGCGCGAGCTCATCCGACCCGCCGCTGACCGGGCTCTGCGGGACCCGGGGAATGCCGGTCAGCCGGTGACTTTCGCGCAGGGTGAGCAGCCGTTCGGCCTCCGCGGACCAGACCCGGACCGGCGAGGTCGCCCTGGCCTTGCGCCGGTAGATGCGGTCGTCGTAGCCCTGCGGCCCGATCGCGACCCGCTCGGCAGCGTAGGCGGCCCGCATCGCGTCGGTCAGCGCCGTGTCCAGGCCCTTGGCCAGCCGGTGCCGCTCGGTCAGGGGGGCCTGGGCCGTCTGGGCGTCACGCATGTCCTGCTCGGCGGACCGGGCCCCGGCGAGCAGTTCGTCGAAACGGGCGGCGAGCGCCTGGTCGGCGGCGAACTTCTGCTCGGCCTCCTGGCTGACGGCCGGCTTGCGTCTCGAGATCACGATGCGCTCCTACGTCACGCTGGAACCTCTGGCCTGTACGGGCCAGAGGCGAGCCTAGCGGATCGCGCCCGCGGCGCCGCGCGGCGGCCCGCCCGGCGGCCCGGGCCCGCGCCTACGCGAGGCTGTCCAGCCAGTCCGTGTGCAGCGCCGAATACTCACCGTCCGAGGCGAGCAACCGGGCCGGCGGCCCGTCCTCCAGCACCCGCCCGGCGCTGAGCACCAGCACCCGGTCCGCGATCTCCACCGTGGACAGCCGGTGCGCGATGATCATCGCGGTCCGCCCGGCCAGGATGGTGCGCAGTGCCCCCTGGACCAGCTGCTCGCTGGGGATGTCCAGCAGGGAGGTGGCCTCGTCGAGCACCAGGACGGCGGGCGCAGCCAGGAACGCGCGGGCGAACGCGACCAGCTGGCGCTGCCCCGCTGACAGCCGCCCGCCCCGCTTGCCCACGTCAGCCTGGTAGCCGCCGGGCAGCGCGGAGATGAAGGCGTCCGCGCCGATGGCCCGGGCCGCGGCTTCCACCTCCGCCTGGGTGGCGTCCGGCCGGCCGAGGCGGATGTTTTCGGCCACCGACCCGGAGAACACGAAGTTCTCCTGGGTGACCAGGACGATTTCCCGGCGCAGCACCTGGTCCGGCACGTCCCGCAGGTCGACGCCGTCCAGCCGGACACTGCCCTGATCCGGGTCGTAGAAGCGGGCCAGCAGCCGGGCCACGGTCGTCTTCCCGGCCCCGGTCGCACCCACCAGGGCCACGGTCTGCCCGGCCGGGATGGTCAGGTCCAGCCCGGGCAGCACCGGCGTGGCCCGGTAGCCGAACCGCACCGCCTCGAACCGGACCTCCCGCCCTCCGGCCTGGGCGTCCGGGCCGCCGCGGGCCGGCTCCTTCGCCGGGCCGCCACGCGGCGGCAGGGGCACCGGGTGGGCGGGCTCCGGCACCGCGGGCGGCTCGTCCAGCACGCCGGAGATCTTCTCCAGTGAGGCGGCGGCGGACTGGAACGAGTTGTAGAACTGGGACAGGTCCTGCAGCGGGTCGAAGAACCGGCCCAGGTACAGCAGGAACGTGGCCAGCACCCCGACCTTGATGTCGCCGTCGATCACCCGCAGCCCGCCGTAGCACAGCACGACCCCGGTCGCCACGTTGCCGACCAGGGTGATCCCCGGCGCGTACACGGCCAGGACCCGGGACGAGCGAAGGCTGGCCGCCGCGTAGTTCTCGTTGAGCTGGCCGAAGATCTCCTCGTTGCGCTGTTCCCTGCGGAACGCCTGCACCGCGCGGATACCGCCGAAGGTTTCCACGAAGTGCACGATGACCTGGGCGATCGTTTCCCGGGTCCGCCGGTAGGCCAGCGCGGACTCGCGCCGGAACCAGGCCGTCAGCCAGGCCAGCGGGACGAAGCCGGCCAGCACCACCAGGGCGAGCGGCCAGTCCAGCAGCAGCATCCCGGCTCCCACCAGGACCAGGGACAGCGCCGCGGACACCAGGGCGTCCAGGCCGTCGTCGAACAGGTCGGAGATGGAGTCGATGTCGGACACCTGCCGGGAGATAACCCGCCCTGAGGTGTAGTGCTCGTGGAACGCGACCGGCAGCCGCTGGAAGTGCAGGAACAGCCGCTGGCGCAGCTCCAGGACCACCGTCTCGCCGAGTTTGCCCATCGAGTAGATGAACCCCCGGCTGGTCACGGCCTGGATGCCCACGGCGGCCGCGAAGCCAGCCACGTACAGCAGCATCGGCGCCAGGTCACCGCCGTGCAGCAGCGGCGGGATACCCCGGTCGATGGCCACCCCGACCAGCCAGGGACCGGCCAGCGCGGCCAGGCTCGCGATGACGATGAGCATGAACGTGAGGATCACCCGGGCCCGCTGCGGGCGCAGCAGGCTGAACAGCAGCCCGCGGGCCCGGCGGCGCAGCAGCGCGGCCAGGCCGCCGGTGATCTCATCGGCGTCTTCCGCGGCGATCCCGCGCCACGTGTCGGAGGTCGTCATGAGGCCGCCTGCTCCCCGGTGACCGGCTCGTCCACGCCGCTCATCAGCTCCCGGTACCGGGGCTGGCTGGCCAGCAGGTGGGCGTGCGTGCCGAGGGCGGCGATCACCCCGTCGCGGAGCAGGGCCACCTTGTCCGCGAGCATGACCGTGGAGGGCCGGTGCGCCACCACCAGTGCGGTGGTCTCGGCCAGCAGTCCGCTCAGCGCCTTGGTCACCTTCGCCTCGGTGTGCACGTCCAGCGCGGACAGCGGGTCGTCCAGGATGAGCAGCGAGGGCCGGGCCAGGATGGCCCGGGCCAGCGCCACCCGCTGCCGCTGGCCGCCCGACAGGGCCATGCCCTGCTCGCCGATCCGGGTGTCCAGGCCCCAGGGCAGGTCGTGCACGAACCCGGCCTGCGCCATGGCCAGCGCCGCCTCGATCGCGGCGTCATCGGCGTCGGGCGCGCCGTAGCTGACGTTCTCCCGGACGCTGGCCGAGAACAGCGTCGGGTCCTCGAACGCGCAGCCGACCCGGGACCGCAGCACCGGCAGCGGCAGCCGCCGGACATCGGTGCCGTCCAGCAGGACGGCGCCCGACGTCACGTCGGCCAGCCGGGGGACCAGTTGCAGCAGGGTCGTCTTCCCGGACCCGGTCGCCCCGGCCAGGACCATGGTCTGGCCCGGCTCGATGGCCAGGCTCACGTCGCGCAGTAAGGCATGCTCCGCGCCCGGGTAGGTGAACCCGACGTGATCGAAGACGAGCCGGGCCGGCCGCGGCCGCCGGCCGGACGGCCTTCCCGTGGTCCCGGCCTGCGGCCCGGCCGGGCTGCTGATCGCGGGCGGGGTGTCCAGGATCTCGAAGATCCGCTGGGCCGCGGTCGCCGCTTCCTGGCCGCCAGCCAGGATGTAGCCCATCGACTCGATGGGCCAGACCAGCGCCAGGGTCAGCGTGATGAACGCGACCAGGCCGCCCAGGGTCAGCTCGTGCCGGCCGGTCGCGATGGCGCCGAGCAGCAGCAGGAGGCCGATCAGCGCGTTCGGGATCAGGTCGAGGCCGGCCCAGAACGTGCTGCGCAGCCGGGCCTTCTGGAGCTCGGTGCCGAACACCTCGAGGGCCTGGCCGCGATGCTGCCCGGCCGCCTCGTCGCCCCGGCCGAGCGCCTTGAGCACGCGGATCCCGGTCGCGGCCTCCTCCACGTAGGTGGCCAGGTCGCCCTGCTGGTCCTGGGCGCGCCGGGACAGCACCCGGTAGGTCTGCTGGAACCGGGTGCTGGCCGCCACCACGGGCAGGAAGACGGTGGCGGTGAGCAGGCCGAGCCACCAGTTCAGCCGGATGAGCAGCACGACCACCGCGATGAACGTGACCACGTTCGTGACCAGGAAGATCGTGCCGAAGCCGGCGAACCGCCGGATGGCCGAGAGGTCCGTGGTGGCCCGGGACAGCAGCTGGCCGGACTGCCACTCGTCGTGGAAGGCGGGCGGCAGCCGCTGCAGGTGCGCGTAGATGTCCGCCCGCATGGCACGCTCCATCCCGGTGACCGCGTTCGCCTGCATCCACCGGCGCAGGAAGTTCAGCAGCGCCTGCCCGATGCCCAGGCCGACCGCGGCCGCGCCGATCGGCAGCAGCAGGCTGCGCTCCCCCTGGCTGATCGCCCCGTCGATCATGGATTTCGTCAGCAGCGGGATGGCGATTTCGGCGCCGACCGCCACGATCGCGCACACGAGCATGACCGCCAGCTGCCACCGGTAGGGGCGCAAATAGACCCGGGTCCGCCAGAGTGACGCGAGGGGGGTCACCCCACGGTCGGCAGGCGTAGTACGGCCAGGTTCATGGGGGGGCATTACTCGAACGCTAGTTGCGGTCTGCCGCTATGTCACCTGAATTTTCCCTGGCTGCGGGGTGGGCCCAGGGTGCCGCGGCCGGGCGCGCGCGGGCGGGCCGGGACCGGGCCGGATCGAGGCAACGGGCAGATTTCACTGTTAGTCCGGACGTAACAGGTGTGTTACCTCATCGCCGCTATGAGGTGGCCGGGTAGCGGCGGCAGGGCAACTCTGGCACGCTGGCTAGCCCGGGGGGGCTCGCGCGGCGGTGCCGTACGCCGGCAGGGAGGGACCGTGGAGCGCACGGATTCTGGGGGCAGGCAACCCGTGCGGGGCTGGTCACCTGGGCCGGCGCTCGCCGCTTTTCATGACGGCGTGACCCTCATATGCGAGATTTCCGCGCAGTTCGGGGACGCCGGGTGGATCGCGCCGTCACCCTGCCCGGAGTGGCGGGCCATTGACCTGGCGGGCCACTTGCGGTGCGTCGCCGACGATTTCCACGAGTACCTCGATGACGCCCCGGCCAGCCGGCTCGCCCGCCTGATGGCCAGGGGAGTGCACCCCAGCACGCTGGCCCGCAAGCTGGCCCGGCAGAACGCCGCGGAACTCGCCGCGCTGCCCGACGTGTCCGGGCCGGAGCATATTGCGGCCTTCGCCAGCTCGGCCCGGGCGTACGCGCAACGTCTCCTGCCCATCTGGGATCTGCCGCATCACCAGTACCGGGACGTCGTGGTCACGGTGGGCGGGATGGCCGGCGCCGCCTGCGCCGAGTGGCACCTGCACGCCTGGGATCTCGCCCAGGCGCAAGGCAAGGACTACCGCCCCGCCGACCCGGACATGCTGCTCCGCGGCTGGATAGCCGGGGTGCCGCAGCTGCCGCCCGAGCGGGCCGGCCTGCAGTTGGTCGATCACGTCGTGGCGGCGGAGGTGGCGACGGCGTGCGCCCGGGGGGCCGGTCCGGCCGTCCGTGAGGACCCATGGCACGTCCTGCTCCAGGCATCAGGCAGGATTTCGGTGGACAGGATTTCTCCCGGTCCGGTGCTGTAGCCCTGAGCGGTCCGGCCCCGGCTGCCCGCCGGTCCCGGGTCCCGGGAGCCCGGCGGGCGGGCCACGCCGCGCAGGCGAGTCGAAGGGATGTGCTGATGGCGTTCGATATCGGGTCCGTGCGGGCGGCTTATCCGGCCCTGGCGGACGGGTTCGCCTACCTCGACGGGGCCGCGGGAACCCAGGTCCCGGGCAGCGTCATCGACGCCATCGGCGCCGCCTACCGGGCCGGCCTGGGCAACGCGGGCGGTGAGTTCCCGGCCAGCCACCGGTCGACCGCGCTGAACGCCGAGTGCCGCCAGGCCGTCGCCGACCTGGTCGGCGGGAGTCCCGGCGGGGTGATCCTGGGGCCGAACATGACCACCCTGACCTACCGGCTGGCCTACACGCTGGCCAGCCAGTGGGGCCCGGGCGACGAGGTGATCGTCTCCCGGCTCGACCACGACGCGAACGTGCGGCCCTGGATCCACGCCGCGCAGCGGGCCGGCGCCACCGTCCGCTGGGCAGAAGTCGACATATCGACAGGGGAGCTTCCCTCGGCCCAGTACGGCGACCTGCTGTCGGAGCGAACCCGGCTGGTCGCGGTCACCGCGGCCAGCAACGTCCTCGGCACCCGGCCGGAGGTCGCCGCGATCACCGCCCAGGCGCGGGAGGCGGGAGCGCTCAGCTACGTGGACGGGGTGCACGCGACCCCGCACGGCCCGGTAGACGTGGCCGCGCTCGGCGCGGACTTCTACGCGACCAGCGCCTACAAGTGGTCCGGGCCGCATGTCGGGGCGGTAATCGCGGACCCGGACCTGCTGGAGACGCTGCACCCGGACAAGCTGATGCCCGCCCCGGACTCGGTGCCCGAGCGGTTCGAGCAGGGCACGCCGCCCTTCGCCGACCTGGCCGGGGTCACCGCGGCCGTGGACCACCTGGCCCAGCTGGCGGACAGCGGGGCCGGCCCGCGGCGGCAGCGGCTGCTCACCTCGATGGCCGCGGTGGAAGACCATGAGCAGAGCCTGTTCCAGGTCCTGCAGGACGGCCTGGCCGGGATGGGCCACGTCACCAGCTACGGGAAAGCGGCCCGCCGCGCCCCGACCGCATACTTCACGGTGGACGGGCGCGCGCCCGGTGACGTCGCGCGCTACCTGGCCGGCCGCGGCGTCAACGTGTGGAGTGGCCACAACTACGCCTGGGAGCTGACCGGCGTCCTCGGCATCCGCGACTCGGGCGGCGCGGTCCGGGCGGGCCTGGTGCACTACAACGACCGCTCCGACGTGGACCGTCTCCTCGAGGCCCTGGCCGGCCTGGCGGGGTGACTCAGTCGCCGGGGTGGTGGTCGGCGAAGGTGTAGCGGTAGAGGCGGGTGGAGCGGGACTGGAAGCCCACCCGCTCGTAGAGACGGCCCGCCGCCTCGCGGGAGGGGCGCGAGGTGAGGTCCACGGTCCTCGCCCCGGCCTGCTCGGCGATGCGCAGCGCCTCGACCGTCAGGACCTGGCCGATGCCCTGGCCCCGTGCGGCCTCGTCCACGATCACGTCCTCGATCCAGGCCCGCAACCCGGTGGGGATCGGGAACATCACCAGCGACAGGGTCCCGGAGATCTTCCCGTCCGAGCGGGCTATGAGCAGTGTGGTGGCGGCCGAGCTGACCACCCCCTCCAGCACCGCCCGGTCGGCCGGGGGAGCACTGCTGGACAGCTGGGGCAGCAGGACGCCGAACGCCTCGACCACCTCATCGGTTACTTCGCGCAGCACCTCGACGCTCACAGTCACGCGGGCACTTTATCGCGGCGCCGGGCCGGATCGCGGAAAGGCCCGGGCGTCCCCACCGGTGACGGCTCCGGGTCGGGCCATCGTTCCAGGCATCTGATTACGGCCGGGGGATGGGCGCCCGGGCCCTCAGGCCAGGCCGAGCGCGCGCAGTCCGGCGGCGGTGCCGGCCGCCGCCACGATCACCACCAGGAACGGCGCGCGGAGCAGGAGCGCGGCGGCCGCCGCGCCCAGGCCGGCCAGCCGGGCCGGGTCGATGGCCAGGGACTGGCCGCGGCCCACGGACTGCACCGCGATCAGGGCGGCGAGCAGCGCCACCGGGACCAGGGTGGCGAACCGCTGCGCCCGGGGATGGGCCAGCCACCGCGGCGGCACGGTCAGCCCGGCCAGCTTGAGCGCGTAGCAGCTCACCGCGGTGACCAGCACGGCGATCCAGGTCGCGCTCACCGGCGCGGCCCGTCGCCGGCCGCGCAGGGCGCCTCACCCGGCCCGGCCGCGCACGCCGCACCTGCACCGCTGGCCGGCTCCGTACTGAGGGTGGCCCCCGCACCGGTACCGCTCGCGGTCCCCGGACCCGCACCGGGGGCAGGCCCCTCACCCGCACCGGCGGCGGGCAGCAACGCCGCGCCGAGCGCCGCCACCGCGGCCAGGACCACCGGGAGGCCGGGCGGGAAGAACGGCGTGGCGGCGAGCGCGATGGCGGCCCCGGCCAGCGCGACCGTCCGCTCGGTCCGGCCGTCGCGCAGCCGCGGCCACAGCAACGCCAGGAACGCCGCGGGTCCCACCACGTCCAGGCCGAACGAGTCGGAGGAGCCCAGCCGGCCCGCGCCGAGCGCGCCGGCCAGTGTGGCCGCGTTCCAGGTCAGGTACAGGCTGCCGAAGGTGGCCAGGAACCCGGCCCGGGCCGCGGCGCGCCCCGGCCGGCCCAGCGCCGACTGGCCGAGGGCCACGGCCGTCGACTCGTCGGTGATGCCCAGCGCGGCCAGCAGCCGGAACGGGCCACGAAAGCCCAGCAAGCTGGCCAGGCGCAGGCCGTACAGGCCGTTGCGGCTGCCGAGCAGGACCGCACTGGCGGTCCCCGCGATCAGGTTGCCACCGCCGGCCACCGCGGCGGCCAGCGCGAACTGCGAGGCGCCGGTGTAGGCGACCAGGCTGAGCACGCTGGCCTGCGCCGCGCTCAGCCCGGAGGCCACGGCGGCCGCCCCGAACGCGAGGCCGGAGGTGCCCACCGCCAGCCCGAGCGCGATGCCGTCCCGGGCCGCCCGCTTCACCGGCTCCGCCGAAGTCTGTGCCATAACGGGAGGCTAGGGCGCACCCCGGTGCGCTGGCTTGAACGTTATTGCGGCGGCGTCGGGCTAGGACCGTCCCCGGCCCGCCCCGGGGCGCGCGCCGCCCGTGCGGGCCCGCTGATAGGCCCCGGGCGGCACCCCCATGGTGCGCTTGAAGTGCCGGGTCAGGTGCGCCTGGTCGGCGAAGCCCGCCTCCGCCGCGGCCTGCGCGGGCGGCACCCCGCGGTCCAGCAGCCGCCGGGCCTGCCGCACCCGGAGCTGGTTGAGGTACACGTGCGGCGGCAGCCCGGTCTCCGCCCGGAAGGCGCGGATCAGGGCGTACGGCCCAACTCCGGCCGCCAGGGCCAGCTCGTCGAGCGTGGGCGGCTCCAGGACCCGCTCGTGCAGCAACGACAGCGCGGTGCGCACCGCGGGCCGGGCTTCCCGCGGACGGGACCGGCGGCCGGCCCGGGCGTGCTCGCGCAGCAGGCCGGCCAGGGCGGCGTGCAGCAGGCTGGCGGAGGCCAGCCGGTCGCCGTGCTCCGCGGCCAGGTGGGCGGCCCGGACCAGCCGGGCGCTGCGCGGGTCGTCCACGACCGTGTCCGGGAAGAACGGGCTGCCCGTCGATCCGGTCAGCTCCGCGCCGACCTCCCGGACCACGCTGACCGCCGGGTAGAGCACCCGGTATGACCAGCCCTCGGGGACCCCGGCCTGCCCGGTGTGCACCATCTCCGGGTTGAGCAGCGCGACGGCCCCGCGGCCTGCCCGCAGCAGGCTGCCGCCGTAGCGGAACTCCTCCACCCCGTCCTCGATCAGCGCGAGGGTGTAGCTCTCATGCGTGTGCCGGGCGTAGCGGTGCGTCACGTACGTGGCCCGCAGCAGATCGACGCCGGGCACGGCCGCGTGCCGCCAGTACCGCGCCATCTCCCCGGCGGGCGCGTCGTGGCCGCCGTGGTCACGCTGGGGCGGGCCGCCCGGCGGTTCCTGACGGGAGGGCTGCACGGCACCAGTACAGCACTACGCCGCCACCGGCTGGCCGGTGGCGGCGTAGTGGTGGTCAGGGGGCCCCGTGGTCAGGCGGCCCCGTGGTCAGGAGGCGTAGTCGAGCAGCGGCTGGGCCCGGCTGGGGTGGCGCAGCTTGGACAGCGACTGCTTCTCCAGCTGCCGGATCCGCTCCCGGGTCAGGCCGAGCGCCCGGCCGATCTCATCCAGCGTGTGCGGGTTGCCGTCGTACAGGCCGAACCGCATGGCCATGATGGTGGCCTCGCGCTGGGTCAGCCCGTCCAGGGCGTGCCGCAGCTGGTCGGCCATCAGCTGGCGGTCCACCAGCTCGGAGGCCTCCGGCGCGTCCACGTCCTCGATGAGGTCACCGATGCTGGTCTCGCCGTCCTCGCCGATGGTGGAGTCCAGGCTGATCGGCTGGCGGCTGGTGCGCAGCAGCTCCTCGATCTGGTCCGGGGTCCGGTCCAGCTCGACAGCGAGTTCCTCGGGCGTGGGCTCGCGGCCGAGGCGCTGGTGCATGTCCCGCTCGACCCGGCTGAGCTTGCTCAGCATCTCGAGCACGTGCACCGGCAGCCGGATGGTGCGGGCCGAGTCAGCGAAACCGCGCTGGATGGCCTGCCGGATCCACCACATCGCGTAGGTGGAGAACTTGTAGCCCTTGGTGTAGTCGAACTTCTCGACCGCCCGGATCAGGCCCAGGTTGCCTTCCTGGACCACGTCCAGCAGGGACAGCCCGCGATCGCTGTACTTCTTGGCCACCGACACCACCAGCCGGAGGTTCGCCTCCAGCATGTGCGCCTTGGCGCGCCTGCCGTCCTCGGCGACCTCCTGGAGGTCACGCCGGTAGGCCTCGTCCAGATCCGGCTCGGTGGCCAGCTTGTGCTCGGCGAACAGGCCCGCCTCGATCCGCTTGGCCAGGTTGACCTCCTGCTCTGCGGTGAGCAGGCTGGTCCGCCCGATGGACTTCAGGTATGTGTGCACCGAGTCGCCCATGACCGACGTCTGGTCGTCCAGGTCCACCTCGGCCAGCACCGGCTGGGCCGGCTCCGGGGTCACCTTGGCCGGCCGCCCCGCAGGGCTGTCCTCGGCCAGTGCGACCGCTTCGGCCTCGGCCTCGGCGTCCAGGCTGTCCAGCGCGGGCTCCTCGGTGGCGTTCCGCGGTGCGGTCAGTTGTGCAGTAGTCATGTCCTCCGTGCCCGTCCGTGCTCGCTTGGGGGCAGTACCCGTGCCCTCGGGGGCAGTACCCGCACCCGGCTCATCACCCAGCCGCACCCCGGCTTCCGCCAGTTCGCGGATGATGGACCGGCCCTCTGCGGGGGAAACGCCCGCTTCACCGAACGCCGCGCGCAACTCGGTCAGGGACAGGTACCCCTGTCCGCGGCCAAGCTGGATCAGTTCGTCCACACGCGTGATGGCCGCCTCGTCAGCAACCTCGGGCTCCCGCCTGGCGGTGGCATTCCTTGGCATCGAGGCACCTCCTCCCTTCGTGGGCGCAGTGCGCACGTACGTCAGCACGTATCCGCAACATCGGTGTGCTCCAGCGGTCCGCAGCACTTGCTACTGTGAAGCGCGGGCACTATGTATTAACGCTGTACGGAGCCGATTGTTCCCGTGCAGTACCAGTGCGCTGTCTCACTGTGCCCGCACGCGGATAGCGCCGTGCCCCGATTCTCCCGCACCATGACGTGCGCGCATGTCCCCCACGGAATGAGAACGCCGCCGGCCCGCCGCTTTAGTCCTGCCGGGCCCTAGTCCTGCCGGGCCAGCAGCCTCAGCGCCTGCAGGTCGGGCTTGCCCGAAGCCAGCAACGGGACGGCCGGCACCACCACCAGCGCCCGCGGCGCCGCATAGTCCGGCAGCCGCCCGCGCGCGAACCCGCGCAGCACGTCCAGGACCGGGGGATCCGCCGGGTCGGCAGGCACCACGATCGCGGTGACCACCTCACCCCACTCCGGGTCGGGCCGGCCGACCACCACGGCCTCCCGCACGCCAGGGCAGGCTTCCAGCACCGAGGCCACCTCGTCGGCGGCGACCTTCTCGCCGCCGGTGTTGATCATGCCGTCGGCACGTCCCCGGACCGTCAGCCGCCCCGACGCGTCCACCTCGCCCACGTCGGACGTGACGAACCAGCCGCCGTCCAGGGCGCCGGCCGTGAGGTCAGGCCGCCCCCGGTACCCGGAGAACAGCACCGGGCCGGCCAGCTCGATCCGGCCGCCGGGACCGATCCGGGCCGACACCCCGTCGAGCGGTGCCCCGTCGTAGACGCAGCCCCCGCACGTCTCGGACATCCCGTAGGTGGTGATGACCCGGGCCCCCGCCGCGGCCGCCTCGGCGCGCAGCCCGGCCGGCGCCGCGGCCCCGCCGAGCAGGATGGCGCGGAACCCGGCCAGCGCGTCGCGGCCACCGGGCTCGTCCAGCAACCGCCGGACCTGGGTCGGAACCAGCGAAACGTAGCTGGCGCCCGAGGCGGCGGCGGAGGACGCGTCCAGGTTCTCGAGGACCACCGGCGCGGCGCCGGACCGCAGCGACCGCAGGAACACCTGCAGCCCGGAAATGTGACTCGGCGGCAGGCAGGACAGCCAGGCCTGGCCGGGCCGGGCGCCGATCCGGTCCAGGCTGGCCCGCGCCGAATGGGTGAGCGCCGCCGCGCTCAGCTCGGCGCCTTTGGGCTCGCCGGTCGACCCGGAGGTGGCGATCACGACCGCGGTCCCCGGGGCCAGCGCGGGGGAGTGCCCCCGGTCAAGGCGTTGCGTGCCGCTGCGGGTTTCCAGGGTGGCGGGGCGGAGCGCCTGGAGCAGGGCCGCAACCCGCTCGGCGGGCAGCCTGGGATCGACGGGCAGGATGGCCGGCCCGGTTCCGTCCAGGGCGGCGCTCAGCGCCTCTATCAGCCGCTCCGCCCCCTCGGCCGCGGGGAGCAGCACTGCGTGCAGAGGGCGGGAGGTCATCGACGTAAGGTTATCCGGGCAGATCAGGGATGAACCGGGAGGGTCGTTCACGTGGCCGACTGGCAGCGTTCGGGCCCGGGCCTGCGCGACCGGGCCGCCGCCGCGCTGCCGGGGCTGCGCGCGTTCGCGATCCCGATGCGCACCCGCTTCCGCGGCATCACGGTCCGGGAAGGGGCGCTGATCGAGGGCCCCGCCGGGTGGGCGGAGTTCTCCCCGTTCGCGGAGTACGGGCCGCGCGAAAGCTCCCGCTGGCTGGCCTGCGCCCTGGAAGCCGCCTGGGACGGCTGGCCGGCGCCGGTGCGTGACCAGGTGCCGGTCAACGTGACCGTGCCCGCGGTCGGCCCGGAGCAGGCCCACCGCATCGTGGCCGGCTCCGGCTGCCGGACCGCGAAGGTGAAGGTCGCCGAGCGCGGCCAGCCGGAGGCCGCGGACCTGGCCCGGGTGGAGGCGGTGCGCGACGCGCTGGGCCCCGGCGGCCGGATCCGGGTGGACGCCAACGGCGGGTGGGATGTGGACACCGCCGCCCGGATGCTGCGCGCGCTGGGCCGGTTCGGGCTCGAGTACGCCGAGCAGCCCTGCGCCACCCTGGACGAGCTGGCCGCGCTGCGCCGCCGGGTGGACGTCCTGGTCGCGGCGGACGAGTCGATCCGGAAGGCCGAGGACCCGCTGGCCGTGCGCGCCGCGGGCGCCGCCGACATCGTGATGCTGAAGGCCCAGCCGCTGGGCGGGGTGGCGGCCGCGCTGCGGGTCGCGGAGGCGTGCGGGCTGCCCGTCGTGGTGTCCAGCGCGGTGGAGTCCTCGGTGGGCCTGGCCGCCGGGGTGGCCCTCGCGGCGGCGCTGCCGGACCTCCCGTACGCGTGCGGCCTGGCCACGATGAGCCTGCTGACCGGCGACGTGACCGCCGATCCGCTGGCTGAGCAGGCCGGTTACCTGCCGGTTCGCCGGCCGCCGGCCGATCCGCAACGGCTGGCGCAGTGGCAGTCAGATCCCGCACCGTGGCGGGCGCGGGTCGCCGCGGCGGCGGACTTCCTCGGCGAGGCCGTCCCGGCCGGGCCGGCCTGACGTGGCCAGTGCCCAGCCGGTGAATCCCTCGACCGCCTTCGCCGTCACGCTGGTCGACGAGCTGGTGCGCTGCGGCCTGCGGGACGCGGTCCTGGCCCCCGGATCACGCAGCGCGCCGCTGGCCATCGCCCTGTGGGAACAGGCTGCTCACGACGGAGCCCTCCGGCTCCAGGTGCGCATCGACGAGCGGTCCGCCGCGTTCCTGGCCCTGGGCCTGGCCAAGGCCAGCGGGCGGCCGGTCGCGGTGGTCTGCACCTCGGGGACGGCGGCGGCGAACTTCCACCCGGCGGTGATCGAGGCGGACGAGTCCGGGGTCCCGTTGCTGGTGCTGACCGCCGACCGGCCGCCCGAGCTCCGCGGTACCGGCGCCAACCAGGCCATCGACCAGCTCAAGCTCTACGGGGGAGCGGTCCGCTGGTTCGCCGAGGCCGGGGTCCCGGAGGCCCGCCCGGGAATGAACGCCTACTGGCGGTCGCTGGCCTGCCGGGCGTGGGTGGCGGCGGCCGGGTCCGACGGCGGGTTTCCCGGGCCGGTGCACCTGAACCTGCCGCTGCGCGACCCGCTGGTCCCCGGCCTGCCGGACCCGGCCGGGGACGGCCGCTGGCCGGAGCCGCTGGACGGCCGGCCGGATGGGGCCCCGTGGACCCGGTGGGCCGCCCCATCGGGCGGCTCGGCTCAGCCGGGGCCGTCCGGCCAGGACGGCCCGGGGACACTGGACCTGCCGTGGACCGAGCGGGGGGTCATCGTGGCGGGAGACGGCGCTGCGGACCCGTCCGGGCTGCTCCGGCTGGCGGCCGCGGCGGGCTGGCCGGTGCTGGCCGAGCCGTCGTCCGGGGTGCGGCAGGGCCGCCACGCGCTCGCCGCCTACCAGTACCTGCTCGAGCACCCGGGATTTCTCGCCGCGAACCGTCCTGACCTGGTCATCTGCGCGGGCCGCCCGGGGCTGTCCCGGGGCCAGACGGCGTTCTTGCGCCAGACCGCGGCGGATGGCGCCCGGCAGGTCATCCTGGCCCAGGGACCGGGCCGCTGGGCCGACCCGGCCCGCACCGCCACCGACGTGGCCGCGGCGGTGCGGCTGACCGGGGCCCCCGCGGCCGGCCCGCGGCGGCCCGGAGCCCGGCCCGGCCGGGTGGCTGGGCCGATGGCAGCAGGCGGATGCGGCCGCCCGCGGCGCCGCCGACGCGATCCTGGACGCAGGTGGTGAGCTGACTGAGCCCCGGCTGGCCCGCGATCTCGGCGCGGCCCTGCCGGACGGAGCCCTGCTGTGGGCGGCGTCCAGCCTGCCCATCCGCGACCTGGACCGGCACCTGGCCGTCCGGGACGGCCTGCGGATGCTGGCCAGCCGGGGAGCGAGCGGCATCGACGGGCTGATCTCGTCGGCGACCGGGGCGGCGCTCGCGCATCAGGCGGCCGGTGGCGGCCCGGCCGCCGCCCTCCTGGGCGACCTGGCGTTCCTGCACGACGCGCCGGGGCTGTTCGCGGGCCCGGAGGAAGCACGCCCGGACCTCGTCCTGGTGGTGGCCAACAACGACGGCGGCGGCATCTTCTCCACCCTCGAGCAGGCCGCCGTGCCGGCCCCGTTCGAGCGGGTCTTCGGCACGCCGCACCGGGCGCGGCTGGCGGGCCTGGCCGCGGCGGCCGGGATCGGGCACATCGTGGTCACCCGGGCGGCCGACCTGCCGGCCGCGCTCAAGGGCGACGGGATCCGCATCGTCGAGGTGCCCGCGGACCGGGCGGCCGGGACGGCGCTGCGGCGGCGGCTGGCCGAGGTCGCGGCGTCAGCG
This sequence comes from uncultured Actinomycetes bacterium, assembly GCA_963718305.1. Lineage (GTDB taxonomy): Bacteria > Actinomycetota > Actinomycetes > Streptosporangiales > Streptosporangiaceae > RYN-230. Next base: position 47,258 of record CAVQZG010000016.1, read on the forward strand.
GTCACGGCGCTGCTCTAGCCGGGAGCCCGGCCGGTGCACAGGCCCGCAGCAAGGAAAATTTCCGGGGAACGACCCCGTTCGCGATGATCCTTTTCGCCCCGGGTGCCGGAGATCTCCGGTTGTGCGCCCTGACGGGGGAGACCGGGCCGATGGAGAAGGGCGTTAACTCTATACCCGGCCGTCCAGATATGCGGCATCGGGAGGGGTCCGGTAGCGGTCTGATAAGGGTCAGATTACCGTCGGGTCACGATTCGGAGCCCCAGCATCCTGCCTGTTCAAAGTCCGGGAACCCGGTCCTAGCATGATCCGGTCGGACGCCGCTCTTGGCGTGCCGCCACACCGTGGGGCGGATCGCCCCACGGGTCCTATGCTCCGCGGACGAACTTCGCGGCGGAACACTCGTTAGGAGGAATGTGTCGATGCGCATACGCACGCGAGGCTATGCGGCAGCCGTAGGCCTTGCCGTCCTCGCGCTCGTGGCCACCGCCTGTGGCGGCAGCAGCGGCTCTCCGTCCACTGGGTCGTCATCGGGCTCGGGTTCCCAGGCCTTTGGTCTTCAGGGGGTGAACCCCGGCTCCGGGACGCCGACAAAGGGCGGCACGCTGAACATGCTCGGCCAGGGCGACGTTGACTTCATGGATTACAACGTCTCCTACTACACGATCGGCGCGCTGGGCCAGCGGCCCTGGCTGCGGCTCCTGTACGCCTACCCGGCCACCCCGGGCAAGGTGACCACGGTCGTGCCGGACCTGGCCACCGCCCTGCCGACGGTCTCCAATGGTGGGAAGACCTACTCGGTCACCATCCGCTCCGGCGCGACTGGGACACCAGCCCGGCGCGCCAGGTGACGGCGGCCGACGCCCTGCTGGGCCTCAAGCGGTCCTGCAACCCGACGCAGCCGTTCGGCGGCCTGCCGGACTTCGAGGCGCTGATCGTCGGCTACCAGACCTTCTGCAACGGCTTCGCCAAGGTCTCGTCCAGCTCGGTCTCGGCCATCAAGAACTACATCGACACCCACCAGATCTCGGGTGTGAAGGCCTCGGGGCTGACGATCACCTACAACCTGGTGCACCCGGCGAGCTACTTCCCGGACATGCTCCAGCTGGACTCGTTCGCTCCGGCGCCCGTGGAAAGCCTGAACTACCTGACGGGCAGCGGCGCGGAAGGCCAGCACATCATCGCGGACGGGCCGTACAAGGTCCAGAGCTACGTGCCCGCGCGGAGCATCGTCTTCGTCCGCAACCCGGCGTGGAAGGCGAGCACGGACCCGATCCGCAAGGCGTACGTCAACGAGATCAAGGTCTCGGAGACCGGCAACGAGCCCGCGATCCAGCAGCAGCTGCAGACCAACACGGCCGCGGCTCAGCATGGAATTCGACGCGTTCCCGCCGGTCGGCGCCGACCCGGGTCTGGAAGCCCAGATGAAGCAGGGGCTGAACCACAACTTCAACCTCGGCTCCACCTACTCCACCAACCCGTACATCGTCTTCAACGCGGTGTCGCCTAACAACAACAGCGCGCTGAGCAAGGTCGCGGTCCGGCAGGCGCTCAGCTACGGCATCGACCGGGCCCACCTGCTCACCGACAACGGTGGCCCGACTCAGGGCGTGGCCCTCACGCACGTCCTGCCGGCCGGGATCAACGGGGCGCAGGATGTGCCGGCGGGCTACAACCCGTATCCGTACAACCCGACCAAGGCCAAGCAGATGCTGGCCGCCGCCGGGTACAAGAACGGGCTGAACCTGACCCTGCTCTACCGGCCGTCCAGCACGGTCGCGAGCAAGATGGCGCAGACCCTGCAGAGCGACCTGGCCAAGATCGGCGTGAAGGTCAAGCTGCTGTCGGCCACCCCCTCGGACTTCTACGTGAAGTACATGGAGGTGCCGAGCGTGGCCAAGCGCGGCGTCTGGGACCTGTCCCTCGCCGGGTGGGGCCCGGACTGGTACGGGGATGCGGCGGTCTCGTTCTTCAACCCGCTGTTCTCCGGACCGGCCTCCTACCCGCCGCAGGGCAGCAACTTCGGGTTCTACAACAACCAGTCGGTGACGGCGCTGATCGCCAAGGGTGCCAGCGCGGCGTCGGCCAGTGCGGCCGCGACCATCTGGGGCCAGGCGGACGAGGCCGTCATGAAGGACGCGCCGTTCTACCCGATCGTCAACCCGAACCAGCCGCTGTACCACGCCAGCTATGTGCACAATGCGGTGTACATCCCGGCGATCCAGCAGTTCGACCCGACGAATATCTGGATGAGCCCGCCCGGATGATCCGGCTGCGAACATTTCGTGACGGTTCGTAGACTTCGTCACGGTTCGTAAGCTGATCGAGTCCACCGGCCGCCCCGCGGTACCTATCGCGGGGCGGCCGGCCGGGATTACAGTCATTACAGGTCTGGGCTGGGTAAACATGACCGCGCCGGGCCTGCGAGGTGGGGAAGGGTAGGTAGCGCGTGGCCCTGCTCGAGGTTGAAGACCTGCACGTGTCCTTCAAGACATCCGATGGCATCGTGCAGGCCGTGCGCGGGGTCTCCTTCCAGGTCGATGCCGGGCAGACCCTCGGCATCGTCGGGGAGTCAGGCTCCGGCAAGAGCGTTTCGACACAGACGATCATGGGCCTCACCCGTGGGGCCCGGATCACCGGCCGGGCGGTATTCGAGGGCCGGGACCTGCTCACTCTCCCCCTGCCGGAGCTGCGGAAGATCCGCGGGGCCGAGATCGGCATGATCTTCCAGGACCCGCTGTCCAGCCTGCATCCCTATTACAAGGTGGGCTGGCAGATCGTGGAGATGATCCGCCAGCACGACCACGACATGTCCAAGCAGCAGGCCCGGGCCCGGGCCGTGGAACTGCTCAAGCTGGTCGGCATCCCGCAGGCGGACCGCCGGGTGGACGACTACCCGCATCAGTTCTCCGGCGGCATGCGCCAGCGCGCGATGATCGCCATGGCCATGGCCCTGAACCCCAAGCTGCTGATCGCCGACGAGCCGACGACCGCGCTGGACGTCACCGTCCAGGCCCAGGTGCTCGCGGTCATCAAGACCCTGCAGGAAGAGTTCGGCACCGCGGTGATCCTCATCACCCACGACCTGGGCGTCGTCGCGGACGTGGCGGACAACGTGCAGGTCATGTACGCCGGGGCGGTCATGGAAAAGGCCGACCTGCGCACCACCTTCTTCGCCAACCACCACCCCTACACCGAGGGGCTGCTGCTGTCGCTGCCGGCCTACGGCGGTGAGCGCGAGCGGCTCCGGCCCATCCACGGCCAGCCGCCCAGCCTGATCAATCTGCCGCCCGGCTGCCCGTTCAGCCCCCGCTGCGCCTACGTGATGGACCGGTGCCTCACCGAGGACCCGCCCCTGGCGGCCGTGGGGAACGATGCGTCGCATCTGTCGGCGTGCTGGCTCCCGCACGACGTGGCGGCGCGCGCCGAGCTACGGCGCAAGGTCGTGGGCGAGCCACTCCCGGCACAGGCAGAAGCGTAAGGGGACGGTGTGATGAACGCGGATACCACGGCCACGGCGCCGGAGCCCGCGGCGGGAGGCGACGTCCTGCTGCGGGTGGAGAACCTGGTCAAGTACTTCCCGGTGCAGTCCTCGGCGCTCTTCCGGCGCGACCGGGAGTTCGTGCACGCGGTGGACGGGGTCAACCTGGAGGTGCGCCAGGGCCAGACGCTGGGCCTGGTCGGCGAGACCGGGTGCGGCAAGTCGACGCTGGCCCGCTGCGTGATGCGGCTGTATGACATCACCTCCGGCCGGGTCACCTTCGACGGCCAGGACATCACCAAGCTCAAGCCACGGCAGATGCGGCCGTTCCGGCGCGAGATGCAGATGATCTTCCAGGACCCGTACGGCTCGCTGAACCCGCGGCGGCGGGTCGGGTCGATCATCGGGGACCCGTTCGCGATCCACAAGACGGCCACCGGCCAGGAGCGCAAGCGCAAGGTGCAGGAGGTCATGGAGCTGGTCGGGCTGAACCCCGAGCACTTCAACCGCTTCCCGGCCGAATTCTCCGGCGGCCAGCGGCAGCGCATCGGGGTGGCCCGGGCCCTGGCCTTCCGGCCCAAGCTGATCGTGGCCGACGAGCCGGTGTCGGCGCTGGACGTATCCATCCAGGCGCAGATCATCAACCTGCTGGCCGACCTGCAGAGCGAGCTGGGCCTGACCTACATCTTCATCGCCCACGACCTGTCCGTGGTGCGCCACGTAAGCAACAGCGTGGCGGTCATGTACCTGGGGAAGGTGACCGAGCTCGCGCCGGTCGACGACCTCTGGGCGCACCCGCGGCACCCCTACACCGACGCCCTGCTGTCCGCCGTCCCGGTCCCGGACCCGGACAAGGCCGGGCAGCGGGAGCGCATCATCCTGGCCGGCGACGTGCCCTCACCGATCAGCCCGCCCTCGGGCTGCCGGTTCCACCCCCGGTGCCCGAAGGCGGCCCCGACCTGCGTGGAGAAGGACCCCGTGCTCGAGCCGCGGCTCGGCGACGGCGGCCGGCCACCTGGCCGCCTGTCACTTCCCCGTGGAAGACGGGGAGGACATCTCCAAGGCCCGGCCCACCATCTCCGCGGAGGACCGCGTCATCGAGTCCGGGCTGCTCGGCAGCGCCTGAGCCTGCACCAAGGGAAGTGACATCATGGCTTTGAACATCCCGCAAGCTTCCGAGCAGGCCCTCGCCGGATCGGCGTCCGCCGCCGGACGCCGAGCTCGCCGTGCCGCGAAGAAGATCGAAGGGCGCAGCCCGTGGCGGCTGGCCACGCAGCGGCTGCTGCACGACAAGGCGTCGATGATCTCGCTCGGCGTGATCGGTTTCATCGTGCTGGTGGCGATCTTCGCGCCGGTGGTGGCCGCGATCGTCGGGCATGGTCCTAACGAGCAGTTCCCCGCCCCGATCGGCGTGAACGCCAGCGGCCAGCCGCTGGGGCCATCCAGCCACTTCCTGCTCGGCACCGACACCCTCGGCCGGGACATCCTGGTCCGGATCGCCTACGGCGCCCGGATCTCGCTCATCGTCGGCGTGCTGGCCTCGGTGATCTCGGTCGCGATCGGCGCCGTGGTCGGGCTGGCCGCCGGGTACTTCGGCGGCCTGACCGACTCGGTGCTGGCCCGGGTCATGGACTGGCTGCTGGCCATCCCGTTCCTGCTGCTGGCCATCTCCCTGGTCACGGTGATCGGCCCGGGCCTGACGGTGCTGCTCATCGTCATCGGGTTCCTCGGCTGGGCGTCCGTCGGCCGGATCATCCGCGGCCAGGTGCTGTCGATCCGGGAGAAGGAGTACGTCGAGGCCGCCCGGTCCCTGGGCGCCGGGCCCTGGCGGATCATGTTCATCGACATCCTGCCCAACGTGATCGCCCCGATCATCGTCTACACCAGCTTGCTGATCCCGGTGTCGATCGTGGCCGAGGCGTCGCTGTCCTTCCTCGGCGTCGGCATCCCCCCGCCCACCCCGGACTGGGGCTCGATGATCGCCGACTCCCAGACCGTCTTCGAATACGGGGCCTGGTGGTACCTGGTCTTCCCCAGCATGGCGCTGCTGATCACCACACTCGCGTTCAACATCTTCGGTGATGGCGTGCGGGACGCATTCGACCCGCGCGGCGGCCAGCTGTTCGTCTAGGGAGCCACAGTGATCCGCTTTCTGATCCGCCGCATCCTCCAGGGGCTCCTGGTCCTCTGGCTCATCACCGTCGGCGTCTTCGCCATCTTCTTCATCGGCCCGGGCGCGAAGGCGGTACCCCGGGCCCTGGCGGGCAAGGACGCCACCCCGCAGGTGGTGGCCGAGGTGACCAAGCGGCTGCAGCTCGACAGGCCCATCTGGGAGCAGTACTGGCACTTCCTGTGGCTGCTGCTGCACGGCAACCTGGGCTACTCCTTCTACCACGGCCAGTCGGTGAACTCGGTGCTGAAGGCGGCGTTCCCGATCACGCTGTCCCTGGTCATCGGGGCGGCCATCATCTGGGTCGTGCTGGGCGTGCTCAGCGGCGTGCTGTCCGCGGTCAGGAACCGGTCCTTCGCGGACCGCGCCTTCACCGGCCTGGCCCTGTTCTTCTACTCGATGCCGACGTTCGTGCTGGGCCTGCTGCTCCTGCTGGTCTTCTACTACGAGCTCACCATCCACGGCATCCACGCGTTCCCGCCCACCTACATCCCGTTCAGCCAGAGCCCCTGGGGCTGGTTCCGCTCGCTGATCCTGCCCTGGTTCACCCTGGCCCTGGTGTCGGCCGCGACCTACACCCGGCTGACCCGGGGGTCGATGCTCGACGTGATGAACGAGGACTACATCCGCACCGCCCGGGCCAAGGGGCTGTCGGAGCGCCGGGTCATCTTCCGGCACTCGCTGCGGGCGGCGCTGACCCCGATCGTCACCCAGTTCGGCCTGGATGTGGGCATCCTGCTCGGCGGCGCGGTCATCACCGAGGCGGTGTTCTCCATGCCGGGCCTCGGGTACACCGCCGTGCAGGCCATCGACCAGCAGGACCTGCCGGTGATCATCGGCGTGGTGATCGTCGCCTCCACCGCGGTGGTGGTGGCGAACATCGTCGTGGACGCGTTCTACGCCGTCCTCGACCCCCGGGTCCGGCTGCACTAGCTGGCCCAAACCGCCTACGGGCGGTACGGGCTGTGCGCCCGGCTTCGCCGGGGCCCGTCTCCACGCCCGCCGCCCCGCGCCCCGCCATTCAGGCGGGACTCGGGGCGGCGGGCGTGCAGCCGGGCGGAGGTCGCTTAGCTCTGCGGCCAGCCTGCACCCCCTCAGGCCTCTGCACCACGTCAGGCCTGCAGCCTTTCGGGGGTCAGCCTTCTAGGGCGGATTGCATGGGGCGGAACTTGGCCTGGGTTTCGGCGAGTTCGGCGGCGGGGTCAGAGTCGGCCACGATCCCGCCGCCGGCGAACAGCCGGGCCCGGGTCCCGTCCAGCTCCGCGCAGCGCAGCGCGATGCCCCATTCGCCGTTGCCCGCGTAGTCCACCCAGCCGACCGGCCCGGCGTAGCGGCCCCGGTCCATGCCTTCGAGCTCGCGGATCAGCTCCATCGCGGTCTCGGCCGGGGTCCCGCATACCGCCGCGGTGGGGTGCAGCGCGTCGGCCAGGGCGAGCACGGACGGGCTCGTGCCGTCCGCCCTGACCGCCAGCCGCCCGCTGATCGTGGTGGCGAGATGCTGCACATTGGCCAGGCGCAGCAGCGCCGGGCCCGGGGCCACGGTCAGCTGGTCGCACAGCGGGGCCAGGGACTCGCGCACCCCGGCCGCCGCGTAGCCGTGCTCCTCGGTGTCCTTGGCCGAGGCGAGCAGCGCGGTGCCGAGCGCCGCGTCCTGCGCGGGGTCCTCGCCGCGGGGCGCCGTGCCCGCGAGCACGAGCGAGCTGATCTGCAGGCCCTGCTGCCTGATCAGCAGTTCCGGGGTCGCGCCGACCAGGCCGCCGCAGGCGAACGTGTAACAGTCCGGGTAGCGGTCCGCCAGACGGCCCAGCAGCAGCCGCTCATCGATCGGGCCGGGGGCCGAGGCGTACAGATCGCGGGCCAGCACCACTTTCTGCAGCCGTCCCGCCTTGATCCGGTCCACCGCCGCCGCGACCGCCCGCTCCCATTGCAGTGCGGTAAGGCTGCCGTCATGCCAGCGGATCAGGCCGGGGGCAGGCGGCCGGGAAACCGGGGCGCCAGCCAGCCGGGCCGCAGCCAGCCCGGACTCACCTAGCCCCGGGTCAGCCAGCAGGGCCGGGTCCGGCGGGGCGGGCGGCTGGCCGGTGATGGTGGTGAGCCACGCCTGGCCGCCGCGCCGGCCCAGGATGACCTGGGGGAGGATGAGGACGGAACCCTCAGAGGTGGGATCGAAGGTGAAGCTGCCGAAGGCCACCGGCCCGCAGCCGGGCGCGCCCACCCGGTCCTCGATCAGCGCGCCATCCAGCAGGGCCCGCAGCCACTTGTCGGCGGCGGTGAAGCGGTCCTGGCCGGCGGGGACCGTGACCCGGGCCACCTCACCCCAGCCTGCGAGTCCCTCGCCCTGGCGAATCCAGGCCAGTGCGCCTGGCCCGGGAAGCTGGACGATCAGGTCACCGGGATCGGCAACCGGGACGGTCCGGACCACCAGCCCCTCCGGCTCCGGAGAGCCTGCGCGGCCTGAACCTGATCCCACGGCAGCTAACTGTACGTGCCAGTAAGACCAGCCCTGCCCGCGGGGAGGCTGCTGCCGCCCCGCGGGCCGGGCCCGGTCAGCGGGCGCGGGTCAGCTCGCCGGGCGGCGTGGCCGCGACGTCGTCGTCCCGCCGGGCGGCCAGGGAACTGGGCCACCACATGTGCCGGCCGATGTCCAGGGTCAGCGCGGTCACCAGCACCGACCGCACCACCAGGGTGTCCAGCAGGACGCCCAGCGCCACGGTGAACCCGATCTCCGTGAGGATGACCAGGGGCAGGGTGGCGAGCGTGGCGAACGTGCCCGCCAGGACCAGGCCTGCCGCGGTGATCACGCCGCCGGTGGCGGCCAGCCCGGCCAGCATCCCGCGGTGTGTCCCGGATTTGAGCGACTCCTCACGCACCCGGGTCATCAGGAAGATGTTGTAGTCGATGCCCAGGGCGACCAGGAACACGAAGGCGAACAGCGGCATGGAGTTGTCCGCGCCGGCGAACCCGAAGACGTGCCGGAACACGAGCGCGGACAGGCCGACCGCGGCGCCGAACGACAAGATGACCGTGCCGATCAGGATCAGCGGCGCGATCACCGCCCGCAGCAGCAGGCCCAGGATGATCAGCACGACGACCAGGATCAGCGGGATGATGACGTTCCGGTCCCGGATGGCGTAGTGCTGCACGTCGGCGTTGATCGCGGTGGCCCCGCCGACCCTGGCGGCGGCGCCGGGAACCGCGTGCACGGCGTCCCGCACCTGGCTGACCACCGTGTACGCGGCCTGGCTGTCCGGCGGCACGGCCAGCGTGCCCTGCAGCAGCACCAGCCCGTCCTTCACCTGGGGCGGGCTGACCGCGGCGATACCGTGAGTGCCGGCCAGCGCGGCGCGCAGCGGCGCGGCCTGCTGGGCCTGGCCGATCACGTAGACCGGTTCTCCGGCACCCGCGGGGAAGTGCTGGGCCAGGACCCTCTCGCCCGCGACCGCGCTGGGCGTGCCCCGGTAGGACTGGGCCTGGGTGAGCGCGCCGAACGAGAAGCCGATCAGGCCGAGCGTGGCCACGGCGAGCAGCACCGCCGTGACGATCCAGACCTGCCGGGGGCGGCGGGCGATGCGGCTGCCGATCCGGGCCCACGGCCCGCGGCTGGTGGGGTCGTCCGAGCCGTACCGGGGCCGCCGCGGCCAGAACACCCAGCGGCCCGTGATGACCAGCAGGGCGGGCAGCAGTGTGATCATGGCCAGCAGGCCCACCCCGACGCCGATCGCGGCGACCGGGCCCAGCCCGGAGATGTCGGCGGAGTCCGCCGCCAGCAGGCAGAGCATCGCGGCGATCACGGTCAGGGCGCTGGCGAAGATCGCGGGCCCGGCCCGGCGCATGGCCACGGCCATGGCCTCATGCCGGTCCTCATGCCTGCGCAGTTCCTCGCGGTACCGGGCGACCAGCAGCAGCGCATAGTCGGTCGAGGCGCCCAGCACCAGCACCACCAGGATGCCCGCGGTCTGCCCGTTGACGACCAGGCCCTCGTGCACGACGAGCTCGTAGATCACGGCCTCGGCCACGATCAGCGACACGCCCGCGGACATGATCGGCAGCAGCCAGAGGATGGGACTGCGGTAGGTCAGCAGGAGCAGCACGATGACCACCCCGAGGGTGGCGTAGAGCAGGGTGGAGTCGATGCCCTTGAAGATCTTGACCGAGTCGGCCGCGCTGGCGGCGGGGCCGGTCACGTACACGTGCAGCCCGGGATCCCCCGAGGACCCGATGCTGTGCACCTGATTGACGAAGTTGGTGATCCCGCTGCTGAAGCCGAGATGGGCCTCGATCAGGACCTGGGCCGCCTTGCGGTCCCGGGACGGGATCGGGCCGATGACCTTCCCGGCATCCTTCAGCGTGGCGAACTGCTTCACGTCCGCGGTGATCTTAGCCAGGTCGGCGGGAGTCAGCCCGGAGGGCCGCACGTAGACCACGACCGCCGGGTTCAGGTTCTTCGAGGTGAAGTGGTCCTGCAGCTTGAGCGCCTGCGTCGACTCCGCGGACGCAGGCAGGTAGGCGGAGGCGTCGTTCTTCTCGGCTCCCATCAGTTTCCCGGCCAGAGACCCGGTCAGCGCGATCACGATCACCCAGAAGACCAGCACGGCCCACTTGGTGCGCCGCCCGCTGGGCAGGCCTGCGATGCGATGTGCCCAGCGGTGACCGGCGCTGGATGCCCCCGTGCGGCTTGGTTCAGTGGTCACAGTTCCTCCCCTGGGATGCGGCCCCCGGCCGCCCGGCACATATCGGGATACACGATGTATCGCGTTGGCTGAGACTGTCAAGTCATATCGCGAGTTGTTCACAGTCGCGATAGCCGGTTGAGAACCCCGTGGCGCGGCCCTGCGCCGTGAAGGCGTCCCCCGGCGCCGTTAATCGCCAGTCTTACAGGCGGTCCGGGGGCGGGGCAAACGTGTTTCGGCGCGTCCCGCTGGCCTTGGGGCGTGTACCCCGGAACCTGCGGACAGGACGTGCTAACCTCTCGGTACTCCATATTCCTATCGTAACGATCGGATAACTAGGATGACGATGCTCGCGAACACCGCAGTCCGCCAGCGGCGGGACCAGGCCCGGCTGGACCGGCCCGTACTGGACCGGCCCGTACTGGACGGGACCGCACTGGACGGGACCGCACCAGGGGGGACCGCACTGGAGGCGGCCCGGCTGGGCGGGGCTCCACTGGACCGGGCCCGGCTCGCTGACCTCGTGCACCTGGCCGCGGCCACCGGAGAGTGGTCCGCCCTGGTCCGCTACACCGAGGACGAGCGCTGGTATCACCGGCTGGAGCGTGGCGAGAGCCACGAGGTATGGCTGCTGAGCTGGCTGCCGGGGCAGCGCACCGGATTCCATGATCATTGCGGATCCTCCGGCGCGTTCGCCGTGGTCCAGGGGGAGCTGCGGGAATGGACACCGGCCGCGGGCCGCGCCCGGCCGGTCTCGGCCGCATTCCCGGCGGGCCGGGCCAGGTCGTTCGGGCCGCGCTATGTGCACGAGGTCGTGAACGAATCGGCCGCTCCCGCGGTGAGCATCCATGCGTACTCCCCGCCGCTGGCCGGGATGCGCCGGTACGAACTGACCCGGAGCGGCCTGGTCCTGGCCGCCGTGGAGACCGCCGGGGAGCGCTGGTGATCCGCACGGCACCGCCGGGGGCCCGGCCGATCAGCGAGGTACTTGAGCAGGCCCGGAGCCACCTGGACCGGCTGGAGCCGGCCGAGGCCTGGGCGGCCATGCGGGACGGGGCGCTGCTGGTGGATATCCGGCCGCAGGCCCAGCGGGCGGCCGAGGGGGAGGTGCCCGGCGCATTGCTGATCGAGCGCAACGTCCTCGAATGGCGCCTCGACCCGGCCTCGGACGCCCGGCTGCCGCAGGCCGGATCGTATGACCTGCGCGTCATCGTGATGTGCTCGGCGGGCTACACCTCCAGCCTGGCCGCGGCCGCCCTGCAGGACCTCGGCCTGTCCGCGGCGACCGACCTGGCCGGCGGATTCCAGGCCTGGGCCCGGGCGGGGCTGCCGGTCCAGGCGTCCTGACCGGGTCACGGGGGATGCCCCGGCCATGACATCTGTCATGGCCGGGGCATGACGCGCGGCAGCGGGGCGCCGGGGATCCGGGCGGCATGATCAGGTCATGGCGGACGCGATGCTGGACTTCGCGCGGGATCAGGTGAGTGGCCCTCAGCCCGCTGATCGAGCAGACTCGGGGTATGCGGTCCCCCCAGATCCGGCCGGTCCAGCTGGCCCGCCCGGCCGGCCCGGGGCCCCGGTCTGGCCAGGCAGCGTCATGACCGAGGCGCCAGCCCAGCAGCGCGGCCGACCCGGTCCGGCCAGCGCCGGCCCGGCCAGCACGGGTCCGGCCAGCACGGGCCGGCCGGAACGGGTCAGGCCAGTCACGCCGAGCCCGGGCTTCTGGCGGTCGCGGATCCATCGGGTGGCCGGTGGGGCCGGGTGCGCTGGCTGTTCGCGGCCATCTGGCTGGTCTACCTGGCCCAGCCGGCCTCGAAGCTCTGGTCGAACCCCGATCTGGCCCACCGTTACCTGGGCCTGGCCGACCTGATCGCGTTCTCGGCCGTGTTCATCGCGGCGTTCGCCGCCGCCCGCTTCCTGCGCGACCAGCGGAACCGGCGGCTGTCCCGCCAGCTCGGCGTGGCGGCGGTGGCGGCCGAGGCCGTCTTCGTGCTCCTCGCGTACATCAGCCTCGGCCCGTCCGCCAGCAACCTGTTCATCTACGTGAGCGTGATGGCGGTGTTCATGCTGCCCACCCGCGCGGGCTGGACGGTGGTGGCCGCCTGTATCGCGGCGTCACTGATCGTTCCCTGGCAGGTACACGGCTGGAACGTCGACGGCACCATGGCGTTCCAGATCTTCGTGTCCGCCGTGGCCGCGTGGGGCATGGGCCAGATCATCCAGCGCAACGCACAGCTCGTAGCGGCCCGGAACGAGATCACCCGGCTGGCCCTGGCCGACCAGCGCAACCAGTTCGCCCGCGACCTGCACGACATCCTCGGTCACTCGCTGACCGTGGTGGCGGTGAAGGCAGAACTGGCCGGGCGGCTGGCCAGCCTGGACCCGCAGCGGGCCGAGACCGAGATCGCGGACGTGGAACGGATCGCCCGGCAGGCCCTGGCCGACGTCCGGGCCGCCGCGGCCGGGTACCGGGAGATCACCCTGGCCGGGGAGCTGGCCAGCGCCAGGACCGCGCTGGCTGCGGCCGGTATCGAGGCGGACCTGCCCGATGAGGACATCAGCACGATCCCGCGGCGCCAGCAGGAGCTGTTCGGCTGGGCCGTGCGCGAGGGCGTGACCAACGTGGTGCGGCACAGCGGCGCCACCCACTGCCGCATCCGGGTCAGCGCCAGCGAGGTCGAGATCAGCGACGATGGCTGCGGGCCGCCCGCCCCGGCCGGCGCCCCGGTGGATGGCGGCGGCCAGCCGCGGGCCGCCAGCCCGGGGTCCGGGGCAGATACCTGCGGCGACTGGGTCCCGGATGACCTGCAGCGCCTGGGCAGCGGGTGCGGTGCCACCAGCGGGCACGGCCTGTCCGGGCTGCGCGAGCGGGCTGCCGATGCGGGGGCGACACTGAGCGTCGGCCGCTCCGCCACCGGCGGCTTCTCGCTGCGGGTGCGCCTGCCATGATCACACCGTGAGCACCCCTATCCGGCTGCTGATCGCCGACGACCAGGCCCTGGTCCGGGGGGCGCTGGCCGCGCTGCTCGCGCTGGAGCCCGACCTCGAGGTGGTGGCCGAGGTCGGCCGGGGCGACGAGGTGGTGCCCGAGGCCCGCCGCGCCCGGCCCGACGTGGCCCTGCTGGACGTCGAGATGCCCGGCCTGGACGGCATCAGCGCCACCCAGGAGCTCCGCGCCGCGCTGCCCTCGTGCCGGGTGCTGGTCGTGACCACCTTCGGCCGGCCCGGTTACCTGCGGCGCGCGATGGCCGCCGGGGCTAGTGGCTTCGTGGTCAAGGACACCCCGGCCCGGCAGCTGGCCGACGCGGTCCGCCGGGTCGCCTCCGGGCTGAGGGTGGTCGATCCCAGCCTGGCCGCGGAGACGCTGGCCGCCGGGGACAGCCCGCTCACCCCCCGGGAGACCGACGTGCTGCGGACCGCCCGGGACGGGGGGACGGTGGCGGACATCGCGGCCGCGCTGCACCTGTCCGAGGGGACAGTGCGCAACCACCTGTCCGCCGCCATCGGCAAGACCGGTGCCCGCACCCGCGCCGAGGCGGTCCGCCTGGCCAGCGCGAACGGCTGGCTCCTCGGCAGCTGAGCCCACCCGGGCCCGGTCAGTTCAGGGGCGCCTGGCCGCCCAGGCCGTCCTCGCCGCGCGGATGGTGAGGTCGTCACGCCGCAGCACGCTGCCCGGCCCGTCGCCGTCGAGGAGCGGGCCGAGCGTGGCCAGATCGCTGGCGCTCAGGCGGCCATCCAGCCCGGATCGCAGCCGGCTCAGGGAGGCCTGGGCGTAGCGGCTGGCCGCGGCGGGAAGCGGGGCCGGCAGGTCGATGTCGAAGGTGCGCCGGGCCTCGATGGTGAAACCGGCTGTGCTCAGCCGCGGTCCCCAGTCGGAGTGCAGATGCGGCAGCTCGCTGGCCCGCGCTTCGGCTATCACGGTATGCAGGCGTGCTTCGAGCCCCGGCCCGATGTCGTCGGGCAGGAAGCGCGGGAAGGAGTCCATCTCGGCCACGGCCAGCAGGCCGCCGGGCCGCAGCGCGGCGAAGATCCCGGCCAGAACCTGATCCGGGTCCTTCACGTGGTGCAGCGAGTTGGACGCCCAGACCAGGTCCACCGGTCCGGTGGCCGGCCACCCCGCATCCAGGTCGGCCTGCACGGCCTGGATCCGGCCGGCCAGGCCCAGGTCGCGGGCTCTGGCCCGGAGATGGTCCAGCATGGGCGCGGACACGTCCACGGCGATCACGTCCGCCCCCGCGAAGCGCCGGGCCAGGGCGAAGGCGCCGGTTCCGGTCCCGGTGCCCAGGTCGAGGATCCGCCGCGGCTGGCCCGCCAGCTCGCCGACCCAGTCGATCACGCCGGACAGGTACGAGTGCAGGACCTCGGCGTCGAGGTCCAGCAGCTCGGCCAGGGCCGCGTCGTCAGTCTCGTGCCCGGGCTGGTGCTGGTGCTGGTCATGGTCATGGTGGTGGTGATGGCTTTCCATGGCTCCACGCTACGGCCAGCTTGCGCCGCTGGCATAGAGTCTTGCGTATGACGCAAGACGGGGATCTCGACGGACTGGTCCGCCAGCGGATCAGGGGGCTGCGTGCCGCGCGCGGCTGGTCTCTCGACGAGCTGGCCGCCCGCTGCTACCTGAGCCCCTCCACGCTGAGCCGGATCGAGACCGGGCACCGGCGGATCGCCCTCGACCAGCTGGCTCCCATCGCCCGGGCCCTGGGGACCACCCTGGACCAGCTGGTGGAGTCCGCCGACGACGAGGACGTGGTGATCAGGCCGCACCGCGACGAGATGCGGGGGATAACCACCTGGCTGCTGAGCCGCGAGCCCGGGCCGCACGGCGTCACCGTGGCCAAGATGCTCATCACCCGGCCGGAGCCCGGGGGCGGCCCGGACGAGCTGAAGGTCCATCCGGGCAAGGACTGGTTCACCGTCTTGTCCGGGACGATCGTGCTGGTGCTGGGCGAGCGGACCATCCTGGTCGAGGCGGGCCAGGCGGCGGAGTTCTCCACGATGATCCCGCACGCGTTCGGCGCCCGCGGCGGCCCGGCCGAGGTCTTGTGCATCCTCGACCACGACGGCCAGCGCACCCACCTGCACCCCTCACCGTGACCGCGTCCGTCGCCCGCGGATCAGCCCAGGGCGAGCCGCCCGATGCCGGTGGACTGGATGAGGCCGGTCTCGGCCGGCGTCACCGGGTGGCGCCCGGTGAGCCGGGCGATCAGGCCCACCCGGTCCCAGCCGGTTTCCGCCCGCAGCCGGCCGGCGGCCCCGGCGGGCAGCAGCAGGTCCTCGGTGACCTGCGCCGCCTGGATGGTCATCCAGGGCTCGCGGTCCAGGGCCGCGGCCAGGTCCAGGCCGTGCACGGCGAGTTCCAGGACGCGCGTCCGGAGGAACTCGGTGACCAGCATCGGGTCGCCGTGCCGGGTCCGCACCACGCGTCCCGGCGCCGCGTCGCGCAGCGCCGACTCCGCCTGCCGCCGCGCTGCGTCGAAATCGCGCGCCCGGGCCGCCGCCCCGGCCAGGGCCGCCGCCCCGCGCTGCGCGGACTGAATCCGGTCGGCGTTCGTGGCCGGGGAGAACCGCTGGTCCGCCCGGTAGTAGCCGGCCGCGGGGACGAGGTCCGGACCTGCTGGCTCCGGCGCGGCGAGCATGCCGGGCAGCCGCCCCACGGCCATCCGCATGTGGCACACCAGCTCGGCCACGGTCCACGGGTCGCAGGCGGTCGGGCGCGCGAAGGCAGCCTCGTCGAGGCCGGCCAGGACTCCCGACAGCTGCCGCGCCTCAGCCCCGAACGCCTCATGGATCAGATCCGGCATCATGGCCGCATCGTAAGCGGGCAGAAGAAGGTCTTGATCACGGCCGCTACGAACTGCCACCTATCCGCCGCCTGAGCTGATCGGGCGGTCGTCCTGGTGTCGTACGCCGGGGTAGTCCTGGGGAGGATGCCCCGGCGGCGGTCACGGCCGTAGTCTCGTAACGACGATGAGCGGGATGACAGCGGTGGCCGGGCGGGCGAGGCGACTGGCGGCGGTGGCCACGCCCGGGGACGTCTTTGCCGCGGTGATCCTCGCTGCCCTGCAGGCCGGGGGGTCGTACGCGATCTCGTCGCGGCACGGGCAGGCGATCAGCCCGGCCGGGTACGCGCTGCTGGTCATCGGCCCGGCCGCGCTGCTGGGCCGGCGCCGGTTCCCGGTCGCGGTGCTCGCGGTGACGGTCGCCGCGGCCGTCGGGTTCGTCGGCCTGGAACCGGCCCGTGGGCTGCCGTACTTCGCGCTCATCGTGGCGTTCGTGAACGCGGTCCTGGCCGGGCGGCGATGGGCGGCCATCACCGGCCTGGTCGTCAGCTACGTGGGCATCCTGTGGCTGCCCGGCCTGACCGGCGCGGGCAATTTCCCGTCCGCGGGGTTCGCGCTGGGCGTCGCCGCGTGGCATCTGGCCCTGCTGAGCGGGGCGGAGTGGTACCGGAGCCGCCGGCAGCGGGCGCTGGCGGTCGCGCATGGCCGCGAGGAGGAAGCCCTCCGCCAGGCCACCGAGGAACGTCTGCGCATCGCCCGGGAGCTGCATGACGTCGTGGCGCACAGCCTGTCCGTCATCAATGTGCAGGCCAACACCGCGCTGCACCTGATCGACCAGCAGCCGGACCGGGCCCGCTCCACCCTCACGGTGATCAACGACGTGAGCAAGCAGGCCCTGGTCGAACTGCGGTCCGTGCTCGGTGTGCTGCGCCAGGTGGACGAGGAACTGCCCCGCTCGCCCGCGCCGAGCCTGGTGCGGATGAGCGAGCTGATCGCCCGGGCCACCGCCGCCGGGATCAGCGTCGGGGTCAGCGAGGAAGGCGCCCGGTGCCCGCTGCCGGCCAACGTCGACCTGGCCGGCTACCGGATCCTGCAGGAGGCGCTGACCAACAGCGCCCGGCACGCGCCCGGCGCCCAGGTCGCCGTGCGGGTCGCCTACCAGCCCCGGGGCCTGATGATCCAGGTGAATGACGACGGGGCGGCCGGCCAGGGCGCCCCGGCGAACGCGCTGGGCCACGGGAGCACGGGCCACGGAGCCGGGAACGGGATCGCGGGGATGACGGAGCGGGCCCGGGCCCTGGGCGGCACGCTGCGGGCCGGGCCGGACCCGGGTGGCGGGTTCCGGGTCCGGGCCTGGCTGCCGCTGGACGGCCGGGCGTCGTGATCCGGGTCCTGCTCGCCGACGATCAGGCGCTGGTCCGGGCCGGGTTCGCGGCCCTGCTCGACGCCGACCGGCGACATCGAGGTGGCCGGGGAGGCCGACGACGGCCTGGAGGCGGTGCGGCTGGCCACGCAGTTGCGGCCGGACGTGGTGCTGATGGACATCCGGATGCCGGAGCTGGACGGGATCGAGGCGACCCGGCGGATCGCCGCCCGACCGGCCCTGTCCGGCGTGCACGTGGTCATCCTGACCACGTTCGACCTCGACGAGTACGTGTTCGAGGGGCTGCGGGCGGGCGCGGCCGGCTTCCTGGTCAAGGACACCGACGCGGCCGAGCTGATCCGGGCCATCCGGGTGGTCGCCGGGGGTGACGCACTGCTCTCGCCCACGGTGACCAGGCGTCTCATCGCCGAATACGCCACCAGGACCCGGGACGCCAGCGAGAGTGCCGGGCGTCGGCGAGCTCACCCCCCGGGAGCGTGAAGTGGTGACGCTGGTGGCCCGTGGGCTGTCCAACGACGAGATCGCGGGCCGCCTCTACATGAGCGTGTCCACCGCCAAGACCCACGCCACCCGGGCCATGGCCAAACTCGGCGCGCGGGACCGGGCCCAGCTGGTCGTCCTCGCGTACGAGGCCGGCCTGGTCCGGCCGTCCTGGTCCGGGGTGCGTCCCCCCGGACCAGCAGGGTAGTCGCTCGTAGTACGGGGGAGTGTCCCGGCTGGAGGACGACTCCGGGGCGCCGCGGGCCAATGCTGGCGGGCATGACTGCTCTTACTGTCACGGCCGCCGTGGCGGCCGTCGCCCTGACCAAGGTGTACGGGGCCGGCGCGGCTGAGGTCCGCGCCCTGGACTCGGTCACCGCCCAGTTCGCCGACGCGCGATTCACCGCCATCATGGGACCGTCCGGTTCCGGCAAGTCCACCCTGCTGCACTGCCTGGCCGGGCTGGACACCCCCACCTCCGGGCCAGGTCTTCCTGGCCGGGGACAGACCTCGGCGCGCTGTCCGACACCCAGCTGACCAGGCTGCGCCGGGACCGGGTCGGCTTCATCTTCCAGTCCTTCAACCTGCTGCCCGCGCTCACCGTGGCCGAGAACATCGCGCTGCCGTCGCTGCTGGCCGGCCGCAAGCCGGCCCGGGCCTGGCTGGACGACGTGGTCAGCCTGGTCGGCCTGGGTGACCGGCTGGCCCACCGGCCGGCCGAGCTGTCCGGCGGGCAGCAGCAGCGGGTGGCGGTGGCCCGGGCCCTGGCCACCCAGCCGGAGATCATCTTCGCCGACGAGCCCACCGGCAACCTGGACTCCCGGTCGTCCGCGCAGCTGCTCGGCTACCTGCGCACGGCGGTCAGCGAACTCGGCCAGACCATCGTGATGGTGACCCACGACCCGGCCGCCTCGGCCGCCACCGACCAGGTGCTGTTCCTGGCCGACGGGCGGATCGCCGGCCAGCTGGACGCTCCCACCGGGCCGGCCGATCCTGGACCGGCTCGCCTCCCTGGGCGGGGGGACCGCGTGATGCTGGCCATCAGGATCAGGGATTTGTGGGCCCGCAAACGCCGGCTGGCCGGCGTGGTGATCGCGGTCGCGCTCGGGGTGGCGTTCCTGTCCGGGGCGCTCACGTTCGGCGACACCCTCAGCGCCAACTTCGGCCAGCTGTTCGCCACCGCCACCTCGGGCACCAGCGTGGTGGTGCGCAGCGCCACCGCCACCGGCAGCGGGGTCACCGCGGTCCGGCCGCCCATCCCGGCGTCGCTGGTGGCCACCATCCGGCCGGTCGCCGGGGTGGCCGACGCCCAGCCGTCCATCTCCGGGTCGGTGGTGCTGCTCGGCTCGGACGGGAAGGCGATCGGCGGGCTCGGGCCGCCGCGCTCCGGCGGGAACTGGCTTGCCGACCCGGCGCTCACCCCGTACCGGCTCGCCGCCGGGCACGCCCCGCAGGGCCTGCACCAGGTGGTGATCAACGAGGGTGCGGCCCGCAGCGGGCACCTGCGCATCGGCTCGGTCACCACCGTGCTGGTGCCCGCCCCGGTCCGGGTCCGGGTGGCGGGGCTGGCCACCTTCGGCCGCGCGGCCGGGTTCGGCGGCGCCACCTACGTCGCGTTCAGCTACGCGGGAGCCCGGCACTACCTGACCAGCGGCGCGGGTCCCGGTGATCCAGCCGCGAACAGGGGCGGTCAGGTATCAGCCATCCAGGTCAGCGCGGCCCGCGGGATCAGCCCGGAGGTCCTGGCTGGCCGGCTGGACCGGGTGCTGCCACCCGGCGTGCAGGCGCTCAGCGGCGCCCAGCTGACCGCGGAGAACCTGAGCGACCTGAATTCGGAGTTCCTGTCCGCGCTGCAAGGTCATCCTGGTCATCTTCGCCGGGATCGCGCTGCTCGTCGCCGCGTTCTCGATCGCGAGCACGTTCGGGATCGTGGTCGCCCAGCGCACCCGGGAAGCCGCCCTGCTGCGGGCCCTCGGGGCCACCCGGGGCCAGGTGCTCCGGGGGGTGCTGGCCGAGGCGCTGGCCGTGGGCGTGGCTGGCTCCGCGCGTCGGGACGGCGGCCGGACTCGGCCTGGCCGAGCTGCTCAAGGGAGTGTTCGACCGGGCCGGCTTCGCGCTGCCCGCGGGCGGGCTGGACGTCACCGGCGGCTCCCTCGCGGTGTCCCTGGCTGACCGGGATCGTGGTGACCGTGGCGGTCAGCCTGGTTCCCGCGGTCCGCGCGTCCCGGGTGGCGCCGCTGGAGGCGCTGCGGGAGTCGGCCGCGGAGCCGGCCGACATCCCGCGCCGCCGGACGGCGGCCGGGCTGGTGCTGCTGGTCGCCGGCCTGGCCGCGGTGGCGGCTGGGCTAACCGGCCCGGGCAGCAGGGGCCCCGGGATCGTCGCGCTGGGCGCGCTGGCGGTCACCTTCGGCGTGGTCGCCCTGGGACCGTCCGCCGCGGGCCCGGCGATCCGGCTGGCCACCCGGCCGCTCGCCGCGGCGCGGGGGGTGGCGGGCACGCTGGCCGGGCGGAGCGCCTCCGGGCACCCGCGGCGGACCGCGGCGGCGGCCACCGCGCTGATGATCGGCGTGGCCGTGGTCACCCTGTTCACCGTGTACGCGGCCTCGCTGCGGGCGGGCGCCGTCAGCGGGGTCGCCAACTCGTTCACCGGCGACATCGCGATCACCCCCGGCGGGGCCGGCCGGGGCGGGGGCCGGGGGCGGCGGGATACCGCTGGCCCTGGCCGGCCAGGTGGCCCGGGTGCCGGGCGTCGCCGCGGTGAGCGGCCTGGCCACCGGCCAGGCCCAGGTGGGCGGGCAGTCGGTGACCGTCACCGCGGTGCCCCCGGCCACGATCGGCCAGGTCCTGGACCTGCACTCCACGGCGGGCTCCGCCGGCGCGCTGCGCAGCACCCAGATCGCGGTGTCCTCGGTCCAGGCCGCCAGCCGCCACTGGCATCTCGGCAGCGCCGTCCCGCTGGTGCTGCCGGATGGTACGCGCCGGACGGTTTTCGTTGCGGATATTTACACGTCCAGGAACCTCGTCGGGGACTATGTCCTGCCGCTCGGGCTGTGGGCGCCGCATGTGGCCCAGCTGACCGGGTCGGCGATCTTCGTCAGGCTCGCGCCGGGCGCCAGCGAGGCGGCGGTGCAGCGGGCCATCACCCGGGCCGCGGCGGGCTACGGCCAGCCGTCCGTGCAGGGCCACGCCGCGTTCGTGGCCAGCGCGGGCCAGGGGGTCAGCACGGTGCTGGGCATCGTCTACGCGCTGCTGGTGCTGGCCATCGTGATCGCCGTGTCCGGGATCGCCAACACGCTGTCCCTGTCGGTCTACGAGCGGACCCGGGAGATCGGCCTGCTGCGCGCGGTGGGGCAGACCCGGCCGCAGCTGCGCTCGATGGTGCGGCTGGAGTCGGTCCTGGTCTCGGTGTTCGGCACGGCCGGCGGGCTGCTGCTCGGCGGGTTCGGTGGCTGGGCCCTGGCCGAGGCCGGGGCGCGCTCCTCGGGCCTGACCATGGTCAGCTTCCCGGGAACGCAGCTGATCGTCATCGCGGTCCTGGGCGCCGTGGCGGGCGTGGTCGCGGCCATCCGCCCGGCGCGGCGGGCGGCCCGGCTACCCGTGCTCCGGGCGATCGCCGCCGAGTGAGGCGGGCTCGCCGTGGTCGTGCTGGATGGCGTCCTGCTGGCCAGCCGCCGGTTCCGGCTGGCTGGCCAGCAGGTCGCGGCACTTGCGGATGCGGGCATCCAGGTCGGCCAGGAAGCCCTCCAGCGCGACCCGCTTGGCCTCGACGGTAGCCCGCAGGCTCTCCTGCAGGGTGAGGCATTCCCGGGTCAGCCTGCGGCGCTCGGAGTCGCTGGTCCGCTCGTCGTGATAACTCAGCCGGATCTCCGCGAGCCGGTCCTCGTTGCGCAGCACCACGGCGATCTCGTCCAGGTTGAGGCCGAGCAGGGTCTGCAGCTCGCGGATGCGGGCCACCCGGGCCAGGTCCTCCTCGGAGTACCGGCGCAGGCCGCCCGGCGTGCAGGCCGGGACGAGCAGGCCCAGCTGCTGGTAGTAGCGCAGGGCCCGCTCGGACACCCCGGCCCGCTCGGCCGCGGCGCCGATGCCCAGCAGGGGCTCACCCGCCGCCGGCTGCGGCCCGGCGGCGGGTGCGGTGGCTGCGGCGCCGCGGTGCGCCGTCGTGCCCATCCCGCTCAGCTGCTTCCCGGGGAATCGGTTCCGCGGTCCGCGGCGATCCCGCCGGACTGCTCGGCGGTGGCCAGGTGGCCGTGGCCGTTCCCGTTGGCCGGGAGGTCGGCGTCTGAGGACGCGACCGGCTCCACGAAGCCGGTGATCCCGCCGATCTCGGCGGCCCCGTCGGCCAGCTCGTCGCTCAGCGGCTCCTTCCCGTCCAGGTAACGCTGGCCCCGGAACGCGGAGGCGACGATGGCCACGACCGTGGCGATGGCGGCGAAGGTGAAGGCCAGGTGCAGGCCATCGGCGAAGGGCTGCTCGATCAGCTTGGGGAAGAACGAGCGGCCGGTGACGTACGCGAGCTGGTGGGGGCTCAGGTGGTTCAGCGCCCCGGTCGGGCCGAGCAGTTCCTTGATCGGGTTATAGCCGAGGAACGCCGAGAACAGGCTGCCGATGGGCGGCTCGTTCGCGACCAGGTGCGCGGCCGGGGGAGCGACCCCCGCGTTGACCAGCCCCCGGTACAGGGAAGCCGGCAGGTGGTCGGCCAGGCCCAGCGTGACGATGGTGAAGAACAGGCCCATGGACAGCACCGTGGCCGAGTTCTGGAACGTGTTCAGCATCCCGGCGCCGGCGCCGCGCTGGTCCGCGGGCAGGCTGTTCATGACCGCGGCCTGGTTGGGCGAGAAGAACAGGCCCATGCCCACCGAGAACATGAAGATCAGCAGCGCGAACCAGATGTAGCTGAAGTTGATCGGCAGCAACTCCAGGAGCATGAACGAGGCGCCGGACACGATCAGCCCGGCGGTGGCGAACAGCCGGGCGCCGTAGCGGTCCGACAGCGCTCCGGCCAGCGGGCCGACGATGAGGAACCCGATCGTGAGGGGAACCATCGAGATGCCGGCCCACAGCGGGGTCTGGTTGAAGCCGAAGCCGTGCTGCGGCAGCCAGATGCCCTGCAGCCAGATGATCAGCATGAACTGGATGCCGCCGCGGCCCAGGGCGGCGAGCAGGCCCGCGATGTTGCCGGCGGTGAACGCGCGGATCTTGAACAGGTCCAGCCGGAACATCGGCTGCGCCACCCTGGTCTCCACCCAGCCGAACAGGATGAGGATGGCGATCCCGCCGAAGATGCCAGCCAGCACCCAGGGGTTGGTCCACCCGGTGGGGTGCCCGCCGTAGGGGAGCAGGGAGTACACGATGCCGGTGAGCAGCGCGATTAGCCCGATCGCGAACAGCGCGTTGCCCAGCCAGTCGATCTTGGCCGGGATTCGGATCCCGTTGTCGCGGAGCTTGAGGTAGGCCCAGACCGTGCCGAACAGGCCGAACGGGACCGAGACCAGGAAGACCAGCCGCCACTCGATGGGGGCGAGCACTCCGCCCAGGATCAGGCCGAGGAACGAGCCGCCGATCGCGGCGATGCCGTTGATGCCCATCGCCTTGCCCCGCTCGTTCTGCGGGAAGGCGTCGGTCAGGATCGCGGTGGAGTTGGCGAACAGGAACGCGCCGCCGACTCCCTGGAACACGCGCATGACGATGATCCACAACGCCCCTTGCGTCCCGGTGAGCCAGGTCACCGACAGCAGGATCGAGAAGAGCGTGAAGATGGCGAAGCCCAGGTTGTACATCTTGACCCGGCCGTAGATATCCCCGACCCGGCCCAGGCTGACCACCAGCACCGCGGTGACCAGCGTGAAGCCCATGAAAACCCAGAGGAAGTACGAGGTGTTCCCGGGGACCAGCGGGTTGAGCTGGATGCCCCGGAACAGGGCGGGCAGCGAGATCAGCAAGATCGACTGGTTGATCGTGACCATCAAGATCCCGAGCGTGGTGTTCGACAGCGCGATCCACTTGTAGTGGACGCCCCGCCCATCTACGGCTGAGGGCGCGGGCTGCGCTTGTCCTGCCACCGGCATTAAGTCTCCTTGCAAAGTACGGAAGGGCTGGTGAGCCGAAGTGTCCTGGCGTGCTGGGTTGCTGGGCGGAAGTCTCAGAGTTGCGGCTGAACCGTCCAGCACCTCAAACATCATACCGAGCCTTGACGTCAACGTCAGAGTCGGGGGCTCAGGGCTGGACAGCCGCCCGGTCCGGTCCTGAGGTGCGGGCCGGGACGGGGTCAGAGCAGGGTGAGCTGCTCTTCGGCGGGCTCGGGCGGGGCGGGCGGGGTCGCGCGGCGCCAGGTGCGCTGGTTCGGCGGCGGGCTGGCGCGCCCGACGTGGTAGCGCTCCGCGAGCTCGCGGACCTGCCCGGCAATCCGCTGCTGGTAGTCCTTGGGCGCGTAGGCCCCGCGACCGTACAGCCCGCGGTAGCGGGGAACCAGGTCCGGGTGATGCTCGCCCAGCCAGGCCAGGAACCACTCCCGGGCACCGGGCCGCAGGTGCAGGACGATGGGGCTGACGTGGGTGGCGCCAGCCTCGGCGATCTGCCGGACGGTGGATTCCAGCTGGGCGGGGGAGTCGGACAGGTATGGAACGACCGGGCCCATCAGCACCCCGCAGCGCAGCCCGTGCTCGCTGAGCGTGGCACACACGCCCAGCCGCCGCCGGGGGCTGGGCGTGCCCGATTCGAGCGTCCGCCACAGATCCTCGTCGGCGCAGCCGACCGACACGCTGAGGCCCACATCGGTGACCTCCGCGGACGCCAGCAGCAGGTCGAGGTCACGAAGGATCAGCGTGCCCTTGGTCAGGATGGAGTAGGGGTTGCGGGCGTCGAGCAGGGCCTGCAGGATTCCCGGCATCAGCTGGTACTTGCCCTCGGCGCGCTGGTAGACGTCCACGTTGGTGCCCATGGCGATGTGCTCGCCCTGCCACTTGCGGGAGTTCAGCTCCTTGCGGACCAGGTCCGGGGCGTTGACCTTGACCACGATCTTGGAGTCGAAGTCATGGCCGGCGTCCAGGTCCAGGTACGTGTGCGAATTGCGCGCGAAGCAGTAGGAACATGCATGGCTACATCCCCGATAGGGATTAATAGTCCAGCGGAACGGGACCCGCGAGGAGTCGGGCACCCGGTTGATCACGCTGCGCGCGTGCACCTCGAAGAACGTCATGCCGCGGAAGCCCGGCGTATCGAACGACCTGGTGATGGCGCCCCGCTCGAACAGCGCGGGCGCCGCCGCCCGGCCGGCCGGGCCGCGCGGAGCGTCCGGACGGATCCGCAGTTCCTCCCATCGCATGACGACTACTCTAGAATTTTAGTTCGATACAGGCAATGCTGATCGAGCACCTCTTCGATTGCCGTCGGCTCCGGGGGACGGGAAGCTGTGCTGAGGACCCCCGCGCCGCCAGCAGGCAGCACGTTCGCAAAGCCGTTACAGCACCGGGAACTGCGGCTAACGATCTTGACGTGGGGGATAGTAAGAGAAAGTTCCCACCGGCCCGGCGGGGTGGAGGTAGCCCTTATGGCGCTATCCATGGATGAGCAGCGCATCCTGGATCAGATTGAGCGCGGCCTCGCCAGCGCCGACCCGGCGCTCGCCACGAGGATGGCTTCGTTCGGCGCGTCCCGCCGGATCACGACCCTGCGCATGCGCCGGCTCCGGCTGGTGGCGTCGCTGATGACCCTGCTGGTCGTCGCGTCGGTGTCGCTGGTGGTCTACGCACTGGTCCCGTTCCGGACCGGGACCGACCGGCACGCGGGCAGCAAGGCCAGTTCGCCCGCCCACCCGGTGATGACCGCACCGTCGCACCCGGGTCATTCGTCCCCGCAGGCCAGTGCGGCACAGGCCAGTGCCGCGCCAGCCAGCGCGAGCCCCGCCCTCGGCGCCTCAGCGGCCGCAAGCTCGGCGGCCAGCCAGGCTCCCAGCACCCACGCGGGCACCTCGGCCAGCCCGGCCTCCGCGCATCAGCAAGCGCGGGGCACGCCCGCCCAGTAGGCCGGTCCGCACCCCTCGCGCCCAGGGCGTCAGTACTCGCGCCAGAACTGCAGCAGGTATTGCTCCAGGCCCTCGAGGTTCTTCCTGGCCTGCTGGAACTCGTCGCTGAGCGGGTCCACCCCGCGATCGAACATCTCTTCGTAGAGCCGCATGACCTCACGCCGGTTCCGGGCGTAGACCCGGACCACGTAGTCGCCGACGCCGCCGGCCAGGGTCAGCCTCTCCACCGCCCGGCCCGCCGAGCCCATGTCCACGCTGAGCTGGCCGCGCAGGTACAGCGCGGCTTTGGCCTCGTCCTCCCAGGCGTCGCCGAAGGCGGGCGGCGGGGTGTCCCATTCCTCGATGGTCAGCCGGACCCCGATGTGCTCCTGCAGGCTGCCCACCCATAGCTGTTCCCGGTTCACGCTGACCAGCGTGCCCACCGGGGCGAGCGGGCCCCCGGGGGCGTCCGGGTCCACCGTCGAGTCGTGTACCCGGAACATCCGCCGGTCCGGGAAGACAGGCATTTCCAGCCGGATCAGGCGTTGGCTCATGTGTCCCCCCCTTTGGACCGATGCGGCTCCAATTAATAGCATGCTCCGCGAGAGGGTGGCGCGGGCCTGCATTCGGTGACAAACTCCCCGATGGTAACCCTCTGTTATCTCTAACGGGAGGGGTCCGCGCCAGGCCCGGGCGCAGGTGACCCGGAGGCGGCGCCGCCTGCGGGCCCCGGGCGGGGCGTCCGGGAGCGGCGGGCGTCAGAGGGTGCGGGCCCGTACTTCCGCCCACAAGGCCTGGTAGCACTCGGCGGCGCGGCTGTGCGGCGCGAACGCCGCCACCGGGGCGCGCTCCACCGACATCCGCTCGATCTGCGTCAGGGAAGGGATGACGGCCGCGGCCACATCGTCGCGCTCGGCCGGGAGGCTCTCGGCGATCTCCCGGTGCAGCCGCTTGCGCCTGTCGATCATGGAAAAGAACGCGAGCACCCCCGGCCGCTGGCCGTCGAAGCTGGCCAGGAAGTCGGTGAGCTGGTCCAGGGTGCGCAGCGACAGCACCGTCGGGATCAGCGGGACGATCAGGGTGTCGGCGGCCTGCAGGACGCTCTCCGACAGCAGCGAGATACCTGGGGGGCAGTCGAGGAAAATGACGTCGTACTGATCGCTGAGCGGGGCGAGGAGCCGGGCGATCCGCCGGGTCGGCTTCTTGGTGGCCCCGAGGACCAGGTCCAGGTTCCGGTAGGTGAAGTCGGCGGGGAGCAGGTCGAGATCCGCGAAGTCGGTCCCCTTGATCGAGTCATCGATCTCCCGGCTGCCCTTGATCAGCGCCTTGCCGCCGCCCTTGACCCGCGGCCGGATCCGGAACAGGAAGCTGGCGGCGGCCTGCGGGTCCAGATCCCAGAGCAGCACCCGCAGCCCATCCTGGGCGGCCAGGTAGCTCAGGTTGACCGCGGTCGAGGTCTTCCCGACACCGCCCTTGATGTTGTAGGTGGCCAGTATCTTCATCGGCCCGCACCACGGTCCTGGCGGGCACCGTTCTGGCCAGCACGGTCCCGGCCAGCACGGTCCTGGGCACCACGGTCCTGGGCACCACGGTCCTGGGCACCACGGTCCTGGCCAGCACTGGCGATCAGGTCCTGGAACCTGCGCTCGCTGGCCGGGCTGGCGAATTCACCGAACTGGTCGGCGAACTGGGCCCGGGCCCGCCGCTGGGCGTGGCCGATCCCGCCAGCCAGTTCGCCCATGGCGAGGAAGGCGGTGGCGGGCACCGGGGTAGGGGACAGAGCCCGGTCGGCGATCATCTGGTCGGCGAACTCCCGTATCTCCTGCTGCTGTACCTGGCGATCCTGGAACTCGCCGAGGCAATCCTGCAAGCCCTTCAGGTCTTTCAGGGCGCGCTGGTAGGCCTGCGGGTCGAAGACCGAGGCGAAGATCTCCAGCAGGTAGCGCAGTTCCTTGCACCGTTTCCGCAAGTCGTGCAGTTGCTCCGCGGGGGAGCCCGCGCTGATCGCCCGCCCCTCGCGGAGCACCCGCGCGTGCGCCCGGCGCAGCCGCCTGGCGGCCAGGTCCGCGGTCCGCTCGCCGCCGCGGGGCACGGTGAGGCCGGTGAGCGCGCCGCGCCAGTCACAGGCCAGCCGCGAGAACCGCGCCGACCGCAGCCCGCGGGCCAGGGCCCGCTGCTCGATGACGCGGCGGCCGGCCAGGTGCGCGTGAAACGGCTCGAGCTCGGCTGGCGCGGCGGACACCAGGGCGGTGGTCATCTCGTCGTAGCTCAGCAGGTAGACGTCGAGGTCCCGGGTAGGCGTGGTCAGGTCGCCCAGCCACTTGAACTCGGGACGGAACCGGGCCGGCAGGCTGGCGGGCAGGACGTCCCCGGCGAGCTTGAGCGCGGACCGGGTCCGCCGGACGGCGACCCGCAGATCGTGCAGGAACTCGGTGTCGATGTCCCGGATGGTGCCGGCCACGTTGGCCTCCAGCGTGTCCAGCAGTTGCAGCAGCACCGCCTGGAGGGCGGCCCGGGCGGGCATGCCCGGGTCGAGGGGGACGCTCACCTTGTTGCTGTACGCCTCGGCGCGCTGGCCCGCGGCGGCCAGGGCGGCATCCAGCGGCCAGGCCGGGGGGCCGTCGAGTCCTGCCGCGGCGGCCAGCATCTCGCCGACCCGCTCGGCCTGGGGCTGGTAGCCGCGGACCGCGGTCACCTGGAGCCGGGCCGGCAGCTGGGCCGCCGCCGGATGGCTCACCGTGGTCCGGTCCGCCCTGATCCAGGCGACCGTCTTGGTGTCCGGGTTAAGCACCCGCAGGTCCTGGACCGCGCTGGTGGCCCGGACGGTGGCCAGCAGGGCCCTGATCCCGGCCACCGGGCGGATCACCGCGGTCACCGGGCCAGGCGGCAGGTCCGGCACCAGGGCCGGCCAGCTCAGCCGGCCCGCGGGCTGGCGGACCAGATCCCCGGCCGCGGTGGCCAGCACCAGCTCCGCAGGCCGCGGGCCGGTGACGTACTCAAGAGTGAGCCCGGCCCGGTGCAGCCGCCAGTCGAAGGTGTCCAGCCAGGTGCGGTGCAGGGTACGCGGCCGCCCCGCCGCACCCAGCGCGAACCGCGGCGCGAGCGCGGCCAGCACTTCGTCCTCGCTGGGCTGGGCGGCCCCATTGGCCGCCAGCTCGACGACACGCGAGAACGTTTGCACTGGAACCTCTACTCAATCGGAAGCCGGGACGCGGCATGGGGGAGATGCCGACGAAATTTCCCACCGCAAGTGTAGCTAGTCCCGGTCGCCCTTACTCCTGGCTTGTGCCCTGCTGGCTGGTCCGGGCGTGGCCAGTCCGGGGCTGGCTGGTCCGGGGCTGGCCGGCCCGGCGCTGGCTGGCCTGGCGCTGGCTGGCCCGGGGCCGGCCTCGCGATGGGGCCGGAGGGGGGACGGTCTCGCCCGCCGGCGCCGGCCCCTGGCCCGGCACCGGCGGCATGATCAGGGTGCCGTCGGACGTCAGCTGGAGCTTCGGTGCCGGGGTGGCGTCCGGGACCACCACCCGGTCCATGGTCAGCGTACCTTCCGGCGCGCGGATCGGCTCGGGCGCCACTTCTTCGGCGGCGGCGCGACTGTCCTCGGCGGCGGGGCTCGTCCGCCGCGTCCGGTCCGGTCTGGGCGGCCGGGCTCTCCTCCGCCGCGATGCCGTCCGGAGTGTCGTCGCGCGGCTCAGCCGCGGCCGGCGTGTCGTCGGGGAACCCTTCCGCGGCCGGCCCGGCTTCCTGCTCCACGGCCGCGGGATCTTCTTCCTCCGGCCCGGCTGCGGGTCCCGGCACGCCGGGCAGGGTCAGCGGCGGCCGCTTGATCGCAGGCAGCACGGAGGTCAGTTCCGCGCTCGCCCTGACCCTGGCCTGCTTCCGTTCCTGCTGCTCATCGACCTTCGCGGCGGCCGCGTCGAGCCGGTCATTCATCGCGCCCATACGCCGGGCTCTCGCCCGGAGCTTGCGGGCACGGTCGGCCGCGTAGAGGAGTACCAGACCTGCGACAACGACGAGAATGAGCAGCTCAGCCATGTATCACGCCATCACTGGAGGGCTTTTGGGATGACTCCCAGCCTATGCGAGGCGGTCAGTGCTCCCGGCTGGCTGGGGGGCGGTGTCGGCCCCGATTAGGCATAGCTCTGGTAAAGCCGGGTCAGGCCAGCCGGGTCACCTCGACGGTCACGTCCATGGCGACACTCGGGGCGCCGTGGTAGATGCCCTTCAGCGGCGGTACGTCGGCGTAGTCCCGGCCCCGGGCCACGACCACGTGGCCCTCACCGACCGAGGCCTGGTTGGTCGGGTCCGCGGCCACCCAGTCCCCGGCCCAGTACTCGACCCAGGCGTGGCTCTGCCCGGCGACGGCCTGGCCGAGTCCCGCCTCGGGGCGCGGGTGCAGGTATCCGGACACGTAACGGGCGGGCAGGCCGGTCTCGCGGAGCAGTGCGACGGTCAGGTGCGCGATGTCCTGGCAGACACCCTGTCCCTTGTCCCAGGCTTCCTGGGCGCTCGTCTGCACCTCGGTCGCCCCCGGCATGTACTCCACCCGCTCCCGGACCCAGGCCGCGATGGCCGAGGCCGTCTCCAGCGGGTCAGCGCCCCGGGTCCGCTCCCGGGCCGCCTCGGCCAGCGCGGCGTCCACGGTGGTGCGGGGCGTCGCGGCCAGGTACTCGGCCACCAGCCCGGTGTCCGCCCCGGCGTGCAGCTCGACCCAGGCCAGCGGGTCCGGGGGAGCGGGGGCCACGCTGGTTTCCACCATCGCGTGCGACCGCACGGTCAGCTCGTTGTGCGGGGCCTGGATGTCGAACGAGCTGACCACGGTGCCCCAGTAGTCGTGATACGCCCAGACGGGTGTCCCGTTCCCGACGGACACCCGGGTCTGCAGCGCGGTCTGGCTGGGCAGGGTGAGCGGGGTCATCCGGGCCTCGTTGTAAGAGGCACGGGCGGCGCCCTGGTAGCGCACCCGGGTCTCGTGGACGATCTCCAGCAGCCAGCTCACCGATCAGCACTCCTGAGCCCAGATCACGGGCTGCTCATAGATGAAGTATCGGTCCGTGATCGCTTCGCTCGCCTGCCCGCAGCTGCGCTGCAGGGTAGCCAGCAGGTCCGGCAGCAGGCTGGGGAGCTGCTCGGGGTCGGCGTATTCCAGCCGGGTCCGCAGCTGGCCGATCGACCGGCGGGCCGGGTCGGTCAGGGCCGAGCCGCCTGCCGCCGGGTCGAGGGCGGCGAGTGCTTCCTCCGCGGTGGCCAGCGCATGCACCACCGACCGCGGGAACAGCCGGTCCATCAGCAGGAACTCGACCACCTGCTGCGGGTCGCCGGTCCAGGTGCGGCTGCGGATGAAGGACTCGTAGGCCCCGCAGGAGCGGAGCAGCATCGGCCAGCCCACCTCGTACGGGGTGGCCGGCATCCGGGCCAGCAGCAGCCGGGCGGTCATGTCCACCCGCTCCAGGCTGCGGCCGAGCACCAGGAACCGCCAGGCCTCGTCGTGGCTCATGGTCGAATCGGCCAGGCCAAAGAACAGCGCGGCCCGTTCCCGGATGAATTCGAGGAAGACATGCGGGCCGAGCCGCTCCGCGGACTTGCGCCGCGTGACCAGCCCGTGACTGGTCACGTTGAGGCACTCCCACATGTCGCTGGAGATCACCTCACGCACGCTGCGCGCGCCCCGGCGGGCGGCCATCATCGCGCCGGCGATCGCGCTCGGGTTCTGCTGGTCGTACGCCGACTGGTGGAGCGTCATCCCGATGTCCAGCCGCGCGCCCTCTGCGGCCGGCATGCCGAGGACCGCGAGCAGGGCCCGGCAGTCGGCCTCCTGGTCGGTGTGCGGCTCCTCAAGCATCCGGTGCACGTACACATCGACCATGCGGGCCGTGTCGTCCGCCCGCTCGATATACCGGCCGGTCCAGAACAGCGTCTCGGCGATCCTGCTGAGCAGGCCGCTGGTCATTGCTGGTCTTCCATGGGCGGTCCGCTCTGCCGGTCGACCGCGACCTCGCGCGGCAGCGAGGGAGATGAAACCAGCGGCGGGCCGGCCTGATCGCCCGCCGACACCACGGCCGGCCCGGCGCCGGGTGATTCAGGCTCGCCGGGCGGGACCAGCACCCAGGTGTCCTTGGACCCCCCGCCGCGGCTCGAGTTGACCACCAGTTCCCCCTCCGGGAGCGCGACCCGGGTCAGCCCGCCGGGCAGCAGCCAGACGTCGTTCCCGTTGTTGACCGCGAACGGGCGCAGGTCGATGTGCCGGGGGGCCAGGGTCTCACCGATGAGCACCGGCGAGGTGGACAGGGCCACCGGCTGCTGGGCGATCCAGCCCCGGGGCTGCGCCGCCACCCGGGCGCGCAGCGTGTCCAGGGTGGCCTCGTCCGCCCGGGGGCCGATGACGATCCCGCTCCCACCGGCGCCGTCCACCGGCTTGAGGACCAGCTGATCCAGGTGCCCGAGCACCCAGTGCAGCCGTTCGGGGTCGTCGAGCCGGTAGGACTCCACGTTTTCCAGCAGCGGTTCCTCCCTCAGGTAATAGCGGATGAGGTCGGGGACCCAGGTGTAGAGCAGCTTGTCGTCGGCCACCCCGTTGCCGATCGCGTTCGCGATGGTCACGTGCCCGGACCGGGCCGCGTTGATGATGCCGGGGCAGCCGATCACCGAGTCGGGACGGAACTGCAGCGGGTCCAGGAAGTCGTCGTCCACCCGGCGGTAGATGACATCCACCGGGCGCAGTCCCTGCGTGGTGTGCACGTACACGCGGTTGCCGGCGCAGGTCAGGTCGCCGCCCTCGACCAGTTCCACGCCCATCAGGCGGGCCAGCAGGGCGTGCTCGAAATAGGCGGCGTTGGCGGTGCCCGGGGTGAGCACCACCACGACCGGGTCCGGCGTGCCCGCGGGCGCCGCCGCGCGCAGCGCGGCGAGCAACTCGGCCGGATAGCTGTACACCGGATGCACATGCTGCTCGGAGAACAGGGCCGGGAAGGTCCGCGTCATCGCGAGCCGGTTCTCGATGACGTAGCTGACCCCGGACGGGATCCGGACGTTGTCCTCCAGCACCCGCACCTGGCCCGCCCCATCCCGGACCAGGTCGATGCCAGCCACATGAACGCGGACCCCGTTCGGCGGCTCCAGTCCCGCTACCTCGCGGTGGAATCGCTGCGACGTGCAGACCACCCGCCAGGGCAGGACACCGTCGGCGAAGACGTGGCGCGGACCGTAGACGTCGGCCAGGAAGGCCTCCAGGGCGAGCACCCGCTGCCGGACACCCCGCACGATCAGGTCCCATTCCACGGCGTCCATCACCCGGGGGATGAGGTCCAGCGGGAACGGCCGTTCCTCGCCGGCATAGTCGTAGGTGACCCCGCGGTCGGTGAACATCCGGGCCAGCTGATCCGAGCGGAAACGCAGCTCCGCCGGATCCAGCGGCTGCAGGGCCGCGAGCAGCCCCGCGTAGGGTGCCCGCGGCCGGCCCGGCCGCTCGAACATCTCATCCCAGGCCTCGGCCAGCTGGTATGAGTCGAAAATGTCCGCCACGTGCGCAGCGTAAGCGGGGTCTGTTCCGCTGTCATTACCCCTGATGACGAATATGTTTCTGCTGCGTTTCACCGGCTGTCCATCACACCCGGGCCGGCCTGCGCTCAGATCCCGCCCGGCCACCGGCGGCGGGGGCCTTTCCGCTCCTGGTTTCCTGCCGCAGACTGGTTGAGTGTCCTGACGTGCTGGGGCCGGCGTGAACGGAGGAGGGGCTGCTGTGCTGTACGTCTTCGGCTTCGAGAGGACGGCCGTCGTGCTGGGCGACCTCTACTTCGTGGACCCCGACCCGAAGTTCGAGGGCCAGGAAAGCCCGGAGCACGGCGTCCGCCTCGAGGTCAGGAAGATCACCCCCGGCCCGCTGCAGGGCTCGATCTACTCGGCGCAGCCCATTGAGATCGGGGACCTGATCTGGCGGGTTGACCTGCTCGAATCGGTGGACGGACCGCCGGGCAGCTTCGACCGGACGCACCACCACCCCGGCGTCTCCCGCGGCCTGGAACCAGGCAGGCGGGTGTTCGACCAGAAACTGTCCGCCGCGCCCGTCGAGTGGGTCGGGAATCATCTGGCCGACCTCGAGGCAATCCTGCAGCAGGCGGGTATGGGCGGCGATCCGGCCGCCGCAGCCGACGCGCAGAGCCTGCGCGACTGCCTGCCCGAGGTCCTGGAGGCGCTGGGCCGGCTGATCGACCGGGTCCAGGCCGGCGAGCTGGGCCGGCCACCCGCCGGCGGCGCCCTGGCTAGCGCCCGGGCCGGCTGGCTCTAGCGGCCACTGGCCCATCAACCTGGCCGTTAGCGGAACATAGCCGCACGAATCGCCCCGGATCATGGACGCCCCGCGCCCGCGCCCGCACACTGGAGGCGTGCACGACTTTGATCTGCTGGTCATCGGTTCCGGCCCGGGCGGCCAGAAGGCGGCCATCGCGGCGGCCAAGCTGGAACGCCGGGTGGCGATCGTCGAGCGGCCGGACATGCTCGGCGGGGTCTGCGTCAACACCGGCACCATCCCGTCCAAGACCATGCGTGAGGCGGTCCTCTACCTGACCGGCCTCGACCAGCGCGAGATGTACGGGCAGAGCTACCGGGTCAAGGACGAGATCACCATCGCCGACCTGGCCAACCGGACCCGGCACGTGGTCACCCGCGAGAACGACGTGGTGCGCAGCCAGCTGACCCGCAACCGGGTCACGGTGCTCAGCGGTACCGCGTCCTTCCTCGGTCCGCACGAGATCTCGGTGGACGACGGCGCGGGCCGGGAACGGAAGGTCACCGCCGACTCGGTGGTCATCGCGACCGGGACGAAGCCCGCCCGGCCGGCCAGCGTCGCCTTCGACGAGAAGACGGTCATCGACTCGGACGGCATTCAGCACCTCAAACGGGTCCCGCGCACCATGGTGGTGGCCGGCGCCGGCGTGATCGGCATGGAGTACGCGTCGATGTTCGCCGCGCTGGGCTGCAAGGTGACCGTGGTCGAGCAGCGGGACCGGATGCTGGAGTTCTGCGACCTCGAGGTCGTCGAGGCGCTCAAATTCCACCTGCGCGACCTGGCCGTGACGTTCCGTTTCGGTGAGATCGTGGACTCCGTCGAGGCCAAGGGCGAGGGCGCGATCGCCACGCTGCGCAGCGGGAAGCGGATCCCGGCCGACACCGTGATGTATTCGGCGGGCCGGCAGGGGGTGACCACCGCGCTCAACCTGTCCGCGGCCGGGCTGGAGGCCGACAAGCGGGGCCGGATCAAGGTCAACGAGTTCTACCGCACCGCCGTACCGCACATCTACGCGGTCGGCGACGTGATCGGCTTCCCCGCCCTGGCCGCCACGTCGATGGAGCAGGGCCGGCTGGCCGCGAACCACGCCCTAGGCGAGCCGGTGCACACCACCCACCTGCTCCAGCCGATCGGCATCTACAGCATCCCGGAGATCAGCTTCATCGGCCGGACCGAAGACCAGCTCACCGCGGACTGCGTCCCGTTCGAGGTCGGCGTGTCCCGGTACCGCGAGCTGGCCCGGGGGCAGATCATCGGCGACTCCTATGGCGTGCTTAAGCTGCTCGTCTCGCCCGAGGATCACTCGCTGCTCGGCGTGCACGTGTTCGGCACGCAGGCCACCGAGCTGGTGCACATCGGCCAGGCGGTGATGGGCTGCGGCGGCACCGTCGACTACCTGGTGGACGCGGTGTTCAACTACCCGACCCTGGCCGAGTCCTACAAGGTCGCGGCGCTCGACGCGACCAACAAGATGCGCCTGGTCGAGCGCTTCGACTAGCCCGTCAGCTAAGCGTTCGCCCCGGGAACGGATCCGCGCCTGCCGCCCGCATAGGATCGGGGGATGCCTGATTCTGTTCCGGCCGCCGCGGCGGCGCAGCTCGATGACCCGTTCGCCGAGCTGAAGGGGCCGCTGGCGGGCACCGTCCGGATGCGGCTCGAGGTCACGGACAACGCCCAGCTCACCCCGCACATGCAGCGGCTGGTGCTGACCGCTCCCGAGCTCGCGGACCTCACGTACCGGCCCGGCCAGGACGTGATGCTGCTGGTGGCGGTGGACGGCAACCGCCCGGTGCGCCGCCGGTACACGATCCGGGCCCTGGATACCACCCGCCAGCTGCTCACCCTGGACATCGTGCGGCACGGTGACGGCCCCGGCGAGCAGTGGGTCCGCTCGGCCCAGCCCGGGGACACCATCGAGGGCATCGCCCCGCGCGGCAAGATCTTCGTGGCGGCCGAGGCGGACTGGCACTTGTTCGCCGCGGACGAGTCCGGGCTGGCCGCGGTGTTCGCGATGACCGGCTCGCTGCCGGCGGACGGCCGCGCGACCGCGTTCCTGGAGATCCCCGAGGCCGCCGACGAGCAGAAGCCGGATCTGCCGGCCGGGGCCAGCGTCACCTGGCTGCCCCGCGATGGCGGGCCGGCCGGTGACCCCGCGGCCCTGGCCACGGCGCTGCAGGCGGCCGAGCTGCCCCCCGGCACCGGGCACGTCTACCTGTTCGGCGAGGCCAAGGTGGTGCTGGCGCTGCGTGAGGTGCTCGAAGCCCGCGGCGTGCCCGGGGGGCAGGTGTCGGCCAAGGCTTACTGGGGCCGCGGCAAGGCCAACGCCCAGCACGGCGAGCCGGGCCGCGAAGGCTAGCTCCTGGTCACCCGCGGGCCGGCCGCGTCACCGGGATCCGAGGATCTCCCGGGTCCGCCGGGCGATCGAGGGCAGGTGCCGGCCGGGATCGCCGGTGAACGTGCAATAGGCCAGGTGGGTGAGGCCGATGTGCAGCTCGTAGCAGCGCAGGCGCTCATCAAACCGGGGAACGTCCAGGCCGGCCGCCTGGTAGTGCCCGCGGACCGCGGACCGGACGTCGATGGCGGCCAGTCCGGCGTGCCAGGGGGCCCAGAAGGTGAACCAGGCGACCTCGTAGAGGAAGTCGCCCAGGGAATAGCACCCCCAGTCGAAGACCGCCGTGAGCCGGGAGCCGTCCGCCGCCACCAGGACGTTGCGGTTGAGCAGGTCGCGATGCAGCACGTGGCGGAGGTCCGGGCAGGCATCCAGCAGCCCGCAGACCGCGCGTTCGCCAGCGCTGAACAGAGCGTCCAGCTCCGCTGACCCAGCCAGGGCCGCCCGCCAGCCGGACACCCGCTGGCCAGGACGGTCTTCGAGTTCGGCCTGGAGCTGCTCTCGCCAGCTGGCGGCGGCGGCCGGCCCATCGGCGGCGGCCGGCGTCGCCGGTGTCCAGCGCCGGCGCGTCCCGCAGGGCGTCCAGGCCGCGCAGGAGCGCGGGAAGAAGCCGGCGCCACCGGGGTGCGTCGAGGGCCTCCAGGAACTCCCCGAAGCAGCGCTCGGAAATCGCGTACGCCCCGCCCAGCGCGCCGCCGGTCTCCAGGACCCGCGGGACGGGCAGATCCGGCCCGGACAGCGCCATCGCCTGCCGGTCCCGGGCGAAGTCCTCACCGTACTGACCGAAGCGGGCCACGAGGTCGCGGCCATCCAGCCGGAACGAGAAGGCCCGTGACCAGTCACCACCGCCCAGTTCCGCCACATCCCGCGCCCGGCCCGCGTACCGCTCAGCCAGGAATCCGGCCGCTTCTCCCAGCCCGACTGGCTGCCGCATGCCTCCACGACACCCTGGCCCCGCCAGCGGCGCAACCGGTTTAGCCGCGGATCAGCGTGGCGCGGCCGCCCGCCTGACCGGCAGCGGGCTACGGGGGGCCGAGCCGTCTTATGGCCAGCTTCACCACGTCCGTGCGGCTGAGCCCGCCGTGATCGGCGGCGATGAAGTGGTTGCCGATCAGCAGCGAGTAGTAGAGCAGGCAGCGGGTCTCGACCTCGTCCGCGTCCGGGCAGAATGCGGCGAACAGCGAGCGCAGGTAGTCCATCCGCCGGTTGTCGATGCGCCGGAGGCGCCCGGCCACCGCCTGCTCGTGCCGGGCCCAGTCGCGGACGGCCAGGTCCACCGCGACCACACCCGGGGAGGTGAGCCCGAGCAGCCGCAGCAGCCTGGCCTCGGGGTCGCCGCCCTGGCCCTCGACCCGCTCGATCACCTCATCGATGGTGGCCCGCTCCCACGTGTCGAGCATCTCGTCGAGCAGTTCGCGCCGGTCGGTGAAGTGCCAGTAGAAGCCGCCTCTGGTGACGCCGAGCGTCTTGGCCAGCGACTCGATCCGGACGGCGTCCGGACCGCCGGCGGCCAGCGCGCGGAGCCCGGCTTCGATCCAGGTGCTCCGGGGCGTGCGCGTCGGGGCCGCCATCGATCGCCTGCCTCCCTCGCATCCCGTGCGGCGTTGACACCACGCCGGAGGCCTGCCTAGCCTCGATCCATACACTACTGTATGGATGGAGCGGCTGACATGACCGTTGATGCAGGCAGTCATCCCGGCGACCGGCACGCGGAGCCGCCGGGGCGGGTCCGGCCCACCGCCCTGCCGGCCGGCGCCCGGGAGCTCGCCACCCTCGACCGCATTGACTACGAGGACGCCTTCCTGGTGGACACCGGGCTGGCCCAGGACCGGACGGCGGAGCACTGGGCCCGGGAAATCCTGGAAGGCGCCCCGGAGAGCACCCGCCGTGCACTCACCAGGGGATGGTCCGGGCTCGGCCTGCGGCTCGCCCCGGCGCAGTCAGAGCGGCATGTGCTCGGCTGGGAGATCCGTCACAACGCCCCGGACGTCGTGCTGCTGGGCGCCCGCGGCCGCCTCGGGCTGTCCGGCGAACTGCTCTTCCAGCGCTCGCCGGGCTCGCTGCTCTACGCCACCGTCGTGCAACTGGACAACCCTGTCGCCCGCGGCCTCTGGGCCGCGATCGTATCCCGGCACCGGCGGGTGGTGCAGAACCTCCTCGCGCGGGCCTGAGCGGCGGCGGGCGCCGCTGCTAGCCAACGCGTGGCGTTGCCCGGGCGGCAGGTCGCCTGCCAGTCTCATGGGCATGGCCACCGGGAGCGAGCCCGCGCTGACGCCAGCAGAAACGGCCCGCCGGGCCAGCCAGGCAGTCGGCCAGGTGGGTGCGGCGTTCGGGCACGAGGTGTCGTTCGCCGAGACCGGGCGGCGGCTGGGCCTGGGTCGCTGGGCGTTCTATTTCGGAGCGCGCGCGGGGGTTCTGGGCCCGGTCAACGCGGATGTCGTCACGGCCGTCTGCGGGTTCTTCGCACCCGATCTCGTGCGCCCAGCCTGGGAAGCGGCGCTGGCGGCCGCCGGACCAGATGTACTGGTCAGCGAGGATGTCCGGTTGTGCATCACCTGGGCCCGCCGTCACCTGGCCGGCCTGCCCGGGATCGAGCGCCTGGCCGGCCTGGCCGGGCGGGTGGTGGGCGCCGCCGACGCCAGCAGCCGCGGGCTGTTCGCCGCTTGGCGGGCCTGGCCGGACCCGGCCGGCGATCCGGCGGCCCGGGCGGGCCTGGCCCTGCTGCGGCTCCGTGAGCATCGCGGCGGCGGGCACCTGCTCGCCGTGAGCGCCGAGGGACTGACCCCGCTCGCGGCGATCCTGGCCGGCCGCGGCCCGGCCAAGGCCGCCGCCAACGGCTGGGATCCGCCGTACCCGGCAGTCACTCACCGGGACGCGCAGCGCCTGGCCGCCGCCGAACGGCGCACGGACGCCCTGGCCGGGATGGCTTACGCGGGCCTGGACAGCGCCGAACGCGCAGAACTACTGAGCCTGCTCCGGGCAGCCCGCCAGCGGTAACCAGAGAGAGACTCCTGCGGAGTCAGGCCCGCAGCCGCCGCTCATAGACGGCTGCCTGCCGCACCCGTCGAGTGCGGTGATCACGCCAGCACGCCAGGCCCGGTGCGGAACTGACTAACCGCTGCGCCATCATCGCAGCCGGCCAGTGGATCGGCACGCGTTGACGGCTGGTGAGCGGCCGGGATGTGCTGGTTTGAGGCAGGCTGGGTAGCCTGGGATGCAGGCAGGAGCGCCTGCCGTACTCCGAGCCGCCGTGGCCCGCGTCCGCGGTGGCGGTGAGGACAAGGGCCGCCGGTTCGCGCTATCTGAGAGATCAGTCACCGCTGAGCCAGGCGATCAGGGCGCGGGGCAGCGTCGCCGCGAGGGACATGGCGTGACTGACGACAGCGTGTTCAAGAAGCAGGTCCGGGCCCGAATGGCCGAGACCGGGGAGAAGTACACCGTCGCCCGCCGCGTGGTCATCACCGGGCGTGATCGGGGCCAGCCAGTGGCGTTGCGGGTGTACCTGAATCCGCATGTGGACCTGGAGCTGACCGACGAGGCGGCGCGGGCATATGCGGCGGCGGATGAGCCGGCCCGGCGGGACATGGCGAACCGGCTGCTGGCAGATCACATGGAGATGGCCGGGGTCGAGGAGGCAGGGGTCGCTGCCGGTTCGGAGATCATGACGGTCCAGGCGCTGCGCATCGAGGAGATCGGTGAGGTGGTGCGCCGGCGGATAGGACGGGCGGCCGGAGTATCCGCGGTGTCGGTCGGCGGGGACCTGGACCAGGTCCGGGTGGATATCGAGGCCGCCCGGCCGGGCGTGGTGCATGGCCATGGCGGTGCGGAGGCCGCCCGGCTCCGCGCTGAGCTGGAGGAGCTGACCGGCAAGCCGGTGCTGCTGAATATGCTGGACGATCCTGGCCCGCAGGAGGGGGTCAAGATCACCCGCGACGCGGTGTTGTGATCCTCGCCGGGGCTGGCCGGGCTCGGGGCCTGAACCGGCCGGTCCGTTAGAAGCGGGTCTGGTCCAGCCAGCGGCGCAAGACGGCCGGGTCGCCGTGCAGCTGGACCGCCGGAGTATCGGGCGGGAGCCGCTGCAGCAACACCAGGAGCAGGTCCGACGCCCCGCCCCGGAGGGCGATGGTGCCCTTCTCGTGGACCCGGCGCACGGTGATCCCGGCCGGGTCGTGGGTGACCAGCCACTCGCCCGTCCCGTCCGGTACGTCCGCCGCGTGCACGTGCAGGGATTCACCTTCGGCGAGCCCGGCGGCGCGCACGTCAGGAGCGCCATCGCCCGGCCCGGCCAGCTCGGTCAGCCACTCGTCGATCCCGTCGGCGGCGACGTCCGCGGCGATGGCGGTGGGCTGCCCCTCACCGCGACTGACGGTGAGCTGCGCGTCGGCGCGGTGCACCGCGGTCTCGTGGGTCATCCGCCGGGCCCAGAAGCTGGCCGGCCGCTGGTGGCCGAACGCCCAGACCGGGACGTCCTCCGCCTGTCCGACCACGGTGACCAGCCGGTCCGCGCCGGCCCGCAGCCATCCGGCGTGCTCGGCCGGGTCGTCCGGGATCCGCCCGTCGGGGACCTCGCGGAAGGCGATGGCCTCGGCCGACCGGAGGCTGACGATCTGAGCGGCCCAGCGCTGGGCCCGGCCGACGTGCGTGGCCAGCTGCCGCAGCGTCCAGTCCGGGCAGGTGGGCACCTTCAGGGTGAGATCGGCCCCGTCAACCAGCGCGCCCAGGGACTGGGTGCTGGCGGTGATTTCGGCGTAATAGCGCTCGGGGGGGAGCACGCGGGGCGGCCCGGGTCAGCCGCAGCCGCACGCGCCGCCGCAGCAGCCACCGCCACCACCGCCGGAGCGCGGCCCGGGCGAGCTGGCCCGGCCGCCGACCGAGATCGCGGACAGCAGCTTGACCGTGTCATCGTGACCCTCGGGGCACAGGCACGGGTCGGACGCTTCGCTCATCGGCCGGGTCCGCTCGAACGTCGATCCGCAGGCCCGGCACCGGTACTCGTAACGTGGCACATCGCAAGAGTACGCGCCCGCGCTGTTCCCGGCGAGAGCGCGGTCCCGGGCGAGGGCCCGTGCCCAAGGCAGCGGAACCGGCCTCGCAACGACCGGCGCGCGGACCCCGGCGGATGTAGGGTCAGCGGGGCCATGGTGGCGGGGCCAGGGGAGGGCTGCAGCCACGATGACCGCGATGGCCAGGGCCCGGAGCCAGGCCAGGAAGGTCCCGTCGGCCAGGGGGAGGACGCCGCGATGCCCGTGATGAGCGAGTATCCGCCCGGCACGCCATGCTGGGTGGACCTGTCCACGGCTGAGCCCGCCGCGTCCCTGGCCTTCTACACCGGCCTGTTCGGCTGGGCGTCCTACGCCGCCCCCGGCGGCGGGGATGCCGCCTACACCTTCTTCGCCCCGGCCGGGACGGCGCCGGCGGACTTTCCCGGCCGGGTGGTGGCCGCGATGATGCCCAGCCCGGCCGCAGGGCAGCCCGCCGCCTGGAACACCTACGTCAGCGTGACCGACATCGAGGCCACGGCGGCGAAGGTGACGAAGGCGGGGGGCCAGGTGATCGTGCCCCCGCTGGACGTGGACGGCCAGGGCCGGATGGCCATGTTCGCCGACGATCAGGGCGCATTGATCTCGGCCTGGCAGCCAGGCGCCTTTCCCGGCTGCGGGCGGGTCAACGAGCCCGGCTGCTTCTGCTGGAGCGAACTGGCCTGCCAGGACACCG
Source organism: uncultured Actinomycetes bacterium (assembly GCA_963718305.1). GTDB lineage: Bacteria > Actinomycetota > Actinomycetes > Streptosporangiales > Streptosporangiaceae > RYN-230. The sequence continues at coordinate 89,601 of CAVQZG010000016.1, forward strand.
AGGCGGCGACCCGCTTCTACGGGCGCGTGTTCGGCTGGGAGGCCGAGACCAGCCAGATGGGCCCGATGACCTACACCGAGTGGCGGCTCGGCGGCCGCGCGGTCGGCGGCCTGGTGCACATGGACGAGAACTGGCCGGAAGGAGTCGCGCCGCGCTGGGTCGTGTACTTCGCGGTAACAGACTGCGACGCGGCCGCGGCCCGGGCGGCCGAACTGGGCGGCCAGGTGGCGGTACCGCCTGCCGACGCCCCGCCCGGCCGCCTCGCGGTGATCGCCGATCCGCAGGGGGCCGCCTTCACCATCGTCATGCTGGCGGCGGGCTCCCCGGCCCGGTAACCCCGCGCCGGTCAGGCGACCGTCTCCTGGTCTCGCTCGGCCGGCATGATCTGGGCCAGCGGGGGCCGCTCGTGCAGTTCGTTGAGGTGCTCATCCAGCCGCAGCCCGGTGGCGGAGGCCACCGCGTGCAGGTACACCTCGGGGCGGCTCAGGGTCCGCACCCCGGGGGTGCCGGGGGCGCCGATGCCCCGCTGCGGCACTGACGCCCGGCTGGCCATCGCGCGCAGCACCGCCGAGCTCATCAGGCTGAGATCCCACAGCGGCTGGTGCCGGTTCTGCCGCGCCCCCAGATCCACCTGGGCCATCGCGCCGAGGCCCGCGTCCTCCAGCACATCCACCATGATGCCCAGCTCCACCCCGTACCCGGTGAGGAACGGGACGCTGCACAGAAGGTCACGGTACGCGGCGAACTCGCCCGCCAGCGGCTGCACGAATCCGGTGAGTTCCGGGCAGAAGAAATTGAACAGCGGCTTGGCCATGAGCTCGGTGACGCGCCCGCCACCGTCCGCCACCGATTGGCTCGCGTCCGTATAAGGCCGGCGGTAAGCGGCCTTCGTGAACTGGACCTCCGGCATCGTGAGCAGCGGCCCCAGCGTGCCGTAAATGAATTGCTCACGGAAGTTGCTGGTGTCCGCGTCCGCGAACATGACAATGTCACCGCGGGCCACGGACAGGCTGCGCCACATGGCGTCGCCCTTGCCCTGGGCCCGGCCGTAGTCGGCCATCAGTTCGTTCTCCGAGTAGACCTCGGCGCCCCAGGCCCGGGCGATGTCCGCGGTTCCGTCAGGTGAATCTGCATCGACCACCATGACCTGGTCAATCAGCCCGGTCCGGTCGTTGAGCCGGGCCACCTCGGCGAGGATGGGCCCAATGGTCTCGGCCACGTTGCGGGCCGGGAAGATGAGAGTGGTGCTGACCTCGCGCGGCGCCTGGCCGGGAGTACCCAGGGCGGCGAAATCCTCGTGGCTGAATGATCGCTGCTCGAACCATTCCCGGACATTTATCGTCATGTATCGTGCCCTTTCGCTCAGGTCGCCGCTACATCAGCCCAGGGCGCGGTGGTGGCATTTCTGGCCGGGTGCATGCCCCCTGCACCGGCCGCCGCAAGCGGAGAAAATAGGCTAGCCGCGCCATGTTGATTTGAAGTAAAGGCGTGTTGCGCCCCGGTAAACGCGGCTGGCCGGGCGGCTGCTGGCGCTGGCCCCGGGTCAGTCGGGGCAGCCCGCGCCTCCGGCGCCCGGCACCGGGGCCGAGGTATCCGGGGCGTGGCGGGGGGCGGGAGCGGTTCCGTTAGAGCCCTGGATGGTGTTCCTGGCGGGGGAGGGAGCGGGAGCTGCAGCAGCTCGCACGGGCTGCGGGAGCCCGCCGCCGGCGGCCGTGTCGTCGTAGATGAACTGGCGGCCGCGCAGCAGCGAGACCATGGCCCCGACAAAGGACATGAGGGCCGCCGCGGTGAACACGATGACCAGGCCGTGGTGGAACGCGCCGGCGATCAGGATGGGGAAGAAATGCCGCCCGGTCAGCGCGGCCACGTTGTGGGCCGGGAGCCGGCTGAGGACCCCGGACGGCTTGAGCAGGTGCTGCACCGGGTTGTAGCCGAGCAGGGCGGCGAACACCGTGCTCACCGGGGGCAGGTGGCCGACCTGGGTGGCAACCGACAGCGGTACGCCCTGGGCGGTCAGCCCGCGGATCAGCGCGGGCGGCAGGGTACTGGCCAGCCCGGCAATCAGGAGCGAGAAGAAGATGCCGATGGACAGGGACATGCCGGCGTTCTGGAACGTGGACCGCATGCCGGACGCGCTGCCCCGCTGGCTGGCGGGCACGCTGCTCATGATGGCGGAGGTGTTGGGCGAGGCGAACAGGCCGGAGCCCACCCCGTTGAAGAAGATGATCGTCGCGAACAGCCAGTACGGGAAGAACAGCGGCAGCGCGATCAGGCCGATGAACGCGCAGGTGGCCACCAGCAGTCCGGCGGTGGCGAACGGGCGCGGGCCGTACTTGTCCGACAGGATCCCGGAGATCGGCCCGGCGATCAGGAACCCCGCGGTCAGCGGCAGCATGTAGATGCCTGCCCACAGCGGCGTGTCGATGAAGTTGTAGCCGTGCAAGGGCAGCCAGATCCCGGCCAGCCAGAGCACCAGCATGAACTGCAGCCCGCCACGGGCGATCGAGCCGAGCAGGCTGGCCAGGTTCCCGGCCGCGAAGGCCCGGATCTTGAACAGGCGGAGCTGGAACATGGGCTCGGCGATATGCGTCTCGATCAGGCAGAACACCACGAGCAGCGCCGCACCGCCGAACAGGCCGGCCAGCACCCACGGGTTGGTCCACCCGGTGGGGTGCCCCCCGTAGGGCTGGATCCCGTAGGTGATCGCGACCAGCAGCGCGGTGGCGCCCAGGCCGAACGTGACGTTGCCCCACCAGTCGATCTTGGCGCGCCGGGTGGTGGCGATCTCCCGCAGGCTCTTGTAGGACCAGATGGTGCCGACGATCCCGATCGGGACGTTCACCCAGAACACCAGCCGCCAGTTCACCACGGCCAGCAGCCCGCCCAGCAGCAGCCCGACGAACTGCCCGGAGATGCCGGCGATCTGGTTGACGCCCAGCGCCATGCCGCGCTTGCCGGCCGGGAACGCGTCGGTCAGGATCGCCGCCGAGTTGGACATCAGCATGGCCCCGCCGAGGGCCTGCACCATCCGGAAGCCGATCAGCCACAACGCCCCGCCGCTGCCGGTCAGCGGGTCCAGTGACAGCGCGATCGAGGCCAGGGTGAAGACCACGAAGCCCAGGTTGTAGATGCGCACCCGGCCGTACATGTCGCCGAGCCGGCCCAGGGTGACCACGGCCACCGCGGTGACCAGCAGGTAGCCGATGATCATCCACAGCAGGTAGCTGACGTTGCCGGGCGCGAGCGGGTCGAGCTTGATGCCGCGGAAGATGGCGGGCATCGCGATGATCACGATCGAGGCGTCGATGGTGGCCATCGTCATGCTGAGCGTGGTGTTGGACAGGGCGATCCAGCGGTAGCGGGGGTCGGTGCCGTCGCTGCCGCTGCCGTTACGGCCCGCGCTTCCGGCATCGCCGGGGGTGCCATTACCGTTCGCCCGGGAGCGGCCGCTCAGCGTGCTCCCGTGGGCCGACGAGCCATTCGATGACCCGTTTGACGAGGGCCCGGGGCCCGACGGCTTAGCGCCTGAGGCGCCGCTGCGATCAGCGAATCTCGACACGTTGATACATGCTACCTCGCATCAGTTGCTTGATCGCAACTACTTATCCGGGCGAGATTTTCCTGGCCGGTGGCGGTCACGCCAGGGTGGCTGCAGGGGCGGCGTCACCGGCGGCATCAGGCCGTGCCGCGGGCCAGCGCGATGAGCCGGTCCAGCACCGCGCCGTTGCTGCTGGCCAGCCCGTCGTGCTGGTACTCGTTCGTGATCCAGGGCCGCAGGCCGCGGATCGCGCGGGCGGTGGGCACCGACAGCGCCAGCGGCACGTACATGTCCTCGTAATACACCGCCGCGGCGGCGGGCACGCCGGTGGCCGCGAGCCGGGCCGGATCATAAAGCCGCGGCCAGGAGTCGCGCTGCGCGAGTTCCTCCGCCGCGTCCCGCAGCGGGCGCAACACCGGGTCGGTCTCGAACATCCAGGGGTAGATCATCTCGCCGGTGAACAGGAACGTGACGTCGCCGTCCACGGCCGCCGCCGGGTCGAACTCGGGGAACTCGGCCATGACCCGGTCCGCGGCCCAGCGGGTCGCGGACCCCTGGGCATAACAGGCCTCGTGCACCAGCGCGTACAGCGGCGCCTCGGTGAAGGACAGCTGGGCGGCGGCGCGGGCCAGGAACGTGTCGGACAGCACTGCCCCAGACAGCACTGGGCCGGTGAACGCGTCCTCCAGCAGGTAGTGCAGGGTGTCGCTGCCGTGGGAGGCGCCGAGCAACCGGCCCAGGCTCTGGAAGGCCGGCACGGTGAGCTGCCCGCCACCGGGCATGATCACCTCGTGGCCGGCCAGGTGGCGGGCAATGGCCCGGGCCCGGTCCGCGTCCATCGGGAACCGCTCGTAGTGCCGCCGGTTGCGTTCGGCCACGATCGGATAGGTGGCCCGGTACACGTCATCGGCGGTGGCGTCGAGGCCGGGCAGGCCGCCGCCGATCAGCGCCTCGCGGATCCCCTCCGGCGCGAAGGACAGGTAGCTGACCGTGCAGAAGCCGCCGAAGCTCTGGCCCAGCAGGGTCCACGGCTCGTCCCCGAGCAGCCGCCGCCGGATCAGCTCGGCGTCCCGGACGATCGAGTCGGCCCGGAAGCAGGCCAGGTACTCGGCCTGCGCCCGGGAACTGCCGAGCCGGGCCAGGGTGTGCCGCGAGGCCGGCGTGGACCGGCCGGTGCCGCGCTGATCCAGCAGCAGCACCCGGTAGTCCTCCAGCGCCCGGTTCAGCCAGGACTCCCGGCCGAACGGTCGCGGGCTGCCGAACCCGGGGCCGCCCTGGAGGTACACGAGCCACGGCAGGCCAGCGCCGCCGTCGCGCCGCCCGGCCGGCGCGACCTCGCGGGCGAACACCTCGATCTGCTCGCCGCCCGGCTCCTGGTGGTCCAGCGGCACCGTGAACATGTGGTCGGTGAGCACCGTGCCGGGCTGGCAGAACACCGGGCCGGTCCGTACGTCTGCAGTCATGCCGGTAACGTACGCGAGCCTGCCGCCGGATCCGGCGACCAGTACGACGGGACATGCCCCCCGCCCAGCGCATGCCGCCCGGCGGGACGCCGGAGTAGCGTGGCCCACCTGTCTAGTGCTGAGGAGCGACTCGTGCCGGACTGGGTGAAGCACGCCATCTGGTGGCAGGTCTACCCGCTCGGATTCACCTCCGCGGAGGCCGCCAGCGAGCGGGCGCCGGTCACCCACCGGCTCAGCCAGCTGACCGGCTGGCTGGACTATGCCGTGAACCTGGGCGCCTCGGGGATCGCGCTCGGGCCGGTCTTCGCCGCCCAGACGCACGGCTACGACACGACGGACCACTACCGGATCGATCCCCGGCTCGGGGATGAGCAGGATTTCGCGGCCCTGGCCCAGGCCGCGCACGCGCGCGGGCTGCGGCTGCTCCTCGACGGGGTCTTCAACCACGTGGGCCGGGACTTCCCGGCCTTCCGCCGGGTGCTGGAGCAGGGCCCGTCCGCCCCCGAGGCCTCCTGGTTCCGGCTGACCTGGCCGCCGGACTGGACGCCGGGGACCGAGCCGGAGTACGGCACGTTCGAGGGACACGGGGCCCTGGTGGCGCTCAACCACGACGAGCCGGCCGTGGCCGGCTACGTCGCAGGGGTGATGAACCACTGGCTGGACGCGGGCGCGGACGGCTGGCGGCTGGACGCGGCCTACGCGGTGCCCGCGGCGTTCTGGGCGGACGTGGTGCCGCGGGTGCGGGCCCGCCATTCCCGGGGCGTACCTGGTGGGCGAGGTGATCCACGGCAACTACCCGGAATTCGTGGCCGCGTCGGGCCTGGACTCGGTCACCCAGTACGAGCTGTGGAAGGCCATCTGGAGCGCGCTGAACGACCGCAACCTGTTCGAGCTGGGACACGCCCTGGGCCGGCACAACGGCTTCCTGGAAACGTTCGCGCCGCTGACCTTCGTGGGCAACCACGACGTGACCCGGCTGGCCAGCCGGCTGGAAGATGACCGGCACCTCGCCCACGCGCTGGCCGTCCTGCTCACCGTGGGCGGCACGCCCGCCATCTACTACGGCGACGAGCAGGCCTTCCGGGGAATCAAGGAGGAGCGGGCCGGCGGTGACGACGAGATCCGCCCCGCGTTCCCGGGCGGCCCGGACGACCTGGCCCCCGGCGGCTGGCCCATCTACCGGCTGCACCAGGACCTCATCGGGCTGCGCCGCCGTCACCCGTGGCTGCACCGGGCGCAGACCACGATGCTGCATCTGGCCAGCGAGCAGATGATCTACCGGGTCACCGCGCCCGCAGGAGAGGCCGCGGCGGGTGGCGGGCCGAGCCTGCTGGTGGCGCTCAGCCTGGCGGACCAGGAGGTCCGCGAGGCGGTCCCGGGTGCCCGGGAGAGACTGGCCGGCCCGGGCACACTGGCCGGGGCGGGCGGCCCGGACGCGCAGGTCATCCTGCCGCCGCACGGCTGGGCGATCCTGGCCTGACCCGTGCGGGCGGCCTGCGTGACGGGCCTGCGGCGGGCTCCAATAACCTGTGCGCCATGCTGAAGCAGCTCGCGTCCCTGGCCCGCCTGGACTTCTCCTCGCGGCACCGCCAGCCGTCCGCCGGGCGGCTCGCGGCGGCGACGATCGCCTCGATCGCCGGATCACTGGCGGCCGACGCGCTCCTGGTCGTCATCGGAACGGCCATCTTCCCCGGCACCAGGGGATTCGCGCACTTCCAGTTCCCTGACTACGCCCGGCTGACCGTGGCCGGCGTGCTCATCGCGTGCGTGGGGTGGCCGGTCGTGACGAGGATCAGCTGGGCGCCCCGGTGGCTGTTCCTCCGCCTGGCCATCCTGGTCACGCTGGTGCTGTGGCTGCCGGACATCTGGATCCTGCACCTGGGTGAGTCGGCCGATGCGGTCGCGGTGCTGATGGTGATGCACCTGGCCATCGCCCTGGTCACCTACAACCTGCTGGTGCACGTCGCCCCGGTCCGCCCGGCCGCTGGCAACCGCGGCGTCGGAACTCATGCTGTTGGAGCTCATGCTGCCGGGCACCGGGCCGCGGGGGAGCGGGACGCCTCACCGGCCGCCCAGCCCGCCTCCCGCGGCCAGCACCGGCATTCTCGTTGACCTGCGCCCGCTGACCTGTGCGCACGGACCTGTGCGCACGGAGGGCCGGCCTCAGAAGCCGGACAGCACGACCTTCCCGGTCATGTGACCGTCTTCCACCATGGCGTGCGCCCGGCGCAGCGTGGCCGCGTTGAACGGGGTGAGCTCGGCGGACAGCGTGGTCCGGATGGACCCGGCGTCGGCTAGGGCCGCGATCCGCTCCAGCGCGTCGTGCTGGGCGATCATGTCCGGGGTCTGGAACAGCGGCCGGGTGAACATGAACTCCCAGTGGAACGTGATGCTCTTGTCCTTGAGCGGGAGCAGGTCGAGCCCCTCCGGCTCGTCGATGGCAGTGATCTCGCCGGCGGGCCGGAGCACCTCGGCGAACGCGCCGATCATCCCGCCGGTGTGCGGGGAGAACACGTAGCCCACGCCGTCCGGCGCGACCTCCCGCACGGCGGGCACCAGGTCATGGTGGTTCACCACGTGGTGCGCGCCGAGGCTCAGCGCCCACTGCCGTGACTCGGGCCGCGACGCGGTGCCGATCACCGTGAGCCCGGTGAGCGCCCGGGCCAGCTGGATGACCATGGACCCGACGCCGCCCGCCGCGGCCAGCACCAGCAGCGTGCCGGTGCTCTCCGCGCCCAGCCGGAACCGGTCGAACAGCGTCTCCCACGCGGTGATGCCGGTCAGCGGCAGCGCCGCGGCCTGGGCGAAGGTCAGCGTGCGCGGCTTGTGCCCGGTGATCCGCTCGTCGGCCAGCTGGAACTGGGCGTCGCTGCCCGGCCGGCTGACCGACCCGGCGTAGTAGACCTCGTCGCCCACCGCGAACATGCTCACCTCGTCGCCGATCGCGGTGACCACGCCCGACGCGTCGAAGCCGAGCACCCGGGGCTCTCCGCCTGGATCGCTGCCCGCGCGCATCTTCACGTCGGCGGGGTTCACGGAGACCGCCTTGACCTGGACCAAGAGGTCACGAGGCCCGGGCTGGGGGACCGGGAGCTCGATGTCCTCCAGGCTGGCCGGGTCCGAGCTGGGCAAGGGCCTGCGATAGGCCACCGCGCGCATCGTGCTCGTCATGTGGCCACGGTATCCACAGCGCCCGCCCGATCCACGGCCCCCGCCCAGCTCAGGTCAGGGCCGGGCCCGGGCCCGGTGCAGGCCCACTCTCCTCCGGCGGCGTCAGGGCAGGTTATACATCCCCAGCGGGGACCGGTCACCGACCAGCCACAGGTGGCCGAACGGGTCGATAAAGCCGCCTTGCCGGTAAACGCCCCAGGGTGCTTCGTGGTCGCGGATCTTGTCGACGCTGCCATCGGCCCCGGTCGCCACGGCGCGCTCGATGAAGGCGTCCGGATCGTCGGCGAATACCTCGCCCAAGGCGGCCGAAGCCCGGGCCCGGCCGGGTCCGTGGTGGCGGCGGATCTGGACGGCGCGCCGGGAAAGTCATAAAATGTCCTAGTGAGCGAACGTTCGCTCATGCCTCTACCTCGGGTTTTTCGTTCGCCGGTTTGTACCCCACCCCGCCTGGGAGGACCGATGAGGATCCCCGCCCGCCGCGCCGTCCTGGCCGTCGTCTCGGCCGTGGCCGCCACCCTGCTCGTCAGCGGGGGAGCGGCCGCCTCCTTAGGAGCGCCCGCCAGCACAGGCTCCCCGGCCGGCCCCGCCGTGGCGGCCGGCACCGGTGCCCCCGCGGACTACGTGTTCGTGCACGACCCGAGCATGGCCAGGGAAGGGGGCACGTACTACCTGTTCTCCACCGGAGACCCGGCCGGGGCGATCGGCAACGGCAACATCCAGATCCGGACCTCCCCGGACCTGCGGCATTGGACCTACACCGGCACCGTGTTCGCGGACAAGCCGGCCTGGATCACCGCCGCCCTCGGCAGCATCCCGAACCTGTGGGCCCCGGACATCTCCTACTTCGGCGGCCTGTGGCACCTGTACTACGCGGGGTCCAGCTTCGGCTCGAACAACTCGGTGATCGGCCTGGCCACCACGCCCACGCTGGACCCGCACAGCCCGCGCTACCACTGGACCGACGACGGCCTCGTGTTCCGCTCCAGCACCGCCGACGACTACAACGCGATCGACCCGTCGCTGGTCAACGGGCCATCCGGGACCAAGTGGCTGGTGTTCGGGTCGTACTGGAGCGGCATCAAGCTCTTCCAGCTGGACGCCTCGACCGGAAAGCCCGCCAGCGCCTCGCCGGTCCTGTATCCGCTGGCCCAGCGGCCCGCGCCGGACGCCCTCGAAGGCGCGGGCATCACCTACCACGCCGGGTACTACTACCTGTTCGTGTCGTTCGACACGTGCTGCGCGGGCATCGCCAGCACGTACCGGATCATGGCCGGCCGTTCGGCCAGCGTCACGGGCCCCTACGTGGATCCGGCCGGCACGTCGATGATGAACAGCGGCGGGATGGAGGTCCAGGGGAGTGACGAGGGGATGATCGGCCCGGGATCCTCCTCGATCTTCACCGACGGGTCGCGGTCCTACCTCGTCTACCACTACTACGACGCGTTCCATAACGGCGACCCGTGGGTCCAGGTGCGGCCGCTGATCTGGGCGCCGGGCGGCTGGCCGGTGACCGGGCAGCCCCTCACCCCGGTCCCCGGCAGCCCTGTCCCGCTGGGCTAGAAGTGGCCGCCGTGACCGCCGTCCCCGAAGCCGCCATGGTGACCGCCGTAGTCACCTCCGTGGTGACCGTCCGCGGGACCACTATGGTGGCCGGCAGGCACGCCGAGGTGGCTGGGGCCACTGCTGTGCCGGGCGGCATGCTCCCGGCTGCCGGCCGGCACCGCGGAATCGATATGCGCGCAGGCTGAGACCCAGAAGCCGGACAGGTTCACGCCGTTGACGCCACCTCCCAGCGGCTCCAGGCCGGTGAGCTGCTCAGCCCACTGGGACGCCAGCCCGAAGGCGATCGCGTAAGGCAGGTACTCCTGGCCGGCGGCCCACTGGTCCGGGCCGGCAGACTTCAGCCGGCGCAGGTCCTGCCGGAATGCCCGCAGCGTGCGGAACAGGGGGTCCTGCGGGTCCTCCCTGGCTTTCAGCCAGCCACGCCGTGCGGCCTGCCGGTCAAGCTGCCGGTAGACGCGGCCAATGGCCCTCGCCGCGCCCCCGGTGCTGGCCAGCCCGGACAGCCGGACCTGCTGCTGGTGCCCGAACAGCCCACGCAGCAGGGTCTTCTCGTAGCGCAGCAGGACGTCCGCTGGGTCAGCGGCAGCGTGCGGCCCGGCAGGCCGCCGCTGCGTGCTCCGGGTCAGGATCCAGTCGCGCGTTTTCCCGTCGTCCACCTCGTCGAGGTCGAGGTAACCCCGACGGTGCAGATCTACCAGCGTGGCGGCGATGAGGGCGGGCCGGACGCTTCCCGTCAGCGCGATGCCCGCCTGGGCAGGCCGGAGCCCGCCTGCCTGTTCCAGTGCGCCGGTGACCGGCACGGGCGAAGTCGCCCGGAAAACTCCCCGTGACATGGCGTGATTTTATGCCGCCATCGCGCGGAAGAGCGTGGCCCCGGGACCAGCACTCCCTTACCTGTGGCCGCCGGCCCGGTCCAGCGCGTCCTGCGCCTGGGCGGCCAGGAGGCCGACCAGGTCGGCGGCGGGCAGCAGGTCGCTGATGAGATCGACGGCCTCGCCGGCCCAGACCGGCTGCGGGGAGGTCGCCTTGCGCCACACCGTCCCGGTACGCCTGCTTAGCCTCGGCGCTGGCGGCGAGTTCGCCGTCCCGGCCCCGCCACTCGTCCAGGAACGGGTGGCCGAGAGTGCGGCCCGGGTACCTCGCCGGCCACCGGGATCCCCGGGCGATGTCGAGCACCCGGCTGCGCTCGGTGTCCTCCCCGTGCCCCTCGACGATCGCCTTCTTGATCTCCGGGCCGGCCAGGGATTCGGTAGTGGCCTGGAAACGGGTCCCGATGAGGGCTCCGGCGGCGCCGAGGGCCAGGGCCGCGGCCACGCCCCGCCCGTCGGCGATCCCGCCCGCGGCCAGGACCGGGGTGGGGGCCGCCAGGTCCACCACAACCGGCACGAAGGGCAGCGTGGACCGGCCGCGGCGGGCGCCGTGCCCGCCGGCCTCGGTTCCCTGGGCCACGATGACATCGGCCCCGGCGTCCAGGGCCTGCCTGGCTTCCTCAAGGTCGGTGACCTGGATGATCAGCGCCGCGCCGGCCCGCCGGATGGGTCCGGTGAACGGGCGGGGGTCGCCGAAGGACAACATCACGGCCCTCGGCCGGTATTGCAGCGCACGCTCGACCGTGCCGGTGTCGATGGCCCAGCTCTGGAACCCGACCCCCCAGGGCTGGCTGGTGCCCTCGGCGGCGACCGGCAGCTCACGGTCCAGCCAGGCCAGGTCCCCGTTCCCCCCGCCGAGCAGGCCCAGCCCCCCGCCGTTCGAGACCGCCGCCGTCAGGGCCCCGCCGGCCGTTCCGCCCATCGGGGCCAGCGCGATGGGGTGCCGCAGCGAGAACATCGTCGTGAACGCGGTAGACAACGTCATGACGCCATCATCACCCGGGCCCGCGCCAGAACCAGGACGGCTCCCCGCGCCGCGCCCCGATGAGATTCTCGGTACCCTCGCCGCTTAGTGGTTGACTCATGATCTTGCTGAGAGATCGAGGGATTCGCTTGGAGGCATGGGACGCGTTCGCCACGATCGCCGGGGGCGCCGCGGCCGCCCTGACCGGGCTGCTGTTCGTGGCCGTCTCGATCAGGGCCGACTACATCGCCAGGTCGCAGGAATTGAGGAACCGGGCCGCCCAGACGCTCATCCTGTTCGGCACGGTTCTGGTCATCGCGATCCTGATAGCGATTCCTGGCCAGGGGTATCGCACGCTCGGCGCCGAGTTGCTTGCTCTTGGTGTGATCACTGGTGCTGGCCTCTACGTTCTGGACCGGCGCGCGAAAGCCAGCAGGAGCGATCAGGCGATCGCGCAGGTGCTTGAAGCCGTAACCCCCAACATGGTCACGTCGCTCCTGCTGCTTGCCGCTGGGATCATCCTGGTTCTGGGCATAGGCGCTGGGCTGTACGTCCTGGTTGCGCCCGTGCTCACGGCTCTGGTCGGCGGTGCCGCCAGTGCCTGGCTGTTCCTAACCAAGATCACTGAATAGCAGCGTCCAGGACCGGACCTGCCCGATGCTGCCTAGGCCCAGTGCTTGCCGTGGCCGTAGTCATGGGCGAAAGTCTTGGCCATCGCGGACAGCACCTTCTGGTTGGCGGTGATCAGGCCGAGCTCGCGGTTGCGGTTGAGGGAGGTGCTGGAGAAGTTCTCCGAGCCGATGAACACCCTGGCGTGGCCGGTGCCGTAGTCGGCCTCGATCACCTTCCCGTGGATATAGAACCCGTGGGAGGAGCTGTAGTAGCTGATGTGCACCCCGGCGGCGGCCAGCCGGGAGAAGTCGCTGTCGTACTCGCCGCTCTCGTTCTCCCCGCAGACCTTCACGGTGACCCCGCGCTTGGCCGCCTTGATGAGCGCGTCCTCAATGGTGGTGTCGCCCATCTCCTCGCTGTAGATGCGCAGGCTCTTGGTCGCGCCGCCGATGAGGGCGAGCAGTTTCGCCTGGGAGTCGGTCGGGGACCAGACCAGGTCCTTGCCGTCGCCGGGCTGGATGGAGCGGTGCGCGAAGTCGGCGTTGAAGACCTGCGCGATCGCGGCCACGTCGGCGGCCTTGGTGTCCAGGACCAGGAAGTCCCGGGTACTGGAGTAGTACTCGCTGGTCAGGTTGGCGGTCATGATGACCGCCGTGGACCCGTCGGCGAGCAGGGTCTTCTGGTGGGTGTACTCGAACCGGGGTGAGGACCAGACGACCTTGACCCCGTGCGATTTCAGGTAGTCGAAAGCGGCGGAGTTGTGGCTCTTCTCCCGCTGATCCAGGACGACCTTGACCGTCACGCCGCGCTTGGCCGCCGCGGCCAGGTCGTGCTCGGCCTTGGTGTCGGACAACTCGTACATGGTCAGGTCGATGCTGTGCCTGGCCTGCTTGATCAGGTGGTAGACGGGGGAGAACCCCGCCTGCGGCTCCGTGATCAGCGCGCCGGACTGCGCAGGCGCCGCCGGTGCCGCACCCCCGCCGGTGCCGCCTCCGGCGGAAGTCCCGGCACCCGCCGTGGGCAGGCCCTTGCAGCCGGCCAGGGCGAGGATCACGGCGGCCGCCGCGGCGGCGAGCTTAGCGGCTCTGGGGGTCTTCGCGGCCTTCGCGGCGGCCTGGGCACTGGGGCGGATCATGCGGGCTCCGTTCCTTCCTGCGGCCAGGGGCCGGGCCGCAGCCTGACGTTCGCCCGTGCAGTACCCAGAAATCGGCCGCTAAGCGTGGCAGACCCGGAGCGCTGGTTCCCGCGGCACCGCGGCCGGTCATCCGGTGGCGGCGCCGCGGCCGGCCGGCGGCCCCGGAAATCTACGTATCAGTTACGGAGCCCGGTTCCGCAGGCGGCAGCCATGCTGGCCCGCGTACTCGGCCAGCCGGGGAGGTGGCACGGCGCGGCCGTCTGCGCCGTGGAACTGCCGTCGCTGGTGCCGCTCCTGTGCGTGCAGCCGCGGCGCTTCCCGCCCGTGGCGCAGATCCGGGAAACCCCGGCCGGCGCCGCGCCGTTCGATGATGTGTTCCTCGTGGCCGGGACGCCGGGGCCGGTGGGCGTGACGCAGTTGCTCACCCCGGGCGTGCAGCAGCGCATCATGGCCCACGACGACTGGATCTTCTGGGCCGAGCGTTACCTGCTCGGCTGCGTCAGCCGGGGCGCGTTCCGTGACGCGGGCCAGGCCGCCCAGCGGGTCGATGAGGTGCTGGGCATCGTGGCCGCGATCCCGGCCTCGGTGCTGCCCGATCAGGTGGACCACTCCGCGGACGACCTGATCGCCCGGGCGGGCAGGCTGACCAGCATGCAGGAGGGCCTGGTGTTCTTGCAGCAGCTCACCCCGGACGAGCGGGACCGGCTGGCCCGGTCGGACTCACCGCTGGCCGCCCTGGCGGACGTCCGCACGCCGCAGGAGGCCATGGCCCGGCTCGGGGCCCTGGACCCGCAGCGCAAGATGCAGGTCATGGCGATGTTCATGAGGGTCAAAGACAGCCAGCGGCGTCACTGACGTCCTGAGCCGGGCGTTACCGGGGACCCAGGCCGGTCCGCCCGTCGAGCAGTTCGCGGGCGGTGTCCAGATGCCCCGCGTGCCGGGCCGTTTCCTCGATCATGTGCAGCATGATGGTCCGCAGATCGGTCACGTGCTCAGTGCCCTCCCGGTCATGCCGGCCGATGGGCCGCGCGGAGAGCGGGGTCGTGGCCACGACGGCATTGGCCCGGCCGATCTGGTCCCGGTAGAAGGCGAACACGGCCTCCGGGGGGCGGCTGGTCGTGAACGGCGCATCCTCGTCCTCATCCCCGGAGGGATCCTCGGGCCAGGGGAGCGGGGCCGCGGAGCCCAGGGCCACCTCCTGGAACCAGTGCCGCTCGGCGTGCCCGAGATGCTCGATCAGGCCCAGCGGGGTCCAGCCGGACGGCAGGACGGGGGTGGTCAGCTGGTCCTCGTCCAGGCCGTCGACGATGGCGAGCACGCACTCGCGCTGGGCATCCAGGAACGCCAGCAGGGCGCCGGCGTCGGCGTTCCCTCGGCAGCGGTCATGAGCAGAGTGTGCCCCGCGCCCCGGACATTTTCCGGGCGGGCGCCCGGTGCGAAGGCCCTGGGCCGCATCGTGCGGTCACTTCGCTGAGGCCGGCGGGAGGTAGGGGAGCAGGGAGCGGGCTATCACGGGCGAGATCGATACCCGGTAGCACGCGGGCAGGTAGGCGCCGGCCTGCGGAATCCACGCCGAGATCACCGTGCTGTGCGAGCTGCCCGGCGGGGTGACGCGCAGGCGGCGGTAGGGCGGCGGGCAGCTGGCCAGGCCGGGCCCAGGTGCATCCGCCGCGGTCAGGACGGCCACGGCCTGCGCGCCTGGCCTGATCGTCACGACGGGCGGGCTGGCCAGCGCCGGCCCGCCGAAGACGCCGAGGGTGCGGGCCGCGATGGTCCGCCCCGAGGCGCCCAGGGCCACCAGGACGGGCCAGCCGGCCAGCCGGCAGGGTTCGCGCCCCTCGTTGGTGAAGCCAAGGACCCCGCCCATGGTTCCGGCGGCCGGACCGCCGTAAATCATCCTGATCTTCAGCTGCCTGGCTGGGCACCCGGGCCCGGCCACGGGGCCGGGAGACTCAGGGCCCGACGGCGAGGACGGCGCACCGCTCGCGGCGGCCGGCCGGGGGTCGCTCGCGGATGCGGGCGGGAGGCCAGGCGGCCCGGGCGCGCGGGCTGGCTGCAGCCGGTGACCGCGGCGGCGGTGCAGGCCGCGAGGCCGATGACCCATGGCCAGCGATGAACGCTCATGAGGATCACCTTCTGCGCCCGGTTCCCGCGCACCGGCGGGCGCGTCACCCTTGGGACGCCGCTGCCCCCGGGCCGGTTGCATCCTCCTGGTGCGCGAGGCGCAGGCGGTCAGCCGCCGATCCCGTCGAGTTCCTTCACCACGTCGTCGCTGAGCACCAGGCCGGCTGCGGCGATGTTCTCCCGCAGGTGGCCCAGGGACGAGGTGCCGGGGATCAGCACGATGGCGGGGGAGCGGTGCAGCAGCCAGGCCAGCGCGGTCTGCTGCGGCGTGGCGCCGATCTGCGCGGCGACCCGGTCCAGGACCCCGGACTGCAGGGGCGTGAACCCGCCGAGCGGGAAGTACGGCGCGTAGGCGATGTTCTGCGCGGCGAGTGAGTCGATGAGCGGGTCGTCGCCCCGGTGGGCGACGTTGTAGAAGTTCTGCACGGTAACGACCGGCGCGATGGTCTGGGCCTCGGCGACCTGGCCGGGGTCGACGGTGCTGAGGCCCAGATGCCTGATCAGCCCCTCCTGCTGCAGCTCGGCCAGCGCGCCGAATTTGTCGGCGATCGAGCCCGGCACCGCCGAGTGACCGTCGTCCCCGCCGCCGACCCGCAGGTTGACCACGTCGAGCACGTCCACGCCGAGCGTGCGCAGGTTGTCCTGGACCTGCGCACGCAGCTGCGCGGGTTCCCGCTGCTGGACCCAGCCGCCCGCGTCGTCTCGCACGGCCCCGACCTTGGTGACGATGTGCAGTCCGTCGGGGTAGGGGTGCAGGGCCTCCCGGATGAGCTGGTTGGTGATGTGCGGGCCGTAGAAGTCGGCCGTGTCGATGTGCGTGATGCCCCGCCCGGCCGCCTCGCGCAGTACGGCGATGGCCTCGTCGTGGTCGCGGGGCGGGCCGAAGACACCGGGCCCGGCGAGCTGCATCGCACCGAAGCCCATCCGGCTCAGCGTGAGGTCCCCGGCGGGGGTGATGGTGCCGCCGGGTGCGGTGGTCGTCATGATGATTCCTTCTCGGGGTGGTAGGTGCGTGCGGGCGGCCCGGCCGGTCCGGCCGCGTCCTTCCCGGCTGGTTGCCTTCCGGCGGTGTCTCTTTCAGCCGTGGCGGCGATGGAACCGAGCAGCGCGAGGGACTGGGCGGACTCCGTCCCGGGTTCCGCGTGGTAGATGACCATCTGGAGCCCGTCGGTCCCGGCGATGTCGAGCTTCTCGCGGCGCAGGAACAGCTCGCCGACCTGCGGGTGCCGCATATGGCTCCGGCCGTCCCGGCGGTGCCCGACGTCGGCCCGGGCCCACAGGGCCCGGAACCGCTCGCTGCGGATGGACAGCTCACCGACCAGGGCGGCGAGCTGCGGGTCCTCGGGGTCGGCGCCGGCCCTCTCGCGCAGGCCGCCGACCACGCTGGCCGTGCCCCGGTCCCAGTCCTGGTGCAGCTCGCGGTCGCCAGGGTCCAGGAACAGCTGGCGCAGCACGTTGCGGCCGGGCGCGAAGCTCGGTGACAGCGCACGGGCCAGCGGGTTGGCGGCCAGCACGTCCAGGTACCGGCCGGTCACGAAGGCCGGCACCGGGAGCTGGCCGAGGAGCTGCGCGATGCCGGCCGGGACCCGCTCGGCCCGCGGCCGGGCCCGGCGGCGGCTGCGGGGACGGGCCAGGTCATGCAGGTGAGCGGTGGCGGCCGGGTCCAGTTGCAGCGCGCCGGCCAGTGCGTCGAGGACCTGATCGGACGGATGCTGGTCGCGTCCCTGCTCCAGCCGCAGGTAGTAGTCGGGACTGATGCCGGCCAGCATCGCCAGCTCCTCGCGGCGCAGGCCGGGAACCTTCCGCCGGCCGCCCGGGATCAGCCCGATGTCCTCGGGCCGGACCAGGTCGCGCCGCGCCCGCAGGTAGTCACCCAGTGCGTTGGCCTTGTCCATGGACCCGAGGCTAATGGGCGGACCCGAGCGGTGAGTGGCCCCGCTGGTCCCAGGATCAGCGGGACCTACCCAGGTGATCTGCGACCCGCCAAGACTCGCGGCTGAACCCAGGCCACAGCGCATAGATAACGGAGGTCTCGTGACCATCACGCTCATTACCGGCGGCAACAAGGGCCTCGGCCGGGAAGCCGCCCGCCGCCTCATCGGACTCGGTCATACCGTCTACCTGGGCGCCCGCGACGCCGGCCGCGGCCAGGCCGCCGCGGACGAACTCGGTGCCCGGTTCCTGCCGCTCGACGTCACCGGCGACGCGTCGGTGACCGCGGCCGCCGCCGAGCTGACCCGCCGCGAGGGCCGGCTCGACGTTCTCATCAATAACGCCGGGGTGTTCGAGGGGCTGCTCAAGCCCGAGGAGATCACGGCCCCGGACGCGGAGCGCATCTTCGCGGTGAACGTGATCGGCGTGGTCCGCACGACCCAGGCGTTCCTGCCGCTGCTGCGCGCGTCCGCGTCACCGGTGATCGTCAACGTCAGCAGCGGGCTCGGGTCGTTCGGGGTGGTCACCGACCCCGCGTCCCGCGAGTCGGCCTTCTCGGTTCCGGTGTACGGATCCTCGAAGGCCGCGGTGGGCATGCTCACCGTGCAGTACGCCAAGGGCCTGCCGGACCTGCGGATCAACGCGGCCGATCCTGGCTTTACCGCGACCGACCTCAACGGCGGCACCGGTCATCAGAGCGTGCAGGAGGGCACCGACGCGATCGTGCGGCTGGCCACCATCGGCCCGGACGGCCCCACCGGCACCTTGCTCAGCCGCACCGGGCCCGTGCCCTGGTAGGGGGGCGCCTGGTAACCGTCCCCGGCCACGGGCCTGCCGGATAACAGCAAGAGGCGAGAGCGCCCGGCCGGGCGGGTGCCCTGGTAATCGTCCCTGGTCACGAAGCCCGATGTGATAACAGCAAGAGGCGAGCCCGCCCGGGGCGGGTGCCCTGCTCAGCGGGAGGCCCCGGAGGGCGCCCACATCGGGTAGTCGGTGTAGCCGCGCGGGCCGCCGCGGTAGTGGGTGCTCCGGTCGCTGGCGGCCAGGTCGCCGCCGAGCGCGAACCGGCTGACGAGATCGGGGTTGGCGATGAAGAGCCGGGCGAAGGAGACGGCGTCAGCCAGCCCGGCCTCCACGATCGCATTGCCGGTCTCCCGGCCGAAGCCGTGGTTGGCGATCAGCGGGCCGCCGAACAGCTTGCGGTACCGGGCGATGGCGTCGAAGTCGGGCCCCGCACCCGGGGCCGCCGGGGCACGGCCGCGCAGGTGAAGGTAGGCCAGCGGGCGTTCGCTGAGCCCGGCCACGAGCGCGTCATAGTCAGCCAGCGCCTGCTCGTCAGCGGTGTAGGGGTAGCCGCCGCGCGCCCTGGGCGGCGCGGGAGCGGTCGGCGGCAGCCCAGTACGGTGACAGCCGCACGCCGACCCGCTGCCCATCCCAGGCCGCCGTCACCGCATCCACGATCTCGAAGAGCAGGCGGTGGCGGCAGGTGCCGTACTGGTCGGCCCGGCGGTTCAGCCGCGGATTGAGGAACTGGGAAATGAGGTAGGTGCCGTTGGCGGCGATCTCCACACCGTCGAACCCGGCCCGGCGGGCCTGCGCCGCGGCAGTTCCGTAATCTGAAATGACGGTCTCGATGTCCGTGAGCGTCATCGCGCGGGGCGTGATGGTCTGCCTGGCGGCCGGCCCGGGTCGGGGAGGTCTCGCCCGGGTTGATCGCCGATGGTCCCGCGGGCCGGTCCCCGCCCCGGTGGTCGGGATGGGAGTGGGCGCCGGTGTGCCAGAGCTGCGCCGCGATCCGGCCGCCCAGCGCGTGCACGACGCTGGTGACCCGGCGCCACGCGGTGACCTGCGGCTCGCTGTAGATGCCGGGCACGCCGGGAAACCCGATCGCCCGCTCACTCACCCAGATGCCCTCGGTGATGATCAGGCCGGCGGTGGCCCGCTGGGCGTAATAGGCGGCGTGCAGGTCCGCCGGGGCCAGTTCGCCGCCGGTCACGCGGGCCCGGGTGAGGGGCGCCATCACCACCCGGTTCGGGAGCTGCAGGTCGCCGAGGCGGGCCGGCTGCAGCAGCGGCTGGGGCCCGTTACTCTGCTCATGTCGGATCATGGGCCTGTCTCCTGTGTCAGGTCGTCTGTGGTTGGCACCATGCAGACGGACCGCAGCGGGGAAAGGTGACCGATGGACCACGAGGGCCTGGCCGGGGAGTTTGAGCGGCAGCGCGGGCCGCTGCGCGCGGTGGCCTACCGGATGCTGGGGTCGCTGAGCGAGGCGGACGACGCCGTCCAGGAAACCTGGCTCCGGCTGAGCCGCACCGACCCCGGCGCGATCACCAGCCTGGAAGCCTGGCTGCGCACGGTCGTGTCCCGGATCTGCCTCGACATGCTGCGCGCCCGCCAGTCGCGGCGCGAGGAACCGCTCGGCTGGCAGGTGGCCGCGCCGGCCCAGGACCGCGGCCCGGAGGACGAGGCCCTGCTGGTCGAGTCGGTCGGCCGCGCGATGCTCGTGGTACTGGACCGGCTGGCGCCCGCCGAGCGGGTCGCCTTCGTGCTGCACGACCTGTTCGCCGTGCCGTTCGACCAGATCGCGCCCATCGTCAACCGCACCCCGGCGACGGCGAAGAAGCTGGCCAGCCGGGCCCGGCAGCGGGTCCAGGGCGCCCCGGCGGTCCCGCGGGCCGAACTGGGCCACCAGCAGCGGGTCGTCGAGGCCTTCCTGGCCGCCGCCCGCCGTGGTGACCTCGCGGCCCTGCTGGCCGTGCTGGCCCCGGACGTCATCCGGCGGGCCGACCCGGCGGCGCTGCCACCGGGCGGCGAGATCCTGGTCCGCGGCGCGGATGCCGTCGCGCGGCAGACGCTGGTTCTCGGGCCGCGTGCGAGGTTCGCGGAACCGGCCCTGGTGAACGGCGCCGTGGGTGTGGTCGTCGCCCCGCGGGGCGAGTTGCTGCTCGCCCTCACCCTCACGGTGGCGGACAGCCGGATCACCGGGTACGACGTGATCGCCGACCCGGCCCGCCTGCGCGACCTGGACCTGGCGGTGCTGGGCGAGACGGGCGAAAATCATGGCGGCGGGCGCGGGGGGCACGCGTAGGCTCGGCTGCGTGTCCCGGCCGTGGCCAGCGGCCAGCGAGGCTGGAGGTCCCAGGTCATGCTCGATCAGGCGCCGGACGAGGCGGCCCGCGAGTTCGCCGCGGCGTTCCGCCGTTTCCTGGACTGGATTCACTCGTCTGACGGTGCCGCGGTCAATGAGGTTTCGGTGCTGGTGCGCGACTACCTGGAGGATGATGGCGCGCAGCAGTCCGTGGTCACCCGGGAGCTGGCCCCGTTCGAGCACGTCAACCTGCAGACCGCCCTCGACGCCTGGTCGGTGCGCCCAGGGCGCACGGTGGAGGTGCGCGGCATCGCCCTGCCGCCGCACTATGGCGGCCTGTCATTGCAGCAACTGGTCGCGGGGGAGGGGATGCCACCGCTGCGGCTCACGGCACCCGCGCTGACGGACCTGCCGAACGGGCCCGGGTCGACCCTCGGGTGCCTGCGCCTGGCCCTGCTGCTGGTG
This sequence comes from uncultured Actinomycetes bacterium, assembly GCA_963718305.1. Lineage (GTDB taxonomy): Bacteria > Actinomycetota > Actinomycetes > Streptosporangiales > Streptosporangiaceae > RYN-230. Next base: position 110,525 of record CAVQZG010000016.1, read on the forward strand.
GCCGACCAGCACGGCCGGTACGTCGTGATGATCCAGGCGCCGAACGAGCATCACGAAGCCCTGGAGATCGAGGTGGCCGGCCTGCCGGTCGACCTGGCCCAGCGCCTGCTCGCCGAGCTGGACGAGCTGCGGTCCGAGCTCAACGTGTACCGCGGCCACCTGCTCGACGTGTCGCTCAGCGGGATGGGCGGGGTGAACCTCACCTTCGCCGCCCCGCCCGGGCTTGGCCGCGATGATGTCGTGCTGCCGCCCGCCGTCCTGGCCCGGGTCGAACGGCATGCCCTGGGGGTGGCCAGCCACCGGGCGGCACTGCTGGCCGCCGGGCAGCATCTCAAGCGCGGCCTGCTGCTGTACGGGCCGCCGGGCACCGGCAAGACGCACACCATGCGTTATCTGCTGGGCCAGATGGGCGACTACACGCGCCTGGTCCTGACCGGCCGCTCCCTGGTGGCCGTCGGCGCGGTGACCGACCTGGCCCGGGCCCTGCAACCCGCCGTCGTGGTGCTCGAGGACGTCAACCTGGTCGCCGAGGAGCGCTCGCTGGGCCCGGCGTCGAGTCCCGTGCTGTTCGACCTGCTCGACGCCATGGACGGCGCGGCTCCCGACGCCGACCTGCTGTTCCTGCTGACCACCAACCGCGCTGATCTCCTGGAGCCCGCCCTGGCCGCGCGGCCAGGGCGGGTCAACGTCGCCGTCGAGATCGCCCTGCCGGATGCCCCGGCCCGGGAACGGCTGCTGCGGCTCTACGGCCAGGGCGTGCCGCTGGCCCTGACCGAGGACGATGTGCGCCTCGCGGTGGAGCGCACCGACGGCACCACGGCGTCTTTCCTGAAGGAGCTGATCCGGCGGAGCGTGCTGGAGTCACTGCACGACGACCCGGTGCTGACCGCCGTCACGGGCGCGCAGCTGGCCCGCGCGCTCGACGACCTGCTCGACGCGGCCCAGGCGGTGACCCGCACCCTGCACGGGGTGGGCGTGGACCCCGCCGACCTGCCCGTCGGCGGGGCACTGTCACGCGGCCCGGGCGGCGGGGGCTGGATGGCCTACGGCCCCCGGGGCATGGTGCGGCGGCGCTTCCGCTAGCACGGCGGCCTGATAAGACGGCGGCTGGGAAAAAAAATTTCCCGCCAACCGGTAGTAGAGCGTCCTGCCTGTTCGTCATCTGCATGACGAACGGAACAAGGAGGGCAACACCATGAAGTACCTGATGCTGGTCTGCACGGACCCGGACTACACGCCCGGCCAGGACGACGGCGCCCCGGACGTCGAGGACTGGGTCACCGACATGGATGGCAAGGGGATCAGGCTGATGGGCAACCGCACCCGGCCGGCCAGCGACGCCACCACGGTCCGCGTCCGCAACCGTGAGGTGCTGCTGACCGACGGACCCTACGCGGAAACCAAGGACCTGATCGCCGGCTTCGACGTCCTGGAGTGCGCCGACCTGGACGAGGCGATCGACGTCGCGTCCAAGCACCCGATGGCCTGGGCGGGGGCGATCGAGCTGCGGCCATTCTGGCCTGATGACCAGGATTAACGTGACCGCTCACGCCGGGGACCGGTGGTAACCCGGGCCCAGGAGCGCATCGCCGGGATCTACGCCGACGGGTGGAGCCGGATCGTGGCCACCATGATCCGGCTCACCGGCGGCGACTGGGACCTGGCCGAGGAGTGCGCCCAGGACGCGTTCGCGCAGGCGCTCCAGAAGTGGCCGGAGTCAGGCGTCCCGGATGAGCCGCTGGCCTGGCTCACCACGACGGCGCGGCACCGCGCCATCGACCGGATGCGCCGGGCGTCGACCGAGGCGGCGAAGCTGCGGGAGGTGGCCGCCATGCCGCAGGATCCGCCGCCGTACGGCCGGGACAGCGAGATCCCGGACGAGCGCCTGGAGCTCATGTTCACCTGCTGCCATCCGTCGCTGAACCTCGACGCCCAGGTGGCGCTGACCCTGCGCAGCCTGGCCGGGATGAGCACCGCCGAGATCGCGCGCGCGTTCCTGGTCCCGGAACGCACCATGGGCCAGCGCCTTTTCCGGGCCAAGCAGAAGGTCGCGCACGCGGGCATCCCGTTTCGCGTGCCGCCCCCGCACCTGCTGCCGGAGCGCCTTCCCGCCGTCCTGCACGTGCTCTATCTCCTCTTCAACGAGGGCTACGGGCACCCGGGGGAGACCCGGCTGCCGCGAGAAGCCATCCGGCTGGCCCGCGTCCTGACGGTCCTGATGCCCGACGAGCCCGAGGCGCTCGGCATGCTCGCGCTGATGCTGCTGCACGATGCCCGCCGCCCGGCGCGCACCGACGCCCGCGGCAACCTGGTCACCCTGGACGAGCAGGATCGCTCACTCTGGGACGCCGGCCAGATCGCCGAGGGCACGGCGATCCTGGACCGGGCGCTGCGCCGCCACCGGGCCGGGCCGTTCCAGATCCAGGCGGCCATCGCGGCGTGCCATGCCACCGCGCCCGCCGCGGACCAGACCGACTGGCCGCAGATCGTCGGGCTGTACGGGCAGCTCGCGCTGGTGGCGCCGAGCGTGATCGTGGACCTGAACCGGGCCGTCGCGGTCGGCATGGCCGACGGCCCGCAGGCCGCCCTGCCCCTGGTCAACGCGATCGCCGGGACCGGGCAGCTGGACGGTTACTACCTGCTGCACGCCACCCGGGCTGACCTGCTGCGGCGCGCCGGGCGGCTGCCGGAGGCGGCCGAGAGTTACCGCCGGGCCCTGGACCTCGCGCCGACGGAAGCGGAACGGCGTTTTCTGCGCAGCCGGCTGTCAGCGCTCTGACGATAATGGGCGTGTGGAGCACAGCCACTACAGCCTGGTGATCGCGGCGGCTCAGGCCGCGGGACCCTGCCCGCCCGGCGACGAGGCGGCCTGGGGCCGCCGGGTGCAGGGCCTGACCGTGGACCTGCACCTGATTGCCCAGCAGGCCAGGCAGGACATCGAGCGGCTGGAGTCCGCCCGGACCTTCATCGCGTTCCTGGAGAAGGTCGAGATCGAGGAGTCGAGCCGTCGCGGGCTGCTCACGCTGCGGCTGCCGTCGGGCGAGAGCGAGCCGATCCGCACCGAGCAGCAGGACAGCGACCGCGGCCGGGCGCTGATCGAGCGGGCCCGCTCGCTGGAAGGGCGCTGGGTGCTGGTCTACCGGTACAACGAGCGGAAGGCCGGGCAGCGCAATCAGTCGGTCCGGATGCTGGCCCACCTGATGGACATGGGCGTGGACGGGGCGGTGCCCGGCACCACGGCGAAGAAGATCGTCCTGCAGGAGGCGGGCGGCGACACCGCGCGCGCCCAGGAGGCGTGGACGGCCGCTGGGCTGCCGGGCACCGGCCCGGTCAGCGTGGATCAGCTGGAACAGGCCCGGGCGGCGGCCCGTCAGGCCGGTTAGCGGCAGGAGCCCGTGAGGATGACGAGCTGCTGGGTCGCCCTGGTCATCGCGACATAGCGGTCGACCGCTCCTTCGATACCGGTGCCGAACGCCTCCGGGTCGACGAGGACGACCAGGTCGAACTCGAGCCCCTTGGCCAGCTCCGGGGTCAGCGACGAGACACGCGACGTCGCCCGGAACGCCGGATCGCCGATGACGGCGGCGATCCCGTCGGCATGCGCAGCGAGCCAGGTCTCGAGAACCGGGCCCAGATCCGGGGCGGATCCGTGTACGACGGGGACGCCGGTGCTGCGGATGGAGGTCGGCACGTTGGCGTCCGGGAGCACGGCCCTGATGACCGGCTCGGCTTCGGTCATGACCTCTTCCGGCGTCCGGTAGTTGATGCTCAGGGAGGCCAGGCTGATCTGGTCGAGCCCGATCCGCTCGAGCCGTTCCCGCCACGATTCGGTGAAACCGTGCCTGGCCTGGGCCCGGTCCCCGACGACGGTGAAGCTCCGGGACGGGCAGCGAAGTAGCAGCATCTGCCACTGCGCGTCGGTCAGTTCCTGGGCCTCGTCCACGACGATGTGCGCGAACGGGCCGGCCAGCCGGTCCGGATCGGGACCGGGCAATGCGGCCTCATTGACCAGGGCGTCCTGGAAGTCCTCGCCGCGCAGCATCGTCACCAGGCCTACGCCGTATTCGTCGTCCGCGGCCTCGATCAGGTTGTCGACGACCCGGGCCATCTGCTCGCGTTCAGCGGCGACCGCGGCGTCATGCTGGCGCTGGCGTCGTGAGGCCTGCGGGTCACCGAGCCGCTGCCGTGCTGCGTCCAGCAGCGGCAGGTCGGACACCGTCCAGGCCTGGGCGTCCGCGCGCTGCAGCTTCGCGACGTCCTCGGGGCTGAGCCAGGGAGCGCACAGGCGCAGGTAGGCGGGTACCGACCACAGGTCTCCGACGAGGTCGGTCGCTTCGATCAGCGGCCAGGCGCGGCCCAGGGCCGTGCGCAGCTCCGTGTTCCGCAGCAGCGACTTGCGGAGCAGGTCAGCCGGGGCGTCGCCGTCGTACTTGTCCATCAGGATCGTGACCAGTTCCGCCCAGATCTGGTCGCGCGCCTCGTTGTGCGGGGTACCGGCTTCTGGTGCTCCGAACGCCTCGGCCCATTCGCCGGCGCTCAGCCAGATGTCGGACCAGTCGGTCTGGACCGTCATCCCCTTGGCCGGCGGCTTCTCGTAGAACCTGACCGCCGGCTCGATCGCCTTCACCAGGCCCGCGGACGACTTCAGGCGGGCCACGTCCGGGTCGGCCTCGACCGCGGCCGTGGCTCCCTCGGCGACGAGGTCGCGCAGGGTGCAGATCTGCACGCCCTCTTCTCCGAGGCTGGGCAGAACGTCGGAGACGTAGGCCAGGTAGGGCTGGTGCGGGCCGACGAACAGCACGCCGCCCCGGCGGTGGCCGAGGCGAGGGTCGGAGTACAGGAGGTAGGCGGTCCGGTGCAGGGCGACGACGGTCTTCCCGGTACCCGGACCGCCGTCGACCACGAGCGCGCCGCGGGATCCGGCGCGGATGATGGCGTCCTGGTCGGCCGCGATGGTGCCGAGCACGTCTCGCATCCGGGGCGACCGGTCGGCGCCCAGGCTGGCGATGAAGGCGGACTGGTCATCGAGCGCGGCGTGCCCTTCCAGCCCGTCCGCGGTGAACACCTCGTCCCAGTAGTCGCTGATCCGGCCGCGGGTCCAGCGGTACCTTCGCCGGCTGGCCAGGCCCATCGGGCTGGCGTGGGTCGCCCCGAAGAATGGCTCAGCCACGGGGGAGCGCCAGTTGACCAGCAGCCGGCGGCCCGCGCTGTCGGTGAGGCCGAGTCGTCCCACGTACACGGGCTCGGGATGGTCCGCGCCGACGATGCGTCCGAGGCACAGGTCCAGGCCGAAGCGGCGCAGGGTGCGCAGGCGGGCGGTCAGCCGGTGGATCTCCATGTCCCGGTCCATCGCCTCCTGGCCGATGCCGCCGGGCGCCTTGCGCTCGGCCTCGAGGCGGCCGGACAGGTCGGCGATCGACTGCTCGAGGCTCTCCGCGATGGCCGCGAAGTGCTGCTCGTCGCCCGCGATCAGCGCCGGGTCGGCCTTGGCGGCGAGACGGTCGGGAAGATCAAACGCGCTGGTAGTCAGGGCGTTCACGTCATTTGCTCCGATCTGAGGTCGCCGGCCCGGGTCAGGGCCGGCCGAACATCGGCACTGTCGTTTTCCGGGGTGTGCCGAACCAGCGGGAGAGCGCTTCCCGCAGCGCGAGCACGGCAGTGCCTGCGGGTTCGCCGGTGGTTGCGGCCAGGCGATGTGGGCGTCCGGGCGGATCAGCAGGGCGTCGGCCGGCCGGTGATCGGTTCCGGCGGTGCGGAGCCGATGCGATGGCAACACACGCATTTCCCTGACCCCGATTTCCGTAGGTTCTGGCCCCGGCCAGCGATTATGCGGCACGACCCGGGTCTTGCCGCAAGCCCCCCGGTGCGCTATAGATTGAAAATGGAGGGAAGTGCGTACTCTCCATTTCCCTTGATCGTCCGCTCTGGACGGACAGCCTCCTCGCGAAGCGGCGGCGCGCCGCGTAAGGGAAATCTCCGCGTCTCGGCCTGCGCTGATAACAGCAAGAGGCGCTCTAACCTCGGGCCCTTTAACGCCGATAGAAACGGGAGTCCGGTACGGGCGCCGGAAACGCCCTGAGCTGAAGCGGCCGGGCCTGTCGAAGCTCCCGGCGGTCCGGGCACCAAGAGCAATTTCGGGTGAAGCTGGGCCGGTGCTGGTGCGCCAGGCCCGGGCGGCGGCGCTGCGGCCGTTTCCTGACCGCGAGGCGGACTCCCTGGCTTGTCTTACGCCCGTACTGTGGCCGCGCTTACGCCGGGTGCTGCGGCCGCTGGGCCTCGACGCGCCGCTTCAGGGCTTCGACGTTGGCTGGCATTTCCTTGTCTGCCTGACGGCGGACGATGAGCGGGACGAGCAGTTTGCCGATGCCGTGCCCGTCGAAGTCGACCGCGATGGTCAGCTGGGAACTGGTTTCGCTCAGGGGTTCCACGGTGAGGTTGACGGTGGCGCGGATGGGTCCGTCGATGCCCTGCACGCCCCAGGTCCTGGGTGCGTCGATGTGGGTGAATTCCGAGGTGACGGTCCGGTTGGCTCCGCCGATGCGCCGGGTAGTCAGGCACTTCGCGCCCACCTGCGGGGGGCCGGGCTGGTCCAGGTGACCGTTGACGACGCCCTGCTGCCATTCGTGGAAGCGTGCCGGGTCGGTGGCGTAGGCGAACACCTCTGCCGCGGGCCGGTCCACCACCGTGCTGGCGATGGTCGGTGCCATGTCAGCGGCCCTCGATCAGGGCGGCGTACCGGGCCAGGTAGAGCGGCCATCCCTGGTCGCCGTCGACGCCGTCATGAACCGACTGCCAGCCGGGACCATGCCGGTCGAGGTGGCGGTGCTCCAGTTCGACCCGGGTGCGGTCCGGTCCCTCGGCCACGAACCGCACCTCGACCTCGCTGGTCAGCTCCGGGTCGGTCTCGATCTGCCATTGCGGGCTGATGTCCCAGGTGAATACCACGCGGGCTGGTGGCTCGTAGGCCAGGATCCGCGCCCACCGGCACTCGCTGCCGTTGACGGCGCGGTCGTAGATGTGCCCGCCGGCGTGGGGCTCGAAGACTGTCTCGGCGATCGCGGCCGCGAGCAGGTTATGCTCCGGCGGCTTGAAGTCGCCGAACCCCTCCGTGAACGCCCGGAAGGCCTGCTCGGCCGGCGCGTTAACCACCACCTGCTTGCGGACAACGGGGACTTCGGTTCCGATCATGGGCTCTCCTCCGTCGCTTGTTCGGCAACATCTACGTAGCTGGCCAGCGCCCTCTGCCAGAAGGTGTCGAGCTGATCGCGCAACGCGGCCACTGCCGCCGGATTAAGGCGGTACACGCGCCTGGTGCCGACGGCGCGCTCACTGACCAGGCCGGCGTCCTTGAGGATCTTGAGGTGCTGCGAGACCGCCGACCGGGTCACCGGCAGTTCCGCGGCCAGCTGTCCCACCGCCTGCGGCCCTTCGGCCAGGCGGCTGACGATGGCGCGCCGGGTGCCGTCCGCCAGCGCGTTCCAGCCGTCACCTGCTCGGTTAGGATCCACTAACGGTTAGCTTTGCCTAACGGAGTGGCTCACGTCAAGACCCTGCGCAAGGTGGGTATGGCCCGGGCCCCTGGGGCGGGGCCGCTCGGGCGCGCCTTCGGGCTCCGCTCGCTGGCCAACCCCGTTCACCCCGCTGATCGCGGACTGATTCCGGCGTGAGACTGCTCCTCTGGCGCTGAAGGCACTCCGCCGCGAGGGTGCGGGGTAGGCCGCGCCCGGCAGCGGCGGGGGTGGCCTGGTCCCGGTGGACCTCGCGGCGACGACCGTGCCCGCGTGCTCGGAGAAGGCCGCGGCCACCCGGAAGAAGACCTGCGCCTTCCATCCGCCGGGTGCCTTCGCCTTCTCACTGAGGGGTCGGGGGAGCCGCTCCTCAATCATGACCTGATAACAGCAAGAAGCGGGGGTTAGCACAAGGCCTGGGTTCGTGTCGGTGTGATGTGGGTCCGGGTCGGATCAGCTCGGACCGGTCCGGATCGGTCTGGATCGTCCCGGACCATGTACCAACGCTGGGGGGGCCGGGGGAGTGGTGCGGGACGCTTCTTGCTGTTATCACCTTGAGGTAATACGCTTCAGGCATGCCTGAAGCGGAGGCCCGCATACCGGCCAGCGACGCCATCGATGACTTCATCCGCCATCTGTCCGACCGGCAGTTCGCCAGCTCCACCCGCCGGATCCGCAGGCACTTCCTGGACGAGTACCTGCAGCACGCCCGGCAGGCCGCGGGCACCACCCAGCTGACCGCCGGTGAGCTCATGGACCGCGCGCGGGCCGACGCCTGGCTCACCGATGCGGCCGCGGGCAGGCTCCGGACCCGCAACACGCTCCGCGGCCCTGAAGCTGCTGCCTACCCGAACTCCATGCGCGTGCGCATCGGCTCCTACAACGCCTTCGCCGAGTTCCTCGGGCTGCCCGACCGCCGGGATAACGAGCCGCCTGCCCGGGGCTTCTACCTGACCCCCGCCGATACCCAGCGGCTCCTGTATGACCTGACCACCCGCCTGCCCATCCTCGGCGACGCCGCCACCGCGCTGCGCACCGCGGCCGTGGCCGCGCTCGTCGCCGACACCGGACGGGGCGTCCCCGAACTGGCTGGCCTGACGGTCAGCGCCCTGCACCTGGACGGCGACGCACGTGTCGAGCTCGACGACGGCCCGTGCCCGCTCAGCGGCCCGGCCGTGCAGATCCTCACCCGGTGGCTCGCGGCCCGCGCGGAGATCATCGCCGAACTGGAGGGCAGCGACCCCGGCTACCTGTGGATCCCGACCAAACCCGGGCGGCCCCGTGGCGGCCGCCCGCCGGTCAAGCCCGGCCTGGCCCCCGCGGCCGTGCGGACCCTCCACGCCGCCCACCGCACCCTCATCAGCCGGCTGCTCGGCACCCCCCTCCGCCCCGGTGCCCTCCGCGCGGCCGGCGAACGTTCTAATTGAACGATGGCCTCTCGTGAGAGCGCGCTGGACGGGCACGAGGACGGGCGTGCCGCTGCCGGCCCGGCGGCTGCGCTGCCCGTGCCCGCCACCTTGCCCCGCGCCATCCAGGTCCGCGGGGCCCGGCACAACAACCTGCGCGATCTGGACGTGGACGTTCCGCTGTGGCGGACTGTCGCCGTCGTCGGCGTCTCCGGATCCGGGAAGACGTCGCTGGCCATCGGCACCCTCTACGCCGAGGGCATGCACCGTTTCCTGGAGGCGCTGAGCACCTACAGCCGCCGCCGGCTGACCCAGGCGCAGCGGCCGGACGTGGACCGGATCGACCACCTGCCGCCCGCGCTGGCGCTGCGCCAGCGCCCGCCGGTGCCCGGGCCGCGCAGCACGGTCGGGACCATGACCGAGGTCCTGAACGTGCTGCGGCTGATGATGTCCCGGCTGGGCTCGCATCTGTGCCCGAACGGCCACCTCGTCGGGCCGTCGGTCGCGGCGCAGGGCATGGAGATCGTGTGCCCGGTGTGCGGCGCGCACTTCGAGCATCCCAGCGCCGAGTCGTTCTCGTTCAACTCCTACGGCGCGTGCCCGGCCTGCAACGGCCTGGGCGTGCGGTCCGAGGTCGACGCCGGCACTCTCGTCCCCGACCAGGACAAGACCATCGAGGAAGGCGCCGTCCTGCCGTGGAACGCCGGGTCCCGCCGGCTGTACCAGTACGCGGCCCGCGAGCTCGGGGTCCGGCTCGACGTCCCGTACCGGGAGCTGACCCCGCGCGAGCAGGACATCGTGCTGCACGGCGAGCCGGTCCAGCAGCGGGTGACGTTCGCGTCGGGCCGGTCAGGGCGGCCCGTGCAGCTCAACGTGACGTACGAGAACGCCATCGCCACCGTGGAGCGGGGACTGCGCAGTGACAGCGAGGTCAGCCGCGGGCGAGTGCGGCGCTTCCTGGTCACCCGGACCTGCTCGGTCTGCCACGGCACCCGGCTGCGTCCTGAGGCGCTCAGCTCCGTGCTGGGCGGCCGGAACCTCGCCGGGATCAGCGCGCTCCGGCTGGACGAGCTGCACTCATTCGGGGCCGGCCTGCCGCCGGCCTGCCGGCTGAACTCGGCCGCCTGACCACCGGCCTGATCCGCGAGCTGAACGGCCTGCTCACGCCGCTGCTGGACGTCGGGCTCGGCTATCTCCAGCTGGACCGGTCCGGCGCGTCGCTGTCGGCGGGGGAGCGGCAGCGGATCGAGCTCACCTCGACGGTGCGGGCCAGCACGACCGGCATGCTGTACGTGCTCGACGAGCCGTCCGTGGGACTGCACCCGAGCAACGTGGAGGGGCTGCGCCGGACGATTGCCGCCCTCGCCGCGAACGGCAATTCCGTCGTGATCGTGGAGCACGAGCGGGAGCTCATCCGCGCCGCGGACTGGGTCATCGAGCTCGGCCCGGCCGCCGGGACGCTCGGTGGCACCATCGTCGCCGAGGGAACCCCGGACCAGCTCACGACCGACCCACGCTCCATCATGGGCCCCTTCCTGGCCGGCACGGCCACCGTCCGCCGGGACCGGGCCACGTCACCTGACTCTGGCGGGCAGATCAGCCTCGAGGTCGCCGACCTGTACAACCTGCACGGCGTGACTGCCGCCTTCCCGCTGCACCGCCTCACCGCGCTGGCCGGCCCGTCCGGCGCCGGGAAGACCGCCCTCGTCCTGGACAGCCTGGTCCCGGCCGCCCGCGCGCGCCTCAACGGGTCCGCCCTGCCCGGCCACGTTCGCGCCCTCGACCTGGCCGGCATCCGCCAGGTCGTCCAGATCGACGCCTCACCTATCGGCCAGAATGCGCGGTCGACACCGGCGACCTACTCCGGGGCCTTCGACCAGATACGCCGCCTGTTCGCGGAGTCGCCCACCGCCCGGCGCCATAAATGGAAGCCCGGTCACTTCTCGTTCAACACCCGCGAGGGCCAGTGCCCGACGTGCCGCGGTCTCGGCGACATCGATCTGGACGTGCAGTACCTGCCCGATATCGCGGTCGAGTGCCCTACGTGCCACGGTGCCCGCTTCAACGACGCGACCCTGGCCGTCCGCGTCGGCGGCCTGACCATCGCTGACGTCCTCGGCCTCACCGTGCACGACGCGCTAGCCCGGTTCAGTGACCAGGCACCGATCGCCGCGGCCCTGCGGCCCGTCGATGAAGTGGGCCTGGGCTACCTGCGGCTGGGTGAGCCGACGCCGTCCCTGTCCGGCGGCGAAGCCCAGCGGCTGCGGATCGCCTCCCGGCTGCGCAGCAGCCAGCGCGGCGCGCTGTACGTCTTCGACGAGCCGTCGACCGGGCTGCACCCGCTCGACGTCGGCACCCTCGTCCGCGTCTTCGACCGGCTGCTCGACGCCGGGGCCACCATCATCGTCATCGACCACGATCTCGACCTGCTTGCCGCGGCCGACCATCTCATCGACATGGGGCCGGGCGGCGGGCCCGACGGGGGCCGCATCGTCGCCCGGGGCACGCCGCAGGACGTCGCGCGCGATCCGGGCAGCGTCACCGGTCCCTGGCTGGCCGAGCACCTGGGCGTACCGCAAGCCGTGCGTTAGCCGTCACCGGCGGCCGCCTCGCGGGACGCCGCGTTCTTGGATCCTCTCAGCTCCCACGGCCGGATCCCAGCCGCCTCCTTTGACGCAACCATTTGGTTGCTATATGGTGGCAACCACTCAGTTGCTGCTTCCCTGGAGGCTGTCATGGCGTTTCCTGACCGGATCGAGCGGACCGTGGAGCTGGCGCACCCGCCGGCGAAGGTGTGGGCGGCGCTGACCACCGCCGAGGGCCTGGCCGGCTGGTTCGGCCAGCAGGCGGTGATTGACCTGCGGCCGGGCGGTTCGGCCAGCATGGCGTGGGACAGTGGCCACCGGGCCGAGATGCGGGTCGAGCGGGTCGAGGAGCCGGTGGTGTTCGGCTACACCTGGCACATCTTCGGCCTGCCTGAGGATGACCCGCGGCGGACCTATGTCGAGTTCACCCTCGAGCCGGCCGGCACCGGCACCCGGCTGACGGTCGTCGAATCCGGGTTCAGCCAGCTGCCCGGCGACGCCCACCGGGAGGCCTTCGACGGCAACACCAAGGGCTGGGCGAGCGAGCTGGATGAGCTGGCCAGCTACCTCGATGCCGCCTGACCCCGGGCCTGACATCGAGGCCCTCGCCGGGCAGATCCTCGCCGCCCTGGACGCAACTGGGACAGCCCCTCAGCGCACTGAGAGACCAGCCCGGCCGCGACGCCAGCTGATCACCGATCCACCGCCGCGCACGACTACAGAAAGCAGAAGACATGCTGGACACCGCCCCGCTCCGGGACGCCTACCGCACGCTGCTGGACGCCGCTGCCGCAGTGGCCGGCTCCCACGACCCGAGCCCCAGCCCGCCGGCCAGCGAGTGGAACGCCGACCAGATTCTGGCCCACGTGGCCATCGTCACCGCCGCCACCATCGCCGCCGCGTCCGCTGTCGCCGCGGGAACCAACGCCACCTACGACAACCGCGTCGCGCTCGACACCTGGACCCTCGAACGCCTCATCGCACGCGCGGGTGGCCCTGCCGGACTCCGGGACCGCATCCGCTGCCAGGGGGACTCCCTCTGCGCACTCGGCGGCCCGGCGCTGAGCGAGGCCGAACTCGACACGCCGGTGCCCACCTTGCTGCTGTCCAACGGCACAGTCCTGGTCGATCAGCTCGTGCCGCTGCGGGAGCTCATCACCGGCCTGGCCGAAGTGGAGCTGCCCACGCACACCCGGCAGCTCCTGTCCCTGCTGCCGGACGACGCCAGGGCCGGGGCCACCACGTGACCTTCCGGCGCACGGGGAGGGGCGGGGGAGCTGCCTGTCCCAGGCTGCGCGCAGCGGAACTCAGGCGGGTGCGGCCGCTGTTCAGGCGAGCACGGCCGGCCTGAGTACCTCCTGGCACCACTGCCGGAAGGTCGTCGGGCTCGCGGTCTCCGGGGTGCGCGGCACGCCGTCGTCGAGGCCCTCGTCCTTCGCCCGCATCATGTCGACCATGCCCTGGACGAACGCGTCCCCCATCCCGTAGCCGGCCAGCGCCGCGCCGAAGTCAGCGAGCGACTGCCGCTCGTAGCGCACCGGCCTGCCGAGCACCTCGGACATGATGAGCGCCATGTCGGCCGGCGAGAGGTCTTCCGGGCCGAGGACCGGGACGCTCCCGGCGCCCGTCCACGACCGGTCGAGGAGGAGCCCGGCGGCCCTCGCGGCGATATCGCGGGTCGCGGCCGCCGGCGCCTTGCAGTCCGCGGCGGCGGTGTCGGTGAACACGCCCTCGTCGCGGATCGAGCGCACCTGGCGCAGCAGGTTATCCATGAACGACGGGTTCGCGAGCGCCCGGTAGGCCACGCCAGTGCTCGCGATGAGGTCGTCCATGGCGAGCGACGCGGTGACGAGCCCGG
>CAVQZG010000017.1:0-446926 GCA_963718305.1 uncultured Actinomycetes bacterium
CCCCTCGCTTGTAAGGCGAGTGCTCTACCACTGAGCTATGCGCCCGCGCCCACTACGAGCAGGCGACCGGCCTCAGCGTACCGTTTCCGCGCCGCCCGCGAGATGAGGGGCGGCCAGCCGGGCCACCGCCTCGCTCACCGACACCCGGTTCCGCAACCGTTCCAGCCGCGCGTCCATCGACGCGCCGCGCACCCCGTCAGCCAGGGCCTGATACAGGTGGATGGCCCCGACGTAGCACGCTCCGAACCGGACCGCCGCGGGCAGCAGGGCTCGCTCGGCCGCACCCACCACGCGCTGCGAAGCGTATCCCTGGGCGACCGCCGCAATCCGGTCCTCATCGGGCTCGACCAGCCAGGCCGCGGGCCCGGACCCGGACGGCTGGGCGTCGAGCAGGCTCTCGATCAGGCAGCTGCCCAGGTCGAGCAGGGGCAGGCCCAGGCCGCCGGTCTCCCAGTCGATGAGGGTGACCGTGTCCGGGCCGCTCTGCACCGCGTTGCCGGGCCACGCGTCCCCGTGCACCACTCCCCTGGGCAGCGAGCTGAGCCCAGCCTGGACCGTCAGGGCCGTCTGGCGAAGCTGCGCATACAGGTCCCCCAACTCCCGCGGGACCAGCGTCCCGACCGCGTCGAGCCGGGCCAGGGTGGCCGGGATGGCCGCCTCCGGGTACCACGACGCCCGCCCCGGCTCCCCCACCAGACCGCCGCCCGGCTCCCCCGCGACATCAAGGGCATGCAACCTCCCCAGCGCCGCCCCCAGCATCCGGAGCTGCGCCAGCGAAGGCCGGATCACCGGACCCTCGACGAACGAAGTAGCCAGCGTGAGCCAGGCTCCGTCCAGCCCGACCGGATCGCCGGAGTGGGTCCGGATCACCCGCGGCGCCGGGTAGCCCGCCGCCTCCAGGCAGTCCAGGGTGCTGGCCTGGCCCATCAGCCAGTCCGGCATGGTGATGGCCGGCGCCCCGCTGGCGTGGCCGGGCACCGGCGCGTCTTCCCGGCAGGCCCGCACCACCCACCGCACGGTCTCGGCCGGGCCGATAAGGTCGGCCGGATCGACCAGGTAGGTCACGACCCCGCTGGCGGCCGCCCCGCCGACCCGGCGGAGCGCGGACGGCTCGACCCCGCGCAGGTGATACTCGCGGAGCACCCGGCCCACGATCGCGGCGTCGTTCACCGGGCTGGCTTCCTCACCGCGCGCTCACCCGGTCTCACCCCGCGCCGGCCCGTCACCCAGCAAACGCACCAGGATGAGCCGGCGCGTGATGATCGGCCGGGGTGCGGGCCGGACGATGCCGCCCCGCCCCGGAGCCAGAACCAGCCCCGGAACCAGAACCCGCCGCCCGAACCAGCCCTGAACCAGCACCCGCACCGGAGCCACCACCAGAACCAGGCCGGCCCTCCGGCGCGGGCGCCCGCTGGATGCTCTGGCTGACCAGGCTCCGGCTCAGCACCCGGTCCAGGGCCCGGGCCACTTCCTCGGACAGGTCAGGACCACGGCCCGCAACCACCGGACCGGCCCCGCCCGGCTCCTCGCCCAGGGTCTCCGCGAAGTCCGTGGCGCCGGAACCCTCCGGCGGCACGATCGCCCCGCAGTCCCGGCACTCAACCTCGCCCAACCTCTTGACCAGATGCACGCTGGAGCACCGCGAGCAGCGGTCCAGGTCGGACATCCAGTCCACCGTGTCCTGGCAGCCGGGACAGATGAGAATCTGGCTCTGCCGCCGCACCCCCCGTTTCCACGGGCTCTGCCCGCGGCTGGGGTCGGTTTGCCGTACACCACATCGATAGCAGGGCATCCTCGGCTGCTTCGATCCTCTCCGGTGGCTTGGCTCACCGCCGGCCCGACGCGTCCGAACCGCGTCAGCTCAGGTCGGCGAGCACCTTCGTGTACTCGGCGATGTCACGCGCCTGGGGAATGGGGTTCACCACTTTCCACCGGATGACTCCGGCCTTATCAATGATGAAGGTTCCCCGCGTCGCCACACCCTTGTCCTCGTCAAATACTCCGTAAAGCTTTGCGACCTCGCCGTGCGGCCAGAAGTCTGACAGCAGGCTGAAGTCGAAGTTGTCCCGGTCCGCCCAGGTGCGCAGAACGAACGTGGAATCGACCGAGACGGTGAGCAGTTCGACGTCCTCCCGGTTGACCTCGGGGAAGTCATCGCGCAGCGCGCACAACTCGCCGGTGCACACCCCGCTGAACGCCAGGGGGTAAAACACGAGCACCACGTTCTTCGTGCCCTGGAAGCTGGACAGCCGCACCGGGCTGCCGTGCTGGTCCTTGAGCTCGAAATCGGGTGCCTGCTCGCCAACCTCAACCGACATGGACTATTCCTTTCCGCTGCGGACAGAGTCAGTCTGCCATCCGCGCGGACCGCAACAGGACGCCAACCCTGGATCAGGATCGGCCTGGCCCGGCCGGTCGAACCCGGCGGGCTTTCGTCGTGCTGGATGAGGATCCCCCTGCGCGCCGTGGGCGCCCTACCTACCTGCGCCTTCGGCTCTCCTTACCGACGCCTTCGGCTCTCCTTCACCTGCGCGCCTTCGGCGCGACTAGCCGGGTGCCCAGCCAGTCCCGCGCCGCACTCACGCTCGAAGTCTGGGAGAGTCCCGCGGTCGGCGCGGACTCACCAATGTCGCTCGGCTCAACGTGCCCGGGTCGTCCGGCCTTGGGGGTGAGCAGCCAGATATAGCCGCCATCGGCCAGCGGCGTCAGGGCATCGGCCAAGGCGTCGAAGAGATCACCGTCCCCGTCCCGCCACCAGAGCAGCACTACGTCGACCACATCGTCGTAGTCCTCATCGACGAGCTCGACGTCCTTCAGCTCGGCGATCTCATCCCGCAACTGCTCATCGCAGTCGTCGTCGTACCCGAGTTCCTGCACCACCTGACCTGGCTTGATGCCGAGTCGCTCGGCCAGGCCCGGCTGATCCTGCGCCTGGCGCGCGGTCGCGCTCACTGACGTCCTCCTCATTGCCTTTCCCGCGGCCCCGCATCCCGCGCCGGCCCACCACGACGTGCCGCCGCAGCTTCGCGCTTTGCGCCGCGCTGGCCGCGTGGGCACCACTTGCGGGACAGTTCACACTGGGTCGCGCCCTCGCGCAAGTGCCAAATAGGCCCTGGAAGCGAAAACCATGTCACAGTTTGATCTTCCCCGCCTGCCGCGACGGCTACCCGAGGAAGGAAACTCTTATCTGCCTGTCCGGATTATCCACATTCAGATCGATTAGGGCGATCGACTGCCAGGTCCCCAGCGCCGGGCGCCCGCCCAGCACCGGGACCACCAGAAACGGGGCGATCAGGGCCGGCATCACGTGGGAGCGGCCGTGCCCGCGCGACCCGTGGGCATGACGCCAGCGATCATCGGCGGGCAGCAGGTCATCCAGGGCGGCGAGCAGGTCGGTATCGCTGCCCGAGCCCAGTTCCATCAGGGCCAGGCCCGCCGTGGCGTGCGGCACGAATACGTGCAGCAGCCCGTCCCCGCCCGCTGACGCGCTCGCCGCGAACTCCGCGCATTCCCCGGTGATATCCCGCACGGCCGGTTTCGTGCCGGTCCGCACCCGCACAATCGCTGTTTCCATATCTAACGACTGTTCCGGGCCAGCCTCCTCCTCGCAACCCGGAGCTTCCGGGGACGGTGCCCCGGGCCCGGCGCCGGTGTCAGCGGCCCCTCAGCCCCGGCCGGGGGTCCGGGCCCCCCGGGGCGGGGCGCTACTTCTTGCGGCCCTTCGCGTTCCCGCCCGACGCCGCCCGGGCCTTCCCGCCCGACGCCGCCCGGGCCTTCCGGGACGACGCGGCGCGGGTCTTGCTGTGCTCGACCACGGCGTCCGGGCCCGGGAAGCACAGCCGGGTGTGCCCGTCGTCGAACCGGACCAGGTAGGGCGGCGCACCCGCGGCGCCGTGCACCTCGACGATCTCACCCGTCCTGTCCGCCTGGCCGACCGCGTTGCCGTGCACATGCAGCCGGTCACCGACTACTGCCTGCATACCCAGCACCTCCTCGTGCCCGTTCGCTCCCGGTGCGGCCCGCCGCATACGCTAGGACTGCAATCGGAGCGTGCCTACGCTCACCGTGGTACCCAGGCTGGCACCAGGCGGCGACCAGGGAGTAGGGCCGGATGTCACTGTCTGCCCCAGCCCCTGCCCCAAGCCCCGGACCCCGGCCCGGGGCCCCGGCCGGGGGCCGCCGCCACCAGGCCGTTGGTTACCCCCAGGTAGCCGGGTGCGTTTCCGGGGCACAAGGACCAGAATTGGTCTGGACAACTCATGCACACCCCGGGCGGCCACCCGCCGCCCAGCTCTGCGGACATGGCGGCGAACAGCCGCCCGACCTCCGGAAGGCGAGGACATCCCGTGGCTGCCGGACGCCAGCGTTTCTCGATTATCAGCGACGGACTGCCCACGCAGCTGCCTGATATCGACCCTGAGGAGACCAGGGACTGGGTCGATTCCTTCGACAGCGTGGTGCGCACCCGCGGCCGTTCCCGGGCCAGGTACGTGATGCTGCGCCTGCTGGAGCGGGCCCGTGAGCAGCAGGTCGGGGTGCCCGGCCTGCGCAGTACCGACTTCATCAACACCATCCCGCCCGAGCGGGAGCCCTGGTTCCCCGGCGACGAGTACGTCGAGCGCCGGATCCGGGCCTACATCCGCTGGAACGCCGCGGTCATGGTGTCCCGGGCCAACCGGCCGGGCCTCGGCGTGGGCGGGCACATCGCCACCTACGCCTCGGCCGCCAGCCTGTACGAGGTCGGCTTCAACCACTTCTTCCACGGCAAGGACCACGGCGAGTCCGGGGACCAGGTCTTCTTCCAGGGCCATGCGGCGCCGGGCATCTACGCCCGCGCCTTCCTGGAGGGCCGGCTCAGCCAGCACCAGCTGGACGGCTTCCGGCAGGAACTGTCCCACCCGGGCGGCGGGCTGCCGTCCTACCCGCACCCGCGGCTGATGCCGGACTTCTGGGAGTTCCCCACGGTGTCCATGGGCCTCGGCCCGATCAACGCGATCTACCAGGCCCGGTTCAACCAGTACCTGCTCGCGCGGGAGATCAAGGACACCAGCCGCTCGCACGTCTGGGCCTTCCTGGGCGACGGTGAGATGGACGAGCCGGAGGCCCTCGGCGCGATCGGCCTGGCCGCCCGGGAGGAACTGGACAACCTCACCTTCGTGATCAACTGCAACCTGCAGCGGCTGGACGGCCCGGTCCGCGGCAACGGGAAGATCATCCAGGAGCTGGAGGCGTTCTTCCGCGGCGCGGGCTGGAACGTGATCAAGGTGATCTGGGGCCGGGACTGGGACCCGCTGCTGGCCAAGGACACCGACGGCGTCCTGGTCAACAAGATGAACAACACCCCGGACGGCCAGTTCCAGACCTACTCGGTCGAGCCGGGTTCCTACACCCGGGAGCACTTCTTCGGCACCGACCCGCGGCTGCGCGCCATGGTCGAGCACCTGTCCGACGAGGAGGTGCGCAACCTGTCCCGCGGCGGGCACGACTACCGCAAGGTCTACGCCGCGTTCAAGGCGGCGCAGGAGCACGTCGGCCAGCCCACGGTGATCCTCGCGCACACCATCAAGGGCTGGACGCTCGGCCCGGACTTCGAGGCCCGCAACGCCACCCACCAGATGAAGAAGCTCACCGTGGCGGAGCTCAAGGAGTTCCGCGACCGGCTCTACCTGCCGATCCCGGACGCCGCGCTGGAGGCGCAGCTCCCGCCGTACTACCACCCGGGCGAGGAGTCCGAGGAAATCCAGTACATGCGCGAGCGGCGGGCCGCGCTCGGCGGCTACCTGCCCAAGCGGGTGGTCCGGGGCAAGCCGCTGAAGCTGCCCGGTGACCCGGTCTACGCCGAGATGAAGCGTGGTTCCGGCAAGCAGCCGGTGGCCACCACGATGGCCTTCGTCCGGCTGCTCAAGGACCTGATGAAGGACCCGGAGATCGGCGCCAGGTTCGTGCCGATCATCCCGGACGAGGCACGCACGTTCGGCATGGACTCGCTGTTCCCGACGGCCAAGATCTACTCCCCGCACGGGCAGACCTACGAGGCCGTGGACCGGGCCCTGCTGCTGTCCTACAAGGAGTCCGAGCGCGGCCAGATCCTGCACGAGGGCATCAGCGAGGCCGGCGCGATGGGCTCGGTGATGGCCGCGGGCACGTCCTACGCCACGCACGGCGCGCCGATGATCCCGGTGTACGTCTTCTACTCCATGTTCGGCTGGCAGCGCACCGGGGACGAGATGTGGGCGCTGGGCGACCAGCTCGGCCGCGGGTTCCTGCTCGGCGCCACGGCCGGCCGGACCACGCTGACCGGGGAGGGCCTGCAGCACAACGACGGGCACTCGGTGCTGCTGGCCTCGGTCAGCCCGGCCTGTGTGGCCTACGACGCGGCCTGGGGTTATGAGCTGGGCTTCATCGTCAAGGACGGGCTGCGCCGGATGTACGGCCCGACCGAGGGCCACCCGGACGGCGAGGACATCTTCTACTACCTGACCCTCTACAACGAGCCCTATGTCCAGCCGGCCGAGCCCACGGACTACCCGGGGGGCAGCGCCGCGCTGGAGCAGGGGGTGCTGCGCGGGCTGTACCGCTACGCGCCCGCGCCCGTGGCCAGCCAGGCCGACGAGGCCGGCCACGCGGAGCAGCCCGAGCAGGCCGATGCCGAGCAGGCCGATCAGGCTGGGCGGAATGCGGACTCCGCGGAGCAGCCGCGGGCCCAGATCCTCGCCTCCGGCGTGGCCATGCGCTGGGCCCTGGAGGCGCAGCGGCTGCTCGCCGAGGACTGGGGCGTGGCCGCGGACGTGTGGTCGGCCACCTCGTGGACCCAGCTGCGCCGCAACGCGCTGTCCTGCGAAGAGTGGAACATGTTGCACCCCGACGCGGAGCCCCAGGTGCCCTACGTCACGCAGGTGCTGGACGGGGCGCCCGGCCCGGTGGTCGCGGTCAGCGACTGGATCCGCGCGGTTCCCGACCAGATCTCCCGGTGGGTGCCGGCCCCGTTCAGCTCGCTGGGCACCGACGGGTACGGCTTCTCCGACACCCGGGCCGCCGCCCGCCGGTTCTTCCACGTGGACGCGGAGTCCATCACGCTGGGCGTGCTCAGCCAGCTGGCCCGGCGCGGAGAGGTGAAGCCCGAATCGCTCGGCCAGGCCATCGAGAAGTACGGCCTCGACATTCCGGTCAGCACGGCGCTGGCCAAGGACAGCTGATCCGGTCACCCGCTGGCTGATCCGGGCCGGCGGGAACCCCCCGATCTGGCCGTCAGGAACGGGGCCCAGGCGCTGCGGCGCCGGGCCCCGTTCCCGTGTCCAGTGCTGCTGCGGCGCGCGTAGCGATCAAGGATTCCGCTGGCCAGGCGTGCAAACAGCGCCCGCAAGTGGCTTGCTGATGATCATGGGCAGCCGCCCCGGCGGGTGGTGAGCCGTTCTTCTACCACGTAATGATTTGGTAAGAACTGACCTCTGCCGTTTGGCTACATTTTGGTCACGACAGGTCTACCGTGACGGTCCGGGAGCTCGGGGAAACCTTCAGAGGGCATTCGGAGCGGACACGGAGGTCAGGCGAATGCAATTCAGGCGCGGTCCGGTATGGCGGCGCACATCCAGGGTTCGCCCAGCGCTGATCGCGAGCCTTATCGCGATACCGCTGGCGGCCGGGGTCGCGGTCGGCGTGATCGCGGCGAACCACTCGAGCAGTCCCACATCACAGCTGAAACTCTCCGCACACAACTTCGGCATCGGCAGCCGGCTCCCCCTGGCCACCGGGTCAGCGGCCGGGACCGGGGTGGATCTGGGCCAGACGCCGGCCGAGGCGGCCGACTCGACGAACTGCACCCTCCAGGTACCGGCCAACCCGCTCAGCGCTAAGGGCCTGGCCAGCCCGTACATCCTGGGCGACGGGTGCGAGATGTCCAACCCGGACCTGCAGGCGTTCGTCGAGGCGGACATCATCAACCCGCGTAACGGCCACATCAAGGTCTACAACCCGCTCGTCATCACCGAGGGCACCCAGCCCGCCGCGGCCCCGGTCCGGCCCGTGCTGGCCCGGGGCGCCGTGGTGGCCATCATGTTCGGCTTCAACGGGGACAACCTGCTGCTGACCGGCACCGGCCGCTCCCTGCAGCAGGGCAAGTGCGTCAACGGGGCCGGGCAGTCCCTGTTCACCCAGGTCGCCTACTGCAACAGCCCGGCCTTCTACCGGGCCGCCAACCGGGCCATCGCCCGGGGGCTGCTCAAGATCCCGGCCCTGGGTACCGGCAACGACGGGCAGGCCTGCCCGACCGTGCGCGGCTTCGACGTGGTGGACCAGGACCAGAGCGACAACGTGGTCACCACCTACCTGATCAACGCGCAGGGGCAGACCGCGCAGGACTCCGCGGCCAACGTGGCCGGCCTGCCCGGGGCCACGGCGATCAACAACGGCAGCGACAACGCGCTGGTCAACAAGTTCATGGACCCGGCCCTGGGCTGCACGCCGTATGAGTTCCACGACAAGACCGCGGCCGCCGGGAAGTCCGGCTCGCAGATCACCGACGAGCTGATGGCCGCGGCGGACCAGGCGCGCGCCGGTCGCGCTGGTCCCGCTGAACGACCCGATGACGCAGGTCAACGGGGCGCAGAGCATGCTGAAGACCAACCTGTTCCGGCTGGGCGTGGGCCAGCCCATGGTGGGCGCAAGGCAGCGGGCGGACACCCCCGCGAACTACTGCAAGAACATGATGCGGGTCGGCATGGCCCGGGCGGCGCAGGACGAGAAGCAGTTCACCGCCTTCACCACGCCCGTGCCGGACGAAGGCAACAACCTGTTCACGTTCCTGGCCGCGCGGCTGGCCGCGTCGTGGGGGAACCTCGGCTGCGGCGCGCTGCTCAATGCGCCGGACCCGGTCAACCTGACCCTCGACGCGAACGGCGTGGCCACCGCGGCCACCTTCAGCCACGCTGGCGATCGGCACGCTGCCCGGCGGGGTGGCCCCCACGGCCACGCTCAGCGCGAGCGGCGACAGCCACGGCTGCACCGACCGCCGACCGCCACGGCCGCACCGCGGCACGCCACTGCGTCGCCGACGGCGACCGCCACGCCGCCGACGGACGCCGACACCGCCACCGGCGGCGGCCACCCCGGTCTGCACCGCGGCGCCGACCGCCACGGCCACCCCCACCCCGACCGGGGCGCTCAGGCACCACCCGGTCGGGCGGCCGCACCGGCCGGCAAGCCCGGCACTTCCTAGGTGGGAAGACAGGGTAGAAACGGGTGGCCGGTGTCCCGCGGGACACCGGCCACCCGTTTGCTACCCGCCGAGCAGGCCGGCCAGGTCGCCGAAGTCGGCCGCCACGCAGCTGTACGCCCGGGCCGGTTCCTGGTTGGCCTGGTGGTTGGGGCCGAGGTCGCCGGGCCGGGGTACGAAGGCCGTGGCCAGGCCCAGGGCGTCGGCGGCGATGAGGTCGTCGTTGTGCGCGGCGACCATCATGACCTCAGCCGGGGGCAGGCTGAGCAGCTCAGCCGCGCCCAGATAGGTCTGCGGATCGGGCTTGTAGTGCCGGAACAGCTCGGCGCTGAACACGAAGTCCCACGGCAGGCCGCCCCACTTGGCCATGTTGACCAGCAGCGCGACGTTTCCGTTAGAGAAAGCGGCGATGATGTAGCGCTCCTTGAGGCGCTCCAGGCCGGCCACCGCATCGGGCCAGGGGTCGAGCCGGTGCCAGCAGGTGGTGAGCCACGCCCGCCCCGCCTCATCCAGGCCGTCCAGCGCGGTCCCGGCCAGCAGCCGGTCGAGGGTGCGCCGGTGCAGGCCGTCCAGGTTGGTCCAGGGCAGCTCACCCGTCCGGACCTGGTTCATGGCCGGGCGGTACGCCGCCCGCCAGCGGTCCGCGAACGAAGCCGCGTCGATATCCACCCCGTGCTCGGCGGCCAGCACGGTGACGTCCCGGATGACGCCGCTGCGCCAGTCCACCACCGTGCCGAACACGTCGAACAGCAGCGCCTTAACCGGCTCCACGCGGGACCTCCTCCAGACCGGCAGGCCGCATGCAGCTGCGGCCCTGCCGCGCCGCAGCGGTCACGGCAGCAGGACGATCTTCCCATGGGTGCGCCCGGCTCCCGGGCCGGCGTGCGCCGGGCGGGCCGGGGTGACCCGGCAGACGCTGTACCGGCACTGGCCCACCGCGCACTGGCCCACCCGCACTGGCCCACCCGCACTGGCCCACCCGCACTGGGCTGCCCGCCGGCCTGATCCTGGCGGGCGGCGCCGGCACCGGCGCGGCGTGACACCCTGGGAGGATGACGGCAGCCGATCGGGTGGCCCAGGGAAACGGCGCGGGCGCGCCCGGCCGGGTCCGGGCCGAGACGGTCCAGCGGCTGGAGCGGGCCATGGGCTCCCTCGGCACGGCCGCCATGGCCTCGATGGAGCAGCGGCTGCCCTGGTTCCGCTCCATGTCGGCGGAGAACCGGTCCTGGATCGGCCTGGTCGCGCAGGCCGGCATCGCCGCCTTCGTGGACTGGGTCAAGCGCCCCAAGCGTGGCCGCCCCTCGGTGGCCGTCGAGGTGTTCGGTACCGCGCCCCGCGAGCTGGCCCGGGCGGTCAGCCTGCAGCAGGCCGTGGAGATGGTGCGGATCATCATCGACGTGGTCGAGGCCCGGGTCGATGAGCTGGCCGCCCCCGGCGGCGAGGCAGAACTGCGCGAGGCGGTGCTCCGCTACACCCGCGAGGTCGCCTTCGGCGCCGCCCAGGTCTACGCACGGACCGCGGAGGCCCGCGGCGCCTGGGACGCCCGGCTGGAGGCCCTGGTCGTGGACTCGCTGGTGCGCGGCGAGATGGGCGAGGGGCTCCAGTCCTGGGCTTCTGCCCTGAACTGGTCACACTCCCCGGTGGCCGTGGTCGTCGGCCACGCGGACGACTCCGAGCCGGAAGGCCTGATCGAGGACCTGCGCGTGATCGTCCGGCGGTCCCGGCTCGACCTGCTGGCCGGGGTGCACGGCAACCGGCTCGTGGTGGTGCTCGGCGGCACCGACGATCCGCTGAGCGCCGTGAGCCAGATCGCCGGGCGCTTCGGCCCCGGCCCGGTGGTGGTCGGCCCGGTCGTCACCGACCTGCAGGCGGCCACCCGCTCGGCCGCGTCCGCACTGGCCGGGCTGCGCGCCGCCCCCGGCTGGCCGGATTCACCGCGTCCGGTGCTGGCCGACGACCTGCTTCCCGAACGCGCGCTGGACGGCGACGAGGCAGCCCGGGCCGAGCTGATCCGGGACGTGTACGAACCGCTGCGGCACGGCGGCACGGCCTTGCTCGACACGGTCACCACCTACCTGGAGCAGGGTTCCTCGCTCGAGGCCACCGCCCGGATGCTGTTTGTTCATCCAAATACCGTCCGTTACCGGTTGCGCCGGATCAGCGAGCTGACCGGGCTGATTCCCTCGGACGGGCGGGCCGGTTTCACCCTGTGGGTCGGCATCGTTCTGGGCCGGCTCGTTCACAACCGCACATAGTTTGTATGAAAGCAACAGGGTCTCTAGGGCAAACTTCGTGCTCTTTGTGACCCAGGTAGCGGACTCCTACAGTGCAGGGTAAGAGAATGCTCGTTATCGCTGCCCCGGGTCAGGGTGCCCAGACCCCCGGCTTCCTATCTCCCTGGCTGGAACTCCCCGGCTTCGCCGAGCGTCTCGGCGCCTGGTCCGAGCTGGCCGGTGTCGACCTGATCAGCTACGGGACGACGGGCAGCGCCGAGGAGATCCGGGACACGGCGGTCGCCCAGCCGCTGCTGGTCGCGGCCGCTATCGCCGCGGCCGAGGCACTGTTCGGCGGGCTCGACCAGGCCCAGGTGCACACCGGCGCGACGGCCGGGCACAGCGTGGGCGAGCTGGGCGCCGGCGTCATCGCCGGGGTGCTCTCCGCCGAGGACGCGATGCGCCTGGTCCGGGTCCGGGGGCAGGCCATGGCGAAGGCCGCCGCCATCGAGGCCACCGGGATGACCGCCGTGCTCGGCGGGGACGAGGCCGAGGTCCTCGACTCCATCGAGGCCCACGGGCTCACCCCCGCGAACATCAACGGCGCCGGGCAGGTCGTCGCGGCCGGGACGCTGGAGCAGCTGGCCGCGTTCGCCGCTGACCCGCCCGCCAAGGCGCGGCTGCGCCCGCTCCAGGTGGCCGGGGCGTTCCACACCCGGCACATGGCCCCGGCGGTGGACGCGCTGCGCGAGGCCGCCGCGACCATCACGGTCAGCGACCCGGTGCTGCCGCTGCTGTCCAACCAGGACGGCGCCGTGGTCGCGACCGGCGCGGACTGGCTGGAGCGGATCGCCAACCAGGTCAGCGCGCCGGTGCGGTGGAACCTGTGCATGCGCACCCTGACCGACCTGGAGGCGGGCGCGCTGATCGAGCTGCCCCCGGGCGGCACGCTGACCGGGCTGGCCCGGCGGGCGATGCCCGGCGTGGCGCTGGCCGCGCTGAAGACCCCCGACGACATCCCCGAGGCCACCAAGCTGATCGCCGAGCACGGCGCGCTGGACCCTTACGATGGCGGGCAGGCCGGGCACACCCCGGAGTGGCGGCTGCTGGTCGCGCCGCTGGCCGGCACGTTCCGCTCCGGGTCGTCCGGCGCGGCCCCCACCGTGGGCGCGGCGCTGTCCCCGGGCACCGAGATCGGGCACATCGAGCAGCGCGGCGGACGGCACGTGATCACCCCGCCGTTCGCGGCCACCGTGCTCGAGTGGCTGGTCGAGGACGGCGATCCGGTCAGCGCGGGGCAGCCGCTCGTCCGGCTGCAGCCGGATCCGGTCCGCACGGGCCGGTAATTCCGGCCGGCCTGGGTAGCAGGACTCGGGTGACCCCCCACTGACAGACCCCCAACGAGACACCGAACGGCACGGGAAGGAACCACGTTGATGCGAGTCACCGACGGAACAGCCGGTGCGCGGATCCTGGCGTTCGGCGGCTATCAGCCAGCCCGGGTGGTCACCAACGACGAGATCGCCCAGCAGGTTGAGACCAGCGACGAGTGGATCCAGAGCCGGGTGGGCATCGCCAGCCGCCGGATCGCCGGCCCCGATGAGACGCTGGCCGACATGGCGGTGGCCGCCGGCGGGAAGGCGCTGGCCGCCAGCGGCCTGTCCCCCGCCGACATCGACCTGGTCATCGTGGCCACCTGCACCCCCGAGGCGCCCATCCCCAACACGGCTGCCACCGTCGCGACCCGGCTCGGCATCGTGGCCCCGGGCGCGTACGACCTCAACGCCGCCTGCGCCGGGTTCTGCTACGCGCTGGGCACCGCCAGCGACGCGGTCCGGGCCGGCACCTCCCGGCACGTGCTGGTCATCGGCGCCGAGAAGCTCTCCCAGTGGGTCGACTGGACCGACCGCTCGACCTGCATCATCTTCGCGGACGGCGCCGGGGCCGCGGTGGTCGGCCCGGCCGAGGACGGCGAGGCCGGCATCGGGCCCGTGGTCTGGGGTAGCGATGGCGCGATGGCGGACAAGATCTTCATCAAGGACCGCCAGTCGTTCATCGTCCAGGAGGGGCAGGCGGTGTTCCGCTGGGCGACCACGGCCCTGCACCCCATCGCCCTGAAGGCCTGCGAGCGGGCCGGCGTGGCCCCCACCGACCTGGCCGCGTTCGTCCCGCACCAGGCCAACCTGCGCATCATCGAGGCCATCGCGAGGAAGCTGGGGGCCCCGCAGGCGCTGGTGGCCACCGACATCGTCCACTCCGGCAACACGTCGTCCGCGTCCATCCCGCTCGCCCTGTCGGCGATGATCGAGCGCGGCGAGCTGGGCTCGGGATCCGCGGTGCTGCTGCTCGGCTTCGGGGCCGGCATCAGCTATGCGGCCCAGGTGATCACGGTACCCTGACCGCGCCGTGGCCCCCTGGCGTGCGCCGCGGGGCTGACATATCCATCACACGAAGGAGAACACGGGCACATGGCCATGACTGAGCAGGAGATCCTCGCAGGCCTCGGCGAAATCGTCGACGAGGTCGCCGGCGTCCCCGCTGACCAGGTCACCCCGGACAAGAGCTTCGTCGACGACCTCGACATCGACTCGCTGTCCATGGTGGAGATCGCGGTGGCGGCGCAGGACAAGTTCGGCGTGGAGATCCCGGACGACCAGCTCAAGAACCTCAAGACCGTGCAGGACGTCGTCACCTACGTGCAAAACGCCGAAGTATCGGCCTGAGCCGGGGGGCGCCGCCTGCCGCGGAACCCATCCGGTGCGCCGTCGCCACCGCGAGCCGGGCGCACCACGTACGCAAGAGGAGCGATTCACAGTGCGGGCAGATCAACCAAGCGTCGTCGTCACCGGACTGGGCGCGACCACGCCGCTGGGCGGGGACGTAGCCTCCACCTGGGAATCGCTGCTGGCCGGTCGGAGCGGGGCGCGCAAGCTCCCCGCCGACTGGACCGACGTGCCGCTGCCGGTGCAGATCGCGGCCCCGGCCGCGGTCGACCCGGCGACGGTGCTGGACCGGGTGCAGGCCCGGCGGCTGGACCGCTGCGAGCAGCTGGCCATCGTGGCCGCGCGGGAGGCCTGGGCCGACGCGGGATCCCCGGAGGTGGACCAGGACCGGCTCGCCGTCGTGGTCTCCAGCGGGATCGGCGGCGTGGCCTCCACCATCGCCGCCTACGACACGATGAACGCCAAGGGATGGCAGCGGCTGTCCCCCTACACGGTCCCGATGCTGATGCCGAACGGCTCAGCCGGCTGGATCGCCATCGAGCTCGGCGCCCGGGCCGAAGTGCACACCACGGTGAGCGCGTGCGCATCCGGCGCCGAGGCCATCGGCTACGCCATCGACATGATCCGGGCGGGCCGGGCCGACGTGGTGCTGGCCGGCGGGACCGAGGCCGCGATCATCCCGCTGAACGTGGCGGCGTTCGCCGCCATGCGGGCGCTGTCCACCCGCAACGACGAGCCGGAGCGCGCGTCCCGGCCGTTCGACCGCGGCCGGGACGGCTTCCTGCTCGGCGAGGGCGCCGGCATCGTGGTGCTGGAGTCCGCCGAGCACGCGGCCCGGCGCGGCGCCACCGTGCACGCGATCGCGGCCGGCGTCGGTTACTCCTCGGACGCGCACCACATCGCGCAGCCCGAGCCGGCCGGAACCGGCCTGGTCAAGGCGATACAGCGGGCGCTGGCCGACTCCGGCCTGCCCGCCGAGCAGTTCGTCCACGTCAACGCGCACGCCACCTCCACCCCGGCGGGTGACGTGGTCGAGGGCCAGGCGATCGCCCGGGCCCTCGGCGACGCGGCCGGCGGCGTCGTGGTGTCGGCCACCAAGTCCATGACCGGGCACCTGCTCGGCGGGGCCGGCGCGGTCGAGTCGGTCGCCACGATCCTCGCGCTCCGCGAGCAGGTCGCGCCGCCCACCATCAACCTGGACGACCCTGACGATGAGGCCGGGATCGACATCGCCACCGAGCCGCGGAAGCTGACCCCGCACACCAGCGCCCCGATGGCCGCGCTGAACAACTCGTTCGGGTTCGGCGGGGCCAACGTGGCGCTCACCTTCACGGCGGCCTAGGCCTGCCCTCTGGTCCCGCCTCGCCCGCCTGCGTGCTCCCGCCTACCGCAAGGAGATCCCGTGACGGTCATTGCCGGCAGCACCCCGGCCGCCCCCAGCCAGCAGGCCAGCAGCCAGCCAGCCACCAGGCCGGCCCCGGGCGCGGCCGCCGCCCCCCGGTCCCCCGCTGCCCCGCCGGCGCCGTTCATCTCCCGGGATCCCGAGGTCAGGCTCGAAGCGCTGTTCGACCCGGGCTCGGTCCGCCTGCTCACCCCGCACGACTCGAGCGGGGAGGTCGCGGCCACCGGGACCATCGACGGGATGACCGCGGTCGCGTTCGCCAGCGACCCGCGGGTGCAGGGCGGGGCCATGGGCAGCGAGGGCTGCGCGGCGATCGTGGCCGCCTACGACGAGGCCCTGGCCCGGGGCGCCCCGGTCATCGGGCTGTGGCATTCCGGCGGGGCGCGGCTGCGTGAGGGCGTGGAGAGCCTGCACGCGGTAGGTACCGTGTTCGCCGCCATGACCCGGGCCTCCGGG
Organism: uncultured Actinomycetes bacterium; assembly: GCA_963718305.1. Taxonomy (GTDB): domain Bacteria; phylum Actinomycetota; class Actinomycetes; order Streptosporangiales; family Streptosporangiaceae; genus RYN-230. Next base: position 16,006 of record CAVQZG010000017.1, read on the forward strand.
AAGATCCCGCAGATCTCCGTGGTGCTCGGCGCGGCGGCCGGCGGAGCCGCCTACGGGCCCGCGCTGACCGACATCGTGATCTTGTCCGATCACGGCCGCATCTTCGTCACCGGGCCGGACGTGGTCCGCAGCGTGACCGGCGAGGACGTGGACATGGCCCGGCTCGGCGGCCCCGAGCCGCACAGCCGCCGCTCGGGCGTGGTGCACCTGGTGGCCGCCACCGACGCGGACGCCCTCGGCCAGGCGCGCCGGCTCGCGGTGCTGCTCGGCGAGCAGGGCGCGGTGGACGCGGGCCTGCTGGCCGGGCAGGACGGCGCCGAGCTGGACCAGCTACTCCCAGAATCCCGCCGCCGGGCCTACGACGTGCACCCGCTGCTCGCCGGGCTGCTGGACGCGCCCGGCATCGAGCTGCACCCGCGGTGGGCGCCGAACGTGGTCACCATGCTCGGCCGCCTGGCCGGCCGCACGGTCGGCATCGTGGCCAACAACCCGCTGCGGCTCGGCGGCTGCCTCGACGCCACCTCGGCGGAGAAGGCGGCCCGGTTCGTCCGGATGTGTGACGCGTTCGGGATACCCCTCGTGGTCGTGGTGGATGTGCCCGGGTACCTGCCCGGCGTCGGCCAGGAGTGGGACGGCGTGGTGCGCCGCGGCGCCAAGCTGCTGCACGCGTTCGCGGAGGCCACGGTGCCCCGGGTCACCCTGGTGACCCGGAAGTCCTACGGCGGCGCCTACATCGCCATGAACAGCCGGGCGCTGGGCGCGACCCGGGTGTTCGCCTGGCCGGGGGCCGAGATCGCGGTGATGGGCGCGGTGGCCGCCGTGCGCGTCCTGCACCGGCGCACCCTCGCCGACGTGCCTCCCGACCAGCTCCAGGAGGTCGAGGCGCGGCTGGCGGAGGAGCACGAGCGGGAGGCCGGCGGCCTGGAACGCGCCCGGGCCCTGGGCGTGATCGATGAGGTCATCGAGCCCGCCGCCACCCGGGAAGCGCTCGCCCGGGCCATCGCGGCCGCCCCGCAGGTTCGCGGCCAGCACGGCAACATCCCGCTCTGACCACCTGTGGTTGCCCGTGGTAACCACAGCCAAAGACTCGGCGACCTGGGAGATCAGCGTCATGGGAGATCACGGGCGGCTGCTGGTGATCGAGCACGAGCTCGACGCGCCGGCCGGCCTGCTCGGCCCGTGGGCCCGCGCCCGCGGGCTGGACCTGAGCACGGTCCACCTGGGCGGCGGCGACCGGCTGCCCGCCCGGCTGCCGGAAGCCGCCGGCGTGGTGGTGCTCGGGTCGGAGCGGACCGCGTTCGACGACGACATCCCCTGGCTGGCCGGCGAGCTGGACCTGGTCCGCCAGGCCCTGGCGGACGGAGTCCCGCTGCTGGGGATCTGCTTCGGCGGCCAGGTGCTGGCCCGCGCGCTGGGCGCGCGGGTGTACCGGCTGGCTGAGCCCGAGATCGGCTGGGTGCGGCTGGCCAGCCAGCACCCGGGCCTGGCCGGCGGCCCCTGGCTGGAGTGGCACCGGGACGGGTTCGACCTGCCGCCGGGCGCCCGGGAGCTGGCCACCGGGGGAGCCTCGGTCCAGGCCTACGCGATCGGCCCCCACCTCGGCCTGCAGTTCCATCCCGAGGCCACCGAGCCGATCACCCAGGACTGGCTGCGCGCGACCCAGCCGCCGCTCACCCCCGCCCAGGCGGGCCGGCTCAGCCGGGGGTGGCAGGACGCCGCCGGCCGGACCACGGCCGAGGCCGGGATGCTATTCTCCGCGTGGCTGGACGGCGAGTTCGCCGCGGCCGTCCCGGGAACCGGGCCGGACCCGGCGGCCGTCGCGGCCCAGCAGTAAGTGAGCCGCGGCCCACTAGTAAGTGAACAGTAAAGTCAGGGCCGTGGACAGGCCCGCAATTAGTAACGGATTGGGCGGGAAAATCTCCCCGATCGCCCGGCTCAGGCCCTGGCCCCGACGTACGATCGACGATCTATGCCCCTTGATGAGCGCCCTGAAAGCGTAGCCGAGCAGACCGAAACCCCCGAGGCCGTGCACGTGCCCAGTACCACTGGGAACGGCGCCGCGTCCGGGAACGGTACCGCCGCCGGGAACGGCACTGCCACGGCGAACGGCACCGCCGCAGATACCCCCGCCACGGGCAGCGCCGGGGACACCCCGGCCGAAGGGGCCGCGGGCGCCAGCCGCCGCTGGCTGGATAGACCGACCCAGCTGGCCTTCGCCAGCTTCCTCATGCTGTTTGTCGAACTGGCCCTGATCCGGTGGACGGCGGCGAACAACGTCTACGTCACCAACGCCACCAACTTCGTGCTGCTGGCCAGCTTCCTCGGCATCGGCCTCGGCTTCCTGAACGCCAAGTCGAACCGGGACTTCGTGCGCTGGGCCCCGCTGGCGATGGTCCTGCTGGTCGCGTTCGTGCTGGCCTTCCCGGTCATCCTGGCCACCCTGGCCGGCCCGCATCCCTATCAGGGCCTGTTCGGCACCCAGGCGCTCCCCCGCCCGGTCAGCCTGGCAGTGATCTTCGTGCTGAGCACAGCGGTGATGGCCGGATTCGGCCAGGCCGTGGCCCGGCTGTTCGTGACGTTCGAGCCGCTCAAGGCCTACCGGCTGGACATTTTCGGCAGCATCCTGGGCACGGCGGTCTTCACCCTGCTGGCCTTCCTGGAACTGCCCCCCGTGGCCTGGGGCGTGATCGCGGCCGGCGGCCTGGTCCTGCTGCTGGGACGGTCGGCCCGGTGGTGGCAGTACGCGGCGGCCGTGGTCGTGGTGGTCCTGCTGGCCGTCGAGTCGGCGGTCCCGCACCAGCAGTGGTCCCCGTACTACAAGATCTCCGCGGTGGTCAGCGGCAAGGCGCACCCCGCGCTGTACGTGTCGGCCAACAACATCCCCTACCAGGCGGCCCGCTCGCTGACCGTGCTGCACCAGCAGAAGAAGTTCTACTTCTACCCGTACCAGCACGTGACGCGCTCGTCGCTGAAGAACGTCCTGATCGTCGGGGCCGGCACGGGTAACGACGTCGCGGTGGCGCTGTCCGAGGGCGCGCAGCACGTGGACGCGGTGGAGATCGACCCGGTGCTGATCAAGCTCGGCAAGAGCGAGCACCCGAACCACCCGTACGACAGCCCCCGGGTGACCTTGCACAACGCTGACGGCCGGGCCTTCCTGCAGAACACCAAGCAGCACTACAACCTGATCCTGTTCGCCCTGCCCGACTCGCTGACCGCCGTGAACGGGCAGTCCAACCTGCGGCTGGAGAGCTACCTGCTCACCGAGCAGTCGGTCCAGTCCGCCCGGGCGCACCTGGCCCCCGGCGGCACCATGTCCATGTACAACTACTACTCGAACCACCTGTACAACCGCTACGCGACCACGATGCTGGACGCGTTCGGGCAGGCGCCCTGCTCGCAGGTGGGACCGCCGCTGGGCGGCCGGCGGCTGGCCGTGCTGACCGACAAGCCCGCCGGGGAGACGGTGCCGAACTGCGTCGGGGCCGGCAACGGGAAGGTGTGGCACGGTGCCCAGGTCGCGCCGGCCACCGACGACCATCCGTTCCCGTACCTGCTGAAGAACACCATTCCCTCGAACTACGTGTGGATGCTGGCGCTGATCCTGGCCGCCTCGCTCATCGCCGTCTGGCTCTTCGGCAGTCGCTCGTTCCGCAAGATGGGCGCCTACCTCGACCTGGCCTTCATGGGCGCGGCGTTCCTGCTGCTGGAGACGAAGAACATCGTCCAGTTCGCGCTGCTGTTCGGCAGTACCTGGCTGGTCAACGCGCTGGTCACGGTGGCGATCCTGGTCGCCGTGTACCTGGCGGTGGAAACCGCCCGGCACGTGAAGCTGCCGCCACCGGTGGTGCTCTACGCCGCGCTGATCGCCAGCCTGGTGCTGACCTGGCTGGTCCCGCAGGACGATCTGCTCACCCTGCCGATCGCGGCCCGGTTCCTGGCCGGAGGGGCGCTGGCCTTCGCTCCGGTGTTCATCGCGAACCTGATCTTCGCGCAGCGGTTCAGCGACGTGGAGACCACGACCACGGCTTTCGCGGCCAACCTGCTGGGGGCCATGGTCGGCGGCGCCCTGGAGTACCTGGCCCTGATCACCGGCTACCGGTTCCTGCTGATCCTGGTGGGGGTGCTGTACGCGCTGGCCTTCCTGTTCCGGACCCTGCGGCGCGGGCGATCGGCGGCTCAGGCGGCTTAGGCTCAGGAGAGGGCGCGCCGCACCCGTACCAGGAGGCAAACCGTGTCATCTCCAGCTGGGCCCACCGCTCTCGTCAAGCCGCTCTACACCGCCCGGGCCACCGCGACGGGAGGGCGGGCGGGCCACGCCGTCACCGACGATGGCCTGCTCGACGTGCACCTGAAGCCGCCGAAGGAGATGGGCGGCCCGGGCGGGGCCACCAACCCCGAGCAGTTGTTCGCCGCCGGGTACGCGGCCTGCTTCCAGAGTGCGCTCGGGGTGGCCGGCCGCCGGGCCGGCGTGGACACCGCGGACTCGCTGGTCGAGGCCGACGTCAGCATCGGCACCATCGGCGGTGGCGGGTACGGCCTGGCCGTGGCGCTCAAGGTGGCCATCCCCGGCGTGGACGCGGACACCACGCTGCGGCTGGCCGAGGCCGCGCACCAGGTCTGCCCCTACTCCAACGCCACCCGCGGCAACATCGAGGTCACCGTCGAGGCCAGCTGACCGCCCGGTGCCGCGGCGCCCGGCCGGGCCCTCAGGAGGCCGCGCTGGCCGCGGGAATCTTCGCGTAGGCGCTCAGCACCAGGTCCCAGAATGCGGGCACGTCCACGCGCATGGCCACCAGGGCGTTGCGGGCCGCGGGGCTGGCCGAGAAGTCGGTGACGGTCATCCCGGCGGTCCACCGGCCGGTGGTCTCCACGTCCACCCGGGCCGGGTCGCAGCCGAACAGGCCGGGCTCGGCGACCAGCGCGAGCGCGCACACGTCATGCACGGGCGGGCCGCCCGCCGCGGCGTCGCCCTGGTCCGGTTCCCCCTGGAAGCCGAGCAGCCCGGGCAGCAGCAGGTCCGCGCCGAGCCGGCCCAGCCCGCGCATCCGGTCCTGGACATCCGGGGTGGCCCGGGCCTGCAGGGTGACGTCCAGGCCGACCATGGTGACCTGCCACCCGGCGTCGAACACGATCGCGGCGGCCTCGGGATCCGCGATGATGTTGAACTCGGCGGCCGGGGTGACGTTGCCCCGTGCCGCCGACCCGCCCATGATGACGAAGTCGCGGACCCAGCCGGCCAGCCGCGGCTCGCGGCGGACCGCGAGCGCGATGTTGGTCAGCGGCCCGGTCGCGATCAGGGTGATCTCGCCCGGCGCCGCGCCGATGGTCTCGATCAGGTAATCCACCGCGTGGCCACCGGCCGGGGCGGCCTGCGCGGCGGGCAGCCGGGCCGCACCCAGCCCGCCCTCGCCGTGCACCTCGCGGGCGTCCAGCGTGTCCCGCAGCAGGGGGCGTGCGCTGCCCGGGACCACGGGCACGTCCGGCCGGCCCGCGAGTTCCAGCACGCTGAGCGCGTTGGCGGTCACCGTGTCCAGGTTGACGTTCCCGCTGACCGTGGTCAGCCCGATCAGGTCCAGGCCGGGATGGCCGCAGCCGAAGACGATCGCGAACGCGTCGTCGATCCCTGGATCACAGTCCAGCAGCACCCGGGCCGGCGTCCGCTGCCCCGCCGTGCCGGAACTCAAGCGGCCAGGCCCGAGTTCTGGACGAGCGCCCTGATCTGGTGATCGATCTCCTCGATCTGCTCGGCGGTCGCGTCATGGCTCAGGCAGGTCACGAGCGGCCAGCCGTCGCGCACGGCGCGCTGCAGCAGCTGCTGCATGGCCAGCGTCAGTCCGGGGGTCCACTCGTCAGGCACGGTGACCTCGATCCTCATCTTTCCTCCACGGGCCATCCCCCGGCTCCCGCGGCTGCGCGGCCGCGATGTGCGGGCCGGCGAATGCCCATCTCAATCGTAGGCGCGCCGTGGCGCCCCGGCCAGCTCTCAGCGAGGCCAGCGACCCTGGTCCGGCCGGGCCCGGAACCGGCCTCAGCCGGTGGCGTGCAGCCAGCGCACCGGTGCGCCCTCCGCCGCGCACCGGAACGACTCGAGTTCGGCGTCCCAGGGCCGCCCCAGCAGCCGGTCGAGTTCCTCCTCCAGCGTGGTGCTGGCGGCCACCTGGAGGCCGGACTGGGAAGCCGCGGCCACGGTCATCGCCGCGAGGAGCCGGTTCTCCGGGATCATGATGTCCCCGTTGGCCCCGGTGACCGCGCAGAAGGTGCCCAGCGCCGGGGTGTAGCTGTACCGGACCGGGTCGCAGCCCGCGCTGGCCTCCTCGGTCACCTCGAAGCGCAGCCGGTTCCAGCCGGCCAGCGCCGACGTGATCGAGCCGGCCGTGCCGGGCCGCGCCTGCCAGTTGAGCTCGCCACGCACCGTCCCGGGCGCGGCGGGCTGACCGACCCAGGACAGATCGACGGGTACGCCAAGAACCCCGGCGACCGCCCATTCGATATGCGGGCACAGCGCCGGGGGCGCGGAATGGACCTGCAGCACGCCGTGAACTGACACCAGACCTCCCTGCGAGTGACCGAGGTGCGTCTTCCCCAACGACCTCGGACCCCTGCGCCAGCGGTGATCCGGATATCAGCGAACAGCTTATGCCTGCCCGGCACACCGGCAAGCCCGCCAGGCGGGCCAACCTACCGGGAGCGATCCGCGTTCCCGCGCCAAATTCTGCCTCACTGCGCGCGGAAGCACCAGGGCACAGGCACTTTTGGCTAATATTGCCGGCCGGACTCCCATGACTAAACCGCCCATACGGGCCCTAACGTCTCGGCGCGCCGGCATGATGTAGTAGGCGGGTGAGCGAGCGGGATGTCGCCGGGCTGTTATTCACGGCCGAGATGTATGGCGTGCAATTGGATCAGTTAGCCGTCCGGTTAGCGCTCAGCGAGGTCCGGGCGCGGGCCCTCGCGGCGCGCTGGCGGGAGCGGGGCTACGCCGAGTCGGCGCGGCTCGGGCCGGGCCGCCCGTGGATCTGGCTGACCCGGGACGGGCTCCTGGCCTGCGGGCTGCCCTACCGGCCGGCCCCGCCCGCGCTGGCCCGGCTGGCGCACCTGCGCGCCGTGACCGCGGTCCGGATGGCGCTGGAGTCCGCACCCGGGTACCTCGCGGCGGGAGCGTACTGGCGCAGCGAGCGGCGGTTGCGGGCCCGGATGGGCAGCCGGGTGCCACTCCGCGAGCACCTGCCGGATGGGGAGGTGCACTGGCCCGACCCGGCTGGCTCAGGCCTGGATGGCCCAGGCCTGGATGGCCCAGCGGCGGATGGTCCGGATCTGGATGACAGCGCCCCGGCCGAGGGCCCCGGGGCCGCACCGCCGTGGGCCGGCGAATGCTGGGCCATCGAGGCGGAACTGACCCGTAAGACCGTGCGCCGCACCGCGGCGATCATGGCCGAGATCCTCACCCGGACCGGCGACTACGGGTGCCTGGCCGCGGAGACCCGGGTCCCGGGGGCGGCGCCGCGGCACGCCCGGGTGCTGTACCTGTGCTCGGCCGCGGCCCGCCCGACCGTCATCCGGGCCCGTGACACCCTGCCCGGCGCGCTGGCCGCCCGGGTGGAGATCCGGGGCCTGCCCGCGGATGCCGCCCTGGCCGCCGGCCCATCGCCGGCCGCGCGCCCCGCGTCATCCCGGTCCGGCAGTCCCTCCCCCGCCCGCGCCTCCCCAGCCAGCTCTTCCCCCGCCCGCACTTCCCGGGCCACCCAGGCCCATGACGGCACCTCCCCCGCTGCCCCGCCCCGTGACAGCGAGGCGGCGACGTGATCCGGCGTTACCTGGGGTTCCTGATGCTCCGTGGGTTGTCGAGGATCATCTGGTGGCTGCTGCGGGTGACGGTTTTCGTTGCGGCAACGATTGTGGCGGCGCCCGTCGTCCTGGTCGCGGCCTACTCGGTCACCCTGGCGTGGTTCCTCGGCTGGCCGCCGCGCCAGCTGTACCGGGCGGCGGCCTGGTGCCTGCCGATGGTCGCGGCGTGGCTGGCCGCGATGGCCGCGGACGGCCAGCCCTGGCCGCGGCTGGCGGCCGCACCGTACCTCACCTGGCTGGCCGCGTGGCACGAGGCGGCGGCCGGCGGTTACCTCAAGGCCGCGGTGACCATCGCGCCGGTGGCCATCCCGCTCGGCCTGGTGGCCGGCGGCCTGGCCTGGTCCTGGCGCATCTACACCATGGAGACGGGCAGCGGCGGGCTGGCGCCCAGCGCCCCGGCCGCCTTCGACCAGCGGCAGTGGCGGCACCAGGTGCGCACCGCCCGGGCCCGGATCAGCGCGCCCGGCTCCGTGCCGTTGCTGCTCCGCGACGGGAGCGTGGTCGCCGGGGCCACGATCCGGGCGGTGCGCCACCCGGCCCGGCCGCTGGCCGCCCTCCCCTACCCCCGGCTGCGCTCGCACCAGGTGGTGCTGGGCACCACCGGGACCGGGAAGACCACCTTGCTGCTGAGGCTGTGGGCCGGGTTCATGACCCGGGGCCTGCAACTGCACGCGGCGGGCCGGGGACCGCGCCCGCTGCTCGTCGTGCTGGACTGCAAGGGCGGGGCCGATTCCCGCCGGATCGCCGACCGGGCCCGCCGGGTGCTGCGCGGCGCGGGCGCCACGTCCACCGCGGTCTGGCCCGACGAGGCCAGCCTGTCGCTGTGGGCGCTGCCGCCCCGGCAGCTCGTCAGCACCCTGGTGGACATGGTCGAGTCGGGCACCGGCGGTGCCGCCTACTACGCCGACGTGCTGGAAGAGATCGTCCGGCTGGCGGTGGACGCCCCGGGCGGGCCGCCGGCCAGCACGGCCGACTTCCTCGCCCGGCTGGACGCGAACTGGCTGACCCTGGCCTACGCGGGCGCGCCGGACAGCGGTTCCGCCGGGCTGCTGCGGTCGTCGGCCGGGCACGTCAGCGACGTGGCGTTGCGGTACCGGGCGCTGCTGCGCCGGCTGGGCGCCGGGCTGGACGGGCCAGGCGGGTTCGGTGACGCGGACGCCTGGTACTGCATCCTGGAGGGGACCGCCGAGATCGGCGTGGCCGAGGCGCAGGCCCGCGCGCTGGTCAACCTGCTCGCCTGGTTCGCGGCCGGCGATTCCGCGGGGGCGGGTTCCGCGGGGGCCGGCTCCGCGGCAGCGGGTTCCGCGGCCGCCCGGCGGGACATCCTGCTGGCGGTGGACGAGTTCAGTGCCGTGAGCCGCCGCCTGCCGATCTGGCAGTTGTACGAGCGGGCCCGCTCGCTCGGCCTGGCCGTCCAGGTGTCCGCCCAGTCCTGGCCGGGACTGGCCGCCGATGAGGACGAGCGGTACCGGGTGGCGACCACCGCGGACGGGGGCATCTGGCTGCTGCGCACGCCGCATCCGGAGCCGGTCGCCGCCCTGGCCGGCGCGCGGCGGGTGGTGGACACAGCCCGGCGGCTGCTGGGCGTGCCCCTGTGGGCCAATCAGGGGTGGGCACATGAGGGACTGTCCCGGGCCGAGGGCACGCCGGTGGTGGACCCCGAGATCATCCGCGGGCTGGACGTCGGCCAGGCGGCCTACATCTACCGCGGCGGGGTGACCTATGTGCAGGTGAAACGGCTGGTGGCCGGGCCGGCCGAGCTGACGGCCCGGCTGCGGGCGCGGCGCCCGGGGCCGGCCCCGCGCCGGCGGGGCGGGCCAGCGAGACCCCGGCGGAGGCGCTCCCGGAACCGGCCGGTGAGCCGGGCGCGGCCCGGCCGGCGGAGCTCGGCGCGCTGCTGGACCAGGCGTTCGGGGAGGAATCGTGAGCGGCCTGGCCGGCGGCGCCGGCCCGTTTGCCGCCCTCGGCCTGCCGCCCCGGGCGGACCTGACCGACGACGACGTCCGGGCCGCCTGGCGCCGGATCGCCACCGCCACTCACCCGGACCGGGCCGATGGCGGTGACCCCGCCCGGTTCGCGGTGGCGGCGGCGGCCTACACGGTCCTGCGGACCCGGTCCGGGCGGGGTGAGGCGCTGGCCGACCTGGCCGCCCTCTCCCCCGCGCCGCGCCCGCCCCGCCGGCCGGCCTCCCGGTCCCGGCCGCCGGCCGCCCCGTCCCAGGCAGACACCCCGTCCCAGGCCGGACGCCCCCGCCCGGGCAGGCACCCCGTCCCGGCCGCGCCCCGTCCGGACACCCCGGCCCGGGCGGACGCCCCGGCCCGGGCGGACACCCCGTCACGGCCGCTGGATACCTCGTCCCAGGCAGGGGCCACGGCCCAGCCGGATACCCCGTCCCGGCCGGACGTCCTTCCCGCGGCCTGGCGGGTGCGCCCTGGCGCGGCCCGGTGGCTGTCCCGGATCCGCCGGGGCCGCCCGGCCCGCCTGGCCCTCCGGGTCCTGATCGCCGCCGCGCTGAGCGCCGTGGCGGTCGCCGTGGCCGGGTCGGAGCCCGCCACGCCCGCGCTGATCACCGGCGCCCTCACCTGGCTCCTGCTCACCGCCCGCCACGACCTCGCCCCACCCCCCTGACCACCACCCGCCCGCCTCCCCGCTGCCTCGCCCGCCTGCCCGCTGCTTCGCCCAGGCCGCCGGCACCGCCACCTCGCCCGCCCCGCCGATCACCCGCCCGCCCACCGCAATCCCCCCAGCCACACCAACCCCTTCAACCTCCCCAGCCACAGCCACAGGCTCGTGATCATGGCCTTACTGGTGCAGGAGGCCCAGTAAGGCCCATGATCACGAGCGCTGCGGGGTGGGCGAGGAGATGTGGCGGGCGCGGCGGAGCGGAGCCCGGGGCCTCTCAGGGGTGTCCGCACACCTCCGCTGCCTGGCGCGGCCGGCGAATCGGCGGAACGGGTTACCGGTAAGAGATTTCTTACCTATTATGGGCGGCATGAGTATCAGCCAGGTGCAACTCTTCTCGCTGCCCGTCACCGACCAGGACCGGGCCAGGGACTTCTACGTGGACACGCTCGGCTTCGAGCTCGTCGCGGACACCGCAATGGGCCCGGACCAGCGCTGGGTCCAGGTCAGGCCGGCCGGGTCGGGTACCTCGATCACGCTGGTCACCTGGTTCCCGACCATGCCGGCCGGGTCCGTCAAGGGCACCGTGCTGGAGACCGACGACCTGGACGGCGACGTGACAGCGCTGCGGTCCCGGGGCGTGGTCATCGACGCCGGTATCCAGGAGGCGCCCTGGGGACGCTTCGTGACCTTCGATGACCCGGACGGCAACGGCCTCGTCCTGCAGGCCACTGCGGCGGCCCCGCCAGCCGGCGGCTGAGGCCGCCCGTGCCCAGCCCGCCCGTGCCCAGCCCACCCGTGCCCAGCCCGCCCGTGCGCGGCCCGGACGTGTTCGACGCCATCGCCAGCCCGGTCCGCCGCGCCCTCCTGGACGAGCTGGCCGGCGGCGCGCGGTCGGTGCACGATCTGGCGGCGCCGTTCCAGATGAGCCGCCCGGCCGTGTCCCAGCACCTGCGGGTGCTGCGTGAGGCGGGCCTGGTCGCCGAGGAACGAGTCGGCCGGGAACGGCACTACCGGCTGGACGCGCGGCCGTTGCGGGCCGTGGCGGACTGGGCGGCGCACTACGAGCAGTTCTGGCAGCAGCATGCCCGGCTGCTCCGCGACCTTCTGGAGGAGGACAGCTGATGGCGTCCATCGAAGTCGATGAGTTCCTGCCCCAGCCACCCGGGCGGGTATGGCAGGCCCTGACCGACTCTGCCCTGCTGGCCCGGTGGCTGATGCCGAACGACTTCAAGCCGGTGGTCGGCCACGCGTTCACGTTCCGCACCGAGCCGGTCCCCCAGCACGGCTTCGACGGGCTCGTGCACTGCGAAGTGCTCGACCTGGAACCACCCCGGCTGATGCGCTTCAGCTGGCGCGGCGGGAACCTCGACACCGTCGTCAGCTGGTCGCTGGTTCCCGAAGGCACCGGGACCAGGCTTCTGATTACGCACGACGGCTTCGATGACACCGACCCGGGCCAGCGAATGGTCATGGGGATCCTGGGCGGGGGCTGGCGCGGGCACCTGATCCGGCAGCTGGGCACCCTGCTGGGCGCGGACCAGGCCTAGCGGGGGGCCGGGCCGGTGGCGACGGGGCGGGCGGGGTCGGTGATCCAGTCCGACCATGAGCCGACATACAGGGCCGCCGGGATCCCCGCGAGGCTCAGCGCCAGCACCTCATGGGCCGCGGTCACGCCCGAGCCGCAGTAGACCCCGGTCGTCACGGCCCCGTCCGCCCCGACCTCGCCGGCCAGCACATCATCGGCTGGCGCGTCGCCGGCCGGGGTTCCCGCGGGCGCGGCGGGGACTCCCAGCCCGGCGAACCTCGCCCGCAGCGCCTCCGGATCGAGGAAGTGGCCGCCGGGACTCAGGTTCCCGGTCGTGGGCGCGCTCACCGCGGCCGGGATATGCCCGGCGACCGGATCGACCGGTTCCACCTCGCCCCGGTAGCGCTCGGCCGCCCGGGCGTCCAGCAGCACGCCCTCGCGGGCGACCCGGGCGGCGCCGGCCGCGTCCAGCAGCGGCAGGTGACCGGGCCGGGCGGTGAACGTCCCGGGCGGCGGGGCCGGGGCGGGCCCGCTCTCGATCGGCTCGTCCGCGGCCAGCCAGGCCTGGTAGCCACCGTCGAGGACCTGCACCTGCTGGTGCCCGAAGTAGCGCAGCAGCCACCAGGCCCGGGCGGCCGCCATCGAGTCATTCTCGTCGTAGACCACCACGGGCCGCCCGTCGTCAACGCCGGCCCGGCGCATCGCCGCCTCGAACGCGCCCGCGTCCGGCAGCGGGTGCCGTCCCCCGGCCCCGGGCGGGCCGGCCAGATCACGGTCCAGGTCCACGAACCGTGCGCCGGGCAGGTGACCCTCGCGGTAGCGGTCGCGGCCGGGCGGGCCGCCGAGCCGCCACCGTACATCCAGCAGGACCGGCACCGGGCCGACCGCCAGCGCGGCCGCCAGCGCCGTGGAGTCGAGGGTTGAATCCACCGTTATATCCCTTCCGCCCCTACTGGGCGTAACATCCCGATCCTGCCCGGATCGTCCTCCAGGCCAGGATCGTTCTGTGGATAACTAACCCCGGATCTGTGGATGAACCTTCGCCTGCTCTTGAATTTCCCTGTAGCTAACTGTGGATAAGCCGGCCTTCCCGGTGGCGCGAGGGCTCCCCGGCCCGGGTTAGTCCGGGATCGTGGTCAGATGCTGGTAACGCTCAGCAACGGGACGAACTGGTCGCCGGGGGTCAGCGAGCCGTGCATGCCCGCGAGCGAGGACTCCAGCGGCTCGGCCTTGCTCGCGATGAGGGCCCAGGAGCCGGCCGGCGCGGCCACCACATCCCCGATCCGGGGGGCATACCGGGGATCGACGGGGCCGAACCAGCCCGCCTCGATGGCCTCGTCGCGGGACGCCACCCAGGCCCGGCTGCCGAGCACGCCCTGCCAGGTGGCCAGGACGTCGTCCGCCGCCCCGGGCACGGTATAGACGTGCCGGGCCCGCGGCTCGCCGCCGAGCAGCGCGATCCCGTCCCGCAGCCCCGGGATCAGGTCCACGTCGATCTTGTCCTCCGGTGCCGCGTCCACCATCCCGTGGTCGGCGGTGACGTAGAGCGCCGTGCCCGCCGGAAGGGAGCTGGCCAGCTGCTCGGCCAGCTTGTCCACGTGAGCGAGCTGGTAGGACCAGGCTTCGGACTGGGATCCGAACACGTGGCCGGTGCCGTCGAGTTCCGCGTGGTAGACGGTGACCAGGGCCCGGTCTGAATCGGCCAGGGCCCACGACGCCTGCGCGACCAGGGCGCCCAGGCTGTTCGCCGGACGGTAGGCGGCACCGCGCATGGCCGCGAGGGAGAAGCCGGTCTTCTCCAGCCCCCGGGCGGCCACCCGGAAGGCGTCGATGTCGGCGGCCGCCGCCCGCTGGTAGATCGTCGGGGCGGGCTGCCAGCTCACCGGGTCGACCTGCTCATCCCAGCGCAGCCCGTTAAGCAGCCGGTCCTGGCCCGGCACGGCGACCTGGTAGCCGAGCATCCCGTGCTGGCCCGGGGGCAGTCCGGTGCCCAGGGAGCTCAGGCTGGTCACCGTGGTGGCCGGGAATCCCGCCGTCAGCGCGCGCCCGGTGAACGTGAGCTCGGACAGGAACGGGGCCGCCGCCTGGTGGGCGCGGAGCAGTTCCCAGCCCAGGCCATCGACGATCAGCAGGCAGGCCCGGCGGGTGGGAGCCAGCCCGAGCGGGTTGACCGCATCGGCCACTCCCAGCGAGGCGAGCAGCGAGTTGGCCAGGTCGGACAGGGTTCCCTCGCCATAATCGGGCACGGTGGCCGAGATCATCGGCTCGTCGGTCATGCTGCTGCCCGTCAGTGGCCGGGATGGGTGGTCGCCTCGGTCAGCGCGACCGCGAAGTCCAGCACCTGCCGGACGGCCTCGTCGCCATCGGCAGCCTCGCTCACCCGCATGGTCAGGTCGTCCGCGGTGATGGTGCCGGTATAGCCGTGATCGGCCTCGCAGTTCTCGTCACCGCAGTGGGCTGGCTCCAGCTCGACGTGGGACAGCACGTTCCAGCCGATGGTGAGCACCACCTCGGTCGGCATGGTCACCCCGGGCACGTAGGAGGCCGGGTCGGGGACGACCCGGGTCACGGCCACGGACGAGATCCGTGAGAACCGCACGGCCTCGGTGCTGGTCTCCGCCTGCGGACGGGCACCTGGCTCATCGTCCGCGGGGTTCTCGTCGGTATGGGAATAGACCAGCCGGGACGGGGTCAGCACCAGCACGGTCATGTGCCGGCGGACCTCCATGGCCGGGTCAAACAAGGCGTCGGCCTGGACCACGTAAGACACGACCGCCTCCGCGCCCAGGGCGGAGAACACGGCGTCCGCCACTAGACCGGGGTAGTAACCGCTTCGCTCGATGGCTGACCGCAGCCCGACAGCTGTGGTTCGGGTATCCCTCATGCCTCCATCCTGCACTGCCTGGGGACCAGAGCTCGCAGAACGGGCCATCAATCGTCGTAGTGAGGCTTTGCGGGCCCCGCGCACGCTGCTCACCGTGCGACGAGGCCGGCCACGGCAGAACCGCGCAGAATGCGGCTAGCACAGGTCAGAGCGGTCATAACCGTGACGATATGTCGCTGAATCCGCAAATGACACCCCCCGATGCGTCCATGCGCGGGGCCAGGCTATCCGTTCGGCGCCATTTCCGACACACAGTGTGGAACCGGGGCACAGACTCCCGGGGACTCGGCATGATGTCACCCGGGTCATAAGGGGATCCGGGGGAGGCAAAGATGGTTCCGCAGCCGGCACTTGCGCCGCTGCGCCGATGGGATCCGGAACGAATCGGGCCGTTCGCGCTCCTGGGTCGGCTCGGCGCGGGGGCGATGGGGCAGGTCTACCTGGGCCGGTCCACCGCGGGCCGTCTGGTCGCGGTCAAGACCATCAAGATCGAGTTCGCCGAGGAAGCCGGCTTCCGGTCGCGTTTCGCCTACGAAGTGAGCGCCGCGCGGCGGGTCAGCGGGGTCTTCACCGCCGCGGTCGTGGCGGCCGACGCGGACGCCGACGTGCCCTGGCTGGCCACCGCCTATATCGCGGCCCCGTCCCTGAACCGGCTGGTGCGCGCCGGCGGGCCACTGCCGGTGCCCGCGGTGCGCTGGCTCGCCGCCGGGTGCGCCGAGGCCCTGGAGTCGATCCACCAGGCCGGGCTGGTGCACCGGGACCTGAAGCCCTCGAACGTGCTCGTCTCCCCCGACGGCCCCCGCGTGATCGATTTCGGGGTGGCCAGGGCGGCCGAGCGGATCCAGCTCACCGTGACCCGGGGTGCGCTGGGCACGCCCGCGTACATGGCCCCGGAGCAGGCCCGGGACACCCGGCAGGCGTCCATGGCCAGCGACGTGTTCTCGCTCGGGGCGACGCTGCTGTTCGCCGCGACCGGGCATCCGCCCTACCTGGGCGACACGGTGATGGACATCCTGGTCCGGCTGGCCACCGAGGCCCCCGACCTGACCGGCCTGCCCGCGGAGCTGACCCCTGTCGTCACCGCCTGCCTGGAGCGCAGCCCCCGGAACCGGCCGACCTCCACGGCCATCCTGGCCGGGCTGGCCCCGTTCGTCGGCGCCACGGCCAGCCCGGGATCGGGGCATTCCTACCTGCCCGCGAGCGCGCTCAGCCTGATCGGCGAGTACGAGCGCAGCCCGGGGACGCCGGAACCCAGGCTGGGGCACGATCAGGACCAGGCGCCGCTCACCGACGAGGTGAGCGAGGACGCCACGTTCGGCTCGTACACCGCGCTCCCCGCGGCCCCGCCCGGGGCGCTGCGCCGCCGGCGCCCCCCGAAACGGCATCATCGCGGGGGCCGGGCTGCTCACCGGCGCCGCGGCACTGCTGGTCGTGGGCGGGTTGCTGGGCGCCTCGTTCACGGGGGCTCGAACGGGCGGGCGCCGGCCTACTCCGGGGCGTCGTCCCCCACTCCCACGACCACGCAGCCCACGTTCCCCACGGCGCCACCGGGGGGTCCCGGGCTGTCCCCGTCCGCCCTGCCCACCGGGACGAGCACGAAGCCGAAGCTCGTGATGGGCCAGCCCTTCGGCGATGGCTACACCGTCTACGTCGTGCACGGCAGCGGCTTTGTCCCGCTGACCCGGGTGCAGGTGCACCTGATCGGGCACGGGGTGGCCTCGTTCCGGCCCACCGCGGACCAGAAGGGAACCTTCAACTACGCGATCGACCAGGGCCACGTGTTCTTTCCCGGGGCGATCCCGGTGGGCACGTACCACGTCCTGGTCACCGGGGCCAGGGGCCTGCGGGCCACCACGACCTTCCAGGTCCACCCGCCGGCGCCACCCCCCTGACGGCGGCCCGTCACCCTCCGGCCGCAGCCCTCAGGGCGCCTGGGTCCACCACAGGTCCTCCTGGCGGGAGCACCAGGCCGGATCGTTCAGCCGGCCGAGGTCCGCCGCGGTGATGATCCCGTGCTCGATCAGCACCCGGACTACCACCTCGTCCGAGAGCCTGGTGTCCGCCCGGACCAGGCCGCGGTCGGTGATCTTGCGCCGCAGCACCTTGATGTGCTCTGCCACCCGCGCCGAGAGGCGGTCCCGGAACGCGGGGTCGGTGTCGAAGCGCTCCAGTTCGTGGTAGGCGCCGGTCACCTCGAGAGCCGCCTTGGCGATCTCAGGCGTGCGCGGCAGCGGGCTCGCCCCGGCCGGGTCGAGCAGCCAGGGACGGCACCACATGAGCGCCACGAGGAAGATCTTCGTCATCGGATCCAGGTACAGCGGAAGCAGGGTGGCGTCACCGTCCTGCCACACCCGGGTGCCCTCGGGCGCGGAGTCCCATCCACCGGACTGGCCGGTGACCATCACGCAGAGCGGCTGGCCCTCGTCCAGCATGGCCCGGGAACCGACCAGGGTCATCCCGGCCCGCAGGAACCAGCCACCGGACGGCTCGCCCTGGTCCTCCATCCGGGGCAGCCTGATCCGGTACCCGTCACCCTCGGTATAGAGCGCGTGGGTCCGGCTGATGTTGGCGATCCAGACGCCGTCCCCGACCGCACTGATCACCCCGGCCCGGCGGGACAGCCCCCGGCCGGCCGCGACGGTCAGGTCGGCATCCGGCCCGCGGCCGAACACCAGGCGGCCGCCTTCGGGAATGCCGACCACCAGCCCGGCCGGCGTGCTGACGCGCGCCGCCGGGGATGTGGCCTGCCCGACCGCCATGCCTTCCTGCCCTGCCTGCTTGTCCTGGGTCTCCTGGAGCGAGCTTACGGAGGGGCCGCGATGCGGCCACTCCTCTCGTGACGCGCATTCTAGAGCCCGCCGCGGCGCAACCCGGATCCCCTAGTCCGGGGATAGCGGCCCGGCCCCGGCCGCGGTTAGCTATGACCCAGCCCGGGGCGAGCGCGGGAAACGGCTCGCCGGAGGGCCTGCCCTTTGGGGCAGGCGGGTCCGTGCCGTGGGAGGTCACGGTATGGGTTTGGGTGCACGAGGATTCGCTTAGCCGCGTCATCCTGGGACTCTCCGGGGGGACTCCGGCAGGCCGGCTTCCCGTGCCCGCCCCGGGCAAGGGGGGCAAGGGGGGAAGGCTAGTCCGGCTGGGCCGGGCCCGCGCACCGGGCCCGGCCCAGCCGGCGCCTCTCCCAGACGCCACCCCCGCCGCCGCACCCCCGGCCGACCGGGCCAGCAGAGCGGCCGGCCCGACCCGGCCACCAGACCCGGGAGCATCTCACCCAGGGGGCTGACTCCGGGCCCTACCGCAGGATGATGCCCGCGCGGCAGACGCGCCCGTACCCTTGACCCGTGGCCGCCTTCTACCTCTGGCTGCGCCGACATCCCCGGCTGGTGGACGGCGTGCTCGCCGCCGCCTTCGCGATCCCCGCCCTGGCGGCGGCCATCGCGGCCGGCGGATATCCCCTGGTCCCGCTGGCCCTGGCCCTGGTCATCCCGCTGGTCTTCCGCCGCGACCACCCCCTGGCGGCCTTCGTCATGGGGGTCACGGTGGGCGGCCTCCAGGTGCTGCTCGACATCCACGTCAACCTGGTCGACGTGGTCATCCTGATCCTGCTCTACACGCTGGCCGCCTACTGCCGGCGCCGGGTGTCCGTGGCCGGGCTGGCCGTCTGCCTGGCCGGGTCGGCCATCGCGGTGGCCCGGTGGGCCCCGCCGGGGCTCACCCTGATGCACTGGCTCATGATCGGCTCGGTCATGTTCGCCGGGTCCTCGCTGATCGCCTGGGTGCTGGGCGACTCGATGCGCTACCGGCGCGGTTACTACACCGCGCTGGAGGACCGCGCCGCCCGCCTGGAGCGGGAACGTGACGCGCAGGCCCAGATCGCCGCGGCCGCCGAGCGGGCCAGGATCGCCCGTGAGCTGCATGACGTCATCGCGCACAACGTCAGCGTCATGGTGGTGCAGGCCGACGGAGCGTCCTACGCCCTGGACAGCTCGCCGGAACGGACCCGGCAGGCGCTCGGCGCGATCGCGAGCACCGGCCGGCAGGCACTGGCCGAGATGCGCCGGATGCTGGGCGTGCTGCGCAGCGACGACGGCGGCCCAGGTGTGGTGCCGCAGCCTGGCATCGGCCAGCTCGGCGAACTGCTCGACCAGACCCGGGCCAGCGGGCTGGCCGTCTCGTTTACGGTGCAGGGGGTGCCCGGGCCGCTGCCCAGCGGGCTGGCCCTGGCGGCCTACCGGATCATCCAGGAGTCGCTGACCAACACCCGCAAGCACGGCGGTCCCCGGGCCAGCGCCGAGGTACTGCTGCGCTATTGCGAGGACGTGCTGATGCTGCAGATCACTGACGACGGACGGGGCGCGACCGTGGCGGACGGCGCCGGTCACGGGCTGACCGGGATGCGTGAGCGGGTCGCGCTCTACAACGGCACGCTGCGCGCCGGCTCGCTGCCCGGCGGCGGCTATCAGGTCACCGCCACCCTCCCGCTCAGCCAGGTTCCCGGGGCCGGGCCGGCCGCGCCGGAGGCGTCCCCGGGTTACGCCGCCCCCCGGGAGCGGGAACCGGCCGCACCCCGGGAACCGGCCGGGCCCGCCGCCGCACACGCGCCGGAAACCGCGGCATGATCAACATCATGCTGGTCGATGACCAGGAGCTGGTCCGGACGGGCTTCCGCATGGTGCTCGACGCCCAGGACGACATGTCCGTCGTCGGCGAGGCCGGCGATGGCCTGACCGCGACCCAGCTGCTCCGGTCCCGGCCCACCGACGTGGTGGTGATGGACGTGCGGATGCCGCGGCTGGACGGCATCGAGGCCACCCGGCAGATCTGCGCCGCCGGTGACCGGCCGCGGGTGCTGATGCTCACCACGTTCGACCTGGACGAGTACGCGTACGCCGCGCTGAAGGCCGGGGCCAGTGGCTTCCTGCTCAAGGACGTCCCCCCCGAGGAGCTGCTGTTCGCCATCCGGGCGGTGCATTCCGGGGACGCGGTCGTGGCGCCCTCGACCACGCGCCGGCTGATCGACCGGTTCGCGCCGCTGTTCCCGGCGGCCAACTCCCCCGCGCCGCCCGGGCTGGACATGCTGACCAGCCGGGAGCGCGAGGTCCTGGCCCACGTGGCGCAGGGGCTGTCCAACGCCGAGATCGCCCAGCGCCTGTTCGTATCGGAGGCCACGGTGAAGACGCACGTGGGCCGCGTCCTGGCCAAGCTCGGGCTGCGTGACCGGGTCCAGGCCGTGGTGTTCGCCTACGAGACGGGTCTGGTCCGGGCGGGCGGGACGGGCTGATCCGCCCCGGCCGCTCGCCGCCGCTCAGCCAGCCGCCTCGAAGGCGCGGCCGACCGTGGTGACGGCCGGGCCGCTGCGGAACAGGCCCATGCTGCCGTCCGTCGGGGTGGCCTCCAGCCCGAACCACGCGTAGCGCTGCACGTAGCTCAGCCGCTGCAGCATCGCGGTCGCGGCGGTGAGGAACGCGGCCTGCTGCGGCCGGGACGGGGTCTGCGGGGAGCCGCCGAAGTTGGCCAGCGCGAACTCGGTCAGCCAGATCGGCTTGTGGTAGCGGGCGTGCACGGCCTGCAGGTAGCTCTCCAGCTGGCTGACCGCGGGCCCGGTCGCGAAGTCAGACCCGTACCAGTGCAGCGTGATGAAGTTGACCCGGTAACCGCGCGCCGCGGCGCCGGACATGAACTGGTCCAGCCAGCCGCCGGGAGTGGCACCGCCGGTGGCGACCGCCGGGCTGCCCAGCCGGAGCCCGGTCGCCATCAGCTGCGGCCACAGGCTGAGAGCCTGCGCGGGACTCATGTTCGCCTGGCCGCTCATGTCCGGCTCGTTGAAGCTCAGCAGGTCAGGCCCCTCGCCGCGCACCTGGCTGAGAGTGCCGGCGGTCACGTTCGCCGCTCCCCAGATCAACGGCACGAAACGAGGACCGCCGGCCCGGCTGACCCCCACGGCGGGTGAGGCGGACCAGGTGTAATACCAGGACGCTCCCGACTGGGCCAGCGCCTGCCCGGCCCCGGTGAAAGCCCAGGCCGCGACGCCCTTCTTGGCGGTGCTGGCCGGCGGGGGCGGCGCGGGCTTGCGGGGCGGGCGGGTGGTCCGGACCGGCTTCGGGGACGAGCGGGCCAGGGCCTGGGTGACCGGCGTGGGCGGGGCCGCCGGGGCGGCCCGCACCGGGCGGGTGACCGCGGCCGGGTGGGCCCCGTGCAGGTGGACCACGGCCGCCCCGCCGGCCACCACGCAGCTGGCCGCGACCGTGACGGCGGCCAGCTTGGCCGGCACCGACCCGCCCGCCTTGGCCAGGATCCGCGCGTGGCGGGAATGACCCGCCGCGCGCCGGAGCGCCCGGGTCCCCTGTGCACGGGTCGCGTGAGCCCGGGTCGCGTGAGCGCCGGTCCCGGGCGCCCGCGCCCCCGGCGCAGGGGGGACGAAAGCCCGGGCCAGGGCGCCGGGCAGCGGCACCAGGGTCAGTCCGGCCAGCAGCCGCTCGGCCGGGATCAGCCCGTCCTGCTGCCTCCCGCACCGTGCGCAGGCGCGGATGTGCCGCGCGATCCGCTTGCGCCACAGCGGGCTGGGCACCCCGTCCCAGTCCGCGATGGTGAACTCCAGGCCCGGGCACGGGGGTTCGGCGCGCAGCGCCCGCACCACCACCCGGCACGTGGTGAGCTGCTCCTTCAGCCGGCCGATGCGCACCGCGACGTGGGTGGCCGGCAGGCCCAGCGCGGCGACAAGCTCGTTGCGGTCCAGTTCCCCGGCCGCCTCCAGCCACCACAGGGCGAGCAGTTCGCGGTCCCCGGCGTCCAGCCAGCGGGTGGCCTGCGCGGTCTCCTCACGCTGGCTGGACAGGCCGAGCCGGAGGATGGTCAGCTCCACGAAGTCGGCCTCGGGATCGGCCACCTCGTCGCTCAGGTCGGCGGCCGCCACGGCCTGCCGGGCCCGGTAATGATCGCGCATCTGCCGGATGGCCACCGCGACCAGCCAGGACCGGAACGCGGCGGGGTCGCGCAGGTCGCCCAGGCCGCGCACGGCGCGAAGCATGGTTTCCTGCACCACATCGTCCACGTCGGCGTGCCCGCTGAGGCCGCGCCCGACGATGTTGTAGATCAGGGGCAGGTAGCTGGACAGCAGGCTGTCCAGCGCCTCCGCGATCCCCGGCCTGGGCGGCGATCACCGTCTGCACCCCGGGCCCGCCGCTGCGCGGCATGTGCATGGCACCTCACCCTCGTCGGTATGGGCGGTGAGACTCCGCCCTGAGGGGAGACGCCGCTACACCGGGCCGGATAACAGAAAACCCGCCAGCCGCATGATCCCGCGCCAAGCCAGCCGAAGCGGGCGTTTTCGGTCCGGCCGCCGCGAAGCACCGCCACAGCGGGGCCCGGCCGGGATGCCTGGGCCCCGGCGCGCCGGGGGCCCGGGCGGTTGGGGCCGCTGGTCCGGCGGGGGCGGGCGGCTACGGGGCCGGCGGCCCCAACTCAGTTCCCTCGCTTCTTGCTGTTATCACCACATCCGGGCCGAGGCACCGACGGGCCGAGCACCCGGCCCGGGCACCCGGCCCGCGGCCGTGCTAGTCCTTGCTGATCATGAGCCCGGGTTCCTGGTCCCAGCCCAGGATTTCCATCGCGGAGCGCAGCGGCCCAGGGACTCCATGCAGCGTCACCGGCGTGACGGTGTCCGCCAGCTGGATGATGGCCCGCAGGCCAGCCAGATCACAGAATGTCACGGCGGACAGATCAACATGGAGACCGGCGTGGTCGCGGGGCAGATGCTTCAGCGCCTCTATCAGGGCGGGATAGGTGTCCTCGTCAATGTCGCCCCCCAGGACGAGCCTGTCGTGGGCCTGGCCGTCACGCGTGATATCGATCTGGCCCGGCACCATGGCCGCGATCACCAGCCGCTGCCGGGGCCTTGCTGGCGTCGTGGCGGCCGGCCGGGCTGCGGCGGGCCCTCTGTGCGGGGCCGGGACACGAGGCTCCCAGTACGTCGCGCCGGTCATGGCCGCCTCCCTTCCAAGTGACCTGGCACTACAAGGATCGGCTCCCGATGAAGACCTGTCAATTTCACCACGAGAAAAATCTCGGGTGAATGATCTCGTGAGAACTCTCTCGCGAGGTTAGAATCGCAGTCGTGGAGCCTGCTGATGAACGGGGCGGCAACTGGACGCTGCTGACCGGGCACGGGCACGTGCTCGTGGCGATCGCAGCGAACCCCGAAGCACGGATCCGCGACATCAGTTCCGTCGCCGGGCTCACCGAACGCACCGTGCAGGCCATCGTGGCCGACCTGGAAGCCGCGGGCTACCTCACCCGCACCCGGACCGGGCGGCGTACCCGCTACACCGTGAACCCAGACAGCCAGTTCCGGCACAGTGCCCAGAAAGGACTCCGAGTCGGCCCGCTCCTCGCCCTGCTGACCGAAATGGATGACGCGGACATCCCCGAAGCAGCAGGTCCGTCCAGCAATACCGGCCCCGGGCGGCCCCAGGTCACCAGCCGCCGAGGGCACGCCGACCGGCACAGTTCAGGTCCGTGAGGTCGCCACCTGGCTGATCAAGGCCAGGATCGATGACCTGGGCGGTTGGCCGCCGCTGCCTGGTTCCCGCGGATCCCACCGTGCAGGCCCCACACGTTCAGCGAGGCCGCCCGGGCAGCCGCCGGAGCGTGAAGCAGGCCGCGGCCTTCAGCGCCTGCGGCGTGTTGACCGCGCACCCGCCGGGTAGCGGCGGCCCAGCGGAAGAACGGAGGCCCGGCTGCTCACTGCCAGTGCACGCCGGTAGATGCGGGGCAGAGCGGCGACGAGGGATGGCACCTGTTCGTTGAGCCGGAAGGAACGGGTCTGCCTGCTGCTCGCCCAGATTCAGGACGATGACACAGATGAGCAGCTAGGTACGCCCAGGAATGGAGCGATTGCCCGATCTAGGATTGGGCTGAGGCTGTGCGGGCAGGGTCAATGAACTGTCTCTGGTGGTCGCCGTCGTCCAGCGTGAGCATGTGTTTCCTTCGTACGCCAGGCGCCGGTTTGACGCCGACGGCCTGACCCTTGGGAAAGCAGAGGTACACGATGGCTAAAGTCCAGCAATCCGGCTATCCGGAGTCGGATGTCATGCGCCCTCCCGTGGCTGCCAGGCCCCCTGCAGGCACTAAGAACTCCCGGGGCCCTCGCGGGACGACGTCATCCACGCGTCGCAAGTCCTCCGACTCCGGCGGGAGCGCTGCGGGCCCGCGTGCAAAGAAGTCGGCCGCAACGACATCTGGTGAGTCACTGGACCACGCGCAGCATGCTCTAGATCAGGCTGCGAAGACAGAGAAGCGGCTCCGGGCTAGCTTGAAGAAGCACGATGAATCCGTGAGCGCCCTAAGACACGATCTCGCCAAGCGCAGTCGCGATCTTGAGGAAATGAAGTCGCAGCTCAAGGTGGCTAAGAAATCCCGCAAGCGCGCCGCCAAAGAGTTCAGCCGATCCACCAAGCAGACCACCACCACAAAGTAGCGCCACGCGCAAGAGTGCCGGGAAGCGGATTTTCCTTGACTGTTCTGGCTGCCATTGCCTTTATGCGCCAGGTAAACGCCAGCCCTCGGCCCTGGCTTGCCGCCTCCCGGCTGCTGAGACGACGTGTTGTCCTGCGCAGACTACGCCGCGCCGGGCTAGGCAGTTCCCGCCTGGACACTGACGGCCAGTGTGGACAGCAGGTGGCGAAGCCGAGAGGTGCGATCGGAGCGGTAGTCGGCGCCGAGGGGCGGAAACCTGTTCGCCGTTTCGTCACAGCTGGGTCCCCGGCACACGTGTCTCGCAACGATGTCGTATACGACACCTGGACGACATCCATCGTGAGATCACGACACGCAAACGTGAGACCCAAGGCCCCGGGCAAAGTCCTCGTCAAGATTGCATGATCGTCTGTAACGGCTTGTCCGTCAGCAGCGCAGGAGGAGTCAAGAAGTTCTCCGGAAGAGGTCTCCGTTCTAGCCCTCGATCAGCTTGGTCCACGTGTTGTCGTCGACCACGCCGCTCTGGGACAGCCCGAAGGCCTTCTGCTGGGCCTTGACCGCGGCTTCCGTATTCGCGCCGAAGATGCCGTCGATCGTGACTGGATTCCCCAGCGCAGTGACAAGGCCCTGCAGTCGGTGCACCATCCGGTTCTGCGGCTTGTCCTGGTCACCGGCCTTCAGTTGGGGAAGAGTGATATTCACGTGACCTCCTGCGATGGCAGTGGCAGAACCCTTGACAATGCGGCTGTTCCTGATCGTAACCGTGGACAAGCGCCACCCGCCACCACGGACACCGGTGCCATCTCCCGGGATGCTGACTTCCGCAGAGCAGGCACGAACCTCGCGGCCAACACCCTCGCCATGCTCCAGATCGAGGGAATACGTGACACCGCCGTGCAGGCGCCTTACCCCAGGCTGCGCGGCTCCTGGCCGCGGTAAATGGGATGGAAGCTGTCGCGGACGGAACCGGGCTCCGGGTCGCCGACCCGGCCACCGGCCGCGAGATATGAAGAAGGCCGAGCCGTACGCGTACTCGTACGCGGATGACGACGCGACCAGCACCTTCGTCTGCAAGGGCCGGTGTGATTACCGGATAACGTTCGGCCTGACCCCGGGCGGATGACCGGGAGGCGGCGCCCGGTCAGGACTTGATGGCGCGGCGCAGGGACCAGCCCAGGGCGGCGATCGCGGCGACGGGCAGCAGCCACCAGGCGTTCACCCCGGCCCCGTGCACCAGCACGGCGGTCAGGGCCAGGGCGAGGACCACGGCGGCGGCACCGCGCCAGTCGTCGCCGATGACGAAGTCGTACCAGAACGCGCCGAACGAGCGGAGCCAGCGGGTCATCGGGGCATCTCCCCAGCGGTGAGGTCAGTGGTGCGGGTGTCGGAGGTGAGGGTGGCCGGCTGCGGGGCCGGGCCCGGCGTGGCGGCCCGGGCGCGGCGCAGCAGGACGGTGTAACCCACGCAGACCAGCGCGTAGAGCGGGATGAGCACCAGCAGGAAGGCGTCATTGCCGGGCCAGTGCACCCCGGCTCCCTCGGCCCCCCAGAACGTGCCGAACGAGGTCAGCATGATGCCGACCACGAACTTCATCGTGTTCTCCGGGACCCGGGCCAGCGGCGCCCGGGCCGCCACGCCGATACCGGCGACGACCAGCACCGCGGCGGCAGCCCCCAGCGCGGCGAGGCCCACGTTTCCCTGGTTGTCGCCGAAGGTGATCACGATGAACACGACCTCGAGCCCCTCCAGCAGCACTCCCTTGAAGGACAGGGTGAACGCGTACCAGTCGCGGACACCAAAGCGGCTCTCGGTCTTGGCCTCCCGGGCGGCGGCGACCTGCCGCTCGTAGATGCCCGCCTCGTCGTGCAGGCCCTTGTAGCCCGAGGCGCGCAGGATGGCCTTGCGCACCCACATCAGCCCGAAGATGGCCAGCAGGGCGCCCACCACCAGGCGGAGCACCCACAGCGGGAACAGGGTCAGGGCGGGCCCGAGCGCGGCGACCACGGCCGCCAGCACGACGAGGGCCACGGCCATGCCCTGGAAGGTGGAGCGCCAGTCCCGGGTCAGCCCGGCGGCCAGCACGATGGTGAGCGCCTCGACCGCCTCGACGGCGCAGGCCACGAAGACGGTCAGGACGAGGGCGGCGGCATTCACGGAACCTCCAGTGTCGCCGTCAGGGACGGCGCAGGGTTAATCACCGGGTTGATCATGGGGTTGATCAGCACAGGGTGAGTGCTGACCTCTGCGACAATGACGGCATGGCTGACGCCAACCGCGCGCCGGACGAGGGCTGGCTGGTCCTCATCTACCGGGTACCGTCCGAGCCCAGCCGCCTCCGGTCCGCGGTATGGCGCAGGCTCAAGAGCCTTGGGGCCATCTACCTGCAGAACTCCGCGGCCGCGCTGCCTGCCAGCGTGGGCAACGAGCGGGCGCTGCGCAAGCTGCGCAGCCAGATCCTCGACATGGAGGGCACGGCCGCGCTGCTGGCCTGCCGGGTGCTGGCGGGCGAGCAGGAAGTGCGGGCGACGTTCCAGGCCGCGCGGAACGACGAGTACGAGGAGATCGTCGACCGCTGCGAGGATTTCCTGGGCCAGGTGAAGAAGGAGTACGTGGCGCACCACTTCACCTACGCCGAGCTTGAGGAGAACGAGGTCGATCTGGTCAAGCTGCGGACCTGGTTCGCCCGGGTCCGCGCGCGGGACGCGTTCGGCGCGACCGGCCGCCCCGAAGCGGAGAAGGCCCTCGAGGCCTGCCAGCAGTCGCTGGACGACTACGCGGCGCGGGTCTACGCGGAGGAAGAAGACGGCCACTGACCGCCCCCGGCGGTACCTGCTGGCCACCGTCCACCTCCTCACCCGATCGATCCCGGCCGGTGCGATGCACCCGCAGACCTTCCTGCATACCCGCAGACCCCGTCCCCGCGCCAACGTTAAGCCTAACCTTTGTCAGAACTTAGAAGTAACGACTGTTAGATCCGTCCTGTACTGCTCGGCCCGTCCGGATCGGGCAAGACCACGCTGCTGCGCTGCCTGGCCGGCATCGAGCGGGTCACCTCGGGCCGGATCGCGATCGGCGGCCGGATGGTGGCCGACGAGCGCGTGCATGTGCCGCCCGACCAGCGGGACCTGTCCATGGTGTTCCAGGATTACGCGCTGTGGCCGCACCTGAGGGCGCACGACAACGTCGCGTTCGCGCTGCGCCGCCGCAAGCTGCCGCGGGCCCAGGGGCGGGAACGGGCGGCCGCGATGCTGGACCGGGTGGGCCTGGGGGCCCTTGGCCAGCGGTACCCGAACGAGCTGTCCGGCGGCGAGCAGCAGCGGGTCGCGCTGGCCCGCGCCCTGGTCGCCGACACGGGCCTGATCCTGTGCGACGAGCCGCTCTCCAACCTCGACGCCGACCTGCGGGAGCGGATGCGCCTGGAGATCTCCGCGCTGGTCCGCGAGGCGGGGGCCACCACGGTCTACATCACCCACGATCAGGCCGAGGCGTTCGCGCTGGCCGACCGGGTGGGCGTGCTGGAACGGGGCCAGCTGGTCCAGCAGGGCACCCCGGAGGAGATCTACACCCAGCCCGCGACGCCGTTCGTGGCCCGCTTCACCGGGCTGTCCGGCGAGCTGCCGGTCCGGGTGCGCGGGCGGGCCGCCGACGGCACGGTCGAGGTCGAACTGGCCGGCCGCGGCCCAGGCGCGGCCCTTCCAGGCGCGGGGGCCGAGCCTGCCCATCGGTGAGGCGGCCGCGCTGCTGATGGTCCGGCCGACCGGGGTCCAGCTGTGCGCCAGCCAGGCCGATGAGCACCACATCGCAGGCACCGTCGCCGACGTCGCTTTCCGCGGCCGCGGCTACGAGCACGCCATCGACATCCCCGGCCACGGCCGCCTGACCAGCGTGTTCTCCGACACCCGGGCGGAGCGGGGGGAGCACGTCGGGCTGCGCCTGGACCCGCGCGGCTGCCACCTGTTCAGCGCCGGGCCCGGGGAGGCGGCCCGGCCGGTCTCAGCCGGCCTCGATCCGGTGACGGCCGGGCCATGAACGGCGCCGGGCACCCCCGGAACGGCGCGGGCCACGCCCGCCGCCGGCCGTCACTGCTCACCACGGTGTCTCACCTTGGGCCAGACCATGCGTGACGCGTGATCGTCGCGCCCGGGCAGGGGCTAGCATCAGAGCCGTGACCACGACGCTCAGCATCAGTACCAGCGCGCCCCGCTCAATCGACGCGGACGCCGTTGTCATCGGAGTGATCAAGGGCCAGGATGGGCCCATCCTGGCGCCAGGCGCCGCTGACCTCGACGAGGCCCTGGGCGGCCGCCTGGCCGCCACCCTGGCCACCCTGGGCGCCACCGGCCAGGCCGAGGAAGTCACCCGGCTGCCGGCCAGCGCGCCGGTCACCGCACCGGTGATCGCCGCCGTCGGCCTGGGCCCGGCGGGCGGCGCAGGCGCGGATGCGGCGGCAGGCGGTTCGTTCGACCCGGAGACGCTGCGCCGGGCGGCCGGCGCGGCGGTCAGGACCCTGACCGCCGCCGGACGGTCGGCAGCCAACGGCGATGGCAGCGACCTCAGGATCGCGCTCGCCCTGCCCGCCGCCGACCCGGACACGGCTGAGGCCGTGGCGGTCGGCGCGCTGCTGGGCGGCTACGCGTTCACCCGGTACCGGAAGCAGGCCGGGCGCCGCGCGGCGATCACCGTGCTGATCCCGGCGGGGCTCACCCCGGCGGGCGGGGCGGACGGCATCCGCCGCCGGGCCGAGGCCATCGCCGGCGCCGTGTCGCTCGCCCGCGACCTGGTCAACACCGCCCCCTCGGACCTGGTCCCCGCCACGCTGGCCGACGAGGCCGAGCGGGTGGCCGCCGCGGCCGGCTTGCAGGCCGAGGTGCTGGACGAGAAGGCGCTGCAGGAGAACGGCTACGGCGGCATCGTGGGCGTCGGCCAGGGATCGGTGAACCCGCCGCGGCTGGTGCGGCTGGAGTACGCGCCGGCGCAGGCGGACAAGACCGTGGTGTTCGTCGGCAAGGGCATCACGTTCGACTCCGGCGGGCTCTCGCTGAAGCCGCCGAAGTCGATGGAGACCATGAAGTCGGACATGGGCGGCGCGGCCGCGATCATCGGCGCGATGCAGGCCATTGCCGCCCTGGCCCCGGCCGTCCGGGTCATCGGCTACCTGCCGATCGCGGAGAACATGCCGAGCGGGAGCGCCTCGCGCCCCTCCGACGTGCTCACCATCTACGGCGGCAAGACCGTCGAGGTGCTCAACACCGACGCCGAGGGCCGGCTCGTGCTCGCCGACGCGCTGGCCCGGTCGGCCGCGGACGCCCCCGACGTGCTGGTGGATGTGGCCACGCTGACCGGGGCCCAGGTCGTGGCGCTCGGCACGCGGATCTCCGCGGTGATGGCCAACGACGACGCGCTGCGGGACGCGGTGGTGGCCGCGGCGGACCGGGCGGGCGAGGCCATGTGGCCCATGCCGCTGCCCGCGGAACTGCGCAAGGGCCTGGACTCAGCCGTCGCCGACCTGGCCAACGTGGCCGCGGACCGCAGCGGCGGGATGCTGGTCGCGGGATTGTTCCTGCGGGAGTTCGTGCCCGAGGGGGTGCGCTGGGCTCACGTCGACATCGCGGGCCCGTCGTTCAATGACGGGCAGCCGCACGGGTATACCCCCAAAGGCGGGACGGGCGCGGCGACCAGGGCCCTGGTGCAGATAGCGGTGGACGCCGCGGAGGGAAGGCTCTAGCCGGGCCCGGGTGTTAATGGCGGTCGGGGACGACAGACTGATCGGAGCAAGGAGCACATCAGTGGCGGACAGTAACGGTTCCTACGACATCGTCATCCTGGGTGGCGGCAGCGGCGGGTACGCCTGCGCGCTGCGCGCCGCCGAACTCGGCAAGCGCGTGGCGCTCATCGAGAAGGACAAGGTCGGGGGGACCTGCCTGCATCGCGGCTGCATTCCCACGAAGGCGCTGCTGCACGCCGCGGAAGTCGCGGACCAGGCCCGGGAGGGCGAGACGTTCGGGGTCCGGTCCACCTTCGAGGGGATCGACATGCCCGGCGTGAACGCCTACAAGGACAAGGTGGTGGACCGGCTCTGGAAGGGCCTGCAGAGCACGCTGGCCAGCCGGAAGATCGAGATCGTCTACGGCGACGGCACGCTGGTCTCGCCGACCCAGGTCCGGGTGGGCGACACGGTCTACGAGGGCGCGCACGTCGTGCTGGCCACCGGGTCCGAGGCGAAGAGCCTGCCCGGACTGGAGATCGACGGTGAGCGGGTCATCAACAGTGATCACGCGCTCCGGCTGGACCGGGTGCCGCGGTCGGCCGTCATCCTCGGCGGCGGGGTTATCGGGGTGGAGTTCGCCAGCGTGTGGCGCTCGTTCGGCGCCGAGGTCACCATCGTCGAGATGCTGCCGCACCTGGTGCCACTGGAAGACGAGGCCAGCTCCAAGCTGCTGGAGCGGGCGTTCCGGCGCCGCGGTATCGGCTACGAACTCGGTACCCGTTTCGAGGGGGTCAAGGACAACGGCGACGGCGTGACGGTCAGCCTGGCCGGGGGCAAGACCCTGGACGCTGACCTGCTCCTGGTCGCGGTGGGCCGCGGGCCCGTGTCGGCGGGCCTCGGGTACGAGGCGGCAGGCGTGACGGTGGAGCGCGGGTACGTGACGGTCGACGAGTACTGCCGCACCAGCGTGCCCACGATCTCCGCGGTCGGTGACCTGATCCCCGGCCCGCAGCTGGCCCACGTCGGGTTCGCTGAGGGCATCCTGGTCGCCGAGCGGCTGGCCGGCCTGACGGTGACGCCGATCGACTACGACGGCGTGCCGCGCGTCACCTACAGCGACCCGGAGGTCGCGTCGGTGGGCATCACGTCGAAGATGGCCGCGGAGCGCGGCATCGAGGTCACCGAGCTCACCTACCCGATCGGCGGCAACGGCAAGAGCGTCATCCTGCAGACCCAGGGCGCGGCGAAGCTGATCGCGGCGGCCAGCGGCGGGCCGGACGGCACCCCGGGCCCGGTGCTGGGCATCCACCTGGTCGGCGCCCGGGTCGGTGAGCTGATCGCCGAGGGCCAGCTGATCTACAACTGGGAGGCGCTGCCGTATGACGTGGCGCAGCTCATCCATCCGCACCCCACCCAGTCGGAGCTGATCGGCGAGGCGCACCTCGCGCTCGCCGGGAAGCCATTGCATATGCACGCGTAGCCCGGGCCGGGCCACGCACCCCCAGCACAGCTGCAACTGTGAGTGTCGAACAGCGAAGGAGTCACGGGAAGCCATGTCGGTCTCCGTATCCATGCCCCAGCTCGGCGAGAGCGTTACCGAGGGCACCGTCACGCGCTGGCTCAAGAAGGAGGGCGAGCGCGTGGAGGCGGACGAGCCGCTGCTCGAGGTCTCCACAGACAAGGTCGACACCGAGATACCGTCGCCGGTGGCCGGGATCCTGCGCGGGATCACCGTCGCCGAGGACGAGACGGTCGCGGTCGGTGCCGAACTCGCGGTTATCGACGAGAGCGGGGCCGAAGCCCCGGCCGGGGGTGACGGCGGCGGCGAGCCGGAGGCCCAGGCCGAGCCGGCTGCTCCCGCCGCGCCTGCTGCGGCTCCTGCTGAGAGCCCGGCAGAGGACTTCTCCTCAGGTGACCAGGAGCCCGGCTCCCAGCCCGCGGCTGAACCCGGGTACCCGTACCCCGCGGCGGGCGGGTACCAGAGCGGGGAACAGCAGACCGCCGTCTACCAGCGGCCGGCCTCCTACGAGGCGGTCGGCTACGGGTCGCCGGGCGCGGCAGACCCGCAGAGCGTCGAGGAGCCGCCCGCCGCGCCCCCGGCGGACCAGGGCCAGCCGCCCAGCGCCCCGCAGGAGCCGGCCGCGGCCGGCGGAGCGTCGGTGAGCGACATCTGGCAGCGGTCCCAGCCGGCCGCCACTCCCCCCAGCTCCCCCGGCTCCCGCACCGGCCCCGGCCGCCGCGGCGCCGCAGCCTCCCGTGCCGCCGGCCCCGCGCCGCCGGCTCCGCCCCAGCCCGCCTCCAACGGCCCGGCGCGGCCGGCCTCCCCGCTCGGCACGGCGGACGGCCCCTACGTCACCCCGCTGGTGCGCAAGCTGGCCGCCGAGCACGGCGTGGACCTGGCCACCGTGGCCGGAACCGGGGTCGGCGGGCGGATCCGCAAGCAGGACGTGATCGACGCGGCCCGGGTCCGGCGCGAGGCCATCGCGGCGGCGCAGCAGTCCGCCGCCGACGGCCAGGCCCAGACGGGACAAGCGCCGGCCGGGGCAGCCCAGCCGGGGCAGCCCCAGGCCGGTCCGGCCCAGGGCACGTCGCGGCCGGCCATCGAGCCGTCCCACCTGCGCGGCACGACCGAGCGGATGTCCCGGGCGCGGCAGCTGATCGCCCGCCGGATGGTCGAGTCCCTGCAGACGTCCGCCCAGCTGACCACGGTGGTCGAGGTCGATGTGACCGCGATCGCCCGGCTCCGGGAGCGGGCCAAGGCCGACTTCGAGGCCCGGGAGGGAGTCAAGCTCACGTTCCTCCCGTTCTTCGCGCTGGCGGCCGTCGAGGCGCTGAAGGTGCATCCGCGGCTGAACGCCAGCATCGAGCCGGACGGGAACCAGGTGACCTACCACGACGCCGAGCATCTCGGCATCGCGGTGGACACCGAGCGGGGGCTGATGGTCCCCGTCATCCGCAACGCCGGCGACCTCAACGTGGGCGGCCTGGCCCGCAAGATCGCGGACCTGGCGGCCCGGACCCGGGGTGGCCAGGTGAGCCCGGATGACCTGGCCGGGGGCACGTTCACGCTGACCAACACGGGCAGCCGCGGCGCGCTGTTCGACACGCCCATCATCAACCAGCCCCAGGTCGGCATCCTCGGCACCGGCACGGTCGTGCGCCGCCCGGTGGTGGTCCAGGACCCGGCGCTCGGCGAGGTGATCGCGGTCCGGTCCATGGTGTACCTGGCCCTCAGCTATGACCACCGGCTGGTGGACGGGGCGGACGCGGCGCGGTTCCTGGGCACCGTGAAGGCCCGCCTGGAGGAAGGGGCCTTCGAGGCGGAACTGGGGCTCTAGGTACCGGGCCGGCCGGGCGGTACTGACCGGGCGGTACTGACCGGGCGGTACTGAACGGTCAGGGGCGTCCGCCAGTCCCGCAGCCAACGAAGACTCAAACGAGGGGCCCGGGCGGGCCCGCGGGCGAGGTTAACGGGGGCAGCTATGAAAGTCGTGGTGACGGGGGCCTCGGGGCTCATCGGCAGCGCCCTGACCGCTTCGCTGCGGGCGGGCGGGGACCAGGTGGTCACGCTGGTGCGCCGGACGCCGGGGTCGGCCAGTGAGATCGCCTGGGACCCGCTGACCCCGCTGGGCGGGCTGGCCCCTGGGATCCTGGACGGCACGGACGCGGTGGTGCACCTGGCCGGCGCGGGGGTCGCTGACCACCGCTGGACCGACTCCTACAAGGAGGAGATCCGGGCCAGCCGGGTGCAGGGCACCGGGGCGCTCACCACGTTCCTGGCGGCCATGGATCAGCCGCCCGCGGTCCTGCTCTCCGGGTCCGCCGTCGGCTGGTACGGGGATACTGGCGGCCGGGAAGTGGACGAGTCCGCCCCGGCGGGCAGCGGGTTCCTGGCCGGCGTGGTGCGGGACTGGGAAGCCGCCGCCGACCCGGCCCGGCAGGCCGGGATCCGGGTGGCCACCCTGCGCACCGGGATCGTGATGTCTCCCCAGGGCGGGGTGCTGGCCAGGCTGCTGCCCCTGTTCCGGCTCGGCCTGGGCGCCAAGCTCGGCCCGGGCACCCAGTACATGAGCTGGGTGAGCCTGGACGACTGGATCCGGGCCGCCCGTTTCCTCGTGGGCCACCAGGAGATATCCGGCCCGGTGAACCTCACCGCGCCGGAGCCGGAGACCAACGCGGCCTTCACCACGGCGCTGGCGGGCGCGCTGCACCGCCCGGCGTTGCTGAGCATCCCGTCCCCGGTGCTGTCGATGGCCCTCGGCGGCGTGACCAGCGACCTGATGACCAGCGCCCGGGTCCTGCCCCGGGTGCTGCGCGAGGCCGGATTCGGGTTCACCCACCCGGACCTGGCCGGCGCGCTCGCCGCCGAGCTGCAGCCCGCCTGCTCGCCGCCTAGCCGGACCGGCTCGCCGCCTAGCGGGAACTGTGCGGCGTCCCGGCGAGGAACGCGGTGAGCGCGGCGGTGAACCGGGCCGGATCATCCAGCCAGGGGAAGTGACCGGCGCCCGGCTGCACCGTGAGTTCCCATCCCGGGAACAGCCCGGCCGGCCCGGCCACCCCGGCCAGCAGCTCCGGCGGGGCGACGGCGTCCAGTTCGCCCGCGTACACGAGCACCGGGGCGGTGAGGCCGGCCAGCGCGGCCCGGGTCGCGGGCGGGTCGAACGCTCCCTCGGCGTAGAAGCCGTCCCGCACCTCGGCGGCCTTCCCGCCGAGGGCGGCCGCCGCATGCGCCCGGGCCGCGTCGTCCCAGCGGCCGTAGAGGAAGGGCTGCCAGCCCAGCGTGGTCTCTGCCGAGTCGTCCCCGCCGTCCGCGGCCTGCGCGGCGGCCCAGGCCGACTCGAACCAGGGCTCCGCGGCGCGCCGCCGCATGGCCGCCTCCTGATCCTCGTCGGTGAACGTCACCCCCAGCGCGCGGACACCGGGAGTGAGCAGGATCAGGTGCCCGATCCGCTCGGGATGCGCGGCGGCGTACAGCAGGGCCACGTTCCCGCCCGCGGAATGGCCGAGCAGGTCCATCCGGTCCAGGCCCAGGTCGGCCCGGAGCGCTTCCACGTCCCGGGCGATGCGGTCGCAACGGTAGGCCGCCGGGTCGGCGGGCACCTCGCTGTCCCCGGTTCCCCGGGTGTCGGGCAGGATCAGCTCGCGGGAACGCCCCAGCCCGCCGAGGTCACCCAGGTAGCCGGGAGCCTGGCCCGGGCCTCCGGGCAGGCAGACCAGCGGGGGGCCGGACCCGGTCCGGTGGAAGGCCAGCTTCGCGCCGTCGTAGGAGGTGAAGTGCGTCATGCCCGTATCATCCGGCGCGGCGCCGCGGCGCGGCCAGGAACTTCGCAGTGAGCAGAAGACGGGGCGGCCCCGGCGGCGTCAGTCCACGCCCGCCCCGGCCCGGCTGGCCTCCTGCGGCGGCACCAGTTCATCCGGTACCGCTGGTTCCCCCGGTGGCGGGCACGGCGCCGCCGGGATCAGGGTGCGGAAGCCGCGGGATTCCATCCCGTACAGGGGGATCTTCCACAGTGGCGGCACCCGTCCAGTCCGGCCCGCCAGGCGGCCGACCGTGCGGATGTTCAGCCGCATGAGGCGGCGCGCGCCGATGACGGCCAGCGTGGCCAGCGGCAGCTCGACGCACAGCGCCATCAGCAGGCTGACCTGGAAATCGTTGGTGCGCAGATCCAGGGTCACGTCGAACCAGGCGTCGCAGCACAGCAGGGTGGCCAGCACCACCAGGCAGATGATGACCAGCTGGCGGTGCCGCCAGCCGGCCCACGCGGTGATCGCGAACGTGATGAGCAGGCCGAGGTCGAACCCGACCCACGCTCCCCGCCAGCCGCCCGAGCGGTAGTACCGGGGCAGCGTGACGGCGAGCACCCCGATCCAGGCGGCCAGGACCAGGCCGCAGCCGATCACGGCGACGAGCGCGATGGCCCGGCTGCGCGGGTTCCCGGGCAGGTCGGATTCGGCGAGCGGACGGGCTGGCCCGGCTGGCCACGGCCGAGGGCAGCGTCCTCACCAGGAGACGCCTCCAGGGCGGCGAGGGCACAGGCGAGTTCAGCCCGCTCGTCCGGGCTCATCCGGCGGAGCTCGTCCACATTTATCACGCGAAGTACCTCCCTAAGCGCTAACTACCCCGCGGGCCGTGATGCTTCCCACGACGGCGCCTGTCCTTTTGCCAGGAGATGGCCGGGGGCTGGCTGGTAGCTGACCCCCGGGCCCGCGGATATCGTGGGCAGCGTGAGAAACGAGCTGGTCTACGTGCATCTCGGCCTCGGCGAACAGCCCATTCCCTACCTGCGCGGCTGGGAACTGCAGCGCCAGATTCACGGGCAGCGGGTGAAGGACGAGATCCCGGATACGTGCCTCCTGCTGCAGCACGAGCCGGTATTCACGGCCGGGAAGCGGACCAGCCCTCTCGACCGGCCGCTGGGTGACGCCGGGGCGCCGGTGGTGGAGGTGGACCGGGGCGGCAAGATTACCTGGCATGGGCCCGGCCAGCTCGTCGGGTACCCGATCATCCGGCTCGGCGAGCCAGTCGACGTGATCGCCTACGTGCGGGCCATCGAGGAAGCGCTGATGCGGGCCTGCGCGGACGCCGGGGTCGCCACCACCCGGGTCGAGGGACGCAGCGGGGTATGGGTACCCGGCCAGCCGGAGCGCAAGATCGCCGCGATCGGGATCCGGGTGTCGCGTGGCGTGACCATGCACGGCTTCGCCCTGAACTGCGACTGCGACCTGGACTGGTTCAGCCGGTTCGTGCCGTGCGGCATCCGGGACGCCGGGGTGACCAGCCTGTCGGCCGAGCTCGGCCAGCCGGCCGGAGTCCAGGACATGCTCGGCGGGGTGGAACGCCACCTGGCCGAGGTTCTCGGCGCGGCCTCCTGGCGGCGCTCGGCGATGAATCCCGCGCCGGTCTAGCCCTGGTCAGCCCGCCGTCCCGGCCTGCCCGGCCAGGTATCCGGGCAGCTCTGCGACCGGCACCGCGGCCTGCTCGCCGCTGTCCATGTCCCGCACGGTGACCGCGCCGGCTTCTTCCTCCTGGTGGCCGTAGATGAGCGCCCAGCGGGCGCCCTGGTCGCTGGCCCACTTGAGCTGGCGGCCCAGCTTCCCCGACGAGCCCATATAGACGCTGGCCCGCAGCCCGGCCTGGCGCGCCGCGGCGGCCAGCGAGAAGCTCCGGGTTTCGAGTTCCCGGCCCAGGACGGTCACGGCCACATCCAGCCGCCCGGCGCGGCCCGCCGGGCCGCCGTCCGGCAGCAGCAGCAGGATCCGCTCGATGCCCAGCGAGCCGCCGGTGCCTGGCACATCCGGGCCGCCCAGCTGCTCGATCAGGTGGTCGTAGCGGCCGCCCGAGGAAATGGACCCGGGTACCCCGTCCGCCACGACCTCCCAGATCGGGCCGGTGTAGTAGCTCAGCCCGCGGACCAGGCGCGGGGTGAACGCGATCCGCTCGCCCGGGATCTGCGCCGTGACCAGGGACAGCACCTCATCCACCTCGTCCAGCCCGGCCGAGCCCTCCTCGCTGGGCTTGAGCGCGGCCCGGATCCGCTCCTCCGCGTCCGGGGCGGTCATCGCGGCGACCAGGTCCCCGGCGGTGCCGCTGGCCAGGCCCCGCCCGGTCAGCTCGGCGGCCACGTCCGCGGCGGACAGCTTGTCCAGCTTGTCCAGGGTGATCAGCACGCCCGGGCCGAGGTCGCCGGGCACGCCGAAGGCCTCCAGCAGGCCGGCCAGCACGTGCCGCGAGTTGAGCAGGAAGCGGAAGTCCGGGACGCCCAGCTCGGCCAGCGTGTCGTGCACGGCGCAGATCACTTCCGCGTCGGCCAGCACCGACGTGGTGCCCAGGGTGTCCAGGTCGCACTGGACGAACTCGCGGAAGCGGCCCCGGCCGGGCCGGTCCGCCCGCCACACCGGGCCCATCGCGTAACGCTTGTACGGGGTGGGCAGCTGGCTTCCGTACGCGGAGGCCACCCTGGCCAGCGGGACCGTCATGTCATAGCGCAACGCCAGGTCCGCCTCGCCGGAGGCCTCGTGCTCGCCGCGCCGCAGGATCTTGAAGATGAGCTTGTCGCCCTCTTCCCCGTACTTGCCCAGCAGCACGTCGAGGCGCTCGAAGGCCGGCGTCTGCAGCGGCTCGAACCCGTACCGGGAGAACACCGAGCGGATCACCGCGAAGGCGCGCTCGCGCGCCTCGACCTCCGCGGCCAGGAAGTCACGTGTCCCCGACGGGGGATCGAACTGCGTTGGCATGCGTCCATGGTCCCCGACAAGGGCACCTCCCGTCACATCGAATAGCCGGGAGCCGGGTCCTCGC
Organism: uncultured Actinomycetes bacterium; assembly: GCA_963718305.1. Lineage (GTDB taxonomy): Bacteria > Actinomycetota > Actinomycetes > Streptosporangiales > Streptosporangiaceae > RYN-230. Next base: position 54,365 of record CAVQZG010000017.1, read on the forward strand.
CGCGCTCCGGACCCGGTGACCGCCGCGTTAAATATCCAGGCCACCAGGCCTGCCCTGATATGATTGACCCCGTGTACTAGGACCAGCGGCCCCCGCTATCAGCGCCCCGAGCCGTAGCCTGCCCTCGTCCTAGGAGTCCCCCGTGTCTGTCCCGCAGGTCGCTGACGCGACCGCGTCCTCTGCCGAGCTGACCTCACCATCCGTGGCCGGGTCAGGTCCGGCTACGGCCGGGCCGGTCCTGGCGGGGACCGCCCTGGCTGAGCGGGGGACGCCGGGCCAGCCGGGCCGGGCTGCCCCGCGCCACGCACTGAGCCTCGCGATCGTCCTGCAGGTCCTGATCTCGGCCGGGGACGGGCTGGCCATGGTCGCCCTGGCCAGCCGGGTATACCAGACGTCGCACGCCTCGTGGGCGGTGGCGGCGGTCTTCCTCGCGGTGACCGTGCCGATCACGGCCCTCGCCCCCCTGGCGGGCATACTGCTCGACCGGCTGTCGCCCCGGCCCGTCCTGGTCGCGGCGGCGGCCGCGGAGACGGCCGTGGCCCTGCTGCTGACCCGGCTCACCGGCACCGGGGCCATCCTCGGACTGTCCCTCGGCTTCGGGGTGTGCGCGGCCCTGCTGCAGCCCGGCCTGGGCGCCATCGTCCCGCAACTGGCCGGCCGGGCCGGGGTCACCCGGGCCAACGGTTACCTGCAGGCCGCGACCTGGGGCGGGTTCACCGTGGGCCCGCTGCTGGCGGGGGTCCTCACCGCGGCCGGCGGCACCGGCCTGGCGCTGGGCGCGGTCGCCGTGGTGTACGGCCTGGGCGCGATCGGCCTGCGCCTCCTTCCGCTGGCGGCCGGTCCCGCGGGCCTGGCTGGCGAGGCGGCGCCCGCGGATACTCCGGGCGAGTCGGTGGGCCGCCAGCTCAGCGCCGGGCTGCGCTTCCTGCGCGCCGACCGGGTGGCCGGGCTGCTCGTGCTCGTGGTCGCGGTGATGGTGGCCTTCGGCAACATGGCCAGCGTGGCCGAGGTGGCCTTCGCCGAGGGAGTGCTCAAGGCGGGCGCTTCCGGCTACTCGGTGCTGGTCGCCGCCTGGACCGCGGGCATGCTCGGCGGCACGCTGGTGGGCGGCCTGGTGCGCCGCCGCCACCTGGCCCTGGCCACCCTGGCCGGCACGGTCATCGCGGGCACCGGGGTCGCGCTGGCCGGCGGCGCCGTCACGCTCTGGCAGGCCGCGGCCTGCTACGGGATCGGCGGCCTGGCCAACGGCGTCGAGGTCGTGGCGACCCGCAGTTTCCTGAACCACCGGGTTCCCGGGGCCATCTCGGGGCGGGTCTTCGCCCTCTACTCCGGGGTGCTGTTCGGCGCGGCGTCGGTGGGCATGGCCGCGGCCGGCGGGCTGCTGGCCCCGCTCAACCCGCGCGTGGTCCTGTTCATCGCGGGCACCGGCGGGATCGTGGCCGGCGCCCTGGGCTGGGCCCGGTATACCCGCCTGCGGCGCGCAGGCGCCTCCGCCCGGGACGTACGCTGAGAGGGTGGTACTTGCACCCGAAGGACGCAGGCTGCTCCGCCTGGAAGCACGCAACAGCCAGACCCCCATCGAGAGAAAGCCGCCGTGGATCAAGACCCGGCTGCGGACCGGGCCGGAATACACGGCGCTGAAGAGCCTGGTCAGCCGGGAGGGCCTGCACACGGTGTGTGAGGAGGCCGGCTGCCCGAACATCTTCGAGTGCTGGGAAGACCGCGAGGCCACCTTCCTCATCGGCGGCGACCAGTGCACCAGGCGCTGCGACTTCTGCCAGATCGCCACGGGCAAGCCGCAGCCGCTGGACACCGACGAGCCGCGCCGGGTCGCGGAGTCGGTCGCCACCATGGGCCTGCGCTACGCCACCGTGACCGGGGTGGCCCGGGATGACCTGGCGGACGGCGGCGCGTGGCTGTACGCGCAGACCGCCCGCGAGATCCACGACACGGTGCCCGGCTGCGGGGTGGAGCTGCTGATCCCCGACTTCAACGCGGCCAGCGACCGGCTGGCCGAGGTGTTCGGGGCCCGGCCGGAAGTGCTGGCGCACAACATCGAGACCGTGCCGAGGATCTTCAAGCGGATCAGGCCCGGCTTCCGTTACGAGCGGTCGCTGCAGGTCATCACGCTGGCCCGGGAAGCCGGGCTGGTCACCAAGTCCAACCTGATCCTCGGCCTCGGCGAGGAACCGCACGAGATCACCCAGGCCATGGCGGACCTGCGCGCGGCCGGCTGCGAACTGCTCACGATCACCCAGTACCTGCGGCCGTCACCGCTGCATCACCCGGTGGAGCGCTGGGTGCCGCCGGAGGAATTCGACCGGCTGGGCGACGAGGCCAGGGAGCTGGGATTCTCCGGTGTCATGTCCGGGCCGCTGGTCCGGTCGTCGTACCGGGCGGGCCGCCTGTACCGGGACGCGATGGCCCGCCGGGTCCAGCCGGGCGCCGCAGTTTCCCACCAGGCCCGCTGACTCGTATCCTGCCCTCCATGGCGAACAGCTCGGCGAACCGGAAAGACGGCGCGGATGGGGTCCCCCCCGGCCGCATCAAGCAGATCCGCATGGTCGCGGGGATAATCCGCGAACAGAACCCCAGGGCGCTCCCGATCATCGCGCTGACCGCGGTCGGGATCATCGCCGTCTTCGTGATCGTCGGCCTGCTCACCGGCCTGGCCGGCGTGCTGATCCCGCTCGGCGTGGCGGCCGGCCTGGGCGCCGCGATGCTGATGTTCGGCCGGTTCGCCCAGTCGGCGCAGTACTCGGTGGTGGAGGGCCAGCCCGGCGCGGCCGCGGCCATCCTGCAGAGCATGCGCGGCGGCTGGACCGTCACGCCGGCCGTGTCGGCGAACCGGAACATGGATGTGGTGCACCGGGCCGTCGGCAAGCCCGGGGTCGTGCTGGTCGGCGAGGGATCGCCGACCCGGCTGCCCAGCTTGCTCGCGGCCGAGAAGAAGCGGATCTCCCGGGTCGCCTACGAGACGCCGATCTATGACTTCCAGGTCGGCAACGAAGAGGGCCAGGTGCCGATCCGCAAGCTGCAGCGCAAGATCATGCGGCTGCCCCGGAACCTGAAGGGCGCTGACGTGACCGAGCTCAACTACCGGCTCAAGGCCCTGCCGCAGTCCCTGCAGGCGCCGAAGGGGCCGATGCCGAAGTCGGGGCGGATGCCCCGGCAGCCGCGGCCCCGGACCCGCTAGCTGCGCAGCTGCCAGCCCGGGCCCGCCAGCGCGGATCCGCTAGCTGCGGAGCACGATCGTGTTGGCCGCGCGGTCGTGCAGCCCGCGCAGGTCCCGGTCGGTGACCAGCGGCGGGATGACGGTGATCAGCAGGATGGTGCGGACGAGAGCCCAGCCGAACCCCACCGGCCTGCCGTCCAGCCGGGCCACCCGGATGCCCAGCACCCGCTTCCCCAGGGTGAACCCGGTCAGCGCGGTGAGCAGCCAGACCTCCACGGAGAAGACCACCAGGGTCCAGCCCGCCGAGCGGAAGAGCGCCAGCGCCACGGCGGTGCTCGCCAGCCAGTCGATCAGCAGGGCGAGGAGGCGGCGTCCCATGCCCGCGACCGACCGGGGGCCGTGCTCGGGAAGGCCGAACTTTTCTCCGGGGTACTTCTCCTGCGCCCCGGGGTCCCGCGTCGGCAGCAGCCCGGCCCAGCGTCGTTCCGTCACCCCTTCACGGTACCCGCGCCCGGGCCGGCCGCGGTGCGGAGCCCCATCGCCGGCCACGCGGGCGGTTCCGCCCGCTGATGCGCGTCACGGAGGGTAAGGCGTAACACGTGTGAAACACTGGAGACACGGCCGGGAAATCGCCGGGAACTAACGTCCGATACGTTCCTGCCGCAGGCAGACCCCCCAAGCGGCCAACTTCTGCGTGGCCGTTTTCGCGGCCTTCAGCCGCGGCAGCCCAGGGAGGCAACACGTGCCAGCTAACGCGGTGCCAGCTCCGTTCAGGGAGGGTTGATGTTCAACAACGCCGACGAGGTACTGAAGTTCATCGGCGATACAAAGGTTGAGTTCGTCGACGTCAGGTTCTGTGACCTGCTCGGGACGGTCCAGCACTTCACGGTCCCGACTGAGACGTTCGACGACAAGGTCTTCACCGAGGGCCGCATGTTCGACGGCTCCTCGATCCGGGGGTTCCAGCAGATCCACGAGTCGGACATGCTCCTGATGCCCGACCCGACCAGCGCGGTCATGGACCCATTCCGCCAGCACCCGACCTTGAACCTGACCTTCTTCGTGCACGACCCGCTGACCGGCGAGCCGTACACCCGTGACCCGCGGAACGTGGCCCGCAAGGCCGAGACGTTCCTGAAGGGCTCCGGGATCGGTGACACCGCGTTCTTCGGCCCGGAGGCGGAGTTCTACATCTTCGACTCGGTGCGCTACGACACCGGGGCTAACGCTGGCTACTACTACATCGACTCCGTCGAGGGCGCCTGGAACACCGGGCGTGAGGAGGAAGGCGGGAACCTCGGCTCCAAGCCCCCGTACAAGGGCGGCTACTTCCCGGTCCCGCCGGTCGACCACTACACCGACCTGCGCTCGGAGATGGTCCGCAAGCTGATCGAGGTCGGCCTCACGGTGGAGATGCAGCACCACGAGGTCGGCACCGCGGGCCAGGCGGAGATCGACATCCTGTTCGGCCCGCTGCTCAAGCAGGCCGACAACCTGATGCTCTACAAGTACGTGGTGAAGAGCGTCGCGCGGGCGGCCGGCAAGACCGCCACGTTCATGCCCAAGCCGATCTTCGGTGACAACGGCTCCGGCATGCACTGCCACCAGAGCATCTGGAAGGACGGCTCGCCGCTCTTCTACGACGAGGTGGGCTACGCGGGCCTGTCCGACACCGGCCGGTACTACGTGGGCGGGCTGCTCAAGCACGCACCCTCGCTGCTCGCGTTCACCAACCCGACGGTGAACTCCTACCACCGCCTGGTGCCCGGCTACGAGGCGCCGGTCAACCTGGTCTACTCCCAGCGCAACCGGTCGGCCTGCGTGCGCATCCCGATCACCGGCTCGAACCCCAAGGCCAAGCGCCTGGAGTTCCGGGTACCTGACCCGTCGGCCAACCCCTACCTGGCGTTCTCGGCCATGCTGATGGCCGGCATCGACGGCATCAAGAACAAGATCGAGCCGCACGAGCCGGTGGACAAGGACCTGTACGAGCTGCCGCCGGACGAGGCGGCCGCCATCCCGCAGGTTCCCGGCTCGCTGGAGACCGTGCTCAACACGCTGGAGGAGGACCACGACTACCTGCTCGAAGGCGGCGTGTTCACCCCGGACCTGATCGAGACCTGGATCGAGTACAAGCGGACCAACGAGCTCGACCCGGTGCGGCTGCGTCCGTCGCCGCACGAGTTCGCCATGTACTACGACGTCTGACTCTCGTAAGCCCGGCCGGGAGGCCACCGGCCCGCCGCCGCCGCGGCGGTCGCCGGTGGCCTTTCGCGTTTCCCCCGGCGGACCCGGCACTGCCCGGGACCGGGCAGGATGGAGCGGTGACCGATGAGCTACCCGCGCCGGGGATGAGCCAGGCCGGCCCGATCACGCTGGCCAGCCTGAACCTGCATGGCGGCGTGACCAGCCAGGGCGAGCCCTTCGACGTCGCGGAGGCGTGCCACCGGCTCAAGGCGGACGTCATCACGCTGCAGGAAGCCTGGCGGCCCGAGGAGGAGCCAGACGTCGTGACCGGCGTGGCCGCCGCGCTCGGCGCCGAGGTGCGGCACCGGGGGCTGGCCCGGAACACCAGCCGGGCCCGGCTCGGTGTCGGGACGGACCAGGGGGCGGGCACCTGGGGCCTGGCCGTGCTGACCATGCTCCCGGTCACCGGCTACCAGGAGATCGAGCTCGGCCGGGCGCCTGGCGACCAGATCGGCCGGGCGGCGCAGGTGCTCACGCTGGCCACCCCGGGCGGCGCCGCGCTGCGGGTGGTGAACACCCACCTGACGCACCGCTACAGCAGCCCGGTCCAGCTCGCCCTGCTGGTGCACAGGCTGGGCGGAAGCTCCCTGCCGACGGTCCTCGCCGGGGACCTCAACATGCCCCGCCCGGCCACGCTGGTGGCCAGGGGCTACCGCTCCGTGGTGCGCGGCCGGTCCTTCCCGGCCGGGCGGCCGCTGGTCCAGCTCGATCACATGCTGCTCAGCGGGGCGGTCAGCGCAACGGAGCCGGAGGTGCTGGAGCCGGTCGGCTCCGATCACCTGCCGATCCGGGCGCGGCTGAGCCCGGGGTGACCCCGGCCGCCACCCGGGCCAGGCTGGTCAGGGTGGACCGGGAGAGCACATGGACGGTCCGGGCCGCGGGCGAACGCCGGAGCGTCCGGCGGGGTAGCCGGACCCGCAGCGCCGCCGGCCGGGACGTGAAGATCAGCGGGGGTTCCAGGATCAGCGCCTCACCGTCCACGCCGACCGCCACCGGGCCGGCCGAGCGGATCTCGAAAGCGGGCGCGGCCCACTCGGCCCAGCCGCTGAACCTCTGCGCCTGGCCAGCGGCCTGCAGGGCGAGGAACTGGCTGGCCTGGGCCGCGTCGGTGATCATCACCGTGACCAGGCCCAGCACGCCGCCGTCCATCCGCTCCCGGGTGCCCACTCCCCCGCCGGTCGGGACCAGCTGGTAGGGGTTGTTGGAGACCAGGATGAGGTGCGCGGTGTGGTGCTCCGCGCCATCCGGCCCGGTGAAGCAGAGGTCCAGCGGCCGGGCGTCCGGGCCGAGCAGGCCGGGCAGCACGGCCGCGGCGGTCCGCAGCTTCGCGTCCCGGTACTCCGGGGCCTGGACCACCTGCGCGTACAGCCCGAGCGAGGCGTTGTTCACGAACGTCCGGCCGTTCACCTCGGCCAGGTCGATGTGCTTTTCCAGCGCGTCCGCGTAGGCATCGAGCGCCCCCACCACGTCGGCCCGGTCCAGGCCCAGATCGAGGGCGAAGTGGTTGCGGGTGCCGGCCGGAACGCACACGTAGTCCAGGCCGGCCCGGGCCGCGACCGAGGCGACCAGCGCCTGCGAGCCATCCCCGCCCGCCATGCCCAGCACGTCCGCGCCGCGGCGAACCGCGTCCTCGGCGAGTTCCCGCAGGTCGTCGCCGGGTTCCAGGAGGATAGGCTCGATCCCCCGCTTCCGGCACTCGACGACCAGCTGGAACCGCTCCACCTTCCCCCCGCCGGACCTCGGGTTCATGATCAGCACCGGGTGCTCCGGCGGCCCGGCCCGGGCCAGCCGGGCCGCGTCCGCCCGGAGGGCCTGGTCGGTGCGCCGCAGCGCGTGCCGCGCGGCCAGCACCGACCCGGCGGCCAGGGCGGCGATCAGGACCACCAGGAGCCAGCGGATCCCCGCGAAGAACAGGCCGGTGATGGTCCCGCCCAGCGCGGCCGCCACGACCAGCAGCGAGATCATCCGGACCAGTCCGCGCCGGGATACGGCGTACCAGCAGCCCGTCACGCAGATCAGCAGCCCGATGGTGACGACCAGGATGGCCAGCAGGTGCACGGCCACGCCCACCAGCGCGAAACCGGCCGAGGCCGCCAGGGCCAGCAAGGCACCGACCGCGGAAAGTCGCTCCCCCGCGGTCGGTCGATCCGGTTGGTGGCCTGCTGTCAAACGATCCCCCCGGCACGCACCTGAGCCCAGGGTCCTGGGTCGCTCCCCATGGCGCTTCTTATCTGGGTGTTAGCATACGCGCGTGACCACACGGGAAGCCGTCCACCAGGCTGCGGCGGTGGACCGGGCGGTGTACGACGCCATCGCCACCACTCCGACCCCGGCCCTGGACGAACCGCTGCGGCGGCTGTCCCGGGCCGCCGACAAGTCCCGGATCTGGCTGGGCCTGGCCGCGGTGATGGCCGTGGCGGGCGGCCCGGCGGGCCGCCGGGCCGCGGTCCGCGGCACCCTGGCCATCGGGGCGACCTCCGCGCTGGTGAACCTGGGCATCAAGCCGCTCGGCCGCCGGGCCCGCCCGGACCGGACCGGCGCCGGGGTGCCGGGGGTGCGCCAGGTCCGGATGCCCGACTCCACCTCGTTCCCCTCCGGCCATTCCGCGTCGGCGTTCGCCTTTGCCACCGCGATCAGCCGGGACCGACCCTGGGTGGCGCTGGGCGCAGGGTTCCTGGCCGCCGCGGTGGCGTACTCGCGGGTGCATACCGGGGTGCACTACCCGGGGGACACGGTGACCGGCTCGCTCATCGGCGCCAGCACCGGCCTGGCCGTGGCCGACCTGCTCGACCACCGATCGGCACCAGCGCGCGTGGCCGGGGCAGCCGGTAGGCGCCCGGACGCCAGGTGAGTCACCCCCGCGGGGGGAAGCGGATGAGCACTCCGCGGGAGATCGTGGTCGGGCCAGGCGAAGAGCGGCGCGGTCGACCGCCATCGGCGGCGGCGCACCGGAGCGATCAGCGGGGGTCATGGATGTGTGACGCGGGTCGCGCGGCGCGGGGCCGGCCGTGAGGCCGGCGGTAGCCTGTCTCCCGGAGTACTCGCTAACTTCCCGACGACGGTAGGCGGGCCCAGTGATCCTGCAAGCGGCCGGGCTAGCGGTGCTAGCCGCGATCTCCCCGACCGCCCTGCTGGTGGCCGCCGTGTACCTCGGCTCCGCCCGCCCGAGGCTGGTCGGAACGCTCTACCTGGCTGGCGCGATCATCATGAGCCTGGTCATGGGCCTGGTCGTGATCGCGATCCTGCGCAACACCGGCCTGAGCCTGCGCAGCGAGCACACTCCCCGCTACGGCCTGCGCCTCGGCCTCGGCGTGCTGCTGCTCGCGGCGGGCGCCGTGCTGGCCCGGCGGAAGCCGAAGCCGCCCGACCCTGAGAAGAAGCAGGGGCTCATCTCACGGATGATCGCCGAGCCCGCCCCGGCCAGCGCGTTCGCCGTCGGCCTGCTCCTGTTCGCCCCGGGCCTCACGTTCATCGCCGCCCTGCAGGTGATCGCCACCGCGAACGCCGACATCGAATACACCGCCGTGGCCGTCATCCTGGTCGTGATCATCAACGCGGCTTTCGTGTGGCTGCCCCTGGTGCTGCACCTGATCGCGCCCGGCCTGACCACCCAGCGCCTGACGGCCTTCAACGGCTGGCTGCGCGCGAACGGGAACAAGATCCTCATCGGGGTGCTGCTCGTGGCCGGCGCCTTCATGGTCGGCAACGGCATCCTCGGGCTGGCCGGGGGCTGAGCCGACCGCACCGGGGCCGGCTCAGCCGTCCCCTCAGGCCGGCGGCTCGGTGTAGCGGCGTTCCTCATACACCTCAGTCGCTGGCCGTCTGCGGCTCCGGGCCAGGAGCACCAGGGCGATGATCAGGCCGAGCGCCCCAGCGATCATCAAGATGATGCCGATGATCTGGAGATCGATGTTCGCGGGCTTCCAGGTGATGCCGAAACGCAAGATTGCGCCGATCACGATGAGCGCGATGCTGCCGCCGATAGTCACGGGTGTGCCGCCTTTCCGCTGCCGCTGGCCCCGCTGGTGCCTGCGGATGATTGATCGCCTGACTCCGGTTCCGCCCGGCCCAGCGGCCGCATATAGACGTCCCGCGTCTCGAGTTGCTGGGTGGTGAAGGCCCGCTCACGGCGCAGGTTGCGCGCGAAAGTCAGCCACCAGGTGAGCAGGGCACCGATGCGGTTACGGTAGCCGGTCAGGAACGCAATGTGGATGAACAGCCAGATGACCCAGCCCGGGAACCCGCCGACCTTGAGCGGCCCGGCCGAGACGACGGCCCGGCCACGGGAAATGTAGGCCGCAGAGCCTAGGTCGTGGTAGCGGAACGGCTTCTCGGCCATATTTCCCGCCGCCCGGCGCCGGAGGCGGCGGCCGGTGTACAGCCCGGCCTGCATGGCCACCTCGGCCACCCCCGGCAGCTTGTCCAGGCTCATCATGTCGCCGAGGACAGAGATCTCGGGGTGCCCGGGGATGGTCAGGTCCTTCTCGACCATGATGCGCCCGGCCCGGTCTTGGTGCGCACCGGTGGCCGCGGCCAGCGCCGCGGCGACCGGCGGCGCCTCCACCCCGGCCGTCCACAGCACGGTGTTGGCGTCGTAGCGGGTCTCCTCGCCGGCGTGGTCGCGGACGAGCACCCAGCCCTGGTCGACATGGGTGACGATCGAGCCCATGTGCTGCTCGACCCCCAGCTTGTCCAGGCTGCGGGCCGCCTTCTGCGACAACTTCGGGCCGAACACGGCCAGCGGGGCGCTGCCGCCGTCGAAGAGCAGGACCCGCGCGTCCTCCGGGTCGAGGGTCCGGAACTCGTGGCGCAGCGTGATGGTGGCCACCTCCCGGAGCTGACCGGCCAGCTCGACGCCGGTCGGGCCGGCCCCCACCAGGACGAACGTCAGCCAGGCGCGGCGCTCCTCCGGGGTCTGCGCGGTCTGGGCCATCTCGAACGCGCCGTAGACCCGGCGACGGATGCCGAGCGCGTCCGAGATGGTCTTCATGCCCGGCGCCCAGCGCGCGAACTCATCGTGGCCGAAATAGGCCTGGCGGACCCCGGCCGCCACGACGAGCTCGTCGTAGCCGAACTCGAGGCGATCGCCACCGACCCGCCGGGCGATAACCCGGCGGCCGGCCACGTCGAAGTCGGTGACCTCGGCCATCACGACGTCCACGTTCTGGTACTTCTTGAACAGATCGCGCAGCGGGGTGGCGATCTTCCCCTCGGACAGGATGCCCGTCGCGCACTGGTAGAGCAGCGGCGCGAAGACGTGGTGCTGGGACCGGTCGATCATCGTCACCGACACGTGACCTCGCCTCACGGCACGCGCCGCGAACAGGCCGGCGAAGCCGCCGCCCACGATCACCACGCGGCGCGGGCCAGATGGATCTGTCATTGCCTGCTCCAGTCCGTCTTTCACCCGGTGGGGTCGTGCCAGGTGTCCCGGTCGGGCAGCAGCCGGTCGGCTTCCTCCGGGCCCCAGCTGCCCCGGGCATAGGGGTGCACGGGCGTGACGGCGCCCAGCACCGGGTCCACGACCTCCCAGGCGGCTTCGACGGTGTCCTGGCGGGCGAACAGCCAGCGGTCGCCGTCCAGGGCCGCGCCGATGAGCCGGTCGTAGGGACGCATGTCCGAACCCGCCTGGCCCGAGAACGTGAGGTCCTCCAGCAGCGGCTCCATCCCGCCACCGGGCTTCTTGCCCGCCAGCGTGAGGCCCACCGCGGTCTCCGGCCAGACCCGGAACCGCAGCGAGTCCCGGACGGTGAACGGGTCGATACCGAAGACGTCATGCGGCGGCTTCCGGAAGCGGATGTCGACCTCGGTGGCGGTGACCGGCATGCACTTGGCCGCGCGGATCAGGATCGGCACGTCCTGCCAGCGCCAGGTGTCGGCGGCGAGCCGGACCGCGACGTAGGTCTCCGTCGTCGATTTCGGGTCGACGCCTTCGACGTCGAGATATCCCTGGTACTGGCCCTTCACGGTGTCCTCGGGGGTCAGCGGCCGGAGCGCGGAGATCACCCGCGACTTGGCGTCCCGCCAGTCAGCCAGGCCCGGCCGGTCCGGCGGCTCGGCCAGCACGGTGGCCAGCACCTGGAGCATGTGGTTCTGGACCACGTCCCGGATGGCCCCGGTCCGGTCGTAGAACCGGCCGCGGTCGGCGACGTCGAACGCCTCGGCCATCGTGATCTGGATGCTTTCCACGTAGGTCCGGTTGAGCAGCGGCTCGATCACCGAGTTGGCGAACCGGACGAACAGCACGTTCTCCACCGGGTCGAAGGCCAGCCAGTCGTCGACCCGGAAGATCGCCTCCTCCGGGAAGTACCGGTGCATGGTCGCGTTGAGCTGCCGCGAGCTGGCCAGGTCGGTGCCGAACGGCTTCTCCACCATGACCCGCGCGTCCTTGGCCCGGCCGGCCGTGGCGATGCCGTTCGCGATGCGGCCGAACAGCGGAGGCGGCACCTCCAGGTAGTACAGGATCCGGGTGCCGGACCCGATCGCGTCCGACATCGCCTTGTAGGTGGCGTCGTCGTCGAGGTCCCCGTCGACGTACCGGAGCAGCCCGAGCATCTTCTGCGCGGCCGGCGTCTTCGGGTCCATGTGGTTGAGCCGCAGCGAGGCCTCCGCGTAGCCGCGGAACTGCTCCAGCCCCCACCCGCTCTTCGCCACCCCGATGACCGGCACGTCGAGCACACCCCGGTCCACCAGGCCCACCAGGGCCGGGAACGTCTCGATCTTGGCCAGGTCGCCGGTGGCCCCGAAGATCACGAGTGCATCAACTTGGTTAGTGGTCATTTCCGCTTCCTTTGGTCGGTCAATTTCCCGGTTCCGCTGAGGGGGCCGTCCCGTCGGGATGCGGGGGCTGCGGACGGGACGCGCCCAGCGGCGTGCGCCGCGGGGGCGGCGGCTGGAACTCCTGCTTGCTGACGCGCCGCCGGAACACGTAGTAGGTCCAGGTCTGGTAGGCGAGCACGAAGGGCAGGAAGATGATCGCCACGACGGTCATCACCTTGAGCGAATACGCCCCGGACGCCGTGTTGTGCACGGTGAGGTTGTAGGCCGCCTTGGTGCTGGAGACCATCACGTTGGGGTACAGGCCCACGAAGATCGAGATGATGCTGGCCGCCATCGTGACCGTGGTCGCCGCGAACGCGAAGCCGTCCCGGTGCTCGTAGACCAGCCACACCGCGGCGAGGACGGCGAGCACCGCGAGCAGCTCAACCGGGTTGAGAAAGAACGTCGTACTGGACGTCACGTGCGTCCAGATGGCGAAGGCCACGACGGCGGCGGCGGTCGCCGGGGCCACCCGGCGGGCCAGCCGCCCCGCACGCTCGTGCATGTCGCCGGTGGTCTTCAGGCCCAGGAACGTCGCGCCGTGCAGCAGGCAGATCAGCACCAGGGTGACCCCGGTGAACACCCCGTACGGCTGCAGCAGGTCCCAGAATGACCCGGTGTATTCCTGGTGGGAGTTGATGGGCAGCCCGTGCAGCAGGTCGCCCAGGGCCACCCCGATCAGCAGCGGGGCCAGCAGGCTGCCCACGGTCAGCAAGACATCCCAGGTGCGCCGCCAGCGCAGCGCATCGCGCTTGCCGCGGTACTCGAAGGACACGCCACGGACCATCAGCGAGGCCAGCAGCAGCACCAGGGCCAGGTAGAAGCCCGAGAACATGGTGGCGTACCAGCCGGGGAACGCGGCGAACATGGCGGCCCCGGCCACGATCAGCCAGACCTCGTTGCCGTCCCACAGCGGGCCGATGGTGTTGATGGCCGCCCGGCGGCCGGCCTCGTCCTGGCCGACCGCGCCGTGCAGCATGCCCACGCCGAAGTCGAAGCCCTCCAGGACGAAGAAACCGGTCCACAGGACGGCGATGATGATGAACCAGAACGGGATCAGGTTGTTCATCGTGACCTCAGTACTGGACGGCCGGGACGGGCGCGTCCGCATCAGCCTCGGCGCGGGCGGGCGGAAGCTGCTGCCGGGAGTACTTCAGCATCAGCAGCAGGTTGACGGTGGCCAGCGTGGCGTACAACAGCACGAAGATCACCAGGCTGATCACGATGGACGTGGCGCTGACCGACGACGAGATCCCGTTTTTCGTCAGCATGATGCCCTGCACGATCCACGGCTGCCGGCCACTCTCGGTCAGCAGCCAGCCCGCGGTGTTCAGCAGGAACGGCAGCACCGCGGCCCAGACCGCCACCCACAGGAAGCGCCGGGACGTCGCGAGTTTCCCGCGCCGGAGCAGCCACAGCCCATAGGCCCCGAGCAGGAAGACCAGGACCGCGGCGTAGGCCATCACCCGCATGGCCCAGTACTGGATGAACACGTTCGGCACGTAGTAGCCGGGCCCGTACGTCTTGGAGTACTGGGACTGCAGCGGGTTGAGACCGACCACCTTGCCATCCCAGTGGTTGGTGGCCAGCAGCGACAGCAGGTGCGGGACCGCGATGATCTCGGTCGGGGTCTGGTCGTTGTTACCCCCGCCGATCTGGAACAGCGAGAACGAGCAGGGCTGGCAGGTGCTCCACTGGGCCTCGGCCGCCGCGATCTTCATCGGCTGGTACCTGGCCTCGATCACCCCGAGCTCGTCGCCGACCAGCATGGTGAACAGGATGGCCGGGACCAGCACGATGAGCGCGAGCCGGGCCGACCGGGTGAACACCTCGCGGTCGGCGCCGTGCCGCAGCTGCCATGCCGAGACGGCCAGCATCACCGCGGCGCCGGTGACCAGCGAGGCCAGCAGCACCTTCGAATATCCCCACAGGAACACCGGGTTGGTGAACACGGCCCAGATGTCGTTCAGCTGCGGCTTGCCGCTTGACCATCACGTAGCCGACCGGATGCTGCATCCACGAGTTGGCCGCCATGATGAACGCCGCCGACAGGACGGTACCCAGCGAGACCAGCCAGATCGTCAGGAGATGCACCCGCCGGGACAGCCTGTCCCAGCCGAACAGCCAGAGCCCCAGGAACGTGGATTCCAGGAAGAACGCGGCCAGCCCCTCCATGGCCAGCGGCGCACCGAAGATGTTGCCGACCAGCCGCGAGTAAGCCGACCAGTTCATCCCGAACTGGAATTCCTGGACCAGGCCGGTGACCACGCCGATCGCCACGTTGATGACCAGCAGGGTGCCGAAGAACCGGGTCAGCCGCAGGTACTCGTCGCGCTTGCTGCGATACCAGGCTGTCTGCAGCAACGCGGTCAGGAAGGCCAGGCCGATGGTGACCGGCACGAAAAAGAAGTGATTGATCGTCACAAACGCGAACTGCCATCGCGCAAGATCGACGTTCGCCATCTACTCCCCCGGTCTGGATCTGGCCCGATTTGCTGCCCGCCGGATGAACCGCCGGGCAGCCGGGGTTACATCCCGGCGCCCTGGCGGCCCGCGGCTCCGCTAGTAGACATGCCACCATCCCGGACGCTAGTCGTGTAGTTTCACTGTCCCCCGCCCTCGGATCTCCGGGCATCCCCCTTCATGGGTGGTTGCGCCGCGCCTGGCCGTAATGGAGAGCCCGGGCCGGCTGGACTAGACGGCGGGCGGGTGGACGGCTGACCAGTCCGCGGCCATGTCGATCACGGTCCACTTCTGGGGGGCGCTGCCCGACGTGCCGGTGAATCGAGCTCGGCTTTTGCGGCCGTCGTTGGTGGGTGATTCTCATCAGCTCCGCGTCACCGCGGCGACGAACTCCTCGATCGATTGCCTCGCGGAAGTCTCACGCCAGCCCGGCAATGGATCGGCGGTCATGAGGGACAAACTAGGACGGCTGGGTGGGAGACGGTTCACCCAGTTCGGGTGATCCCGCCCTAGAGACTCCCGCCGCCAGGGCCACCGACCCGGCACCCGGCGAATATCTGGCGAATCCCCGGTAAACACATGGCGAATACCCGGGACGAACCTCCTCAGCCGCACCACGCGCGGCGGCCAGGCTGAATTCGCGGTCGCTGCCATCCGATTCGCGCCCGGAGTCACCCCGCAGGTGTGATGTGCCGCGTGCACTGACCCGGGACATTCAGTTATGTGGCTGAAAACTATGACGTGATCATTGTTGGCAGCGGGGCGGGCGGCGGCACACTGGCGCACACCCTGGCCTCGTCGGGCAAGCGGATACTTCTCCTCGAACGGGGCAATTTCCTGCCCCGCGAGCTCGGGAACTGGGATCCGGGCCCGGTGTTCGTGGACGGCAGATACATCTCGCCGGAGTCGTGGTTCGACGCTGACGGTAAGGCGTTCCAGCCGCAGGTGCACTACTACGTCGGCGGGGCCACCAAGCTCTACGGCGCCGCGCTGTACCGGCTGCGCCCCGAGGACTTCGGCGAGATCAAGCACGCCGACGGCCCCTCACCGGCCTGGCCGCTCAGCTACGACGAGTTCGAGCCCTGGTACACCAAGGCCGAGTGGCTCTACCAGGTGCACGGCACCCATGGGGAAGACCCCACCGAGGGCCACTGCTCGAAGGAGTACCCCTGGCCCGCGGTCTCGCACGAACCGCGGGTCCAGGAGATCTCCGACGCGCTGGCGGCCGGGGGCTACCATCCGTTCCACGCGCCGGTGGGCATCCTGCTGAACGAGGCCGACCGGCCGTTCAGTGCGTGCATCCGCTGCGCCACCTGCGACGGCTACCCGTGCCTGGTGCACGCCAAGTCAGACGCCGACATCATCGCCGTGCGCCCCCTGCTCGACCAGCCGAACGTGACCCTGCTGGTGAACGCGGAGGTGGAGCGCCTCGAAACCGACGCGTCCGGCCGGGTGGTCACCCGCGTGCAGGTCACCCGCGATGGCAAACAGGAATTCTACGAAGGCGACGTCGTCGTCGTCTCGGCCGGGGCGGCCAACAGCGCCAAGATCCTGCTCCGGTCGGCCTCCGACCAGCACCCGGCGGGCCTGGCCAACGGGTCGGACCAGGTGGGCCGCAATTACATGTACCACAACAGCAAGGCCATCGTGGCGCTCGATAAGGAGCGCAACGACACAGTGTTCCAGAAGACGCTCGGCCTGAACGACTTCTACCTCGCCGGCGGCGGCCGGGAATGGCCGCTGGGCAACATCCAGATGCTCGGAAAGTCCAACGCGATGGCGATGAAGGGCGAGGAGCCCAAGCTCACCAAGCTGGCCCCGCGGTGGAGCCTGGAGGAGGTCGCCCGGCACGCCGTCAACTTCTGGCTGACCACCGAGGACGTGCCCAAACCGGACAACCGGGTGACGGTGGACCGCGATGGTCACGTGCACCTCGCCTACCAGGCGACGAACGACACCGAGGCGGACGGGCTCTACCACGAGCTGCGGAAGGTGCTCAACCACATCGGGATCGCCGCCCACCACGTGCTGTCCAAGAACTTCTACGCCAGCATGGACGTCCCGGTGGCCGGCGTCGCCCACCAGTCGGGCACCTGCCGGTTCGGCGCCGATCCGGCCGCGTCCGTGCTCGACGTCAACTGCAAGGCGCACGAGGTCGACAACCTCTACGTCGTGGACACCAGCTTCTTCCCGAGCATCGGGGCCGTGAACCCGGCGCTCACCGCCATGGCCAACGCGATCCGCGTCGGCGAGCACCTGCTAAGCCGGATGGCCTGAATGGCCGGCTATTCCTATCCAGACCGCGAAAGGTGACTCACCGATGAGCACATTCCCGCCTATTGCCGATTACGGGTTCCTGTCGAATTGTGAGCAGAGCTGCCTGGTCGCCCCGGATGGGACGGTCGAGTGGCTGTGCCTGCCCCGGCCTGATTCGCCGAGTGTCTTCGGCGCGCTGGTGGACCGGTCGGCCGGGCTGTTCCGGTTCGGTCCCGGCAATACGCACGTCCCGCAGCACCGCAGGTACGTGCCGGGGACGATGGTGCTGGAGACGACCTGGCAGACCCCGTCCGGATGGCTGGCCGTGCAGGACTTCCTGGCCATGGGCCCGGTCCAGCAGCAAGGGCGGCGGCCGGACTACCACCGGGCGCCGGCTGACTTCGGCGCCGTCGGCGCGCTGGTCCGGATCGCCACCTGCATCAGCGGGCGGGTCGAGGTGATGGTGAACTGCGACCCGCAGTTCGACTACGGGCGGACGTCTGGCCGGTGGAACTATCAGGGCGACGGCTACGACGCGATGAGCATCACCCCCGCCGAGGGGCAGGTGCACCTCGACCTGGCGGGCAGCCTCCCGCTCGGCGTGCTGGGGGCCCGCTGTTACGGCCGCACGTCGCTGACCGCGGGCCAGTCGGCCTTCGTCGCGCTGTCCTGGGGGGACGGCCACGCGCCGGCTGACCTGGACGAGGCGCAGCGCACGCTGAACTGCACGGTCGATTTCTGGCGCGACTGGCTGAGCTCAGCCAACATCCCCGACCACCCATGGAAGACCTACCTCGACCGCAGCGCCCTGACCCTGAAGGGGCTCAGCTACGCTCCCACCGGCGCCATCATGGCCGCCTCGACGACCTCGCTGCCAGAAACCTGGGGCGGGGCCCGCAACTGGGACTACCGCTTCACCTGGATCAGGGACTCGGCGTTCATGCTCCGCTCGCTGTACCGGCTCGGGTTCGACTGGGAGGCGATCGAATACTGGGGCTTCATCCTCGAGGCGGTCACCGGGGGCGACCTGAACCACCGCCCCGAGCTCCAGATCATGTACGGCATCGGCGGGGAACGAGACCTGACCGAGCACAACCTCGACCACCTGTCCGGCTACCGTGGCGCCCGCCCGGTCCGGTTCGGCAACGGGGCCTGGAACCAGCAGCAGCACGACGTCTGGGGAATGATCCTCGACGCCCTCGACGTCCAGTTCCACTCCGGCGCCGGCCAGATCGTCACGCCCGTCTGGGAAGGGCTCGCCACCTTCGTAGAGGACGCCCTGAAGCACTGGCGCGAGCCCGACCAGGGCATCTGGGAGGTCCGCGGCGACCCTAAGCACTTCACGGCGTCCAAGATGATGTGCTGGGTGGCAGCCTCCCGCGGCGCCGATCTGGCCGAGGAACGCGGCGACAGCGATCGCGCCAAGCGCTGGCGGGCCGGCGCGGACGAGATCAAGGCCGAGATCCTGGACAAGGGCCTGTCCAAGCGGGGCGTGTTCCGCCAGCACTACGAGACCGACGACCTCGACGCCTCGCTCCTGCTCCTGCCCATCATGGGATTCCTCCCCTCCGACGACAAGCGCATCAGGGCCACCGTGCTGGCCATCGCCGACGAGCTGACCGAGGACGGCCTGGTCCTGCGCTACAAGGTGGACGGAACCGACACCGGGTTCGAGGGCAAAGAAGGCACCTTCACCATCTGCTCCTTCTGGCTGGTGACCACGCTGGCCATGATCGGCGAAACCGAGCGGGCCCACGCCCTGTGCCAGAAGCTGCTGTCCTTCGCCGGGCCCCTGCAGCTGTACGCGGAGGAGATCGACACCAGCACCGGCCAGCACATGGGCAATTTCCCGCAGGCGTTCACCCACCTGGCCCTGATCGAGGCCGTGTCCCTGCTCATCAAGTCCGAGCCGGAAATCAACCGCGCGGCCACCTTCGGGTAAGGGCGGATCCCGGGAGCCAGGGCAGGGGAGCGGCTTGGCGAGGGCGCCCCGCCGGCCGGGGTGGGCCTCCGGGGGAAAGGCGCAGCCGACGGGGCGCTCTCGGGCGCCCCGGCGGCGGCATGCGTCGGGGAAGGCACGGCCAACGGGGCGCTCTTGGGCACCTCCCGGGCGGGCCTGATCGGCGCCGCCAGCGGGAGGAACCTTCTGAAGTATCACCAATAATCCTGACTGTTCGCTTGACTCTACCTCCAGGTAACCTGAGTGCCCGGTGAAGGCAACTGGGCCACGGTACCGGCCGCAGCCGCCATTCACAATCATGTCGTCACCCGGAATGGGTGATGACTCGCGCCTTTTCCCGCCGGGATCGTGCAGGGGTGGACCACCTATGCGCCCGATTGTGCATTTGCTGCCGCCCCCACCCAATAGCAGCCAGCGAATAGTGAACGGCCGGCGAACAAAAGA
Organism: uncultured Actinomycetes bacterium; assembly: GCA_963718305.1. Classification (GTDB taxonomy): domain Bacteria; phylum Actinomycetota; class Actinomycetes; order Streptosporangiales; family Streptosporangiaceae; genus RYN-230. The sequence continues at coordinate 73,729 of CAVQZG010000017.1, forward strand.
TGTACTGGGCGCATATCGGAGGCTGGCGTGACCACTAACCAGATCCTCATTGGCGTGGGCCTTATTCTCGTGCTCGCGGTCGGCGCTCAGGTGCTGGCCAGCCGGCTGCGCATCCCGGCCATCATCGTGCTGTTGCCGGCTGGTTTCATCGCGGGTGCCCTGACCACCGACGTCAACCCGGACAAGCTGCTCGGGCCCGCGTTCGAGCCGTTGGTGTCCTTGTCGGTGGCGGTCATCCTTTATGACGCGGGCCTGGGCCTCGACTTGCGGAAGCTCCGGGGCCATGTGCGTAAGGTCGTGGTCCGCCTGATCATCCTGGGCGTGCTGATCACCTGGGTGCTCGCGGCCCTGGTCGCCGCGCCCCTGCTCGGCATGTCGCGCGGCGCGGCGCTGATGCTCGGCATCATCCTGGTCGTCTCGGGGCCCACGGTCGTGGGCCCGCTGCTCCGCTTCGTCCGGCCAGCGGAACGCCTGCAGCAGGTCCTGATCTGGGAAGGCTCACTGATCGACCCGGTCGGCGGGATCCTCGGCGCGCTGGTCTTCCACGCGGTCATCTCGAGCACCCACAAGGGGCCAGGCAGCCATTTCGGGCAGTTCGCGATCAGCGTCGTGATCGGCCTGGCCGGGGGCGTCATCGGCACCGCGCTGCTCTGGCTGCTGCTGCGCAAGCTCAGGCTCGGTGAGCTGCTCGGCACCACGGCGCAGCTCGCCGCGGTGATCGGGGTGGCCGCCGGGTGCGACGTGGCCCGGGCGGACACCGGGCTCATCGCGGCGATCTTCATGGGACTCGCCCTGGCCAATATGCGCGGCGTTGACCTCCCGGCCCGCCAGCCGTTCTTCGAGACGCTGGTACAGCTGATCATCGGCGTCCTGTTCATTTCCATCTCGGCGACGGTGACCCCGCAGTCGCTCCGGCATCTGATCCTGCCCACGCTCGGCCTGGTCGCCGTGCTGGTCGTCGTGGCCCGTCCGCTCGCCGCGTTCGCGTCCACGCTCCGGACGAACCTGGGGAAAGGTGAGCGCGCGTTCATCGGCTGGATGGCCCCGCGCGGGATCGTCGCCGCCGCCACCGCCTCGACGTTCACCGCGGGCCTGGTGTCCAAGGGCATCGGGGGGGCCGCCAAGATCCTGCCGGTCACGTTCCTGGTGATCGTGGCGACGGTAGTCCTGTACGGCCTGACCGCGGCGCCGGTGGCCCGCCGATTGCGCGTCACGCGCCCGGCCCGGACCCGCCCGCTGCTGGTCGGCGGCGACGGCTGGGTCATCGACCTCGGCCGGGCGCTGCGATCGGCCGGCCTGGACGTGCTGATGTGGGCCGGCCTGGATCAGCAGCGGGAGCAGATCCGCCAGGCCGGGCTCGAGCTGGCGCCGGGTGAGCTGCTCGCGGCCGCCACCGGCCGGGGAGCCCGGCTCGAGGAGATCACGGCCGTGCTCCTGCTCACCGACGAGGACGACTTCAACGCGCTGGCCTCGGTGCTGCTGGCCGGCAACGTCGACGGCCGCGTCTACCGGCTCGCACCGCCGCTGCGCAGCCACGGGGTCGTCGCTCCCTACACCGCCGGGGAGATCCTGTTCGGTGACGGCCTGACCAGGGGGGCGGTCAGCGGCCGGTATCACGATGGCGCCCGGATCGCCGCGCAGCCCGCCAACGGCGTGCTCCCCGCCGGGCACGACCTCCTGTTCCTGGTTCGCGCGGACGGTCAGCTCGCGGCCGTCACGCACACCGGCACGCCGGCGCCGGAGGCGGGCGACACGATCGTGTCCCTGGGGCCGGTGCCCGTAGCCCAGGCCACAGACGGGTTGGAGAGACCATGACTTTTCACGTGCGGCTGGTCAGCGCGCCCGACCGGACCGACGTCCTGCTCGAGGCGCTCGCTTCCGACCCCGGCGTCTCCAGCCTGGTGGTGCTCCCCGGCGCCGCGCGGCGGCCAGGCGGCGACGCGGTGCAGTTCGACGTGGGGCCCGGATCCGCGAACTCCGTGTTCCGGCAGCTGAAAAGCTTCCAAGACGGCCACGGCGAGGCTGTCGCGGTCGAGTACGTGGACGCCACGCTCGGGGAAGCGCCGACGCCGGCCGCAAAGCATTTCGTGGTGCAGCGAGACCTGCCACCGGTCTGGGAACTCGTCGAGGCCAGGATCCGCTCGGACGCCGTCTACGCGCCCAGTTTCTACATCCTGCTGGCCATCGCGGGACTGATTGGCGCGGTCGGCATCCTCACCAACTCACAGATCCTGATCGTCGGGGCCATGGTGGTGGGGCCGGAATACAACGCGATCATCAGTGTGGCGCTCGGCATCGACCAGCGGGCCAGGCGGCCGGTGCTGCGCGGCCTGCTGGCCCTGCTGGTCGGCTTCGCGGCCGCCATGGTCGTCACCCTGCTTTTCGGCCTGGTCATCCGGTGGTCCGGGCACACGCCCAGGCTGTACGAGGACGGCGTCCGGCCGGTCTCCAGCCTGATCAACAATCCGAACCTGTTCTCGGTGGTGGTCGCGGTGCTGGCCGGGATAGTCGGCGTCGTGTCGCTGACCGAGGCCCGGGCCGGCGCTCTCATCGGCGTGTTCATCTCGGTCACGACCATCCCCGCGGCCGCGGACGTCGGCTTGTCCGTGGCCTACTCCAGCTGGCCTGAGGCCCGGGGGTCGGCATTCCAGCTGCTGCTCAACGTGGTGCTGCTGATCGCGGTGGGCGCCGGGGCCCTGCGCCTGCAGCGGATCATCTGGCGGGCGCATGAACGGCCGCCATATGGCCCGGGGCCCGGGTAGCCAGCAGAATCCGGCGGCCCGGGTGGTGGGCCGGTCAGGCGTGGCTGCGGTCAGGCCCGTAGACGTCCCAGAGCTGCCCGGCGAAGAACCGGCCGAACCGCTCCAGCCCGGCGGCGCAGTGCGGGCCTGCCACCCGGATGGTGGTGAGTTCACGCACGAAATCGGTGATGTGCAGGTGCAGGGTGCCGGCCGCGAGGATACGCGCCTGGTCATCCTGCTCGGGGGCCACATGACCCGCCAGCAGCCGGAAGTACAGGGTCGAGGTGTCCGGCCAGATCCGGGTCAGCGCCCCGTGCCACACGTTCTTCCAGCCGATGAGGGTGCGGGGCTGGCCCAGCGCGCTGTCGAACTGCAGCCGGTACCACATGAGGCGGCGGTCCGGCACCCCGGTCGGCGCGAACAAATTGAACCAGCCCCGCTGGATCTGGCGCCGGCCCCCGATGCTTTCGGCGTCAATCCATCCCTCAGCCCGGGCGGAGTGCTCGGGCTCATCCAGGAAGCGTTCTAGATCGTCGGCGGTGATAGTGAGCCGGAAGGCCAGCGGCTCCTGCAGCAACCGGGCCACCGTCGCCGAACCTCCGTTACTCGCACCCGGGAAGCAGGTGCCGCTCATTTCCTCGGAGAACGACAGCCGGGTGCGCTCCAGGCCGCCCTCGGGCGGGCCGGGCTCCGGGTCAGCCGCCGCCCCGGCGCGCACCAGGTCCGCTCCTCCCACGGTCGTGGCGGGCGGCTTCTCCAGCAGCCGGCTGCACATGCGGTCGGCCAGCGCGGCGATAGTCAGCGAGGGGTTCGGGCCGACCGGCCCGGGCATCGCCGCGCCATCGGCGATGTAGAGGCCCGGGTAGCCGAACACCTCGCCATAGGAATCACACACCCCCGCGCTGGGGTCACGCGCCATGGGCGCGCCGCCCACCGGATGCGCGGTAATGATCCGCTTGCTCAGCCACATGGGATTGTTCACGCAGCGCGCGCCGAGCACGGCCGCGATGCGGCGCATGGTGGCGTTCACCCGCTCGAAGTACGCCTCGCTGGTGGCCGTCGACCAGACCAGATCCAGCCGGTCGCCGCACAGCCGCAGGACGCCGTCGGGGACGTCGCGGCCCATGCCGAGCAGCGGCAGCGAGCCGACCGAGAGCGAGTCCGTGCCGATCAGATCGGAGATCTCCCTGGACAGGCTGGGGTCGGGCGCGCGGGTGACGATGGCATGGCAGCGCTCGAACACGAACTGGGCCAGCCGCCGCGTCTCCCCCGGCACGTCCGCCGCCTCCACCAGCCAGTTGACGAAGGCCGGGTACCCGCCGTCCTCGAGGTAGGCGCCGCGGCCGGATCCCGCCGGGACATCATGCTGGTCGCTCAGCCGGATGGCGCTGGTGATGACGGGCCCGCGGCTGGCGTCCAGCGGCCGGATCCCGCCGCGGTCCCTGGCGTTGATGAGGAAGCTCAGCACGTCCCCGTTGCCGCTGAACCGGGTGCCGAGAGCCGGGCTCAGCCCCGGAAAGTGCGCGCGGTTGCGCAGCAGCAGGTAGGACGTGCCGTAGGTGCCCGCGGCCAGTACCAGCCGCTCGCAGACGACCGTCCCGGACGGCTGGCCCGCGGCGCCGCGCGGGCCGCTCTCGTCGGCCGGCTCGTGCCGGATGTAGTCCACTTCGTAGCCGCTGGCCGGCCGGGGGCGGATGGCCCGCACCTCATGACCAGTGCGCAGGTCGGCGCCGTGATGCCGGGCGGCGGACAGGTAGTTGTAGTCGAGGCTGTTCTTGGCCCCGATGTTGCAGCCGATGTCGCACTCGCCGCACAGCCGGCACGTGGTCCGCTGCCGCCCGTGCAGGTTGCCGTACGGCGGGTCCACGATCGGCAGCCCAGGGCCCGGCGCGGCCCCCGGCGCGGGCGCGAAGCTGACCGCGAGCGGCGGCAACTGCCAGGGCAGGCCGAGTTCCGCCGCGGCGTCCTGCATGGCGCGTGTCTTGCGCGTCGCCGCGTACGGGGCCGCCTCCAGCGGGTAGGGCGTGGCGCCCAGCATGCGCTCGACCTCGTCATAGTGCGGGTCGAGATCGGCGCGGGTGACCGGCCAGGATTCGAACCCCCCGTGTGGCAGCGGGTCGTCCTGGACGAACCAGTGCTCGTCCTTGCGGAGCAGCACGTTCGCGTAGATGAGCGAGCCGCCGCCCAGCCCGCTCGACACCACGGAATCGCAGCCGCTGAACCGCCAGACGTCGAACATCCCGTGCAGCCCGGCCGCCGGGTCCCAGAAGGCCCGGCTCATCTCCGCGGGCGTGCGCGGGAAACTGTCCGGCGGATACGCCTGCCCTCGCTCGAGCAGGATGACCGACAAGCCGGACTGGGCCAGCCGGTAGGCGGTCACCGCGCCGCCGAAGCCCGACCCGATCACCACCGCGTCGGCGTGCTCGGGGGGCGGGGCCGCCGGGCTCCCCGGCCCAGGTCCGGTGGCCATCTCAGGCCGCCTGCCGCTTGAGGAACTCGCCGATCCGCGGGAAGACGTCGGTGTGGGCATGCTGGCCCACGATCGGGTCAACGTGGCCGTAGCCCGGCAGGATCTCGAGCTCGGTCCGGCCCGGCGCGATCTTCGAGAGCAGCCGGTGGCAGGCGATGTTCGAATCGGCGAACACCCGGTTGTGGTCCCCGGTCAGCAGCAGCATCGGCGTGGTCAGCTGGGCGGCATCCGCCAGGTAGTCATCGGGGAGGTCGGGGTGCCGGGCGTCGCCGGGGTCACATTTCACCGCGTGCCCGGCCTGCACCATCTTGCTCACGTGCCGGTAGTAGTACGTCCCGCCGGCCCCGCACAGATCACCCATCCGCTCATGGGTGGCGGGGAGCAGATTGGCGTGCTCGTACATGGCCGGGTGGCCGCTGCCCCACATGAAGCTGAGCATGTGGCACGCACTCACGTCACATTCGCGGTGCGCCAGGTTGACCAGGCGGGCAAGCGCCCCGCCGCGGGACAGCGGCGGGCTGTCGGCGAACGCGGGGTCCAGGGACACCACCCCCACCAGGTATTCAAGGAGCGGCGGCCCGTAGCGCAGCTTCCATCGTGACCAGCCCGGCACCCGGGGGGTCAGCGCGACGCTGTTGCAGGTCACACTGGCCAGGCCGGGGAGCCTGCCGCCGAACAGGCTCATCGTGAGCGACAGCGAGCCGAGGCAGTGGGCCACGACATGCACCCGGCGGTCCCCCACATGCCGGCGGAGCTCAGCCAGCGCCGCCGGATGGTCGTAGTCCGCGATGTCATCGAGGGTGTAACGGTGGGTCTCGCTGTCGTAGGGGAACCGGTTGCTCATCCGGAAATCGACCGTCCACACATCGGTGAATCCGGTGTCCAGCAGGTAACTGGCTAGATTGCGGTGCTCCGGCATGATGAACAGGTCGCTGGACGACGTCAGGCCGTGCACGAGCAGGACGACATCGTCGCAGTCGGCCCGGTGGAACCGGGTCAGGTTGAGCCCGAGGCCATCCTCGGTCGAGAACGGGTACACGGACACCTCGGCGTCCTTCACCCCGTCGAGCGTGTATCGCGGGATACGGATCGTCATCTGCGCTCCCTGCGGACTCCACTGCTGTTGCTCCCACAGTTGCTGCTCCCACAGTGCCGCCCGCGGCGACCCGCGCGCATCGTGGTAAACCCTGACTTCCCTGCGCCACACAGACGGCCCCGGGTCAGGGGCGATGACGGCCGGGCGGTTACACCTCGCTGAGCGCCTTGAGCAGGCCGGTCCGCGAGGACACGCCGAGCTTGGCGAAGGCGTGGGACAGGTGGGTTTCGACGGTCCGGATGCTGACGAAAAGCGACTCGGCGATCTGCTGGTTCGTGCAGCCCTCGCGGACCAGCTTGACCACCTCCAGCTCGCGCTGGGTCAGGCCATGCGGCCCGGGTCCCCGGCCCGCGGTGGCCGGACCGGGCACCCGGACGCCGAGCTTGCGCTGCTCACGGACGGTGGCCGCGAGCAGGGAGCGGGCGCCGCAGTCGGAGAACATCTGCGCGGCCACCGCGAGCTCGGTGCGGGCGTCGGAGTCGAGGCCCGCCGCGGCGTAGGACTGCCCGGCGCACAGCCGGGCCCGGCCGGCGTCGATGAGCAGGCCCGCGGTGGCCAGGGACTGCGCAGCGCCGCCGGCCGCCGCGGCCGCGGCCCGGGGCTCGCTCCCGCGCAGCGCGTGCGCCCGCGCGAGCGCGGCGCTGGCCTCCTGGCCGGCCCGGGCGACCTTCACCGCGTGCCCGGCCCAGCGGCTGGCCTCGTCCCGGTGGCCGCGCTCGGCCTCCACGTCGGCCATCACCTCACACGCCGCCAGCAGGCTGCGCTGATCGAGCATGGGCCGCTTGAGGTTGTTGCACGCCTGCGCCATCGTGTCCCGGCCGGCCTCGCGCCGCCCCGCGTTGATCAGGGCGACCGCCAGCGCGTACTGGGCCTGGGCGCCTGACCATTCCCCGTTGCCCTTGCCGGTGCGGGCCGCCTCCTCACCGAGCCGTACCGCGGCCTGATCCTCACCGGACCAGCTGGCCGCGAGGCACTGCTGGGTGAGCGCGAAGACCAGCTGATGACCCGAGCCGAGCAGCCGGGCCACCTCGACGGCTTCTTCCGCGGCCGCGGCGGCCTCCGCCAGCCGGCCGAACAAGGTCAGCACCCGGGCCTGCCCGGCCAGCAGGTTGCTGATGATGTAGCCCTGGCCGGTGGAGCGGGCAATGGCGACCGCCCGGCCGAAATGGCCCAGGGCGCTCTGGTCCCGGCCCATCATCGTTTCGGTCCAGCAGAGCCAGGCCACCGCGTCCAGCCACTCCGCGAGATGGTCGTCCGGTGCGGCCGCCACGAGCTGGCCGGCCGCCTCGATGAAGCGGGCCGCGTCGGCGACCCGGCCCAGGGCGTAGGCGGGCAGCGGCCGCAGCGCCGCGATCGCCACCGCGACGCTGGGTTCCAGGGCCCCCGGGTCTTCCGGGATCAGGTCCAGGACCGCCTGCGCGGCCCGGACATCCCCGCGCATCAGGCTCTCGGCCACCAGCCGGGTCCGCAGCGGCACCGCCGCCGGCGACTGGGGGTCGGGAATCCGGCGCAGTTCATCGAGCAGCACCGCCCGGGCCTCCTGCGGGCGGTCAAGCTGGCGTTCCATCAGCGCGCAGAACCGGGCCGCCTTGGCCCGCCGGGCGTGGTCGGCGAGCGGCAGGCGCCGCAGTACCTCACGCGCTGCCTCACGGCCCTCGGCCAGCTGGCCGCTCACCGCCCGCAGCCCGGCCACGTCGAGGAGCAGCTCGAGCTGGCGGTCCGGGGCGGGCATGATGTCCAGGGCCGCCTCCAGCCAGTGCGCGGCGGTGGCCGGCGCGTGCGCGGCCACCTCGCGGGCCGCGTCGAGCAACGTGGCGATGGCCGCCTGGTCACCGAACGGCGCTGACCGCTCCACGTGGTGCGCGCGCAACGCCGCGGGCGCGGCGACCTCGGCCAGGTGCGTGGCGATCCGCGCGTGCGCGCCGAGCCGCCAGCCCGCCGCCGCCCAGTCGTAGGTGGCCCGGCGCACCAGCGGGTGCCTGAACCGCAGCCGGCCCGCGGACGCGGGCCGGACGATGTCACGGGCGGCCATCTCGTTCAGCGCGGCCAGCGCCTCGTCCGCACCCACCTCGGCGGCCACCGCGGCCAGGGCGGGCTCGAACTCGTCCGCGGCCACCGCCGCCGCCTGCGCCACCCGCCGCGCCCTGGGCGACAGGCCGTCCAGCTCGAGGAGGAGCGCGGCCCGGACCGCGGGAGGCAGCTCGCTGCCGTCGACACCATCCGCCGTGAGCGGCGCGTGCTGGTCCATCCGGGCGAGTGCCTCGAGGTAGAACGGATTGCCCCCGCTGGCCTCATGCAGCATCCGGCAGCGCGGCCGGCTCAGCTCCGGGCCGAGCAGCTCCTCGGTCTCGGCGAAGGTCAGCGGTCCCACCGTCAGCTGGCGGCGGTGGCCGGTGGCCGACCCGAGCAGCGCGGCGAGCCGCGCCGACGCCTGCGCCGGGCGGTAGGCGATGGCCACCAGCACCGGGCCGCGCGGCGGATGCCGGACCAGGTGATCCAGGAACTCGATGGACGCGTTGTCGGCCCAGTGCACGTCGTCGAGGATCAGCACCAGGCCGTCCGGATCGGCCAGGTCCTCCAGCAGCCGCCGCAGCGCGCGGTAGATCCGGTACCGGCCGGTCAGGTCGCGGGCGGGGCCGGATCCGGCCGGTGCGCCAGGGCCAGCAGCCGCGGCCCGCACGGAAGGGAGCACGCTGGCGAGCAACGCGGACGTTTCCCCGCCCAGCTGCGCGGCCAGGCTGGGCCACACGGCTTCCACCTGGTCGTCGAGCGCGTCGACCACGCCCCCGAAGGGCATCTCCTGCTCGAACTCAGCCGCCCTGCCCCACAGCGTGACCAGGCCCCGGCCGACCGCGGCCGTGGCCAGCTCCCCGAGCAGCCGCGTCTTGCCCGCGCCAGGCTCACCCACGAGGCCGAGGAAACAGCAGTCACCCTGGCCTGTCGCATCAAGCGCCGCCCCGAACGCGCGCAGCGCGTCCGCCCGCCCGACTAACGGGGCCACGGCGTGCGCGGAACCCAGGACCGCCGGGCTGCCTCGCAGCGCAGCCGGCCGGCCCGCGTCACCGTCCATTCTTGCGCTCCACGGCGACACGCGATCACATCCGGTGACCGCATAGGGCGCCGAAGTTCTACGGACTGTAGGCCACTCTACCGACCTGGCCTGCCCCCGCTGGAGTGCACACCGGCCGTAAAAGGTGCGGAAACCGGGCCAACGTGCCCGGCCCGCCCGGCCCGCCGCCAGCCGGGGCTGAGGAGACGGGCCTCACCCCCGGCGGGTGAGGCAGATGCCGTGGCGGCCCGGCAAGGTCAGTGCAGGGGTGGTGTCGATGAGGAGAGCTGGGCCAGGTGGTACTTGACCTGCTCCTTATCGGCCTGGGCATCGCCCTTGAGCCCTTCCCGCTCATCGCGTTCCTGCTGATCTTGAGCTCCGAGAAGGGCACCAGGAAAGGCCTGGCCTTCATCCTGGGCTGGCTGGCCTGCCTGGTCGTGGTGATCGCCGCCGTGGTCCTGCTCACCGGCGGTAAGCCGCCCGCGCCGAGCACGGCGCCGTCGACCGCCGTCCTGGCCATCAAGCTGGCCCTGGGCGTCGTGCTGATCCTGTATGCCGTCCGGCAACAGCGCCGCCGGGGCCGCCCGCGCAAGCCCCCGGCCTGGATGGCCCGGCTGGACCAGGCCTCGGTGTGGGCCGCCGCCGGACTGGCCGCCTTCCTCCAGCCCTGGACCCTGGTCGCGGCCGGCGCGGCGACGATCAGCCAGGCCAAGCTCTCGAACGTCGCGGAATACCTGGTCCTGGTGCTGTTCTGCCTGCTGGCCACGTCGAGCTTCCTGTACCTGGAGCTGTCCGCGGCCTTCCGGCCGGCCGCCGCCGAGGTCTTCATCCAGAAGCTGCGGAACTGGCTGGACACCCATCAGGACCAGGTGATCATCGTGATCTCGCTGCTGCTGGGGTTCTGGCTGGCTGGCAAGAGCCTGTACCTGCTCGTCGTCTCATGACCAGCGATCTAGCCGTTGAGGAGGAGATGCGGTGACGATGCCATCCGACCCGCTGGCGCTGCTGCGGTCCCGGAGCTATGTCGCCCTGCTGGTGGTGGCCGCGATCATCGGGGCGCCAGTGTCGGCGGTGGCTTACTTCTTCCTCGCGCTGGTCAGCAAGATGCAGGGCTGGGTCTTCACCGACCTGCCCAAGGGCCTGGGCTTCCACGCCGAGCCGCTGTGGTGGCCCTTGCTGCCGCTGGCGGTGGCGGGGGTGCTGGTCGCCCTCACCCTGAAGTACCTGCCCGGGACCGGCGGCCACTCCCCCGCCGACGGGTTCAAGATGGGCGCTGGACCAGCCTGCCCCGATCGAGCTTCCCGGCATCGTGCTCGCGGCCTTCGCGACGCTGAGCCTGGGCGTGGTCCTCGGCCCCGAGGCCCCGCTGATCGCTATCGGCGGTGGGCTCGGGGTCATCGCCGTCCGGCTCGCGAAACGGGACGCCCCCGCTCGCACCCAGACCGTGGTCGCGGCCGCGGGCAGCTTCGCCGCCATCGCCACCCTGCTCGGCTCCCCGCTGACCGGAGCGTTCCTGCTGATGGAGGCCACCGGGCTGGGCGGAACCATGATGGAGCTCGTGCTGATCCCCGGCCTGCTGGCGGCCGGCGTCGGTTCCCTCGTGTTCATCGGCCTCGATGCGTGGACGGGGCTGGGCACGTTCTCGCTGGCCATCCCCGGCCTGCCGCACGTCGGGTCACCCACCGCCGCCGAGTTCGGCTGGGCGCTGGCCATCGGCGTGCTCGCGGTTCCGCTGGGCAGCGCCATCCGCTGGCTGGGCCTGTTCCTGCGGCCGTACGTGGAACGGCGCATCCTGCTGATCACCCCGCTCGTGGGCCTGGCCGTCGCGGGTCTGGCCATCGCGTTCGCCGCCGCGACCGGGAAAGCCTCCGCCGAGGTGCTGTTCTCGGGGCAGGACCAGCTGGGCCCGTTCATCGACCACAGCGCCAGCTACACGGTCGGTGCGCTGCTGCTGCTCATCGCCTGCAAGGGACTCGCCTACGGGATCTCGCTGAGCAGTTTCCGCGGCGGCCCCACGTTCCCGGCCCTGTTCCTCGGCGGGGTGGGCGGCGTCGCGCTGTCACACCTGCCGGGGCTGCCGCTGGTCGCGGGCGTGGCCATGGGCATCGGCGCGATGTCCGTCGTGATGCTGAGGCTCCCGCTGACCTCGGTCCTGCTCGCCTCCCTGCTGCTGGCCTCGGACGGGCTGGCCGTCATGCCGCTGGTCATCGTGTCTGTCGTGGTGGCCTACGTGCTCTCGGCCCGCCTCGCCCCGACCCCGGCAGCGGCCGGTGACCCGGGACCGGCGGCGCCCGGCCACCCCGAGCCCCAGCCCGTGGCGCCCAGCGCCCCCGGCAGTCATCCTGCGGCGTAGATCACCGCTCGCGGACGTCAGACGGGCGGTAACTCGCCCGCGCGGTCAGCTCCCGGCACTGTCCGGGGCGCCCGGCGCGGGGCTGTCGTCCTCGACGTCGAACTCGCCGTCCTGGACGCCGAGGGTGAACGCCTTCCACTCGTCCGGGGTGAAGGTCAGCACCGGCCCGTCGGGGTTCTTGGAGTCGCGCATGGTGATGACGTAGTCGCTGCCCTCCTTGGAGCCGGGCACGACCGCGACCTCCACGCAGGCACCGCCGTTACCGCTGCTATAGGAGGACTTGCGCCACGGGGCGCCGGTCAGGTCCATCTCTCGATCGCCTTCCTCGCCAGGTCTGCCGAGGCACGCGGGGACAGCGCCTCGGCCTTCAGTATGTCGTACAGCAACGCCACCCGGGCGACGTCGCCGGGACGCTCCACGACCTGGCCGGCCAGCGCATTATCGAGGTACACAACGTCGGGCGGACCATCGAATCCCGCGATGGCGAACTGGCCCGCGAGCTAGCCCGCGGCCGGGGCCCGCCTGAGCCGGGCCAGGACCGCGGGGGGCAGGCCGGCCAGGTCCTGGCTCTCCCGGGTCAGATGCGCCTGGTCGGCGTAGCCGGCCCCGGCGGCCAGCCCGGCCAGGTCGTCCAGGGCCCCGCCCGCGTCGATCCGGGACACGACGCGGCGGAAACGCAGCACCCGGCGCAGCAGCACCGGGCCGTAGCCGACCGTGGCCACGCACCGGCGGTGCAGCTGGCGCTCGCTGATGCCGAGCTGCCGGGCCACCAGCCCGACCCGGGCGCCGGGCCGGCTGAGCTGCTGGACGGCCGCGGCGACCAGGGGGTCCGGCGGCGCGCCGGCCACCATCTCCCCGGCCAGCCGGACCAGGCGGCGCATGGCCTCCTCGGGCGCCAGCCCGCCGTGTACCTGGGTCACCAGGCTCGCACCCCGGCCGCCGGGCAGCCCGGTGCGCAGGGCGCCGGGGTCCAGCTGCTGGTCGAGCAGGGCGCTGAGCGGCAGGCCCAGGGCCGGGCCGCCCGCCCCGGGGCGGAACCGCACCCCGGCCAGCACCGTCCCGGGCGGAACCGGGGCGAGCACCGGCCCGGTGTCGGGCCCGGCCAGGGACACCCCGCTGCCGCCGCGCCAGATCAGATCGGTGCAGGCGTCCGGGAGCACCCGGGTAGGCGGCCCGCCCGCGGCCGGCGTCACCCCCACCCACAGGCAGGACACGGCGCGGGCGAGCGGCGCGGGAGGCGCGTACTCCCGGTAACCCGGCGACCAGTCCATGACCCGAGTCTGGCACGGGCCGGTCTCCACGGCGGCCGTCATCGCCCCGCCTTCAGGACCGGGGCGCGTCCGATTCATTCAAGACACCGGCTCGGCGCGGGGACCAGGATGGGCGCCATGACCTCATCTCACGTCAACATGAGCGCCGCCGACCAGTTCCTCGCGGCCAGCGGCCGGGTGCTGGACCGGCGGCGGTTCCAGCGGCTGTTCTCCGGCGGCCAGGCCGGCTATGTGCGCGACGCGGTCGCCGCCTACCGCAACCCCGACGGCGGCTTCGGCCAGGCCCTGGAGCCCGACGGCCGGTGCCCCGGCACCCAGCCGCTGGCGATCGAGTTCGCCCTGGAAACCCTGGACGAGGCCGATGCCTGGGACGACGGCCTGGTCCTCGGCGCCCTCGGGTGGCTTCAGGCGAATGCGCCCGATGAGGGCGGCGCGGTTTTCGTTGCGGAAAATATTGCCGGATGGCCGCACGCGCCCTGGTGGGTGCCGGAAGACGGCGGCCCGGCGTCCCTCATCACCACCGGGCTGCTGGCCGGCACGCTGCACGGCCGCGGGGTGCGCCATCCCTGGCTGGACCGGGCCACCGGGCTGATGTGGGCCCGGATCGGGGAGCTCGACCAGGCCGGTCCTTATGACCTGCGGGCCGTGGCGCATTTCCTTGACCACGTGCCCGACCGGGACCGGGCGGTCAAGGTCTTCGACCAGCTCGCCCCGATGATCACCAGCCCCGAGGTGGTAACGCTGGATCCGGAGGCGCCCGGGGAGATCCACACCCCGCTGGACTTCGCGCCGCGGCCCGGGTCGCTGGCCCGCGGGCTGTTCGCGCCCGCGGTGATCGACGCGCACCTGGACCACCTGGCCCGCGCGCAGCGCGACGACGGCGGCTGGACGGTCAACTGGATGGCCTGGTCCCCGGTGGCCGCGGCCGAGTGGCGCGGCTCGATGACCGTCACCGCCCTGGCCCGGCTGCGCGCCAACGGCCGCTGAGGCTGCGGCCTGCGCGGGCGGGCGCGGGCGGGCTCAGCCGTAGAAGAGGCGTTCCATCACGGCGCGGGCCCGGCGGGCGGTGCGCCGGTAGTCCTCGACCAGGTCCTGGCTGGCGTCCGGGGGGTAGCCGAGGATCCGGGCCACCGCGGCCAGCTCGGCCTGCTTGGCCGGGAGCACGTCGGAGGACCGCCCGCGGAGCAGCACGACCGCGTTGCGGATCCGGGTCGCGAGCCGCCAGGACGCGGCCAGCGCGGCCGCGTCGTTCCGGTCGATGAGGGCCGCCTGCTGGGCGGCGGTCAGCGCGGTCAGCGTGCGCGTGGTCCGCAGCGCGGGCACCTCGTGGGCGTGGGTCAGCTGGAGCAGCTGGACTACCCATTCCACGTCAGACAGGCCGCCGGGGCCCAGCTTCAGGTGCATGGCCGGATCGGTGCCGCGCGGCATCCGTTCCGCTTCCATCCGCGCCTTGAGCCGCCGGATCTCCAGGACCGACGCGGCGCTGATGCCGCCGGCCGGGTAGCGGAACTCGTCGGCCAGGGCCTCGAACCGCTCGCCCAGCTCACGGTCGCCGGCCGCCGGGTCCGCCCGCAGCAGCGCCTGCGCCTCCCAGGCCAGCGACCAGCGCTCGTAGTAGGCGCGGTAGGACGCGAGCGTGCGCACCAGCGGCCCCTGGCGGCCTTCGGGGCGCAGTCCCGGGTCGACGACCAGCGGCGGGTCGGGCGCGGGCTGGGCGAGCAGCCGGCGCACCTCCTCGGCGACCGTGTGCGCGGCGCGGGACGCCGCCTGGTCGGCCGCGCCCGGCAGCGGATCATGGACGAACATGACGTCGGCGTCGCTGCCGTAGCCGGTCTCCCGGCCGCCGAAGCGGCCCATCCCCACCACCGTGATCCGGGTGGGCAGCGGGCCTGACTCCCGCTCGAACTGGCCGATCGCGGCCGCCAGCGCCCCGCCGATGGTGACCGCCGTGATCACGGTCAGTGCCTCCTCGGTCTCCTCCACCGTGGTCACGCCGAGCAGATCGGCGGCCGCGGTGCGGAGCAGCTCACGGCGGCGCAGCGCGCGGACCGCCTGCGCGGCTTCCTCGGCGCTGGCGTGCCTGCTCACCACCGCGGTGGCCTCGGTGTGCAGCGCGGTCGCGGGACGCGGCGTCAGCTGCTCATCCGAGCCGAGCAGGGCGACGGTCTCCGGCGCCCGCATCAGCAGGTCGGTCGCATACCGGCTGGAGGCCAGCAGCCGGGCCATCCGGCGCGCCACGTTGGTGTCGTCTCGGAGCAGCCGCAGGTACCACGGCGAGTCCCCGAGCGCGTCGCTGACCTGCCGGAAGGCCAGCAGCCCGGCATCCGGCTGGGCGGCGTCGGCGAACCAGCCCAGCATCACCGGCAGCAGCGTGCGCTGGATCGAGGCCCGGCGGGACACCCCTGAGGTCAGCGCCTCGATATGGCGCAGCGCGCCGGCCGGATCGTCGTAGCCCAGGGCTTCCAGCCGGGCCCGGGCCTCTTCCCGGGTGAGCCGGACCGCGTCCGCCGGCAGCCGCGCCACCGCGTCCAGCAGCGGCCGGTAGAACAGCTTCTCGTGCAGGCGGCGGGCCTCCCGGGCGTGCTGCCGCCACTGGGCCATCAGCTCGGCCGCCGGGTCGGCCCGGGACGGCGGGGCGGGAGCCGTCGCGCCGCTGCGGGTCCGGGCCCGGCGCAGCGCACGGCCCAGCCGGCGCAGCGCGGCCGGGTCTTCCGGCAGGGTGTGGGTGCGGCGCAGCTGGCGGAGCTGGAGCAGATGCTCCACGGTGCGCAGGAACCGGTAGGCGGCGACCATGCTGGCCGCGTCCTCCCGGCCCACGTAGCCGCCCCGGGCCAGCGCGGCCAGCGCGGGCAGCGTGCCGGGCTCACGCAGCGACCCGTCGGTACGCCCGTGCACCAGCTGGAGCAGCTGGACCGCGAACTCGATGTCGCGCAGCCCGCCGGGACCGAGCTTCAGCTGCCGCGGCGCTTCGCCCGGGGCCAGATTTCCGATTACGCGGCGGCGCATGGCCTGGACGTCTTCGACGAAGTGGGGGCGCCGGGAGGCCTGCCAGACCATCGGGCTGAGCGCCTCGAGATACGCCTGGCCCAGCTCGCGGTCGCCGGCCACCGGGCGGGCTTTCAGCAGCGCCTGGAACTCCCACGTCTTGGCCCAGCGCTGGTAGTACGCGACGTGGCTGGCCAGGGTGCGGACCAGCGGGCCGTCGCGTCCTTCCGGGCGGAGGTTGGGGTCCACGGGGAACAGGGCGCCCTCGGCGGTGCTCTGCGAGCAGGTCCGGATCAGGCCCGCGGCCAGCCCGGTCGCGGTCCGCAGCGCTGCGGTTTCCGCGTCGGCACCGGCGGGCTCAGCGGACCCGCCGGGCCCGGCTGACCCGGCGGGTGCGCCGACGAAGATGACGTCCACGTCGCTGGCGTAGTTGAGCTCGCGCCCGCCGCACTTGCCCATGGCGATCACCGCCAGCCGGGCGGGGGCCGAGCCGGCAGGCAGCTGGGAGCGGGCGATGGCCAGCGCCGCCTCCAGGGCCGCGGCGGCGAGGTCGGCCAGCTCGGCCGCGGTCTCATCGACCGTGATGGCGCCGGTCAGGTCCCGGGCCGCCAGGTGCAGCAGCCGCCGCCGGTAGGCGGCGGCCAGGGGGTTGACCGGAGCGGCAGCCGGGTTCCCATCCTGCGCCCCGGCCGGGCTGGCGACCGGCTCCGGGTCGTCCGGCTTGGCGCCCACCGCGGTCAGCAGATCCGCCCGCAGCTCGGCGGCCCCCGGGCTGCGCAGCGCGTCCGGGCCGCCCAGCACCTGCCAGTCCGCCGGGTGGCGGACCAGGTGATCTCCGAGCGCGGCGCTCGCGCCGAGCACCGCGGTGAGCCGGCTCCGCAGCCCGGCGTCGGCGCGCAGCGCGGCGAGCAGGTCGCCGTCGAGCGGCATCCGGGCCAGCGTGATCAGGGCCAGATCAGGGTCGGCGGCCGCGGCGAGCGAGGCCAGCAGGTCCGCGTCGGCGCCCTCGGCGTCGAGGGCCAGGTCCGCACTGAGCAGCCGTTCCGCCCGGGTTGCGTCCGCAAATCCCATCCGGGCCAGTTCCCCGGCCGGGGTCGTCCTTCGGCGCGCACTCACATCTGCACCGTAACGGCCGGGTGCGGAGTTGGCTTCCCCTGGCCGGGCTCAGGGAGCGGCGGGGGCAGGTGACGGGCGCGGATACGGCGGCCAGAGGCAGCGCCTTGAGTGTTGGAACCGGGAGGCGGGGCTGGGGGGAGATGCCCGCCCCCCGGTTCCGAACGGGGCAAAAATCCGGCGCCGGGGCCGTCCGTAGACGGCCCCGGCAGGGGGGTGCACCGGGGGGGGTAGGTGCACATCTTTAGTATCCGACCGGCCGGTAACGTCCCGGTAGCGCGGTTTAGGGGACGGTATGTCAGGCGCCGACCGCGTGATCCTCGCGCAGCCGGCCGCCCAGGGCTGACCTGGCCGAGGCCGCCGGGACGCCGGGTACCGGCGGTTCCTCGCCGTCCAGGCGGGCCCGGACCTGGTCGGCGTCGGAGTGGTTGAGGTCTTCCAGGATGGCCAGGGCTTCCTGCCACGCCTGGCGGGCCTGGGGCAGCTGGCCGGCCGCGTGGTAGGCGTCGCCCAGGTGGACCAGCATGGTCGTCTGGTAGTAGCCGGTCCGCAGCACCTCGATCAGGCCCACCGCGGTGCGCAGGCAGCTGATCGCCTCCTCCAGCCGGCCCAGGTGCAGCAGCGAATACCCCAGGCTGTCCCAGGTCGCCGCCTCGTTCAGCGGGTCACCCCGGCCCCGGTACATGCCCAGGGCCTGCTCGCAGAACTCCAGCGCCTGCTCGTAATCACCCAGCAGGGCATGCATCCAGCCCACCCCGTTGAGCATCTTGGCCAGCCCCGGCGCATACCCCTCATCGCGGTACAGCGCCAGCGACAGCTGCGCATGCCCCAGCGCCTCCGCGATCCGGCCCTGCTGCTCGGCCAGCATCGCGATCTCGTTATGCGCCCGGGCCTCCCCCATCCGGTCCCCGACCTCCCGGTGCAGGTCCAGCGCCTGGGTACACAACTCACGCGCCTCCGCCAGCTGGCCCAGCCGCCCATACGTGCAGCCCAGATCCCGGTACGCGTGCGCCTGGCGGGCCCGGTTCCCCAGCCGCCCCGCCGCCGCGATCGCGATCCGCTGGATGGCCACCTGGTCATGCCAGTAACCCTCACGGTCAAAGAACAGCCACACCGCCCACGGCAGCTGCCACGCAGGCGCGTCCAGCCCCGCATCCGCCGCCTGCGTGATCGCCGCGATCAGCACCTGCCGCTCCGCCTCGAACCACGCCAGCGCATCACCCACGCTGCCCAGCGGCTCAGGCGTCACCCCCCGCCCGGGCAGCTCCAGCGGCAACTGCGGGCGGGCCGGGTTCAGCAGGCCGCTGCCGGCCGACGCGGTGTGCAGGTAGTGATCCAGCACCCGGCGCACGGCGTCACGGCGCTCCGCGTCAGCGTCGGTGGTCCCGGCCAGATACGCCGCGTAGGCCCGGAGCAGGTCATGGAACGCGTAGCGGCCCGGCGCATGCTCGGCGATCAGGTGCGCATCCGCCAGTTCCGCCACCGCCGCCGCCGCCTGCCCGCGGTCCACCCCGGCCAGGCTCGCCGCCGCCGCGATCGTCACATCCGGCCCGGCGTGCAACCCGAGCAGCCGGAACATCCGCGCCGCGGGCCCGGTCAGCTGCTCACACGACCAGGAGAACACCGCCCGGACGCTGGCCACCGGATCCCCGGCGTCCAGCGCCTCCAGCCGCCCCTGCGCATCGGCCAGCTCGCGGGCCAGGTCGGCGAGGGGCAGGTACGGCCGGGCCGCGACCCGGGCCGCCACGATGCTCAGCGCCAGCGGCAGCCGGGAGCACGCCTCGGTCAGCTGCTGGGCCGCGTCCGCTTCCGCGCGGGCCCGCTCCCCCAGCCTGCTGGCCAGCAGCTCATGAGCCTCGTCGGCGGTCAGCACGTCCAGCGGGACCAGCCGGGCCCCTTCCGTCGCGGCCAGCCCGGGCAGCCGCGCCCGGCTGGTCACCAGGGCCAGGCAGGACCGGCTGCCCGGCAGCAGCGGCCGGACCTGGGCGGCGTCACGCGCGTTGTCCAGGATGACCAGGACCCGCTTCCCGGCCAGCACGCTGCGGTACAGCGCGGACTGGGCGTCGACGCTGTCCGGTATCTGCTCCTCGGTGATCCCGAAAGCGCCCAGGAACCAGCGCAGCGCATCCCCCGGGGCCACCGGGGTACCGGACGGGTCGAACCCGCGCAGGTTGACGTACAGCTGGCCGTCGGGGAACTCCCCGGCGCTCTGGTGCGCCCAGTGCACCGCCAGGGCCGTCTTGCCCGCCCCGGCGGTTCCCCCGATGACCAGGACCTTGACCGCCTCGTCGGCCGAGGCCGCCTCGTGCTGCCAGGCCTGCAGCTCAGCCAGCTCGGCGGTCCGCCCGGCGAAGTGCGCCACGCCGGCCGGGAGCTGCCGGGGCACCACGGTGGCCTGGGCGGCGGGCACGGCTCCCGCCCGCCCGGGACGGGACGGGCCGGCCCCCACGGTGGGGTTGCCCTGCGCCGCCGCGGTGCGGTCGGCCGGGTGGCCGCGGCCGGCGCCGGCCCGGGCGGCCCGCACCCCGGCCGCGCTGCCCGTGACCGCCCCGCCCGGCCCGGCGCTCCCCGGCCCTGTGCTACCCGGCCCCGGGCTGCCGGCCAGGGGGCGGCCTGCCGCGTCGGCGGCCTGGCCGGGCTGCGCGGGGCCGGCCGGGGTGCGGGCGGGCAGGGTGGTCGCGGCGCCGCGTTCCGCCCGGCTGGGCTCCTCCCCGGCGGTGGCTCTGCGGCCGGGCGAGCCTGGCTCTGGTGCGGGCGGGGCGGTCAGGAACCGGGCCAGCGCCGGACCTGGGGCCGCCAGGTCCGGGTCGGCGTCCAGGATGCCGGCCTGGAGGTCGCGCAGTTCCCGGCCGGGTTCCACGCCGAGTTCATCCACCAGCATGCGCCGGGTCCGCTGGTAGGCGGCCAGCGCCTCGGCCTGCCGGCCGCAGCGGTACAGCGCCAGCATCAGCTGGGCGTGGAATCGCTCGCGCCACGGGTGGTCGCGGGCCAGCTGGGTCAGCTCCCCCACCAGCTCCGAGTGCAGTCCGCGGGCGAGCCCGGCGTCCATCCGCCATTCCTGGGCCTGCATCCGCAGCGCGTCCAGCCGCGGTACCTCGGCCGTGATGAGCACGTTGGAGGGCACATCCACGAGCGGGTTCCCGCGCCACAGGCCGATGGCCTCACCCAGGAGCTCCCACGCCCCCGGGTCGCTGCCGGGGGTGGCGTCCTGGCGGATGGCCTCGCCGCCCTGGCTGCACAGCGCGGTGAAACGCAGCGCGTCAACCTCGTCCGGGCCGGCCTCGAGGGCGTAGCCGGGATCACGGGTGACGATCCGGCGCCCGGCGTCCGGGCCGAGGATCTGCCGCAGGCGCTTCACGTAGTTGCGGATGGCCACGCGGGCCCCGGACGGTGGCACACCGTCCCAGACAATCTCGGCCAGCTCGTCGTAGGAGGCGACCTGGCCCGCGCGCAACGCCAAGGCGGCCAGGATCACCCGCTGCTTGGGGGCGGGCACGGACACCGGCTCGCCGCCACTGCGGACGAGTAATGGTCCGAGTACGCCAACCCAGAACACTGTGCCCCGACCCCGATCCCTGATCGCGCTGCCCACCCCAGCCCCGCCCGATGCCTCAGCACTGCTTCCTGGCACGGCCCTGGCTCACACAGTCATAGCACGGGCAAGTAACGGTCCAGCTCATACTGGGTGACCTGGTGCCGGTACTCGCGCCACTCGGCGCGCTTGTTGCGCAGGAAGAAGTCAAACACGTGCTCGCCGAGCGCCTGGGCCACCAGCTCGCTGTCCTGCATCACCGTGATCGCCTCATCCAGGCTCTGCGGCAGCGGTGAAATGCCCAGCGCCCGTCGCTCGGCCGAGGTGAGCGCCCATACGTCGTCCTCCGCGCCGGGCGGCAGCTCGTAGCCGGCCTCGATGCCCTTCAGGCCGGCTTCCAGGATCACCGCGAACGCAAGATAAGGATTGCACGCAGAGTCTACCGAGCGGAACTCGACTCGGGTGGCATTTCCCTTGTGCGGCTTGTACATCGGAATCCGCACCAGGGCCGACCGGTTGTTGTGGCCCCAGCAGATGTAAGCCGGGGCCTCGCCGCCGGCCCCCGCGGCGCTTTCCGCCGCGCCCCACAGCCGCTTGTACGAGTTGACCCACTGGTTGCACACCGCGGTGATCTCCGCGGCGTGCCGGAGCACCCCGGCGATGAACGCCCGGCCGAGCTTGGACAGCTGGAATTCCGCGCCCGGCTCGTAGAAGACGTTACGGTCACCCTCGAACAGCGACATGTGGGTGTGCATGCCGGAGCCCGGATACTCGGTGAAGGGCTTGGGCATGAAGGACGCGTACACGCCCTGCTGGAGCGCGACCTCCTTCATGACCAGCCGGAACGACATGATGTTGTCCGCCGTGGTCAGGGCGTCCGCGTAGCGCAGGTCAATTTCCTGCTGGCCCGGCGCGCCCTCGTGGTGGCTGAACTCCACCGAGATGCCCATGCTCTCCAGCATCTGGATGGACTCATGCCGGAAATCGTGGGCGACGCTGTGCGGGGTGTGGTCGAAGTAGCCACCGGTGTCGATCGGCTGCGGCTTGGCGCCGGCCACCGGCCTCTCCTTCAGCAGGAAGAACTCCACCTCGGGATGGGTGTAGAAGGTAAAGCCGAGATCGGCGGCGTGCCCCAGGGCCCGCTTCAGCACGTAACGGGGATCCGCATAGGACGGCGAGCCATCCGGCATCCGGATGTCACAGAACATCCGGCCCACTCCGGAGGCCTCACCGCGCCAGGGCAGCAACTGGAACGTGGACGCGTCGGGCTTGGCGATCATGTCCGCCTCGTAGACCCGGGCGAACCCCTCGATGGCCGAGCCGTCGAACCCGATGCCCTCGGCAAAGGCTCCTTCAAGCTCGGCGGGGGCGACCGCGACCGACTTCAGGTAGCCGAGCACGTCGGTGAACCAGAGCCGGACAAAACGGATATCCCGCTCCTCCAGGGTACGGAGGACGAATTCTTCCTGCCTGTCCATGACAGCCTGTTCCTTGCTGGTCAGCGGCTTTTACCTGCGTTGATGGCGGGCAGCACAGCGTATCGGCTGACCGAGCCTGCCCTGGCCCAGTCTCTCGCGGCCGTGTTACCAGGGCGTTACAAAGCTGCAGCGAGTCTACCTGCTGCAGGTCCGGACAGGCCTGCGGCCGGGCCGAAACCTGCCGCGCGGGGCACCGGCGGGCCGCCCGAATACAGTGAAAGGGTGACCAGGCTTCGGATCGCTCTTGCCCAGGTGAACTCGACCGTCGGCGACCTGGCGGGGAACGCCGCGACGGTGGCGGAGTGGACCCGCCGCGCCGCGGACGCCGGCGCCGACCTCGTGGTATTTCCCGAGATGATGCTGACCGGCTACCCGGTGGAGGATCTGGCGCTGCGCGACTCGTTCGTGGACGCCTCGATGGAGACCCTGGAGGCGACGGCGCAGCACCTGGGCGAGGCCGGGCTGGGCCATATCGCCGTCGTCACCGGCTACCTGGGCCGGCGGGCGGGCGGGACGCCCCGGGCCGGCGAACCGGTCAGCTCGGCCCAGAACGCGGCGGCGCTGCTGCACGGCGGGACGGTCGCGGTCACCACGGCCAAGCATCACCTGCCGAACTACGGGGTGTTTGACGAGTACCGCTATTTCGTGCCCGGGAACCGGCTGCCGGTGGTCCGCGTCCCGGTACCCGGTTTCAGCCAGACCGGTGGCGGGGACGCGGTGGACGTGGCCATCGCCATCTGCGAGGACCTGTGGCAGGACGGCGGCCCGGTCGCGGTGACCCGGCAGGCCGGCGCGGGCCTGCTGGTGGTCCCGAACGCCTCCCCGTACGAGCGGGGCAAGGACCAGGCCCGCCTGGAGCTGTGCGTCCGCCGGGCCCGCGAGGCGGGCGCGGCGCTGGCCTACGTCAACCTGATGGGCGGCCAGGACGAACTGGTCTTCGACGGGGATTCGATCATCGTCAACGCCGAGGGCGGCCTGATCACCCGGGGACCTCAGTTCGAGGAGGCGCTGCTGGTCGCGGACCTCGACCTGCCCTCGGCGCGGCCGGTCCCGGACACCTCCCCGGCGGCCGATGTCCCCGCCGAGGCCAGTGACGGCACCGTGATGAGCATTCACCGGGTCGCGCTGCCCGCGCGGCCCGGGCCGGCCACCCCGGCCCCTCCGCTGGCTGAGCCCCTCATCTCGCCCCGGCTGGCCCCGCGGGCCGAGATCTACGCCGCGCTGGTCACCGGGGTGCGCGACTACGTGCGCAAGAACGGCTTCCGCTCGGTCATCCTGGGCCTGTCCGGGGGGATCGACTCCGCGCTGGTCGCCACGATCGCCGCCGATGCGCTCGGGCCGGACGCGGTGCATGTGGTGCTCATGCCCAGCCGGTACTCCTCGGAGCATTCGGTGGGCGATGCGGAGGAACTGGCCAAGCGGCAGGGGCTGCACGCCCGCACGGTCCCGATCGCGGCCATGGTTGACGCGTTCCAGGCCGAGCTCGACCTGCAGGGGCTGGCCGCGGAGAACCTCCAGTCCCGGATCCGGGGCGTGATCCTGATGGGGCTGAGCAACGCCGCGGGCCACCTCGTCCTGACCACCGGGAACAAGAGCGAGATCGCCACCGGGTACTCCACCCTTTACGGCGACTCCGCAGGCGGCTTCGGGCCCATCAAGGACGTGCCCAAGACGCTGGTCTGGGAGCTGGCCCGGTGGCGCGACGCGCAGGCGGTGGAGCGCGGCGAGACGCCGCCCATCCCGGAGAACTCCATCACCAAGCCGCCGAGCGCGGAACTCGCCCCGGGGCAGCTCGACACCGATTCGCTGCCGGACTACGCGGTGCTCGACGCGATCCTGGACGACTACGTGGAGAAGGACATGGGGACGGCCGAGCTGATCGCGGCCGGCCACGATCCGGGCCTGGTGGACCGGGTCATCCAGCTGGTGGACCGGGCCGAGTACAAGCGGCGCCAGTACCCGCCCGGCCCGAAGATCACGCCGCGTAACTTCGGCCGCGACCGGCGCCTGCCGATCACCAACCGCTGGCGCGAACCCGTGCGGTCCTAGTCCGGAGGCGTCCCCGGACCCCCGATCGCCGCTGCGCGCCGAACGCCGGCTCGGCGAGCACCCGCCGCGGCGGGCCCCGCCTCGCCGACGCGCTCCAGTCCGGGGCAGGAGAACATCAGTACGGCGTAGGCGGCTAGCCAGTGCTCCAGCTGGTAGTCGCCGCCAAGCACGTAGGGCAGCACCGCCTTGGCGTGCTGCCGGGCGGCGGCCCGCGCGGGCTCGGCCCGCGGGTCACCCGCGGGCAGGGCGCTGGCGATCTGCCGCCAGCACCAGGACCGGGTGGCGTTCAGGCCGTGGAGCCGGCCGCCCGGCTCCTGGCCCTCCTCCTGATCCCCGCCTGGATCGCCGGCCACCGCCGGGGTGAACAAGGTGCCCGGCCGGCCCCATTCGAGCCCGGGCAGGAACATGGCCAGCCAGTCGGCGAACTCGGCCGGTGGCAGGATCCGGGCCATCAGCTCCGCCTCGGTCAGGGCCGGGGAGACACAATCGTCGCCCGACGGCTCCCAGTCGGCCGGGTACATGGTGTCCGCGCTGAACCACGCGAGGGCCCGGGCCACGATCGCGTCCCGCAGCGCCGGGTCGCCGGCCCCGGCCCTGGCCTCAGCGAAGGGCCAGGCCAGGGACAGCCCGAACGCGCTGCCCTGCTCCGTGCCGTAGCGGACCGGATAGGACTGCCCGGGCAGCCAGCCGAGGAACGCGCTGGCCAGGGCCCCGGCCAGCGGGGCCATGGCTTCCGCCCACTTGCGGGCGTCCGGGGTGTCCCAGGTCTGCGTCTCGTGGACGAGGGCGAGCGCCCAGCCCCAGCCCTGCGGGCACTCGGCCCGGGCGTCCGCGCTGCCGATGAACTCGGCCTCGGCCGCCATCGCCACCGGGGAGAACTGGGCGCCGAGCGCGGCGCGGATCCCCGTCCCGGCCACCGCGTCCGGCATGGTGCGCAGCAACCGCAGCAAGGTCCAGTGCATCTGTACCGAGGAGTGCCAGTCGAAGCTGCCGTAGAACACCGGCGTGCGCGCCCGGGGCCGGTAGGGAAAGTCGCCCGGCGCGGTCATCGTGTGCTGCATGGCCGCCGGGAACTCGTGCCTGATGTTGGCCAGGGCGGCGGCCGCGTACCCGGCCGCCTCGGCGCGTAGCAGTTCGGCTGACTCCTGCGTAAGGTGCACAGTCTGCAACCCTCCTGCCGAGAGGTCTGGCTGCCGGGAGGTCTGGCCCGCCACGAGATGGATTCCCGGGACCAGGCTGTCTTACCCCCTACAGTTCGACGTACCCCGACACGCAGGTGAGAGTGGCGCCACCGACCCAGATCTGGCCGTCGGCCTCGCGGAAGATGTGCACCCGCCCGGAACGTCCCAGGGCCGTGCCCTGGGCCGCCACATAGGGCGCGCTGACCCGGCCGGTGTCCAGCAGCCACTGGGCCAGCGAGGCATTCAGGCTCCCGGTCACCGGGTCCTCGATCGTCGCGTCGCCGCTGCGGAAGAAGGCCCGGACCTCGATGGCCTGCGGTGAGCCGGCCGGATGGAAGCCGGCCACCCCGATGTCCATGTCGACCGCACCGGGCCGCAGGGCGAGCACCGCCTCCGCGCTCGGCAGCAGCACCGCCACCCAGCCGGGCCCGTTGTCCGCCCAGGCCAGGTCGGTGATATCGGCCCGGCTGATGCCCAGGACCGCGGCAAGGTGCTCGGCGAGCGGCTCCTCCACCGGCCCGGACCGGATGAGCGGCGGGGCGGCGAAGGCCAGCCCGGCCGGAACCTGGCGGATCTCGATCAGGCCCGCCCCGCATTCCTGGATGAACACCTCGGGCAGGGCCGGTTTCCCGCCGGCCTCCAGCCAGGCGTGGCAGGTGCCCAGGGTGGGATGGCCGGCGAACGGCAATTCGCGGCTGGGAGTGAAGATCCGGACCTGGTAGTCCGCCTGCTCAGTGGACGGCGGCAGCACGAACGTGGTCTCGGACAGGTTGGTCCAGTTGGCGAAGCGCTGCATCTGGCTGGTGCTCAGCCCGTCGGAGTCGAGGACCACGGCGACCGGATTGCCACCGAAGGGCGTGGCGGTGAACACATCGACCTCGCGGAAGGGACGTCGCATACCCCGAGTCTTCCACCGACGGGTTTGTGAATCACGGTCACTCGCGCTCCGCCCGAACAACTGGCGCCGTCAGGGAGCCTCGTGGGGCCGCTTCCTAAGCCGGGTGATATCGGATGACCGCGGGTCGGCCGCATTCGGCCATGCAATCAGCGCCCAGAGCGCCGCGCCGCCAGACCATGCGTTCACCAAGGGGACATCGCTGCATCGATCTACTACGGCTTGTAGGGTTCGGGTGTGTCCGTGACCGGGTCGGCGACGGTGGGAGGGAAAAAGGCCGCCATCCTGACGGCTTGCGCATCGGCGGTCCTCATGATTGCGGGGTGCTCGCTTGTGCGGTCTTCGCCGACGAAGACATCGAGCGTGGTTGGCACGACAGACTTTCCCTCGGGGCAGCGGCCGCTGATGCCAGCGGTATCTGGCCGGACACTCACGGGCCAGGAGCTCCACCTCACCGCGGACCATGGGCACGTGATCGTGCTGAATTTCTGGGGATCATGGTGCTCGGTCTGCCAGCAGGAAGCACCGGCCCTGTCGGCTGCGGCCCGGCAGTTCACGCCAGCAGGAGTCCGGTTCGTCGGCGTCAACGTAGAGGACAACCCGGCCAGCGCGAAGGCCTATATGCAAGACCACAGACTTCTCTATCCGAGCCTGAGCGATTCCGGTGACCGTATCGCGGCCGAGTTCAACCGGCTCATCCCTATCAGCGACTTCCCCAGCACGCTCGTGATCTCACCGGACAGCAGGATCGCCGGGCGCGTAATCGGCGCCGCTTCCGTCCATGACCTAAGCCGCTTGATCAAGGCAGCCGCTGAATGGCAACCCAGCCATGCTGCTCCTCCCCCGTCCACCCATAGTGTCCGGCAACGTCCCTGACCTGCCTTGCTAGCTCCGTTGGTACGCCAGAGCGCACCAGTATCCGGGATCGTTGGTGTCAGCCGTGGGTGTCGCTCACCTGGCCGTCAGGCATGACCGCTATCGCCGACAAACCAAGAGTGTCACTTCCGGCATCACTTCCAGCACGACTCAGGCATCATTTTCTGTTCCTGAGACCCCGGGGCCGCGCAAGGACCAGGACGCAGATCAGCAGACCTGTGCGGGTCAGATACGATCTGAATCGCCTCGGGGTTTCCGGATTCGAACCGGCGCTCTCTTGACCCCCAAGACGTGGGGTTAGGAGTCATTGCAGCTCAGGGCGTGTTTCCGTGCGGGCGTAGTCTTCGCCGACGTGCGGTTCGTTCGGATCCTCGCACGATATGTGGTCCCCACGGGACGGGACCTGGGCCTGACCAGGTACTTCGGCACGGGTACCGGGATTCCCCAGAAAGTGCCCGCATCTTCAGGGACACTCCGCTCTGCGAGAAGAGGGACCGTGCCGCTGGCTGGCCAGCAAGTGAGTGATGGAGTCTTCGCGCCGGAGCCCATCATGCTGGCGAGCGACAGCGTTCAACCGATTGACAGCACAGATCGACCATGTCAGCTTCTGTTGGCATGGTGCCTGGCGTGTACGACGCCTACTTTGCCGCGATGGCCACGGCTGCTGCGGCGCTCATCGGCCTGTTGTTTGTGGCTGTCTCGGTCCGAGACGACACGATCTTCGGGCCGAATGCCATGCCGGGCGGCGAAGCGCTGGCGATCACCGCTTTCACCGGCCTGGTGAACTCGTTCGTGGTCTCTCTGCTCGGGCTCATCCCCAAAATCAACATCGGCGAGCCCGCCGTGATCATGGCCGTGATCAGCATCGTCGCGATCGTCAGGCTCCAGCGTCGGCTGCACACTGGCAGAAACCTGATTGTGCTGGCCATCACGTTGCTTGCCTACGCGGCTCAGTTCGGACTCGGTGTGCTGCTGCTAGTTGATTCACATGACAGCGATCAGCTGATCAACCTGTCCATCATCATTTTCGTCACGCTGATTGCGTCGCTGCAGCGCGCGTGGTCGCTGCTCAAGGGGAAGCACATGGCTAGCGCACGCGGTACCGCGATGACCGGGGATCACGACCCGCCGCACGGGCCCGACCCGGGAAGCTTCCGGCTGCACCCTTAGCTGCAAAAGCGGCGTGGCCGTGTTAAGTGAGTGTGCTGGCCGCGACCGCGTCCACGGCGCCGGAGCGAGGCATAGCAGGCTCATTACCCGCGCTTGTCGCGGGTGAGATCCCGCCGTCGACCAGGTGCCGCGGTAGGGGCATACCGAAATGACGGCGTCTGGGCGTACCGTGAAGTGGGCGCCTTCTTGCAATATGCGGAGTGCGGTGCGGGCATCGGGGTACCGCGGCAACCGCCGAAGGGGTGATAACCGTGCTCGTCGTCGACGTTATCCTCGGAGTCGCGGTCCTGGTCTTCCTGATCTACCGGCAGCTGTCGGTCCGCCCCGTGAACGCCTCTGCCCTGCGGCTCATTGCAGTCCTGCTGGTCATTGGCCTGCTTCAGACCTACCGGTTCCTGAGCCAGAATCATGCTCACCCGTTGACCTTCGCCGCCCTCGGCGGCAGCCTGGTGCTCGCGGCTATCTTCGGCGCGCTACGCGCCCGGACCGTCCGGGTCTGGCTGGACGACGGGCAGGCGTGGTCCCAGGGCAACTGGCTGACCGCGGTCTTGTGGATCGCCTCCCTGGCCGCGCACCTGGGTTACGACATCCTGGTCGGACACGGGAACGGCATCCGGGGCCTTGGAGTCGCCACCATCGTTCTGTACCTGGCCATCAGCCTGGGCTTCCAGCGGGTCTTGGTGATGCAGCGTGCCCACAGGCTGCAGCTCGCCGGACCTGCTGCAGTGGCCGAGCCGGGCGGCACCGGCTAAAAGACATTGCGCACCGGTGCCTGGCCTCGGGTGGCCGACGGCGGGCCCGCTGGCTACTGGCCAGATGCGCCAGGCGGTCGCTAGGTAAGGCAGGGCGTGCGGTCTCCCATCCCTGCTACCTGCGTCGTCGGCGCCCGGCGCTGGCTCGCCAGGCAAGATCATCCCGCATATATCCTGAGTTCGGGCTGCCACGGCTAAGTCGGTCGCGAGCTGCGAATTACGAGCGTGTTCTCCTGCGTTGCTCGCGGATTCAAAGCGCGTGCGAGCTTCAGGTTCACAGGTTGCTGCTGGTGGCGGCTGTTGATTGTTGATGGCGGTTCGGGGACATCTGGGGGACACGCCTGGCGAACGCCAGAGGCGCACGTGGTTTCAGGATGTCTGCGGCCGGTAGACGTGCAGAGGCCAGTCGCCGTCATGGTCCCGATCGCGAATTGCTTCCCCTAGCACAAATTGGCCGTCGTCCGTAGTGGCGAGCATGGCTAGGAAGTCTGCGCTGTCGGCGGCGGTCAGCGTTCCTAGGCGATACTCGTTGATGTAAATCTCGATGTGGTTTCCGACGGCGCCCTTGACGAGTAGGACGAAAATCTCGCTGAACTCAGGGGGCGGCTTGTCCCATGCCGGTGCGAGTATTTCTTGAGCGCCCGGGCCGAGCACCACGCTTGCCGGTGGCAGGGACCGGTCGCAGCGGATCTCCACGGGTTCGCGGTCCAGAGCCATATTCGGGCCGGGCATCTGGAACTGTTCCTTTCATGACGTGCACGGCATTCCGCCACCGGCTGCCAAACTCACTCATGGATACTCCTGGCCTGAGCTGGACGCCTGATACGGGCGAGGGCCGCTCCCCTGAACGTCGTCGAGGTATCGTGCCATCGAACCCGGCCCTAGTCCGGGCCATCTTCCTCGTTCACATCAGACGCAGCGATCGCTGCTAGTGCCGTTTGTGAGGCGTACGCTGCGGATACA
The DNA here is from genome assembly GCA_963718305.1 of uncultured Actinomycetes bacterium. GTDB lineage: Bacteria > Actinomycetota > Actinomycetes > Streptosporangiales > Streptosporangiaceae > RYN-230. The sequence continues at coordinate 103,703 of CAVQZG010000017.1, forward strand.
GGCTTGCCCGCACGCTGACGTGGCGAGAATCGCAGAGTCGGGGGCGGCCTGCTGGGCGGGACGGGCCAGGCTGCGGGCTGGCTTGTTCGTTCCTTGGAAGTAAAAGAGGTGGAGTGGTGAAGACAAGAATCGCCCGGTGGGCTGGCCGTTGGCGTGAGCGCCGCCTCGTTCGTCAGCAGGCACGGCACACATCGGCGGCACGTCAGGCGAAACGTGCCTCTGAGGGGGGTCGATCGCACCCCATGGGTCAGGGCGGGTCAGGGGGCGGCTGAGCTGGGCCTCCTCAGGCCGCTGTTGACAGGGGGGTTAGCTGTCAATTGGCGGTAGGCCAGGCGGAACGATTCTTAAATTCTTTTGCCGTGCGCGTACACTGGGTGAATCCATGGGAGGAGGGCCCCAATGCCCATCCTGCTGTATATCGTGATCGTGGTCGTTGCCCTTTTTGTTGGGGCAGTTGCATATGACCTGAACCAGCGTCGGCGTCGTGCCTCAGGCCATGACATCGAATCGGGAACGCGGGCGGCCCGGGCAGACGCAGAGGCCCGTCGCATACCTGGCGGTCACTAGCGTCCCGCTATTCCTCCCCAGGCGAACCTTGTGTGACCCGCGAGACTGTTGAAGTCCGATCATCACTCCTCTTCATCTTCCTCCTAGGCGCAAATCCATGCGAGTAGTCACCGGGTCAAGGCATGCGCGAAGCGACGGCCCGTGGGGGCCGCCCTTGACGCGGCGCCGAGCTGGACAATCGGTAGCGAGTGAAATGGCGCTGCGCTGTACGTCGCCCAGTGTCCGGGTGAGCACGGTAGAACCGTGCATGCTGCCGTGTGCGGCGCGGCGTGCGCCGGGCGGGCCTAAGGCAGAGTCCGGGCGCTGACGCCGGGCCGTGGCGGCGGCCGCCTTGATTCAGGGAGTAGCTCAATTCGGCAGTGTTCGAAGCTCTGGCGCGACTAACAGCGTGGAGGACGGGTTTCGACGTCGCGACTCCTCTTTCGATGGAGGCAGGGCGGGCTGCCAGTTGTGCAGAGTAGTCTGCCGGGTTCGACCTCGCGGAAGCGGCGCTGCATACCTCCGAGTCTCCCATCGCCGGCAAGCTCATTCCCGCGCCACTCCCCCGGCCCTCGTAGGGTCGAGGCCATGCGACGCAGCCGGGTGGCCTTACTGGCCGCGCTGGGGGTCGACAACTTCGGGTCTGGCCTGTTCCTGCCGGTGGTGCTGCTGTACGTGACCCGGGTCGTGGGGCTGCCGCTGGCCGCCGCGGGAACGGTGGTCGCCCTGGGCACTGTGGCAGGGCTGGCGGTGCCGCCGACCGCAGGACGCCTGGTGGACCGGGTGGGCCCGCGGCGGGTGGTGATCGGCGCTGAGCTGATCCAGGCGCTGGGAGCGGTGACCTACCTGGTGGCCCGGGGAACGGCCATGGTGGCGGTCGCGGCGGTCCTGCTGGCCGCGGGACAGCAGTTGTTTTACAGCTCGCTGTTCGCCCTGATCGCGGACGTCGCAGGCGCCGGGCCCAGGGACAGGCCGTTCGCGGTGGCGGCCATGGTCCGCTCGGCCTGTTTCGGGCTGGGCGCCCTGGCGGCCGCGGCCCTGCTCAGCTGGGCGGGAGCGGACGGTTACCGGGTGGCCGTGATCGTGGACGCGGCGAGTTTCGCGGTGTGCGCGCTGCTCCTGGCGCTTGCGGTCCGGGTTCCGCGGCCTGCTCACCCGCACGCGCGGGCCGCGGGGGCCGCGTCCGCCGGGCCGTGGTCGGACCGGCCTTTCCTGGCCCTGATCGTGGTGACGGGCCTGGTGGCGCTGCCGCTGGACTTCTATCTCAGCGGCATGTCGGTCTATGTGCTGAGGGAACTGCACGCCGGGCCATGGCTGCCCGGGGCGGCGCTGGCCCTGTATACCGGGCTGAACAGCGCGGGCGGAACGGCAGCGCTGTGGGCCACCCGCCGTCTGTCCCGCACCACGGCGATGGCCTGGGGCGCTGCGCTGCTCGTCGCCTGGTGCGGGATCAGCGTGGCCGCGGTGGCGCTGCCGGCCCGATGGCGCGCGGCGGATCTGCTGGCCGGGACCGTGGTGCTCGCGGCGGCCGGTCTGGCGTTCGGGGTGCGGGTGAACGCGCTGGCCGAGGCCACCTCCCCGGCCGCGGCGCGGGGCCGCTACCTGGCCGCGTTCCAGTACTCGTTCACGGTGCCCGGAGTGCTGGCCCCGGCGGTGGTGGCGCTGTTCTCGGTGGCGGTGTGGCTGCCCTGGCTGCTCGTGGGGGCCGCCGCCGGGCTGGCCGTGCTGGCTTTGCGCTGGCTGGCGGGCCAGTTGCCCGCCACGGCGCTGAGGCCGGGATCGGTCCGGCCCGATGATGAGGCCGGGCCGTCGGCGGCCGCGGCGTGAATCAGCGGGGGGCGAGCCCGGCGAGCAGCTCGTCCACCACGCGCTGGGCGTAGTCGGCGGGGATCGCCTCGGGCTGGTGCTTGCCCCGGGCGATCACCGCGCCGGTCAGCATGAACAGCGCCACCTCGACGTTGACGTCGGGCCGCAGTTCCCCGGACGCGGCGCCGCGGCGCAGCACCGAGCGGAAGATTTCCCGGCGCGGCTCCATCACGGTTTCGGTGTACCTCGCCATCAGCCGGGGGAACTTCGCGCCCTCCCCCAGCAGCAGGGCGAATTCCCGGGCCCGGCGCGGGTCGGCGTAATCGGAAGTCATGGCCTGCATCAGGGCAAGCAGGTCCTCGCGGACAGAGTGGCCGCGCGGCTCCGGCAGCGGGGTCTTCAGTGCGGCCAGCGCGTCGAGCAGCAGATCCTCTTTGCCCGGCCAGCGGCGGTAGATGGTGGCCTTGCCCACGCCGGCCTTGGCCGCCACCTTCTCGATGCACAGGCCTTCCACGCCATGCTCGGCGAACACGGCGAGCGTGGCGTCGATGATGGCCCGGTCGGCCTGCTCGCTGCGCGGGCGGCCGGGCCGGCGCGGCCGGGCCGCGGGGGCCGGGCCTTCCGGCCCGGCCCCCGTCTCGCCGGCCCGAGCGTGCCCGGCGCGGGCCTGCTCGGAGATGCTGTGGTCAACCACGGTGTTGGCCTTCGCTGCGGACATGGACTTAGCTTTCCACCCCGGCCTGGGCGGCGACACCCGCCGGGACCTCGGCGGCATCCGTCACCGCAGCGGTCTCAGCGGACCCGTCGCCGGCGGTTTCGGCCTGCGCGGCCCCGGCCTGGGCCGCGGCGCGGCCTGGCATCCAGATCAGCACGACCAGCGCGCCGATCAGCGTGATCACCGCGGAGATGGCCGTGGTGACGTGCATCGCGTGGACGAAGGCGGCGTCACCGAAGTGGTCAAGGCCCAGTCCCGCGTGCCCCAGCTTGGCGGCCACGGTGTCGGTAGCGGTGATGGAACCCGTCGCGGCGTTCCTGGCGGCAGCGGGCAGGGCGGTCAGGTGCGGGCTGAGCTGGCCCCGGTAGACCTGGGCCAGGATGGAGCCCAGCACCGCGACGCCCAGCGCCCCGGCGACCTGGCGGGCGGTGTTGGTCAGCGCCGAGCCGGAACCGGCCCGTTCCCGGGGCACCACGGACATGACGGCCTCGGTGGCCGGCGGCATCACGGCGCCCATGCCCGCGCCCTGCACGAAGAAGATGACACCCAGCACCCAGATCGGGGTGCTCAGGCTGAGCAGCAGGTAGCCGCCCAGCGCGACCGCCACCGTGAGCAGCCCGCCCGCGGCCACGGCCTTGGTGCCGTACCGCCTGACCAGCCGGGAACTGCGCGGCGCCATCAGCATCTGGCCCGCGGCGAACGGCAGGGTGAGCACGCCCGCGTACAGCGGGCTGTAGCCGCGCACACTCTGCAGGTAGAAGCTGAGGAAGAACAGCGCGCCCATCATGCCGAAGAAGACCAGCCCGAGCGCACCGACCGCGGAGGACAGCCGGGGGTCACGGAACAGCTTCACGTCCAGCGACGGGTGGCTGAGCCGGGTCTCATACCAGCCGAACAGGGCCAGCACCGCGAGTCCCGCGACGGTAATGCCGAGCACGTCCCAGTGGATCCAGGAGCCCTTCTCGCCGCCCTGGATGATGCCGTACACCACGAGCACCAGGCCGACGATGGACATCAGCACGCCCAGGTAGTCGATCCGGCCCGGGTTGGGGTTCCGCGACTCCGGCACGAGCAGCAGGATGGCTACTACGCCGGCCGCGGTGAGCGGGACGTTGATCAGGAAGACGCTGCCCCACCAGAAGTGGGCCAGCAGCAGCCCGCCGACGATCGGGCCGATCGCCACGCCGATACCGACGGCGGTGGCCCAGATGCCGATGGCCTTGGCCCGCTCGCGGGGGTCGAACACGTTGGAGATGATGGACAGCGTCTGCGGCATGACGGCCGCCGCGCCGAGGCCCATGGCGGCCCGCGCGAAGATCAGCTGGTCCGGATTCTGCGAGTACGCGGTGAGCAGGGAGAACAGGCCGAAGGCCGCCATCCCGAACATCAGCATCTTCTTGCGGCCGATCCGGTCGCCGATCACCCCGAAGGTGAACAGCAGGCCGGCGAACACCAGCGTGTAGGAGTTGATCCCCCACTCCAGCTGGCTCTGGGTGGCGCCCAGGCCGGCCGGCTTGGGCTCGGCGATGGTCTTCAGCGCCACGTTCAGCACCGTGTTGTCGAGCACGATGGCGATGAGGCTGATGACCAGCACGCTGAGGATGGCCCAGCGGCGGCGGTAGATCCGGTCAGCGGCTGCGTCGGTGGCCCGGTTGAGGGCCGCTGACGCGCCAGTGCCTGACCGGCCTGCGGCAGGTCCTGCGTTGCGGTGATCCATAACGTCCTTCTGGTTAGGGGAAGGCCGTCGTGGGTGGCGGCGTTACCCATGGTGCGTGTGGTCCGGGCGGCTGCCCCGCCGCCCGGGAGCCCCGGCGGCGGCAAGCCGCGCAGGGAAGCTATCGATACGGAACTAGACCGTATCGTAAAAGATTCCCGGGGCGCGAAAGATTTTCCCGGCCGTCCCGGGCCGGGCCGCTCCCCGGCGGGGAGCTCCCGGCGGGCAGCTTCTCGCACGGTGCCCGCACCGTGCCCGCACGGGGGGCCCGGCCGCGAAACACTCACGTAACCGGGGCTATCACCAGCGCCCCGCACATGTCATGATCGAACCGTCCGGGGACGCCGCAACGGCGCCACGAGACTGGAGGATCCCAGGATGAATGATTTCCCTGGGGGCGCAGGCACGGCCGCTACCGAGATGCGGACCAGTGCACCAGCCCCTGCCGCCATCCCTGCGGCGGCCACCAGCACCCCAGCCAGCACTCCCCTGCCTGGCACCCCCTCATCCAGCACCCCCTCACCCAGCACTCCCTCATCCGGCACGGGCCGGAGCGAGCCGCTCTATGGCGGCCGCGCCACCCGCCGGGTCACCGTCAGCGACCTGGCCAAGGCCAAGGCGCGCGGCGAGAAGTGGCCCATGCTCACCGCCTACGACGCGCTGACCGCGCACGTCTTCGACGAGGCCGGCATCCCGGTGCTCCTGGTCGGCGACTCAGCCGGGATGGTGGTCTTCGGGCACGACACGACGATCCCGGTCACCCTGGATGAGCTCATCCCGCTGACCGCGGCGGTGGTCCGCGGCACCAGCCGGGCGCTCATCGTCGCCGACCTCCCGTTCGGCTCGTACCAGGCCTCGCCCGAGGCGGCCCTGGCCGCCGGGATCAGGTTCCTGAAGGAAGCCGGCGCGCACGCGGTCAAGCTGGAAGGCGGCCACCGGGTGCTCCGGCAGGCCGAGGAGCTGGTCGCGGCCGGCATCCCGGTCATGGGGCACCTGGGCCTTACCCCGCAGTCCGTCAACGCGTTCGGCGGGTACCGGGTGCAGGGCCGCGGTGAGGACGGCGAGCGGCTGCTGCAGGACGCCAAGGCCCTGGAGGCGGCGGGTGCCTTCGCGGTCGTGCTGGAATGCGTGCCCGCGGAGCTCGCCGCCCGGGTCACCGGCGCGGTATCCATCCCGACCATCGGCATCGGCGCCGGTCCCGGCTGCGACGCGCAGGTGCTCGTCTGGCAGGACATGGCCGGGCTGTCCCCGCGGACCCCGAAGTTCGTCAAGCGCTACGCGGACCTGGCCGGCGTGCTCGGCCAGGCCGCGCGGTCCTTCGCCGACGAGGTGGTCGGCGGGCAGTTCCCCAGCGAGGAGTACTCCTACCGCTGACCCGGCGCGCACGCTGAGGCCCCGGCTGACCCTGGTCCGCCGGGGCCTCAGCATGTGGCGCGAACGACCCATCCGGGCGCATATATCCTTATCCGGCGACTTAGACTTTGGCCGCCAGCTTGGTGCGCGGAATTCCCCGGCTGGTCTGCGCGGCATCTCCGGAGGATCACTGATGAGGCGAGTACCGGCCCCGGTCTGGGTATCGGCGTTCGCCGTGGGCCTGGTCCTGGCCATCACCGGCTGCTCCAGCGGGGGCGGAAGCCGGTCCACCCAGGCGGAGCAGGCCATGTACGCCGCGGTCAGCAAACCGGTCACCGCGGCCACGTCGCTGCCGGCCGGGCAGAAGTGGGCCGGCGGCCCGGGTGATGGCCTGCGGCTGGCGGTCCCGGAGGGATGGGTCACGGTGGCCCCGGCGGCCCGCCCCGGCGCACTGCACGCCGTCGGCCTCGGGCGGCTCAAGCCGGCCGTGCTGAACTCGGTCCTGCCGGGCTGGGGCAGTCCCGGGTCGGTGACCCTGGCCTATCCGGGCTCGCCGGGCGGAAGCGCCGGCGACCAGGCGGTCATGTCGCTGAGCTGCGCCGCAGCTCAGCTCCCGGCCGGCACCAGCGCGCTGACCGGGCTGAACACGCTGGCCGAACAGGAATTCACGGCCATCAACTCCAGCAACGCCCAGCTCGGCCAGACCACCGTGGACGGCCACACCGCGGTGCTCGTCTACAACCAGATGAGCGTGGGCACGGCCAACGTCACCGCGCTGCAGTACGCCATCGCGGCGCCGGGCGGGCGGACCTGCTTCGTCACGCTGGCCACCCAGAAGCAGGTGCCGTTCATGCCGGTCTTCTCCCGGCTCCGGCCCGCGATCCAGGTGCTAGGCGCTGCCTGAGCCGGACCGGCTGGCCGCGATCTCCGCGAACAGCACCCTGATCTGCTCGTGTACCCCGGCCTTGGTGACGCCGAGACGCTCCAGCGTGGCCGCGGTAGCGTCCTCCTCGTCCACCAGGCCGAGCAGGATGTGCTCGGTGCCGATGTAGTTGTGCCCTAGGTGCAGCGCCGACCGCAGGGCCCCCTTCAACGTCGCGACCGCACCCAGCCCGAGCGGCACCCGCGCGGCGGCCGAGCCGTCCCCGGCCGGCTCTCCGCCTGGTGCGTTCTCCCGCTCGGCCAGGTCCGGCGCACCGAACGCGGAGCGCAGCTGCCCGGGGCTGACGCCCAGGGCGGCGAGGGCCTTGGCGGCGATCCCTTCCGGTTCCGCCAGCAACCCCACGGCGACGTGCTCCGTGCCGATCGCCCCTGCGTTCGCGGCCAGCGCCAGCTCCTCGGCCGCGGCGAGCACGTTGCGGGCCCGCAGGGTGAACCGGGAGAAGTCGCCGCGGCCCGCTGTGCCCTTGACCGGGCCGCGGGGCACGAAGCGCTGCTGGGCCGCCTGCTTGGTGACGCCCATGCTGGCCCCGATCTGGCTCCAGGACGCGCCCGAGCGCCGGGCCTGGTCCACGAAGTGACCGATCAGGGAGTCGGCCTGGTCAGTGAGCTGGGCCGACACCGTGACCGCGTCAGACAGGTTGTCCAGCGGCGAGCCGCCGGAACGCTGCGACTTCACGTAGGTGATCAGCGTGTCCAGGGAAACTGGCGAAGAACTCATGCGTCAATACTACGTTGACGCTTCCAGAATCGTCAACGACAAATTGACGCCGCGGGGGCCGCCCGGCACATAGGACTTGTAGATGATTAACACGTTGGTTTCGGGTGCAGGGGGATGCCGTGGGCCTGGGCGTAGGTGGTCAGGTCGGTGAGGGTTTTGAGCTGGGGTCCGGCTGGTTCGGTGGGGTAGCAGGCCTGGATGAGGTGGGGCCAGGTGCGCCGCTGGGCGCGGGTGATGGCGCTGGTGGTCACGCCGAAGAGGGCGGCGAGGACTGCCGGGGGTGGGCGGAAGCGCAGGCGCAGGACGGTGATCAGGGTTTGCTCGGCGAGGTTGAGCGCGTTGGGGTGCCGGGCTGGGTGCGCCTCGCCGAGGCGGGCGTGCAGGGTGGTGATCAGCTGGTCCGAGCCGCCGGGGGTCAGGCCGGTGAGGGCGGGGTGTGCCCAGGTGGCGTGGCCGGGGTCTGGGGGTGGCTGGGGTGGTGGCAGGGCTGGGGGTTCGGGGCGCAGGGTGTAGTTCCACTCGCCGTGCCAGTCGTGGCGGTCCAGGGGTAAGGCGCCGAGCTGGGCGTCGCTGACCTGGGTGCCAGTGGGGTAGGCGGCGGTGTCCAGCTCGGCGTGCACCCGTAGCCCGGTGCGGGTGGTGGTGGCGGCGATGGAGGCGACGATGACCTCGTAGCTGGTGAGCGGCCGGCCGCGCCAGTTCATGGTGATGTGGGAGAACAGCCGGTGCTCGATCTTGTTCCACTTGGAGGTGCCGGGCGGGAAGTGGCAGACCGTGACCTGCAGCCCGGCCTCCAGCGCGAGCGCGGCGATCTCGGTTTTCCAGGCCCGGGCGCGGTAGCCGTCAGGCCCCCCGGCGTCCGTGGTGATCAGCAGCCGCCGGGCACCCGGGTAGTCGCTGCGCCCGGCCCCGTTCCACCAGCGGCGGATCGATTCCGCGGCGAACGCGGCGGTGTTGTGGTCGGTGCCGACGTTCACCCACCCGGCATCCGCGGACAGGTCATAGACCCCATAAGGCACGGCCTTGCCCTCGGCCTGGACCAGGAAGTCATGGCTGCGCACCCGCGCCGGCTGGCCTGCAGGCCGCCATTCCCGGCCGGCGTTGCGGAACTCCCCGGCCAGCTCCTTTTTCTTGGCATCGACGCTGATCACCGGATCACCCGTGCCCTGATGATCTCTGGCCTGCTCGTTGATGTAACGGAACTGCGCGTCCCGGTCCGGGTGCTGCCTGCCTTCGAGGGTCTTGGCATTGCCCTGCAGGCTGAACCCCTCCTCGTGCAGCAGGTCAGCGACCGTATCGGCGCTGACCCGGTGTCCCTGGCGGGTCAGCTCGGCCGCCAGCACCCGCAGCGACTTGGTGGTCCACCGCAGCGGCGAGCACGGATCCCCCCGCACATCCGGTTCCACCAGGGCCAGCAGCGCAGGCCGCAGCCCAGGATCCAGGTCCGCCGCACGCTTGCGGCCACCGCCAGCCCGGCGCGCCCGCCTCAGCGGTTCCTCCCCGGCCTCCAGCTCAGCGACCCCGCGCGAGACCGTGCCCTCCCGCATCCCCGCCGCCTTCGCCACGACCCGGATGCCGCCATGCCCCAGAGCACGGGCCTCCGCGCCTGCCACCAGCCGCCGCTGCCGCTCATCCAGATGCGGGAACAGCACCCCGAACTTCGCCGCCAGCGCCTCCTCTACCTCCACGGCTATGCCCATAGCACAAGAAGGTAGAGCAAAAAAGAAACCAGCGCTTTATTTAGAGACAATCTCATATCACGCCGGACGTTCGCCTTAACCGGACAAATCCCCCGCCCTAACGCACGTCCGGCGTGAGATGTGCCCGGCGTGGTCAGCCTGGAGGGGTGGAAGACAGGCTGGCCCGAGGCGAGACCGGGTCCGGACCGGGTCCGGGCCGGGGTGTGCGGGTTAGATGTCGGTGACGCGCAGGCCTGCGTGCGCCTTGTAGCGGCGGTTGATCGAGACGAGGTTCGCGGTCAGCGCCTCGATCTGGCCACAGTTGCGCAGCCGCCCGGCGTACACCCCGCGGACCCCGGGGATGCGCCCGGCGAGCGCCTGCACGAGGTCGGTGGCCTCGCGGTCGTCCCCGAGCACCATGACGTCGAGGTCGACGGTCGTGACCTCGGGGTCCAGCAGGACGACCGCGGACACGTGATGGAACGCCCCGACCACCCAGCTGTCCGGGAGCACCTCGGCCGCCTGCTGCGCGGCGCTGCCCTCCGGGACCCGGAGCGGGTAGGCCCCGCGCTTGTCGAACCCCAGCGGGTTGACGCAGTCGATCACTATCTTGCCGTCCAGCGCCCGGGCCAGGGAGGCGAGCAGGTCCTTATGGCCTTCCCAGGGCACCGCCACGATCACGACGTCGGCCTCACCCGCCGCGTCCTCGTTGGCCAGCCCGCGGATCCGGCCACCGCCCAGCTCCGCCGCGGCGCTCTGGGCGCGCTCCGCACTCCGCGAGCCGATGATCACCGGGTTGCCCGCGGTGGCGAGCCGGTGCGCGAGCCCCCGCCCCTGATCCCCGGTGCCGCCCAGGACCCCCACGATCAGGTCGGCGACATCTTTGTCCAACGTGGTAAATCCTTGCTCCGCGGCCATGTGCCGATCCTGCCAGACCCCTGACGTGCGTGGGACGATGGGCCGATGGACGCGGAACAGGTGGCTGCGCTGCGGGCCATGCTCGCCCCGACCGGCTGGCTGGAGCGCACCACCGTGTTCGCCCGGGCGCTGCGGCGGCCCCGGACTCCCGGCGGGTTGCTGGTGGTCGGGACGCCCGGGGACGAGCCGTGGCACCTCGCCGCGCACCTCGGCGAGGAGAGCCAGCTGTCCGGCGCACCCGAACTCTCCCCCACCCTGGTCCGCTGGGCCCCGCCGCCGGACGCCCCGCCGCACCTGCGGATCGGCCTGCGCCGCCTGGAGCAGGCGGAGCGCGGTGAGACGGTCCTGGTGGTGGGCACCGAGATGGCTCCGGCCCCGTTGCTCGAGCGGGTCAGCGACGCCCGTAAGCACGCCACCGTGCTCGCCCTCGATCAGGGCGACCCGGAGCTGGAGCAGCTGGCCCACGAAGTCCTCACGGTCCGGCCCGGGACGGCCCCGGTGTCCTTCGACGGCGCGCAGCATCTGGTCAGCTCGGCGGCCGGGGGGCCGGCCGAGCTGACCCGGCGCGGGCTCCGGCAGTGGCTCAACCGGGTCCTCGACACCGTCAGCGGCCCCGCCCCCGGCCGCTGACCCCGGTGAGGGTTCGTTACCAGGCGGCTGCGATCGCCGTCTGCGGGGCAGCCCCGGGGAGTGCGGTGAAGCGCGCGTGGTCGAGCCTGCCGAACGTGTCGCAGCTCACGAGCAGGTGGTAGCCCGTGGCGTCGGCCGCGACCAGGGCGCAGGGGGTGATGGCCCAGCCGGGATGACCGGGATCCGGGGGCGCGGCGTGCTCGGCGAGCAGGGTGCGCAGCGGGCGGCCGGTCCGCGCGGACAGCTCGGCAATGCCTCCCACCACGGTGCCCCGGCCGACGTGGCCGGCCCCGGCGTAGGTCACGGAGGCGATCACCCTGCTGCCGTCCGGGGTGAGCACGGCCGACTGCACGTCGTCGCCTCCCTCGAATCCGGGCAGGATCCGCCGTCCGGACATCAGGTTGCTTCCGGGCGCCGTGGTGTCCAGCCGCCACAACCCGGACGCTGATGTCCGGGCCGAGCCTCCGGCCGGCCCGCTGTCTTGCCAGAAGAATCCCAGCTCGCGGCCGCCGTCGGCCCAGGACAGGTCCCCGGGCAGGCCGGCCTGGCTGGTGGTCCACATCCGCACGGCCCCGGTGGCCAGCGACGCGACCTCAACCGCCCCGTGGCTGCCGCCGCTGAACTGGACCGATACGGCAAGCCTGCGGCCATCGGGGCTGACCGCGATCGCGTCCGCGACCGCCCCCGCGGGCAGCCCGGGGATGGTCAGCGGGGTCAGCCGGGCGGAATGACCTCCCGCCGCGACCCGCATCAGGTAGAACCGGGTGCGCGAGACCTGGTGGAAGAAGAGGGCCAGGACGAACGTGCGGTCATTCCCCGCCGCCGCGGCCTCGGTCAGCTTCGGGTCGATTCCGCCCGGCAGCGGGACCACGCTGAGGGCTTTCCCGGTAGCGGAGTCGCGGACCTCGGCCACTGGCCGGCCGTGATCGGCCGTGACGTAGTACGGCGGCATGCCGGAAACCGCAGCCGAGGCGGCCGGCGCGGCCGCCACGGCAGCGTCAAGGAGAAGGCCAGGCGGCTGGCTGGCGGGGCCAGGTACCGGCCGCCCGGTCCGGCCCGCCACCAGCGCGCCCGCCGCCACGGCCAGGACGGCCAGCACGGAGCCTGCGCGCACCGCCACCCGGCGGCGCCGCCTGCGGTGCACAGCCCGCCGGAAGATCCCGGCATGATCGACGGCCACCCGGGTGACCGGATCGGCCTGCTCGCGGAAGGCCGCGGCCAGCTCGGCCTGAAGGTCATGGTCAGCTAGCACGAGGCTTCCTTCCGGTCAGGGCCGGCCGCCACGGCCGGCGCGTCCTGCAGGGCGAGACGCAACCGGGCCAGCGCGCGGTGGGTGTGGGACTTCACGGTGCCCTCGGTGCACCCCAGCACGGAGGCGGTCTCCTGCACCGAGCGGTCCTCCCAGAACCGCAGGACCAGTACCGCGCGCTGCTGTACGGGCAGCAGCGCGCAGGCCCGCAGCAGTACCTGCCGGTCGAGCACCGCCGCCGCCGCGTCACCGGCGGCGGCCGGTGAGAGCTGCGCGAGATTCCCGGCCAGGGTCTCCGGGTAGCGCCGCCGCCGGACCCGCCACCGGTCCCGGGCCAGGTTCACCAGCACGGCGCGGGTGTATCCCTCCGGGTGCTGCCGGGCTGCTGACCAGCGGCCAGCCGATCGCAGCAGGGCCAGCTGCACGAGATCCTCTGCGTCCTGCCGGTCGCCGGCCAGCAGCACGGCGAAGCCCAGCAGGCGCCCGCCGTCACGGGCCGCATAGGCCTCGAATTCCGCCTCGTGCGCGCCCGCCAGGTCCCAGTGCTCGCTTCGTCGCCTCACATGGGGTCTAACGTCACCCGCCGCCGCCAGGTTGTCCTGCGCGGGCGCGGGCTGCGGGATGTCACCGCCGGGGTGCGGCGACCGGCGGGCCAACCGTGACCCGGTCAGCCCGGAAAAGCCCCGTCCCGGCCAGGCTCTGACCTCCTTGTCGATTTTCCCTATTGACATTATAGGGAACTGGCTTTCACCATAGGGGCATGGCTGCATCCCCCCAGCCACCCCGGCGTGCGGCCGGCGGTACCCCTGCCGTCACGAGCGAGGTCTGTCTATGACGATGACATTCCACTGGTTCCTGCCCACCACCGGCGACGGCCGGTCGATCATGGGCCGGGGGCACAGCCTCCCCCCGTCCCCGGCCGGGCGGCCCGACGCCCCGCACATCCGGGGCGCGGCCGCGCAGGAACGGCCGCCGGACATCGAGTACCTGGCCCAGGTGGCCCGCTCGGCCGAGCAACTGGGCTTCGAGGCGGTGCTGACCCCGACCGGCACCTGGTGCGAGGACGCGTGGCTGGTCACCGCCGCGCTGACCCGGGAGACCAGCCGCCTCAAGTTCCTGATCGCGTTCCGGCCCGGGCTGACCTCCCCCACCCTGGCCGCCCAGATGGCCGCCACCTACCAGCGGCTGTCCGGTGGCCGGCTGCTGCTCAACGTGGTGACCGGAGGACAGGCCGACGAGCAGCGGCGGTTCGGTGACTACCTGTCCCACGACGAGCGGTACGCCCGGACGGAGGAGTTCCTGGCCATCGTCCGCGGTTCCTGGAGCGGGGAGCCGTTCGACTTCCGCGGCGAGCACTACCAGGTGCAGGGGGCCACTGTGCTGCGCCCGCCCGACCCGGTGCCGGGGGTCTACTTCGGCGGCTCCTCCCCCGCGGCGGGCCGGGTGGCGGCTTCCGCGGCGGACGTCTACCTGACCTGGGGCGAGCCCCCGGCCCAGGTCGCGGAGAAGCTCACCTGGATCCGGGAACTGGCCGCGGCCCAGGGCCGCATGCTGCGCTTCGGCATCCGCCTGCACGTGATCACCCGGGACACCGAGGCGGACGCCTGGGCCGAGGCCAGCCGGCTGCTCGACTACCTCGACCCCGCCGAGATCACCATGGCCCAGCAGATCCTCGGGGCCAGCGAGTCGGTCGGGCAGGACCGGATGCGGGCCCTGCACGCCGCCTACCGGCACGGCGGCTCGGCCCAGGACCTGGAGATCTACCCGAACCTGTGGGCCGGCGTCGGCCTGGTCCGCGGCGGGGCGGGCACCGCGCTGGTCGGCAGCCACGAGAAGGTGGCCGACCTCATCGAGGAGTACGCCTCCCTGGGCATCAGCGAGTTCATCCTGTCCGGCTACCCGCACCTGGAAGAGGCCTACTGGTTCGGCGAGGGCGTGCTGCCCGAGATCCGGCGGCGCGAGGCGGCCGCCGGCAACTCAGGGCGGCCGCACCTGCGGGCCAGTGCCTGACCGTGATCGCCCCCACCCGAGGAGAACCGTTGAGTTTCGTCGTACTGGTCGCCAACCCCAAGCCGCAATCGAGGACCCTGCACATCGCGCGGCTGGCCGCCGACGCGGTCAGCCGGGCTGCCGCGCTGCCCGGCGGGCACCAGGTCATCGACCTGTCCGGGCTGGCCAGGCGGCTGCTGCTGGATGAGCCGTCACCCGCGGTCGAGGACGCGCTGGAGCAGGTCAGGCAGGCCGACCTGCTGCTCGTGGCCAGCCCCACCTACAAGGGCACCTACACCGGGCTGCTCAAGGTGTTCCTCGACCGGCTGGACTACCAGGCCCTGTCCTCGGTGGTCGCCCTGCCGATGCTGGTCCTGCGGCTGCCCCACCACGCGCTCGCGGTCGACCTGCATCTGCGGCCGCTGCTGATGGAGCTCGGCGCCGCCACCCCGGCGCCCGGCCTGGCCTTCCTCGAACCGGACCTGGACGACCCGGGACCGGTGCTCGACCAGTGGGCGGGCCGGGTGGCCGCGGCGCTGGGCCGGTGCGCCGCGCTGGCCGCGCCGGACCGGACCACGGTCGTGGCATGACCAGCCCGCCCGAATCCCGAAGGCAGGTCCTGTGAGCATCTCCACCTCCCCCGCCGCCGCTGTCCCCGTCAGTGACTCCACCCTGCCCATGGTCGACGCGGAGATCTTCCGCCAGGCCCTGTCCCGGCATCCGGCCGGCGTCGTCATCGTGACCCTGGCCAGCCCGGCCGGCCTCACCGTGACGTCGTTCAGCTCGGCCAGCCTGGACCCGCCGCTGGTGTCCTTCTACATCGGCCACGGATCCTCCAACTGGCCCGCGGTGCGCACCGCGGAGCACTTCGCGGTGAACCTGATGGATCACGGCCAGGAGGCGGTAGCGGCGCGGTTCGCCCGCAAGGGCGCGGACCGGTTCGGGCCGGGGACGCAGTGGAGCCCGGGACCCGGGGACCTCCCGCTGCTCGCCGGGGCCACCACGCACCTGCTCTGCGCCACCCACGCGATGCTCACCGTGGGCGACCACGAGCTGGTGGTGGGCCAGGTCGAGCAGGCCATCATCGGCTCCGGCGAGCCGCCGCTGCTACACCACCAGGGCCGGTTCACCCGCCCGGAACCCGGAAGCCACGATGATCACTAGAACGCCACATCTTCCCGCTTACGGCCCGGTGCCAGGGCGGGGACCAGTGATCGCGATCATCGGCGGCGGGGCCAGCGGCACCCTTACCGCCATCCACCTGCTCCGCGCGGCGGCGGCCCGGCAGTATCCGCTGCGCATCGCGCTCATCGACCGGCTGGGCCGGCACGGGCTGGGCGAGGCCTATTCGACCACCAACCCGGCGCATTTCCTGAACGCGCTCACGGCCCGGATGAGCGGGGTGGCCGGGGACCCGGACCACCTGCTCCGCTGGGCCGGGGCGGCCGGGCTCGGCACCCTGGAGTTCCTGCCCCGGCAGGCGTTCGGCCGCTACCTCCAGGACACGCTCGCGGACGCGCAGCGCCGGGCCGCACCGCTGGCCCGGCTCAGCCCGGTCACCTCCGACGTCCTGGGCATCCGGCCGGGTGCGGCGGGCCGCCCGATGCGCCTGCTGCTGGCCGACGGCGCCACCCTCGAGGCCGACTTCGCGATCCTGGCCACCGGCAACCCGCCGCCCTCGACACCCGTCCCCTTCCCGGACAGCCCGTGGTGTATCACGAACCCCTGGGCTCCCGGCGCCCTGGACGCGGTGCGGGACGGCCGTCCCGTCGTCATCGTGGGCACCGGGCTGACCATGCTGGACGTGGTCACGGCGGTGACCAGCAACCATCCAGGGACCACCATCCGGGCCGTGTCGCGGCACGGGATGCTCCCCCAGGTGCACCGGGGCAGCGGCGGCCCGGCCGACGCCATCTGGCTGCCCGCCTTGTCGGACACGGGTGACCCGGTCCGGCTGCCCGAGCTGATCTGGCAGGTCCGGGCGGCCATGGCCAGCCGGCCCAACCACTGGCAGGACGTGGTCGACGCGGTACGACCGCACATCCCGGACCTGTGGCGGCGGCTGCCCGACCGGGACAAGCGGCTGTTCGTCCGGCATGTGGCCCGCTACTGGGAAGTGCACCGGCACCGGATGCCGCCCGCGACCGCCCGGCGGATCACCGAGCTGCGCTGTACCGGGCGGCTGTCCGTGCTGCGCGGCCGGGTCACCGGGGCCTCAGCGACCCCGGGGCCGGAGCGGCTGCGCATCCAGGTGACCACGGACGGGTCGGTCACCGACCTGACCGCTGGCTGGCTGATCAACGCGACCGGGCCGGGCATCGACCTCACCCGGACGGCCGACCCGCTGCTCCGGGACCTGCTCAGCCAGGGGCTGGCCCGGCCGGACCCGCTCCGGCTCGGCCTGGACGCCACCGGAGACGGCACCGTGCTCGGCGCCGCGGGCACGCCCAGCCCGGCCCTGTTCACCCTGGGCCCGACGCTGCGCGGGATCCGCTATGAGACGACCGCGATCCCGGAGATCCGTGACCAGGCGGCCACCCTGGCCCGCCGGCTCGTCGCGACGCCGTGGGCCCGGGAGCAGCCCGGGAGTGCGGCCTAAATCACTCGGCGGCCCGGCCGAACGCCCCTAGAGTGTCGGGCATGGCCATCCCGGCGGACCGTGCCGCCCAGACCCAGGCAGTCCTGATGCAGACCGAGCGGGCGCGGGTGTTCCGGGCCCTCCACGAGGGCCCGGAGCCGTTGCTGCTGCCCAATCCGTGGGACGCGGGCTCGGCCCGGCTGCTCGCCTCGCTGGGCTTCGCCGCGCTGGCCACGACGAGCGGCGGGTTCGCGGCCACGCTCGGGCGCCTGGACGGGGCGGTCACCCGCGACGAGGCGCTCGGGCACGCGGCCGCGATGGCCGCGGCGACCAGCCTGCCAGTCTCGGCCGACCTGGAGAACGCGTTCGCCGACGAGCCAGCCGGAGTCGCCGAGACCATCCGGCTGGCCGCCGCGGCCGGGCTCGCTGGCTGTTCCGTCGAGGACTTCACCCGGCGGGATGACGACCCCATCTACGACCTGGGCCTGGCCCGGGAGCGGGTCGCCGCAGCCGCGGCGGCGGCCGCCGCCGCACCCGGCCCGCTGGTGCTCACCGCCCGCGCCGAGAACTACCTGCACGGCCGGGCGGACCTGGCCGACACCATCCGCCGCCTGCAGGCCTACCAGGAGGCGGGCGCGGATGTGCTGTATGCGCCCGGGCTGACCAGCCTGGACGACATCCGGGCCGTGGTCAGCTCGGTGGACCGGCCGGTGAACGTGCTGACCCTGGCCGGTGCCCCCACCGTGCCGCAACTGGCCGAGGCGGGCGTGCGCCGGATCTCGGTGGGTTCCGCGTTCGCCAACGCGGCCCTGGGCGCGCTGGTGTCCGCCGCCCGCGAACTGCGCGAGCAGGGCACCTACGGCTTCCTGGACCAGGCCGCGACCGGCCGCGCCGCCGCCCGCACCGCCTTCCACCCCTGAGTCCCCGCACTGGATGGAAGGGTGGCCTGGCCGCCGGAGTGCTCAGCCGTCGAGGCTGAGGACCATGGTGGGCCGCTCGATGACGTGGTCCTCGCGCAGCGGCCGGACGGCCGTGCCGATGGCGAAGAACTCGGTGGTGTGCGAGCCCCAGGTGTGACTGTGCTGGCGCAACTGCACCCCCACGATGCCCTCGGCGTGGAGCTCTTCCGCTTCCGCCTGCATCCGGCTCATGGCCAGCTCACGCGCGTCGTACAGGGCCTGGGTGAACTGCTCCAGCTCCACGTTCCGGCCGATGTTGCCGATCTTCCCGCCGATCCGCTGGTGCGCGATGTGATAGACGCACGAGCCCATCGTCATGCCGAGCGGCGCGTACCCGGCCCGGATTAGCGTCCAGAAGTCCTGGCCGGACAGGTCCGAGGTGAACGGCTGCCGCTTGTTGTTGCGCCAGTCCGAGACGCCCCCGCCGCCCGCACCCGGCTCAGCCTTGACCGCGGTGCCGACCGCGATGAACTCGGCGATGTCGTTGCCGAACTCCTTCATCTCCACATCCAGCCGGACCCCGACGATGCCGTCCGCGCCGAGCGCGTCCGCCTCGGCCTCCATCCGGGTCATGGCCAGCTCCCGGGCGTGGTACATGGCCTGGGAGAGCACGTCGAGCTCCTGGTTCTTCCCCCAGCGGCCGACCTGCAGCCCGACGTGATAGATCGAGCTGCCCAGCACCAGCCCGAGCGGGCGGAACCCCGCCTCGCGGACCAGCAGGAACTCGTTCACCGACAGGTCAGAGGTGAAGATGCCACCGGGGCGTCCCGGGCGGAGCTCGGCCAGGCGGCGCAGGGCATCCTGCGGGACACCCTCGGCACTCAGCTCGGCGCTCTGCTTATCGGTCAGCTCAGTGTTAGCCGTCAGCCCGGTGCTCTGCTGGTCGGTCATCGCTTCCCCTCACCCTGCTCGTACTGCCAGTCCAGCCGAATACTGCCCGTCAGCGCCCCAGCTTGACCCGGGCCGCCTGACGGCGCTGCGGGTCGAGCGAAAGGATCGCCAGCGGTGGTGGCGGCTTGGCCACCGAGGCGAAGCGGACCATTGCGGTGCCCACGATCGTCGCCTCCACGATGTGATCTTTACCGTGCTCCTGGATCGGGCACTCGCGCTCGTGGACCCGCATGTCCATCTGCCGGACCACGACGCCTTCCCCGCCGAGCCGGCGCACGTCCTTCTCGAGCTGCTGGCGGGCGTCGTGCCGGGTGTCGTTGACGAGTTCGGTGTAGCCGACCACCTCGGCGTTGCCTGCGCCCCAGCGGGTCTGGCCCACGGTCAGCCAGTCGTCGTGCCTGGCCCCGACCGAGATTCCCAGCGCCAGCCCGGCCGGCACCCAGCCCGACGTGATCATCTTGGCGAAGTCCTGCCCGGACAGGTCGGAGCTGAATGGCGTGGCGAGCGGCGGCGAGCCCGGCGCGCGGACCGCGGTGCCGATCGCCTTGAACTCCAGGCCACCGGCCGGGAATGAGCCGATGGTCAGGGAGACCCCGACGATGCCGTGCCCGCCCAGCTCGGCACACTCGGTGGTCATCCGGGTGATGGCCAGGTGCCGCGCGTCGTACATGGCCTGGGTCAGCGGCCCGAACGAGCCGTAGCCGCCCCGTCCGGAGACCTGGGTCACGCTGCGGTACGCCTGCGCGTACGAGCCGAAGCCGGACCACGCCCCCGGGCAGTTGTATCCACCCGAGAAGCCGATGTTGTAGACGGCCGCCCCGAGCACCTGGCCTACGGGCTCGAAGCCGACCGAGCGGATCGCGGCGAACTCCTCGGTGCTGAGCGCCGAACCCCAGGTCCCGCTGGTGCGGATCTCGGCCATCCGGGCCTGGGCAGCCGTTGGAAGGTCGCTACCCGCGCGGTCATCCGCCACCATGCGCCCCTTCCAGCATCGTCGCAGACCCCACATTACCTGCCGGAGGGGTGATCACCGCTCGCGTCGGGATTCAATCCCCGTCGGCCTTGTCCCAGTCCTCGTTGCGCTGCCGGACCTTGTCCAGCGCGTGGGCCGCTTCTTGCTCGGTGGCGAACGGGCCTAGCCGCTCCTTGTTGGGGCAGCCCGGCCCGTGCTCCACGGTCCGGTGTGTCAGGCAGTACCACCAGCTCTGGTCTTCGTCCATGCGCACTAGACTCCCAGACCATGGCGACCTTGCTCCATCCCGGCCGGATTTCGCCCCAACGACAGGTGCCGGCCACCATTGCGCGGCCCGAGTACGTGGGCCGTAAGTACCCGCGGACCGGCGAGCCTGACGTCAAGGACGCGGAGACGATCGAGCGGATGCGCGTGGCCGGGAGGCTCGCCGCCCAGGCCCTCGAAGAGGTCGGCAGGCATGTCGCGCCCGGGGTGACCACCGACGAGCTGGACCGGGTCGGGCACGATTTCCTCGTCGATCACGGTGCCTATCCCAGCACGCTGGGCTACCGCGGCTACCCCAAGTCGCTGTGCACCTCGCTGAACGAGGTCATCTGCCACGGCATCCCGGACGATACGGTCATCGCGGACGGCGACATCGTCAACGTGGACATCACCGCCTACCTCAACGGGGTGCACGGGGACACCAACGCGACCTTCCTGGCCGGCCAGGTGGATGAGGAATCGCGGCTGCTGGTGGAGCGCACCTACGAGGCCATGATGCGGGGCATCCGGGCCGTCGCCCCGGGGCGACCGCTCAACGTCATCGGGCGGGTGATCGAGTCGTACGCCCGCCGGTTCGGCTACGGCGTGGTCCGCGACTTCACCGGCCACGGGATCGGCACCACGTTCCATTCCGGCCTGATCGTGCCGCACTTCGACGACCCCGCGGTCAACGTGGTGATGGAGGAGGGCATGACGTTCACGATCGAGCCCATGCTGACCCTGGGCACGATCACCTACGACCTCTGGGACGACGGCTGGACCGCGGTCACCAAGGATCACAAGCGCACCGCGCAGTTCGAGCACACGCTGCTGGTCACCGAGAACGGCTACGAGATCCTCACCCTGCCCTAGGCCGGGGCATCCCGACCGCCTGGCCGGGCCGCTGGAGGTCGGCGGCGCCAGCGCAGGAACAGCAGGAACGCCGAACAGAGCAGGATCAGCCCGGCGGCCATCACGCCGGTGAGCCCGGCCAGCTTCCGCGAGGAATGGTGCACGGCGTGGATCACACCGGGCACGGGCCCGGCGGCGAGCCGCGCCCCGGGGGCGGCTACCTGCGGTCCGGGCACCGCCGTGAGCGGGAGCTTGGCCAGCGCCGCGCGCTGATCACGGTCCGGTCTCAGTACCCGCCGGGGCCGGCGCGGTGGATGCGTGCGGCTCCGGCGGGCCTGGCGTGGAGGCCCGCCCGCGGCGGCCGCGCAGCCGGCGGACGGTGAGCGTGACCAGGACGGCCAGCGAGGCCAGGAACCCGGCGGCGGCGGCCGCCCCGATGCCGCCCAGGGTGGCGATCCGCCCCTCGTCCCGGTGGGTGACCTGGATCGGCCCGGGGGCAGCCCCGCCGAAGTGGCGGCCCGCGGCCAGCCCGGCCTCGGGGCTGGCCCGGCTGAGCACGCCCGCGGCCCGCAGCGCGGCGGCCGCGTCGACCTCGCCGAATCCGGTGGCCGGGCTGTAGCCGGCCGCGGGGCGGCGCGCGGCTGAGCTGACCATCGCCTGTTCCACCTGAGCCGGGGAGAGCCGCGGGTACGCGGACCGGATCAGGGCGGCGACCCCGGTCACGAAGGCTGCCGCCGGGCTGGTCCCGCTGGCCTGCAGGTAGGTCCCGCCGGGCCCGGCCCCGATCACCTCGACGCCGGGGGCGGAGAGGACCACCGACGAGTTGCGGTCGGAGAACGCGGCCCGCGCCCCGGACGCATTCACCGCCGCCACCGACAGCACCCCGGTGAAGGACGCCGGATAGGAGTAGGGCGTGTACCCGCGGCCCGGGACGCCGCTGTTGCCGGCCGAAGCCACTACCACCACGCCCTGGGACACCGCGTAGGCCAGGGCCGCCTGCATGGCCCGGGTGGGCTGGACCGAGCCCAGGGACATGTTGATCACTCCGGCCCCGTGGCTGGCCGCGTATCTGATGCCCTGGCCGATCGCGTCGGCGAACCGGGGGTTCGTGTTGTACGGGCCGACGCCGGGTTCCTGGTCGTCCAGGATGACCCGGACCGACAGCACCCGGGCCGCAGGGGCGACGCCGATGACCCCGCCGGCCCGGCCCGGCCCGCTGCCGTGCCCGGCGATGAGCGAGGCGATGAACGTCCCGTGCAGGTGGGGCGGCTGATAGCCGGGCGGGTCCGCGCCCCGGGTGTAGTCCGGCCCAGTGCTGACCGAGCCGGACAGGTCGGCCGCGCTGGCGTCCACGCCGGTGTCCAGGACGCCGACGGTCACCCCGCGGCCCTGGCTCACCCGCCAGGCCGCCGGGGCGTTGATGCTCTTGAGCTGGGCCTGCTCGTCCGTCCGGACCTGGGCTCTGGCCCCCTGGCCGGCCGCGGTCCGCGCCGCGTTCGCCGGCCCGCCTCCGGTGCGCTGCTGGCCGGCCGCGGCGCCCTGATGAGCGGCCGCAGCGTCCTGATGCCCGCCCAGCCACGGCAGCGCTGCCAGGGCCGCGACGACCAGGACGGCGTGGAACCGGACCGGCCCGGTCAGCATGACCACTGCCGCCGGGCGCAGTTGACCACGGCAGCCCGGTTGAGCGGGGTCAGGATCTCGCGGGAGAGCTGCCCGGCGGCGCTGAACGCGGCGGCGTCGTACTCGCCGGTGGCGGCGGCCGGCCGGCCATCGGCGTACCCGGCCACGGTGAGCAGGACGTAGGGGCCATCTTGCCGGGCGGTCGCGCTCTGGCGGGCCGCGGCGGTGAACCTGGCGCTATCCGTCCCGGGCAGGGCCAGAGCGCGGAGTGCGGCGGCCGGGGGCCGGGACGACGGGAGGCGGCGGGTGAAGGCAGCGGCCCGGGCCCGGTCGGGGAACGCGAGCACGCCCGTGGTGTAGATGACACCGTCCAGCTCGTCGACGTAGCTGGCCCTGATGCCGGCCCGGCAGCCCTCTTCGCGGGCCGGGCCGGCCAGCGCGGTGTCCAGCGCGGCCGCGCAGCGGTAGTCCGGCGAGATGCCGATTCGGCGCGCCGTCTCCCGGCCCCGCAGGGTGGTGGTGTAGCCGAGGGCGGCCGGGAAGATCCGGCCCGCGGGCCAGGATCGCCAGCGTGCGGCGACCGCGGCTGAGGCGGCCGCGGCCCGTTCGGCCGGGGTCGGCGGGCGGGTCTGCCCGGCGACGGCCGCGCGGCCCGCCAGCGCCGCTACCGCGAGGCAGCACAGGCAGGCCACGGCCGCGAAGACCGTCAGCAGCGGGCGGCGCCGGGTTTGGGAGCCAGCGGCCGGCTCAGGAACCGCGACCGGCTCAGGAACCATGTCCGGCTCGGGCCGGGGCGCCGGGACCGCCGCCGTGGCCGGAGAGGGTGGGGCGGGAGAGGCTGTGGCCTCCGCTAATGCCGGGGCGGCGGGTGACGCTGGGCCGTCAGGCCGCGCCCTCCCGGGACCCGGTTCGCTCACCTGCCAACAGTACCTCTGGCTCCCGTCGGGAGAGCGCCGCGATGGGCCGCACCGCGACGGGCCGGGCGGGCGGCGCCGCGGGCGCACTGGTCCCGGGCGCATTGGTCGCGGGCGCAGCAGCACCGGTCAGCGGCTCCGGGCCGGACGGTTCAAGCCGCCAGCCCGGCAGCCACTCCAGCCAGCGGGGGAAATACCAGCTGCGGTCGCCGAGCAGGGCCAGCGCGGCCGGCACCAGGATGCCGCGCACGATGGTGGCGTCGATCAGCACCGCGGACGCCAGGCCGACGCCGATCATCTTCAGTTCGATGAGGGACAGCGTGGCGAAAATCGAGAACACCGCGACCATGATGACCGCGGCGCTGGTCACCACGCCAGAACACGCCGCCACTCCGCCGATCACCGCGTCATTGTGGGATTTGCCGCGGGCCCGCAGCTCACGGATCCGGCTCAGGATGAACACGTGATAGTCCATGCTCAGCCCGAACAGGAACACGAACATGAACAGCGGCACCCACGGGATGATCCCGCCGAACGAGGTGAAACCGAGCGGTCCCTGCAGGTGCCCGTCCTGGAAGATGAGCGTGATCAGGCCGTACGCCGCGCCGACCGAGAGCAGGTTCAGCCCGATCGAGATCAGCGGGATGGCCAGCGAGCGGAACGCCACCATGAGCAGGATCAGGGCCAGGCCCGCGACCACGGCGAACACGAGCGGGGTGCGGGAGTGCAGCGCCGCGTTGAAGTCGTAGCCGCTGGCCGTGTTGCCGGTGACCGCGTAGCTGGCTCCGCTCACGGTTCCGATCGTGGCGGGCAGGATGTGGTCGCGCAGGTCGAGCAGGGCGTGGCGGGACACCGAATCGGTGCCATCACCGGCCAGCGGAACGGAGATCACCAGCCCGCGGCCATCCCCCACCACCTGGGCGGTGACCGGCCGGTGGATGACCCCGTGAGCCGAGGCCCTGGCCTGGAGGGCCGCGACCTCGGCCCGCATCTGCGGCCCGGACACGTCACCGCCCATCACCACGACCTGCGCGGGGGCCTGGCCGGGGAAGGCGCGCTGGATATGGTCCAGGGTCTGCACCACGGGGAGCTTGGACGGCAGGTCGATGGCCGGGGTGCCGGTGCGCATGCCCAGCGCGGGCGCGGCCACGGCCAGCAGGGCCAGCGCGGCGGCCCCGCCCCACAGCAGCGGCCGGCGCACCACCCGGCGCACCAGCGCGGCCCACAGCCGGGACGGCCGGGCCTGGGTCCGGTGACGGCCCAGGAACGGGATCCGGCCCCGGTCGGCCCACGGCCCGAGCAGGGACAGCAAGGCCGGCAGGAACGTGAGCGAGCCGATGACCGCCACGCCGACGACCATGATGGTGCCGACCGCGATGCCGGTGAACAGGTCGATCCCGGTCAGCAACAACCCCGCCAGCGAGACCATCACGGTCAGCCCGGAGACCACGATGGCCCGGCCCGAGGTGTGCGCCGCGGTCGCCAGGGCCGCTGGGAAGGACGCCCCGGCGGCCCGTTCTTCCCGTTCCCGGCGCAGGTAGAACAGCGAGTAGTCGACGCCGACCGCCATCCCGATGATCAGCACCACCTCGGAGGTGCTGGACCCGATGGGCAGCCACCGGCTGGGCACCGCGAGCAGCGAGACCG
This sequence comes from uncultured Actinomycetes bacterium, assembly GCA_963718305.1. GTDB lineage: Bacteria > Actinomycetota > Actinomycetes > Streptosporangiales > Streptosporangiaceae > RYN-230. The sequence continues at coordinate 128,639 of CAVQZG010000017.1, forward strand.
CGACCATGACCGCGCTGCCGGCCAGCAGCACCGGGATGCCCGCGGCGATCAGCGCGCCGAACACCGCGAGCAGCAGGATCAGCGTGATCGGCACCGACGTGAGCTCAGCCTTGTGGAAGTCCTTGCCCATCAGCGTGTTGGCCGCCTGGTCGGTGCTGGCGTCACCCGCCTCGGCCACGATCAGGCGCGGATGGGCGGCCTGCACCCGGGCCACCGCGGCCTGGTCCGCGTGGACCGTGACGTCCGCGCTGGCGTGCGGGCCGGCCACCTGGAACGTGACCAGCGCGGCGCGGCCGTTGGCCGAGACCAGGGCCTGGCCCCCGGAACTGAGCGGGGACCGGATATCCCGGGCCGCGTGGGGCAGTCGCTGCAGCGCCTGGACCACGTCGGCCACCGCGCCGCGCAGTTGAGGGCTCCGGGCGTAAGTGTCCCCGGGCGAGCTGCCGCGGGCCTGGATGAGGATGGTTTCCTGGGCCGGGCTGACCACGTGGAGCTGGTGCAGCATCTGCTCCGCCCGGCCGGCCTGCCCCGGGTCGTACTGCTGCTGGCTCTGCGTGCCCAGCAACTGCCCGGCGACGAGCGCCGCTCCGGCCAGCACCAGCCAGCCCACGACCACCGCGATCCGGTGCCGGGCGCTCCAGCAGGCGATCCGTTCGACCATCGGCGCCCGGGGACGGCGCGGCGCCGGCGGCCGGGCTGGTCCTGGCTCTCCTGGCGCGGGATCTCCCGACGCGGGGCGGCCCACCTCGGGGAGGGGTGATCGCACGTCGGACAGGGCTGGGCTGAGCGTGTCGCGCAAGGGGGCCTCGGGGATCGTGGGGCGGCTCGGCGCGGCAGCGCTAACTGACGCCGGTGTCATGGATCCCCACCAGCATGCCATGCTTTTGTGACACTGACGTCAGCGTCCAGAGATTATGTGCAAGCTCACAGGAAACGGTCAGGAAGCCGCGAGCCGGGGCCCTAGTGGGCCGGCGGCCCGATCCCGGCGCCCGGAGTCAGACCCCTGCCACCCGGCCGGCCCGTTAGCCAGCCGCCGCCGTGACCACAGCGCCTGGCCCGGGCCGCGCAGCAGTGACGATGGTGCGGCGGCCTAGCGGTCGATCTTGGTCACGCAGTGCAGGGCGACGGCGTGACCGGTGTCCCGGTCCGGCCAGGCGGCCGGACCGGGACGCGCGGGACTCAGCGCACGGCCCGTGATTCCTGCTCAGGCACGAGGCGCGCCGGGCCGGCCGGGGCCGCCGCACCGGCCTCCGCTCCTCCGCCGGGCAGCCAGGCCAGCCAGCGGGGCAGATACCAGGTCCGCTCGCCGAGCAGGGCCAGGCAGGCGGGCAGCAGGATGCCGCGGACCACCGTGGCGTCGATCAGCACCGCGCCGGCCAGGCCCACGCCCAGCATCTGCAGCTGGATGAGGTGCAGCGTCGCGAAGATCGAGAACACCGCCACCATGATCACTGCGGCGCTGGTCACCACGCCCGCGCTGCTCGCGACGCCGTTCACTACCGCATCGCGGGTGCTGAGCAGGCCCGTGCTGCTTCCCGGGCCCGCACCGCGGGTGCGCAGTTCCCGGATCCGGCTCAGGATGAACACGTGGTAGTCCATGCTCAGCCCGAACAGGAACACGAAGATGAACAGCGGGATCCAGGGCACGATCGCGCCGTAACGGGTGAAGCCGAGCAGCCCAGCCCCGTGGCCATCCTGGAAGACGTAGGTGATCAGGCCGTAGGCCGCGCCGACCGACAGCAGGTTCAGCGAGATGGAGACCAGCGGGATGGCCACCGAGCGGAACGCCACGAGCAGGAGGGCAAAGGCGAGCACGGCGACCACCCCCAGCACCAGTGGGGTCCGGGTGCGCAGCACCGCGATGTCGTCGTAGTTCTGGGCCGTGTTACCAGCCACCGAATAGCTGATCCCGCGCACCTGGCCGAGGGTCCGCGGCAGGACATGGTCCCGCAGCGTGAGAAGAGCATGATCAGAAACGGCATCCACCCCGTTCCCGGCCAGCGGGACACTGACCAGCAGGGCCCGGCCGTCCGCCACCGGAACGGCAGTGATGGGCCCCCGGATCGGCCCGCGGGCCGTGGCCCGGCCCTTAAGCGCGGTGAGCGCGCCTGCCACCTGGTTTCCCGCCAGGCCGCGACCGGTCACGACCACCTGGGCGGGCCCCGGGCGGCCTGGGAACGCGTGCTCGATCCGGTTCAGGGCCGCGACCGCCGGCACCTTGGCCGAGAAGCCACCGTCCAGCGGGTTGCCCAGGCGCAGGCCCAGGGCGGGGACGGCGAGCACGATCATGGCCAGGGCCGCGACCGACCCCCAGGCCAGGGGACGGGCCACCACCCGGCGGACCAGCGCGGCCCACAGGCGGGAGGGGCGGGCCGCGGCGGCGCGGCGGCCCAGGAACGGGACCCGTCCCCGGTCAGCCCACGGGCCCAGCCAGGACAGCAGCGCGGGCAGCGCGGTGAGCGAGCCTGCCACCGCCACCCCGACCACGGCGATGGTGCCGATGGCCACGCCGGTGAAGACCGAGTACCCGGTGAGGAACAGCCCGGCCAGCGCGATCATCACGGTCAGTCCGGACACCACGATGGCCCGGCCCGAGGTGGCCGCGGCCCGGCGCAGCGCAGTGGCCGTATCCGCGCCCCGGGCCCGCTCCTCCCGCTCCCGGCGCAGGTAGAACAGCGAGTAGTCGATCCCGACCGCCATCCCGATGAGCAGCACTACCTCTGACGTGGAGCTGCCCACCGGCAGCCACTGTCCAGGGATGGCGAGCAGGGAGATCGCGGTGATCACAGCGGTCGCGGCGAGCAGCAGCGGGATCCCTGCCGCGATCAGTGCGCCGAACACCACGATCAGCAGGATCAGCGTGATCGGCACCGAGGTGACCTCCGCCTTGCGGAAGTCCCGGCTGATGAGGGCGCCGCCTATCCGGTCCTCGCTGGCGTCCCCGACTTCGGCGATCCGCAGGCCGGGATACCGGGCCGCGACCGTGGACACGGCCGCCAGGTCAGGGGCCACGGCCTGGTCCTCGTTGCTGATCTTGCCGGGGACCTGGAAGGTGACCAGCGCGCTGCGGCCATTCTTGGCCACGAGCGCACCGTGGCCGGGATCGAGTGGTGAGGTGATGTCCCGCGCGGAGTGCGGCAGGGCGGAGAGCGCGGTCACCACCTGCCGGACGGCCTGGCGCATCTCCGGGTCCGTGCCGAACCGGCCGGTCCCCCGGGTCTGGATCAGCACGTACTCCTGCGGCGGGGCGACCACCCCGAGCCGCTGCATGGTCTGCTCGGCCTGACCGGACTGGCCGGCGTCGTTGGAGGGCACGTTCTTGGCCGGCAGCACGTGCCCGGCCATGAACACCGCGGCGACCAGGGCGAGCCAGCCGAGGACGGCGGTCTTGCGGTGCCGGGCACTCCAGCCGGCGATGCGCTCGACGATCGGCGCCCGCGGCCGGGGCGCGCGGCGGGGGTCGTCGCGGGCGGACCCGGTTTCCGGCAATACTGAACTAGACGGCTGGCGCATTATGGCCTTCTCTCAAGGGCGGTGCGTGAGTCTGTCGTTTGCTCCCGCCCACGAGCTGATCCCTCGTGGGCGGGGGCGCGGCCTTACCTGGCGGTGTGCAGCGGGCCCAGCGGGCCCGGGCGGGCGAGCACCTCCTTCGCCGGGGCGAGCGGGTCGACGGGAGCGCGCAGCACCGAGCTGGCGATCCAGGCGTGCGCCCGGGCGGTCAGCACGAGCACGTAGTTGAAGAGCAGGAACGCGGCCAGGAAGACCGCCGCGGCCAGCAGGGCCTTGGGCAGCGTGTCCACATACAGCCCCCACCCGCCAGCCCCGTGCGGGCCATGCGGGAAATAGCCGAGCGTCACGCCGTGGATCGGCGTGCCGTTGGCGTAGCCCAGGCCAACGTTGCCCCGGGGCGCCCAGTACCAGGCCGGCAGGGTCACCCCGGCGAGAAGCGTGAGCCAGACGGTGAGCACGACCGTGTCCATGATGAATAGCAGCGGCCACAGCCCGATCAGGTAGGCGGCGTCACGCCAGGTGGCCGGGTCCCGCCAGCAGGTCCTGACGTGGGCCATGATGCCCGGCTGGGTCACCGGGCGATAGCCGCCCCGGAGCGGCCCGGCCAGCACCGGTCGCAGCCGGGCGCGCTCGGCAGCGGCGCAGCCGTGCAGCACGCCCGCCGCCCCGACCAGCAGCGGGATCCCGGCCAGCGTGATCAGGAACACGGTGGCGGTCACCGTCGCGGTGAAGGCGACGGCGAACAGCAGCCAGCCCGCGACGAAGACGTACCCGGCCAGGAAGCCGGCCGCGCGCCAGGTGCTGCCCGACACGGCCAGCCGCAGCGGGTTGGGGTAGAGCCTCAGCGAGGACGGGACGGCCCGGCGGCCCGGGGCACCGCGCGGGGCGGGCGGCGGGGGGCCGCCCGCCGGGCCATCAGGGTGCGGCGTGCTCATCCCACGTCCCGCATCAGCTGCTCGACGGCCTGCACGTGCTCGGTCAGCTTGGCCAGCTCGGTCCGCAATTCCTGCTGGTTGGCCACGGCCTCCTCGGCGAGCTTGCGGTACTCGGCCATGGCCACCGCGTCGGCGCGGTGGCTCTGCAGGCGGAAGTAGGACCAGACGACCACGGCAATGACCGCACCGACGATGAAGATGATTCCCACGCTGATGGAGATGGCCGTCATGTTCGCGCCAGAGGCCAGAGCGGGCCCGTGCGTCATGGAGTGCTCGCTTTCATGGTGTCTCCGCCCTCGGCGCTGCCGTCGCGCAGCGCCGTGATGATCGTTTCGGCGTTGAGGTGCAGGTCGAACGGCGCCAGCTCGAAGTACTTCATGGCCTTGCCGTCCTCGGACAGCTCCAGCTGGCCGGCCACCAGGCCTGCCTTCTCCAGCTTGTCCAGGTGCATGTACAGCAGCGGCCGGGACATGCCGAGCCGCCGGGCGAGCTCGCTGACGTGCACCCGGCCGTCCCGCAGCTCGGCGACGATCCGCATCCGATGCGGATTCGCCACCGCCGTGAGCACGGTAAGCAGCTCGTCACTGGTCAGCGTCACTCTCTGATCGCCTTTCTTTCACCTGTCAGGAAAAACTTACATGTGAAAGGCCGATGGGTCAACCCGGTTTTGCGGAACCCCGGCAGGGGTGGGCAGCGGTCCGGGCGGAAGCCCGGCCAGGCGGACAGCGCTCCGGGCGGAAGCCCGATAAGGCGGCGGGCGTGCCACCCACGGCCGGGTCAGCGAAGATGGGCGTATGGGAGAACTGATCCTGCTCCGGCACGGCGAGACGGAGTGGAGCAAGGCCGGTCGGCACACCGGGCGGACGGACATCCCGCTCACGCCGGAGGGCGAGGCGGCCGCTAAGGCGCTGGCCCCGGCGCTGGCGGCCCGGCCAGTGCGGGCCGCCTTCACCAGCCCGGCGCAGCGCGCCGTGCGCACCGCGGAGTTGGCCGGGCTGAACGCCCAGCCCGATCCCAACCTCCAGGAGTGGGACTACGGCGGCTATGAGGGCATGACCACGCCCCAGATCCAGGAGCAGCATCCCGGCTGGTACCTGTGGCGCGACGGGGTGATTCCCGGTGACGCCGCACACCCGGGGGAAACCGTGGACCAGGTCGGGGCGCGCGCCGATGCGGTGCTGGCCCGGGTCCGGCCGCTACTGGCCGAGGGGGACGTGGCCCTCGTGTCCCACGGGCACTTCCTCCGGGCCCTGGCGGCCCGCTGGCTTGGCCTGGAGCCGTCCGCCGGCCGCCTGCTGCGGCTGGACACGGGGACCCTGTCCACCCTGGGCACCGAGCACGACCAGCCGGTCGTGACGATGTGGAACGCGCCGCAAGCTTGATGACCCGCCCGGGCCAGTGCGGGCCCACCAGCCGGCAAGTATCTCCCGGAGGCCCCCGGAACTCCTGTTTCATGGCGAGGTGACGCCAGCCAGGCGTCCCGTCCGGCCCACGGCTACTGGGGCTGGGTTACTTCCTCGATCCAGCTGAGATAGGCCGCGGATCCCGCCACGATCGGCGTCGCGACGATCTCCGGTTCGTCGTAGCTGTGCCGCTGGGTGAGGAAGTCCGCGAGTTCCTGGTAGCGCGCGGCCGGGAGCTTGAGGAGCAGCAGCCATTCCTCAGCCCGCTCGAGGTCGCCTTCCCACCAGTAGCTGCTCACCACCGGCCCTGCCACCTGGGCACACGCCGCCAGCCGGGCCTCCACGGCGCCGCGGCCGAGTTCGACCGCTTCGGCCCGGGAGTCGGTGGTCGTCTGTACCTGGAGGTACCGTGCGGGATCCGCGGCGGCCCCCTGCGCTGGGTCACCGCCGGTCGCCGTGCCGCCCTGACCCGCCATGTCACCTGATCGTACGCCCAGCCCCGAGGAAGGACTCGATGAAATCAGGGCGGGCGGACAGCTCGGCGGGCGTGCCGGCCATCCGCACCTCGCCGCCGCCGAGCACGTACGAGCGGTCCGAGATGGCCAGCACCGCCTTGGCGCGCTGCTCGACAATCAGCACCGCCGCCCCGCTGGTCGCCAGCTGGCGGACGTGCTCGGTGAGCAGTGCGGTGGCCACGATAGGAGCGAGGTTCGCGGTCGGCTCATCGAGCAGGAACAGGCCCGGGTCGAGCATGAGCACCCGCCCCATGGCCAGCATCTTGCGCTCGCCGCCGCTGAGCTTCCCGGCGCTGCGGCCGAGCATGCCGCCGAGCCGGGGGAAGATGGCCAGCACCCGCTCGACCCGCTCCGCCACCTGGGCCCGGCGCAGCAAGTAGCCACCCATCTCGAGGTTCTCCCGGACGGTGAGCGGACTGAACACGTCATCTACCTGGGGCACGTAACCGACGGCGGCCCGGGCGACTTCCTCGGGCGCTGAGTTGGTGAGGTCCCGGTCACCGACCTTCACCGTGCCGGACGACAGCCGCACCACCCCGACCAGGCTCTTGAGCAGCGTGCTCTTGCCCGACCCGTTGGGCCCGACGAGGGAGACCACCTCCCCCGGGTCCGCGCTCACCGTGATGTCGCGGATCACCGGGTCGCCGCCGTAGCCGGCGGTGACCTTATCCGCGCGCAGCGGCAGACCATGCAGGGCCAGCTCAGCCGACAAGGTAGGCCTCCACGACCTCGCTGCGCCTGCGCAGCTGTTCCATCGTCCCCTCGGCGAGAACGGCCCCTTCGGCCATCACCACGACTGGATCACAGAACTCGTCCATGATGGCCAGCTCGTGCTCGACCATGAGGATCGTCATCCCCTCCTCGCACAGCGCGACCAGCTCGTTGCCGATGCGGCGGGCCAGGTTCGGGTGCACGCCCGCCATCGGCTCGTCGAGCAGCAGCGCGGTCGGCTCGGTCATCAGCGCCCGCATGATCTCAACCAGCCTGCGCTGGCCGCCGCTGAGCTCGCCGGCGTAGTGGTTGGCGAACTGCTCCAGGCCGAACCGCTCGAGGATGGCCTGCGCCCGGGCGATCGCCGCGGCCTCGTCCGCCCCCCAGTAGCGTTTCCCGAGCAGGGAACCGCGGAGGGTGTCCCCCCGGTTGCCGCGGACCGCGGACAGCAGGTTCTCCATGACGGTCAGCCGCTTGAACTCGCTGGCCAGCTGGAAGGTCCGGACCAGCCCCAGCCGCGCCCGCCGGTACGCCGCCATCCCGGTGACGTCGCGCCCCTCATAAATGATCTTCCCCGACGTCACCCCCAGCGTTCCCGCCAGCATGGCCAGCAATGTGGACTTCCCGGCCCCATTAGGCCCGATCAGCCCCGTCAGCGTCCCCCTCCGCACCTGGAACGACACCCCCGCCACCGCCCGCACCCCGCCAAACTCCCGCACCACATCCACCGTCTCCAGCACCACGGGGCGTTCCCCGTCAGGCACCCCGGCCCCAGGCGAGCGAAGCGAAGCCGAGGGCGAGGCCACAGGCGCAGGCGAGCGAAGCGAAGCCGCCCCCTCCCCGTCAGAAGCCTGAGGCGACGATGGGCGGGGCGAATAGCGGGCGTAGATGCCACCACGGTCACCATCTGCCGGAGCGCGGGAGCGCCCTTCGGTCTCAGCCGACGCATCGGAAGGCAAGCCCGCGCTCGCCACGTCCATCGGCGCCGACCCCGCGCTCGCCACGTCCCCCCTCGCCGACCCCAAACCAGCCGACCCCGGCAGGTCAATAACCCGCTTGCGCTCCGGCAGGATCCCCTGCGGCCGCAACCACAGGAAGATCACGATAAGCAGCCCGATCGCGACCCACTGCAGCGACGGGATCAGGTTCGGCGGCAGGTTGTTCGACGTGGGGATGAACCGGGTGATCTCCTCGAACCCCACCGGGACCAGGATGGCCCCGAGGATCGCGCCGCGATGGTTACCCGCCCCACCGATGATCACCGCGGCGAACAGCACCACCGTCTCCGCGTAGCCCCAGGCCGCCGGGGACCAGGTGGTGATGTAGGTGACCAGGATCCCGCCGCTCAGCCCGGCGATCGCACCCCCGAGTACCAGCATCGCGGTGCGCAGCGAGAGCAGGTTCTTGCCCAGCGAGTCCGCGACCACGTCGTTGTCCCGCATGGCGCGCAGGCTGCGGCCGTACGGGGACCAGGTGATCCGGCGGACCAGCAGGTAGACAGCCAGCGTCAGGGCGACGGCCAGCACCGTGAACGCCCACTGATAGCCGGCCGACTGCACGCTGAACACGTTGTCGCCGTGCAGCGGCGTGGGAATGAGCGAGAGGCCCGCGTCGCCGTTCAGCAGCGGCCGGTAGTTCGTCACGAGCAGGTTCAGCAGGACCGCGGTCACCAGGAGCCCCACCGCGGCGAAGTCACCGCGCAGCCGCCGGCCGACCAGGAAGGTGAACGGCACCGCGATCAGCCCGCCCACCACCGCCGCCCCGATCCAGGGCACCGGGAACGGCAGGTTCAGCCCGCCGAGGTAGGACTGGAATCCCCCGTTGGCGGAGTCATGCGGCAGGGACAGGACCGCCGCGGCGTAGCCGCCCGCGGCCTGGAAGATGATGAAGCCGAAATTGGTGACGCCGGCCACCCCGAACTGCTGGCTGAGGCCCAGGCAGGCCATGGCGTCCACCGCGGCGTACACCAGCAGGTTGATGAGATAGAAGGCGTTCATCCGGCTCCCCGCCTGACTCTCATGCCCGGGCGCCGATCAGCCCGGTCGGGCGCACGCCGAGCATGATGAGCAGCGCGACGAACGCGACGACGTACTTGTAGTCGGCCGTGATGTAGGCCGCGCTGATCTCGGTGGCCAGCCCGATGACCACGGCGCCGAGCATGGCGCCGTACGCCTGGCCGGGGCCGCCCAGGAAGACCGCGGCCAGGATGAGCACCAGGAACAGGTCGGTCGCGGTGGCGTCGAAGCTGCCCGAGTCCATGGCGAACACCACGCCGGCCAGCCCGCACAACCCGCCGGTCAGCGCCCAGGTCACGGTGATGACCCGGTCGGTCCGGATGCCGCAGTTACGGGCCAGCGACTTGTTGGCCGCGGTCGCCCGCATCGCCTTGCCGAGCCGGGTGTAGCGCAGCAGCACGTGCACGCCGATCATGACCAGCACGCTCAGCGCGATGACGATCACCTGGACCACGCTCAGGATCAGGCCGCCCGCGTGGAAGGTCTTCCCCTGGCTCATGGTGTAGGAGACGGCGGTCCCGCCCGCCAGGGCCTGGACACCGAACTCGATGATGAGGGTCATCCCGAGCGAGACGATGACCATCGTGATCGGGGACGTTCCGCGCCGCTGGAACGGCGTGTACACCCCGGAATTCAGCAGCACTGAGCCCAGGGAGCAGACGATCACCGCCACCACCAGGCCCAGCCAGACCGACAGGCCGGCCTGGTTCACCACGTAGGCCACGAACGCCCCGGCGATCATGATGGCGCCGTAGGCCAGGTTGAGCACGTCCGTGACGCCGAACTGGAGCGTGAACCCGACCGCGGCGATCGCCAGCACGGAGGCGGTGACCAGCCCGAAACCCAGCGAGGACAGGAAGATCGTCACGCGCGCCCCGCCCCCGCTTCGCCCGCGTCCCCCCGGCCGCCCAGGCTCCCCCGGGGGGAGGTGAGAGCCTGGGCGGCGGGGCGCATGACCACGGCCATCCGGACCGTGGTCATCCGGCCTATGGTCATCCGGCCAGGGCCCTCAGCTGGGCCGCGGTCAGGTTGCCGACTACCTTCACCGCGCCGGACGGGGTGTAGGTATCGACCTGGAAGATGCCGGTCGAGTCGTGGTAGCCATCGAAGTTGGTCGGCCCGCCTGGTCCCTCGTACCTGATCGCCTTCCCGGCCTTGAGCGGGGTCAGGCACTGGGCGAACGAGTAGCACACCGTGGCGCCGGCCACCCCGTTCCCGATCTTGACGATGTCCGGGCCGTAGACGCTGGGGGTAGTGCTCTTGGCCATGACCATGGCCAGGGCGGCCAGGTTGATCCCGTCGTACAGGTGCACGCCGCCCGGAGCGCTCAGGTAGGTGGTGAAGTCACCGGTGGCGCCCGGCACTTTCCCCTGCTGGGACAGCAGCGCCTTCGAGAACGCCTGGTAGGCGGGTCCGGTGGACTCGACGACCAGGTTGTCCGCGTGGAACCCGGACACGAACGCGGAGGTACCGACCGCGGCCGCCGCGGACTTGAAGAAGGCGGGCGAGATGGCCGCGGACGTGCCGATGATCGGGATCATCTTGCCGCCGTTAAGCTGCTTGATCTCCGAGAACAGGGTCGGATCCGCGGCCCCGAGTGCCTCAGTCATGATCGCGTCCGGATGCGACTGGATGATCGCCTCCGCCTCACTGCGGAACGTGGTGGCCTTGAGGTCGAGCGTCTGGTTCGTGGTCAGGGTTATCCCGGCCTTCTTCAGCGCGCTGATCGCGGGCTGGATGAAGGTCTGGGACCCGATGTCGTTGCCGAACGCCAGCGCGATCCGCTTGTAGTGCAGTTGCTGGGCGATGGCGGTCATGGCGTAGGACTCCTCCAGGTCGGGAGGAACCAGCCGGTAGAAGTAGGGGTAGTGGACGTGGTCGAACTCCGACTGCCCGGTCATGCAGAACATGGCCATCTTGTGCGCGTTGATGACCGGGGCCACGGAGGCGGCCTCATCGGACGTGCAGCCGATGACCAGGGCCAGATTGGGCGTGGAGGCGAACATCTGGTTCACCGCGGGAACCGCGTCCGCGGGATCGCCCCGGGTGTCCACGCTCTTGCAGGTCAGGGTGTGCCCGAGCACGCCGCCGGCCTGGTTGATGGCCGCGGTCGCGCCGTAGCAGGACGCCAGGTATGTCGGGCCGAGCGCGGCGTCCGCGCCGCTGAAAGGTGCGACGTCAGCCACGGTGAGCTTGCCGCCGGAACTACTGCCGGAACTGGCACCAGCTGAGCTGCTGCCACCGGAATTGCTGCCGCAGGCAGCCAGGACACCGGCGGCCAGCATCGCTGCCGCCACGCGCCTGAGGGTCGTGAACTTCATTGTCCCCCTCCGTACCTGGGTGGAGTGACGTGCTCTTCATTCGGGATAGGGGCTGTTCGGGCTACGAGCTGATCGGGCTACGAGCTGTTCGAAATAGGGGGCGGTGGCTCAGAAACCGGCCTTGAGCGGGACGCCTGGACGCCACCGCCAGTCCGACGGGGCGTCTTCCTCGGCGACCACCCGGTTGCGGATGCTGCCGAGTCCTTCGACCGAGATCTCGATGACGTCACCGGGGTGCATCCAGACCGGTGGGGTGCGGGCGAAGCCCACCCCGCCCGGGGTGCCGGTCGCGATGACGTCGCCGGGGACCAGCCGGGTGAACGAGGAGAAGAACTCGACCGCACTGGGCACATCGACGAGCATCAGCGACGTCCGGGCCGACTGCATGACCTGCCCGTTCAGCGTGGAACTGATGGCCAGGTCGGAGACGTCCAGCTCGTCGGTGGTCACCACCTCGGGCCCGAGAGGCATGCTGCCCTCGAAGTTCTTGCCGGCCGTCCACTGGCTCGCGGCCCGCTGCCAGTCGCGGGCGGAGGCGTCGTTCAGCACCACGAAGCCCGCGATCGCGTCCAGGGCCTTGTCGGCGGTGATGTAACGGCCGCCCGCGCCGATGACGATGCCGAGTTCGGCCTCGTAGTCGAACCGGTCGGTGAGGGCCGGCTTGACCAGGTCGGCGTACGGGCCCAGCACGCTGTCCGCACCCCTGACGAAAGCATCGGGCCAGGTAGGGACCTCGCGGCCGCCTTCGAGGGCGTGCTCGCTGTAGTTCAGGCCGAGGCAGAGGATCCGCGGCGGGGCCGGCACCGCCGGGCCGAAGTCGGCCTCCGCTATCTCGCGCCCGTCAGCGCCGGTGAGCGCCTGGATGGCATCCATGGCCGGGAGCCCGGCCTCCAGGACGTAGTGCAGCGAGGCGAAGCGGGGGTCACCGGTGGCCTCGGCGACGTCGACGTAGCCGGAACGGGCCCGGACATGCAGCCGCAGCCCGTCGGGGGTGGCGATGGTGGCGAGCCTCACGTGCCCGATCTCCTTAGCTGGTGATGGCTGGGGCATCGTCGGGCACGGGCCGGGTGGCCGCCCTGGATTGGTTGTCGATGCCTCAAATTGGTTGTATACATCGGATTGGTCGGAGCATAGGTCGAGTTTCTTAGGGCGGTCAAGAGGGTTAAGGGCAAATTAACTACCCTAACCAGTCACGGTATGGTATCGATTGGTAGGATTGGTTGTCCTCCACCGCGGGTGGCGCGTGCAGGGCAGCACTGGGGAGAGCGACGGGATGCAGAACGCAGCAAGGGCCAGGACTCCGATGCCGGCCGATCTGAACTACCGGCTGGCCGAGCTGATCCTGGCCGAGTCGGCGCGGGCCGGCCTGGGGCCGGGTTCCCGGCTGCCCACCGAGCGCAGGCTCGCGGCGGACATGGGCGCGACCCGCACCTCGATCCGGCACGCCCTGGCCGTCCTGGAGGCCCAGGGACACATCTCCCGTGAGGTCGGGCGGGGCACCTTCCTGCGGCACGACCCGGCCCAGCACGAGGCGACCGGGTCCGGAAGCTCCGGCCCGGGGGCGGTCCTCCAGGACACCAGTGCTGTGCCGCCGACCGGGGGCAGCGCCTCCGCCCGGCCGGACCCGGCGGCCAGCCTGGCCGGTGAGGCCAGCACCGGCTTCGCACCGGCCGATGTGATGACCATCCGGCGGCTGCTGGAACCGCTCGCGATGCCGCTCGTCGTGGCCTGGGCGACGGCCAGGGACTTCCGGGAGATGGACCGCTGCCTGGCCGGCGGGGACCGGGCGGTCAGCTACGACGAGTTCGAGAGCTGGGACCTGGCCCTGCACCGCACGATCATGGCGGCCAGCCACAGCCCGCTCCTCGGGCAGCTCTACGCGGTCATCGAGACCGCCCGGCACGGCCACTCCTGGGGTGACCTCAAGCGGCGCAGCGCGTCACGTGAGCGCCGGGAACGATATCAGGCCGATCACGCGGAGCTGGTCGCGGCGCTGCGCGTCCGGGACAGCGACCGGGCCACCGAGGCGATGCGCACGCACCTTTCCCGCGTCAATAACGATCTTTTCGGGGAGACCGCCTAGCCTCGCCGGCGGTCCGGCGGGCGCGCCGGCCGCGGCCGGGTCGCCCAGCGATGAGCCAGCGTGCGCTCACTGGTTGATGAGCTGGCGGTCCGCGTCGTCGCCGAGCAGGGCCCGGGACAGCTGGGTCAGCATCGCGGCCAGGTCCGCGTGCTGCTCAGGGTCGAATCCCTGGAGCAGCTCGCAGAGCGCCTCACGGCGCGCGGCGAACAGCCGGTCCGCGGCGGCGCCCCCGGCCGGGGTCAGCTCGAGGACCCCGTCCGCCCGCTCGACGAGACCCGCGCTCACCAGCGTGTCCACGTAAGGCCGGCCGTAGTCGACGCTCACATGGGCCTGCCGGGCCAGCTCCTCGCCGACCACCGGTCCCTGCTTGGCCAGCCTGGTGAGCACCCAGCAGCTTCCCCCGGGCAGGTCGAGGCCGGCTCTCGCGGCCAGCCGCTCGTAGCCGCGGCGGCGCATGTCCGCGTCGGCGAGCCGGCACAGCGCACGCTCCACCTCCTGCACCGAGGACCGCTCGGCAGAGCCGGCGCCGATGCCCTCGCCCAGATCGACCGCGCCCGCCGTCGAGCGCAGCGGGACCTCACGCAGGAACCAGGCCAGGATGAAACCGATGGCCGCGACGGGGACCGCGGCCAGGAAGACCGTATCGATCGGGCTCCCCGGCCGGCCGGGCCGGGCTCAGTAGCCGCCGCCCCCGTAGCCGCCGCCCCCGGAACTGCTGCTCGACTTAGACGCCGACGGGGTGGGCGAGGCCATCATCGCGCCTGCCGCGACGGCACCTTTCGGGTTGACGTGGAGCACGTGCCAGACGCCGCCCAGCCCGTTGCCCTTGGTCTGGCCGGGGGCGCTGTCGCCCGCGTAGGTGTACAGCGGGTGTCCCTTGTAGGTGGCCTGCAGCGCGCCGTTGGCGCGCTTGATCGTGCCGAACTTGCCGACCAGATGCACGCCCATGGCCGCCTCGGGTTTGCCAGTGAGCGGGGGCCAGGCGGTGGCGCAGGAGCCGGTGCAGGCCGAGGCCATCTTGGTGTCCTTGGCGTACCAGTACAGGGTGAGGCCCTTGGAATCGGCCAGGACCGGGCCGATGGCCGTCTTGATCTTCTCCAGCGCGGCGGTGCCGGACGAGCTCATCCCGGAACTGCCGCCCATCGAGCTGGACTTGGTGGACATGGCTGAGGCGGACTTGGTGCCGCCGCTCGCGGTACTCGCTGAGGTGCTGGGTGAGGTGCTGCTGCCGCACGCGGCCAGCAACAGGGCGGGAATGGCGAGGGCCGCCGGCGCCCATCTGCGGTAACGCATCGTGTCTCTCCGCTCGTGAGGAGGGGCGGACATTTAAAACCCGAGCACGTACTATCCCGCGTACTCGTTCACGAGCGGACCCCTATTTGGGCTTACGACTTTATTACCAAGCCGGCTGACCGTTTCCGGGCCAGGTCCGGGCGCTAGGCCGCGATGCGGGTGGCCAGCCAGGCCAGCGAGGCCGGATACCGGTAGTCGATGCTCATGTGGGTGCCCTCGAACAACTCGAAATGGATCACCTCGTCGGCCACCCCGGCCTCGCCCAGGGCCGCACGGAAGGCCTGCGCGCCCAGGTCGAGGAACCACTCGTCCCGCTTCCCGGCGTCGATCCAGATCGCGCGCAGCCCGCGGAGCGCCTCCGTATAGCGCGGCACCATCCGGACCGGGTCCCAGTCCAGCCAGCGCTGCCACACGTCCGGCCGGAGCCTGCCGGTCTGCGGCTCGAACGGCAGTTCCACCTGGCCATCCGGGGTGGCGGAGAAGCAGGCCGACACGCCCAGCAGCATCAGCAGCTCGTGATCGGCCTCCTTGGTGAAGGAAACCCGGGAGTTGAAGTCCTCCCACCAGCGCCAGATGTCGCCGTCGTAGTCCCGGAGGTGACGCGCGGACTTGCCGAACTCCGGGATGTAGCAGAGCTCGTAGAGCGAGTCCCCGGCGTGCGTGGCCAGGGCCCCGAACAGGTCCGGCCGGAGCATCGGCGTGATCATCGCGCCGAAGCCGCCGCTGGACTTGCCGGTGATCGCGCGGTGCGCCGCCGCTGGCTGGGTCCGGTAGTGCGCGTCCACCCAGGGCACCACCTCGTCGCACAGGTAGGAGTGATACTGGCCGGTGCCCGGGGAGTCCACGAACTGGCTTCCCCCGTAGCGGGTCCAGGCGTCCACGAAGACCACGATCACCCCGGGCGCCTGCCCGGACGCGAACACCGCGTCGGCCGTCTCGGGAAACGGCTGCCGGTACGGCGAGCGGTTCCGCCACATGGCCAGGTGGCCGGTGTAGCCCTGGATCACGTACACCGTGGCGTACCGCCTGGCCGGGTCCTCGTCGTAGCCGGGCGGGACGTAGACCCACAGCGGCCGCTCGTGCGGGTCGCCCAGCGGGTTCCCGCGCAGCAGCTCGCTCGTGATCACGTGCTCGTCGATTCGGCCGGCCAGGTCGGCGGACCAGGGCAGCATGGGGCCTCCTTCGATAGCGCCAGCAACAGTGCCGCACCCACCGTAGAGCAAGCCGTCCTACGGTAGAGGGATGAGCCCAGGTCAGGCAGAACGAGACGCCGTCGAGTGTCACCTGGGCGAGGCGTTCGGGGCGCTGGATAGGCAGCCGGGCCAGGGCACCGGGGAGCGTCGCGCGGGGCCGGACCCGATCCGGGCCGGCTCCTCCCTGACCGGGCAGCGCGGCCTGGACCTGTTCGGCGCGCAGCTGGCCAGCCGCCATCTCGATCTGGCCGCGCGGTGGCTGCGCGCCCGGGGCGCCGGGTACTACACGATCGGGTCATCCGGGCACGAGGGCAACGCGGGGGTGGCCGCGGCGCTGCGGATCACCGACCCGGCCCTGCTGCACTACCGCTCCGGCGCCTTCTACCTGGCCCGCTGCCAGCAGGCCACCCCGCCGCGCGACGGGATCCGCGATGTCCTGCTCGGGCTGGTGGCCGCGGCGGACGAGCCCATCGCCGGCGGCCGCCACAAGGTGTTCGGCCACCCGCGGCTGCACATCATCCCGCAGACCTCGACGATCGCCTCGCACCTCCCCCGCGCCCTGGGCCTGGCCTTCGCCCTGGACCGGGTGGCCCGGCTCGGCCGGGCCGCCGAGTGGCCCGCGGACGCGATCGTGGCGGCCAGCCTCGGTGACGCGTCGCTCAACCACTCCACCGCCGCGGGCACGATCAACGCCGCCGCCTACTGCGCCTACCAGCATCTGCCGCTGCCGCTGCTGATGGTGATCGAGGACAACGGGCTCGGCATCAGCGTGCGGACGCCCCCCGGATGGGTCCGGGCCGCCGCCCGGTCCGTGCCGGGCGTCGGGTATTTCCACGCCGACGGGTCGGACCTGGCCGCCGTGTACGACACGGCGCTGGCCGCCTCGGCCTGGGTCCGGGAGCGGCGCTCCCCCGCGTTCCTGCACCTGGCCATGGTGCGGTTCGGCGGCCACGCGGGCTCGGACGTGGAAAGCGGCTACCGGGACCCGGCCGCGGTCGCCGCCGACCTGGCCGCCGACCCGCTGCTCGGCACGGCCCGGCTGCTGGTAACGGCGGGCCTGCTGACCCCGGCGGGGGTGCGGGCCCGCTACGAGGAGTCGCGGGCCCGGATCCTCGCCCTCGCCGCCGAGGTGGCCGGGAGCCCCCGCCTGGCCACCGCCGCCCAGGTGATGGCCCCCCTCGCGCCATACCATCCCGAGCAGGTCCGGGCCGGGGCCTGCCTGGCCGCGGAACCACCGCGCCGGGACGAGGCCTTCGCCGGGCGGCTCCCCGAATCGGCCGGCGGCCTCACCCTGGCCCAGTCGATCAACGCGGCGCTGGCTGACGCTCTGGCCGCCCGCCCCGGCCTGCTCGTGTTCGGCGAGGACGTGGCCCGCAAAGGCGGCGTGTACGGGGTCACCCGCGGGCTGGCGGAACGGTTCGGGGCCGCGCGGGTGTTCGACACCCTGCTCGACGAGCAGTCCATCCTGGGCCTGGCCCTGGGGGCGGGCCTGGCCGGGCTGCTGCCGGTCCCGGAGATCCAGTACCTGGCCTACCTGCACAACGCCGCCGACCAGATCCGCGGCGAGGCCGCGACGCTCTCCTTTTTCTCCCAGGCCCAGTACCGGAATCCGGTGCTGCTGCGGATCGCCTCCCTCGCCTATCAGAAAGGGTTCGGCGGCCATTTCCACAACGACAACGCGCTGGCCAGCCTGCGGGATATCCCCGGCCTGATCGTCGCCTGCCCGGCCCGGCCCGACGACGCGGCCGCCATGCTCCGGACCTGCCTGGCCGCGGCGGACGCGGACGGCCGGGTCTGTGTCTTCCTCGAGCCGATCGCGCTGTACCACACCCGGGATCTGCACCGGGCCGGCGACGCGGGCTGGCTCGCCCCCTACGACCCGCCGGGGCTATGGCCGGCCGGCTACGTCCCGGTGGGCAGCGCCCGCGGCTACGGGAACGGGCGCGACCTCACCATCATCACGTTCGGCAACGGGCTGCGGATGAGCCTGCGGGTGGCGGCCCGGCTGGCGGCCGGCGGCATCGGCTGCCGGGTGCTGGACCTGCGCTGGATCGCGCCGCTGCCGGCCGAGGACATCCTGCGCGAGGCCACGGTCACCGGGCGGGTGCTCGTGGCCGACGAGACCAGGCGCAGCGGCGGGGTGTCCGAGGCCGTCATCACCACTCTGGTCAACGCCGGGTTCACCGGGACGATCACCCGCGTTAACAGCGAAGACAGCTTCATCCCCCTGGGGGACGCCGCGCAGGCTGTCCTGCTGTCCGAGGCGGCCATTGAATCCCGGGCCCGCTCACTGTTGCCCCGATAATCCGGTCCGCCCGTGTCTATGCTGCACCCGTGGGGATTCTGGGAATACCCAGGGGACTTCTCGCTATCCGGCCGTGGCCCGCCGTGGGGCTGGGCCCCCGGCCGGAACTTGCCGACGTAGCCCGGCTGGCCGGGCGGGTCCTCAGCGTGGCCGTGGCCGCGGCCCGCGGCGACGATGCGCCGGTCCGGCGCGCCCTGGCCACGCACCTCGGCCCGCAGGCTGCGGGGTGGCCGGTGGTCACCGCGTCGTGGCCCGCGTTCGACCAGGTGAACGTGCAAGCCGGGCTGGACGCGTGGCTCGCCGGTCCCGGCCTGCGGCACGAGTTGCTCGGCCTGACCGGAGTCCGCTGCGGCCCTCTCGACCTGGCCGACCTGACCGCGGCCGAGCTTCCGCGCTGGCCGGCCAGCGTCCCGGGGATCGGCAGCGTCACTACCGCGGCCCGCCCGGCCGGGCCGGGCGGGATCACCCGGGCGTGCGTAATCTGCGGCGTTTATCTCGTGGCGGGGCAGGCCGGCCAGCGGTACGCGGTGCTGCTGCGCGGCCCGGCGGACGACGATCGGCGCGAGGCGGTCCGCGTGCAGGTCACCGCGGCGGATCAGGCCACGGCCGGGCAGATCCTGGACCAGATCCGCGCGCTGGCGGTCCGGCACAACGTCTACCGCGGGCAGGTGATCTCGTTCGACGCCGACGTCCGGGGACTGGCCAGCGGCAGCGCGGCGGGGTTCCTGGACCGGCCGCGGCTCGACCGGTCCACGGTGATCCTGCCCCCGGACCTGCTGGACGGCATCGAACGCCAGGTCCTCGGGATCGCCCGGCACTGCGATGAGCTCAGCGCCAGCGGCCAGCACCTGAAGCGGGGTGTGCTGCTGCACGGGCCCCCGGGAACGGGCAAGACGCACACCGTCCGGTACCTGATCGGCCAGCTGCCGGACGTGACGGCGATCGTGATCTCCGGCGCGGCGCTGCGGTTCATCGGCGAGGCCTGCGCGATCGCCCGGACCCTGCAGCCCTCGATCGTGGTGGTGGAGGACGTCGAGCTCGCGGCGGAGCCGCGTGGCCCGCACGCGCCGCTGGACCCGCTGCTGCTGCAGCTGCTGGGCGAGATGGAAGCGCTCAGCGACGACGCCAACGTGACCTTCCTGCTCACCACCAACCGGGCCGACCTGCTCGAGGAGGCCCTGGCGGCGCGGCCGGGCCAGGTCGGCCACACGGCTCGGCTGCCGCTGCCGGACGCCGTGGCCCGGCGCCGCCTGCTCCGCCTGTACCAGGGCCGGCTGCGGATCAGCCGGGCCAGCGCCAGCGAGGTGGTCTCCCGGACCGAAGGGGTGAACGCCTCCTTCATCCGCGAGCTGCTCCGCCGGGCGGCCGTGCACGCGGCCGAGGGCCGGGCCGCCCGGGCGGCCGTGCTGGCCCCGGTGAACGGTTCCGCGGCTAACCAGCCCGGCGGTTCCGCGGATCGCCAGCTCAACGGCTCGGCGCCGGACCCGGCGGCGCCGCTGCGGGTCAGCGGCCGGCACCTGAACCTGGCCCTGGACGAGCTGCTGGACACCCGGCACGACCTGACCCGGGTGCTGCTCGGCAGCCGCCCCGTGCGCGGGGCAGACGCGGTCATCCGGCCGGTACTCCCCCACCTCCGCCCCACCCGCTGATCTGCCGCGGATCCAGCCAGTCCGGTACCGACGCTGATGCCCTGATCCCCCGCTCGATAGGCGCACCACCGTCCATGAATCTGGTGATTACCTCTCACTAACTATGGTGCTTCTCCTATAGAGATCTTGGTGTATCATTGGCTTCATGACGCGCATCACTGTGGACGTCAATGACGGTTGGCTGGAGGCAGCGCGCGTGGTGCTGGGCACGGACACCAAAGTGGCGACGATCAACGAGGCGCTGCGGATCCAGGCGCAGAAGGCGAAGGCCGCCGAGATCCTCGCCGCGCTGGACAGCGTCGAGATGGACTACACCGGGAGCGCGGACAGCTTCCGCTACGGCGGGGGCCGGGACCTGAGCCGACTCGACGAGTTGGCCCGCGAGGACGCGGCTGAGCAGAACGCCGGGTCCAGCGGCTGATGGCCGGGCCGGTCTACCTCGCCGACACCTCGGCGTACGTGGCGCAGGCCCGGCACCCCGGCGCGCGGGCCAGGTTCGCCGGGCTGCTCACCGAGGGACGGCTGGCCGTCTGCCAGATGACCGCGCTGGAGTACTTCAATAACGCCCCCGACCCCGCGGCGTACGAGGTGCTGTGGACGGCCCTGCATGGGCAGCGCTGGATGGACACAACGGCCGCAGCCATGGACCGGGCGCTGGCGGTGCACCGGATGCTCGCGGAACACCGCCAGCACCGGCACTTCCCGCTGCCCGACCTGGTCATCGCGGCCACGGCCGAGGAGCACGGCGCCACGGTCCTGCATTACGACGCGGATTACGACCGCATCGCCGCGGTGACCGGGCAGCCGGTTGAGTGGGTGGCCCCCCGGGGTTCTCTCTAGCCGGCCAGGACCACGGGGTGGCCCGGACCAGTGGGCGCTCAGGACCAGCGGGCCGGTGAATCGAGGCCAGGCGGCGTCATCGCGAGCAGGTGGGCGCTGAGCGCGGCGGTCACCTCGGCCGGGGCGGACACGTTGGCCAGGTGCGAGGCCCCCCGGATAACGGCCAGCCGGGACCGCGCGATCCCCCGGGCGATGACGGCCCCGTGCCACGGCGGGGTGGCGGGGTCTTCCGACCCGGCAATCACCAGCGTGGGGGCGGAGATCCCGGCCAGGTCGGGCCGCAGGTCCATGGCCACGATGGCCTCGCAGCAGCCTGCGTACCCTTCCGGGTCGACGCCGTCCAGGGTGGCGGCGAAGCCGGCGGGCACCGACGGATGGCGCGCCGCGAAGTCCGGCGTGAACCAGCGGCTCACCACCTGGGCGGAGATGGGCGGCAGGCCGCCGTCCCGCACGGCCGCCGCCCGCCGCACCCAGAGGCCGGTGTCCGGGAAGCGGGCGGATGTGCAGCACACCGCGAGGGCGTCGATCCGCCCGGGCGCGTGGGCGGCCAGCCACATCCCGACCATCCCGCCCAGCGACACGCCGCAGTACGACGCGTGCTCCACCCCGAAGTCGTCGAGCAGGCGCAGCACGTCCGCGCCCAGGTCGGCGAGGGTGTACGGACCGGGCGGGGCGGGCGAGCCGCCGTGCCCGCGATGCTCGTAGCGGAGCAGCCGGAAGTGCTCCCCCAGCGTCGCGAGCTGGGGTTCCCACAGGTCCCGGGTGGTGCCGAGGGAGTTGCCGAGCACCAGCACCGGTGCGTCACGCGGCCCGTCCAGGGCGGCGGCCAGCCGCACCGGGCCAGTCATCAGCTCAGACATCGAAGAAGACGGTCTCGTGCTCGCCCTGCAGGCGGATGTCGAACTGGAACCGGCAGGTGCCGTCCGCGGCGGCCGCGGCGATCAGGGTGTCCCGGCGGGCCGGGTCGGCGAGGGCGGACAGCACCGGGTCGGCGGCGTTCGCCTCCGCCTCGTCGGCGAAATAGATCCGGGTCACCACCCGGTCCAGCAGGCCGCGGGCCAGGACGGTCACGTCCAGGTGCGGCGCTTCCCGGCCGCCGTCCGGGCTGGGCAGCGCGCCGGGCCGGAGCGTGATGATGTGGTAACTGCCGTCCGGGCCGGTCGGGCAGCGCCCGTAGCCGCGGAATCCGGCCGCTGCCGGTACGGCGCCCCGCGGGTCATCGGGATGATCGAAGCGGCCGTCCGGGTCGGCCTGCCACGTCTCGATCAGGCCGTCCGGGATGGGCGCGCCCTCGCCGTCCAGCAGCCGCCCGGTGATCGTGATCGCGCCCGGGGTGTCCGCGGGCACCACGGTCGGGCCGTCCGGCCAGGGCAGCGCGATGGCCAGGAACGGCCCGACCGTCTGCGACGGCGTGAGCGGGAGCCCGGTCACCGCTGCTCCTCGAACACGGTCCCGGTGCTGCCGCGGAGCACGATGTCCCATTCGAAGCCGAGCGCCCAGTCCGGCTCGGTGAGGTTGATGTCGAACCGGGAGATGAGCCGCTCGCGGGCCTTCGGGTCCGGGATCGAGTTGAAGATCGGGTCGTACTCGAAGAGCGGATCACCCGGGAAGTACATCTGCGTCACCAGGCGCTGCGTGAAGGCCCGGCCGAGCAGCGAGAAGTGAATGTGCGCGGGCCGCCAGGCGTTGGGGTGATTGCGCCACGGGTAGGCGCCCGGCTTGATGGTCACGAACCGGTACCGCCCCTCGGAGTCGGTCAGGCAGCGGCCCGCGCCGGAGAAGTTCGGGTCCAGCGGGGCCGGGTGGTTGTCCACCTTGTGCTGGTACCGGCCTGACGCGTTGGCCTGCCAGATCTCCACCAGGGTGTCCGGGATGGCCCGCCCGTCGCTGTCCAGCACCCGCCCGGTCACGATGATCCGCTCGCCGAGGGGCTCACCGGCGTGCTGGGTGGTCAGGTCCGCGTCGGCGGGCGCGACCCGCCCCTCACCCAGCAGCGGGCCGGTGATCTCGGTCAGCCCCTGCGGGAGCATCTGCAGCGGCTGGCGCGGCGCGCGCAGCGCCGTGGACCGGTAGCCCGGCGAGTCCAGCGGCGGGTGCAGTCCCCGGGGCCGCTCGTACGAAGGCAGGATCAGCCCGGCGGGCGGGGATGGCGGGTGCGTGGTCATCGGGCTGCTGCTCCTTCTAGCTCGGCTAGTCCGCCTTATTCTCACTGCTGCGAAGCTGGCTCATCGGTTCAGCTGGCCCCATTGTGCGGCTGGCCCGTGGTGCAACTGGCGCAGCGCGGTGAGCTCGGCCGCCGTGGGCGGTTCGAGCACCACCAGCGAATCCGACACCGCGAGTTCCCAGCCGGTCTTGGCCTGGACGTCGGCCACGGTCACCCCCGGATACAGCCCGGTCAGCGTGAGCTCGCACGTCGCCGGGTCCGGCTCGAGAATGCCCAGATCGGTGATGACCTTCCGGGGGCCCGCCCCGGTCAGTCCCAGGCGCTCACGGGATCCGGGCCCGTCACCGAATCCGACCGAGGTCACGAAGTCCACCCGGTCCACGAACGAGCGGTGGCTCTGCCGGACCACCACGATCACCTCGCGGCACGATGCGGCGATCTCCGGGGCACCGCCGGCGCCGGGCAGCCGGACCGAGGGCTGGGCGTACTCGGTGCCGATGACCGTGGTGTTGATGTTCCCGAACTTGTCGATCTGGGCTGCGCCGAGGAAGCCGACCGCGATCCGGCCGGGCTGGAGCCAGTAGTTGAAGATCTCCGGCACGCTCACCACGGCGTCGGCGGTCTCGGCGAGGATCCCGTCGCCGATGGACAGCGGCAGCCGGTCCGGCTTAGCCCCGATCGTCCCCGACTCGTAGATGAGCACGAGGTTCGGCGCGTGCGTGGCCCGGGCCAGGTTGGCCGCGGCGCTGGGCAGCCCGATGCCCACGAAACAGGTCATGCCGTCGTGCAGGGCGCGGGCCGCGCAGGCGGTCATCATCTCGTCGGCGGTGAAGGCGGCAGGGTCCGCCGTCGCCGCTGACGCTGCCCCGGTGACGCTCATGACCCACATCCTCCCTCGCCAGCCCCGGCGCCGGCCAGCGAGCCCGCCTCGCCGTGCACCTCCTCGGCCAGCCAGCGGCTGAATCGGTCCCGGTCCCGGCTGATCGCGTCCCAGGCCTGGTAGAAGTCGTTGTCGCGGGCGGAGTAGCCCAGCGCGTACGAGGGATGCGATCCGCCGGGCGCCGCGGCCACGTAGTCGACGACCCACGAGGGCAGCACGATCGCCCCCGGCTCGGGCGCCAGCTCATCCACGATCTCCTCGACCGTGACGATCGAGCGCCCGGCGCTGAGCACCGCTTCCTTCTGCACCCCGGTGATCCCCCACAACTGCACGTTCCCGGCCCGGTCGGCGCGCTGGGCGTGGATCACCGCCACGTCCGGGTTCAGCGCGGCCACGGCGGTCAGCCGCTCACCGGTGAACGGGCAGGTGACAGACCGGATGGCGGGCTGCCCATCCAGGCCGGGCAGGCCTTCCAGGCCGGTGCCGCTGTAACCACGCAAGATCGCGAACGGCACGCCCGAGGCGCCTGCCACGTACCGGTTCGCCATCCCCGCGTGGCTGTGCTCCTCCAGCTCCAGTGGTCCCGGCCAGGCATTTTCCACCGCGTCGCGGAACCGGTGCAGTGAGCCCACCCCGGGGTTGCCGCCCCAGGAAAAGATCAGCCGGCTGGCGCAGCCCGCCCCGATGAGCTGGTCATAGAGCACGTCCGGGGTCATCCGGATGAGGGTCAGGTCGCGCCGGCGCTGCCGGATGATTTCCCGCCCGGCCGCGAACGGGATGAGGTGAGTGAACCCTTCCATCGCCACCGAATCCCCGTCGTGGACGGCCCGTGCGACGGCATCGGCCAGTGAAACGATCTCCGCCATATCCTCCTGCCCAGTGCAGCGAACACCTCGCAGCGAACACCTCGCAGCAAACACCCGCAGAAAGTACCCGCAGCGGGCACCCGCGCTTCCCCGACACCATAATGGCGATGTGGTCGCGATAAGTACAGTCGTTCGTCATACGGACACTGCGGCCGGGCCGCCCCTGGCCCTCGCGGCCCGGCTCAGCCGGTTTCCGGCAGCACGTCCCGGGCGATCGCGAACGCGCGGTTCGCCGCGGGGACCCCGGCGTACACGGCCGTGTGCAGCAGCACCTCGCGGATCTGGTCGGGTGTCACGCCGTTGCGCAGCGCGGCCCGCAGGTGCATGGCCAGCTCATGCTCCTGGCGCAGGGCCACCAGTGCGCTGAGCGTGATCATGCTCCGCTCGGCCCGTGACAGTCCCGGCCGGGACCAGATATCACCCCACGCGTAGCGGGTGATGAAGTCCTGGAACGGCTCGGTCAGCGGCGTGGTCGCGGCGATCGCGCGGTCAACGTGCTCGTCGCCGAGGACCTCACGTCGGACCGTCATCCCCTGCGCGGTGCGCTCGGCATCGTCCATTGGTTCCGCCCTTTCCCGGCTCACTGCGACGGGCCGCTGGCCCGGCTCGCCTCACGATTTCGCGCAGCGGCGGCTGCGGTCGGCCAGGAAGCCTAACTGGCGGCCTGGGTATGCGCGGCCAGGGCCGCGTCCACGAACCCCGTGGCCGCGCCCAGGTACCCGGCCGGGTCCAGGGCGGCGGTGACCTGCCCGGGGGTGACCCCGGCCTCGGTGAGCCGGCCCGCCTCCAGCAGGTCGAGCAACGCCTCACCCAGCGTGCGGCCCTCCGAGACGGCGGCGGCGCTGGCCTGTGCCACCAGGTCATGGGCGGCGGTGCGGCCCAGCGCGGGCGCCAGCAGCGATGCGGCGTGCTCGGCCATCGGGAAACCGCCGGCCGCATCGAGGTTGCGGCGCATCCGGCCCGGATCGGGCTCCAGCCCGCCGAGCAGGTCGGCAGCCCAGGACGCGGCCGAGCCGGTGAGCCGGAGCAGGTCCGCCAGCGGCTCCCACTCCGCGTGCCAGGCGCCGGCCGCCCGCTGGTGCTCCTGCTCCGCGGCGGCCACGAGGGTGGCGACCAGCCCGGGGACCTGCCGGGTGCAGCCCAGGACGGCGACGGCGGCGACCGGGTTCCGCTTCTGCGGCATGGCGGATGAGCCACCGCGGCCGTCGCCCCCGCCCTCCGCGACCTCGCCGACCTCGGACTGGGCGAGCAGGGTGACGTCCCGGGCGATCTTGCCGAGGACCCCGGTCACCCCCGCGCACGCGCCGCCGATCTCGGTGATCCGCAGCCGGTCGGTGTGCCAGGGCACGGTCGGGGTGTGCAGGCCGAGTTCCGCGGCCAGCAGCGCCGCGACCTCGGGCCCGCGGTCACCGAGCGCGGACAGGGTGCCCGCAGCCCCGCCGAACTGGACCGCGAGCCGGCTGGCCGCGACCCGGTCCAGCGCGGTCGCAGCCTCGTCCAGGCCGGTCAGCCAGCCCGCCGCGACGAGGCCGAAGGTGACCGGCACGGCCTGCTGGAGCAGCGTCCGGCCGATCATGATGGTGTCCCGGTGCACCGCCGCCAGGCGGGCCGCCGCGGCGGCCGCGGCGGCCAGGTCGTCTGAGATCACCCCCAGCGCCTGGCGGGCCAGCAGCATGGCCGCGGTATCGACGATGTCCTGGCTGGTCGCGCCCTGGTGCACCGCGCCCGCGGGACCGGGAGGCAGCATCCGGGTCAGCGCGCGGACCAGCGCGGGCACCGGGTTGCCGGTCAGCGCGGCCTGCCGGCCCAGTTCCGCGGCGTCGAACGCCTCGGCCCGGGCCGCCGCGGTGACCGCCGCACCCGCGCCCGGCGCGGCCATCCCGGCCTGCTCGAGCGCCCGGGCCAGCGCGGCCTCGGTGTCCAGCATCGCCTGCAGCCAGGCCTGGTCGGAGGTGTCCACGGCGCCTCGGCCGAACACCCCGTCGAAGAGCCCCTGGGAAGTGTGCACCGCCTGCTCCTGCCAGAGTCCGCGTCATCGGGCCGCCTGCCCGGCCCACCCTAACGGCCGGGCGCCGCCCGGCCAGGACTCAGCGTGCGCACATCTCATCGAGGAAGTCGTCCAGGACCCCCAGATAGACATCGACGTCGCCGGCTTCGTGGGAGAAACCGGGGTGTGGCCCGGCGCTGGAGATGGCATCCCACACGCCGCGGTTGGCGAAGTACACCCGGCGGGTGTCAGCGAACAGCGGGTCCAGGCTGGCGTGGGCCTCGCGCGCCGTCCGGGGGAGTTCCGGGCGAAGGCAGTAGCCGGTGCGGGCACCGAATCTGTGCGCGCGCCAGTCGAGTCCGCGGGCCCACGCGGCGGCCTCGATGCCATCGGCCAGGCGCCCGCCGAGCCCGGCCATCCGGTCGTAGTCAGCGGGGGTCATCAGCTCCGTGAGGACGACCTCGGTGCAGGCGAGCGACAGGGCATTGGCGAACAGGGTGCCGCCCAGGGCGATTCCTTCCACAGTCCCGGTTTCGTCCGCACACTTCGACTCGACCAGGGAGGCCAGTTCGGTGGTCAGGCCATAGGCGCCGATGGGGATGCCACCCCCGATGCCCTTGCCGCCGGTGACGATGTCAGGACTCATGCCGTAGCGGGCGACGGCGCCGCCGAACAGGTCGAACTGGGTGTGGGTCTCATCCATCACCAGCAACGTGCCGTATCTCGTGCAGGCCTCGCGCAGTCCGGGCAGGAAACCGGCCTCCGGCAGCACCGTGCCGCAGTTGGTCAGGACCCCCTCGATCAGGACCGCGGCGGTCCGTCCCTGCCGCAGCACCCGCTCGGCCGCATCGAGGTCGTTGAAATCGACCACCGCCAGGTCAGGGGGCGCAACTCCGACACCCAGTTCCTCAGGCTCCAGCCCGGCACCATCGTCGGACCACAGCGTTTCCTCGAGCATCCCGTGATACTTGCCGCCGAACAGCAGGACGCCCTGGCGGCCGGTGGCCACCCGGGCAATCCGGATCGCCTCGGCGTTAGCCGTTGACGCGGAGAGCGTGAATTGCCACATCGGGAGCCCGAAGCGCAGCCTGAGCTGCTCGCACACCGCCAGCGCCGGCTCGGCCGGCAGGAACATCTGCACCCCCCGCGCGGCTTGCTCCCCGATCACCTGGGTCAGCCGGGGATGCGCATAGCCGAGGATCGCCGACATGTCGCAGACGTTGAAGTCGAGGTAGCAGTGCCCATCGACGTCCGTGAACGTCGCTCCGCGGCCGTGGGCGACCCACAGCGTCGGGGTCCGGTAGTAACCGGCCATCCACGGCGTCGGCACCCCGCCCGGCATGGCCTGCCGGGCCTTCGATCCCAGGGCCAGCGACCGGGGAACCCGCGCCCGGAAGGCAGCCTCCTCACGGGCCCGGATCCGCGTGAGACTGCCGCGCTGCCGGCCGGTCAGCACCGTCGAGGCGTCCATGCCCTACCGCCCTCCGCTCCGGGACCGCTATCCCCCGGTTCCCGGCGGCCCCCACGGGGGGTCTTACCCGCCGGCCAGAAGCCAAATATTCTCGCAGTCTCATGCAACGCTGCGTAGGCGACTGGTGCTCGTATGTGATGTGACTCAGGAGGCAGCCATTCTGAATGCGACGGCGGATGCGCGTACGCCGGGCTGGTCAATGCCCGGACCGCGACCGCGGTGGCCACCCTGTCCGGCGGGACGAGCCAGCGGATCCGCCCGGTCACCATCACCGCCCGGCGCTACCTGGCGCTGGCCGTGCCCGCCGGGGCCACGCTGACCCGGGTGACGCTGCGGGACGCCTCCGGGCACGTGCTCGCGACCGTGACCGCCATCCCGCCGGCCGCCTGAACCGGCCGCTGGCCGGCTGATCCAATCCGCTGGCCGGCGGCCACGGAGAATCCCGGCCCGCAGTATTTGGCCAGACTGGGCTGGCCACAGCGGGGGCTTCGTGGCTTATCGTCTCCTGTATGACCGTGCAATCGCCTCTGCAGGGCGGCCCGGGCCTGGCCCAGGTGCGCCGCCTCGTCACCGAGATCCCCGGACCGTGCTCGCGCGAGCTGCTGGCCCGCCGCGAGGCCACCGTAGCCCGCGGGGTCAGCCATGTCCTCCCGGTGTTCATCAGCGCCGCCGGCGGCGGCGTGCTCATCGACGTGGACGGCAACTCCCTCATCGACTTCGGCTCGGGGATCGCCGTGACCTCGGTGGGCAACAGCGCGCCCCGCGTCGCGGCCGGGATCCGCGAGCAGGCCGACCGGTTCACCCACACCTGTTTCATGGTCACCCCGTACGAGGAGTACGTGGCGGTCTGCGAGGAACTGGCCCGGCGGACCCCCGGCGACCATGACAAGCGCTCGGCGCTGCTCAACTCCGGCGCGGAGGCGGTGGAGAACGCGGTCAAGATCGCCAGGCACGCCACCGGCCGGCCCGCGATCGTCGCGTTCGACCACGCGTACCACGGCCGGACCAACCTGACCATGGCGCTGACGGCTAAGAACATGCCGTACAAGGACAAGTTCGGGCCGTTCGCCGGGGAGATCTACCGGATGCCGATGGCCTACCCGCTGCGCTGGCCGGGCGGCCCCGAGGCGTGCGCCGCGAACGCGCTCGACGTGATCACCGGGCTGATCCACACCCAGGTAGGCGAGGACAACGTGGCCGCGGTCCTCATCGAACCGATCCAGGGCGAGGGCGGCTTCATCGTGCCGCCGGACGGCTTCCTGCCCGGGCTGGCCGAGTTCTGCCGGGAGCACGGCATCCTGCTCATCGCCGACGAGATCCAGACCGGGTTCTGCCGGACCGGCGACTGGTTCGCCTCCGACCACGAGGGCGTCGTGCCCGACCTGGTCACCACGGCCAAGGGGATCGCCGGCGGACTGCCGCTGGCCGCGGTCACCGGGCGGGCCGAGATCATGGACTCGGTCCACGTGGGCGGTCTCGGCGGCACCTACGGCGGGAACCCGGTGGCCTGTGCGGCGGCGCTCGGCGCCATCGAGACCATGGCGGCCGAGGACCTGCCGGGCCGGGCCCGCCGGATCGGCGAGATCATGCTGCCCAGGCTGCACAAGCTGGCCGAGGCCTACCCGGTCATCGCCGACGTGCGCGGCCGCGGGGCGATGATCGCCATCGAACTGGTCCGCCCGGGCACCCTCGAGCCCGCCGCGGACACCGCGGCCCAGGTGGCCAGGGCCTGCCACACCGCGGGCCTGGTCGTGCTGACCTGCGGGACGTTCGGGAACGTGCTGCGCTTCCTGCCCCCGCTGGTGATCGGCGAGCAACTGCTGGAAGAGGGCCTGTCCATCCTGGAGGACGCCTTCGCCGCGCTCTGACTAGACCCCCGATCGTTACAATGACCATGCCTTGACGCGCCGGTTCGCGCCGCAGTTACTGATGAGTAGTTCACCACGGCGCTGTCAAGGAGGACCTGTGCGCCATCGAGCCCCCCGCCCCCGTTCCGCCGTCCTCGCTCTCCTGACCGGCGCCGCCGCGCTCGCCGCGGCAGCGCTGCCCGTGCTGGTCCCCGCCCAGGCCAGCGCCCAGTCGGCCGTGCACTACGTGGCGCTCGGTGACTCGTACTCCTCCGGTGTCGGAGCCGGGAGCTACATCGGCTCCAGCGGGTCCTGTGAGCAGAGCACCAAGGCCTACCCCGCCCTGTGGGACGCCGCGAACCAGCCCGCCGCGTATGTGTCCGAGGCCTGCTCGGGCGCGACCACCGCGACCGTGCTCAGCTCCCAGCTGTCCGTGCTCAGCACGGCCACCACCCTGGTGTCCATCACGATCGGCGGCAACGACGTCGGCTTCTCCTCGGTGATGGAGACCTGCGTGCTGGAGTTCACGAGCAGCTGCGTCAGCGCCGTGAATAAGGCGGAATCCCTGATCGCCTCGCAACTGCCGGGCGAGCTGGACTCGGTGCTGAGCGCCATCAAGGCGGATGCCCCCAACGCCCGGGTCGTGGTCCTCGATTACCCGGACCTGTATGACCTGTCCAAGTCCTCCTCCTGCATCGGGCTGAGCACGACCGACCGTACCGACCTCAACAACGGGGCCAACGAGCTGGACAGCCAGATCCAGGCGGCCGCGGCCCGCCACGGTGACGTGTTCGCCGACGTGCGCGGGGCCTTCAGCGGCCACGAGATCTGCGATTCCAGCAGCTGGCTGCACTCGGTCAACTTCCTGGACGTCTCGGAGTCCTATCACCCCACGGCGTCCGGCCAGTCCGGCGCCTACGAGCCGGTCTTCAGCAACTACGCAGGCTGAACCCCGGCGGGGCCCCCTTAGCGCCGGTTCACCACGTCGGTAAGGGGGCCGTCAGGGGAACCTCACCCACCTCCGGGGTCCTGGTGACGGCCAGCCCCGCCTCCCGGGCCAGCGCGGCGAACTCCGCCGAGTTGACCACGGCCGCACCCCCCGGGTCGTTGTTGAAATACACGTACACATCGGCCCGCGCGAGATGCGCCTCCTGGATCCGCCCGACCCAGGCCTGCAACGCCTGCTCCCCATAGCGCGGCCAGGGGTCCACAGTCCCCTCGTGGAACCGCAGGAACCCCCAGCTGGCCGTCTGCCACAAGGGGGTAACGGGCCGGTCGAGCCGGTCGGCCCAGCACAACGCGGCATCGTGATCGGCCAGAACCTGCCGGACCTCATCCGTCCACCACGACTCGTGCCGCGGCTCGACCACGATCCGCAGCACCTCCGGCCCATCACCCCGGACCGCTGGCCAGGCACCCCGGAATTCTTCCAGGCACGCGTCCAGCAGCCCCGGATCCGCCTGAAAGGTAGGCGGCAACTGCACCAGAATCGGCCCCAGCTTCGGCCCCAGCCCCGCCGCCGCCCCCAGCAACCGCGCCACCGGCTCAGCCGGATCACGCAGCTTCCGCACATGCGTCAGATACCGGCTCGCCTTGACCGCCATCACAAAATCGTCCGGCGTCCGCTCCCGCCACCCCTCGAACGTCTCCCGCAAAGGCAGCCGATAGAACGACCCGTTATTTTCCACCGTCATGTACTGCGTGGCGTAATGCTCCAGCCACCGCCGCTGCGCCACCCCCGCCGGATACAGCCCCCCGCGCCAGTCCTTGTACTGCCACCCCGAGGTCCCGATGAGCACACCCATGCCATCCATGTACCCGCCGGGTGCCACACATGCGCTGCGGGCGGCCAGCACGAGCGATGGCGCAGCCGAGCGGGCGAGCGATAGCGACGCCAGCGGGGGCGTTGGGGGCCCTTCTCCCGGCGCTTATTGCGCCGGGAAAAGGCCAGCTACGCCCCCGCGCCCAGCGGATAACTACTTATTCACCGGAAACCCGAGACTACACGCCCGCCGTGGCTAGGGTCAAGCCACCGCGACGTAACCGCCTTGCCCCGGGTGTAGAAATGCACACCCTCAGTCCCGTGCACGTGGGTGTCGCCAAACAGCGAAGCCTTCCACCCCCCGAACGAGTAATAAGCCATAGGCACCGGGATCGGGACGTTGACCCCGACCATCCCAGCCTCCACGTCGAACACGAACCGCCGCGCCGCTCCCCCGTCGTTGGTGAAGATCGCGGTCCCGTTGCCGTAGGGGTTGTCGCTGACCAGCCGGACCGCGTCCGCGTAGGTGGACGCGCGGACCACCGAGAGCACCGGCCCGAAGATCTCGTCGGTGTAGGCGCCCATCGCCGGGGTGACGTGGTCGAGCACGCTGGGCCCGAGCCAGAAGCCGTTCTCGCCGCCGCCGATGACCGGGTGCACCCGCCCGTCCACCGCCAGCGTGGCGCCCTCGCGGACCCCGGAGTCCAGGTAGGAGGCGACCTTGTCCCGGTGCGCCCCGGTGACCAGCGGGCCCATCTCCGAGCGCTCGTCGGAGCCCGGCCCGACCCGCAGCCGCGCCACCCGCTCGGTGATCTTGGCGACCAGCTCGTCGCCGACCGAGCCGACTGCCACCAGCACGGACACGGCCATGCAGCGCTCGCCCGCGGAGCCGAAGCCCGCGGACACCGCGGCGTCCGCGGCGAGGTCGAGGTCCGCGTCCGGCAGCACGACCATGTGGTTCTTGGCCCCGCCTAGCGCCTGGACGCGCTTGCCGGCCCCGGTGCCGGTCTCGTAGACGTAGCGCGCGATCGGGGTCGACCCGACGAAGCTCACCGCGCGGACGTCCGGGTGCCCCAGCAGCGCGTCAACCGCTACCTTGTCCCCCTGCACGACGTTGAACACGCCGTCGGGCAGGCCCGCGTCCGCCCACAGCTGGGCCAGCAGCAGCGACGCCGAAGGGTCCTTCTCCGAGGGCTTGAGCACGAAGGTGTTGCCGCAGGCGATGGCGATGGGGAACATCCACATCGGCACCATGGCCGGGAAGTTGAACGGGGTGATCCCGGCCACCACGCCGAGCGGCTGCCGGATCGAGTAGGCGTCCACGCCGGTCGAGACGTTCTCCGAGAATCCGCCCTTGAGCAGGTGCGGGATGCCGCAGGCGAACTCGACGACCTCCAGGCCCCGGGCCACCTCACCGGCCGCGTCGCCGGCCACCTTGCCGTGCTCGGCGCTGATCAGCGCGGCCAGCTCGTCGGTGCGGGCGGCCAGCCGCTCACGGAAGGCGAACAGCACGCTGGCCCGCTTGGCCAGGGACGCGGAGCGCCAGCCGGGGAAGGCCTTGGCCGCCGAGGCGACCGCGTCGTCCACGACCGCGGCCGAGGCGAAGTCCACCGTCCCGGTCACCTCGCCGGTAGCCGGGTCGTAGATGTCGCCATGCCGCTCGGCCGCGCCCGCCCAGGGCTGCCCGCCGATCCAGTGGCTGATGTGCTTGGCGGGGTCACTCACGGGGTGGCCTCCTCGTTCACCGCGCGCAGCGCGTCGGCCAGGATGCCCAGGCCCTCCTTGGCCTCGGCCTCGGACAGGTTCATCGGCGGGGCCATCCGGAGCGTGTGCCCGTACAGGCCGCCCTTCCCGATCAGCAGGCCGCGTTCGCGGGTCTCCTCCAGCATCCGGGTGGCCAGGGCCGGGCTGGGCGCCCCGGTTGCCGGGTCGACCAGGTCGACGGCGAACATCAGGCCCTTGCCCCGGACCTCGCCGACCGCGCTGAGCGGCGCGGCCGCTTCACGCAGCCCGCTGATGACCATGCTGCCCAGCTCGGCCGCGTTCCGCTGCAGGTCGTGGGAGAGCACGTAGTCGAGGGTCGCGTTGGCGGCGGCGGTGGACAGCGGGTTGCCGCCGAAGGTGGAGATGCCGTTACCGGGCAGCCCGTCCATCAGGTCACCGCGGGCGATCACGCCGCCGATGGCCATCCCGTTGCCGAGGCCCTTGGCGAACGTGATGATGTCGGGGGTCACGCCGTGCGCGCCGATGCCCCAGAAGTGCTCGCCGGTCCGGCCCCACCCGGTCTGCACCTCATCGGAGATGAGCAGCGCGCCGCGCTCCCGCAGGACCGTGGCGTACTCGCCGAGCAGCCCGTCGGGCGGCATGGTGAACCCGCCGACGCCCTGCACGGGCTCGGCGATCAGGCAGGCTACATCCCCCGCGGTCGCGGTGGTCAGCACGTGCCGCAGGTCCTGGACGCAGGCGGCGGTGTACGCCGCGTCATCCAGCCCGGCGAAGGCAGGCAGCTGCCGGTCCGTGCCATGCAGGTAGTGCACGTTGAACGGGGCCAGCTGCGAGCTCTTCCACGCGCCGTTCCCGGTGATGGCGACCGCGCCGAACGAGCGGCCGTGGTAGCTGTTGCGCAGCGCCAGGACCTGATTGGACCGGCGGGCCGTGGTGGCCAGCATCAGCGCGGTCTCGTTGGCCTCGGTGCCTGAGTTGGTGAAGAACACCTTGGCGTTCTCGATCCCCGACAGCCGGGCCAGCTTCTCGGCCAGCTCCACCTGGTTGCGGATCAGGTACAGGGTGGAGGTATGCACGATGCCGGTGTCGAGCTGGCGCTGGACCGCCGCCCGGACCTCAGGCACGTCGTAGCCCAGCATGTTGGTCAGGATCCCGCAGAAGAAGTCCAGATAGGTGCGGCCGGAGGCGTCGGTGACGCGGCTGCCGCTGCCGCTGGTGAGTTCCAGCGGCTCGGAGTAATAGAGCCCGACCCAGTTAGGGATGACGCGGCGGTGCCGCTCGTGAAGTTCCGACATGCTCCCCAGTCTGGCCGACCGGCCCCGCTCGCGGCTCCGACACTCTGTCACCAATAAGCCCTATATCCTGACAGTGTGCTCGGCGCCCTCTCGTAAGCTGGCAATACAGACTCGGAGGGGGTGACGGGTGCCCACGGTGCGGGAGGTCCTCCAGCTGGCCGCGGTGCAGCGCGGCCAGCCGCAGGTGGTGGCGGCATCCGGCGGCCTGGACCGGCCGGTGCGCTGGGTGCACGCGATCGAGTTCGCCGACGCGGCCCGGCTGCTGCGCGGCGGCGAGCTGGTGCTCACCACCGGGATCGCCCTGCCCGACGAGGAGGCGCTGATCGGCGCCTACGTGGCCGGGCTGGCCGGGGTGGGGGTGAGCGCGCTCGCGGTCGAACTCGGCCGCAAATACACCGGCGGGCTGCCGGCCGCGTTCGTCGCGGCCGCCCAGGACCGGGAGCTGCCGCTGGTGGTCTTCACCCGCGAGGTCCCGTTCATCGAGATCACCGAGGCCGTGCACGCCCTGATCATCGACGACCAGCTGGAGCAGCTACGGGCCTCGGCCCGGCTGCATGAGGTGTTCACCGACCTGGCCGTGGCCAGCGCCGGCCCGGCCGACATCCTCCGGGAGGCCGCGCTGCTGGCGGGCCGGCCGCTGATCCTGGAGGACCTGTCCCATCACGTACTCGCCTGCGAGCCGGCCGGGACCGACCCGGCCGCCCTGCTGGCCGACTTCGGGGCCCGTTCCGCTGCGGTGCCGTCCTCGCCGCGCACGGCCTACCATCCCGGTCCGGGCTGGCTGGTCACCACCGTGGGCGCCCGCGGCGAGGACTGGGGCCGGGTCATCCTGGCCTGCGCCGGGCCGCCTGGCCCGGTGGACACCGTGCTGGTCGAGCGGGCGGCCACCACGCTCGCGCTGGGCCGGCTGCTGGCCCGCCAGCAGGAAAGCCTGGAACGGCAGGCCCACCGCACGCTGATCAGCATCCTGCTGGCCCAGCCCGGCGCGGACCCCGACGAGATGGCCGCCCAGTGCCGGGCGCTGGGCGTGCCGGTCACCGGACGGCAGCTGATCACCGCGGTGATCAGGTCACCGGACGGCGGGGCCGGCCTGCTGGCCCAGGCCCGCGTCCTGGACCTGGCCGAGGCGCTCGCGGACGCCTGCCGCACCGAGCGGATCCCCGCGCTGGTCGGCTCGCTGGACGACGTGCGGGCGGGCGCGCTGCTGTCGGCCGACGCCGGGGCCGACCCGGAGCAGGTGCTGGCCGGCGTGTGCGCGGCGGCCCGGCTGGCGCTGGACCGCCGGGCCCGGCGGCCCTACGGGATGCCCAGCGGGGAGCCGGTGATCGGGGTGGGCACACCCGCGGGCAGCATGCGGGAGGCCCGGCGCTCGCTGCTGGAGGCCCGGCAGGTCGCGGACGCGGCCGCGGACAGCCCCGCCCGGGCGGCAGGACGGCCGGCTTTTCTACCGCCTGGCCGATCTGCGGTTGCGCGGCCTGCTCTCGCTGCTCGGCGGGGACGCCCGGCTGGCCACGTTCGTGGACCGGGAACTGGGGCCGCTGCGCGATTACGACGCCGCGCACGGCACTGACCTGACCGGCGTGCTGGCCGCCTACCTGGCGGCGGGCGGCAACAAGGCGGAGGCCGCCGCCCGGGCGCACCTGGCCCGGCCCACCCTGTACGAGCGGCTGCGGCATATCGAGCGTATCCTCGGCGTCAGCCTCGACTCGGCCGAGTCCCGCACCTCGCTGCATGTCGCCCTGCTGATCGCGGCCCGGGCGGCTCAGGCGCCGGAAGCCTGAGCCGCTGCGGCCAGGTGACTCTTACCTTCCGGACACTCAGGGGCGCCAGTCCTGACAACCACCCCGCCTGGCCTGCCGTCCACTCCAGTGGATCACGTGAGCACGTCAGATGGCTGAGGCTGCCCCGCACAGGCCATTCGGGAGAGGGGAGCCGCGGCGCCCATGGTTATCGCGACCGGACGCAGGCGAGCACATGCGGGAACGGGGTCGTGCACCAAGTGCGCCTGCTCCCGGTTTGAGGGGCGGGGCAGCATCTGCGAGAACTGCAAGCATCATTACGACGAGCACAACATCGCCTGGCCGCGGGGCCGGGACCTGATCTGGTCGTTACCGAACATCGATCGTCCGCGCCCCCGGGGTCAGCTCGCGGGCTGTCCGGGCTGGCTGCTGCCCAGGAAGTCGGTGACCGCGGTCTCGAACTGCGGGGTGGCGATGGCCGTGCCGTGATTGCCGGGCAGCATGATGTACCGGCCGTTTCCCAGGGCGCTGGCCAGCGCCTCCGCGGTGTCGTTGTGGCCGTCCTCGGCGCCGGTCAGGACGAGCGTGGGCACCGTGATGCGGGCGAGCGCCGCCGGCGGGGTGTCCACGAACGTGTCGAGCACGAGGAGCAGCGCGACCGGATCGCCTCCGCTGGCGGTGACCCAGTCTTCCATCGCCTGCTCCGGGGATCCGGGGTCGAACGTGCCGAAGTGGGTGAGGACGTGACGGAAATGACCGCCGCGTCCGACGGTATGGCTGACCGCCTCCAGTCCCTGTCCGCCCACGATCGCGCGCCGCGGGGCCGCTCCGCGGGCCAGGATCCGGATCACGGTGCGTCCGCCCAGGGAGTAGCCGCCGAGGTCGTAGTCGGTCAGCCCGAGCTGTTCGATCAGGGCGAGTCCGTCGTCGGCCAGCGCGTCCGGCGGATAGGCAGCGGGATCGTGCGGCCTGGCGCTATCGCCGTGGCCGCGAAGGTCCGGCATGATGACGCGGTACCCCTGCGCGGCGAGTCTCCCGGCGATCCCGGCCTCGAGCATGGTCATGGCGCTGCCGAGATAGCCGTGGATCAGGATCAGGGGCCGGCCCTCCCCGAGCTCACGGTAGGCAAGCTGCACACCATCGCGGCCGCGGAAATGGCGGACGGGGATCTCAGTCATGCGACCAGCCTCCCAAAGCTCCGCCCATGGGTCAGCCAGCTTCGTCATCCCCGCCTCCGCCCTGGGTGGGCGTGGACGGGATGGTCCGGCACTCCCGGCCCGGCCAAGTAGCTCGATGAACAGCTCGTCAAGGTCGTCCGTCATGACCAGACGTGGATGTACCACCGTGGAAACCGCCTTCGCCACGAACCGCTCACTTCGGCCGGGGTAGTGCTCCGTCGTGATCAGGAACCCTGGCGCCTGCGCGGCCAGGGCCGCTAACTGCTCGCGTACGCGCCTTGCCGCAAACTGCCTCGCCCGCTCGTGCTCAAGCAGGTCGCGCAGGGCACTGTCTTTGTGGCCTTCAGGCATCGTGGTCACCGACCCGGCCGGATGCGCCACGAAGCCAGCCAGCGGCCTGGGCTAGTTCGCCCGAGAGGCTGTCTAGCTGCATCGCCAGCTCCGGCCAGCAGTCGAAGCTCTCTGATACGCGGGCACTGATCGCGGCGAGGTCCATCACGGCCTGCTCCGCGGTCCCCCGCACGGCCTCACGGGCCATGGATGCATCCAGGTCCTTCACCGCACGATCCATGAGGCGCGGAGTGGGATGGCTTGCTGGCTCACGGGGCTGAGTCCTTTCTCGAGAAGAATCTGGCGGAGGGCCTGGGTGGGGTCCGCACACGGCTGAGGGTCCGCTGTCGGCTCGTGGTTGTGACGCTACCTCTTAATGTAGATAAACGTCTACCTACGTAGGGCAACAGAGAGCTTCGTTGCTGGTCAGCTACCTTGCTGATCATGGACGTGCCCGAGATCAACAGGCGAGGCGCTGTGCCGCCACATCGCCAGATCGCGGCATGGCTTCGCACCCGTATTGAGGCGGGCGAGTTCCGGCCAGGCGAGGACCCACTACCCAGCGAGAAGGACCTCGTGGACTTGTTCGGCGTGGCCCGCGATACCGCACGGCGGGCCGTTCAAGTCCTGCGCGAAGAGGGCCTGGTCGAGACGATCCCGCATCGCGGTACCTACGTCCTGCCCGAGGATGGACGGGCGCGCTAGATATCTGGCCGTGACGCCGGATGAATGGCAGCCGTTCACAGCCCGGGAGGCCATGCACCTCCGGGGCGCGGCCTCTCCCCGGCACCAGCCCAGGCGACACCCGCACCGAGCTCGCCAGCCACCAAGACCACGAGAATGAAGAAGGGGTTAAAACCCTAGATCGCCGCGTGGCAGAGGGTCGCGATGGCGGCCAGGTCAGCGGGGGCGGCCAGGCCTGCGTGGTAGACGCGGAGTTCGGTGGCGCCGGCGGCCCGGACCGCCCTGGCCTGCTCCGCCAGGGTCCCGGGCTGGCCGCCGAGGGCCGCGACCGCCTGCAGGACGGCGGCGATCCTGGCCCCCGGCGGTGCGGCCGCCACGGTGCGGGAGACCAGGTCCGGGGCGGTGACGGGGTTCCCGCAGCCCAGCACGATGCCATCGGCGCCGCCCGGGCCGCACAGGACGGCCGGGTCGTAGCCGGGGTTCGCGCCCGCGGCGCGCGGATCGGGGTGGGAGTGCACCAGGACAGGCTGGCCGGGCGCGGCCGCGCGGACCGCGGCGAGCACCTCGGTGAGCAGCCGCCCGGAGGCAGCCGCACGCGCCGCGTCGATCACGGCGCAGGCGTCGCCGGGCAGCGCCGGGCCGCCGTCGGCGGCGGCGCGGACCAGGGCGGCCAGCTCAGCCGGGTCACCCCCGGCCGAACGGTACGCCGGCGCGCACGCGCCGCAGAAGCACAGCGAGAGCAGCCAGTCCCCCGCGCTCCCGGCCAGCCCGGCCACGTCCCCGGTCTTGTCGTGCGCGCTGCCGTGCTCGAAGCCGTACCAGCCGCACGCTTCCAGCTCGATCGCGTCCACGCCGGCCAGGGAGGCGGCCTCCGCGGCCAGCAGCGCCGCGTATTCGCGCACCGCGCCGGAGCCGGCGCACAGGGCCCAGGGGTACACGTCCCCGAATGCGTTGCGCACCGAGCACTCCCCCGCACCGGCGAGCCGGGAGTTGTGCGTGACCACCACCCAGGCGGTGACGGGAAGGCCCGCGCCGTGCAGCGCGGCCGCGGCGCGCTCGAACGTGCCCGGTCCGTCGTCCCCCGGAGCGGCGCCTGCCGGGCGGAGCCGGGCGCTGCGCCAGCGGGCCGGATCGGGCCGGAAGTAGATCCCGGCGTCCCGGGTGACGATCCGGTGCCCCGGATGGTGCGGGGTCACCGCGCGCACCGCGTGGTACGCGGCGGCCAGCGTGACCCCGGTCAGCCCTAGCCCGGCCAGGCGGTCGGCGGCGGCGGGGTCGCCGTCCACGTCCCACGGATACAGATACGCCCCGGTCCGCACTATCGCAGGGCCCGCAGGGCCTCGGGCAGCAGCTCATCCGGGAAGTCCTGGTAGGTGACCGGGACCAGCCAGCGGCGGATCGCGGTCGCGCCGACCGACGTGTAGTGCGGGCTCGTGGTGGCGGGGAACGGGCCGCCGTGAT
Organism: uncultured Actinomycetes bacterium; assembly: GCA_963718305.1. Lineage (GTDB taxonomy): Bacteria > Actinomycetota > Actinomycetes > Streptosporangiales > Streptosporangiaceae > RYN-230. Next base: position 168,801 of record CAVQZG010000017.1, read on the forward strand.
GCTGGGCCCAGGTCACCGCGACCCCGGTGGGCCAGCCATTCCAGATCACCCGGCCCACGGTGCGGGTGAACACCTCAGCCACCGGCGCCGCGGCGGCCAGGTCAGCGGCGGACGCCGGGTCGGCGTGGATGCTCCCGGCCAGGTTGCCGCCCAGGCGGGCCAGCACCGGCAGCAGGGCGTCCACCGACGGGTAGGTGATCACCAGGCCGGCCGGCCGAACCGCTCCTCGGCCAGGTCCGGCAGCCCGGCCGCGAACGCGTCCAGGCTGGTGAGGAAGGCCTGCGGGGTGGCCGCCCACGGACCCTCACCGGGCTGCCCGGTGGCCAGCGGGGTAACCGAGGGGTGCCCGGCCAGCGCGGTGGCGGCCGCGTCGTAGGACTCGTGGATCCGCTCAGACAGCATGGGGGCCCCGGCGGCGGCCTGGACCGCGCCGGCGATGGCCGTGCGCAGGCCCTCGTGGTCGGGGATGAACAGCAGGCCCGGGTTGGTGCAGAACTGCCCGGCCCCGAGGGTGAGCGACGCGGCGTAGCCGGTGGCGGTCTCGGCCGTGCGGCCCGCGGCCGCGCCGGGCAGGACCACGGCCGGGTTGACCGAGCCCAGCTCGCCGTAGAACGGGATCGGCACATCCCGCTCCGCGCAGATCTGCTGCAGCGCGAGGCCGCCCCGGGCGGACCCGGTGAAACCGGCCGCGGTGATGGCCGGGTGGCGGAGCAGTCTCACCCCGGCGGGCACGCCGTAGATCACCGCGAACGTTCCTTCCGGGGCTCCGGCCCCGGCCAGCGCGGCGGTCACGATGCGGGCGGTCGCGGCCGACGTCTGCGGATGGCCTTCGTGGGCTTTCACCACCACCGGGCAGCCGGCCGCCAGCGCCGATGCGGTGTCGCCCCCGGCCACCGAGAACGCGAAGGGGAAGTTCGACGCCGAGAAGACGGCCACCGGGCCGAGCGGCCGGACGATCCGGCGCAGCCCGGGCACGCCCTGGGCGGGGGGGCTGGTGATCAGGTCCAGGTAACCGCCGTCCTCCAGGACGTCCGCGAACATCCGCAGCTGCCCGGTGGTCCGGGCCACCTCGCCGGTCAGCCGGGTGCTGCCCAGCGCGGTCTCGGTGTCCGCCACCGCGGCCAGCTCACCGGCCTGGGCGTCCAGTGCGGCGGCTACCGCCCGCAGCGCCGCCGCGCGGCCGGCCGGGCCCCTGGCCTCCCAGCCGGGCCGGGCCGCGGCCGCCGCCTCGGCGATCGCGTCCACGGCGCCGTCGGTGGTCTCGGCGACCGGCTCCCCGGCCGGCTTGCCGGTGCGCGGGTCATATCCCTGGATCATGAACTGTCCGTCCTCTGGCTTACTTCAGGTGTTCCGCGTCGTAATCCGGGCGCGTGAACTCGCCGCCCAGATAGGCGAACACCGGATCGTCTGGATCTGGTGCCCCGTGAGCGGCGATGACCTCGGCCGCATAGTCCTCCGCGTCGTCGCGCGGCTGGTAGCCCAGGGCCCGCGCCTCGTCCAGGCTGACCCAGCCGCCGCGGGTGTTGGCCGACACGCCGAAGGCCACCCGGAATCCAGGCCGCTGCACGGTCAGGCATGCCTCGAAAAGCCGCCCGGCGTCGTCCGGGGACAGCCAGGTGGACAGCATGCGCGTGGTCGCCGGGCGCTCGAAGCAGGACAGGATGCGCAGGCAGATGGCGTCCAGCCCGTAGCGGTGGTGGTACATCGAGGCCAGTGCCTCCCCCGTCACCTTGGACACCCCGTAATACGTGTCCGGCGCGGGAGACGCGTAGTCCGGCACGGGGAAGGCGGACCGCGGGGTGAAGCCGACCGCGTGGTTAGACGAGGCGAAGATCACCCGGGGCACGCCGGCCCGGCGGGCCGCCTCGAACACGGTGTAGGTGCCCTGGATGTTGATCTCGATGATCCGGTCCCAGGGACCCTCGCCGGACACCCCGCCCAGGTGGATCACGGCGTCCGCCCCGGCGCAGGCTTCGGTCATCGCGGCCATGTCGGTGACCGACGCCACGACCACCTGTTCGTCCCGCCCGGGCGAGACGGGCGGGGTGATGTCCAGCAGGCGCAGGGTCCGGCCGGACCGGGCCAGCCGCTTGCGCAGCATGGACCCGATCCGGCCGGACCCGCCGGTGATAACGATGATCGGCACGGCAGTCGACCTTACGCGCTCACCGGCGGCGGACACTGGCCAGGATCACGACGTCACCGACGTGCCGCCGACGGTCACGTCCTCGACGACGAGGTTGGACACGTACTGGGCGGAGTTGGCGGCGGTCAACGTGGTGATGGTGAGGTCGTCCAGGGTGACGGTGCCGACCGGGTCGGTCGCGGACGCGCCGATCAGCGACCAGATCCCTGCGCAGCTGTCCACCGTCCAGCCGGCCAGCGTGATGCCGGTGATGTCCGGCGGGAAATCGCCGGTCTGGGCGTTGTAGTTGCCCTGGATCAGCAGCAGCGGGCCGCCGACCGTGCCGGCCGTGATCCGGTACACGTTGCTGTTGCGGGCGTAGCCGCCGCGCAGCGTGTTGGTCTTGATCCGGTGCCCGGCCTGCAGGTTGGCGCTGTTCATGGTGAGGTCCCGGGCATAGACGTTCTTGACCCCGCCGGTCATCTCGCTGCCGATGGTGATGCCGCCATGCCCGTTGGCGAACGTGCAGTTCTGGATGACGAGGTTCTGGCTGGGCACGTTGACGCGGCGGCCGTCGGCGTCCCGCCCGGACTTGATCGCGATGCAGTCGTCGCCGGTGTTGAACGTGACCCCGTCGATGACCACACCGTCGCAGGACTCCGGGTCGCAGCCGTCGGTGTTCGGGCCGGAGGAGCTGATCGAGACGCCCTCGACCGTGACGTTGCGGCACAGGTTCGGGTTCAGGTGCCAGAACGGCGAGTTGATGATGGTGACGCCCTGGACGAGCACGGTGTCGGTGAGGAACGGCTGGATCATCTGCGGCGGCAGGTAGTGCCCCGGGCCGAATACCCGCTGCGCGACCGGGACGTTGTCGTCGGCCATCGTCTCGAGCAGGTCGAAGTCGGGGGTCTCGAGGTTCTTCCAGTTCCACCAGTGGTTGGCGTCGGCCTGGCCGTTGAGCGTGCCCTGCCCGGTGATCGCGATGTTGCGCTGGCCGTAGGAGTAGATGGGCGGCGAGTAATTCATCAGCTCGATCCCCTGCCACCGAGTGAAGACCACCGGCAGGTAGGCGTTGGGGTCCTGGCTGAAAAGGATCGTCGAGCCGGCCTCCAGGTGCAGGTCCACGTGGCTGAGCAGGTGGATCGCGCCGGTGAAGAACTGGCCGGGCGGCACGATCACGTGGCCGCCGCCGGCCCGGTTGCAGGCGGCGATGGCGGCGGCGAACCCCTGGGTGCAGTCGGTACTGCCGTCCCCGACGGCACCGAACCGGGTGACCGGGAAGACCCGGGCCGGGAAGCGGGGCCGGCGCACCGAGGCCACGATGCGGTCCGCGGCCAGGTCAGCATGGCCATGCTGACCACTGAAGCGGTGGGAGCGGCCCGCCGCGCTGGCGGGTAAGGCGCCGGACCAGAGCGGGCTGGTTAAGGCCCCCGCCCCGGCGAGGGCGGAGTAGCGGAGCAGGGCACGGCGGTTGATCGGTTTCGGCATTTCGCGTACCTCCATCTCGTGGGCGAGGCGGGGCGCGCCGGAGGCGTGTTCCCGCCGAGCCGGCGATCGGCGCGGAGCGGCGACCGGGGGTTCCGGGGGGTCGTCCCCCTGGGCTAACTCAGTGCGGGTCGGGCTCCGGGTTACGGCCCGGGCGGGCGAGGAACTCGAAATCGCAGCCCTTGTCCGCCTGGGTGACCTGTTCGGCGTACAGCGCGCCATAGCCGCGCTCGAACCGGCGGGGCGGGGGCTGCCAGGCGGCGCGGCGCCGGGCCAGCTCGGCGTCGTCCACCTCCAGCCGGAGCGACCGTTCCGCGACGTCCAGGGTGACCAGGTCGCCGGTGCGGACCAGCGCCAGCGGCCCGCCCACGTAGGACTCGGGGGCCACATGCAGCACGCAGGCCCCGTAGCTGGTCCCGCTCATCCGGGCATCAGAGATCCGGACCATGTCCCGCACCCCCTGGGCCAGCAGGTAGTCCGGGATGGGCAGCATCCCGTACTCCGGCATCCCCGGGCCGCCGAGCGGGCCCGCGTTGCGCAGCACGAGCACGGAATCGGCGGTCACGCCCAGCGCAGGGTCGTTGATCTGCCGCTGCATCTCCCGGTAGCTATCGAAGACGATCGCGGGGCCGGTGTGCTTGAGCAGCGCGGACTCGGCCGCGATGTGCTTGATCACCGCGCCGTCCGGGGCCAGGTTGCCGCGCAGCACGGCCAGGCCGGCCTCGGCGGCCAGCGCGGTCCCCGGTTCGCGGATCACGTCCTCGTTGTAGACCTGGGCCCCGGCCAGCTGCTCGGCCAGAGGCCGGCCGGTGACCGTGATCCGGTCGGTGTGCAGCGCCCCGGGCACCCCGGCCAGCCGGGCCAGCAGCGCGCGCAGTCCGCCCGCGTAGTAGAAGTCCTCCATCAGGTACTTCCCGCCGGGCCGGACGTTGGCCAGGACGGGGACCCGGCGCGAGATGTCGTCGAAGTCGTCGAGGCTGAGCGGGACCCCGCAGCGGCCGGCCATGGCGATGAGGTGGATCACCGCGTTGGTGGAGCCGCCGAGGGCCAGCACGGTGGCCACCGCATCCTCGAACGCCTCGGCGGTGAGGATCCGGTCCGGGGTCAGGTGCTCCCAGGCCATGTCCACGATCCGGCGGCCGGTCGCGGTGGCCATCCGGTAGTGCGCGGAATCGACCGCCGGGATGGACGCCGCCCCGGGCAGCGTCATGCCCAGGGCCTCGGCCGCGGAGGTCATGGTGGAGGCGGTGCCCATCGTCATGCAGTGGCCGGGCGAGCGGGCGATGCCGCTGGCCAGATCGGCCATCTCGCAGTCGCCGATCACCCCGGCCCGCTTGTCGTCCCAGTACTTCCACAGGTCGGTGCCGCTGCCCAGGGTGGTGCCGCGGTAGTTGCCGCGCAGCATCGGGCCGGCGGGCAGGTAGATGGCCGGGATCCCGGCGCTGGCCGCGCCCATGATCAGCGCGGGGGTGGTCTTGTCGCAGCCGCCCATCAGCACCGCGCCGTCGGCCGGGTAGGACCGGAGCAGTTCCTCGGTGTCCATGGCCAGCAGGTTCCGGTAGAGCATCGGGGTCGGCTTCTGGAAGGTCTCCGACAAGCTGGCCACCCCGAACTCGGCCGGGAAGCCGCCCGCCTCCCAGATGCCGCGCTTGACGTGCTCGGCCCGCTCGCGCAGGTGCATATGGCAGGGGTTCAGCTCGGACCAGGTGTTGACGATCGCGATGATCGGCTTGCCCTCGTAGTCAGCGGGATCGGCGCCCATCTGGCGCATCCGGGTGCCGTGGCTGAACGCGCGCATCCCGTCGCCGCCGAACCAGCCGTAACTGCGTAGCTGCTCCGGTGATCTGGACTCCCCGTCCGGGGCTGGGGTACTCACCGCTGGCCGTCCTCGGCGTGCAGGCCCCAGCCGGCCAGGATCTTGCTGATTTCCTCGCGCACCGGATCCGGCAGCAGGCGGCTGGGCGGGCGCACGTCCCGGCGGGCCAGCTCCAGCTGGGCCAGGGCCTCCTTGACCACGCTGACGTTGTCCGCGGACGAGTCCGCCGCGCGCAGCTCCTCGAACCTCCGGCAGTCGTTCCAGACCCGCAGGGCGCCGGCGTGGTCGCCGCTGCGCAGCGAGGCCAGCAGGCCGAGCGACAGTTGCGGGGCCACGTTGGCCAGCCCGGAGGTGAAGCCCTGGGCGCCGTACGCCCAGCAGCCGGGCGCGGTCAGCTCGGCCAGCCCGGCCAGCCAGGTGAACCGGGCCAGGCCGGCGTCACGGGCCACCCCGGCAAACTGCACCATGTCCTTGACCCCGTACTTGACGCCCACCACGTTCGGGCTCCGCCGGCCGAGCTCGCGGATATGCCGGCCGGCGATCCTCGGGTCCCGGATGTACAGCACCACACCGAGGTCCGGCACGGACCCGGCGATGGCGGCGTGGTAGTCCACCCAGCCCTCGGCGGACAGGTACGGGCTGACCGGCTGGTGGATCATGATCATGCGGGCCCCGGCCGCGCGGGCGTGGCTCGCGGAGCCGATCGCGGTGGGCAGGTCATGGCCCACGCCGGCCAGCACCTCAGCGCGGCCCCGGGCGGCCCGGATCGCGGACTCGGTGGCGGCCCGCGTCTCCTCCGCCGACAAGGTGTAGAACTCGCCGGTGTTGCCGTTGGGGGTGACCAGCGTTATCCCGTTGTCGATGAGGCGGTCGATCAGCCGGCCGTGGCAGTCCCAGTCGGGGGCGCCGTCGGGTCCGAACGGGGTCACCGGGACGGCGGCCACGGTCGCCAGGACGTCGCGCAGCTCCTCGGTGACGGCGGGGTCAATGCTCATCGGTACTCCATTCGGTTGCGGGCGCTACGGCGGCGCGGGCAGGCATCGGGAAATGCCGGTCCGCGAAACCGGCGATGTGCGCACGGAGCAGGGCGGCCGCCTCGGTGGCCGCACCGCGCCGGGCCGCGGCCAGGATGGCCTGATGCTCGGCCGCCTCCTGCTGCCACGACGGGGCCTGCTCCCAGGACAGCGCGGACACCAGCGCGGTCTGATCGCGCAGGTCGTCCAGGGTCTTGACGAGCAGGCTGTTGCCGCAGGCCAGGTACAGGGCGCGATGAAACTCGCGGTTGGCCAGGCTGCGCTGCGCCTGGTCGGTGGCGGCGTCCGAGGCCTGCAGGGCCGCGTGGGCGTCCCCCCAGCTGGCCTGGACCGGGCTGGCCTGGACCCGGCGGCTCCGCCGCGCCGCCGACCGCGCGGCGGACCGCCTCCGGTTCCAGCAGCAGCCGCAGGTCGTAGATGGCGGCCGCGCTGGCCGGGTCGATGGTCCGCACGGCCGCCCCCCGGTACGGGCTCATCGTGACCAGGCCCGCGCCCGCCAGGGTCTTCAGCGCCTCGCGGACCGGGGTCTTGGACACCCCGAGCATCTGGGCCAGTTCCGTCTCCACCAGGCTCTGCCCGGGACGCAGCTCCCCGGCCAGGATGGCCCGTTTGATGGCGTCCAGGACCGCCTCGGTGCGGGAGGGAGTCGCCCCGGTGGTTCCGTTAAGGAAACTGCGGGCCGGCGGGACCATGGCGGTGCTCACCGGGATACCCGGTCAGCCCGCGCTCGCATATGGCATCTCATATATGACATGACTGTACGAGCCGGCGCCTGCACCGTCAACGTCGGTACGGCTCCCGGGTCAGCCGTTCTTGCGGGCGAGGCCGCCCCACATGGCCGCCCGCCGGGCACCCTCGATCTCGGAGTCCTGCCGCCAGTGCTGCACCGGGACGACCCCCGGCTCCAGCAATTCGAGGCCGGTGAAGAACTGCGTTACCTCGGCCTGGCTGCGGTAATAGCCCTTCTGGGCCAGCAGCCGGTTGAGCCGCTTGCCCATCTCGGCCATCTTCTCCGGCTCGATGTCCGAGGCCACGTGCGAGAGCAGCAGGTAGCTGCCCGGCGGCACGGCGTCCATCAGCTGGCTCACGATGCCGTACGGGTGATCCTCGGGCCCGATCAGGTGCAAGACCGCCACCAGCATGACCGCCACCGGCTGGGAGAAGTCGAGCAGCCCGCGGGCGTGGTCGAGGATCTTCTCGGTTTCACGCAGGTCCGCGTCGAGGTAGTCGGTCGTGCCCTCCGGGCGGCCGACCAGCAGCGCACGGGCGTGGGCCAGCACGATCGGGTCGTTGTCCACGTAGACGACCCGGCTCTGCGGCGCGACCGACTGCGCGACCTCATGGGTGTTGTTGGCGCTGGGGATGCCGGTACCGATGTCGAGGAACTGGCGGATACCGGCGTCCGCGGCCAGGAAGCGCACGCCACGGGCCAGGAACGCCCGGTTGGCCCGCACCGAGGAGACCAGGTCGGGGTAGGCCGCGAGGGCTTCCTCACCGGCCGTGCGGTCAGCCTCGAAGTTGTCCTTGCCGCCGAGCCAGTAGTCATACACCCGGGCGATGTGCGCCACGCTGGTGTCGAAGTCGACCTGCTCCTCCTGCTCCGGGGGCAGCGGCGCGCCGAGCCATTCGCTTGCCATCAGAGCCGCCTTTCGGAGCCGTTCCCCGGATCTATCCTGCAGCGCCAGAGCCTATCGTGTCCGCCTGAATCAGGAATCAAAGCCCAGCCCCAGCCGGTCCAGGGTGCGCAGCCACAGGTCCCGGCGCCCCTCGTGGCGGTCCGCGCGGGCCAGCGAGGCCCTGGTCAGCTGGATCACCGCGGAGCGCAGCGGCTCGGGCGGGAACGGGGCCGGCTTGCCGCGCACCAGGCCCAGCGCGGTCCGCTCGGTCTGCTGCCCGCTGAGCAGGTCGAGCAGCACGTTCCCGCCGAAGCGGGAAGCGCCGACCCCGAGCCCGGTGTACCCGGCGGCGTAGGCCAGCCGCCCGCGGTGGGCGGTACCGAAGAACACGCAGAACCGCGCGCAGGTGTCGATCACGCCGCCCCAGGTATGGGTGAAACGGAGCCCTTCGAGCTGCGGGAAGGTCTCGAAGAACTGCCCGGCCAGCTGCGCGAAGGTCGCGGGCCGCTGATCCTGGCCGGCCGTGATCAGGCCGCCGTTGTAGTAGACCGCGTCGTACCCGCCCCACAGGATCCGGCCGTCGCCCGTGAGCCGGTAGTAATGGAACTGGTTACCCATGTCGCCCACGCCCTGCCGGTGCCGCCAGCCGATGCTGGCCCGCTGGGCGGCGGACAGCGGCTCGGTCATCATCGCGTAGTCATACACCGGGACCAGGTAGAGCCGCAGGCGGCGCAGCAGCGGCGGGTAGGCGCCGGTGCCCAGGGCGGCGCGCGGCGCGCGCACGCTGCCGTGCGGGGTGTACAGCCGCAGGCCCGGGCCTTCCGGGTGGATCGCGCCGACCGGGGTCTGCTCGTAGATCCGGACGCCCGCGGCCAGGCAGGCCCGGCGCAGCCCCCAGGCCAGCCGGGCCGGGTCCACCATGGCGCAGCCGTCACGGTCCCACAGCCCGCCGTAGTAGGCCGGCGAGGCGATCTCGGCCCGCACCCCGGCCGCGTCGAGGAGTTCGGGCGCCCCGGGCGCGCCCGAGGCGGCGGCCAGGCCGCGCGCCGCGGCGGCGTGGTCCCACAGGTCGGGGAGGTGCCAGGGCCGGGTCGCGACGAACAGTTCCCCGGTCCGCTCGAAGTCGCAGTCGATTCCGTGCCGGGCCACGGTGGCCTCGATCTCGTCCAGGTTCTGCCGTCCGAGCCGGTGCAGCACCGGCATCTCCGGCCCGAACCGCTCCAGCCCGTTGGCCAGGCCGTGGGTGAGGCTGGCCGCGCAGAACCCGCCGTTGCGGCCGGAGGCGGCCCAGCCGGCCGTGCGGCCCTCCAGGAGGACCACGTCGGCGGACGGATCGCGTTCCTTGGCCAGCAGCGCGGTCCACAGCCCGGTGAACCCCGCGCCGACCACGGCCAGGTCGGCGGTGGTGGCCTCGTGCAGCGGCGGGGCAGACTCCGGGGCGTCCGGGCGGTCCAGCCAGAAGCAGGCCGGCCGGGCGTCCCGGAGAGCAGCCTCGCCGGGCTGGGTCACGCGCGGATCACCGGGTTGAAGATCGCCTCGTACCGGGCCTGGAGCTTCCCGCTGACGTCCGGGTAGTTGTGCAGCCGCTGGTAGTCCGCCGGGGTAGGCCAGACCAGTTCGCTGGTGGCCACCTCGTGCAGCAGCTGGCGGCTGCTGCCGCTGGCCTTGGCGGCGTCCCGGGCGATGATCGGCTGGGCGGCGGGGACGGCGCTGATGTAGTTGATGGACTCAGTGAGCTGGGCGGCGATCGGCGGCCGGTAGTACCAGTCCATCAGCATCATCGCGTCCACCGGGTTCTGCGCGTACTTCGGGATCATCATATTGTCGGTCCACAGCGTGCCACCCTCGTCCGGGATCACGAACTTCAGGGAGGACCCGGAGCTCAGGTTCTGCTGGAAGATGTCCCCGGACCAGGCCATCGAGATCCAGGTGTTCCCGCTGGTCAGCTCGTCGATGTAGGACTGCCCGTAGTAGCCGCGGACCAGCCCCGCGTCGCGCTGCTGGGTCAGCGTCTTTCCCGCCGCCTGCCAGTCGGCCAAGGTGGACTTCTCCGGGCTGACGCCCAGTTTCAGCAGGCCGAAGTTGCCCAGGTCCTGGATGTCAGACATCATCCCGACCCGGCCCTTATAGGCCGGGTTCCACAGGTCCTTGAGGCTGGTCACCGGAGTCTGGATGTACTTGGGGTTCCAGGCGATGCCGGTGGTGCCGGACGCCCACGGGATGCTGTAGGTGTTTCCCGGGTCGAACGAGCGGTGCTGGAACTTGGCCGCCGCGTACTTGCGGAAGTTCGGCAGCAGGCTCTGGTCCAGCGGGATTAGCTCGTTGCTGGTGAGCAGCTGGGAAAACCAGAACCCGTTGGTCACCACCATCATGTCGTAGCCGATGGACTCCCCGGCCCGGATGATCGGGCTCACCTTGCTGACCCAGCTCGGGGCGCTCTGGATGACCTCGGTGTAGCTGACCGTGATCCCGGTCGTCGCGGTGAACTCCTCCAGGGTCTTGCGGCCGGTGTCGATATACAGCGGCCAGTTGGCGAAGTTCACGTGCCCGTGCTGCTTCTGGGTCGCCCAGAACCTGGCCACCGCGTTCTGCGCGTGCACCACGGGCGGCTTGGGGCTCCCGCCGCCGCTGCACGCGGCCAGCGCCAGGCCGGCCGCGGCCAGGCCGCCCAGGCCGAGCACGTCACGCCGGCGAGGCTGGGTCAGCCCGCGCGCCAGCACCGGGTCACTATGCCGGTCCTTGTCAGCCATCGCTCACCGCCAGGTCAGGTTTGCTTCCTGGCTACCACGATGCTGGTCAGCGCGCACAGGATACCGACCGCGAAGATGGCGCTTCCGAACACGAACACCTGCGGCGGGATGCCAATCCGGGTCGCCCCATACACCCAGACCGGGAACGGGACCGCGGATCCGCTCACGAAGTTCGAGGTCACGAAGTCGTCGATGGACAGGGCGAACGCCATCAGTGCGCCGGCCAGGATGCCCGGCATGATCAGCGGGAAGGTGATCTTCCGGAAGGTAACCCAGGCGTTCGCGCCCAGGTCGGCGGCGGCCTCCTCCAGCGTCCGGTCGAAGCCTGCCATCCGCGCCCGGACGGTGACCGTCACGTAGGCGATGCTGAACGCCACGTGGGCCAGCAGCAGCGTCACGAAGCCGCGGGCCACGCTGACGGTGACGAACAGGCCCAGCAGCGAGGCGCCGAGCACGATCTCGGGCGCGGCGATGTTAAGGAACAAGACTTGCTCCACCAGGCCCCGGCCGCGGAAGCGGGGCGGCCGGTAGCGGACCAGGGCCAGCGCCAGCAGGGTGCCCAGCACCGTGGCGAACAGGGTGGCGACGATCGCCAGCCGGATGGACAGCCAGAACGCCGAGGTGAGCTGGGGGATGTCCTTCCACTGCTGGTACCACTGGGTGGTGAACCCGTTCCAGGCGAAGCTGACCTGGGGCAGGCCGGTGGTGACCTTGTTGAAGCTGTAGAGAACCATCACCGCGATCGGGAAGACCAGGTACGCGATGACCAGCCAGGAATAGGCGGGCAGGATGAACCGGGTCCACCGCCGCCGCCGCGGCGCCCTCGGCCGGGCCTGCCCCGTCTCGACGCCAGTGGGCGCCGTCACCACCGCGCTCATATGTAATCCTCGATGCTCCGCGAGCCCAGCAGGCGGGCGTAGGCGAAGATGCCGACCAGTGCGATGGCCATCAGCACTGCCGACAGCGCCGAACCCCCCGCGTAGTCGAGGTTGACCAGGAACGCGTTCTGGATGACGGTGCCTATCATCGTGTTGCTGGTCCCGCCAAGGATTTGCTGGTTGACATAGTCCCCGAGGGCCGGGATGAATGTCAGCAGGAACGCCGCGAATATGCCCGGGACCGTGAGCGGCAGGATGACCCGGAGGAACGCCTCCCGCCTGGTGGCATACAGATCGTAGGCCGCCTCCAGGACCCGTTTGTCGATCCGCTCGATCGCGACATACAGCGGCAGGGCGGTGAACGGCAGGTAGTTGTAGGCCAGCCCGGCGACCACCGCGTACCCGGTGGCGAGCACGTGGAAGTTCTGCGGCAGTAGGTGCGCGTTCTTCAGGGTGCCCAGGATGATGCCCTGGTCCGAGAGGATGAACTCCCACACCACCGTGCGGATCACGAACGAGACGAAGAACGGGACCAGCAGCATGAGCAGGAAGAAGTTCTTCTTGTTTCCGCCGTGGAAAGCGATCCAGTAGGCGATCGGGAACGACACCGCCAGGTCGATCAGGGTCGCCGCGCCCGCGAAGTAGAAGCTGGTCAGGAACTGGGCATGGTACAGGCTCAGTTGCTGCGGGAACTCGGCCCAGTGCCAGGTCATGACGCAGGCCCCGGTGCCGAAGTTACAGGTCTGCAACGACAGCGAGAGCATCACGACCAGCGGGATCAGGAACAGCGCTAGCAGCCACAGCCCGGCGGGCAGGGTCAGGAGATATGGCGCGAGCGCCTTCCCGAGCCTGGCCCGGCCGGGGCGGGCGCCTACGCGCCCTGGGTGATCGGCAAGAACAGGTTGTTCCACGCGTTCAACTCTTCCTGGCTCTTGTACTGGTAGTAAGGCCGGGAGTTCTTGATGTAGGCGGCAGTCGGGAAGACTGTCGGCGCGTTCGCGGTCACCGACGTGGGCAGTCCGATCGACGGCTCCATGTCCTTCAGCGTTGTCTTGGCCCATCCGGTCGGGTTGAGCAGGACCTGCTTGGCGGCTGGCACCGGGCAGACGTAGTCGTCGTAGTACTCCACCACGGCCTGGGACTGCGGGTCGTAGTAGAAGTCCATGAGCGTCATGGCGTCCTTCGGATTCTGGGCATACATGGGAATGCACATGTTGTCCGTCCAGGACATACCGCCCTCGCTCGGGATGAGCAGCTTGAGGTCGCGGTACTTGCTGTTCAGGTCGGCCTGGAAGATGTCGCCGGACCACGCCTGGCTGACGACTGTGTCGCCGTTCTTCAGATGGTCGATGTAGCTCTGGTCGTAGTAGGCACGGACGATGCCATCGCTCTTCTGCTGCTGCAGCTTCTTGGCGGCCTTCGCCCACTCGGACTCGGTGAAGCCGGCCGGGTCGACCCCGATGGCGAGCAGCCCGACGCTGCCGAGTTCCTGCGGATCGTTCATCATGCCGACCTTGCCCGCGTACTTCTTGTCGAACAGGATGCCGACGCTGGTACCCGGGTTCTTGATCACCGAGGAGTTGTACCCGATCGCGGTCCAGCCGGACTGCCAGGCCATCGTGTACTTGTTGCCCGGGTCCCAGGACGGGTTCTTGATCAGCGGGCCCGCGTACTTGTCGAAGTTGGTCATCATGCTGCGGTCGAGCGGGGTGAGCCAGCCGAACTGGATCAGGTAGCCGAGTGGCGGGCTGTTGTTCGTCATCACGATGACGTCGAACCCGGTGGACTGCTTGGCCTGCAGCGACGGCCGTATCTTGGCGTAGAACGGCACGTTGTCGCTGATCGGCTCGGTGTAGTTGACCTGGATGCCGGTCGTCTTGGTGAACTGCTCCAGCGAGGGGTGCTTGCCCTTCAGCACGTCGATGTAATACGGCCAGTTGGCGAAGTTGACCGTGTGGTGCAGCTTCTGCTTGGCCCACCATGCGGCGGTGCCGACACCCCCGGCGGGAGTGGACCCACTGCTGGTCGTAGCGCCCTTGACACCGCAGGCGGCCAGGAACGCGCCTACGCCCAGTGCACCCGCGCCGGTTCCGGCGGATCGCAGCAGCTGCCGGCGGGACAGCCGCGGCTGGGTCAGCCCGCGCAAGATTGACGGGTCCAGACCAGGCTCCTGTTTGCCTGGATCATTATCCTGCTGATGTTCCATTCTTGATCCTCCTGTCAGCTATCGCTGCCTGGCAGCTGCACAGTGCGTGCGCCACCGTGGGCAGGCAGCTAGCCAATCGGGTAAGAGTGCTGCGGATCCCAGGTCAGCCAGACCTCGTCGCCGCGGCTGACCGGGGCGGCCGAGCGAGGCTGAGTTCTGCTGGAAGACGACGACGTCCGCTCCGGTGGTGGTGTGCACCGAGAAACTGGTGGAGGTGCCCAGGTAGACCACCTCGGTCACGGTGCCGCGCAGCGCGCAGCCACCGGCCGGGCCCGGCCCGGCGGCGAGCTCGATCTTCTCCGGCCGCACCGTGAGCTCGATCTCCTCGCCCGCGCGCAGCCTGTCCCGGCCCACGGCCGGGACGACGATCTGCTCGTCCGGGCTCACCTCGATGATCCCCTGGCCATCCGTCACCCGCGCGAGCGTCCCGGTGAGCAGGTTGGATGTGCCGATGAAGCCGGCCACGAACCTCGTCGCCGGGTGCTCATAGATCTCCCGCGGCGACCCCAGCTGCTCGATGACCCCGTCGTTCATCACCGCGATGCGGTCGGACATGGTGAGGGCCTCGTTCTGGTCGTGCGTCACGTAGACGAACGTGATGCCGACCTCCCGCTGGATGCGCTTGAGCTCGACCTGCATGGCCTGCCGGAGCTTGAGGTCGAGGGCCCCGAGGGGCTCGTCCAGCAGCAGGGCCTTGGGGTGGTTGACCAGCGCCCGGGCCAGCGCGACGCGCTGCTGCTGGCCGCCGGACAGTCTCCCGGGGCCGGCGCTGCTCGCGGCCGGCGAGGTCGACGATCTCCAGCATCTCCCCGACCTGGCGGGTGATCTGGTCCTTGGGCACGCTCTTGCGCCGCAGCCCGAACGCCACGTTCTCGAACACGCTCATGTGCGGGAACAGCGCGTAGGACTGGAACACCATGTTCACGTCGCGCTTGTTCGGCGGGGCCGCGGTGACGTCGCGGCCGTCCAGCCGGACCGTGCCGCGGGTGGGCTCCTCGAAGCCCGCGATCATGCGCATCGTGGTCGTCTTGCCGCACCCCGACGGGCCCAGCATGGAGAAGAACTCGCCCTTGCGGATGGACAGGTCGATGCCGCGGACGGCGGCGACCACCTCACCCCCGGAGTGGAATTCCTTGGCCACCCCGTCGAGCCCGATGGCGGGCACGCCGGGCGGGCCGGCCTCCGCCGGGCCTGCCGCCGGCACGTCCTGCGCGGACGCGTCAGTGTCGGTCATATGCCGTGTCGGTCATATCAGGAGCTATCCCTCGTCTCGGGTCCTGGGTAAGGCGCTCCCAGCGCCTCTGCCTGGGCGGTGCGCGGCGACGCACTCCGGCCGGTCAGCGGGCCGCATGCCAGGTCAAAGGGCACCTATGCGGCGAGTGCACCCGATCCTGGCAGAGAGATTGTCCAAAATCAACCGAATCAGTCGTCGTGAATCTCAATCGCAACCGATTCGGTTTACAGCCCCGTAACAAGGGTCACTCGCCGAGGTAGCTCATCACGTGCTTGATCCGGGTGTAATCCTCGAACCCGTACATCGACAGGTCCTTGCCGTACCCGGAATGCTTGAATCCGCCGTGCGGCATCTCGGACGCGAACGGGATGTGCGTGTTGATCCAGACCGCGCCGAAGTCCAGCTGCCGGGCCAGCCGCATCGCCCGTCCGTGATCCCGCGTCCACACGCTGGCGGCCAGCCCGTACTTGACCCCGTTGGCCCAGCGGACCGCCTCGTCCTCGTCGCCGAACTGCTGCACGGTGATCACCGGGCCGAAGATCTCTTCCTGGATCATCTCGTCGTCCTGGCGCAGCCCGCTGACCACGGTGGGCTCGAAGCAGTAACCCCGCTCCCCCACCCGGTGGCCGCCGGTGACCAGATCCGCGTGCGCCGGGCCGCGGCTCAGGAAGCCCTCCACCCGGGCCAGCTGGGCCGGGTTGTTCAGCGGGCCGTAGTCGGCGTCGGGCACGTCCAGGCCGCCGACCTTGGTGCCGCGGGCCTGCTCGGCGAGGGCCTCGGTCAGCTCGGCGGCGATCCGCGGGCCGGCCAGTACCCGCGTGGCCGCGGTGCAGTCCTGGCCGGCGTTGAAGTAGCCGGCCCCGGCGATGCCTTCCGCGGCCTGGGCCACGTCCGCGTCGTCGAACACCACTACTGGTGCCTTCCCGCCCAGCTCGAGGTGGACCCGCTTGAGCCCGGCCGCCGCGGCCTGGGCCACCTGGATGCCGGCCCGGACGGACCCGGTGATCGACACCATCTGCGGGATGTCGTGGCTGACCAGCTCCCGGCCGGTTTCCGCGTTGCCGCAGATCACGTTGAGCACCCCGGGCGGCAGGTAGGCGGCCGCGATCTCGGCCAGCATCAGGGTGGACACCGGGGTGGTGTCCGACGGCTTGAGCACCACGGTGTTACCAGCGGCCAGCGCGGGCGCGATCTTCCAGATCGCCATCATCAGCGGGTAATTCCAGGGCGTGACCTGGGCGCACACGCCCACCGGCTCGCGCCGGATCATCGAGGTGTGCCCGGCCATGTACTCGCCGGCCGCGCTGCCCTGCAGGATGCGCGCGGCGCCGGCGAAGAACCGGAGCTCGTCCACGCAGGGGGGAAGCTCCTCGGCCAGGGTGAGGGCGACCGGCTTCCCGGTGTTCCGGCACTCGGCCTCCACCAGGTCAGCAGCCCGCTCCTCGACCGCGTCGGCGATCTTCAGCAGGGCCAGGCTGCGCTGGGCCGGGGTGGCGTCACGCCAGGCCTCGCGGGCGGCCTCGGCACTGCGCAGCGCGGCGTCCACGTCCTGCGGCCCGGACACCGGCGCGAGCGCGTAGGCCTCCCCGGTGCTGGGGTCCACGACGTCGCTGGTGCGGCCCGCCGCGGCGGGCACGTACTCGCCGTTCACGAAATTCTTCAGGTCCGCCACGCTGGCGCCGGGCTGCACGGTCGCGGTCAAGGTCCGTCTCCTCGGGCGAGGTTGCTGGTTGCGGCGCCGGCGCCGCTCACCGTCTCCAGCAGCCGCCACCGACTCCGACACTCGCAGAAAAATGTTTCGTGAACAAGTGAATCCGTTGCATATACCATGCATAGCAACGAAATCAGTTGACAAGCGACCTGGGCATGGCACGATGGCTTGCGAAGGAGGACCGCATGGCGCACACCCCGGCGACGCCGGCGATCCCGGGCGGGCTGAGCGGGGAGCCGGTACCGGCCAGCCGGAACGGGCGCTCCCCCGGGCGCGCCTCCGCAGGCATCGTCCTGGACCACCTGTCGAAGCAGATTATCGAGCAGCTCCAGGAGGACGGCCGCCGCTCCTACGCCGCCATCGGCAAGGCGGTCGGGCTGTCCGAGGCCGCGGTCCGGCAGCGGGTCCAGCGGCTGGTCGAGGCCGGGGTCATGCAGATCGTCGCGGTGACCGATCCGCTGATGCTCGGCTTCAGCCGGCAGACCATGATCGGCATCAAGTGCGGCGGGGACCTGGAGCAGGTCGCCGACCATCTGGCGGCCATGGATGAGATCGACTACGTGGTGATTACCTCCGGATCGTTCGACCTGCTGGTCGAGGTGGTCTGCGAGGACGACAGCCACCTGCTGGAGATCCTGAGCCGAGTGCGAGGAGTGCCCCGCGTGATCAGTACCGAGACGTTCGTGTACCTGAAGCTCCGCAAGCAGACCTACGGCTGGGGGACCAGATGACCACGCCACACGACCCGGGCCACACCGCAGCCAGCGCTTCCTCCGACCCGCTCGGCCCGGCTGCGGCGTTCGAAGGTCCTCCCGGCTCGGGGGACCCGGCTGTCCTGGCCATGCAGGCGGCCGCGCGGCGCCACCTGTGGCTGCACTTCACCCGGATGTCCTCCTACGCCGACGGCGAGGTCCCGGTCATCGTGCGCGGCTCCGGGCAGTACGTGTACGACCAGAAGGGCAGGCGCTACCTGGATGGGCTGGCGGGCCTGTTCGTGAGCCAGATCGGGCACGGCCGCAAGGAGGTCGCCGAGGCGGGCGCGCAGCAGGGCAGCGAGCTGGCCTACTTCCCGCTCTGGTCCTACGCCCACCCGCGGGCCATCGAGCTGGCCGAGCGGCTGGCCCATCTGGCCCCGGGCGACCTGAACCGGGTGTTCTTCACCACCAGCGGCTCCGAGGCGGTCGAGTCCGCCTGGAAGCTGGCCAAGCAGTACTTCAAGACCATCGGCGAGCCTGGCCGGTACAAGGTGCTCAGCCGCGACATCGCCTACCACGGCACGTCGATGGGCGCGCTGGCCATCACCGGGCTGCCGCCGATCAAGGAGCCGTTCGAGCCGCTCCCGCCGGGCGGGGTCCGGGTGCCGAACACCAACTTCTACCGGGCGCCCGGGTTCGTGGCCGACGACCTCGAGGGGTTCGGCCGCTGGGCGGCCGACGAGATCGAGCGCGCCATCCTGCGTGAGGGGCCGGAATCGGTGGCCGCGGTGTTCCTGGAGCCGGTGCAGAACTCAGGCGGGTGCTTCCCGCCGCCGCCCGGTTACTTCGCCCGGGTCCGCGAGATCTGCGACCGTTACGGCGTCATCCTGGTCTCCGACGAGGTCATCTGCGCGTTCGGCCGGCTCGGTTACTACTTCGGCTCGCAGCGCTACGACTACCAGCCGGACATCATCACCTTCGCCAAGGGCGTCACCTCCGGCTACGCGCCGCTCGGCGGCATGATGGTCAGTGACCGGCTGATGGAGCCGTTCACCACCGGCACGGCCACCTTCCTGCACGGGGTGACGTTCGCCGGCCACCCGGTTTCCTCGGCCGTGGCGCTGGCCAACCTGGACGTGTTCGAGCAAGAGGATCTGCTCGGGAACGTGCGGGCCAACGAGGCCACCTTCCGCGCCACCCTGGAGAAGCTGCTGGACCTGCCGATCGTCGGCGACGTGCGCGGGGACGGCTACTTCTACGGCATCGAGCTGGTCAAGGACAAGGCCACCCGGGAGACGTTCAGCGACGACGAGTCCGAGCGCCTGCTCCGCGGCTTCCTGTCCCAGGCGCTGTTCGACGCCGGCCTGGTCTGCCGCGCCGACGACCGCGGCGACCCGGTGATCCAGCTTGCCCCGCCCCTGACCTGCGGCCCTGAGCATTTCACCGAGATGGAGCAGATCCTTCGCAGCGTGCTGACCGAGGCCTGGTCGCGGATCTGAGCCCGGCGGGCTGGCCCGCCTGACGCGGTGGCCGATCCTGGCCAGGATCGGCCAGCCCGGGGGGGAACGGGACCGGCCGGCGGCCCGGCTGGACAGCGAACCCTGGCTGTGGCCAAATCGTGCCCGTATCCTCGGATGAACTCAAGCTGACGGGGGTAGTCCGCGGCCCGTGTGGTACTTCATTGGCCTAGTCGCTGCGGTGCTGCTGGGCGCCGGTTTCGTCCTCCAGCAGGACGCGGCGCAGCGGGTGCCGCAGTCCGATTTCCTGCGCCTGCGGCTGGTAGCCGACCTGCTGCGGCAGCCACGCTGGCTGGCCGGACTGGGCATCATGATCGCGGGCCAACTGCTGGGCGCCCTGGTGATCGGGCACCTGGTGCTCGCGCTCTCCGAACCACTGCTGGCCACCAACCTGCTGTTCGCCCTGATCATCGCCGGGCGGGTGTCCGGCCAGCCGGCCCGGCTGCGCGAGCTGATCGGAGCGGTCATCTTGCTGGCCGGGGTGAGCGCCCTGTCTGTGGCCCGGGCCGTGACGTCGGTGCAGGATTCGGTGGGCTCCCCCGCGTACTGGCCGTACGCGGGAGCGGCGATCGGCGCCGTCGCGGCGTGCCTCGCCATCGCCGGGCGTCGCCGCCAGGGCGAGCTGCGGGCCCTGCTGACCGGGATCGCCGCCGGGCTGGTGCTGGGCATCCAGGACGCGTTCACCCGGCTCACTGTGCGGTCGCTGGGCAGCCTGCACCAGGTGGCCGTGCTGCTGACCAGCTGGCCGGCCTACAGCCTGGTCGCCGTGGGCATCATCGCGCTGTGGCTGATGCAGAGCGCGTTCAACTCGGCACCCCTGCACGCGTCGCTGCCCGGGATCACCGCGGCGGAGCCGGTGTCCGGGATCGTGCTGGGCGTCGTGGCCTTCCGTGAGAAGGTCCCCGCCTCACCCCTGCTCATCGCGCTCCAGATCGCCGGGCTGATCGCGCTGGTCGCCGGCGTGATCCTGGTGGCCCGGTCGCCGGTGCTGGCCAGCCTGCGCCAGTACCACGGGCCTGGCGAGGTTTTGCTGCACCCGGAGACCCTGCTGCACCGCGAGAACCTCCTCCATCGCGAGCATCTGCACCGCCATGAGCGACGCCGGCACCGGGACAGGCAGCGGCGGCCCTCGGCGGACCCGGACGACTCGTCCGGGGCGGCCCGTCCCGGCCTGGCGGGCACCCGCCCGGCAGATACCAGCCCGGCAGGTAGCAGCCCCGCAGCCAATGGCGCGGTGGGCGGCGACTCCGGCCTGCCGGCCACGCCAGCCCGGCCGGGCCAGGCCGGGAGCGAACTCGGGGATGCGCCGGCGTCCTTACGGCGATGGCGGAGAGCCGGCTGACGCAACGCCGCGGCCAGGATCCCGGCCTGCCTGCAGATTATTACTTAACGTAACTGGATCGCTTCGCTGGGCAAGCTGGTGGCATGCGCTTAGCTCTCGCCGACGACCGCCATCGCGACTCGCTCCAGCCCCGCAACGGGAACCGCATCTGGCTCGTCACCTGCATTGCCACTGTCCTCGTGGCGGTTGTCGTGGTGCTGAAGGTGACCGGGAGCAGTTGCCCGGCTGACCCGCGTGCGGACAGGGTCGCGGCGGTGGGCGGGGCCAGCCCGGGCACCAGCCACCCGGGCGCCGGGCGCGCTGGGGCGGGAGGCACGGGCGCGGGAGGCAGCGCCGCCGGGGGCGCGGGCACCGGGGGCGTGGGGGCCAGCGCTCTGGCCACCAGTCCGGCCCTGGCCCGGTCCATGATCGAGGGCCATGCCGTGTTCTACGATCCCGGCCGGGCCGCGGGCAGCTGCGGGCTGGGCCCGTTCCCGGCCGGGGGCCGGTACGCCAGCCTGCCACCGCGCAGCTTTGCGTCCGGCCGGGCCTGCGGCAGCTACCTGGATGTCTACGGACCGCTCGGCACGGTCCGGGCCGAAGTCGTGGACGTGTGCACGGACTGCGCGGCGGGCTCGGTCAACCTGAGCCGGGCGGCCTTCGCCCGGATCGCCGACCCCAGGGCCGGCCTGGTCGCGGTGAGCTACCGGACCGCCCTGGACCCGCCGCTGCCCGGGCCGCTGGTGCTCCGAATCTCCGCCGCGGCGCGGCCTGGCACCCTGGCCGTGCAGGTCATCAACCACGGCAACCGGCTGTCGTCGGTCGCGGCCAGCCGGCCGGGGGCCGGTGGCAGCGGCTCGCGCCGAGCGCGGACGGCTACTGGACCGGGCCACTGCGCCCGGGGCGGCCCCGGCCCGGGCGCGCCCGCGGGCCGGGCCGCGGGTCACCGCATCCGGATCCGCGTCACCGATGTGGCCGGCCATCAGGTGGTGCTCACCGGGGTGTCGGGCCGGAGCACCGTGCTGCACGCCACGACATGGATGTACCGGGGCCGCGGGCTGGCGGGCTCCCAATCCGGCCTGTCGCCTGCCCTGGCGGCGCGGGCGGGCCGCCACGCCGGGCCGGCCGGGCCTACGGCCAGCTGCTGACCAGTCCCGCGATCAGCGGCCCGGCCGGACGGGCATAGCCTGGCCCGAGCCACGCGGCCGCCCCGGACCGCGCCGTCCGGACGAGGAGTCGCCATGGCCGCCATGACGGCGGAAGAGACCTGGGATTTCCTGATGGAAGGAACCCGGACCGGGCACCTGGCGACGGTGCGGGCCGACGGACGCCCGCACGTAAAGCCGGTGTGGTTCGAACTGACCGGCGAGCCCGGCGACTTCCAGGTGGTTTTCACCACGGCGGCGGACACCGTGGCCGGCCGCAACCTGCGCCGGGACGGGCGGGTGGCGATCTCCGTGGACGACCCGGTGCCGCCGTTCGCGTTCGTGCTCATCGAGGGCCACGCCGGGCTGAGCGAGGATCCGGCTGAGTTGCTGGCGGCGGCCACCGCGCTGGGCGGCCGGTACATGGGCGCTGGGCGCGCTGCCGAATATGGGGCCCGCAACGCTGTCCCCGGCGAGCTCATCGTCCGGGTGACCCCGGCCCGCATCCTGGCGCAGCGTGGCATCGCGGACTGACGCGGGGGTGGTCAGGCCGACCGGAAGACCAGCGGCCAGAGGTAGCCGGCGCCGCCGGGCATTCCGGGCCATCTAGGGCTTTATACGGCCAAATACCGGCAATGAGACCCTAATTGCGTAACAGTTTTGTGCCACGCCGAAGCGGGAAAGTACCGCGTATGCCAACGGACAGGTCAGCGGGCCGGATCCGCGCATTTGCCTTTGGCGCCGCCACGCTTTTTGATATCACCGGCGCTGTCATATACCGGGCGCTTCGCGCCGAGATGCCGGAGCCGGGGGAAGTTCCCTCGGAAGGCGCATTCCAGCTCGCCACGAAAACCATCGAGGACGCGCATTCAGAAGCGGTCATGCGCGCTACCCGGACGAATGGCGCGGACGTTTCCGCATGACTGATGATGACGGCGCTATCGAGTCCGGCCACTCGCCCGATCCGGGATCTGGCCTGGGCAGCGCGCCCGAGCAGTCCCCGGCCACCCCACCCGGCCCGGCGTCGCCACCCGGCCCGCGGGCTCCGCGCCCCCCGCTGCCCAGCTTCGGGGTGGCACACCCGGCCGCGCCCGGCCCGGCCAGCGCACCTGCCCACCGCCCGGCCAGCCATGATCCGCTGTCCGTCCCGCTGACCGAAGCCACCACGGCAGGCCCGGCGGTGCCCGCTCCCGCGTCGTCCGCGGGCCCGGCCACCCGCCCGTCCGCCCATCCGGCCACCACCGCTCCACCCGACGGCACCGCTCCCCCGCTGGACATCGATCAGATCGCCAGCCAGGTGTACGAACGGATCGGTGACAAGTTGGACCACCGCCCGGATCCCGCCCAGGACACGCCGCCCGCGGAGCAGGCGATCATGCTGCGTGACAAGGCGCCCGAACTGTACGACCTGTGGCTCAAGATTGCCCAGGAGAAGGCGGCGACCAGCAACTATGTCCAGCGTGCGCCGTACGAGGTCCCAGAGCGCCTGGCCCAGAGCGGGCGGCCCCGCGCGCTGAGCGCCATGATCGTGGTGCTCGCGTTCTGCGGGTACCTGGCCTCACTGGGCGGCCCCGGGCCCTACATCGGGGGCCTGATCGCGATCCTCGACCTGCTGGTCATGCTGGCCCTGTTCTTCGGGCTGCGCCCTGACCACCTGACGGAGTCCGGCCGCCCGCGCAAACGGCGGTTAATCCGGGCGGCCCCGTGCGGCCGGCCAGTGCAGGCGGCCCAGCAGGGGCCCAGCATGGCGGCCCGGCCGGTACCCAGACGTACTGAGCCCCCCGGGGCCGGACGCGCCCGGGGGGCTCAGCAGCTACCGCCGGATCTCAGTCCGGCCGGCTTCCCGGATCAGCACCACCGCTTGGTCTGCGGATTGGCCAGCACCGGGCTGGTGAGCGTCCCGCCGTACCTGGCCACGTTGGGGGTGCCGTATTGCGCATCGCCGCCGAACGTCTTGGACGTCTGGCCGCGAATGACGTTACCGAAGTGCCAGACGCAGCCAAGCCGGCCACCGTTGCCCAGGGTCCAGAACGGGTAGAACTTCGCTCCGGTGGGCGGGGCGGTGCAGCCGGCGCCGGTAGTGGTGTTGCAAGCCGCTTCGGACCCGGCGACATCCGTCTCGAACTGGATATGCGGATAACTCTTCCCGTGCGAGAACGGCCCTATATAGGCGAACGAGGTCGGATGGTTACGTGAACCGTCCGGCCAGTCCTTGATATAGGAACTCCCGTCGAAGTCGAGGTCGCCATTCTGGAAGTAATTATCCTCGCACCCTGCTATAGGCCAGGACACCGTCTCCGCGGCGCCGTTGACGTTGATCGGGCGCGGGCCCGCAGGGGCACACGTCATGTCGGAGTACTCGCACAAGTTGCCAGAGGTGAAGTTGTCACTGGGGCAGGCCGCGCCACCCTCGGTGGTCGCGTTCTGGCAGACCCCCGTGCTGGCGTTGCACGGCCCCTCACCGACCTTCCCCTTCCCTTCGGAACCGCCAACACAGGTCTGCGCGGTGTTCGGGTCGCTGAACGTCTGGCCGTCGGAGTAACTGGCCGTGTACGGGTAGCTGTTGGTGACCGAGGAGCAGGTCTCGAAGTGCCCGATCTCCTGCTGCATCAGCACCCCGCCCTCCAGCGCCGCCCAGGGCACCTGGTTCTGCTGCTTGGCGGAGTTGTACTCCGGGTGGAAGTTGAACGCCGTGCCAGCACAGGTCTTGTAATTGGTGTTCATGAACCCGTTCTTGCCGCTGGCCACGATGTACCCGGTCTGGTGCGTCGTGAAGTCAGTGACGCTGGCCAGCAGGCCCTGGGGCGTGTCCCGGATGGTGGTGGCCACCGTGTCGCCCTGGTTCATCATGAGCGTCTCGTGGTTCGGCGTGAACGTGCTCACGTCGGCCAGCTGCGGGCTGGGCGGCCCGGCTGGCACGCCGTTGCGCTGCAGGAAGGCGAAGTTCACCGGCTCTTCACAGGCCGTGTTGAGGTTCGCGAAGTTGAACTCCGACTCGAGGCTGTCGATGGTCAGCGCGGCGCACCAGTGCCTGGCATCGCAGCTTGGCGCGTCCACGAACGGCTGGTAGCCCGGCGGGTAGAACTGAAGCTCCAGGAAGGCCGACCCCGCGGCGTTGGGGTTACTGATGGCCCCGCTGTTGGAGTCGCTGTCCGGCTTGCAGGGGTTCTGCGGATAAGACCCGGGGTCGCAGATCGGCAGGCCGAACCAGGGCGCGGGGCTCAGCTCCGCGTAGTCGCTGACCGTCTTCTTCGCGTTAGGCGAAACGGTCGGCTTGCCCTTGGGGTCCACCCCGAGCCGGTTCACGTAGGTCATATTGTTGCCGGATGCCGGGGGCGCTGGAGATGAACTTGATCGACGGCTCGTCGTGCCCGACATACGTGCCGTTGTCCTCGAAACGGCCGTTCCAGGTCCCGCGCGGGTCGGTGCAACCGCCCACCATGTCCTGCCGGACCTCGTGGTACTTGGGGCTGTGCCCGTTGCAGTCCATCATGCTGGTCGATTTGGGGGCGATGCCGGTGCTGGCGCTCGCCGCCGCCTTGGTGGAAGCCGCGCTGGCGCTTAGCCCGCTCGCTGCCACTGTTCCGATAATGACGATTAATGATCCTGCCAGCGCGCACAGTCGCGCCCACCGCTTGCCCATCGTGGTCCTTCCAGGAGGTTCGCCAGAACACACAACCGACATGCGAGCGCCTACGCGAGGAGCCCCGGTGATGGCCCCCGCGTAACCGCCCCAGAGCTCATCTCACGGGCTCTGCAGACGTCTTATTGCTTCGCTGAGGTTTTTGTCAACCTTTATCCAGCTAGCACGTGGTTTGGCCGTAGATTTTCTCCTTTCCGGTCGGTCCCTTTCCCCGGGGCAGGGTCACCCGCACCCTTCGTTAGAGTAAAGAAAAGCAAAAGTGCGCGGGCAGCCCCTTTCGGGACTGCCCGCGCACCTGCAGTTTGCCGGCCGTCGGCGGTCTAGCCGCCCGAGCAACCGGGTCCGGTCAGACCGGGCGGACCTGCTCAGCCTGCGGACCCTTCGGGCCCTGGCCTGCGGTGAACTCGACTCGCTGGTTCTCCTGCAGGCTGCGGAAACCGTCAGTCTGGATGGCGGTGTGGTGTACGAAGACGTCGGCGGTGCCGTCATCAGGGGCGATGAAACCATAGCCCTTGTCAGCGTTGAACCACTTCACGGTGCCCTGAGCCACGTGCTCTTCTCCTACGGGAACGATTATCGGGATCCACGGACGTGTCTCCCGGGTTGCTGCGACAGTCTGCCCTTCAACGGCGGGGCACTCTGTGATCCACGACCCCGGCGAACGAATTCACCGGCGCCGACACGCTCACGAACTTCGGCTACAACCACCGACCATTGAACACCATGACGCCACGTGGCGCTGACGCCTCGCCCAGTTGTCATCATCTGACCTGGTCAGGAGGGCCGGCCGGGGTGGCGCGGAACCCGTTGGCCCGGCCACCGCCGGTGCGGAAAACCGCCGCACAGGTCATTGTTCATACGGAAATAGTTGATTACCTGCCTCTCAGCAACGGAACGAGTCGTGATGTCCCGCCAGGTTTCCTGCTGGTCCGCTCGCCGGCGGACCGGATGTCACCCGTCATCCAGCAGGCCGGTATCCACCGCACTGGCGCCGTCTTCCGCGAGACCGCCGTTGGACGGCCGGCCGGCCCCTGACCCCCGCAGCGCCTCCAGGACCTCTGGACGCAGCCCCTGCTGCTCCCCTGCCGGACCGGCTGGGTCAGCGGGCCTCGAACCGGGCCCACACGGCCCGGGCCACCGGCTGGATCCGCGGCGGCGCTGTGAAGGCGGCCCTTACTCCCGCCCAGGCCTGCTGCCCGGCGGGCCGGGCCGCACGCAGGCCCGGCCGGGGGCTGGACCGCCGGCCGGTGACTCCATGCCGCCCGCGACTGCTCTTGGGGGCGAGCTGCGCCGTGGCCCGGGCCACGTCCAGCAGCTGGGCCAGGTCCACCGGGGACTCGGCAGTGAGCAGCCGCCGGGCCTCCGGATGCCCCTTTTCCGGGCGCCCGATCATGGCCCACCACTGCATCGTGGTGCGCCCGAACCAGATGTCGGCTTCCGGGTAGCGGGCCGTCAGCACCCCCTGGATGTCCCGCAGCGAGGACTCGTAGCCGTCCGGGAATTCCGGCTCGGCCGTTCCCTCTCCGCTCCACTGGATCTCGGCCCAGACCAGCCTGCCCCGGTGATCCCCGCACACCCCGGTGCGTCCAGCCAGGGCCCGTACCACCCGCAGCCCCCGGCCGTGCTCGCTGAGCTGGGCGCTGCCGAGCTGATCGGCGGAGAGGGGGCCGATCCCGGGTGAGTCGAGGCCGAGCGGGCCAGGGCCCAGCGGGTCAGTGCCCGGCGTCAGCTCCGGGGCGGTACCCGCGCCGCCGTCGGCGACCGCGACCCGGACCGTCACGGGGCGCAGCTGCCAGGTGAGCTCCATGGCAAAGAAGCCGTCGTGGCCGCTCGCGGTGTGCCGGACCGCGTTGGCGGCCAGCTCGATGGCGACCGTGACGACGTCCTCGCGGGCCGGGCCGCTGGGCAGCAACTCGGCCAGCCAGTACCGGACCCGCCGCAGCTCCGCCTCCTGCCCGGGGAAAACGCGCCGCCAGCGCAGCGACGGGGTGGAGGCGGCACGGCTGGCACAGCGTGCGGCACTTCCGGCGGTGGTTGCGGCTGAGGTTGCGGCCCGGCCGGCGGCGTGGGTACGGCCTGAACGGCTGGAGCTGACGGCGCGACCAGCGCACCCGGCCCCGAAGGCGCCGGGGACGGGGGCGGGACGGGCGCGGGCATCGCGGCCGGGGCAGGCGGCACAGCCGGAGCAGGAGCCGCAGCCGGGGCAGGAGCGGCCAAGGCAGGAGCAGGAGCCGCGACCGGGGCCGGGGGTGCAGTCAGCACGGGCGGCGCAGCCTGCATGATCGGGGCGGGCGGCTCCGGGGGCCTGGAAGCCGCGTACGCGGCTGGCACCTCGTACGCCGGAAGCACCTCGTACGCCTGGAGTGGCTGGTACGTCCGGGGAGGCCCGTAGATCCGCGACGGCTCGTACACCGGAGGCGCCTCATACACATGCGGCGCCTCATAGGCGGGGGGTGCCTCATACGCCGGCGGCGCCTCGTAGACCGCAGGAGTGTCATAGACCGGGCCCCCATACCTTCGGGACGTCTGGTCTCCCCGGGGCGTCTGATGCCCATGAGGTATTTGAGATGTGGGGGGCATCTGAGATGCGGGGGCTGCTTGATACGCGGGGGGTGCCTGGGAGTCCGGTTCCGCCCGATAGGCGGAAGACGGCACATGAGCCTGGCCCACCGGGTAGCCGCGCTGCGCCGGGTAGCCAGGCTCCGCCGGGTAGCCCGGCTCCGCCCGATAGCCAGACCCCGCCGCGTACCCAGACTCCCCCGGGTACCCACGCTCCGCCAGATAGCCACCCTCCGCCCGGTAGCCAGACTGCGCGGGATAGCCACGCTCCGCCGCGTACCCACGCTCCGCCCGGTAGCCAGACTCCGCGGGATAGCCGCGCTGCGCCGGGTAGCCAGGCTGGGCCGGATAGGCCGGGGCCGGCTGATACGGCCCGTCGGCGCGGATCGCGGGGAGAGGCCCGGAGATCGGGGGTGGCCCAGACTGCGGGAACGGCCACGCCGACCCGGGAACGCCAGGCGGGATGGCCTCCGGCGGCGCCCACACCCCCGCCGATGCGGACATCCCGGGGGGCGCAAACGTCCCCGGATGCGGCACCATCACGGGCTGGGGAACCATTCCTGGCTGCGGAAACGTCGTCGACGCCGCCTGCCGCGGCAACTCTTGCCGCCCAGGTGGCCGATCGTCCATCGCTCCGCGAATGGCTACCTCCCTTACCGGTCAGGATGCTGGCAGCTTGACGGCCCGGGTGAGCGCAGGCGAGACAATTGTAAGAAATCGGTAAGGGATACGGCTCCGTGGTTGCCATTGACAGCGCTTACATCCATTCCTAGCATCTCTGGTACCACCCGGATGTAACCGCTTACAACATTCAGGTTCCGGCGGCATCAGTAGGCCAATCACGCGCTGGCGGTCAATGATGATCACACTCTGCGGCAGGCACCCATCCCGGCCCGCCCGCCAACCACGCCCGGGCCACCAACCACGCCTGGGCCGGGAAGGCTCCCGGTGAGCACGGTCTACGAGGTGGCGGACCGCGCCGGGGTGTCCACGGCCACCGTTTCCCGGGTCGTCCACGGGTCCAGCCTGGTACGCCCGGACACGCGGGAACGGGTCCTGGCGGTCATCGAGGAACTGGGCTACGTGCCGGACGGCTCGGCTCAGGGCCTGAGCCGGCGCCGCAAGGACATCATCGGCCTGGCCGCCCTGGAACGCGGCGTCACCGAGGTCGGCATCGAGAAAAACAGCCCGCTGTTCATGGACGAGCTGGTGCACGCGGTCGAGTCCGTGCTGCGCGGCACGGACTGCTCGCTGCTGCTCACGTTCGGCCAGGCCGGGGAGCCGTTCCAGCGGCGGATCAGGTCGGTGTCCGGCAAGGTCGACGGGCTGCTGGTCGCGGAGGAAGTGATGCCGCCCGGCCAGTTGCGGGCGCTGGCCCGGCGCATCCCCGTGGTGGCCATCGCCGGCCGCCGGGACGAGACGGAACTGGACGTGGTGGCGGTGGACAACGCCGCCGGGGTGCGGGCGCTGGCCGCGCACCTGATCGAGGACCACGGCTACCGGCGCCTTGGCTTCCTGGCCGGCCCGGCCGACTCCCCCGACGCCCGGGAACGGCTGGACGCGTTCCGGCACGCCATCGCCCAGCATCCGGGCTGCGTTCTCGACCCGGTGCTGGAAGGTGACTTCTCCGAGGCGAGTGGCGCGGCCGCGGCCCGCACCCTGCTGGCGCTCCGGCCCGCTCCCGAGGTCGTGGCCTGCGCCAACGACCAGATGGCCATCGGTGTCCTGCTGCAGCTCCAGGAGTCCGGCGCGGCCATCCCCGGCGACATGGCGGTGACCGGCTTCGACGACATCTACGCCAGCCGCGTGGTGACCCCGGCGCTGACCACCGTGGGACAGCCGTTCCGCGAGCTCGGGCACCGCGCTGCCCAGCGGTTGCGGGCCCGGATCGAGGACCGGGAGCTGCCCGTGCTCACCGAGATCCTGCCCACCCAGTGCGCGATCAGGGCCAGCTGCGGCTGCCCGGCCCCGGGGTTCCGTTAGGCCCCCGCTACCTCCCGCCGCACGTCCGCCGCGGCGCCGCGGCGCACCACCGCACCGGCACCGCCGCATCCCGAACGTTCACGGCCGGAAAGACCGGCCCAGGCGGGCGCCCCGCCGCCCGTCCAGCAGAAGGGAGAACCGGATGCAACCAGCCTTCCGGATACGATCACCCCGCCACAGCCTGCCCCGGCGCGCTGTCCTGGGCGTCGCCGCCGCGGCGACGGCGTTACTCGCGGCCACGCTGACCAGCCTGACCTTCGCGGCCAGCAGTTCGGCGACCACCGTCCCGGGCCCGCCGTCCGGCTGGACCACCACCTACAGCGATTCCTTCTCCGGGGCCGCCGGGAGCGGGGTCGATTCCGGCTGGACCTACGACACCGGCACCCAGTACAACGGCACCGGCTGCACGGGCCAGTACGGGACGGGCGAGGTGGAGAACAACACCAACTCGACCGCGAACGTCTCCGAAGACGGCAGCGGGCACCTGAACATCACCGCGGTCGACTCGGGCGGGTCATGGACCTCGGGCCGGATCGAGACGACCAGCGACAGCTTTGAGGCCCCAGCCGGCGGCGAGATGGAAGTCACCGCCTCCATCAAGCAGCCGAACCCGTCCAGCGGCGTCGGCTACTGGCCGGCGTTCTGGATGCTCGGCGCGGGCTTCCGGTCCAGCGGCGCCGGTACGTCCGGGACCATGGACTGCTCGAACTGGCCGTCGGCCGGCGAGATCGACATCATGGAGGACGTCAACGCGCTGTCCGAGCACTCGGGCACCTTCCACTGCGGCGTCGATCCGGGTGGCCCGTGTAACGAGACCACCGGGCTGGGCAGCGGGCTGCAGTCCTGCTCCGGCTGCCAGACCGGGTACAACACCTACTCGGCCATCGTGAACCGCACCGACACCAGCAACGAGTCGATCACCTTTTACCTGAACGGGACCGCGTACTACACGGTCACGGAGAGCCAGGTCGGCACCGCGACCTGGCAGGCCGCGGTAGATCACGGCTTCTTCCTGATCCTGGACCTGGCCATGGGCGGCGCCTACCCGAACGCCATCTGCGGCTGCAGCTCACCGACCTCCGCGACCAGTTCCGGCGCGGCGATGAGCGTCGGCTACGTGGCCGTGTACCAGACCAGCGGCTCCGGCGCCTCCCCCACGCCCACCCCGACACCGACCCCCACACCGACCGCGACCAGCACGTCGGGCAGCGGGGGCGGCACGTCCTGCGCCACGACCGCGACCGCGGACATCTCCGCCGACTGTTACCGGGGCTCCTCCGGCGCCATCTCGGTCACCGCGGCCAGCGGCGACAGCAACCCGGCAGGCGTAGATGGAAATCAGGTGTCCCAGCTGACCAACGGCAAGTACCTGGAGTATCCGGGGGTCAACTTCGGCTCGGGATCCAGCCAATTCGACGCCCGGGTGGCCTCAGGCGCGGCCGGCGGGGTGAGTGGCCTGGTCGAGGTGGTGCTCGACAACCCGTCGAACGCCCCGGTGGGCAGCTTCGCGGTCGGTAATACCGGCGGCTGGAGCAGCTGGAAGACCGTTCCGGCCAACATGTCCGAGGTGACCGGAACCCATACGGTCTACCTGGAGTTCTCGTCGGGTGCGTCGGGCAGTCCGCCCTTCGTGAGCCTGCACTACTTCAGCTTCCCGACGTCCTGAACTGGCGCGGGCCTGGCCACCCCCCGGCCAGGCCCGCGCTTCACCAGATCACCTTGGTGGTAACCGGAATCAGCCAGGTGCCCTCGGCCACGATCACGGCCTCGCCGCCCAGCAGCACCTCGTCCCCGTCTTGCGCCACCCGGATCAGCCCGCCGCGCGCGGACAGCTGCCGGCCGGTCAGCGGCTGGCGGCCCAGCCGCCCGATCCAGAACGGTCCCAGCGCGCAGTGCGCGGATCCCGTCACGGCGTCCTCGGCCCCCGTCGCCACCTGGAAGAAACGGGACACGAAGTCGGCGGTATCGTCCGCGGCGATATCGGCTTCCCCGGCCGGGTCCTCGCGCACCGCGGTGACGATCAGGCCGCGGACCGGCAGTTCCCGCAGCGCCGCCAGGTCCAGCTCGAGGTCGCGGACGGTGGCCGGGGAATCGAGCACCGCCATCACGTCCAGGTCGTTGCGGAGCATCTCGGTCACCGGGACCGGCAGCAGCGCCCGCACCGCCCCGGCGAGCCCGTCATCGGCCAAGGGCTCCGGGGCCAGGCTGGGCAAGCGCAACTGCACGAACTCCCCCGCGTCCACGGCCTCCAGCAGCCCGTACCGGGTGTCGAACCGGATCCGGTCCCCCACGGCGTGCCCGTTGTCGAGCAGCACCCGGGCCGCCGCGAGCGTGCCGTGACCGCACAGGTCCAGCTCGCCGTGGGAGGTGAACCAGCGCAGCCCGAACCGGCCCGGCTCGGCCGCCGGCCAGACCACCGCGGTCGCGGGCTGGTTCAGCTCGGTCCCGATCGCCGACCCGAACTCGTCGTCCGGCTCGCCCTCCAGCATCAGGACCGCCGCGGAATTCCCGGCGAACGGAACCGACGTGAACGCATCCACCTGGAACAGCCGCGCAGTCGTCACCCTCTCATCATCCCCGCCCTCGCCGCGGCGCGCACGGCAGGCCCCGCGGCTGCGGCGATCCGGTCCCCCGTGTTTCTCCGCAACGAACACCACGGACGCGCCAGCCCCGGACGGGTGACAGACTTGCGGGGTGGGTGTCTACGGGGATCAGGTGCTGCCCCGGGTCCTCGACCTCTGGATGCGCGGCGCCGACGTCCGCCAGATCCGGGCCCGGGTCGCCTCCGGGCTGGCCGGTGAGGTGATCGAGATCGGCTTCGGCTCCGGGCTGAACGTCCCGCACTACCCGGCCACGGTCACCCGGGT
Organism: uncultured Actinomycetes bacterium; assembly: GCA_963718305.1. GTDB lineage: Bacteria > Actinomycetota > Actinomycetes > Streptosporangiales > Streptosporangiaceae > RYN-230. The sequence continues at coordinate 201,386 of CAVQZG010000017.1, forward strand.
CCGGGCCGTCGACCCGGCCACTGTGGGCCGCGATCTCGCCGCCACCCGGATCGCCGCCCGCACGGTGCCGGTCGAGTTCATCGGCACCGACGCCCAGGCGCTGGCCGCCGACGACGAGAGCGCCGACTTCGTGCTCAGCAGCTGGACGCTGTGCAGCATCCCGGACCCGGGCCAGGCCCTGGCCGAGGCCTACCGGGTGCTGCGGCCCGGCGGCGCACTGCGCTTCGTGGAGCACGGGCGCTCGCCCGACCCGCGGGTCGCCCGGGCCCAGCGCCGGCTCACCCCGCTGCACCGCCGGGTGGTCGGCGGCTGCCGCCTCGACCGGCCCATCGGCGACCTGATGACCAGCGCGGGATTCCGGCTGGACCAGCTGGAGAACTACTACTTCCACCGGCCGCGCGCCGTCGGCTACACCTACGAGGGCGTCGCGGCCAAACCGCTGGCGGCGGCGTAGCACGGGCGGGGCCCGCGGCGCTTTTGCTTTTATCAGTGCCGTGGTCCCGCCGCGGCGCCTGTTGCTGTTATCTGCCTCGCCGGTCCCCTGCCACGCCTGTTGCTGTTATGCGGCCAGGTCCGCCCCTCAGCGCGGGCGCCGGCCGATGAACAGGTGCGCGGGCATTCCCTCGCTGCCGCCGCTCCGGGCCGGGTGGCCTCGCCCGCGGGGACCTCGCCCGCCGGGAACTCGCCGGCGAACAGCGCCTCGGGCTCGAATCCGGCCTCGGCCAGCAACCGCAGCCAGAGCGCGCGGCGGAACGCGCCCAGCCGGTGGACCTCACGGACGACCTGGACCGCGCCATCCGCCGCCCGCAGGGTGAACTCGTATTCCACCTGGATCCAGTCGTCGGCGGGATCCGGGTCCCAGGTCCACTCGCGGAAGCTGCCCTGGCGGCCGTCCGCGCCGGTGCTGCCGCCGCCGCCCGTGCCGCCCTCGAACGTCTCGGCGGTGTAGTCAGGCACGAACACGGCCATCCCGCCCGGCCGGCAGTGCGCGAACGCCGTCCCGATGAGCTGCCGCAGGTCATCGGCGTCGGTCACATAGTCGACAGCGTCGTGGACCAGAACGGCGTCGAACATCCGGCCCAGCCGGATGGTGCGCATGTCTCCCTGCTGGTGCGCGCACTCGGGGTTGAGCCGCTGCGATACGGCCAGCATCCCGGCCGACCGGTCGACCAGCGTCAGGTCCAGCCGGTGCTTCAGGTGCACCGCGACGTGGCCGCCGCCGCTGCCCAGGTCCAGTACCTCGCGGACCTCGATGGCCGCGGTGGAGAACAGCCCGGCCAGGTAAGCGGCCTCCGCCGCGTACTCCCCCGGGGGTGAGATCAGCGGCCACCAGTCGGCCAGTTCCTGGTAGAGGCGGTACTCCCCCGGCATGGCAGCCATCATGCCGCATCGGAGCCGGGCCGCTACCAGAGCCCGAGCAGGCTGCCCAGGACCCGGGCCGCCTGTCCCCCGCTGTCCTCCGCGATGCGCAGGGCTGCGGGCACGTCCAGCTCGCGATACAGGGCGTCGTGCACCGCATCCAGCGCGGTGCTGCCGCTTCCCGCCCCGGCTGGGGCACCCGCTGGTCCGCGGTCCGGCCGCCCGGCCGCCTCCTGCAGCCGTTCCAGCCGGGCCGCCGCGGCGTCCAGGCCGACCCGGTCGTAGTCCCAGTCCGCATCCCACCGGCGGTCCAGGATCAGCAGCCGTATCGCGGCCGCCGGGTAGTCCTTGAGGAGGTCCCCCACGAGGACCAGGTTCCCCGCCGATTTGGCCATCTTGGCCCCGGCCACCCCGACCACGCCGACGTTCATCCGCGTGCGGGCGAACGGGGTCACCCCGGTGAACGTCTCGGCCAGGGCGGCCTGGTACGCGTGGTGCGGGAACCGCAGGTCCCCGCCGCCCGCGTGGATGTCGATCGCAGGGCCAAAGGCGTGCAGCGCCATCGCCGCGCACTCCGCGTGCCAGCCCGGGCGGCCCGCTCCCCAGGGGCTCTCCCAGGCGGGCTGATCCCCGGCCGACGCCTGCCACACGGCGACGTCGAACGGGTCCTCCTTGCGCGGGTCCTCCGGGTGGTCACCGAAGTCCGCGGCCAGGCGCAGCGCCTCGCCGCGGTCCAGGGTGCCGTCCTGGATCGCGGGACGGACCGCGGGGGCGCCCCGGAAGTAGACCTGGCCATCCCGCTCGTAGGCTGCTCCCCGCGCGAGTAGCCCGGCGGCCAGCGCGATGACCTGGCCGATGTACACGTGAGCCCGGGGCTGCAGGGCCGGCGGCCGCACCCCGAGCGCGGTCATGTCCTGGTCGAAGTAGAACTGCTGGATGGCGGCGAACCGCCCGTAGGGCGCGCCCGCCCGGCCCGCCGCGGCCAAGAGCACGTCGTCCACGTCGGTGACGTTGCGGCACACGATCACCTCGGTGCCGTCGGCGCCGAGCACCCGGGCCAGTGTGTCAACCCAGACGAACGTGGCCGCGTGCCCGAGATGGGTCACGTCGTAGGGGGTGATACCGCAGGCGTAGACGCGCGCCCGCCCGGGCAGGGGAAGCGCCGTCCCACCCAGGCGCGCTACGCGTGGCTCCCGCGCAGCGAGTGTGTATGCCATCTGCCTGCCCCCGAGTGACGACGTGGTTTCCCAACTGGGGTCGAGCATATGCAGGCCGCCCCGGTCACATGCCCCCATAGGTATTTGCCTTACGCGGGGACGCCCGGTTATGGTGTCCGCATACGATACCCATGGGGGTATAAAGATGATCGAGCTGATCAGCATTGACACTCCGGCCCTGGGTGACCGGAGCTACCTGGCCACCGACGGGCGGGTAGCCCTGGTGGTGGACCCGCAGCGTGACATTGACCGGGTGCTCGCGGCCGCCGCCCGGCGCGGGGTCCGGATCACCCACGTGTTCGAGACGCACATCCACAACGACTACGTGACCGGCGGCCTCGCCCTGGCCCGGGTGAGCGGCGCGGCATACCACGTGAACGCCGCCGATGAGGTCACCTTCGACCGAGTGCCGGTCGGCGACGGCGACGCCATCGGCGTCGGGGATGAGATAACCGTCCGGGTGATCGCCACGCCGGGGCACACCTTCACGCACCTGTCGTACGTACTGCAGGACGCTGCCACCGGCCGGGTGGCCGCGGTGTTCACCGGTGGGTCGCTACTGTATGGCGCTACCGGGCGGCCTGACCTCCTCGGCCCGGCTCACCAGGCCACGCTGGCCGCCGCGCAGCACGCGTCGGCCCAGCGACTGGCCGCCGAACTGCCCGACGACACGCCGGTCTATCCCACACACGGGTTCGGCAGCTTCTGCGCTGCCACTCAGGTCACGGTCACTCAGGCCACTGCCGCGCAGAACCCGGACACCGCCTCCACCATCGGCCAGGAGAAGCTCGCCAACCCGGTGCTGCGGCTGACCGAGGAGCAGTACGTGACCGAACTGCTGGCCGGACTGGACGCCTACCCGGCGTACTACGCGCACATGGGCCCGGCCAACGCGGCCGGGCCGGACCTCATCGACCTGTCGCCGCCCGCCGTGGCCGACGCCGCGCAACTGGCCGCGCGCATCGCGGCGGGCGAGTGGGTCGTCAACCTGCGCAGCCGCCGCGCGTTCGCCGCCGGGCACGTCGCCGGATCGCTCAGCTTCGAGCACGGCAGCGACTTCACCAACTACCTCGGCTGGCTGATCCCGTGGGCGACGCCCCTGACCCTGCTGGGTGACTCTGCCGCGCAGGTCGCCGCCGCCCAGCGGGACCTGGCCCGGATCGGCATCGACCGGCTGGCCGGCGCGGCCACCGGAGGCCCTCGGGAGTGGGCGGGTGGCCAGCCGCTGTCGTCGTTCCCCGTCGCGAGCTTCGCCGAATTGGCCGCGGTCCGCCACCATCGCCCCGTGACCGTCCTGGACGTGCGGAGCAGGCTGGAATGGGCCGACGGGCACGTCGACGGTGCGCTTCATATTCCGCTGCCGGACCTGCCTGCCCGGCTCGGCGAGGTTTCCCCGGGCGAGATCTGGGTGCACTGCCGTTCGGGGTACCGCGCCGCGATCGCGGCGTCCATGCTCCAGGCCGCCGGGCGCCTGGTGGTGAGCGTGGACGACGACTTCACCCAGGCTGGTCCCGCGGGCCTGCCGGTCGTCACGGGACGGGCCGGGCGGGCGCATGAGCGTCCGGACGCAGGCCGCGCGTCGGGCCAGCAGGATACCTCCATATACCCTCACGGGTATCCTAGGCTGAACGCCAGGGAGGCAGCTGATGAAGATCGATGACGACGCCGAGGGTCAGGTGCTCAACCGCCTCCGCCGGGCCCAGGGCCAGCTGGCCGGGGTCATTTCCATGGTTGAGGCCGGGCGGGACTGCACCGAGGTGGTCACCCAGCTGGCCGCGGTCTCCCGGGCCCTGGACCGGGCCGGGTTCAAGATCGTGGCGAGCGGGATGCGCCAGTGCCTGTCCGCCGAAGACGGCGAAGCACCGCTGACCGAGGAGCAGATGGAGAAGATGTTCCTCACCCTGGCCTAGGGGCGTGGACATGGCGGGTGATGACCCCGGCCGCGCCACCCTGCTGCGCCGGGGCTTTGCCCTCGAGTACGCGACGCTGTCCTGGAACGTGGCCGGCCTCGTGGTGCTGGCCATCGCCGCGCTGTCCGCGCGGTCGGTGGCGCTGGCCGGATTCGGCCTCGACTCGCTGATCGAGATCGGCGCCTCCACGGTCGTTATCTGGGAACTGTCCGGAACCGGCGAGGAGAGGCAGCGGCGGGGCCTGCGGCTGATCGGGTACGCGTTCGCCGTCCTGGCCGCCTACCTGCTGGTGCAGTCCACCGTGGTGCTGGCCGCTGGCTACCACCCGCGCCACTCCGTGCTGGGCATCGCCTGGACCGCGGTGACTGCGGTGGTGATGTTCCTGCTGGCGGCGGGGAAGGCCCGGACCGGACGGGCCCTGGGCAATCCGGTGTTGCGGACCGAGGGCCGGGTGACGATGATCGACGGGATCCTCGCCACCGCGGTCCTGCTAGGCCTGACCCTCAACGCCGCGCTCGGCTGGTGGTGGGCTGACCCGGCGGCCGGGTACGTGCTGGTCTTTTACGCGGCCCGCGAGGTCCGCGAGATCTTCCCCGCCGCCCTGCGGAAGGAGCTGGACTGACGATGCTGGCACCCCGGGATAGCCGCAGCCGCGACTGCCGCCGCCTCGACGGGCTATGGCGATTCCGGTTCGACGCGGGAGGTGAGGGCACGCAGGGACGCTGGTGGCGCGGGCCACTCCCGGGCGCACGGGAGATGGCCGTCCCGGCCAGCTACAACGACCTGGTGACCGAGGCGGCCGAACGTGACCACGTGGGGGACGTGTGGTACCAGCGCGAGGTGCGGGTGCCCGCGACCTGGGAGGGCCGGCGCATCGTGCTGCGCTGCGACGCGGCCACCCACCATGGCACGGTCTGGGCCGGGGACACCCAGGTCGCGGAGCACGCCGGCGGCTACACCCCGTTCGAGGCCGACGTGACCGACCTGGTCCGCTGGGGTGAACCGCTCCGGGTGACGGTGCGGGTCGGCAGCGAGCTGAGCATGGCCACGATCCCGCCCGGCGTGATGTCCGAGACCACGTCGGGCCGCAAGACACTGCGGTACTTCCACGACTTCTTCAACTATGCGGGGCTGCACCGCTCCGTGTGGCTCTACTCCACCCCGCGGAGCTACATCGCCGGCCTGAGGGTCGGCACCGCGTTCGACCCGGGGACCGCGGCCGGCCAGGTGAGCTATCACCTCGACGTGGCAGGCGAGGGACCCGCATCGGTACTGCTGCGGGACGCGGCCGGGGCCGTGGTGGCCGAAGGCACCGGCCTGGACGGTGTCCTGGCCGTGCCCGCCGCCCGGCCGTGGAGCCCCGCCGACCCGCATCTGTACCGCCTGGAGGCCCGGCACGGCGACGACGAGTACTCCCTGCCGGTGGGCATCAGGACCGTCCAGGTGGACGGGGCCCGGCTGCTGCTCAACGGGCAGCCGGTCCGGCTCCGCGGCTTCGGCATGCACGAGGACAGCGTGCTGCACGGCAAGGGCCATGACGACGCGCGGATGGTCCGCGACTTCGCGCTGCTGCGGTGGATCGGCGCCAACTCCTTCCGGACCTCCCACTACCCGTACGCGGAAGAAATCCTCGATTACGCCGACCGGCAGGGCCTGCTGGTAATCGACGAGACGCCGGCCGTCGGCCTGCATATGAGCCTGGGCAACATGGGCGATCCCGGAGCCCGCACCTTTGCCCCCGGCCCGATCGGCGAGCAGGCGGCCGCCGCCCACCTGGCCGCGATCCAGGAGCTGATCGCCCGGGACCGCAACCACCCCAGCGTCATCGCCTGGTCCATCGCGAACGAGCCGGATACCGCCGAGCCCGCGGCCCGCGAGTACTTCGCGCCGCTGGCCGCCGCCGCGCGGGAACTGGATGCGAGCCGCCCGGTCTGCTTCGCCAACGTGGCGACCGCGCCGCCGGAGGCCGACGTGGTGACCGACCTGTTCGACCTGGTCTGCGTGAACCGCTACTACGGCTGGTACGCCGACAGCGGTGACCTGGAGTCAGCCGAAGAGCACCTGGAGGCCGAGCTCCGCGCCTGGGCCCGGCACGGCAAGCCCATCGTGGTGACCGAGTTCGGGGCCGACGCCCTGGCGGGGCTGCACGCGCTGCCGCCGGTCATGTGGTCCGAGGACTACCAGACGGCGCTGATCGCCATGTCCGCCCGGGTGTTCCGGCGGATCCCCGAGGTGATCGGCGAGCACGTGTGGAACTTCGCTGACTTCGCCACCGCCCAGGCCGTGCACCGGCCGGGCGGCAACCATAAGGGCGTCTTCACCCGCGATCGGCAGCCGAAAGCGGCCGCCTGGCTCCTGCGTGATCTCTGGCATCAGCCGCCGCGGGAGTAGACATGACGCAGATCCGTAACTGCTACGCTACGTCCGGTGACAGACCATTTCCAGCCGGACGGCGGCATCGCCGAGGCGAACGGCGCCGCCACCCTGGATCTGGAGAACAACGACCTGACCGGCGTGGAGAACGTGGTGCCGTCGCCGGACAACCGGGGCCAGCTGAACCTGGACGGGCTGCTGGCCCTGACGCCCCAGACCGAGCCGGCCACGCCGGGCTTCGGCGGCGTCCTGTTCGTGGATTCGGCGGACGGCGCGCTGAAGTTCAAGGGCAGCGCGGGCACGGTGACCACCCTGGCCACCGCCTGAGGCTACGGCCGGTGACGACCGCCGCCGCAGGGATACTCTTGGACCATGCGTCGGATCGGCCAGGTTGTCGGCGCCCTTGTCCTGCTCCTCGGCATCTTCTGGGCCGGGCGCGAGAGCAGCCACGGCCTGGGCGCCTTCTGGGAACACTGGTGGTGCCCGATTCCGCTCGTGGCGATAGTGCTGGGTCTGGCCGCTGTGCTCGTGACCTGGCGGCCCGCGCGTACCGCATGAAGTCACCTGGGCCCGGCCCGCGCGCCGTTGACAGGACGCGCGCTGGCCTGGTACCGAGAGAGAACGTGCCAGCAGCACGTCACCGGCGTTAGGGGTGTCGGGCATAGATATCAAGGCAGATCTTTGACGGTGGCTCCAGCAACTCCCCGGCTGATTGACCGGGGTGATCTTCTCGCTGCCCTGGATCGCGCGGCGGCGAGGAAGGTGACGATCATCTCGGCGCCGGCTGGCAGCGGGAAGACGTCGCTGCTGCACGTCTGGGCCGACCGTCCGGGTCAGCGGTACCGGCTCGCCGTGCTCCAGGTGCAACGCGATCAGCAAGACGCCCAGCAGTTCTGGCTGGCCCTGCTCGACACGGTTCGCCACGCCTCGGCCGCGACCGGCCGTGCGGCACCGCAAGCAGCGACGCCTGACTTCAATGCACCGGCCATGGTTGACCGGGTGCGAGCGGAGCTCGCCGATGCTCGTGGCGACATCACGTTGGTTATTGATGATCTCCACGAGCTGAATTCGCCAGAGGCGCTCGATCAGCTCACCCGGTTGCTGATCGACCTTCCCCCGAACGTGCACGCGATGCTGACCACGCGTCACGATCTGCCGCTGCGGCTGCATCAGTTGCGCCTGGCGGGCGAGCTGGCCGAGATCCGGGCGGTGGATCTGCGCTTCACCGAGCGCGAGACACGCGAGTTCCTGGATGCCTCGGGTATCGCGCTGTCCGAGGCCGGGGCAGCGCTGCTGCACCAGCGAACGGAGGGGTGGGCCGCGGGCCTGCGGCTCGCGGCGATCTCACTGGCCGGTCATCCCGACCCGGAGCGGTTCGTCGCGGAGTTCTCCGGCAGCGACCGCACGGTCGCCGAGTACCTGATCGCCGAAATGCTGGACCGCCAGCCAGCCGACGTCCAGGATCTGCTCCTGCGCACCTCCCTGCTCGACCGGGTCAACGGCGAGCTGGCGGACGTGCTGACCAGCCGCTCTGGCTCGGAACGGATCCTGCTGGAACTGGAGGACGCGAACGCGTTTGTCGTGTCGCTGGACCCCGAGCGCACATGGTTCCGCTACCACCACCTATTCGGGGATCTGCTCCGGCTGGAGCTGCGCCGGACGCTGCCTGCGGAAGTGCCGGCGCTGCACCGGCGCGCCGCCGGATGGTTCACCTTCCAGGGCCAGGTGGTCGAGGCCATCCGGCACACGCAGGCGGCGGGCGACTGGGCTGAGGCGGCCCGGCTGCTGGCCGACCATTCGTTCAGCCTGACGCTCGACGGGCAGGCGCAGACCATGCAGGCGCTGGTGCGGGCCTTCCCGCCGGTCGAGGACCACCCCGAGCTGGCCCTGGTGCGCGCGATGGGTGACCTTGCTCAGGGGCGGCTGGACGAGGCGGCCGCCTACCTGACGGTCGCCGAGGCGCACGCCGAGACGGCGCCAGCGGATCGCCAGCGGCGCCTGCAGGTGGCGATCGCGTCGCTGAAGCTGTCGCTGGCCAGACGGCGCGGTCACCTGGCCAGCGTCATTGAGCAGGTCAGATTCCTGGCCTCCCCGGTGACCGGGCAGTCCGATGAGGACATCGCGCTGGGCAGCGACCTGCGGGCGGTGGCGCTGATGAACCTGGGAATCGCCGAGGCGTGGTCCCTGGGGCTGCCAGACGCTGAACGCCACCTCCGGGAGGGCGCCGTCCTGGCCCGGGAGATCGCCCGGCCCTATCTCGAGGTCAGCTGCCTGGCGCAGCTCGCGTTCGCGTATATCTTCCATGGTGCGGCCAGGCCGACGATCCACCCGTTCGCCATGACCCAGGCGCGCTGTCGTGAGGCGATAGCGCTCGCCGAGCGGTACGGCTGGGGCGCGGAGCCGGTGATCGCACCCGCGCTGATGACGCTCGCCGGCACGCTGGTGTGGACGGGTGAGTTCGACGAGGCCGAGCGGTGGCTACAGCGCACCGAACGAGCTCTGCAAACAGACACCGGGCCGGACATCAGGCTGCTGCTGCACCAGACGGCCGGGATACTGCACGCTGGCCGCGGCCGCCGCCACGAGGCGCTCGAGGAGCTCGGCGCGGCCGAGAAGCTGGGATCGCAGCTGGAGGGATCACAGGCGCTGGCGAGCCAGATGACCGGGTGGATGGTGGCCACCCAAGCCCGCCTGGGGATGGCCGCCGAGGCCCGCGCCGCCCTCGCGGCGCTCGATGACGAGCGGGCCGGCTCCGGTGAGATACGTAATGCCCGCGCGGTGATCTGCCTCACCGAAGGCGATCCGGCCGGGGCCCTCGGCGCGGTGCGGGAGGTGCTGGACGGCACGGCACCGGTCCTCGGGTACGTCACGGTCATCGAGGCTCAGCTGCTGGCCGGGCTGGCCCACCGTGAGCTCGGTGACCCGCGCGCGGCGAACCAGGCGGCTGAACGGGCGCTGGCCCTGGCGGAGTCTGACCGGCTGGTCCTGCCGTTCGCGATGACCGGCTCCCGCGAGCTGCTCGAGGCGCTGCCCCGTCATGAGACAGCACACGCCGCGCTGCTCGCCGACATCCTCGGTGTCCTGCACGGCTCATCCCCGGCGGCCACACAGCAGTCCCCATTGCCGCCGGCGGGGGAGCTCAGCCCGGGCGAGCTCAGGGTGCTGCGATATCTCCCGACGAATTTGTCCCGGCCGCAGATCGCAGGCGAACTATCCGTCTCGCCGAACACCGTCAGCACGCACCTCCGCAGCATCTACGCCAAGCTCCAGGTCCGGGACCGCTCCTCGGCCGTGCAGCGCGCCCGGGAGCTGCGGCTGCTGGCCGCTGGCCGCGCGCGCTAGCCCGGCGGTCACGGACCCGGTGGACGGACACCGCTGCGATTTGGTGATGATCCGCGGGTTTGCGGGTAGCGGTGGGGGATGCAGCGCAGTGTGGTGATCGGGCGTACGCGGCGGGGCGGCGCGGGGGCGTGGTGGTCGCGGCTGCCGGCGCCGTTTCAGCCTGCGTCGTCCGGGCCGGTCCGGTACTGGCAGGACCGTGGCCGGGTGGCGGCCAAATGCGCCCTGGCGGCGATGGCGGCCTGGGCGCTGGCCCGGTATGCGGCGGGCCAGCAAGACCCTTACTTTGCTCCTCTTGCGGCGCTGCTGGGCGTATCCCCTACGGTGGCCCGGTCTTTGCGCGAGGGCATCCAGTACGTGGCCGGTTTCGTGCTCGGCGCCGTGCTGGCGATTCCGGTGGCCCTGGTGCTGGGTCCGTCGATCGCCGGTATCGCGGTGGTCGTGCTGGCCGGGGTGGTGATCGGCAGCTGGCGCCGGCTGGGCGGGCAGAGCACTCAGGTTACCTTCACGGCACTGTTCGTTCTGCTGATAGGCGGCTACCAGCCGCTGCACTATCTCGACCCCCGACTGATCGATGTGGGTATCGGGGTGGTCACCGGGCTCGCGGTCAATGTCCTGGTGTTCCCGCCGCTGCAGCTGCGCCCAGCCGAGCACGCGGTCCGGCAATGGGGTGCTGATGTCGCCGCCGCCCTGGACGACCTGGCCAGCGCGGCGGCCGGCCGATACTCCCCGGGGAAGTCCTGGCCGCAGCACGAGCGAAGGCTCAGCGAGGCGGCGGAGCAGGCCCGCGCCGCTGCGCGGAACGCGCGGGAGAGCCTGCGGTGGAACCCGCGGGCCAGAGTCGAGCGGGCCGTGCCGCGGCCCGACGGCGTGGTGCTCGATTCCCTGGAGGAACTGACCGCCCGGACCCGGGCCGTCGCCCGGGTCCTGATGGACGCTGCCGGAGACGAGCCGCTCGACCTCCCGGCGTCATTCGGCGAGAGCTACGCCGCGATGCTGCGGACGCTCACCGGCCCGGTCCGCCAGCTGGCCGACCTGCGATCTGCCCCGCCGGACCGTGATGAACTGGCTGGCGCCTCTGGCTGCCAGGACCACCTGGAGCGCCAGGCCGGGCAGATCGCCGGGAGCACCGGCACAGACAACCCCGCCCGGCACCTGGCCGACCTCAGCAGACAGCTCGTTAGTGAACTAGCCCGAAAATCGGCCGACCGCAACCGGGCTGCGATGACCGCCGACAGCAGGCACAGCCGGAACACGTCGCCCAGTCAGCCGAAAGGCCTGAAGTCAACCGTCAGGCGAGCTAATGCGTGGGATTCGCGCGGCTGAGACCTCGCCCAACCGTCGCGGCTCACCGGCCCGCCCACTCACCACGGGTCCGGGCTAGGGGCTCGTGACGTCCACCAGGTGTCTCTGGTCAAGAACCTCGGCATCCAAGGCCGGAGCGGATGTCGGTGCCACCGGCCTAATTGCTCACTTTGCCCTGTAGGAATCCTCAGGCCAGGGCTCGGCCGACGAGGTGGCGATTCTTCTCCAGAGTCCCAGGGAGCACCGTGAAGTGCACCTGGCCGTCCTCGTCCACGGCCATAACCCGGACCACTGCCTTGCCGAAGCGGTTGCCCGCGACCAACAGCACTCCAGGCCGTACCTGAGCAGCATCACGGGCCTCGCTCAAGCTCGACCAGCCGAGCCCGTCATCGTCCTCAGCGTTGAGGTCAGCTACCAAGTCGATCTCCGGCTCCATCGCGCCTCCTCCAGCACCGACAAATCGAGGCCCAGCTCTATCGCAGCGAACCGGCCGATCGGTACCGTGGAACTGCGGTAACGCAGCAGGTGAAGAGCACCGCAAGGGTAACGATGTCCGTCAGTTTTAGATGGCATCAGCCGGAACACCGTCAACCATCAGCCGAAGGGCACAAATCAAGCCTCAGGCGAACTGATACACGGTCTGGTGGGGCGGGTGGGGCTCGAACCCACGACCGACGGATTATGAGTCCAATCCGCCAGCAGGCCCCGTCAGGGCCGCTGAGCCTGCGCAGACGCATGTTCAAGCTTTTCAGTTGCTTAGGCCGATTTAGGCACGTATTGGGTATGATCATGGTCGGCCGTGGTCGTCCAGTGGGGTAGATCGCGTGGGCCCAGGTGATCGTCAGCGGGACAACCGGAGTATCTAAGTTGAGTCTGTGCTGACGTAGGTGCCGCGCCGGGGGACGGTGAAGACCAAGCCTTCATCGCGGAGGATCTCGACAGCGCGAAGCACAGTGTCCCGGCCTACATCGTGCTCTTGCTGAAGTTGCTTCACGGACGGCAGCGGCCCGTTCCGCCATTCGCCTTTGGCGATCCTGGCCCTGAGGATGGCGGCTAGCTGCTGGTACGCCGGTTCCGGTGCTCCGTGATCAACGGTCACATGATCAAGTTAGATCACCCAAGATCAGACTTGATCACGTGGTATATCTGCTCTGCTCTGTACTACTCTGCTCTATACTGTTAATCGTGGCTTATGGACTGGGTGGGACGGCGCAACGGGCGACGGACAACCGCGTGAGACTCCGCGGATCCATGTACGACGAAGTCCCAGACTGGTGGCCCTACGCGGCCGAGTTCCCGCAGTGGCACGTCTGGCGAGGTATCTGCGGCCTGGTCTATGCCAGACGTCCCCGCACTAGCCCGCCCGTCGTTGTACGCGGTGAGGATGCCGTGGATCTACGTGACCAGATCAGACGAGCAGAGGGCTTGATGACCTGATCCAGACGGGAACTCACCCGCGCCTGCCAATGACTCCGGTCGCTAGAGGCGCATTGAACCGTTGCTGCTGACCCGCGCCCTGCTCCTGGACCTCCTCCACTCCGAAGCCGCGGATTAAAAGCTTGAGCGTACGGGGTTCACTGAGGTTCATAGACGTTCGCGCCGCAGGTCAGGCCCGGCGCGTGTAGCGCGGTGACCCGTGTCGAACTGCGGTGAACTGCAACCCGAACTGCAACCCTGGATGCCGGTGGTCACGATAGGTCAGGCGGCCGGGGCCTGCAGGGTGCCTCGATCGACCCTCGACTCGTCACGATTTCCGTAGCGCTCGCGCAGCGCCTGCCAGGCCTCCAGCTTCTCCGGCCGCATCCGCTGGCCGTCATACAGGTCGGGCACACCGCAGCCGAAGACCTTGTCCTCGCCCGGCCCCAGGAACTCCACCCCCAAGCCCTCCTGCCCAGGAAAGGACGGGAACAGGTAAGGCCCGCGCTCGAAACCGGACTCCGATGATCTGATCGACCCGCACGTCTACCGTCCAGCTCGCCGCGTCGGCGCCGAGTCTGACGTGCCACCACCGCCGGTCGGCGGGTCCGCGGAACACCGGCGTGATCACTGCGGTCAGGTGCGCGACGGCAAAGTCGTCGCCAAAAACGAAGACCAGCTGCCCCAACCCCGACAGGTCCGCCATCAGATGTTCTAGCTCGCTGGCGGGCTCACTGATGCTTGCGGCCTTGCTCGTCTTGTGCTCCCCAAGTCAGTGCCGTTACTGGCTGGCAACACGGCGCCGCGCAAGATCGATACCCGGCGACCCAGCGAACTGAAGCTTGAGAGAGCCCAGCCTGAACCCCTGCCTGCAAAGCATGGCCAAGATGGCCAGCACTGTCCACGGCCTGGTATGGAGTGGGGCGGGTGGCCCTGCGCAGGCCTCTGATGCAGGGAAGACCGCCCCTGACCTGTGGGTCGGTGGTGATCCGCTCGAATGTCACAGTTCGGTCCTAACTTTAAGATCGGGAACATGGACGAGAACTACCTCCCGGTCGTGGTGGGTGCCGCGGTGGTCGGTGACTGGGTGCTGCGGCTGCTGTTCAGCGACGGCACGGTCGGGGATGTTAACTTCTCGTCCGAGCGCCGCAAGGAGAGACGACCTGACCAGTTACGCTTACGAGAGGTCGAAATCAGGTGTTGTCGCTCCCTTGGCAGGAAGAGTCTTCGCTTTATCGCAGGAGGATCCTATGGTATTCGTGACCGTTATGGACGGTAAGGCATCTGCGCAATCGCAATTCAAGCACCTTGCCGCGCTGTTAAAGACCTACGAGGCCGACTGTGTCTTGGATGTCGGAGCTCACGTTGGCGAGTTTGCATCCGCCCTGAGGCATGCTGGGTATTCAGGACCGATTATCTCCTTTGAGCCAGTCAATGACTATTTCAAGCGGCTCGAGGCGGTTGCGGCGCCCGACCCGAAATGGTGGGTGTATCGTGCAGCGCTTGGCCTGGATACCGGCGATCGCCCAATGAATGTAATGGACGGTACCGGTAGCAGCTTCTTGTCGCCGAATCAGTACGCGATGCGGTGCTGGCCAGAGTGGCACTCTGCCTACATCGAGAAAGTGCCAATGCGACGACTAAGCGAAATGATGGAAATGTTCTTCCCGAGCATTGGCGTGTCACGGCCCTTTCTCAAGCTGGATACGCAAGGCTATGACATAGAGGTCTTCCGGGGCGCGGGCGACCGTATCCATGAGATCGTTGGAATCCAGTGCGAGCTTTCTCTTATTCCGCTTTACGAAGGAATGCCAGCGATCGAGGACGCACTAGGTGTTTTCCGGGGAGCCGGGTTCGACGTGACTGGCTTCTTTCCGGTTGCTGTGGAAAACGCAACCGCGCGGCTGCTAGAGGTGGACTGCGTGATGATCCGCACTCAAGCACTGCCTCGTCACCGGGTTTGACTTTATTCGGACTAAGTGTCAGCCGCCGGTCCTTGATTCCTCGGCGGTCGTTCCTTGGGCGGCGCGGTTGCTGCGCTTTCCTGCTGCACCGGTGGGTCGGGCCCAGGGTCACGCCGACTTGGCACAGGGGCATCGGTGTGCGCCGCTCGGGCAGCCGGGCTTTGCCGCCGGTCGGCCACGGTCTCCTTCTTGCCGGTACCTGGGCTGGCATCGTGGCCTGCCCCGGCGCGGCTTCGGGTGGGCGTTACCTCGGCGAGTTCGGGTGCGGGGGGCGGCTTGCGGATCAGCCGGATCATCAATGCCAGTGCTACCACGCACAGCAGGCTGACCGCTATGAAGGCCGCGCTGTACCCGTCCTCGGAGGCTGCCCGGGCTGGTAGCAGGTAGGGGGTCAGTGAGCTGCTAAAGGTGCTGGGCCGCACGCCGGTGCCTATCGCCCGGGCAACCGCGTCCCTGAATTGCTGTGTCTGCTGACGGGTCATGTCCGGGAGCGCGCTGCCGGAGAGCGTTGACTGCAGCCGGTGCACGTAGGTGGCGTGAAAGACCACGTAGAGCACGGCGATACCGACAGCGCCGCCAAAAAACTCGGCCGTCGTGGATACTCCTGATACCTGGCCGTGGTCACGGGCCGGGACCATGTCCAGGCCGACCGGATCATTGACGGTCAGGATCAGGGCTAGGGCGATGCCATAGAGCAGGAGGCCCGGGAGCACGGGCAGGTAAGCGTTGCTGTGCACCCCCCATGCCAGCAGCACGGTCGCGGCCAGCAGCGTGGCGAAGCCCGCGATCAGCGGCGGGCGGCCGCCTGTGCGGTCATACCAGCGCCCGGCCAGCGGCGGCACGAACACGAACGGCAGCGTCGTGGGGGTCAGCGCCAGCCCGGCCAGCACCGGGCTCATCTGCAGGTTCAGGATCAGGAAGAGCGGGAACAGCAGCGCGAGGCCCATCCCGGTTATCCCGACGATGAACTGGCTTGCTGTACTGCCGAGGTAATTGGCATGCCGCCACAGCAGATTCAGGTTCATCAGCGGGCTGGTTACAGCATGCTCGACGCGCAGGAAGGCTGCGCCCGTGCACACGCCGATGATCAGCGGAATGAGAACCCCGGGGGAAGCCCACCCCCACGCCTGCGACTGGGACAGGCCGAACACCAGGCTGATGATGGTAACGGTGAGCAGGATGGTGCCTGGCAGATCGATGTCGGATCGCCGCCTATCAGGAGTATCAGACGGCACCGCCCGCAGCGTCCCGGCCAGGGTGACCACGGCCAGCAGGCAGTCCAGCAGGGGGATCGCCCGCCAGCTCCAGGCCTCGGTCAGGGCCCCGCCAATGGTGGGCCCGAGTGCTCCGGCGACGGCCGCCACGCCCCCCATCAGCCCGAGCGCCCGGCCTCGTTCCTCGTCTGGGAAGGTCGCTGCCACGATCGCCACTGTGTTCGGCAGTATCAGCGCCTCGCCCGCCCCTTGCAGCGTGCGGCAGGCCAGCAGCACCGAGAACACCGGCGCCAGGGCGCCGATCGCCGAAGCGCCCATAAATACGGCCGCGCCGATGATGAAGATGCGCCTGCGCCCGAACATGTCCCCCAGGCGGCCACCCAGCACCAGCAGGCCCGCAAGCGGGGGAAGGCTGGCGTTCAGGATCCACTGCACCTGCTGAGACCCGACGCCGAAGTCCTGCATGATGTTGGGAAGCGCAAGCGGCACTGCCGTCTGATCGAGCAGGATCATCGCATTGGCCAGGGTCATGGACCACAAGACCACACGCGCGTTGCTGTCCCTCGTCGCTGTCGTCACGGCGACGCCCCCACTAGATGACCTGGCTACACCTGACGACGTTACGTAGTCCGGACAGCCCTGGCTAGATTCGCCTGCCCGGGCAGCTGCGCGAGGCGGGTTTCCCCTCGTGGCGTGGGCACATCCCCTTAAGGAGGGCGATGGCAGAGACGTGCAGGAAGTTCGATCAGGACTTCAAGGAGGTGCGGTCCAGCTGGTGCGGGAGACCGCTAGCTGATCGCGAAGGTACAAGGGAAGAAAGGCCAGTTCACAGATGCGCTGCCAGGGAATCGAACCCCGAGCCCGCGGATTCAGAGTTTGAGCGGGGCGAGTTCCCCGGAGCTCACGGGCGATCGGCTCGCAGCTCGGATCGCACGCGCGTAGCTGGGTGAACTGGGGCGGACGGCGATGAACTGCAGCCCAAATTGCAACCCTGGGCTGGGTGATCGTGCTGCTGCAGCGCTATTCGTTGGGGCCTTCGAGTGCCAGCCGGTAGCCGCTTGGGGTACGGATGAGCAGCCGCCGGTAGGTCCACCCAGGACCAGGGGTGTTGTGTTCGAGTTCGAAGCCGATGCCCGCGGAGCGGCATCGTTCCATGGCGGCGTCGATGTCGGTGACGCCGATCTGCCAGGTGAGCACGCTGGGCGGATCGTTGTCGGCGGCGGCTTTCTGGATGCCGAAATGCACCGTTTCGGTGCCGAACCCGATGAACTCCGGGTACTCCGGGCCCTCGTAGATGACCGGCAGGCCGAGCCGCTCGTAGAAGGCGCGCTCGGCGGCGAGGTCGCGCACGTTCAGCACGGGTGCCAGCCTGGTGAACAGGTCTGGTGCCTCCTGGTTCATGGCGGGCAGCTACCCAGGGCAAACCCTCTTATGCTGCCCGGTCCATGGGCCGAGAGGAGAGCCCCAGCCTTGTGATCCGGTCATCCTCAATTCAGGAGGAGGTGTCCACGTCGCATTGAAGCGCCATGGCGGGGTAGTCGCTGGCGGAGTGACCGTTGACGCTCCGAGGATGTGGTGGACATGCGGCGTTATCTACTCGTGCTGGACACGGACCTGCTGGCCCTGGATGACAAGCTCGGCCAGGAGCCGATTAACTACCTCGTCGAGCGGCAAGAACAGGAGCAGTCTGAGGTGGTCGTGCTGTCCCTCGCGGGGCAGACCAAGCTGTCCTCGCTAGAGCTGGTCCTCGGTGGCGCCAGCAGCGGCATGTTCGCTCCGGCCAAGGCCCCGGCAGCGCCGCAGCCCGATCACGATCTCAGTGCCGCCGCAGAGCACCGCATGAACCTGACCGTGCGGCATCTGAAGACCATGGGCTGCCAGGCCAGCGGCCTGATCAGCGATGAGGACCTGGTCAAGGCGGTGGACGCGGAGACCCGCAGCCATGATTATGACGAAATCATTTTGATGACCAGCAGCCAAGAAGGCAGCTGGCTGGCGCGCGCCCTGAATAGGGACCCGATCCATCACTTGCAGCGCCATTGGGGCAGGAAGCTGACCGTCTTCACCGCTCCTGGCACCAAGCCGGAGAACTGACACAACCCGCTGTCATCCGGCGCTTCGTGAACCGGCGATTCCCGCCGCAGGCGCCGCCTTTGATACACACTTACGGCCAGATTCGGCAGTGCTAGTGGCCCCTTCGTCTTAACATGACCCTTTGCTTAGAAGATGCCGCACAGTTGTCCGATATGGTCTCCTAGCTGGAGAAATAGCGCGTACACGTCTGATAGCGGGTCACGTGATCCGACTCCGTTGGTGTCGGCTGCGGGTGTCATAACCTCGCATCGAGGTTGGGCTATTGCCCTTTCTTGCCGCGGTTGATGATCCGGGCTGGGATGCCGCGCTGCTGGCAGAGGGAGAGCAGGCCGCTGCCGTCGATGAGGTTGAGTGGCTTCCCGCTAGCAAACTTGTAACTGTCAGGGCCGTAACCGGACGTGGTGATCATGATTCCTTTGGTTGCGCCTTCGTGCTGCACCGTCCCCCACAGGTCTCGTACGTGGGTTGGCTGAACGGTGCGGGTG
Source organism: uncultured Actinomycetes bacterium (assembly GCA_963718305.1). Classification (GTDB taxonomy): domain Bacteria; phylum Actinomycetota; class Actinomycetes; order Streptosporangiales; family Streptosporangiaceae; genus RYN-230. Next base: position 220,062 of record CAVQZG010000017.1, read on the forward strand.
TACAGCTTGGCCTGAACGATGAACTTGCCGCCGGTGATGGGGTGAGGGTCATAGGCGACGCAGTCGATGCCGCCGTCGCCGGTCGCGCGGTACAGCTTGGTGTCGAAACCCATCTGGGCGAACAGGTTCTGGATGAAATTCCTCAAACTCCTTGGGGCTGAGTTCGAGCAGGTTGGGCCGTTTGTCCAGGTCGGAGATGATGTCGACTGGGTCGATGATGCGCGGGTCGGCCATGCTGTAGGGCATGACCGGCTCGACCGGAATCAGTTCGTCTGGGTGCGGCGAGACGTCCGCGAAGAAGTGCCGGCGTACGCACTCGACCGGCTTCAGCTTTGGCTCATCCAGGACAAGTTTGCTGAACTGCTCCCGCGTGGCACGCAGTGTGATGAGGTGTGGCCGGATCTTCTGACCGGTGGCTGGGTCGATGGCATGGACCCGCCCGTTGAAGACAACGGTGCTGATCATCTCGTCTGGGGAAGAACCGAAGACCTCGCGCAAGGTGCGGAGCGCGATCTGGGCAATGACACTCTGGTAGATCAGCCTGATCTCTGCTGGCGGCCGGGCTACCGGCTCTATGACCTTGCGGGTCTTGATGTGCCGGAACGCTTTCTGCTCCGGAACGACGTTGACCGGTGGCAGGTACCACTCCACGGCAAGGAGCGCGGATTCGGGCACGTACCCCGCGCTGCGCTCGGCCGGGAAACCAGCCGGGTAGGGAGACAGGTCCAGCACGGCCTGGATGTACTCGCTGACAGCGAACCGATCGTTCTCACTCAGCCCGGCCGCCACCTCATCGATATGCGCATTGTGGGCCGCGACCTCGCGTTCTGCCTCCTCCACCCTCCGCTGATAAGCGCGGCGTGCGTTAGCCACCTGCTCCGATCGCTGGTCTTCCCGCCGCCGATGGTCTTCCTCAGCCTCCTGAAACTCCTGCCTGGCCGCATCGACCGCCGCCTCGTACTGCTGCTGACCACCGAACATACGGCGCAGCCCCCGTACCGGCTCGGGTTCGAAGTCAGCCCATTCCGGAGCTGGAACAGGAACGGCAAGATCCCCCAGGTCCAGGGGCGGCATAGCTGTTGCCGAACGCGCCGGCGGGGCTAGTAGCCCCGACCGCCAGTGTGACGCACCCCGGCGAGGAACCCCCTTGTTGCCCACCCCACGGAAGACGACTCATGATGGACAAGCGGCTGCGCTGCCCGGTTCGACGATTCGCGCCCGATGACGGGCTCGGCGTTGCGACGGCGAGGCCTCGCCATGGCTAGCGCGGATCAGGCCCGCACAGCCCGGGAGCGGGACAAGCTCACCATCGCGGAGGTGTGCGCCGATCTCGGCATCAGCCGCCGCACGTTCTACGAATGGCGGGCGAAGGGCAGGGCGCCGCGCTGCATCACGTTGCCGAACGGCAGCTTGCTCATCCGGCGCTCCGAATACCAGCGCTGGCTGGCCGCACATGAGGAAGCTGCCTGATGAACGACGGCGGCACCACCTTTCGACGTACGGGTCTACCGGACCGAGGTCTACAAGGGCGCCGAGGTGACCACGTACAAGGTGCGCTGGAAGGTGGGAGCCAGGCTGTGGAAGGAAGGCTTCCGCAACGCTGCGCAGGCCGACAGTTTCCGCAGTGCTCTGCTGACCGCCACCCGGAAAGGCGAGGAGTTCAGCCTTGCTTCCGGCCGACCGACAGCCTGGGCGCGCGAGAAGGCCCAGATCACCTGGTTCGAGTTCGCCTGCACCTACGTGGACATGAAGTGAAAGCAGGCATCCGCCAAGTACCGCAAGGACATCGCCCGAGCCCTGACTGCGGCCACACCAGCGATGCTGAGCGAAGCATGCGGACGGCCAGACGACGCGAGCATTCGTCGGGCATTGGTGCGCTGGGGCTTCAATACTAAGCAGCGCCCGGACCCACCCGCCGAGATTGCCGAGGATCTTGCCTGGGTCGCCCGCAACAGCGCTCCCCTGTCGGCACTGGCCGAGGCCGCGACGGCCCGAAGGATGCTGGACCAGGCCACCGGCCGACTGGACGGCAAGAACGCAGCCGCGAGTACCGCACGGAGGCACCGCACCATCCTGGCCAACGCCATGGACTACGCCGTCGAACTCGGCCACCTCGACACGAACCCGATCCGGGCACTCAAGTGGACGGCACCGAAGGTGTCCAGCCACGTCGACCGGCGAAGCGTGGTGAACCCGCGTCAGGCGCGATCGCTACTGGACGCAGTGCGGGCCCAGGAGCCAAGCGGGCCGCGGCTTGTCGCCTTCTTCGCCGTCATGTACTACGCAGGGCTCCGTCCCGAGGAGGCCATCAACCTCCGCAAAGACAACATGGTCCTTCCGCCCCAGGTGCCGGACCAGGAGCGTCACGAACGGCAGAGTCTTCCGGAGGCCGAGGACTGGGGCGAGCTGCACCTGCGCGCCGCGACGCCGGACGCGGGCAGCGAGTGGACTGACGACGGAAGCCAGCGGGATCAGAGGCAGCTCAAGCACCGGGCGGAGGGAGACAACCGCATCGTGCCCACGCATCCCGAGCTCACCAGGCTCCTCCGCGATCACCTGGCCGAGTTCGGCGCAGCCCCGGACGGCCGCCTCTTCAGCGGCGTCCGGGGCGGCGAGCTGCCTACGATCACCTACCGGCGCGCCTGGATCAAAGCGCGCCAGGTCGCTCTCACCGCCGCAGAGCAAGCCTCACCGCTCGCCCGGCGACCCTACGACCTGCGGCACGCCTGCCTGTCCACGTGCCTGAACGGTGGCGTCTACCCCACCCAGGTAGCCGAGTGGGCGGGGCACGGTGTGAACGTGCTGCTTAGGATCTACGCCAAGTGCATCGCGGGCCAGGACGAGCTCGCCAAGCGCCGGATCAGCGAAGCGCTGCGCCAGGAGTGATCTTGGTCTTGGGCACGTATTGGGCACAGCCAGCCGCAGATCACGGCTTGGGGCCGCACACAGCCGCCTATGACCCAAAACTACAAGGTCACGAGAGCCAGCATTTCCGCAGCTCACAGGCCATAACCTGCGGCTTCGGAGAGTGGGGCGGGTGGGGCTCGAACCCACGACCGACGGATTATGAGTCCGCTGCTCTGACCGGCTGAGCTACCGCCCCCGCACCGCCAGAACCTTATCGCAGCCGCAGGCTGGCTGGACGCCAGCGTCCAGCCAGGCTGCCTGCGGCGGCGGGCTACCTCGGGCTGAGCTGCATGGCCATGGCGTGTTCCACCAGTGCGATGAGTGCCGCCTTGGTGGATTTCCGGCCCCGCGCGTCACACTGCACGACCGGGACATTCGGGCTGACCGACAGGGCCTCGGCCACGTCCTGCACGCCGTGCGGGAACTCGCCGTGGAATCCGTTGATCGCCACGATGAACGGCAGGCCAGCCGTCTCGAAGTAATCGACCGCGGGGAAGGAGTCGGCCAGCCGGCGGGTGTCCACCAGGACCACCGCACCGATCGCGCCCTGGATCAGGTCGTCCCACATGAACCAGAACCGGTGCTGGCCTGGCGTGCCGAACAGGTACAGGATCAGCCCGGCATCCAGCGTCACCCGGCCGAAGTCCATGGCCACCGTGGTGGTCGTCTTGTCGGGCACCGCCGACAGGTCGTCAACGCCGGCACTGGCCGAGGTCATGACCGCTTCGGTGGTCAGCGGGGTGATCTCTGATACCGATCCGACGAAGGTGGTCTTGCCGACGCCGAAGCCACCCGCCACGACAATCTTGACCGATGTCATGGCGGCGGTATCCCCAGCCGTGCCCCGCACGGGACTAGAGCTTGCGAAGTCCACTGAGCACCCTTTCGAGCAGGTTGAGATCTGGGCGGCCATGTGCATGGTCCAGCTGGTGCACTCTGACCAGCCCTTCCACCGCCATATCAGCGACCAGGACCCGGGCCACGCCCAGGGGCATCCTGAGCACGGCGGATATCTCCGCCACTGAGCGCCAATCACGGCAGAACCCGAGAATGGCCTGGCATTCCGGGCTGAGGCTCGAAAGATCTCGCGCCTCGTAGTGAGACGCAGCCACCATCGCCTCGATCTGGAGCTGGTACCGGGGCTTAGTCCTGCCCCCGGTCACCGCATACGGCCGGACTAGCCCGCTCCCAGCGGGTTCGGCCCCACGTGAACGCTTTCCTCCGCCAGACCCGGTGCCGCGCTGGTCACCTGTCGGCGGCCAGTCATCCAGGCCGGGGCCGGACAAGGGTCTCTCCGTTCACTATCTGCCATCCTCCGACCGCAGAGCCCCGCGCATATCCGGCGTGAGGCTCCGTCCTACCCGCTCGACGAGGAGCGCCATCTCGTAGGCCACCAGGCCCATGTCACAATCAGCGGACGCGAGCACGGCCAGGCTCGATCCATCGCTGATCGCCATCACCAGCAACAGGCCACGGGCCATTTCCACGACCGTCTGAGTAACCGGGCCGCCTTCGAAGACCCGGGAAGCGCCCTGCGTCAGGCTGGTCAGTCCGGAAGTCACGGCCGCCAGCTGGTCAACCCGGTCGGCGGGGAAGCCGTTCGAGTAGGCCAGGGGAAGCCCGTCAGACGACACCACGATGGCATGCGCGACGGACGGAACCCTCTCCACAAAGTTCGTGATCAGCCAGTTCAGGTCCTGGACCGGACGGGTTAGCGGACTCACGAACCCTCCTCTCTCGGCGACCCCACCATAAGCAACAGCACGTACGGCAATCCGGCTCGACTCCTCATGTCACATCGTCTCCCTCACCGCCAGCATCATCTTCGCTGTTAACGGCGGCACGCGCCTCGCGGACGCCTCGCTGGAAGCTTGCGAAGCGCTGCCTGGTCACCGCGGCCGAACGGACCGGAGCAGGCTCCGCCGACTCCGCGCTGGCCCCTACGGTCCCGGGCACCAGGTTGGCCTTGGGCACGCGCTTCGGGAGACCGGACAGGGTCACCCCGCCCGACGCCGGCTTGCTGGACGCCTCGGCGGCCCGCCAGCCCTCGTCTGCGGCAGAGGCGGACCAGCCGCCCGTGTTGTTGCCGTTTTCCGGTGCGGCGGCAGCGGCAGCAGTCGCACCAGCACCAGCGTTCGGCCGGTCGGCGCTGTGCCGGCCGCGGCGGAACCAGTCCGACTCCACCGATTCAAAGATGGGCAGCCGGTTGCCCTGGCCATCCGGGCCGGCTGGCGGGACCACGACTTCGCGCCGGGGGGAACCGGGATCGCTGCCCAGGCTCCGGACCGGCCGGGTAGGCAGCCGGGGCGGCTGGCTGGCGCCGTCACCGCTGAGGGACGTGCCGAACGCCTGCGACGTGCCGTTGCTGGGCACTGAGGGCATCGGCCCGGTACTCGCCGCTGGCGGCGGTGCGGACCCAGCCGGCGTGCTGAGCGGCGGATCATCCCAGGAGGGTTTGGCCGGCGGGCTCTCCCAGGACGGGGCGTCCGGCGTAGACGAGCCGTCCTCCCAGGACGGCCCGGGCGGCGACGCCGTCGCGGGGTCATCCCAGGCCGGGGTGAGCGCCGGGAAGCCCGCCGTGGCCGCCGAATCGCCGTTCTCGGCGTGCAGCGGGGTGAAGCGCGGCGCGCGGGCCGCATTCACCGCTTCCTCCGCGGCGGTGCGGCCGCGGCGCGGACCCCACTCCCCGCCGTTGCTCCCGTTGCCCCCGTTGCCGGAGAGGGCTTCGAGGGGGGCGGCGCCGCCTGACCCGTTCCGCTCGAAGCGGCGGAGCCCGGCCGGGGTGCCACTGCCCTCGTGGGTCACCGTCTCATCGGGCAGCCAGACCAGGGCGGTCAGCCCGCCGGTCGTGGCCGGGCGCAGCCGGACCCGGATGCCGTGCCGCGCCGCCAGCCGGGCGACCACGAACAGGCCCATGCGCCGGGACACGGCCACGTCCACCACAGGCGGGTTATCCAGCCGCCAGTTGGCGTGGGCCATCTCCTCGGCGCCCATGCCGACGCCCTGGTCACTGATGTCGAGCAGGACTCCCCCGCTGTTCAGCAGGTGCCCGGACACGGTGACCGGCGTCTCCGCGGACGAGAACGAGGTGGCGTTCTCCACCAGCTCGGCGACCAGGTGGACCACGTCGTTGACCGCCTGGCCGCGGGCCGAGATGCCGGGCTGGACGTTCATCGAGACCCGCTCGTACTGCTCGATCTCGGAGACCGCCGCACGGAGCACGTCCACCAGGGCCACCGGCTGGTTCCACCGCCGGGACACCTCATGGCCCGCGAGGACCAGCAGGTTCTCAGAGTTGCGGCGCATGCGGGTGGCCAGGTGGTCCATCTGGAACAGGTTGGACAGCCGCTCCGGGTCCTGCTCGCCCTGCTCCAGATCATCGATCAGCCGGATCTGGCGTTCGACCAGGGATTGGCTGCGCCGGGACAGGTTCACGAACATCGCGTTGACGTTCCCGCGCAGCGCGGCCTCGTTCGCGGCCAGCCGGAGTGCTTCCCGGTGGACCTGGTCGAACGCCCGCGCGACTTCACCGATCTCGTCGGAAGAGTCCACATCGATGGGGGCGACGTCGAAGGAGCCGCCGCCATCGGCCTCGCTCATCCGCCGGACCATTTCCGGCAGCCGGACCCCGGCCACTTCCAGGGCGCCCGCGCGCAGCCGCCGCAGCGGGCGGACCATCGACCGCCCGATGATCACGGTCAGGAACAGGGAGAGCGCGAGCACGAGCAGGACCGCCGCGCCGACCACGATGGCCGCGGTCAGGGCCGACTTGTGCAGCGCGGCCGCACGGGAGCTGATCTGGTTATTCAGCGACTGCTCGACCGTGGTCATCTGCGAGTCGACCTGGTTCGACATAGCGCCGTACCAGTCATCCACGCTGTAGTCGACGGACTTCAGCGACCCGCCCGCCCTTTGGGCGGTCGCGATGGCCTGGGTTTCCTCGGCGTTGGCCTCGAACACGAAGGACGAGGACACGCTGTTGTTCCACACCTGGCGCTGGGCGATGCTGGCCGTGGTGTTGAACGAGGCCAGGTTGCTCGCCTGCTGGGCGATCGCCGAGTTCAGCGCAGCCAGCTCGTTCGCGCTGAGCGAGCCCTGCAGCAGGCCCGCGGAGAGGTCCGCCCGCTGCTCGGATGCCTCTTCCTTCATCCGGGACACCAGACCGAGCACCCGGATGGCCTGGCCGAGCGCCGCGTCACTGGTGCCCTGGCCGGTCACGTCGATGAGCGCGATCAGGTCGTCGATGATCGTGGTGTATTTCGTCACCACGACCTGGGCCGCCAGCTGCGTGGTGGTTGAGTCCTGCCGGAGCGGCTTCAGGTTCGCCAGCGCGTTGAGGGCGGTCGTCGCTTCCTGCCGGGTCTGCGCCGAGAAGGACTCGTTGATCTGGCCCAGCTCAGCCTTCACCACGGCCGCGGACTGGTCGGTCAGGGCGTAGGCCTGGGTGACCACGTTCAGCTCCGGGGCCTGGACGCTGGGGGCGGATCCCCGCCCGCCCTGGGCTCCGAGCCCGATAAAACGGACGGTCGTGTCCCGCTCGTCCTCGAGCCGCTGGGCGAGGACGGTGACGTTGGCGCTGAGCGCGGCGAGCTGCTGGACCCGCCCGTCGGCGGTGGCGCTGCGCGCGTAGGAGAGAATCCCCGTGCCACCCAGCACCACAGCAGTCAGCGTGGGGATGGCGATCAGCAGGACCAGGCGGGAACGCACCCGCCAGTTCTTCAGCGCGCGGCGCGAGCTGGAGCCAGGCCGCCTGACCGGGCCCGGCCCGCCAGGCTCGGCCGTGTCTTCCCGGGCCTCGAGGTCGGCGGGCGCGCGGGACGCCGGGCCGGCCTCGGTAGACGGCTCTGCTGAGCCTGATTCGCCAGCCAGCCCGTTACCGGTCATCTTGCTGCGGGACCGCACAGCCTCTGCACCTCTCACCTGGCTTGTGTGGCGAGCCAGCAGGCCCGCGGTACTTGCGGCGGAACTGACATGACGCACCCCTTTCCCGGGTGACGATTCTGCAAGCCCCGCGCGCGGGCGCGGCCAAGGGCCAACCCTAACGTCTCACCATCGGCAGTGATCAATACCTTATGCCAGGAAAGAGCTGCTCTAGCGTGATGTTTGCCGGATGGCTTGACGTCAGTAGGGTACTCTCCGGCGCTTCGCTCGTGGCTCGTTCTGTACTAACTAAGCCGGGTATGTGCGAAGTGGGCTAAGAGTACCCAGGTACGGACGGTAGAGACAGATCCTCGCAGAACCGTCATAGCGGCGCCGAACCGCCGCCGGAGGCCCTGATCGGCACTCCCGGGGCCCGGTCGCCGCACCCGGCGGTGCTGGTCGCCGCCCCGCGGGCCCACGTCAGCCTCGCCAGCGCCACCGGCCCCGCACCGCACGCCCGTATCCGGCCTCCGCCCGACCAGTGCCCCGCTCGCCGCTGGATGCAGCGGGTCAGCCGCGGCGGCGCGGCACCCATCCACCGCCGCCGGGCCGGCCATTTCCGGGCGGAACCAGGATCGGCGCGCCGGGATACCCGATTCATGCCGCTGCCGCCCGGGCCGGCCGCCACGGGGCGGTTATTCGCGCTCTGCTCTTCGGCCATACCTCCCGGCGGCCGGCCTCTAGTCCGGGACCCCGAGTTCCCGCGCGATGATCATCCGCTGGACCTCGGAGGTGCCCTCGCCGATCTCGAGCACCTTGGCATCGCGGTAGAACCGGCCGACCGGGAACTCGTTCATGAACCCGTAGCCGCCGAAGATCTGGGTGGCCTCCCGGGCGTTGTCCATCGCCGCGTTGGACGCGAGGAGTTTCGCGATGGCCGCCTGCCGCTTGACCGGCTCCCCCGCCGCCAGCCGGGCCGCCGCGTCGTACCAGGCCAGCCGCGCACTGTGGGTCCGCGCCTCCATGTCGGCGAGCTTGAACCGGATGGCCTGGTAATGGCCGAGCCGGTGGCCGAACGCCGCCCGCTCGCCGGTGTAGCGCAGGCATTCGTCCACGCAGCCCTGGGCCAGGCCGACCCCGAGGGCGGCGATCGCGATCCGGCCCTCGTCCAGGATCTCCAGGAACTGGGCGTAACCACGGCCGCGCGTACCGAGCAGATGATCCGCGGGAACCCGGCAGGAGGCGAAGGACAGTTCCCTGGTGTCCGAGGCGCACCAGCCGACCTTGGAGTATTCCGGCCCTGCGGTCAGCCCGGGGGTATCGGCCGGCACCACGATGGACGAGATCTCCCGGGGCCCGCCCGGATCACCCCCGGTGATGGCCAGCACTGTGACCAGGGAGGTGATCGTGGTCCCCGAGTTGGTGATGAACGACTTGGTCCCGTCGACGACCCACTCCGCGTCCCCGGCCCCTCCGTCGCCCTGCTCCAGCCGCGCCGTGGTCCGCATCCCGCCGGGGATGTCGGAGCCCCCGCCCGCCTCGGTCAGGCCGAACGCGGCCAGGTGCTCCCCGGAGCACAGACCGGGCAGCCAGCGGCGGCGCTGGTCGTCGGTGCCGAACCTATAGATAGGCATGGCCCCGAGGGCCACCGCGGCCTCGAGCGTGATGGCCACCGAGGAGTCCACCCTGGCCAGTTCCTCCAGAGCCAGGCCGAACGCGAGCAAGTCGCCGTCCATGCCGCCGAACTCCGCCGGGAACGGCAGCCCGAACAGGCCGAGCTTGGCCATCCGGGCCACCAGGTCGTAGGGGAACTCGGCACGCTCGTAGTAGCCGCCGATCACCGGCCGCACCACGTCGCGGGCGAAGTCCGCCACCGTCCGGCGCAGTTCCTCGTGCTCATCGCTGAGTGTGTAACTGATCATGGCTGCCCCTCACCGGCCGGTGACGCCGCATGACCGCGATGTTACTGGGCGGTGGCCCGGCGGCCGGGCACCCGTGCCGTCCCGCGAACGTTAGGCTCTCGTGAACACGTCCCTGCCGCCGTCCCGGAGGACGACATGGCGACCCTGACCTGTCCTGCCTGTGCCGCTGAGGTCCAGCCGGACGATCTCATCTGCTTCACCTGCGGTGCCAACCTGCCCAGGAGCAGGTCGGCTGACGAGCCTGCCTCGCCGACCGTCATGCAGGAGTACCCGAAACGCGAGGGTGCGGCGGCCCCGCCGGCCGGGTCGGCCTGCCCGCACTGCGGGGCGGCCATCCGGGAGCCGGCGGCCGTGTTCTGCGCGGTGTGCCGCGAGCCGCTGCCGCCCCGGGCGGGCATCATCTCGCCGGTGGTGCTGCGCCTGGTCTTCCCCACCGGCAACGTGGAAGTTCCCGCGGGCACCTCGCTGGTCCTCGGCCGCGACCCGGAGGAGTCGCTGGTCGCGGCGGCCTTCGCCAGCTACGACAACGTCTCGCGGCGGCACGCCACGGTGACCGTCAGCGACACCGGCCAGGCCACGATCCGGGACGAGCACTCCACCAACGGGACCTTCGTCAACGGGGACCGGGTCCTGCCCGGTATCGAGGTCCGCCTGGTGGACGGGGACAACGTCCGCCTGGCCGCGGATGTGACCGGCGAGGTGTCCCTGCCCCGGCAGGGGATCCCCGGGGCCTACAGCCGCAACGGGCACCGCGACCCGGCGAACCCAGCTAACTAGCCTGGCGAGCCCGCCGCGGCCGCCCCGGCCCCCGCCCCCAGCCAGCCGGTCCGGCGGCCTGGCCGGGGCTTCGTTAGGGCGCGGTTTGGGCCTATCAGGGGGCGGCGCGCCATGAGACCATCACGGGATCGGGAGCATGATCGCGGAGGTGCGCATGGCCGTCGGCGAATCCACCACCACGGCGCCGGGCCTCCGGCGGAACGCCATCGGGCTGCGCGAGGTCCTGTTCCAGAGCATCACCGACATGGCCCCCGGGGCCGCCATCGCGGCCTCGATCCCGGCCGGGGTCGCGTTCGCGGGCGGGTCCCTGCCGCTCGCCGTGATCTTCGCCCTGGTGGCCTGCCTGTTCTGCGCCTGCAGCATCGGCCTGCTGGCCCGGGAGATGCCCTCGGCCGGCTCGCTGGCCACCTACGCCGCGCGCGGCCTGCACCCGAGCGTGGGCTTCCTGGTCGCCTGGGGCTACGTGCTGGTCGGGTTCCTGATCCCGCCGCTGGTCCTGCTCCAGCTCGGCTTCACCACCGCCGCCACCATCAACGCCGAATGGTCCGGCTATCCGGCCAGCCTGTGGTGGCCATGGGCGCTGGCCGGGGCGGTGATCGTGCTCGCGGCCGGCTTTTACGGCATCCGAACCTCGGCCCGGCTCGGGACCGTCCTCGGCGTGTTCGAGATCTCCGTCTTCCTGGTGCTCGCGGTGTTCTTCGTGGTCCATGCGGGCAGCGCCAACACCCTGAGCGTGTTCACCACCAAGTACACCCCGCCCGGCTTCCGCGGCCTGGCCGGGGTGATCGGCGGCTCGGTGTACACCATCCTGGCCTTCGGCGGGTTCGAGGGGGCCGCGCCGCTGGCCGAGGAGGCCAGGAATCCGCGGCGGACCATCCCGCGGGCGATCCTGCTGGCCACCCTGCTGATCGGGGCGCTGTACGTCTTCACCACCTACGCCGTGGACGTCGCATACGGCCCGGCGAAGTTCATCAACTTCACCACCGGCACCGGCGCCGCATCCTGGGAGGGCATGGCCCGGTCGCTGTACGGGCTGTTCTGGTTCTTCGTCTTCTTGGCCATCGTGAACTCGACCATCGCCAACGCCAACGCCGGGGTGAACGTGTCCAGCCGGACGGCCTACGCCATGGGCCGGATCGGCGCGTTCCCCCGCTTCCTGGCCTGGGTGCACCCGAAGCACCACTCTCCCGCCGTAGCCATCCTCACCGGCTTCGTCATCACCGTCGCGGTGACCCTCGGCCTCGGCCTGGGCTACGACCCGGTCACCGCCTTCGTGATGGTGGCCACCGCCCTGGTCATCGTGCTGGCCGCGATCTACATCCTGATGAACGCGGCCTGCATCGGCTATTTCGGCCGGGCGTCCACCCGCGGTACCCGCCGGTTCAACCCGCTGCTGCACGTGATCATCCCGGTGCTGGGGATCGTGACCTTCGTCCCGGCCTGGCTCACCGCCGCGGGCATCAAGGTGTTCTCGTTCGTGGCCCCGCTGTCCCCGCCGTACTCCTACATGGGCCCCGGGGTGGCCGGCTTTATGGTGGTCGGCCTGATCTACCTGGTCTACCTGTACCGCAATGACCCGCGCCGGGTGCTCGAGGTCGGGCTGGTCCACCTGGACCCGCTGGAGGAGTACGACGAATGAGGGGACCGGGAGACAGATCATGAGCGACCCGCAGGTGATCAGCTTCCGGCCGTCCCCGGACCAGTACGCGTGGACGTTCGGCGGCGCCGCGCCGGTGGCCCGGGTCCGCCCGCCTGCCGTGCTCGAGCTGTTCACCGAGGATTGCTTCGCCGGCCGGGTCCGCAGCGAGACCGACCTGGTCTCGGAGGTCTGCGAGTTCCCGTACCTGAACCCCCAGACGGGCCCGTTCTATATCGAGGGCGCCGAGCCCGGCGACACCCTGGCCGTGCACTTCATCTCGATCGAGCCGGCCCGGGACTGGGGCGCGTCCACCACCGTGCCGCTGTTCGGCGCGCTGAGCGCCACCCACGCCACCGCGCTGCTGCACGACCCGCTCCCCGAACTGGTCTGGCTGTGGCAGTTCGACACCGCGAAAGGCCTGTGCCGGTTCACCGCCCGCCGCGGCGACTTCACGACCGACCTGCCGCTCGAGCCCATGCACGGCACGGTGGGGGTGGCTCCCGCCAACCTGGAGGTACGCAGCGCCCTGGTCCCGGACGCGTTCGGCGGCAACATGGACACCCCGGAGATGCGCGCCGGGGTCACCTGCTACCTGGGGGTGAACGTCGAGGGGGCGCTCTTCTCGCTCGGCGACGGGCACGGCCGCCAGGGTGAGGGCGAGACCTGCGGCGTCGCGGTGGAGTGCGCGATGAACACGGTGCTGGCGGTCGACCTGATCAAGGGCCGGCCGTGCGCCTGGCCGCGGCTGGAGTCAGACACCCACCTCATGTCCGCAGGCTCGGCCCGGCCGCTGGAGGACGCCTTCCGGATCGCCGCCCTGGACCTGGTGCAGTGGCTGGCGGCCGACTACGGGCTGGATCAGCTGGACGCCTATCAGCTGGTCACGCAGACGATCGAGGCGCCGCTGGCCAACGTGTGCGACCCCAACTACACCAGCGTGGTCAAGATGGGAAAGCAGTACCTGCCCGCGGCCGACCCGATGGGGGGCGCGCATGCCCGGCTCCGCGACCTGGCCCGCGCCTACCGGGGCGGATAGCGGCGTCCCGCAGCAGGCGCGGGCCTAGCGCTCGCTGTCCAGGGCGCGCATCTGGGGGGCGTCGTACCGGGTTCCGGCGACCTGCCCGGCCGGCACGGCCGCCTCGATCGCGGCCAGCTCATCGGCGGTAAGCCGCAGGTCGAGGGCGGCGATGGCCTCCGCGAGGCGGGTCCGCCGCTTGGTCCCGATCAGCGGGATGATGTCCTCCCCCTGGGCCGCCACCCAGGCGAACGCGAGCTGGGCGGTGCTCACCCCGCGCTGCTCCGCGATCTTCTCCAGGGCGTCCAGCAGCTCGAGGTTGCGCTCCAGGTTGCCGCCCTGGAACCGGGGGAACCGGGCCCGCGGGTCGCCCTCCGCGAGCCGGGCCGTCTCCCGGTTCAGCAGCCCGCGGGACAGGATGCCGTACGCGGTCACGCTGATCCCCAGTTCGCGCAGCACGGGCAGGATCTCCGCCTCGATGCCCCGGCTCATCAGCGAGTACTCGATCTGCAGCGCACGGACCGGATGGACGGCGTGCGCCCGCCGGATGGTGTCCGCGCCCATCTCGGACAGGCCGAGGTGGCGTACGTACCCGGCCTCGATCATCTCCGCGATCGCGCCCACCGTGTCCTCGATCGGCACGTGCGGATCGAGGCGGGCGGGCTGATAGAGGTCGATGTAGTCGGTGCCGAGCCGGGTCAGTGAGTAGGAGAGGTAGTTCTTCACCCCCGCCGGGCTGGCGTCGTGCCCGATGAACCGGCCGGACGGGTCGCGCTGCCCGCCGAACTTGACCTGCACGAACACGCTGTCCCGGGGCACCTCGCGCAGGACGCGGGACAGCAGCAGCTCGTTGTGCCCCATCCCGTAGAAATCGCCGGTGTCCAGCAGGGTGATCCCGGCGTCCAGCGCGGCCCGGATGGTGGCCAGGCTCTCCTCGTCGTCGGCCGCCCCGTAGATCCCGGACATGGCCATCAGGCCCAGCCCGGCCCGGGAAACTTCCGGCCCGCCCCGGCCCAGCGTGGTCATCTGCACAGCAGCTCCTCCGGCCTCAGGTCAGGATTACAAGATTACGCATCCGGTGCGGCGTACACCCGCTCCCCCTCGACGTAGGTGAGCGCGACCGCCGCCGACGCGATCTCCCCGGGCGGCCCCGCGAACGGATCACGGTCCAGGATCACCAGGTCAGCCAGGTACCCGGGGGCGACGGCGCCGGTCTCGTCGAGGTGGTTCACGTAGGCCGAGCCCGCCGTGTAGGCGGCCAGCGCCTCGGCCAGGGTGAGCGCCTGCCCGGGCAGCAGCGGCTCCGCACCGGGCTCCGCGTCCGGCAGCGCCCGGTTCACCGCGACATGGATCCCCTCCAGCGGGTTGGCGCTGCTCACCGACCAGTCGCTGCCCGCGGCGAGCCGGGCCCCGGCCCGGAGCAGGTCACCGAACGGGTACTGCCGGGCCGCCCGCTCGGTGCCGAGGAACGGGATGGTCAGCTCGTCCATCTGCGGCTCGTGGGCGGCCCACAGCGCCTGCATGTTCGCGGTCACGCTGAGTTCCGCGAAGCGCGGGATGTCGTCGGGGTGCAGCACCTGAAGGTGCGCGATGTGGTGCCGGCCCCGGCTGACCGGGTTGGCGGCCCGCGCGGCGTCGAAAGCGTCCAGTGCCTCGCGGACCGCCCGGTCCCCGATGGCGTGCACATGCACCCCGAAGCCCGCGATGTCGAGCCGGCTCACCTGCTCGGCCAGGTCCGCGGGATCCACGTAGGACAGCCCGCTGTTGCCGGTCTGGCAGCCGCAGCCATCCAGGTAGGGGTCGATCATCCCGGCGGTGAAGTTCTCCGCGACACCGTCCTGCATGATCTTCACGGTGCCGGCCCGGAACCGGCCCGCCTGGCCGGCCTGCCGCCGGTCGAGCAGGTCGTCCAGTTGCTCTCCGCCGCGGCCGCGATCCCACCACAGGGCGCCCTCGACCCGGGCGGTCAGCGTGCCGTCCCGGGCGGCGGCCAGGTAGGCCGGCAGCGGATCTGGATAGCCCAGGTACTCCCCCACGATCGCGTCCTGCCAGGCGGTGATGCCCAGCGAGTGCAGGTGCTGCTGGGCCAGCAGCAGCCCGCGGAGCTGCTCGGCGAAGGCCGGGCCGGGCACGAGCCTGCCCACCAGGAGCGCCGCGCCCTCGTGCAGGGTGCCCTGCGGCTCACCGTCGGCCCCGCGCTCGATCCGGCCGTCCGCGGGGTCGGGGGTGGTGGCGGTCAGGCCCGCCAGCTCCAGCGCCCGGGAGTTGACCCAGGCGCCGTGCCCGTCCCGGTTGGTCAGGTAGGCCGGCCGGTCCGGGACCACGCGGTCCAGCAGCTCGCGCGAGGGGGTCCCGCCGGGGAACCACTCCATCCGCCAGCCGCTGCCGTCGATCCATTCCCGGTCCGGCTGGGCCTCGGCGTAGGCCCGGATCCGGGCCAGCGCGCCGTCCAGGTCCTCGGCGCCGTCCAGGTCGCAGCGCAGCATGGTGATCCCGGCGAAGGCCGGGTGCACGTGGGCGTCCTGGAAACCGGGCAGCAGGGGCCGGCCGCCCAGGGGCACCGTCTCCGCCTGGCTGCCCGCCAGGTCGCGGATCTCGTCGTCGGTGCCGACGGCGACGATCCGGCCGTCCTGCACCGCTACCGCGGTCGCGGGCGGCCCGTCCGCGGCCCCGACGCCCGCCCCGGCGCTGGTGTCATCGGTGCTGGCCGACTCGCCGCTGGCCGTGGCCGGGACCATCCGGCGCCCGTCGGGAAGCACGGTGTAGATCTGCCCGCCCGTGAAGATCAGGTCTGCTGCCATGCGCGGCATCCTATTTCCAGCGGCGCGCCACCGCCGCTGCCGGATCCCCCCCACTCAGGGCCCGGCATCCCCCCACTCAGGGCCCGGCGTGCTCATGCCTGGCCCATGTCCTGCGTTCCTGCACCTCAATGCCCCGCCCGAGTGGGCGGCCTGAAATCCTCAGGCCGCGCACTCACGGCAGACTGGCTGGCCGTTGCGGTCCTCGGCCAGTTGACTCCGGTGATGCACCAGGAAGCACCGCGAGCAGGTGAACTCGTCCGCCTGCCGCGGAATGACTCGGAACGACAGTTCCTCGTTGGACAGATCCGCTCCGGGCAGCTCCAGCGACTCCGCGACATCATCTGGGTCGATGTCGATCGTGCTGGAAGACTTGTCCATCCGGCGAGCCTGCAGTTCCTGCAGGCTGTCTTCAGTGAGCTCGTCGTCTGTCTTACGCGGGCTGTCATAGTCAGTTGCCATCTGGGTACTCCACCCCCTCCTTCGTTATGCGCCTCGTCGCGCGGGTGTAACGCTCGGCAGGCCGTGATTTGTGCCCGATTCCGGCGGGGAATTCTGTCACGTCCGGCTGCCGCGCACACGGAGGGTACGGGCTATAGCGCGTCGTGTCCGTGTCTTCACCGACCTAGGCCCCCGATCGGCGGCGATCGGGTGCGGGCCCAAAGCTCCCAACACGTGCTTGCGACGGTAACTTCCCCCGATCTGTGCACGCCAAGCACGGAAGAGTGCGTATCGTACGAAACTGATCTCCCACCCCGCAGGATTAGCGGAGCTGCCGCATGCCCCTCGTCACCCCGTTGCGGCCCGATGATCTCCGGCGGGTCGGCCGTTACCGGCTGTCCAGCCGGATCGCGGACGGCCTGGATAACCCGGATTCGGCCGGGACATTCCTGTCCCGCCTCCCGGACGGCACCCCGGTCGCGGTCACCCTGCTGGCCCGGGCCGCGGCTCCTGACTCGGCGTCCCGGGACCGCTTCACCGCCGAGGCCACGGTGGCCCGCCGGGTCGCCCCGTTCTGTGCCGCGCGGATCCTGGACGCCGGGTTCGACAACGGCCTGCCCTTCCTGGTCAGTGAATTCATCGAAGGGCCGTCCCTGGCCGAGACCATCACGGTCGAGGGCCCGCTGGAGGGACCGGTGCTGGCCGCGCTGGCCATCGGCGCGGCTACCGGGCTGACCTCGATTCACCAGGCGGGGCTGGTGCACGGGGATTTCGGGCCGGACCATGTGGTGCTCGGCACCGAAGGGCCCCGGGTCGTCCACTTCAGCACCACGCCGCCCTACGGTCCGGCGACCCCGTCAGCGGACCTGCTCGCCTGGGCCCAGACCATCCTGTTCGCCGCGGGGCGCCCGGACGTCGCCAGCCTGCCCGAGCCGCTGCGGAACACCGTGTCCGCCTGCATGTCCCCCGACCCGGCCAGCCGGCCGCCGGCCCGGACCCTGGTGACCGCGCTCCTCGGCCACAACGACCCGGCGGCCGGGCTGCTCGCCGAAGGCACCCGGCGGGCCCGGGCCGCCGGCCGCGGCCCGGTCAGCCCGGACTCCGACAGGCCGGCGGAGATCCCCACCGTGTCCAGGTCCCGCCGGGTCGCCTGGGCCGTGGCCTGCCTGGCCTGCGTGGCCGTCATCGTGGTGGCGGCCATCCTGATCGCCACGCACGGCAACGGCCCCGGGACCACGGCCACCCCGGTGGCGGCGGATCACACCACCGCCTCGGCGCACACGTCGTCCGCGTCCGCCACGCCCGCAGCCCCGGCGAAGATCCCGGCCGACCTGGCGGGCACCTGGAGCGGCACGGTCCGGCAGACGGACCCGGCGCTCGCGGTGACCGTCCGGATCAGCCTGGCCGCAGGTACCTCGGCGGGAACCATCTCCTACCCGCAGCTCGGCTGCTCGGGCCGCCTGCTGCTGGTCTCGGTACTCGCCGGTACCTTCACCCTGGAACAGGGCATCACCAAGGGCCAGCAGAGCTGCGACAACGGCACGGTGCTGCTCACCCCCAAGGGCAGCTCGGCCCTGGCCTTCAAGTTCCGCCGCAGCGACGCCCCGAGCCCGGCGGGCGTGCTGGCCAAGACCGGGTCCTGAGCCCACCGGCGGCGTTAGCCAGCCGGGTTAGCCAGCCAGGGTTAGCCAGCCAGCGCTAGTCAGTCAGCGGTGCTGGCTTCCTCGGCGTCCCGCTCCGGATCGAGGCCGCGCAGCAGGTCGTGCAGGTCCTGGAACAGCCCGGGCCCGGCCGCGATGGCCAGTTCGGGGCTCGGCGGCTGGCCGGCCAGCCCGGCCAGCCGGGCCCCCGCCTCAGTCGCGATGAGGCCACCCGCCGCCCAGTCCCAGTAGTTGACGCCCCGCTCGTAGTAGGCATCAACCCGGCCGGCCGCGACCGAGCACAGATCCACCGCGCAGGAACCGCCCCGGCGGATGTCACGGACCCGGGGCAGCACGGCGGCCACGATCTCGCCCTGCACCACCCGCCGGGCCCGCGTGTACCCGAAGCCGGTGGAGACCAGGGCCTTGCCCAGTGGCACCCCGGCGTTGCACCGCAGTCTCACCGCTGGCGCCCCGTCCGGGTGCAGCCAGCTGCCCTGGCCGGCCACGGCGGCGAACACCTCGCGATGCCGCGGGATCGCCACCACGCCGGCCACGACCGCGCCGTCCACCTCGGCCGCGATGCTCACCGCCCAGTCGGCCAGGCCGTAGACGTAGTTGATGGTGCCGTCGAGCGGGTCGACGATCCAGCGAACCCGGCCATGACCGGATTCGCCGCCTTCCTCGCCGAGGATGGCGTCGCCGGGACGCTCGGCCAGGATCCGCTCCGCGATCATCGCCTCGGCCGCGCGGTCCATCTCGGTGACCAGGTCGGTCGGGCTGGACTTGGTGTTCGCAACGTCCGGCCGGCCCTGCGGGCCGGCCGGGCGCCGGTCGGCCAGCATCGCGGCCGCCGCGTCCGCCGCCGACCGGGCCAGGGTGAGCAGGGCCTCCGGATCCGGCGCCCCAGCCGCGGCGCTCATGATGCGGCCGGCCGGGGGCCAGGACGGCCCACCCCGGCGGGCAGGCGGCAGCAGTCGCCGGTGCCACAGCCCGGGGAGCCCAGCGCCGCCGGGCTGACCTGGCCCTCCAGCCGTTCGGTGACCAGCGCGGTGATCATCGAGACGAAGCGCGGGTCCGTACTGGGAGTCCCGGAACGGGCCAGCGGCAGCCCGAGGCGGCGGGCGGTCTCCGCCGCCTCGACGTCCAGATCGTGCACGACCTCCATGTGGTCGCTGATGAAGCCGACCGGGACCAGGACCGCCCCGGGAGCTCCGTCCCGGGCCAGGTCCTCCAGGTAATCGCCTACGTCCGGGCCGAGCCAGGGCTGCGACGGGGGCCCGCTGCGGCTCTGGTAGACCAGCCGCCAGGGGTGCCCGCCGCCGGTGGCGGCGTTGACGCGTTCAGCGATGAGCCCGGACGCCTCGGCCAGCTGGGACGGATAGCGGCCACCTGGCGGCGGCCCGCTGGCCGCGGCCATGGCGTCCGGCACGCTGTGCGCGGTGAACACGAGCGGGACGTCCGCGCGGATGCCCGGGGCCAGCGACCCGATGGCCGCCACGGTGGCGTCGGCGAACGGCTCGATGAACCCCGGGTGCTGGTAGAAGTGCCGGATCTTGTCGATCACCGGGGCCCCGGGCCCGGTCTGCGACCGCGCCCGCTCGATGTCGTCCAGGTACTGCCGGCAGCCGGAGTAGGACCCGTAGGCCGAGGTGACGAAGGCCAGCGCCCGCCGCACCCCGGCGGCGGCCATCTCGGCCACGGTCGCGGTCAGGTAGGGATCCCAGTTCCGGTTGCCCCAGTAGATCGGCAGGTCCACCCCGGCCGTGGCGAAATCCTTGCCGATCGCGGCGATCAGGTCCCGGCACTGCTGGTTGATGGGGCTGACCCCGCCGACCGCGTAATAGTGCTCGGCCACCGCCTCCAGCCGCTGCGCGGGGATGCCCCGGCCGCGGGTCACGTTCTGCAGGAACGGCATGACATCATCCGGCCCCTCCGGGCCGCCGAAAGACACCAGGAGGAACGCGTCGTACTCCGCCATGCCTCCATCCAACCAGGCGCGTGCCGGTGACCAGACGGCGCGGACGGGGCCCCGGGGCTCGCGGTCCCGCCCCTGGCGCGAGGCGGCCGGGTGGGCGGGTCAGCCGTAGTCGCGGGCGTACTGCTGGGCCAGCGCGAGCACCTCGTTGACGTACCAGGTGGCGTGGTTGTAGGCGAAGATGGCCCCGCGCAGCCCGCGGGCGGACCCCGCCCCCGCCGCGCACAGCAGCCGGGCGGCCGCCGGGACCGCGTCGAACGGGTCCATGATGTCCGGCGACCCGGTCTCGCCGAACGCCGCGATCCCCCACTCCCGCCAGGTCGAGGGCAGGAACTGCATGGGCCCGAGCGCCCCGGCGCTGGACGGGCCATTGTTGCTCCCGTCACCGCTCTCGATCTGCCCGATGGCGGCCAGCACCGTCCAGGACAGGCCGGGGCAGTAGCGGGCCGCGGACGCCTGGAACAGCTGCAGGTAGTTCGAGGGACGGCCGCTGCCGGCCGTGTGGTCTACCGGGAGCTGCTGCTGCGCGGGCCGCAGGCTGCTCAGCTGGGCGGACTGCCCGGTGATCCGGCGCACCGCCCTGGTCAGCCTGGCCATGCCCGCCCTGGGCGCGCTGATCAGGGCCAGCACCCCGGGCACCAGGCCGAGCTGGGCTGAGACCCGGTTGCTGACCAGGGCGTCGATATCCGAGATGCCCAGCGATGCCGATCCGCCGAAGGTCAGCTGCTCCTGGCGGGCCCCGGTGATCTGGTAGGCCGTGCCCCGGTGCAGCTTCCGCTGCGTGGCCAGCGCGGGCGAGGTCACGAAGCGGCCCTGCCTGAGCGCCGTCCACAGGCGCTGATCCGTCGCGGTAGCCAGCGGGGTCCAGGACCGGAACTGCCCCGGGTTCACGCCGAGGACGTTCACCGGGTGGCCGCCCAGCTTGATCGCGGCACCATCGGCGGACAGGACCTGGCGCACCCCGGCCACGGCGGCCAGCCTGGCCAGCTGCCGGGCGGACAGGCCGGACGGCTCGATCACGAGCAGGTCCGGCGAGATGATCTTGCGGAAGCTGCCGCTGGTAGTGGCGCTGGCCGCGGTGCTGGCTGACGCGGTGCCAGCGGGAGTGGCGCCGGTGGGTGCGGGCTGCATGGCCGTGGTGCCAGCCAGCAGGAGGGCGACGGCCGCACTGGCCCCCAGGGCCCGCGTGGCAGGCCCCCGGACGGCAGTGAACGGCGCTGTGCGCCGTAGCAGGCGTCTCATCGCGTTCATAACCCTATAAGTGATACGGGGCGCGGCTGAAGACCGGCCGCCTCCCGAGCCAGGAAAAGCAACAGGACTACGGCTTTGCGGTAAGAGGTGACTTATGGGGCGTCTGATCCGGCCGTCCCGGCCCGCTCGGATAAGGTCCGGGCATGGTCCTCGCTGTAGCTCGCTGGCAGAACTGGGCCGGTAACCAGGCCGCCGCGCCGCAGCGGGTGATCACGCCGCGCTCCGCCGAGGAGGTTGCCGAGACGATCGCGCTGGCCACCCTGGACGGCCTGACCGTGCGGATGACGGGATCGGGCCACTCCTTCACCCCGGTCGCCGTGACCAGCGGCGTGATGCTGCAGCCCGGCGGGCTGCGGGCCATCCGGGCGGTGGACGAGGACGCCGGCGAGGTCACGGTCGAGGCCGGCTGCCGGCTCCGGGACCTCAACGAGCACCTGTACGCCCGCGGGCTGGCCCTGGCGAACATGGGTGACATCCAGGAGCAGACGGTCGCCGGGGCGATCCAGACCGGCACCCACGGCACCGGCCGGGACCTGGGCGGTATCGCCGCGCAGGTGACGGCGCTGGAGATGGTCCTGGCCGACGGCAGCATCGTGGCCTGCTCCGCGGACCAGGCCACCGAGCTGTTCCAGGCGGCCCGGATCGGGCTCGGGGCGCTCGGCGTGCTCACCGCGGTGACCTTCCGGGTGGTCCCGGCCTTCCTGCTCGCCGCGCGCGAGGAGCCGATGAACTGGGCCGAGGTCATCGCCCGGCTGGACGAGCTGGCCAGCGCCAACGAGCACTTCGAGTTCTACTGGTTCCCGCACACGGACGGCTGCCTGACCAAACGCAACAACCGCAGCGACGGCCCGCCGCGCCCGCTGCCCCGGTGGCGCCATCAGCTCGACGACGAGTTCCTCTCCAACACGGTGTTCGGGGCCACCTGCCGCCTCGGCCAGCGCTATCCCGCGGTCATCCCGGCCATCAACGCCGTCGCGGGCAAGGCGCTCGGCGCGCGGACCTACACCGACGCCGCCTACCGGGTGTTCACCAGCCCCCGCCGGGTGCGTTTCAAGGAACAGGAGTACGCGATCCCGCGCGAGCACCTGGCCGAGGCGCTTACCGCGATCCGCGGCCTGTTCTCCCGGCACGCCTGGCGGATCAGCTTCCCCATCGAGGTGCGGATCGCCCCCGGCGACGATGTCTGGCTGTCCACCGCGTATGGCCGGAGCACCGCCTACATCGCCATCCACGTGTTCCACACCGCGCCGCACGAGGAGTACTTCCGGGAGGTGGAAGCGGTGATGACGGCCCTCGGCGGGCGCCCGCACTGGGGCAAGCTGCACACCCGTGACGCGGCCTACCTGCGCGGCGCGTATCCGCGGTTCGCGGATTTCGTCGCGCTGCGGGACCAAGTTGACCCGGCCCGCCGGTTCGGCAATCCCTATCTGGAACAGGTCCTGGGTTCCTAGCCCCCTGATCTGGGGATAACCCGCGAGACCCGGCCGGCGGACAGTTCTCGCGGTGGGGGAATGCAGCGAACTGATCGCGGGCAGGCTACCCTCCGAACATGAGTCGGGAAGCCAGCCCCGGCACTGCGCCAAGGGGATCTGTGCCAGAAGGAAACGCCGGAAAGCCACCAAACGGCCATAGTGGTACCCCGGCTAATCTGCGCGCCGCCGCCGCACGATCGCGACGGCCCTCACTCGGCGGGGGCGCGCCCGCCCAGGACCGCGAGCTGCGTGCCCAGGGCCGTCAGACCGTGCAGAAGCTGCTCGACGCGGGCCTGGCCGAGTTCGATGAGCGGGGCTTCCAGGCTGTCCGGGTCGACGACGTGGTGCGCCGGGCCAAGATCTCGCACGGCACCTTTTACCTGTACTTCGCCAACAAGGAAGACCTGTTCAAGGCGCTGCTGTCGGACGCGCTCGTGGACATGGCCGCGCTCACCGACGAGTTCCCGGTGGTCACCAGGAATGACTCCGGGGAGGCCGCGCTGCGCCGCTGGGTCAGCGCCTTCTGCGACACCTACGCCGCCCACGCCTCGGTCATCCGGATCCTCAGCCAGGCCGAGATCGTCGGCGAGGAGGTCTGGGGTGACGGGCTGCAGCTGATGTTCAAGCTGTCCGAGGCCATCACCCAGGGCATGACGGCCGCCGCGGGCTCGGCGGGCCACGAGACGCCGGCCGGGCACGCCGAGCTCACCGCGCTGGCCCTGCTGATGATGCTTGAGCGGATCAACTACCTGCTCACGGTCGAGGTCCGGCTGCCCAGGGACGAGATGGTGGACCGGCTGACCGCCATCATCTTCGCGGCCTTCCACTACTCCTGATCCCGCCGCGATGACGGCGACGCAGGCGCTGGCGCTGCTGCTGCTCATCGTCGGATCCTGCGCGATCGCGGCGCTGGCCCGCAGGCGCGGGGTGGCCGCGCCCATCCTGCTGGTCCTCACCGGGCTGGCCGCGTCCTACATCCCCGGGGTACCGGAGTTCCGGCTCAGCCCCGACCTGATCCTGTTCGCGGTGCTGCCTCCGCTCGTCTACACCACCGCGCTGGAGAGCTCGTACCTGAACCTGCGCGACAACGTGCGGACCCTGGCCCTGCTGTCGGTCGGCCTGGTGCTGTTCACGGCCCTGGTGGTGGGCGGCGCCGCCCGGCTGGACGTGCCCGGGCTGCCCGTGGCCGCCGCGCTCACCCTGGGCGCGATCCTCGCGCCCACCGACGCGGTCACCACGGCCAGCATCGGCCGGCAATTGCACCTGCCCAGACGGCTGCTGACCGTCATCACCGGCGAGAGCATGCTCAACGACGGCACCGCGCTCACCGTGTACGCGGTCGCGGTCAGCGCGGCCTCGGCCGCGGTGGCCACCCCGTCCCCGCTCAGCGCGGTGGGCAGCCTGGTCACGATCAGCATCGGCGGGATAGTCGTGGGCCTGGTGCTCGGGGTCGGAATCCACCGGCTGCGGATGCGGCTGCGTGACCCGCTGGTGGAGAGCACCCTGTCGCTCCTCACCCCCTTCGCCGCCTACCTGGCCGCCGACTCGCTGCACGTGTCGGGAGTGCTGGCCGTGGTGGTGACCGGCCTGTACCTGGGTCACCATGCCGGGCAGGCGCACTTCGCCACCCGGCTGCAGGACATGGCCGTGTGGCGGGTCACCACGTTCGTACTCGAATCGGTGGCGTTCGCGCTGATCGGCCTGCAGTTGCGGCCCGTGCTGCAGGACGTGGGCGCCCAGAATCCGGCCCGGCTGGCGGCCGAGGCCGCCATCGTGCTCGGCGCGGTCATCGTGTCCCGGATCGTCTGGGTGTTCCCGTCCATCTACCTGCCCCGGTGGCTGGTGCCCCGGATCCGGGTCCAGGATCCGGCGCCCGGATGGCAGGCCACGTTCGTGCTGTCCTGGGCCGGCCTGCGCGGGGTCATCTCGCTGGCCGCCGCGGCAGCGCTGTCCAGCGACGTGCCCCAGCGCAACCTGCTGGTCTTCCTGACGTTCACCACGGTGCTCGGCACCCTGCTGGTGCAGGGCCTCACGCTGCCCGGACTGATCCGCTGGCTCGGGGTGCGGGCCGGGCCGGACGAGCACCGGGCCGACGTGGTGGCCCAGGCCACCGCGCAGGAGGCCGCGTCCGAGGCGGGGCTGCGGCGGCTGGAAGAACTGGCGGCCGAGGACCCCGCCGGGGCGCCCCCCGAGGTGGTGGAGCGGCTGCGGCGGCTGGCCGGATACCGGCAGGCGGGGGCGTGGGAGCGGCTGCCGGGCAGCGAGCCCGGCGCGGGCGGCGGGCCATTGCCGTCGGCCGCCTTCCGGCGGCTGCGCCGGGAGATGACCACCGCCGAGCGGGCCGAGTTCATCCGGCTGCGGGACGAGCGCCAGATCGACGACGAGGTGCTCGACGAGGTCCTGCACCACCTGGACCTGGAAGAAGCCATGCTGTCCCGGGACGAATGGGACACCTGGGACGCGGCCGACGGCGACCCCGGGCCCGGCACGCCCGTCTCCGGCTGACGGCCGGGAACGTGCATAGGCGCTTACCAGGCAGAATCGAAGGGTGCGATTCCTCACCGAGAACGTCCCGGCCCATGACCTGACCTACAGCGACGTGTTCCTCGTCCCCGGCCGGTCGGCGGTGGCGTCCCGGCTCGACGTGAACCTCGCGACCCGCGACGGCAGTGGCACCACCATCCCCCTCGTGGTGGCCAACATGACCGCGGTGTCCGGGCGCCGGATGGCCGAGACCGCGGCCCGGCGCGGGAGCCTGGCCATCCTGCCCCAGGACATCCCGGCCGACGTGGTCGCCGAGGTGGTGGCCTGGGTGAAGAGCCGTGACCTGGTGCACGACACGCCGATCACGCTGGCCCCCGGCGACACCACCGGGCAGGCGCTGGGCCTGCTGCCCAAGCGGGCGCACGGCGGCGTGATCGTGGTCCAGGACGGGCGCCCGGTCGGCGTGGTGACCGAGTCCGACTGCACCGGCGTGGACCGGTTCACACAGCTGCGCCACGTGATGTCCACCGAATTGCTCACCCTCCCGGCGGGCACCGACCCGCAGCGGGCGTTCACCCTGCTGCACGACGGTCGGCACCGGCTGGCGCCGGTGGTGGACGCCGACGGCCGCTGCGTGGGCATCCTGACCCGGACCGGCGCGCTCCGGGCGACCCTGTACGACCCGGCCACCGACGCCAGCGGACGGCTGCGCGTCGGGGCGGCCCTGGGCATCAACGGCGACGTGGCGGCCAAGGCCAAGCTGCTGCTCGACGCCGGGGTGGACGTGCTGGTGGTGGACACCGCGCACGGCCACCAGGACAAGATGATGAGCGCGCTGCGCGCGGTCCGCGGGGTCAGCCCGGACGTGCCGATCGCGGCCGGGAACGTGGTCACCGCGGCCGGCGTCGCCGATCTGGTCGAGGCGGGCGCGGACATCGTGAAGGTCGGGGTCGGGCCGGGCGCGATGTGCACCACGCGGATGATGACCGGGGTCGGCCGCCCCCAGTTCAGCGCGGTCCTGGAGTGCGCGGCGCAGGCCCGGGCGCTGGGCGCCCACGTCTGGGCGGACGGCGGCATCCGCCATCCCCGGGACGTGGCGCTCGCGCTGGCGGCGGGAGCCTCCAACGTCATGATCGGGTCCTGGTTCGCGGGCACCTACGAGTCGCCCGGTGACGTGTTCCGCGACCCGGACGGCCGGCTGTACAAGGAGAGCTTCGGGATGGCCTCGGCCCGGGCCGTGCGGCTGCGCAGCGCCGGTGACTCCTCGTTCGACCGGGCCCGCAAGGAACTGTTCGAGGAGGGCATCTCCAGCGCGCGGATGTACCTGGACCCGCAGCATCCCGGCGTGGAAGACCTGATCGACACCATCACGGCCGGGCTGCGCAGCGCGTGCACCTACGCGGGCGCCGCCGACCTGGAGGAGCTGCACGAGCGGGCGATGGTCGGGGTGCAGAGCGCGGCCGGCTACAGCGAGGGAATGCCGCTGCCCACAAGCTGGTAAAGCCCGGGAGAAGCCGCCGGCCGCAAGCGGCGCCGGCCCGGCCAGGGTAGGTACTCTCGGGCCGTCCCCCGGTAGAAGGCACTGCGGAGGGCACAGCGGCGGGCACGGTGCGGGCCCAGCAGTGCGGGCCCAGTGGTGCAGGCCCAGTGGAGGGAATGTGCGGGGCAGGCTGGCGGTGGCGGGCATCATCGCGTTCGCGGTGATCCTCGGCAGCTACCTGGCCTATATGGCCGTGCACCCCTACCACTGGACGCTGGACCCGGTCAACCTCGGGGTTTACCAGTCGGGCGGGCTCATCGTGCGGCACGTCCGGCCCTGGTATGACCCGCACCTGGCCGCGCCGCTGTACGACTGGCGCGGCTACGAGAACCTGCACCTGAAGTTCACCTATCCCCCATTCGCGGCGGTCGTCTTCGCGGTCGTCTCCCTCATCCCGTGGCGGGTGCTGCCCCCGCTCAGCGTGGCGGTCAACATCGCGGCGCTGCTCGCCGCGTTGTGGTTCACGTTCGGCGGGCTGGGCTACCGCCGCGGCCTGACCCGCCTGGGCGCCACCCTGCTGGCCGCGGCCGCGGTGTTCTGGACCGAGCCGGTCATCCGCACCGTGTACCTCGGCCAGGTCAACCTGGTCCTGATGGCGCTGATCATCTGGGATCTGGGCCAGCCGGACACCCGCCGGTCCGGGGCCAGCCGGTGGTGGAAGGGTGCGGGGGTCGGGGTGGCCGCCGGGATCAAGCTGGTGCCCCTCATCTTCATCCCGTACCTGCTGCTGACCAGGAGGTTCCGGGCGGCCGCCGTGGCCTGCGCGGCGTTCGCCGCCACCGTGGCCGTGGGTTTCGTGGTCGCGCCCGCCGATTCGGCCCGGTGGTGGCTGGGCGGCCTGTTCTTCAACGGGGGCCGTACCGGCTTCGTCGGCTGGGAAGGCAACCAGTCGCTGCGCGCCCTGCTCACCAGGCTGGACGGCAGCGTGGCGGGGGCAGCGCCGGTGTGGCTGGCGGTGGCGCTGGTCACCGCGGTGGCCGGACTGGCCTGCGCGGTCCTGCTGGACCGGGCCGGGCATCCGCTGCCCGGCCTGCTGGCCTGCGCGCTGACCGGGCTGCTGATCTCCCCGGTCAGCTGGGACCACCACTGGGTGTGGATCGTCCCGGGAGTGGCGGTCGCGGCCGCCTACGCGGTCCGGGCCATGCGCGGCCCGGCCGGGCCGGGCCTGCCTGGGGGGGCCAGCGGGACAGAAGTGACTGACGCCAGCCCGGCCGGGATTCCGGCCGGAGCCGGAGCAGCGGACCCGACATCTGGACCCGGCTCGTCCCGCGCCGGAGCGCCCGCCATGGGCCTGGCCCGAACCGGCTGGTCAGTGGCCACCCTCACCCCGCTGCGCTGGCGCCGGGCGCTGCGGTGGCCCGCCGCCGGGTACTGGGCCCTGGCCGCGGCCATGCTGGTCGTGTACGGCGCGTGGCCGGGCCGCCTGTGGGGTGAACCGGACGACCTGGGCCAGTTCTCGCTGGGGGTGATCTGGCAGCCGCCGAGCACCAACCCGGAGCTCTACTACCGCTACGGCGACCGGCCCTGGTTCGCCGAGTATCACTGGCACGGCCTCGAACTGCTGACCGGGAACGCCTTCCTGCTCGGCGGCCTCGCCCTGCTCGCCATCCTGATCGCCGCCGCCCTCCGCATCCGCACTACCACCTCCCCCGCCAGCCCCACCGGCCCCGCAAACCCCTCCAGCCCCGCACCCTCAGCCCGCACCTGGCCGTGATCATGGGCGGGGGCGCGTCAGTCGGCCAGGGTGAGGAGGACTTTGCCGCGGGGGGATTCCGGGTCGGGGTCTCGCAGGGCGTCCAGGGCCGCGGCCCACTCCCCCAGCGGGAAGCGGTGGGTGACCAGGAAGCCCAGCTCAAGACGGCCCGCGTTCAGCAGCCTGACCACGTCCCGCCAGGCCTCCGAGGTATAGCCGAAGCTCGCCCGGATGGTGAGGTCGTTGTTGACCAGGTCATCCACGGGAACGGCCGCGGTGGCGCCGTGCGGGGGCAGGCCGAGCAGCAGGATGGTGCCGCCCCGCCGGGCCGCGGCCAGCGCGGTGAGCACCGCGCCGGTGGTCCCGGCCGCCTCGACCACCAGGTCGTAACCGCCGCCGGCCGCCTCCGGCCCGGTCTCGAACCGGGCCGCGCCCGCGGTCGCGGCCAGGGCCGCCTGCGCCGGGCGGCGGCCCAGCATCACGATCTCGGCCGGGGACCACAGGCCGAGCAGCGCGGTCGCGAGCAGGGCCACGGTGCCGTCCCCGACCACCAGGGCCCGGCTGCCTGGCTTGACCGTGATGCTGGCCAGCCCCCGGTAGACGACCGAGGCGGGCTCCACCAGCGCCCCGTCGGCCATGCTCACGGCGGGCGCCAGGGGATGCACCAGGGTCTCGCCGACCACCGCGTACCCGGCCGCGGCCCCGTCCCGGGTGAACCCCATCTCGTCGTAGGTCGCGCAGAGGTTGGTCTGGCCCGCCCGGCAGTGGGCGCAGTGACCGCACGGCACGATGCCCTCGGCCACCACGCGGGTGCCCGGGGGCACCGCACCGCTCGCGCTGGCCAGCACGGTGCCGCTCCATTCGTGCCCCAGGACCAGGGGATAACGGACGTATGCGGGGTCGATCCGGCCGGCCAGGATGTCCAGGTCGGTGCCGCACAACCCGACGGCGGCCGGCTGGATCAGCACCTCACCCGGCCCGGGGACGGGGCGGGCCCGCTGCTCCAGCGCCACCTCCCCGGGCGAGGAGACGACCAGCGCCTGGGCGGACGGCCCGGGGGCGGCCGGCCGGGCTGGGGAGGCCGGCGGCCAGCGACCCCGGCTGAGCGCGACGGCGAGCCCTGGCTCGGCGGCGGGCTGCGTGGTGGCCATCAGGCTCCTGTCCCGGGCATGGTGTAGGGCGCCCCGCCCAGCAGGGCCGAGACCTTGTCGGCGTAGCTGCGCACGGACCGGCCCAGCTCATCCACGCGCCACGCGGGCAGGTCGCCCTTGATGCCGGTCACGCTGACCGCACCCGCGCAGCTGCCGTCGTGGCCGAAGAACGCCGCACCCGTGCAGAACACGCCCTCGGCGTCTTCCTCGTCGTCGACCGCGAAGCCGAGCCGCCGGGCCGCAGCCAGGTTGTCCAGCAGGGTGTCGATGTCGGTGATGGTGTGCGCGGTGCGCGGGGCCAGCCCGGTCTCCGCGCAGACCCGCCGGACTTCCGGTTCGGTCATCGTGCACAGGATGGCCTTGCCCGCCGCCGAGGCGTACGGCACCTCCCGCTGGCCCAGCGGCGTGTAGAAACGGACGCTGCCCGGGCCGTCCACCCGGGCGATGAACACCGGGTAGCCCGCCTCGGCCACCGCGATCCGCGCGGTCATCTTGGTCGTCTCGGACAGCTCGTCGAGCAGCGGCCGGCACAGGTCACCGAGCGGGAGCTGGCGGCCCACGATGTCACCGAGCCGGATCAGCGCGGTGCCCAGGGTGTACCGCGGTCCGGGCCGGGTCTCGCGCAGGAAACCGGCCGACTCCAGGGTCCGGGCCAGGGCCAGCGTGCTGCTCTTGGAGATGCCCAGGGCCGCGGCCAGCTCGCTGAGCGTCTGGCCGTCGGCCGGGCCGTCCGCCACGATGCCGACCAGTCGCAGCGCGCGGGCCACGCTTTTGACCGTGTAGCGGCCGGCTCCCGCGCCGTCCTGCTCCGTTGCCACCTGCTCACTTCCTCACAGCATTGTTCGGTAGTGCCAAGCCATTTGGTACTGCAGAGTCGTTCGGCATCGCCAAACGTTCGGTATCACAGAACGTCATCTGTTACCTTAGCGAGTCTCAAAACGCCTTGACATGCATATATGCGGATGATTCCATGACCGAGTGATTCTACATCACAAAACTTTGTTCGGTATAGCCGAACATTCGCCCCGGAGCGTGGCCCGCGCGGACGCCGCGCGGGACCGGCTGGAGCGCTGGCTGGCCGCCCGCGAGGACCTGGCCGGGGTGGTGCTCACCGCCCCGGCGGGCGTGTCGTGGGCGACAGGGTCGGTGGCCCCGCCGGTGGACCGGACCGCCCAGTCCGACCTGGTCTGGGTGGTGGCCACGCCCACCGGGGCGGCGCTGGTGACCACGGAGGTGGAAGCCGACCGGGTGCGCGAGGAGTACCAGCCGGGCCGGCACGGCTTCACCGAGCTGGTCGCCGTGCCCTGGTACGACCCGGACGCGTTCGTCCGCGCCGCGCAGGACGTCGCCGGCGCGGACGCGGGCCGGCTGGCCGCCGACGGGCACCCCGCGTTCGGCGTGGACGCCAGCGGGGAGCTGATCGAGCTGCGGCTCGCCCTGTCCCCCGCCGAGCAGGAGGACCTGCGGGAGCTGGGCGCGGACACGGCGGCCGCGCTGCAGGAGTCGCTGGCGGCCTGGCGCCCGGGTGAGCGTGACCTCGACATCCAGAGCCGCGTGGCCGGGTGGCTGGAATCGCGCGGGGCGGACGCGCCGGTGCTGATCGTCGGCGGCGACGACCGGGTCCGGCGGTTCCGGCATCCCATGGCGGTGGGCGCCCCGGTGCGCGAGCTCGCGATGGCGGTCGTGGTCGCACGGCGCGGCGGGCTGCACGCCGCCGCCACCCGGTTCGCCTCGGCGGGGCCGCCTCCGGCGGAGTTCACCGCGCTACGGGCCCGGGTGCTGCGGATCGAGCGTGACACGCTGGCCGCCTGCGTGCCGCCCAACCGCTACGGCGACGTGCTGACCGTCCTGGACCAGGCCTACGACCGGGAAGGCGCGCCGGGCGGCTGGGCCGGTCACTACCAGGGCGGGCCGATCGGGTACGCGCAGCGCGAGTTCGAGATCGCGCCATCCCAGCGGGACTCGCGCTGGTACGCCACGCCGGTGGCGGACGGCCAGGCGGTGGCCTGGAACCCGAGCCTGGCCGGCGGGGCGAAGGCCGAGGACACGTACCTGGTGTCACCGGCCGGCCTGGAACGGATCACCGCCCACATGAGCACGGCACACATGAGCACGGGGCCGGGCTGGCCGGCCGAGGACGACGAGCTGGTACCGCCGCGCCCGGCGGTCCTGGAGGTGGCGTGATGACCCTGGGCAGCCAGGAAACCCTCGGCCAGGAAACCCTGGGCCAGGAGACCGCTGCCCGGATGACCGGGATCGAGGCGCTGGCCCGGCGCGGGATCGCGATGGAGACCGCGCCGCAGCGCAGCACGGCCCGGTTCCCCGACGGCGCCGACTTCCGGATCGAGATCCCCAGCGTGGAGGGGCCGGCCGTGCTGCGGGCCGTGCTGGAGCAGGCCGCGGCCGAGGGCGTCACCGTCAACCGGGTGTCCCAGGGCAGCGGGGCCATGCTGCTGTCCGAGCGCGAGCTGGCCGAGATGGCCGCCCTCGGTGCCGACCACGGCCTGGAGATCTCGCTGTTCGTCGGGCCCCGCGAGGAATGGGACATCGGCAGCCTGGCCCAGTCCGACGAGGGACCGTCCCGGGGCGGGCTGATCCGCGGGTCACGGCAGCTGCGGTACGCGGTGGACGACGTGCTGCGCGGCGTGGACTGCGGCATCCGCGGCTTCCTGGTCGCCGACACCGGCCTGCTGGAGCTGCTGGCCGGGATGCAGAAGGACGGCGAGATCCCGGACTCGGTGGTGTGGAAGGTCTCGGCCATGCTCGCCCCCGGCAACCCGCTCAGCGTGGCGCAGCTGGAGCGGCTCGGCGCGGACACCGTCAACGTGCCCTCGGACATGACCCTGGGCCTGCTCGCGGAGCTGCGCGCGGCCACCACGCTGCCCATCGACCTGTACGTGGAGGCGCCCAGCTCGATGGGCGGAGTGGTCCGCGGGCACGAGGCGTCCGAGCTGGTCGCGGTGGCCTCGCCCATGTACGTCAAGTTCGGTCTGCGCAACTCCCGGCCGCTGTATCCCAGCGGGCTGCACCTGGCCACCGAGGCGGCCGCTATCGCCCGGGAGAAGGTGCACCGGGCCCGGGTGGCGCTGGAATGGATGAACCGGGCCGGCCTGGAGCTGGTCCAGTCCGGACCCGGGGCACCGGGCCTGGGCGTCCCGGAGCCGGCGCCATGACCGCCCGCCCGCTGCGCAGTACTGGCCAGCGCACCCCTACCGGGCTGCGCAGTACTGGCCAGCGCACCCCTACCGGGCTGCGCAGTGATGCCTGGCTGCGCGGGGACGACGAGGTCGCGCTGGCCAACCGGGTGGCGCTCGCCTCGGCCGGGCTCGACGTCAGCGCCGACGGCGGCCGCCCGGTCATCGGCGTGGCCAACTCGGCCAGCGACCTCAACCCGTGCAACCTCCCGCTGCGGGATCTGGCCAGCGCGGTCCGCCAGGGGGTCCTGGAGGCCGGCGGGGTGCCGGTCGAGTTCGGCTCGATCCCGCTCGGCGAGGACCTGATGAAGCCGAGCGCGATGCTCTACCGGAACCTGCTCTCCATCGAGATCGAGGAGATCATCCGGAGCTACCCGCTGGACGGGATCGTGCTGCTGGCCGGCTGCGACAAGACCGTGCCCGGCTCGATCATGGGCGCGGTCAGCGCGGACCTGCCGATGGTGCTGGTGACCAGCGGCTCCCGGGAGCCCGCCACGTTCCGGGGCCGGCGGATCGGCTCCGGCAGCGACCTGTGGCGGCTCTGGGACGAACGGCGGGCCGGCCGCCTCGGCGACGAGGACTGGCGGGAGCTGGAACGCTGCCTGGCCTGCGGCACCGGGACCTGCAACACGATGGGCACCGCCTCGACCATGGCCATCCTGGCCGAGACGCTCGGGCTGATGATGCCCGGCTCGGCCACGATCCCGGCCGGGTACCCGCGGGGCCGGGCCGCGGCCGTGGCCGCCGGCCGCTGCGCGGTCGACGCGGTCCGGGAGGCCCGGCGGCCGTCGGCGATCCTGGCCCCCGCCGCGTTCGCGAACGCCATCCGGATGCTGCACGCCATCGGCGGCTCCACCAACGCGATCATTCACCTGGCCGCGATCGCCGGGCGGGCCGGGGTCCCGCTGCCCCTCGACGACCTGGGGCGCCTCGGCGAGGGCATCCCGGTACTGGCCGATGTGGAACCGTCCGGCGCCGGGCTGCTGCCCGATCTCGATCGCGCGGGCGGGGTTCCGGCGCTGTTGCGGGAACTGGGCAGCCGGATGGACACCAGCGCGGTCACGGTCACCGGCGCCACCATCGGCGAGGTGGCCAGCGCCGCTCCCCCCGCCTCCGGGGCGATCCGGGCCGCCGGGTTCTCGTTGGGGAAAAATGGGGCCTTTGCCGTGGTCCGCGGGACCCTGGCCCCGGACGGTGCGGTGATCAAGACCTCGGCGGCCACCCCCGCGCTGCTCCGCCACCGCGGCCCGGCCCTGGTCTTCCACGGCTACGAGGAGATGCGCCGCCGGGTCGAGGACCCGGCGCTCGACGTCGCCCCGGACAGCGTCCTGGTGCTGGCCGGCTGCGGCCCGGTCGGCGTGCCCGGGATGCCGGAGTGGGGCATGATCCCGATCCCGGCCAAGCTGGTCGCCGACGGGGTCACCGACATGGTCCGGGTCACCGACGCCCGGATGAGCGGGACCAGCTTCGGCACGGTGTTCCTGCACGCGGCCCCGGAGGCCGCCACCGGCGGCCCGCTGGCGCTGGTCGCCGACGGCGATCCGGTCGCGGTGGACGTCGCGGCCGGGTCGCTCACGCTGGACGTGCCCGAGGCCGAACTGGCCCGGCGCCGGGCACGCTGGACCCCGCCGGCCTCCCCCCACCTGCGCGGCTGGCCCGCGCTCTACCGCGACCACGTGCTGCAGGCACCCGATGGTTGCGACCTGGACTTCCTGCGGGCCCCGACGAAGGAGCACCGCCGGTTCGTGGAGCCCGTCGTCGGGCGGTCCTGAACGGGCCGGCCAGCTGGCGCCGGGCCACGCGGTGGCACCGAGAGATATCGAGGCACACGATTTTCACACACCGAAAGGAGACAGCCGTGAGGCACTGGAAAGTGTTGGCCGCCACGGCGGCGGCGGCCCTGCTGGCCACCGCGTGCGGGAGCGGTGGAGGGAGCAGCGGCTCGACGTCGAGCCCGGTCACCCTCACCATCTGGGAGAACTACGGCACGGAGCAGAACGCGACCGCGCTGAAGAACCTGGCCAAGGCGTTCGAGGCCCAGCACAAGAACATAACCATCAACGTGGTGAGCCAGCCCGCGGACAACTACTTCGCGCTGCTCCAGGCGGCCGCGGTGTCCAAGACCGGCCCCGACCTGGCGGTCATGTGGACCGGCCTGTTCACCCTGCAGTACAAGGAGTTCCTGACCAACCTCAAGGGCAAGATCCCGGCCGACGACCTGGCCCGGATCAACCCGAACGCGCTCAGATGGACGTCGGACCAGTTCAACGCCGACAACGGCCCGTACGTGATCCCGCTGGAGAACCAGTTCTACATCGGCTTCTACAACAAGGCCGCGTTCGCCAAGGCCGGGGTGAGCTCGGTGCCGACCGACTGGACCCAGCTGTTCGCGGCGTGCAAGAAGCTCAAGGCGGCCGGGTACATGCCGCTGACCTACGGCAACGGCGGCCAGCCGCTGGGCGCCGAGTTCTACCCGTGGTACGACATGAGCTACATGATGATCGGCGCGCACCCGGTCACGAACTGGCAGCAGCTCTACAGCGGCCAGATCCCGTGGACCTCGGCGGCTAACGAGGCCCAGCTGGCGCAGTGGGCCAAGCTGAAGAGCAATGGGTGCACCAACAGCGACGTGCTGACCAAGACCAACAACCTGGGTGACTTCGAGTCCGGGAAGGCCGCCATGATGGTGGACGGCACCTGGGACACCCAGAAGTTCACCGCCGCGCTGGGCTCGAAGGTGGCCGCGTTCGTGCCGCCGTTCTCCGACAGCCCGATCAAGGGCGTGGTGGACTTCGCCGGTGATGGCCTGTCCATGACGAACTACACCCAGCATTCGGCCCAGGCCCTGCAGTTCCTGGAGTTCATGACGACCACCCAGGCCGCGACGATCATCAACGCCGCC
Organism: uncultured Actinomycetes bacterium; assembly: GCA_963718305.1. Classification (GTDB taxonomy): domain Bacteria; phylum Actinomycetota; class Actinomycetes; order Streptosporangiales; family Streptosporangiaceae; genus RYN-230. The sequence goes on from CAVQZG010000017.1 coordinate 255,726, forward strand.
GGGCTGATCCCCGCCATCAACGGGACGTCTACCTCCAACCCGGTGAACCAGCAGATGCTGAACTTCGTCAGCCAGGATCACATGATCGCCTACCCGATGCTGGACAACGTGGTGCAGGGCAATGTGGTGAACACGGGCAGCAAGGAGCTCCCGTCGGTGCTGAACGGCAGCATCTCGCCGAAGTCGGCGCTGTCCAGCATGCAGACCACGCTAGGCCAGCTGCCCAGCGACCAGAGGGGGACCAGCTACCCGTGATGCGCTGGTGAGCGTCTCGGAAGCGACGCCGGGGCTGGCCCGGGGGACTCCCCCGGGCCAGCCCGCCCGGCCGCGCCGGAGCCGGCTGGCCCGGCGCCGGCGGCGGGCGGGCATCCTGCTGTCGCTGCCCGCGGTGATCGTGGTGGTGCTCCTGCTCGGCATCCCGATCGGGCAGGCCGTCTACTACTCGATGACGAACTGGAACGGCCTGACCGCCCAGTGGATCGGGCCGAGCACCTACACGGCGGCGCTGACCGACCCGATCTTCTGGCGGGTGATCCAGAACAACGCGCTGCTGCTGCTGTCCATCCCGTTCGCGATCGGCATCCCGCTGGCCATCGCCGCCCTGCTGAACGAGCACGTCCGCGGCTGGCGGTTCTTCCGGTCGGTGTACTTCCTGCCCACCGCCGTGTCCTGGGTGGTCATCGGCATGGTCGCGGTGCAGTTCTTCGCGCTGAACGGGCTGCTGAACAAGATGCTCGCCGCGGTCGGCCTGGGCTCGGTGCAGACCAACCTGCTGGCCGGCCAGCGCACCGCGCTGCTCGCGCTGGCCATCACGTTCATCTGGTCCATGCTGGGCACCAACACGATCATCTTCCTGACCGGGATGGCCACGCTGGACCCGACGCTGCTGGAGGCGGCCCGGGTGGACGGGCTGAAACGCCGCCAGATCTTCTTCCGGGTCACGCTGCCGCTGCTCAAGCGGTTCGTCCAGTTCTCGTTCGTGATCACGGTGATCAGCGCGTTCTCCGCGCTGTTCAGCCTGATCTTCGTGATGACGAACGGCGGGCCCGGTTTCGGCACCACCACGCTGGAGTTCTTCGTCTACCAGTCGGCGTTCTCGCTGGGCCAGTTCGGCACCGGCGCGCTGTACGGGATCATCCTGTTCGTGATCATGATCGTGGTCGGGCTGGTGCAGCTCCGGCTGATCCGCTCCGAGGACGGGGAGGGCTGGTAGATGGCGGCGGATTCGCTGACCACGGCCGGCCCGGCGCCAGGATCCGGCGCCGCGGGCTCCGGCGGCACGCCGGCCAAGCGGGCGCTGCGGGCCCGGCGGCGCGGCCGGATCGGCCTGATCTTCGCGATCATGTCGGTCATCGCGGTCGTCATGCTGTACCCGTTCTGGTACATCCTCAACAACGCGTTCCGGAACCAGTCGCAGTTCGAGCAGCAGAGCGGCCATTCGGGAGTGAGCTGGGGCCAGCTGTTCAGCGAGCTGCCGGTCGGCCGGGAACTGCTCAACTCCACCCTGATCTGCCTGCTGTCGATCCTGCTCATCCTGGCCGTGTCCACCACGGCCGGGTTCGCGTTCGCCAAGCTGCGCTACCGGGGCAGCGGCCTGCTGTTCCTGGGCGTGGTGGCCGCGCTCATGGTGCCGCTGCAGTCGATCATCATCCCGGAGTACGTGAACCTCGGGAAGCTCGGCCTGATCAACACCTACCTCGGCGCGGTCCTGGTCTACGTGGCGCTGGGCACGCCGTTCGCCACGTTCCTGATGGCCACCTACTACCGGGGCATCTCCGACGACCTGATCGAGGCCGCGGTGATGGACGGGCTGGGCTACGAGCGGACGTTCCTGCGCATCGCGCTGCCGCTGTCCTGGCCCGCTATCGCCACCGTGACCGTGCTGCAGTTCATCCAGATCTGGGACGACCTGCTGGTCGGGCTGCTGTTCCTGCAGAATCCGCAGCAGCGGACGATCACCGTCGGGCTGGCCGCGCTGTCGGCCGGGCGGACGACCAGCATCCCGGTGCTGATGGCGGGCTCGTTTATCAGCGCGGTGCCTGCCATCGTGGTGTACCTGATCTTCCAGCGCTACCTGGTGCGGGGACTGACCCTGGGGATGGGCAAGTGAACGTGTCGTGGGACGTGGCCATATCGGCGCGGGCGGAGCTGGGTGAGCGGCCGTTCTGGGACGCCGCCACCGGCAGCCTGATGTGGGTGGACATCCTGGCCGGGAACCTGCACCGGTACCGGCCGGGGGCAGGTGACTCGGTGTTCCACACCGCCGGGGTGGCGGTCGGCGCGGCCGCACCGCGGGCCGGCGGGGGGTACGTGCTGGCCGCGGCGGACGGGTTCCGGCTGGTCGGCGTGGACGGGCAGCCAGACGGCGGGCCGTGGCGGCCGCCCGGCATGCTGGCCGATGTCCGGTTCAACGACGGGGCGTGCGACCCGGTGGGCCGGTTCTGGGCGGGCACGGTGGCCGGGGACCGGCGGGCCGGCGCGGGCGCGCTGTACCGGCTCGAAGCGTCCGGTGAGATCGCCGTGGTGCTGGACGGGGTAACCGAGTCCAACGGGCTGGGCTGGAGCCCGGACGGCGGCACGTTCTACTACATCGACTCCGCCGAGCCGCGGCCGCGGATCCGGTCCTTCCCGTGCGATCTGGCGGCCGGCACGCTGGGCGCGTCGCGGGATCTGGTCCAGCCGCCGCCAGCGCAGGGCATCCCGGACGGCCTGGTGGTGGACTCCGGCGGCTGCCTGTGGGTGGCGTTCTGGGGTGGCGGCGCGGTGCGCCGGTACGCGCCGGACGGTTCAGTGCTGGCCGAGCTGGAGGTGCCGGTGTCCCAGCCGTCCTGCCCGGCGTTCGGCGGCCCGGATCTCGGCGAACTGTTCGTCACCACGGCCTGGGAGAACATGACCGAGGCGCAACGGGCCGCGGAACCGATGGCCGGGCATGTGCTGCACACCCGGGTCGAGGGCGTCCGGGGCCAGCCCACGAGCCAATTCGGCGGATAGGGCGGGCGGATGGCGGTTCAGCGGACAGGCGGATAGGGAGACACCAGTGTCGAGGATCGTGCTCGAGGGCATCACCAAGCGCTACCAGGACGGGACCACCGCGGTCCGGTCGCTGGACCTGTCCATCGCGGACGGCGAGCTCATGGTGCTGGTCGGCCCGTCCGGCTGCGGCAAGACCACGGCGCTGCGCATGGTGGCCGGCCTGGAGGAGATCACCGAGGGCACCATCCTCGTCGACGGGCAGCCGGTCAACGACATGGAGCCGCGGGACCGGGACATCGCCATGGTGTTCCAGAGCTACGCGCTGTACCCGCACCTGACCGTGCGGGACAACATGGCCTTCAGCCTGAAGTACCGGAAAACCCCGAAACAGGAGATCCGCCGCCGGGTCGAGGAGGCCGCCCGCATCCTGGAACTGGATGAGCTGCTGAGCCGCAAGCCCCGGCAGCTGTCCGGCGGGCAGCGGCAGCGGGTCGCGATGGGCCGGGCCATCGTCCGCCAGCCCCGCGCGTTCCTGATGGACGAGCCGCTGTCCAACCTGGACGCCAAGCTCCGGGTGCAGATGCGCGCCGAGATCGCCAAGCTGCAGCGCTCGCTCGGGGTGACCACCATCTACGTGACCCACGACCAGACCGAGGCCATGACGCTGGGCAGCCGGGTGGCGGTGCTGCGGCACGGCGTGCTGCAGCAGGTCGCCTCGCCGCAGGAGCTCTACCGGCGCCCCGCCAACCTGTTCGTGGCCGGGTTCATCGGCTCGCCCGCGATGAACCTGGTCGAGGCGACGCTCGAGCGCGGCGCGGCCGGCTCAGGCCCAGGGGACGCAGGCCCAGGGGATGCAGGCCCAGGGAACGCAGGCCCAGGCGACGCAGGCCCCGGCGAAGCGGGCCCCGGCCCGGGCGGCCCCGAGGTGATCTTCGGCCCGCACCGGCTGCGGGTCCCGCCGGGCGTGCTCCGCGAGCACCCCGCCCTGGAGAAGTACCTGGGCCGCACGGTGGTGGTAGGGATCCGCCCCGAGAATCTGGAGGACGCGGCGCTGGTCCCGGACGCGGCCCCCGAGTCGGTGCTCGACGTGTCGGTCGAGCTGCGCGAGGAGCTGGGCGCCGAGGTGAACGCGCACTGCACGGTGGGCGTGCCGCCGCTCCAGGTGGCGGCGGTGGCCATCGGGGACAGCGAGCCGGACGCGGCCGAGATCGAGGAGGTCCCCCAGATCCCGGCGATCATCGCCCGGCTGGACCCGCGGACCGGGATCCGCGAGGGCGAGCGGGCCCGGCTGCACGTGGACCTGGACTCACTGCACTTCTTCGACCCTGACACGGGAGACAGCCTCCGGGGGGACTAGCGCGTGCTCCCGCACCCACCCGGCGATCCGGTCCAGCAGCGGCCCGTCGGTGCCTGACTCCGCGTGCCCGAACCCTGGTTCCACCCAGAACTCCTTGGGCTCGCGCGCCGCGTCGAAGAGCCGCTGGCCGTGGTAGACGGGGAAGTAGGGGTCCTGGTCGCCGTGCACGATGAGCAGCGGGGTCGGCGAGATCATCGCCGCGGCCTCGTCCGGCGGGACCGGCACCGGGTCCCACCCGCCCGGGCTGACCCGCGTCTTCAGCCAGGCCCGGGTGATGGCCCGGCCCACCCGGCGCTCCACCGCGAAGTGCACCCGGCGCATCGGCTTGGTGCCGCGGTAATACCAGTGCCCCGGCCCGCTGACCGACACGGCCGCGTCCAGCCCGCCGACCAGCCCCGCGTAGCGCATCACGACCGAGGCGCCCATGGAGAACCCGACCGCCGCGATCCGCCGGTAGCCCAGTTCCCGTGCGTACCGCACCGCCACGTCCAGGTCCTGGATCTCCCGGTCCCCCATGGTGGACAGCCCGCCGGAGCGGCCATGGCCGCGGAAGTCGAAGGACACCACCCCGCCCGCCTCACGCAGCCTGCTGGCCACCTTCCAGACCGCGCCGTGCTGCCAGGACAAGGTAAAACCATGGGCAATAACGAACCCCACGTCGCCCTCGCCGGGCAGGTGGACTGTGTCGATGGCCACCCCGTCGTCGGTCACCAGGGTCAGCGCCTTCACCACGGGTCTGGTCATCCCTCCATTCTGCGGGACGCCGGGGGGATGGCCAGCCCGGCCTGTATGAGAGCCTCATCACTGGAGGTGCCCACGTGAAGCTCGGCTTGCAGATCCCCGATTTCACTACCCAGGACGGCCCGTCCCGCCTCGGCGCGGACCTGGCCACGGTGGCCCGCACCGCGGACGACGCCGGCTTTGAGTTCCTGGCCGTGATGGACCACTTCTTCCAGATCGGGCCGATCGGGCCGCCCGAGCTGGAGATGCTGGAGGCGTACACCACGCTCGGCTACCTGGCCGCGAGCACGTCGCGGGCCAAGCTGCTGACGCTGGTCACCGGGGTGACCTACCGGCATCCCGGGATCCTCGCGAAGATCATCACCACCCTGGACGTGCTGTCCGGCGGCCGGGCCTGGCTCGGCATCGGCGCAGCCTGGAATGAGGAGGAGTCCCGCGGGCTCGGCATCCCGTTCCCCCCGATCGCGGAGCGGTTCGAGCGGCTGGAGGAGACGCTGCAGATCTGCCTGCAGATGTTCCGCGGCGACGCCTCCCCGTTCCACGGCGAGCACTATCAGCTGGAGCGGCCGCTCAACTCGCCGCGGCCGCTGTCCCAGCCGCACCCGCCGATCCTGATCGGCGGGTCGGGCGAGAAGAAGACGCTCCGCCTGGTGGCCCGCTACGCCCAGGCCTGCAACCTGTTCCCCGGCCCCGACCTGGCCCGCAAGCTGGACGTGCTGCGCGGGCACTGCGAGGCCGAGGGCCGCTCCTTTGACGAGATCGAGAAGACCGTCTACTTCATCTACGACGTCGGCCCGAAGGGCGAGAACGCGGACGAGGTCGTGGACCAGCTCGGCGGGCTGGCCCAGATGGGCTTCAGCGCGGCGATCGGGGCGGTGGCCAACGTCTGGGACGTCACCCCGCTGGAGGTCATCGGCAGCGAGGTAATCCCCGCCGTCGCCAACCTCTGACCCTCACGGCTTCAGCACCGGCAGCCGCACTCCCAGCGTGCTCAGCAAACGACGGATGTCACTCGGATCGGACGTGATGACGGTAGCGCCGGTCTCTGCCGCCTTGACGGCGACGAAGCCATCCACGACGTCCGAAGTACCAGATAGCGCCAGCAGCCGTCCGACCCGACGGGCGTCACTCCCCTCGAAGGCGACGATGTCGCAGCTCCGAAGAGTGATCATTAACCGGGCCTGGCGACTCGGGTCGCGGATCACCTGTGCCGCCACGGGCGCCGGCACAATGATGTGATCTCCCCGGTCGAGCCGCACCAGGTGATCTTCGACCTTGGCGCTGTTGTGACTGCGGCCGATGGCGATGAGCGCCCCGCTGTCGTAGAGCACCTGTTCCATCAGAGGTCCCAGTCTTCGCGGCGGAAGACGTTACCGTGGGCCGCGTTGTACGCCCGGGCCTCCTCAGCCAGCCTGTGTTCCTCGGCCACCCGCGCTTGCGCCGCGGCACGTTCCTCCGGCGTCGGGTAGCCGTGCTCCTCGTAGTAGGCCTCGATGGCGCGGATGCCCTCCAGGCGCTTGAGTTCCCAGGAGAGCTTGTCGCGCAGGGCACGCTCGACGACGCTGGAGATCGTGGTGTGTTCGAGCTTGGCCGCCCGCCGCACGTCCTCGGCCAGCGACTCGTCCACCGTGACGTTCAGCACTGCCTTCTTCCCGGCCATGTTATGACTATAACATGACTCCCTGGTCCTTCAGGCCACCTGCAACTGGTGTAGAACGACAACGCAGTCCGGACGCGATCCATGGACCAGCCACGACAGGAGCCCCCCGCCATGTCCCTGCTCAATGACCTGACCGCCGCGATCAGGGACGGCGGCATCCAGGTCATCGACCTGACCGCACCGCTCAACGACACCACGCCAGTCATCCGGCTGCCCGAGCCGTTCGGCAACACCGCCACGTTCGCGCTGCACGAGATCAGCCGCTACGACGACCGCGGCCCCGCCTGGTACTGGAACGACATCAGCACCGGCGAGCACACCGGCACCCACTTCGACGCGCCGGTGCACTGGGTCACCGGCCAGGACGGCGCGGACGTGGCCCAGGTCCCGGTGGACCGGCTGATCGCCCCGGCGGCCGTCCTTGACTTCACCGCGCAGGCCGCGGCCGATCCCGACTTCCTGCTCGAGATCGAGCACGTCCAGCAGTGGGAGGCCGAGCACGGCCCGCTGCCCGAGGGAGGCTGGCTGCTCTACCGGACCGGCTGGGACGCCCGGTCCGCCAGCCAGGAAGAGTTCCTCAACGCCAGCGAGACCGGGCCGCACACCCCCGGCATCTCGGTGGCCTGCGCGCAGTGGCTGGCCGCCAGCGAGTCGATCATCGGGCTGGGGGTGGAGACGGTCGGCACCGACGCGGGCGCGGCGCACTCCTTCGACCCGCCGTTCCCGTGCCACGCGTCGCTGCTGGGCGCGGGCAAGTACGGGCTGACCCAGCTGCAGAACCTGGCCCTGCTGCCTGCCCAGGGCGCGGTGGTGATCGCCGGCCCGCTGCCGATCACCGGTGGCTCGGGCAGCCCGTGCCGGGCCATCGCCCTGATCGAGCAGCCCGCCGGGCGCCCGGCCGGGCACGCCTGATCTGATGCGGGTCACCGACGCCGTCGCGGCGACGCTGGCCGGGCTGGGCGCGGACACCGTGTTCGGCGTGGTCGGCAGCGGCAACTTCCACCTCACCAACGCCCTGATCAGCCAGGGCGCCCGGTACATCGCCGCCCGGCACGAGGGCGGCGCGGCCTGCATGGCCGACGGGTGGGCCCGGACCGCGGGACGGACCGGCCTGCTCAGCGTGCACCAGGGTCCCGGGCTGACCAACGCGGTCACCGGGATCACCGAGGCGGCCAAGAGCCGCACCCCGCTCGTGGTGCTCGCCGCGGACGTAGCCGCCGCGGCGGTTCAGTCCAACTTCCGCATCGACGTGGCCGCGCTGGCCTCGGCGGTGGGCGCGGTGCCAGAGCGGCTCCACTCCCCCGCCTCGGCCGCCGCCGACACGGCGCGGGCCTACCACACGGCCGCCGGGCAGCGGCGCACGGTGATCCTGGCCATGCCCCTCGACGTGCAGGCCGGGGACTGCGACCGGCAGCCGCCGGCGGCCGGGCCGGTGCTCGGGCCCGTCGCCCCCGCCGCCGACGCGGCGGACGCCCTGGCCGGCCAGCTCGCCCTGGCCAAGCGGCCGGTGTTCGTGGCCGGGCGGGGGGCCCGGGTCTCACGGGCCGGGCCGGATCTGGAACGGCTGGCCGACGCCTGCGGCGCGCTGCTGGCCACCTCGGCCGCGGCCCGGGGCCTGTTCCGCGGCAGCCCGTGGGACCTGGACGTGAGCGGCGGCTTCGCCTCCCCGCTCACCGCCGAGCTGATCAGCACGGCCGACCTGATCGTGGGCTGGGGCTGCGCACTGAACATGTGGACCATGCGGCACGGCACCCTGATCGGGCCGGCGGCCACCGTGGTCCAGGTGGATGACGACCCGGCGGCGATCGGCGCGCACCGGCCGGTGCAGCTAGGCGTGCTCGGCGACGTGGCGGAGACCGCCCGGGCGGCGCTGGCCGCACTGGGCGACCGGTTCGGCAGCGGTCTGGGCTACCGCACCGACGAGGTCCGGGGGCGGATCGCCCGCGAGGCCCGGTGGCGCGATGTGCCGTACTCCGACGAGAGCGGGGACGGCCTGATCGACCCGCGCACGCTGAGCATCGCCCTGGACGACATGCTCCCGGTGCAGCGGACGGTGAGCGTGGACTCGGGGAACTTCATGGGCTACCCGAGCATGTATCTCGCGGTGCCCGACGCGGACGCGTTCTGCTTCACCCAGGCGTACCAGTCCATCGGGCTCGGGCTGCCGTCGGCGATCGGGGCCGCCCTCGCCCGCCCGGACCGGCTCACCGTGGCCGCGCTGGGCGACGGCGGGGCGCTGATGGCCGCCAGCGAGCTGGAAACCGTGGTCCGGCTCGGGCTGCCCATGCTCATCGTGGTCTACGACGACGAGGCCTACGGGGCCGAGGTGCACCACTTCGGGCCGGACGGGCACCCGCTGGACACCGTCCGGTTTCCCCCGGCGGACCTCGCCGAGATCGGCCGCGGGTTCGGGTGCGACGGGGTGACCGTGCGCAGCCCGGCCGACCTGGGCCCGGTGCAGGACTGGCTGGATGGGCCGCGCGGGCGCCCCCTGCTGGTCGACGCCAAGGTCACCTCGGCCCGGGGCGCCTGGTGGCTGGAGGAAGCCTTCCGGTGATTTGCCCGGGGGGCTGATTTGCCCGGGGGCCCGAGCCCCCGGAACCCCAACGGCCCGGCTGAGGTGAGTGCACGCCTCCCGCCGCGCGTGGCCAGTCGCCGGCTCGGCGGGAACACGCCTGCGGCGCGCCCCGCCTCGCCGGCGAGATCTGCGTCCCTCGCCTGAGCTCTGCCTCAGGTGAGGGACTTGCGGCGGTAGAGGTGGACGGCCAGAGGAGCGAAGACCGCCAGGAGAGCCCCGGACCAGAGGAAGACCGCCAGCACGGGATGCTGCATCGGCCAGGCCTGGATTGAGGCGGCTGGGTCCGGGTTACCGAACAGGTGACGGCACGCGGCGGCCAGCGCGCTGAGCGGGTTCCAGTTCGCGACGACCTGCAGCCAGCCAGGCATCCCCTGAGTCGGGACGAACGCGTTGGAGATGAACGTGAGCGGCAGGAACAGGATGAAGCCGAGCTGCTGGGCCGCTTCCGGGCTGCGCAGCACCATGCCCAGGCAGGCCCCGGCCCAGGTGAAGGCGTAGCCCATCAGCAGGGCCAGGCCGAAGGCGGCCAGGGTGTCGGCGACCCCGGTGTGTATCCGCCAGCCGATGGCCAGGCCCACCCCCGCCACCACCAGCGCGCCCAGCGCCTGGGTGAGCAGATCGGCCAGCGTCCGGCCGGCCAGTACCGCCGCCCGTGACATCGGCAGCGACCGGAAGCGGTCAATCAGCCCGGTACTCATGTCCGTGACCAGGGCCACCGCGGTGCCCGGGGCGGTGCCCGCGAGGCCCATGCCGAGCATGCCGCCGATCAGGTACTCGTTATAGCTGCCCCCGCCCGGGATGGCGATCGCGCTGCCGAACACGTAGGCGAACAGCAGCACGAACACGATCGGCTGGATGGTGACGTCCATGAGAGTCTCGGGCTCCCGGACGATCCGGGCCAGGCTGCGCTGGGTCAGGACGAGAACGTCGCTGAGCCACCAGCGCAGCGCGCTGCGCCGCGGCGTGGGGTCGGGCGGCGCGGGCCGCGCCGGCATGGTCCTGGGCAGGGTGCTGGCCGTCATGCGGCACCTCCGATGAGTTCGGCCGGAGCGGAATCCGCGGCAGGCTGCTCGCCGCCGGCCCCACTGCCGGTGAGGGTGAGGAACACGTCGTCCAGTGAGGGACGGCGCAGGGTCACGCTGGTGACCAGGACCCCGGCCGCATCCAGGGACCGGACCACCTCGGTGGTGATCCCGTCCCGGCCGGTGACGGGGACGATGATCTGCGGGCCGCCGCCGGCCGGGCTGGCCGCGACGGTGCTGACCGGCCCGGCGGCGTACCCGGTGACCGCCGTGGCCGCCGCGGTCAGATCGGCGCCCGGGGTCAGTACCAGCGTCAGCCGGTCGTCTCCGATCCTGGCCTTGAGCGCGTCAGGGGAGCCCGCCGCGATCACCTGGCCCGCGTCGATGACCGCGATCTGGTCCGCCAGCTGGTCGGCCTCGTCCAGGTACTGCGTGGTGAGCAGGAGCGTGGTGCCCGCGCCGGCCAGCTCGCGGATGATCTCCCACATGACCGAGCGGCTCCGGGGATCCAGCCCGGTGGTCGGCTCATCCAGGAACAGCACCTCGGGCCGGCCGATGAGGCTGGCGGCCAGATCCAGCCGGCGGCGCATCCCTCCCGAGTAGGTCTTGACCGCCCGTCCGGCCGCCGCGGTCAGGTCGAAGCGCTCTAGCAGCTCGGCGGCCCGCAGCCGGGCCTGGGCACGTCCGAGCCGGGCCAGCTGGCCGATCATGATGAGGTTGGCCCGGCCGGTCAGGTAGTCGTCCAGAGCGGCATACTGCCCGGTCAGGCCGATGTGCGTGCGCACCTCAGCGGCCTGGGCCACCACGTCCGCCCCCATGATCCGGGCCTGCCCGGCGTCCGGGCGGAGCAGGGTGGCCAGCACCCGGACCGCGGTGGTCTTGCCCGCCCCGTTCGGGCCGAGCAGCCCGAGTATGCCGCCGGCCGGCACGGACAGGTCGATACCGGCCAGCGCCTGCGTCGCACCGAACTTCTTGGTCAGTCCTTCCGCCTCGATGGCGGGAATGTCGGCCATCTCACTCCTCCTCGCCCCGGACCCCCGCGTCCGTGGGTCATCCAGGCGTCTCGTACGCCGTACCAGTTAGTACGCCGTACGATAGCAGTACACTGTACGAGTCGGCAACGCGGCGGCCGGGCCGGTAAGTTCATCCGCAGCACGCAGGCATCGGCCGGCCGGGTGCGCCGGGCCGGGCGCGTCCCCCGGGTGAAACGGTCCGGACGCGAGATCCAGCCTGGTCAGGGAGGAGCTGCCGTGGACACCGAGGACGAGGATCTGTGGGTCCCCTTCCTGGCCGCCCGCCCCCGGGACCGCAAGGCCGAGCGGCTGCGGGCGCACCTGCGCGAGGACGAACGGCGTGGCCAGCGGCACCCGCCCCGGCGGGCCGCGGCCCTGTCCCGGGACGAGATCGTCCGGACCGCGATCAGGGTGGCGGACGCCGAGGGCGCCGACGCGGTCAGCATGCGCCGGATCGCCCGTGAGCTGAACGCCGGGACGATGTCGCTCTACTGGCACATCGTGTCCAAGGAAGAGCTACTGGACCTGATGCTGGACACCGTCCAGGGCGACCGGGAGAACCCCGCGCCTTCCGGGGACTGGCGGCGCGATATGCGGGACGCGGCCGCCGCGATCAGGCAGAGCCTGCACGAGCACCCGTGGATGATGGACTTCATCGGCGGGCGTCCCCCGGCGGGCCCTAAGTCGCTGCGCAACCTGGAACGGACGCTGGGCTACTTCGACGGGCTGGACCTGGACATCCGCATGGCCATGGACATCGCCACCACGCTCGGTACCTACGTCATGGGCGCGGTGCTGCGGGAAGTGCAGGAGCACAAAAGCCAGACCTACACCGAGCAGATACTCGCGGACCTGACCGAGGCCGAGCGGGAGAAGGTGTTCGGCGACTTCACCGAGCGGGTCCGGGCCACCGGGCGATATCCGCACCTCGCCGAGATTCTGGGCGCCGGATATGACCCTGACGCGGAGGAGACCCGGGACGAGCGGTTCGAGTTCGGGCTGGATTGCCTGCTGGACGGGATTGCCGCGCGGATCGCGGGCCACCCCCCGTCCACCAGCCCCGGGTAGCGGCGGCGGCCCGGTAGGCGCACGGCCGGCGGCCCTCCCGCGAGCGCTGGGCTCGCGGGAGGGCCGCCGGGTAGAACGCGTGCTGACGTGCGCCGCCGGTCAGGCTCCGGACGGTGGTGACGCCTCCTCCTTCACGGACACGTTGCTCCCCGCCGACAGTTCGGCGGCCCGGGCGGCACCCACCCCGGACAGGGCTAGTCCCTCCGACGGGTACGCCTCCTCGCCGTGGACCGCGACGTCGCCGATCTCGAGTTCCTCGTCGTTCATCCGCAGCTTCATGAACAGGCCGATGCCCTTGAGCAGGAGGAACGTGACCAGGCCGTCCCAGATGATGATCGTGACCGCGGCGCCCAGCTGGACCAGCAACTGGTGCGCGTGCCCGTAGAACAGGCCGCTGCCCGAGATGTTGACCGGGTTCTTGCCGAGGCCCAGGTACACGATCATCTTCGGATCGGCTAGCAACCCGACCAGGAGACCACCGAAGAGGCCGGCGATGCCGTGCGTGTAGACCACCCCCAGCGCGTCGTCCACCTTGTTGAAGGGCGGGACCTTGCTGAGGTAGTTCCAGGCGAACCAGACGACGGCCGAGCAGACCAGGCCGATGATGATCGCGCCGAAGCCGTTCACGTAACCAGCGGCGGGCGTGATGCCCACCAGGCCACAGATCATGCCGTTGAGGCCGCCGAGGAACGTCGGCTTCTTCTCCGGGCCGCCGATCATGTCCATGACGATCCAGGTCATCATGGCGATCGCCGTGGCCAGGTTGGTGTTGACGATGGCCGCCGCGGCGTCCGAGCCCGCGAAGTACGGGTCACCGCCGTTGAACCCGTTCCAGCCGAGCCACAGGATGCCCGCCCCGACCGCGACGAACATCAGGTTGTTGGGGACCGCGTGCTCACGGTCACGCTTCAGCCTCGGCCCGATGACCCACGCGGCCACGAAGCCCGAGACGCCCGCGGCGAGGTGGATGACGTAGCCACCACTGAAGTCCAGCGCGCCCTTGCCGGCCCAGAAGCCGCCGCCCCAGAGCAGGAACGCGTTGACCGCGTAAGCGAAGGTGATCCACAGCGGCACGAAGATCAGCCAGACCTTGAAGTTGATCCGGCCGAGCACGCTGCCGATGAACAGGATCGGGGTGATCGCCGCAAACACGAACTGGAAGTAGAACACCGACGATTGCGGAATCCTGAAGTGAGGCATGCCCGCGCTAAGCAGCGGGATGTTGCCCTGCCCTTCCAATGCGCCAGTGCCCAGTGACGCTCCCGGCTTGCCCAGCAAGTGGAGGCTGCCGCCAATCCAGGGCGAACCGAAGCCCATCTTGTACGCCCACAGGGCCCAGGTAATCAGCACCAGGCAGAACGTGCAGAACACCATCATCATGGTGTTCACGGCCCATTTCTTCTGCACCAGGCCGCCGTACAAGACGGCTAGGCCAGGGATGCTCATGAGGCCGACCAGTGTTGCGGCTGTCATCTGCCAAGCGTTATCTCCAGATGACAGCCAACTTGCGTAGGGAACCACTACTCTCCGCCTCCATGGGGCTACCCTTGGAAGTGCTTGCCGGGGGTTCCGGTTGCGGTCCCAGTCAGGCCAATGACGGACTGATGAAACCCCTCCCGCGCTATCACCGCAGCGTGATCCGGGGGTATTACCCCCGGGCTAGCTAAATCCGGCCGGCCACTTCGGTGTCCGTCTAGAACGCTTCATGTTTCCCATGAGCGGGTTTCGTTCACGTTTCCCAACTGTTACGCCGTGGACAACGGACCAGGATCTGCCGGACATCGTGTTTCGTCCCTGTTTCATGGCGATCGTTAACGAGCTTGGGCCGGCCCGTCCATCTGGCGCCGCCAGGCACCGGGCGGGGCCGCCCGGACGGCGCAGGCCGGCCCCCGCGAGCCCGCTCCAGGGCGGGACGGATCGGGCGCCGGGGCCGGCCGCGCGCGAGCGCGACTCGCGTTGGCGCAGGTCACAGGCACGAGGCGGGCGGTCGGGCCCGGGTCCGGCGCGCACGGTAGACAGGCAGGCCGGGGACCGCGCGCTGGTGGCGACGACCCGCCGCGGTCACGCCCTGGCCTGCCGGAGGACCCGCCGCGGGCCCGTTCACTGTCGCGGTCCGGGCGCGGCCCATACCGTCCCTCATCAGTCACATTCATCCCACGGGTAGCGACCAGGCCGCGGGCCGGTGACTCTGCGCGTGGCCGGTACACCCGGGAGGCAGGGCGGCGGCTGGTCACGAGGGAGTTCGTGGGCGGAAACTGCTGTGCTGGCGGCGGATTCCGCACCCGAACCAGCTGCGTGATCACCGGCCGGCGATGGCCGTGCGGATCGGCAGGGCAGGGCGCGAGGCGGTTCCCGGGCCGGGATGGCTGAGGTGGAGCAGCCGGCGGGGTGCCGGGCTGTACCCCTTCCGTCACGTTCCCGTAACAGTAGAGCCGGGGGGTTGAGTCGGCCGCAGGGGCGAATTAGTCTCTGGATGTCTCGGTTGGTAAGCGCTTACCCTGCCAGGCCAAGTCAGCGGCTCTTGACTAGCCGCTTTCTTAAGAGGCTGCGGGTAAGCGCTTACCCAGACATGAGTTGTCCCTGTCCAGGGCCGGTCGGCGGTTCAGGACAGAGACCCAGGACCGCGAGGGAGCGCTCCGGTGGACAGTCGCGATACGGCCAGCGCCGCGTTTGACGTGGCCCGCCCGGCGGGTGATGCCGCCGGGCGCGGTGGCCTGCCGCGTCGCTTACGGCCGACGGACTGCTACGGCCGCGGCGGTCGACGTCATCGGCCGGCGGTCCCGCGGCCGATGGCTCCACCGGTGGCGGTCTCGCGGCCGGCGGCCTTACGGCCGGCGGGGGGCTGGTCACCCGCCGCAGCGGCCCTCTCACCCCAGCGACCATCTACGACGTGGCCAGCGCCGCCGGGGTGTCGATTGCCTCGGTCTCCCGGGTGCTCAACGGCCGCGGCAACCCGATGCCCGAGACCCGGGAGCGCGTCCTGGCCGCCGTCGCCGAGCTGGGCTTCATCCCGGACGGGGCGGCCCGCGCACTCAGCGTCAGGCTCAAGGAGATCATCGGCGTGGTCATCCGCCGGCCGTCGCCCACCGAGCCGGTCGGCGACGAGATCTTCCAGGACGAGGAAGAGAGCCTTCAGTTCCCGGACCTGATCAACCGGGGTATCGAGCTGGCCGCCCAGAACCGCGACTTCAACCTGCTGGTCAGCTCCGTGGACGTGGACGACCACGACCACACCCGGCGGGTGTTCGCACTGGCCCGCAAGAGTGACGGCCTGATCCTGCACGATCAGGTGCTCGACCCCGATCAGCTGGAACGGCTGTCCCGGCAGGTCCCGGTGGTGACCCTGGCCGGTGTGCCCACGCCTACCACCTCGAACGTGGGCGGCGACAACCAGGGCAGCATGCGCGAGCTGGCCCGGCACCTGGTCCGGGTGCACGGCTACCGCACCCTGGCCTACCTCGGCGGCCACCCCGACAGCCCGGACAACCTGGCCCGGCAGGCCGCGTTCGGCGCCGAAGTCGCGGCGGCCGGCGGGACGTTCGCCGATGGGCCGCTGTGGCAGGCGAATTACTGCGCGGCCGGGGGCGCCCGGGTCATCGACCGGCTGATCGCCAGCGGCAGCGAGCTTCCGCGGGGCATCGCCTGCGCCAACGACCAGACCGCGCTGGGCGTCGTGTACGCGCTCAGGCAGCACGGGCTGGACGTGCCCGGAGACGTCGCGGTGACCGGGTTCGACGACATCCCGGTCGCCCGCCACCTCCGGCCCCAGCTGACCACCGTGCGCCAGCCCATCCAGGAACTCGGCGCGACTGCCTTCGAGGTGCTCTATTCCATGATCAACGACGCCGGGCACGCCCCGCGCGACATCGTCCTGCCCACCCGGCTGGTCCCGCGTGAGAGCTGCGGATGCCGCCCCGACCCTGCCACGCCCGCGTGGCAGGTGGGCTGAGAGGAGACGACATGCGCGTCATCGCCCGCAGGCTGGCGTTCTACATCGTGACCGCGATCCTCGCCGTGACCGTGACCTTCTTCATCCCGAGGCTGATGCCGGGGAACCCGGTGGAGGCGGTGCTGTCCCATCTGATGGGCAACGTCACCCCGGCCACCATCCGCTCCCTCGAGCTGCAGTACGGCCTGAACAGCAAGCAGGGCCTGTGGGGCCAGTACACGACGTTCTGGGTGCACCTGCTGCACGGCAACCTGGGCGTGTCCACCAGCTACTACCCGTCCACGGTGACCAGCGTGATCCGCGGCGCGCTGCCCTGGACCATCGGCCTGGTCGGCCTGGCCACGGTGATCAGCTTCGTGCTGGGCACCGTGATCGGCGTCCTGGTCGCCTGGCGGCGCGGCACCTGGCTGGACAGCCTGCTCCCGGTCACCACGTTCTTCCAGGCCGCGCCCTACTTCTTCGTGGCCTTCATCGCCCTGGACATCTTCGCCACCCGGCTGGGCTGGTTCCCTACCGGCCGGGCCTACGGCCAGCTGGACTTCCCCGGGTGGAACGCGGCCTACATCGGTGACGTGCTCCAGCACGCGATCCTGCCCGCGGCCACGATCGTGCTGTGCTCGGCGGCCGGGTGGATCGTCGGCATGCGGAACGTGATGGTCACCACGATGGACGAGGACTACGTCCTCGTGGCGCAGGCCAAGGGACTGCCCAAACGCCGGGTCATCTGGTACGCGGCCCGCAACGCGATCCTGCCCAGCGTGTCCGGGTTCTCGCTGGCCATCGGGTTCGTGGTCTCCGGGGCGCTGCTCACCGAGATCGTGTTCAGCTATCCCGGCCTGGGCTGGATCATGCTCCAGGCGGTGGCCGGCCGCGACTACCCGCTGCTCCAGGGCATCTTCCTGATCATCACGTTCGCCGTGCTGCTGGCCAACCTGGCCGCGGACTCCGTGTACGTGTTCCTTGACCCCCGCACCCGCCAGGAGGCCTGAGCGATGTCTATCGGCACTGGCACGGACCTGGGCGGAACCGGCCTGGGCGGCGTGGGCGTCGGCGGATCCGGCCCCGGTGACCAGCCCGGCGCCGGGCCGCTGCCCGACCCGGTCACCGCCCCGATCCGGGGCCGCCGGATCAAGCTTCCCCGCTCCCCCAAGATCATCGCCGGGCTGGTCATGCTGGCCGCGTTCCTGATCGTGGCCGCCATCGGCCCCCTCGTGGCCCCGTATGACCCGGGGGCCAGCCTGTCCACCACGAACGGCGTGCCGCAGCCGCCGTCCGCCGCGCACTGGCTCGGTACCACCCAGACCCAGCAGGACGTGTTCTCCCAGCTGCTGGCGGGCGGCCGGAGCACCATCCTGGTCGCGTTCCTGGCCGGGCTGGTGGCCACCGTGCTGTCGGTGGTGATCGGGGTCTGCGCCGGTTACCTGCACGGCCGGTGGGCAGACGAGCTCCTGTCCATGCTGGCCAACTTCTTCCTGGTCCTGCCGGCCCTGCCGCTGCTCATCGTGATCTTCGGCTTCCTGTCGCCCTCCGGGGCCACTAACGACGTGCTGATCGGCCTGATCATCGCGGTCACCGGCTGGTCGTGGGGAGCCCGGGTGCTGCGGGCCCAGACGCTATCGCTGCGATCGCGCGACTACGTGGACTCGGCCCGCATCATCGGCGAGCGCGGCTGGCGGGTGATCTCGCACGAGATCCTGCCCAACCTGCTGCCCATCGTGGCGTCCTCGTTCCTGTTCACCGTGCTCTACGGGGTGGGCACCTACACCGCGCTCGCCTTCCTGGGGCTGATCAACCCCGAGCACTGGAGCTGGGGCTCGATGCTGTTCGAGGCGCAGAACTCCGACGCCGAGATCAGCGGCTACTGGTGGTGGTACATCCCGCCCGGGCTGGCGGTGGCCTTCCTCGGCACCTCGCTGGCGCTGCTCAACTTCGGCATCGACGAGTTCATCAACCCGCGGCTGCGCGCGGCCGGCCTGACCCGGCGCCAGTCCAAGAAGTCCGGCGGGCAGGGGCTCCCCCGGCGCTTCGAGCTGGGCCTGACCCCGGTGGTCCGCTCGACGCCCGCCTCCGTCGCCGGCGGCACGCTAACCGCGAGCACCGCCGCCAGCACAGGCCCGGCCAACCGGACGCAGGAGCAGACGTCATGACCGCGCAACCACTGCTGGAGATCCGCGGCCTGCGGGTGGACTACGGGGCCGGCCCCGGTGCCGTGCACGCGGTGGTGGACGCCGACCTGACGCTGCGCCGCGGCGAGGTGCTCGGGCTGGCCGGGGAGAGCGGCAGCGGCAAGTCCACGCTGGCCTACGCGGCGATCCGGCTGCTCCGCGCGCCGGGGATGATCACCGGCGGCGAGGTGCTGTACTACCCCGAGCCGGGCCGCGCCGTGGACCTGCTCGACCTGGACGAGCCGGAACTGCGCCAGCTGCGCTGGTCCCAGATCGCCGTGGTGCTGCAGTCCGCGATGAACGCGCTGAACCCGGTGCTGTCCATCGGCGCCCAGCTCACCGACGTGCTGCAGGCCCACGTGGCGCGCCTGGACGCCGCCGCCCGGCGCGACCGCGCCGCCGAGCTGCTCGGCATGGTCGGCATCACCGCGGACCGGCTCAGCAGTTTCCCGCACGAACTGTCCGGCGGGATGCGGCAGCGCGTCATGATCGCGATGGCCCTGGCGCTGGAACCCCAGGTGGTGATCCTGGACGAGCCGACCACCGCGCTGGATGTGGTGACCCAGCGGGAGATCCTCGAGGAGCTGACCGCGCTGCGCGAGCGGCTGGGCTTCGCGGTCCTGTTCATCACGCACGATCTCTCGCTGCTGGCCGAGATCGCGGACTCGATCGCGGTGATGTACGCGGGCCGCCTGGTCGAGCGGGCCGGCGCGGACGAGCTCTTCCGCGCCCCCCGGCACCCGTACACGCTGGGGCTGCTGAACTCGTTCCCGGCGCTGCACGGCCCGCGCCGGTACATGACCGGCATCTCCGGCTCCCCCCGGACCTGCGAATGCTGCCGGTGGGCTGCGTGTTCCACCCGCGCTGCCCGTACGCGATGGACATCTGCCGCGAGCAGTCCCCGCCGCTGGAGCCGCCCGCGGACCCGGCCGGCCGGATATCCGACGGGCGGCTGGCTTCCTGCTGGCTGCAGGACGGCAGCCGGCCGGTGCCCGCGGAACTGGCCCAGGCCGAGCCGGGGACCGCGCCGCGGCCAGCCGGCCCGCCCACGCCGGCCTCGGCCGCCCCCGGTACGCCCCGGCCAGAGACCTCCGCCGGGCGGCTCGCGCCCAGCATCGCCGCTCCGGACCCCGGGAGCCAGTCATGACCGAGACCGCCACCGCCCCCGCCGCCCCGGAGACGGGTGCCCCGCTGCTCGAAGCGCGCGGGCTGACCAAGCACTTCGCCGTCCATCACGCCCGGCGGCGGGGCCGGGCGTCGCTGGCCGGGGCCCGCCGCCCCCGCTCGGCTGGCTCACCCCGGGAGGCCCCGGTGGTGCACGCCGTCGAGGACGTCTCGCTGTCCCTGCCGGAATCCGGGATCACCGCGGTGGTGGGCGAGAGCGGCTCCGGCAAGTCCACCCTGGCCCGGCTGCTGGCCCGGCTGATCACGCCGACGGCCGGGGAACTGCTGCTCGACGGGGCCCCGGTGCCCGCAGCGACCCGGGGCCGCCGGGAGTACGCGCGGGACGTCCAGCTCGTCCTGCAGGATCCCTTCTCGTCCCTCAACCCCGTGCACGACGTGCGCTACCACCTGGCCCGGCCGTTGCGGATCCACGGGCTCGGCGGCCACGGCGCGGACCTGGACGCGGCGATGACGGGCCTGCTGGAGCGGGTCTCGCTCACCCCGGCCGAGCAGTTCCTGCGCAAGTACCCGCACGAGCTGTCCGGCGGGCAGCGGCAGCGGGTGGCGATCGCCCGGGCCCTGGCGGTCCGGCCCCGGGTGCTGCTGGCCGATGAGCCGGTGTCCATGCTCGACGTCTCGATCCGGCTCGGCGTCCTCAACCTGCTCGGCGACCTGCGCGAACGCGACAAGCTCGGGATCTTGTACATCACCCACGACATCGCCTCGGCCCGCTACCTGGCCGACGTGATCATGGTGATGTACGCGGGCCAGGTCGTCGAATCCGGCCCGGCCACCACGCTGACCGACGAGCCGGCCCACCCGTACACCCAGCTGCTGCTCAGCGCGGCACCCGACCCGGACCGGCCCGAGCCGCTCTCGCTCCAGGGCCGCGGGTCCCCGCCCAGCCTGGTCGACCCGCCGAGCGGCTGCCGCTTCCACCCCCGCTGCCCGCACGCGATGACGGTGTGCGCAGAGGTCACCCCGCCCGGCACCCAGGTCGCCGACCGGCACGTCAGCGCGTGCTGGCTGCACGTCTCCGGTCTGACCGCCGCGCAGCGACGCTCTCTGGCCTCCGCAACGACAACCCCTGGTGGGACTGGCACGCCCGGCGGTCCGGCCTCACCAGGCCACGATCCGGACCCATCACCTAGTCCCGCAACCGGAGGGGAGGAGACGTGATGAACCGGGATACCGCCTAAACGGCCACTCCAGCACGCGCGCACGCGTTGTCCTGAGTGCGCAACCAGACCGTGCACGGCACACCGTGCACACGCCGGAGAACCAGGCGGAACGGGCAGCCGGATACCAAGACCCCGGCCGACTCACCCCGCCCCACCGATAACAGACCCCGACACGGTCGCTCACAACAGGCCGGCGATGAGCCGGCCGGGTACAACGGAGTTTAAGCAATGAAACACAAGGTCCTAGCAACCCTGGCCGTAGCCAGCGCGCTGAGCATGGGCGTCGCGGCCTGCGGCAGCAGTTCATCTTCTGGTGGTGGCAGCAGCAGCAAGACCACGGCGACCGGGAAGACCCTGGTCGTCGAGAGCACCCCGCTCTCCCCCATGACCGACACGTTCAACCCGTTCTCGCTTACCTCGACGGGCTACCTCACGAACGCGGTCGCCCTGTATAACGAGCCGCTGTTCATCTTCAACACGCTCAACTCAGCCCAGGCGCCGATCCCCATGCTGGCCACCGGGGACAGCTTCTCCAACGGCGGCAAGACGCTGACCCTGACCATCCGCCAGGGTGTGAAGTGGAACGACGGCAAGCCGTTCAGCGCCGCGGACGTGGCCTTCACGTTCAACATGCTCAAGAGCAACCCGAAGCTGAACACCAACGGCGCTCCCATCGTGACCAGCGCCAGCGCGCCCAGCGCGACCACGGCCGTGCTCAACTTCAAGAACTCTCAGTACGCGAACCTGTTCCTGATCGGCCAGGTCTACATCGTGCCGCAGCACATCTGGTCGGCGGTCAGTGACCCGGCGACGTTCGCCGACGCCACGCCGGTCGGCACCGGCCCGTTCATGCTGGACAAGTTCTCGCCGCAGGGCTACACGCTGAAGCAGAACCCGCACTACTGGAACAAGTCCAAGGTGCACGTGCCGGAGATCGACTTCCCGGCCTACAACACCAACGCCAACCTGGTCCCGCCGATCTCCAGCGGCCAGATCGACTTTGCCGGTAACTACGTCGCCGACATCAAGTCGAATTTCCTGGCCAAGAGCCCGGAGAACCACACCTGGCTGGGCAGCCAGCCGTACTTCAGCGCCAACAACGTGGTGAGCATGTACCTCAACACCACGAAGGCCCCGCTGAGCGACCCCGCGGTACGCCAGGCGATCAGCTACGGGATCAACCGTAGCCAGCTCAACGTCCAGGGCGAGACGGGCTACGAGCCGCCGGTCAATTCGACCAGCGGGCTGCTGCTGCCCAACCACCAGGCCTACCTGGACCCGTCGCTGGCCAACAACCTCCCGGCCACCGGTGACTCGGCCAAGGTCACCTCGATCCTCAAGGCGGACGGCTACACCAAGTCGGGCGGCAAGTGGGCCAAGAACGGGAAGACGATCAAGTTCGCCATCCAGGACCCGGTCCCGTACAGCGACTACTACACCGACGACCAGATCATCTCGCACCAGCTGAACGCGCTCGGCTTCGACACCTCCGTGGACGGCATCGGCAACCCGACCGTGTGGGCGGGCAACGTCGCGAACGGCACGTTCGACGCCACCCTGCGCTGGAGCAACCAGGGCCCGAACCCGTACTTCATCTACGACGCCTGGATGGACAGCTCCCTGGCCGCGCCGATCGGCAAGCCAGCCGCGGGTGACTTCGGCCGGTACTCCAACCCGGAGGCTCAGGCCGCGCTGCAGCAGTTCGCCGGCTCCGGCGACCCGGCCACCCAGAAGGCCGCGATCACCAAGCTGGAGAACATCATGACCACCCAGGTGCCCGTGGTACCGCTGCTCAACGGCGGGGCCTGGGCCGAGGTCTCGAGCCGGAACTACTCCGGCTGGCCGACGTCCAGCAACCCGTATATGAACCCGGTTCCCAACACGCCGTACATCGAAGACACCATCCTGCACCTCACGCCGAAGTCCTGATCGCTCAGGACGCGACGCAAGGAACTTGATGACAACTTCAACAGAGGCGACGGAGGAGCGCAGCCGGGTGGCTGCGCTCCCCGTCGAGGCGAAGGTGCGCCTGCTGACCGGAGCGGACAGCTGGCGCACCTACGGCGACGACACCCTCGGGCTCCGGCCGATCATCATGTCGGATGGGCCGGCCGGGGTCCGGGGCGTCACCAAGGATGACCGGAATCCCTCGGCCAGCCTGCCCTGCCCCTCCGCCCTCGGCGCCACCTGGGACAGCGAGCTCATCCATGAGCTCGCCGCCGCCCTGGGCGCCGAGGCGCGGGGCAAGGGCATCGACGTGGTGCTGGCCCCGACGATCAACCTGATGCGGACCCCGCTCGGCGGCCGGGGGTTCGAGTGCTTCTCCGAGGACCCGCTGCTGTCCGCCCGGATCGCCGCCGGCTACGTGGCCGGGCTGCAGTCGGCCGGGGTGGGCGCCGCGGTCAAGCACTACGTGGGCAACGACTCGGAGACCGAGCGGTGGACCTATGACGCGCGGATCGCCGAGGCGGTGCTGCGCGAGCTGTACCTGGTGCCGTTCGAGGCGTGCGTCCGGGAGGCGGGCGCGCTCGTCGTGATGGCCGCCTACAACTCGGTCAATGGCGCGCTGATGACCGAGCACGAGAGCCTGCTGGGCCGGGTGCTGAAGGGCGAATGGGGCTTCACCGGCGTGGTGGTGTCGGACTGGAGTGCCGCGCGCAGCACGGTACCCACCGCCCAGGCCGGCCTCGACCTGGCCATGCCCGGCCCGAAGGGGCCCTGGGGAGCCGCCCTGGTCGAGGCGGTCCGCAGCGGCGCCGTGGCTGAGGAGGTGATCGACGACAAGGTGCTGCGGCTGCTCCGGCTGGCCCGCCGGGTCGGGGCGCTGGCCGGGCCCACACTGGACGGACCAGGCCTGGACGGATACGGACTGGACGGATCGCCCCTGGGCGCGTCCGGCATAGCGGGATCCGCGCCGGGCGGCCCTGGGCGGGCCGGGCCGGTAGCCCCGGCGCTGCTGCGCCGGGCCGCAGCCGGGTCCTTCGTGCTGCTGCGCAACCAGGACCAGGTGCTTCCCCTCGATCCGGCCGCGATCCGGTCGGTGGCCGTGCTCGGGCCTAACGCGGTGCACCCGGTCATCCAGGGCGGCGGCAGCGCGGCCGTCATCCCGGGGAGCCTGTCCACCCCGGCGGACGCGCTCGGCGAGGCCCTGGCCGGGCAGGCCGAGGTGACCGTGGTGGCCGGCTGCCAGACCTGGGAGATGGTCCCGGAACCGCCGGCCCGGACGCTCCGGGATCCGGTCTCGGGCGAGCCGGGGGTCCGGGTGGAGTACCGCGACGGGGACGGCGCGCTGCTCGGCTCCGAGCACCGCCAGTCCACCGTGTTCGCCTGGTGGGGCGAGGACGGTCTGCCGCCCGGCATTGGCTGGGGCGAAAGCGGCACCGTGACGGTGGCGACCACGTTCCGGGCCGAGACCACCGGGCCGCACACGGTCGGCGCCGCGGGGGTAGGACGGCTGGCCCTGGCCGTGGACGGCGAGATGATCGCGGACGTGGAGACCCCGGTCCCCGCGGACCCGGTCGAGACCATGACCCGGCCCGGCCAGGTCCTGGGCGCGGTCTGGCTGACCGCCGGCCAGGAGGCGGCGGTGCGGCTGGACTTCCGGCCGTCGGCGGACGCCGAAGGTCCGCTGGCCGTGCGGCTCGGCATCGTGGCGTCCCCCGACGAGGAGGCGGCGCTGGACGACGCGGTCCGGGCGGCGGCCGCCGCGGACGTGGCCGTGCTCGTGGTCGGCTCGGCCGAGACGACCGAGAGCGAAGGATTCGACCGGGAGACCCTGCGGCTGCCCGGCCGCCAGGACGAGCTCATCGAACGGGTGAGCGCGGCGAATCCCCGCACGGTGGTGGTGGTGAACGCCGGCATGCCGGTGCTCATGCCCTGGGCCGGCCAGGTCGCCGCGGTGCTCTACGCCTGGCTGCCCGGCCAGGCCATCGGTGAGGCCCTGGCCGACGTCCTGCTCGGCCAGGCGGAACCGGGCGGGCGGCTCCCGGTGACCATGCCGGTCCGCGAGGCCGACTGCCCAGTACTGCGGGCCGTGCCCGTCGGCGGGCGGCTCAGCTATGACGAGGGCCTGCTCATCGGGTACCGGGGCTATGACGCGGCCGGGACCGCGCCGCTGTTCCCGTTCGGCCACGGGCTCGGGTACACCACCTGGTCCTATGAGTTGCTGGAGGCCGGGGCGCTCGTCCTGGCCGCCGGGGCCGATCTCACGATCAGCGTGACGGTACGCAATACCGGTGATCGCCCCGGCCGTGAGGTGGTCGAGGCCTACGTGGCCGGCCCTGCGGCCGACGGGCGGCCGGTCCGGGTGCTCGGCGCGTTCGGCCGGGTGGCCGCGGGGCCTGGCGAGCTGGCCCGGGTGACGCTCACCCTCCCGGCCCGGGTCTTCGGCCGCTACGACGCGGAGACGGCCCAGTGGACCTGGCCGTCTGGCGAGTTCACCATCGCCGTCGGCCGGTCCTCGCGCGACCTCCGGCTGCACACCGCGGTCGCGCTGCCCTGACCCCGGGGCCGGAACGGGGCCTGAAGACTGCGGCCAGCCCGGGAGGGCCGGGCGGGCCGCACGACCTGGGCGGGGCGCGATCCGTCCCGCCCAGGTCTTCCAGCCCACGTCCAGCCCGGCCGGCCGGGCCAGCTCCGCGGGGCCAGGCGGCTGAGGGCCGGCTGCAGCTGATCCAGCCCGCCGACGGATCCACCGGGTCTAGCGGGAGACCGCCGTCCGCCTGGTCCGCGCGGTGCGCGCCCTCGGTCGCGCCGTTCCCGTGCCGCGGCGGCGGGGCCACCAGTTCGACCTCGTAGCCGTCCCGGTCCTCCAGGTAGGCGGCGTAGTGCTGCTCGCCCCCGGCGTAGGGGTGGCGGTCGGCGAACAGCAGCCGCCAGCCGTGCAGCAGCGCCTCCCCCACCATCCGGTCCACGGTGGCCCGGTCGGATACGTGGAACGCCAGGTGGTTCAGGCCGGGCCGGTGCCGGTCGTGCCGGAACGCGCTGCGCGCGGGTGACTGCTCGAGCACGATATAGAGATCACCGCACCGCCAGCTCACTCCTTCTGGCCACTGCTGATACAGCTCGTAACCGAGCGCGCCCAGCAGCCATCCCCAGGTGTGCTCGGCCCGGCTCAGGTCCGGTACCCAGAGCTCGAGATGGTGCAGCATCCCCGTGGCAGCCGACTTCATGCGGACAGCATGCCGCAAACCAGAAACCCGGGTGGGTTACTGATCAGGAAGCTTCTCAACCTGCTGCTGCAGCCGGTTCATCCCGTTCAGCCAGCGGTCAGGATCGGTGGCCCGGCGCGAGTACATGACCGAGACCTCGGGGTGCGGCAAGATCAGGAACCGGCCGTCCGCGATGCCCTCGATGACCGCGTCCGCCGCCGCGTCCGGGGTGATCGCGGACGCGTC
Organism: uncultured Actinomycetes bacterium; assembly: GCA_963718305.1. GTDB lineage: Bacteria > Actinomycetota > Actinomycetes > Streptosporangiales > Streptosporangiaceae > RYN-230. The sequence continues at coordinate 281,993 of CAVQZG010000017.1, forward strand.
CATCAGCGCGTGGCCGATGGGGCCGGACGACTCGTACAGCGGGGTCCGCACGCCCTGCGGGCACAGGGCCTGCACGGTGATGCCGCGATGGGCGTAGGTGACCGACATCCATTCCGCGAAGGCCAGCGCGGCGTGCTTGGTCACCGAGTACGGCGCCGAGCCCAGCATGGTCAGCAGGCCGGCCGCGGACACCGTGCAGATCAGGTGCCCGCTGCCCCGCTCCAGCCAGGGGCCGGTCAGCAGCCGGGCGGCCCGGACGTGCGCCATGACGTTGACCTGCCAGGAGGCGTCCCAGTCCGCCTCCGCCGCGTCCGCCCCGCCCGGCCGGGCGATCCCGGCGTTGGCACAGAACAGGTCGATGCCGTCCAGCATGTCCGCCGCGCCGCTGATCAGGCTGGCCACGCCCTCCTCGCTGGCCGCGTCCCCGGGCAGCGCCTCCCCGCCGCAGGAGTCGGCCACCGTCCGCGCGGCCGCCGCGTCGATGTCGTTCACCACCACGCGGGCGCCCTCGGCGGCGAACCGCCGGGCCAGCGCCGCGCCGATGCCGCTGCCGGCGCCGGTGATCACCACCCCGGCGCCGGCCACCGATTTCATTCTTCCGGGACCCGGCCGCTTTCATCGGGGTCGGCCCGCCCGCAGCCGGGGCCGGGGGCAGGCTGGCCAGGCTGGCCAGGCAGGCGCGGTGCCAGTCCGGGGTCCCGAACGCGATCGACGAGCTGGTGGCCCGCTTCAGGTACAGGTGCGCGGGGTGCTCCCAGGTAAAGCCGATGCCCCCGTGCAGCTGCACGCATTCCTGCGCGGCCAGGGTGGCGGCCTCCCCGCAGGCCGCCTTGGCCAGGGCCACCGCGACCGGCGCGTCCGCGTCACCGTCGGCCAGGCAGGCGGCGGCGTACCGGGACGCGGCGCGGGCCTGGCTGATGGCCACCCACAGGTCGGCGGCGCGGTGCTTGAGCGCCTGGAACGAGCCGATCGGCCGGGCGAACTGGTATCGCTCCTTGAGGTAGGCGACCGTCATCTCCAGGCAGCGCTCGGCCACCCCGAGCTGCTCGGCGGCCAGCATCGCGGCCCCGGCGGCCAGCGCGCTGGCGATGGCGCGGTCCGCGTCCGGGCCCGAGGCCAGCGGCCGGGCGGGCACGCTGTCCAGGGTCACGTCCGCCAGGGCGCGGGTCTGGTCCAGCGAGACCACGGGGGCGATGGTCACCCCCGGGTCGGAGACGTCCACCGAGTACAGCCCGGCGGGCACGCCGTCGGCCGGGACGAGGAGCGTGGACGCGGGCAGCGCGTCGGCCACCCCGCGGATCACCCCGGTCAGCCGGGCCTGGCCCGCGGGGTCGCCCGGCTGCGGCTGCGCGACGCGCACGGTCAGCGCCGGGCCCACGCCGGGCTGGCCGGCACCGTGCCGGCTAGCACCGGGCTTACTGGCGAACGGAACGGCCAGCGCCGCGGTCACGGTCGCCCCGGCCAGCCCGGCCAGCAGCTCCGCGTCGCCGGCCGCCAGCGCGGCGGCCGTGGCGACCACGGCGCTGCCCAGGTACGGGACGGGGGCCACGGCCCGGCCCGCCTCTTCCGCGACGACCGCGGCCTCGCGGTAGCTGGCCCCGGCGCCGCCGTGACTCTCAGGGATGAGCAGGCCGGCGCAGCCGACTTCGGCGGCCAGCGTCTGCCACAGCGCGCTGTCGTACGGCTCGCTGGTCTCGGTCCGGGCCAGCACCGCGGGCCAGCCGGCCCGCTGCTCGAACAGGCCGCGGACGGCCGCCCGGAGCTCTTCTTCCGTCTCGCCGTACAGCAGGCCGGGCAGGCCCCTCTCCTGCTGGCCGGCCGCGTCGCCGTCGCCGGGGACCGCATTGTCGCGGGCGCCGCGCGCAGGCTGCGTGGAAGTACTCATCGGGGCAGGTCCTTCCAGGGCACACGGGTATCGGTGCGTGGCTCGGCCGGGAGGCCGAGCACCCGCTCAGCGATGATGTTGCGCAGGATCTCCGAGGTGCCGCCCTCGATGGAGTTGCCCCGGGACCGCAGGTAGCGGTACCCGGGGTCACGGCCGTAGAAGCTGACACTCTCCGGCCTGCGCATGGACCAGTCCTCGTAGCGGAGCCCGCCGGCGCCGGCCATCTCCACCTCGAGCGCGGTGATCTCCTGGTTGAGCCGGGCGAACACGAGCTTGGCCGCCGACCCTTCCGGGCCGGGATGGCCCACGGCCAGCTGCTGCCGGAGCCGTTCCGAGGCCAGCCTGGCCACCTCGGAGTCGGCCCACAGGCGGAGCATCCGGTCGTGCAGGCCGGGGGTGCGCCGCTCGGGATGCTCACGCCAGGCCCGGGCGGCCGAGCCGATCATGCCGCCTTCCCGGGGCTGCGCGGTGCCGCCAATCGAGACCCGCTCGTTCATCAGCGTGCCCTGGGCCACCCGCCAGCCCTCGCCGACCGCGCCGATCCGGTCGCCGTCACCGATCACCGCGCCGGTCAGGAAGACCTCGTTGAACTCGGCCTCGCCGGTGAGCTGGCGCAGCGGCCGGACCTCCACCCCGTCGCCGGTCATATCGCAGGCGAAGTAGGTCAGCCCGGCGTGCTTGGGCACGTCCGGGTCGGTCCGGGCCAGCAGCAGGCCCCAGCGGGCCTGGTGCGCCATGGACGTCCACACCTTCTGGCCGTTCACCACCCACGCGTCACCGGGCCCCTCGGCGCGGACCGCCCGGGTGGCCAGCCCGGCCAGGTCGGAACCGGCGCCGGGCTCGCTGAACAGCTGGCACCAGACCTCCTCGCCGGTCCACAGCGGCCGGATCCAGCGCGCCTTCTGCTCGTCGGTGCCGAAGGCGAGGATGGTCGGCGCGGCCATGCCCAGCCCGATGCCGATCCGCTCCGGCTGGTTGCCAGGCGCCCCGGCCGCGGTGAACTCGGCCTCGACCACGGCTTGCAGCGCCCGGGGCAGGCCGAGCCCGCCCAGCCCGGCCGGGTAGTGCACCGCGGCCAGCCCGGCGTCGAACCGGGCGCGCAGGAACTCGATCCGGGGCAGCCGCGCCGGGTCGTGCCCGGCCAGGAAGTCGCGGACCCGGTCGCGGAGCCCGTCCGCGCTGACCGGCCCGGCGGTGTCGTTCAGCACAGCGGGCCGCCCGCCACGTAGATCACCTGGCCGGACACGAACCCGGCGCCCTCGCTGGCCAGGAAGGAGATGGTGTGCGCGACGTCGCCGACCTGGCCGACCCGGCGAACCGGGATCTGGCCCGCCGCGGCGGCCTGGAAGTCCTCGAAGCCCATACCCACCCGGGCCGCGGTGGACGCGGTCATGTCGGTGACGATGAAGCCGGGGGCGACCGCGTTCGCGGTGATGCCGAACGGGCCGAGCTCGATGGCCAGCGTCTTGGTGAAGCCCTGCATGCCGGCCTTGGCCGCGGAGTAGTTGGCCTGCCCCCGGTTGCCCAGCGCTGAGCTGGAGGACAGGTTGACGATCCGGCCGAAGCGGGCTTCCACCATGTGCTTCTGCGCGGCCTTGCTCATCAGGAAGGCGCCGCGCAGGTGCACGCCCAGGACCGTGTCCCAGTCGTCTTCGCTCATCTTGAACAGCAGGTTGTCCCGGATCACGCCGGCGTTGTTGACCAGCACGGTGGGCGGCCCGAGTTCGCCGGCCACACTGTCCACGGCCGCCTGCACCTGGTCGGACTGGCTCACGTCGGCGCCGACCGCGATCGCCCGGCCACCGGCCGAGGCGATGGTCTCCACCGTCGCCTTGCAGGCGTCCGCATCCAGGTCGAGCACGGCCACTGCCAGCCCGTCCGAAGCCAGGCGGCGGGCCGTGGCGGCGCCGATCCCCCGGGCCGCGCCGGTGACGATGGCCACGCGCTGGTCATCCTGAGGCATATTCATTTCTCCTTGCTGATGTCATCGGTGAGGCTGGCAGGCATTCTCCCCGGCTCACCCGGCGGACTCGCGGGCGACCCGGTACGGGCGCAGTTCCCGGCGGGCCAGGGAGCGCTTGTGCACCTCGTCGGGGCCGTCCGCGAACCGGAGGGTCCGGGCGTTCGCCCACAGGTACGCGAGCGGGAAGTCCTGGCTGACGCCGGCCGCGCCGTGCGCCGTGATCGCCTTGTCGATCACCCATTCGGCCATCGCCGGGGTGATGATCTTGATGGCCTGGATCTCGGTGTGCGCGCCCTTGTTGCCCACCGTGTCCATCAGCCACGCGGTCTTCAGCACCAGCAGCCGGGCCTGCTCGATCCGCACCCGGGACTCGGCGATCCACTCCTGGATCACGCCCTGATCGGCCAGCGGCTGGCCGAACGCGACCCGGCCGGTGACCCGGCGGCAGAGCAGTTCCAGGGCCCGTTCGGCCGAGCCGATGAGCCGCATGCAGTGGTGGATCCGGCCCGGACCCAGCCGGGCCTGCGCGATCGCGAAGCCCTCGCCCTCCCCGGCGATCAGGTTGGCGGCGGGTACCCGGGCGCCCGCGAACTCCACCTCGGCGTGGCCGCCGTGCGGGCCGTCCTCGTAGCCGAACAGGCTCATGCCGCGCTTGATGGTGACCCCGGCGGTGTCCCGGGGCACCAGGATCATCGACTGCTGCCGGTGCCGGTCCCCCTCCCAGGCGGTCCGGCCCATCACGATGAAGATCTCGCAGCCCGGGTTCATCGCGCCGGACGACCACCACTTCCGGCCGCTGATGACGTACTCGTCGCCGTCACGGTCGATCCGGGTGGCAATGTTCGCGGCATCGGAGGACGCGACGTCTGGCTCGGTCATGCAGAAGGCGGACCTGATCGCCCCGTCCAGCAGCGGCCGGAGCCACCGTTCCTGCTGCCCGGGTGAGCCGAACTCGGCCAGCACCTCCATGTTCCCGGTGTCCGGGGCGGCGCAGTTGAGGGCCTCGGGGGCGAGCGCCGGGCTGCGCCCGGTGATCTCCGCCAGCGGCGCGTACTGGAGGTTGGTGAGCCCGGCGCCCTCGGGATGGTGGGCCAGGAAGAGGTTCCACAGGCCACGCCCGCGGGCCTCCTCCTTCAGGTCACCGATCACCGCCGGGCGCTCCCAGGGGCGGCCTGCCTGCTCGTTGTCCCGCACCTGGGCCGCGAATACCGGCTCCGCCGGATAGACGCATTCGTCCATGAACGCGAGGAGGCGTTTGCGGAACTCCTCCGTGCGGTCGTCGTAGCCGAAGTCCATAGAGCCCTCCAGACGGATCCGCTGACGACTCTACCTACTGGCGGGTACGCCGCCTATCCTCCGGCCCGGCGGAACACGTAGACGAAGTTGTTCACGTAGATCTGCCGGTAGGTGGCGCCCGGGTGGCGCTGCTCCACGAATGTGAGCGGGTTGCTGGGCGGCGGATTCCAGCCGCTGTTCAGCTCGTCGAACACGATGTAGCGCGGCGCCGGGTTGCCGGTGTTGCCGATCCAGTAGGTGTCATCCCGGGCGGCCAGCGGGGCCAGCATGGTGAGCGTGGTCTCGACGCTGGTGCCGGCCGGCACCCGGGCCAGGGCGGCGTCCTCCCCCTGGACGTGCTGGCTGATCTGGTAGGACTGCGGGTGCCACAGATTGCGGAGCGGGAACTGCCAGGCGAGCGCCACGGCGATCACCAGCATGAGCCCGGGGATGACCCGGGTGGCCGCCCGGCCCGGCCAGGACGCGCGCGAGGACGGGGTTCCCGTCGCGGCGGGCTGGGCCCGGTAGGCGCGGATCCGGGCCAGGGTGTCCACCGCGGCGATGAAGACGATCGGCATCACGGTGGCGTTGTAGTGATACCCCGACCCCCAGTAGGCGGTGTTCGTGGACACGAACCGCAGGGCCAGGCTGGGCAGCGCCACCAGGGCGAGCGGGGAGCCCAGCGCGAGGAACGCCACCGGCAGCAGGATGAGCAGGGTGGTCCGCAGCTTCGGCACGTAGGAGTGCCCGAACTGGGCGAGCACCGACGGCGCCGAGGGGTGCGCCCCGTGCGGGTTCAGCACGCCGTGGTTCAGCACGCCGCCGTCGGTCCAGTAGGGGTACAGGTGCAGCGGATTGAAGTGCGGGATGATCACCACGATGGCCAGCAGGGTCCAGGCGAGGCCCCAGACGATCAGCAGCGCCCCCCAGCCGAGCGCGCCACGGCGCCTGGATACCACGGGCCCGGCCACCACGGGCCTGGCCACCATGGGCCTGGCCACCCTTCCCCGCCCGGGTCAGGCTCATGATGATGATCACGATGCCGATGGCTGCGACTGTGAAGCCCTGGTCCTCTTTGACGAACACCAGCGGCAGCGCCCATATCGCCGCGGCCCGGACCTTGCCCCGCAGCAACGCGGACAGCGAGCAGGCCAGCAGCGGGACCGCGAACGCGATCTCGTGGAAGTCGAAGTAGATCATCTGCTGCAGGCCCCAGGAGAGCCCGTACGCGGCCCCGATCATCCGCCCGGCCCCGGTGCCCAGCTTGGCCGCGGCCGCGCGGCTCACCGGGATGACCGAGACCGCGGTGAGCAGGGCCTGGACCACGAGCAGGGTGGCCGCGCTGGGGAAGATCAGGAAGACCGGGGCGATCAGGCCCACGATCGGCTGGAAATGATCGCCGAGCAGGTTGAAGCCGGTCCCGCGGATGTTCACCACCGGGGCCCGCAGGTGCGCCAGCTGCCGGACGTACTCGGTGAAGATGCCCAGGTCCCAGGAGCCGGGGGCGAGCTGGACGTACCGGGCACAGCGAGATCGCCGTGTAGGCCGCGAACACGACCACGGCGATCAGCCACGGCACCCAGTCGGCCCGGGGGGCGGGGTGATCAGCCCTGGGGTGGGGTGATCAGCCCGGCGGGCCGGGTGATCCGTCCCGGCGCGGCCGGCGGCGCCCGGACGGCCAGCCTCAGGCTCTCCATGGGTCCCGAGGGCCACAGACACCTCGGGACCCCGGGCGCCCCAGGTGCGTGAGGCGCACCATCCTGCCCTGCGCCATGGGGCGCGGGGTCACCAGGGCTGCCGCCGGTCGTGATCATGCTGTCCTAGGTCGAGTGCGTCCGCCTGGGGCCTCCCCACGGCCTCTGTCCAGCCTAACGTGCCCGGTCCGGACCGGCTGAAAGCTTCATCCCCCGGCCCGCGGCCCCAGGCCAGCCGCGTAGTTAGCGGAGCAGCAGCTTGCCGATCCGGCGGCCCGCCACGAGCAGGCCGGCGACGCCCAGGACGGCCAGGTAGGCGGCGTGCCAGAGGATGGCCGGGCTGACCGTGCCCAGCGTGAGATCCCGCAGCATCACCACGCTCTGGTACAGCGGGGTGCATTCCACCACGAACTGCAGCGGCCGGGGGTAGACGCTCAGGGGGTAGAACGTGGTCGAGAACAGGAACATCGGCAGCGTCGCCAGCGTGACGAACTCGAAGTCCTGCCAGGACCGCATGTAGGTGGTGCAGGCCATCCCGCCCGCCGCGAAGGCGAAGCCGGTGAGCACCGCGGCGGGCAGCGCGGCCAGCGCCCACCACGAGTAGACCAGGCCCATGGCCGCCATCACGACCAGGAAGGCCACCGCGTACAGGGCGCCGCGCAGGAGTGCCCAGCTGATCTCGCCCAGCGCCACGTCGCCGGCCCGCATCGGGGTGGCCAGCGCCGCGTCGTAGAGCTTCTCGTACTTGAGCCGGAAGAAGACGTTGAAGGTCGAGTCGAACAGGGCGCCGTTCATCGAGGCGCTGGCCAGCAGGGCGGGGGCCACGAAGGCGGCATAGCTGATGCCCTGCACCGAGCCGACGAGCTGGCCCAGGCCCACCCCGATGGACAGCAGGTAGAACAGCGGCTCGACTACCCCGGACACGAACACCAGCCAGGTGTGCCGGTAGACCAGCGCGTGCCGCTCGACCAGGAACAGGCTGCCCCGGCCGCCCACCGAGGCCCGGGCCCGGCGCAGCGGGCCCCGGCCGGGCAGCACCCGCAGCGGCAGGCTGCGCACGCTAGACATACAGCCGCCTGGTGTAGGTCCGGTCGCCGGCGATGATCCCGGCCGCCAGCACGACCAGCAGGTAGCCAACGTGCAGGAACGCCGAGGGCACGGTGGCGATGCCCAGGCACAGCTCCCGGCACAGCGCCACGCCGTGCCACAGCGGGGTCAGGTAGGCGATGGGCCTGATCCACGCGGGCAGCTGGGTGACCGGGAAGAAGGTGCCGGAGAACAGGAACAGCGGGATCAGCCCGAAGCGGTACACCACGGCCAGCGAGGTGTCCTTGGTGCGGGTCACGGTCCAGGCCTCGATCGGCGCCGCGAAGGCCAGCCCGGTGAGCACCGCGACCGGCAGGGCCAGGATCGCCCACGGCGAGCGGATCGCCCCGAACGCCGCGGCCACGGCCAGGAACACGGACGAGGTCATGGTGAGCTTCAGCCCCACGAACAGCAGGTGGCCGTGGAACAGGTCGGCCGGCCGCAGCGGGGAGGACACCGCGGCCTGGTAGGTCTTGTTCCACTTGACCGAGCCGAGGACCGGGTAGGTGGACTCCCCCACCCCGGTGCCCATGGCGCTCGCGGCCAGCAGCCCGGGCGCGAGGAAGACCAGGTAGCTGACCTGGCCCAGAGCGGCCGTGCCGTGCTTGTCCACGAGCGTGCCGAGGCCGAGGCCCATGGCGCCCAGGTACAGCAGCGGGTTGCAGCACCGTGGAGATGATCGAGCCGCGCCAGGTCCGCCGGTAGTCGGTCAGCCAGAACCGCAGCTGCCGCACGGCGAAGTCCCAGGCGCGCACCCGGCCGGCCCGGTCCCGCCCCGGCAGCCCGACGGCCGGGCCGCCCGGCTGCGTCCGGACCGCCATCAGTCCTCCAGCCGGCGGCCGGTCAGCCGCAGGAACACGTCTTCCAGCGTGCTGCGCCGGACCAGCGAGGTGAGCGGGTCCAGGCCGAGCCCGCGGACCGCGGCCAGCGCGGCGTCCCCGTCCTCGACGTAGAGCAGCACCCGGTCGGCCAGCACCTCCCGGCGCTGGGCGGGCACCGCGGCGAGCTTCTCCGCCGCGTTCTCGTGCACGGCGGGGTCGAACCGGAGCTCGAGGACCTCCGGGGTGGAGTACCGCTCGATCAGCTCCCGGGGCGAGCCCTCCGCCGCGATCCGGCCCGCGTCCATGACCACGAGGCGGTCGCACAGCTGCTCGGCCTCGTCCATGTAGTGGGTGGTCAGCACCAGCGTCACGCCCTGCTGCTTGAGCCGGAACAGCCGGTCCCAGACCACGTGCCGGGCCTGCGGGTCGAGGCCGGTGGTCGGCTCGTCCAGGAGCAGGATCTCCGGCTCGTTGATCAGCGAGCGGGCGATGGTCAGCCGCCGCTTCAGGCCGCCGGACAGCGGCTCCACCCGGTCGCCGGCGCGGTCGGCGAGCTGGACGAACTCCAGCAGCCGGTCGCTCCGCTCGCGGATGACCGGCCGGGGCAGCCCGAAGTAGCGGCCGTAGACGAGGAGGTTCTCCCGGACGGTGAGCTCCACGTCCAGGGAGTCTTCCTGCGGCACCACGCCCAGCCGGGCCCGGATCGCCGGGCCGTCGGCCACCGGATCCAGGCCGAAGATCGACAGCTCACCCGCGGTGGGCGGGGAGACGCAGCCGATCATGCGCATCGTGGACGACTTGCCCGCGCCGTTCGGGCCGAGGAAGCCGAAGGCCTCGCCGCGGCGCAGCTCGAAGTCGATCCCATCCACCGCCGTGAAACTTCCGAATCGCTTGGTGAGGCCGCGAGCACGGATGAGAGCGGTGGTCACAGGCATTCATGCGAGAATACCGGGAGGGTGGGACAATTCCGAGCGAGTTATTTTCCCACTTCGTAACGGGCAAATCCCGGCCCAGCGGCCACGTCAGCTAGCCCGTGCCGGTACTGTCACAAGCAGCGATGATGCGCCCCCGCAGAACCAGCCCCCGCAGGACTGAGAGGAAGACGGCCAGGTGAGATTGACTCGCAGGCTGTATCAGCGGTTCCGCGTGCTGATTCATGAGGCCGCCAAGTTCGGCGTGGTGGGCCTGGCGGGGTTCATCGTCAGCCTCGGCGGCGCCGACGTGCTGCGCTACGGCCTGGGCATGGGCAAGTACAAGGCTGTCGTCGTCGCGACAGTCCTCGCGACCGTGGTCACGTTCATCGGCAACCGCTACTGGGCCTTCCGGCACCGTGAGCGGACCGGGATGGGCCGGGAAACCGTCCTGTTCTTCGTGTTCAACGGGATCGGGCTGCTCATCCAGCTGTCGTGCGTCGCGATCGTCCAGGACGGTCTGCACCTGAACGGCAAGGTCTGGTACAACGTCGCCAACCTGGCCGGCATCGGGCTGGGCACGCTGTTCCGGTTCTGGTCGTACCGCAAGTGGGTGTGGCGGACGCAGGAGCCCACCAGCGGAGTGCCCGCCAGCGGGCACCATCCCGTCTCGCCGGCCCCCGGGTTCCCGGAGGCCGGAGTGGTGGAGGCGGTCGCCGTCGGCCTGGACGAAGAGGCCACGCTGTACGGCCGCGGAGCGGAGATCTACGACGACGCCGAGGGCTACCGGGCTGAGAGCTACGGCGACGGGGCCGAGCACTACGGCCAGCCTGAAAGCTACGCTCCTGGAACCGGGGATCATGGGCGCGCGGGCACCGGTAACGGCACCCGCCCCGCCGGCCCCCGGCACGCGGCCAAGCAGCGGAGCTGACCAGGTCCTTACCCCTCGGGGCGGCGAGCCTCGGGCTGGGTGGAGGGATGGGGACGCGGGGGTTTTCGTTGCGGCGAATTCCGGGTTAGCGCCCGCCGCAGCTGGTGCCGCTGCCGCCGACCAGCCGAAGCCGCTGGGCGTAGGCGGCCGTGGCCTGCGCCTGAGTGATCTTTCCGGTGACGACCAGCCGGCCCAGCACGTGCGCCTCCCGGGCCCGGGCGCGGGCGTAGTGCCCGATCGGGTCGTCCGCGGAAGGTCCCTGGACCAGCCCGGCCAGCGTGGCCGCCTCCGGCAGGGTCAGCCCCGCCGGCACGGTGCCGAAGTACCCGCAGCTGGCCTGGGCCAGGCCGTAGTAGCCGTGGCCGAAGTAGGCGACATCGGCGTACATCCGGAGGATCCTGGCCTTGCTGTAGGCCAGGTCGAGCTTGACGCCCAGCATGACCTGCTTGACCTCGACGCTGAACCCGCTCTGGCCGGAGGTGTAGAGCATCTTGGCCAGCTGCTGGTACAGCGTCGCGCCACCCTGGTCGCCGTGGCCGGTGATCTGGGCGGCGGCGACCCGGGCGATCGCGTAGATGTCCACCCCGGGCTCGGAGTAGAAGCGGTGGTCCTCGGTCGCCACCAGGGACTCGGCGAACAGCGGCGGCACCGCTGGTCCCGGGTAGGCCGCGTGGTGCGCCGTGGCGATGGCCCGGGCCAGGGTGGGGGCGTTGGCGACCGACGGGGTGAGCGCGAACAGCACGCCGAACGCGATCACGCTGAGCATGAGCAGCGCCAGTACGAGGCCCAGGAGCCAGCGCAGTACCCGCCAGCGGCGGCGGTAGGGCCGGCCGGGCAGATGGTAATCCCCGTCCGGGTCCTGCCCGTAGGGACCGCCCGCCCCGTAACCGGGGTACGGGCCGTCGTCGGGATAGTTGCGGTACGGGTCCCCGGACGTGGTTCCGTAGGGCAGTGGCACGGTCTGCGGGTCGTAGTCCATCCGCGCTACCCGAGGATCACCCGGCCCACCCTCCCGGCCCGGTCCCCCTGCCGTCATCCGCAGCTCCGTCTGGTCGAGGGCCGTCGCGGGGTTACGCGGGGCCTACCCCAGTAAAGCAACGAAGAATCATTGCGCTAAGTGCCCGTTCGGCGCGCGTTCCCGGTAATGGCCCCCGTAAGGACTACGCTACTTCGCGTAATTGACTACCTACGGTAGGTAGTCATCAGGGGGGATCAGAGGATGAGACAAGTCTCAAGACTGCTCGCCGGCCTCACGGCCGTCGGTGCGGCCGCGTTCACGCTCGTGGGGGCGACCGCGGCGAGCGCCGCATCGTCCACGGTCTATGTGTCCAAGCACGGCCACGCGGGGGCCTCGGACCGGTCGTGCGCCACGGCCCGGTACCGCCACATCAACCAGGCCATCCACGCCGCGCCGAGGGGCGGACGGGTGGTCGTCTGCGGTGGCACCTACAAGGTGCAGGCCGTGGTGACCAAGTCGCTGGCCCTGGTCGGCCGCCGCGGCGCCACCATCGACGCCAAGGGCCAGAAGCCGATCAGCAAGAAGCTGCCAGGGGGCAGCGGTGTGGTCGTTTTCGGCGCCAAGAACGTCGAGGTCACCGGGTTCACCGTGAAGAACGCGGGCTTCGACGCCATTCTCGTGGCGCGCAGCCGGCGGGTCCTGGTCTCGCACAACCTGCTGAGGAACAACGGGGACGTGGGCGTGGACTTCAACGGGTCATCAGACTCGCTGGCGACGCACAACCTCGCCGAGTTCAACCAGGGCGGCGGCTTCCTGATCGCCGACGACCTGGGGCCGACGCACTTCGACGCGGTCACCTGGAACAAGGCCACCCGCAACCCGGGCGGTTGCGGGGTGATCATCGCCGGGCACTCCACGGCCGGGGTGTGGGGCAACTACGTCGCGCACAACCTGATCACCTTCAACGGCCTCAACCACAAGCAGCCCGGGGCCGGCGTGGTCATCGCCACCGAGGTCAAGGGCGAGCGGGTGTCGGACAACGACGTGGCCGACAACGAGATCTACGGCAACGGCCTGGCCGGGGTGACGATCCACTCCCACGTGCCGGGGCAGCGGATGAGCGGCAACCAGATCGTGGGCAACGACATCGGGAAGAACAACATCATCGGTGACACGATCGGGCTGGCCCCGCCGGTCACGAACCATCCGGACCTGCGCACGACCGGGATCCTGGTCGGCGCCTCGTCCGCGATCAGGGTGTGGATTCACGGCAACTACATCCACAGCAACTGGTTCGGGATCTACCTGAACGGCCGGATCCGCGCGCACATCTACCACAACCGCTACCACCGGGTGCATAAGCACATCAAGGTGGCGTAACCGCGGGACTGGTTCGGGCTGGCTGTCCTGCCCAGGCTTTGGCCGGGGAGGGCAGCCAGCCCTTTGTTGCTGGCCGGCCGTCTCGTGTCAGTCGAGATCAAAGGCGGCCTGGACGGCGTTGGTCAGGGCCGCCTCCTGGGCGGGCAGCAGGTAGCCGATCTGCGGGCCGAGTGCGGCTGCCGGCACGGTGACGATGTTGTCGCAGCTGATCACCGAGGCCTGGTGGAGGCCGTTGCGGCGCCCCACGGGGACCTCGGTGGACAGTCCGCGGATCGTGGTGGTGATCGGGGCCACCGTCACCCGGGTCAGGTACGGGCGCACGACTTCCCTGGTCAGTACGAGGACCGGTCGCACCTTATCTAGCTGGGCCGTGTGGATCGGGCGCACTACTCCAGGTCCAGAGGGTTGCGGGCGGCGTAGTCCGCCAGGCTGTCCAGGTCGCCCTCATCCTGGGCGGCCGCGTCGGCTGCCTCAGCGGCCTCCGCCAGGATGGCTGCGTCCCGGGCCGCGATGACCCGGCGGAACTCCCGGGCCAGGGCCCGCTCCACCACCGAGGCGCGGCTGGGCGCCTGGCCACGGGCCACGAGCTGGTCGAGGAACTGCACCATGTCGTCGGGCAGACGGACCGCGATCTGAGTCGTCACAGTCCGACAATACCAAAGTGGTATTCAATTTGCATTCGTCGCGGGATTCCGGTCATGAATGCTCGGGGTGCACGCGCCTGCCCCGCTGATCCCGGGTTAGCAGGAGAAGGCGATGGGCATACAGCGGGGTGGCTGCCGGTTGAGGTCGATGTGCTGGACGCAGGGTCGCAAAGCCCTGCAAGCTGGCACAGATGTGCCCCGGGATTCAGCCCCCTTCCGCCACGTGGAGCGCCCGCTATGGAAGTCAAGGAACTCGGACATCTAGTCCTCTACGTTCACAACCTCGATCGCTCCGCGTCGTTCTACCGGGACGTGCTCGGCTGGCGCCAGATCATGGGCGGCCCCGGCGACGCGCCTACCCCCTTCCGGGCCGCGGCCTTCTCCGCGCCGTCCGGGCGCACTCACCACGAACTGCTGCTCATCGAGGTCGGCGAGGACGCGGCCAACCTCCCGCCGGGCCGCCGGGTCGGGCTGTACCACTTCGGCCTGAAGGTCGGCGACAGCGACGACGAACTCCGGGAGGCCCTCGCCGCCCTGGAGGCCAACGCGGTCAACGTGGTCGGGGCCAGCGATCACACGGTGACGCACAGCCTGTACATCACCGACCCGGACGGGAACGAGATCGAGCTGTACGTGGACGTCCCCGGGGTGGACTGGAAGAGCGACCCGTCGCTGGTCGCGGCGCCCATCAAGCCGCTGAAGCTCTAGGCGCCGCGGCGGGCGGGCCGGCGATGGCCCCGCGTGAGGCGGCGTCGTCTGATTCAGAACCGGCCTGCGCGGCAGGGGTTGCGGGCGTGTGAACGCGGCCTGGATGTCCTGTAGGCTGCTGCGTGGCAACGGGACGTGGCGCAGTTTGGCAGCGCACTTGACTGGGGGTCAAGGGGTCGCCGGTTCAAATCCGGCCGTCCCGACCATTGCTTAGCAGGTCAGAAGGGGTTTCGGATCTTGGTCCGGGATCCCTTTTTGATCTTCGGGAGCCAGACGGGGAGCCACCCGGGTTGGTGTTTCTTGGTGATGGTTGCGTGACGGGCTAGGCCGATCTGGCCCGCTTCTTGCTGAGGATCTTGTTCATGGCCGTGGCGCCGGTGGTGAGCGCGGGCCTTATCTCGTGCCGGTAGACGGACTCAGTGACGGTTGTGCCGCTGTGGCCGACCAGGTCGCTGATGTCCTCGATACGGACGCCGTGGGCGCTGAGGATGGACACGAACGAGTGTCGGAGCTCCCGTGGTGCCCACGCCTCCCCCAGTCCGGCGGCCTTGGTGATGACGGCGAACTCGCGGCGGACCTGCCAGCGGTCCAGCGGGTGTGCCATCCTCGCGGCAGAAGACCAGGTCGTGGTCCTGCCATTGTTCTCCCGCCTGGAGCCGTTCCGCGGCTTGCCGCTTGCGGTGCTCCTTCAGCGCCTCGATTGCCTCTCTGGGCAGCTTGAGGAGGCGGCGGCTCTTGCGGGTCTTGGTGTCTCCCTTGGCCCGCACGGACCTATAGACGGCCACCGTGCCTTTTTCCAGGTCCACCTCAGACCATCGGAGCGCTCTTGCCTCTTCGGTGCGTACCCCGGCCAGCAGGGACAAGACCACGTAGGAGGCGAGCCGGTGCTGACTGCCCGGCCCTACGTGGTCGAGCAGTCGGACGGCCTGGTCCAGGGTCATGGCCTTGGACGGGCGGCCTTCCTGGCCCTCGGGGACGAGGACCAGGCTGGCCACGTTGCGGCGGACCTTGTCGCGGGTTGCTCCCTGCGTGGCGGGGCTGGCGCGCTGGCGCCGTCCCAGCGGGCGCGGAGCTTGGGCAAGGTGAGGTCGGCCGCAAGCTTCCCGCCGCCGAACCACACCGGTCCGCCGGCGTGGGCCGTGTCGCCGGTCAGGGCGACGGCGTAGCCGGTCACCTGACCCGGGTTTCGGGTGCTGTGCCGGACGCGGACCAGCACGCCCGCCTCGCGGAGGCGGGCGAAGAATTCTTCCTCGCTCCCCGCCCCGGCCGCCGCGGTGGCGACCGCGCGCCGGAGTGTGATCCGGGGCGCTTCGGGTCGTCCCTGGCGGCGGGCCTTCTCGTGCTCCGCCCGGGCCGGGCGGCGATCCGCGGTGCGGTCCCCCGGCGCGGTGCGCCGCAGCCCGTACTTCTCCTCGGCGGCCTGGCAGGCTTCGCGGACGCGATAGTAGTCGTTCCAGAACTGGGGTCGTGCGCCGTCCTGGCGGGCCAGCGTCCCGACGATGTGGATGTGGTCCCCGGCGTGCCGGACCGCGATCCACCGGACCGCCTCGTCGTCCTGGTCGTGCGGCGCGAGCCCGGTGCGGTCCATGATGTCCCGGGCCAGGTGCCCCCACTCGGCATCGGACAGCATCCGGTCCCCCGGCGCGGCCCGGACCGCACAGTGCCACACCGGCAGGTCCAGTCCCCGTGGCCCGAGGGCCGCGTGCGGCTGGGTGAGCAACCCGATGAGCCGCCGGAAGTCCCGCTGCCCGCCGGGTCGGCCCGCTGGCTCCAATTCGGCCGGGTCCCGCCACCCGGCGACCAGGTGTGGGTCGCAGTGCTCCTCGCGGCGGCCGGGCCCATACAGGTACCGGATGAGGCCTGCGGGCCGCTGGCCGCGGCACACCTTCCCGATCACCGCAGCCGCCTCCGCACCGCCTCGGCCGCCGCGTCCAGCCGTTCCGCCCGGCGCACGCACTCCGCCGCGTACGGCAGCAGATCCCCCGACCGCTGCCCGGTGGTGTTCAGCTTCGCCACCGCCTGGTTCAGGTTGACCCCGATCCGCCGGACCAGCCCGGCCGCCCGGATCAGCTCGGTCAGCGCCTGCCGGGTCGGCGCATCGGCCGGGTTCATCAGTCCTCGCGCCGCCGCCAGGGTGGCGTGGGCCGCGTAGGCACCCTTGGCCATCTCAGCCTGCGCGGCGGCCTCACCGACCTCGCCGTACTCCTCTTCGGTCAGCCCGAACCGCACACTGCGCACCCGGCGGACCGGTTGCCGGGACCGCCGCCGCGACCGCGCACCCGTCCGTCGGGTCCCGCTCCGCGTCCCCGTCATATCGTCCTCCGCCGTTGCTCCCCGCCCCGTGCCATTCGCTGCCGGGCGATGTTCCCCGCTACTAACCGATGCCATTTATTGCGCTCTTTCCCCTGTTGGCATGGCAGCCATTATGAGCCCGAGACCGCGCCCGGTCTACCATTAACGTGCCGACAGCGAATATCTTGCTTCCTGTAATGCAGCGGCAGCTTAACCGACGCCATCTGAGACTCAAGCTTGCCTGCCTCCCAGCAGTCGGAGGGCACCCTGACAAGCAAGGATGCCCGAGATGGGAGACCGCATGCGCCGAGGATCGTGCCATCGGTCCTGCTTTCCCGGGGTCGGCCAGAAGGGACCAGAAGGAGTCCGCAGGAGTTCCTACAAGTTCACCGCGATTTAGCCTGACGCTTATTCATCGGCAGTGACGCAAATAGCCGGAGACTGCCATCCCGTACTGCCTTTCTAACCTGTCCCCTCGGCCACGGCTGCACGCGTACGCTGACCCCATGAGCGCCGAGCGCGAGGAACAGCGCCAGCTGATCTAGGACCTACCCGAGGAAGAGGTCCCAGCTGCCCTCGGCGCTCTGTGGCCTCGCCTCCGCGCCGGGAAGAACCGGGCCTGGCCGCCTGCCTGGTTCGGTGCCGCCCAGGGCCATACCTCTGACGCAGCAGCCCAGACCGAGAACGGCTTCAAGACCGCTTCGGTCCAACCTGATCATCAGCGAAACGGCCTGCCGATCTCACCATCAGGCCCG
Source organism: uncultured Actinomycetes bacterium (assembly GCA_963718305.1). Lineage (GTDB taxonomy): Bacteria > Actinomycetota > Actinomycetes > Streptosporangiales > Streptosporangiaceae > RYN-230. The sequence continues at coordinate 299,296 of CAVQZG010000017.1, forward strand.
TGAGGCCGACGACGGCCGAGGTCCGTGTCCCTCCGGGGTCGGGCATGGCGCGGCCCCGGCCAGGGGACGGCCTGGCCGGGGCCGCGGGTCACAGCACCACTGCCCGCTGCTAGGGCATCGGCCAGACTCGAAGCTCCCGGGGCACCGGCCGTGCGGCGTAGTCCGCCTGGATCTCGCGGCCGAGTTGCTCTGGGTCGGGCGCGTGGACCTGGGCTCCGTTGTCCCGGCGCTCGGCGTGATATAAGCCGTTGGCATGGCTGATGACGTACCCCTCGCCCCAGTTCCAGATCAGCTTCCCGATCGCCGCTGCGTCTCCCTCGTAGGCGCTCACGCTTGATCACCACCTGCCGCCCGCCCCAGCCACTCCCCCGCTTGCCTGACTTCATCCGCAAGTACATCCAGCTGGCGGGCCAGTTGTGGGAGCGGCGCGCTGCCCTGATCATCCAGCCGCTTGGCGATGATCCCCAGATCCAGCAAGCACTGGCTGATCGTGCCGCGTGCAGCCTCCCGGGTGGTTAACCCTTGATTAGGCGTACTGCGAGAATCCATCCAGCCACCTCCAGCTAGGTGGTCAGGGCGCGGCCCGGTGCTCTCATCACCGGCCGCGCCCGCCTCTCACATGGACAAGGCCCAGCTTAAGTCAAGCTAGACGGGTTAACCAGGTTAACCCTCATAACGTGCCTGACTAGGTGCACGGGTATGCATGTGATCATGAGCAGCGGGATAGACCCGATGAGCGGCGAGCCCGTCTACCGCCAGCTGGCCGCCATCATCCGGTCCAAGATCGAGTCCGGGGAGTACCCACCCGGCGCTCCGCTGCCCTCAGCCAAGTCCATGGCTCAGGAGTACGGCATCTCGGTCGGCGCGGTTACCCGCGCCGTGGATGTCATCCGCGCGGAAGGCTTGGCACGCACGGTGCCAGGCCGTGGCGTCTGGGTTCTGCCGCGCTCCTAGCGATCCTTGGTCGCTAGGTTGTGGACGTTTGTGTCAAGTTTTCACGCAGCTGAGCTGAGCCGGGCGGAGGTTATGTAGCTGCTGATGTGCTGGTCGATGGCGCGCAGGGCGGCGCGGAGTTCGGGTGGTGCCTGGGGCTGGTCGGCGGCGAGGAGGGGTCGCAGCAGCCGGTTGTGCAGCTTGGTGTAGAAGACGGCGATCTTGATCCCGTCGGGGGTCAGGACGTAGCGGTTGGTGTGCTCGATCCGGCGGATGAGCCCGGTGAGGCGGAGCCGGCGCAGGTCGTAGGTCATCTGGCCGGGGCTGTAGGGGGCGTGCAGCAGTCCGGTCATCAAGGCGCGCAGGCTCTTGTTGGTGATGCCGGTCGCGGCGAGCAGGGTGGTGCAGAGGGCGCCGGCCAGGGCCATGACCCGAGGATCGCCGAATCTGAGAGCCGGGGTCCTCCGCCCGTCCGCATCAGCGGAGGGGTGCGCGATCCGCTCAAAGGCTGGGCTCGCGAGGACGGTGCCCTGGCCGGCACGTTCAGCTTCCAGTATGCGGCGGTTGCAGGCACGGGCCTTGTCCTGGAGTTCGGCCAGGTTGGGCAGCCGGGCATTGCAGCCGAGGTCGCGGGGGGCGTTGATGACGGTCTCGATCCGCATCGCCCGGCCGTCTTTGAGGTACTGCTTGATCCTCGAGTGCTTGTAGAAGACGTTGAGCACGACCCCGCCGGTGTCCGGCCCGACCGCGGGGCGGTCGATGGCAGTGCGGAAGACACCGGGGGTGTCACGGCGGATGTGGCGCTTGAAGATGATCTCGACGTTGGCGGGGCGGCCGATGTCGGGGTTGTCGGCGATCAGGGCCTCGAAGAACGCCCGGGCCCGGCGGGGCGCGTCGGACACCAGGGTGCGGGACACCTCGACCTGGCGCATGGAGATCTCCCACCAGTACCCGGCCCGCTGGTCGGCCGGGCCGAAGGGCAGCGGGAGCCGGTGCAGCCACCGCTGGGCGAACACCTCGATGGTGCCCGGCTGCAGCCGGTCGCAGATCTCCTGCAAAGCGGCCGGGTCCTCGCAGGAGGCGAACCCGCTGGACAGCTCAGTGAACGCGATCCCGGCCTGCGCGGCCTGCCGCTTGGCCCACTCATGGCCGTTGACCCAGATCTTGGCCGGATAAGGGAAGTAGGCGCAGACCTTGATGAACGCCGGGCCGAAATCCGCATCCCACAGGTAGAAGTAGTAGCAGGTCACCCGCCGGTCAGCCTTGGCGAAGGTGAACTGCGGCGCCGCCGTGCTGGTCTCCCGCCGGTAAGCGGCCCACACCCGCTGGAACTCCTGCGCCACCCCGATCGCCGCCACCTGCGGCCGGCCCGTGGCCGCCGCCCGCTTCAAGTACGGGGCCATCACATCAGCCTTGCGGTCATCCTTGGCGAACCTGACCCACGGGAATGCTCGTTGGCCTCGGCGAAGGAGGCCACCGCCCGGCGGAACCGCTGCCCGATCTTGTCGAAGATCGCCGGGGAAGGGATCGGCAGGCCCAGGTGCTGGGTCATGAACGCGACCACCTGCCCGCTGGATTGCAGGACCGGCACGTAGGCATTGAGGTAGACCCGGTCCAGGCACTCGATGTCCAGCTGCCACATGCCCGCCGAGGACCTCATTCACCGTCACCACGCGTGCGCCCATGACACCCTCCGCAACCACACCTATGCACGCGAGGATGAACCAAGGCAGGCGATCTGACCAGCAGAAACCACGCAGCTAGGCGGTCAGAGGCGGAGCCTCACTGGTACGGCAGCAGCCATTGAGGCTGTGACCTGGGGATAGCCGAGGTATCTGGGGGTAGCCCTGGTTCCTGCATGGGGCAGCCGGACGAGTGGCGGCACCGCGATCTATCAGCCCTGATCGTGGCCCATGCTTGCGCCGCGCCCGGCTACCTGGTCTTCCGCGGCCACTGACACCCATCCGCAGGCCCGCTTATAGAACAACGCCACGTCCAGCACGAGGACCGCGGCCGGGTACACCAGTCGCCCTCAGGACACGCTCTGTCACGACGGCTCATCGCTCCGATCCGATCCGATCGTGAGCACGTGCCAGAAGATCCCCGTCGCGAGCCAGGTGATCGTGACTACGACGAGGATCTGCAGCGCGTGGGCGCTGCCGGTGATCAGCCCGATCAGACCAGCGATGACCGCGACCGTGCCGAACCCGGTGGCGATCCACCTGAAGACCTGGCCCATACGTGGCTGAGGTCTCGTATACAGGTCGCCGGACGCGACGACAGCGCAGCCGATGCCGAGGACCAGTACCACGGCGGATGTGGCCCACGCACTGGAGATCAGCAGCAGGCTCGTTCCTCCCAGATACACGGCGTACGTGAAGACGATCACTACGATGGCGCAGGACGAGACCGCGTCCCGCCAGGTCAGTCCCATCGTCAGCACCTCCTTCGATCTCCGGTGAAGGGCCACTGTCAAGTGTGCGCTCAGGTGCCCTGCGCGGCTAAGCAGGCGCTGGCCCGGCGTCAGCGCCGGGCTCAGCCTTGGCGAGGCCCGCCCGGCGCACGCCGGGCCGCACCCGCGCGGGCACGCAGATCAACACGGCTCACGCCTGACGCGGCACCCGTGCCCTGATCCGCGCGAGTTCGGCCATCTGCGCCTGATGGTCGAACTCGGCCATCTGCGCCTGGTGCTGGGCCTGCGTGTAACCCGGCGGCCTGAAGAACGCGCTGGAGGCCGGGCGCCACAACAGCCACACCACGGCGGCGCCGACCAGCCAGTACAGCACGGGGATGATAGTCGAGCCCTGCACCACCGGGACGAGGCTCACCCGGATCCCCGGCAGCCCGAAGGGGCCGGTCAGGTCGAGCGTCGCCGCGCCGAACAGCACCGTGGACACGATGCGCGCCCAGTTCCGGCCCCGGCCGGTCTCCCGGGCCATCCACAGCCACAGCGCGAGCGGGGCCAAGGACCAGGCTATCGACACCGGGATGAACGGCGTGTTCAGCCAGCTGGCCGAACCCTTGATGTCGGTGGTGAGGGCCAGCAAGATGACCAGGTTGACGGTGCTGACCGCGGCGCCCGCGTACATGAGCTTGACGGCGGCCCGCACCGTGCGCGCCGAGCGTGGCACGCTGGGCCACAGCCGCAGCCACAGGCCGCTGCGGATCAGGTCCGCGGCCTCGGCCAGACCGGGCCGCCGCTGGCCGGGCGGGGCGCCGGCCATCAGCACCGCGAGGATCTCCGGCCCGTTCTCCCGCCGGAATTCCCGCGGATACCAGGCCAGCAATCGCCGGTAGGCCCGCTCCAGGTGCTCGTGATCGGTCATGTCGCCATCCCCCCGGCCAGGTCCAGCCGCCTCAGCGCCACGGCGGCATGAGCCTGCAGCCGGGCCGCCTCATCGGCGAGCTGCCTGGTGCCCGCGGGGGTGAGCCGGTAATACCGGCGCAGCCGCCCGTCCACGACCTCTTCCCGGTCCACCGCGATCAGCTCGTCCGCGCGCAGCCGGTCCAGGGCCATGTACAAGGTCCCGGCGCGCAGCCGGACCTGGCCGCCGGAGATGTCCCGGACGTCGGCGATGATCCCGTACCCGTGCTGGCTGCCGTCGGCCAGCGCGGTGAGGATCATGAAGGTCGCTTCCTGCATCGCCCGCATGGCCATGTAGACGTTATATACCGTTGAACGATCGATGGCAAGCCCGCCATCCGGCCTGCCCTCGCGCCGGGATGATCAGCAGAACAGGAGTGCGCGGCAGCACCCCGGTGAGCATGATCCGAAACATATGCGGAACGATCTTCGCTGTCAGCACGGCAACAGCGGCGTCTCGCGAGGCCAGCGCACAAATTCGCCAGCCCCCAACGCCGACCGCACACAAGTTCCTACTGCAGCCGCATCACCATCGCGCACGGGACTCACGCGTCAAGGACTGACCTGCCTCAACTGCACAGCGGAGAGCTGGTCGCCCAGTCGAGCACGTGCCAGCCTCTGCGACGCGTCGCGCAGCGGGAGGCCGTACGCGAGCCAGCGCAACCGCGCGCCGCGCACAAGGCCGCCTTCCTCCCGCCAATCCAGCATTGAACCGCGCAAGATCACCGTCAAGAGCGCGCTACGCGCGTCGCAAGCGATGGCGCAAGCGCCACTCCTGACACTGATCTTCGTGCGCCGTGAGGCGCTGCCGTTTCGAGTGGAGGTGAGAGACCTTCCGCCGCTGACCTTGTCGCAGCAGGGCGGCGAAGCTGGGGGCAGCCTGATCCGGGAGGCGCCGGGGAGGGTGGGAGCAGCCCCGACAAAGCCGGGACGTGCCAGTACTGCCAGATGGTGCGGGTCCGGCGAGCGTGGCGGAGAGGAGTACGCGAGGAACCAGCGTTATTACGTCTCTTAAGTGTCTACCGGCTCAAATCTGGCGGATATGGGCCGGGAGCGGCGCGCACCCGTTCCTTGATTGCGGAGCGGGGAACTCCTGGGCGGGCCTGAAGATGTGCGCCGGGAGGCCACGGTGAAGTGCTGCGGGGTAGCCGTGGCGATGCCGCAGGGATAGAGCTGGGCTCCTCCTTCGTCGAGCGAATGGCAGTGAACACGGGAACCGTCCCGGTCCTGCCCGGTCGCGCGCGATCCGGCGCGCTGACACGGGCTGGGCCCGCCGTCGGCCGATCGGCCTGGGACGGGGCGGAGCCGCCGTAGTACTCCGAGCCGGGGAGAGCCTGGCACATGGGGAAGGGCGGCAGCGGTTTCGAGAAGGGAAGGAGGCTGCAATGCCGCAAGAGGCACCGCCGAATGGCGGCGCACCGGACCCGGCCCCGGTGGGGTCGTGGTCGCGGGTAGCGGGGATGCAGGCCAAGCTTCACCGTTGGGCGGCGGCCGATCCTGGCCGCCGGTTCGATGACCTGTTCAACTTCGTGCATGACCCGGCGACGCTGCTCGTGGCGTTTGACCGGGTCGCGGGCAACCGGGGCGCGAACTCGCCGGGCGTGGACGGCATGACCGTCGCGCTGGTGGAGGAGCGCATCGGTGTGCCCGGGGTTCCTGGAGGATCTGCGTGCCCAGCTGAAGGCGGGCACGTTCCGGCCCTTGCCGGTGCGGGAACGCAAGATCCCCAAGCCGGGCGGTTCGGGGAAGCTGAGGAAGCTCGGCATTCCCGCCGATGGCCGACCGGGTGGTCCAGGCGGCGCTGAAGCTCGTGCTGGAACCCATCTTCGAGGCCGACTTCGTGCCGGTCTCCTACGGGTTCCGGCCGATGCGGCGGGCGCACGACGCGATCGCCGAGATCCACCTGTTCGGCACCCATGGTTACCAGTGGGTGCTGGACGCGGATATCGAGGCGTGCTTTGACACGATCTGGCCACACTGCCCTGTATGGACCGGGTGCGGGCCAGGGTCAAGGACAAGCGCGTGCTTGCGCTGGTGAAGGCGTTCCTCAAAGCCGGGATCCTCACCGAGACCGGTGGCCGTGAGGACACTCCATACCGGCACCCCGCAAGGTGGAATCCTGTCCCCGCTGATCTGGCCAACATCGCGCTGTCGGTGCTCGATGAGCACCTGCACCGGCCGTGGCAGCCCGGCGGGGTGATGGACACCTCACGCCAGGCGCGGGCGGCGCCGCGCCAAGGGCCTGCCGAACTGGCGGATCGTCCGCTACGCGGACGACTTCGTCGTGCTCGTGCACGGCACCAGGGCCGACGTCGAGACCCTGCACGAAGAGATCGCTGATGTGCTCGCCCCCTTGGGGCTGCGGCTGTCACCGGCCAAGACCCGGATCGTGCACATGAGCGAGGGGTTCGACTTCCTCGGGTTCCGCATCCAGTGGCGCCGCAAGAGGGGGACGGGCAAGTGGTACGTCTACACCTTCATCGCCGACCGGCCCATCCGGTCGCTGAAGGCAAAGATCCGTGCCCTGACGAACAGGACGTCGCAGCAGGACCTCAGGCACGTGCTGATCCGGCTCAATCAGATCATGCGCGGCTGGGCTAACTACTTCAAGCATGCAGTCTGCAAACACACCCTGGGCAACCTGGCCAACTTCGCCTGGTGGCGGGTGATCCGGTGGCTCAGGACGCTGCATCGCTGGAGGTGGAAGGACGTCCGCCGACGCCTTCACCACCCCCGAGGGGCGGTGGAGACCCGATCACGGCGGACGGGATCGAGTTGTTCAACCTGAGCGCGGTGCCGGTCACCCGGTACCGCTACCGCGGCAACACGATCCCCAGCCCCTGGGAACCCAACCACGCCTGACGGCAGAAACCGTGGAGAGCCCGGTGCGCGGAAACGGGCACGCCGGGTTCGGCGAGCGGCCTGGGGAAACGGACCAGGAGCAATCCCGGCACCGCGCCCCAGGCCGACTCAACCACGGCAAGAGATCGGCACCTATCAGGGGGACGGACCCTCAACGGGGCTTCCGGCCCGGCACCATCAACGTCTGCGACGCCCGAGACCAAGCCCTTGCCCGGCACCCGGAACCGACACAAACGAGCTCGGTCTGCAGCGGCCCGGGCGTGAACCACACGGAGGTACATCGCGAGGCCAGCCCCAGTCCCGGACAACCTGGCTGGACATGGCATACAAGCGATCAGATGGAGATCCGATCTGACCACCATGGCTGACCACAACGCGGTTGGACTTCCAGCTACTCTGACCGACGGGGGTAAAGTCACACTGCCAGGCCAGCGACGGTTTCCGACAGCCTGGGCGTACCTTACAAGCAAGTGGTCAGTCTGGCCGCGAGCCTGGAGGCGAGTAACAAACTGAGTAACGATCGCGGCCGACGGCGGCAACACCAGCGGACGAGCGTGGACGACGTGCAGCAGCTCATGGCGAAGATGCGAAAGCATGAGCGGCAGAGAGCATTCCCTGACACGGAACAGGTCACTTTCCCAGATAGTCCCACGTCAAGACGGACTTGACTGTCAAGGGGTGATCGAGCTGGCGTCGTCGCCCAGTTACCCTGGCCGCATTTTGGCCGCACAAGGACGCTCAACGCTGCCATCAGAGCGCGGCATACTGCTGGCGCGCCATCGTTTCCACCAGGGGTACCGGAGCGGCGCTGACGTTTATGCTTTCGATCACGAACGCCCGGTTGCCTTTGGTCGCGATCACGCCGTGGGTGTATGTGCCCTGATCGGGGGATGTCGAGTCTATGTAGTCGTCAGCTCCGGGGATGACGGGATCGGCTTTCGGCTTGACCTGTAGGCCAAGCATCGAGTCAGCCTTGAAAGCGGCCGCGTCCGCTGGGGTAGCGAATTGGAACAAGGTCACCTCGATGCCCTCGCTCGCGTCGTTGCTGCCGTAGATGACGTCGTAGCCGCGGGCAAAATGGAGGCTGGCGGGATCTCCCCAGTACTTGTTGAAATCGGCGCGACTCATCGGCCCGTTGTGCACATCGGAGGACTGCGACAGGGTGAACCCGGATGGGGCCGGAACGACCTTTGCACCAAGCCGCCCAGTACCGGGCGTCCCGTTGACAGGGCTGCTCCCAGGTGTCGTGCTGGCCGCCGAGTGGGTTGTCGTGCTGGTGGCGGCCGGGCTGGGGGGACTGGTGACCGGTGCGGCGGCGGTGGGGGCCGCCTTGCTGACCTGGGATGAGTACACGATGACCGCGGCCATCAGCAGCCCCAGCCCGCCAGCCAGCCCAAACGCTGCCGGGATCATCCACATGGTGGCGCGGTCGATCTCAGCTTGCTCAGGATCACCGCGACGATAGCGGACGGGGACCGCGCCTCCGATATCGGGGCTGCGTGAGTAGCCCACCGCCGACGTGAACTCCACCGTGCGGCCATCGGCTGCGGTGAACCGCACCACCGGGTTGTAGGTGGACCCGCCGTATTGTCCGGAACTGTATTGTCCAGAATTGGTGCCTTTTTTCACGTCCACCACGGTGCCCTGGGCCTGTGCGCCGCTCTCGAGCAGCCCACGGGTGCGCAACGCCGGGATCAGCCCGGCCACAAGGCACACGACGCCATAGGCGGCGAGGATCATGCCTCTGGCGTGCCAGCTAAACGAGTCCCACTTCCAGAACACCACAAAGACGCTTCCGATCACGAGGAAGCCGAGCACACTGGTACGAGGGCCCCCGAGCTTTACGTCTACTGCAGGCACTGGCGCCATCCTTGACGCGGCTGATGTGGTGCCGCTCGGCCCAGTGTGGGCCGCGGGGCCGCTGGCGCACAAGCTCCCTTTCGCCGGTACGGATGATGGCACTCCGGACACACCCTGCTCCCAGGAGGCTCCCCGCAGACTGATCGACCATACGATGCCATGAGCCGAATCCCCCTCAGCAGGGGCTAGCACAACACATCCAAGCCAAGTCACCCAGGGTCGAACGTCCCACGTCCTGGGAGCAAGTACAGCGGCGGACGGGAGAGTGACCGCCAAAACTGACCACAACCGCATGCCATATGACCGGACCGCAGTGGACAACGACGCGGCGTTATCCCAGGCCAGCGACCGTAAACGACAACGCGGACAAGGCTTACAGCGAGAGATCAATTACGTCGGGGCGGCCATGCCAGTCGGCTGCGCTGACTGGCCGTCAGGCAGCCGACTCGCATGGCCGCACTACGGTGTACGAACTGGCGCCTGAGCGACTAACTGGGCGACATCCATGCCGCACAAGGGCGAACCGTGGCGGACTTCTAGGGAAGACCCTGGGCCGCCGACATTGGGGCAGAGCAGGGTAGATGCGGCCGTGGGTTCGCTGGGGGTCAAGGGGTCGCCGGTTCAAATCCGGCCGTCCCGACGGATTCTCGAACAGCCTTGGGACCATTTTGGTACCACGGCCTCTCTTATCCGGCATTCAGGCAGGCGCTCAGCGCTTCGCCGGCATCGGCGATGGCCCGGCGGTCGGGGTGCAGGTACCGCTGCGTGGTCCCGTCATGTAAGGAACTCCGGCGCTTGATCAGCGCAGGGGTTCCAGGGTTGCATGAGCATCCCCGGCTGGTCCGGTAGGTGGCGACGACGTAGGTTCTGAGGCCGGTGCTCTGTGCCGGGCCTCGCGGATTTGATTGCCACTGCTGGCCTGGCCACGGATGACCCGCATGAGGGAAGTGGGCCAGCCCGGCGAGGGCCTGGCCCGGTTGCAGCACATGAGTGGGAGCCGTTGCCGGGCTCTGCCGCCCTGGGACCGTGGCCGATGGGTTGCTGCCTGCCGTGCCGCCGGAGCTGAGGAGTCCGGCGATGCAGTGGAGAGGTGGCTGATGGAGGAGCAGGACGGGCAGCCGGTGCCGCGGCGGCTGGTCGGGATTGACCTGGGGATCGCGTCGCGGCACTCGGTGCGGGTGCTGGAGGCCGACGGGCAGGTGGTGTGCCGGGCGTCGTGCGTGCCGACGGTGGAGTCGCTGGCCGCGGTGGAGCGGGCCGCGCTGGCCGGCGCGCCGGAGGGCACGCGGCTGGCGGTGGTGTTCGAGCCGACCGGGCCGGCGTGGATGCCGATCGCGGTGTTCTTCGCCCGCCGCGGGCACGCGTGTTACCGGGTGTCCTCGGCGAAGGCCGCGGACCTGCGCCGGTTCCTGCGCCGGCACGCGAAGTCCAACGGGATCGACGCCGAGACGCTGGCGCGGATGCCGCTGGCCGACCCGGGCGGGCTGCAGCAGCTCGAGCTGCCCGGCCCGGACGCGGCCGCGCTGGACCGGCGGGTCCGGGCCTGTGACCGGCTGACCCGGGGCGGCCAGCGAGCACAAGGTGCGGATCAAGGACCTGGTCCGGCAGCTGATGCCGATGACCCCGCTGACCGGCGACCTGGGCAAGGCCGACCTGGCGGTGCTGGAACGCTACGCCGACCCGCGCGCCCTGCTGGCCGCCGGCACGGCCGAGCTCACCCGCCTGATCACCACGGCGTCCGGGCAAGCAGCAGGGCCAGGACCGGGCCGGCCAGTGGCGGGCCGCCGCGGCCGCCGCCGTCGAGCTGTACGGCGATCACCCGGCGGTGCCGTATGACGGAACTGGCCGCCGAGGTCGCCACCGAGGTCCGGCTGCTGCGCGCCATCCAGGCCGAGCTGGCCGATCCACGCCGCCGCCCGCGAGCAGCACTACCGGCAGGTCGATCCCGGCCAGCTGGCCCGGTCGCTGCCCGGGTTCGCCGAGATCAGCGCCCCGGTCCTGGTCGCGATCATGGGCCGCCCGGGCCGGTTCCGCGACGGGACCCGGTTCAAGTCCTATGCCGGGCTCGCGCCGCGGGCCAGCGAGACCGGCGAGACCGACCGCAAGGGCCAGCCGATGAGCAAGGCCGGGCCGTCGCTGCTGCGGGCCACGCTGTTCCGCGCCGCCGACACCGCCCGCCGGCAGGACCCGCAGCTGGCCCGGATCTACTACCTGCAGATGACCGAGCGCGGCGCCAACCACCTCAAGGCCTGCTGCGTCGTCGCCGGGCACCTCGCCGAACGGGCCTGGGCCGTGCATGAACCGCGGCACGCCCTACGTGATCTGCGACACCAACGGCAACCCGGTCACCGCCGAGCGGAGGCAAGGCAGATCATCGCGGAGAAGTGGACCGTCCCCGAGGAGGTCCGCAAACGCCGCCGCAGCCGCAAGATAGCGGGGAAGGCCCCTCAGGCGGCCACAACCGGGCCGGACAGGCGAGGCGACCCTCCCCGCCCCCGATCGTCGCGGCCCCGCGCCAAGGCAGTCAAGCCCGCCACCTGACCAGCCCCAGCCAGCACCAGCCCGCCGGCCACCCGCCGCGGGCCTGCTGGCATACCCGGAACCAGCAGCACACCAGCCGTCAGAAGATCTTTCAGACGCGGCTTGACACAGCAAGCTTCCATAGGGAATCAAATCCGGCCGTCCCGACGGATTCTCGAACAGCCTTGGGACCATTTTGGTACCACGGCCTCTCTTATCCGGCATTCAGGCAGGCGCTCAGCGCTTCGCCGGCATCGGCGATGGCCCGGCGGTCGGGGTGCAGGTACCGCTGCGTGGTCCCCGTCACGGGCCAGCCCGTCAAGATCATCACCGAGACCTGATCGAACGGTACCGATTCCTTTCGCCGGGCGGCCAGGTCTACCTGGTTGACGGCCTTTGCAGGCGAGAGAATCAGGAGCGAGCACGTGACCGAACTGGATAGAGCCCTGAGCAGTACCCTGGCAGTCCTTCAGAAAGTGCAGCCCGGCGACCTGGATGCACCCACGCCGTGCGCATCCTGGGACGTTCGCGCGCTAATCAACCACTTCACCGACACGGCCCGCTGGTGGGCCGGTGTCGTCAGCGGCACTAGCGAGCCCACCGACGTGGACTACACGGCCGGTGATTTCGTCGCCGCCTACGAGGAGAGCGCCCGGATGGCGGCGGCGGCGTTCGAGGCCGATGGCGTGCTCGGCCGGATGATCCGGCTGCCGTTCGGCGAGTTCCCGGGCGCTGCCGTGCGGAGCATGGCGGCCCTCGATCAGTTCGCTCACGGCTGGGACCTGGCCCGCGCTATCGGCTACCCGGGCGACCTGGACCCCGAGCTGGCGACCGAGCTGCTCGCCTCGGCACGGCTGGCGATCACCGAGGGTTTCCGCGGGCCGGACGGGCAGGCCCCGTTCGGGCCCGTCGCGCCCGCGCCGGCCGGGGCCGGGCCCGCGGACCAGCTCGCCGCCTACCTCGGCCGGCCGGTGTGACTGATGCCGGATAGCGCGGCGTTCGGCCGGGACACGGAGCCGTTCCGGCGCGAGCTGTTCGCGCACTGCTATCGGATCCTCGGCTCGGTCGCGGACGCCGAGGACCTGGTCCAGGAGACCTACCTGCGCGCCTGGCGCTCGTACGACAGCTTCGAGGGCCGGTCCTCGGTGCGCACGTGGCTGTACCAGATCGCTACCAATGCGTGCCTCACGGCGCTGTCCCGTCGCGATCGCCGGGTGCTGCCGTCGGGACTATACGACGCGGAGCTGGATCCGGCGGTATGGCCCGAGGATGCCGGACCGGACGTCGCGTGGCTCGATCCGGTCCCGGACACGCTGGCGATCCCGGAGGCGGCCGACCCGGCGGTCATCGTCACCGCCCGCGAGAGCCTGCGGCTGGCACTCATCGCGAGCCTGCAGTATCTGCCGCCCCGGCAGCGCGCCGTGCTCGTCCTGCGCGACGTGCTCAAGTTTCCCGCCGCGCAGGTCGCGGTCATGCTCGACACGACGACGGCGTCAGTGAAGAGCGCGCTGCAGCGGGCCCGGGCCCGGCTGGAGGAAGTAGCCCCCGCAGCTGATCAGATCACCGAGCCGGACATACCGCAGGCGCGGGCGCTGCTGGATGAGTACATCGCCGCGTTCGAGAACGCCGACGCCGCTGCCCTCGAGCGGCTGCTGGTCGAGGACGTCATCCTGGAGGCGACGCCGCTGCGGTCCTGGTTCTCCGGCCGCCGTGCCTGCATCCCGTTCCTGCGCGACCGCGTCCTCGGCGCCGCCGGCGACTGGCGGATGCTGGCCACCGGCGCCAACGGCCAGCCCGCCGCGGCGGTGTACGCGCGGGACGCTGACGGGCAGCTGCAGCCATACGGCGTCTGCGTGCTGACCGTGACCGACCGCGGGATCAGCCAGGTTACCTCGTTCGGAAATCCCGGCCTGCTCGCGGTGTTCGGATTTCCTCCCGAGCCGGGTATGACCGGACCATGGACACCCACCTCGAGGTAGTCGTCATCCCGGTCTCCGGCGTGGACCGGCCAAGGCCTTTCGCCCGCTCTCCAGCAGCCCGGTGACCGTCAGCGCGGTGATGGCCTGGTCCCGGTCGAAGAACCGCGGCCAATAGGTAACCTCCCACCAGCCGCCAGCCCGCTCGGTGGCGGTCGCGACGATCCGGCCGTCGATATCCAGTTGCACAGTGCCGTCGCCGATCCTGATCGGCATGAGGAAACCTCTCCCGCCCGGGGAGGCACCGGTGAGAACCGTACGGGAGCCAGCGGCGGGCCAGAACCCGGCGAAACCGGCGTCTATGACGGATGGTCCAGGAATCCCGGGAGCCAACTACGGGAGCCACTGCCCTCAGACTCCCCCGGACCCGCCACGACCCCGCGGGGCGAATCTGCAGAGGGCGGCTCCCCGCCCGACTCCCTCAGACCCGGCCAGACACCGGATTCGTGCCTGGGGGTCAAGGGGTCGCCGGTTCAAATCCGGCCGTCCCGACCAGCGGAACAGCAGGTCAGGGCCCCGTCCGGGGACAGCGGACGGGGCCCTGAGTGCTGTCAGGGAGCCTCGCGTCTCACAATTTCTCACATCAGCTCCCGGTGGCGCCGTAGAGGTGTGAAAGAGCGTCACGCGCGGCGGCCAGGTCCTCGGGCCGCGCGTGCAGGTACGTGGTCTTGTTGACCTCGATGGTGTGCCCGCACCATGCGGCCCGGATGGAGTCCGGCACGCCGGCCTGTTCCATGAGGGTGTTGGCGGTGTGCCGCGCCTCGTGCAGGGTGATGCGCCGCATCCCGGCCCGCTTGCTGACCCGGCCGAACTCGTCGGAGAACCACTCGGGATTCACTGCCACTCCCAGCTCGTCACAGACGACGTACCCGCTTGAGCGGTAAGCCTCCCCCGCGGCCAGCTTCTCCTCTGCCTGCCGCTTGTGCAGTGCGGTAAGCGCGGCCACCAGATCAGCGGGCAGCGGCAGGATCCGGGCGCTGCGCTCGGACTTCGGCAGCCAGCCCGCTGGACGGGGACCCGGTAGCGCGGGCCACGAGCGGCTATGAAATCTGGATCAGGCACAGGGCCCTTGAGATCCTGGCGGCCGGGACCGGCACAGCCCGCACTGGGCGGCTGCACGCGCAGAGGTCATGTCGGTGCTGCGCTCTTCCAGGCTCGGAGCCGAGATCGAAACCCGCGCCATCTTGGCGGAGCGTGCTGGAGACCCCGCAGCGAAGGCCATCGCGGGTAGCACGACGCACCTGCCCAGCGGCCAGACCGTGATCAACGAGCCCGGCGGTCCCCCGGTCGTCTACGAAGGCCGCGCGACCCGCCAGCAGATCGACTCCGCGCCAGCACAACCGCAGACAGACACCCGGCCCGCGAGCGCGGTCATGGCCGCGTGGGATCAGGTGGTTCAGCACAGCACCACCAGCGGGCTCTGGGTGCATCCCTAACCCTGTGCGGGCTCGGGCGCTGGCCCGCACAGCAGAGCGCCCCCGCCGGCGGACCCTGGAGGCAGTCGGCGGGGGCGCTTCATGTTCCTGGTCAGCGGGTGCTTCCCCCCGGGAGTACGCGGGTGGGCTCGATGACCTTCGCTGCCGCCGGAAGCTCCTGTGCGGGCCGCTGTGCCGGGACCTTCACCACGGTTGCGGTGAGCCGCCCGCGGCCGAGCTGGCGGCGCATGGCGCGGGGAAGCGCGGGCCGGGACTGCCCGGGTGCGGGGATGGGCCGCAGCCCGCGGGCGGCGAGCTGGGCACGCATCTCATGCGTCGGCTCCGGCCGGGCGAGCACCGTACCGCGGTGCAGGACGCGGGTAGCCGCGAACGTCCCCGCCACGACCGCCGCGACCAGGACCACGAGCGCGATCGTCCACCAGCCGAAGACGCCCCACACCGCGAACGGGAGCACGGGGATGCAGACTCCCCAGACAGCACCTGGCGGCCGGGCTTGCTTATGGCCGCGCCGACCGCGCTCTGCAGCAGGCAGCCCAGCTCCAGGCCGCCAATCATGCCAGTTGGTTCGTCACACATGATGATCACTTCTCCTTGTTTGCGGTTTCGGATGGCGAGGAAGGCCCGGGGGACCAGGACGGCCCCGGGCCGCTTGACGCGGCGGGACTCGCCGCAGCGTTTGCAGTCGCCTTGGCTCAGGCCGGCTGGCTGACCTTGGCAGCGAGTTATGCCATCAGCTGGTAGCTCTGGGCATGGCCGTCAGCAGCGGATATGGTGCGGCTGTGGGGGGTACTACGGCTGTCGGCAGCGTGCATGGGTTTGTCCCGGCGCTGACCAGTTTTGTGGGCCGGGCTGGTGAGCTGGATGAGGTCGCCGGGCTGCTGGGTGAGTGCCGGCTGGTGACGGTGACCGGGCCGGGCGGGGTGGGCAAGACCCGGCTGGCCGGCGAGGTGGCCCGGCGGGTGGCCGGGCCGGTTCGCTGACGGGGTGTGGCTGGTGGAACTCGCGGCCGTGCAGGAGCCCGCGCTGGTGCCGGCGGCGGTGGCCGTGGCGCTGGGCATACATCAGCCGCCAGGCATGTCCGTCGCGGAGGCGCTGGCCGGGGTGCTGGCCCGGCGGCAGCTGCTGCTGGTGCTGGACAACTGCGAGCATGTGGTCGTGGCGGTGGCGGAGTTGTGCGGGGGGCTGCTGCCGGCCGCCGATGACGTGCGGGTGCTGGCGACCAGCCGGGAGCCGGTCGGGATCGCCGGGGAGGCCCGCTACCGGCTGCCGCCGTTGACTCTGCCCGAGCCCGGCGAACAGGCGGAGTCGGCCGGGTCGGAGGCGGTGGCCCTGTTCGCCGACCGGGCCCGGCAGGTCGACCCGCACTTCGACTTGAGCGGCGAGGCGGGCCCGGTGGCGGCGCGGCTGGTGGCGCGGCTGGATGGGATGCCGCTGGCGATCGAGCTGGCCGCGGCGCGGGTGGAGTCGCTGGGGGTGGCGCAGCTGCTGGACCGGCTCGATGACCGGTTCGCGCTGCTGGCCAGCGGCGACCGGCTGGCGGCGGCCCGGCACCAGTCGCTGGCGGCGACCGTGGACTGGAGTTATCAGCTGCTCGGCGAGGACGAGCGGCGGGTGTTCCGCCGGCTCGCGGTGTTCCCTGGCCCGTTCACGCTGGAGGCCGCCGAGGCGGTCGCCGGGCCGGCCGCCGGGCCGGCGGTGCTGCACCTGGTCGACTGCTCGCTGCTCACCCCGCCCGCACCGGCCCGGAGGCCGGGCCCGCTACCTGATGCTGGAGACCCTGCGCGCCTACGGGCTCGAGCGGCTGGCCGAGGCCGGCGAGCAGCCTGAGGCCGCCGCCGCGCTGGCCCGGCACGCCCTGCAGGTGGCCGAGCAGGCCGCGGCCGCCATGCGGCCAGCGCCGGGGAGCTGGCCGCCGCCCGGTGGCTGGACGCCGAAGACGCCGCCACCCAGCAGGCCCTGGCCTGGGCGCTGGAGCATGACCCGCCCACCGCGCTGCGCCTGGCCGAGGCCCTGGCGCCCTGGTGGCGGCTGCGGGGCCGCGCGGTGGCCGGATACGCACTGCTGCGCGCCGCCGCCGGGCACGCCGCACCGGGCCAGCGACGCGTGGTGCGGCTGCGCAGCTCTGGCTCGGCCTGGCGGCGAACGTCACCGGCGACTGCGACGCTGCGCTCGGCCATTTCACCGCGGTCCGTGACGCCGTCACGGACTGGCGGGCCGTCGCCGATGCTGGCTGACGGCCTGGTGGGCAGGGCATGGGTCCTGCGGAACCTCGGGCGAGTGCCCGAGGCGGCTGAGGATGCCCGCCGTGCCCTGGCCCTGGCCCGGGAACTTGGCTACCCGGCGGGGGAAGCCATGGCGCTGATAGGAGCTCAGCCTGGCCAGCTAAGTAGGTCGGCGACGCCGACAAGGCCGTGGAGTGGGCCGCGGCAGGCTCAGCCGGATCGACCCGGAAGCTATGCCCGGCTGGATAGCCCGGCGGCGCGACGTAGCCATGGCGGCCGCCTTGATGGACGCCGGCCAGCTGGATTCCGCCCAGCGCATCTGCGCCGTGCGCTGGCCCGGGCCCGGGACGCAGGCGACCTGCAGGATCAAGCGGACTTCCTGTGGCACATGGCGGAGCTGGACCGGCGGGCAGGCCGCATGGCCGACGCCGGGACGCACGTGCGGGAAGCACTAGGGATCGCCGCGCAGACCGGCGACCGGCTGCG
Organism: uncultured Actinomycetes bacterium; assembly: GCA_963718305.1. Lineage (GTDB taxonomy): Bacteria > Actinomycetota > Actinomycetes > Streptosporangiales > Streptosporangiaceae > RYN-230. The sequence goes on from CAVQZG010000017.1 coordinate 316,955, forward strand.
CCTGATCGACTGCCTGGACACCTGCGGCCACCTGTGCGCGGCGACGGGGCGCTGGGCCGAAGCGATCACCATGTGGGCGGCGTACGCCGCCCAAAGCGCGGACACGGGCATGCCCGAACTGCCGCAGGACGCGCAGCGCCGCCAGGAACCCATGCGGAAGGCCGCGCAAGCGCTGGGACCCGCCCGGACACGGGCAGCTGAGGAACGCGGCGCGGCGATGACGACTGGAAACCGCCGCCGAGTTCGCCGCCATGCTCACCGCCCCGGACTCGCAGGTACCGCAGGCGCCGCCAGGCCTGGCGCAGCTCAGCGCCCGGGAACAGGAACTGGTCACCCTGGTCGCCCAGGGCCGCACCGACGCCCAGATCGCCGGCCAGCTGTACATCAGCGTGCGCACCGTCCGCTCCCACCTGGACCGGATCCGCGACAAGACCGGCTGCCGGCGCCGCGCCGACCTGACCCGGCTCGCCCTGCAAGCAGGCCTCGTCTAGCCAGGCCCCAGCGCCGTCCGGCGGCCGGATCACCGCCGTGTGGTCAATAATGACCCGCCGACTGTCTCTGAAAAGAAGGGTCAATCCGGCCCCTGCCCCGCGCATCCTCGTGCCAGGCAGCCTGTCAATCGACCGCGGGAGCTTCCCGGCAGGTCCGAGCGACAGGAGAACGACGATGAACGAGATCACGACGACAGCAACACGGGAGCGCAGCCGTGGACGTCTTTCGCGTCGCCTGCGCCAGCTCGCGATCGGCGCGGCGGGGGCAGCGTGCGCGCTGATGCTGGGCGCCAGCGCGGCGTCGGCCGATTCGTGGTGGAGCCCCGCGTACCCACCGCGGGTGTCGGTCGGCAATTTCGGCGGCGACTGCACGATCAGGAGCGGGCCGGTGTACGACTCAAACCCGCCAGCACAGGGGTGGGGCGTTATCGGCGGCGGGCAGCTGGCATGCGCTACCCCCCACACCTACCAGATGTGGGTTCAGGAGTACTTCTCCAAGACAAATGCGCCGGGCAGTTACTACCGAGTGGCCACCACCGGCGGCTACCGCCAAGCGAGCGACTACGGCGGCTACGCGGCGACCAGCCGCATATGCGGCAGTGGTTACTGGTTCACGCGTGTGATAGTGAGCGCCTCTGGCTACACCCCGCCGCTGTACCTGGATAGCATCCCGCACCCCGTCGCCACTGCCTGCTGACATCATGCGCCTGCGACGTACGCCCGGACTATCTCCGAAAGAGAAATGATCCAATGACCAAGTCCCCGCTGTAAGCCAGGACAACCCACAGACCAGGAGGTTCGCCGGGCTGGCGGCGCCAAGGGAGGCGCCGCCAGCCCGGCACGACCGGCATCCACCAGGCCGCGGTCCAGGGTGTCCAGCCAGGCGCTCACTGGCCCGGCACCTCGGCGAGCACGATGCGCTCGATGGCCTCCAGGGCCAGTTGCCGGTCGTGCCACTCCTCCGCGAGCTGCCTGGGTCATGGCGTCGATCCACGCTTGTGCAGCCTCGGGAGTGTCCGCCGCTTCCGAACGCGACTTGCGCCGCCTAGTGACGGGATCAATCCAGCGAACCCGAGCCCGGTAGGGCTGGGGGCGATCCGGCCGGTACTCGATATCCGACGACAGTGGCACGCCCAGCGGCGGTATTTGTTGCTAAGTCATCACGCGGCCCCGTTCTGGATCAATGCGGTGGCTGAGCAGCCAGCGCTGTACGTCGTCACCGCTATACATCGTGACCCGGGACGACAGTTTGACGAAGGCCGGGCCTTGCGGGATGTGGCCGGTCCGCCAGCGGCGCAGGGTGGACGGGTCTACGCCAATCAGCTTGGCGACCTCCTCAGTGCTGTACCAGTCACCATGCAGCAGGTCGCCATCGGACTGATGGTCCATGGTTTCTCCTTTGAATGATCAGGCGGCGTGGGCGTGGTCGCGGGCGGCCTGATCGTGGTCGCGGGCCCGGGCGGCAGCGGACGGGGCCAGGAGGGCGTCGCCGGTGGTGCGCCAGCCCATCCCGTCCCACTCCAGCGAGGTGACGGTGATGACGGCGGCCTGGCCGTCGTGCCCGGCGGCGGGGAGGGGCCGTTGGCGGCGGCGGTAGTCGGCGCGGGCCTGCCGCAGGGCCCGGAGGGTGGTGGAGTAGCGGCGGGATTTGGTGGCGAAGTGGCCGCGGTAGCCGAGCATGTGGGCCCAGCGGCGAAGCGCCCGGAAGTCGGGGCTGGTGTGGCTGCCGAGGTGCCAGGCGGCGCGGATCAGCCTGCCCTGATGACTGCGCGGGTTGCCGTAGTAGGCGACGTTAGCAGCGGTGATCCGGGCGTTGATGGTGCCGACCGCCTCGGTCGATTTCGTGGCGTACTTCGCCAGGTACGACGCGACCGCGATGTTGGGGACCTGGCCGTCCGGGGTGGCCGGGAGGGTGATGGTGCGGGTGTCGAGCTGCGCGCCCCAGCGGATGTCCCAGCCTTGGGGCCGGGTGGGATGGGTGACGGTGGCGAACCACGTCGAGGCGGCGGCCGAAGTGATGGCGGCGGCCAGCTGCGCGGTGTCGAGGGCGGGCGGGATCAGGTCGCCGTCGTCGGTGGTGGCGTCGAGGCGGAAGATGGCGTGGAAGTGGACCAGGCCGCGGGCCTGGAACTCGGCCACCTTGGCATACGACAGCTGCACCTTCCCGGCCCCGGCGGCCTTCGCGGCTCTGGCCAGCTGGCGGCGGATCGCGATGGTGGTCCGGCGCCATAGTTCGGGGGCGTGCGCGTTCCACACGACGGCGGCGGAGTAGTCGTAGCAGTCCGGGCACAGCGGCCGCCCGAGGGCGGGGTCGGTGTCTTTGTGCCGCTGCCCGCAGGACAGGCGCCGCCCGTGCTGGCAGAGGCTGGTTTTGCGGCGGGGGCGGCAGCGGGCGGCGCGGCCGCCAGGACCGAGACGGCGGGTGTGCACGGGGCCGAAGCCCGGGGCGGTGAAAGTAGCGAACACGCACGGATGCGCCCGGAGTCGCGGGAGCTGGATTGGCGATCACCCGCCGTGGGCGGTGAGCGGAAACCGGCAGGGGGTAGCGTCGGGAGCGGGTTGCCGGTCGACCATCGTGGATGGGACTGAAGCGATGCCGGTTGATCATGTGAACGGGGTGGATCTGTACTGGGAGCACCGCGGCAGCGGTCCCCGGCTGCTGTTCTGCAACGGGTCGGGCACGACCTTGCAGGTCGTCCGGCCGCTGCTTGATTCACTTTCTGGCAAGTTTGACCTGCTGGCATGGGACTACCGTGGCCTGGGTCGTAGCGTCCCGCTGACAGGTTCTTATACGATCGCCGATCTCGCCGCCGACGCTGCTGGCCTGCTGGCGCTCGCCGGGTGGGACACCTGCCGGGTGTTTGGGATGAGCTTCGGCGGGATGGTGGCGCAGGAGTTCGCCGTCACCCATCCGGAGCAGGTAGAGCGCCTAGCTCTGGCGTGCACCTCAGCAGGTGGTGGCGGCGGGTCCTCTTATCCGCTGCAGAAGCTGCAGGGGCTCCCGCCTGAGGAGCGTGCTGCGGCGGGACTCAAGCTGGCTGACAGCCGCTGGGACGAGCGCTGGCTGAAGGCCTACCCAGCAGATCGCGCGCTGGCCGAGGGCCTCACCCGCGCTGGCCAAGGTCAGCAGGACCAGGCCGCCGCAGCCGCCTCCAAGGCCCAGCTCGAGGCGCGCGCAGGCCATGACGTGTGGGACCGGCTCGGCGCGATCACATGCCCGACGCTGGTTGGCTACGGCAACTACGACTGGATCGCGCCAGCTCAAAACAGCGCCGCGATCGCGTCGCGCATTCGCGGAGCCCAGCTGCGCGGCTACGACGGAGGGCATTTGTTCCTGTTCCAGGACTTGGCCGCGCTACCAGAATTCGAGGAATTCCTTCAGGCACCATCGAGCTGATCCTCGTTCTAGCCAGCACCATTGGCACAGAGCCGAGCCTCGGTTGCCTAAGCCCAGGTGATCGTTGACGGGGCGGCTTCGGGTGATGATTGACGGTTTCTAGAGCCTGGCGTGGGGGCCAGGGGTGTGCTTTGTGCTGGCTTCCGGCTAGCCCCAGTGAACGTCGGTGCCCGGGGCGGGGTCAAAGGGGCCGCCGGTTATAGAGGCTCGCTGAAGTACCAGCGATGGCCTTCCGGGTCATCTGTTGTGTAGCTGTGCGCGCGGTTCGCCCGGATCGAGATCTCCGATACGTCGGCGCCCGCGGCCTGTGCGCGCTCCCTATGCGCCAGGAGGCCGGTGATCGTGATGCACTGGAGCTGGGTTACCCCGCCAAGCTGGGCGGGTCCCCGGAAGCCCGCCCCCGGGGAGCCCAGCATGATCACACCGCCGCTGTTGAGCAGGAGCTCACCGTGCCGCACGGTCCCGTCGCTCAGCTGATCGCGGACCCGTTCGGTGAATCCGAACGCACTGATCAGCCAGTCCATCGCCGCGCCTGCGTCCTCATACAAGAGATAGGGAACGACCTGCGGGTCTGGGCTGTAGTCCGGCATGGTACCCACGTTATCCCCGGGCTGACTCGGCCCACTGCTGCCGCAGGGTCGGCTCGCTGCTGCCTAAACCTGCTGTCGCCCGCGCCAGGTGACTACATGTTCAATTACGACTGAGCCGCGCCGATTTGCCTACCCTGACTTGATGTGAGGGGCGGTCCAGTTTGCTTACGGACTCAGTCCTCCTGGCCGGCATCAGGTGCCGAAACATCTCGTCTCGGCTGACCTCGTTCCCGCGATGAGTTTCGGGTGCCTCCGCCGTCGAAAGATGCGACGGACCAACTCGAAAGACGGGCACCATGGCGGATTCTGAGACCACTCCACTGACGGCGTCACCAGCGGTGGGCGAGGTGAACCACGACGATGAGTCGCGCATGCTCCTGGGCTTCCTGCAATACCAGCGCGACTCGGTGCTGAAGATCGTCGAGGGACTGCCTGAGGAGGCCTGGCAGACGCCGGTCGTGTCCTCCGGCTGGACGGTGGCCGGGATGCTCTGGCACCTCGGCGGCGTCGAGCACCACTGGCTCCAGCACGTGACCACGGGCGTCATGGAGGAACCGCCGGCGGACGAGGAAGCGGGGGATGAGGAAGAAGGCACCTACGATCCCGAGGCCGCCTTCACCTGCGACTGGCCCAGCGCCGACCTCATCGCCGGCTACCGCGACGAGTGCCGGCGATCCGACGAGGTCCTCGCCGTCACCCCGTTGTCCGCGGCCCCGCGCGGGCTCGACTTTCACCCTGACCCGGAGTACACCAAGCAGATCACGAACGTCCGCTGGATCGTCCTGCACGTGATCGAGGAGACCGCCGCGCACTCCGGCCACCTGGAGATCGCCCGCGAACTGCTCGACGGGAAAACCAGGCTCGGCGGACGCTGACCCGCCCGAGTACGCCGCCGCCATTCGCCCACTCTCCAGGAACTCGGTGACCTTCAGCGCGGTGATCGCCTGGTTGCGGTCGAAGGACTGCGGCCAATAGGTGACTTCCCACCAACCGCGGGTCGCTCGGTGGCGGTCGCGACAACCTGGTCGTCGACCTCGAGGCGCATGAAGCCGTCGCTGATCCTGATCGGCATGAGGGAACCTCTCCCGCCCCGGAGAGCCACTGGGGGAGCGATACGGGAGCTATCAGCCCGCCGGAATCCGGACGATCCCGGCATCAGCGACGGCCTGTCACGGGGTTAGGGAGCCAAATATGGGAGCCACTGCCCTCCGGCTCCCCCGGACCCACTACGACTCCGGAGGGGCGAATCTGGAGGGAGAGGCTCCCCGTCCGACTCCCTCAGACCGGGCCAGACAGCGGATTCGTGCCTGAGGGTCAAGGGGTCGCCGGTTCAAATCCGGCCGTCCCGACCATTGCATAGCAGGTCAGAGGCCGCTTCGCCGAGTCGGTGAGGTGGCCTCAAGATCTTTTGACCGCACGTTGACCGCAGGTTTTGGCGGCATTCTGCTGTGCGAGTCCGGTAGATGCTAGACATCTGGATTCCGGTTCCTGGGCGACAGTGTGCGGACGCGGTTCCGGTAGGTGGGCGGCATTCTGCGGCACGTGACGTTGGTAAAAAGTGGCGAACAGCACATCATGGCAAAGTGGCAGTGAACAGGTGGCTTCGCATGAGCGCCCCCGCGGCTTGCAGGCAGTGGCCGTCTCAGGCCGTGGCCGTCGGGGTCAGATCAGGCATCTCCGTCCGGGTCGCCGCCGAGGGCCCTGGTCAGCCCCTCAAGGTCCTCGACGGTCACGGTGAGCGCCGAGTGGCCCCGCTGGCTCAGCCGCGACGGGACCTTCTCGGCGAAGTGGATGCAGACACCGGCCTCGTGGTTGGTGCCAAAGCTGAGGCCATCGTCGGCCATCGAGCCCCGGACGCCGAACGCCGTCCACCAGCGGTAGTTGCGGGTGATGTGGGCCCCCGTGATGTTGTCCCGGGTGGTGGTCACCCTGAAGAAGCCGAAGGTGGCCTCAAACGCGTTGTCGGTCAACGTCACGCCGTCCCGGTCCCGCTTGAACCGGAAGGGGAGCAGCACGGGCAGGTATCGGCGGTCAACGGCGTAACCGAAGTACTGGGTCATGCGCTTGGTTCTTCCTCTTGAATTATCGCGCTCAGCGGTCGCAGACACCGCCGGAAGCGCGCTGCATAGCGGGTTAAGCTCCTGAGGTCCGGGCAGCCGGAAGGGCCATGTTGAATCACGGTGACCGCGCCCGGGACAGGCCGACTCGCTGCAGTTGACGCCCGCAGCGATCTCCACGGTCGCGGCGTCGAGCACGGAGACCGAGCCGTGCCCCAGGCCGGCCCCGCGCCGCTTCTTGCCGGGGCAGCAGGCCGCGCGGCGCCACCGCTCATAGCGCGTGCTCGATCCGGTCAGGCCGCGTGCGGCCAGCCGGGCGGTCAGCGGCACTGTCCGCGCTCCTGGGCACGACTGCCACCCTACGCACTTGGAACCCCGCGAAGCATCAGTGAACCGGGCCTGCCGGATATGACTCACTGAGGACAGGCCAGCGCGAACAGACGCGGCCTCGATTAGGAAGGAGCCAGACGGGGAGTCACCCGGGGTTGGTGTTCGCTGGTGACGGTTGGTGATGCGCTAGGCCGATCTGGCGCTTCTTGCTGTGGATCTTGTTCATGGCCGTGGCTCCCGTGGTGTGCGCGGGCCGGATCTCATGCCGGTAGACGGACTCGGTGACGGTTGTGCGCTGTGACCGATCAAGTCGCTGATGTCCTCGATGCGGACGCCGTTGACGCTGAGGATGGACACGAACGAGTGCCGTAGCTCCCGTGGTGTCCACTGGTCCCCCAGGGCCGCGGCTCTGGTGATGACGGCGAACTCGCGGCGGACCTGCCAGCGATCTAGCGGGGTGCCGTCCTCGCGGCAGAAGATCAGGTCGAGGTCCTGCCATTGCTCGCCCGCCTGGAGGCGTTCGGCGGCCTGCCGCTTGCGGTGCGGGTCTTGGTGTCGCCCTTGGCCCGCACGGACCGGTAGACCGCCACGGTGCCCTCATCGAGATCGATCTCGGACCATCGGAGTGCTCTTGCCTCGATGTTCCGTGATCTACCATCAGCAGGACCCCGGGGCGTCAGTGAGACCGCTTGCCCTAGCTCGCGGTCTGGACCGTCCGGTCGCTTAAGGCTATGTTTAGGCCGCGGTTGATGAGCCAGCCAGACCCTTGCGCACCCAGACTGCGTTCCCACCGCAGCGTGAGAAATGTGTCGCCAGTCAGGTTCGCCGCATAAGGAGCACGAAAAACGCTGAAATTACTTTCCTCGCGGCCCGAACCGGGCCAGAATCGGTAACGTTCCCAGAGCAGGAACCGCTGAAAACCGCGGAAATAAAATGGAGGATATTCATGAGCAGCCCCTACCAGCCGTACCCGCAGGACCCGTCAGGCGGTTACGGGCAGCCGCCGCAGGACGGCTGGGACCCCAGCCAGCGGGGCTATCTGCAGGGCGGGCCCGTCAGCTTCGGGGAGGCGATCTCCGAGGGTTTCAAGAACATCGTCACCTTCAACGGCCGCGCCTCACGATCCGCGTTCTGGTGGTTCTTCCTCGGCGCCATCATCATCGATGTGATAGGCGCCGTCATCGGGAGCGCGGTCCATGCCGTCGCGATCCAGTACATCATCTATGTGGTCGTCGCCATCGTGACTATCAGCCTGTCGATCCGGCGGCTGCACGACTCCGGCAAGAGCGGGTTCTGGTGGCTCATCGGCTTCATCCCTGTCATTGGCACCATTACGCTGATCGTGTTCTACTGTCTTCCCGGGACGCCTGGGCCGAATAAGTACGACGCATAGCGGGACAGTGAGCACGCCGATGGTGATCTGCGGCTCCAGCAGCCGCTCCTTGGAGAACCCGCTCTCGCGGAACCCGTCACCCCCATCAGACTTGAAATAAAAGGTGGTGACGTCATTCAAGACGAGCTGTGCGGGAGCCAGCGGCGGGCCGGAAACCCGGCGTACCCAGCGCAGATGACGGCGGGCCAAGGAATCCAGGGAGCCAATCACGGGAGCCAATGCCCGCTGACTCCCCCGGACTCACCCCGATCCTGACGGAGCGAATCTGCAGGAGGAGGCTCCCCGCCCGACTCCCTCAGACCGGTCCAGACACCCGATTCGTGCCTGGGGGTCAAGGGGTCGCCGGTTCAAATCCGGCCGTCCCGACCAGTGCTCAGCAGGTCAGAAGGGGTTTCGGATCTTGGTCCGGGACCCCTTTTGATCTTCGGGAGCCAGGCGGGAGCCGCCCCGGTTGGTACTTCTTGGTGCCGTTCAGTGACGGGCTAGGCCGATCTGGTCCGCTTGCTGAGGATCTTGTTCATGGCCGTGGCGTCGGTGGTGAGCGCGCGCCGGATCTCGAGGCGGTGGACGGACTCGGTGACGGTTGTGCCGCTGTGGCCGACCAGGTCGCTGATTCCTCGATGCGAACGCCGTTGGCGGACAGGATCCATCACCGCCGGCGCGGGCGTGGTGGTCGCTCGCCGCGACCCGGGCTCCGCGCATCTGGCTCCGCATAGCCAAAATTCACCCGGAGAATAGTGACATGTCACACTCCCCCGCGCTGTCGGCCCGGTTCTACCTGATCGACGTCTTCGCGCAGCGCCCGCTCACCGGCAACCCGCTCGCCCTGGTGCCCGACGCCGATGACCTCGCCGAGGCGCAGATGCGCGCCATCGCGAGGGAATTCAACCAGTCCGAGACCACCTTCCTGATGCCCCCCGGGATGCCCGGCGCTACCTGGAGGCTGCGGTCATTCACCCCAATCGGCGCCGAAGTCTACGGCGCAGGCCACAACGCGCTCGGCGCCTGGCTCTGGCTGGCCGGCAGCGGGCGGCTGCCCTCCGGGCAGGAGGGGTTCGCCCAGCAGATCGGTGAGGAGGTGCTTCCGGTGCGCGTCGACCGCGCCGGGAAACGCCCGGTGGTGTCGATGGACCAGTCGGCACCCGTGTTCGGCGCGACCGTAGAGGATCGGGCAGAACTGGCAGGGTCTCTTGGCCTGGCCGAAGATGACCTCGCGCCGGGTGTTCCCGCGCAGGTGGCCGGCACCGGGGCGAGTCATCTGATGGTGCCGGTCCGCGCCCGCGCCGCGGTCGATCGCGCCCAGCCCGACGCCGCGCGCCTGGCCAGTGTCCTTGCGCACGCGGGGGGCGAGGGCGCCTACCTCTACAGCCTCGAGCCCGGAGACGACGACGCCGTCGCGTACTCCAGGTTCTTCAATCCCATCATGGGGATCGCCGAGGACCCCGCTACCGGAACCGCCGCCGGACCGCTGGCTGCGCTGCTCGTCTGCTCCGGCGCCGCCTCCGAGGGCACGGTCGTCATCGAGCAGGGCCGCGCCCTGGGCCGGCCGAGCCGGATCCAGGTCAGCGTCACCGGCAACCAGGTCACCGTCAGCGGCTCCGGCCTCGTCGTGGCCGACGGCACGATCCGCCTGGAATAGCGGTTCCACGGCCGGCCGGCTCGCTCAGCCGACGAACAGGGTGGACTGGCGGATCATCCTCGGTCCCTCCTAGCGGTAGTCATTCTGGGCCGAAGGACTCGGTCCGGCTGGATCGACCTTCTACTACGGGCCAGTGCCAGCCTCAGCCGTCATGGTGCGGCTGACCGCTCCTGGGTATGCGCCTGTACTGGTGCGGACCGGGCCGTTCCCTTCACATGCCGGATTGCCGCACGGCCGGTTCTTCATCACCCAGCCGCCAGGGTCGGCCTATGTGAACTGGAATGTGACACCCCTTGACGCCTCGGGTCACAAAGTCGCCTTCGCGGACTTCTGACGCAGGCCTGAGTTATTGAAGGCCTATTGGCTCAGGCGTGCATCGTGACTTCGTAGGTTTCCAGGTGCAGTGCCGTGAGTCCCGTCGCTGGATGGCCGCGGTCCCGGATGCCGGACGGCCCGGCCCCGGCTGTGACTTCGTCCATCTGCTCGCGGGTCTCCCACAGCGAGATGATGACGAGCTTGCCGGTCTTGGCGTCGGTGAGCAGGTAATAGCCTTTGAATCCGGGCTGCTGGCGAGCGCCGGGCAGTTGCTGCTCGAAAAGGCGGATGGTGCCGTCGAATCCCTCGGCTCCCGCCTGGGCTGTGATCACGCGCGCGAACATCGCTCTCCTTCGGACCTGCGGCCGAGCTGCTGGCTCTGGCCGGGCTGGTTCCTGGCCGGTTGCGGCGGCCTTCCCTCGTCTCGGTTGACCTGGCATCTCCGGCTGCATCAGCTTTCCGGACGGGGGTTCGCTGATCACGTCTTCCAGAACCCGGGGGTTGGCGAAGTCGCGGAAGAGCACAATCTGGCCGTCCCGGATCCGGTAGATCTGGATGGACGTCGTCACGAGTGACCGGCCCGTCGTGGTCAGGGTGGCCTTCGCCCGCACCTCCACGATCACCACCTCCGGGTCCTGGGTCTGGTAGAGCTCTAGCTCCTCGAAGCCCTCCAGCCGCACCGGCGACGCCGTGACGTGGCGCGAGTACTCGCGAATCGCCTCCCGGCCCTCCAGGCGCGAAGGCGCGCCCGGCGGCGCGAAGGGCGACTCGATCACCCCATCGGGCGCGAACAGGTCAGCGTAGCCGTCGGTATCCCCGCTCAGGATCAGCTGGCGGCGCTGGGCCAGGACATCGGCGGGTGTGGCGGATGGCATGCGGCCTTCCCTTCGTTCAGGCGATTTCATTCAACATACGTTGATTGAACAACCATAGAACGGATCGGCCGCCCCGGTCAACGCCCGTAGAATGAATTAATGACCACTCCCCCGCCCAATTCGCGCGCTGAGCAGCGCCGCCGCACCGAAGCACGCATCCTCGACGCCGCGGCCCAGATCTTCCTCGCCGCCGGGTACGAGCGGACCACCATCCGGGCCGTCGCCTCGGCCGCAGGCGTGGATGCGGCCCTGGTCATGCACTACTTCGGGTCCAAGCAGGAGCTATTCCGGCAAGTGATCGAAACCGCCCCCGTCCCCGGGCTCAGCGGAGCGCCCGGGCAGGCGGCCGAGCAGATCCTCGCCACGCTCGCCGACCGTCTGGCGAGCGAGCCGACAGCCTCGCTGACCCTCTTGCGGTCGATGCTGACCAATCCCGAGGCCGCCAGCGCCGCCAGCGTCGCTGCAGCCCGCTACGAGTCGCAGATCGCGCAGGCCATCCCCGCCAGCGACGCGAGCCTGCGGGCCGCGATCATCAGCGCCATCACCCTCGGCGTCATGGTCTCCCGGCACCTCATCAAGTCCGACGAGCTCGCCACCGCCGACCCGGCGCAGGTCATCAGCCTGCTGCGTCCCTGCATGATCTCGCTAGCAGCCCAGCCCCCGTCCCCGCCCCGTTAGCCATCGCTCTTAACGACATGTTGGGACCATCTGGGGACCACACGCCTATCACTCTGAGAGCGCATGGCCACTGTTGGCGTAGCCCTGGTCCTGGTGGGCGCCGCGCTGACACTCACTTCAGTCGCGTTGACGTACATCAAACCCTGACGACGGCTGGCGGCTAGTAATAGGTGAACCGCAGGCGAATGGCAGGCAAACGTGGCCACGTGGGGGAACCGAAGAGTAAAGGACGTTCAGCATTGTCGCGCAGGCAATCCGTCCAACTCACTCGGGTTACTGCGTAAAGACCGGCGAGTATCGTGATGCCTAAGGGATAATGCTGCCCTAGGCCCCGGCAGCAGTGCGACCTGCGCCGCCGGGGCCGAAATTGAGCCGGGGGCCGAAATGAGTAGCGCCGAACAGCCAGATATCGAGACGAGCAGCACACCGCCTCCTCGTCTGAGTACCGTCCCCACATCCCGCGTGCTGCATGATGCGCCTGGGCCGTGGCCCCGCATCGACCCTCCGGGGCCGCTCCCTCCTGCTGGCCAGCCCGGACATGGCCGGACAGCCAGCCTGCGGCGCCAATCGGCCTGGGTCGCGTCTGACCGCAGAGGTCACCGCACCGGCCTGTTCGAGATCATCTGCCGCGACTGCGGTGATCACCCGTATCTGGATTATGAGGCGATCCCGCCCCGGCTTCAGCGGATCCGTGGGCCATACACGCTGGAGGCGGGCCTTGAGGCATACGCCGAGCATGTCGGGCTGCCCGAGGCTACGCCCGGCCGGTCCGGCACTGGCGAGGCCACGATGAGCCCCGGCCCCGGCGACCCGGACATCGCCACCCGTCCTCGATCGGTGGCCCGTTCCAGCGCCGTGCCCGCACCTCGCCGCCCGGGCGATGGCGGTGACTTATGGCTGCGCACAGACGCCGGAGTGCCGTGACGTAACTAGTACTACAGCCGCACTTCGTTATGGAGGCCGCGCCTCCAGTTGGTGATCTTGACTCACCGGGGTTCCGTGCTGAGCGGTAACGTTCCCGGAACGGTCCGGGCGTACCGTGGCGTTCGTGAGGCATGACGGCCGGAACCAGGTATGTGTAATGGCCTGGTCGCTTGTTGGTTTGACCGGGCTTGTGCTGGTGGCGGCGCTGGTGCTGGCGGGGCTGAATGCCGAGGCCCGGCAGGTGGGCGCGAGGCAGCTCGGCATTTACGTTGTCGTCGCGGTGGCCGTCGGATTGTACGGGGGCTCCGGTCGCCTGATCGCCAGCCGCCTTCCGGCTAATGTCATCGGCTGGCTGCTGTGCCTGATCGGGCTGTCGCTGGCGGTTTCTGCGCTGGCGGAGCAATATGCCCTGTACGGGTTGGCCACCGCTCCTGGGACCTTGCCCGCCGCCCGGTGGGTGGGATGGCTCTCCGGCAGCGCGGCCGTGCTGACGGTCGTGCTGCTTTCATTGCTCGTCTTGCTGTTTCCGGACGGGCGGCTGCCGTCGCGCCGGTGGCGGCCGCTGCTGTGGGCGATGGTCGTGGTCGTGACGGGCTGGTTCGCGGCGCAGATGCAGGCCGGTACGAGCATCAGCGGCGGGTTCGCCAATGCCTGGAGGCGGCGGGGGCCAGCTATCCGAACCCGCTGGGGATCTTCCCGCGGCACGGCTGGTTCAGCGGCTTGATCGCGGTGAGCTTCCGCCTCGCGCTGGTTACCGCAGTGCTCATTGTGGCCTCGGTGTTCGTGCGGCGACACGGCGCGGGTGCCGAGCGGCGCAAGCAACTGGCCTGGCTCGGCTATGTCGGCCTGCTAACGGCCGTATGGGCAGCAGCACTCATCACCGCAAGCGCGCTCACCCACGGCGCCAGCACTGGGTCTGATTTCGTGTTCTGGAACCTGATGGTGCTGACGCCGGTGGCGGGCATTCCGCTGTCCTGCGTAGTGGCGGTGCTGAAGTACCGGCTCTATGAGATCGACCGGATCATCAGCCGGACCCTGGCGTACGCGATTGTCACCGGCCTGCTGGTCGGGCTGTATGCGGGGCTGGTGCTGCTGGCCACCCGGGCGCTGCCGGTCCACTACCCCGGTCGCGGTGGCCGCGCCACGCTAGTGGCCGCGCGCTGTTCAACCCGCTGCGGCGGCGGGTGCAGCGGGCAGTGGACCGGCGGTTCAACCGGGCCCACTACGACGCCGACAAGACCATCGCCGCGTTCGCGGCCCGGCTACAAGACGCGGTGGACCTGGATGCGGTCCAAGATGACCTGGCCGGTGTGGTGCATGCGGCACTGGAGCCGGCTCACGTATCGGTGTGGATCAGCCACCACCACACCGGGCCGCATAACGAAGTGCGGCTGTAGTACCAGTGAGGCTCCGCCTCTGACCGCCTAGCTGGGTGGTTTCTGCTGGTCAGATCGCGTGCCTTGGTTCATCCTCGCGTGCATAGGTGTGGTTGCGGAGGGTGTCATGGGCGCACGCGTGGTGACGGTGAATGAGGTCCTCGGCGGGCATGTGCAGCTGGACATCGAGTGCCTGGACCGGGTCTACCTCAATGCCTACGTGCCGGTCCTGCAATCGAGCGGGCAGGTGGTCGCGTTCATGACCCAGCACCTGGGCCTGCCGATCCCTTCCCCGGCGATCTTCGACAAGATGGGGCAGCGGTTCCGCCGGGCGGTGGCCTCCTTCGCCGAGGCCAACGAGATTCCCTGGGTCAGGTTCGCCAGGGATGACCGCAAGGCTGACGTGATGGCCCCGTACTTCAAGCGGGCGGCGGCCACGGGCCGGCCGCAGGTGGCAGCGATCGGGGTGGCGCAGGAGTTCCAGCGGGTGCAGGCCGCTTACCGGCGGGAGACCAGCACGGCGGCGCCGCAGTTCACCTTCGCCAAGGCTGACCGGCGGGTGACCTGCTACTACTTCTACCTGTGGGATGCGGATTTCGGCCCGGCGTTCATCAAGGTCTGCGCCTACTTCCCTTATCCCGCCAAGATCTGGGTCAACGGCCATGAGTGGGCCAAGCAGCAGGCCGCGCAGGCCGGGATCGCGTTCACTGAGCTGCCGGCGGGTTCGCTTCCTGCGAGGACCCGGCCGCTTTGCAGGAGATCTGCGACCGGCTGCAGCCGGGCACCATCGAGGTGTTCGCCCAGCGGTGGCTGCACCGCCTCCCGCTGCCCTTCGGCCTGGCCGACCAGCGGGCCGGGTACTGGCAGGTGATCTCCATGCGCCAGGCCGGGGTGTCCCGCACCCTGGTGCCCGGCGCGCCCCGCCGGGCCCGGGCGTTCTCCGGGGCCCTGATCGCCGACAACCTCGGCATCGGCCGCCCCGCCAACGCCGGGATCATCTTCAAGCGCCACATCCGCCGTGACACCCCCGGTGTCTTCCGCACTGCCATCGACCGCCCTGCGGTCGGGCCGGACACCGGCGGGGTCGTGCTCAACGTCTTCTACAAGCACTCGAGAATAAAGCAGTACCTCAAAGACGGCCGGGCGATGCGGATCGAGACCGTCATCAACGCCCCCCGCGACCTCGGCTGCAATGCCCGGCTGCCCAACCTGGCCGAACTCCAGGACAGGGCACGTGCCTGCAACCGCCGCATACTGGAAGCTGAACGTGCCGGCCAGGGCACCGTCCTCGCGAGCCCAGCCTTTGAGCGGATCGCGCACCCCTCCGCTGATGCGGACGGGCGGAGGACCCCGGCTCTCAGATTCGGCGATCCTCGGGTCATGGCCCTGGCCGGCGCCCTCTGCACCACCCTGCTCGCCGCGACCGGCATCACCAACAAGAGCCTGCGCGCCTTGATGACCGGATTGCTGCACGCCCCCTACAGCCCCGGCCAGATGACCTACGACCTGCGCCGGCTCCGTCTCACCGGGCTCATCCGCCGGATCGAGCACACCAACCGCTACGTCCTCACCCCCGACGGGATCAAGATCGCCGTCTTCTACACCAAGCTGCACAACAGGCTGCTGCGACCCCTCCTCGCCGCCGACCAGCCCCAGGCACCACCCGAACTCCGCGCCGCCCTGCGCGCCATCGACCAGCACATCAGCAGCTACATAACCTCCGCCCGGCTCAGCTCAGCTGCGTGAAAACTTGACACAAACGTCCACAACCTAGCGACCAAGGATCGCTAGGCGCGGTGAGTGCGGGTCACATGCAGGAAGGTGATCAGCGCGACGAGCAGTACCGCGATTCCAGCTGGTGCCAGCGTGTCGCCGAGGTAATGGCCGGGGCTAAGGGCGAGCGATACTGTCCTGGCGAAGAGGAGGGTGGCGACGAGGGCGGATGAGCCCATGAGGCCCCGGACCGCGAAGGCGTGATCCCGCGGTTCCGGGACGGCGGTGCGTGTCGCAGGGGGAGCATCGAGTGGCAGGTCGGCGAGCAGGGCGCTGAGTTCTTTCCCGGTGCGGGCGCGCAGGGCCTGCCCGGATCGCTGATCGAATTCGTCGGCTGTGCGCCGGCCAACCTGGAAGGCTTTGCTCAGCTCGGACTGGGCCCGGTCGCGGTCGGCGTCAGATACCCGGAGGTCGCCCGGCGGAAAGCCCCTGCCGACTTCATCCATGATCCGTGCTCCTTAAGCGCAGGATTCGGGCCGCCGGCTTTCGGTCCGAGTCTTCGCGCCAACGCTGGTGAGCGTAGCAGTCCGCAGAGCGGCCCCTGGGTGCTCTGGTGTTCGACATTCGTCTATCGCGCTGGCCCACCCAAAGGCGGCCAGCGGATCGCGCCCGCGGATTCCCGCGACCGCTTGACTTAAAGCGCTTGAAGTTTGTTTTGCTGCTCGTATGACAGCGCTAACGATCCAGGATGTATCCCGGCGCAGCGGTCTCAGCGAGCCCACGCTGCGCTACTACGAGCAGGTCGGGTTGATAGGCCCGGTCGAGCGTGACGAAAGCAGCGGGCACCGCCGCTACCACGAGGACGACGTCGATACGTTGCAGGCGCTGGCCTGCCTGCGCGCCATGGGCGTGGGCATCGAAGACATGCGCACATACCAGGCCAACCGCACGCGTGGACATGAGGCGGCGGGTGAGCAGCGCGATCTGTTGTTGCGTCACGCCGAGCGGATCAAAGCCCAGATCGCGACGCTGCACATCCACCTTGACTACCTCCGCGCGAAGGCAGCGTTGTGGGATGCCCGCGACCACGGCGATCCCGACGCGGAGGCCGAAGCAACCCTGCGGGTGCAGGACATGTATCCCCGCCTGGAAGAGGTGGTGCTGCGATGAGCCCGGTGCTGGTGACCGGCGGGTCCGGCTATCTGGGCACGCAGCTGATCGCTGCGCTGCTGCGGGACGGGCGCCGGGTGCGCGCGACGGTGCGATCCCTGGAACGCGAGGGCGCTGTGCGTGCGGCGGTGCGTCGCGGCGATGCGGACGACTGCCGGCTGGAGGCCGTCACCGCCGAGCTGACCGCCGACGAGGGCTGGGCGGCCGCGGCGGCCGGCTGTGCGGAGGTCCACCACGTCGCCTCGCCAATGATCGAGTCCGACGATCCCGATGAGGTGATCGTTCCCGCCCGTGACGGCACGCTGCGTGTCCTGCGGGCCGCGCGCGACGCCGGTGTCCGGCGTGTCGTGCTGACCTCGTCGTTCGCGGCGGTCGGTTACTCACCAAAGCCGGGCGCCGAGTACACCGAGGCCGACTGGACCGACCCCGACACGCCCGGCCTTCCGCCCTATCCGCGGTCCAAGACGATCGCCGAGCGAACCGCCTGGGACTTCATCGAGCATGAGGGTGGCGACACCGAGCTGGTCGTGGTCAACCCCACGTTCATCCTCGGCCCGACCTTGACGGCGCAAGCGCGTTCGTCGTTGCAGCTGACCAAGGCGATGCTCGACGGGACCATGCCCGTAGTGCGACGCCAGCGCTTCGGCATCGCCGACGTGCGTGACGTGGCCGATCTGCACATCCGTGCGATGGCCGCGCCTGAGGCGGCCGGAAAGCGGTACCTGGCCTTGGCCGACGGGCCGACGATCAGCTTCCTTCAGATGGCCCAGATCCTGCGCGAGCGGCTCGGCCCGCTGGCCGAGCGAGTACCAACCGAAGAGGCACCAGGACCGGAGCCGCCCCGGCTGATCATCCACAACGACCGCGCCAAGCAGGAGCTCGGATGGCGCCCGCGCCCAGCCGAGACCACGATCGTTGAAACCGCCGAGAGCCTGCGCGACCTCGGCCTGCTGGAGAAACGGTGGCGCGGTGAGTGCGGGTCACATGCAGGAAGGTGATCAGCGCGACGAGCAGTACTGCGATTCCAGCTGGTGCCAGCGTGTCGCCGAGGTAATGGCCGGGACTAAAGGCGAGCGATACCGTCCTGGCGAAGAGGAGGGTGGCGACGAGGGCGGATGAGCCCATGAGGCCCCGGACCGCGAAGGCGTGATCCCGTGGTTCCGGGACGGCGGTGCGTGTCGCAGGGGGAGCATCGAGTGGCAGGTCGGCGAGCAGGGCGCTGAGTTCTTTCCCGGTGCGGGCGCGCAGGGCCTGCCCGGATCGCTGATCGAATTCGTCGGCTGTGATCCGGCCAACCTGGAAGGCTTTGCTCAGCTCGGACTGGGCCCGGTCGCGGTCGGCGTCAGATACCCGGAGGTCGCCCGGCGGAAAGCCCCTGCCGACTTCATCCATAATTGGTACTCCTGAGGCGCGGGATTCGGCCCGCCAGCTTTCGGTCTCAGTCTTCGCGCCAACGCTAGCCAGCGTATCAGGCCGCACAGCGGGCCCTGGGTGCTCTGGTGTTCGACTTCGTCTATCGCGCTGGCCCACCCAAAGGCGGCCAGCGGATCGCGCCCAGGTTTCCCGCGACCGCTTGACTTAAAGCGCTTGAGGTTTGTTTTGCTGCTCGTATGACAGCGCTAACCATCCAGGATGTATCCCGGCGCAGCGGTCTCAGCGAGCCCACACTGCGCTACTACGAGCAGGTCGGGTTGATAGGCCCGATCGAGCGTGACGAAAGCAGCGGGCACCGCCGCTACCGCGAGGACGACGTCGATACGTTGCAGGCGCTGGCCTGCCTGCGCGCCATGGGCGTGGGCATCGAAGACATGCGCACATACCAGGCCAACCGCACGCGTGGACATGAGGCGGCGGGTGAGCAGCGCGATCTGTTGTTGCGTCACGCCGAGCGGATCAAAGCCCAGATCGCGACGCTGCACATCCACCTTGACTACCTCCGCGCGAAGGCAGCGTTGTGGGATGCCCGCGACCACGGTGATCCCGACGCGGAGGCCGAGGCAAACCTGCGGGTGCAGGACATGTATCCCCGCCTGGAAGAGGTGGTGCTGCGATGAGCCCGGTGCTGGTGACCGGCGGGTCCGGCTATCTGGGCACGCAGCTGATCGCTGCGCTGCTGCGGGATGGGCGCCGGGTGCGCGCGACGGTGCGATCCCTGGAGCGCGAGGGCGATGTGCGTGCGGCGGTGCGTCGCGGCGATGCGGACGACTGCCGGCTGGAGGCCGTCACCGCCGAGCTGACCGCCGACGAGGGCTGGGCGGCCGCGGCGGCCGGCTGCGCGGAGGTCCACCACGTCGCCTCGCCAATGATCGAGTCCGACGATCCCGATGAGGTGATCGTTCCCGCCCGTGATGGCACGCTGCGTGTCCTGCGGGCCGCGCGCGACGCCGGTGTCCGGCGTGTCGTGCTGACCTCGTCGTTCGCGGCGGTCGGTTACTCACCAAAGCCGGGTGCCGAGTACACCGAGGCCGACTGGACCGACCCCGACACGCCCGGCCTTCCGCCCTACCCGCGGTCCAAGACGATCGCCGAGCGAACCGCCTGGGACTTCATCGAGCATGAGGGTGGCGACACCGAGCTGGTCGTGGTCAACCCCACGTTCATCCTCGGCCCGACCTTGACGGCGCAAGCGCGTTCGTCGTTGCAGCTGACCAAGGCGATGCTCGACGGGACAATGCCCGTAGTGCGACGCCAGCGTTTCGGCGTCGCCGACGTGCGTGACGTGGCCGATCTGCACATCCGGGCGATGGCCGCGCCTGAGGCGGCCGGAAAGCGGTACCTGGCCTTGGCCGACGGGCCGACGATCAGCTTCCTTCAGATGGCCCAGATCCTGCGCGAGCGGCTCGGCCCGCTGGCCGAGCGAGTACCAACCGAAGAGGCACCAGGACCGGAGCCGCCCCGGCTGATCATCCACAACGACCGCGCCAAGCAGGAGCTCGGATGGCGCCCGCGCCCAGCCGAGACCACGATCGTTGAAACCGCCGAGAGCCTGCGCGACCTCGGCCTGCTGGAGAAACGGTGAGGCAAGCAACCGGTCGCGAACGAGTAAGACTGAGGGCTAGTGATAGCCCGCGATCATCAGGACAAAGATCACGGCGATCGCAGCAGCCGCAAGCACCACGACTACGGTGGCGACGCGCATGAGGACCCAGTCCTCGCGTGCCTCCCGTTGCCGCTCCTTCAACGGGATTCTGAGCCTGGGCAGGCGATAGCCGGGGGGAGGATCATGCAGCACGATCCCCCTGGTCCTGCCGCCCCTCCCCCGCGGGCCACCGAGCCAGACCATCGCGCCTCCCGCTGCCTGCTGCGGCCAGCCTACCGCTGCCCAGGACGCCGGAGATAGGCCGCGCCGCCGGCGTTGCCGTGTCCGCTGACGGCCATGGCCTGGTGTCCCAGGGGCAGCGTAAACCCGGGGGCCCAGCACCAGCGGGGCCCCCGGTCCGCCCGGCTAGGCGTCGCGGAACCGGAACACCAGGCCCCCGGCCAGCATCGCGGCTCGGCCCAGATCGCCAGCACGCCCAGCCCGGCCCACGGCGTGATCGCCAGGCTCCGCAGGCCGGTGGTGTCCTGGATGGTCAGCCCCGCGACCGTGGGTGTCCAGCGCTCGAGCCGGTGCTGCCAGTGCTGGTTCCCGATGAACGACAAGATGATCGGGAACAGGTACAGCAGCGCGAGGACCACGCCGATGGACACGGCCGAGTCCCGCACGAGCACCGCGACGCCGAGGCTCATCAGCGCGATCAGTCCCAGGTACAGGACCGAACCGCAGGCGGCGCGCAGCGTCGGCCCGTAGCTCAGCCAGAGCGGGTGGAAGCCGCGCGCGGCGGTAAAGCCGTGGCCGGGCAGGATCAGGTGGCCGGCCAGCACCGAGCCGGACACCGCCACCGCGCCGGCCACCAGCACCAGCGCGGCCAGCAGGATCGCCTTGGCCGCCAGCACCGCCTGCCGCCTGGGCATCGCCGCGAGGGTGACGCGCATCATGCCCGAGCTGTACTCGTTGCTGACCGTCAGCACGGCCAGGATCGCGACCACGGCCTGGCCGAACTGGATCCCGGTCAGGCTGAGCTTGGTCGTGTCGACCGGGCAGGTCAGGTTCTGCGGGCAGTGGGTGGCCCCGGCGGCCGCGGCGCTGACCGCAATGGTCAGCGCCGCGACCCCGAGGAGCAGCCAGGCGGGTCCGGAGACCGTGCGCAGCTTGGTCCACTCGGCGTGCAGCGCGTGGCGCAGGCCCGACCCGCGCGCGGCCGCCGTGGCCATCGCCGGCGCTGGCTGCGTCTGCACGGCGGCACTCATGCGTCCCGCCGCCGCAGCATGACCAGGGCCAGGGCCAGGGCTGCCGCCGCCCACAGGCACAGCACGGCAAACCCGGCGTAGGGCGACAACGGATAGTAGCCCCGCACGGGCGAGGTGACGGTGGTGACCTGGAAGTACCGGGGGATGCTCTGCTCGATCGCCAGGCCCGCGGCCGGGGTCAGCCGCAGCAGCCAGTCGCCGGTCCCGGCGGGCACGACATTGAGCGCGGTCAGCAGGAACGGCATGATGACCGTGACGACCGCGATCGTGATCGCGGCGGCGCTGCGCCGCAGGATGGCACCCAGGGCGACGGCGAAGACCGCGGCCACGGCCAGCATGGCCGCCGTGCCGACGATGACCCGGATCTCGGTCAGCACGGGCGCGGTCAGGAGTATCTGGCCCTGGTTCTCCTCCTTCGGCACACCAACGGCGATCGAAATCACGGCGGCCATCAGCCCGGTGACGAAGGCCACCGCGCCGATCACCACCGCCTTGGCGGCCAGCACCGCGCCGCGGCGCGGGGTGGCGGCCAGCGTGGTACGGATGAGGCCGCGCCGGTACTCGGTGCTGAAGAACATCGCCGCCACCACCACGATCACAATCAGCCCCAGAAAGGCGCCGACCAGACTCTGCTCAATCGTGACCGTCGGGAACGGGCTGTCTGGCCCTGGCGTGACGGGCGCGATGTCACCCGAGCCGGTCAGCGTGTAACGTGCCGGCGTTCCGGGTGAACGGCGCCGAGCCGCCGCCCGGCCCCGGCCCGGCCCCGGCCGGGCCCCCGCCGCCGACCGTGGTGCCGGTCCAGGTGCCGCTGGATGCCCTGCCGGTCAGGCTGACATGATCGAAGACCCCGGTGGCCTGGGCCGGGCCCCCGGCGTTGCTGTTCCCGCCGAACGAGTTCTGGGTCACCGAGTAGAACGGCGAGGCAGCGAACATGCCGACCTGGACGGTGGACGGCAGCCCGGTTAGCTGGACCGTGCCCACCGGGGTCCAGCGCCTGCCGTCGGCGGAGTCGTAGCCGGTGATCGTGTCGCCGGAGCGAGCCAGCCGCAGCCAGCGTGGATGCGCCGCCGAGACGGCCCCAGGCATCCCGGCGGTATCCCCGGTGAAGTTGTACTGCATCCGGACCCCGTGACTGCCCGTCACCATCATCGCCGCGTAAGCGGAGCCCTGGTGGGTGCTCTGCTTGATGATGATCCCTGCCTTGCCCCACTCCGCCAGGCCGGGCACCATGCCGCTGCCAACCTGAGCAGGCCCCCCGTTAAGGTCGGCGTGCTCGCCCGTGAGCGAGGTGACGCGCGCGGTGATTGTGCCGTTCCCGGTCAGCGGCTGGCGCGCGAAGGAGAAGCTGTCAGTCACGATCTCGCCGCCCGGCCCGTGCGGGATGTAGGGCAGGCAGGCTTTGCCCGATTTCGGCGGACCGCCGTTGATCTGGCAGCCGATGTTCGCGTTAGCGGCCGCGAACACGCCGAGGAAGATGGTCAGCAGCGCGGCCAGGATCATGCCGATCACCCAGCCGCGCACGCTGCGGAACTTGATCCACTCGGCCCGCAGCAGGGAGCCGAAGCCGCCGCCGCGGGGTTCGTCGCCGGACCCGGCTTCGGGCCGCGGCACAGAGATGGCCGGGGTCGTCATCGCGGCACCTCCTGCGCCGCGCCGGCGTCGAAGCCGGCCGGGCGGAACTCGACAGCCTGCCTGGTGAGCTCCATATAGGCCTGCTCCAGGGTCGCCCGGTGCGCGGAGACCTCGGAGAACGGCACGGCCAGCTCACTGAGCAGCGCGACCACCCGCTCGGCCGGCAGCCCGGAGATCGTGAGCACGTCCTGGCCGCTGGCCACGACGGTGGCCCCCGCGTTCTCGAGCACCGCCCTCGCCTGCGGCCGGGCTGACGTGCGCAGCGTCACCCGGTCCCCGGACGCCGCCGCCAGCAGGCTCGCCACCGTGGTGTCGGCGATGACCTGGCCGCGGCCTACGACCACCAGGTGATCGGCGGTGTCCTGCAGCTCGCTCATGAGATGGCTTGAGACCAGCACCGCCCGGCCGTTGGCGGCCAGCGAGCGCAAGAACCCGCGCATCCACACGATGCCCTCCGGGTCCATCCCGTTGAACGGCTCGTCCAGCATGATCGCGGCCGGGTTGCCCAGCATCGCGGCGGCGATGCCCAGCCGCTGCCGCATGCCGAGCGAGTAGCCGCCCGCCCGTCTCCTGGCCACGCCCTGGAGGCCAGCCTGCTCGATGACCTCGTCCACCCGCTTGGCGTCCAGGCCCTGCGAGTGCGCGAGCCAGAGCAGGTGGTTGCGGGCGGACCGGCTCGGCTGCAGTGCCCCCGCGTCGAGCAGCGATCCGATCACCCGCATCGGCTGCCGCAGGCTCGCGTATGACGTGCCGCCGACGGTCGCCTTGCCCTCGTCGGCCGCATCCAGGCCGAGGATGACCCGCATCGTGGTCAACTTGCCGGCCCCGTTCGGGCCGACGAAGCCGGTCACCTGGCCGGGCTGGACGGTGAACGACATGCCGTCCAGCGCCAGGGTCGGACCGAACCGCTTCCGCAGTCCGGACACTTCGATCGTGGCTTGCATTCCCGTTTTCCTTCTGTGGTCGGGGTGGAACTTGCCGAGACCTGGTTCTACGGGAAGCGGCCATAACATGGGCCGCACGCAGGCTGTTATGCCGTTGTTAGGCCCGGCCGGGCATGCTGAGATGGCAGGGCCGAAGCCCCTGATCAGGGCATTGCCGACGGGAGGAGAGGCATATGCAGGCCCAGCGCCTGCCCGTGCGGCCGACCAGACTGCGGCTGCCCGGCCGTACCGTGCGAGTACGGCTGACCGTCCTGTACGGGATCTTGTTCTTCGTATCCGGCGCAGTGCTGCTGGCGATTGCCAGCGGCGTCGCCGTGGCGCGTTCGGCGTCGGTCCGAGCCGTCCCCGCCGCGGGTCAGGCCAGGCCCGGTTCTGCGCTGGCCCAGGCCCAGGCGCGCATCCAGATGCTGCAGGCCCAGCTCCAGAACCTGCAGTCGCAGGCTGCCAGCCAGGCGGGCCAGGGCAAGCTCCCGCATCAGCTGCTGATCGCCTCGCTGATCGCCCTGGCCATCATGACCGTGATATCGGTCGCGCTCGGCTGGCTGATAGCCGGGCGGGCGCTGCGGCCGGTCCGGAGGATGACCGCGGCGGCCCAGCGCATCTCCGAGGACAGCCTGCACGAGCGGCTCGCCCTGCACGGCCCGAAGGACGAGCTGAAAGAACTCGGTGACACCATCGACGGCCTGCTGGAGCGGCTGGAGGCCGCCTTCAACGCCCAGCGCCGGTTCGTCGCCAACGCCTCGCACGAGCTGCGTACCCCGCTGACCACGATGCGCGCGGCCCTCGACGTGGCGCTGGCTAAGCCCGAGCCCGCCCCGCCGCAGACGGTCGCGCTGGCGGGGCGGCTGCGCACCGAGCTTGACCGGATCGAGAGGCTGCTGGAGGCCTTCCTCGTGCTGGCCCGGGCCCAGCACCGGTCGATGCCCGGCCGGGCCGTCCTGCCGCTCGACTACATCGTGGGCTCCGCGCTAGCCGATCAGGAAGCCGCCATCAGGGCCATGGATCTCACTGTGCAGGACACCAGCAGCCAGGGCGGCGCCTGGGTGGCCGGGAGCCCGGCTCTGCTGAGCCGCATGGTGGAGAACGTGATCGACAACGCGGTCTGCCACAACTACCCGGGCGGCTGGATCGCCATCACGACCAGGGCTTCCGGCGGGGGCGCCCGGCTGGTCGTCGAGAACGGAGGCCAGGTCCTCGACCAGCAGCAGGTAGCCGAGCTCTCCCAGCCGTTCCGGCGGCTGGAGGCGGACCGGATCGGCACGGACAAAGGCTCGGGCCTCGGCCTGTCAATAGTCGCGGCCATCGCGGAGGCCCATGGCGGCACGCTGGACCTGCGGGCCAGGCCCGGCGGCGGGCTGCGCGTCTGCGTCAACCTGCCCGCGGTCGCGGCGACGACATCGGCAGCCGTCCCGGCGGGAGCGCCGGCATGAGGGTGCTGGTCGTCGAGGACTCGCGGTCGCTGGCCGAAGTCCTGGTGGAGGGCCTGCGGGACCAGGGCATGGCCGTGGACGCCGCCCACGACGGGCTGGCGGCAGCCGCGAAGCTCGACCTCAACTCCTACGATGTCGTCGTGCTCGACCGCGACCTGCCCGGCATCCACGGCGACGCCCTGTGCCAGATGATCACCGACCGCGGCGACCGGGCGATGGTCCTCATGCTGACCGCGGCCGGGGCGCCCGGCGACCGGGTGACCGGCCTGGGCCTGGGCGCCGACGACTACCTGGGTAAGCCGTTCCACTTCCCGGAGCTTGTCCTCCGGGTCCGGGCGCTGGCCCGCCGGCAGCCATCCGCCCGGGCCCGCACGCTGCGCGCCGCCGGGATCGAGCTCGATCCGATGCGGCGGACCGTGACGCGGGACGGACGGCAGCTCGACCTGTCGGTCAAGGAGTTCGGCGTGCTGGAGGCGCTGCTTGTCGCCTCGCCTGCGTTCCTGCGCGCCGAGGATCTGCTCGAGCAGGTCTGGGACGAGCAGGCCGATCCGTTTACCAACACCGTGACGGTGACGATCGGCCGGCTGCGCCGCAAGCTCGGCGACCCGCCCGTGATCGCGACCAGGCCCGGCGTCGGCTACCGCATTTGCGATCAGCCGGCCTGAGGGCCGCGCCGCCCGGACTGTCCCGCACCGAGATCATCAGCCGCCCGGTCTCGCCGGCACCGCACGCTGATCATGACCTAGGCGTCCCGGAGCTGGGGTAACTTGCCGTCACCCGCAGGGAGTGATGCTGCCGCGTGTCCTGGCTCCTACGGTTTTACGTGCATGTGAGATCTGCCGCTACGGGGCCTTCACCCCAGCCGTGGCCGTGGATAACCCCAAGGCCGTGTAGTTAAGGTTCGGGTGCGGTTGTCAAGCTGCTGAGATGGCAACGGAGTTCCTGCTAGAACAGCGTCAACCAAGATCGCTGACAGGACAGGAACTCCGTTGGATGTCCAGTGTGTCATCACCCGCGCTGGTGGCGGTGGCGGGTGGCCGGTTCGCGCCCGGTCATCTGGGCGAGCTGACCCAGATCGTGCCGTTTGAGATGGTCGATGCGGCGCTGGCACAGACCGGGGCGGTGCAGCGCGGGTGCGGGACCTGCCGTCGCGGGTGGTGGTCTACTGCTGCTGGCCGCGTGCCTGTTCGCCGAGCTGGGGTACCCGGGCGTGTGGCGCGAGCTGACCGCGGGCCTGGCCGGCCTGCCGGTGGCGGCCCCGACGCCGGGCGCGCTGGCGCAGGCGCGCCGCCGGGTCGGGCCGCGCCGCTGCGGTGGCTTGTTCGATCTGCTGCGCGGCCCGGCCGCGGTCCCGCGCGACCGCGGGGTGTGGTGGCGTGGGCTGCTGGTCTGCGCGATCGACGGCACCATCATGACGGTGCCGGACACCCCGGCGAACCTGGCCCGTGTTCAGCCAAGCAGGCGGCGGCAACCACGGCGGCACCGGCTACCCGCAGGTCCGGCTGCTGGCCCTGGTCGCGTGCGGCACCCGCACCGTCATCGATGCGGTGTTCGGCCCGATCACCAGCGGGGAGACCACCTATGCCCCGGGCCTGCTGCGCAGCCTCCGGCCGGGCATGATCATGCTGGCCGACCGGAACTTCGCCGCCGGCGCCCTGGCCGCCCAGATCGCCCGGTACCGGGGCAGAGTTCCTGGTCCGGGTCAGGACCGGCCGGGGCGCCCCGGGACTGCCCGTCCTGCGCCGCTGCCGCGACGGCTCTTACCTGTCACGTTCGGCGGCGTGCCGGTGCGGGTCATCGACGCCCAGATCACCGTCGCGACCAGCGGCGGGCACGGCGCACCGGCGCTCTACCGGCTGATCACCACCCTGCTCGACCACCGCCGCTACCCCGCCAGCAGCCTGATCGTGCCTCTACCACGAGCGGTAGGAGATCGAAACCGCCTACCTGGAGCTCAAGTCCACCATCCTCGGCGGCCGGGTGCTGCGCGCCCGCACCCCGGCCGGCGTCGACCCAGGAGATCTACGCCCTGCTGGTCACCTACCAGGTCCTGCGCACCGCGATGGCCGACGCCACCGCCACCCGCCCCGGCACCGACCCCGACCGGGCCAGCTTCACCATCGCCTGGCAGGCCGCCCGCGACCAGGTCATCCAGGCCGCCGGCGTCATCGCCGGCGACCGCCTCGACCTGGCCGGCACATCGGCCGCCTGGTCCTGGGCATCCTGCTGCCCGCCCGGCGGCTGCGGGCCAGCCCCCGCATCGTCAAACGCGCCATCTCCAAATACCAGGCCCGCGGCCGCGGACACCGACCGCGACCAGCTACAAAGCCACCGCTCACCATCGACATCCTCAAACCCGCCCGAAACCTTGACAGCCGCCACCAGCCCCTAACTACACGGCCTTGGGACTAACCCCAGCCGTGGCCGTGGCCCTAACCCCAGCTGTGGCTCAGCCATAAGCACCCCCAAATCAGGGAGCCCGCCCGGGCAGAAGGAGAAGTCGTGGCGAAGCCGTTCCGCGGAGTGATCAATGTCGACGTGACCAAGTCCGTGCCGGACTGGGGGCCCTACACGCAGCCGATCGCTGCCTGAGGGCACGCCGAACATCCTCTACATCGTGCTCGACGACGTCGGCTTCTCGGCGATGGAGCCTTCGGCGGGCTGATCGAGACGCCGAACATCAACCGGATCGCCGAGCGCGGCCTGACCTACACCAACTTCCACACCACGGCGCTGTGCTCGCCGACCCGGTCGTGCCTGATGACCGGGCGCAACCACACGACCAACGGCATGGCCACGCATCACCGAGGCCGCGTCCGGCTTCCCGAACTCGAACGGCCACATCCCGTTCGAGTGCGGCAACGATCGCCGAGGTGCTCGGCGAGCGCGGCTGGAACACCTACATGGTCGGCAAGTGGCACCTGACGCGCCGAGGACGAGATGAACATGGCCTCGCGCAAGCAGCAGTGGCCGGTCGGCCGCGGCTTCGAGCGCTTCTACGGGTTCCTCGGCGCCGAGACCAACCAGTGGTATCCCGACCTGGTCTACGACAACCACCCGGTCGAGCAGCCCGCGCTCGCCCGAGGAGGGCTACCACCTCACCACCGACCTCACCGACAGGGCGCTCGCGTTCATCCGGGACGCCAAGGCGGTCGCCCCGGACAAGCCGTTCTTCCTCTACTACTGCCCCGGCGCGTGCCACGCCCCGCACCACGCCCCGAAGGAGTGGATCGACAAGTACAAGGGCAAGTTCGACATGGGCTACGAGGCGTACCGCGAGCTCGTCTTCGAGCGCCAGAAGAAGCATGGGCATCATCCCCGAGGAGGCCGAGCTGTCGCCGATCAACCCGTACATCGACGAGACGAGCGCCGACGGCGAAGGCTGGCCCGAGCTCGACACCGTCCGGCCCGTGGGACGTCGCTGACCGACGACGAGAAGCGGCTGTTCTGCCGGATGGCCGAGGTCTACGCCGGGTTCCTGAGCCACGCCGACCACGAGATCGGCCGGCTGCTCGACTACCTCGAGGAGACCGGCCAGCTCGACAACACGATCATCGTGCTGGTCTCCGACAACGGCGCCTCCGGCGAGGGCGGCCCGAACGGCTCGGTCAACGAGAACAAGTTCTTCAACGGGATCCCCGACAACATCGAGGAGAACCTGACGTACCTCGACGACCTGGGCAGCCCGCGCGACCTACAACCACTACCCGACCGGCTGGGCGTGGGCGTTCAACACCCCGTTCAAGATGTGGAAGCGCTACTCCAACTACGAGGGCGGCACCGCCGACCCGATGATCGTCTCCTGGCCGGAGCAGATCACCGCACCGGCGTGCGCCGTCAGTACACCCACGCCGTCGACATCGTGCCGACGATCTACGACTGCCTCGGCGATCGAGCCGCCCGAGGTCGTCAAGGGCTACACCCAGTTCCCGCTCGAGGGCGTCAGCTTCGCCGCCACCTTCGACGACGCCGACGCGACGACCGGCAAGCAGACGCAGTTCTACTCGATGGGCGGCACCCGGGCGATCTGGCACCAGGGCTGGAAGGCCGCCGCGGTCTCGCCGGCCGCGCCGGACATGTGGGCCGACTACGCCACCCAGCGCTGGGAGCTGTTCAACACCGACGAACGACCCCACGCGAGTGCCACGACCTGGCCGGCGCAGCACCCGGAGAAGCTGCAGGAGCTGATCGCGCTGTGGTGGGCGCAGGCCGGCCAGTACAACGCGCTCCCGCTGGAGAACCGCGACGCCATCGAGATCCTCACCACCGAGCGGCCCGCAGCTGACCAAGCCGCGCAACCGCTACGTCTACTACCCCGGCAGCGCCGAGGTGCCCGAGTCGGTCGCGCCGAACATCCGCAACCGCTCCTACACGATCGCGGTCGAGGTCGACCATCGACACCGCGGACGCCGAGCGGCGTCCTGTTCGCTCACGGCGCCCGGTTCGGCGGCCACGCTCTCTACATCAAGGACGGCAAGCTCAAGTACGTCTACAACTGGGTCGGCGACGTCGAGCAGATCGTCGAGTCGACCGAGCCGCTCCCGACCGGCCACGTGGTCTTCTCGGCCTCGTTCGAGCGCGAAGGCGACTCGATGCCGGCCGAGGGCACCCTCACCCTCCACGTCGGCGAGAAGGCGGTGGGCAAGGGCCGGATCAAGACGCAGCCCGGCAAGTTCTCCATCGCCGGCGAGGGCCTCAACGTCGGCAAAGACGGCGCCGAGCCGGTCACCGACGACTATCCCGGCGAGTGCGCCCTGGCGCTTCACCGGCGGCACGATCGAGCAAGCGCGGCGATCGACGTCAGCGGCGAGCCGTTCGTCGACCTCGCCGCCGAGGCACGGATGGCCTTCATGCGTGACTAAGCCTGATCAGGACTCCAGATAACGCCAGTACAGCTAGCCGGCGGCGTCCGGGCTATCAATCACCCGGGGTGGGTGACGTCAGGTTCGGCACAATCAGGCGAGGCTGGCTGAAAACGCAGGGGTGCGCTGATGCCAGAGGGCCTGGACCCGATAGAGACCGGCAAGAAACTCCATGAGCACGGCGAAGCACACGATAAGCAGGCCGAGGGAAAAGACGATCACAGCGACCGTCACTCGCGGATCATCCAGATCTCTGAGGCTGTGCTGCTCTCGATCGTCACCGTCACCGCGGCCTGGGCGGGCTACTCGGCGGCGAGGTGGGGCACGGCGTCACGGGTGGATATCGCTCAGTCCTCCGCGCTGCGCAACGTTGCTACCCGCGACTACCTGACGGCCACCTCGCTGCGCAACTTCGACGCCTCGACGTTCAACGCCTGGTTCACCGCCTTCACCCTGAACAGCCCGCAGAAGGAAGCGATCGCGATACGCCGCTTCCGGCCCGCGTTCCTGGTCGCCTTCAACGCGTGGATGGCGACTGACCCGCTGCACAATCCGCATGCCCCCCCCGGCCCGACGTACATGCCCCAGTACAAGCTGCCGGCGCAGGCGCAGGCTAACGCGCTCGACAACGAAGCCACCGCGAAGTTCAGTGAGGGCACGAAGGCCGGGCTCACCGGCGACAACTATGTCCAGATCACCGTCTTCCTGGCCGCGGTCTTGTTCCTGGTGGGCATCGGCAGCTCGTTCAAGCTGCACGGCGTGCGGTATGCCCTGATTACCTTCGGCTCCCTGTTGCTGATCGTTGCGGTCGTGCTGATCCTCAAGCAGCCGGGACTGCCCGCCGGCTGAGCCCCGCGCACACTCCGTTCAGGAGTCCCGCGACGCGAGAACCAGGCCCGCAGCAGCCGACATTTAACTGGTCCCGGCGGCGATGATCATCGCCGCCGGGACCAGTCGCCGTACGCGAGGAGCCCCGGCCCCAGGGGGTGGGCCGGGGCTCCCCCGCTCTGGTGGGTCAGCAGCCGTCGTAGGCGGACCAGGCCGAGCCGCCGGACTGCGCGTACTCCTGGGCGAACGCGGCGTTCTGCTCCGCCACGGACGCGTTCTCCGGGAGCCCGGAGTGTCCGAGGGACTGCCAGGTGGACGGCAGGAAGCCGTACAGGCCGCCCGCGCCACTGGAGGCGTTGACCGCTGAGGCGTTACCGCCGCTCTCGCGCTGGATCACGCAGCTCTGGAAACCGCCCGAGCCGCTGTAGGAGGCGGCCTGGGCCGGCGCGGCGCTGGTGGCCGTGCCGGTGCTGGCCGACGGCGCGGCGGGCGCAGCAGCCACCGGGGCCGGGGCCGCAACCGGGGCCGGGATCGCCGCCAGGGCAGCGCGGGTCAGCCACGGCTTGACCTTGTGCGAGCCCGGGACGACCAGCCGGTCTCCGGCCTGGATCACGGACGGGTTGTGCACGCTGTGCCGGTTGGCCCACCAGAGGGCGGGCCAGCTCGACGCGCTGCCGAACTCACGCTGGCTGATCGAGCTGAGCGAGTCACCAGGGTGCACCGTGGTGTGCTGGGTGGCGTGGTGACCCGCCCCCGGATGCAGCGAAACCGTGACCGCGATCATGGTCTTCGCGGCGCCGGTACCTGCGATACTGAGAAATGACATGGCTTGCTTACCTCCGAGGTTCGTTGCCATGCAAAGGCCCCGGCCGCGTGCTGCAACACGCCTGGCCGGGGCCGCCTGATCTACTCGGCGATGACTGAGTGGGCACCCCCCGTAATCATGTCGACTCCATTCAGTGATCGGCGAATGATGCGTCGGCCACGCTAACCCGGATTTTCGACTACGCCAAACACAACTTGCCCAGTTCAGGGCTTCGGGATGGGTTTTGCCTGACCCAAAGCCGGGCACAATAGGGGCCCTGATCTGCACCGATCTGTGCATTGGCACAGATCGGCAAGTGACTCTGAGTGATTTTTGCCACGGCGCGCCCCATAACGGCCTCCTGTGACTACTGGGACTGGATGGGCCAGAGAAGCGCAGCGGAAACGGCCAGGCCGGACCGGGCGGTCTGGCAGAGTTTTGTCGGTGTTCCGCCGCCTGCTGTCGGCCTGGCGCAGAGGGCCGGCCCTCGCCTACGCTCTCGCGTGCCGCCTGCCGCGGGCGGTGCGCCCGCTTAAGGTCCGCCTGGGCGGCGGGAACCAAGCTCTTGCTCTAACGGCCACCGCAATGTGCGCTCTGCTCGGCACACTCGTGACGGCTGGGGACAGCCATGTCCCGGCCGCCGGCGACCGGGAACGCCTGCTCACCAGCGCCCTCACCCCGCCAGCCACACCGGCCGCGCCCTCACCCTCCCGGCCGGCCGGGAGGGCCGGGCCCGCGCCGCCCTCGCCCGCCTGGTGCCTGAGGAAGTACGGCCTGGCCTGCTACTCGCCAGCGCAAATCCAGCGGGCTTACGACCTGCCGTCCCTGTACGCCCGGGGCCTGGACGGCCGGGGCCGCACGATCGTCATCGTGGACTCGTTCGGGTCCCCCACGATCCGTCATGACCTGCGGGTCTTCGATACCGCGTTCGGCCTGCCCGGGCCGCCGTCGCTCCGGGTGCTGCAGCCCGTGGGCCGGGTGCCGCGCTACAACGCGAAGAACCCGGACATGGTGGACGCGGCCGGTGAGACGACCACCGATGTGGAGGCCGCCCACGCCCTGGCCCCAGGAGCCAGCATCCTGCTGGTGGAGACGCCTGCCGCCGAGACCCTGACCGGCGGCGGCTTCCCGCAGTTCGTGGCCGCGGAGAACTACGTGATCACCCACGATCTGGGCGACGTGATCAGCCAGAGCTTCGGCATCCCGGAGCAGAACTTCCCGGGCCGGGCCGCCGTGGCGAGGCTGCGCTACGCCTACCTCAGCGCTCACCGGCACCACGTCACCGTGCTCGCCGCCACCAACGACTTCGGGGTCACCGGGCCCACCAAGGCCGGTGGCCGGTTCCGGACGCACCCGATCGTCGACTGGCCGGCCTCAGACCCCCTGGTCACGGCCGTGGGCGGCACCCGGCTGCGGCTGACCGCCCAGGGCAGCCGGATCTCCCCCGACTCCGCCTGGAACGAGAGCGACCGCGCGGTCGTGGCCAGGTACGCCGGGGCCCTGCCCTGGGCGGGCGGTGGCGGCAGATCGGCCTTCTTCACCCGGCCCGCCTACCAGGACCCCGTACGCGGGGTGGTCGGGAACCGCCGCGGAATCCCCGATGTGGCGCTCAGCGCCTCGTTCAGCGGCGCGAGCCTCACCTTCGAGTCCTTCACCGGGGCTCCGGGGACCTGGAAACCGGCCGCCGGAACCAGCGTGGCCACCCCGTACTTCGCGGGCCTGGTCGCGATCGCCGACCAGTCCCTGCACACCCGGCTCGGCCTGATCAACCCGCTGCTCTACCGCCTGGAGCAGACCCGCGCGGCCGGCCTCGTGCCCGTCACCCGGGGCGGCAACACGGTCCGCTTCATCCAGGGCGGCAAGACCGTCACGGTCGGCGGCTACCGGGCCGGGCCCGGGTACAACCTGGTCACCGGGGTCGGCACCGTTGACGCCGCCCGGTTCATCCAGGATCTGCGGGCGCTGCGTGCGTCGCCGTGCCCGGCCGGGGAAGATGATCACGGGAGGGGTTCATGCGAGAAATAACGGCGCGAGAGAGGCCAGTGCCGGGAAGGCCAGTGCCCGGGAGGCCAGTGCCAGAGGCAGCACCGTGACCGGGCCCGCGGCCTTTGCGGACGGGCGGGCGTTGCGGGCCTGCTGGCATCCCGTCGCGTTCAGCCACGATCTCGCCGATAAGCCGGTGCATGCTGATCTCCTGGGCGAGCCGCTGGTGGTGTGGCGCGGCGCTGACGGCCAGCCCCGGGCCCATTCGGATCTGTGCGTGCACCGCGGGACGGCCCTGTCCCTCGGGTGGATCAGCGGAGATGAGCTCGTCTGCGCCTACCACGGTTGGCGTTATGGAGCGGATGGGCGTTGCGTAGCCATCCCGCAGCTGGAGAATCCGGCCCAGGTGCCAGCCAAGGCGCGGATCGGGGCGTTCACCTGCCAGGAACGCTACGGCCTGGTGTGGGTCGCCCTGGAAGAGCCGCGCTGGGCGCTTCCCTCGGTACCGGAACTGGAGGACGGGACCTGGGCGGTGGTCACCGCCGGGCCGTACCGCTGGGAGTGCGATGCCGCGCGGCAGGTGGAGAACTTCACCGACTTCGGGCACTTCCCCTGGGTTCACCCGGGACTGCTGGGTGACCCGGACCGGCCGGTGGTCCCCCGCCACGAAGTCCGCACCGAGGAACACGTGCTGCACTACTCGGTCGTCCGGCCCGAGGCGCCGAACAGCGACGACTTCCCCGTCTTCGGCAACGAGCAGGCCGGGCCCCCGGAGCGGCGCAGCACCTACGAACTGCACCTGCCGTACACGATCGCGCTGCGGCTGGGCTGGGGCGGCGAGCGCGCGATGGTCTACTTCTTCGCGTCACAGCCCATCGCGGCGGAGCGCTGCGCGGGGTACGTCCTGATCGGGCGCAACTACCACCTGGACCAGCCCGCAGACGTCATCCAGCAGTTCGAGGACACCATCTTCGGCCAGGACCAGCGGGTGGTCGAGTCACAGCGCCCGGAGCGGGTGCCCTTCGACCTGGCCGCTGAGCTGCATCTGAAGTTCGACGCGGTGGCGGTCGCCTACCGCAAGGCCATGCGGTCGCAGGGGCTGGCCACCAGCGACCCGCCCGGTCCTCAGCGGTCCAGCAGAGCCACGCCGCCGTAGCGGGCCCGCTGGATGGCCCGGTACGCCACGGCCAGGGCGGCGGTCATCACGATGATCGCGGCCATGTCGATGGCCCCCGCGTGGAACAGGCGTCCCGGCCCGGCGCCGCCGCTGACCACCCAGGTGCAGGCACCGAGGAGAAACGCGAACATGCCGAAGGCGGCGGCGCGGGCGAGAAACGCCTCGTAACGCAGGGTCCGGGAGGAGAGCCCGGCCCGCCGGATGGTCTTGGTCGCCCCGGTCAGCAGGAAAGCGATGGCGACCGGGCTGATGGCCATCCACGCCAGCTCGGGCGCCGGGAACAAGGCCAGGCTGCCGGGATGAGCCCAGTAGGACGAGACCCAGAGCGTCGAGGCCCAGGTGAATGCGGCCACCCCGCCGGGTACCAGCCCCTGGTCCGCCCAGGGGTGGCCCCCGGTGCCGGGCCATCCGTTCCCGAAATGACGGCCGCCGATCATCAGGACGGCGGCACCGGTCAGGAAGAAAAGCGCGGGAAGGACCAGCCCGTCCGGTTGCCGGCGCAGGAAACGCAGCAGGACCCTGCCCGCGATAGGAATCGCGGCGAGCACCGCCAGGCTGCCCAGGAACAGCACGGCGCCGGACATGAGGATCATCGCCACGGAGATGGCACTGGTGTCAGGCTTCGACCACTGCCAGCCAATGGTCAGCTGCGACCAGAGGGCGACGCCAAAAGACAGGAACACGCCGAGGAGGTACCCGAGCGACGCCAGGCTGGCCCGCACCTGGTCAGCCGGATCGATGGCGTGGCCGGTGAGACCGGTGGGGATGAGCCGCGCCACCAGGCCACTCGTGGCCACGTCGGCGTGGCGGCGCCACGAATTCGGCCGCTCGCTGAGGTCGGCGATGAGCAACTCGGCGAACTCATCGCCGTACCGGGACCGCCAGTCCCTGGGGTACCAGCGGAGCAGGCGGGCGGCGCGCCGGGCCGCGGCCTCGGGCACGTCGCTCACGCGGCCCCCCAGCCCGCCGCCAGCCGGCGCAGTCCGAGTTCGGCCACCCGGCGCTGGGCGTCGAGATGAGCCCGGAGCGTGGCGGCTCCCAGGGAGGTCAGCCGGTAGGGACGGCGCCGGTCCTGGCTCTCCATCGCCTCGATGAGCCCCTGTCCTTCGAGCCGGCCGAGCGCCTCGTAGAGCGTGCCCGGCGCGAGCCGGACATCCGCGAAGGCCTCGATGTCCTTGGTCAGGGCGTACCCGTGCTTCGCCCCGTCCGCCAGGCTCGAGAGGATCAGGGTCGCCGGGCCGGCGTACCGGCCGAAGCTGGCCAGCGGCTCGGCCGGGCTTTTCCCCTCCCCGCGCTGCGTCTTCTTCGCCATGAAGGCCACCCTATATCGTCTAACGATCCATCGGCAGCCGGAACTTTCGCCCGCGGCGGGGCCAGGCCGGGAACATGCCTGGCCAGGAACGCTCGCGGGAATGGATCGCGCATCCGCCAGAATCCGGCGTCGATCACGAAGTGCGCCGTCACCACCCCGAGGTAAGCGCCGAAGACCAGGCGGATCGCGGGCGGGAACCCGTGCAGATGCGACGCGCCGCTGAGCAGCACTCCCCCCACCAGGGCGATGTTGGCGAACACGGCCAGCCGGAGCCAGCGGGATGTCCCCCGGCGAGTCCCCGCCGCGACCAGTCCCACCAGGAGCAGGTACTGGAACCCGTGGGCCATGGTCATGCCGCCCACCGCGGCATAGGGCGACCGGAAGGCAAAGATGGGCAGCGAGAACAGCAACGCCATCAGGTACATGGCGCAGAACCCGGCCGGGCGGTCGGCGGCCGGGCGGCGGGCCAGGGCCACCACCCCAGATCCTGCGGCGACGGCGAACACCAGCCCCGCCGCGGTGAACAGCTCCCCGGCTCCTGGCCGCACCCTGAGCTGGAGGAGATCAGGATGGGCGAGCAACCCGAGGATGCCGGCCCCTCCCGCCCCCATCAGGGCCCGGCGTTCGGCCCGGCCCAGGGGCCGCACCCGGTGGACCGAGGCGGCCAGGGCCGCCAGGCCCAGGTTCTGCTTCTGGAAATGAAAGAACTGCCACGCGAAGTAGGCCAGGAGAAGCCAGGCCATGGCCGCCGGGGGCAGTACGGCCGCGGTGACCGCCCCGGCCACGACGAGTCCGGCCGGGATCCAGACGTACCGCGCAGGTCGCGCGGCCACGTGCGCGCGGACGTCAGGAAGGGTGTACAGCCAGCCGGTTGCGGCGACGTGCACCGAGGAGCCGAGGAAGAGCAGCCAGGCCAGACCGCCGATCGGAGCGGCCGACGCCGGCGGCGCGAGGAGGACGGCCGCGCCGAACGCGCCCGCACTGAGGGCCACCGTGCCCCAGAGCCAGGCGCGGGACTGACCCGCCGGTGACCGCGCGGCCCGTGGTTGGGCGGCCCGTGCGTTGGGCGGCCGCTGCTTGGGCGGCCAGGGACTCAGCCGCCACCACAGCCCCCCGCCGCCCCAGCTGAGGCAGGCACGACGAGCGTGAAGAACAGGAGCACGGCCACGGTGATGGCCAGCAGGGCCAGGCCGATGGCCAGCTGGGCCCCCCGGCCCCGCCTGGGCGGTTCGGGGGGTAGCCGCATGACATCAGGAACGTCCGGCGTCTGGATCATGCCAGGACACTACTTCGTCTCCCGATATACCGTCAACCTGTGCAACGGACGACGGAGTAGTGAAGGGCGTCAGACCAGCAGTTGTGCGCCCTCGGCATGCAGCACGGTCCCGGTGATGAGGCGGTCGCCGATCAGGAAGCTGACCGCGTTGGCGATGTCGTCCGGCTGGCCGAGCCTCCGCCCGGGCAGCCGGGTGGCCATGTCGGCCAGCCTGGCCTGCTTCACCTCCGGTGCCGCCAGCTGGTCCCAGACCGGCGTGTCGACCCAGCCGGGCGATACCGCGTTGACGCGGAGCGGGCCGAGTTCGAGGGCCAGCGCCCGGACCATGGACTCCAGCGCGCCGTTGACCGTGGCGGCCAGCATTCCTCCCGGGGCGGGCCGGTAGGCGGCGATGCCGGAGGTGAACGTGATGCTTCCCGGCGCTGTCATGCGCGGCGCGGCCAGTTGCGCTGCGAACAGCGGCCCCAGGATCTTGGACCGCAGGGCCCGCATCACGCTGTCCTCGGTCAGCGTGAGGGCGGGGCCGTAGGGAAGGTCGGCCGCGGTCACGACCAGGTGGGCGAGGTTCCCGGCGCGGTCGAACAACCGGGTGAGCTGGGCCCGGTCGCCAATGTCGGCCGGGACGGCAGTAAGCCGGTCTGGGCAGCCGAGTTCCCGGCCCGCGGCGTCAAGCCGCGCCTGGGATCTCCCCGCGATCACTACCCGCGCCCCGTCGGCCAGGCAGCGGCGGGCAATGGCCAGCCCGAGTCCGGAGCTGCCGCCGATAACCAGCACCGTGTCGTGGTCGTTCATGTCTCTTCCTCGATTCCGCTCAGCAGCTTCTTCAAGAGCGCCCCGAGCGCCCGCCGGTCCCCGTCGGGCAAGGGCGCGATCATCGCTGCCTCACAGTTCATGTGGGCCGCCATCGCGCGATCTGCCACCGACTTGCCCCGCGCGGTGAGGCCGACGAGGCTGCTGCGGCGGTCGCCAGGGCCGGGTATGCGCTCCACCAGCCCGGCCCGGGCCAGCGCGTCCACCCGGTGGGTCATGGCGCCGGAGGTGAGGACCAGTTCCCGGTAGAGCGCCGTCGGGGTGAGCCGGTACGGCGGCCCGGATCGCCGCAGCGTGGCCAGCACGTCGAAGCCACTGCGGTCCAGACTCTCCTGCCGCAGGACACGCCGGATGCGGGCGTCGGCGAGATGCGCGGCGCGCAGGATGCGCCCGATGACTTCCATCGGCGAGGTATCCAGCCCGGGTTCCTCGTCCGCCCACTGGGCGCGGGCGCGCTCGATCCGGTCAGGCAAATCTATCTGCATATTCAGTATCTTAACCTGCAGGCATTTTCAGGACCAACTGGCCGTGGGCGCCGAGGGCTAAACTGGCTCCTGAGGGGCGGTGGTATGGCAGGCCCGCTGCTTGCGACCAAGCTCCACGTGCCCAGGCGGCAGCGCGGCCTGGTCGCGCGTCCGAGACTGAGCGAGCGCCTGAGCCGGGGGGCGGAGTCGGCGCTGACGCTCGTGTCCGCTCCGGCCGGGTTCGGCAAGACGACCCTCCTGTCGCAGTGGCTGACGGCCGCTCCTGCCGGTGGACGGTCCGTGGCGTGGCTGTCACTCGATCGGCGTGACAACGATCCCGGGCTGTTCTGGACGTACCTGGTCGGCGCGCTCAAGACGGCGGTGCAGGGGGTGGGTGCGAGCGCGCTCTCGGAGTTGCAGGCGCCCCAGCCGCCGACCGAGGCAGGACTGGCCACTCTGCTTAACGACCTCGACGCCATCTCGGACGATGTCGTGCTGGTGCTCGACGACTACCACGTCATCGAGGCGCGCGACGTGCAGGACGGGATGGCTTTCCTGCTGGAGCACCTCCCCCCGCAGATACATCTGGTGATCGCCAGCCGCGCCGACCCGGCGTTGCCGCTGGCGCGGTTGCGCGGGCGCGGCGAGCTCGTCGAGATCCGCGCCGCCGATCTGCGCTTCACCCCCATCGAGGCCGCGGCGTACCTCAACGAGGTGATGGGACTGGTGCTGACGGCACCGGATGTCGCGGCGCTGGAGGAGCGCACCGAAGGGTGGATCGCCGCACTCCAGCTGGCGGCGCTCTCGATGCAGGGACGAGAGGACAACGCCGCGTTCATCGCCGGCTTCGCCGGGGACGACCGCTACATCGTCGACTTCCTGGCCGAGGAGGTCTTGCAGCGGCAGCCCGAGCACGTCCAGCAGTTCCTGCTGCAGACCTCCATCCTGGACCGGCTGAGCGGCCGGCTCTGCGATGCCGTCACCGGCCAGGATGGTGGCCAGGCCAAGCTGGCGGCGCTGGAGCGAGGGAACCTGTTCCTGGTCCCGCTGGATGACCGCCGCCGGTGGTACCGCTATCACCAGCTCTTCGCGGACGTCCTGCAGGCGCGGCTGCTGGACGAGCAGCCTGGCGACCTTCCCGGCCTGCACCGGCGGGCGAGCGCCTGGTACGAGCAGAACGGCGAGCCGTCCGAGGCGATCCGCCACGCGCTGGCCGCCGGGGATCTCGGGCGGGCGGCGGACCTGGTCGAGCTGGCGATTCCGGACATGCGCAGGACCAGGCAAGAGGCCGCGGTCCATGGCTGGCTCAGGGCGCTTCCCGAGGAGTTGATCCGGGTCAGGCCCGTACTCAGCGTGGGGCTGGCCGGGACGTTGCTGTCCGAGGGCGAGCTTGAGGGCGTTGAGGTCCGGCTGCGGGACGCCGAGGCGTGGCTGGACACCACGGCAGCTACCCGGCAGGGATCGCCAGTCCCATCGGCGGAGATGGTGGTCGTCGATGACGAGGGATTCCGGCGCCTCCCGCCGATGATCGAGCTGTACCGGGCCGCCCTGGCCCTGGCCCAGGGGGATGTGCCCGGCACCGTGCGGCACGCCCGGCGGGCGCTCGAACTGTCGCCTGAGGACGAACACCTCGGCCGGGCCGCGGCGGCGGGCCTGCTGGGGCTCGCGTCCTGGGCGAGCGGGGACCTCGAGGCAGGG
Organism: uncultured Actinomycetes bacterium; assembly: GCA_963718305.1. GTDB lineage: Bacteria > Actinomycetota > Actinomycetes > Streptosporangiales > Streptosporangiaceae > RYN-230. The sequence goes on from CAVQZG010000017.1 coordinate 357,417, forward strand.
CACTCGGCCTATGCCGAATGCATGGCGGGACTCCGGCGGGCCGGGCACGTCGCCGACACCTTCGGGTGCGCGATCGCACTGGCGGACATCCGGCTCGCGCAAGGTCGTCTCGGCGAGGCCCTGCGCACCTACGAGCAGGCGTTGCAGCGTGCGACTGAGCCGGGCGGGCCAGTCCTGCGGGGAACCGCAGACATGTACGTAGGCCTGAGCGAGCTTCACCGCGAGCGCAACGACCTGCCTGCCGCCACTCCAGAACCTGCTGCGCAGCCAGGAGCTGGGTGAGCACAACGGGCTGCCGCAGAACCGCTATCGCTGGCGCGTCGCGATGGCTCACATCCGCCAGGCGGAAGGAGATCTGAGCGGCGCACTCGACGCGCTCAACGAGGCGGAGCACCTGTACGTGGGTGACTTCTTCCCCAATGTGCGGCCGGTCCCGGCCATGCGGGCCCGGGTGCTGGTCGCGCAGGGGAAGTTGGGTGAAGCGCTCGGCTGGGCGCGTGAGCGAGGTCTGTCCGCTGAGGACGACCTCAGCTACCTGCACGAGTTCGAGCACATCACGCTGGCCAGAGTGCTCCTGGCCCGGTCCGTGGCCGAGCGGGCCGAGCGCACCAGCCAGGAGGCGACCCGGCTCCTGGAACGCCTCCTGCGAGCGGCCGAAGCGGGGCAGCGGACCGGAAACGTCATCGAAATCCTGGTCCTGCAGGCGCTGGCCCACCAGGCCCGGGGCGACGTCCCCGCTGCACTCGCATCACTGCAGCGCGCGATAACGCTGGCTGAGCCGGAAGGCTACGTCCGGATCTTCGCCGATGAGGGCCCGACGGTGGCCTCCCTGCTCCGCGCGGTCGCGAAACAGGGGACCACGCCAGGCTACGTCCGCCAACTCCTGGCCGCCGTGAGCAAGACCGGGAACAGCTCGCCTGCCAGCCAGGAGCTGATCGAGCCACTGAGCGCACGGGAACTGGACGTGCTCCGGCTGCTCGGAACCGACCTGGACGGCCCGGGGATCGCTCGCGAGCTCGTCGTGTCGCTGAACACCGTCCGGACGCACACCAGGAACATCTACGCCAAGCTCGGCGTGAACAACCGCCGGGCAGCGGTCCGCCGCGCACGCGAACTCGGCCTGTCACGAAGCGGCGACCGCCAATCCCGGCGGGTGGTCGTTCGCGGCCCGTAGGCCCAGGGCCACGGCCAGTCCTGGTGCAGCCGGAGTCCCGCTTCGTCGGGGTGAGTGCTCACCGGACCCGCTTCACGGGCAGGATGGCGACGGCCCCGATGATGGCGCAGACCCCGGCCACCCCGTACAGCACGCCGTAGCTGCCGCTCCCGATGGCCAGGATGGCGGGCGCGATCCCCGGGGCGATGGAAAACGGAAGAGCGCCGGCCATGTTGAACACGCCGAGATCCTTGGCCGCGTTGTCCTGGTCCGGCAGCACGTCGACCGCCAGCGCGAGATCGACGGCCACGTACACGCCGAAGCCGAGTCCGCCGATGGCCATGCCGACGAGAAAGCCGTTGAAGTTGCTGGCCGTGGCGATCACGAACATCGCCACGCCGTACACGATCGACGCGGTGAGCACGAAGATCTTCCGCCGGCCCGTCCGGTCCGAAAGCTTGCCGCCGATGAGGGAGGCGGCAACCACGACGATGGACTGGACCAGCGTGCCCAGGAATATCTGCTGCGGTACATCGGCCTTGGCGCTGCCCAGCTTTTCCAGCAGGTAGTAGGCCTGGTAGGTAGCCAGGAAGGCGTAGGCCAGCACGAACATGAAGCGGCTGGAGAAAGCCCAGGCGAAGTCGGGGTTCTTCCGCGGATTGACGTAAAACGTGCTGGCGAATTCCCGCAGCGACCAGGCCGGCTTGTCCGCCTTCGCCAGCCGGCGATCTTTCAGCGTGACCGCGAAGAGCAGGATGAAAAACCCGCCGATCGCGCACGGGGCCAGGAACATGGCGAGCTGGTTGCCAGTGAACAGTTTGACCAGGAAAGTGCCGGTCACCGACGCAATAGGCACACAGACACCCAGGACTCCGGCGACCAGGCCGCGTTGGGTAGCGGGGACCTGATCTGGCAGCACCGCCACCTCGGCGGCGAGCAGTGCGTTGAAGAACAGCTGGGCCATGCACCATCCGACGAGGACCACCGCGACGTTGGGTGCCAGTGCGACTATGAGGATGCCGAGGGAACCGCCCACCAGGCCGATGACCATCCATGGCCGCCGCATGCCCAGCCGCGACGAGGTGCGGTCGCTCATCTTGCCGAAGAACGGATTAGCGAAGATGGCCAGCAGGGCGGCGATCCCGGCGACAAGCGCCAGGCTTTTCGGCGCCTGTGTGATCCCCACGAGCGAGTTGATCTTCAAGGCCAGGGTGACGAGCAGGGGCGCGAGGAACATCAGCGAAGTGCTGATGTAGGCCAGCGTGTACAGCGTGACGAAACCCCATCCGACCCGGTAGGCCGCGGGTGACCCAGGTTCCAGCGCGGCCTCGGCCGCGGTCCGGTACTTCAGCCCGTCCAGCCCGGCGGTCGGCGGCAGACGCGGGTAGGCGGGGGTGCCATCTCCGGGACCGGGCACCTCGGGCATGGCTTCCCCCCAGATCATCACGTCAATCACCACATGTGGTGATGCGCCCTCATCACCTTCCCTTCTACCTTTCGATCAATCAGCGAGCCCAGGAACGCCGGCTGAGAAGCATCCGGCCAGGCAGCAGTGGAAGGGAGGGCCATGAGCGAAATATCCACCGGCCCTCAGCACAATCCGGGAGGGTACGAAATCCGCCTCAAGGGGCACCTCGATTCCCGGTGGACCGCCTGGTTTGACGGGCTGAGCCTCACCAACGAGAGCGACGGCACCACCGTCATTCACGGCCCGGTAGCCGACCAGGCCGCGCTGTACGGCTTGCTCCAGAAGGTGCGCGACCTAGGCCTGCCATTGGTCTCGGTCACTCAGCTCCAGCCCGGCCAGCCCGAGTGCCCGCCGTTGAGCCCTCCCGATAACTCATGAATCCAGCCAAGGAGACCAGCATGACGACCACCACGCGAATCGCAGCCACGAAAAGAGTCCCGATGGACTCAATGAGGAAGACCGCACTCGTCGCGGGCATCTTCTACCTGATCACCTTTATCTCGATCCCCACCCTCATCCTCTACGGCTCCGTGAAGAACCATCCGGACTGGATTCTCAGCTCTGGCGGCCACACTGGCGTGCTCGTAGGCGGCTTCCTCGAACTGATCGTCGCCCTGGCCGGCATCGGCACCGCCGTCACGCTGTACCCGGTGGTCAAGCGGCAGAACGAAGGCGTCGCGCTTGGGTTTGTGACTTCCCGCGTCCTTGAAGCCTGCATGATCTTCATCGGCGTCATCAGCCTGCTGTCGCTGCTGACCCTGCGACAGGATCTGGGTGGAGCGGCCGGAGCGAATGCGGCAGCGCTCGTCACCACTGGCGCGTCGCACGTCGCGGTCTACAACTGGACGTTCCTGCTCGGGCAGAGCCTTATGCCAGCCATCAACGCCCTGCTGCTGGGCTCCCTGATGTACCGCTCCCGGCTCGTGCCCCGCATCATTCCCGTGCTGGGACTCATCGGCGCCCCCCTGCTCATCGCCTCTGTCATCACCACCCTGTTCCGCACCGACCACCAGATCACCGTGCTCGCGCTGGGCTTCCTCCCCGTGGCGGTCTGGGAGTTCTCACTGGGCGTCTGGCTGGTCGTCAAGGGCTTCAAGCCCTCCCCCATCACCACCGCAATAACCGCAACCGACAGCGCACCCGCCTACCACGACGTCACCGTCTAACTCCCCCGAACACGGCCGGGCCCATCATGGGCCCGGCCGTTGTCGTCCTGGCCCAGCGTGTGCGTCAGTCAGGGCGTGCTGGCTTTGCGGGCGAGGACCAGCCGGGCCTTCGGGCTGCCGTCCTCGCGCCGGCCCAGAGCCGTCAAGGGGACTGTCGTCACGGTGAACCCGGATGCGGTCAGGTCGTTGCGGACCGCGCGCAGCGGGCAGGTGCGGTAGTACATGACGAACGGGGGACGCCACACGGCATTGCGGACCCGCATGGCCAGGTCGAACCCGAGCAGTGCCCAGTACCCGCCTGAGGTGATGGGCTGCGGCGCACCGATCGGGAAGGCGAAAACCCCGCCAGGCCGCAGCGCGCGGTACACCCCGCGCAGCAGCGCGGGCCGTTCGGCGGGCAGGAAGTGCCCCAGCGCTCCGAAACTGACCGCCAGGTCGAAGGCCCCGGCGAAGGGCAGAGCCCGGACATCGGCCCGGACCCACCCGGCGCCCAGGTCGGCCCGGCGGGCCTGCGCGAGCATGCCAGTGCTGAAGTCGACGCCCATGATCGGTCCCTGGCACAGGGATCTGAGCACCCGCAGGCCCGCGCCGGTGCCGCAGCACACGTCCAGTCCCGGGCCGAACGGGCCGAGCGGGCGCAGCGCGCTGGCGGTCGCGTCCAGCACGCCGTCGGAGGTGCGGAAAGGCGTGTGGTCGAACTTCGGGGCCAGCAGGTCATAACCGCCCTCGACCGAGGACAGCGCCTGCATCGCCAGTTCGCGCACCGACGGGCCTTCAGGCGAGAACACCGGCCCAGGCTACTTCCCCGGTGCCAGGCAGTCGCTGAGCGACGCGATGCGGTACACAGTTGCACCGCGCCCGGTGCCCGCGGGCGCCTGCTGGCGGTGACCGGGTGCGGCGCGGAATGATCGGGCGCATGGATGCAGTTCAGGGTCGCGTCGCCTTGGTGACAGGCAGCTCGCGAGGATTGGGCCGGGTCATCGCGCGGCGCCTCGCCCGGGATGGCCTGGCCGTGGCCGTCAATGGCCTGCGCGGGGACGGGCAGGCCGCCGAGGTGGCCAGCACTATCCGCGGCGAGGGCGGGACCGCCGATGCGTTCACCGCTGATGTCACCGACGAGCAGCAGGTCACCGCGCTCGTCGCCGCGGTCGCGGCCAGCCTGGGTCCCGTTGACGTGCTGGTGCTCAACGCGACCGGCCCTCAGCCTGAAGCGCCGCTGGCCGAGGTGGCGTGGGAGGACCACGTGGCCCAGCTCGAATTCTTCGTCAAGAGCCCGGTTCTGCTGGGGCGTGCCGTGCTTCCCGGAATGCGGGCCAGGCGATCCGGCCGGATCATCGGAATCGACTCCGAGGTCGCGGACCGGCCGCCCCCGGGCAGATCCGCCTATGCCACCGCGAAGAATGCCCAGATCGGCCTGGCCCGCAGCTGGGCCCGCGAACTCGCCCCGTCCGGCATCACCGTCAATACTGTGGCGCCGGGCTTCATCCCCGTCGAGCGGCACGCCGACGTCGGGCCGGAGATCAGGAACGCCTACCTCGCCTCTGTGCCGGCTGGCCGGATGGGAACTCCCGAGGACATCGCCTGCGCGGTGAGCTTCTTCGCCTCCGAGGAAGCGGGCTTCATCACCGGCCAGCGCATCGTCGTCGACGGCGGGCGCGGCCTGGGCCCCTGACCGCTGGCACCCCGGGCGATCCACGCCTGGGAGGGTGCGGGAGATAGAACTGGGGCATGAGCGAATTGCTTGGCGCCCTCCAGGCTGAGACGTTCGCGCGGGCCACCACCGCGACCGCCAGCTCGTACCCGCAGGAACGGCGGCTCACCGCCGCACAGCTGGCCAGCTATCTCGACCGGCGCGCCTTCGCGGTCGTGGGGTCCACCCGCGCTGACGGACGGCCCCACGCGGCGATGTCGTCCTACATCCGCCGGGACACGACATTCTGGCTGCCCACCGTGGCCGGTTCGGTACGCGAGCGCAACCTGCGCGCCACACCCTGGCTCACGATGGTGATCACTGAAGGGGATCGCGGTGAGCACGTGGTCGTGATCCTCGAAGGGCCGGCCGAGCTCATCGCGCCCGCCGAGGTGCCCGGCGACGTACGGTCAGCGGCCCGGGGTGACTGGGTGAACGCCTGGATCCGGCTGAAGGCCGAGCGCCTGCTCTCCTATGCGGCCGAGAGTGCGGTGCCGTGAGCCGCGGGATTAGCCCGGCCGCGTCTTACGTGGCGCCCGCCGGTTGCCACCCAGTGCCCGGGTTGGGTCTTGATAAGGCATTTCTGGGCCCTCCCTTCCGGGGGCTGGCGCAGTAGCCTGGGCAGCGGCGGCAGGAAATGGCCAGCGTGCGTCCACGGGGAGGACCCATGGGGAGTTGCAGCAACGCCGCCATCGGAGCGTCGGGGAGACAGTGGCGTGATTGCGGCTGACCTTGACGTGACCCGTTCGATGTGGACGCTGTTCGAGCCGGTCCACGCGGTGACCTACTTTGCCCCCGAGGCGCGCTCGGCGTTCGAGGAGGCGGGCCTGCGCGGGTTCTGGCGAGGGTACTTCGCGGGCCGGGCCGCCCCGCTGGGCCCGGTGAGCGCGGCGGTCGTCGGGGCCTCGTTCTTCAACTTCTCCCCCGCCATGGTCACCCGGGCGATCCCCGGGGTCTGGGAGCTGATCTCGCCCGCCGAAGCCCTGCGGGTCCGCCAGGCCGGGGCGGTCAGCGCGCTGCGCGGCCTGCTCGGCGGGCTGGAATCGGAGGTGACGGCGGCCGCGGACCTGCTCGGACGGGCGGCCGGCGAAGCAGACTGCGCGGGCCGGGTCCTGGCGGCGGCCAACGCTGCGCTGCCGCCGGCTGAGGACGCGACCGGGCGGCTCTGGCAGGCGGCCACCGCGCTGCGCGAGCACCGCGGCGACGGGCACTACGCGGCCATGGCCACCGCGGACATCGACGGCTGCGAGGTGCTGGTGCTGCGCTGCGGCCTGGACATGCGGCGCGAGGACCTGCAGCCCATCCGGGGCTGGACCGACGAGCAGTGGGACGCGGCGGCGGCCCGGCTGGCCGCCCGGGGCTGGGTCAGCCCGGACGGCACGCTCACCCCCGCCGGCCGGGACGTGCACGCCACCCTGGAAATCGCCACCGACCAGGCCGCGGCCCGTCCCTGGGCCCGCCTAGGCCCGGCCGCCGTGGCGGACCTGGCCCGGGTCCTCATCCCGATCGCCCAGGCCTGCGCCCAGGTCATCCCCTACCCCAGCCCCATCGGCGTGCCCGCCCCCGCAGCTCCGGGCCCGTGGACATAAGACCCTCAAGCACCAGATAACGAAAACCGCAGCGTGGCCCGGCAGGCCTGGCCACGCTGCGGTTTTCGTTATCTGAGAGAGGGGCTGGTCAGCGGTAAGGATTGGGCGGCACGGCCCGGGCCCGGGTGATGGACAGGTACAGGTCCCGGCCGGTCGAACTGGTGTGCCCGTTGACCGCGGCGGGCGTGGCCACGTCCGTCTGCTCGAGCAGCCGCGTGGTGGACGGATCCTCGAACGTGGCCAGGGTGACACTGGTGACGCGGTCGAGCCAGCTGATCTCGACGGCCGGGCGGCCCCGGTCGTCCCGGGCGTGGCTGTTCACCTGGACCCCAGGGGTGGCGGCCAGCACCTTGAACACGGCCGACCGCAGCGCGGGGGGAACCAGCGGGTTCCACAGCAGGAGGTTGGCCTGCTCGAAGACCTTGTCGTCCGGGGTCAGCCTGAGCGGCTTGATGAGGGGACGGTGGTGGCTCCGGAGGATCTTGTCCTTCTGCTTCAGCTGGGCCGCCATGGCCGCGTCGGCCTGCTTCTGCTGCTGGTCGTACTGGGAGATGAGCAGGGCCCGCAGCGCGGCCGGATCGGTGGGCATGGCGGCGAACTGGGCCTGGGTCGGGGAATCGTGGCGGGCAACCGGCAGTTCCGCCGGGACCCCGGCCCCCTGCTGGTAGGTCCACACGTCCCCGGTGAGGCTGTCGATGACGCTCATCTTCTTGTAGTTGTCCTGGATCTCACGCATGACGACGTACCGGCCCTGGCCCTGCGGCGCGTTCGCCGCGACGGAGCTGAGCCGGTAGAGCGTCCGCTGCGCCGCGGTCAGCGTGATCGCGGGCCGGATGTGGTGGCCGCCCGGGCTCGGCGCCGCCTGGCGCGGGACGAGGGCCACCACCCCGGCCGCAGTGCCGAGCGCGGCCGTCGTCGCGGTCAGGGTGAGGATCCGGCCGCGGCGGTCCCGGCGCCGCTGCCGGGTCACCACCTGCGCCGCGATCGACGCCGGGGCGTGCACGTCATCGGTGCAGCGGTGCATCAGGGTCGCGAGGATGTCTTCGTCGGTGCCGGGCATCAGGGGTCCTTTCACGCTGTACTGGTTCAAGCCGGGCTGGCGGTGCTGGTTCAAAGCGGGCTGTCGGTAGTCGCGAAGATGGCGGTCAGCCCGGGATGGCTCCGCAGCTGGGCCACCGCGCGCGAGGCGGTGCTCTTGACCGTCCCGGTGGAAACGCCGAGCAGCTTGGCCACGTCGGCTTCGCTGCGGTCGTCGAAGTAGCGGAGGACGACGATGGCGCGCTGCTGGGCGGTGAGGGTGTCCAGCGCTGCGAACAGCGCGGGCCGCAGCTCCACGGCGTCGTGCGGGTCGGCCGACCGTGGATCGGTGCTGTCGCTGGCGGGGAACAGCCGGGTTTCACGGGGCCGCCGCGCGGCCGCGCGCGACTGGTCGATGACGATGTTGTGCATGACCCGGCGGCAGAACGCCCGGGGGTTGTCTACGCGTGACCACCGCGCGGCCAGCCGCTGCAGGGTTTCCTGGTAGACATCCTCGGCGAGGTGCCGATCGGACGTGAGCAGCGTCGCGATGCGGAGCAGCTCAGCGCCCGACTCGGCCGCGAACGCTTCGAAGGCCCGCGCCTGCCGTTTATCCACTTGACCTCCCGGTCTCTGGCGTCACCCCTAAGACGACAGCGGCGCCGACGAGGTTGATGCCCTCCGCGGCTGGCCTCGTTTAGGCCTGCCGGCCTGCGGATATACCAGACCGCGGGGGCACATTGTCGTCGTGCCGCGGGGCGGCGGACACGCGGCAGGCGGGACGCATCGCGGCGGCCCGCTCATTCGCCACGCGTCAATCGTCCGGGGGATCGCCATAGCCAGGATCACACCGCAGCCACCGGGGCCGCCGGGCCGTGGGTCCCCGGGTAGCAAGGCACCGGGTAGTGAATCATCGCGCGACCTCAAGCTCATCTGCATGAGCAACCTGCTCAGGTGAGCCGCGCGACCGCGATCTCGCCGGGCTCCTGGCCCGCCTGGGCGACCACCGCCCCGTCCGGCGACCAGAGGCCGGACCGGCCCGCGCACTCGGTGTAGCCGCCGCCCGTCGCCCCCGCGAAGCTCGCGATCGCGACCCACGTCCTGAGGCTGGCCGCGACCCGGCTGGCCCGCTCGTCCTGGAGGGCCCGCTCATCCGCGGACATCACGGTGCCGGCCACGTAGGCGTCGATGTCCAGCGCGGCGGTGTCCGCCTGGTGCTGCGGGACGCCGACGTCCTTGCAGATGGCCAGGCCGAGCCGCCAGCCGTCCACGTCCAGCACGGCGGGCTTGTCCCCCGGGCCGAACCGCTCCGCCTCGGCCTCGCCGAGCCACAGCTTCCGGTAGGCCACGGTGATCCCGGCCTCGTCCACGGCCAGCACCGCGATGTGCGGCCGCCCCGCCTCACCCGGCACCGGCGCCCCGGCCAGCGCCACCGACCCCGTCTCGGCGCACGCCTCGGCGAGCGGGCACAACCGCGGGTCCTGGGCCGTGAGCGCGGGCGCCTCCAGCTCGTACCCGGTCAGCGAAAGCTCGGGGAAGACCACCACCCGGGCCGCGGCCGCGCGTACCGCAGCGGCGTGCGCCATCGCGTTCTGGCCCACGTCGTACGGCACGCACAGCGGCTGAGCGACGGCGACCCGAAGCGGCTCCCGCATGCGTACCCCCAGCTCAGACGCGGACGGCCCACCGATCCGTCCGCATAGGCTCCTATTTTCGCTCACTAACGAAAGTCCGTGGCGGGTGCATGTCGATTTCCGCGGGCCGAGATCGTGTAGACGGTGAGAAGCCGGCCACCGCCGCCGGCGCCTGACCGAGGAGGAAGCGATGCCGCAGTACCTGCTGAGCATGTACCAGCCCGACGGTGACCCGCCGCCGCCAGAGGTGCTGGGACCGATCATGGACAAGATCGCGGCCTGGAACCAGGACCTGCGGGCCGCCGGGGCCTGGGTCTTCACCGGGGGGCTGCACCCGGCCAGCACGGCCACGGTGGTCCGGGCCCAGCACGGTGACGTGGTCATGACCGATGGCCCGTTCGTCGAGGGCAAGGAGCACCTGGGCGGGTTCACCGTCGTCAGCGCGCCTGACCTGGACGCCGCGCTGGAATGGGGCCGGCAGATCGCCGAGATCACCGCCCTGCCCTGCGAGGTGTGGCCACTGCGCAGCAGCCAGGAAGAACTGCGCAGCAGCCAGGAAGATCTGCGGGGCCGCGACGGAGGCTGAGGCACCCGTGCCCGTACCCGGCCCGGACATCGAGCGGGTCTTCCGTGAGGAGTACGGGCGGGCGGTGTCGGTCCTGGTCCGCGTGTTCGGTGATATCGACATCGCCGAGGACGCGGTCCAGGACGCCTTCGCCCGGGCCGCGGCGCGCTGGCCGGCCGACGGGCTGCCGCCCAGCCCGGCCGGCTGGATCATCACCACCGCCCGCAACCAGGCGATCGACCGGCTGCGCCGGGAAGCGTCCCGGGCCGACCGGCACGCCCAGGCCGCGTTGCTGCACGCCCGCCAGGACGCAGACAGCGCCGAACCTGCCGAGGAGGGGCCCGTGCGCGACGACCGGCTCCGGCTGCTGTTCACCTGCTGCCATCCCTCGCTCAGCCCGGCCGCCCAGGTCGCGCTGACCCTCCGGCTGCTCGGCGGGCTGACCACCGGGCAGATCGCGCACGCGTTCCTGGTGCCCGAGCCGACCATGGCCCAGCGGCTGGTCCGGGCCAAGGGCAAGATCCGCGACGCCCGGATCCCCTACCGGGTACCGCGCGAGGCGGACCTGCCCGGCCGCCTCGCCGCCGTGCTGGCCGTGCTGTACCTCATCTTCAACGAGGGGTACACGGCGAGCACCGGTGACCAGCTGACCCGGGCCGACCTGTGCGCCGAGGCCATCCGGCTCGGGCGGCTCCTGGCCCGGCTGATGCCGGACGAGCCGGAGGTCATCGGGCTGCTCGCCCTGATGCTGCTGACCGAGTCACGGCGGACCGCCCGGACCGCCCCGGACGGGAGCCTGATCCTGCTGGCCGACCAGGACCGGAGCCGCTGGGACCGCGGGCTCATCGCCGAGGGGCAGGCACTGGTCCGGCAGTGCCTGCGCCGTGGCCAGCCCGGCCCCTACCAGATCCAGGCGGCCATCAACGCGGTGCACGCCGATACCGTGCACGGGGGCAGCGTGCCCGGGGACACCGGCCCGGGGACACCGCTGACCGCGGCGCCGGGGCCACGGACTGGGGGCAGATTCTCCAGCTCTACGACCAGCTGCTGGCCGTGGCGCCCAGCCCGGTGGTAGCCCTGCACCGTGCGGTCGCGGTGGCCGAGGTGGACGGGCCGGCCACCGCCCTCGCCCTGGTGGACGAGCTGGGCGCCTCGGCCGGCCAGGGCAGCGGGCCCAGCCTCGCCGGTTACCACCTGTTCCACGCCATCCGGGCCGACCTGCTCCGGCGGCTGGGGCGGACCGCGGAGGCGGCGGCCGCCTACGACGAGGCCCTGGCCCTGACCGCCAACGCCACCGAGCGCGACTTCCTCCGCCGCCAGCAAGCCCACCTCCCCCCGCCTGACCCATCCCCGCACCTGACCCATCCCCGCCGCCCGGGCCCCCGCACCCACCCTCGTGATCAACGAACGCCACACCTCCCCCGGGACTCCTGGGACACATGGTGCTGAAGTTGCGACGCCAGGCGGCGGCCTGTTGATGATCATGGGGTTGCTGGGCCTGGAGGCCCAGCAACCCCATGATCATGTTGACGGCAAGCCCGGCCCGGGGACACACGGGTAACACCAGCCACGCAGACCACAGGAGACCCATGCCCGGTGGGCGACCGCCTGGCGTGGCGGGCGGGCGTACTAAGGGTGTGCGCAAACCGCTGCGGGAACGACCCTTTCTGACCACATTTGGCGGCGTGGCGATGCTGTTATCCGCCGGAGGCCGGGACCTGCTGGGGTTCCTGGGGGCCGGCCGCGGCGGGCCGGCCGGACAGCACCCTGGTACACCCCCGGCAGGCCGTCCGGCCGATGAAGTAGGCCGGGATGGTCTTCGAGTCGGTGGCCGGGTTGGTGGGCAGCAGCAGCGGCGGCCGGGGGGCCTGGCTGAAGTTGAAGTCCTGGACCAGGTTGCCCAGGATCGGCTGGTTCTCGCGGACGTCGGGCCGGGGATCCGGGCGGCCATCGGTGGCGGGATTGAGCCGGGAGCCGCCGAGGAAGTCGTCCTCGATGAACTTCAGGTAGGCGTCGCTGCTGTACGTCTGGTGGTCGACGTAGCCCCGCCGGGCGTACGGGGAGATGACCAGGCCCGGTACCCGCAGTCCGTAACCGTTCTGGTCCACGGCCGGCGGGACCACGTGGTCGTAGAAGCCGCCCCAGTCGTCCCAGCTCAGGAAGATCGCGGTGGAACTCCAGTCCGGGCTCTTCATCGCGGCGTTGATGAGCGCCGTGACGTACGCCTGACTCCGGTGGACGCTGGCGGGCGGGTGGTCGCTGTTCGCGCCGGAGGGGATGAGCCAGCTCACCGCGGGCAGCGTCCCCTTCTTCGCCGCATGCAGGTAGGCGCGGGTCGACTGGATGTTGTGCAGCTGATGGTCGTCCTGCACGTCGCCGAACAGCGGCAGCGGGTTCCAGATCCCGGGCGTCTGGACGTTCTGCTTGACCGCCGCGCAGGTCTCAGCCGAGTCGCTGTCGCAGTCGGGCTGGATGCCCGCCTGCACGTAGTAGCGCCAGCTGACGTGGTGCGCGTACAGCAGCCAGGTGATGTCGGTCCAGGCCAGGTCGATGTCGGTCTTGCCCTTGCGCAGTTCGCTGTCCACGGCCTTCTGGAACTTGTTGACCCCGTAGGGGCCCACGATGTCGTTGACGCAGCTCATCGGCGAGCGGTTCTTGCACTTGGCCGACCACGCCGACACCATGTACAGGTGGTCAGGGAGCGACCACGACTTCACCGGCTCGAACATGTGATCCTGCAGCACGTAATTCTGGGCGTACTTCCAGTAGTTGGGGATCTCCGCGGCCGTGTGGTAGCCCATCACGTCCGGGGTGCGGGTCCCGGCACAGGCCGGGTTGTCGGGCTGCTGGCAGGACGCCCGGGCGGCGTCCCGTTGCCGGATGAACCCGTTCATCTCGCCGCCGTTCACGTCGGCCACCGCGTTGCCCTCGCCGTGCGGGCCGCCGCCGTTGCGGTCCGCATCGGTCGTGGTAGGGCCGGGTACATCCGCCGCTCGGGTTGGGCACGCACACCGCCGGCTTCCCGTCGTTCATGGGGATGCCGTCCGCGCCGGGGTAGGTGCCGAAGTAGCTATCGAACGACCGGTTCTCCTGCATGATCATGATCACATGCTTGATCTTGTGGATGCCCGCGGGAACCACATAGTGGCCGGTCGGGCCGCCCGGGACCTCCTTGACCGACGTCGTCTTGTCCTGGTGCCGGTGCGCCGGCTGGTCGGGCCGGGCGGATGAGGTGCACGCCGCCAGCAGGCCGGCCATGAGCAGGCCAGCTCCTGCGGCATACCAAGACCGGACGCGGACGCGTCGAGTTCTCATCCCGAGCCTCTCCTGAGTGCCGGAAACAAGGCGTCCGGCACGGAGCGCCCATTCGGCAGATACCTGCCCCCCGGTCGGCAAAAGTACCCGAATCGGGAAGCAATCGCGTCACCAGCCCCGGGGCAAACGGGGCATCCCGCCCGAGGTTTGGTGCGTACGGCCAGCAGCGAGCGGGCCGTCCCCGCACGGCCAGCAGCGCGGGCCGTCCCTGACGTCGTGGCCGGTGCGGCCGGGGCGATCACCGGGTGACCGGCCCGGATTGGGCGTTCGCACGGCGGGTAGAGCGAAGGCCGTGAAATCAGCCAATAACGGGGCGCGGGTCCTCGTGGTCGGGGCTGGGTTCGCCGGCCTGGCCACGGTGAGCAGGCTGGCCCGGGGCGGGCTGCGGGTGACCCTCGCGGACCGGCACATCTACAGCACGTTCCAGCCGCTGCTGTACCAGGTAGCCACCGCGGGGCTGGCCCCCAGCGACGTGGCCTACCCGCTGCGCAGCTTCGCGCACAAGTACGGGGCGCGCTTCCGGCACGGGGAGCTGGCCAGCGTGGACACGGCCGCCCGGGTCGCCGAGTTCGCCGACGGCGGGCGCCTCGAATACGACTACCTCATCCTGGCCGTCGGGGTGACGGCCGGCTTCTACGGCATCACCGGCGCGGCCGAGCACAGCCACGCGCTCTACACGCTGCACGATGCGACGACCATGCGCGAGCGCATCCTGGCCGGCCTGGAAGAGCTCAGCCTCGAGGGCACCCGCCAGGACGTCACCGTCACCATCGTGGGCGGCGGGGCCACCGGGGTGGAACTGGCCGGCACGCTGGCCGAGCTGCGCAACATCGGCCTGCCCGCCTCGTACCCGGACATCGACCCCCAGTGCGTGCACATCCGGCTGGTCGAGCAGGCCCCGGCGCTGCTGACGCCGTACGTGCCGCAGTTGCAGGAGTACGCGCGCCAGCAACTGGTCAAACGCGGCGTGGACCTGCACCTGAACGCCACCATCAAGGAGATCACCGCCGACCGGCTCATCCTGGCCGATGGGCAGGAGCTGCCCACCAACCTGACCGCCTGGGCGGCGGGGGTGGCCGGGCCGCCCCTGGCCGGCAAGTGGGGCCTGCCGCAGGGCAAGGGCGGGCGGCTGCTGGTCGGCCGGGACCTGCGGGTCGAGGGCCAGGAGCGGATCTTCGCGATCGGCGACATCGCGCTGGTCGACGCTCACCCGGTCCCCCAGCTCGCCCAGCCGGCCCTGCAGATGGGCCGGCACGCGGCCCTGCAGATCCGGCGGCTGGAGGCCGGGCAGGACACCGTCCCGTTCAGCTACCACGACAAGGGCACCATGGCCACGATCGGCAGCCGCTCGGCCGTGGTCCAGCTCAACCACGGGATACGGCTCCGCGGCACCCTCGCCTGGCTGGCCTGGCTGGGCCTGCACCTGGTCACGCTGCTGGGCGGCCGGAACCGGATCAATGCCCTGATCAATCTGTCGTCCCGCTACCTGAGCTGGCGGCGCGGTGGCGGGATCATCGTCGGTGACGACGCGCCCGCCCAGAGCGCCGAGGGCAACTGACCCGGCCAGCGCGATGCGCCGGGCCGGCCCCGGTCAGCTGGAGACGACGCCGGGGACCCGCACCACGTCGGTGTCCTCCCCGGCGAGCTCCTGCAGCAGGCTGGCCAGCGGGTGCAGGCCCGGATCGGCCGGGAAGACGACCGCGGCCGCGTGACCCTGCCGGGCCTCCCAGACGGCTTCCCGGCCGCGCGCCTCTTCCTCCCCGGGCTCCGCGCGGATCACCCGGGTCCCGGACCGGAGCAGGTCGGCCACCTGTTCCAGGACGTCCCCAGGGCCGGCCACCACCGAGGCCCGGCGCAGCTCGCTGGTCGCGCGGGGGGTGAGCAGATCGCGTGCGCCGGGCCCGGCGCCGACCAGGGCGAGCCGGCCGCGGGGCCGGATCCGGGCCACCGCCACGCTCGCGTCCCGGGACCGGCGCTCGGCCACCACCAGCTCCGCCGCGCCAGCCAGGGCCGCTGCCCCGGACGCGCTCGGCCTGGCCGGGGCGGCCACGCCCCCGCCCCAGCGGGGCGCGGCGCGGGCCAGCTCTTCGGCCGGGTAGCTCACCAGCGGCCAGCCGCGTTCCCGGGCGGCCGCGGCGATCCCGGGCAGCGGGGCCCCGTTCTCACTCACCGCGGCCAGGGTGGCCACGCTGGCCGCGGACAGCCCGGCCTCACCCAGCGCCCCGTCCGCCAGCCGCAGCACCTCGTCCACACCGGCCTCGTAGCCCGCCTCCAGCGTGGCCAGGTACACCCCGACCACCAGGGACGGCGGGCGCAGCACCGCGGTGCGCGGATCACCCGCCGCGAGCCGGTCGGTGATCAGGATCCGGTACTCCCCGGTGTCTCCCACGGTGTCCGGGAGGGGTGGCAGCGGCCAGGTCTCCGCCGACTCGAGCCGGACCCGCTCACCATCCAGCAGGGCCCTGCTCACCGTGCCGATCGCGCCCTCGGTCGGCCAGCCCAGGGTGTCCAGCCCGGGCAGGCTCACCGCGTCGGTGGCCGTCGTGATCACCGCGTCCGCGCCGAACACCTCGGCGACGCGGGTGGCCAGCGCGTTGGCGCCGGCCGCATGCCCGCCGACCACCGCGACCGCCCGGCGCGCCGATTCATCTACGCACACCACGGCGGGGTCGGTCCATTTGCTGTTCAGCAGCGGGGCGATCAGCCGGACCGTGGCGCCGACCGCGAGGAAGCACACCAGCCCGTCGCACTGGGCCCAGGCCCGGGCCAGGGCCTGCCGGGCTGGCCCGTCGTACGTTCGGGTCTGGCCGGGCCAGGCGGCGGCCAGCCGTTCCGCGGCCGCGCGCCCTCCCCCGGTCACCGCAATGAGGCCAATCACCGGCATCTCCGCAACTTACCGCAGCCTCATATGAAGGCAGATCGTGGTGCCGTCCGGGCTGCTGCGCAGCTCGACCAGGTCACATACCTGATTCACCAGCCAGAGGCCCTGGCCGCCGGGCAGGTCATCGGCGGGCACCCGGTAGCCGGCCAGCGGGTCGGCGATGACGCCGCTGTCGTGGATCTGGCAGAGGATCTCCTGCTCGTCATGCCACAGGTGCACGGTCCCGCCCGCCCGGGTGTGCCGCAGCGTGTTCGCGGCGACCTCGCTGGCCGCCAGTACCAGGTCGGTGATGCGCCGGGCAGGCAGCCGGGCCCTGCGCGCGCACCGGGTCACCAGGCTGCGCACCGGCCGCAGGTCTTGCTGGTACGTAAGGCGTTCCGCGGTCGCGGGCGGGCAGGACAGCGGGCGGTCACAGCTGGGTGGCAGCCCCTCCGGGCCGAGGTAGCCCGGACTCGGCTCCGCCGCCGATCCGGGGCGGAGCACGGCCGGATGGGTGCAGCCGGCGTCGTCCAGCACCGACGAGGTGAGTTCCGCGGTGTCGTACAGGCACACCATGGTGGCCGGGCTCCCGCCGAACGCCGTGTTGACCAGGGCCTCGTAGCGGGTGGCCTCGCGCAGTTCGGCGGCCGAGCGGTCCGCCCAGACCGGCTCCCCCACACACCGGATCCGCCGCCCGGGGTAACGGTCCATGAAGGCGCGGACGGCCGGGATGATCCGGGCCGGGTTGCGGCCCAGCTCGGTCATGTCGGTGAAGGCCACCCCGGCGGTGTCCCCGTTGAATTCGCGGCGCAGCCAGCTCACCTTGACCGGTGCGGTGGCGATGAGCACCGGCTCGGCCCGGGCCTGGCCGCCACGCAGGTACCGCTCGATGGAGGCGCGGAATTCGGCGGCGCCCCGGTACAGGAGGGCACGGTGCAGGAAGCCGTCACCGACCGCCTCCGCCACGTCCACCCCCATGCCCGCCGCCTAGCCCGCTGCCGTGGGCGGCCGCGGCTGGCCAGGGCGGCCGGGCCGGCGTATTTCCTGGCGCACTATCCCGGCGCACCGGACAGCCGGGGCCGCGTTGCTGCAGCGAACACTACCTCGCACGCGCTGCTATCTGCCCTGGCAAATCACAGGTATGCGGCTCATGTGCAGAAGCATGGCGCCGGGTTACGATCGCAGGGTACCTTCCCAGTCCTAGCCTGAGTTTGCAGGGGGAACAGGGGAGCAGCGTGGAAGGACGCGAAGGGCTCTGGCTGTCAGCCGAGCAGCACGGCAGCTTGATGGTCGTCACCATCCGCGGTGACCTCGACATCGTCAGCAGCGGCCGGTTTGACGACTGCCTGAAGCAGGCCCGCGCGGTGAGCAAGCGGATCCTCCTCGACCTGGCCGGGGTCGACTTCATGGACACCAGCGCCCTGGCCGTCATCGTCGGGCACTGGAAGAAGCTGAAGGCCGAGGGCGGGACGCTGGTGCTGGCCGGGGCGCGCTACCGGTACACGAAGAGCCTGTGGATCACCGGGCTGGCCGACCGGCTGCCGCTCTACGACTCGGTCGAGCTGGCCATCGCGGCCGAGGATCCGGGAGCCGGGGAGCATCACGCCGGTGGCGCCGCGGCTGAGGAGGCCGCCGCCGCCGACTAGGCTCCAACTGGCGGAAGGCGGAAGATGGTCAGCTCGGATCTGGCGGTCGGCGCGGCCAGCCTGCTGGCTACGGCGGCGTCGTCCGAGCCCAGCTCGCTGCGCCGGCTGGCCGGCCTCGCGGTCCAGCAGGTGAACGGCTGCGCGGCGGCCACGGCAGTGCTCTGGCGCGACGGTGAGCCCGCCGTGGTGACGTCGAGCCACCCGGAGCCGCCCGCGCTGATCTGGATTCAGCTGCGGGCCGGGCGCGGGCCGATCCTGGACGCGCTGGCCAGCGGGGACCCGGTCAGCTGTGAGGACACGCTGGCCGATGAGCGGTGGCCGGAGTACTCCGCCGCGGCCCTCGCCCTGGGGGTGCGGTCCTCGCTCACGCTCCCCTACCGCGATGCCCCGGACTCCTTCACCCTGTCGCTGTTCGCCGCGCGGCCGGGGGTGATGGACCCGGCGCAGATCCCGCTGGCCGAGCTGCTGGTGTCGTTCGGCGGGGCGGCGCTGGCCGCGGTGTCCGATTACGACGAGGCGCAGCGCACGGCGGTCCAGCTGCGCGATGCGGCGGACTCCCGGTCCCTGGTCAACCAGGCCAAGGGCATCCTGATGCACGCGCTCGGCTGCAGCGCCGATGAGGCCCTGGACCGGATGCGGCAGGTCTCGCAGCGCAACAACATGCGGACGACCGAGGTGGCCGCGACGATCATCGGCGCCCGGGCCGGCCGGCCAGGGCAGGTGCCCCGGGCCGGCCAGTCCCCAGGCGGCCAGTCCCCAGGCGGCCAGTCCCCGGGCGGCCAGTCGCGGGCGGGCCAGTCCCGGGACGGGCGGGCGCCACGGGCGGCCCGGGCCGGCCAGGCGCCCCGGGCCAGGCGTTAACGTGATTGCTCCCCCGCGCAGATGGGGCCCGCTCGCAGCGGGCCCGGTGAGATTGGGATTGCCCCGTGCCAGACGTCCCTGACCGCCAGCCGACGGCCGACGGCGTGGCGGAGCTGCGGGCCCGCCATGAGGCCCTGCAGCAGACCGCCACGATGCCCGGCGCGGACCTGCGGCCGCTGCTCGACGCGGCCCTGGCCGAGCTGGACGGCGCGATCGACGCGCTGGGCACGGCGCAGTCGCAGCCGGCCGGGACCGGCAACCAGGAGCGGGCCGCGGGCTCCGTGCACGCCGAGCGCCGCCTGCTGCACGCGGTGTTCCAGCAGGTGCCGGTCCCGCTGTTCGTGCTGGGCCAGGACGGCACCGTGCGCCGCGCCAATCCGGCCGCCAGCGCGCTGCTCGGGGCGGCCCGCGGCTACCCGACCGGGAAGCCGTTCAGCGCGCTGGTCGAGCCCTCCGGCCGCCCGGCGGTCCGCTCGCTGCTCGCCGCGGCGGCCCGCAGCGAGCAAGGCCGGCAGCTGGACTGCGAGCTGCTGACGGCCAAGGGCCGGGTCAGCTGCGCGCTGGACGTGCGGCCGGTCAGCGTGCGCGGCGATGACGACTGGCTGCTCGTCGCGGCCCGGGACGCCATCCCGCCGGCCCGGCCCGGGACGGCCCCGCTGGACGGGGCCCCGCCCGCAGAAGTCCCGCCCGATCCCATGGTCACGGTGATGACCCGGCGGCTCGACCTGGCCACGACGGCCAGCCGGCTGCTGCTGGAGAACGTCACCTTCAGCGAGTCGGTCACCCTGCAGCGGTGCGCCCGGCTGCTGTCGGAGGCGCTGGGAGCCTGGGTCATCGTGGACATGGACCGGGGCGGGCTGCTCCGGCGGCACTTCGTCACCGGGCCGGACAAGCACGAGTCGGGCCAGCTGGCGCAGACGGTAGCCGCGGTCAACCCGGAGCCGGGCTCGCTGCCCGCGGCGGTCCGCGACTCGGCCAGCACGCTGCTGGTGACGCACGCCGAGGATAACGACATCCTGGGCGCGGGCCCGGGCGGCGTGCCGCTGCTGGCCCTGCTGGGGGCCGGCTCGGTGCTCTGCGTGCCGCTGGCGGACGGCGAGCAGACGTACGGCGTGCTCACCCTGGCCCGCGACCCGTCCCGCGGGTACTTCAGCCTGGCCGACGTGGGGCTGGTGGAGGAGATCGCCGAGCAGCTGGCGCTGGCCATGTCGGTGCGCCGGATGCTGCGCACCCGCACCGAGACCGCGGAGGCGCTCCAGGCCAGCCTCCTCCCGCCGGTCCTGCGGGCCGTGCCCGGGGTCGAGATCGCCTCCGCGCACATGGCCCCGACCCAGGGCCGGGCGGTCGGCGGGGACTTCTACGACGTGCACCCGACCCCGGCCGGCTGGGGCCTGGCCATCGGCGACGTGTGCGGGAAGGGTGAGGACGCCGCCTCGGTCACCGCCGTGGCCCGGCACGCGATCCGGGTCCTCGCCCACTGGAGCGCCGACCCGGCCGAGGTGCTGCGCGGCGCCAACGAGATCATGCTGGCCGAGGAGTTCGGCAGCCGCTTTGTCACGGCCAGCGCCACCCACCTCAGCTGGAGCGGCCGCAGCCTGCACGCCGTGCTCGGCAGCGCGGGGCATCCCGGCCCGGTCCTGGTCCGGCCGGACGGGCGCGCGCAGGTCCTCGCGGGCGGCGGGCTGCCGCTCGGGATCTTCCCCGACGCCGAGCCGGTGACCCACGAGCTCGAGCTGGCCACCGGGGACGTCCTGTTCTTCTGCACCGACGGGCTGACCGATGCCCGCAGCCCGGACCAGGCTTATTTCGAGGGGAGCCTGGCGGACGGGCTGTCCACGCTGGCGGGCAAGCCGCCCGCCGACATCGTCTCCGGCCTGCGCCGCCTGGTGCTGGACTTCTGCGCCGGGGTCCTGCTCGACGACGTGACCATGCTGGTGCTGCGGGTGGGCGAGCCGCCGGACGCGTGAACCCGCGCCCGGCAGCCCAGTCAGTCAGTAGCGGGCGCCGGCGACCTGCGCGCCCAGCGGGTCCAGCACGGCCAGCTCGCTGTCGGTGAGCGTGACGTCGAGCGCGCCCACGTTCTGCTCCAGCCACTTGACCCGCTTGGTCCCCGGGATCGGCGCCACCGGGACCCCGAGCCGCTGCTGCTGCGCGTATACCCAGGCCAGCGCCACCTGCGCCGGGGCCACACCCTTAGCCTCGGCCACGCCCCGGACCGCGTCCGCGATGGCCTGGTTGGCCTGCCCGGCCTCGCCGGTAAAGCGCGGGTTGCGGGAGCGGAAGTCCTTCGCGTCCAGGGTGGCCACGTTCACGGTGCCGGTCAGGAAGCCCCGGCCCAGCGGCGAGTACGGGACCAGGCCGACACCCAGCTCGCGCAGGGCGCCGGCGACCGTGGTCTCCGGGTCCCGGGCCCAGAGCGAGTACTCGCTCTGCACCGCCGCGATCGGGTGCACCGCGTAGGCCCGGCGCAGCAGGACGTTGTCCACCTCGGACAGGCCCAGGTAGCGCACCTTGCCCTCGGCGACCAGTTCGGCCATGGCGCCGACGGTCTCCTCGATCTCCGCGGTCTGCGGCGGGCGGTGCAGGTAGTACAGGTCGATGACGTCCACGCCCAGCCGGGTCAGCGAGGACTCGCAGGCCCGCTTGACGTAGCCGCGCTCGCCGCGGATGACCCGCTTCTCGTCGCCGCCCGAGCGGTCGATGCCGAACTTGGTGGCGAGCTGGACCCCCTCGCGCCGGCCCGCCAGGGCCCGGCCCACGAGGACCTCGTTGTGCCCCGCGCCGTAGACGTCGGCGGTGTCGATGAAGGTCACGCCCAGGTCGAGGGCCCGGTGGATGGTCGCGATCGACTCGTCCCAGTCGGTCGCCCCGTACCACTCGCTCATGCCCATGCAGCCGAGGCCCTGCGCCGAGACGGTGAGGCCGCCCAGTGAAACGTTGCGCACGTTACTCCTGTCCCGTTACTGATCTGGCCGCACCGAGGCGGCGCTCGTAAGTTGAGATCTTGTGGTCGAGCAGTTCCAGGCACTCCTGCTGCTGGCGCAGGGCCTGCCGGACGTGCTCGCGGTGCCCTTCCAGCAGCGCGAGCCGCTCCTGCTCCCCCGCTCCCGACCGGACCAGCTCGGCGTAACGGAGCATGTCGCGCACGGGCATCCCGGTGGCCCGCAGCCTGCTGAGCAGCAGGATCCAGTCCAGGTCGGCATCGCTGTAGCGGCGGCGCCCGTCGGCCGTCCGGGCGACCCGGTTCAGCAAGCCGATGCGCTCATACCAGCGGAGGGTGTGCTGGCTAAGCCCGCACTTGTCCGCCGTCTCCCGAGTGGTCCAGCCGGTCACACTTGAGACCCTAAGCGTTAGAGTCCGCTCTAACGCAAACCGCCGGCCCCGGCGGCCTCCCTCTGGCCAGCGGTGTCTCAGACGGGCCAGGACTCGCGGCGGTAGGCCGCGTCCCAGAACATCCACTCGTAGCGGGCGCCGGTCTCGAAATGGGCCCGGGCCCGGGCCTTCTGCTCAGCGGGCAGGTCGCGGCCCGCCTGGTCGGCGAGTTCGAGAACCTCGGCCACCTCACCGGCGTACTCGGGTCCGGCGTAGGTGTCGATCCAGCGCTGGTAGACCGGGTTCGGCGAGCCGTGCTCATGCAGATGCTGGCCCACCCGGCCGTAGATCCACAGGCAGGGCAGCACGGCGGCCAGGCCTTCGGCGTACCCGCCCCGGAACACCGAGGCGAGCACGTAGTTCGCGTAGGCCTGGGTGGTCGGGCCCGGCTGGATCTGGGCCAGCGCGGCCGGGTCACCGCCCAGGTCGGCGACCAGTTCCTGGTGCAGCGTGGACTCGGCGGCCAGGCCGTTGGCCGCGTGCCTGGTCAGCACCCGGGCCACGTCGGTCGTCGGCGCCTTCACCCCGATCAGCCCGACGGCGCGGACGAACTCATAGACGTAATGCTCGTCCTGCGCGAGGTAGTAGTAGAAGGCCTCGGGCGGCAGGTCCCCCGACGTCAGCCCCTGGATGAACGGATGCTCCAGGATCGCCGCGTAGGTGCTGGCGATCCCGGCCCACAGCTGGCCGGTCCAGCCCGGCCGGTCCGCTGCCCCCAGGGCCTGGGCCGCGCCCGTCTGTGCGGAAGTCATGCTGCTCCCCTCACCATGGAGTGGTTGTGGCTCACGACAGGTCGATCCACACGGTCTTGGTCTGCAGGTAGGAATCCAGCGCCTCGCGGCCGAGTTCCTTGCCGAATCCGCTCATCCGGAACCCGCCGTAGGGGACCGCGACATCGAACCATCCGTAGGTGTTGACCCAGACCACGCCGGCCCGGATGGCGGCGGCCACCCGGTGGCCGCGTTTGATGTCCCGGGTCCACACGCCCGAGGCGAGGCCGAATGCGGTGTCGTTCGCGGCCGCGACCGCTTCCTCCTCGGTGCCGAACGAGGACACCATGGCCACCGGCCCGAAGATCTCCTCGCGCATCACCCGCATCCCCGGGGTGACCCCGGTCAGGATGGTCGGGGACACGAAGAAGCCGCCGTCCAGGGCCGGGTCGGTCACCGGGGTGCCGCCGACCAGCGCGGTGGCGCCGTCGTCCAGCCCGGACCGGACCAGGGACAGCACCCGGTCCCGCTGCTCGGCGCTGACCAGCGGCCCCATCGTCGTCTGCGGGTCGAGGCCGTCGCCGAGCCGGACCGCGCGGACCTTGTCGGCCAGCCGGGCCAGGAACTCGTCGTGCACCGTGTCCTGGACGTAGACGCGGGCGCCGGCGATGCAGCACTGGCCCTGGTTGAAGTAGACCGCGCCGAACGTGCCCTCGACCGCGGCGTCGAGGTCCGCGTCCGCGAAGACCAGGCTGGGCGACTTGCCGCCCAGTTCCAGCGAGAGGCGCTTCATGTTGCCCTTGGCCGCGTCGAGGATCTTCTGGCCGGTCCCGGTCTCGCCGGTGAACGTGACCTTGTCCACGCCGGGATGGGCGGCCAGCGGCGCCCCGGCCGTCGGCCCGAACCCGGGGATCACGTTGACCACGCCGGGCGGGAACCCGACCTCCTCGATGAGCTGGGCCAGCCGCAGCGCGGACAGCGGGGTCTGCTCGGCGGGCTTGAGCACCACCGTGTTCCCGGCGGCCAGCGCCGGGCCCAGCTTGTAGCCGCACATCAGCAGCGGGAAGTTCCACGGGATGATCGCCGCGACCACGCCGACCGGCTCGCGGCGGGTGTAGACGTGGAAGGCGGCCCCGCTGGCCGGGGTGATGGTCTCACCCTCGATCTTGGTGGCCCAGCCGGCGTAGTAGCGGAACAGCCCGGCGCACAGCGGCACGTCCACGGCGAGTGACTCGCTGGTGGGCTTGCCGTTGTCGAGCGCCTCCAGCCGGGCGAACTCCGCGGCCAGGCCCTCGATCCGGCTCCCGAGTTCCCACAGCAGCTCGGCGCGGCGGGCCGGGGCCTCGGCCGACCACGGGCCGAGCGCCGCCCGGGCCGCCTCGACCGCGGCGTCCACGTCGGCCGCGCCGGAATCGGCGACCGTGGCCAGGTGCTCGCCGGTAGCCGGGTTCTGCACCTCGAACCACTGGCCCGAGGCCGCAGGCCGCTCGGCCCCGCCGATCACCAGCCCGCGGGGGTGCTGCAGGAACTGCTCAAATGGTTCCAGGGCGGCCACGCGCGAGCTCCCGGTGCGAAGAGACAGCAGGGTCAGATCCCGATGAGATCTGAGATCTGCACTGAAGCACACCGGCTCGGAGCACGTCAAGGGGCCCTCCGCCAGCCGCTCATGGCCCTCGGGAGCTGACCGTATTACCCGGGCGTTGCCGCCGGTAAAAATCACATTTCGCCGCGGGCGAACCCGGTGCGCCAGCCAGAGATCTTATATCTTTAGCCTCCTGGCCATTCTCCGCCGTCACCGGCCCGGACGCCCGGCGCGGAGAGCCCGGCGGGGCCGGCCTTCCAGGGCCTGCCGGGCCAGGTGAAGGCCGGGGCCCGCGAGGCGCCCGGGGCCCGCCTGGGCCGGTCCATCCAGGGTGCTGGTTCCCGCCCGGACGGCCTGGCGGGGGGCCCTTGCCAGTGGTGCCGGGCCGCGCCTAAACTTGGCCGAGCATAAGATCTGAGATCTTATTTTGACGCAACGAGTGGGGATGTGCGTGCCGACTCCGGAACAGCTCAGCGCCCGCGCCGCCGACGCGGTGGACACTCACCGGCTGATCGAACTGGTCCAGGAGGTGTGCCGCATTCCGAGCGTGCTCGGCGAGGAGGGCGACCTGGCCGGGTTCCTGCAGACGGTGATGGAGGAGTCCGGCTTCGAGGCGGCCAGCCTGCAGCCGGTCCTGCCCGGCCGCCCCAACGCGCTGGGCGAGCTGTCCTTCGGCGCCGGTCCCCGGGTCGTGCTCACCGGGCACCTGGACACCAAGCCCGTGTCGCACGGCTGGACCGCGACCACGCCCTTCTCGGGTGAGCTCATCGACGGCAGCATCTACGGTCACGGGATCATGGACATGAAGGCCGCGCTGGCCTGCCAGATCGTCGCCATGGAAGCGCTGCAGGACAGCGGCGCGGAACTGGCCGGCACGGTGGCCATGGCCGCGGTGGCGGATCACATGGGTGACCAGCTCGGCTCCATCGCCTACTTCGACAGCTACCCGGCCGACATGGCGGTGCTCGGTGAACTGTCCGACAACGAGATCTTCCTCGGCCACCGCGGCCGGTACTACTTCGACGTCACGGTGCTGGGCAAGTCGGCGCACACCTGCCACAAGCCGCTGGCCGTCAACGCCAACGCGCTGGCCGCGCACGCCATCCTCGAGCTGGAGGCCTCGCACTTCACCCCGGAGCTCGAAGACTGGGTTCGTGACCTGTTCGGCCCGGAGACGTTCGTGGTGCCCGGCCGGGTCTACGGCGGCCTGCCGCCCGGCGGGCCGTCGATGATTCCCGACGAGTGCGTGATCCGGGTGGACTGCCGCCCGCAGCCGGGGGTCAGCGTGATCGACGTACGGGCCGAGGTCGACCGCTGCCTGGACCGGGCCGGGCAGCGCGACCCGCGATTCCGGGCTGAGGTCGTGCTGGCCGACGTCAAGGACGGGTACCTGGCCGGGCCGGACGACGAGGTCGTCCGGCATATGCGCGACGCGGTCCGCGGGGTCCGCGCCCGCCCGACCGGGGACGGCGGGCCCCGGCGGCCGGCCGAGCCGGAGCTCCAGGTGGCCGGCTGGCTGGGCGACACGGCCAGCTTCGGCGTGAAGGTGCCGACGGTCATCTTCGGGCCCGGCGGTGAGCCGGTGTACTGCCCGGACGAGCACCTGAGCGTGGCCGACATCATCGAGGCCACCCGGGTCTACGCCAGCTTCGCCGCGCTCGCGCTGGCCCGGGGCTGACGGCCTATGCGGGTGGTGCTGGCGAAACCTGGACTCGACGGCCACGACCGGGGGGTGAAGGTGGTCGCGATGGCGCTGCGTGACGCCGGCGCCGAGGTCATCTACCTCGGACTGCGCCAGACTCCGGGGCAGATCGTGGCCGCGGCCCAGGCCGAGGACGCCGACGTGATCGGCATCTCGGTCCTGTCCGGCGTGCACATCCCGCTGGCCCGGCAGATCCGCGAGGCGCAGCAGGCGGCGGGCGTGGACGACATCCCGCTGGTGGTCGGGGGCACGATCCCGGACCAGGACGTCGCGGCCCTCACCGGCCTGGGCGTGCGGGCCGTCTACGGGGTGGGCACGCCGATCGAGGACGTCGTCGCGGGCGTCCTGGCCCTGGACCGGCCGCGGGCCCTGGACGGGGGCACGAAGTGATCACCACCGATTCCGGCATCCCCGTCGACCCCTGGTACGGGCCGCCGGGGGAACCCGGCCCCCCGCTGGGTGCGCCCGGCGAGCCGCCGTACATCCGCGGCCCCTACGCGTCCATGTACCGCGAGCGGCTGTGGACCATGCGCCAGTACGCGGGGTTCGGCTCCGCCGAGGACACCAACGCCCGGTTCCGGTACCTGCTCAGCCAGGGCCAGACCGCGCTGTCGGTCGCGTTCGACCTGCCGACCCAGCTCGGCTACGACTCCTCACACGAGCTGGCCAGCCACGAGGTCGGCCGGGTGGGCGTGGCCATCGACACCGCGGACGACATGGCCGCCGTGTTCGACGGCCTGCCGCTGGAGGACCTGTCGGTCAACTTCACCATCAACGCGACCGCCCCGATCATCCTGGCCTTCTACATCGTGGCCGCGGAACGGCGCGGGGTGGACCCGGCCCGGCTGGCCGGCACGCTGCAGAACGACATCCTCAAGGAATTCCTGGCCCGCAAGCTCTACGTGTTCCCGCCGCAGCCCTCGCTCCAGCTCACCGGGGATGTGGTCGAGTACTGCGCCGCGGAACTGCCGCGCTTCAACCCGATCTCCATCACCGGCTACCACGCCCGCGAGGCAGGCTGCGACGCCATCCAGGAGATCGGGCTCACCATGGCCTCGGCCATCGCCTACGCGGAGCATTTCACCGCCCGCGGCCTGGCGTTCGACTCGTTCGCGCCGCGGCTGTCCTTCCACTTCTCCAGCCAGCTGGACCTGTTCGAGGAGGCGGCCAAGGTCCGCGCGGCCCGGGCCCTGTGGTACGAGATCGCCACGGAGCGGTTCGGCGCTGCCAACCCGCACTCGGGCCGGCTGCGGTTCTTCTCCGGCTGCTCGGGCGCCACGCTGACCGCCCAGCAGCCGCTCAACAACGTGGTCCGGTCAACCCTGCAGTGCCTGGCCGCGGTGCTGGGCGGCGCCCAGTCGATCCACGTGATGGGCTATGACGAGGCGCTGGAGATCCCCACCGAGGAGTCGGTCCGGCTGGCCCTGCGCACCCAGCAGATCATCGCCCACGAATCCGGGGTGACCCGGACCGTCAACCCGCTGGCGGGCTCCTACTTCGTGGAGTCGCTGACCAGCGAGCTGCGCACCCGGGCGCTGGAACTGGTGCAGGAGGTGGACGCGGGCGGCGGCTACGTGCACCTGCTCGAGCAGGGCGTCCCGCAGCGCTGGATCGCCGAGGCCGCCTACCGCAGCGAGCTGGCCACGGCGTCCGGCGCGCGGGTCAAGGTCGGGGTGAACGAGTTCACCGGCGGCGGCGAGGACCGCCCGCCGCGGCTGTTCGAGGTGGACACCACGGCGGCCGCGCGGCAGCGGGCCCGGCTGGCCAGCCGGCTGGCCGGGCGGGACGCCGCCGCGGCGGCGCGCGCACTCACCCAGCTCAAGGAGGCGGTGACGGCGGGCGCGAACACCATGCCGGCCTTCCTCGGCGCGGCCCGGGCGGGCTGCACCGTGGGCGAGATCACCGACGTGCTCCGCGCCGAGTTCGGTGAGCACCGGGAACCTCCCCCATGGTGAAACCACTGGCCGGGATCCGGGTGCTGGACCTGACCCGCTTCGTGTCCGGCGCCTACTGCACGATGGTGCTGGACGCGCTCGGGGCCGACGTGATCAAGGTGGAGGGACTGCCCGGCGGCGACCCTTACCGGGCCCAGGGCGCGGTAAGGGTGGGCAGCCTCAGCGGCCTGTTCGCCTCGCTGAACACCGGCAAGCGGAGCATCGCCGTCGACCTGACCGGGCCGGACGGGACCGAGCTGGTCCGGAAGCTGGCGCAGGCCAGCGACGTGTTCGTGGAGAACGCCCGGCCCGGGTCGCTGGAGCGGGCCGGGCTCGGCCCGGACCGGCTGCACGGGCTGAACCCGCGGCTGGTGTACGCCTCGATCTCCGGGTTCGGCCAGACCGGCCCGGACGCGTCCCGCGGCGGCTTCGACCTGATCCTCCAGGCGGCCAGCGGCATCATGGCGGTCACCGGCACCGAGGCAGGCGGCCCGGTCAAGGTCGGGGCGCCGGTGCTGGACATCGGGGCCGGGATGAGCGCGGCGACCGCCATCATCGCGGCGCTGTTCGCCCGGACCGCCGACGGGCTCGGCCGGACGGTGAGCTCGTCGCTGCTGGAGTTCGCGCTGGGCTGCTTCACCAGCTACGCCGCGGACATGCTGGAGACGGGTACCTCGCCGGGCCTGCTCGGCAACGACTCCCCCCAGTTCGCCCCGTACGGCGTGTTCCGCTGCCGGGACGGGTCCCTCGCGCTGGCCGGCGCGGGCAGCGAACCGCTCTGGCTCAAGCTGTGCGATGTGCTGGGGCGGCCGGACTGGGCCGCCGACCCGCGCTTCGCCACCAACACGGACCGGCTGCGGCACCGGGCCGAGCTGACCACCGAGATCGAGCAGATCCTCACCCGGGAGAGCGCCGGGTACTGGCAGCAGGCCCTGGACGGAGCCGGGATCCCGGCCTCCCCCGTCCTCCCGCCCGCCGCGGCGCTGACCTCGCCGCAGGCCCAGGCCCTGCAGGCCTGCCAGGCGGCCAGCACCCCAGACGGCCACGGCTACCAGACCGTCCGCCCGCCCCTGGCCGTCGCCGGCCCCGGGAGCCCCGGCTCGGGCTCCGGGGAGACGCTCGGGTACTCACGCGGCGCGCCCGGTCTCGGCCAGCACACCGCCGAGATCCTCGCCGGGGCCGGGCTGGCCGAGGCGGAGATCGAGGACCTGACGGCCCGGGGGGTGGTGGCCGGATGAGCATCACCCGCCCCCCTCAGCCGGGCACCCGTGAGCTGGCCCAGCTGGTCCTCGACCGGACCATCGCGCTCAGCGCGATCCCGGCGCCGACCGGGCACGAGCAGCAGCGGGCCGAGGTCGTCCGGGACTGGTGGACAGCCGGCGGGCTGCGCGGTGTCTCCGTCGGCGCGGCGGGGAACGTCCGCGCCCAGCTGCGCGCCGGTGACCCGCACCAGCCTGCGGTGCTGCTGTGCGCCCACCTGGACACCGTGTTCGGCCCTGAGGTCAGCCACGGGGTGGTGCGCCACGGCGGGCGGCTCACCGGGCCCGGAGTAGGCGACAATACGGTCGCGGTCTGCGCGCTCAGCGCCCTGGACGCGCTGCTGCCCGGCCAGCTCCGGCACCCGGTGTGGATCGTGGCGACCACCGGCGAGGAGGGCCTGGGCAACCTGGCCGGAGTCCGGGCCCTGCTCGACGACCCGCCGGGCCCGGTTCGCGCGGTCATCGCCCTGGAAGGCAACTACCTGGGCCGGGTGAACGTGACCGGCGTGGGGTCCACCCGGTGGCGGGTCCGGGTCACCGGCCCGGGCGGGCACGCCTGGGAAGAGGCCAGCCAGCCCAGCGCGGTGCACGAGGCCGCCCGGCTGATCACCGAGCTCGCCGCGCTGGCCCAGCCCGGACCGGCCCAGCCCGGACCGGCCCGCTCCGGCCGGCCGAAGGCCACCGTGAACGTGGGGCTGATCGAGGGCGGCGAGTCGGTCAACTCCCGGGCCCAGCGCGCCGAGTTCCTGGTCAACCTGCGCAGCGGCGACCCTACGGCGCTGGACAGGCTGCGCGCGGCGGCCCGGGCGGTGCTGGACGACCCGGCGGTGCCGCTCGGCGTCTCGGTGCACGCCATCGGCGAACGGCCCGCAGGCCAGCTGGACCCGGACCATCCGCTGGCTACCCTGGCCGCACAGGTGCTCCGCGAGGCGGGGATCCCGCCCCGGCTGACCGCGGCCAGCACTGACGCCAACGCCGCCTACCCGCGCGGGATCCCGGCCCTGACCCTGGGCATCACCACGGGCGAGGGCACCCACACCGAGCAGGAGTGGATCGACGTCGATCCGGTGGCGGCCGGCCTGGCGGCCCTGGCGGCCACGGTCGCCCGACTGGACGAACAGGAGTGGTGAGAACGGTGCGCACCGGAGTAACCCTGCAGGGCGTCGACCCGCCGGACGACTTCGAAGAGATGGTCACGGAGATCGAGAGCCTCGGCTACGACAGCTTCTGGCTGACCGACTCGTCGCTGCACTCCCGTAACTGCTGGGCCTATCTCACGCTGGCGGCCCGGCAGACGTCCCGGATGACGATCGGCACCGCGGTGACGAACCCGGTGACCCGCCACCCCGCGGTCACCGCGGTGGCCGCGGCCACGCTGGCCGACATCTCCGGCGGCCGGGCCATCCTGGGCATCGGCGCGGGCGACCGGCCGCTGCTGTCCCTGGGCTACACCCCGGCCCGGCTGGCCACCCTGGAGGCCTCCATCGGGGCCATCCGGGCGCTGTGGAGCGGCGCGACCGTCGACGCCGACGAGCCAGGGTTCGCGCTGCACGGCGCGCACTACCGGTTTCCCCCGGGGCGGGACATCCCGGTGTGGGTCTCGGCGACCGGCCCGCGCACGCTGGAACTGGCCGGGCGGGTGGCGGACGGCGTGATCCTGCTGGCCGGGCTGCACCCGGACGGAATCTCGTTCGCGCTGGAGCACATCGACCGCGGCGCCGAGGCGGCCGGGCGCAGCCAGCGGCCCCCGGTGACCGTGTTCGCCTACGGGGCCATCGACGAGGACGAGGAGGCGGCCATCGCCGCGGCCCGTACCATCGCCGCCTGGTTCCCGCAGACCGCACCGGTGCACTGCCGGCTGGCCGGCCTGCCGCAGGAGACCATCGACCAGGTGCGCGCCAGCTACGCGGGCGGCGAGTTCCAGGAGGCGGCCCGGGCGGCCGAGGCGCTGCCGGTGGAGTTCGTGAAGCGGATGGCGCTGGCCGGCGGCAAAGACGAGGCCCGTCAGCATCTTCGCGTGCTGGCCGGGCTGGGGGTGGATTCGGTCACCGTGTTCCCGCTGGGACCGGACCGGATGGCCACGGTCCGGGCGTTCGCGGACTGCGTGGCCGCCGAGACGGCGATGGCGTGATGGGGCCGGCATGAACAGGGCCGGCAGGAACGGGGCTGGCAGGAACGGGGCTGGCATGATCGGCATCGGCCCGCGGGCGGCCGGAGAGGGATGTTCATGATCATCATTCAGGGCGGCACCGTGCTCACCGTGGACGCCGCCGACACCGTGCACTTCGGCGGCTACGTGGTCATCGACGGGGACCAGATCACCGCGGTCGGCCCGGGCGGCTACCCCGGCGAAGTGCCCCCGGGGGCCGAGGTCATCGACGCGTCCGGGATGGTCGTCATGCCGGGGATGGTGGACCTGCACTACCACACCGCGATCGGCAAGGGCTTCTGTGACCACCTGCCACTGCTGGAGTCGCTGGAGGAGTTCTGGTACCCGTCCATCCGGGCGCTCGACCCGGAGACCGCGTACTGGGCCGCGCTGTCCAGCTACCTGGAGTCCATCAAGTGCGGCGTGACCACGGTCAACGATATGTACCGCCAGCTCGGCGGGCTGGGCCGGGCCGCCGAGGAGATCGGCATCCGGGCGGTGCTGTCCAACGACGTGGCGCTGCCCGAGCACAACCTGGACACCCTGCAGGACAACAAGGACGCCTACGACGCCGTGCACGGCCTGGGCGACGGCCGGATCGAGGTCTACGTGGGCATCGAGTGGCTGCCGCTGGCCTCCCCCGAACTGCTCCGCGACGCCCGCGCCCTGGCCGACGAACTCGGCACCGGCATCCACGTGCACCTGAACGAGTCCCTGGGCGAGGTGGAGAACAGCAAGCAGCGGTTCGGCCGCCGGCCCACCGAGGTGGCCTACGACTCCGGGCTGCTCGGCCCGGACTGCGTGGCCGCGCACTGCGTCTGGCTCACCGATCATGAGATCGGGCTGATGCGCGAGACCGGCACGAGCATCTCGCACAACCCCAGCTCCAACGCGAAGCTCGGCAACGGGGTCGCCCGGGTGCCCGAGATGCTCGCCGCCGGGCTGAACGTCGGGCTGGGCCACGACGCGGCCGAG
The DNA here is from genome assembly GCA_963718305.1 of uncultured Actinomycetes bacterium. GTDB lineage: Bacteria > Actinomycetota > Actinomycetes > Streptosporangiales > Streptosporangiaceae > RYN-230. The sequence goes on from CAVQZG010000017.1 coordinate 390,064, forward strand.
TCCAGCAACACCTGCGACCTGTTCGACGTCATGAAGTTCGCCTCGCTCATCCACCGCGCGTACCGGGTGGACGCGAGCCTGCTCCAGGCCCCGGCGGTGGTGCGGATGGCGACCCGCAACGGGGCGGCCGCCCTGCGGCACAACACGGGCGAGCTGGCCCCGGGCCGGAAGGCCGATGTCATCCTGGTCAACACGCGCAGCGCGATGTTCACCCCGCTGCTCCCCGGGGACCCGGCCCACGTGTACTCCCACCTGGTCTTCGCCGCCGACGGCAGCGCGGTGGACACCACGATCGTGGACGGGAAGATCCTCATGCGCGGCCGCGAGCTCACCACCATCGACGAGGCCACCGTCCGGGACCAGGCCAACCAGGCCCTGCAGCGCGTGGTCGCGGCCATCGGCTACCAGAACTGACCCCTGATCCCAGCACCACGGGAGCACTGACCCACAGGAGCACGGGCATGAGCAAGATCATCATCACCGGCGGCACGGTACTGACCATCAACGACGCCGACGACGTCCACTTCGGCGGGCACGTGGTGCTGGACGGCGACCGCATCGCCGCGGTCGGCGAGGGCCCCTACCCCGGCCCGGCCGGCGACGGTGACCAGGTCATCGACGCCTCCGGCAAGATCGTCATGCCCGGCCTGGTCGACCTGCACTACCACACCGCGATCGCCAAGGGCTTCAGCGACCACCTGCCGCTCTGGGAGTACCTGGACGCCTGCTGGTACCCGTTCATCCGCACCCTGGACGCCGAGGCCGCCTACTGGTCCGCGGCCGCGAGCTACCTCGAGTCGATCAAGTGCGGGGTCACCACGGTCAACGACATGTACCGGCGGCTGCCCGACCTGGGCCGGGCCGCGCACGACATCGGCATCCGGGCGGTGCTGTCCAATGACGTGGCGCTGCCCGAGCACAACCTGGACACCCTGCAGGACAACAAGGACGCCTACGACGCCGTGCACGGCCTGGGCGACGGCCGGATCGAGGTCTACGTCGGGATCGAGTGGCTGCCGCTGGCCTCCCCCGAACTGCTCCGCGACGCCCGCGCCCTGGCCGACGAACTCGGCACCGGCATCCACATCCACCTGAACGAGTCGCTCACCGAGGTGGAGAACAGCAAGGAACGGTTCGGCCGCCGGCCCACCGAGGTGGCCTACGACGCCGGGCTGCTCGGCCCGGACTGCGTGGCCGCGCACTGCGTCTGGCTGTCCGACACCGAGATCGCGCTGATGCGCGAGACGCACACCCAGATCTCGCACAATCCCAGCTCTAACGCCAAGCTCGGCAACGGGATCGCCCGGCTGCCGGAAATGCTGGGCGCCGGACTGAATGTGGGCCTCGGTCACGATGCCGCCGAGTGCAACAACAGCCGGGATGCGTTCGAGGTGATGAAGTTCGCGTCGCTGGTGCACCGGGCCAACCGGGTGGATGCCAGCCTGATGCAGGCGCCGTCCGTGGTCCGGATGGCCACCCGCAACGGCTCGGCCGCGCTGAAGCATGACACCGGCGAGCTGACTCCCGGCCGCAAGGCTGACGTCATCCTGGTGGACACCCAGAACCCGATGTTCACCCCGCTGATGCCCGGCGACAAGGCGCACATCTACTCCCACCTGGTCTTCGCCGCGAACGGCAGCGCGGTGGACACCACGATCGTGGACGGGAAGATCCTGATGGCCGGCCGCCAGCTGCTCACCATGGACGAGCGGCAGATCCTGTCCGAGGCCAACGAGGGCTTCCTGCGCACGCTCAAGCAGATCCGCTCGTAACCCCGGGACCGGCCGATGCAGATCGACGCGCACACGCACATCCTCAGCCTGGCGCAGGACGCGGAGTTCACCACCGAGTACGGCCGCGAGGGCTCGCTGTGCATCTACCGCAGCCTGGGCCTGCTGCCCTCGCACCGGCCGCCGACCGAAGAGGAATGGGAGGCCAGCGGGTACAGCCGGAAGGGCTTCCCGGTCATCGGGCCGGACGAGTCGGTCCGCGACCATCCCGGCTTCGACAAGATCGTGATCCTGGCGGTGTCCCCGCAGTTCCTGGACGGCGAGCTGATCGGGACCGTGGACACCTACGGCATCACCGGCGTGCCCGGGCCGCCGACCCCGGAGAAGTGCAACGACTACATCGCCGCGATCGCCGCGGCCCAGCCGGACACGTTCATCGGGTACGCGTCGGTCAACCCCGGCTACCGTGGCCCGGCCGCCGCGGTCCGCGAGCTGGAGCGGGCCGTGCGCGACCTGGGCCTGCAGGGCCTCAAGCTCTACCCGATGTACCAGGACTGGTCCCCCGCCGACCCGGTGATCGCCTTCCCGGTGTTCGAGAAGGCCCAGGAACTCGGCATCCCGGTGATGGTGCACCAGGCCGGCTCGACCCGGATCGACGCCCGGATGGAGTACGCCCGCCCGGCGCTGCTGGACGCGGCCGGACGGCACTTCCGGGAGCTGCGGCTCACGATCGCGCACTGCGGGCTGCCCTGGGTGGACGAGGCCATGTTCATGCTGACCAAGCACCCGAACTTCTACGCCGAGCTGAGCTACCACATCGCCAGCGTGACCACCGAGGAACTGCTCCGCTTCCTGGTGCACGCGGAGGCGTCCTTCGTCCCGCTGGAGAAGCTGTTCTTCGGCACCGACTACCCGGGGTTCCTGTACGACCCGGTGAAGCTGCGGGCCAAGCTCCTGGCCGTGAACGAGCACGCCGGCCGGGTCGGCTGCGCCCCCATCCCCCAGGCCAAGCTGGACGGCATCCTGGGCGACAACTACGCCCGCATGCTCGGCCTGACCCCCGCCTGACCCCCACCGTTCCTACCGGCCCCACCGGCCCAGCCCAGCCCGGGCCCCAGCCGGCCGTGATCATGGGGTTGCTGGGCCTCCAGCACCAGTAACACCATGATCACGGGCGGCCAGAGGGGTTAGAGCACTGGCCAGGCGGGCGCGGGGTCGATGCCGATCTCGGCCAGGACGCGGCGGTTGATCTGCTCGACCTGCTCGCGCAGCTCGCCTTCGTCCACCCGGGTCAGCTTCTTGTGGTCGAGCAGGACGTCGCCGCCGACCAGGACGGTGTCCACCGAGTGGCCGGTCACGCCGTAGACCAGGTTGGCCACCGGGTTGTGCAGCGGCCGCCAGTCGAAGTCCGCGGTGTCGAACACCACCAGGTCGGCCTGCTTGCCCGGCTCCAGCGAACCGGTCTCGTCGTGCATCCACAGCGCGGTCGCGCCGCTGATCGTGGCCATCTCCACGGCCTGCTCGGCGGTGACCGCCCGGGGGTCGCGCCGGGCGTCCCGGGGCAGCAGCGCGGCCAGCTGCATCGACCGGCAGATGTCGGTGTGGTTGGAGACGTTCTCGGCGTCGGTGCCCAGCGCCATGGGCACCCCGGCGGCGAGCAGCTCGGGCCATTTGCCGGTCTGCGTGGTGCCCTTGGCCAGCTTGAGCGCGGACGAGGGGTTCTGCGAGATCCGCGCGCCCGCGTCGGCCACGAACCGCACGTCCCGGTCATCCAGGCTGGTCATGTGGTTGAGCAGGGTGCGCTCGTTGAGCGCGCCGATCTCGTGCATGTGCTCCACCGGGCGGTGCCCGAAGGTGGCCAGCTCCAGCTCGACCTCGCGCTCGCTGGTCGACTTGTGCAGCACGAACAGGGACTCCGCGTCCCGGGCCAGCTCGGCGGCGCCCCGGTTGAGCTCGTCGGAGCAGGTGCCCACGCCCTCGATGGTGACCGCGTCCCTGATCCGCGGATGGCCGAACTTGCGGACCTGATCGATCCCGTCGGCCAGCCGGCGCAGCGCGGTCTTCGCGTCCATCCGCAGCCAGTCGGGCAGGTCCGCCGGGCCGGCCGGGCCGGCCTGGTCCCAGGTCCACGGGCCGGTCCGGGCCCGGATCCCGGACGAGGCCAGCGCCTCCAGCACGGCGTCCAGGTGGTTGACGCCCGGCTCCTCGAACAGGGTCGTGCCGAAGCGGATCATCTCCGCGGCGGCGTGCTGCGCGTGCACGTACATGTCCTGCTCGGTCAGGGCGGCGAAGGACGGGTAGATGAACTGGCGCAGCGCGTCCAGGGTCTGGCCGCCTTCCGGCATCGCGCCCTTGGCGCAGCACAGCAGGTGCCGGTGCCCGTTCACCAGGCCCGGGGTGATCACGCCGTCGGGGGCGTCGATGAGCCGCCGGGGCGCGTACCGGGTGAGCAGGTCCGCCCGCTGGCCCACCTCGACGATGACCCCGGCGTCGATGGCCACCGCGCCCGCCCGGTACATCTCCCGCTGCGGGTTCATGGTGAGCAGCCAGCCGCCGGCCACGACCGTATCGACCGCTGTAGGCTCGGCAGAGCCCACGCCGTCGCCCATGGTGCCTCCCAGATCAGATCTCAGATCTGAGGCTAGATTGACTGGCGGGGCGAGTCAACGAACCCCGCGTAACCATCGTGTTTCGGACTCATCGGCGTCCAGCGGGAACAGCTGACGTCGGCCCAGACCTTGACGCACGCGGGCGGCAGAGGGTCTGATATCTCATGTCTCGGTCGCTGCGCTGGTGGGGAGCCGCCTGATGAGCACCTCGGCCTCGGCGCTGCTGCGGGAGCGCGGCGCGGCCAGCTGGGCCGCGGCGGTGAGCCACCCGATGGTGGCCGAGATCGGCGCGGGCTCGCTGCCGCACGAGACGTTCCGCTATTACTTCGGGCAGAACGTGCTGTATCTCGAGGACTACGCCCGGGCCATTGCCCTGATCATCGGGCGGGCGCCCGACCTGGCCGGCATCACGGTCCTGACCAGGTTCCTCAGCCAGATCGTGGACACCGAGCTGCCCGCCAACTACGCGTTCCTGGCCCGGCTGGGCGGCCCGGCCCGGCCCGATCCCGCCGCGGTGATGGCGCCGGCCACCTACGCCTACACCCGCCACCTGCTCGACACGGCGGGGCGGCACGACCTGCCCGCCGGGCTCGCGGCGGTGCTGCCCTGCCAGTGGAGCTACGGTGAGCTCGCCACCCGCCTGGCCGCGGCCATGCCCGCCGACCCGGTGTACGCGGACTGGATCGCCATGTTCGCCGGGGACGGCTACGACGAGCTGGTGCAGGCGAGCACGTCCCTGCTCGACCAGCACACCGACGTGACCGACGTGGCCCTGATGACGTCCCTGGCCGCCGTGTTCGACCGCTCCACCCGCTACGAGCTGGCCTTCTGGGACATGGCCTACTCCCGCGGCGCGGCCGGCTCCCCCGGCGCTCCTGCCGCCCGCTAAGCCTGGCTGGCCGGCTCGCCGCACAGCAGCCGGGCCGCGCGGTAGCCGATCATCATCGACGCCAGGTTGGTGTTGGCCCGCGGGATGACCGGGAAGACCGAGCAGTCCGCCACGGTCAGCCCCGAGGTGCCGAGCACGTCCAGGGCCGGGCTGACCACGGAGCGCAGGTCGGCCGGGTCGCCCATCCGGCAGGTCCCGCAGTGGTGGTTGTAGGTGCCGGCCATCCGCCGGCCCGCGGCGGCCAGGTCATCCGCCCGCCACCACGCGTCGTCAGGCACCCGGACCAGCCCCTGCGCGGCGAGCTCGTCGATCATGTCCGCGGTGGTGGCCACGATCTCGGCCATCCTGGCCGCGTCCTGCTCGTCCGCGAGGTGGCGGACCCGGACCTCGGCCACCCCGCCCGGGGTCAGCGTGACCTCGCCGCGGCTGAGCGGCGTCATCAGGGCCGCGGTGAACGAGACCTGGGTGGCGGGCACGGACGGGTCGTACGGCCGGGTCTGCCACGGGAAGATCTCCGCCTCCACGTGGTCACCGGGCAGCTCGTAGCGCAGCAGCGCCCCGCTGACCGGCCGGGCCTCGATCGCGGCCAGGTCGGTCACGTCCACATCGAGCAGGCACCACGGGTGGTCCTGCAGGTTCGCGCCGACCCCGTCGAGCCGGGACACCAGCCGGGCCCCGGCGTGCCGCACCATGGTTTCCGGTCCGATGCCGGAATTCATGAGCAGCAACGAAGACCCGAACGCGCCCGCGCACACGACCACGCGGTCGGCGTAGAGGCGCTGCTGACCCTCCGGGCCGACCACCTCGGCACCGGCACACCGCGTCCCGTCGAAGAGCAGCCTGATGGCCTGGGTGCCGGTGCGCACGTCCACGCCGGGGCGGACCAGCGGCAGGACGGCGGCGTGCGTGCCCCAGCGCCCCTCATCCTTGCGGTTGGTCGGCCACACCCCGATGCCGAGCGCCCCGGGCGCGTTGTGGTCGGCGGCGGCGGGGTAGCCGCGCTGCGCGCACAGCGCGATGAGCGCCTCGTCGAGCGGGCCGGGGGCAAGCCGGGTGATGGGGATGGGCCCGGCCGCGCCGTGGTACTCCGCCTCGCCGAACTGCTGGTCGGACTCGATAGCCCGGAAGCCGTCCAGGCAGTCCCGCCAGGACCAGCCGGGCACCCCCCAGCCGTCGAAGTCCCACGGCTGGCCGCGCAGGGCCGCGGCCGAGTTGACCGTGGACCCGCCGCCGGTACCGCGGCCCTGGGGCAGGTCCAGGCCGGTGTCCGCGTCGGTGTAGTGGTAGTAGCAGTCGTCGGGCAGCAGGTAGTCGTAGAGCATCCAGCGCGGCGGCGGCGTGCCCGGGTCCGGCCCGGCCTCGACCACGGTGACCGAGGCCGCGTCCTTCAGGCCGAGCGCGCAGAACAGGCCGGCCGCGCCGGCCCCGATGATGAGGACGTCCGGGCGGCCGCTCACGGGCGGCCCGCGACCGATTCCGGGTCGAGGTTGGCCAGCTGGTCGGCCATGACCGACAGGATGTGCTGGCGCATCAGGGTCTCCGCGCGCTGCCCGTCACGCTGGACGATGGCCTCGTAGATGCCCTGGTGCTCCCGGACCGACGTGCCCATCCGGCCGGGGATGGCCACGGTCAGGCGGCCGATGCGGATCACGTGATCCCGGATGTTGTTCAGCATGGCGGTGATCCTGCTGTTCTTCGACTGGGCGTACAGGACCACATCGAACTCATCCAGCAGCGCCGCGAGCCGGTCGGAGTCACCAGCCCCGAACGCCGCCGCGCTGTCCCGGACGATGCGGGACAGGGCGGCCAGATCCTCGGTCGCGATGTTCAGCGCGGCCTCCCGCGCGCACAGCCCCTCCAGCAGTTCCCGCACCTCGTAGATCTCACGCAGGTCCTGGCGGCTGTACCCGCCGACGACCGCGCTGCGGTACGGGGCGATCTCGACGAAGCCGTCCTTCTCCAGCCGGACGAACGCCTCACGGAGCGGGGTCTTGCTGACCCCGAACCGGGCGGCGAGCTCGGCCTCGCGGAGCAGGTACCCCGGCGGCAGCTTGGCCGACACGATCTCCTGCCGGAGCTTCAGGTAAACCGAGTCCTTCAGCTGGCGATGCTCGACGCCATCAACGGGCGCGCTGGTCATAACCGCCTCCATGGCGGGACACCGCCGCCCGGTGGGGTTGCCACCGGGCGGCCAGTCCGCACTACGAGCAATCTGAGATCTCAGATTCTATCTCAGGCAGCTCTCTATCTCCGGCAGAAACTTCGTCCGTCAGCTCTTCGGCAGCAGTGACGTGTTCACCACCGACGACGCCTGCACCGGCTTGGTGATGAGCCCGTCGCTCTTCATCCAGTTGGCGAAGTTCTGCCACTGGCTCAGGCTCATGGCCCCGAACCCGGCCGGGTTCTTCAGCAGCGGCGCGGTCGCGTAGACCATCTTCTTGAGCAGGGCCGGGCTGTAGCCCTTGGCCACCGGGGTCAGCGCGGCCAGTGCGGCCGCGGGGTTGGCCTGCGCAGCCGCGGCCCCCTGGCCCAGCCCGGCCAGGAACTCGCGCACCATGGTGCGGTAGGCCGGGTCGCTGGCCAGCTTGGACTTGTTGGCGATGATGACCAGCTCGTCATAGTTGGGCACGCCCTGCGTGTCCACCGGGTAGACCTTCGGATTCATCCCGGGGTAGGTGCCGAGCTGGATGCCCTCGACGTTCCGGTAGCCGCTGATGATCGCGGCCACCTTGTTGGACACCATGGCCGGGACCAGGCCCTCGTTGACCGTGACCAGCTTGATCTGGCTCAGCGGCACGTTGTACTTCTTCAGTACCGCCTTGAGCATCTGCGCCGAGACCGGGTCCCCGTCGGTGCCTACCGTCTTGCCCGCCAGCCCGGCGGGGCCGCTGACCCCGCTCTTGCCGGAGATGATGAGCGAATTCAGCGAGGTCGGGATCATCGCGGCGACCGCCGCGACGTTCAGGCCGTCAGTGGCCGCGGTGATGGTCTCCGGTTCGTAGGAGATGGCCAGCGGCACCTGGCCCAGGCTGACCAGCTTCAGCGCGTCCGTGCTGTTCGACGGCGACTGGAAGGTCACGTTCAGGTGCTGCTTGGTGAAGTCGCCGTCCTTCTGGGCCAGGTACAGCGCGAGGTGATCAGGGTTAGGGAACCAGTCCAGCAGCACCGTGGTATTGGTCATGGCCGTGCCGCTGCTGCTGCTGCTGGTGCTGGAGCCGGAACCGGACGAAGAAGACGAACCGCACGCCACGGCGGCCGACATCACCGCCGCGGCTCCGATGATCAGCGCGCCGCGTCTGCGGCCGGTCCGTCGTGCGGTCTTGGGAGTCACCGTTTCCCCTCTCGTGCCCATGGGCAGATGATCCGCTCGGCTACCGAGACGGCAATGAACAGCAAGATTGCCTCAGCAGTGAGGATGAAGATCGCCGCGAAGACCAGGGCGGTCTCCAGCTGCGGGATGGCCTGGATCATCACATAACCCAGGCCGTTCTGCGAGCCGGCATACTCGCCGAACACCGCACCGATCGGAGCATACGTGGCGGCGATACGCAGCCCGGAGAAGATCGAGGGCAGCGCGGCGGGCGCCTCCACCCGGCGCAGCGTGGCCCACCGGTTGCCGTCCAGGGTGCGCATCACCCGCAGCAGCTCGGGGTCCACCGAGGCCAGGCCGTCGATGGTGTTGACCACGATGGGGAAGAAGCAGATCAGCGTCACCACGATCAGCTTCGGGGTGATGGTGTAGCCGAAGATGATGGCCAGCACCGGGGCGATCACCACCACCGGCACGGCCTGCGAGCCGATCAGCAGCGGGTAGACGGCGTTGCGGACCACCCGCGAGCTGTGCAGGGCAAAGGCGACGACCAGCGCGACCACGATCGAGAGCAGGAAGCCCAGCAGGACTTCCTCGGTCGTCACCCAGGTCGCGCTGGCCAGCGTGCCCGGCCACTCCGATACCCCGGTGGACCAGATGCTGTCCAGTGAGGGCAGCACGTAGTTGGGGACGCCGAACCAGTGGCTGACGGCCTCCCAGATCAGGGCGATCGTGACCAGGATGGCGGCCGCGGGCAGGGCCCGGCGGATGCCCGCGGACGTGCGCCCTGACCTCGCCGGGGCGGTCACTTCCGACTCGTCCGGACGGGTGACTGTGGTGCTCATGTGACGGCCTCGAGCAGGGAAAGGATCTCGTCCCGCAGTTCGGCGAACTCCGGGTGGCGAATCAGCTCGCGGCGGCTGCCCGCCTGCGGCAGGTGCACGTCGAACTGGGCGCGGATCCGGCCCGGCCGGGCGGACATGACCACGACCCGCTCGCCGATCAGCAGGGCCTCCTCCACGTCGTGGGTGACCAGCACCGTCGTCCTCGGCTCGGCGTCAAGCGCGGTCCGCAGCCATTCCTGCAGGTCGGCGCGGGTAATCGAGTCCAGGGCGCCGAACGGCTCGTCGAGGAGCAGGACCTCCTTGCCCGCCACCAGGGTGCGCAGGAACGAGACCCGCTGCCGCATGCCGCCGGACAGCTGGTACGGCAGCTTCTCCTCGAACCCGGCCAGCCCGAACCGCTCGACCAGGTGACCCACCCGCTGGCGGGCGGTACGCCGGCGGACACCCTGGTTCTCCAGGGCCAGGGCGGCGTTGCCGAGCACGTCCCGCCAGGGCAGCAGCAGGTCGCGCTGGGGCATCCAGGCGCAGCGGCGCAGCCGGTCGGCCGAGGTGGTGGCGCCGAGCACGTTGATCGTGCCCTCGTTGGGCTCATCCAGGCCGCAGATCAGCGCCAGCAGGGTAGATTTCCCGCAGCCGCTCGGCCCGACGATGGACAGGCGGCTGTGCAGCGGGACCTCCAGGTCCACCCCGGACACCGCGACCACCGGCCCGAACATCCGGGCTACGCCGGACAGCTGCAGGCCGGTCCCGGCGGGCAGCGGGGTGCCGGCGCCGGCGGCGTCTGCCGGGCTGGTGCCCCCGGTACCGGGCGCGCCCGGGTTTGCGTCCGTCTGCAGGGGAACACCCTTAGCTGCGGGCGTGCCACTCGTGCCGGCCATCGACTCCCCGATCGGCAGGGAAATAGGATCTCAGATCTCGTTTCAACAGTGAACCACTCCTGACCCCGCCGCGCGACCTTCCGACATGGAACCGTTACGTCCGCAATGTGCTGTTAACGGGCCAGGAGCCAGCCGTTGGTGACAAGCTCGCTTGACATGGCCAGCCAGGCCGGCGATCCTGGGTCCTGTGACAAGCAGACTTTACACCAGGCTGGGCGCCGGGCCGCCGCGATGAGAAACGACGTGCGCGAGCGCCGTACCGCCAAGGGACTCGCCCAGGCGGAGCTGGCCCGCGAGCTGGCCGTCTCACGGCAGACGATCAACTCCATCGAGACCGGGCGCTACACCCCGTCTCTCCCCCTGGCCATGGCCATCGCCCGTTTCTTCGGGAGCAGCGTCGAGGAGATCTTCCATGCAGACCACGACTAAGACCAACCGCAGGTACTGGAGCACGCCGGCCGTCGGGGTGGCCGGGGGCCTGATCTACCTCATCGCGTTCTCGCTCGGCGGGAAGCCGGGCTACGGGCTGATCGCGCTGGGCGTCATGGTGGTGTTCAGCGCGGTGATCGCGCTCGCCGGGCGGCGCAGCGAGACCGTGCGCGGGCTGCTCGACCATCGCGACGAGCGGCTGGCCGGGATCGACCTGCGGGCCACCGCCGTGACCGCGGTCGTCATGATCCTGGCCGTGCTGGCCGGCTTCGTGGTCGAGGTGGCGCGCGGCCACGACGGCTCGCCCTACGCCCTCATCGGCGCCGTCGGCGGGGTCGCCTACCTGGGCGCGGTCGGCTACTTCCGGGTCCGCGGCTGACCGTTCAGCGGCGGCGCAGGTGGCTGTCGGCCAGCGCGGGATGCGCGGCCAGGTAGTTGTCGGCCGGGTTGATCTCGGTACCGGGCGGCACGATCTCGTCGATCCGGTCCAGCACGTCCTGGCTCAGTTCCACGTCCGCGCCCGCCAGCAGGTCATCGAGCTGCTCCGGCCGGCGGGGGCCGATCAGGACGGAGGTCACCGCCGGGTGGGAGCGGGCAAACGCGGTGGCCAGATGGGTGAGCGGAAGTCCCGCATCGGCGGCGAGCTTGGTGAGGTCGCGGACGACCTCCTGCCGGGCCTGATTGGCCGGCACGGCCAGGTCGAAAGCCTGCGGCGCGAGCGTGGCGCGATGGCCGCCGGCCGGGTCCGTGCGCCCGGACAGCCAGCCGCTGGCCAGCGGCCCGTAGGTGAGGACCCCCATGCCGTAGCGCTGCGCGACGGGCAGCACGCTGCCCTCGATGGTCCGGTTGACGATCGAGTAGCGCGGCTGCTCGGTGCGGAAGCGGTGCAGCCCGGCCCGGGCCGCGGCCCAGTGCGCCTCCACGATCAGCTCAGCCGGGAACGTCGAGCAGCCGATCGCCCTGACCTTGCCCTCACGGACGAGATCGGTGAGCGCCGCCAGGCTCTCACCGATGTCCGTGGCGTAGTCCGGACGGTGCATCTGGTACAGGTCGATGTAGTCGGTGCCGAGCCGCCGCAGGCTGTCCTCCACGGCGCGCTTGATCCACCGGGGTGATCCTCCGCGCTGGTTGTCATCGGTGCCCATGGGCATGGCGAACTTCGTGGCCAGCACGACGCCGTCGCGGCGGCCCTGGAGGGCCCGCCCGACGATCTCCTCCGACTCGCCCCGTGAATAGACGTCCGCGGTGTCCACGAAGTTGATGCCGGCGTCCAGCGCCGTATGGATCATGCGGACCGACTCGTCATGGTCGGTGTTGCCCATGGCCCCGAACATCATCGCGCCGAGCGCGAACTCGCTGACCGACATGCCCGTACCGCCGAGAATCCTGCGCTTCATGACCCCTGTTCCTTGCCGCGGAGAGAGCGTGACGTGATCAGTTAACCGCCTCCCCGGACCGGCACGGAGCCGTCAGGCGGGCCCACCGGGACCCGGGGTCTGGCAGACCCCCTCTCGGGCCGTCCGGCCGGACCGCCGCTGGCCTAGCCTGGAAACATGAGCGAGCACGGCTCCGGCGCGGGAAGCAACATCGAACTGCGGGATTTCCTGCGCTCGCGCCGGGCCCGGATCACTCCCGAGCAGGCCGGGCTGGCCCCGCAGCCGGGATCCCGGCGCGTGCCAGGCCTGCGCCGGGAGGAGGTCGCCCAGCTCGCCGGGGTCAGCGTGGACTACTACGTCCGGCTGGAACGCGGCCGCCATGTCAACGTCTCCGAGACCGTGCTGGACGCCCTGGCCCGGGCGCTGAACCTGAACGACACCGAGCGCGACCACCTGTTCGCAGTGGCGCGGCCCGCCCGGGGCCGGCGCCGCCCCCTGCCCCCGCAGCGGGTGCGGCCCGGCCTCTACCGGGTGCTCGAGTCGCTCCCCGGCGTCCCGGCCACCGTGACCGGCCGCCGCCTGGACGTGCTGGCCAGCAACCGGCTGGCCCGGGCGCTGATCACCGACTACGACCAGCGGCCGCACCGTGAGCGCAACAGCGCCCGGTTCATGTTTCTCGACCCGGGCGCTCGCGAGCTGTACATCGACTGGGAGATGTCGGCGCGCAGCACCGTCGCCGCGCTGCACCGCTACGCCGGGCGCTATCCCGATGACCCGCAGCTCGCGGAGCTGGTCGGGGACCTGTCCGTACGGGACCCGGACTTCCGCCGCTGGTGGGCCGACCACGATGTGTTCCAGCACACGCACGGGTACAAGCGGCTGCGGCATCCGGTCGTGGGCGAGCTCACCCTGGACTACGAATCCCTGACCGTCACCGGCGACCCCGAGCAGAGCCTGGGCCTGTACACCGCCGCACCTGGCTCAGCCTCCGAGCAGGCGCTGCACCTGCTGGCCAGCTGGGCTGGCGACCCGGTGGCCCCGGCCCAGCCGGACTCTGCCCAGGCAGCCGAAAGGCCCGGGTGACCGCGGCCACCCGGGCCTGGAACCGGCCTGGTTACCCGGCCGCCGGAGCGAGCGGCGGTCGGGCGGGCTGCCGGTAGTAGGCGTTGGACTGCCGGGTGAAGATGAGCACCATGGTGGCCAGGGCGATAAGCCAGAGGGCTGCGCCGGCGATCAGGTCGGCCGGGGCGTAGGCCGCAGCGTGCCGGGCCAGCGCGAGGAGCATGGCCATGGTGATGAGCGCGAAGAAGGCCGAGAACGAGAACCGGGCCACGTCTCGCCGGTGGCCGATCGCCCAGGCCAGGAACAGCCACACGGCTACCGCCACCCCGCCGGAGACCTCCTTGACGGTCAGCAGGCCGGCAAGCTGGTGCCACTGGGCCGCAGTGACCCCCGGCTCCCTCGCGAAGGCCGTCAGCACGCGGCCCGCGGTCGCCGCGATGATGACCACCGCCGCCGCCTCGGCCAGCGCGCCCAGGCACATCAGCCTGACCGCGCCCCGCACGGCCCGTGGCGGGCGGGCCGTCAGGTGAATCCGCATCCGCAGCCCGCCGCGGATCAGGGCCGCGGACTCGGCCAGCCCGATCCGCCGCTGGCCCTCATGCGCCGTGGCGAGCAGGACCCCGATGATCTCCTGCCCGCTCTCCTGCCGGAACGCCTTCGGGTAGCACATCAGTACCCGCCGGTACCCCCGCTCCAGGTCTGCCATCTCGTTCATGTCACCAAACCTCCTGCCGGGCTCAGCCGCGTCAGCGCGGCCGTGGCGTTGGCGTGCAGCCGGGCCGCCTCCGCGGCCAGCCGCTTCGCGCCTCCAGAGGTGAGCCGGTAGTAACGGCGCAGCCGGCCGTCCACGATCTCCTCACGGTCCACCCCGATCAGCTCGTCGGACCGCAGCCGGTCCAGAGCCGTGTACAAGGTCCCGGCGCGCAGCCGGACCCGGCCGCCCGAGATCTCCGCGACCTCCGCGAGGATCCCGTACCCGTGCTGGCTGCCCTCCGCCAGTGCGGTCAGGATCAGGAAGGTCGCCTCCTGCATCGCGCGTTCTGCCATAACAACGGTATATACCGTTGAACTACTTATGGCAAGCCCTGTTTTCGCAGCGGTCCTGACGTGCTCCTGGGACCCGGGCGGGTGCCGACGTAGGCTGCGGTCAGGAGGAGATGGCCATGGGGTTCGAGCACATCCTGGTGGACAGGTCCGGGGACTTCGTCACGATCACGATGAACCGGCCGCAGCGGCGCAACGCCCTGTCGCTGGCGCACATGCACGAGCTGATCACCGCGTTCCGCGAGACCGGGGACAGCGATGCGGCAGGCGTGGTCCTGGCCGGCCACGGCCCGGTGTTCTGTTCCGGGCACGACCTCGCCGAGGTCGCCGAGACCGACCTTCCGGCGATCCGCTCGCTGCTGGGCACGTGCACCGAGCTGATGACCGTGATGCAGCAGGTGCCGCAGCCGGTCGTGGCGCGGGTCCACGGGCTGGCCACGGCGGCCGGCTGCCAGCTGGTCGCCAGCGCCGACCTCGCCGTGGCCAGTGAGGACGCCGGCTTCGCCACGCCGGGCGGCAGGGGCGGCTGGTTCTGCCACACCCCGATGGTGGCGGTGGCCCGGAACGTCGGCCGCAAACGGGCCATGGAGCTGGCCATGTCCGGCGACGTCATCGACGCGCAGACCGCGCTCGACTGGGGCCTGGTCAACCAGGTCGTGCCCGCCGGGCAGCTCGATTCGGCGGTCCAGGATCTGCTCGAGCGCGTGACCCGCGGATCGGCGGAGAGCAAGGGCATCGGCAAGCAGGCGCTCTACGCCCAGATCGACCTGGACCAGCCGAAGGCGTACGCGTACGCCGTGGAGGTCATGGCCGCGACCAGCCAGCTGCCGGACGCGCGGGAGTGGATGGCGGCGTTCCTGGAGAAGCGCAAGCCGCGCTGGCGCCGCGGCCGGCCGTAACCGGCGGCGGTTTACCCAGCCTGGTCCAGCGCCCGGAGCAGGGCCTTCATCCACGGGCCGAGATCATCCGGGGTGCGCGCCGAGATGAGGTTGCCGTCCACCACGGTGGCGTCGTCCACCCAGTCGGTGCCCGCGTTGATCATGTCGTCACGGATCGCCGCCACGCTGGTGGCCCGGCGGCCCTTGAGGATCTTCGCGGAGATCGGCACCCAGCCGGCATGGCAGATGAACGCGACCGGTTTCCCGGCCTCGTCGAAGTCACGCACCAGGCGCAGCACGGCCGGCGAGCGGCGCAGCTTGTCCGGCGCGTAGCCGCCCGGGATGACCAGCCCGTCGAAGTCCTGCGCGGCGAGGTCATCGACGACGGTGTCCACCAGCACCGGGCCGTGGCCCTTCTTGCCCATGACCGGGTGGTCGTTGAGGCCGGCCACGGTCACCGCGACCTCCTCTTCGCGCAGCCGGTACAGCGGATACAGCAGCTCCATGTCCTCGAACAGGTCTGCCGCGAGAAGGAGGACTTTCCGTCCGGCCAGCGCCATGGGACCGACCCTACGCCGGCGGCGGGCGGCGGCGCGGGTACCGCGCCAGGGGCCCGCGACGCGCTGACGGATCGTAGTTACACGGGCACCCCTGGCAGGTCAACAGCATCGGCTGGGTCCGGGGGCCAACCTGGCCCCCCTCCCCCGCCCGCTGGACCGCCGTCACCGCGCACCGGCACCACGCTCGATTACGCGACGGTGAGCAGGGTCTTCCCCACAGCCGACCGGGTCTCCAGCGCACGGTGCGCGTCGGCGGCCTTCGGCAGCGGGAAGTCCTGCCCGATGACGGGGCGGATGCGCCCCGCCGCCAGCGCGGCCAGGGCCCGCCCGGCTAGCCGCTCATGCTCGCCCGGCCCGAACTGGACCTGCTCGATGCCGCGCAGGGTGACCCCGCGGCGGGCGGCCTGGTCGGCGCCGATGGGGGCGAAGCCGCCGCTGGCGGCCCCGTGCGCGGAGAACCGGCCGCCGTCGGCGATCAGCCCGAAGGCCGCAGCGCCGAGCTCGCCGCCGACCCCGTCGAAGACGACGTCCGGCCCGGCGCCCCCGGTCGCGCGGGCGACCTGGAGGGCCCAGTCCGGCTCGCTGTAGTCCACGACCGCGCCGGCGCCCAGCCCGGCCAGCAGGTCCAGCTTGGCTTTCCCGCGCGCGGCCGCGATGACCTGGGCCCCGCCGGCCCGGGCGAGCTGGCCGATCAGGATGCCCAGGCCACCGGCGGCGCCCAGGATCAGGACCCGCTCGCCGGACCGGATGCCGGTACCGGCCGCGAGCCCGAGCGCGGTAGCCCCGTCGTGCAGGATCGCGGCCGCTTCCGGCAGGCTCACCCCGCCGGGCACCGCGACGAGCTGGCCCGCCTGGACCCGGGCCTGCTCCGCGTAGCCGCCCGAACCGCCGCCCCCGCCGGTGCGCGCGATCACGGCCCGCCCGGCCCAGCCTGGGTCAACTCCCTCGCCCACCGCGCTGACCTGCCCGGCCACGCCGTTGCCGGGCACATAGGGCGGGGTGATGGGAAACCAGGCGGCCGCCCGCCCGGACCGGATGGCCGTGTCCAGGAGGAGCACGTCGGCGACGGACACGGCGATGATCACCTCGCCGGGTCCGGGCACCAGGTCAGGAACGGTGGCGGTGGCGAGCACTTCGGGGGGCCCGAACCGGGTCACCTGCACAACTTGTCCCATGCGGGCAGGCTAGAAGTTCAAGCACCGTTGAGGTCAAGGCCTCATCCGCCCGGAAGCTTGGGCCGCGGCCCGGCGCTCAGGTACCGTCGGGGGAAAGCACTGGGGGGAGGGCGTCGTGCCGGGTGGTGGCAGATGAGCGGACACGAGGTCCTGACGCTGGCCCTCAGCGTCGTTTTCTCGGTGGTCTTCGTCATCCTGTCAGTGATGGTGGTCCATGCCATCCGGTCTCTCAGTAAGGCCACCCCGGTGACGGCGAACCAAGCCGCGGCGCCCTTGCACATCGTGCCACCTCGCGTACCACCCCGCGAGCCACCTCGCCGGCCGGCCCGGCGCAAGAAGAACCGCGACGAGATCGAACTGCTGCCTGCGGACGCCACCGTTACTTTCGCGGCCGAGCGGAGCGCGGCCGACATCGACGACGTCTTCGAGGCCCTGGACCGGGATCTGATCGGGCTAGTCCCGGTGAAGCAGAAAGTACAGGAGATCGCGGCGCTTCTCCTGGTCGACCGGGCCCGGAACAAGTTCGGCCTTTCCGCGCCCCGGCCCAACCTGCACATGTGCTTCACCGGGCCGCCCGGGACGGGGAAGACCACCGTGGCCCTGCGGATGGCGGAGCTTCTGCACCGGCTCGGCTACGTAGAAAAGGGTCATCTGGTCCACGCCATGCGCGACGACCTGGTCGCCGAGTACATCGGGCAGACCGCACCGAAGACCAAGCGGGTCCTGGACCGCGCGATGGGCGGGGTGCTGTTCATCGACGAGGCGTATTACCTCTACCGGCAGGCGGATTCGAAGGACTACGGCCAGGAAGTGATCGACATCCTGCTCCAGGTCATGGAGAACGAGCGCGACAAGCTCGTCGTCATCCTGGCCGGCTACAAGGACCGGATGGACGAGTTCTTCGGGTCAAATCCGGGGATGAGCTCACGGATCGCTCATCACCTCGACTTTGCCGCCTACGAGCTCGATGAGCTGGTGCACATCGGACGGCGGATGATGGAGCAGTCGAACTATTACCTCTCGGCGGAAGCTGAAGCGGCGTTCAGTGAGTACCTCACGCACCAGATGGACCAGCCCCGCTTCGCCAACGCCCGCAGTGTCCGCAACGAGCTGGACCGGGCCCGCCTTCGCCATGCGCACCGTCTCGCGACCGACTCGGACCGCAACTGGAACCGGGACGATCTGATGCGCCTCGAGCCCGCGGATGTCGTCATCCGTGTGTGACGGCGGGACCATTGTCCCGGCGGGCGGCCGGGCCACCGCGTAGGCCAGACCGGCCGAGGGCCATCCGCAGCCCCACGCCCACCAGCATCCAGCCCAGGTCATGACGCAGGGACGGCCGTGGCCGCGCCCCGCGCCGCACACGCTCCCGCCGGGGGCGGGCGAGTTCGCGGCGCAGGTTTTCGTTGCGGGCCTTGATCTGCTGTTCCATCAGGTACGGATGCATGGCTAAGTCACCTCACGTCGCTCAGGGTTCGGGTCCGCCTCCGGGGAGGCGCGCACTGGTTAAGACGGTTCGCCGGCGGCCGGATCATCGCCGGCCGCCTCATCGGACGGGACGTCACCCGGCGGGGGCAGGCTGATCGGGTAGGCCAGCATGAGGATCTCCACCGGCACCGCGTCCGGCGGCCGGCGGGCCGGATCGGTGAGCCGCTCGCGGAACCGGGGCAGCACCAGGGCCAGCACTTCCTCGCTGAGCTCGTCGAGTTCCCTGGCGGTGAGGTAGATGATGCTCTCGCTGCTGCCCGCCGCGTCCCGCCATTCGCGCGGGAAGTTCTGGTTCGTCTCCAGCCAGGTCTGGTAGCGGGCGAACTGGCGGTCGCGGAGCATGCGGACCAGGGCGACCGCGGCCATCTCGGTTTCCGGGTCGGCGTGCACCGAGCTGAACTGCATCCCGGTCGCGGTCAGCCGCCACGGCCGGGACCGGCCCTTACCCCCGCCCGCCTCCTCAACGAAGCCGTACTTGGCCAGCTGGCGCAGGTGGAACGAGCAGGTGGTGGCCGACTCGCTGATCCGCTCGCCGACCTCCGTGGCTGTCATCGCGCCGCCCAGCAGGAGGGCCTCGATGAGCGCGATGCGGACCGGGTGGGTCAGGGCCCGCAGCGTCTGCGAGTCGGTGAGCTGGCGGACGTCCTCCAGGGACCTGCCGACGTCCTCCAGGGACTTGCCGACGTCCTCCAGGGATTTGCGGACGTCATCCAGGGGGCTGGCCGGGCGTTCCGGGCCGGCGTTGCCGCCGTCGTCGAGAGGCATGTCTCGATAATTACCTCTCGAGAAAAGTCTGTCAAGAGGTTTCTCTCAAGAGCCCCAGTCCGCCGGTTCGTGCGCGGCGGGCGTTGCTGGCAGGCTAGGGCGATGACCTGGACCGTACCGACGCCCAGCCCGGTCGACGGGCCGATGACCGGTGATGACCGGCCGATCCTCGAGGGCTACCTGAACTATCAGCGATCCACGCTGCTGAACATCTGTGCCGGGCTGACCGGGGAGCAGCTGGCCCGCCGGCCCATCCCGTCCTCGAACCTGTCGCTGCTGGGCCTGATCCGGCACCTGGCCAAGGTCGAGCGGATCTGGTTCCGGCAGCGCGCGGCCGGCCAGCCGGTCCCGCCCATGTACGACCCGGCCCGGGGGAAGGACGCCGACTTCAACGACGCCGTCGCGGCGGAGGCCGAGGCGGACATCGCCCGGCTGCGGGAGGAATGGCGCCAGGCCGACGCGGCCGCGGCCGGCCTGGGCTTCGACGACACCCTGGACGCCGGCGGCGGCGACACGTTCTCGGTCCGGATGATGTACGTGCACCTGATCGGCGAGTACGCGCGGCACAACGGGCACGCCGACCTGCTGCGGGAGGCTCTCGACGGCGTTACCGGACGCTGAGCGCTCCGCCGTCCGGGCCCGGGCCGGGCCGGCTCAGCCGCCGTCCGGGTGGCTGGTGATCCGGGCGAGTGAGAGCACGAGGTGCCGGACGAAGGTCTCCGGCTCGGGCCATGGGAAGCCGGGCAGCGAGCTGCGCAGGGTAACCGCGCCGTGCAGGGCCACCCAGACCGCGGTCGAGTCGGCCATCACGTCGGTGCTCGCCGACGCTCCCGCCGCGGCGCAGGCCTCGATGCCCTGGACGAGCAGGGCGAACGCCTCGGCGCCGAATTCCAGGACCGGGCGGCCTTCCGGGCCCAGCGGCACCGGCGCGCAGTAATCCTGCGGTGTCCCGTGCGGCCCGGAGAACAGCACGCCGTACCGCGCGGGATGGGCGAGCCCGTAGCCGACGTAGGCCTCGCAGCCGGCGACCAGGCGTTCCACCGGGTCCTGGCCGGCCGATGCGGAGCCCTGCTCGATGGCCCCGGCCAGCTCGTCGAAGACGCGCAGGACCACGGCCATCACGATGGCGTCGCGGTCGGCGAAGTGGGCGTAGATGGACGGGGCGGAGATGCCGATCTCCCGGGCCACCGCGCGCAGCGTGACCGCCTCGTCCGAGCCGGAGCGCTCGATCAGCGCGAGCGCCCCGGTCACGATGTCCTCGGTCAGCCTGGCGCCCTGGCCGCGGGCGTTGCGCTGCCGCCGGGGCGGGGCGGCCGGAGCCCCTGCCCCGGGTGTGACCAGCTCTGATGCGGTATTCACGGTTCCTACTTTACATCCGTTAGCTCATATGTCTATGCTTACACTCGTAAGTGAACGACCGTAAGTCAACAGCCGTAAGTAAGCGTGACAAGGAGCGTCCGATGCCCAGCTCGAATCTGTGGCCGCAGGGCCACCCGAGGCGGCGGCAGATCCTGCTCGTCCTCTGCCTGAGCCTGCTGGTGGTCGTCATCGACAACACCATCCTCAACACCGCCCTCCCCACGCTGGCCCGGGTGCTGCACGCCGACACCAGTTCGCTGCAGTGGATCGCGGACGCCTACACGCTGTGCTTCGCGGCACTGCTGGTCCCGGCCGGCGCGCTCGGCGACCGCTACGGCCGGCGCCTCTCGCTGGTCGGCGGGCTGGGCGTGTTCGCCCTCGGCAGCGCGGCGGCGGCGTTCGCCTCCGGCACCGGCATGCTGATCGCGGCGCGGGTGGTGATGGGCCTCGGGGCGGCGTTCGTGATGCCCGCCACCCTGTCCATCCTGAACGCCGTGTTCCCGCCCCGGGAGCGCCCGCAGGCCATCGCGGCCTGGTCGGCCGTGGCCGGGGTGGGCATCGTGATCGGCCCCACCCTGGGCGGCCTGCTGCTGTCGCACTTCTGGTGGGGCAGCGTGTTCCTGATCAACGTCCCGCTCGTGGTACTGGCCCTGGCCGGGGTGCTGCTGATCGTCCCGGAGACCGCCGAGCCCGGCAGTCACCGGCTCGACTTCGCGGGCACCCTGATGATCGCCGGGGCGCTGTTCCTCCTGGTGGACGCCATCATCGAGGCTCCCACCCGCGGCTGGACCGGACCGGTCACGCTCGCTGAGATCGCCGCGGGACTGGCCGGGCTGGGCCTGTTCACCTGGTGGGAGCTGCGTATCCCGAACCCCCTGATCGACCTGCGGGTGTTCGCGGTCCGCGCCTTCTCGGCGGCGGCCGCCTCGGTAACAGTGATCTTCTTCGCCCTGTTCGGCAGCCTGTTCGTGCTGACCCAGTACCTCCAGCTGGTGCACGGCTACAGCCCGCTGTCCGCCGGGGTGCGCGCGCTGCCCTTCGCGATCGCCATGGCCGCCGTGTCGCCGGTCTCCACGATCCTGGCCGGGCGGTTCGGCAGCCGGGTGGTCATCCCGGCGGGCATCGTGCTCATGGGGGCCGGCCTGCTGGACCTGTCCACGGCCGGTGTGCACACCAGCTACCCGCCGCTGGCCGTGGCCGTGGCGATCATGGGCGCGGGCATGGGCCTGGTGATGGCGCCGGCCAGCACCACCATCATGACCACGGTTCCCGCCCACCAGGCCGGGGCGGGCAGCGCGATCAACGACACGATCCGCGAGGTCGGCGGCGCCCTCGGGATCGCCATCGTGGGCAGCCTGGCCGAGAACGTCTACCGCTCGAAGCTCGGCAGCGCGCTGGCCACCACCCACCTGCCGCAGCCGGTCAGCCACCTGGCCACCAGCTCAGTCGCCGCGGCGGACATCGTCGCGAAGCACCTGGGCGGGGCATCCGGCGCCCAGCTGACCGCGGCGGCGCACACCGCGTTCACCGCGGCCATGGCCACCGGCATGCGGGTGTCCGCGGTGGTGGCGCTGGTCGCCGCCGTCGGTGTCGTGTTCGCGCTGCCGGCCCGCAGGCGGCCGGACGCGGTGGCGGCCCTCCCCCAGCCGGCTGCGTCGCGCCGGCCCGCGAGGACAGCTGCGCCGGCCGCAGCGGGTGCTCGCGGGTAGCTCCCCGGCGCAGGTTCGGTGATCATGGGATTGGTGTCGCCAGGACGACACCAATCCCATGATCATGCCTGGGTCTGGGCGGGTGGGGTCGCCGGCCACCGGGGCGGGTGGGGCGGGCCGCACGGGGCAGGGAACTACCGGGCGGTTCCCGGGGGCGTTCGCGAGGAGAGGATCATGGCTGAGGTCAGGTACGAGAACGCGACGCGCATCTACCCCGGAGCCGGGCGGCCCGCAGTGGACGCGCTCACCCTGGCCATCAGGGACGGCGAGTTCGTGGTCATGGCCGGCCCGCCGGGCTGCGGCACCACCACCGCCCTGCGGATGCTGGCCGGCCTGGAGGAGGTCGATGAGGGCACGATCCTCATCGGCGGCCAGGACATGGCCGGCGTCCCGTCCCGGGACCGTGACGTGGCGATCGTGTTCCAGAACTACGCGCTCTACCCGAGCAAGACGGTGGGCGAGAACATGGGCTTCGCGCTCCGGATGCGCGGCATCGGCGAGGAGGAGTCCGCCCGCCGGGTCCGTGAGGCCGCCCGCCTGCTCGATCTGGAACCGCTGCTGGACCGTACGCCGCGGAACCTGTCCGGCGGCCAGCGCCAGCGGGTCGCGCTGGGCCGGGCCATCGTCCGGCAGCCCAAGGTTTTCTGCCTGGATGAGCCGCTGTCCAACCTGGACGCCGGCCTGCGCGCGGCGACCCAGGCCCAGATCACCGAGCTTCAGCGCCGCCTGCAGGTGACCACCGTCTACGTCACCCACGACCAGGCCGAGGCCACGACCATAGGCCAGCGGGTCGCCGTGCTGCAGGACGGGCAGCTGCAGCAGTTCGCCGCCCCGGCCGAGCTGTATGACCGGCCCGCGAACGCGTTCGTCGCCTCGTTCATCGGGTCGCCGGCCATGAACCTGTTCGACGCCACGGTGGAGCCGGACGGGATCAGGCTGGCCGCGGCCAGCCTGCGGCTGGGCGAGGCGCAGCGGCGGGCGGTCCAGGGCCGGGAGCGGGTCGTCGCCGGGATCAGGCCGCAGCACCTGACCGCCGGCCACGGCGAGCTGGCGCTGAAGGTCGCCCTGGTCGAGGAGGCCGGGGGTGACGCTTATATCTACGGGCAGCTGGCTGATGACCCGGGCAGCAGTGTGATCGTCGCGGCCGGGCCGGTGCGCCCGCGGCCCGGCGAGCTCATCAGGGCCGGCGCGGAGCCGGGGCAGGTACACCTGTTCGACGCGGCCAGCGGCGAGCGGATCGGCGACGGGTGAGGCCGGGCTGGGCAGGCGGGGCGCGCCGGGCCAGGGTGCACCCTGGGGCAAAGCGGGTACCTACCCCGGGGACGCGCGGTGTGCGGCCGCGCCGGCGGAAGGGCACGAGATGGAATCAGCAGCAACCCCCGTTGTCTTCGTGCATGGTCTGTGGCTGCACGCCACGTCGTGGGGCCCGTGGGTGGAGTTCTTCCAGGAGGCGGGGTACGCGCCCGTCGCACCCGGCTGGCCGGGCGACGCCGACACCGCCGAAGAGACGCGGAGCCACCCGGAGCAGGTGGCCGGGAAGGGCATCGACGACGTGGTCGAGCACTACGCCGAGGTCATCCGCGGACTGAGCGCACCGCCCATCGTGATCGGGCATTCCTTCGGCGGCCTGATCGTGCAGCGGCTGCTCGGGCAGAACCTGGCCGCCGCGGGCGTGGCCATCGACGCGGCTCCCATCAAGGGCGTGTACTACCTGCCCCCGTCGGCGCTCCGGGTGGCCTCGATCGCGTTGCGCAAGCCCGCCAACCGGCAGCAGGCCGTGTCGCTGACCGAGAGCCAGTTCCGCTACGGCTTCGGGAACCAGCTGAGCGCACAGGAATCCTCCGAGCTGTTCGACCGCTGGGCCATGCCGTCACCGGGCAAGCCCTTGTTCGAGGACGCCCTGGCCAACTTCACCCGCCAGTCGCCTGCGGCCGTGGACACCCGCAATAAGGACCGCGGCCCGCTGCTGCTGATCGCCGGGGGTCACGACCATACGGTCCCGGCGGCGATCACCACCGCGACCCGCAAGCTCTACCACAAGTCCCCCGCCATTACTGATTTCCGGGAATTCCCCGACCGGGGGCACTCGCTCACCATCGACCACGCCTGGCGCGAAGTCGCCCAGGCCTCCCTCGACTGGCTGAGGCAGCGCCACCAGTAGCCCCGCTGCTGGCCCGGCCACCGATCCCGCCACGGCCAGCCAGCGGGCCGTTCACGGCGCCGGAGCGCCCGCACGCGGGTCCACAATGCATGTAGCATAGATACATCATGGATACGACAGAGGCGCTTGCGGCCGGACCGCTCGCCTCGGTGAGCGCCGCCGACCGGGCCTACGCGTACGTCAAGGGCGAGATCCTGGCCCGCCGGTTCGCCCCGCATGACCTGCTGTCCGAGGGGCAGCTCGCCGGGGCGGTGGGCGCCTCACGCACCCCGGTCCGCGAAGCCCTGCTCCGGCTGCAGGGTGAGGGGCTGGTCCGGCTGCTGCCCAAGCGCGGGGCCCTGGTCCTGCCGGTCACCGTGGACGAGATGGCCGACGTGATGGAAACCCGGCGCCTGGTCGAGACGTTCGCGGCCCGCAAGGTCCTGGGCCGCCAGCCGTCCGCGGCCCTGGGGCCGGTACTGGAACGCCAGCTGGACGCCATGCGCGCCGCCATGGCGGCGCACGACGTCGCCGCGTACGTGCAGGCCGACCGCGACTTCCACCTCGCGATCGTCGCCGCGACCGGGAACGAGATCATCACCTCGCTGTACCGCTCGCTGCGGGAACGGCAGCTGCGCATGGGCACCGTGAACCTGCTGGACGGCACCGGAACCAACGTCGATCCCGCCCGGATGCGGTCGACCCTGGCCGAGCATGAGCGCATCCGGGATGCGCTGCGCGGGGGCCGCGCCGACGCGGTGGTGAAAGCCGTCGGCGCCCACCTCGACCATGCGGAGAGCACCCTGGCCCGCCGTCCCTGACTCACCGATTCCTGTCCCTCACCGACCCCGGTCCTCGCTGATCCCGGTCCCTCGCTGATCCCTGTCCCCTGGCCATCCATCCCGCCCCCACCTGCCCCGGAACCCGAAATCCCCATGCCCAGCCCGGCCCTGTCCTCGCCTGCCGTCTCCCCCGTCCCCGTGACCACCGCCACGCCCACGTTCCGCCGCTGGGCCATCGCGGTCACCGTGTATGTCGCCGCGGTATTCAACCGCACCTCGCTCGGCGTGGCCGGCCTGGAGGCGGCCAGCCGCTTCCGGATCACTCCCGGGCAGCTCAGCGTGTTCGTCCTGGCCCAGCTGGGGGTGTACGCCGCGATGCAGGTGCCCACGGGCCTGCTGGTGGACCGCTACGGCCCCCGCCGGCTGCTGATCACCGCGGCCTGCACCATGGCCGCCGCCCAGCTGGCGTTCGCGTTCGTCCAGTCCTATCCGGGCGCCCTGCTGGCCCGGGCCCTCCTGGGCTGTGGTGACGCGATGACGTTCATCAGCGTGGTCCGCTTCGCGGCCCAGGACTTCGCGCCGCGGCGGTTCCCGCTGGCCGTGTCCGTCACCTCGATGCTCGGCATGGCGGGCAACGTCGCCGCGACGATCCCGCTCACGCTGCTGCTGCACACGGCGGGCTGGACGCCCTCGTTCGCCGGGACAGGCCTGGTCTCGCTGGCCACGGGGATAGCGGTCTGGGCGCTGCTGCCCGCGCAGCCGCGCGGCGGGCGAACGCGGGTGGCGCGCGGGTGGTTCCGGCGGACTCGTCGCGTGCGCAGCGGGGCCGCAGGCAGCGAGGCCGGGTGGACCGGGCGCGTCCGGGGATGGCTGCCGGTGGCACGCCGGGTCGGTGGCCGGGTGCACGCGGCGTGGCGCACTCCGGGTACCCGGCTGGGCTTCTGGGTGCACTTCTCCTGCATGTCGCTGGCCACGATGTTCTCGGTCCTCTGGGGGCTGCCTTACCTCGTGGCGCAGGGATTCAGCCCGGCTGCGGCCAGCGGGGTGCTGCTTGTCTGCGTGCTGGCCGCCATCGCGATCAGCCCGGCGGTCGGCATGGTCTTCGGCCGCTTCCCGGCGGCCCGGGTTCCGTTCGCGGTCGGTGTCTGCCTGGTCACCGTGGCCGGGTGGGTGACGCTGCTGGCCTGCTTCGGCGGACGGCCGCCGCACGCGCTGATCGTCGCGGTGGCCGCCCTGATGGCGGCGGGTGGCCCCGCGTCCACCATCGGTTTCTCGCTGGCCCGGGACTACAACGCGCGCAGCGTGGTCGGCACCGCGACGGGGGTGGTCAACGTCGGCGGGTTCAGCGCGGCCATCCTGGCCTCACTCCTGGTCGGCGGGATCCTGGACCTGGCCGGCCGGAGCGACGTGCCCGCCTACCGGCTGGCCTTCGGCTGCGCGGTGGCCGTGCAACTGTTCGGCACGGTCATGGCGGCCCGCTGGTGGCTGCGCGTCCGCGGCCTGCTGCTCGGAGCCCAGTCGCGCGGCGAGCCGGTCCCGGTGCGGGTGGTCGAGCATCAGTTCGACCGGGTGGCTGGGCATAACGCCGAGCGCGTGTCCTCCGCGGAGGCGCGCGGCGCCGTCAGCGCGGCACGCAGGGTGGGATAGATCGCCAGCACCCGGTCGAATCCGCTCCCCCCGGGCAGATCGCCGGGGCAAACGCTAACGGAGCGCGGGCAGGAGCCAGCCCATGACCCCGGCTGGCTCAACAACCGACCCGGCCAGCGTGCCACGTTCCGGCCAGGCGCACCGGGTGACCGTGATCGAGCATGAAGTGATCAAGAGCGGGATTAGCTGCCGTAACGCAGTCTTCATGGTTCGCGAGTAGACCTGTCGTCTGGGCTCAGCCCGCACGGGAAAGGCTCACCGCCAGGCACGGCCGACGCGGCTCCAGACGCCGACCCCGGCCCGGGCGGGCCTGCTCCCTGCACCAGAGCGTGTGCTTTCTGGCTGTGGCATGTCTCAGCTGAACATCATCCGGAGGGGGAACGTGGGTGTCTAGACCGGCGTCGTTCCGGCGTGACTCCAAGGTCACCGCACCCGGCCGCGGGCCAGGCCCAGGTGATCTGGATTCCGGGGATCCGGGTCCGGGCCAGGCGGGGCGCGGCGGCTCAGGCCCGCGCGGCTCCGGTGGGCGCCGCTCCGGTAGGCGGCGCTCCGGTAGGCGGCGCTCCGGTCCGGGCTGGTTCCGGCGGCTGCGCGCCCGGCGGTGGTTCCAGGTCGTGGTGGCGCTGCTGGTCGCGTTCGTCCTCTGGCTGGGCTGGTCGGTGGGGCATGCCCTCACCATGCCCGGCGGCGGGACGGTCTCGGAGCGGCTGGCGGAGTGGGCCCGGGACCACTACCTCGGCCCGGTGGTCACCTTCGGGGAGTGGGTCAGCTACCAGCCGCCGAAGGTCGGCGGGAAGCCCTCGTTCGCGCTGACCGGTCCGAGCGCGGGCCCGGCCAGCGAGCCGAAGTCCACGGGGACCGGGAAGGGGCACGTGAAGGCCGCGACGTCCTTCCCGCCCCCGGCGCCGCTGACCCCGCTGGTGGCCCACCCGCTGCGCGGGGAAGGCAAGTGGCGGGTGCTCGGCACGGCCAAGGGACAGCCCGCCATCTTCGGCACCTACCTGCGGGCCAGCAGGGTCTACACGTCATATGTGGCGGGCATCGTCTCGATGAACCAGAGCCTGGTGCGCTTCCAGTTGCATCCGGGGGCGGAGGACCCAGGGCCTGGTCACTGGAAGGCTGCGCCGGACATTCCGCCCAGCAAGCGCCTGGGGCTGCTGGCCACCTTCAACGGGGGATTCAAGATTTCCACGTCCGGTGGCGGCTTCTACCTGAACGGTGCGACCAGCGGGGTGCTCACCAAGGGCGTCGCCTCGGTCGTCTACTACCGGGACGGCCGGATCAGCATCGGGAACTGGGGGGGCTCAGTGCGGATGACGCCGGATGTCGCGGGCGTCCGGCAGAACCTGCACCTGATCCTGGCGCACGGCAAGATACCCGGCTCGGTGGACAACAACGTCGAGACGAGCTGGGGTGCCACCCTCGGCGGCGGCTATTACGTCTGGCGGTCCGGGATCGGCCTGACCCGGGACGGGCGGGTCATTTTCGTCTACGGGCCGTCCCTGAACGTGCGGGAACTCGCCCAGTTGCTCAAGCGAGCGGGCGTGGTGACCGGGATGGAGCTGGACATCAACCCGGACTGGATGTCGTACATGTATTACCTGCCGAAGCATCATCCGGCGGATCCGTCCCCGGTCAACCTGCTCCCGGACCAGGTGCAGCCGCCGGACCGCTACTACGGCCTGGCGAGCCGCGACTTCACAGCTGTGTACGCGCGGTGACCACCCGCGCGCGGGCGGCGGAGCAGCTGCCCGGCGGCGCCGCCGCGCTCGCGCACTTCCCCCAGCCGGTGCGGTGGCTGGCCGCCGTCGTGCAGACCTCGCGGCCCCGCCAGTGGCCCAAGAACCTGCTGGTCTTCGCGGCCCCGCTGGCGGCGGCCTCGCTGGGACGCGACGACGGCCTGGGATATGCGCTGGTGGCCGCCGTGGTGTTCACCGTGGCTGCGGCCGCCGTGTATTTCGTCAACGACGTCGTGGACGCTGACCGGGACCGGCTGCACCCGGTCAAGCGGGCCCGCGCGATCGCGTCGGGCCGGCTGGCCCGCCCGCACGCGCTGGTCCTGGCGGTCCTCGGCGTGCTCGCCGCGGAGGCCGTGTGCCTGTGGATCGGCGAGCCCACGCTGGCCGTGCTGGTCGCCGTGTACGTGGCCTTTTCCCTGATGTACACGTTCATGCTCAAGCACATCCCCGTGGTCGAGCTCGCGTTCGTGGCCGCCGGCTTCGTGCTGCGCGCGCTCGGCGGCGCGTCCGCGACCCGGGTACCCCCGTCCGGCTGGTTCCTGGTGGTGTGCAGCCTGGGCGCCCTGCTGGTCGCCATCGCCAAGCGCTATACCGAACTCGCCCTGCTGGGCCCGGACGCCGCCATCCACCGGCCTGTCATGCGCTGGTACACCCCCGCGCTGCTGCGGCTGAGCCAGCGGGTCGCGGCCGGGGTCATGATCGCCGCGTACCTGCTGTGGGCCTACGGCCAGCACGGGGGGTGGACCCGCACCCTGCACCTGCTCAGCGTCCTGCCGCTGGCCGCGGCCCTGCTCCGGTTTGACTGGCTGACCGCGCACCAGCCAGCCAAACCGGTCGAGGACCTGATCGCCAGGGACAGGCTGATGATCGTCTGCGAGCTGAGCTGGCTGGCGCTGTTTGCGGGCGGGCTGTAGTGGCCGGTGTTGCCCACCGGGATTACGGACCGTTGCTGACCGGCTGGGGACGGACCACCCCGTCCGGGGCCAAGGTCGTCCTCCGGGCGCGCACGGCGTCATCGCGCAGATACTGGAGACGGCGCAACGTCAGCGGCTGGGCCTGCGGCGGGCAGGCCCGACATTACCTGGGAGGCAGCATGCCGGATAAGCGCGGCGCGGCGGACAGCCCGGCCAGGGTGCTGCTGCTCGGCGGGACCAGTGAGATCGGCCTGGAGATCCTGGCCGCGCTCGGGCTGTCCGCGGACACCGAGGTGCTGCTGGCCGGCCGGGACGAGCAGCGGATGGCGGCGGCAGGCAAGGAGCTGGGCGTCCGGGCCCGGACCCTGCGTTTCGACGCCACCGCGCTGGACAGCCATCAGGCCCTCATCGACGAGGCCTTCGCCGGGGGTGAGGTGGACCTGGTCATCTCCGCGGCGGGCGTCCTGACCGGGCAGCAGATCCTGGACCGTGACCCGCTCAGCGCCGGGCTGCTGGTCGAGACCAACTTCACCGGCCACGTCACCACGCTGCTCGCCGCCGCCGCCCGGATGCGCGCTCAGGGCCACGGCACCATCGTGGTGCTGTCCTCGATCGCCGCAATCCGGCCCCGCAAGGCCAACTTCGTGTACGGGGCGGCCAAGTCCGGCCTGGATGCCTTCGGCCGCGGGCTGGCCGACTCGCTGCACGGCAGCGGAGTGCGGGTGCTGCTGGTCCGGCCGGGCTTCGTGATCGGCCGGATGACGGCGGGCATGGCCCCGGCCCCGCTGGCCACCACGCCGGCCGCCGTGGGCGCCGCCGTGGCCGCCCGGCTCCGCCGGGCGGGCGGCACCGCGCCCGGCGGCCTGATCTGGGTGCCGTCCACCCTGGCCCCGGTGGCGGCCGCCTTCCGGCTGCTGCCCCGGCCGCTGTGGCGCCGGCTGCCCCGCTGAGGCAGGTGCCCCCCGATGCGCGTACTGGTGGCCGAGGACGACCGTGGCCTGCGCGAGACGCTGAGCCGCGGGCTGCGCGAGAACGGCTACACGGTCGACGCCGTGCCCGACGGGCAGGCGGCCGTGGAGTACCTGCGCACCTATGACTACGAAGTCGTGGTGCTCGACTGGCGGATGCCGGAGGTCTCCGGTCTCGAGGTGCTGCAGTGGATGCGCCGGGACGCCCGCACCAACCCGGTCCTGATGCTGACCGCCCGGGACACTCCCCGGGACCGGGTCACCGGCCTCGACGAGGGCGCCGATGACTACCTGATCAAGCCCTTCGATTTCGCCGAGCTGCTGGCCCGGCTGCGGGCCCTGCAGCGCCGTCCCCGCACCGCACAGCCCCCCAGGCTGGTCGTCGGGGACGTGAGCTACGACCCCGCGACCCAGGAGGTGCGGATCGGCTCGCAGCGCCCCGCGCTCACCACGACCGAGCGCGGCATCCTGGAGATGCTCATGCGCCGGTCGCCCGCCGTGGTGGACCGGCGGTCGATCGCCCAGAGCGTCTGGGCCAACGACGCGGACGCCCTGGGCTCCAACACGATCGACGTGCACATGGCCCGGCTGCGGTCCAAGCTCGCGGGCGGGCGGGTGCGCATCGAGTCAGTGCGGGCCGTCGGGTACCGGATCCTCGACCAATGAGCAGCTGGCGCCTGCCCCGGCCGCACGTGCCGCTGCCCCCCCAGTCCGGGCACGCGGCGCGGGTCGCGCTGGCGGCGACGCTGCTGGTCGGGGTGGTGTACGCCGGGTGCGTGACCATCCTCGACGGGGCGGTCACCGCGCGCCTGGTGGCCTCGGTGGACGCCCGGCTGCGCGAGCACCTGGCCGACACCTGGCCGGCGAAGCGGGTGACCGTCGGTACCCGCCGCGCGGACCGCGACCTCAAGGCCCGGCCCGACGACGATGAGGACGTCGACCAGGCGCCGGTGTTCCTGTGGCGGGCCCGGCCCGGGCAGGCCGCGATCCGCCTGACCACGGGCGCCCCGGACCTGCCCGCGGGCCGGGTAGCGCTGGGCGGCGGCCCGGCCACGGTCCTCCTCGGCGCGAGCTCCTTCCGGCTGGATCAGGCCCGCCGGGGCGGCGAGTGGCTGGTGGCCGGGCAGAGCCTGGCCGAGCAGCAGCACACCATGAAGGTGCTCCGGGACGGCGAGGCGGCGGTGGCGCCGGTGCTGCTGCTGGCCATGTTCGCGGGATCGCTCGTGATCGGCCTGCGGGCCCTCTCGCCGGTGGAGCAGTCCCGGCGCCGTCAGCTGGAGTTCACCGCGGATGCCTCGCACGAGCTGCGCACCCCGCTGAGCGTGATCAGCGCGGAGATCGGCATCACGCTGAGCGCGCCGCGACCCGCCGCTGACTACCAGGCAGCGCTGCGGCGCATCGAGGACGAGAGCCAGCGGCTGCGGCGGATCGTCGAGGACCTCCTCTGGCTGGCCCGGTTCGACTCTCAGCCACCGCCGCCCGGGGCCGAGCCGCTCGACCTGTCCACCATCGCCGGGCAGTGCGCCGAGCGCTTCCAGGCGGTCGCGCACTCGCAGTCGCTGGACATCGCGGTGAGCGAGCCCCCGGCCCACGCGGCCTGGATCAGCGCGCCCCCGGAATGGATCGACCGGCTCACCGGGGTGCTGGTGGACAACGCCTGCCGCTACGCCGGCCCCGGCGGCAGCGTCCGGCTCGGCGTGGCGGCGCGCGGCAACCGGGTCAGCCTGACCGTGGAGGACAGCGGGCCGGGCATCCCGGCCGGAGAGCGGGACCGGCTGTTCGACCGCTTCCACCGCGTCACCGGGCACGGGGCCGTGGAGCAAGGCGGCGGGGCCGGGCTGGGGCTGGCCATCGCCGACTCGATCGTCCGATCGACCGGCGGCCACTGGCGGATCAGCGAGTCGGCGCTCGGCGGGGCGCTGTTCGAGGTCTCCTGGCGCCGCCCGCACGGGGCCGGGTCACCGGCGGTGCCGTCCCGTCCGCACCCGCCGCCCCGGTCCTGACCCGCCGCCCGCCGGCCTGGCCGGGCCGCCACGCGCTCACCCGCCGGCCGGAGACTCGTCGGCGAGATAGGGGGGCGCGGGCTCGTACTGGATGTAGCGGCGGACCGCCCGGGCGTGATCACGTCCGTGAATCCGGCCTACCAGCCACAGGGCCATGTCGATCCCGGCCGACACGCCCTGGCTGGTGATCAGGTTCCCGTCCACCACATAGCGGGCGTCCCGGACCACGGTGACAGCGTCGCGGGCGGCCAGGGTGTCCTCGAACGCATGATGGGTGGCCACCCGGCGGCCGCGGGCCGGTCCCGCCTCGTGCAGCAGCAGCGCGCCGGTGCACACGCTGGTCACCCAGCTGGCGCTGGCCGAGACCTGGCCGATCCAGCTGATCAGGGACGGGTTGCCCACCTCGCGGCGGGTCCCCTGGCCACCCGGGACCAGCAGCACGTCCAGCTGGGGATGATCGCCGATGCTGCAGTCAGGCAGCACCCGCATCCCCTTGGCGCACCGCACGGGGCCAGGACCGGGTGCGATAAGCACCACACGGTCGGCATCCTCGCGGAGCATCGAGGAGACGGTGAATACCTCCCAGGGACCGGCGAAATCCAGCTCCTCCGCCCCCTCGAAGATCAGCAACCCGTAGCTCGTCATGCGTACTCCCGCAGGGACCCGAACCGGTCCCGGTAGTCGGATGGCGCGACGCCAAGATGACGGTGGAAGGCCCGGCGGAGCGATTCGGCGCTGCCGAATCCGCAGCGGCGGGCGACGGCGTCGACCGGGTCGTTCCCTCCGGCCAGCGCACGGCGGGCCGCCTCGACGCGCACCCGCTCCACGTACTGCGCGGGCCCGACACCGATCTCCGCGGTGAACCTGCGCTGCAGCTGGCGGGGGCTGAGCCGGGCGCGGCTGGCCAGGTCGCTGATCGTGTGCCGGGCCGCCGGGCCAGCCTGGACCGCCGCCACCACGGTCCTGATCGGGTCGGTCGACGGCTGCGCCGACCACAGCGGCACGCTGAACTGCGACTGCGTGCCCGGGCGCCGCAGGAACAGCACCAGCTCCTGGGCCACCGCATGCGCGGCCGCCTGGCCGAGGTCGTCCTCCACCAGGGCCAGGGCCAGATCCATGCCCGCGCTCACCCCGGCCGAGGTCCAGACCCGCCCGTCCTGGATGAAGATGGGGTCGCAGTCCACGATCAGCTCGGGATGCTCGTCAGCGAGCTGGCGGGCCCGGCTCCAGTGGGTGGTGACCCGGCGCCCGGTGACCAGCCCCGCCGCCGCGAGCAGGAAGACGCCGCTGCAGACCGACGTCACCCGCCGGGTGGTGGCCCCGGCTGCCCTGATCCAGTCCACGAGCGCGCGGTCCGCCCGGGCCAGGTCCACCCCCGCACCGCCCGCCACGACCAGCGTGTCGATCCCGCCCGGATCCAGCTGGCCCACGCCGTGGCTGGCGTGCACGGGCAGCCCGCTGCTGGACCGTACCGGCCCCGGCGCACGGGACACCACCTGGCAGTCATACTCCGCGGACAGCGGGCTGGCGTGCTGGAACACCTCGTACGGCCCGGTCAGGTCGAGAGACTGGAAGCCATCGAAGATGACGAAGATGACGCGGCGCTTGCCCACTCCTTCAGACTGCACCCTGCCGCCACGGTGGCGCCACGACGGCCACCCCACACTTTGCGCCATCACCGGCACCACCCGCGGGAGCGCTGTCCGGGGGCTCCTGGCGGTCACTGCCGGACTGGCCCTGACCCAGGCGGCATCCGCACAAGATGGTCCGCAGCCACGCACCGCTGTCTGCCATCATCAATAGGTGACCAGCATTGACAGCCTCGCGCGCACCGCCTACGAAGCCCACCGCGGCGCCCACTCCGGACCTCTCCCGCCCTGGGAAGAGACCACTGAGCCGGAACAGCAAGCCTGGAGGGCCGCCGTGTCCGCGGTCGCCGGGCAGACCGGCGTGACTCTCACCGATGCCGTCCCACCCCAGTCCCTGGTCATCAAGGCCGGAGACCAGGATCACATCTTTCACACCAACTTCACCGCCGGGCGCCAGGGCACGCTCGTCATCAACGACGATTTCGCCTCCGGCCACCACGCCCGCTTCAAGGTCGCCCGCGACCTGTGGTACGTCGAAGACCTGGGCTCCACCAACGGCACCTGGCTGAACGGGCGCCGTATCCACGCAGCCCAGCTGCTGAAGAAAGGCGACAAGATCAAGATCGGGCACGTCGTCCTGATCGTGCTGTTCGACCTGAGCGATTCCCCGGGGGTCTGCCGGTGCCGCGGACACGCCGCCCGGCCGCCTACTGTGGGGGCGTGACGAGTATCAAGGTCCTTTTCCTCGGCGGTACCGGCGTGATCAGCTCGGCGTGCGCCCGGCTGGCGGCAGACCACGGCATCGACCTGACCGTCATCACCCGGGGGCAGACCAGGGCGCGCCCGCTGCCCGCGGCGGCGCGGGTACTGCACGGGGATGCCCGGGACCCGGGCCAGGTTCGCGAGCTGCTGGGGCACCGCGAGTTCGACGCGGTCGTGGACTGGGTCGCGTTCACCCCCGAGCACGTGCAGGCCGACATCGACACCTTCCGCGGCCGGGCCGGCCAGTACGTGTTCATCAGCTCCGCCTCGGCCTACCAGACGCCGCCCGCCCGGCTGCCCATCGTCGAGTCCACGCCGCTGCGCAACCCGTTCTGGGCGTACTCGCGGGAGAAGATCGCCTGCGAGGACCTGCTGGTCCGGGCCTACCGGGAGGAGGGCTTCCCGGCCACGATCGTGCGTCCCTCGCACACCTATGACCCGACCCTGGTGCCGCTGGACGGGGGCTGGACGGCGCTGGGCCGGATGCGCCAGGGCAAGCCGGTCATCGTGCACGGCGACGGGACGTCGCTCTGGACGCTGACCCATCACCGGGATTTCGCGCAGGGTTTCGTGCCCTTGCTCGGGCATCCCCGCACCATCGGTGACTCGTTCCACATCACCTCCGACGACGTGCTGACCTGGGATCAGATCACCCGGGCCCTGGCGTCGGCGGTGGGCGCGCCGGCGGACATCGTGCACGTGCCGTCGGCCGCGATCGCCAGCGCCGACCCGCAATGGGGCGCGAGCCTGCTCGGCGACAAGGCGCATTCGCTGGTCTTCGACAACTCGAAGCTGCGCAGCGTGGTGCCTGGCTACCGCGCGGTCATCCCGTTCGAGCAGGGCGCCCGCGAGATCGTGGACTGGTACGACGCCGATCCCGACCGGCAGCAGGTCGACGCCCGGCTGGACGCCATCATGGACAAGCTGGTCCAGGCCTACGGCGGCTGACCGCCCGGTCCCGCGGCGCGGCCGTGCCGTCTGGCGGGCCGTGGCCGGATCAGGCCGCGCGGCCGCGGCCGGCCAGCCGGGCCCGCTGCGCCTCACGCGCCGGGCTGTGGACGATCCAGATCGCCACGTCCAGCAGGCGGAGCAAGCTGGCCCCGGTCGCGTCGGGCGGGCGCAGCGCCTCCAGGGCGGCCCGGGCCTCCGGGTCCTGGAGCATGACGCGCACCGCCTCCCAGGTCTGGCCGGGCAGCCCCGCCGCGCGGATCATCACCTTGTCGGTGGCCGGGCAGAGCCTCGGCCGCTTGCGGGCGAGCAGCTTCGCCCCGGTGGCGGTGCCGACGCCCGGCATCTCCAGTAAGGCGTCCCACAGTGGGTCCACCGTGGCGACCTCCGCGTCGGAAGCCGCCCACAGGTTGACATCGGCCGGGATCGTCGCCAGCATGGCCGAGACCAGCCCGGACTGGCTGCCGAGCAGCTGACGGACGGCATCCGGCCGCCACGCGATGTCCAGCAGCGAGACAGCCAGCAGATCGTCGGCGGTCACCGCACCGGGCGGATTCTGGCCGAGGGTGCAGAAGCTCATGCCCGCGAAGCCCTCGGCCGGATCGAAATACGCCGCCATCGCCGGGCCCAGGCCCGGCACGGTCAGGGTGTCCCTGAGCCGCCCGGCTGCATGCCGGATGGCGTCCCCTCCCCTTAACAGACTCATCTGCCCAGTATGCGAGTACCTGGCCGGTCTGGCCCATGAATATCCGCTGTAAAGATCAAGCAGTTTTGCTTACAGATATCCCAGTTCAGCGGGGGTGTGGCCGCCGTCACTCTGCGGCCGCGCCGCCATTTCCGGGTGGTTACCGGACCAGCACGCCGTGTCACTGATCCGGCCCGCCCGGAGCGTCCCGGGCCGGCCGGTCCCGGAGCACCCGTCCGGCCCGGATCTCGGTTAGGTCACGAATCGGCGTCAAGTGACGTTCCGGGTCTTGCCGGTGCCAGCAGGGTGATTTTCAATCAGTGAATCACGATTCATCAGATCCCAGACTTGCCTATCTGAGCAGGATCTTTGTGGTGAATGACGATTCATCTCCGGCCTCTGCACCGGCAGCCCGCCCGGCGGAGCGGACGGCCCGGGCCACCCGCCCAGGGGCCGATCCGGAACCGGCCCCGGAGCCCGGCAGCCTGCTGGAGGTGCACGGCGTCACCGTGCGCTTCGGCGGCCTGACCGCCCTGGACGATGTCTCCTTCACCGCGCCCGGCCGCCAGGTCACCGGCATCATCGGCCCCAACGGGGCCGGGAAGACCACGCTGCTGAACGTGCTGTGCGGTTTCGTCCGGCCCGACGGCGGACGGCTGAGCTTCGGCGGCACCCAGCTGGGCCGGCTCCGCCCGCATCAGCTGGCCGCGCTGGGCATTACCAGGACGCTGCAGGGCGTGGGCCTGTTCCGCCGCCTGTCCGTGCTGGAAAACGTCATGGTCGGAGCGCAGGGCCAGGCCCGGGCCGGGTTCTGGTCCGCGCTGGGCGGGCTGCCGGTGAGTGACCGGGACGAGCGCAGGCTCCGGGCGCGGGCCCGGGACGCCCTGGACCGGGTCGGCGCGGCCGACCTGGCCGAGGCCATGCCCGATCAGCTGGCCTACGGCCTGCGCAAGCAGGTGGCACTGGCCCGGGCCCTGGCCGGCCAGCCACGCCTGCTGCTCCTCGACGAGCCGGCCGGCGGCCTGTCCGAGACCGAGATCGGCGGGCTCAGCGAGCTCATCTCCAGCCTGTCCGCGGAAACATCGGTGGTGCTGGTCGAGCACCGGATGGACCTGGTGATGGCGGTGTGCGACACGGTGGTGGTGCTCGACTTCGGCCGGGTGATCGCCCGGGGCACGCCGGACCAGGTCCAGGCCGACCCGGCGGTCACCACCGCCTATCTCGGGGCGGAGGACTCCGGTGAGTGAGCCGGCCGCGCTGGCGGTCGAGGAAGTGGTGGCGGGCTACGGCGGTGTGCTCGCCCTGCAGAGCGTCTCGATCACCGTCCGCCCGGCCACCATTACCGCCGTGCTCGGGGCGAACGGGGCCGGCAAGACGACCCTGCTGCGCGCCATCAGCGGGATGATCCGGCCGCGCCGCGGCCGGGTGCTGGTCGGCGGGCAGGACGTGACCGGCCGCAGCGCTGAGGACATGGCCCGCGGCGGGGTGGCGCACGTGCCCGAGGGCCAGGGCGTGATCGCCGAGCTCACCGTCCAGGAGAACCTCCGGCTCGGCGCGTTCTGGCGGCCCGGGCGGGCCACCCGGGCCGGGGCACTGGCCGAGGCCTACCAGCGGTTCCCGGTCCTCGCCAGGGCCCGGAACCGGGCGGCCGGGACCCTGTCCGGCGGCGAGCGGCAGATGCTCGTCATCGCGCGGGCCCTGATGGCCCGGCCGCGGGTGCTGCTGCTGGACGAGCCATCGCTCGGGCTGGCGCCGAAGATCGTCTCCCAGGTCATGGAGCTGACCGCCGGGCTGCGCGAGACGGGCCTCACGGTGCTGCTGGTCGAGCAGAACGCGCGCAGCGCGCTGAGCATCGCCGACCAGGGGATCGTGCTCAACCTCGGCAAGGTCGTCGTGGCGGCGGACGCCGGCACGCTGGCCGCCGACGTCGGGCTCCGCAAGCACTACCTGGGCTTCTAGGAGGCCGCCGGTGGAAGAGTTTGGGCAGCTGACGCTCGGCGGGATCAGCGTCGGCATGATCTACGCCGCGATCGGGCTGTCCCTGGTGCTGATCTGGCGGGCGACCCGGATCCTCAACTACGCCCAGGGCGGCATGGCGATGTTCACCACGTACGTCGCGCTGCTGGTCATCAACCACACGGGGTCCTACTGGGCCGGCTTCGTCGTGGCCCTGGCGGCCGGGCTGGTGCTCGGCGCGGTGATCGAGCGGCTGGTCATCCGGCCGGTCGAGAGCAAGCCCCCGCTGAACGCGGTCATCATCACCATCGGCCTGCTGGTCTTCCTGGAAGGGCTCGCGGGCATCATCTACGGCGGGCAGTTCCGGTCCTTCCCCGCCGCGTTCTCGATCGACGGCCTGCACATCGGCTCGGCCGCGCTCGGCATCTCGGCCAATGACGTGTTCGTCGCGCTCGCGGTGCTGGCCGCCGCGCTGCTGCTCGGGGCCGGATTCCGGTACACCTCCGCCGGGCTGCAGATGCGCGCGGCCGCCTTCAGCCCGCCGGTGGCCCGGCTGCTCGGGGTCCGGGTGGGCCGGATGCTGACCCTGGGCTGGGCCCTGGCCGGGCTGATCGGCGCGCTGGCCGGGGTGCTGGTCTCGCCGTCCACCTTCCTCTACCCGAACAGCATGGACTCCATCTTCGTGCTGGGTTTCACCGCCGCGGTCATCGGCGGCCTGGACAGCCCGGTCGGCGCGGTCGCGGGCGGCCTCATCCTCGGGGTCGTGCTCAGCTACGTCGGCGGCTACCTGGGCTCGGACCTGGTGCTCCTGTTCGGCCTGGCCGCGCTGGTCCTGGTCCTCATGGTCCGCCCGTCCGGCCTGTTCTCCCCGGCCGCCACCCGGCAGGTGTGAGATGACCCTGGTCCGGCACCTGGCCGCGGCGGTCGCCCTCGGCGTGCTCCTCGTGATCATCAGCATCACGATCAGCCCGTTCCGCGACTACCAGATGGCCGAGGTCGCCTGCTACGTGGTGGCGGTGGCCGGGCTCACCGCGCTGGTCGGGCTGAGCGGGCAGATTTCGCTGGGCAACGGGGCCTTCATGGCCATCGGCGCGTACGCCGCCGCGCTGCTGCTCCTGCACCTGCACTGGCCGCTGGCCGTGGTGCTGGTGGCGAGCGCGGCCGTGGCGGCGGCCGGCGGCGGCGTGGTCGGCGTGGCCGCGGCGCGGCTGCGCGGGCCCTACCTGGCCGGCGCCACCCTGATGCTCGCCGTGGCCCTGCCGTCGCTGGCCCTGCGGTTCGGGCTGCTCGGCGGCGACCAGGGCCTGACCGTGGTGATCACCGGCCCCGGCTTCCTGGGCCCGGCCTTCCCGGTCACCCGCTGGCAGGCCTGGCTGACCTGCGGCTGCGCGCTGATCGTCCTGGTACTGCTGGCCAACCTGGCCCGCAGCCGGATCGGGCGGTCCTGGCGGGCCGCTGGCGACGACGAGGTGGCGGCCGCCCTGGCGGGCCTGAATGTGGCCCGGCTCCGGGTGCTGGCCTTCGTGGTCAGCGCCGCCTGTGCCGGCCTGGCGGGCGCGCTGCTCGCCGTGACCACCTCGATCATCTCGCCGGAGGCGTTCACCCTGACGCTGTCCATCGCCCTGCTCACCGGCGCGGTGCTGGGCGGCCTGGGCAC
This sequence comes from uncultured Actinomycetes bacterium, assembly GCA_963718305.1. GTDB lineage: Bacteria > Actinomycetota > Actinomycetes > Streptosporangiales > Streptosporangiaceae > RYN-230. The sequence continues at coordinate 429,960 of CAVQZG010000017.1, forward strand.
CTTGCCCGGCGCGGTGTGGGGCAGCCTCGTGCTGGTCCTGGTCCCGACCTACGTCACCGACACGGCCAGCAGCCACGGGCTGTCCAGCTCGGCCGGATCCAACATCCCGGTCGCGGCCTACGGCGTCGTCCTCATCGTGGTCATGCTCGCCTTTCCCGACGGCATCCAGGGAGGCCTGCGCCGGCTGTTCCGGCCGCTGGCGTCCCGGGTGCCTGCCCTCCGGGCCGCGCCACCGCCGCGTGCCCCGGGCTCCCAGCTCCGTGCGCCAGCCAGCGAACACCAGGAAGAAGGCTCGATATGAACAGATCTCACCGGGTCGGCCTACCCGCCCTCGCCGCCGTGGCGGCCCTGGCCATGGTGGTCAGTGCCTGCAGCTCGGGCAGCAGCGGATCAGGATCGGGGAGCAAGAGCGGCGGGCTGACCGCGTCGGCCCCGGGCATCACCGCCACCACCATCACCATCGGCAGCCACCAGCCGCTGACCGGCGTGGCCGCGCCGGGCTACGACGAGATCGCGCCCGCGTCGAACGCCTACTTCCAGTACGTCAACGCCCACGGCGGGATCTACGGGCGGAAGATCGTCTACAAATACCTGGACGACAAGTACGACCCGACCAACACCGTGTCGGTGGTGAAGCAGCTCGTCCTGCAGGACAGCGTGTACGCCATCTTCGATGGGCTGGGCACCCCGACGCACCTGGCCGTGGCGCCGTACCTTAATTCATCGAAGGTGCCGGACGTGTTCGTGGCCTCCGGCTGTGAATGCTGGAATGCCCCGTCCACCTGGCCGGAGACCTTCGGCTGGCAGCTGGACTACGTGCGCGAGGGCAAGATCCTCGGCACCTACATCAAGAAGCACTTCGCCGGGCAGAAGATCGCCTACTTCTTCCAGGACGACGAGTTCGGCAAGGACGGCGTCAAGGGCCTCGACGATGAGATCCCGCATGCGGACGTGGTCAGCAGGCAGAGCTACGACCCGACCAACATCAACGTCGGCCCGCAGGTGGCCGCGCTCAAGGCGTCAGGGGCCAAGGTGGTCGTGTCCTTCAGCGTCCCGGCCTTCACCGCCTTGCTCAAGCTGAACAGCCTCAAGCTGAGCTTCAACCCGACCCTCGTGGTCAGCGACGTGGGCTCCGATCCGATCACCCTGGCCGGGCTGCTGGAGGCCTACGCCAAGCAGGGCGGCGCCACGGTGTCGGGCAACCAGCTGACCCAGGGCATCATCACCGACGGGTACCTGCCCACTCTGGGCGACACCAGCAACAGCTGGGTCGCGCTGTTCAAGAAGATCCACGACACGTACCTGCCCAAGCTGCCCTTCGACGGGAACGTGGCCTTCGGCGAGGCGGTCGCGTACACCTTCGTCCAGGCCATGCTCAAGGCCGGCAAGAACCCGACCCGGGCCGACCTGGTCAAGGCGATCCAGGGCGGGCTGCCGCAAGGGCCGGCCGTGGCGCCCTACACCTACTCCGCATCGGATCACGCCGGGATGACGGGGGCCTTCATCGGCATCATCAAGAACGGCGCGATCGTCAAGGAGGGTCCGGTCCAGGTCACGGACACGTCCCCCACCGGGGCGGTGACCAGCTACAGCGGGACGCAGGCCCCGGCACCGTCCAGCGGGATGCCTTAGCATACGCACGGGCTCCCGGTACGGCAGGGCCCGGTCATGGGTCCCGGACGGGGGTAGCAGGCGTGGGCGTCGTGACGAGCCGGCGGCTGCCCGATGACCGCGGGCAGCCGCCGGCACAGCGGCTGCTCGCGGCCGCGGAGCGGCTGTTCGGGGAACGCAGCTACCAGCGGACCACGGTGGCCGACATCTGCGCCCGGGCGGGCATGGCCACCGGGAGCTTCTACGCGCACTTCAGCTCGAAGGCGGAGATCTTCGCGGCCGTGGTCCGGCAGCTCAACGCGGACCTGCGGACCGCCATGAGGGAAGCCATCGAGCAGGCCGGCCCCGGGCACCGGGAGATCGAGCGGGCCTCGTTCCGCGCCTTCTTCGACATGCTGTCCCAGCGCCCCTGGATGGACCGCATCGTGCGGGAGTCAGAGTTCGTGGCGCCCGGGCTGTTCCGCGAGTACTACGAGCACCTGGCCCGCGGCTACGCCCGCGGGGTGCGCCAGGCACAGCTCAGCGGCGAGGTGGACGCCCACTATGATCCCGAGGTCATCGCGTTCATCTACACCGGGATCGGCAACTTCGTCGGGATGCGCTGGGCGGACTGGACGGCGGGCGGGCAGGTCCCCGACGACGTCCTGGACGATCTCCTGGAAGTGCTGCGCCGCGGCCTGCCGCCCGCCCGGCCGCCGCAGTAACCGCGGGTCACAAGTCGGTAACACCGTGCTGCGCGGCGTGACTCCCGGGGCCGGAATGTGCGGAGTGGCCGGAATCAGCGGCCGGGCCGGCGGGCACCGGGTGGGCGCCGTGACCAGGGTCGGCCTCGTCGGGGTGGCCACCCATCATCCTGAGCATGGAAACGCCCCCGGTCCGGAAGAAGCGCACCAGCAGCGCGGCGGCCACGATGAGGAAGACGATGTTCAGGTAGGTGGTGTAGTTCCACACGATCCCGGTCTCCCCGACCTTGGCCGTGCGGTCCGCCGGGACCAGGCCGAGCCCGCTGAAGACGAACTCGACGATGTAGCCGGCCAGCACCATGGTGACGTAGAACAGGCCGGCCAGCACGAGCATCATCCGGGTGCCGTAGTACTTCCGGTAGATGAGCAGGATCGGGATGATGATCAGGTCGGCGAAGATGAACGCGATCACGCCGCCGAAGCTGATCCCGCCGTTCCACAGCACCCCCGCCAGCGGCACGTTCCCGATCGAGCAGACGAAGCTCAGCACCGAGATCACCGGGCCGATCAGCGGTCCCCACAGGCGGGCGCCCAGCGGATGGCTGGTCAGGAACAGGTGCTGCCAGAAGCTGTCCGGAACCCAGGCGCCGACGGCCCCGGCGATCAGCAGCCCGATCACCACGTCCCGGATCACCGCGGCCCACTCCATGACGAAGATGTGGCTGACCGAGGTGTAGCCCTCCCGGCTGAACAGGCGGCGCCGGAAACTGCCGGCCGCGGTGATGCTCATGTCCATGGCCGCATGGCCTTCCATGGACCCGGCGAGGCCCCGGTCCGCCTGCCGCCGCGCCTCGTCGATCAGCTGCTGCCGGACGAAGAGGCGGAAGGCCACCGCGAGCAGCACGATCATGATCGGGCCGCCGACGAACTCCGCCGCGGTGAACTGCCACGAGATCAGCAGGGCCAGGATGATCCCCAGCTCGATGACCAGGTTGGTGCTGGCGATCTCGAAGACCATCGCCGCGGTGAAGCTGGCACCCTTGCGGAACAGGGACCGGGCCAGGGCCACCGCCGCGTAGGAGCAGGACGAGGAGGCCGCGCCCAGCCCGGTGGCCCGGGCCAGGGTGACCGGGCGGTCGTCACCAAGGAGCCGGATCACGGTGGACCGGCGCACCAGCGCCTGGACGACCGCGGACAGCGTGAACCCCAGGATGAGCGACCAGGTGATCTGCCAGGTCATGGAGCCGGCCACGGCCAGCGCGTGCCCGATCGCGTCAAGCACGCGCATCGTCGGCCTCCGGGGCGGCGATGGTCAGCAGCTGGCGCAGGCAGTGGTCCAGCAGGGGATGCGGGAAACCATCACTCAGCCGGTAGTAGACCACCCGGCCGTCCTTGCGGAAGCTGACCAGCCCGGCCAGGCGCAGCATCTTCACCGCGTAGGACACCTGGTCCTCGGTCACCTCCAGCGCCAGGGCGAGGTCTCCGACGCAGAGCTCACCGGCGGCGACCAGGGCAAAGAGGATCCGGGACCGCACCGGGTCAGCCAGCAGCCCGAGCAGGCCGGCCAGCCGCCCGGCGTCCCCCACCGACAGGGCCCCCGACCGGGCCGCGGCGACACCCGGCCCGCTCACCGGATGATCATGATCTCGTGGCGGCATGTCCTCACCTCCGTACGTCCGTATAGTCACACGGATATACGGAGGAGTCAAACCGCGCTGGCGCGCGGGGCGGCGGTCTGCGGGTCAGCCGGGACCGCCGGGGCGGCCAGGCAACGAGCGGCGGCCAGCGAGCAGTGGCTCAGGGAGCGCCAGGATCCGGGTTCGCCGCGGGCAGGCCGGAGCAGATGCTGGCCCCGGCGTTGCGGCTCTGCACCGCGGCCTGGCTGGTGCCGGTACCGGTGCTCCCGGTGGCGGCCCGGCCGTGACCGGGGGCGGGGTGTGTCGCGGCCGGCGCGGTCACTCCCGCGAAGTCACTGCCGATGACCAGCGTGACCGGGCCCGGCTGGCCGGTCTGCGGGGCCGGCTCGGCCAGCAGGTTCTGCGCGGCCGGGGTGGCCTTGAGCGCCGTCATCAGGGTGTAGGCACTGTCGGCCTGGGCAGTGCCGGAGTACGTCACGGTGGTGGCGCTGGTGGCTGGCGCGTCCCCGGTGCCCGTCACGTCGAAGCCCAGCCGGGCGAGCCGCCGGGCGGTCTGCCGGGCCAGGCCCGCGAGGCCGGCGCCGTTGAGCACGCGCACCCTGACCTGATGGTCGGGCAGGGTGGGCAGCCGCTGATGCCACGTCTGGCCGTCGAGGATCATCTGGAAGATGACGTCGTCGGCCGGTTCCTCGGGCAGCAGCCGGTTGATGTCCGCCGGGTCGGTGATGGTCGGCATGGTCAGCAGGGTCACGTTCTTCGCGTGCAGCCCGGTGAGGCTGCGGGCCAGCCCCAGCAGCTTGCCGGCCGAGTCGAGCCCCTGGTCCACGGTCAGCGCCCGGGTGGCCACGTCCGCGATCCTGAGCAACTCGACCGAGTTGTTCAGGATGCCCTGGCTGTTGACCTTCTGGATGACCGAGGACATGAACGCCTGCTGCAATTCGATCCGTGGCAGGTCACCGCCGGTATCGCCCTCGGCCGTGACGCCATGCCGGGTGCGCACGTAGGCGAGCGCCTGATTGTAGGTGAGCAGGTGCTTCCCGCCGCTGAGGTTGAGGCCACTGTAGGGATCGTGGTATCCGCTGCGCGGGACGCAGACCTCCACCCCGCCGATCGTGTCCACCATCGCCCGGAAGGAGTTGAAGTTGAACTCGACGAAATGATCGAGCGGGATGCCGGTCAGGTCCTTGACCGTGCTGACCGCGCAGGACGGGCCGCCGATGTTCATGGCCCCGTCGATGATCGCGGACTGGTAGGGCCCCATGATGCCGGTCCCGATCGTGCGCCGGGCCTGGCAGCCCGGCTCGTAGACCATGGTGTCCCGCGGTATGGACAGCACCATGGCCCGGGTGTGCGCGGGGTTGAGATGGACCAGCAGGAGGTTGTCTGAGTTGCTGGTGTTCAGGCTGGGATTGGACCCGAGATCCCCGGCCCGCTGGCCTTGCCGGGTCTGCGACCCGAGGATCAGGAAGTTCTGCGCGCCGTACACAGACCGGTGGCTCAGGCCGCTGACCTTCACCACGCTGACGTTCCCGTCCAGCCGGCGGTAGACCGCGTAGGCGCCCAGGCTGGCCAGGACCACGGCGACGACCGCGACCGTGGCGGCGATGTAGCCGGCCTTGGCCAGGCGGCTCACCGGCCGGCCTGCACTGTCTGCATGGCGACTCCCGTCCCGCGGGTTTCCCGGCCGCCGCCACGGCCACGCTCGGGCCGGGCGGCGCGAGCGGGAGCTTAATGTCCGGCCCGGGCGGGACGGGGCATATCGGGCAGGCGTTGACCATTCGTTGGCCTGGCCGAGAGGGAGGCCAGCCGGGCAGAGCCAGCCAGGCAGGGCCAACCGGGCGGGAAGGGGCGGCCGGAGGAAGGCTGGCCGGAAGGCGGTCAGGCCGGGCCGGTCAGCCCGGGCCGCCGATCCACAACGGGATCGTCGCACCGCGGTAGGTGCCCCAGCGGAAGCCGTAATCGCGAGCGCTCTTGTGGTAATAGCGCAGGGTCAGCCGGGAGAAGTAGCTGACTCCCCGGTGGGCGGCCACGCGCGACAGGCTGACCGAGGCGGGGTACTTGGCGTAAACGCCCGCCGCGCAGTTCGGCTGGCAGTTGTCCACCCAGAGAGTGCCCCAGGCGAACGCGGACCTGGCCGTCCAGTGTGACCAGTGCTGGACGCGCAGGAACGTGTCCGGGCCGCCCACGTAGACGACGGGCAGCCGGACCGTCCCGTGCTCCCAGCCGTCCTGCCCGTTGTACGCGACCGGGAGCCGGAGCTGATGACGGTCCGCGACCGTGACCGGGTTCCGTGCGCCGTGCGTGGTGAGCGCGGCCGCGGCCCCCGCGGCCAGGAACGCGAGCACGACCGCCGCCAGAGCCGCGATGCCGACCTTCTTCAAAGATCCCCCTGCACCCATCACCGGGTCACTGCGTAGCCGCCGGCCCCCGGCCGGTGCGGACCAGCATAATGCCTGGCCGCACCCCCTGATCAGGCGATGACCAGGGCCGTGGAGGAACCGTCGGCCAGGCGCCGGACCTCGAGCCGCTCAGCGACCCGGTCCTTCAGGTCGGCCACATGGCTCACGATGCCGACCACCCGGCCGCGGTCGCGCAGTTCGTCGATGACCGCCATCACCTGGTCGAGAGTTTCCGCGTCGAGCGTGCCGAAGCCCTCGTCGATGAACAGGGTGTCCAGGTCCACCCCGCCGGCCTCGGCCTTCACCACGTCGGCCAGGCCGAGGGCCAGCGCCAGCGAGGTGTAGAAGGTCTCGCCGCCGGACAGCGACCGCGGGCTGCGCTCCACGCCGGTGTGCCGGTCGATCACCACCAGGGTGAGCCCGGTCCGCTCCCGCCGCGTCCCGCTCTCGTCGGTACGGCGGAGCTCATACCGGCCCGCCGACATCGCCCCCAGCCGGACATTGGCCGCCGCCACGACCTGCCCGAACCACTGCCGCAGGACATAGGTGGTCAGCGCCATCCGGCGGTGGCCGTCCATGCCCTTGGCCAGGCCGGCCAGCCGGATCACCGCCGAGGTGTCCTCCTGCAGCTGATCGAAGGCGTCCTGGGCGTTCTGGACGTCGGCCAGCCGCTGGTGCAGCCGGGCCAGCTTTCCCGCGGTGGCGTCGCGGGCCGCGCGAACCTCTTTCTCCGCTTCCTGCGCGCGGGCCAGGGACTCCGCGGCGCCGCGGGCCGCCGCGTGCACCTCCCCCGCCCGCTCCGGGTCGAGGCCCGCCAGGTCGGCCGCGGTGACGGCGGACCCGAGCGCGGACAGCCGCGCCGTCCAGGCCGTCACCTGCTCGTCGAGGGCGGCTTGCCCGGCTTCGGTGAGCACGGCGGCGCTGGCCTCCTCCAGCTCGCCGAAGCCGCGGGCCGCCGCCTCGGCGCTGGCCCGGTCCTGCGCCCGGGCCGCCGCGGCCAGGGCGGCCTCGAGCTGGTCCAGGATCCTGCCCAGGGCCCGGTCCGCCTCGGCCGCGCGGCTCAGGGCCGCCTGCCGGGCCGACACCGACTGGTGGCCCTGGGCCGCCGCCGCGACCTGCTCCTGAAGCTGGCCGAGGGTCGTTTCGGCCTGGGCGGCCTGCTCCCGGGCGGCCGCGGCCCCGGCGGCGGCGGCCACCAGTTCCTGCTCCACCCGCTGCTGCTCGTCCCGGTGCCGGCCGAGTTCCGCCCCGATCCCGGCGGCTTCCGCGACGGCCCGCTCACACCGGGCCAGCTCGCCGGTGAGCGCGGCGGTCTCAGCCGCCAGGCTGGCGGCGGTGCCGCCCGCCGCGACGGCCCGGGCCGCCGCTACCTCGCGGGCCAGCGTCTCGCGCTGGCCGGTCAGCCGGGCCCGGTCCTGTTCCGCCGCATCCCGCCGGGCCCTGGCCTGGTCCACGGCCTGCTGGGTCACCGCGCCGGCCGCGGGCCGGGCGGGCGCGGGATGCCCGGCCGACCCGCAGACCGGGCAGGGCTCGCCGTCGGACAGGGTCGCGGCCAGCTCGGCGGCCATGCCGTTCAGCCGGGCCTCCATCGCCTGCTGGTGGGCGTCGACGAGCTGCTGGTGGAGGTCCACCGTGGCCCGGACCGCCTCGTCCAGCTGGTCCAGCCGCGGCTCCAGGCCGGCCAGGCGGGTCACCGCGTCCCGGCGTCGTTCCAGGTCGGCGTGCCGTTCCCGGGCGGCGCTCAGCCCGGCGGCCACCCCCTGCGCGGCGGCCAGCTGGCCGTCCAGTGCGCTGATCTGGCCGGGCAGATCCTGCCGGGCCCGTTCCAGCGCCGTGACCCGGCCGGCCGCCTCCGCGGCGGCCTGCTGCAGCTGACGCAGCATGCTGAGCCGCTCGGGCAGGGTCAGCTCCTCCTCGGCCAGATGCCGCAGCCCCGCGGCGTCGCGGTCGGCCGCCTCAGCCCGGACGAACGCCTGCGGGCCACCGCTGCCCGCCAGCAGCGCGGGGCCGGGATCCGGGACGAGACGGAGCAAGCCGGCGCGGGCGTCGCTGACCGCCTGCTGTGCCTCATCCGCCGCCTCGAGCAGCGGGCGCACCGGTTCGGCCCGCCGGGCCGCGGCCAGCCGGGCCTCCCGCTGTTCGTGGCCGGCCTGGGTGCTCTCATGCTCGCGCAGCAGCTGCTGCGCCTGGGTGAGCCGGGTCATCGCCGTGGCCCGCTGCTGCGCCTGCTCGCACGCGTCGCGGGCCGCCGCGACCTGCCCGTCCGCGATCTCCAGGCCCTCGGTGCTGACGGCCGCCTCCAGCGCCAGGTCCGCGGCGACCTGCTTGAGCTGGGTGTCGCACTCGGCGCGGGGCAGGGCCAGCAGCGCGGCCCGGCCGGGGGCGTCCAGGCCCGCGGCCTCGGCGGCGGCCGACACCGCGGTGCGGATGGCTTCCTCGGCCGCGCTGCGCTGCCGGATCGCGGCAGCGCGGCGGCGGTCCAGCTCGGCCGTGATGGCGTCGTACAGCTGGGTGCCGAACAGCTTGCTGAGCAGCACCCGCCGCTCGTCGTCCGCGGCCTGCAGGAACTTCGCGAACTGGCCCTGCGGCAGCAGCATCACCTGGGTGAACTGGGCCCGGTTGAGGCCGATGAGCTCGGTGATCATCTCCCCGGCCTCGGCCTTGTTGGCGGACAGGCTGACCCACTGGCCACCCTCGTGGCGCTGCAGGTGCACCCGGGCGGCTTCGGTGGTGAAGCCCTCTCCGCGCCGCTTCGGCCGCCGGTGCTCTGGCACCCGGGTCAGCCGGTGCCGGACGCCGCGGACCGAGAACTCCAGGCTGACCGAGGGCTCGGCGTCCGGCGCGGCGAAATGCGAGCGCAGCCGGTCCTCGGCCGACTCGTCGCCGGCCAGCCCGCCGTACAGCGCGAACGTGATGGCGTCCAGGATCGTCGTCTTGCCGGACCCGGTTGGCCCCTCGAGCAGGAACAGGCCGCTGCTGGACAGCCGGCCGAAGTCGATCCGCTGCGCCCGGGCGTACGGGCCGAACGCGGTCAGCTCCAGGCTGTGCAGCCGCATCAGGCGGCCGACTCGGCGTGCTGCGCGGCCTCGACGGCCGCGCGGAGCACGGCGCGGTGCGTGTCATCGGCCTGGCCGCCGCTGGTGAAGTCCACGAACAGGCAGCAGATCTCGACCGGGTCACTCACCGCGGCCAGCCGCTCCAGGTCGGCAGCGGGTCCGGTCAGCTGCCCCTCCGGCGCGAAATCCAGGACCAGCGTGTGCGGCCACTTTTCGCGCAGCCGTTCCATCGGGGCGGCCGGCCGCACGGTATCGGTGAGGACCACCTTGACCCACGAACCAGCCAGGTCCGCGAGACGGGGGTCCGCCCCGTGCGGGCCAGCACCGGCCAGGAGGTCATCCAGCCTGCCCCGCACCTCCCGCAGCGGCCGGGGCACCGGCGTGGGCAGCACGGTGGCCGATACCTGGCCTGCGCCGTCGATGTCGACCAGGGTGACGGACTTGACGTGGTCTTTCTCCGAGAACGAGAACGCCAGCGGCGAGCCGGAATAGCGGATCAGCGGGCTGCCGGGGGGGCCGGGCGGCGGGCCGGCCCGCTGCGCGCCGTGCAGGTGGCCGAGGGCCACGTAGCTGAATCCGGCGAGCACGCCGGCCGGCACGTCGGCGACCCCGCCCACCCGGATGTCGCGCTCGGATTCGGCGGGCTGGCCGCCGGTGACGAAGGCATGCGCGGCGACCACGGTGCGGCCGACGCCCCGGGCCGCGGCGTCGGCCCTGATCCGCCGGGCCGCTTCGGCCAGCACCGCCTCGTGCGTCCGGGCCGGCACCCCGAGGTCCGCCATGACCGCGTCGGGCAGCAGGTAAGGCACTCCGTACACGGCCACCGGGCCATGCTCATCGGCCAGCAGCACCGGCCGGGCCAGGTCGGCCACCGCGGTGCGCAGGTGGATGCCGGCCGCCTCACTCAGCCCGGCGCCGAAGCCCAGCCGGACGGCGGAGTCATGGTTGCCGCTGGTCAGGATCACCGGGATGCGGGCCTGCGCGAAGCGCAGCAGGGCCGCGTCGAGCAGCCGGACGGCGTTGACCGGGGGTACCGCACGGTCGTAGATGTCCCCGGCCACCACCACGGCGCCGGCCTGCTGGCGGACCGCCTCGTCGAGCAGCCAGCGCAGGAAATCGTCCTGGGCGGGCAGCAGGTTCTCGCCGTGCAGCGTGCGCCCCAGATGCCAGTCCGAGGTGTGGATCAGTCGCATCGCACCGCCTGGACTCCCCCGTGCTAAATGGCCCGTGCTGAATGGCCGCGCCGGCTGGCCGCGCCGGGCAGGCCGGCGGATCGGTGGGATCGTGACGCTCGCCATCATGCCGGACGGGCGCGGCATCCCCGGTGATCCCGGTCCCGTCCGCGTGTCGCCGTCACTGAGCCCGCTCCCGGGCCGCTAGTAGGCCCGATTTGCCGCATGCCGGGCCGGCTCGTGGGATGCTCATCAAGCGGGCTGCAAACGTGTGCTTGGGGGTGCGGCCTGCGCCATGGGGAACGAGAGCAACGGGGAAGTCGTGAGCGGGCGGCTGATCGCTGCGCCACGAAATGGGGGTGATGGCAGATGCCGCGGGAAGGTTCTCCCGCGCCCGTCGGCCGCCGGCCGATGACCACCCGCGCTGAGCTTGAGCAGGTGGCGTTCGAGCTGTTCGACCGGCAGGGCTTCGAAGGGACCACCGTCGGGGACATCGCGCGGGCCGCGGGGATCGGGCGGCGCACGTTCTTCCGCTACTTTGCCTCGAAGAACGATGTGCCCTGGGGCGGTTTCGAGGAACGGCTGGAGCTGATGCGCGGGCGCCTGGCGGGCTGCCCGCCGCAGACCCCGATGACCGAGGCCATCCAGCTGGGCCTGATCACGTTCAACCAGATCCCGGCGGGCCAGGAGGGCTGGCACCGGCGGCGGCTGGAACTGATCCTGGGGGTGCCCGCGTTACAGGCCCACTCCACGCTGCGCTACGCCGCCTGGCGGCAGGTGATCGCGGAGTTCGTGGCCGGGCGGACCGGGCAGCCGCCCGACTCGCTGGTGCCGGTCACCCTGGGCTATGCGGTGCAGGGCCTGTTCGTGGCGGCCTGCGAGCAGTGGCTGGCCGGCCCGGACGCTGACCTCGGGCCGCTGATCGATGCCGCGGTGCACGGCCTGGCCTCGGTGTTCGGGGCGGCCTGAGCGCTCTAGAGCTGGCCCACGTCCGTGACCCGGAGGACAGCCTGGCCGGCCTCTTCGGAGGCGGCCAGGTCCACCTGCGCGGAGATCCCCCAGTCGTGATCCCCGGCCGGGTCGTCGAAGATCTGCCGCAGCGTCCAGGCCTGCGCACCCTCGTCGATGATGAGCAGCGCGGGCCCGCGGGCGTCCGGTCCGGTGCCGATCTCGTCGTGCACGTCGAAGTACGGCTCGACCGCGGCCTCCCAGGCCCCGGCGTCCCAGCCGTCCTCCCCGTCCAGCTGGCCCAGCTCGTCGTAGTGGCCGAGCGCGGCCAGCTCGACCCGGCGGAACAAGGCGTTGCGGACCAGGACCCGGAACGCCCGGACGTTGCGGGTGACGGCCGGCGGCCCCGCCTCGGCCGGGCTGACCAGGACCCCGGATGGGTCGCGCAGCTGCTCCCATTCATCCAGCAGGCTGGAGTCGACCTGGCGGACCAGCTCACCCAGCCACTCGATGAGGTCGGTGAGTTCCTCGGTCTTGGCCTCGTCCGGGACGGTGTTCCGGAGCGCCTTGTAGGCGTCGGCCAGGTACCGGAGCACGAGGCCCTCCGAGCGCGACAGCCCGTAGAAGCCGACGTACTCCACGAAGGTCATGGCCCGCTCGTACATGTCACGGACCACGGACTTCGGGGCCAGCGCGTAGTCGGCGACCCAGGGGTGGCCCCGGCGGTACATGTCGTAGGCGGCCTCGAGCAGGTCGTCCAGGGGCCGGGGGTAGCTGACCGACTCCAGCAGGTCCATCCGGGTGTCGTAGTCGAGGCCGTCGGCCTTCATCTGCGCGACAGCCTCACCGCGCGCCTTGAACAGCTGGGCGGACAGCACCGTCCTGGGGTTGTCCAGGGTCGCCTCGATGACCGACACGACGTCCAGCGGGTAGGACGGCGATTCGCGGTCCAGCAGCTCGATCGCGGCCAGGGCCAGCGGGGACAGCGGCTGGTTCAGCGCGAAGTCGAACTGGAGGTCCACGGTGAGCCGGACCTGGCGGCCCTCGGCGTCCGGCTCGTCCAGCCGCTCCACCACCCCCCCGGCCAGCAGCGCCCGGTAGATGGCGATGGCCTGGTGGATGTGCCGGCGCTGCGCGGCCCGGTCCTCGTGGTTGTCGGTCAGCAGATGCCGCATCGCGGTGAACGCGTCACCCGGCCGGCTGATCACGTTCAGCAGCATGGCGTGGGTGACCTTGAAGCTGGACGTGAGCGGCTCGGGGTCGGCGGCGACCAGCCGCTCGTAGGTGGGCTGGCCCCAGGCGATGAATCCCTCCGGCGGCTTCTTGCGGACCACCTTGCGCCGCTTCTTCGGGTCATCGCCGGCCTTGGCCAGCAGGCGCTCGTTCTCCACCACGTGCTCGGGGGCCTGCACCACCACCCGGCCGGTGGTGTCGAACCCGGCCCGGCCGGCCCGGCCGGCGATCTGGTGGAATTCACGGGCCTGCAGCAGCCGGGTCTTCGACCCGTCGTACTTGGACATCGCGGTGAACAGGACCGTGCGGATCGGCACGTTGATCCCCACGCCCAGGGTGTCCGTGCCGCAGATCACCTTCAGCAGCCCGGCCTGGGCCAGGGTCTCGACCAGCCGGCGGTACTTGGGCAGCATTCCGGCGTGATGCACCCCGATCCCGTGCCGGACCAGCCGGGACAGCGTCTTCCCGAAGCCGGCGGTGAACCGGAAGCCGCCGATCAGCGCGGCGATCTCGTCCTTCTCCGCGCGGGAGCAGACGTTCACGCTCATCAGCGCCTGGGCCTGCTCCAGCGCCGCGGCCTGGGTGAAGTGGACCACGTAGATCGGGGCCTGGTGGGTGCTGAGCAGCTCTTCCAGGGTCTCGTGCAGCGGGGTGATGACGTAGGAGTAGGTGAGCGGGACCGGGCGCTCGGCGGACTGGACGACGGCGGTCGGCCGCCCGGTGCGCCGGGTCAGGTCCGACTCGAACCGGGTGACGTCGCCGAGGGTCGCCGACATCAGCACGAACTGGACCCCCGGGAGTTCGATGATCGGCACCTGCCAGGCCCAGCCCCGGTCGGGGTCGGCGTAGAAGTGGAACTCGTCCATCACGACCTGGCCGACGTCGGCGGCGGCGCCGTCCCGCAGCGCGATGCTGGCCAGCACCTCGGCGGTGCAGCAGATGATCGGCGCGGTGGCGTTGACGCTGGCGTCGCCGGTCATCATGCCCACGCTGGCCGGGCCGAAGGCGGCGCACAGGGCGAAGAACTTCTCTGAGACCAGGGCCTTGATCGGCGCGGTGTAGAAGGAACGGCGGCCGTCGGCCAGCGCCGCGAAGTGCGCCCCGGTGGCGACCAGGCTCTTGCCCGAGCCGGTCGGGGTGGACAGGATCACGTTGGCCCCGGACACCACCTCGATGAGGGCCTCTTCCTGGTGCGGGTACAGGGCCAGGCCCTGCTCCTTGGCCCAGCCGGCGAACGCGTCGAAGACCGCGTCGGGCGCAGGGTCAGCCGGGAGAAGGTCGGTGAGGGTCACAGGTATTAAATGCTAGCGGCCCGGTTAATGTTCCCGGCCGGACGCGGCCGGCATTCAGCCGGCCGGCGGCTGGCCCAGGTGCTGGCGCAAGGCGCGGGCGTTCCGCACGGCATTCGCCTGGCCGTCGTTGTTGAAGTAGGCGAAAACGTCGCGGCCGGACGCGTCCCATTCCCGGATCCGGGCCGCCCACCAGGACAGATCGGCCTCGCTATAGGAACCCGCGTACAGGTGCTGGTGATCGGGGCCGTGCAGCCGTACATAGGCGAAATCCGCGGTGGCCCGCAGCACGCACGGCAGGTGCGCGCCGCTCATCACGCAATAGGCCGCCCGGTGCGCCTCCAGCAGGGCGAAGACCTCCTCGCAATGCCAGCTGGAATGGCGGAACTCGACCGCGAGCCGCATCCATTCCGGGACCAGCCGGAGGAAATAGGCCAGCCGGGCGTCATCGCGCGGCTGGGCCGGGCCGAGCTGGGCCAGCAGCACGGCCCGTTTATCGCCCAGCTCGTGCCAGCCCGCGCCGATGCGCTGCAGCCAGGTTTCCGGGCCATACAGTTTCCGGCCGTGGGTGAGGCCGCGCGGCGCCTTGACCGACAGGCAGAAATCCCCGGGCAATTTCTGCCGCCAATGCCGGAACGCCTGCGGCCGGGGCCAGCGGTAGAAGCTGCTGTTCAGCTCCGCGGTGCCGAACGCCGCCGTGTAGCGGCCCAGCCGGGCCGCGGCGGGCAGCCCGGGCGGGTACAGCTCCGGCTCCCAGTGGGAGTAACTCCAGCCCGAGGTGCCGATCCTGATGGCCACCCGGGCCTACGCCCGCGGCGGTTCCCCGTCAGCGGGCGGGTCGCCGGCGGGCGGACGGCCGGGCTGGCCAGCCGGGTCTTCGTGGCGGCCGGATTTGTCACCCGGCACGCTCGCGTCCACCAGCGCGGTGGAGCCGGCCGGGCGCGTGGTCGTCTCCTCCGTCCGCTCCCGCAGCCGGTCCAGCGTCTCGGAGTCACCGAGCGGGATGGTGGCCTCCAGGCGGGTGCTCTCCTGTACCTCGGGCGAGTCCACGACCGCGTCGACCAGGTCGGCCCGGCGGCCCGGGGCCACGTGCCCGGATGCGGCGCTCAGCGACGCGCGGGCGGTCCCGCCGGGCCGCTGCGAGACCTCGGCTGCGGCCACGGTCTGGTCGCCGTCCCTGATCTCGACGCGCCGTGCGTCCTCACGATCAGTCATGGAACACCTCCTCGAAGGTCGTTAGGTGACCGCTGCCCGGTCCTTGGGCCGCGAAACCGCCCGGCCGGCCAGCGACCGGAGCCGCGACCCCGCCTGCGCGGCCGGACGGCGCGGCGGCTCCGCGTTCGGCTTGATCAGCAGCGTGGTCGCGGTCAGCCACAGGGCGGCGAAGATCAGGCTGCCGAGCACATCGGTCGGGTGGTGCTCGCCGCGGTACATCCGGGACAGCGCGATGGCCACCGGCATCACGACGGCCAGGGCCACGAACAGCCACCGCCACCAGCCCCTGGTGTGCCCCAGGACCAGGATGGCGATCGCGACGTACAGGCACGTGGTGGCGGCCACGTGCCCGGACGGGTAGGCCGAGGTCGGCAGGTGATGGTCGAGGTGATGCACGTAGGGCCGGGGCCGCTTGACCACCGCGGCGGCGGCCAGGAACGCGGCCAGCTCACCGAACATCACGACCGCGATGAAGATCACCGGCCGCCAGTGCCGGGTGACGGCCAGGAAGATCACGCACGCGGCGACGGCCACGATGAGGATCCCGGTCGTGGCGCAGGCCACGCTGACGTCGTTGCTCCACTGGTTCAGGGCCGGGGTGCGGTGCGCGGCGAACCAGCGCGGGATCGCGGTGTCCCCCAGCCACTTGTCGTGGCTGTACTTCACGACCAGTTCGCCGAAGCCGACGATGACGCCGAGGATCAGCACCCAGGCCACCACGACGCCGGCGGCGACTCGGGCGCGCTCGCGGGCGGCGGATCTTTTCACGGTCTTGGTCACGGGGGCCTCCGGCTGGGCTAGGTCGAGATCGGTGCGGGCCTCGGGTTCCAGTCCCTCGGTCAGGGGGTCGGTGACCGGCTGGCCTTCGGCCTGCCGGGTCAGTTCGAACGCGAACGCGGTGAGGCCGAGCCAGGCGATGCCCAGCGTCCAGCCGCCGAGCACGTCGGACAGGTAGTGCACGCCGAGCAGGATGCGGCTGATCCCGATCAGCGCGACGAGCGTGACGATCACGGCGGTGAACACGGTCCGCCAGCGGCCGCGGGCCGCGGGCAGGAAGACCAGGAATACCGCCCCGTAACAGACGATCGACCCGAGCGAGTGACCGCTGGGGAAGCTGTTCCCGCCGCCGTGCGCGATCGGGTGGGCCACCACCGGGCGCAGCCGGCCGACCAGGTCCTTCAGGATCGGGTCCATGACCAGCGCGCCCGCGCCGGTGACCAGCAGGTACAGGACCAGCCGCCAGCGGCGCCGGAAGGCCAGGAAGACCGCCGAGACCCCGATGAGCGTCCACAGCACCCCGTCGCTGCCCAGAAAGGTGACCGCCTTGACCACCGCGACGAGCGCGGGATGGCCGGCGACCAGGCCGTTGATGTGCGCGGCGGCGCCGTGGTCGACGGACTCCAGGGGGCGCCACTGCAGGCGGACCAGGACGAGCAGGATCGTGAAGACCAGCGCCGCGGTGGTCACGGCGAGCAGCGGGGTGAGGCTGCGGTTCTGGCGGTCGAGTAGTGCGGGCAGGCATGGCCGCCAAGTGCCCACGGCGTGGGCGTTCACACGTCGGGATTAGCGCCCAGATGCCCGGCCCAGGCGGATCACCCCAGGAACAGCAGCCGGATGAGCACCACGATCGCGACGATGGCCAGCGCGATCACGGCCTTGACCGCCAGGCCCTTCTCATACCGGACGGCGGCCCGGATCTCCTCCTCGAACTCCGCCGGCGCCAC
>CAVQZG010000018.1:0-637723 GCA_963718305.1 uncultured Actinomycetes bacterium
GCGTCATATGTAGTCTCGCTTTTGCAGGATTCGCAGGGAGATCCATCCGGGTAGGACGGGCAGCCAGTAGGTGGCGAGCCGGTAGGTGAGGACTGCTGAGACTGCAGGTCCGGCGGGCAGGCCGACGCCGGTCAGGCCGGCGACCAGGGCGGCCTCGATCGCGCCGAGGCCGCCGGGGGTGGGGGAGGCGGCGGCGATCAGCGCGGCGCCGAGGTAGACGGCGCCGATCGCGGCGATCCCGGCTCCGCCGCCGAATGCCTGCACTGAGGCTGCGAGGCCGCCGATGTAGGCCAGGGTGATCAGCGCGGAGCCGCCGGCCAGCAGGGCCAGCTTGACCGGGCTGGCCGCCACGGTCCGCAGGCTGGCGGCGGCGGACCGCAGGCCTGGCAGCAGCCGGGTCGCGGCGAACCGCCTGCCCCGGCGGGTGGCCAGCACGATCCCGGTGAGCGCGGCCGCCAGGGCGAGGATGAGCAGCAGCTTGCTGGCCGGCGGCAGCTTGAACGCTTGCGCCAGCTCGTGGCCGGCCAGGGTGAAGAAGATCACTAGCAGGAGCAGGTGAGCGACGGCTCCCATCAGGGCGTTGACTCCGACCGCCGCGACGCCTGCTCCGGGTGAAACCCCGGATTTTTGCAGGAACCGGGCGTTCAGCGCCATGCCGCCGACGTTGGCGGGGGAGACCCGGTTGACGAACGATGAGGCGGCCTGGGTCAGGGTCGCGGGCCAGAACGGTACCGGGCCGGGCACGGCGCCGATCAGCGCGGCCGCGCTGGCCAGGTAGGTCAGGGCCGACGCAGCGATGATGACGGGAAGCCAGGCCCACTGCACGGACTGCAGGGCGTGCCAGCTGCTGCTCACCTGCGCGAGCTGGGGCAGGATGAAATAGAAGGCGCCGGCCGCGCCGGCGATGGCCAGCAGGGTACGGGGCCGGACTCGCTGGAGGCGGGCCAGCGGCTGCTTGTCCAGCCCGCTGGCCGCGGCGGCGGCGGATCTGGTTGCCGCGAGCAGGCCGTCATCACGGGCGACGGCGTGCCGGGTGGCGGCCGACAGGGCCAGCGGCTGCAGTAGCGGCACTGCGGGCGCCAGCCGCTGGGCGCCGATGACCGCGGCGGCGCTGGACACGGCCCTGTCCGCGCCGGCCAGGGTGGCCAGCGACGCCAGCAGCTCGGCGAGGTCGAGATCTTTCTGCCGCTGGGTGGCGCCCAGCTCGGAGAAGCTGAAGTCAGTCAGCCAGGGCAGCATGTCGCCGTCGACGATCACGTTGGCCGCGCGGAGCGAGCGATGGGCGATCCCGGCCCGGTGCAGCCCGTCCACTTCGGCCCACAGCCGCCGGAGGAGGTCGTCGCTGATCTGCTGAGCCGGGAGCTGGCCGAGTGAGCTGCCGTCCACCTGGTCCATGACCAGCAGCGCGGTCCCGTCGCCGGCCTTGATCACCCGGTCGACGCTGGGGACGCGGACGCCGGCCCGCTCGGCCATCACGCCGATGAGGGCCTGGTGCTCGACCGCCCGGATGGCCGACGCGGCGGGCCAGGTGTCACCGACGTTACGCAGCCGGGCGAACCGGTAGGCCCGGTAGAGCAGGTCGGCGTCACGCTGATCCGAGCCGAGGGCCTTGATGAACAGCCGCCGCCCGTCACCGGTGACCGCCACGAACGGCCGGGAGCCCTTCGCCTCGACCTGGGCCGCCTCGGCGCAGGTCACTGGCAGGCCGGCGGACCGCAGCGCGGCCGCGATCCCGTCAGGCCCCATCCGCCGGTCGGGCACGCCGAACGTCACCAGCACGCCGGCGCCGACGGTCACCCCCACGGCGAACGCCAGTATCAGCTCGGCCGGCAGCACAGTGCCGGTGATCAGCCGGGCCGCGGCTGCGGCTCCCAGGGTGAGCCATGCTGCCCGGCGCCAGGGACGGCTCAGCCACGGAGCTGCCGCCACAGTGACCGCTGCCGCCGCGGCGAGCAGGGCCGGCCCGGGAAACGCCGCGCTGGCCAGCAGCGAGCTGTGCCCGGCGGCGGCCGTTACCGCGTGCGGGTGCTGATCCCCGGCCAGGTACAAGATCCCCGCCACCGCGCCGCCGGCCACGGCCGCGCCGGCCGCCAGGCCGGCCAGCAGGCGGAACCGGCGGTGCCGCAGCACCGCGGCCACGACCCAGGCGGCCGCGACGACGAAGGCCACCTGCAGTACCGCGGCGAGCAGCCGTCCGGCCGGGTCAGATCCGGGCCAGGTCACGGCAGGCGCGCCGGGACGGAGCAGCCGGCCAGGGGCGGCCGCGACTGCTGCGAGCGTCCCGGCCAGCACCAGAGCGCTGATGATGAGGCGGATGACGTCGCCCGGATGACGGTAACGAGAGGACGGCAGCAGCCGTCGCGCATCCTTCGTGCCCGGTGCCGCTGCACTGATCGGCGGCTCATCGGGGGCCGTCAGCTGGGCTGCCCGCTGGGTCGCATCGGCCGGACGGTTCCGGTTCATGTCCGTCTCCATCCCCTCCCTGCGTGGTCGGGTGGAGCGGCGGTAGCCAGGCCTGGCGTCCCATGAGGCCGCCGCACGCGGTGCTCCTGCTGGCGGCGCTGGAGCAGGCCGGTTACCAGGGCGGTCAGCAGGGCGCAGGATGTGCCGAGCAGGATCCCGGCCGTGGCGTCGGACAGCCAGTGGGCGCCCAGGTAGGCGCGGGAGAGCCCCATCAGGATCGAGAACGCCACCGCGGCCGCGCCCCACAGGGCGCGCCGCCTGCCCGGCGGGAACCAGGGCGATGACCGCCGCGACGGCAGTGACGGACGCGGCGATGGCGTGCCCGGACGGGAACGACGCGCCGCTCGTGGCGACCAGTGACCCGGGCGGCCTGGCCCGGTCGTAGATCCCTTTCAGCGGGCCGATCAGCACCTCCGATGCCACCACGGCGGCGGTGAAGGCGGCCAGGTGCCACCACCGGCGCCGCAGGGCCAGGAACCCGGCCACGGCGATCCGCACCGGCAGCGTCACGTACACCAGCCCGAGGACGTTGAAGATCTTGGCGATCACGGTGAGCGCCGGCGTCCGGCCGGAGACCATGAGCCGCAGCCACGCGTCGTCCACCCGCTGGATGCGGGCCAGCGTGCCGTGGCCGGCGACGAGCGCGAACACCACCGCCGTCAGCGCCACCACCCCCGCGGTCAGCAGCGCGGCCCTGCGGGGGCTGGCGAGCAGCGGGTGCTCTTCCGGGGCTGCGGCCGGCCACCTCATCCTGGGCATGCCGCACCCCGCCCGCACAAGGCCAGGCCCGCGGTGCGCCGGACATAGCCGACCAGGTCCGACCGCGGCACGAACGCCAGCGCGCTGCCGACTGCGGCGGCCAGGGCCGGGGACGCGCCTCGGGTGAAGCGGAACTGGTAGGTCGCGCAGCCGCCGGGGAAGGTGTAGTAGCGAACATCGGAGTACTGCGGGACCAGGGTCGCCGGGCGCTCGAACAGGCGGGTCCCCGGCTGGCCGGAGGGGATCTGCCGGGCGCCCGAGGTGTCGCAGACGGCGGTCAGGGTGATCGTCACCGCGGCCGGCCCGGCTTGATCGGAGTCCAGCCAGAAGGTGGTCTTCCGGCTGTCGATCTCGGCGTTGGCCGCACGTCCAGCCGGACGGGAGCGCCGCGACGCAGGGCAGGAAGGCCGCCGAGGGAACCGCCTGGGCCGCCAGGATCATCGCCTGGCCGGTGCCGCAGCCGGGCACGTGCACACTCGGGTTGCTGGTCGGCAGCAGCAAGCCGATGCCGAAAATGGCGGGCACGGCGAAGATGGCGAGCATTCCCGTGGCCAGGATCACCCGCCGGGCGCTCCAGCGCTGCAGCACGATCGGCCGCCGCTGCGGGGCGAGCTTGCGGAACTCGGCGAGCAGGTCGCGGGGATCGCGTTTCATGAAGGCGCGCAGCTGCGTCGGGCTGGCTACCCCGCGGGTGGCGGCGAACGCCTCGGCGAGCTCGGCCTCGGTGAAATACCGCAGCGCCCGCCGGTACACGCGGCCGGGGTCGGTGCGGACGGCCAGGACCAGCATCATGTTGCCCAGGTCGACCGCCTGCCGCCACGGTGACGGGCGTACCTGGACGAAGATCACGTCGATCAGCAGCAGCTGCCCGCCGCGGACCATCAGGTTGCCCGGCTTGATGTCGCGGTGGGCGATCCCCGCGTCCCACAGGCTGCGGATCAGCAGCAGGCCCTGGTCGATCAGCTGGTCGTCGACGTCGGCGTCGCCGATTTCGACGGCGCCGTCGAAGTACTCGGTGGCTACCAGGTACTCCCGCTCGGGGGTGATCTCCACGATGCCGTAAGGCCTGGCCACGCCGATCCCGGCATCCTGCAGGAGGCGCAGGGCGTAGTCCTCGTACTCGGCCAGGCGCCGCACGGTCTGGAAGGGGTGCTCGTCCTCCAGCGAACCGTAAAGGATGGTCCGCCACAGCTTGTACCAGCGGTCGGCGCGGACGTGGCCCTTGGTGTACAGCTTGGCGAACAGGTACTCATCCGGGCTGCCCTCGACCCGCAGCCGCAGCGGCGTGGAGCCGGCCGAGGACTCCAGCCCGACCGGCATAATCTCGGTCACGGTGAGACCGAGCTGGTCACGCACGCCGTGGCGGATCGCCTCGCCACGGCGGCCGGTCACATCCACGTGCGCGGTGTTGCCGCGCCGGTAGGTGACCGGGAACACCTCGTTCGGCGTGAAAAAACGGAACGCGGTGACCGGGATCGCGACACCGAGCACCGCACCCAGGAGCACGTCATCCACGTGATCGACAGCCAGGTACAGGTAGGCCAGGCACAACACGGTCACGATGACCGCACTGGCTGCCTTCGCATAAGAGCGGGGCCGCCCAGGCACGACCAGGCAGTAGGTGACGCCCATGAGGAACAGCGTGAGGATCCCCACCGCGAGCGCTGGCGCCGAGTACCCCGCCCAGCCCGCGATGATCGGCACGCCGTACGGGCGGGGCCGTTGCAGCCCATCGGTGATCAACTGCATGGCAAGCTCGAGGAAGAACAGGCTGCACACGAACACCAGCAGGTGACGCCAGCGCCGGAAGACCATCGTCAAAACGACCGCCGACAGCCCCACCACCGTCGCCCCCCAGCCAGAGCCGGCCGCCACGATCCCGTGGGCGACACCGGTCAGCCACGGCGTCCGCGCCCGCGCGAGAAATCGGAGCACCGCTGCGTTGGCCTGATCATCGAGCCGCAGCGACGGCGCGCGCAGCGAGACCACGATCGCGCCGGCCAGCACGACCACCACGGCGACCAGCCAGGCCGTGGTGGTGACCGAGACCGGGTGCGGCAGCGGCGGCGGCGCGCCGGTCGGCCGGCGGCGGCGCGCCGCTGGCTGCATGGCCGGACCCGGCGCACGGCCGGCCGTGCCGTCCCGCGAGGTCACCGCGTCGGCGCGCATCGTATCGTTCGCGGAGTGCTCATGCGTTCATCGCCTTCAGGTGGTGATCCGGCCCCGATACCAGGCGATGGTCGCAGCGACGGCGTCGGCCAGCGGGGTGCCGGCCGCCCCGAAGGTCAACTCGTATTTGCTGGTGTCCAGGACGAAGGGCTCGTCGAATTCGTAGGCCATCTCGGCCAGCTCCCGCATCATCGGGTTGACCAGGCCAAGGGCGCGCACGGCTAGCTTGGGCACGGAGCGGATCGCGACAGGATGCCCGACCTCGGCGGCTACCAGGTCGAGCAGCGCCCGGGTGGTGACGGTCGGCGGGCCGGGCAGGTGCCACACCTGCCCGGTGGCCCTGGGGTCGGTGCCGAGGGTGGCCAGGCCGGCGGCGATGTCGGGGACGTAGCTGTAGGTGTGCGGCAGGTCGGGGTTTCCGATGAAGTCGGCCCGGCGGCCGTTCAGGGCGTTGCCGAAGACCCGCTCGCCGAGCGTGGATCCCTCGGTGACGCCCGGGCCGAAGAAGTCCGACGCCCGCCCTATGGCGATCCGGGCCCGGTCGGCCTTGGCGGCGGCCAGCAGCTCCGCGGTCATCGCCGCCCGGGTCTGGCCCTTGACTGTCGTCGCGGCCAGTGGGAGGTCCTCGGTCATTGGCTTGCCCCTGCCCGGCCCGTAGCCGTACAGGTTCTCCAGGCTGACCAGTAGCGCACCGCTGTCTTCGGCGGCGCCCAGCACGCCGTGCTGCAGCGGCGGGAAGAGCTCCGGCCACTGCGGGTACGGGGCGTTTAGGCACTGGTAGATGACCGACGCGCCTTTGGCGGCATCACGCGCGGCTTGCGGGTCGGTCACATCCGCGGGCCGCCACTCAACGCCCTCGTCCAGCGCAGGTGGCTGACGGCGTGACACCGCCCGGACGGCAAGACCCTGCCCCGCGAGGTACGCGGCCAAGGCCCTTCCGACCTGGCCGGTCCCGAACACCACGTGCAGCTGGTCCTCACCCATAGCTGAGCCCGGTGGGGCTATTGACGGAAAGCGGGAACCGCTGACGGAATCGTGCTGCCATATTGTCCCTCGGCTAGCTGCGCGCTAGGCGCTACCGAGGTCCGGAGCAGCCGGAATATTGATCTCGTTTACACGTGGGATAAACGAGCGTGACTTCCTTTTTTGAAGTTACGCGCAATCTTCGGGCGAAACAAGGAACCCGAGGAGGGGCCATAGTCAGGGGTCGGCAAAGTTTTCGCGATTGATGTGAGGCTGGGCGACACGTGGGTGAAGAGCGGGTAGAGCTGCGAACACGGCCAGTGTGGATGATCATGGCGGTTGCTCAGACCCGCCGATAAGTCCCGGAGGACCTTGCCCGCCCCGTCAGGCGCTATTAGTCGAACGCTCCGTTGAAGTTGCCACGCTGTCTCGATCTGGTAGCGGTTGCGGCGGCCGTCTTTCTGCTTGACCACGTAGCCCGTCGGCGAGATCGCTGACGATGGCGTGGGCAGACCGCTCGGTGATGCCCAGAGTGGCCGCGATGTCACGCAGCCCGCGCGCTCGGGTCGCGTGCAATACACAGCAGCACCCGGGCATGGCTGGTCAGGAAACCCCAGCTCACCATCCTGAAAGGTTACCGTGAATTCTAGAAAAATATTGCCAGTATTGTAGTTCAGACGTAGCTTAGCGTCAGGCAGCGGGGATCAGCCGCCGACGGCGGCCAGCTACCCCCGTGGCCATCAGGAGATGGTTCGCATGAGGGACGGCAACGCAAGCAAGGTGCTGATGCGCAGCCGGGACGGCCGGATGCTGGCCGGGGTGTGCGCGGGCGTCGCCGGCTACTTCGGCGTCGATGTGACCCTGGTCCGGGTGATCTGGGCCGTCGTGTCAGTCATCACCGGCGGCGCGGGGATCCTGGCCTACCTGGTGGCGTGGATCATCATCCCGGACGAAGGCCAGAAGAGCCCGATCGCCGAGAACATTCCCGGCCAGGAACAGGACTCCTATTCAGGCTGACGATCCCGTGACGGGCTTCCGGCCCTTCTTTAATCCCGCCACCGGCGAATGGATCGAATACACCACCCTCGCCGAGGACACCGGAGGAGCGCTCATCCGCTTCAACTGGCGCAGCATGCCCGGCGGCGAGATCACCGAGCACGTCCACTCTCACCAGGAGGAGCGCTTCATCGTCCTGGCGGGCGAGGCTCGCTTCACCCTGGACGGCCGGCAGCACGTGGCGCGGGCGGGTGAGACGGTGGTCGTCCCCGCCGGTGTCCGTCACTCCGAGGGAAATCCCGGACCGGGCGAGGTCACGGCCGTGGTGGAGCTGCGCCCCGCACAGCGGACCAAGGAGTTTCACGAGGCCGTGGCCGGCCTGGTGGCCGACGGCAGGACTACACGCCGGGGCGCGCCGAGAAATCCGCTCCAGCTCGGCGCCACCTTCTGGCATTTCCGCCACGAAAGCCGGGTCACCTCACCTCCCATAGGCATCCAGAACGTCATGCTCCCGCCGCTATGGGCGCTAGCGAAAATCTTCCGCGTGCATCCCTACTACGACCGCTGGGACAGCCGGGCTACGACGCGGTCAGCACAACTGCACCGCGAATAGCCTGCCAGGAAAGTGCGCGCCGCGCGGGGGATGGTTGCGGTGCCAGCATGGCACGGAGTACCGCCAGGACAGGACCGCGAAGGAACCGGGCCATCCGCCGTCACGCCCAAGCCTCACCTGGACCACACAGCAACCGGGAAGACGGCAGTTCCCCGACAGGGCCCAGAAGAACCCAGCCTCCCGGCGGCGCACCCGGTAGCGTCCAACCTCACGGCCAGGCACCTCGGCTGAGCTCCTTTTTGACAACGATCACCCGCATAATGCCGCGATGAGGTACGTCGGCATACCCGGCGCCCTGCAGGCTAGGCCGAGCCACGAAGCACAGAGGCTCAAGTGCTGAGCACGGATCTGCCCGTCACGGAGCACCATGCCGTCGGCGCCCGCAGGCTGAGCTCTCATCACGGATGGTGGCCATCGGCTGCGGTCTATCCGCGCTCAGTCCCGCCAGTATGGGCCGTAATCGGGTATGAATCGCCTACGGAGCTGGACGTGCATAACGGGTCGTTCTGTGCGGCGCATCTGCCCCGGGGCCCTGGAGGTGCCCGCTCGGGCGATGAGCGGACGCCTGACTGGGGCGATGGACGGCTGGTTCACTCACGCCCGACGCTGCGGATGTGCGTTGCTGTGCCAGCAGTCAGTCGCGGATTGCCCGTTGACATTGACGCGCCGGGTGACTTCGGCCACGGGTGCTACTTCAGAGTGGGCGGATGAGATCGCTGACCGATCTCATGGCCTGGCCGAGGAGGGCGTCGGGATTTTCTGCTGCTCCGGAGCAGCGTCAACGTGCGGTGAGTGTCGCGATCGCGCGATTCCTGGGCTACCGTGCCCAGCGCCTGGCGCAGGGCGGACCAGACCGGCTCGCTTGCGGGCGACGGTTGGCCACTTCCAGCAGTCCGGCGTCAACGGCCGGCGCAACTGCCGCCAGCCGCCGCGGGCCGCTTAAGCTCAGCTGAGTATGGGGGCCGGCGGCGAGCGAGGGGGCTGCAATGACGCACCAGCGAACGGCCAGCACGCTGGCCTTCATCGCCTGGCCCGAGGCCTCGCGGGTTGCGGGTGCCATGGCGGCCGTCCGGCTCGGGATCGGGGCGACCGGCGTGCTCGCCCCTGGCCGGCTCGCATGGCGGCTGTTCGTGCCGGGCGGGCCAGCCGATGAGGCCACCGCGCTGGCGCTGCGCGCCGCGGGCGCCCGTGACCTCGCGCTGGGCCTGGGCACGGCGCTCGCGTCCCGGCGCGGACCGGGGCCGCTGCGCGGCTGGCTGCTCGCCAGCGCACTCGTCGATTGCTGCGACGCGCTCACCATCGCCAGGAGCAAATCGGCAAGCGCTGCCGTACGCACTGTGACCGCGCTGGTCTCTGGCCTGTCCGCCGGCACGCAGATAGCCCTCGCCCGGCGGCTCACGCGCTGACCGTAGCCGCCATCCGTCACGCCAGGTCCCCGGATACGAACTCGGGCCTCTGCGCGCGGAGCCACGCCTGCAGGGGGGAACCGGCGGCTGTGGCAGCATGCCGGTGATTCGCGGCCGTGGCTGGCTCTTTCTGGCGCATTCAGGAGACCATGTCTGCATGCGCGTGTCTGTGCTGGGAGACCAGGCAGTAGCCGACGGTCAGTCCGCAGCGTCCGCCCGCGGTTGCCGGTGTGCGGCCCCGGCGGGCTGGATCGGCTCCGCGCGTCTGTCAGCCCTGCGCCGGGCAGGTGGCTATGGCACGGATTGATACTGACTATCTGATAGTTGGGGCGGGCGCGACGGGGCTGGCGTTCGCTGATGCGCTGATCGCGGGCTCGGATGCCGATGTGGTGCTGGTGGAGCGGCGGCATGGCCCGGGTGGTCACTGGAACGACGCGTACCCGTTCGTGCGCCTGCATCAGCCGTCAGCGTTCTACGGTGTCAACTCGCGGGTCCTGGGCAGCGACTCGATCGACAGCGCCGGGCCGAACGCAGGTTTCTACGAGCGGGCGACGGCGGCGGAGATCTGCGATTACTACCAGCGGGTGCTGGAGGATCTGCTGGCGTCGGGCCAGGTCCGGTTCTTCGGCATGTCCGACTACCTGGACGGGGGGCCGGATGGTTGCCGGTTGGTGTCCCGGCTGACCGGTGAGGCGACCAGGGTGCGGGTGCAGCGCCGCGTCGTCGATGCCAGGTATCTGGAGACCTCGATCCCGGCGACTCACATTCCGTCCTTTGGCACCGAGCCAGGAGTGCGGCTGATTCCGGTCAACGATCTGGTCAGGCTGACCGGGCCGGCCAGCGGATATACGGTCATCGGCGCCGGCAAGACGGCGATGGACGCGTGCATCTGGCTGCTCGACAGCGGAGTGCCGCCTGAGATGATCCGCTGGATCAGGCCGCGGGACGCCTGGCTCTTGGACCGGGCGTCCCAGCAGCCGCTCGAGCTGGTCACCTGGCTCATCGAGGGGGTGTCGCTCTACCTCGAAGCCGCCGCACAAGCCGAGGACGTCAACGATCTCTTCAGCCGGCTCGAGGCCTGCGGGCAACTCGTCCGGCTCGACCCAGCGGTCGAGCCGGCCATGTACCGGTGCGCGACCGTGAGCCAGGCCGAACTCGGCAGCCTGCGGCGCATCGAGAACATCATCCGCCTCGGCCGGGTGGTGCATATTGCGCCTGACCGGATCATGCTGGAGGAAGGTTCGATCCCGACCGACGGCGGCCAGATTCACGTGGACTGCTCGGCTGCCGGACTGCGCCTTTCGCCCGGACGCCCGATATTTGCCGACGGCCGGATCACCTTGCAGCAGATCCGGGCCTGCCAGCCAGCCTTCAACGCCGCGCTCGTCGGATACGTGGAGGCCTCACGCCACGAGGACACGGAGAAGAACCTGCTCTGCCCGCCGAACCCCTATCCGGACGCCGCCACCGACTGGATCTCGGCGACCTGCATTGCCCACCGCGCCCTGGCCACGTGGCTAGCCGACGCTGACCTGTCAGCCTGGATGGAAGGAGCCCGGCTCAATGCCACACGCGGGATCGGCGAGCACCTGACCGACCCGCGGATGAAATCGGCCCTCGCCCGCCTGTTCGCAAACGCCGAGCCAGCCGTCCAGAAGCTGGAGACGTTCCAGGCCCAGGCCCAGCAGGCGGGCCGCGCAACCCGGCGGCCGCCCTGATCCTGACCGGACCGGCGGTGGCACCTCCCGGGGCATTGAACGGCGGGGTGACCCTGCGAATCCCTGTGGCAGGCGATTGCTGCCCGGCCATGAGACCACGCCAGAACTGGCCGATATGGCACGACGAGCCGCCGACAGGCAACCTTGCGCTAAATCGGCGATCTGGTAGTTCGCGGTTGCCGATGACTCTGCCGCCTGATCACTCTAAGTAGTCGATGGACGGGGAGTCCTGCTCCTGGTTATGCTCCTGCCCGAATAGTCGAATGTCCGTTCGGTCACGGTTGATCATGCAGCTGGGCAGTCTTATGGAGATCATATTGAGGGGCACTTTTGAGGGGCAGAATGGTGTTAGCGAGCGTCAGCCTGAGTCAGGCTGAGTTCGCGTGAGTTAGTGTTTGCGCAGTTGGCGCAGCGTATGGCTCTGTGTCCGAACCTGTCGGTGATTCATGGCATGCAAGAGGTCAGCGGTTCGAGCCCGCTTAGCTCCACCCAGGTCAAACACATAATTCGAATCAAAACCGGTGAGCGTGCGCCCCGTGAGGGGCATTCTGAGGGGCAAGATCCACAGGACGATGGCCGTCTGGCCAGCGGCAACGCAAGCATCGTCATCTCTCCCGGATGAGCAGCGCCTTTGTGATCTGCAGGAGGTCACCAGTCCTGGCGCGGCGCTGTGCCGAGTCAGCACATGCTCATGGTTGGGAGGGAAACGCACGGGCGAAGGCGAGCACCTCTAGGCGGTCGGGGGCGCCGTCGTCGGGGATCTCTCGTCGCCGCCATCGCAGCATCAGCTCGTCGATCTCGTTGCCGAACTCGACGAGCTCGGCCGGGGTCAGCCGCAGCCAGTAGTGACCAGAGAACGCAGCGTCGTCCCAGGGCGCGGCGGCGCTCTGGACGAACACCTGCGCGCGGTCGCGCTCGCGGTCCACCTGAACGCCCATGGCCGCTCTGACTGTGGCCTGACCCGCCGGGTGATCGCGGAACTGGGCAGGTGACCAGTGATACCCGCGCGTCACCAGCCGCCACCGCCGTTGACGCCGGTCCTCGCCCGGCTCGGCACGCTCGACCAGACCGGCCCGACTCAGCACCTGGAGGTGGTGAGAGACGCTCCCGGTGGCCAGCCCTGTTATGGCTGCGAGGGCGGAGGTGGTCGACATGCCGTTGACCGTGAGCGCGTCCATCAGTCTGGCCCGGTCCGGGTGTCCGAGAGCGACCAGTGCCTTGAGACTGTGGAGGGTCCGAACATCGCCGGGTCTTCCATCACGCATGCCGCAACTCTACAATGATATTTGCGCAAATCTGCTTGCGGACATACGGTGAAGCCATGCTGCTTCACCAATGGGCCCTAGCCTCCGCTCCCCTCCGGGTCTCCCGGTGAGCGGCGACACCGCGTCGTACGTCCCCTTCGGACGCACCGGGATGGCGGTTTCGCCCTTCGCTCTCGGCGCGATGATGCTCGGCTCGGTCGGCAACCCGGACCACGACGACTGCGTGCGCATCGTGCGTACGGCGCTCGAGGGCGGCATCAACTTCGTCGACACCGCCGACATGTACTCGGCGGGCGAGTCGGAAGTGATCGTGGGCAAGGCCCTCACGGGGTACCGCGACGATGTCATCCTCGCCACCAAGGGCCACTTCGGGCTCGACGAGGGGCCGAACCGCAGCGGGAACTCCCGTCGTTACCTCACCCGCGCCGTCGAGGCCAGCCTGCGCCGGCTCGGCACGGATTACATCGACCTCTATCAGGTACACCGCCCCGACTGGGACACCGACATCGAGGAGACCCTGGGGCTCCTGACCGACCTGGTCCGGGACGGCAAGATCCGCGCCTTCGGTAGCTCGACGTTCCCGGCGCACGAGATCGTCGAGTCGCACCGCGTGTCCCAGGCGCGTGGCTTGATGCGCTTCCGGGGCGAGCAGCCGCCCTACAACCTGCTGGCGCGCGGGATCGAGCGCGACGTCCTGCCCGTCGCCGAGCGGTGGGGCATGGGGGTGCTCACGTGGAGCCCGCTCGCCTTCGGGTTTCTCACCGGCCGCTACCGCAAGGGTGCCGAGGTCCCCACGGACGGGCGGGCCGCCCTAAGACCGCAGTGGTTTGACCCCGCAGATCCGGTCACCGCCCGCAAGCTCGACGTCGTCGAGCAACTGGTGGACGTGGCCGACGCCGTCGGCTGCACCCTCCCGGCCTTGGCCACGGCGTTCCCGCTGGCTCACCGCGCGGTCACCTCGGTCATCATCGGTCCTCGGACCGTCGAGCAGGTCGAGGCGTCTTTGAGGACCATGGATCTACGCCTCGACGACGACGTCCTCGATCGCATCGACGAGATCGTCCCGCCCGGGACCGATATCTACAGCCCCCATGAAGCCTCTCTCGAGCTGCCGTGGCTGGTCGAGGCGAACCTGCGGCGCTGTACCCGAAGGGTCGTTCCGGTCAGCGCGTGAGCCATGTCGTCGTCAGTCGTCACGGGACAACACGAAGACAGGAGAAAGACCATGAGCATCACTCCTTCGGGATAACGCTGCCGGCGGGGCTCTGGTCGCTGCTCGGGCTCGGAGTGGGGCTGGTAACCGCGCCGCTCGGGCTCGTGGTGGGGCTCGGGCTCGTGGTGGGGCTTGGGCTCGTGGTGGGGCTTGGGCTGGTGGTGGGGCTTGGGCTGGTGGTGGGGCTTGGGCTGGTGGTGGGGCTTGGGCTGGTGGTGGGGCTTGGGCTGGTGGTGGGGCTCGGGCTGGTGGTGGGGCTCGGGCTGGTGGCAGGACCCGTAGGACCGGCGGTGCTTGCGCAAGCAGCTGGGCTTGCGCTAGCGGTGGGGCTTGGCGCTGGCGCTGGGGTGGGGCTCTGGCAAACCGCCGGGGTGGCACTGGCAGCCGTGCTTGGGCAGCCAGCCGGGGCGGTCGTGCGATGGGTGCGGGTCGGCCGCGCCGAGCAGCTGGCGGCTGTCGCGTTCGGTTGACCTGCGCCGTGGCCGCTCACCCCGGACCCGCCGATGCCGCCGGTGCCGTTCTGGTGGCCGTCGCTTACAAGAGACCGGATGAGTCCGGCTGTCTGCGAAATCGCCAACTGTCGCACCGGAGTCAGCGCGAGAACACCTGCTGACACTAGGATGACGGCCACGGCCAGCACCGCGCCAGCGTGCAGCCCCGCTGGGTGCTGCCGGTCACGCAGTTTGCCGGGCCCCGCTACCCGCAAATGCTCGCTCACCGCGCCGCGCACCCTTTGGAGCCACGCGGATATAGCTAGCAGCCCACTTAGCGCGCGACTGGCCCCGGCGGAGTATCCGGCCATTATCCAGGCGACGAGCAGCGGGCGTGGCGTAGTCAGCCGGGCGCGGATCCGCTCCAGGCCATCGTCCGCGGGCTCTACCGAGCTGGCGGCTGCCCGCAGCGTACGGCGCAGAATCTCCTCAAGGTCACGATCGCGCTGGGTCATTTCCGGTTCTCCAGCAGGACACGGAGCGATGACATGGCCCGGGCGGTGTGGCTTTTGACAGCGCCTGTGCTGATCCCCATCGTCTGGGCAATCTGTCTCTGCGATAGGTCCCCGTAGTACCTCAGCACGAGCACCTCGCGCTGCCGCAGCGGAAGCGTGCGCAGCGCGGCGACCATTGCGGACCTCTCGAGCAGCTCGACCGCTCCCTCCTCCGCGCTGGGCATATCCGGCGGCGCCTTGGGAGCGTTCCGGTCTACGACCTGGCGATGCCGAAGAACGGAGCGAGACCCATTCACCACCGACCTCTGCAGATAGGACAGCGCCTTCTCGCCGTTCCTCAGCAGGCGCCAGCGCCTATGCATCGCGATGAAGGATTCCTGCACTACTTCCTCAGCGGTCCCCACATCGTGTACCAGCAGTACCGCGAGGCCGACCAGTGATCGATAATGCGCGGCATAAAGCGCAGCCACCGCACCGGCGCCATCCCCGTCAGCCGCGGCCGGATCCCGAACGGCGGGCGCCATAGGCTCGGGTACGCGAATGGCGCGCCCGGCCACACCACCCCCCAACGACCGCACCGCCACAGCCCATCATGTCAACCGCCGCACATAGGGGCCGCCTACCCCCAGGCGGACCCGGTGGACGCCCCTGGCCAACGCTTGAAAGACGATCAAGCCGGCCAACCGGCAGCCCCTTGCTGTTTCAGACTGCTACTACGCAGGGCAAATGTCCAGTCACGCTGACGGTAGGCATACGGGCCCGACACCGACGACAGGCGGCGGGCGATCGTTTGAATCGCCCCGAGTTTGGTGGAGACTCCGAACCAATCAGAAGGTGGGGTCTTGCCAGCACCAAGGAAGTGCCCGGATGAGGATGGGTGAGCGGGCGATCTGCCTCGTATCCGGCATCGAGGAGGAGGCGGGCGGCATCACGGCGGCGTGCCGACGCGTCGGTGAGGTGCTGGGTATCAACAGCGACACGTTGCGCGGCTGGATGAAGCAGGCCCAGATAGATGCCGGGAAGCGGCCAGAGAACGTGCGCTTCGCGCGCCACCGATCAGCTCGGTGAAGTCGACCGCTTCCCTTGCAAAGGGATCGGGCTACCTGAGCTCAACCGCTTCGCCGGTCACGCCGGCTACCGGGCGTGCTGCTCGGGTTGCCCGGCACCCAGTACCACCTGGAATTCACCCAGCATGATCACGGCAGCGCGGGTCCGGCGCCCAGCCGCGACAACCTGCTCGTGCTCTATTTCGACGATCTCACCCAAATGGAGCAGGTTGCCGCCTGGCGGGCCTCGCTCGGCCATCTGCCGGCGGAGGCGGAGAATCACTATGGGCCGAGAACGGCACGGTTACCGTCGAGGACCCGGATCACTGGAGGGGTCGTGCTTATGCCGCAGCCGCTGGCGTGCGTGGTAGATGTTGGGGCAATGATTCGGCTTGGCGTGCCTGCCGACCTTTCCGCCAGATGTCTATCGCAGTGCGTCGTTGTCTAATGCGAGACCGTTGCAACTTGCTGACCCATCCGAAGTACCTGGTTCTGGGGACTGGAACTCCAGGATGGATGCGGCGTGGAATTGTCACCGCGCTCGTCAACCATTTCCAGGACCTGCAGTCGCGCGGGACGCAGACGGGCTCAGAATCGCGGCCGGACGCCCTCGGCGCCTCGACCGGGTTTGAGCGCGGACAACCCCCGGGCCGCGCGGAGGCTGGTCCGGGGGTCGTCATGGCGGTCAGGGTTGGATGCGCAGGATCTGGCCTTGCCGCCTGATACTGCCCGGCCTGACGCGCGCCCCATGCGGCTATGGGCGGGCAGCCGGAAGGGCCCACCGGCACGCCGTTGGCTGGCCGGCCGCGGCCAGAGACCGTCTGAGCAGATTGGTTCATGCCGATGCTGACCGGGCGTGCGTAAGGGTCTTCTGGTGGTGGCTTCGTACTGGTCAACAACGCTGGCGGGGATGCGCCCCCGGTCGCTGACCGCGAGACCCGTGGCTTTGGCCCACGCCCGGATGTCGGCGCTGCGCTGACGGCTGGATGCGGTCCGCGCTGGCCCACGCCGCTGTCCTGGTCCAGCCTGACGGGCGTGCTCGACGAAGGGTGTGAGTTTCTTGCGGAACGCCCGGGCGTTCTTCTTATTCAGATCGATCTCGTACTGCGCGCCACCGAGGCCGAACCGCACCGTCTCGCTGGCCGGGCCTCCGTCAAGATCATCCTCTAGCGCGACGGTTATCTTCGTTGCCATCGCGGCCTCCACTATTGCGCTGGACTATCTGCACTGTACAGATCCGGTGTCATGCCGCGATCACCGCACGGGAGCCAGCGGACAGCCCCTTTATGAATGCGCCCTTCCCGGAACCTGCTCGGTGGCCCCGCCTACCGGCCTGCGCGCCGGCAGCGCCGCCATGTTGGCGGCAAACCGCGGAGCGGCTACGCGATAGTCGGCCACCTGCGCACCAGCCTGGTCGCTGACGCGCTGGCCAACGCGGCCGCCGCCCGCGACCCAGCCCCGGGCGTGATCTTCCACTCCGACCGCGGCTACCAAGCAGTACACCTCAGCTGAGTTCGCTGACCTCGCCGACGACTACCAGGTGGCGCTCTCCCTGGGCCGGACCGGCCAGTGCTGGGACAATGCCCTCGCCGAGAGCTTCTTCGCCTCCTTCAAAGGCGAGCTGATCGCTACCCGGCCCTGGGCCACCCGCGCCGCAGCCCGCCGGACGATCGTCGAATACATCAGCTGGTACAACGGCACCCGGCTGCACAGCACCCTCGGCTACCGCAGCCCCGCCGAATTACGAAATCACGCCCGGAAAGGAGAACCTCGGGCAAGTAGCCTGACAAACCATCAGCCCTGTCCGTCAAAGCGGGGCAACCCCAATCGCCGATTCGTTGTGTTTAGGGACACCCAGAGTTTTAGCATCTGGCCTAAGATTCGGCGGTCGCGGGCCAGGAACGCCTGCGAAGGTCACATGGTTGATCCCTGCAGGACGGTAGCGCCGCCTAGCCTCCCGGGCGGATACTTAGGCGCTGGCTGGCGCATTCACGGCCGAGGGGGGATGCGAAATGTTCAGGATTAGGTATTTTACGGGATTTCGCGCCCTGACTATGATTTTTGGCCTGGCAGGCTTGGTGCTTGCGGCTCCGGCCGCGGTTGCCAGGCCGGCAGATGCGGCGGCTGCGACCGGGCCCGGTCTTGACTGGCCGCAGTATCTGCATGGTCCGCAGCACAGCTCGGTGAGCCTGGCCACGGCGTTCACTCCGTCGAACGCAGCGTCGGCCAGCCAGGTGTGGCACTGGCAGCCGCCGAACCTGACGGGCAAGCCAGCCCCCCGCCTGGACGCGAGCCCGACCGTGGTGGCCGGGCGCTTGTATATCGGCGCCGGAAGCGGCGGTTTTTACGCGCTGAACGAGACGACGGGTGCAGTGGTGTGGAGCCGGCAGCTTGATACTGAGCCGAACGTGACCTGCCCGGCCCGGGGCATTACTGCGACGGCAGCCGTGAAGCTAGATCCGGCGACGGGCACCCGCACCGTCTACGTGTCGGGCGCCCGCTACACCTATGCGCTGAACGCTGCGACCGGCACGCTGGTGTGGAAGACCGAGATCGGCCCGCCAAGCTCGGCCAACCCTGATGCCTACTACAACTGGTCCTCGCCGACAGTGGCTGGCGGGCACGTCTACCTGGGCCTGTCGTCCAGCTGTGACAAACCGCTGATCCGTGGCGGGCTCGTCGAGCTTGACCAGCACACCGGTCAGGTACTGCACACGTGGTACACGGTGCCCAGCGGATCGGTCGGCGGCAGCATCTGGTCCAGCGCCGCAGCGTCGTCGAGCGGCAGCGATGTCTGGGCGTCCACCGGCAACGAATGCGACTCATCGATCAACACCTGCCCGTCTGGCAATAAGATCGGGCACTCGCTGTCGATCGTGCACATGTCCGGGTCGCTGGCGCTCTTGCAGGCTTGGCAAGCGCCGGGAACCGCAGGCAATGGCCAGGACTGGGACTTCGGCTCCTCACCGACCTTGTTCGGCGCCAGCACCCCGCCGCCGAACGTGGGCGCCTGCAACAAGAACGGCCATTATTACGCGCTTGCTGCCAGCCCGCTGAGCAGCACTCCGTTGTGGACCCAGGTGATCGGCGCCCCCGCTCACTCGGATAACTCGTGTCTGGCCAGCTCTGTCTGGAACGGGCAGAGCAGTGCCCTGTATATCGGCGGCGATCCCACCACCATCGCCGGCACGAGCTACGGCGGATCCGTCCGCCAGGTCAACCCGGCCACCGGTGCCTACATCTGGCAGACAGGCCTGCCCTGCGCGGTGATGGGCACCCCCTCACTCGACAGCGCCGGAGTGCTCGCCGCCAGCACCTACCTGTGCCCCACCGGCAACACCCCCGGTGCCTACCTGATCAATGCCACCAGCGGCGCCATCCTCAAAAGCCTCCCGGTCAGCTCCGGTCGAGTGTTCAGCCAGCCGGTCTTCGCCCAAGGCACCCTCTTCGTCGCGACCGAAACACAGGGCCTGTATAACTTCGCACCTTGACCCCTGCGGTTCCCCTGAAAGCGTGGACACTTCGATTGGCTGATCTTGGTTGTCCCTGCTTTTCGTTAGCTGCCATGTAAGCGCCGGAGCGCAGGCGGTGTCCAGGTGGAGCCCCCGCAGGGCCGTCAGGCCCGAGGAGGAACGACCTGGACAGGGCCGAGCACCGGCCGATACTGGGTGGCGCAGAAGCAGGGGTGGCATGTCAGGCCGCCTGCCCGGCCTGGAGCGCCTTCTCGTAGTCCGCCGGTCGCCTGCGTGCCTGGGCGGGATCTTTACGTATCGGTGCTGGTGGTGTACGAAGTGAATAATCTGCTGGCGGGGGTGGATATGACCGAGCGGGTTGCCGGCGCCTGGATGCGCGAGAAGATGGGCTGAGCCACGATGCCCACGATTCCCGGCAGTCTTCGGTCCACCGCCCGGCGCGTGCCGGGCGATCCCGCGCTGGCCTTCGGCGACCGGGCCTACACCTACGCGGAACTGGACGCGGCGGTCGACCGGGCGGCGAGTGCGCTGGCCGGGCTCGGCCTGCGCCGGGGCGACCGGTTCGCGCTGATGGCGACGAACTCCGACCGTTTCGTCGTGGCGTTCTACGCGGCGCTGCGGTGCGGGGCGATTGTGGTGCCGGTCAACCCGGCATCCGCGCCGCCCGAGATCGCGTATCTGCTGGAGGATTCCGGGGCAGCGGTTTTCGCGTTCGATCCGGCGGCCGCGGCTGCGGTGACTATGGCGCTGGAGGCGGGGCGGCCCCTGATGGCCGTCGCGCTCGGCGTGGCCGAGGGGTTCGCCGATCTGACCGAGCTGGCCGCGCCCGCGCCGGACGAGGAGGTGACCGGGGCCGTCAGCGAGACGGACGATGCGCTGATCCTCTACACCTCGGGCACCACCGGCCGGCCCAAGGGAGCGCTGTTCGATCATCACCGGGTGATGTGGGCCGGGTTCACCTTCGTGGCCTCCTGCGGCATGCGGGCCGGCGACAGGTTCCTGCACGTCGCGCCGCTCTACCACGCCGCCGAGCTCGGCATCATGCTCATTCCCGGCACCATGATCGGGGCCAAGCACGTGATCCTGCCCCGCTTCGACCCGGCCACCGTGCTCGACACGCTGGAGTCGGAACGGATCACGATGTTCTTCGGCGTTCCCGCGATGTACCAGTTCCTGCTGCGCCTGCCTGACCTCGCCGGCCGCGACCTGTCCCGCTGGCGGACCGGGCTGTTCGGCGCCGCCCCCATGCCCGCGAGCGCAGTCGAACGACTTGTCACCGCATTGCCACAGGTGAGCTTCATCCAGCTGTGCGGGCAGACCGAGGGCGGCCCGGGCGGCGTGTACTGCGACGCCGAGCAGGTCAAAGCCCGTCCCGACGCCAGCGGCCGGCAGGCGCTGCCGTTCACCGAGGCGCGCGTGGCCGACCCGGAGGGCCACGACATCGGCCCGGGCGGCGTCGGCGAACTGCTGCTGCGCGGCGAGTCGGTGATGAAGGGTTACTGGAACAAGCCCGCCGAGACCGCCGAGGCCCTCAGGAGCGGCTGGCTGCACACCGGCGACCTGGCCCGCGTCGACGCGGATGGCTACCTGACCCTGGTCGACCGGCTCAAGGACATGATCATCACAGGCGGCCACAACGTCTACTCGATCGAAGTCGAGGGCGCCCTGGCCGCGCACCCCGACGTCGCCGACGTCGCGGTGGTCGGCCGGCCGCACCCCGACTACGGCGAGAGCATCGTCGCAGTGATCACCCCGCGCGACGGCGCGACGATCACCCTGGACGGCGTCCGGGCGTTCCTGCGCGACCGCCTCACCGGGTACAAGATCCCGCACCACGTCATCACGGGCACCATCCCGCGCAACGCGTCGGGCAAAGTCCTCAAGCACAGGCTGCGGGAAGCGGTGGCCCGGCAGCAAGCCACGGCAAGCTGACCGGCGGTCCGGGCGGAGTAAAGGTCTGGTCCGCGCTTGCCACGGCTAACGTGAGCTAGCGTTCCGCCTGTTCAATGCTCTTGCGGCGCTACAGGGATCGTCTGGTGGTCCATGGCAAGGGGCGTGGTTGTCGGCGCTGCTGGGAGTCGGCCAGACTTGGATGCGCTGCTCCGTGCGCTGCGCCGCTGGGTGGACCGGCCGGATGACGAGGGGGTCACCGCGACCAGGGAAATAGGCCGTAGGCTGATCGCCTCGAACAGGCGGGCCCGGTATGACTACGCGGTCCTGCGGACGTACGAGGCCGGGATAGTCCTGGTCGGTAACGAGGTGAAGTCCCTGCGCGCCGGCCACGGGTCGCTGGCTGGCGCGTTCGTCCAGGAGGACGACGGCGAGCTGATGCTCCACGGCCTGCGCATCGCCGAGCACGCATACGGCCGCCACGGCACCCGTGCCCTGCATCAGCCCCGGCGTACCCGCAAACTGCTCCTGCACCGCAGCGAGATCGGCAAGATCATCGGGCGGCTGGGCGACGCGGGCGTCACGCTCGTGCCGCTGTCGCTGTACTTCACCGGCGGCTGGGTGAAGGTGGAGATCGCCCTGGCGCGCGGCCGGCGGTCCTTTGACAAGCGGCAGGCAATCGCCCGGCGGGACGCCGACCGGGAGATTGCCCGCGAGCTCAGCGATCGGCTGCGTGGCCGGCGGCGGCGGGCCCGCGGGCCGGGCTGAGCGGCCGGGAGAACGGACAACCGCCCGGCGGCCATGACGTGATCCGCGGTTATCTCCGCGCTGAGGACGCGCGAGCGGCTAGCTAGCCGAGCTGACCGGTGCGCTGCCCGGCCAGGCTGCTGTCAGGCTGGCCTCAGCGCCATCCCGGGCACATTCCCAGTCAATAAGTGGTGGGTAGTGCCGAAGAAGATCCAAGTTCCGGTGCCGCCGCCGCTCACGCAGTCTCATCTCGCCAAATGGGCCTACCTGTCATCCGCGATCAACCACGGCCGCGTACCGCACCCGCCGATCATCTGTCCGCCGCCCGGCGCTCCCGATCGCCGTCAGCTCGGCGCTGACCGCCGCCTCGGGCCGCTCCTGCATCCGCGCCGCCGCCGGGCCCACCAGCCCCATCGACTCATGCAGCGCCTGGGTGAAACGACTCCGCCCGCATCGACAGCACCAGCAGCCCGTCCCCGCGGTGCCATGTCATGGCGCCAGCCTGAACGGCGGGTACCGATCGGTGACCAGGACGAACGCGTAGGCGGCGACCCGGTTGTGCCAGCGGAATACGCCTTCGATGAAGCTGAATATGCCACGCGGATAACGGCCGGTGAACACGATCGCGAACCAGGTCACGATCACCGCGAAGAACGCGGCGATCTCCAGGAAGAACAGCACGATGTAGTGCGGGATGGCCAGCAGCCACTTGACCAGCGGCAGCCACCGGTTGAGGTCCGTGGCTGCGTCCGGATAGGCGTAATCAAGCTGGACCCACTGGTGGTCGTCGGTGGACGGATAATTGTCGTTCATCAGGGCCAGGTAGGTCCACACCCGGTTGATGAATCGCTGCAGTTCCAGGTTCCAGTCGAACCACCACCGGGGGTACTTCTGCCTGAACAAGATCATCAGCAGCGGGCCGAAGAACAGCAGGCCCCCCGCGCCCGCGCCGTAGTACATGGTGGAGTGGTGGAGTGTGGAGTTGCTTCCCGCGGATTCCCAGGTCGCGGCGGAAACGGTGCCGAGCACGATCGAGATCGGGATGATCACGAAAATACGGAAGAACGAGGTCAGCCGGCTGAGCGGCCGGTCCGGGTACTCGACAGCGAACTGAACAGGATACTGAGCTGGGTACGAACCCTGATCCGTGGTCATAACGCTCTCCTTGTGGCTGGTCCCGCAGGTGCGCGAGCATGCCGGGAGCTGGGGTGACCTCGGTGGCGCCCGCCGACGCTGCCCGCGGGACGGCGGTCATTCCGCAGACTAAGAACAGAACTCGCTGGTCGCCGACGGGAAGCGGAGCCTGATGAAGGACGGGTGCCATAGGCCACCTCGGCTTGGCTGCGCGCTAGGGCGCTACCGAGGTCCAGAGCAGCAGGGAGCAATCTCAAGCTCGTTTACACGCGGATAAATAAAACGAGCACACTTTCCCCAATTTGGACGCTACGCCGCATCCGCTGAGAGGACAAGAGAGCCTTCGACGCGACCCGAACAGACCAAGCCGAGTGACCGATCGCACCGCCTGCCAACGCATGACAACGGACGCTGACGGACAGTTGCAGCAGGCTGGGGTCGAACGCCGCAAGGTGACATGGTACAAACTTGGCTCGGGACGGCGAGGTCAGCGACATCGTGCCCAGGGGATCTCAGCGAGACTGGCAATCCAGTCACTAGCAGGCACGCCCGAGTTGCCGCTCCCACTAGTACGGCAGCAGGTGCGCCCAGAGATCATGGAGGTGGTTGTCCAGCAATCATGACCTGATCAGAAGCTCGTCGTCGCCTGCCGGTGTAAGTCCGGTCCGGGTAGTCGCCAGGGAGCCCGGTAGCAGGCTGGCGGTCTGGTCTGGAAACGGGCCGGGCCGGAGCCCAGCGTCGAAAGCCCTTTTAGGGGAAGCAACTGAGCGGTCCGTAGCGTGCAGCGAAGCCTGCCGCGTCGTTAGACATTGAGGGAGAGCCGAGCCGGGCTGTTCACGGTGAAGGCCATGGAAGCGGCGAAGGCCCTGGAAGCGCAGCCGCGAGGGACTCCCCGGCGTAGAGGGCGCGGAACGTTCAGATGGTGGCGGCGGGAACTGGGGAGGCCCTCCCCGGCCGAAGCGGGCTCCGGTGCCCGCAGACCAGCGCTGCCCTATAACCGGTGTGGAGCCGGGAAGTGGGCGGGGTGCCGGGAGGGAATCGGAGGCGGCCGTAGTACCGCTCGACCCGCAGGACAACACAACCTGCGGTGAGGGAAGGGCCGCTGCTTCGTTCACGCGCACGTTGGAAGGCCCGGATCGGTGAGTGCCGGTGTTACGGCTAGGTCCACCCTGGCGGCTGTCCGAGGGGACAGGGTCCGCGCTTTGCAGCATGTGCTTTACCGGGCGGCCAAGGCCGATCCGGGCAGGCGGTTCCATGCGCTGCGAGACAAGGTCTACCGAGAGGACGTCTTGCAGCGGGCGTGGTATGCGGTGCGCCGGAACAACGGCGCGCCGGGCATCGACAAGATCACCCTGGCTGACGTCGAGGAGTACGGGGTGACCCGGCTGCTCGGCGAGCTGGCTGGTGACCTGCGGGAGGGCGCCTGGCGCCCGCTGCCTGCGCGGAGGGTGCTTATCCCGAAGCC
The DNA here is from genome assembly GCA_963718305.1 of uncultured Actinomycetes bacterium. Taxonomy (GTDB): domain Bacteria; phylum Actinomycetota; class Actinomycetes; order Streptosporangiales; family Streptosporangiaceae; genus RYN-230. The sequence goes on from CAVQZG010000018.1 coordinate 24,267, forward strand.
GGGCAGCAGCGAGCGCAGGCCGCTGGCGATCGCCGCGGTGCGTGACCGGATTGTGCAGGCCGCAGTGAAGATCGTGCTCGAGCCGGTCTTTGAGGCGGATTTCCTGCCGTGCAGTTTCGGGTTCCGCCCGAAGCGGTCAGCGCACGATGGCCTGCAGGTGCTCATCGATGAGTGCTGGCAGGGGCGGCGGTGGGTGGTCGAGACGGACATCGCCAACTGCTTTTCGGCGATTCCGCATGACAAGTTGATGCAGGCGGTCGAGGAACGCATCAGCGACCAGGGCGTCCTGAAACTCCTGCGGGTGATGCTGCGCGCCGGGGTGATGGAAGACGGGCAGGTGCGGCGGGAGGTGACCGGGACTCCGCAAGGCGGCCCGGCATCACCGTTGCTCTGCAACATCTACCTGCACCGGCTGGACCGGGCATGGGACGCGGACCGGCACGGCGTGCTGGTCCGCTATTGCGATGACCTGGTGGTGATGTGTGCTACCCGCCAGCAGGCCGACGCCGCGCTGGAGCGGCTGACCGGGCTGCTGGCCGGGCTGGGGCTTGAGCCCAAGGCGGCCAAGACCCGCATCGTGCACCTGGAGGAGGGAGGCGAGGGGTTTGATTTCCTCGGCTTTCACCACCGGCTGGTGCGCGGGCGGACCCCGAAATCGGCGCACCTGACCTTCCTGGCCCGCTGGCCCGCACGCAAGGCGGTCCAGCATGCCCGTGACCGGATCCGGGAGATCACCGGACGGGAACGGCTGCTGCTGCCGGCCGGGTGGATCGTGGAGGATCTCAACGGATTCCTGCGCGGCTGGGCCGGGTACTTCCGCTACGGAAACTCGGCCCTGATGCTCGGCCAGATCAGGAACTACGCCCTGGAACGGCTCGCGCTGTGGCTGTCGAAGAAACGCAACCGGCGCCGGGCCTGGGGATGGGGCATCAAACAGGTGCTGCTATCCCCGGACCACATGGGCCTGATCATCCTTGATGGGACCGTCATCCCGCCCAGGCCCTTCCGGCCCTGGCGCGGGCAGGCCGAACGCCGACGGTGAAGAACGTCGGTAAGCCGTGTGCGGGAGAACCGCATGCACGGTTTGACGGGCGGGGACTGGAAACGGGCCGCTACCTGCGGAACCGCGCCAGTCCCCGACCCTCCCCATTCGGGTCGTGACCTGCGGCGGAACGTGGGAAACCTGGATCTATTGAGGCAGCCGCCTCGCGATCATGCGTGTGTGACGACAACACAATCGAGGGCGGCTGCTGCCGTCAGGATAGGTGCCGGGCTTGGCCGGCGGAAGCGGCTGAGCTGCTGGGGCTGCTGCGGCCGTGTTTCACCCGGGTGGAGCCGTGCCTGCAAGCGGGCAAGTACGCCGCCGCGCTGATGAGCCAGATGCCCAGGCGCAACGGCTGGACGATCGCCGAGCATGCCGGGGACCGGGCGACTGGTGTACCCGGCCGCGGCCCTCGTGCTGGACGTGGCGTTGTTCTATAAGCGGGCCTGCGGATGGGTGTCAGTGGCCGCGGAAGACCAGGTAGCCGGGCGCGGCGCAAGCATGGGCCACGATCAGGGCTGATAGATCGCGGTGCCGCCACTCGTCCGGCTGCCCCATGCAGGAACCAGGGCTACCCCCAGATACCTCGGCTATCCCCAGGTCACAGCCTCAATGGCTGCTGCCGTACTAGGCGTCGGCTTGGCTGGCAGGCAGGATGTTCTGGTTGACGTGGAAGAAGTTGTAGGGGTCGTACCGGGCCGATGGCCGGGGCGACGCAGTTCGCCCTGGCGCAGGAGCGGGCCGCTGTTCCTCGCCGCCCGCAAGCCCGTGCCCGCGCGCCGCCGCGGTCGGTGCATTCGTTACCGAGCCGTCGGTGTCGGCGGTCCGAGCCCGGTCCGGCCTCACCTTGGCCGGACGATTATTCTCCTATGGCCCACATGGCGGCCATACTGATCTGATGGGACCACAGGACGGGTCGCGCTCGGCACGCAAAGGCGTGGCCGCCTCGGCGGAATTGGTGGCCCAGCGCCTCGCGGAGCGGGTCATCGACATCGTGGTTCAGGCCGTGGACATCAATGCGCTGCTCCAGCTGGTTGACCTCAACGCGCTGCTCAAGCAGGTCGATCTGAACGAGCTCTTGGAGCAGGTTGACGTGAATGCCGTGCTGGACCGCGTCAACATCAACGATGTCGTGGCCCGCATCGACATGGAAAGGCTCGTCGAGCAGACCGACCTCGGCGCCATCATCGCCAGGTCAACCGGCGGAATAGTGACTGAAGCACTGGATACGGTGCGCAGCGGGGCCGTCGGGCTGGACCGGCGCATCGACCGCTGGGTGACCCGCCTGCTGCGGCGCAAGGACCGCGGGCCGATGGCACCACGCGCGCTGCTTGGCCCGGAGGCTCAACCATGAGCGTCCGTACCCACCCGAGCCAGTGGGTGAGCGCACAGGGCCAGTACGCGGGCTCGGCATCGCGCTTCGCGGCGTATCTGACCGACCTCATCGCAAGCACTGTCCTCTATTGGCTCGCGCTACAGCTCGTGTCTTTTGTGGTGCAGACCGTGACTGGCTCGCCGGTTTCCTGGCACCGGAACAACATCGCCGTCCTCATCACCTACATCGCCTGGCAATTCCTCTACTTCGGCTTTCAGTGGGCGGCCGACGGCAGCACCTGGGGAATGGCGCTGCTGGGCGTGCAGGTGGTGCGGGCCGACGGTACGAGGCTGCATCCCTGGCAAGGATGGGTGCGCTCGCTGACGTTTCCGCTCGGCTTCCTGACCCTCGGCCTGGGATTCCTGGGCATCCTGGTGCAGCGCGAGCACCGTGCCCTGTACGACCTCATCGCCGGAACCACGGTCGTCTACGCATGGGACGCGCGAGCAGCCCGTTTCCGGTACCTGGCCCGCCAGGCCGAGCCGGTCGTGGCCAGGGCCGCCGCGCCGACCCTGGCCAAGCCGGTCGCAGCTGCGGTCACGGCCGATGGGCTGAGCCCGGCTGGCCAGGCCGGCTCCGAGGTCGGCTCGGATGCTCTCGCGGAATCTGGACCGCACCCAGAACCAACTGCTCCGGGTGAAGCCCCGCCGGCCACGGAGGTATAACAGTTGACCCCGGGCGGGTGTCAGACCATAGCGGTGCAGACTGCCCGCGACTTAGCTGGCCTTTGCCGCCGGGCGGACGGTTAGCTCGTCCGCCGCATCGTCCAGGTCGACGGGAATCTCGTCCCCCGTCCGTGATCGAGCCGGCCAAGAGCTCGCGCGCCAGCTTGTCGCCGATCGCGGACTGGACAAGCCGTCACAGCGGCCGCGCCCCGTACACCGGACCGACGACCCTGTTGGGTGGGAACCGGTTTCTAGGTTCTGACCTGCGGTGTCTTGCATTGGTCTACGCCGCGTTCTTGTATTCGTTGGTCAGGCCGTCAACGACCTCGCGGCGCGCGAGCCGGATCTGGCCGGGATCGGCGGGAGTCATGACCGGTGGCTGTGGCCGAGGCGGTCGCCGGTCTCGGGCCCGATGGGGCCTGTAGAGAGCGACGGGCGCCAGACGAGATCTTCGTTCATGACTCGCGTGGATCGGGGTAAATGGATGACAAGCCGCCCGGGTCAGCGACGGACGCGGTAACGGATGTGGGTGGCCTCCGGTGTGTCGATCACCCGGATGATCTCCAACTCGACACGCGATCGCAGCAACTCGAACAGCCGGTGGCCACCGCCGAACAGCACCGGGATCTGGTGGACCTGCAGCTCGTCCAGCACGCCGGCCTCGAGAGCGCGCTGCGCCGTGTACGCACCAAGCACCGACACGTTCCGGATCCCCGCCGCGCTCTTGGCCTGCGCCATCGCGCTTTCGATCCCGTCGGTCACGTACGTCACCAGCGGGTAGTTCACGACGGACAGGCCGGCCGGCCGGTGGCTGGGCACGAAGATCGGGACACCGTGAACGTCACCGCCCCAATGGCCGACCTGCTCCACGGTGCGTCGGCCCGCCAGTACCGCACCGGCCGCGTTCATCTCGTCGAGGAATTCCTCGGACGCCTTGGATGGCCCGGCCCCGGACGGCTGGGAGTCGCCGTACCACTCGTGTAGTCGGCCGAAGCCGCCGCCGCCGGGGTTGCCCGGTTTGTCGTTCGGACCCGCGATGTACCCGTCGAGTGACATCGACATGTAGAGCACTGATGCAGGCACTTTCGGCCTCCTGTGGTCTCGATCCAGGCTGGTTTCAACGTGCTGTAGGCCCGGTATGGGAGAATTTCTCATCGGCCACCCGCCGTGTCAGCGCGAGCGTGCCTGTGAGCTCGACCTGGGCGGTGGCGGACGGCCGGAACAGCAGGTCGGCGGGGGCGGCCTAGCTGACGAACAGCGGGTGAACCCAGAGCCGCGGTTCGTCGAGCAGCCCCTGTTTGAGCAGAGCGTAGGACAGCTGGCCGAACCCGTCCTGGACGATGTCCTGGCCGGGCTGCTCCTTCAGGCGGCGGATCGCGGCGACCGGGTCGCCACTGATTATTGTGGTGTTGTTCCACTTCGGGTCGCGCAGCGTGCTGGACACGACGGACTTGGTCATGCTGTTGATCTGGTCACTCGTCGGGTCGCCGGACCGGGCCATCCACGCCGCAGCGAAGACCGGGTAGGTAGGTGCGCCCGCCCATCAGCCCGGCGTCGCAGGCGAAGAGCCGGTCGGTCTGCACCTTGAGGCTGGAGATCGGATGACGCATTCATTCGGCCCTACCACTTGGGCTCAGCGACGGACGCGGTAGCGGATGTGGGTGGCCTCCGGTGTGTCGATCACCCGGACTACGTCCAGCTCGACGGGCGACGGCAAGACGTCGAACATCCGGAGTCCCTGGCCCAGCAGCACCGGGATCTGGTGGATCTGCACCTCGTCCAGCACCCCGGCCTCCAGCGCCCGCTGCGCCGTGTACGCGCCGTGCACTAGCACGTTCCGGTCCCCGGCGGCGGTCTTCGCCTGGGCCATCGCGCCGACGATACCGTCGGTCACATAGGTCACCAACGGGTAGTTCGTCATCGAGGGAGGGGGCGGCCGGTGGCTGACTACCACGATCGGCACGCCGTGATGATCACCTTTGTAATGATCGACCTGTTCCGCGGTACGCCGCCCCACCAGCACCGCCCCGGTCGCGTTCATCTGGTCGAGCATCTCCCCGGCCGGCCCGGATGGCCGGCCGGACTCCCCGTCCGCGAGCCACTCGTGCAGCCGCATGAAGCCGTCGCCGCCGGGGTTGCCCGGTCCATCGTTTGCACCTGCGATGTACCCGTCGAGGGACATCGACATGTAGAGCACTGATGCAGACACTCCGGCCTCCTGTGTGGTCTCGATCAAAGCCCGTTACCTTGCCGTAGACCCGCATGGCGGAGATTCCTCATCGGCCAGCCCCGACCCGAGCGCCACGGAGGGGGTGGGCGACCCCTATCGCAGAAACTCATGCGGTCTTCATGGCTGGCAGGCTACCGACGGACCGAATTGGTGTCTTGAACGAAAACGACAACTACGGATCGCCAGACGAGCGAGGGTCGACAGGGGTGTCGATCGACCAATGGCGGCCCCGGTTGACTTGGGTGGGGGTCTGCCCGATGAATCGCCTCAGTGACCGGGTGAGGTGGGCCTGGTCGGCGTAGCCAAGCAGGGGGGCCGCGTCTTGGGGCGACCGACCGTTACCGAGCGCCTCGACGGCCTTCTCGGCTCGGGCGATCTGCGTGATCGTGCTGCGGGTAAGGCCCGTTGCTCGGGCCACGCGGCGCTGAAGGGTCCGTTTGGACTGGCCGTCGACATCGTCTTGAAGCGACTCGGCGACGACCGGGTCACGCAGGATCAGGCCTTGGCGGACCAGACGATTGACGAACACGTCGGCGTTCCCGGGCGTCGGGATCTCCCAGCGCGACCCCTCGAACCAGACCGAGTTGGGCGTCACGGCGGGCAGCGTCACCGCCCGGTCGACCAGGCCCGCAAGCGGCATGGCCGGCAGGAACGTCCCGAGACGGAACACGATTCCGAAGAACTCGGCATCGGCGGGGATCGGGGTGACGGTCGCCGTCGTCTCGGGGCCGCGGACAGTGAGCTGCGTGAGGTCGCGCCGGGTGGTGACTACGATGTGCCAGCGGCTCACCGCGACCGAGATGAACGCCGGCTCCGGCTCGCTGCGGCTCGTCCACGCCTTCTCCACGAAGCGCGAGTCCGAGCCCCACTCGTCGATGGCGAACAACTCCGCCGCCCGCCTCATTGCTCGCCGTCCTGGCGCCGTAGGTCGCGATCCACCCGGTGTTGTATCAAGCGAGGAACGCCTCGATCACAGGCGCCAGCAGAGTGCTGCGGGTGAGATCCATGTGCGTGGTGCCCGGCAACACGGCAAGCTGGCCCTGCGGCAGGAGCCGCATCGTCTCGGCGGCGTTCTCGACATGGATGAAGTCAGTGTCGCCGACCAGGATCAGCACCGGGAGCCGGACGTCTCGTAGCTGGTCGTCGGTCCAGCCCGTGAACGACTGCACCAGTCCACTCGTCCTCTCAGCGACGGCGTCGAATGCGCCTGGATCGGGCGCCGTCGCAACGTAGGTGTCGCGCATCGCCTGGAAGTCATCCGGCGTCGGCAGCCGGGCCGGGTCTGCCTCGCCGCCACGATCGTTGCGGTGGTCAGCCGAGGCCACGACAGCCCGCCGGACGCGGTCCGGGTACGAGATCACCAGCTCGTAGCCAGTGAGCCCGCCGATACTGAAGCCGACTACGTCGGCCCGCTCGATCCCTAGGTGGTCGAGCAGGGCGACCACGTCGGCAGCGAAATCAGGGAACGTCGGGGGACGGGCGACGTCGGCGGTACGGCCGTGACCCTGGAGCTCGACGGCGATCACCCGACGGTGCTCGGCGAGCGCCGGCAAGGCGACGCCGAAGTTCAGCTCGATGGTCATCAGACCGCCGTGAAGGAGCACCAGCGGTGGCCCCTCGCCCTGCTCCTCGTAGTAGAGATGCAACCCGTTGACGTCTGCGTACGGCATAGAACTACTGACGCCGCGGACGCCACGAACTCATCGCGACCGTGGTGGCCTGCCTAGATGTCATCGAGCCGCCGAGGCAAAGTCGTGCCGACGAGGCCGCGCTAGCACGTTCCGCAGGCCCGTTCGCGCTCGATCGCTGAATGACGCGTGGTCCGACGGGGTTTCATAGCAAGCCGATTCGAGCGGGACAGAATAACGCAAGCCCGATCCCGCCACCCAGCGCCCGATTTCGGCGACCCGCGCCACTCGCTGATTGGCAGCGTCGCCCAGAAATCCCGGCAGGCACACGCCGCGCGTCGATACCAGAAACGACCTCGTCTGCTGGGATCCGAGCACGCGCGGTCTGGGATCGCGCTTCCGCCAGGGCGCACGGGTTCGCTCAGAGGTGGTCGTTTCCGGATGCCCGAGCCAGCCGACCGAATTCCTTATCTGTGCATGTCCGAGGATGCGTACCCGCCCGGCCACGGGCGCACCGAACGGCGGGTCTGCGCGCCTCCCCACCTGCGGCTGTCATCACGCTCTGCGACCCTCCGCCGATGGTGGGTGAGCGGACTCCGGCCAGCCTGCTCTGGCCAGACGGTCGGTGAGGCCAGCAATCAGCGGGTGGTGGGGCACGAAGGGCCGTTGAAACAAGCTCGATGATCATGTCCCAGGCGCGCACCAGGAGCGGCAGAAGAGTGCGACAGGCGTCGCTCGGCACAGGCCTGGTGAACGCGAGACGATAGGTTCGGTCGCCACCCGCGCGCTGACCGAGGACCCGGCCGGGATGGTGTTCCTGACCGGCGACCCGGTGGCGCAGGCCGTCGCCTGCCAGCGAGTGACGTTCGACGCGCTGGCACCACGCTGCGGCCGCTACGGCTGCGCTACTGCTGGGCGAGTGAACTGGACCTGATGGTCCGGCTAGGCGGCCTGCGGCTGCGGGAGCGCTACCAGGACCGGGACCGCGGCCCGTTCACCGGGGAGAGCCAGGACCACTTTCTCGGTCTACGAGGTCACCGCAGCGCCTGCCGGACGAACGTGGCCACGGCGACCGGCTTCGCGATGAACGCGGTGTGCGAGCCGTCAATGGTGTCGGTCGTGGCGCCCATCCGCTGCGCCATGAACCGTTCCGCGTCCGGCGAGATCGCGTTGTCGTGCTCGGAGACCAGGAACCAGGACGGCTTGTTCTTCCAGCCCGCCGCGGTGGCGTTCTCGTTGAGCGCCGCGGCCGCGAGCGGGCGCTGGGTCGCGAACATGACATCGGCCATGTCCACCGGCACGTCGGCGCAGAACGTCTCCCGGAACCCGTCCTTCTGGACGTACAGGTCGGGACCGCCCGCGGCGCCGGGCGCGTCGTAGGGGGTCGGGGCGGCCGTCTTGGCGAGCAGAGGCGGCGGGAACGGCTGCTGCACGCTCGCGCAGCTCTCACCCACCTCCAGCCCGAACGCTGCGAGAAAGACCAGGCCGGTCACGTTCTCCAGGCCGGCCGACGCCTGGCCGATCACGGCGCCTCCGTAGGAATGCCCGACCAGCACGACCGGGCCGTCGATGGCCTTGACCACGTCGCTGACGACGCTGGCGTCGAAGGCGACGCCCCGCAACGGGTTCGGCGGGGCGAGCGCCGTGTGGCCGGCGCTCTCGAGCTCGCGGATCACTCCCGCGAACCCGGATGCGTCGGCGAAGGCGCCGTGTACGAGGACGACGGTGGGACCAGGCATGGGGTTCTCCTCCGGGTTGGAGAGGTGACCCCAACGACGTTACGTCACCGGAATCGAGCGAGTCAGCCCAGGGGTGCGCCGCCCGGCACGTAACCGGTTGTTCTGTGCCGCTCAACCGCCATGCGACCACCACCTGCAAGCGGCACCGGTCGGCAGGGAGGCCGCCTCAAAATTGAGTCAAGCGCTCGGCCCGCCACCTCCGACAAGATTGCCGATAGCGAATGTGCATGCTGATGGCGCATAAGCATGTGCAAGAGCAACGTCCTCTATTCGGGGGACGTTCGCCGGCGAACAACCTGTCCTGTCGCGCTTGATGTCTACCGGGCGGACCCGGGCGCAGTGGCACCCTGGGGTGGGGACGGGCGATCCGTCCGTAGGATGAATGCCATGACTCCCTGCCACCTTGGGCAGCGGACCCGGGCTCGCTGACCCTCACCGAAGCGCAATACGACGCCCTGCCCGATCGGGTGCGCAAGCCTGATCGAGGTCATCGACGCAAACGTCACCTTCAGCCCGGGCGGCAGGCCCGAACACCGTGACGTGACCCGCACGCTGGCCATCAGGCTAGATGCAGCCCGGCCAGCCCAGCCGTGCACGCAGGTATCCACCGGCGCCGACGTGCATTTCACCAAACGCAGGCGCAGCGACGCCACGCTTTCCTTCGGGCGCCCGGACATCTCGGTGTCCCGGTGTACGCAGAAGGACGCCAAACTCTTCGCACGCGACGTGGTCATGGCCGTGGAGGCTGTCACACCGGCCTCTGGCTACACCCACGCCGTCGACAAGCTCGCGGAATACGCCTACGAGGGGGATACCCCTTTTACCTTCTGGCGTTCCCGGGAGGCGATCACTACCTGAAGATGATCCAGGAGTACCGGCTTGACTGGCCCAGCCGGACCTACCAGCTGGCCGTCACGCACATGGACTAGCTGACCCTCAAGGACCCGTTCCCCGTCAGGATCGTTTCGGCGAGCTGGTGCCGCGCTGACGGCTCTGACCGAGCGCCGGAACCGACGCCAGACCGGCGGCGCTGCAGGCGCGCACCGAGACCGGCGGGCACATGGAGCTGCAGGCCCTTCGTTACGCGGCAATGGTCTCCGCAATGACCTTTGAACAGGTGGTCGATGCGCACGAGGCATACCTGGCCAAGCGGGGACTGCACGACGCGGGTGAAGCTGCCGAGCGCATCAGGGAGTTCCTCGAACTGCCCCCAGATGAGGATGCAGAGATCTCATCGGATGTCCGCATCTTGCTGGTCTCTGGTGACTTCTCGCGCGAGATCACTACCACCGTCTTGTGGCTGAACGGGTTCGACGGCATGGACATCCGCTGCGTTCAGTTGGTGGCATACGAGATCGCCGGGAAGAACTATCTCGACATCGAACAAGTCATCCCACTGCCTCAGACAGTCGATTATCAGATCCAGATCGGGAAGAAGGCCCAGCAACAGAAGAGGGCCCGGGAAGGAGGCGCGGACTGGACCCGCTACCAGATCATTATCGACGGTGAGGCCGGTCCCCCCTTGCGGAAACGCCAGGCAATACTGACCATGATCCGCACACTGCACCAGAAGGGCATCGCACTCGACGCCATCAGCAGGCATCTGCCACCCTCGCGCCTTCGCGTGATCCCCGCTCACTTGGAGGATCCCGCAGCGATCGAAGAGGCGCTCCGTGCACAAGGAGTCAACGAACCCGAGCGGTACTTCCTCGACACCCCGTTCAGCCAAGACGACAAGACCTACGTGCTGTCCAAGATGTGGGGCCGTGGCACCGTGCCAGCCCTATCGACCCTAAGAGACGCCTTCGCCGAGACGGGGGTGAGCTTCTAGGCAGAGAAGTAAAAGCGCATCGCGGCAGATCCGGATGTTCCGTGATGGAAGGCTGCTTCCTGCCCGCGCTGCTTACTGCCGCCCTTCCGTTCTACCCCTCGATCAGCTTGCTCCACGTGTTGTCGTCAACCACGCCGGTTACGGGCAGCCCGAAAGCGCGCTGCTGGTCCTTGACCGCCGCCTCCGTATTGGGCCCGAAGATGCCATCCAGCGTGACCGGGTTGCCAAGCGCACTGACCAGGCCCTGCAGCCGGTGCACCATCCGGCTCTGCGGCTTGTCCTGGTCGCCGGCTTTCAGCTGCGGAAGAGTGATATTCACCGTGACCTCCTGCGAAAAGCAGGGGCGACGCCCCCGGCAATACGGCTACCCGGATCGTAACCAGGACAAGAGCGACCCGCCAGCACGGGCAGCCGAGGCTCCGGCACGGACTGGCGCAAGGGCATCACCCAGACCCGGTACACGAACCGCGGTTCATGCCCAGAAGCGAACCGGCGGCGAGCGCATCACGGCTATGAGCGGAAGGCCGTCAGCCAAGCACGGATACCTATGCAGACGGGGCGAACCCAAGCTCAGCACGGCGATCGGGTGTGTCCTCCAGCAGCCGCCAGCAGCGAAGCTGGCCCTCCAGGACCTCCGCGAGCCAGATAACGGACAGCGCGCGTTCCTCTTGATCTGTGAGGCCGAGGTGTGAGCCAGTTGTGTGCCCGAGCACCGCCACGCAGCCCTCACGAGGCTCGATGACAGCGCGCGGATAGATCATGTAGTCCGGATACGCTGCCGCATATCCGGCCCAGGCACGAAGATTGCGCGCCCGGCCGCACAAGGCTTCCTCGCCAAATACGACCAGTTCGTGGCCTTCGGTCATCAGCTGGCCCAGCCCGCCGATGTCACCGCGATTGATGCAGTCGATGAAACCGATCACAGCCGCGACAGGCGGCAGCTGCCTGCTACTCACGTAATTAACATAAGCGAGTCTGCCACGCTGCTCACCACTTGGCTGTGGCCCTGGTCAGCTACGACTCGGCCGCCAGCCAGCACCGGCCCGTGCCTGCGCGGCATCGCCTGGCACTGGGAGAACGCGGTCGTCACCCTCGGGCGCTGATCTGGCCGGCACATTTTGGTCGGTGGGATAAACCTTTGGCGGTAGCCAGGTAGTCGTACGAGTAGAAGCATCGAGCTGGGGGGTGCTGTGGACGCCGAGGGTGAGGGGTTCGCGCAGTTCGTCGAGGCGCGCCAGCGCGCGCTACAGCGGACGGCGTGGCTGCTCACCGGCGACTGGGCGCTGGCCGAGGACCTGGTGCAGACGGCGCTGGTGCGGTCGTGGCCGCGGTGGGAGCGGATCCGGCGGCGCGATGACCCGGAGATCTATGTCCGCCGCGCGATGGTGAACAGCTGGGCGAGCTGGCGGCGGCGGCGATGGTGGGGCGAGCGGGCCACCGAGACGGTGCCCGACAGCCCGGGACCCGGGGATTTGGCGGCCGAGGCGGCGGTGCGCGTCACGGTGGCCGGTGCGCTGCGGTCGCTGCCCGCCCGGCAGCGGGCCGTGCTGGTGCTGCGGGTATTCGATGACTTGTCGGAGGCGCAGGTAGCGCAGGTTTTGGACTGCGCGGTGGGGACGGTCAAGGCCACGTTGGCGCACGCGGTGGCCCGGTTGCGCGAGGACCCCCGGCTGGCCGGGTTGATGGATCGGGAGACCCAGTGAACGGCATGGACGGGCAGTTGCGGGACCTGCTGCAGGCCGCCGCGGGCGAACCCCCGCACCGGGTCAGCGTGGAGGCGGTGCACCGCCGGGTGATCCGGCGGCGGGTGGCGGAGTTCACGGCCGGGGCCGTGGCCGTCGTGGCCCTCGCTGCCCTCATCCCGGTGGGCATCGGGGCGCTCGGCCGCGCACCCGCGCCATCACACCCCGGCCCATCCCGCATGGTCACCTCCCGGCTCTACGGCTACACCGAGACGCTCCCCGCAGGCTGGCGGCTCGCCAGGCAGGCAACCCGCCAGTGGAGTGGGACGGGCGGCCCCGGCTACGACAGACCCGTCGTGGACCTCTTCGCAGGACCTCGCGGCGTCCAGGCCTGGGCGGACGCAACGCCGACGAGGCAGAATCTGGCGGCCTACACGGCGCGGATCATCCGGGCCTCCCGCGCCGCACATCCATGCTCGCCCCCGCAATCCGACCAGGCGATCACGATCGGCGGGGCACCCGCCCGGCTGCGGGGCATGCAATGCCCGGCAGGCAGCGGTTTCCTGGTGGAGATCGCGGTCACCGTCCACAACGGCACCGGGTTCGTGTTCGCATCCCAGCCCGCGCCGGGGACCACCCGGGCCGACCAGCCTGCCGCCGCCTTCCGCAACTTCCTGGCCGGCATCCGGCTTCCACCGTAAGGGCTCCCCAACGAGGGACCACGCCACCCGCGCGCCGATAGTGACGCCCGAGGCGGTCACTACTGCGCCCATCAGCTGCCCATATTGGGCACGCAACCCGGCCAAAACCTGGCCAAGCCACCATGGAGATCACGATGTACCAAGAGAGCCAACCGCAGACAACGAGCCCCCGGGGCGCCCGCACCCACCGAGCACGGCAGCCAGCACCGGCCCGGCCCCCCCAGTTCGGCCAACCCCATCAAGAGGCGGCAGCTAGAGAGGTCGGTCTCCTGGTCCGGCCGCGAACGGCTCGGGCTTCTTTGGTACCGGCTCCGGCTGACGGTAGCGGAAATGAACTACGCCTCCCGCCGGATGGTCGAGCTGCAGGCACCCTGGATAGCCGAGGACCGGCGCCGATGACCCCGCAGATGCGCAGCGGCCAGCGCCGGCCGCTCCGCGAATGGCCAGCGCTCCTCGCGCTCCTCATCATCGCCGCCGTCCCGGCGGGCTGCGCGTCGCCGGTCACCGCTGGCCCGAGTGCCACGCCCACGCGATCGCGGGCCGCGGCGGCCAGCACGCCCGCCGCGGCCCGCATCTTCACCTCCCGGCACTACGGCTACACCGAGGCGCTGCCCCCGGGCTGGACCTCCAACAGGCCGGCCACACGGCAGTGGAACGGCAAGGGCGCCCCCGGCACCGAGGACAGCGCTGTCAACCTCTTCTCCGGGCCCGGCGGGCTCGAGGCCTGGGCGGTGGCAGTACCAACGCGGGACAGCCTGGCGGCTTACGCCACAGCGGCCATCCGGGCCGCCGCCGCCGCCCACCCCTGCCCGGCAGTCCCGCAATCCGACCAGGCGATCACAATTGGCGGCGAACCCGCCCGGCTGCTGGGCATGCAGTGCCCGCCAGGCAGCGGCTTCCTGGTGGAGACCGCGGTCACCATCCACGCTGGGACCGCTTTCGTGTTCGCATCCCAAGACCCGTCAGGGGCCGCCGCCGACCACCGCGCTGACCGCGCCGCCTTTCAGCTTTTCCTCGGCGGCATCAGGCTTCCGCGGTGAGGGCTACCCCACAGCGGCCACGGCCAAGGGGGAGGGCAACGGGAGCACGTACACGCTCCCAGGGCAGGGCCGGCCGTTGGCAGATCACCCTGATCGCGGCGGGGCCGCGCTGTCCGCCGCCATCGTGGCGGTGGCCTTGGGCCGGGCACCGATGGCGCGAAAGCTGCCCGCCACCGCCGGAACCCACACCTAGACCCGGCCGGGCAGCATCACCCGGAGCGTCCCGCTACCGGGCTGAGCTGGGAAGGGGGCCCGGCCCTCATAGGGTCAGATGAGGGCGTTCTCGAGCTTGCCGACTGCGATGCTTGATCTCATCCGGCGGCGGCTATGGGATCAGCTGATCGCCCGTTGCAGGGCGGAGCGGTTGGTGAGCATCCAGGATGCGCTGCGGACCCGCCAGGTGATCGCCCACACGAATGGGTATCCGCTTTCCGTGCTCCCGGCGCAGCCGTCAGCCGCAGGCCATCCCGCAGCTCAGGCGCGCAGCATTATCCGGACGGGCAGCAACGTCGCACGAAGGGCACCGGCCATGAGGCCTAAAGAGCGCCAAACCCCTCTACTCTGAACCAATGTCGCACCGGGGACTTGCGGCAAAAGGACCCGGACGTGTCGGCCGGGACGTCGAAGCCACCGCACCACGCTTCGACAGCTCGCGCCAGATGTGACCGACATCACCAGTCGGGGACTACGCCCAGGCGGGATCACGGCCGGCCAGGCCGAGGATGCGGTCCAAGGTGGGTGCGTCGGCCGGCACCGCGACCTCCGGTCCGTACATGCCCATCTCCCGCCCCTGCTCCACGCCGGCGAACATCGTGTCGTGCAGATGCGCCAGCAGGTCGGCGGGCAGTTCCAGCCGCTGCCCGGTCGCGACCGCCAGGTCCCAGCCGTGCACGGCTAGCTCGCCGACGATCATGGCGCCCATGACGGGCGCGGGAAGCGTGTGCGGCGTGCCCATGCTCGTCTCGCCCTCCCAGGCGCTCGGCGGCGCCCACGACGACGTGATGTCGTCCAGCAGGGCGAGCAGGCGGCCGCGCCAGTCGCCGGCCGCCAGGTCCACATCGGACTCGACGGCCGCCGGCTGCGGAACGGACTCCTTGCGGCCAGCGCCGGCGAGCGACGGGCCCCAGAACAGGAGGTGGTTGACCAGTGCCCGCACGTCGTACTCCGTGCACGGAGTCTTGTTGGCGAGCTGGTCGTCGGTGATGGTGCGGGCGACTGCGGCCATGGACTCGGCCGCGTTAGACAGGTGTGACATGGCGGCGACGCTAGGCGGCGCCGGCCGGAGGGGTATTGAACAAAGGCGACATACACTCCGCCGTGTGGGGCGGGACGTTCGTGAGCTGCGGAGTGCGTGGACCAGGTATCAGCGCCACGCGTTCCACGGCCCGTCGCCGGCGCTCGCGCCATGGGTGGAGCAGTACTGGGAGGCTCGCTGGGACTACGCCGAGCCCTACCGGCAGAAGATCGTGCCGTACCCGAACGTGCACCTGTCGTTCGGCGGCGGCCGCGCGGACGTCAACGGCGTGTGCAGCGGTTACCAGATCAAGGTCCTCGAGGGCCGCGACCGCGTCTTCGGCGTCGCGTTCCGGCCGGGCTGCTTCCGCCCGTTCCTCGGTGCCTCCGTCTCGACAATCACCGACCGCGCCGTCCCGGCGACCGAGGTGTTCGGCCTGGACCTGCCCACGACGCTCGACGTGCCGACCGTGGATGCGTTCCTGCTGAATCACCTGCCGGACGACGACCCCCGGGTGCGCCAGGCGGTGGCCGCGGTCGAGCTGATCGCCAAGGACAAGGCCGTTACCAGGGTCGAACGCCTCGCCGGCGAGCTGGGGCTGAGCATGCGGGGGCTGCAACGGCTGTTCGCGGAGTACGTCGGCATCGGGCCCAAGTGGGTGATCCGCCGCTACCGCCTGCACGAGGTGACCGCACGCATGGCCGCCGGCGGGGCGATCGACTGGGCCGCGCTGGCGGCGGACCTCGGCTACGCTGACCAGGGCCACTTCATCCGCGACTTCAAGACCATGTTCGGCGAGCCACCGACCTGGTACGCGCAGCGGTATTAGTCCGCCTCCCCGGATTTGAGTGTGGGTCGCGTCCCGGCGCGGGTGCGGGCGGCAAGGTGGATCGTGGCTGGGTGCAGACCTTCGCACAAAGATCCGAAGGACAGGACCTCATGCGCGTCGAGATCAGTGTCGAGTCGGTCGATGGCGTCCGGGTCGCCGCCAGGGCCGGCGCCGCGCGCGTCGAGGTGTGCGCCGCCCTGTCCGACGGCGGCCTCACCCCGAGCGCCGCGCTCAGCGAGGCCGCCGCCGAGCTGGCCGATGCGAGGTCGCTCTGCCAGAGTGGTCGTCCCCGGCCACGCAGCGTGGCGGGCTGTATGGTCTGGCCATGGCGGAAAGGTTCGGGCGCGGGGAGGGGGTTCGATTGTTCTGGTCTGCGGGTAGCGCGTTGGGTAGCAGATCGGTGTCTGCGGGCGTTGTTCTGCGTCGCCCGGCGTTGCTCTCCGTTGGCCTTTCTGCTGGTGACGCCGTATAGATGCTGGTCGGCGGAAGTGCCTGGGCTTCATGGCATGCAAGAGGTCAGCGGTTCGAGCCCGCTTAGCTCCACCCACGTCAGGCGCATATTCTCGCACACAGAACCGATGAGCCTTCTCCCTCTGAGGGGCATTCTAAGGGGCAAGATCCGCCGGAAGCTGGCCGTCTGACCAGCGGTGACGCAGGGATCGTGTCGCCACCCGGACCGACAGCGCTTTCGCGACGTTCAAGAGGTCACTGGCTGCGGCAAGGCGGGCTTCGAGAGCACCGAACTCCCTGCGGGCTGCGGGAACTCTCATCTGGTACCTGGTGCAGCCGGGGGAGTGGTGGTGGTCGCCTGGGCGTGGGCCGCGGCCATATAGAGACTCGGGTTCCGCAACCGGCTTGACGAGTCGCCCCGCCGAGATGCGTCCCCAAAGCCAAGTGGTGTCTGCCGCTGTGTCACGAACTCCGCGAACATCCGACTCTGCCGAAAGTAGTGCGTATCCCTGGCGGATGGGTATGCGCAGCTGGACATACTTATGCACGACATCATGATCAGCGTAGTTGGTGCTCTTTGCGTCGAATGTTTACTCGACACCCACCGGGCTGGCGCCATATCGGCGGCTCGGCGTGGTGTGACCCGGCCCGCTGGAGGTCACCGTGGGGTCGGGCCCGGGGTGCCTGCCGTTGCCGACCGGCCCCGGGCCGCGGGGCTGGCTGAGCATTAGCGGGGCGGCGGGGACCGCCGGGGTGTTGTGCTTGTTACCGGGTGGCTCCGGCTGCGAGCTTGCGCTCGATGCAGTCCAGCAGCTGATGGTATGAGTCGCAGAACGAGCGGACTCCCTCGCGCTCGAGCTGGGTGGTGAGGGTGGCTAGGTCGATGCCGGCGGCCCCCGCGGCGGCGAGGGTCCGTTCTGCGGCGTCAGGGTTGGTGTCGAGCGTGCGAGCAGCCGTGCCGTGGTCGGCGAACGCGCGTAGCGTGTGTTCGGGCATCGTGTTGATCACGCCGGGGCCGATCAGCTCGGCGACGTAGCGCACGTCGGAGTAGCTGGGGTTCTTGGTCCCGGTGCTGGCCCAGAGCGGCTGCTGGGGCCGGGCGCCGAGTTCCCGGAGGCGTTCCCATTCGGGGCCGGTGAACTTTGCCTGGTAGCGCTGGTAGGCGACTCGGGCGCTGGCGATCGCGAGCCGTCCGCGGAGCGGGGAGGCCTCATCGAGCAGGGGGTCGGCCTTGGTGTCGATGCGGGACAGGAAGAACGACGCGACGGAGGCGATCGTGTCCACCGGCTCGCCCGCGCCGGCGCGGGCCGACAGGCCACGCAGGTAGGCGTCGATCACCTGCTCGTAGCGCTCGAGTGAGAACAGCAGCGTGACGTTGATGTTCACGCCGCGGCGGGTCAGCTCCTCGATCGCGGGCAGTCCCGCGGCGGTGCCGGGGACCTTGATCATCACGTTGGGCTGGTCGAGCCGGCGCCACAGGCTGGCCGCCTGGGCGATGGTCGCCCCCGTGTCATCGGCCAGGTCGGGCGTGCACTCGAACGAGATGAACCCGTCAGTGCCCAGGCTGCGCTCATACACAGGCCACAGCAGGCGGGCAGCGGCGCGGACGTCGTCGAGCGCGAGGGCAAAGAACAGCTCCTGGGTGTCACGCTCTCCGCCCGCGACCAGGTTTCGCAGCTGGTCGTCGTAGCGGTCCGAGCCGGTGATCGCCTGGGCGAAGATCGTGGGATTGGACGTCGCGCCGGTGACGCCCCAGTCGCGGACGAGCTCGGCGAACCCGCCGCTGTCGAGTAGCTCGCGGGAGAGCGTGTCCAGCCAGATGGACACGCCTGCCTCACGAAGCCGTTGCAGATTGGGATTGGGTGCCATGGTCGTTCCTCCGGTCAGCTTTCAGCGGCAGGCTCGCCGGCCAGCGCGCCAGGCGGGGTGCCGGGATCGGCCAGCCTGCAGCCACCTCAACGCCCACCGCCAGAGGGCCAGCGCCTGGACGCAGGGATTCATATCCCAGACGCTGACGTTCATGCCGCCCGCGGCGCCCGCCGTGCAGCCAGAACGCGATGAACTGGTCTACGGCGCGCTCGCCCGGGTAGAGGCTGGTAGAGAACCCGGAGGCACCGTCGCACAGGCCTGAGGGGAAGCTGCAATATCCGGAAAGCAGCATCGCGACGGTGCTGAGGGGCGGGCACGGTGCCAACACGGCCATGAATACGAGCTGTCGCCGCCAGGCGAGAAGGGAGGCTGGTATAACGATGAGATACCGGCCGCCCAGCAGGGATGCGGGCGATGGCCTGGGCTACAAGCCGCTACGAGCCGGTCTTCGCCGCCCGCGGTGGGCAGCGCCGGGTGAGGTCGGTACTCGCCCAGGCCGACCGACCGCTTTGGGCATAGACGTAGGTCAAGGGCCCGGCCCATCTTGACACCCGCTACGTGCCGATAGCGAGGAGGCGGCTATGAACGTGCTGCACGACCTGGTCAGGCGGGTGGAGCGGATCGAGGCGCTCGACCGGCTGGCCAAGCCCCTGGTCAGGGTGGTCGGCCCCATGGTGCGACCGACGGCCGTCCGCAACCTGCTCAGCGGCACCTACGTGGGCCATCCCCTACACCCGATGCTCACCGACGTGCCGATCGGCGCGTGGGGAATGTCCGTTGTGCTGGACGCCGTTGGCGGGGCCGCCGCCGAGTCCGCCGCCGACCTGCTGGTGAACGTCGGCGTGGCGGCTGCGGCGCCCACGGCGGCGTCGGGGCTGAACGACTGGTCCTACACCAATGGCCGGGAAACCCGGGCCGGGCTGGTCCATGCCATGGCCATGAGCACGGCGCTGAGCTTGTACGTGGCGTCTGCCGCGGCGCGGGCCCGGGGCAGCCGCCGCGCCGGCAAGGCACTCGGCCTGGCCGGATTTGCAGTGCTGTCGGCCGGCGGCTATCTCGGCGGTCACCTGAGTTTCGTCCTCGGCGTGAATGTCAACCGCACCGCCTGGCAGGACGGCCCGCGGGAGTGGACGGCTGTGCTGGCCGACGCCGACCTGACCGAGGGGGAGCACTGCAAGGTCGATGCCGCCGGCATCCCGATATTGCTCTACCGCACGGCGGGACGGCTGTGCGCCCTGGCGAGCACCTGCAGCCACATGGGCGGCCCGCTGGCAGAGGGCACGGTCGGCGACGGCTGCGTTACCTGCCCGTGGCACGGCAGCGTCTTCCGGTTCGCCGATGGCGGCATCGTCCGCGGTCCGGCTAGCACGCCTCAGCCTCGCTACGAGGCGCAGATCCGGGACGGTCAGATCGAGGTCCGTGTCTCGCCATGATGCCTGCCGCCGGGGCGAGCTGTCCCGCCTGGCAGTCCGCGGCACCCTGGCCAGGATAAGGATCTCGATGCCAGCGCGCCGCACGACGTGGCGTGCAAGGTGCTGGTTGCCTTTGACGAAGACCAGATGCCCGTTGTGGAGGCCGAGGACGGTGCAGTAGGCGAGCAGCTGGTACAGATCGGCGTTGGGATATCCGGCATTGGGTGCCATGGTCGTTCCTCCGGTCAGCTTTCAGCCGCAGGCCCGCCGGCCAGCGCGCCAAGCGGATGCCGGGATCGGCCAGCGCAGCCACCCCGACGCCTGGCGCGAGCTGGCCAGCGCCTGCACCTGCTCGTTCATATCCCAGACGCTGGCGTTCATGCCCGCCGCGACCCGCCCGCCGCGCAGCCAGAACGCGATGAACTGGCCGCCAGCGTGCTCGCCGGGGAAGCCGATCTCCTGGTTGCCAGCCTGCCTAGCTGGCTGCGCCGCTGGATCGGGCGGAGCCGACCCCCCGGCCCCGGCCGTCTCCCGGGTGAATGATCGCCCGCGGAGACCAGGACCATTCAAACCGTTGGGCTGTCCGGCCCGCGCCGCGGCGCGGGCCGGACAGTATCAGGCAGCGCGCGTAATTACGGTCGACCCCTGCCGGGCGCTGGGGCCAGGGAGCCTACTCGCCGGGCTGTCTCAGCCGCTGCCTACTCCGGACGGCTGGCCAGCGGGGCGGCCCACCACCGACGGTGACTGGATCGACCATCTTGAACGCACAGCGCCCTCCCTACGACTGTGAGTGACCGCACGGCCGGCGCGCAGCACCGACCGGGCGCTTCGTTGTTTGGTCGCGTGGACCCTGGCCCCTGCCCGTCGGATATGCCGCAAACCAGCCGGCGCCCGGGACTAGCCCCGGTACGGTGCCGGTTTGCGGCACTGCCGCGCGCGCTGCCGGGTGAGGACCGGGCTGCTCAGTGTCTGTCTCCCGGCCGCAGGACGTTTCTGGCCCAGTCAGTGAACTGCTTGCGCGTTCTGCAGGTGAGCCGCCATCCTTATTTCCTTATTCGATTGTTTTTATGAAAAAATCTGTTAAAATAGGTAAGAGGAAGGGGGCAATTATGACGATCATGCACGGGGTACCTGGCTTCGAGCACGCGGGTACGGCCGCCCCCGCGGCTGGCTGCCCGTCCGCCACCCTGACTGGCCAGGACGCGCAGCTGCTGGAGCAGGTGGCCATCCGGGTCGCGGACCTGGTGAAGGCGTCCGCTGCAGGCCGGTGGCCTGCCGGGGAGCTGCAGGCCCTGGTGGGATGCCTCCAGGCGGAGGTCCTGCGTCAGGCCGAAGACGAGGAGGGGGCACTGTTCCCCGCCCAGCACACGCTGGAAGGCTCCGCCCGGCTGGCCCGGGACCATGTGCGGCTGCGCGCGGGCATTGAGGCACTGGCGCAGGCCGCTGCTGGTGAGGCCGCGTGCTCTCACGCGCAACTGGCGGCCGCCGCGCAGGATGTTCTTGCCCAGCTCAAGCGTCACCTCACCGCCAAGGAACGGGCGCTGATGGCGGCCGTCCCGCCGGGCACCGAACCGGCCCTCACCGGCGCGGCCCGCCGGCGGCACGAGTGGTATCCCCTCACTGAGGGGCCAGTCGCCGACCTGGACGCGCTGCCTCCCGGCGAGATGACCGACGCAGCCGTGGACCGGCTGCTCCGGCTGCGCCGCGGAGAGCAGGTTGAACTGCGCTCTGGCCGCGACCCGGCGGCGATATGGCGGCGGATGGACGAGCTTTACTCTGCCGGTTACGGCTTCGTGTACCTGCAGGACGGGCCGGAGCGGTGGCGGGTGCAAGTCACCCGGCGGCCAGTCTGACCAGCGCGGGCAGCAAGGCCGTGATGAGCGCCTGAACCACGCCAGAGGCGAGAGCTGCCCGGCAGCGCAGGCAGCTAGGCGGCGGCCGGGGATCCGTCCTGGATGGGCTTGACGCCGGGCCGCGCGGCCGGGGCATGTGCGTAGCCGATCGCTGGGCGCAGGTGTCCGCGGCAGGGTCGAGGCCGATAGTCGTCGGGTGTATGCGCCTGGGACCGGTCGCGTGATGCTGGCGATGCCGCGGGCGGTTGAATCCGCGCGCTCACGGAACCACCTCGCCACTCCAGCGATCAGCGTTCTTCCCGTGCCCTTGCCGCCACTACCTGGTGAGGCGGCGTTTGGGACGGCCGGGCCGTCCTGGCAGGCAGTTCGGCTGCCGCGCCTAGCGATTGGGGGGAGCGGACGTGGAGGCTGTCACGCGTGTCCGGGTCCGCCCGGACTGGATGTGCGGGTAGTGCAGGTCGAACGCGGGCCGTTCGGAGCGGATGCGGGGGATCTTGGTGAAGTTGTGGCGGGGCGGCGGGCAGGAGGTCGCCCATTCGAGTGAGTTCGCGTATCCCCACGGGTCATCGGCGGTGACCTTCTCCCCGAACTTCCAGGTCTTGTACACGTTGTAGAGGAAGAAGAACGTGGAGACGCCGAGGATCCAGGAGCCGATGCTGGAGATCTGGTTGAGCGTGGTGATGTCGCCGGGCAGGTCGGGGTAGTTGGCGACGCGGCGGGGCATGCCCTGGATGCCGATCCAGTGCTGCACCAGGAACGTCATCCAGAAGCCGATGAACAGCGTCCAGAAGTGCCATCTGCCGAGCGTCTCGTCGAGCTTCTTGCCGGTGAACTTGGGCCACCAGAAGTAGAACCCGCCGAACATGGTGAACACCACGGTGCCGAACAGGACGTAGTGGAAGTGGGCGACGAGGAAGTAGGTGTCGCTGACATGGAAGTCCAGCGGCGGTGAGGCCAGGATGATCGCCGGTGAGGCCGCCACCAAGGAAGGTGACCATGAAGCCGATGGCGAACAGCATCGGCGCCTCGAACGTGAGCTGGCCGCGCCACATGGTGCCCACCCAGTTGAAGAACTTGATCCCGGTCGGGATCGCGATGAAGAAGGACATGAGGGAGAAGAACGGCAGCAGCACCGCGCCGGTGGTGAACATGTGGTGCGCCCACACCGTCATCGACAGCCCGGCGATGCCCAGCGTGGCGCCCACCATGCCCTTGTAGCCGAACAGGGGCTTGCGGGAGAACACCGGCACGATCTCGGTGGCGATGCCGAAGAACGGGATCGCGACGATGTAGACCTCGGGATGGCCGAAGAACCAGAACAGGTGCTGCCACAAGACCGCGCCGCCGTTGGCGGCGGAGAACACCTGGGCGCCGAGCTTGCGGTCGATCTCGAGCACCAGCAGTGCCGCGGCGAGCACCGGGAAGGCCAGCAGCACCATGATGCTGGTGACCAGCACGTTCCAGGTGAAGATCGGCATCCGGAACATCGTCATGCCCGGCGCGCGCATGCAGATGATCGTGGTCACGAAATTAACCCCGCCGAGGATCGTGCCGAGCCCGGACAGCACCAGGCCCATGATCCACATGTCGGCGCCGATGCCGGGGGAGTACACCTGGCTGGTCAGCGGCGAGTAGGCGTACCAGCCGAACGCCGGGGCGCCGCCCGGGGTCAGGAAGCTGGCCAGCAGGATCAGCCCGCCGAACAGGAAGAAGTAGTAGCTCAGAATGTTCAGCCGGGGGAACGCCACGTCGGGCGCGCCGATCTGCAACGGCATGATCTCGTTCGCAAACCCGACGAACAGCGGGGTGGCGAACAGCAGCAGCATGATCGCGCCGTGCATGGTGAACAGCTCGTTGTACTGCTGGTCAGACACAATGTGGTTGTCCGGCCCGAACAGCTGCGCCCGCATGACCATCGCCATCAGGCCGCCGATCAGGAAGAAGCCGAACGACGTGATCAGGTACAGGTGGCCGATCACCTTGTGATCGGTTGTGGACAGCCAATCCGCCAGCATGGACCCCTTGCGGTAGCCTTTCTGCGGCGCGGATGGCGCCTCGGAAAGCCGCGGGCTGGCTGTGCTCACTGAGCGCCCCCAGATGCTTTCTGCAGCCCCGGGCCGCTGCCTGCTGCTCGCAAACTGCCGGAGCCGGCCTGCAGATTCTTACCCCGGTACCCGGTCGGCGCCGTGGGTATGCATGCGCGCCGGGCATAACGTCAGGTAGCTGCCCGGCTGGATGCTCGTGACCACCGGCCGCAGGAGGCCGCCTTCAGCCGCATCCGTCCGGGCGCCACGCCACCTCTCCGCTTGGCAGCGGTGTCGCGGGCGACGCCTACTGACCAATTACTACAAGTTATATTGGTAGAAACGATGATGGCAAGGCGATACACAGATGTCAACGCCGGACCTGACGTCGTTGGAGACGTGATCCCAGGCCGCCAGGTCCCGGGTGAGCGGCCGGGCGCAGAAACAGCAAGGTGGCGACAGTGAGAGGCTGGAATTGCGGGACCGGTGGCAGGGGAGAAGGAGGCAGATCATGACGAGCAAGCGTGACGTGAGGGTCCGCCGCGCCTACGACGAGCCGACCGGGGAAGATGGCGCCCGGGTGCTGGTCGACCGGATCTGGCCCCGGGGATTGAGCAAGGAGAAAGCCGGCCTCGACGAGTGGTGCAAGGCGGTCGCGCCGTCAACGGTGCTGCGCAAGTGGTATGGCCACGCCCCGGAGCGCTTTGAGGAGTTCGGCCGCCGCTACCGGGCCGAGCTCGAAGAGCCCGAGCGCGCCGAAGCCCTTCAGCACCTGCGCGACCTGGCCAGACACGGCACCCTCACGCTGCTCACCGCCACGAAGCACGCCGACATCAGCGAGGCCGTGGTGCTGGCGGACCTGCTCCGGCATTGATCCGCAGTCCTGGCCTGCCTGACCGGGCGAAGATGTGCCAGTCATACCGCGATGCCTGGGCTTCGCGATCACCAGCCACGAGGGATCCCGCACGGCGCAGCACGCGCTTGCGGGAGCCTGTCATCGCTAATCAGGACGGAACTACCTCACCGGGCCCGGCGGTATCAGGACGGGCCGCCAGGTACGCGATGCACAAGCTCGGTTCGGCGAAAGGCTGGAGCCGGTCCGCGGTCACCGGCGCCCGCATCCGGGCCAGCGCTCCCTGCATCAGGCCAAGGTGCAGCGAGCACACCACCTCCTGGTGATTCTGCGCCACCTCACGGAACGGGCACTGCCGCAGCCGGAGCTGGTACTGCGTTCCCTCCGCCACTGGCTCCGGGGCGAACCCGATCTCCTCCAGGGTGGCGGTCAGCCTCTCGACGGCCTGGTCAGCATCCAGCCGCCGGTAGGGGGCTGGCTGCTCGGTAAGGTAGCGGCCCCACTCGCGGCCGGCCTCCGCCGCGGCCTGGCCCGGCTCGGGTATCACGCCCGCGATCAGGCTGCTCAGCATCTCGGCAAGCAGCCGGTAGCGCCGCTGCCCCGCGGCGCCGCCGCCCTCCACGGCGCAGTATGCCGTGCTGGGCCTGCCCGGCCCGGAGCGGGTCAGCGGCACCCGGGCGGCCAGACCCGCCTCTACAAGCGCGTCCAGGTGGAACCGGGCGGTGTTGGCGTGCAGCCCAGCCCGGTCGGCGACCTGCCGCACGTCCAGCGGCGAGCCCGCGGCGCGCAGCAGGTCGAGCACCCTGGCCCGGCTCTGGCCGAGCGGGGGCCCCGCATCGGGGGCAAGCAGCGCGTGCACTTCCATCACAATAGTTTACACTGGAAAACTAGTAGAAACTAAAGGGTTGTGGCAGACATGTGCCGCCTGGAACCGCCTGCCCCGCCGGGGCCGTGTACGTATTCAACCTGGGCGACGACTGGGCACACGTGTGCACGGTCGGCGCGCAGCGGATCGACCCGGTCGGGGCGCTTGGGATCCTGCCAGGCAATCCGCTGCCGTACTGGGCTGGGGGCGACATTCCCGACCAGTACCGCCGCCGGTAAGACGTCGACTACGGCGAGTCGCCCGAGCCCCGGGGCCCCGGGTTCGCTGACTTCCCACCGCTTCGGACTCACTGGGGCCCGCCAGTCGGCGGCACCAGCCCAGGTTCACAGCACCGTAGCAGGGCATCTGCCCAGCCAGGCCATCACCAGCCTGCACCTCCGGCCGTGCCGCCACCGCGCGTGCTTGTGCAGATCATCCAGATCGGTATCGCTTGAAAGCGATTCGGTCAGGTCGAAGCCGACCTCCATAACGGCGGCGACTTGCGCACGGAACTGCTGCTCAGCTTGATCCGTCAACACCCTCCCAGGCCGAGCCAGGTTGCATGATTATTCATGGTCGTTCGTTCTTAGGAGATGCGCGCTCATGCTGCGAATAGTGTGGTGGGGTTGGTCAGCAAGCGACGATAACGGCGCGGTTCGCGGCCGCTTCTGCGAGCGGCGCCAGATCTCCCGGATCGCTGGTCAAGATCCGGTCGCCCGCGCTGGCCAGCAATACGACGGTTGCGTCAACCGGGTCGCTGGTGCCAGTCAGGCCCAGCAGCACACCGGCTTGCCGGCCGTCCTGGGGACTGACCGCGCGGACATCCACCGCGCGCAGCAACTGCGCCAAGACGGCCTGGCGGCCTTGGCGGTCACGCCAGACCTGGGCGATGACCATGGCGTTGCTGCGCAACGGTGCGCCATGTTGCTGAGCCACACGCAGCCGGGCCATCATCGCGCGATCGCCACGGTCGACGGCGGCCAGTGCGCCTGCGTCCAGGATCAGTGCGCTCACGCGGGGGTGTCGGCGCCAGCCATGCCAAGTTCACGTTCGGCGCGGGCCAGTTCCTGAGCAGTCAGGACCCCGTGCTCGGCCTCCCACCCATCGAGGAACTCGGCTAGTGCTTCAGCCCGTAGCTTGCTCGCGGCTGCCTCCGCGAGCCAGGATGACAAAGGCTTGCCTGCCTGGGCTGCGGCCGATCGCACAGCGTCCCCAAGTTCCGGATCGAATGAGATGCTCAGCTTGTCAACCTTCACGAGAGAAATCCTACCCTGGTAGTTCACACTCCGGTAGCAATGTCCGCTTCTGCTGCTGTCATGTGCTTGTTGACTGGCTGATCTCCACCAGGTGGCCATCGGGGTCTCGCAGGAAGCAGCGGATCTCCGAGCCCCAGTCATGCGGCGGGGTGAGGAATACTGCTCCGCGCGACCGCAACGCGGCATAGACGGCGTGGCAGTCGGTCACCCGCAGCGTCATGGCATGACTCACCTGGTCAGGATCACGGGGCGGCGCGAACACCACGGCAGGTTTGTCGGCGGTCGGGCCGCCGCCGCTTACCAGCAGCAGCCAGGTCGCAGCGAACCGCAGCACGACGCTGGTTCCGCCATACTCGCGATACAGTTCCGCGCCCAGCACATTCACCCAGAAGTCCCGTGAGCGTACTGGGTCGTCAACTACCAGGATGTGCGTGACTGCAACGTCGGTGCCCAGCGGGTCTGTGGCCTGCTGCTCCATCTCGACCTCCTGGCCGTGCACGAAGGTATCCAGCAGGTCGCTTCTACCACGCTGATTGCCAGGAGATCAGCAGGCTGACCGCATCGACGCCACGCTGGATTCTTGGCCTGCAGACGCACTCTCACTCTGCCGGCGGCATGAGCGCGTATTTCTGCGGTCCCGTTTATGGGCGAAGGAGCGGCCGCAGGTCGTCCAGCCGGTCGAACAGGTGCCACACGTACGCCGAGGTGCCTCGTTCCCGGTGCGGGCGCAGGGTGGCCAGCGCCGGGTCCTGGCAGTAGCTCTCGAAGGCCGCCCTGGACTCCCATTCGACGAGGATGAGCACCTGCCGGGGAGCGATGTCGCCTGCCGCGCTCTCCCGGAACCGGCCCAGGGCCAGCACGCGCCCTCCGTGCTGGGCGACCTCGCGAGCTGACCGGCGTGAGTAGGCCAGGTACTCCTCACGGTCGGCAATTTCGAACAGGTTCAGCGCGCAGACCTTCGTCTCCTGATTTGCCACATCGCGACTCTAGGCGAGCGCACCCGGCCGCCTGGCGCCGCACCTCGCACGCGATGCTCCCAGCGGCAGATGCAGATGCTCAGGATGCAGATCCGGCCGCCGCGGCTCAGCATGATCGACCGGCCCGGATCTCACGGCCTGTGCAGCAGCGCAGCTCTCGCAACTTCCGCCAGTGGGGGAGGGGTCCGTACACGAAGCCCTGGATCCTCTGAATCGCCTCGGTGAGTCCGGAGTCTCCGGACTCACCGAGGCGATTCAGTGACGCGAGATGACATGGCGGATGTGCTTGGCGTGGTTGTCGGCGCTGCTGGGAGTCGGCCAGACTTGGATGCGCTGCTCCGTGCGCTGCGCCGCTGGGTGGACCGGCCGGATGACGGGGGGGTCACCGCGACCAGGGAGATAGGCCGTAGGCTGATCGCCTCGAACAGGCGGGCCCGGTATGACTACGCGGTCCTGCGGACGTATGAGGCCGGGATAGTCCTGGTCGGTAACGAGGTGAAGTCCCTGCGCGCCGGCCATGGGTCGCTGGCTGGCGCGTTCGTCCAGGAGGACGACGGCGAGCTGATGCTCCACGGCCTGCGCATCGCCGAGCACGCATACGGCCGCCACGGCACCCGCGTCCTGCATCAGCCCCGGCGTACCCGCAAACTGCTCCTGCACCGCAGCGAGATCGGCAAGATCATCGGGAGGCTGGGCGACGCGGGCGTCACGCTCGTGCCGCTGTCGCTGTACTTCACCGGCGGCTGGGTGAAGGTGGAGATCGCCCTGGCGCGCGGCCGGCGGTCCTTTGACAAGCGGCAGGCAATCGCCCGGCGGGACGCCGACCGGGAGATTGCCCGCGAGCTCAGCGATCGGCTGCGTGGCCGGCGGCGGCGGGCCCGCGGGCCGGGCTGAGCGGCCGGGAGAACGGACAACCGCCCGGCGGCCATGACGTGATCCGCGGTTATCTCCGCGCTGAGGACGCGCGAGCGGCTAGCTAGCCGAGCTGACCGGTGCGCTGCCCGGCCAGGCTGCTGTCAGGCTGGCCTCAGCGCCATCCCGGGCACATTCCCAGTCAATAAGCGGTGGGTAGTGCCGAAGAAGATCCAAGTTCCGGTGCCGCCGCCGCTCACGCAGTCTCATCTCGCCAAATGGGCTTACCTGTCATCCGCGATCAACCACGGCCGCATACCGCACCCGCCGATCATCTGTCCGCCGCCCGGCGCTCCCGATCGCCGTCAGCTCGGCGCTGACCGCCGCCTCGGGCCGCTCCTGCATCCGCGCCGCCGCCCGGCCCACCAGCCCCATCGACTCATGCAGCGCCTGGGTGAAACGACTCCGCCCGCATCGACAGCACCAGCAGCCGAAGTCCGCTGACGCCTTCACGCTGTAGATAGCCTCAGCTCCAGGCCCCGGAGCTGATCGGAGATCCGCTCCAGCTCCTGCCGCCGCGCACCGGTACGCCCCTGCAGTCCCCGGAACGCCTGCACATCCGAGTAGGCCGCCTGCCGGATCGCCCGCAGCTGCGCCGTCGCCCCACCCCCTGCACCGCTGAGGTGAAGATCGTGTTCTCGATGAAGTCCGAACCCCTGCGTGCGGCGCAAATCGGATCGAAATATTGGCGATGATCACCTGTGTATTTAGCGAGATGATCACCCGCGTATCACTCGATCTGGTCGTTCGCTGGTTGCCGATGAGTCTGCAGCGCGATCACTCTAAGTAGTTGACGGATGGGAATCCCGTCCCTGGTTGTGCTTTTGCCGTTCCGGCGTGAAACTTCACGTTTGAATAGAAAGTATCCCGGAGTAGGCTGTGTTTCGACGGGGCCGGTGGCTGGGGCGAGCACGGCGCTGGGAAAGGTTCCCTGATGAACCGAAAAGCAGTGATCATCCTGGTGATTATCGTAGCGGTTATTTTGCTCGTGTTGCTCGTTATTTACGCTGCCAACCTCACCTCTGGGTATAAGCCCTACTGACACGCCCGTTCTAAGGTCGGACGTCAATGATTGAGGTTCTCCCAGGAGCAAACGTCACCGCCGTCGCCGGTCATCTGCCCGAACCAGCATGGGGGCGGCCGGTCTGCGATCTTGACGGCTTCCACGCCGCGACCCTGGCCGGTAAGACACGAGGGTCGTCACATGCCGGGGGCAGGCCCACTGTCGCTGCCGCCGGCAACGTCGCGACGGGCGTCCGCGCCTGCCCGAGCCCTGCGTGCTGCCGAACTGATGTCGTGACTGGTGAGCGGAGCGTGGCGGCGGCGCCGCTTCAAGTCGTACACGACTGCCCAGATAACCAGGGCGATGAGTGGGACGAGAATGAGCAGTAGTGCGAGCATCATGATCTCTTTTCGAAGGTGTTCTCAGCGTACGCTCCCAGCAGGAGTTTGAGCATTTGACTTTGTGCAGCAGCAAAGTGCACCAACTACGCCTTTCGGCAGCGACCCAGCCGGACCGAAAACCTTGTGACCTGCACCAACGACCTTCATGGTCCCACGCATCTCGATACTAAAGAGAAGATAATGTGCGGGGTTATTTCGGCGAGCGGGCATGGCTGGCTGCCGGCGCTCAGGTAATTCCCCGGGTCTGAGGGGTTAGCGCTCAGGTAATTCCCCTGAGGGGTGCCAGAACTCGCGCAGAGCATCTGACCTGGTCTTCTATCCTCCGCCTCCTCTATCTGCTCATGGTCCGGATGTTCGGCTGGCTGGCGCTGCTCGGGCGCAGCGACGCCTCCAAAGACGTGTGAGGTTCCAGAACTCGGCCATCGCTCCTGACCTGGGCTTCTATGTGGCTCGCTCGTACTCGTTGATGAGGCCGCCGAGTACGGGCCGGCGCTGGATCCGCTTCCGGGAGAGGTCCGCAACAGGGTGATCGGGCCGAGGCGGGCAGAGCTGACGGCTCCGATGGGGCCGCCGTCCGTTGTAATGGGCCTCGTACTGGGCCAGGATCGTCCGCCGATGCCGTTCGCCGAAGATCAGCATCCGGTCGGTGACCTCCTTGCGGGCGGTGAGCACGAACCTTTCCGCATAAGCGTTCGCCTTCGGGCTGCGCGGCGGGATCTTCACCACCTCGATACCGGCACCGGCCAGGACCGCGTCAAAGGCCGAGGTGAACTGCCCGGCCCGGTCCCGGACCAGGAACCGGAAGCTGGCGGCACGGTCGCCCAGGTCCATCAGCAGGTTGCGGATCTGCTGTGTGGTCCAGGGCCCGTCCGGGTTCGCGGTGATCCCGGGAATGTGCACATGACGGGAGCCCGACCTCCATGACGAACAGGCAGTACAGGCGCTGCAGGCTGACCGCGCAGTCCACATGGAAGAAGTCGGTGGCGAGCATCGTGGATGCCTGCGTGCGCAGGAACGTCCGCCGTGTCGTGTCGGAGCCCCGTTCCGGCGCCGGAGGGATCTTCAGCGCCCTCAGGACCCGGCGGATCGTGGACGCGCCGACCGTGCGAGGGCAGCGGTCACGACGGTGGCCATCCCGTGATCTTGGCTGCCTGCCCCGGGTGGGATGACGGGTGCCTGAACGTCTGGGCTTGCATCTGCCCCCCGCACCGGGCAGCCGCGCTTCGCGGCGGCCGGGAGATGGCCGTCGCCGGCTCCAGCCTCCTGGTATCCGGCTGGCCGGCTGGCGGCCACAGCCCGGGGCGGGGCGAGGCCCGCCGCTCGGGAGATCTTATTCTTCGATGGCCCCGCCGGTGCGGCGCAGATGCCGCCGGAAGGTGTAGGACGGGTCAGCGGCGCGCTGGGCCAGGTAGTCATCGAAAGCGGTCTGCTGGCGCAGTGTCTGGCCCTCCCGGATCCGGCGGGCCTGGTCCCGCTCGCTCTGCCAGATCTGGTGCGCGGTGAGGAGCACCTGCTCGGCGCGCTGGGCCGCGACGAACAACACGCCGTCGTCGTCGGCGAAGACGATGTCCCCGGCGCTGGCCAGGTGCGGCCCGAACCGCGCGGTGACCAGCGCCCCGGGCTCCCGCTCGTCCAGCCGCACCGGCCCGGCCGGGTAGCTGCCGTAACTGAAGACCGGAAGGCCGATCGCGGCCAGTTCCGGCGTGTCGCGGTGCAGGCCCCACACCACCAGGCCCGCCACGCCGGCGGCCCCGGCCTCCAGCACCGCCAGGTCGCCGACGCATGCCTCGTCGGTGCGGCCGCCGTTGTCGATGACCAGCACATCGCCGGCTTGTGCCCGGCCAAATGCCTCCAGGAACACGTCCACGCTGCCGTAGTGCCGCACCGGCAGCACCCGCCCGGCGATCTGCTGGCCGGCCACGACCGGCCGGATTCCCGCAGGGGCGGCCCGCAGCGGAACACCACAGCGCACGCAGGCATCGGCCACCAGCGGTGTGGGCAGATCCGCGAACGCCCCCGGCATGGCGACCTCCCCGGCAGCACCCGGCACCGCGGGCCGCGCGCGTGCGGGCCGGTGCCACGATCCTATCGCCGCCCCGACAGCAGCACCGCTACCCAGGTGACGTGGCCGCCTCAAGACCCAGTAGGACCCGGAGAACCTTTTCCGCATGAACTACAACGTCCCGGTCCCCAGACCGCCCGCTTTCATGCGCTGATCCCGTGCGCGACAGCCATGTGGTGGTGAGCCTCGTGCACCGCCTTGCGGTCTTGCTCCCTGGCGGTCGGCGCAAGGTCGAACACGACCTTCTTCACGCTTCCCGTGAAGGGGAACGGTGACTTGTCGCCGTACGCTTTGCGGTCGACCGGCAGGCCGTTGTCGCGGCCGATGTCCATCCCGCTGTAGCCCGAGAAGCGGACGGGGACCGTCTTGTCGATGCGTCCCTCGCCGATCTTGCGGTCGTTGGCCCATAGGGTTACGGTGCCGCCGGTGCCCGGCTTGGGCGCGTCGGCGTCGAACTGCATGCACACCGTCACGTCGCCGGATGGCAGCGGCTCCGTCGACTCCTGGCGGTAGGTCTCGACGCCCATCATGCTGTAGGTGTGCCTGAGCTTGCCGTCCTGGACGAACAGGGAGAAGCCGCCCATCTCGTCGGCGTTGGCGACGATGACGCCCTGCGCGCCCTCCGCCGGGATCTGAAGCTCGGCGGTGATCGCGTAAGAGTGGCCGTATACCCTGGGGATCATGCCCGACAAGACGTTCTGCACATCGCCGTAGAAGGTCCGCTTGGTGATGGTGGGCATCGGCGGCAGGATCCCGAAGAACACCGAGAAGCCAGCCAGCAGGGGCAGCACCTGGTACTTCTCGGCCTCCTGCCAGAACAGTTCCTTGAGCTCGGCGAGCTTGTCCGGGTGTTCGGCGGCGATGTTGCGGGCCTGTGAGAAGTCGTCGGGCAGGTAGTACAGCTCCCAGACGTCGTTGTCCGGGTCGTAGACGCCGGGCGCGAACCGGGCGATGCTCGCCGGCGTGATGTCCCAGGGGATGCGGTCGAGCATGGAGCAGGCCCACCAGCCGTCTTTGTACATGGCCCGGTTGCCGTAGATCTCGAAGTACTGCTGCGTATGGCGCTCGGCCGCGGTCGCGTCCTCGAAGGTGTAAATGAAGCTGGTGCCCTCCATCGGCTTTTGCTCCACGCCGTCGACGACCCTGGCCTCGGGGATCCCGGCCGCTTCCAAGATCGTCGGGCCGATGTCGATGCAGTGCGTGAACTGGCTGCGCTTGCCGCCGCCGTCCTTGATGCGGCGCGGCCAGGCCACGACCATGCCGTTACGCGTGCCGCCCAGGTGGCTGGCGACCTGCTTGCCCCACGGGAAGGGGCAGTTGCCGGCCCAGGCCCAGGCCGACGCGTAGTGCGGCGCGGTGCTGTCGGAGCCCCAGGCGTCCAGGCCGCCGTACTGCTCGATCAGCGACAGCTGCTGGGCGGGGGTGAGCGGGATGCCGTTTTGCATGGTGAGCTCGTTGAACGAGCCGGTGACGGTGCCCTCCATGCTGGCGCCGTTGTCGCCCCAGATATAGATGACGAGGGTGTCGTCGAGTTCGCCCATCTCCTCGACCGCAT
Source organism: uncultured Actinomycetes bacterium (assembly GCA_963718305.1). GTDB lineage: Bacteria > Actinomycetota > Actinomycetes > Streptosporangiales > Streptosporangiaceae > RYN-230. The sequence goes on from CAVQZG010000018.1 coordinate 57,755, forward strand.
CCAGCAGGCGGCCCACGTTCCAGTCGGCGTTCTCCTGATAACCGGCGTAGACCTCCATCTGCCGGGCGTAGAGCTTCTTCTCGTCGGCCGAGAGCGAGTCCCAGGCCGGGAGCGCGTCCGGCCGCGGGGTGAGCTCGGCGTCGCCCGGGATCACGCCGAGCTGCTTCTGCCGGGCGAAGGTCTGCTCACGGTAGGCATCCCAGCCATCATCGAACCGGCCCCGGTACTTGTCGCTCCACTCGGCTGGCACCTGGTGCGGAGCGTGGCTGCAGCCGGTGGAGTAGTACAGGAACCAGGGCTTGACCGGGTCCTGGGCGCGCACGGCATGCAGCCAGCCCACGGCCTTGTCGGTCAGATCGTCCGGCAGGTAGTACTCCTGGCCGTCCTTGCCCTCGGGCACGCCGATGATCGTGTTGTCCTGGGTGATGACCGGGTCGTACTGGCCCGATTCGCCGGCCAGGAAGCCCCAGAAGTGGTCAAAGCCCCAGGAGTTCGGCCAGCGGTCGAACGGGCCGGCCGCGCCCTGCACGTGATCAGGTGTCATGTGCCACTTGCCGAAGCCCCCCGTGCTGTACCCGTTGCCCTGCAGCATGCGGACGAACGGCGCGCAGTCTTTAGGGCGGGCCGCGGTGTAGCCCGGGAAAGGACCGGGCAGCTCGCCGATCGACCCGAAGCCCACGCTGTGGTGGTTGCGGCCGGTGAGCAACGCCGCCCGCGTCGGCGAGCACAGCGCGGTCACATGGAAACGGTCATAGGACAGCCCAGCCTCGGCGACCCGCGACATGGCCGGCGTATCGACCGGGCCGCCGAAGGTGCCCGGGTTGCCGAACCCGGCATCGTCGATCAGCACCAGCAGCACGTTCGGCGCGTCAGCGGGCGGCGATGGCGTCATGTTGATGGTCCAGTCAGCCTGCGACTGCGCCAGTGTGCGGCCGATGGTCCCCCCGAAGGACGGGTCCGGGATCGGCAGCACCGTGCGGTCAGGGCTGAACTTGCCGGCGGCCGTGGCCAGCGCCTGCTTGAGCGCGCCGAGGCTGTGGTGCTCCATCTGGGCGACAGACTTCATCGGCGAGCCGGGCAGCGCCTGCTCGGCCGCCAGCCGGTCGGCGTGGTTGACCACGGCGATGATGCCGGCCGAGCCCGGCGGGAGCTGCTCCCCGATCCCCGTCTGGATGCCGCTCTCTACACGGTGCCGGGCGAACGCGCCCGCCACGCCGCCGGCCGCCGCCCCGACCACGGCCGAGGCGAGCAACGGCGGCGAGAACAGGCCGACCACGGCACCCACCCCGCCGCCCCAGCCAAGCCCCCTGCGCCCTAGGTGGTCGCCGGTCTCGGTCACCCGGACCTCGCCGTCTTCGTCGTGCTCGACCAGGATCACGCCTTCGGTTCGGACCCTCTTGTCCTTGACGAGCCGCACAAGCCCATCAAAGTCCTGCCGGGCCAGCCCGACGGACGGGTAAGCCGCCATTATCACGTCGAAGGTGTCCGCCATTGTCCCGCTCCTCACATCGAACCGAGCCCCGATAATCCGGCGGTCACCCGAGCGAGCCGCCAGCTACACGCCTTCTCCCAAGTTGGCGATAAATTTGATGGCCGTTATGCTCGGCAGAAACACGTACGCAGCGGCTTTGGTCGTAACGAAGCTCGAGAGACCCGTAACCTCGATCGGCGGGCCTCCATTTGCCTGCGGTATGACGAAAATGCTCTCTGCTGGATTCTGCGTGCCGATCAGTGGATCTTTCGACTTTGGGTGAAGCCTGACGGCCCCGGCGAATTCGCTGTCATTGACCCACTGTCGCAGCACGAACTCGTATTGGTTTTCGATGTTCGAGTTGATGAAATGAAAGAGCATCCCGCGCTCGATGCCATCGTAGGGTTCGCTTGGGTCATAGGTCGGCCCGTACGGCATACCGCGACGGATCAGCCGGTGGGAGTTGTTGCTGCCGCCGGGCAGCCCCTGGCCCTGGACTGGCTGACCTCGTGGATTGACGCGGCGTATGTGTGCGCCGACGGGACAGTGGATCCCCTTCGGATCTCCCGTACCATCGGCATCTATATACCCGAAATTGTTCAGCTGTTCGGGTGATATTCCTCCCGCGGGGCTATCGGTGTCCGGTGACAAAGCGAGAGGAACGCCGTTGCGCCATCGCCCGCACATCTTTGCGGCCAGCAACTCGGGATCGATCTTGTCCTTGTTCGACTGCAAGAAGTCTTCAAAGCCCACGACGTCAGTCTCAACCTTCTTGAAGACTGCGAAACTGCCGTTCAGGCCAAGTTGCCGCGGCTCGGGTACCACGTAATTCGCAGCCTCTTCCCGCAATACGAAGAGCCATGGCTCGCAGGGCCGCTGGTGATCCGGCCGGTACTGTTCCGGGCCTCCGCGAATGGTGGGATAAGTGATTCCGTCGGTATATCCGAAGTGAATTTTGGACGTGGGCACGGGCTGGCCGTTTTGCATCTCCATTAGCGCCATCCCGTCTTGGTGCCAGATTTCTCGAAAGGCATTTCCTTCGGCAAACCAGGCGCGCAACCTATCGCTGTAGCCCTTCATCGCTTCCGGGCTGATGGCGTGCAGCGTCACCAGGACGTGATCGTGCCCTTTTCCAAAACCGGCAATCCAGTTCCCGGGCGAGCTCGGCCCAGTTTCTCCGACTGACTCCGCTCGTTGCGCGGCTCCTTCGATGAACGCGCCAAATGACCTGAACGACAGCGCTGGGACGCGTTCATCCATCTCGAGTGCCACCAGTCCGGCCCAGGTGACACCGATGTTGAGGCAATAGTCTGGCTTGCGACGCGGGGCGGCCGCGGAGTCGTCTCCCGGTCCGGCCCCGAACCCCACGTGCCAGTCCTCGGCCGTGGTGATTTGCGGGACGTCGGATTCGTCGCCGCTCACGAGCCGTCCGAGCTGCCTGCGCGCTCGTGCCGGGGTTCCTACCGTCAACAAGAAATGCCGCACCATCGGCATCCTGTAACCGCGGAGAATGAACCCCTGAATGTCAGCGAGGTCGAGCGCCGGCTCTTCCCCCGTCGCCGAACTGCCATCGGCACCCAAAGGTTCATGCCGCCTTTGGCCAAGCAGCCGGCGAAGAACCCCCGGGCCCTTCATCGCTGGTCCTCTTTGTGAATTGTACCCCTTGGCCAGCGCCCAACCCGGAGTTGATTACGGTTCGTGACCATGCGACGCTGGTCCTATCCGGCGGTGGCCGGTGGTGACTTGCGATCGGCCAGCAGGGCCCGGATGTCTTGAACCGAGAGGCCTGGATAGGCGCTGTAAAACCCGATCGACGGATAGTTGTTGTCCAGCCCCCACTGATAGAACGCCTGGGCGTTCTTTTCCACCGGGGTTGGCGGCCCGCCAACGACACGTGGGAAGAGAGCATTGAAGACGAAGGAGGTCTTATCCGCAAAGTCCTGGAAGTACTTCTCCATATCACCGTCGAACACCGTGAAGAACCCTATATGGTTGTGTTCAAAGGACACCCAGTGGGCGACATGCAGCGTCCCAATGGAATCCGACGCCTTGTGTCCCTTGTCTCCTATCAGGGCCCCGGCGACCAGCTTCACGGCAAAAGATTGCACACGTGACTTGAAGGACATGTACGTCAGCAGGGTGCCCTGCGAGGTATTGCCCGTAAAGCCCGCCGCACGCGCGCATTCCTTGATGTCCTGAACCGAAGCGTCCCCGTAAGCAAAGTACGTGTCTAGAGGCTCGCGGACATGCCGCTTTAGCCATCTGGTGGCGCTCTCAGGATTATCAGCCACGGGCGTGGCTGGAGGGTTGTCCACGTGCGTGAAGATGGCGTCAAACACCGGCCCGGCCTTCTCCACCAGCCGCTCAATGTGCTGGTCGGTCTCGCCGTCGATGTCCGAAAGGAAGAGAAGCTTCTCGTCCCCCTCGACCATGAACCGGGAGAAATGCACAGTACCGAGATCGTCCTGCGCTGCCGCGAGAGCGGGCATCAACGCGGGCAGCTCGCCGGGTAGCGCCTTGGCACTGGCCGGACCTTTAATCGGGAAGTCAACGAGGAGATGACTCTGGCTCATAGCGTTCTCCTTAGCCCTTAGCCATGGCGATTATCACGGTGCGGCCGTTGCGGTTGACGTATCCGCTTGGCTAAGGAGCTGTCGCGGCCCCACCGGGCGCCGTTGGCCCCGATGATGATGTCGTGGTATTCAGCCACATGCTCACTGTGACGGCGCCGGGCATGGGACGTATCCTCCGATTGGGATGATTACGCGCGGGGTATCCGGCTGGGCGGGCGGTGCAGTGCTGCTCTCCGGCCATAGCGCCAGCCTGAGCGATCAGGTCAGCGACGGGTGAACCAGCCGGTTGCCGCAGCCAGGCCGCTGGCCAGGCGCCCGTGGCATGGGCCGCGTGAGGAGTCAGGCACCCAGCGCAGCCACGGATGCCAGGTAACGCCCGCGATTGTTTGAGTTCATAGCTGTCTAGTTCCTCCCTGCCGGGTGATGCCATGATCCAGGCCGGGCCGGTTGACTTTCGATGGGTTGTCTCGCGGGCTCGCGATGGTAGCTCAGGGAAGGCGCGAGCCCAGTGGCCACACACCTCAAAGCCGGATGCCAGCGGAACTTGTGGGGGGTGCTGGCCGCCGTTGCGATCGTGCACCTGCCTGGCTGCGGCGGTCACATCCCCTATGAGGGGATCCCAGGTCGGCACCGCCAAGCCAGCCGAACCGCCCGGCATCCTGCTCGCCGCGATCGCCACCATCTTCGGCTCGCCCGTCATCGGCGCGATCATCCTCATCGAAGCCACCGGGCTGGGCGGGCCGATGCTGCCGCTGTGCTGCCCGGCCTGATGTCGGCCGGGATCGGCTCAGTCGTCTTCACCGGCACGGGTCGCTGGATCGGGCTCAGCTCCAGCGCATACGGGCTCAGCCCCTTCTCGCACCCGCCCGATCCGTCCGCCTCGTGCGGTCGCATCATTCGCCCTGGCTAGCCAGGAGTCCTGCCCGGGTTTTCGCTGGTCGCGTTCTCCGGCAGCCGCGGTTCCCCTGAAAGCGTGGACATCATCATGTGGCTCTGCGCTTGCTCTGGGCGGAACGCTCAGTAGCTCCCGCGTATGTGGTACCTGGTCTCAGCCGGGGCCTGGAACTCGGGGAGGCAACGTAGCCTCAGATCAGCCCGAGCTGCTGGGCTCGGCGAACCGCCTCGCCGCGGTGAGTCGCAGCGAGCTTGCGGTAGCTGCTTTTCAGGTGTGATTTGACGGTGTTGACCGAGATGTACATCTGGCTGGCGATCTCAGTGGTATTGAGCATGGCTGAAACATTTCGTAGTACCTCTCGCTCGCGTTGGGTGAGCGGCTCGACCACCAGGGTCACGGCCTGACCAGGGACGGTCGCCGCGGTCACGCGCTGATCGGCGCTGGAGGCCGGTGCGAGCAGGTCCCGGTGGGCATGGGCCACCGCGGGGTCGTGCTGCAGCACCGGGCCGATCCAGCCCCGCTCCATGAGCAGCGGCAGCCTGAGCTGGTCACGCCCGGCCAGCCGCAGCGCAGATGCGAGTGCTCGCTGGGCTTGCGAGAGGTCACCGGTCTCGTAGCCGAGCCGGGCGTCAGCTAGCCAGGCTTGCAGGCGCACCCGGTCGGGCGCCGGGTTGCGGACGGCGAGTGCGGGGGCGAGCGCGAGCCGTGCGTTCTCCACGTCTTTGGCGGCCAGCCAGGCGTGCGCGAGTACCACGGCTGCCTCCGTCGAGTCACCGGGACCGGCCCGCTCAGCGGCAGCGAGCGCCTGCCCGATGTCGCCGGCCACAGCATGTGCCCGCGACTCGGCCAGGCTCAACTGTTGCCCGAGCCAGTCCGGAACGGCCCAGTCGGCCTGTGCCCTGGCCACAAACTGGGCGGCCATGTCGGCGCGCCCCTCGGCTAGGCCGCAGCGCGCGGCTACCAGGCAGGCCACTGAGCCGATCAGCTTGTCCGGGCATTCGCCCAGGGCGGCGTCAGCCTGTTTCAGCAGGCTGTGCGTCTCACGCAGCTCACCGTGTTCCAGGTGCACCCAGGCGAGCGCGACGAGTGCTGCAGGGCTTGGGTGGCAGCCAGCGGGCCGGGGCGCGTCAGCGGCGGTGGCCGCCGTCGCCCGGGCGGCAAGCTTCGCGGCGCGCTGCAGTTGCCCCCGCCACGCCGCGATCAGCGCGAGATGTCCGAGACAGCCGGCTCGTTCGGCTTCTCCACCCGAAGCGGCTGCGGAGGCCACACCCGAATCGAGGATGCGGGCCGCCTCGTCAAGGTTGCCCGACCACAGCTCGACAACCCCGCGACAGCACAGCACCCGGGCCAGGATCGCGGCATTCCGGCCGGGGTTGCCGTCGCTGACGGTGCTGACCAGCGCCTCCGCAGTGCCCGCGGCCGCCGCCGCCGCATCGAAGTCCCCGGTGCGACGCGAGGCGGCGAGACGGATCACCGCCGCGGACAGCCGGCCTGCGGCGGCCTGGCCGACGGGAAGGCGGCCGAGGATGCCTTCGGCGAGATCAAGCGCGGCGGCGCAGGATCCGGGTCGGTCGGCGGCCAGCGCCGCGGCGGCGGAAACCAGGTACGGCCCGGCAGTGGCCCAGACCTGGCCGTGCGGCAGGCTGGTGAACTCGCCGGCCAGCGAGAGCCCGTCCGACGGCTCGATGATCTCGCCGATCGCCAGCCCGTCGATGACCAGGTCGGCCGCAAGCGGCCAGTCGTCGGCCTGCGCGGCGTGCCGTACCGCCTTGGTGAGCAGGCCGTTACGCTCATACCACCGGGCAGCCCGCCGGTGCAGCAGAACGATTCGGCCCGGGCTCTCGCGTCTGAGCTTGAGCCGCAGCACCTCCGCGAACAGCGTGTGGTAGCGATACCACCCGCGCCCGGTCGGCTGGACGAACGCATTCGCGGCCGCCAGAGCCGGCAGGATTCCCGCGGCGTGCTCATCGCCGGCCAGCTCCCTGGCGAGCTCGGCACTGACCTGTTCGAGGATACTCGTGTCGAGCAGGATGGCCCTGACTGCAGGCGGTTGGGTGTTGAGCACCTCCTCCACCAGGTAGCCGGTCAGTGGGCTGTCGTCGGTGATCAGTTCCTTGACGAACTGGTCGGGGTCGGGATCAGAGCCCACCGACATGGCGGCGAGCCGGATGCCGGCCGCCCAGCCCTCGGTCCGCCGGGTCAGGCACTCGAGCGCGGCTGCCGACAGCGTGCCGCCATGCTGGGTCATCAGCAGGCCGGCTTCGGCGACGTTGAACGCCAGGTCGCTGGCCCGGATCTCGGCCAGCTGTCCGGTCAGCCGGTAGCGGTGCAGCGGCAGCAGCGGATCTATCCGCGAACAGGCCACCAGGCGCAAGCCGGCGCCTGCGTTCCGCAGCACGAAATTGAGCCCATCCAGGACCAGCGGCTCGGTCAGCAGATGGAAGTCGTCAAGGACCAGCGTCACCGGCGGATCCTGGGCGGCCAGCACCGAGGCAAGCCGCAGCAAGAACACATGCTGCCGCCCCCGGGTAGGGGCGGGCCGTGTGTCAGGAACGGCAACGCCGGCCCGACGCAGCGCCGCGACGACATACGACCAGAAGCCTGAGGGCCGGTTGTCATATTCGTCGAGGGAGAGCCAGGCCACAGCCCCTGGGCGGGCCGCCGCCCACAACGTCGCTGCCATCGTCTTGCCCGCTCCAGGCGGGCCGGTGATCACGGTCAGCGGGCACCACCGCGTGCCCCGGGTGATCAGCCTGGTGATCCGAGGACGCTGGATCGCCCAGCTCGGCACATCGGGCACGGTGACCTTAGATTCAAGGATGGGATCGTCGGCCGGAACGGCCAACGGCTCTGTCTGGGCCAGCGCGCGGCTGGCAGTGGATATCGCCACGGGAACCTCCCCCGACCCCGGCCGGCAGCCTGGCCGCTACACGCCGTGAGGGATGACATGGTGGGGCGCCGCGCGGGCTACCCGCGGACGCTTGAGGGCGTTCCGCCCTCTCCCACTACCGAACGCCATCAAGCCAGGCCGCACATCAGACGATTCGGGTGAAGTCCGCGTCTCGGCGGCTCCGGTCGGCACCGTTGGGCGATCTACCGTCACGAACCTCGTGCACGGTGATGGTGACTAACTCGTCCCCTAGCGATAGGAGCGCGGCAATGACCAGATCCCAGTGGCACCGCATTCCAGCACGTCGGCCTCCTGACCCGGTTCGGAAAGCCTGGCGCGCCGACCCAATAAGCCGACAGAATCACGGGTGGAGGTAAAGGCCCGGGTCGTCAGCCTTCCAGGAGTCCCAGTTCACGGGCCCGGGTGACGGCCTGGCTCCGAGTGGAAGCCTCCAGCTTGCGGTAGATCGATGTCAGCTGCGACTTGATGGTGTGCGGGGAGAGATACAGCTCGGTAGCGATCTCCCCGACCGTCAGGTGCGTGGATATCAGCGGCAGCAGGCGAAGTTCGGCGGCGGTTAGGGCCGATGCTCCGAGGATGGCCGAACCGCGCTCTTGGGCAAGCCGGGCCCGAAGCACCTCGGCCTCCCCGACCAGGATCCCCAGCCCGGGCCGAAGTCGGAGCACCTCATCGACTTCCCGCATGAGCGTTCTGGCCCCGTTGATGTCGGCGAGGGCGATGTGGGCGCGGATGAGCTCGATCCGGGCCTGGACGGCCATGTGGGGCTGCGCGTACGTCAGCAAGAACCTCAGCCGCTGAGCGCTGGCGAGTTCGCGCCGCGCCGCCGGGACATCGCCCCGGTGCAGGGCCACGCGGGCCTGCGCCGCGCAGACGGTAGCGTCCTCCAGCCCGGCCTGATCCAGCAGCGAGCGCGCTTGGCCGGCCAGGGCCTCAGCCTGGTTCCATTGGTTGCGTGCCATCGCCACCAGCGACCGTTCGCACAGTATCTGCGCGATCGTATCGGGCGTGCCGATTTCCTGTCCGGTTCTGACCGCCTCGTCAAGGACGGCATCCGCGCTGTCGAGATCGCCGGAGAGGATGTGCGCGATCCCCTGCAGGAGCCCGGTCATCGGGCGCACGATGCCCGCCGCCGCGAATTGTCGTGCGGCCTCATCGGCGTCCGCGTGCATCTGCTCGACACCATGGCGGCACAGCAAAGCGCGCAGCGCAGCGGCGAGGCCCTCGATGAGATGGTTGCCGGCCTGGGCCACGTCCTGGGAGCGCCAGCGGTCGACGGCATGAGCCATTCGCTCGGCGTCGGCCGCCCGCCCGGTCGTCAGGGCAAGAAGCGCGGCGTACGCGGCGGCCCGCGGGTGGTCCTCGAACCCGCCCCGGTCATGGAGCCACCGGAACCACCGCTGCAAGGTGGTGATCCTGGCTCGCCGGTACGTCGGCAGCCAGAGTTCTTCCACCAGCCGGGCCACCGTGTCAACGTCCCCGGCAGCCATGGAGTACTCCAGCGCTTCCTCGGGCAGGTCGTTGCGCAGGTACCAGGCGGCGGCGCGGCGGCGCAGGACCGGGATCAGGCCGGACTCCAGGCGCTCGGCCTCCGCGAGCAGCATGTCGCGGAACAGGTGGTGGTAGCGGTACCACTGTCCGCGCCGGTCCAGCGGCACCAGCAGCAGGTTCGACCGGGCCAGATCCGCCAGCGCCGCGGCGGACCCGGGCAGGTCCAGCACCGCCTCGCACAACGGCCCGGACATCCGCTCCAGCACCGCGGTCCTGGTCAAGAACACCCGCTGCTGCCGCGAGATCCGCGCCAGGAACTCCGACTCCACGTACTCACTGACGAACAGGTCATCCCCGCCGAACGTGGCCGCCGTGCCCGGCAGCGACCCGCCTTCCCGCAGGTACAGCGCCGCGAGGTACAGCCCGACCGGCCACCCTTCGGTCCGCCGGTGCAGCTCGGCAACATCGTCGTCGCCGACCTGCACCCCGGCAGCGCGCAGCAGCGATGCTGCTTCCTCCACCGTGAGCGACAGGTCACCGGCGCCGATCTCCAGGAGCTTTCCCTCGGCGCGCAGCCGCGCGGTCCGCAGCGGCGGCTCGGCCCGGCCGGCCAGCACCAGCCGTGACCCGCTGGGCACGTGGTCGGCGAGCACCGATAGCGCGGCACGGCATTCGGAGTCATGCAGCACGTGCACGTCATCCAGGACCAGCGTTACCGGCGAGGTCATCGACGCGAATGCCGACCCCAGCCGCGGGACGACCGAGCCGGGCACCGAGCTCACCGGCGAGGCGAGCGCATCGAATACCCGCCTGTCCACGCGCTCCACCGCGTCGAGCGCTTCGGCGACATAGGTGAGCAGGACCTTCGGGTCGTTGTCCGCTTCGTCGACCGACACCCACGCGAAGGCCCGTGGATCACGGTCGGCCCACTGTGACAACAGTGTCGTCTTCCCGTAGCCCGCCGGCGCCGCCACCGAGACGATCGGAACGCCGTTGCTATTGACCAGTCTCTCGATCAACGGCGAACGCTGGATGGTCTCCGGCCGCACCAGCGGGCGCAGCAACTTGGAGACCGTGAGGTCGAACACCGGCCTGCCCGCATCCTGCGAGCGGTCGACCCGTTGCCGCGCCTCACTAACGTCCATGCCCCGACCGGTACCTCGGAAGAGCTTGCGTCCATGCTCAGCCGGAGCGGTAGACCAGGTCAAGCGGCCGCTGGGCCCGGCAGGTAAATCCCTTCGAAACCTAACATGGCGCCAGCAGGCCAAGGCCAAGGAGCCTGGGCAAGAACCGGGTGAATAGGCCGACGAGGCTGACAGGCGTACAATTTCCCTGCCCCGTGTGACGGCTGGCCTAACTGCGCGGCCGGAGGGGCCGGGGATCGGTCGTGCGCCGGTCGGGAGGTAGTGTGCCCACCTCCAGTCGGGTCAGGTGGATGCTAGGTGCCGTCGCCGTAGCGGGCGCGCTGGTGGCTTCAGCATGCGGGCGGCCCGCCCCAGCGCCAGGCGATGTCTCACCGGTCAAGGGCTTGGTGTCGAGCCTTCCCGCGGCCACCAAGCCGGTGTCCTCCGTGGTCTGGGCCACCACCCGGGACGTGATATCGCTTGATCCCATTCATGCGGCCGCCTTCCCGGAGTACACAGCTGACTCGCTGATGTGTGAGTCGCTGCTTCGCCAGGCACCGGGCGGCGCGCTTGAGCCTGGCCTGGCCACCGTTTCGAATCCGTCGCCCACCACGATGGTGTTCACGCTCCGGCCGGGAGTGAGGTTCTGGGACGGCCATCCGGTGACCTCGGCCGACGTGGTGTACAGCCTCGACCGCCAGATGAATCCCCGGCTGGGCGGGTTCAATGTGGCGGACTTCAGCAGGGTGGCCTCGGTCACCGCGACCAGCCGGTCCCAGGTGACGATCAAGCTCAAACAGCCGGACTACTGGCTGGAAGGCGAACTCGCCTCGATACCAGGCATCGTCATCGAAAAGAGCTTCGCCGAAAAACAGGGCAAGAACTATGGCACCCCGGCCGGATCGATCATGTGCACGGGTGCGTACATGCTCAAGTCCTGGACCCCGGGCGTGGGCGTGGTCGCGGTCCGCAACCCGCACTACTGGAACCCCTCGGTCCGCCCGCTTGTCGGCCAGATCACCCTTAAGGGCGTTCCGAGCATCGCCGCCCTCACTGCGGGCTTGCTGACCGGCGCCATCCAAGGGGACTACAGCCTGGGGCTTTCCACTCTGGACCAGCTGAGGAACAGCAAGAGCGTCACGGTCTACCAGGGCCCTGGCTGGGCCACCGACGCGTTCACCATCACCAGCCTCAAAGGTGTGCTGGGAAACCTGGACGTGCGCCGGGCGCTGTCGCTGGCGCTGAACCGCCGGGGCATCATCAACTCCGTTTATGCCGGTACGGCGCAGCTGCCACGGTGGCTGTCGAACCCGGGCACGTTCGGCTATGGCAGGTCCGTGTTCGACACGGCCTACAACAGCTCACCGGTCCTGACCCAGAACATCGCGGAGGCGAAGAAGCTCGTCCAGCGGGCCGGGGCCACCGGGAAGACGATCACGATCGGCACCTCCAGCCAGCTGCTGAGCATCGCCGCGCTGACGGGCGCCTACCAGGCGGCCGCGCAGGCGATTGGCCTGAAGGTGGTGCTCAGGTCGGTGCCCGCCCAGGATTTCATCGACTTCTTCACCGATCCCAAATTCCGGGCGGGCGTCGACGGTCTCCCGGGGGTCGACTACGGCGACTACGCCGACCCGGCGGCGCTGCTCAATCAGGTTGTCCTCCCGGGCGGGTCGCAGAACCTCGACAACTTCAGCGATCCGGCCATCACGTCAGCACTGGAGCAGGCGCGCAGCACGGCGAACCTGGACCAGCGGGCGGCGCTGGTGGCGAAAGCCGAGAAGCTCGCCGCCCAGCAGCTTCCCTGGATCCCCGACGTCGAGCCGGACAACGTACTGGTGCTCAGCAAGGGCCTGACCGGCGCGGTGTCGTCGACCGCCTACCTGTTCTCCCCCTGGGCCGACGGCCTGGGCGGGGCCGGCTGAGCAGTGCGCTGGCGGTTTTTGGCCCGCCGACTGGTCCTGTTGGTGGCCAGCCTGCTGGTGGCGAGCTTCGTGATCTTCGCGGCGCTGTATCTGGCACCGGGGAACCCGATCGCGGCGCTGTCCGGCGGGCGCCCCCTGCCACCGGGCAGCATCCACGTGCTGGAGCAGCGCTACCACCTGAACGAGCCGTTCCTCGCCCAGTACTGGTACTGGCTCGATAACGCACTGCACGGGAACCTGGGAATCTCGATCACGCTGCAGGAGAACGTGTCCACGCTGATCGCGTCCCGGATCTGGACGACCGCCGGGCTGGTCCTGTACGCGTCCCTCATCATCGTGGTGCTGGGCATCGGCCTAGGCGTCGTCTCCGGGCTGCGGCCCGGCAGGTTCGACACCAGCACCCTTGTGGTGACCGCGGTTTCGGCGGCCATCCCGGCGTTCGTCGCCGCGATCGTGCTGATCATCCTGTTCGCGGTGAAGCTCCGCTGGTTCCCGGCGCTCGGCAACGGCACCGGCTTCCTCAGTGATGTCAGGCACCTCACCCTTCCGGCCATCGCGCTGGCCACGGCGTCGCTCGCGATCGTCGCCCGGGTCACCCGGGCCGCGGTCCGCGCCGAAGGCGACCGAGAGCACGTGCAGACCGCGGTCAGCCGCGGGATACCGGCCCAGTGGGTGATCCGGCGGCACATCCTGCGCAACGCAGCCATCCCCATCACGACGATCACCGGGATTACGATCGCCTCGCTGATCGCGGTCGCCGCGGTAGTGGAGGTCGCGTTTAGCCTGAACGGGCTCGGCGCATACCTGGTGCAGGCGGCGGAGACCAAGGACATCGCGGTCGTGCAGGGCATTTCGCTGGTGCTGGTCACCGCGTTCGTGGTGGTCAACCTGCTGGTGGACATGCTGTCTGCGGCGCTTGACCCGCGAATCGCGCTGGGAAGCCGCACCCGGTGAGCGCGGCCCCGCTGGCTAACGAGGCCGCCGCACCTGGTCGGGGGCGGGCCCTGCTGCGCTCCATTGGCCCAGCCGGTATCGCGTCGGCGGCCGTCCTCGCACTCGCCACGTTCGCGGCCGTGTTCGGACCGCTGCTCGCCCCCTACGACCCCACCCTGCCCAACTTGTCGCTGGCCTGGGTGGGTCCGGTGGGCGGCCACGTGCTTGGCTTTGACTTCGAGGGCCGCGACGTGGCATCCCGGCTGCTGGCCGGTGCGCAGTCCTCGATGCTCGCTCCCCTGGCTGTCGTCATGATCAGCGTGCCCGTGGGCACGCTGATCGCGGTCACCGCGGCCTGGCGGCGCCGTGCCGCCGACGCCGTGATCTCCTCTGGCCTGGACATCCTGTTCGCGTTCCCCGGCATCCTGCTCGCACTGCTGGCGACAGCGGTATTCGGGGCGGGCCTGCCCGCGGCCACGATCGCCCTGTCCGTCGCGTACCTGCCCTACGTGGCCCGGGTGCTGCGTGGCGCGGCGCTGACAGAGCGGAGCCGACCGTACGTCGCGGCGCTGGAGGTACAGGGGCTACCGGCCACCGCGATCTGCCTGCGGCACCTGGTCCCGAACATCGCACCGCTGATCTTGGCCCAGGCGACAGTCCTGTTCGGCTACGCCATGGTCGACCTGGCGGCCATCTCGTTCCTAGGCTTGGGAGTACAGCCGCCCACCGCCAACTGGGGCGTAATGATCTCAGAAAACCAGGACGGGATCGTCCAGGGCTACCCGCTGCCCGCGCTCGCCGCCGGGGTGTGCATCGTGGCCGTGGTGATCGCGGTCAGCGTACTGGGCGAGCGGCTGTTCGAATACGGCCAGGCGGCCCGCGGATGAACGACCCTGCGGCAGTCGCAGCAACACAGTCCCCCGCAACCGAGGCTGGCGCGCCGCTGCTCAAGATCAGCGATCTCAGCGTAATGCTGGAAATGAAAGGCGCGAAGCGCCCGGTCCTGCGTGACGTTTCGCTGATGGTCCGCCGGGGTGAGGCGTTGGGCCTGGTCGGAGAGTCCGGGTCGGGCAAGACCATGACCGCCCGGGCGATCGGCCGCCTGTTGCCGCGCGGGGCCGAAGTCCATGGCTCAATCCGGTTCGGGGGCACCGACATCGGCCGGCTCGCTGGCGCGCAACTGCGCCAGTACCGCAGCCAGGTGGCGATGATCTTCCAGGATCCAAGGGCGCATATCAATCCGGTGCGGCGCATCGATGACTTCATGACCGAAGCGCTGCGGGCCAACCTCGGGGTGCCAGCGGCACAGGCGCAGCGCCGCGCCGCAGACGCGCTCACCCAGGTTGGCATCGAAGACGCAGCCCGGAGGCTGCGGCAATACCCGCACCAGATGTCCGGCGGCATGCTGCAGCGGGTCATGATCGCCGCGGCGCTGCTCACCGGGCCCCGCCTGCTGATCGCCGACGAGCCGACCACCGCCCTGGACGTCACCGCACAGGCGGAGGTCATGACGATCCTCGACGATCTCCGCCGCGAGTTCGGGCTGGGAATGCTGTTCATCACCCATGACCTGGACCTGGCGGCCGCCATCTGCGACCGTACGGCCGTGATGTACGCCGGGCAGATCGTGGAAGTCCGCACCTCCACCCTGCTGCACAGCGATCCGCTGCACCCCTACACCGCCGCGCTCGCCGCCGCCCGGCCGGACATCACGCGGGCGGCACACCGGCTGCGCGCCATTCCCGGGCAGCCGCTGTCCGCGTTTGAGGCACCGCCGGGGGCGTGCGCCTTCGCGCCGCGATGTGCCCACGCCAGGAATGTGTGCGGCACCGCCATGCCCGGTCTCACCGAACTCAACGACGGGCTCAGCCGGTGCGCCCGCGCCCGCGAGCTGCGCGGCCAGCTTCTCCGGGCATCCGATGCCTGACAGCAGCGGCGCGCCGGTCCTGGAGGTAGCCGGGCTGCGCAAGGAATATGGCGAGTTTGTCGCCGTCGACGATGCCTCCTTCGAGCTTCAGCCTGGCCGCTCGCTTGCCATCGCCGGGCAATCCGGTGCAGGTAAGACCACGATCGCGCGGATGATCGTCGGCTTGGAACGGCCGACCCGCGGCGTCATCACCGCCTGCGGACGTGATCGTTCCCGTCCGCCGAGGTCGGCCCGCGACAGGCGCCGATGCGGGCGGGAGGTCCAGATCGTGTTCCAGGACCCCTACACCAGCCTCGATCCGCGCCAGAGCGCCCAAGCTGCCATCAACGAGGTGCTCCGGCTGCACCATCGGTGGCCTGCGGAACGCCGCCGAGCCCGCGTTGCCGAACTCACCGGCCTGGTCGGCCTGGACGCACGTCAGTCGCGCGCGCTGCCCCGGTCACTGTCCGGCGGCCAGCGGCAACGGGTCGCGATCGCCCGGGCCCTCGCGGCGGAGCCCGCCGTGCTCATCCTTGACGAATCCACCGCCGCCCTCGACGTATCGATCCAGGCCCAGGTGCTGAACCTGCTCGCCGACATCCGCGACCAGACCCGCGTCTCCTACATCGTGATCAGCCACGACCTGGCCGTCGTACGCCAGCTCACTGACGAAACGGTGGTTCTCCACCGCGGGATGGTGGTGGAACGCGGCCCCACCCAGCGGGTCCTCGACGACCCCCAGCACCCGTGCACTCAACGGCTCCGTGCCAGCGTTCCCCGGCCCGGCTGGAGACCGGGACGCCTGGGGACCGGGACCCCTGGGGACCGGGGCGCCTGGGGACCGCCAGGGTCCCCGGCTGAGCCCATTAAACGGAGCGGCTTCCTGCGGGCAGGGATAGATCGAGAGTTCCGGGGACATTAATCGGATACCAGGCAGAACAGCCTCACGCTCACCTCGTGGTCCCCCTCCGCGGGCGGTTGTGTTCTATCCAGGCTGCTGCGTCTGCATAGGCGCGTTTCAGGGTGGCGCCGACCCGCTCATCGCCGGTGTAGATGTCCTGCGGGGGGATCAGGTCGGTGACGTCGGTGACACGGAGCTGTTCCTGGATCCGTTCGCTGGCCGAGATGATGACGAGCTTGCTGCTGGACGCGGTGAGGACCTGGGTGTAGCGCTGCAGGACATTCATGAAGGCTCCCGTACGGCTGGAGCACAACCACCTCATCGGCTGAGAGCTGGGCCGGCGGCCAGCAGGCCAGCGGCGAGGCAAGAAATGCCCCATGTGGAAAAGATCAGGGCTTGGCCCGTACAACGGACCGCGCGGGCCGGACGCGGCGGGGACCCTCACGAAGCCGCAAAGGGCTGGCGTATCCGGCTCTTGACAATGCTGCACGTCCTGGTCGCACTAGCCGCGCTGACGTGTGCCTTCTGCTTTATGAAACCTGGACGCAGCTTTTCCCGGACCTCGGCGCGCTGACGCCTGTCCGGCTAACCGCCGTGTGCACGGAACCGACAGAAATTTCCACTCTCTGCCTCATACCGATGCCGGTGTGCTGCACCCCGCAAGGCGAGGGAGCGGATGCTGCAGCGCACCCGGGGTCGGCATCAGCACTGACTCACCGTCGGTTCCATCGGGGATCTGTGGCCGGTCGGCGTCGATGATGACCTCGCGGGCGGCGAGCCTGATGGGCCAGGTGAGCGGTGTGCCCCGCGCAGCAGGCCTGCGGCATCCACCTGGACAGCGATGACGCCGAGCAGGCCCCGGTCGAGCCACGCACGCCGGCCCAGATCGGCGATGTCGCCACTTTCATACGGCTGGCTATGTTGTCTTTCCTCGGGTGCGTCTTTCCCGCAGCCTTACTGACGCGCGGGATGTCCGGCGGTTAGGGCTGACCGTCGCCCGGCTTGGCGGCGGGGAGGGTTTGCGGGCGTGGTGCGGCGGGCTGGGACTCAGCGACTGGCGCGGCAGCCTCGGCGGGGCCGCGGGCCGGGGACAGGGTCTGGATGGTGAGGTAGGCGACCACGACGGCGACGATGATGAGCGGGGCAGTGGCGATTCCGGCTTTGGAGGTCAGCAGGAGGACGATGACGGTTGCCGACAAGGGCAGCCTGAGGATCGACACGGTTGCCGCGGCCATCAGCACAGCCACGGCCGGAGTCTCGGAGAACCCTGGCAGATGCGCGGCGAGCAGGCCGCCGGCCGCGCCGATGAACAGGCCCGGGAAGGTCGGGCCGCCTCGGAAGCTGCCCAGCGAGATACTCCAGGCCACGCCCTTGAACAGGAGCAGGAACGCCAGGGTGGACAGGGCCAGGGTGGGGCCTTGTTTAATCATGGAGCTGAAGGCGTCCTCGCCGGAGAACAGCACGGTGTCCGCCGACTGGTGCGTGATCTCGGAAAACGCGATCGCCAGACCGCCAACGGCCAGGGCCGCCGCCGGCAACAGCAGCCACGGCCGTTGGGCGACGATATGAGCCGACCTTCGTGCCCCCTCGATGATCACGACGGTGACCACGGCCGCGGTGAAAGCGAGCACGATGGCCCAGCCGAACTCGGCGATGGTGAGGGTGGTGAACGCGGGCAGCGAGAAGGGGCTCAGCGCGTAAGCGCTGGAGCTGAGCCCGGTCCAGTGGCCCATGCCGATGAAGATGACCGAGCCGATCCCCGCCGACATCAGGCCCGGCAGCAGCACCAATGGCAGCATCGGGCCCCCCAGCCCGGCGGCCTCGATGAGGATGATCGCGCCGATGACCGGCGAGCCGAAGATCGTGGCGATGGCGGCGAACGCCGCGCTCGCGGCGAGGACGGCCTTGGCCTGGTCGGGGATGTCTTTCCTGGCCAGCCGGACAGCCAGGATCGCCAGGCCGCCGCCGAGGGCGATGAGCGGGGCCTCGGGTCCCAGTACGAGACCCAGGCCCAGGGTGGCCAGCGCGGCGAGCAGGATGCCGGGCAGTTCGGCTGGTTTGGCGGTGCCGCTCTTGATTCCTTCGTAGGGGATGTGGCCGCCGTGACCGGGCAGCCGCACGATCGCGATGGCGGCCAGCACTCCGGCGACAGCGAGTACGGGCAGCGGCCACCACCACGGGACGGGGTGCAATCCCAGCCCGCTGGGCAGGCTCTTGTACACCTCTTGCTGGATCCAGTGGACCAGTTCCAGGAAGCACCACGAGGCGAACGAGACCAGCACCCCGATCAGCGCGGCGAAGACGAGCAGGACGCGGTAGCTCTTGCCCCGGATCGTCGCGTCCGGATCGGGGGCAGTGGCAGTCGCCGCGCTCACCGGGGTACCCGCTGCCTCGCCCGGGGGCGTCCCGTCGGCGTCCGGTCTCCGCGCCAGGCCAGTGGGCTCGAGTCACCCGTGCCGCAGCCACCTCCCGGAACGGGAACCAAGGCGCCGGGTGCCGGATCAGAGCTCGGTGGTGGCTTCAACTTTGCCGTCCTTCACGGCGGTCTGGAGTGCGGCGTAGTCGCGTTCGTTCTGGTCGGCGTAGGTTTCGGCGAAGTCGGCGATCGCCTGGCCGAACTTGTCAGAGCCGCCGAGGTAGGCGGCGAGGGCGACGCGGTCACCGGAGCGGGCGTGCGCGCGGGCCAGGGTCCACCCGCACAGGCCGGCGTAGACGGCCATGCCGGAGGGGATCATCAGCTCGATGGGGACGGAGAATTTCCAGTCCTTGAGCTGGCGGACGTAAAAATCGCGGTCGGCCTTGTCCGGGCCGGCGGCGCGGGTCCAGCCGAGGAAGATGTCGCTTTCGGCCTGCATCAGGTGCTGCCCGGCGACGACCCGCTCACCCTGGTTGGTGTACTGGCTGCGCCCGCAATACGCCGGCGAGGACGGACGGCTGGGCCTCTTTGGCCTGCAGGAACAACGGCTCGGTCCCGTCGGCGGCGTCCATCAGCACGATCCAGGCGCGGGTGCCGACGCTGCCGACCCCGACGACCTTGCGGGCCACCTGGACCAGGCTGAACTGCTCCAGCAGGTGCCGCCGGTCCGACTGCAGGGTCCGCCGGTACTTGCCCACCACCGTGCCGATCTCCGCGTAAATCGCGCTGGCCTGCACATCGGCGAAAACGTCCTCGATCGGCATGATCATCGGGGGGTCGCTGATGATCCGCCGCTGCCCGCCATCCACGGTGGTGAGCTTCCGCAGTGCCTTCGTGCTGTCGGCCGTGTGCGCCTTGGCCAGCAGCGCCTGGGTCTTCTTGAACCTTTTCCCTTTCATCTGGGCCCGGAAGTCGCCGAGGGCCGCCTCGATGTCCAGGTGGGCGTACCAGACCTCCATTAGCGGCTGGTCCGCGAAGGCGCGCATCGCGCCGCGGTATCCCTCGGCCGCCGCCAGGATGATCTTGCGGCGGGCCCTGGCGGGGTACCCGTTGTCGCGCCCGGCCACGGCCAGGCTCGCGGCCAGCCGCTTGACATCCCACTCGAACGGGCCGGGCAGGGTCTCGTCGAAATCGTTGACGTCGAAAACCAGCCGCCGCTCCGGTGAGGCGAACGCCCCGAAATTCGACAGGTGCGCATCCCCGCACAACTGCACCCGCAGCCCCGAAGACGGCGTGCTGGCCAGGTCGGCGGCCATCGGCAGCGCCGCCCCCCGGTAGAACGTGAACGCCGACACCAGCATCCGCCCGTGCCGCACCGGCACCAGCTCCGGCACCCGCGAGGCCGCCTGCCCCAGCAGCAGCCCCACCGGATCCCGCGACCCCGCCGGGGTGAACTCCGCATGCGACTCCAGCGGCACCACCCCCCGGGCATCCCTACCCCGCGCCACCCGGTCCGCGCGGCTCAGCTGCTGCCCCGTTCCCGCCTGCGGCTGGGCTGGGCGGGATGCCCGCGCGCCAGACCTCGTTGCCCCGGTTCTGCCAGCTGTCACAGTCATGACCCCTCCGTCCGCGCCACGACGGGAGGCCCGGGCACTATGATCTGGCCTCATGCGAGCGGACGTTTCCTCCCGGCGAACGCCGGCAGTGTCCGCCACCTGCCCCTAGCATGCGTGGCGCTCCCGCCACAATCGGTCACGTGGAATGCCCCGAGCATCACCCAAGCAGAATGAATGTGTTGATGCCCGCGGAGGGGAGGGGCGTCGCTTCCCAGGCCCCCCGGCCGTTACCGGTGCAGGCCGGAAACGCCATGTCCGTCCAGAGCCAGCAGGAGCTCCAGGACAAGGTGACCGTGTCTGGACCTGAGAGGGTCGAAGGCCAGGTGCCCGGGTGAGGGACCAAGATCACCGGCGGCCGCAGGCTGATGGGTATGTGGCGGATGACTGACCGCGATTGGGCTGGCAGGGCGCGTCGGCGACGCCCGGGGGAGTCGATCCCTAGCAGGCAGCCGGCGTGAGGCTGCCGGGCGAGAGCGGCGTCGTTTGGTCCATCTCGCGCTCGCAGGCAGCGACGTAGCTCCTGGGGCTGCGCTCCCACGAGCTCGCGGGCGGCGTTACGTATAGGTCGCGGCCGTGTGGCCCTGGACTGAGCGAACGGGCGCCCCGGGCAGGCATGGGATTCATCCGTTTGGGATGAAGCGCGCCGTCGGCGCGTACGGAAGGATCACGGCAGGCGGCCAGGCTGGACGGAGATCGGTTATGCCTTCCCATGGGGACGTGCGTGACTTTGATGTGGTGGTGATCGGTGCGCACCCGGGCGGGGAGGCGGCTGCGGAGCTCGGCGGCGTCCTGGGTTACTCGGTAGCGCTGTTCGAGCGGGACATAGTCGCCACTCGGGGGCGGACCGGCAAGCGCAGCGTGCGCCTGATCCATGGCGAGGCGCGGCTGGTCGCCGGGCACCCGGTGGCCGCCCGGACCGGCGACGGCACGCAGAGGCGGCTGTGCCCCATGCGCCTGCCGTCCCGGGCCCGCCGGATCTAATCAGGCCACACCCACGGGCAGCTGGGATGGAACTCGAATCGCTTAATGCCACCTTCGTCATCGACACGTTCCTGCTGCTCCTGATTGGCGTCGGCCCGAAGATCGCGCTGGTCCCCTTTCTCGAAGCCACTAAGGACATGCCGGAGGCCGCCAAGGGCCGCGTCGTGCGCAAGATGCTGACCACCGCCGCCATCGTTGCCGTGCTGCTGCTAGCACTCGGTGGCCTGCTGACCCGGCTGCTCCACTTCTCCCCGGGCGCTCTCGGCGTCGCCAGCGGCATCATCCTTCTCATCATCGCGGTCACCATGGTGCTCGGGCAGCAGGACGGGAACGGCAGCGGTCACCGGACCGAAGAAAGCGACCCGATGAAAGTGGCTGTCTTCCCCCTGGCCGTGCCCTACCTGCTCAACCCAGCCGGGATCGTCGTCTTGGTCACCGCCTCCGCAGAAGCCGCCTCCCTCGCGGTGTTCGCCGTCGTCGTCGGGATCCTCATCCTGATCCTCGCCCTCGACGTCGCCGTGTTCCGCTGGGCCGCCCAGGTCAGCAACCACCTGGACGCCACCCGGATGCTGGTGACCGAGAAAGTATTCGGCTTCCTGCTTGCCGCGCTCGCCGTGCAACTAGCCCTGGACGGACTGTCCGATGTCGGTGTCATTCACCTCACCACCCACTGAGATTCGCCGTCGCGGCGCAGTCGGCCGAGGCCGGAGGAGAACGCCGACCTGGTCGCCACCGCAGCGGCGGACGGCCCGGTGAAGAACGCGCCGACGGCCACGATCAGGCGGCTACGAGCAGGGTGCGAAGTGCGGTCTTGCAGTCCATCGCCGCTCCAGGACGGGGGTATCCCCCCGAATGGGTGGGCTGCACCGGGCCGTCAGGCGCGGCCTGGCGCCACCCATCTGCGGGTAGTCATTGCCCGCTCGCTATTGGGCCGGATACGTGCGTACTGATACTGAGAGCCGGTCCCTTGGCGGGCCGGCCTGAGTTGCCATTGCTTCACTCATTCTGGGTGATGCCGGTGATCTGCCCCCAGGCGAATACTGAGCCTATTCGGGGTGTGGCGCCGGTTAGCCGGCTGCCATCGCAGCCCCTGGCGCAAAGGAGAGGAAAATGTCACTGGCCGCGTCATCCTATCCGCTCCTGAACCTTTTCTGGACGATGTTCATCTTCTTTCTGTGGGTGATCTGGATCTGGATCTTGGTCTGGGTGTTCATCGACATCTTCCGCAGCCGTGATCTGTCTGGCTGGGCCAAGGCCTTGTGGTTCTTGTTCGTCCTGTTGATCCCGCTGGTCGGCGTGCTGGTCTATCTGATTGCGCGCGGCGGCTCGATCCACGAGCGGGCCGTGCAGGATGCTCAGCAGCAGGACGCGGAGTTCCGCGGCTATGTCCAGGAGGCCACAGCCAGCACACCGGCCAGCACGGCGGACCAGCTGGCGAGGCTGGCCGACCTACGCGACCGGGGAGTCATTTCTGCCGAGGAGTTCGAGCGCGAGAAGGGCAAGGTCCTGGCGGCCTGATCCGGTCGGTACCTGGTGACGGTGCCTGCGGTCGGCTGCCCGCAGGTCTCGAAAGCACGCACTGTATTTCCCACCGGCAGGAGGCGTAGGCAGGCCACCTTCCCGCTGCCTGCACTGGCGTCCGCGCCCCCGCGCCGGGCCACCGGGGATGGGGTTCGTCCGGTCTCGGCCCGATTCGCCGTCGCTCGCGGCAGGCCTGCGCACCGGACCCCCTCGCGCTGATGCCATTCATCTTGTGCCCTCGGCTCCTGGAAGGGGGGTGGCGTTCATCCTTGTCTGGCTGGCCTGCCTAGTGGCGGTGATCGCAGCTGTGACCCTGCTGACCGGGGGCGAGCCGCCGAAGCCGCATACTGTGCCCTCCACGGCCGCCCTGGCAGTCAAGGCGCTGCTGGGTTGGATGGCCTTCCGACAGCGGCGCCATGTGGGGCGGCTAAAGAAGCTGCCGGCCTGGATGGCACACCTGGACCGGCTGTCGATGTGGATGGCCGCCGGGCTCGGCGTGGTCTTGCAGCCGTGGGGGCTGGTGGCCGCCGGCGCGGCCATGCTCGTGCAGTCGAAGCTGTACACCGCGGGTGACCGGCTGACGCTCGTACTGTTCTGTCTGCGCGTTACCTCCAGCCTGCTGGCCACGAAACTGTACACAGCCTTCGCGCCCGTGGAGGCAGGGGCCCGGCTGGGGCGGCTGCAGAAATGGATCAATCACCACACCGACCAGGCGATTGTCACAGCTAGTCCCTGCGGGGGCGGGCTCATCCGATCGGAGGTGGCGGAGTGAAAGAACCGGCTGAGGGCCGCGCCGGGAGGCTTCCGGAGTGGATCACGAGCGCCCGGCAGCGCCAAGAGAAGCTCAAGCGGCATCGGTGGATAGCGTTCCCCCTGGCGTCCCTGCGGCGGTTCAAGCAGATCGATGGCAAGCACCTGGCCCTGGTCATCGCCGCGAACCTGTTCATCGCGGTGATTCCCCTGATCATCATCGGCTATTCCTTCGCCGAGGCGTTCAACCCGCACCGTAACTTCGGTGCCCTGGTAGTCAACGACCTGCACCTGACCGGCAGCACCGCGCGCGTCGTCCAGGACACTTTCACCAATGCCAGCTCCGGCAAGAATGTGGCGCTGAGCATCAGCGTGATCTCGCTGCTGATTACCGGCCTGGATGTCAGCGCCACCGCGCAGGTTGCCTATGCCCGGGCGTTCAGCATGACCCCGTTGCGGGGCGCCCAGAAGTACCTGCGCGGCGGCGCGTGGCTGATCCTGCTGCTGGCGGGCACCGGCGCCGCCCTTACGCTGCGCTCCCTGACCGCCGGGCGTCCGGCATGGTTCGTGCTCACCGCCGTGCTCGTGCTGATCGCGGGTGAGTTCGGATTCTTCCTCATCACTCCCCGGCTACTGCTGGACCTGCCGTTCGCCTGGCGGGATCTGGTCGCCGGCGCGGCCGTATGCACCTGTGCGGCCGTTGTGGTCCACGCGGTGGCGGTGTTTTTCCTGCGCAATTGGTTCGGCGAGTACGGTCATGCCTACGGCGGCTTTGGCGTCGGCCTGGCGCTGATCGCCTTCGTCGGCATCATTGCGTCCTTCTGGGTCTGGATCGCCGCCGTGATGGGCGTCTGGTGGGAGCGCAAAGCAGGACCGACGGCGGTCGCCGCGATGGAGAAATTCTCCGCCGAAATCAGCAAATCGTAGCGAGCGACCTCATGCCGCCGAGGCTCGCCTCGCAGGCAATGTCCCTCTGCCGGAAGCTAGGGACGTCCTCACGCAGCCAGGCGCTTGCCGGGTCCCGTGCGCTGGGCTGCTGGAGGGATGACAGCCGATGTTTTACCCAATTGGGGGCATGGAACACGCGCCGGCCCGGGGTGCAATGGTGGCCTTGGCGCCGAGTGGAGATGTGTTGAGCGAGATGGTCAGATTCCAGGAGACCTTGCGTCGGCTGGCGATGATCGACGAAGGCTTCGTCCAAGGCGAAGCCAGGCTTGGGATGGACCTGGCCCCGACATCTGCCCTGGATGCCAAGACCGCGACGCTGCTCCAGCTCGGGGCGTCGGTGGCCATCGGATCGCCAGCGGTGTGCCTGGAATGGGCCACCGCCCGGGCGATGGCGGCGGGAGCGACCGACGACGAGATCGCCGACGTGCTGCTCGCCATCGCCCCGGTGACCGGGCTTGGCCGTGTCGTCTCTGCCGCCCCGGAGGTAGCGACCGCGCTCGGATATGACATAGCAGGTGCGCTGGAGGAACCAGATGGTTAGGTGCGATCCCCCGGCACGCTCCCGGACTCGCCGACCGCCTTGTAGGCGAAGGCGAGGAACATCCCGATCTGGCCGCGCATGGAGCCTGCTCACGGCCGGGAGCCGGGCGGTGTGGACGGGCAGAATGGTGACGGCCTGGACCGCGCTGGTGCACGACCGGTACAGCGGGGAGATGGTGCAGTTCCTGTGGGACAACCCGTACGGCCTCAAGCTCGATGACCTAGCCGAGATGACCGTCAACGAGATCTTCTATTCCGGCACCTTCCGCCACCTCGCGGCGCGTGACAGGCGCTCCGAACCAGGCCGGTTGTGGACGACAGACGCCGGCCTGATCCCGCTTCAGCAGGCGCAGGCGCCTCACGAAGCCGAGACGCTGCTGCCTGTCCGCGAGCGCGGAACGGCCAACGCACTCGCACTATGGTTCAGCGCCGAGCTCGCCCCCGGCATCTCGCTGTCGGTGGGACCCGGCGATCCGCCGACGCACTGGGGGATGACGACGGCCCCGCTACGCTGCCCCGTGCAACTCACGCCCGGCATGGCCGTCCGCGCCAAAGTCAGGACCGCCCCAGCCCAGCCGATCGGGACATGGACGAGCTGGGCCGTCGCCCTGCCGGACGCCAGCTGGGAGGAACACGACGAGCAGGCGATCTGGCAGGAAATCGACGACTGAACAATCCCAAGAATCGTGACGAGGCGAACTTGTGCCGGCTACCTGGTTGCACGTGGTAGCCGGCAACGGGTCGTGGCAAAGATCGTTCCGTGCATTTCCGGATCATGCCGCGGTCCGCTATGACCTCTCGCCCAGTCCGATCTTGGAAGGTCGGTGGTGTGGCAGACCGGCCTGCCGGGAGCGCTGTTTCTGCTGGCTTTACCGGTGTCCGACCTTTCTGGCGCGACACGAGCTTCGGAGCAGTGATCCCAACGCCCTGTTGACTACCAGGTCAGCTCGATTTCGAGCTCGGTGCCGTCATCCTCGATCTCGAATTCCACCTTCAGCTGGACCTGGTCGGAGACGTGCGCGACGAACCGTAGGTCCGCCCTCTCGATGACGACATCCTGGCCAGGCTTGGCTCGTTCCTCCGCCCGTCCGCTGGCAGCTCGCCATGATCGAGTGAGGAGCCGTCAGTGATCGTCGGGTTCTTCCAGCGCGGCCGCGATGCCATACCCGAGCGCGGAAGTCACCGATTCAATGCACAGCTTGCTTACAGAGATCTACGGCAGTCTCAGGTGACGATCAGGTAGATACTGCTTCCGATTAGCCAGAACCCCAGGACCAGGCTGCCTACGATGATCACCTGGTCGGTGCGGGTGTCCACCCAGGTCCTGAACCTGACCAAGAACGCCTGGGTTTGGTCGGGACGGAAACCAGCGTAGATCTCCATGGCCAGGTAGGACGACGAAGCCAGGACGCAGAACAGGAACAGCGCGAGGCCACTCTCCCAGCTGGACACCTTGGCCCCCACCACGGTGGCCGCGCCCGCGCCGATCAGGCCCCAGGGCTGCAGGGCGGGCGCGAGGCCCATGGCAAACCACGGGGACATGCTGTCCACTTGCGCCTGCCACTTGGGTGGCTTCTTCGGCGGCTTCGGCCGCCCCATCCGCCGACGGTGCCGGATCGCGATCGCGACCAGGCCGGCTCCGATGGCGATCTTCACCGCGAGCTGGGCCAGTGACGGTGCCGTGTTCGGCTTGGGCGGGTTATTGCCAGTTGCGAGCACTGTGGCTGTGACCACGATCGCCAGTGATACCAACCACCCGAACACGAAGGCCGCACCCTTTCGCACCCCGCGCTTGGAGGGCAGGACCACGGTGAACGCCGTCAGCGGCAACGGGTCGAGCGCTATCGCCAGGCCGATTAGGACGAGGTCAAGCAGTAGCACGGCCGTTCCTCCCGCCTCATCCCGACCGAAGGCATCCTGATGCCGGGCGCGTCATCGCCTTTGAACTGCGCGCAGTCCGGGTAAAACGAGCATTGCCCCCAAACCCGCCAGGGACATCACCCGGATCGGAGGAGCCGATCGACCTGCCTTTCCCCGTCGGCCACTCCGAGGGCAGAGGCCGGCGCTAGGGCCGGACCTTCGAGCAGGGCCACCTCAGCACCGGGCTTGGTGGCCTTGCCGGACAATCCAAACTTCGCGACCTTCCCGCCCTCGAGGCCAGCAACGAAGCCAGGACACGGATGGCGGAGCTGGCCCGGCGGCCAAGTGAAGAGTCCACCGGTGAGCTGGTCAGGTGGCCCAGGTCCGCGGCGGCCTCTCCTAGTTCTGGTTGCGCTTCTGGTCCTGGTCCTGGCCGATGTGCTGCTGCGCGGCGCCGACAGCACGGTCGATCTGCTCGTCGTGCTGATGGTCGGTGTCGCTCTCGGCGATTCCCGATACTTCGTTGATCCCCTTGTCGGCCTGCTCAGGGTGCTCCTTGGCGTAGGCCTCCGCCTTCTTCTCCAGGTCGCCGAAGTTGCTCACGCCATCCTCTGTGTCTCACCGGGCCCGGCCTTCCTGGCCGCGTTCCCCGGGCGCCTACCCTCACGCCGGGAATCGATGCGGAGACGCCCGGCCAAGACGCGGCTTCCCGCTCCCTGATCGCCCGCAACCCCTGGTGATCTCAGCGTCGTCAGCGACCCGGAACCCGCACCGGGCGTAGCAGGGCGCGTTCTATGGCACCTGCGCGAACGTGGTCAAGGTCAGCGCGGGGAGACTGTCAGCCGCTGCCCGGTTCGCGGCGTCGTTCAGCAGCGCCCGGCCCGATCCGCGACATGCTGCGGCCCGGAACTAGTGCCTGCGTGAAGGCTGGGCTGAAAGCTAACACAAATCGTGTTATAGTTTCGCCGTGGTAGAAGTGGCCGAGAGCACAGATCCCGCGGAACCGCCTGGTGCCAGGCTGGGCCCGGCCGAGCCTGGTGCTCGACGTCGACAGCCGGTCCAGGCCCGGAGCCGCGAGACCGTCGAGCGGATCCTCGCCGCCGCGGCCGCCCTCATCGAGGAAGGCGGCGTCGAAGCCGTCACCACGCGTGCCATCGCCGAGCGCGCCCGCGTCACCGCGCCCTCGCTGTACCGCTTCTTCGCCGACCGTGAGCAGGTCCTCGACGCGCTGATCGAACAGCATCTCGGACGGCTCAGCGTCTTCCTCGCCGAGGCCGAGACCGGCTGGACGCCCTCGTCAATGACGGAGTTTGTCGAGCGCGAGCTTGGCTTCTATACCGCCTACTTCCAGGCCAACCGCAACACGGCCCGGCTGTGGCTGGACGGGCGGGTCTCGCCGACGGTGCGGGCAGAGGTGCTGCGCTACAACCGCCGCACCGCCCAGCGCCTGCACGGCGTGGCCATCGCGGCCGGCCTGGCCGCCCCGCAGACCAATCTGCTGGTCTTCGTGATGCTGGTCGAGCTCGGCGACCGGGTCCTGGACCTGGCCTTCCGCGCGCGCCGCGAGCCCGACCCCGACGTGATCGGCCAGGGCCGTATCGCACTCACCGCCTACCTGGCCGCCGCGCTGCGGTTGTAGGCAGCAACGCCCGGCACCGACGCCGAGGCCCGACAGCGGGCACCGCGCTCGCCGCGCCACCAGACACCGACGCCGCCGGCGTCACCGATTACGGACAGGAGAGCCCGTGCAGTGGAAGATCTGGTTCACCGCGCATGGCATCGGCCCGGCCGCTGGCAGCTCCCGCGGTAAGGACGCTCCCTGACCCACTAGACGCCGGGCCGGGTGATGCCGTCTTGCCCCCGGGACGTTCCACCCGGCCCGGTCCACTCTTCACGGAACGGACTGGTGAACACCAGCCCATCACGGCCGCGCTCGCCAGCCTCGCATCTGTTGCGGAATCGCCTGCCTCAATACTGCGAACGTGCTGCTGATCCGCCGCACCTGGCAGGCGGGTCGCGCGGCAGCGGCCCTGCGGGTGCCATACGCCGCTCGGACCGCGTTCGCCGCCATGATCAATGCGAAAGCGTCCGGCTAAACCCGGCGCCTGGGCTCTACATGCTCCTGTACCTGCGCCAGGCAAGCTGGGTGTTACGGAGGCCGGGCTGGGTGGCCAGGAAAGCGGGGGTCAGAGGCGCGATCAGCGCTGCGGCCAGGAACTCGCTCGCCGGCGGGTCGGCGGCCCGGCTTCTCCAGCTCAAATTCCTTATCCTCGGCGCCCCTTGACACCCGGCGACGAGCCTTAACTAACCGGTCTTGCCTCTAGCGCGGGATGTCAAGACACCTGCTGTCAGGAAGCGGGGGACGTCGCGCTTGGTGGCAAGGTGGCGGGGGAGATGACGGTTATGGATATAGCAGGCATGTGGCGCAGCATGCGCGCCGATCCCGCCGAGCCCCCCCACGCTGGCGCGCACCAGCAGGTGGCGGGTGAGGGCATAACGATCGCCGTCACGCAGCAGTGCCAGGCCACGCTGCCCCTGGCGGGCTTTACCGCCGACGAGGTCACCGTGACCGTCACCTCCCACCGTCCGGGCGTGGCTGCCCAGGTGAGCATTGGCGCCAATCTCAACAGCGCGGATGGCAGCTATCAAGGGCCCACCACAACAGTGGGGCATGGCCAGTTCACCACCGCCGCCAGGTCGCGGGTCCGGGCTGGTTTTGCCGTTTTGCCCTCTGGCTGGCCTGTTCTCGGCGTCGGCGCCGAGGCCGTCTGGGAGGACGGGGCGCCACCCAGTATTGCCCTGGTTTATGAGCAGCTTGCGTGCGATCCCTGGGTATGGTGGCGGTGGCCGATCCGGATTCTGGACCTGCTGACCCGCCCGTTCCTGGCCGGGATCAGCTCCATGCCACCTCCTAGCAGCAAAGGCTGAGCCCGCAGCGCGATGTCGGCGGCAGCCGGATTCGCCGCTGCTGACAATCCTGGCGTCGTCGAGCCCGCCTGGCGCTGGGAGGGCAGACCGGGATTAGCGGAGGGCACCGCCCGATGTCGCCGCGCCCAGCAGAAGCTTTGCCGGGGAACGGAGCCCGTCCCTGGGTGGCCGGTGTATCTTCGGCATGATCACTCTAAGTAGCCGATGGAATCGGGAGTCCCGTCCTTGGTTATGTTTTTGCCCGAGTAGTCGAATGTCCGTTCGGTCAGAGTTGATCATGCGGCCGGGGCAGTCTCAGGGAGATCATTTTGAGGGGCACTTTGAGGGGCAGAATGGTGTTAGCGGGGGTGAGCCTGAGTCAGGCTCGGCTCGCGTGAGTTAGCGTTTGCACAGTGGACGCAGCGTATGGCGTCGCCTGCGGGCATGCCGGTGGTTCATGGCATGCAAGAGGTCAGCGGTTCGAGCCCGTTTAGCTCCACTTCCAAGCTTTCTTGGACATGACCGCCTGATGCTAGGCGAGCGTGGCGATGGCCTTGTGTACCGACGCGATCGCGCTGGCGCCCTCGCCGGTGGCCGCGGCGACCCGCTTCATGGAGCCGGAGCGGACGTCGCCGACCGCGAACACGCCGGGAACGTTGGTCTCGAACGGAAGCGGCTTCCGCCCCACGTCAGCCCAGGCCGGCGCGAGGTCATCGCCGGTCAGCTGGACGTCGGTTCGGATGAAGCCGTCATCTTCGGTGGCTATTCCGGTCAGCCAGCTGGTCGCGGGCTCGGCGCCGATGAAGCAAAACAAGCCAGAGCACGGCTCGGCCTGGGTGGTGTCCGCCGTCCGGTCAGTGATGCTGACCTCCTCGAGGAAGTCAGCGCCATCCAGCCGGGTGACCTCGCTCCGGCAAAGCACGGTAACCCGCGGATGTACCAGCAGCCGGTCGACGAGATAGGCAGACATGTCGGTGGTGATGTCCGGGCCGCGGACGACCAGCGAGACCTCACTCCCTCGCCCGGCCAGATACAGCGCGGCCTGACCGGCCGAGTTCGCGCCGCCGACCACCGTGACCGGGCTGCCGGCACACCCCCGGGCCTCTAGTTCGGTGGCCGCGTAGTAGATACCGGCGCCCTCGAAATCAGGCCAGCGCTCCAGCGGCAGTGCCCGGTAGCGGGCGCCGGTCGCGATGACGACGGCCCTGCTGTCTATGACTTCCCCGCCCGGCAGGTGCAGGCGGAGCAGGTTGCCGTTGCGATCGGTGTCGAGCTTGACCGCCTCGCAGGGGCTGGCTAGCTGGGCACCGAACTTCAGCGCCTGGAGCACGGCCCGGCCGGTCAGATCGGCACCGGAAAGGCCGAACGGGAAGCCGAAGTAGTTCTCGATCCGGGAGCTGGCCGCGGCCTGCCCTCCAGTGCCGACCGCGTCCAGCAGCATGGTGTCCAGGCCCTCGGACGCCCCGTAGACCGCGGCCGCCAGCCCGGCCGGGCCGGCGCCGACGATCGTGACGTCAACGGGCTTGGTGGAGGAGCGACGGTAGCTGAGGCCCAGCTTCTCGGCCAGCCTGCCCGGCGTGGCCCGTTTCAGCGTGGTACCGGGCATGACGACGGCGGGCAGATCGTCTGTGGTCAGGCCGGAGGACTCCATCATCGCCCGGCCAGCCGGGGTGTCGGCATCGAACCAAAGGTGGATCAGACGCTGCCGGGCGGCGTAGGTCCGCAGCGCCAGCGCCGGCGCCGACCTGGCGCCGCCGACGATCTCCACCGTCCGCGCGGCGGTGCTGCGCCTCAGTAGCTCCCGGCGGGCGATCAGCGCCTTGAACACGATGTCGGACAGTTCGACGTCGTTCGCCATGAGCTGCCGCAGACGCTCCGGCGACACCCGGTAGACCGTCCCGGCCTCCCGCACCCGGCACAAGAGGTAGACATTCTGCCCGGTCAGCAGGTTCAGCTCGCCGACAAAGCCGCCCGCATCCACAACTGCGACGGTCTCAGCGGGAACGTCGGCCGTCTCCGTCCGCACAACCTCCACCGAACCCCGGTCGACCACGATCAGATCGACATCTTCGTCGCCCGGCCGGAACAGCACATCACCCGGATGAGTCTCCTGCGGCGTGCCGTAGGCCAAGAGCCGGGCGAACAGCTCATCGCCCAGGCGCGGCGACGCGACACCGGCCGGCACGAGCGGTTTTCCCCGCCGCCCGGATGCGTGCCTGGCCCGCAGCCGATCCAGATCCTGCGGTGTGGCCCCGGCCACCGGCCCGGCCAGGCCGGGTTGACTGAACATAGAGCCACGCGCGGCCCCAGGCGCGGCATCGGCACGCGACAGTTCGTCCATCGCTGACACGTTTTCAGCTCTCCCGTCATCTGGTCAAACGTCTTGTAATCGGCGCGGTGGCTCTGGCTCATTCTTGGTGAGGTGGCCCAGGCGCACAGCTCGCGCCAATGAGAGAGTTTCCGTCGCGGGCGCGCGGATCCACGCCCGGTTAGCCAGGCTGGTCGCCGGGGTTCTCCGGGGGCGCGTCGTGTTCGGTAGCCGGATCTTGTGCGGTTATCCCGCCGTCAGCGAGTGTCAGCGGACCCGAGCGGTGCAGCGCGACGGCGATGAAGGGATATACCAGGACAGATAGCACACCGGCCCCGATCAGGGCGGCGGCGGTGGCCGGGAGCATCACGCCGTCGCGTTCGCCGATTTCGGCCAGGGCTACCAGCAGCGGCATGGTCGTCGCCGTGATGAACGTCATCTCCAGCCGCTGCCGGGGCCGCAGTGCGCGCCGATATACCAACAGCGAGGGCAGGCCGCGGACAACCAGCAGCAGGCCGAAGAACAGCAGCAGGCGGAGCGGGTCCTGGCCGAGGGCCTTCACATCCAGGGTCATCCCTGAGGTGATGAAAAAGATCGGGATGAAGATGCCGTAGCCGACGGTGTCGAACTTGCGCTCCAGGCTCGTGGTGTCCAGATCCATCCGGCGGGTCCAGCGGCGCAGCACCATCCCGGCCAGCAGGGCACCGAGTACAACATCAAGACCGAACCGGCTGGCGATGGCCAGCAGCACGAACAACAGCACCACCGTCCAGCGCAATATGGTCTGCCCGGTCGCGTCCTGGCCTTCCCGAAGGATCGCTCCTACCGTGCTGTTCCGGGCCAGGACCGGCGCGGCGGCAAGGGCCAGGGCGGCCACTCCGACCAGGGCCACCGAAGCTAGCGCCACGAAATGGCCTCGC
This sequence comes from uncultured Actinomycetes bacterium, assembly GCA_963718305.1. Taxonomy (GTDB): domain Bacteria; phylum Actinomycetota; class Actinomycetes; order Streptosporangiales; family Streptosporangiaceae; genus RYN-230. The sequence goes on from CAVQZG010000018.1 coordinate 90,586, forward strand.
TGGGTGAGGAAGACGGCGACAATCAGGATAGGAAACAGTTCCCCGACCGTCCCGGCCGATTCGATGTACTCGCCGAACCGGCCGCCGAGCATGTCATTGTCGCGCAGGACGGGCAGCAGCGTGCCCAGCGCGGTGGTGGTCAGCGCCAGGCCGACCGGGACATAATCCCTGACGTAGCCCGCCGCGGACAGTCCCGCTACCACCCCGATCGCGATCACCGCCGAGATCAGCCAGCCAGTGATCGCCAGCTTGCCCGGCCGCTGGCGCAGAAGCAGCGGATCCAGCTCGTAACCGGCCAGGAGGAACAGAAAGCCCAGCCCGATATTCGACAGCAGTTGGATGTTGGACGTTTCGGCCAGGCCAAGCACATGCGGGCCGATCAGCACCCCGCCCAACAGGAAAATAACGATCTGCGGAATGCGCGGGCCGGGCAGAAGCGCCACCACCATTGGGGCGAGCGCCGCCACCAGGGCCACGGCCACCAGGTCTTCCAGACCACGGTTAATGTCCACGAAGGCAGCTCAGCCCGGCATGGCGTTGATCATCCAGCACCCCCCCGACCAGCAAGGGATGCTGGCATCACCACGCTAGCCGCCAAGGTCCCCGTGGAACAGGGCACTCACCGCCAAAGCGTGTCGGCCGGGGGCAGCCCCCGGGGCACAGCAGCCCGGCACCTTCGGCCTGGGCCCGGCCCAGCAGCTGCTCGGCCAGCTTCTCATCGACCAGCGGCCGCCGGCGCGGCGTATTCCCACCAGGTTTGCGGCCCGTCCTCGCGGTGTCTGACATCACGCGTCCTGTACGCTCCGGTACCTGATGAGCGGGTTGCCGCTGGTCAGGCGAGTACCTTGGGCCGGGCGGGTGCCCTGGTGTGGGCGGCGGGTGAATCCTGTACCAGTGCCGGCGCAGCCGGGTCCACATTGAGCGTCCGTTGACAGCTGGGCAGGGATGAGAGCAGTACAGCAGAGAGGTACTGCAACGTGCACCGACATCGTCCGTTCGATGGCCCAGCGGGCAGGCGCCGACATCGTCGAGATCGAGGGCTCGCACGTGATCATGATCTCCCAGCCGCAGGCGGTGACCGACCACATCCTGAAAGCGACCCGGGCCGTCGCTGATGCACGCCGGTAGACCACGATGAGTACGGCAGCGAAGATGAGCCAGACGGATACGGCAACGATGAAGCCTGGGACGAAGACCCCGTTCGGCGCACTGAAGCAGGTCGATGCAGGCCTGCTGCGCATTGGCTACGCCGAGGCCGGCCCCGCATCCCTGCTGCGATCATCGGCGGGTTCGACTGGGGAGCTCGGACGGCCAATGTCGTCGCCGCCTTGTGGCCCGGCCGGTGCCAGGCCATGGTGTCGGTCAGCGGCTACCTGATCAGCAGCCGGGCCGCCGGCAGGGCGGCGTTGCTCCCGTCAGCCGAACTCGCGTGGTGCTATCAGTTTTATTTCGCCACCGAACGCGGCCGGGCCGGGTATGACAAGTACAGGCACGAGTTTGCAAAGCTCATCTGGCATACCGCCGCGCCGAAGTGGGGCTTCGACGACGCGACGTTCAACCGGAGCGCCACGCCGTTTGACAACGCAGATCACGTCAGCATTGTGATCCACAACTACCGCTGGCGGCTGGGGCTGGTAGCGGGCGAGACACGATACGAGGATCTGGAAAAGCAGCTCGCCGGCAGCCCCCAGATCACCGTGCCAACAATCACCCTCGAACGTGATGCCAATGGTGCGCCCCATCCCGATCCCGGCACCCATCGGGCAAAGTTCTCGGGCAAGTACGCGCATCGGAGCATCTCGGGCAGCGTCGGGCACAACCTGCCGCAAGAGGCTCTGCGGGCTTTCGCCCAAGCCGTCGCCGACGTAGACGGCTACTAAACATCTCTAATTGTGGGATTACAGGAAGGGTGTGAGGTCGAGGCCGGTGCTGGGGAGGAAGCCGCCGGGCGGGATCGGGTGAGGGTGACGCGCGGGCATCAGGCGAATTCCGCGTGGTACTCGTGAAGGAACTCGGCCACCGGGCGCGGGGGGCGGCCGGTGATCTGCTGGAAGGTGTCGGTCGTGTAGTCGTTCTCGCCGGCGAGGATCGCCCACTCGCGCGTGATGAGCAGCTCAGCGGTCCCCGCCGGTACCCCGGCGCCGGTGAGGCGCTCGAGGAACTGACGTTCGGCCGCGACCCGGAAGGTGACGGGCTCGCCGAGTTCTGCCGAAAGCAGCTCGAGCGCCTCCGGCCACGACATGGGGACCGGTCCGGTCAGGTCGTGGTGCGCGCCCCAGAGCGCCGGGTCGGTGAGCACGCGCAGCCCGGCCTCGGCCGCGTCGCGATGGTCGATCAAGGCCATGCGGCCGCTGCCGGCGAGGCCGGTCCAGGTGCGCGAGGCGCGCACCTCGCGCGCCGCGGCGAGCAGCGACGCGGAGAAGATCGCGGGGCGGATCGTCGAGTACGGCACCGCGGTCGAGGAGGCGAACTGGTCGATACTGTAGTGGGCTCGCTGGTTGATCCCGAGTGAGTCCGCCGAGGTGTTGAGCACCGATAGGCGGGTGACCTGCTCGATCGAGGAGATCCCGGCGGCGGCGTTGATCGCGATCCGCTGCAGGACGCCCTCGATCCCGGCTGATCCCATCGCGATGAACACCGTGCGGATCCCGTCAAGTGCCTCGGTGAGGTCGCGCGGGTCGTCCAGGCGCGTGCCACGGATGCGCAGGCCGCCGGGTTCGCCGAAGGCGCGGCGGGCTTTGCCGGGGTCGCGGACGAGCGCGGCGACCGCATCGCCGCGCGCGAGTACGCCGCGGACGATCTCGCTGCCGACGCGGCCGGTGGCGCCGATCACTGCGGTGGTCATCGCGTCTCCTTCCGGTAAAGCTCGATCAGCCCCGCCGCCAACCGCACCTGCTCCCGGCGGGCCGCTCAGCCGCGGTCAGCCCGCCACCATCGGGACACCTCGTGACCCTGGAATAACACCGCCCGGCGGTCGTGACCAGGCCTGTGACCCGGAATTAAGGATCTTTAAGGCGCGCCTGACAGACCTTGCGGCGGTGGATCCGATCTTGATCCGCGCGTATCAGCATGCGGCGGGCGCCCGGCGAACTCCGGCCGGACCTATTCCAGCCGGACGATCAGCGGCACCTCATAGGCGCTGGACCTGGCCTCTAGCGAGTCGCGGCGCTCGGAGTGCCCGAAGCAGGGGAGGCCGGATGGCCACCAGATGCGCGTGCTCGGCGAGGCGGTCCCAGATCGGGTAAGGGGTACAGGCGCTCGGGCCAGGGGTCAACTGAAACATCCCTAGTTGACAGGCGCACTGACAACTTAATACAGTGGCCACTATGTCAGAGAAACTGACAACTTCAGGGCGGCCGCTTCCCCAGCCGGACGCGGATCTCGGCTACCTGTTCCGGCTCGCGCACCAGCGCTTCCGGGCGCTGCTGGACATCGAGCTGGAGGACCTCGGGCTGTCCGCGCAGGAGTACGGGATCCTGAGCCTGTTCGAGACCAGGCCCGAGCTGTCCACCTCCGAGCTTGCCCGCATCTCGCAGGTCACGAGGCAGACGATGCATGCGTCCGTCCTCAGCCTCGAGGCGGCGGGGCTGGTTGAGCGCAGCGCGAGGAATCAAAGGGTCGTGCTTGTGCGCCCGACCACGCGAGGCCGAAAGTGCCTGGAGACGGCAACGCGCCGAGTGCGCGTGGTGGAGCACGCTGCGCTGGCAGGTCTTAGCCGCGAGGACGAGCGAACCGTACGAGCGTGGCTCGCCAACTTGGCGGCCATGACCGCAAGCCCCGAGTGGGCCGCGGTCAAGCGAGAGGAGAAGTCATGAACCATCAGGCCCGGGTGACCGGGAATCTCGAGCGGCGCATCCACGACGCGGAGAGGGATCTGTTTGCCGCCGTCGGCGCGGACGTCGAGGAGTTCTTCCTCGAACTCGCGCAGACAGGCCTGCGGGTACGAGTGCTCTCGCATGGACGCGGCCCGGCGATTGTCCTGCTCCACGGTGCGTCGGAGAGCGCCGCCATCTGGGCGCCGTTGTTCACCAAGCTCGGTCATTTCCGGCTGCTGGCCGTGGACCTGCCCGGTCACGGCTTGTCTGACCCGATCGCCTTCCGGCGCGGGCAGGTGCGCGAGCACGCCCGCCGGTTGATCGAGGACATCCTGGACGCACTCGGGCTCGACGAGGTGCCGGTGATCGGCCACTCGCTCGGCGGCATGTTCGCCCTGTGGCACGTAGCCGCCGGTTCCGGGCGGATCTCTGGGGTGGTCGCGATCGGAGAGCCCGCCGTCGCGCTCCCGGGCGTACGCGTGCGCATGCCGCTGTCGCTGCTGACCGTCCGCGGGCTAGGCGTCGCTGTCTTGCGCTCACCCAGCCCGCGTCGTGTCTATCGCCGCCTGCTTGCCCAGGGGCAAGGCTCCGCTGAGGTGGCGGCCGCACCGGACTCTCTGATCGAGGCGCTACGCCTGTCCGTACGCCGGCCGGAGAACGCGAGAACCGTGGCGTCGCTAATGCACGCGATCGACCGGTTCCGCCGCCCACGCCCCGAGAGTGTCCTCACAACCGCGGAGCTCGCCGCGATCATGACACCCACGATCTTCATCCTCGGATCCGACGACCCGTACCTCTCCATTGAGCGCGCACGGCTGTCGATCGACCAGATTCACGGCGCCAGGCTCTATGAGGTACCCGGCGGACACGCCCCCTGGCTCGTCGACGCCCAACACACGGCCGAGCTGATCGCAACCCACCCACACCTCGCAGCCGGCCCGCACCTCACCCCGGCGCCGGGCGAAAGGCGGCAAGCAAACGCATCGACCTGATCGACAACAACAAGGGTCAAGGACTACTCACTACTAGCCGGGTCTCCTGGTTTAGTGCACACAAACCAGGTCCGATCCTCGCTGTCGTCATTGGCGTCGCCACTGTGACTTTCGATGGTCACTATATTGATAAACTTTTCACCTAGCGATTCCCGTATCTTATCTGGCGGGAATGAAATCGTCCTGATGACTTCTGTGAGCGATTTGTGTGTACCGTCTCGCTGGAGGTCGAGTACCTCGATGGTCCAGTCGAATACCACTTCGTCACTCGTTCGTACGTTTATATAGAGGTAGTTCTCACCGAATCTCTCAACTATCTTCGGTCCCCTTGCCATCGCCTTAAGATGGCTCCTAGCATAGGTATCGAAGGCAAGCACGCCACCGTCGTTCAGGTGCCGGTACGCGCAGTCGAAAAAACTCTCCCAAGCTGAGAAGTCGAGCAAGTGATTGATGCCGTGGTAGACGCAAATGATAGCGTCGAATTTAACGTTCAGCTTAAAGTGGCTCATGTCTGCCAGATGTAGCGGGGTCCCCTCGGGTAGCTTGTCGCGGGCAACAGCCAGCATGCCCGGAGATATATCGAGACCACTCACCTGATATCTGCCCGCAAGATCAGCAATAATTCCGCCAGTTCCGCAGGCAACCTCTAGCAACGTCATGGCCTGGCCGTGAGCATTCTTGATAATACTGTCAATAAATGCGGTCTCGGTAGAGGAATCACCCGTCACGGCATCGTAATGCCGGGCCAGCAGATCATAAATTGCCACCATCAAAGTCTATATGGGGCGCTGAAGTCACGCAATCGCTTGCGATTTCCTGTGGCCTTGGACCAGGGAGCGGACTTACGCCCGTCGCAGGGCTGACGCCAAGGGCGCCACGGGTAACCCCTGACGAACACCCGGATCTGCCGCTGCTGGTTAGCCGAATGTCGCCAGCCGGCCCGCACACACTTGCGGCCCGGGGGCGCAGGGCAGTCAGGGAGGATCTTTGGCTCTGGCCAGGATCAGGTTGGGGCAGATGCGGCCGGGGTGGTAGGGATGCTGCGATGAGTTTGCGCGGGCGGCGAACTTCTACGTCTGGGACTCCGAGGAAGCGGGCAGGGGCTTCTTCACCGACGAGCTACGAGAGCGGAATACCGGCCTGTATGGTGTGGCGCCCACCATCGAGTTCGTGGAGATCGCCGAGATCGTCGACAACTCCCGTCCTTAACAGACAGCCACGGACCGGGCATTACTCCCGCCGGGCCAGCTGCATGGCACCCTGCCCAGCGGGGAATCCCACCGGGCAGGGCAGCCACCGGGTAACGGGCACCGGGATCGTCATGACCCGCCGTGCAAGACGCACGGAGATCTCGGTGACGGTCACCTCCGGGGAGTCGGGTGTGCGGGCTACCATCACCGACGACGGCCGCGACGAGCGGTCCTGGGCCGTAGCTCGGAACTGACCGGGCTGGTCGACCGGGTCGAGGCGCTGGGCCTACAGGCCCGGTCCCGGCCCGGGGAGGGGTCTTGGGCCGGGGTACGTTGCTCCCGTAGCGTTGTCTCGCTGGACCCGTACCGCAATGACACCGGGAGCAGGCATGACGCAGACCCCGCATTATCAGGTAACCGACCCGGCGACCGGCGAGGTGACCGAGACTTTCCCCTTCGCCACGGACGCGGAGGTAGCGGAGGCGCTCGCCGCCGCGACCGAGGCGTTCGCGGCATGGAGGCTCCGCCCGGTCGCCGAGCGCGCCTCGGTCGTGAAGCGGATCGCCGAGCTGTTCACCGAGCGCGCCGCCGACCTGGCCGCGCTGATCACCAGGGAGATGGGCAAGCGGCCCGCGCAGGCCGTCGGCGAGGCCGAGTTCTGCACCGACATCTTCAACTACTACGCCGACAACGGCCCCGGGCTCATCGCCGACAAGTCGCTGCCCGGCCATGACACCGCGCGGGTGGAGTACCGGCCCGTCGGGCCGGTACTCGGCGTGATGCCGTGGAACTACCCGTATTACCAGGTGGCCAGGTTCGCCGCGCCCAACCTGATCGTCGGCAACACCGTCATACTCAAGCACGCAGAAAACTGCCCTACCTCGGCTCTGGCGATTGCTCAGATCATGAAGGACGCCGGCGTGCCGGACGGCGTGTACGTCAACCTCTTCGCGACCCACGAGCAGGTCGCCGCGATGATCGCCGACCCGCGGCTGCGCGGCGTGTCGCTGACCGGCTCCGAGCGGGCCGGCGCCGTAGTCGCCGAGACGGCCGGCCGCAACCTGAAGAAGGTCGTCCTTGAGCTTGGCGGCTCCGATCCGTACATCATCCTCGACACTGACGACGTCGAAGACGCAGCTAAGACCGCCTGGGTCACCCGGATGGAGAACGTCGGCCAGGCCTGCAACTCCAACAAGCGGATGATCGTCATGGACGACATCTACGACAACTTCGTGGCCGCCCTGGTCAAGCGCGCCACCGCGATGTCACCGCGCCTGCCGGGGGATGACTCTTCGCGCTCTTACAGCCCGATGGTCTCGCGTAAGGCAGCGGAGAACCTCCTCGCCCAGGTGCAGGACGCAGTGTCAAAGGGCGCCACACTGCACGTCGGCGGCACGCTCGACGACGGTAAGGGCGCTTACTTCGCCCCGGCCGTGCTCACCGGCGTGACCCCGGAAATGCGGGCCTACCGCGAGGAGCTGTTCGGCCCGGTCGCCGTCGTCTACAAAGTCAGCACCGACGACGAGGCGGTCCAGATCGCCAACGTGGTGGACTTTGGCCTTGGCGGCGCGGTCTGGTCAACCGACGAGGAGCGGGCAATCGAGGTCGCCGAGCGGTTGGAGGTCGGCATGGCCAACGTGAACACCCCGGCGGGCGAGGGTGCGGATCTGCCGTTCGGCGGCACCAAGCGCTCCGGCTTTGGCCGCGAACTAGGCCCCCTCGGCATCGACGAATTCGTCAACAAGCGCCTCTTTTACGTTGAGAAGTAGCGCTTGAGCGGGTCCTACGCGAGCGGCGCGGAGTCAGCAGGTCCTAGTACTTCGCGCCCTTGCGCCACGCCATCTCCTGCAGTTCGAATGTGTTGCCGTCAGGATCGGAGAAGTCTGCTCCTTTAACGCCGCCCCCGAAGTCCTGGATTTCGCTGATCTCTACACCTCGGCGGACAAGCTCGGCACGCGCCTCGGTGATGTCCTCCACAACCAGGTGCAGGCCTCTAACACTGCCGGGTTCTCCCGCGTACACATCCAGCCCTGTCCCAAAACCGACCGAACAACCCGAGCCCTCTGGTGTCAACTGGACGACCCGGACGCCCTCGCTGGGCTGCACGTCAACGTCCTTCTTGAAGCCGAGCTTGTCAGCGTAGAAGGCGATGGCCCGGTCCACGTCCGTAACCGGGAGCGGGATCAGTTCCAGCCTCATCTGCATCGGAGTCGAGCCCCCCTTGGCCTGTTCTCGTACGCGCGATCATTCCATACGGCCGCCGGCATCCGCTCACTGCCGCGTCGCGTGCCCGCTGAGCGCGCGAGCGCATCCCTGGCGTGCCCTCCAACTGCCCGGGCTCGTCCGTTCAGCTGCTGGCGTGAAAGTGGTTTCGGCTCTACGTATGGGTGACGGGCCTGGGTCTGTTGATACGGACCGTCTCAGCTACTTCGCTCAGGTCGTTGTTCAGCTGATGATCCCGCCCGGGCAGCTGGCGCACCTGCGCCTGCGGGATCGCCCGCGCATACAGGTCGGCATGCGAAGGCGGGGCGGTCTCGTCCTGGAGTCCGTGGAACACGTGCACCCGCGCACCTGGTGGCAGCCTCGCGCCGAGGTCGCTCGTCAGCCCGAACTCGTCGCTGGGCCAGCCGCCCTCGCCGACGAACGGAGCGGCGATCAGCACGATCGCCCTGAGCCCCCTCTCCGGTGGCTGCTCGGCGAGCGCATTGACGAGGATTGCCGCGCCTACCGAATGGCCGGCCACGACCGCTCCGTCGTCCAGGTCCGCCATCTCGCGCCGGATCGCCTCACTCCACCGGGCATAACTCGGGTCGCCCTCGTCGGGCATGCGCGGATAGCGGACCTCATACCCACCCCCGAGCTCTCGCCTCAGGCTCTCGACGAGCTTGTCGTCCCACTCGTCGTGCGCGCCCGCGCCGCCGCCCTGGATGAACAGGATCTGCCGAGTAGGTGTCATCGCGATCCCCCTTCACGCCTTGGTGACGACCCGGATCGATACCCACAGCTGGCCGGAGTCTATTCCGGGCGGAGGCAAGGCCACGACGGGCCTGACCGCGAACATCCTCAATTGCCGCAAGTGGGTGGTGCGGCCCGGTCGTCTGGTCGGCAACAGGGCGTGTACTGCGGCGCGACGACTGCTGGCTGAGGGCACATGTCGCGGGCCGGAGGACTGGAGCACCAGGACTGTGGGGTGGGAGACTGCCGCCATGGGCACAGAGCCGCGGCAGGCGCGCTGGCCAGCACACCTCCCCGTAGGTGCGCTTCGGGTCGTGCGGTGGAGCGCGCATTACGAGGAGACGGTCACCTTCTACCGGGACACCATCGGGCTGCCTGTCCTGGAGACCTTCCACGAAAGCTACGGCCTGGACGGGACCATCCTTGGGCTGCCGGGCGGCCAGGTCCACCTCGAGATCGTCCGCGCGGCGCAAGCGCTCTACCCGGGCGGTGGGCTGGACCAGCTTGTGTTCTACCTGCCTGATGCCGCCGCCCGGGAACGGGTGGAGGCGAGGCTCGCCGCCACGGGTGCCCGCCCGGTTCCCCAGATCGACTACTGGCAGGCCAACGGCGGTGTCACCTACCAGGACCCCGACGGGCGAGAAGTGGTGTTCGCGTCCTGGATCTATATCCCGCCAGGATCCTGATCGGGAGCGGGCAAGGACGGGACGAGGCGCGCAGACCCGAGTAGCCGAAGCGGCGGCTGGTTACCAGATGACGTGGCCTCCGTCGACGAGGAGGTCGACGCCGGTCACGAATGCCGCGGCGCGGCTGAGCAGGAAGATGACGGGACCTACCATGTCCTCTGGCTGGGCGTTCCGGCCTAGGGGTGTGTCGTGGGCGTATCCCTCCATCGCGTCCCGCTGCTCGGGGCGCTGGGTCATCGGGGTGTAGGTGTAGCCGGGACTGATGCTGTTGACGCGGACCCCGGAGGCGGCCCATTCCCAGGCTAGGCTCCGGCCCAGATGCACCACTCCGGCCTTGGCCGAGTTGTAGTGAGCCTGAAGCAGGCCGCGGTTGGCAATAGTGGCCGACATGGAGGCGATGTTGACGATGGACCCGCCGCCGTTGCGGATCATGGCCTGCCCCTCGGCCTGGCACGACAGGAACACGCCGGTGAGATCAACGTCGATGACGCGCCGCCATTGCTCTTCCGGCATGCTCTCGGCAGGTGCCGCGTTGGCGATGCCGGCCGCGTTAACCCCGAGCGTCAGCGGCCCGAGCGCCGCCTGGATGTGCGCGACAGCCGCGGAGATGGCGGCCAGATCGGTCACGTCCGCGGCTACAGGGACTGCCCGGCCACCTGCGGCGAGGATCCTGGTTGCCGTGGCCTCGACATTTTCAGGCACCTGATCGACGCAGCCGACGAGCGCGCCCGCCTCGGCGAGCCCCAGGGCTATGGCCCGGCCGATCCCGCTCCCGGCGCCAGTGACCAGCGCGACACCGCCGGTCAGTGAAAAGTCCACAGTCATGAGTTGGTCCTCCTAAGAAGTGAAGTGCTGGCCTTTGCCGGCGAAAAGGCGGGTGGCCGTGGTCTCGAGCATCATGCCCATGGACGGGGCGACCGGCTTGAGGCGCTTTGCCGGGCACAGATCAACTACCGATGAGGAAGTCAGCAATAGGTCGGCGGGGTGCGGCAATGGCCTGCTCCGGGAATGAGGGGACTCCTAGGCGCCCAAGGATCAACGGGCGGCCTTCACGGTTATCGACAAGTCGGCGCAAGGCCGGCAGAAGCGTGGGGATCTCGGACGGGCCCGCAGCCAAGCAATGGCTGAGCCCGAGCACGGTTGCCGTCACCAGGACACGTTGCAGGGTCCGACCGCCTGCTATCCAGCCGGGAAGCGTGTCGGTGCGGCTACTGACCACAAAATGCAACGGGGCATGCTCAAAGCGCGCCCGCGCCGCCTCGGCCTCTTCATCTGCGCTCGCCAACTCCAGGACCCATTGGCTACCTGGCACCTTAGTTGACGCGGCAGGGTTCAATGACTCAATCGGCATCCCGATCCTACGCGGGGCATCGGCACTCGTGAACACGAACGGAGCGAGGTCCCGGCGCAACTCCGGAACGCTAAAGAGGACATGCATTGCTCGTGCCGCAAGATCTGCTCCCGCTGACCGATCTTCCGCGCCAGATATCAGCGTCAAGCTCGTTGCCGGCTCGCAGGGAACAGCCCGCAATTGCTCAGTGACTCCGGACGGAAGGATGGACTCGTACCGACCACGGTTCGTCCGACGCCGTTTGGCCCCTTCCAGCATAATTGCGGCATCGCCGCCGGGCTTCGCCTCGTCTCGGAACCGCACCGTGATCTCAGACGTACGGCGAGGCACAGTGGGCAGCTCGTTAACCACTAGCCTGTATCCGTCTACGGCCGCGGCAAAGCTCATATTTTCGATAAATGCGCCAAGCGCAATAAATTGCACACGGTCCGGTCCAAGCAGCGGGAGTAGCTGATGATCAAGTCGCAAAATCACGCCATCTGGTACAGCCCTTGCCGCCCAAGGCTGGTTGTTGTGCGGCGAGGGCGCCAGACAGGCGACCTCCAGCCATGTGGCGATCATTTCGCGATCGATCATGCGCCGTACACTGCCTTCAGGCCGGCCAGAAACTCGGCCTCGTCGAGCTCATTCCAGCGGCTGGTTTCGTACGCTCTGGCGCCCAGCAGGCTCTCGTCAAGATCGACCCGGTACCGCCCCGACGGCAGCGGGACCCCGCAGGCGATGTATCGGGCTGCCAGTGCTCCAAGCGCGCCACCGACGGTAGCTGCGGTGCCGAGCTGCGGCCAGGATGGGAGGGTCCGCCCAACCTGAGTGAGAGAGAAGCGTGTCCGGGGCGTGATCTGGCTTCCGACGATCGCGCTGGCGACGTTTACTCGCTGAATGGGATCGTTGAGGTCGGCAGGACTCGCCGCGAGGTCTCCTGCAAGCCCATGAAATAGCGGATAGCCAGAGTCGAGATCGAATCGTTCAACATCGAGGATCGCGTTGTCCCCGTTGTCGGTGACCATCACGACCGGCACGTGTGCCGCTCGCGCCTTGAGGCGAATGTCCACCTTCAAGACGAGATCATCCATTTCCTCGACAAGGACAGTGAGGCGTTCGGTATCATCCGTGCCAATGAAGGCATCAGCAACCCCGGGTGCATAGCCGGCTGGGAATGCCTCGAGATCGCTGTATGGATCGACCTCAAGTGTGCGGCGCATAGCCAACGTCAGTTTGGGCTCTCCGAAGTCGCAGACCGAGCCCGCGAGCCGGTTGAGATTCGTAGGGCCGAGGGTGTCCCTTTCGGCCAGTCGAAAACGCCTGGCCCCAGTAAGTGAGCTTGCCGCTAGTACAGATGCGCCCACGCTCAGACCTGCGATCCCAATTAGCGCCGCCGACCACTCGCGTTGCTCAGCCTCATCTATTAGGTAGCGATTGCGTGCCGTCCGCAGCCTCCAGAACAGGTCGGCGTCAGGGAGCCGGACGATCGTGCCTCGCCATGGGAAGAACACGTACCTGCTAGCTGCCTCAATATTGGCTTCGGTCCAGACGGTTCTGAAATACTCGTCAAGGCTTGCCTTTGAGTCTGCCGATCCAGGGCTCAGGTGGGGCAGGTCGAGGCTCGCGAGTTCCGGCAGGGCGGCTTCCCATGCGTTGACCAGGCTGATCCCTGTTGCTGAATCGAGCAGTGACTCTATGCGCAGCCGGTCGGCCGCCGGGTCGAGTACCTCGATCATCCGGGCTCGCCGGTCCAGCGGTGCTTGATGCCGTGAGCGAAGCCGTCCGTTCCGAAGCGGTGCAGGCTAATCGTCGGTTCGGCCCGGCGGCCAAAGGTCTGGTGCAGTTGCCTGTACTCGCTGTTGGTGCGTAGCAGAGAAGCAACGACGAGTTTCTGAAGTTGCGGTGCGAGGCCCTGCTCGGCAGTGGCGTTGGCTCGCAACTCGACGTAGAGCTTGAGTGTTTGCTCGGATGCCTCGTCGCTTTGGGTCGTCAGGTAGAACTTCCCGCTGACGGTCCCCGCAATCGCAGTGTCCTCCAAGGCCGCGCGGACGCTCTCTGGAAAAATCTTCAGTGCGTAGAATGTCGCCACAATATCGGCGCGTCGGCCTAGCGCGATGAACCCCGCGTCCTCTGTCGAGGTCTGTACCGCGAGTTCGTGTCCGTACTGACCAAGGAGGTGTGCCAGCTCGGACGCGGTGACCACGCATCCGCGGTCGTTGATGCGGTAACGAATCAGCGGGAATGTGCTATCAACTGTGAAGAGAAGATAGCCATCCCGGTCCGTCTCGGTGAATCGGAAGTTAGGCTGGTACTCCACAAAGGTCGGCTGGACATCATCGTCACCGAAGAGCGCGACATTAAGCCGGGGATCGTCGCGGGCTAGCCGGCGGGCGGCGATGGTGGTTGGGGTTTCGTGGCCCATGATGCCTGCGTCAGCCGTACCATAGATCAGGCAGGTATGATCGGCCTTGCCTTCCTTGCCAATGCGCTTGAGGATGTAATCACGCCAGGCCTCGGAAATGTTCTCCCCGGCCATCAGGATCCTGAGATCCTTACTAGTCACTGGAGACGGGGCCTGGTCAAGGACGTCTTTCAGAAACGGCGGATAGCCGACCAGCACAATTTGTTCGTAATAGGGACCGAGGTCGGCGATGTTCTCAAGTATCGTCGCAACGTCGATGCCAGGCGCGATCACCGACAGTTTGTGCCCGAGGGCGCGGAGATGCTGGATTCCAGTGAAGGTGTAGGTACCACCGATCCAGTTTCCCATGGCGAACCCGATCACTGCCAGAGTCGAGCGCTCGTCGGATTGAAAGCTCTGTCTGAAGATCTTGTCGTAGAGGTGGATGCTCTGTTCAAGCGAGAGCAGGCCGCGTGGCCAGTAGGTGGGCTTGCCGGACGATCCGGAACTCGTCGACCACGTACCGGCCTCCGTCATGTCACCACGCCAGGCCAGCATGTTCAACGGATAGTGATGCAGGTAGTTGGCCTTGGTCACGGGCGGAACGCTGGCAAAATCCCGTGGCGTTTGGACGCGTTCCGCCGCCACCCCGTTGCGACGCAAGAAATCTGCATACGCCGGTACTTCGAGTGCGGCGCGTCGGAAGGTGCCGAGCGCCCGTTCGAAACCCGGGGGCTCAATCTCTGACATCCTGGGTACCGCCGCTCCTACGGTCACCGTGTGAGCCCATGCTCTGGTCCGTTCCAGATGATAGTGGGAGAAGGTGCGATTGCCCGCGTCGCTGACAGAGATCGTTGGTGTGGAGTTCCGGGCGATGGCTCGGGATGTCAGGCTCGAGGCTGCCAAGCTGGCCGTCTTGTTGCGAAGGTGCAGGTCAGCGAGGGGGCAGGAGCTCGATCAGCTCGATTTTCCGTTCAATTTATGTGCCACCGGCAGAATCGGACCTGCGCTCACGGCTCTGGAGGGGAATCCTGTCTGGGGGCCATGCCTGGCAGTTCTGTTCCTGCGGTGACCGGCGGTACTCGCCCTGACCAGGGGCGGGCGGACTCGAGCTGGCCCGCCAGCCGGAACAATGTCGCCTCGTCGCCATACCGGCCGAGGAAGTGCACGCCGATCGGCAGACCTGATGTGTTCCACCACAGCGGCACCGACATCGCCGGGCTACCCGTGATGTTGGCGACGACACCCGCGTAAGCGACCGTGGGGCCGCCGCGTTCGAGGGCGCGAAGCGGCTCTTCAGCGGTCGAGGTGATCTCGCCGATCAGCGCAGGCGGGGCCGACATGGTGGGTGTGAGCCAGACGTCGATGCCGGTGAGGAAGTGCGCGACACGGCGGGCGAAAGCCTGGCAGTCCTCGATGGCCAGCAGATAGTCGGCGGCTGACACCTTCTGGCCCATCTCCCAGTAGGCGCGGGTTAGCGGCTCGAGCTCGTCGTCGGCGGGACGGCGGCCGAGTCGGCGGATCCAGTACCTGACGATCCACGCTGTGGCGGCGCCGAAGATCGATCCGATCGCGGCTCCGACCTCGGCGGTGAGTCCCGGCAGGCCGGCTTCGACCAGCTCATGGCCCAGCGATGCGCAGAGCGCGACCGCGTCGTCGAGCGCGGCCACACAGTCCGGGTGGGCCGGGAGCCCCTCGGGCGTGTCGGCGGTGTAGCCGATGCGCAGCCGCCCGGGATCGCGGCCGACCTCGTCGGCGAACGGGCGAGCAGGCCCGGACAGACCATAGGGATCACCGAGGGCGGGCCCGGCGGTGGCGTCCAGGAGGACGGCGCTATCGCGGACCGTCCTGGTGAGGGCGTGCTCGCAGGCCCAGCCGTTGACCGCGTCGCCGTACTCCGGCCCGAGCGGGTTGCGGGCTCTGGTCGGTTTCAGCCCGAACAGGCCGCACCCGGACGCCGGATAGCGGATCGAGCCCCCGAGATCGTTGCCGTGCGCCATCGGCACCATCCGCGCCGCCACTGCCGCGGCCGAGCCACCACTGGATCCACTGGTCAACCGGGCCGTATCCCACGGGTTGCGGGTCGGGCCATGCAGGACGGGCTCACACGTCGGCGCCATCCCGAACTCCGGGGTATTGGTCTTGCCCACAATGATCAGTCCCGCACGCCGCAGCCGGAGGACGAGCTCAGAGTCGAAGTGCGAGACGTGGCCGCGCAGGAAGCGGGAACCTTCGCTGAACGGGACACCTGCCACCTCGGCGATGAGATCCTTCACGAGGTATGGAACCCCGGCGAGCCGGCCGGTCGATGGGGTCATCGCCGCAGCAGCCAGCGCTTGGTCGTACATCGGCGTGATGACAGCGTTGAGGATGGGATTGAGGTCTTCGATCCGCTCGATCGCCCACCCGACCAGCTCGGCCGCAGTTACCTCACCGCGCCGTACGAGCTCGGCCTGCGCCACAGCGTCTAGTCCGGCCGTCTCGACGGCGGCACCGGTCGTCATCACGGCGCGATCCCGTCCCGCACGCGGACGACGTGCACCTCACCGAGCGGCTCGAGCCGTGGCTGCGGGAGCCTCGCCTCCGCAAGCGCCTGGCGAAACCCGGCACTCTGGCTGAACGCGGCGAAGGCCTCCGCCAGCGCCACCGGGTCTCCGTCGAAGTGATAGGCGCTGAGAAACACAGCGTCACGCCCCTTCTGAATTGCCGGTTCGCGCTGCTACTTCTACGGCGCGAGTTCTGATCTCGCGGCCGCGAGGCGGTAACTCGCGCCCAACAGATAGGCCGGGGACCAGCCCTGGCGTGGGCAGAAGGAGTTGCGACGTGAGCACGATGCAGCAGCAGACACCGCCGGCTACGGCAGCGGCCGGCCAGGACATGGGCACCGTCGAGGCGCAGATGGGCAAGATTGTTACCGAGCTGGGTGCGGCACTGGGCGTGCTGCTTACCGCCCTCGGCACCCGCAGCGGGCTATGGGCAGCGCTCGCCGGAGCCGGACCGCTGACGACCGCCGACGTGGCGGCAAAGGTCAGCGTGGAACCGTCATTGGTCCGGGAGTGGCTACGGGCACAAGCCGCCGGCGGCTATCTGGACTACGACGCGGCGAACGAGACATTCACGCTGCCTGACGCCGTCGCCGCCGCCATCTGCTACGGCCCCGGCGGAGCACTCGTCGACGCCTGCGCGACCATGATGTCCTCGATGGGCGAGAGCTTCGCAGCGTTCAGCGAGGCCTTCAGCACCGGGCAGGGATTCGGCTGGCATCAGCGCACCGCCGACCACTGGCATGGCACGGACGCCTTCACCAGGGTCGCCCTGCCCGCTGAGCTGATCGAGGCCGCGGTCGATGAGATGGCCGGCGTGGCGGCGGTTCTCACCACGGGCGGCACGGTCGCGGACGTGGGCTGCGGGTACGGCACACCGACCATGTCCATCGCCCGGCTGTACCCCGCGGCGCAGCTCCTCGGCATTGACTACCACGACGCCTCGATCGCGCACGCTCGCGCCGAGGCTGCCCGCAGCGGCGTCAGCAACGCACGGTTCGAGGTCGCGGCCGCGGCCGACCTGCCCGGCACTGGGTACGACCTGATCACCTTCTTCGACTCCCTGCACGACATCGGCGACCCCCGCGGTGCGCTGGTGCGAGCGCGCGCCGCTGTCGCACCGGCCGGAGCGGTGCTGCTGTTCGAGCCCTTGGCCGCCGACGACGTCCAGGACAACCTCAATCCGAACGGGCGCATGTTTTACGCCGTCTCCACGCTCGCGTGCACACCGAACGCGGTGTCCCAGAAGACGGCCACATCCTCCGAGCCACTGGGCGCGCAGGTCGGCGAGAAGCGGCTCCGAGCCCTGGCCGCCGAAGCGGGATTCAGCAGCGTCCGCCGCCTCGACATCCCGGCCCCGATGAACCTGGTCTTGGAACTGCGCCCCTGACCAGCCATGATGGAGCGATGAGTCCAACCGTCCGGCTCATCGGGCGGGAGTCAGCCCTGGCGGCCGCAGGCGCGGTGCTCGGCGATGCCCTCGGTGGCTCCGGGCAGTTCCTGATGATCAGCGGCGAGGCCGGCATCGGCAAGACGGCACTGCTGGCCGCGCTGACCGGCCAGGCCGGGCCGGTTCCCCTTGTCCTGCGCGGGTTCTGCTGGGAGGGCGACGGCGCGCCGCCCTACTGGCCTTGGTCACAGGTCCTGCGGGCCAGCGGCGTGCCCATGGCCGACCTCGGCGAGGCGGCCTGGCTGCTGCAGCCCGTCTCAAGGCCGGCAGAATCGATGAGCGCAGCCGCCGCGGCCGACGCGCAGTTCCGCTTGTTCGAAGCGGTGTCCCGGTGCCTGAGCAGCCTGGCCGCTGACCGGCCAGTGCTCGTGGTGCTCGACGACCTGCACTGGGCGGACGAGCCTTCGCTGCGGCTGCTGGGATTCCTGGCCCGTGCCCTGACCACCCAGGCTGTGCTGCTGCTCGGTGCCTACCGGGACACTGAGGCATCCTCGGAGCTGCACGAGCTCGCCGGCATGGCGCAGCAGCTCACCCTCGCTGGCCTCGCGCCGGCCGAGGTCGAGGCGATGGCCCGGGAAATGGCCGCAGCGATGGCCGAGCCGAAGCCGTCATCCCGGGTCACATCCCAGCTGTGGCAACGCAGCGGGGGCAACCCGTTCTTTGTCCGCGAGCTGACCCGGTTGCTGGTAGCACAGGGCTCCTGGCACGAGCAGACCCAGATCCCCGCAAGCATCGCGGAAACGTTGCGGCGAAGGCTGGCCCGCCTCTCCACCGAATGCGTGCGGCTGCTGGAGTGGGCGGCGGTCGCGGGCCGCGACATCGACCTCAGCCTGCTGACGCAGGGCGCAGCGGCTGCCAGTGAGGCTGCGACCATGAGCCTTCTGGACGAGGCCCGTCAGGCCGGTGTCATCGCGGGCACCTCGCCGCCGCGGTTCACCCACGACCTCTACCGCGAGATCATCCTCGATGGCCTCGCCGCGGCGAACAGAGCCGCGATCAACCTGTCGGTCGGGAGAGCGCTGCAAGCACGGCCGGGCCCTGCCGCGCGGGTCGCGGCGCATCTCCTGGCTGCGGGAGCACGGGCACAGCAGGACGCCCTGGAATACTCGCTCCTCGCGGCCCGCGAGGCCACCGCCCGCCTCGGACATGAAGATGCCTGCGCGCACTACCTCCGTTCCCTGCAGATCATCGACGAACGTGACGCGTCCTGCGGCATCGCTGGCGAGCGCACTGAGATCCTGCTGCAGCTCGCCGCGGCGCATGAGCGGACCGGGAAGCCCGACCTGGCCATGCAGCGCTTCCTTGAGGCCACCGACGCCAGCCGCGCGGCCGGCGATGCGACTGGGCTCGCGATGGCAGCGCTCGGCGTGCAGACGCTCGGGCACCGATCAGGCGCGCAGAACATCGAGCTGCTCGGCCTTCTCCGCGAGGCCTCGGAGCAGCTGGAGGCGGCGCACGGCCCGCTGGCCTTGCAGTCCCGGGTGCTCGCAGCGCTGGCCCGTGCGATGCGGCACGGATCGGACCGCCTCCCTGGTCCCGAGGTCATCCAGACAGCACGCCGGGCCGTACAGCTGGCCGCTGCCGCGAACGATACGAGCGCCCTGGCGAGAGCAAAACTCGCCGTTCACGACGCGATGTGGGTACCCGGCACGGCCGCGACGCGGCTGCCCGTCATTGCCGAGATGCTCGACGCCGCGCAGGCCAGTGGCGACGACGATCTCGTCGCCGAGGCGCACCTCCTTCGCGCCGCGGCCTTGCTTGAGCTCGGGGAGCCAGCCGGACGCGATGAGCTGCTCAGCTATGTCACCTTGGCAGGCGAGTTGGGTCATGCCCGTGGCCGTTGGCGAGCACTGACCCGGCAGGCCACGTTCGCCCAGATAGCCGGCCGGGCCGAGGAGTCAGCGCGGCTCGGGGAACAGGCGCTGGAACTCGGGCTGGCCATCGGCGAGCCGGACGCCATCGGCTGCTTCTGCACCTCCCGCTGGTCGCTGGTGGCCCTCGGCGTGCGCGAGCCAGCGACGGGAATGGACGCTGCTGATCCGCTCTGGCCGATGTTTCCGCTGCTCAAGGCCTGGCCTCCCGCAGCTCGCGGAGAAGCTGCCGAGGCCGCAGCAGCGCTTGGCGACTTCAGCGTCCTGGACATCGCGGTGTGGACGGGCACGGAAGCACTCGCCGCGGCCGCTGTCGTGTTCGCGGTGGCGGGCTCGGACGCCCAGCGGACGTGGGTTTACGAGCAGCTCCGCCCGTACGCCGGGACCCACGTGGTCGTGGGCGGCTGCGCGTCCTACCACGCCGCCGTCGACCACCATCTCGGCGCACTCGCGGCCTCGCTCGGGGACACGGCCACCGCCGAGGCGCACTATCGCACTGCTTTGGCGATGCACGAGCGACTCGGGGCCGCCGGATGGGTCCGTCTGTCGGAGCAGGCACTGGCGAAGCTCACACCGGTGAATCCGGCGGCGAACGAGTTCCGGTTGGTGAACGGCGTGCGATCGCTCTCCTTCCAGGGCAAGCAGGTCCAGCTCCCGGACTCGAAGGGCTTGGGCGACCTGGCGGTCGTGCTCGGGGCCCACGGAGCCTACGTACACGTCCTCACCCTGGTCGGGCACAAGCTCGCACGCATGGGTGCCGACCCGGTGCTGGACGAGCGAGCAAAGGCTGCGTTCAAGTCCCGGCTGGATCACCTCGCCCAGGAGATCGACGACGCCGACGCTACGGGCAGCCTCGAGCGGGCCAAGACGCTGGAGTCCGAACGCGATGCACTCATCCGCGAGCTTGCCGCGGCCGCCGGACTAGGCGGCCGGGATCGAAGGCTCGGCGATGAGACGGAGCGGGCGCGGAAGACCGTCAGCGCGCGGGTGCGTGATGCCCTGTCCAAGATCGAACGTCTGCACCCCGAACTGGCCACGCACCTGCGCGGTGCGCTGCGGATGGGGACCGTCTGCTCCTACACGCCAGCGGAGCCCACCACGTGGAAGGTGAGCTAGCAGCCCCGCTGCCATCCAGCATGCCGGTCACAGCGGCGACCTGCCGGTAAGCAGGGGTCTTGCGGAGAAGAAGTGCCGCATTTGCAAGTAGTCCAGCGGCGCTGGCCATCCTGGCGGGCTAGCGGGCGGGCGAGTGCCTTGCAGCAGGAGCGGGCGTGGGCCTGCTGGGCGGGTCGAACGCGTCGGCCTGGGTGAAGGCATGGTCGGGACGCTGGTGGCCTGTCAAGCTGCTGGCCGCCGGAACGAGCGGGTGGCGGCCTTCTCATCTTCGGATGGATCTGGCACCCAGCTGCGGTGCACGACCCAGGGGCGGGGGGAGCTGTTAATGACCGGAAGCCGGCCGAGGAAAAAGCTGAACAAGCAGAAGGCGACTGAGACAGCTACCCAGATGCAGATCACGATGGACATGGGGTGTCCTCCTTTTGGTTCGGGTGATCCGGCCACCCCGCGGCGGGTGGCTGGCCATTCCGGCGGGTCAGATGGCGGGCCGGCGCATGGTCGGGCGGTGGGCGAGCCTGCGCAGCACCGTCCGGGCCCGCACCCGCCAGCTCTGGTATGACCGGTCAGTGGCCGTGGCGGGGAGCCGGGCCGCTTGGGTGCGGAGCTGGCGGCGCAGCCGTTGTTTGCTGGCTTGCACCAGAATGTCGCGCTGGTGCTGTGCGGCGAGTTGGCTGGCGATGTGGGGATGGATCAACATTTCTTTCTCCTGACTGCGCGGGGCGGGTCCCCTTGGCCGTTACCTTCAGGTTCGGCTAGCCGGGCGTGCCCAGGGCAGAGGCCGGGTTACCCCTTTCACGCGTCGCAGACCAGGGGGTAGAACTACCCACCGCCCGCACCTGGCTGGCGACCCCAGCCGCCGGCCAGCTGGCAGTACTACCCGACTTGGCTCACGATCGTGGGCTGGCGGGCGCATCGCTGTGACCTGCGCGTCCTGAAGGAGGCGGTCCGTCTGTTTGATCTGGTCGCCGGGTTACCGTGGCGGCCAGCCCGCTCGGGCCCTGGGGAAACAGAGGCAGTTAGACGAGGCCGGCTTGCAGGGCAAAGCGGGTCAGGTCGGCGCGGCGCCGGCATCCGCTCTTGTCGCGGATGCGGTCCAGGTGGGAGCGGACGGTGCGCACACTGATGAACAGCTGACCGGCGATCTGGGCGTCGGTGCGGCCCTGGGCGACCAGGGTGACGAGTTCGCGTTCGCGGGCACTGAGCAGCGTCACGCCCGGCGGCGGTTGCGGCTCCAGCGTGGCGGGAGCGGTGAGCAAGGTGGCGAACTCGACTGCGGTGGCCAGGCTCATCTCCGCACCGCGTTCCTCGGCTGCCTGTACCTGAGCCGGTCCCAGCGCTTGCGCGGCCTTCCGCAAGGGTTCCTGGCGGCGGTGTGCGTCTTGCGGCAGGTCGGGCACGCCGATTGCTGCACTTTGAGTGATGTACGCTGCCCAGATCGTGCTCGCTTCGGCCCACCGGCCGGTCGCTGCGCACAGGTGCCCGCAGGTGTTCAGGCAGTCGGTCAGTCGCAGCCGGTCACCGGTCTGCGCCGCTAGGCCGATAGATTCACGCAGGTGCGCCGAGGTGTCGTCTATGTGGCCTGTCTGGCGGTCCAGTTCCGCCATGAGCCATAGGCATTCCGCTTGATCCTGCAGATCGCCTGCGCCCCGGGCCGAGGCCAGCGCATCGGTGCAGCTGCCCTGGGCGGAGGCGATCTGGTCAGCCTCCATTAGCGCAGACGCCAGGGCAATGGCGCACCCTCGAGCGAACCAGCCGGGAATACCCGCAGGGTCGATCCGCTGCGTTTGCCGCGCCCATCGCAGCGCATTGTCTGCATCGCCGGCGTATGAAGCAGCCCAGCTGAGCTCCCGCAACGCCTTGGCCTCCCCCGCGGGGTAGCCCAGTTCCCGGGCCAGGGCCAGGGCACGGCGGCCATCTTCATCGGCCTCAGTGATCCGGTCAAGGTTCCGCAATATCGCCGCCCTGGCTGCCAGCCCGTCAACCAGCTCAGGCGACGGCGCGCCCGCTGCCAGGGCGTCCCGGACCGCCGTGAAATGGCCGAGCGCAGTGCCATAGTCCGCCGTGCCGCACGCGAAATGGCCCAGCCAAAGCTGCGCGGCGGACCACACATCATCGCCCGGGATGGCATGAGCGGCCGCAGAGCGCAGCAGCGGGTACCCGGCGGCCGAACGGCCCCGCAGCCGCCACCAGGGCGCCAGCGCGATGGCCAGGCGCAGCGCCGCAACCCGCTCGTGCTCCAAGGCCCAAGTCAGGGCCTGCTGGGTGGTGGCATCTTCGGTGTCCAGCCACCGGGCGGCGGCCGCTTCTCCGCCGCTGACCTGCAGACCGGCCGCGGCCTGCTCAGCCACCTGCAGCGCATACCCAGCCAGCGCGGCTGCGGCCGCGTGCTGCTCGCCGGCCTCGGCCAGCCGCTCCAGCCCGTAGGCGCGCAGGGTCTCCAGCATCAGATACCGGGCCCGGCCGTCGGGCCCAGCACGGGGCGGGGTGAGCAGCGAGCAGTCGACCAGGTGCAACACCGCCGGCTCGGCGACGCCCCCGGCGACCGCCTGCGCAGCGTCCAGAGTGAACGAGCCTGGGAAGATCGCGAGGCGGCGGAACACCCGCCGCTCGTCCACACTGAGCAGCTGGTAGCTCCACTCCACGGTCGCCGCCAGTGACCGCTGCCGCGCCGACGCTCTCCGGTCACCCCCAGTCAGCAGGGCAAACCTGTGATCCAGCCGCTCCAGCAACTGCGGGAGACCCAGCGCCTCGGCCCGGGCCGCAGCCAGCTCGATCGCCAGCGGCATCCCATCCAGCCGCCCCACGATCTGTGCCACCAGCGCCGGCGAATCGCCGGTCAGCGCGAACGCTGAGTCGAGCTGCCGGGCCCGGTCAGCGAACAAGACCATCGCGTCCGACGCGCCGACATCTGCCAGGTGATCCGGCCCGGGCACGGCCAGCGGCGACAGCCTGTAGCGAGCCTCCCCGGCGATCCCGACCGGTTCCCGGCTGGTCGCCAGCACCCGCACATCATCGGCAGCCGTTAGCAGCGTCCCGCACAGCTCCGCGACCGCCGCCAACATGTGCTCACAGTTGTCCAGCATCAGCAGCAGCTGCTGGCGGGCCAGCACCTCAACCAGTGCCTCCACGAGGGACATGCCCGGCGGCTGATGCACTTCCAGCGCCACCGCCACCGCGGCCGGGACCAGCGCCGGCTCCTGGACGGCGGCCAGCTCCACCAGCCACACCCCGTCGGCGAACCGGCTCGACACCCGGCGGGCCACCTCGCCGGCCAGCCGGGTCTTGCCCACCCCGCCCGGACCGGTTACTGTCACCAGCCGGTACTTCCCGAGCAGCCCGGCGACCTTGCTCACCTCGGACTCCCGGCCGACGAAACTCGTCAGCGCCGGGACAAAACCATGCACCCTGCCAGCGGCCGCGACCGCAGCATCCCCCACAGCCCGTACCCTACCGGCCGCTGCGCCAGCCGCCCAGCCTCTACCGGACTGAGGTGGCCGGGGGCCCGCGGGACCGGGCCAGCTCAGCGCCGCGGAACGGGCGAGCTTGGCTGCCCGGCGCCACCGGCAAGCCAGCATCACCGACGGGCGCCGCCCACTGCCCTGCCGCACGCACCGCGCCACTCGGCCGCCACTCCTGGTCTTGCACGGCCGGCGGAAGCCCAGGCAGGGCACGGGCTGAGCGGCTGTGGGTAGCTCTGCCAAGCACCGCCCGGCTGGAAGGGGTATCCGGCCTCTGCCCGCAGCTTCCTCGCGGGAAGCAGCGTGTCTCTCGATGGCCAGAACACGTTCCGCCGGACACAAGAGGCAGGAGAGACCCATGTCCACCCACACCCGCCCCAGTAGGGAGCAGGCCCCGCGGGAGATCGTTCCCGTCCGGCCGGCCTCGCTGCAGGTCGGCTCGGGCTCGCAGTTGGGCTGGCTCAGTGCGGCCGGCATGGTTGTGACTTCGGGCATGACCCGATCGTGCATGGAACCACATCACAACCGACGCAGCTACATAACGGCGAGTGCGCCGCCAGATCGGGGCTGAGGGGGCTTCTAGACTGGGCGGCCATGAGCAAGCTGGCGGGGAAGCGGGCACTGGTCACCGGCGGCACCACCGGCCTGGGCCTGGCCATCGCCGGGCGTTTCCTGGCTGAGGGCGCACAGGTGGTGATCACCGGCCGTGATCACGAACTGGGCGGGCGCGCCGGGCAGGCGCTGGGACCGGGCGCCTGGTTCGTCGCCGCGGACGCTGCTGACCCGGACGCGGTCGCCTCGTCGGTGGGCGCCGCCGCGGACCACCTGGGCGGCCTGGACGTGCTGGTCAACAACGCGGGCGCAGGGGTGACCGCGCGGCTGATCGAGACGCCGCTGGCCGACTATGACCGGGTCATGAGCGTCAACGTGCGCGGCTACCTGCTGTATGCGCAGCACGCCTACCCGCACCTGGCCCGCCGCCGTGGATGCATGATCCACATCGCCTCTGATGCTGGAATCTGGGGCGAGCAGGCGATCGGGCTGTATTCGGTGACCAAGGCCGCCGTTGTCATGCTGGGAAAAATGCTCGCGCTGGACGGAGGCCCGGACGGGGTGCGCTCGAACGTGCTGTGCCCAGGCGATATCTGGCCAGGCATGCGGCATATGGGGCCGCCGGGTAACCCAGACCACGGCGAGGAGAGTGGCGGCTGGCTGCTGCCGCCGATCGGCCGGGTCGGCCAGGCCCGCGACGTCGCTGCCGCGGCGGTGTTTTATGCCAGTGAGGATGCCGCGTTCATAACCGGGACCACGCTGCTGGTAGACGGCGGGATGACCGCCGGCTACCAGCAGCGCGAACACAGCCCGCAGGCCGGCATCTAAGAGAGAGAACTCGCACCAGGCAGCAACTACTCAGCAGCCACTCTCGTCGCAACATGACCGGATGTCTGTGGCGGGTCGCGGATACTTCCGTCCGGGGCAGGTGTGTAGCGTCTGGAGTGTTGACCGGTCACGACCGCGAGGGGCAGGTGAGCGCGCGATGAGTGTGTTCTCCGACGCTGAGCTGGCCTACCTGGCCCAGGGCAAACTCGGCCGGCTCGCCACCATCGACGCAGGCGGGATGCCGCATGTCGTTCCCCTCGGCTGGCGCTATAACCCCGCGCTGGACACGATCGATGTTGGCGGCCGGGACTTTGCCCGGACCCGGAAGTTTCACAATGCGCAGCGCAACCCGAACGTCGCCCTGGTGATCGACGACGTGCTGCCGCCATGGCGGCCCCGATGCGTGATGATCCGCGGCACTGCGGAGGCGCTCCCGGATGCCACCGGGCCAGATGGTCAGCCAGCCGGGCCTATCATCCGGCTGCATCCAGCCGAAGTGATCAGCTGGGGAATGGAGTTCGCCGCAGAATAGGCGGTCCGCCGCCGAGCTGATCACAGCCCGGCCCGGAGACCCGATCACGCGCCGATGCAACCGGTGCCGTTGCCCAACCGCAAAGCCGTGCTCGCAGCGGCAAATGAGTACGTTGAGCGGTGATCGCGACGGCCTCAGGGCGCCGGATGTTGCGGCTCGGCTGGCCTGAACACGGATCGGGACCACCCGGTGTCTGCCACGTCGATGTCGAGGGCGGCGCTGAGGGCGCGTTCCTCGTATCCGAAATGCGACTCTGCAATCGCGGCGAGGCCATCGAGTTCACGTCGCAGTCTCGGAAGACCCTCCTCTGGAGTCGTCTTCGCCTGCGTGGCCAAGGCCCGGACCTGGAGCAGCATCGCAGCTATCGCGGCGTGATCGTCGATCAGGTTCCCGATCGTGGGCGCGAGGTCTGGCCGTGCCTCGAGCAGTCCTCTGAACATGCCGTCGTCTTCACCCACGTGATGCGCGGTCACGGCCGAGCAGAACGCCAGGCAGTGAACCTGTAGCTCGGCCTGCACGTCGTCATTTCGGCCGAGTTCTTCGCGGATCCTGGTGAGCTGGCCTCGCAGGTCTTGGTGGGCTTGCCGCAACTGCTGGCTGAACGCTGATGCTCGCTGGTTGTCGTTGGTGGCCACGAAGTCGTGGTCCCTTTCGCTCCACGCCTCCATGCCTGACGCAGCCCGCCACCGGCACGCGACGCTGATTCATTCCACCACCGCGGGGCGCGATCCGGAAATCGAGCGAACGGATGTCCCGCTCATCGGCAGGGACGGGCCTCGTCATGGCGTGCGTGGCGAGAGGCGGGGCTG
Organism: uncultured Actinomycetes bacterium; assembly: GCA_963718305.1. Lineage (GTDB taxonomy): Bacteria > Actinomycetota > Actinomycetes > Streptosporangiales > Streptosporangiaceae > RYN-230. The sequence goes on from CAVQZG010000018.1 coordinate 117,117, forward strand.
GCTAAAGGCGGGTCCACCAGGCGTGGATGATCACGTCTTGGGTAAGGCCGGTGTCGGTGGTGTGATGCAGGCTCAGGCTGACGATGCGGTCTTCGTGCGGGTGAAACGGCCGGGCAGGGTCTTCGCCCAGCACGGGGCCGAAGGCCTCGATGAGCGGCTTCCAGAGGCTGGCCCAATTGCGGCCCGGCCCGGTCGTCAGCGCGAGTGTCAGCCCGGCCGGGCCCGGATCGATGGCGGCTGCCTGCGCCGCGAGCCGGTCGTGGAGCTTTTGTTTCCATTCTCTGCGCTCATGGGATCCGGTCATCCGGGCCGAGAACTGCGGGGCAGTCCCGGCCGGGTCCGGCCAGGCGGGTCCCACCGCGAGGGACGACGGCCCGCAGATCTTGCGGCCGAAGATGGCTGCCACCCGCTCCGGGCCTAGCCGCTGGGCGACCGGGAGCAGGTAGTTGTCCAGGTCATGACCGCCATCAATCAGGCAGGCGCCCTCACTGAACCCGACGATCAGCTCGGCAGCAACCCGGCCGCTCACGGTCGCCAGGACCGGCCCGGCGATGGCGTCCACGTGCGCCAGGAAGCGAGCCAGCTTCACCTGGCCAGGATGCCCGGCCCGGTCCCCGCTGGCCAGCTGCGGCTTGACGCTCTGCCGCATCACCCCTGCCGGGCGGCGGTACACCATCGCCATAGCAGCCATCGTCGCGCGCGTCCGCATCTGATGGCAACCAGCCAGTACCCCCAGCAAGATGCGCGCTCCCAGCGGCTATGACAGCGCGTCCGGCAACCAGGATCAGCCGCCAGCAGTCGGGCCAGCGCACCCAGCGGGCCTCCCAGGCGACGGCCGGGGGCGGCTTGCTGACGGTCAGGGCAGGGCAGGATCCGGGTGGCCGGAAAAGAAACTGTCCGCAGAGCCGTCGTCGATGAGCGAGTTGTCAGCCAGCCATTGCACGGCACGGCGGCTGGCCCGGGTGTCCCGGAAGGCGTACCAGGCCGGCAGCAGGTCCGGATGTTCTTCATGGAGTTCGTCCTTGAACCGGCGGAAGGCTCCCTTGCCCTGGATAGCCCGGGCCAGCCTGCGCCCGGCGCGCTCATCGGTGATTGCGTCGGCGAAGTCGGCCATGTCCTGGTACCAGATCCAGGACGGCAGCGGCTCGATGACGATCAGGTCCAGTTCATCGAGGTCGACGGGTGTCTGCCCGTCGATGCCGGTGTCAGCCGTCCAGAACGCGATCTCTCCCGTGTCCGGATTGATCAGCCAGTGGTGTTCATAATCGGTCTGGTCGGCCAGCGCGCTGGCGATCTCCTCCAGATCGAGGCTGCTCAGGTCAAGCACCAGGCCAGGATAGATCTCCCCCGCCACCTGCGCTCAACAACCGGAACGCCCCGACCAGCGGCATGAGCGAGCGTGGCTGGTGCCTGATTCCTTCCTGGACGGCATGCTCGCCGATGTCGAGCGCCGGCGCCAGCTCATGGCCAGCCAGGGCGGCCAGGTCACGGAGACCGTCGCCGTCAGCGGCGCGGACGTCGTGGGGTGGATTGTGGCGGGATCCTGCCGTGATGCCGACCGCACGTACCCGTGGCAGGGGGAGATCTACGGCTGTTACGTCCTGCCCGGGTGGTGGGGCCACGGGATCGGCCGGCGGCTGCTGGACCACACCGCCAACGCATTGCAGGAAGGCGGCCGCATGGATCTGAGCCTATGGGTGCTGGAAGGGAACGCCCGGGCGCGCCGGTTCTACGAGTCCTGCCAGTTCCTCCCGGAGGGCAAACGCCAGCTGCTCGATCTCGGAGGGCCCGTCCCCGAAGTCCGCTACCTGCGACACTTGACATCGTGAAGCGCCACGTCCCAGCCCACTACCGCAGCGTCACCAGCTTCCCCAGAGCGGCAATTGAGGACGTTCACCCACAGTGCGGCCGGGAATTATGCGCTCTCGCACGCGTTAACATGAGTGGTACCCGAGAACCGAGCCGGTCATCCGACGACGAGTTTCCCCGCGCTGTGGTCTCCAGCCCACTCACCGGCGGCTCAGGGTTCGTGTAAAGGGCCTGCCGAGGGCCGCCTGCGTCGATCGTCGGAGATCCGCGAGTCGGCTCGGCGTTGAAAGCGCCAGGCCCGCTGCCCGGGACGTTCTCTCGTCCCGACTGCGGGGCTGTGCGGCATGCTGCCGTGGCCACCGTGTCCCGGCATTCCAGAGGAGAAGTCTTTGGCTCGACCAGGCCAGCGCCAGACAGGCGCTCGCCGTACCACCCCGCGCAAGCAGCGACGCGTCCACCACCGCGGCGATGTCGTCCCGATGCTCACCCGAACCGTCCGTGAGGTCGAGGCGGCGGCCCGGCGCGGCCGCGTGACGCCTGCCATGCGCACGAAGTTCCAGGCCGTCGCCCTGCTGCTGCGGGACGAGCGCGCCCGGGTCCGGGCGGCGGCCGGAAGCGACAGTCATCGGGCCGAGCAGCTCAAGCGCCTGGACGGCGTCGCGGCCATCCTCGCGACGACCGCCGTCCAGGACGCTGGGCTAATGGCGCTGCTGGCCGAGGGCTCCGGCGTCTCCGACGCGGCCCGGTCGCTCAAGGGGGAGATGCTCCGGGACCTTGGCATCGAGCCGGCCCCCGAGGAGATCGCGCCTACGCAGACCGCTACGGCTTCCGCCGGCTCGCAGCGGCGGGTCGTGCCGCAGTCGGTGGTCTCCCGGCAACTGGCGAACCCCTTTCTCGCCCCCGACTTCGCCGCCGTTCCGCAGCGCACCTCCCGTCCGCGCCGCCTGGGCGGCTGGGAGCTACTCGGCCCGCTGCTGAGTTCCTTCGAGCGTGGCGACGGGGGTGCTCCGGCGTGCATGGCGCTCCCGGCGCCGACGGCACGGTTCACCCCGGCGGGCCTGGAACTGATGCCGCACCAGGGGCGGCTGGTCGCCGCGGCCGCTGCCGGTCACCGGACGTTCCTGCTTGCTGATGAGCCGGGGTTGGGCAAGACGGCCCAGGCGCTGCTCGCCGCGGAGGCGGCGAACGCCTACCCGCTGCTCGTCGTCGTGCCGAACGTCGTCAAGACCAACTGGGCCCGTGAGGCGGCCCGCTGGGCTCCCCACCGTAAGGCCACCGTGGTGCAGGGCGACGGCGAGGCTGTCAACGGCTTCGCCGATATCGTCGTGCTCAACTACGAGGTTCTCGACCGCCACATGGGCTGGCTCGGTGACTTCAGCTTCCGCGGCATGGTCGTGGACGAGGCTCACTTCATGAAGAACAAGACCTCGCAGCGCTCGCAGAACGTCCTCGCGCTCTCCGACCGCATCCGGTCCCGTACGGACCGGCCCCTGCTGATGGCGCTGACGGGCACCCCGCTGATCAACGACATCGAGGACTTCCGGACGATCTGGCAGTTCCTCGGCTGGATCGACGACAGCAAGCCCCTCGACGAGCTAATGGACGCGCTTGAGGACACCGGCCTGACGCCCGCCGACCGAAGCTTCTACGCCGCGGCGCGCCAGTGCGTGATCGACCTGGGCATTGTGCGCCGGCGCAAGCTCGACGTGGCCGCCGACATCCCCGCCCGCCGTATCGCCGACCTCCCCGTTGAGCTGGACGAACGAGTCGGCCGGTCGATCCGGGCGGCAGAACGGGACCTCGCTGGGCGGATGGTGGCGCGGTACAAGACCGCGCTCGCGAACTCATCCTCCGACGTCGGCGCCGGGGGAATCGACCACGACCTCGTCCGCCGGGTGGCCCGGTCGGAGCTGAAGGAGGCGGCGACCGCCCAGTCCGGCGAGAACGTGTTCACCATGATGCGGCGCATCGGCCAGGCGAAGGCCGGATTGGCCGCGGACTACGCGGCTCAGCTGGCCCGCAGCGCCGGCAAGGTCGTCTTCTTCGCCAAGCACATCGACGTGATGGACGCCGCCGAAGAGATCTTCACCCGGCAGGGGGTGCGCTTCTCGTCGATCCGTGGCGGCCAGACGCCCACAGTGCGGCAGGCGAACATCGAAGCCTTCGTGAACGACCCGGACGTCGCGGTCGCGGTGTGCTCGCTGACCGCAGCTGGCGTGGGCCTGAACCTGCAGGTCGCCTCGAACCTCGTGCTGGCCGAGATGTCCTGGACCGACGCGGAGCAGACCCAGGCCATCGACCGAAGCCACCGCATCGGGCAGGCCGAACCGGTGACCGCGTGGCGCATCATCGCCGCGCAGACCATCGACGCCCGGATCGCCGGGCTGATCGACAGCAAGGCGGGGCTTGCCGCCCGGGCGCTGGACGGGTCGGACCAGGAGGTCTCTTCCTCGGCCGACGTGCAGCTCGAGGCGCTGGCCGCCTTGCTGACGGATGCGCTGCGGACGTCTTCCGGACATGGCGACGCCCTGGGTTCCTGACCGTGAGGATTCGCCGACCCGGAGGGCAACGAGTTCGATCTGGTGATTTGGCAGCAGCCCGAGTAGTTGCCAGGTCCGAGCACTAACTGAGGCCCTATCGATGATCTTGGATCGGCGGCTACCTTCAGCGGTGACCCTCGATCCAAGATCATCAAACTGGCCACGCGGCGCGCTTAGCTCCACCCAGGTCAGACACAGAATTCGAACGCTGAACCAGTGAGCCTTTGCCCATAAGGGGCATTCGGTGGCTGGCTGCGGCGGTCGGCTCTCCCTGCCGGCGGAGCTGTGTTGCTGGCCTGTCGTATGGCTAGTGATGAAATCCGACCCCAAGAGCGATCTCGGCGACGAGAACCGCGGCGACGAGCCAGTCGACGGCGGCGCAGAACGGTGGCCACCACCGTGTGCCGGCCACGTAGTGACTGCGCTCCTGCCAGAAGTCTTTGAGACCGTGGCCTGCATAACCCAGGACCAGGAGCCACGCCGATCCGGTGACGGCCGCGGCGGCAAGCAAGGTGAAGGCGCCAGCGACACTGCTCTCGACGGCGATGACCCTGGGTCTTCCGTCTGCCACGGCGAACCCAATGTAGACGGCTGCGATCAGGACGAGCAGGAGAGCCTGGACGGTTGACTGGTCGAGCCACCAGAGGGCGAGTGGTGCGGCGGCCTGGATGGCGCCGAATGCCAGTCCCCACAGGGCGGGGGTGCGTATCGACTGGCCAGCCGTCGGTGCGGGGATGGGCGTCATGGCCGGTGCCTGCTCGGCGGAATGCTTTTGCTCCTTCATCGGTTCACCCGCCGGTGATCTGCCCGGCCAGGAACGCCGCGTCACTCCCCACCCAGCCGAGCAGCGCGGAGCCCCGGGTGTGCTGCCAGGTGAGGCCGAGCACGTACAGGCCGGGGGAGGGCGTCACGCCCCGTTGGTGCAGGATGTGTCCCTGGTCGTCCTTGGCCTCTGGGATGTCGATCCATGAGTGGTCCGCGGCGTACCCGGTGGCCCAGACGACGGCGTCGAAGTCCGCGGCGCTGCCGTCGGCGAAGGTCACGGTCCGTCCGGCCGCGCCCGCCGCCCGGGGCCGGATCTGGATGCCGTGGCGGCGGGCGAGCCGCCGCGGCCCGGGCCCGATCACCTGATCCCGTCCGGCCAGCCGCTTTCCCAGCCGCGAGTCCGAAGTCACCTTGTCCAGCCGCAGCGCCGTCGCCCACGCCCACACGTCGCGGCCCAGTGGCCTCTGGGGGATCGCCGGGATCCGCTGGCCGGCGGAGAGGTCGACGGAGTGGGTGGCCGCGAGTTCGGCGGCGATCTGGCATCCGGAGTTCGCGGCGCCGACGACCAGGACCTTTCCCGGCGGGACACTGTGGGGGCGCCGGTAGTGTGCGCTGTGGATCTGGCGCACGCCCGGGTCGAGCTCTCCGGCGATCGGCGGGATGAACGGCACCTGGAAAGGCCCAGTGGCGACCACCACTTGCCGGGCCTCCAGCGCCTCGCCGCCTGCCTTGGCGACGTAGCCGCTGTCGCTTCTGGCTAGCGACGTCACGCTCGTGCCGAGCCGCACCGGCAGCCCGAACTTTGCGGCGTAGGCCTGCAGGTAGTCCGCGACGTCGTCCTTGCCCGGGTAGGTGTCTGGCGCAGCGGGGAAGGGCAGGCCCGGCAGGTTGTCATACCGGCCCGATGTGAACAGCCGCAGCGAATCCCATCGTGATCGCCACGCCCCGCCGATCTCCGCGCCGGCGTCCACGATCTGGAAGGACCGCCCGGACTGCGCCAGGTGATAGCCCATGGCCAGGCCCGCCTGTCCGCCGCCGATCACCAGCACGTCCAGCCGCGAGCCCGCAGGCCCGGCGGTCATCGGGCCGGCTCCCGGTGCCAGCGCATGGTCGCCTCGACATCGCCATCGTTCCTGACCTGCACGGTGATCTGTGATCCTTGAGCGACGTGCAGGTTCGAGCCTGGTATCGATCCGCTGTAGCCGAGTATGCGCAGCTCGGCACCGCCGATGTTCTTGCGCACCGAGCCGATGCGCAGGTCAAGCCGGTTCCCGTCCCAGAGCCGGATCACGCCCGAGCGTGCCAGCTCTGGCAGGCCCGCTGTCTCGGTCGTGAACAGATCGTCGTGATCGCGTGCATTGGCCGGGTCCATCATGCCGCCACGGTAAGCCGCCGCCGGGACGGCGAGGTGCTGCCCGTGAGGAGATGGGATGGAGAACGCGGCCGCTGGTTAGCCTGGGAGGCGGGCGGCCACCCGTCGGCGGCCGGTTCCCGGCCTGCCGCAGATGTACGGGACCGCCCCGCTCGAGCGCCTGCCGGCCTGCCACTGATGAGGGTCCCGCGCACCATCATGTGCGCTCAGTTGCGCGTGATCGACTGGTATGGGTCTTGTGTAGAGGATCCGTTGAGTGGCATCGGCTACGGCGCGGGGCTAGCTGGGTGTCTGCTGGCTGGCGTCGATCGCGCGCTGGTAGCGCCTGGTCAGCTTGCGCAGCGCGTCCACCAGCTCCGGCGAGTCCACGATGGTGAAGTCCGCGTCCAGCATGCCCAGGTAGAGGGCGAGCATCTCCGGATGGTCCGAGCCCGGCTCGAACGCGCACTGGTCCTCCCCTCGGGACTCCACTTCCACGGGGATCGGAAGCCGACCTCGTACGTATTCCGCCGGCGCGTGCACGATTACCCGGGCCCGGTACCGCCAGGTCGCCTCTCCGATTCCTCGTGCCACCTGCGCCGCGATCTCCCGGTCGGGCGGTCGTTCGCGGGGCGTGAAGCGTGGCCCGGCCGGCGTCCGCGGCTCGATCCGGTCGGCCCGGAAAGTACGCCAGTCGTCCCGGTCGGTGTCCCAGGCCACCAGGTACCAGCGGCGCCGGTCGTTGATCAGGCGGTACGGCTCCACCGAGCGCTGGCTGGCTGCCCCGGAGTGTGCCCGGTAGTCAAACCGCAGCCGCTCATGGTCCCGGCACGCGCTCGCGATCACGGTCAGTACGTCTGGATTCACTTGCGGGCCGCGCGATGGCATCGGCATCGCGTACGCCTGGAAAGCGCTGACCTGGCGTCGCAGCCGCGGGGGAAGCATTTGCTGCAGCTTCGCCAGTGCGCGCACCGAGGTCTCCTCGATCCCCGCGATCGAGCCGCTCGCGGCGGTACGCAATCCGATCGCGACCGCTACCGCCTCCTCGTCGTCGAGCAGTAGCGGCGGCAGGGCACCACCGGTGCCGAGCCGGTACCCGCCGGCCACGCCCGGCCGCGCGTTGACCGGATAGCCGAGTCCGCGCAGCCGGCCCATGTCATTGCGGATGGTGCGGGTGGTGACGCCGAGCCGGGTGGCCAGCTCGGTGCTGGTCCAGTCACGCCGGGCCTGCAACAGGGACAGCAGGCGCAGCAGCCGCGCCGAGGTTTCCAGCATGCTTCGATCCTGACGGCAATCTAGGAAGGTTCCTTTCCGCTATTGTCTCTAGCCTTCTCCGTGTGAGCACAGAGTCCCCGGCTGAGCGCCCGGCCGTACCGGCCCGCTGATAAGGAGAAGCGCGATGAGCAACGGCATGCAGTCCTTCCGCATCGAGATCCCCGAGGCCGACGTCGAGTACCTGCATGACCGGCTCGCCCATGCCCGCTGGCCCGGCGAGCCGGCCGGCGTGGAGTGGACCCGCGGCGTTCCGCTGGGCTACCTGAAGGAGCTGGCCGAGTACTGGCGCACGCAGTACGACTGGCGCGCCGCCGAGGCGCGGCTCAACCAGTACCCACAGTTCACCACCGAGATCGACGGCCAGCGCATCCACTTCCTGTACATCACATCCGGCCAGCCCGGCGCGAAGCCGCTGCTGATCACGCACGGCTTCCCGAGTTCGGTCGCCGAGTTCCTGCACCTGATCGAGCCGCTGGTCAACCCCGCCGCTGGCCAGGCCTTCCACGTCGTCGCGCCGTCCCTGCCCGGGTACGCGTTCTCGACCCCGCTGGGCGCGACCGGCTGGGCAATGGGCCGGACCGCACGCGCCTGGGCCGAGCTGATGCGCCGGCTCGGCTACGAGCGGTACGGCGTGCACGGCGGCGACATCGGCGCCGGCGTGTCCGGCATGGTCGCCGGCCTCGACCGCGATCATGTGATCGGCGTACACGTGGTGACCGATCCGCTGACCGCCGCGGCCGCGGCCACCTTCATGCCGGGGATGGCCGGCTCGCTCGACGAGAACGACCCGGTCAACAAGCTGATCCTGGACCGGATGGATGCGTTCAAGCAGGAAGGTTCCGGCTACCTGGCGATCCAGAACAGCCGGCCGCAGACCATCGGCTACGGCCTGACCGACTCACCGCTGCTGCAGCTGGCCTGGATCGCGGAGAAGGTCCACGAGTGGACCGACCTGCCCGTCGACCGTGACCAAATGCTCACCACGGTGAGCCTGTACTGGTTCACCGGCTCCGGCGCGACCGCTGCGCACACCCTGTACGAGCAGGCGCACTCGTCCGACTGGGGCGCGCCGCTGGCCGTACCGCAGGGCTTCGCGGTCTTCGGTGCCGACGAGACGGTCCGCAAGCTGGTCCCCGCGCCGGGCGGCGCGCACTGGACCGAGTTCCAGCGCGGCAGGCACTTCCCGGCGATGGAGGCCCCGGCCCAGCTGGCGGCGGACCTGCAGGCCTTCTTCGGGCCGCTGCAGTGACCGAGGTGCTGAGCCAGCGTGGTCTCAACCGGGCCACGCTGGCTCGCCAGCATCTGCTCGAACGCGCGCCGGCACCAGCGATCGGCATGATCGAGCACCTGGGCGGGATGCAGTCCCAGGCGCCGCTCGCCCCGTACGTGGGGCTGTGGACCCGCCTCCAGAGCTTCGCGCCGGACGAGCTGTCGGCACTGACCGAGCAGCGTGAGGTGGTACGGCTGCACCTGATGCGCAACACCGTGCATCTCGTCAGCGCGCGCGACTGCCTGGACTGGCGCGCACTGTTCTATCCGCTGCACGCCGCCAAGTTCAGCGCCCAATTTCGCCGCGGCATGGCGGGTGTGGACCGCGACGCGCTGCTCAAGCAGGCGAAGCGGCTGCTGGAGGAGCAGCCACGCACCCGCGGCGAACTCGCCAGCCTGCTCAAGGAGTACTGGCCAGAGGCCGATCCAGGCGCGCTGGCGTTCGCGGCGACGCATCACATCGCGCTGTGCCAGGTGCCACCACGGGGCATCTGGGGCCAGAACGGTCCCGCCGCATGGGCACCGGTGGAGAGCTGGCTCAGCGCGCCGCTTCGTCCGGTGCCAGTGGATGCGCTGGTCCTGCGCTATCTCGGCGCGTTCGGCCCGGCGACTGTCGCGGACATTCAGGTATGGTCCGGGCTGACCCGACTCCGCGAGGTGGTCGAGCGGCTGCCGTTGCGGACGTTCCGCGGAGAGGCGGGGCAGGTGCTGCACGACCTGCCCGACGCCCCCCGGGCTGCAGAGGACATCCCCGCCCCGCCCAAGTTCCTGCCCGAATACGACAACTTGCTGCTCTCACACGCCGACCGCACCCGGATGATTCGCGGCAGCCGCCCGGTGCCGCTCCCGCCGGGCAACGGCGCGACCGCCGGGACCTTCCTGATCGACGGCATGTGGCAAGGCACCTGGCGGATCCGCGACCAGACACTGCGCATCCAGCCGTTTACCAACCTTCGCGGCGCGGACCGAGACGAGCTGCTGACCGAGGCCGCACAGTTGTGCGCCTTCATAGCTCCCCACGTCAAGTGCGACATAGTCCTCAGCGAGCCCTAGTCACGCCGGTGCAGGCATTCAGCGCATTTCCTCAGTCAGGGTCGGGGGTGCCGAACCAGGTGGTGAGGGCCTGGCGCAGGCCGTCGTGGCCGGGGGTGTCCGGGGAGGCGGCCCAGGCCACGTACCCGTCGGGCCGGATGAGCAGGGCGGCGGCGGGGGGTGCGTTGCAGTACGCGGTGACTATGTCCACCCGGTTCCTCCAGCCGTGCCCATCCCCGGCGAATGTGCTGTTCTCGGTGAGGTCGAGCAGGACGCCGCGGGCTGGGTGCATGAGTTCAGCGATGCTGGGGGCCCCTGCTGGGGTGGTCAGCGCCAGGTCTGGCGCCCAGCGGCCGGCCAGGGGGTGCGGATCAGCGGTGCGCGTGTCATAGCAGGTGTCGAGCGCGTACATCAGGTTGAGGAGGTGGCGCAGCGGCTGCTCGAACTGGAGGAGCTGGCCGAGCACTTCGCGGAGCGCGGCCACCCGGCCGTCTGCCCCCGAACCCATCAGCGCGCCTTGGGCCCGGGTGTGCATGAGCACCCGTGCACCTTCGGCGTACCGCTCGGTGTGGTAGGTGTCGAGGAGCCCCGGCGGCGCCCAGCCCCGGACCTCGGCGGCGAGCTTCCAGCCGAGGTTGACCGCGTCCTGCAGCCCGGTGTTCAGTCCCGGCCCGCCTGCGGGCAGGTGAATGTGCGCAGCGTCGCCGGCCAGCAGCACGCGCCACGCGCGGTATTGCGCGGCCTGCCGGCTGGCGTCGGTAAACCGCGACACCCATCTCGTCCCGCTGATGGGCAGGTCCTGGCCGTTCACCCGGCGGATGCTGGCGCGCAGTTCGTCGAGCGTCATCGGGGCGTCCCGGTCCAGGTCAGCCGGGTAGGGCTCGGTGGTAATCACGCGGTAGAACCCCGAGCCGAGGGGAATGAGGGGGACCCGCAGATTAGGGAGATCGGAGGGCGTCACGTCTGCTTCCAGCCTGACGTCGCCGAGGCGCAGCAGGAAGGTCGGCGGGATGCCGGGAAAGTCGATCCCGGCCTGCTTGCGGACCGCGCTCGTACCACCATCACAGCCGGCCACGTACCTGGCTCGCAGCTCGCCGTGTCCTTGCGGGCCAGTGAACTGGACATGCACGCCTTCAGCGTCCTGGTGCATTCCGGTGAGCTCGTGACCGCGCCGGATCTCCACGCCGAGCTCACGCGCATACTCGTTCAGGACTTCCTCGGTGACCGCCTGCTGGATGAACAGAGCGCGCAAGCCGAGGTCGCCGACCTTCTGCAAGTCCAGCGGGATCAAGGCGAAGTGCGCGGCGTTCGGCACCGCGGCGGCGGCGCGGGCCTGGAAGCGCCCGAGTAGGCCGCGGTAGTCGAGGGTGTCCACAGACCGCCCGACGAGCGCAAGTGCCTTGGACAGGCCTGTGGGCTCAGCCAGTCGTTCCAGCACTATCGAGCGCACTCCGGCCAGGTGCAGCTCGCAGGCCAGCATGAGGCCGGTCGGCCCGGCCCCGGCGATGACGACATCAGCGTCCACTGGCGATCTCCTTATCTCACGCCGGGGGGTGTGGCCTGGCCGTGGGCTCCGCCCTGGACGGGGGCGGGCAGGCCAGCCGCGACCTGCTGCAGGACCTCCTGGAGTACCTCGGGGAACGGGGCGCCTGACTCGCTGGTGCGCCAATGGTCGAAGGCGGTTTGGGTCGCGCTGACAACCACGCTGGCGACCAGGCGCGGATACAGATCTCGCTCGGGGTCGGTGCCGGTCCGCTCGCCGATCGCGGCGGTCAACGCGGCCTCGATGGCTGAGTGCAGCCTCCGCTGCGCAGCGGCGAGTTCCGGCGGAAACGCGATCGACCGCGCGTCCGCCTGGGGTACCTCGCCGCTGCCGGCGAACTGCTCAGACACTGCGTGAGCCAGCGCCTCCCACAGGCTCTCGCCGTCCGGCCTGCCGCGGAGCGCGGATACCATCCGCGCTCCGCGGTCCTCGCCGACCGACAGCAGCGCCTCTTCCTTGCTGGAGAAGTAGTTGCTGAACGTGCGCGCGGACACGCCGGCCGCGGCGGCGATGTCCTCCACCCGGGTGTGCGCGTAGCCGCGTTCGATAGTCAGCTGCCAGGCCGCCTGGCCCAAGGCGGCGCGGGTCGCCAGCTTCTTGCGCTCCCGCAGCCCCGTCAGTTCTTCCGGCATGAGCAGACGCTAGCTCAAACTTGCTGATGAACGCAATATTTCTGATCTATGCAAATTTTTCGGCGGCGACGGGTATCGGAAGGAGTCTGGAATCTCGGTGCGGGAATCTCCGGTCACGGGTTTACCCTCGGGTTAGCTACGTGAGAGAAGAGGGCGCCATGTGCAGCGGAGATCGCCTGGTAGCTGACTTCGTGGCCGGGACCGCCGCCCGGCCCGGACTGGCCGAAGAACTCCAAGAGCATCTGACCACGACCGTGAATGGGCTGTGGGTGGTGTGGGCCCACAAGCTGGCCTGGCAGGCGGGCGAACTGTTCGTTCCGCTGGCCGGCGGTTCTGGCTACCCGGCTGACGCAAGGGCCACATGCCGGTTCCAGGGCGCTCACGACGCCCCCGATCCGGGGTGCACGTGCGGCTTCCACGCCCTCTCGAGTCAGAGGTTGCCGGGGCTGCCCGCCGGTCGCGGCGGCCGGACCGCGCTGACCGTTGCCCTGTCCGGACGGGTGCTGGCCTTCGAGTGGGCCGGCGGAGGAGTGCTATGGCGGGCGGAGCGGCAGACGGTGGTTCGCATCGAGCGGCCGGCCCTGTCCGATCGGACAGGAGGAGTCCCGGGCCAGCGCCGCCATCGCGGTGATCCCGACGGCCGCCCCGCTGTCGTCCCCGCTGCCACCCCCCGCGATTCGGGGCCGGTGCGGCTGAACCTGCCCGTCTCCGCTCCGGTACTGCCGATATGCCATGACGACGCCGGCTGGTGCGTGGGGTCCAGCACGTCCGCGCACTCGCCGGCATCGCTGGTTCTGGCCTAGCGGGCCACGCGGTAGCGGAGGTAGACGACTCTCGAGCTGAAGGTGCGGGTCTCGACGAGTTCGAGATCCACCCGGCGCTCGCGCTGGGGAAAGTACGGAATGCCCCCGCCAACCAGCACCGGGTAGACCCTGGCCCGGTACTCGTCGATCAGGCCCAGCGCGGCCGCCTCGGCGGCGAGAGTCGCGCCGCCGATCGCGATGTCGCCCTCCGCCGGCTCGGCCCGCAACCGCTCGATCTCCTCCGCCAGGCTGCCGGAGGCCAGGCGGGCATTACCCTGCACCGCCGGCAGCGTGGTGGAGAACACCACCTTGGGGAGCGCCTTCCAGATCGCGGCCCACTCGAGCATTGAGTCGTCGAGCGATGGATCCTGGTCGGCGGTCTCCCAGTACAGCATCGTCTCGTACAGCGCTCGTCCCAGCAGGTGGACGCCGACCTGTCGTATCTCGTCGGTGACGAAGCGAAAGACCTCCTCGTCGGGCGCCGTCCAGTCGAAGCCGCCGTCCGGCCCGACGATGTAGCCGTCCAGTGAGACGCCCATCGAATAGGTCACGCTGCGCATCAGAAGTCCTCCTCGGTGACGGGTTCGGCAGTACGACCGCCGGACGCCGCAGAACTCATCGCGGCGCGCGGGACAGGGTTATCAGGGTGTGGCTAATGATCCGCTTGGTGGGGTGGGTGCTGAGATCACGCTCCGCGCGCAGCCTTCACGGCTGAGGTAGCCTCGGCCCCGGCGTACAACGGACATACCTTGGCGCGTTCGGGGGCATCTTGCCGTACATCGTGGATTTCAACACCGTGTCAACGGTCGGTCTGGAGTCGTCGCCGGTCGCGGCCGCGCTCGCTGGTCTGCGAGCGAATGAGGCCCGCTACTTCAAGAACAAGTACGGCCACGTCTTCACGGTGGAGCCTGCGAGCAACGCCAAGACGACCATCGACTGGGTGCACCGGATCCTCAAGGAAGAACGCGACATCGTCATCTTGTCTTGCCCTCTCGAGGTTACGGCCTTCCAGGTCGAGAACATCCGGATGGCCTACGTCTTTTATGAGAGCGGTCTGTCGATCAACGTGATGTACACCGTCGACGCTCCCGGGAAGCGGGCGGTCGGGTTCAAGCTCTCCGAAGGGATGGCAGTCCCCGCGGAACTCGCCTCGCAGTTCAAGTTCGCGAGGCAGAAGTCGAAGCTAGCCGGAACCATTCGCGGTTCCTACTTCAACATCAAGAGCGAGTACTGACCCCGGGCCCGGCTCTGCGAGGTTAGTCATCTCCTGCCGGTCGAGCCGCGCGTAACAAGACGTGCAGATGCCGCGATCAGCCTTCCCTGGCCGCATCCGTAAGACGTCGCCTACTCGCCGGTAAATCGGAATTCTGCCTGCCATGGACCGTCCACGTGGACAACCTCCCAGTAGCGTTCGGCGATGCGCTCCGGGTCAAAGGAAGTACCTGCAACTATCTGCCCTGCGATCGTCAGTGTGGCCACCCGGATGCCGTCCGGTTCCAGGTCAGCGCCGAGCATTGTCGCGGCCGACCGGAGGGCCGCCTTGCCGAGGGAAACGGTTGCCAGGGCCGGGATCGGGTGGTCGGCGAACCCGCCTCCGGTGACGAGGATGGTCCCGAAGCCGGCGGCCCGCATCGCCGGGGCGGCCACCTGCGCGACGACGATGGCGCTGATGACATCTACTGAATACGCCGCCTGGAGGTGGGCGACACTTGAGCTCAGCAGCTGGTCTGGAGCTCCCATGACGGCGTTATAGACGATGACGCCCGGTGCGCCATTTCCGAGATAGAGCTCCCTCATCCGGGCGCCCAGCCCATCGGGATCGCTGGCATCGGCCGCGATGGTGCTGATCTTGGCGCCGGTGTCGGCCAAGGTGCCCGCGAGATTGCGGAGGCCGTCCGAGCTGCGCGCCACCAGGGTTACCCGGTAGCCGCCCACGGCGAAGCGATGTGCCACGGCCGTTCCAAGGCCAGGCCCCGCGCCGACCAGCAGAAGGTGGCGGCCATCGATTGAGCCGGGACCTGCGGCCTCGGCGAGGTCAGCGATCGTGCTTCCCCGGTGGCCAGGGTCGCCTACTCGCTCGTTAGGCATGGATGCCGTTCCTTTCGCGTCGACCGCCGCGGAGAGCGGCTCGGGCTGGTGGCTCTGTCGAGCCCCTGACCTCGCGGAATCATTCAGGTTGGCAGACAAGGCTGCGGCCGGATCAGCCAAGTCCGACGACGCATGCGCGGGCCCGACCTGGCGGCAGTTCCTGCACGCCCAGGCCGCCGGGATCCTCGCGGCCCGACTTCCTGCACGTTGACACGGCGCTGCTGAAACGACTGTACGTCCTGATGTTCATCGAGCATGGCACCCGCCTGATGCACCTCGGCGGCTCCGGGGCTGAAGGGCATGGCAGCCTGAACCGGATGGCCGCCTGCGTGCATGGCCTGCGCATCAGCTGGTGGGCGCGCGGTCCCGGGCGTCTGGGGCGGGGGTGTTCGTGGTGGTACGGTCCGGATCGGCCAGAGTGTCGCTATAGCAAGGAGGGATAGCCGTGGACTTGGATCAGCCGGGACCGGAACTGGCTGCGGCTTTCGCCCGCGACGGCGTCGCTTGCGTGCGCGGGGTCCTGGATCCGGCCGAGATAGCCGCTGCGGTCGCCGCGATCGAGGTCGTGCTGGCCGTTCCTGGCCCGCTGGCCCAGGTGGCGAGCGGCCTGGGTGATCCCGGTTCCTTCACTGAGGACTTCCGCCGCTGGGAGGACGTCCCGCAGATCGAGGGGCTGGCCCGCCACTCCCGCGTACCGCAGATCGCCGCGGCGCTGATGGGAACGCCGCAGGTGCGGTTCTATCACGATCATGTGCTGGTGAAGGAAGGCGGAACCCGGCAGCGCACCCCCTGGCACCAGGACCAGCCTTACTACAACGTTGACGGGCGAGGCGTGAGCGCCTGGATACCGGTGGACCCGGTGCCCGCGGCCGGCTGCCTGGAGCTGCTGGCCGGCTCGCACCGCGGGCCCTGGCTCATGCCGCGGACATTCCTGGCCGGGGAGGCGAAGTGGTTCCCGGACGGGAGCCTGGCCGAACTGCCGGACATCGAGGCCGACCGGGACGCCTTCGACATCCGCCGCTTCGAGCTGGAGCCGGGCGACGCGATCTTCTTCGACTTCCTGACGGTGCACGGGGCGCCGGGGTTCCCGTTCCGCGGCCGCCGCCGGGTGCTGTCGCTGCGCTACCTGTCGGCCGATGCGCGGCACGCGCCGCGGCCGTGGCGCACCTCGCCGCCGTTCGATGGCCTGGAATCCCAGCTCCCGGCAGGCGCGGTCTTGGATCATCCCCTGTTCCCCGTGGTCTGGCCGTAGGTTTCCGCCCGGCCTGGGCTCCTGCCCGCCCGCCGAGAAATCCCGTTGCGAGTGGCCGGCATCGGATGTCTGATTGATCGGCCACCAATCACGGGAGGGAACATGACGGGCACGTCGCTGCCCACCCCCACGCTGCACACCGCTCGCCTCCGACTGCGTCCCTTCGACGACGCGGATGCGAACGACCTCTTCGCGCTGCACAGCAACGCCTACGTGCTGCGCTACTGGGACGCGCCGCCGTGGAGCGAACGCGTGCGCGCCGAGCGGTTCATCACGGCTTGCCGGCAGATGGCACAGGAGGGCACCGGGGCGCGGCTGGCCGTGGATCGTGTCTCCGACGGGGCGTTCATCGGCTGGTGCAGCCTGAACCGGTGGAATCCGGACTACCGCAGCGCGTCGCTGGGCTACTGCTTCGACGATGCAGCGTGGGGCCACGGCTACGCGACGGAGGCCGCGCGCGTCTTGCTGCGGTGGGCATTCGACACGCTGGACCTGAATCGCGTCCAGGCTGAGACCGATACGCGCAACGTGGCATCTGCCCGGGTGCTGGAGAAGCTCGGCTTCGTGCGTGAAGGGACGTTGCGGGAAGACTGCATCGTGAACGGCGAGGTCTCTGACTCATGGGTCTACGGGCTGATCAGGCGGGAGTGGCGGCCGTCGTCCGAGCCCGTCCCCGCCCGCTGAGTCCTCGCTCCCTCGCGAGACGTCGCCCGGCACCCGGGTGTTTCGCTTCGCCGAGTCGAGGGCCGGCACGGGCGCTCTCATGCCGCTGGGCGAACGTCAGGCCGTACCTTCCGCGTGTTACAGCAGACGTCGCAGTTCCTCGACGGTCAGGCCAGTGTCCGAAAGAATTCCGCGCAGCGTTCCCTTGGCCACATCGCGGCCTTGATGTACTGGGACCGTGGTCCCGCGCCCATCGGGATGACGCATGATGTGGTGACTCCCGGCAGTCCGGGCCACCTTGAACCCAGCCTTTTCTAACGCGCGGACGACGCGCTCCCCGCGCACGGACGGGACTGGCGGCATCAGGCCACGTCAACCGTCAGAGTCAGCTCATCAGGGGCACCAAACTCAGCGACCAAGCCTTCGAGGGCCTCGCGCAAGTCCGCGACCGCGGCCTCGGCAGTATCGCCTTCGCCGTTAGCCCCTACGCCCGGACGCAACTGCGCGTGAGCGCACCAGATGCCGTCTTCATCCTGCTCGACGGTGTAAGGGACGTGCACAGCCCGGGTCATTGCCGCTGACTCCTCCCGAAGAGATCCCTTTATCGTAGCCTGCCGCTGCAGCCGACCACCGTGCGACCGGCCGGATCGTCACGGGCTGATGACAAAGGGTAATTCTGTATCGCGGGAGACAGGACCTGGACCGTTGGCCGCTCGGCGTCCGCATCTGGAGCTGTACATCCGCTGGATGCAGGAGGTCCGCCGGTTCAAGCCCTCCACCGTGTCCCATCGTCGCCCGTCACGCCGACCCGCGCACCACGATGCGTTACGACAGGGCCCGCAAGAACCTTGACCGCCCAGGGGCGGGCCCGTGGAGACGACGGAGGACCCCGCCTCTATGGTGGATCGATGGCATCGGTCAAGCAGTTCCAGGTCACCTTCGACTGCGCAGAACCTGAGCGCGTCGCTCGTTTTTGGTGCGAGGTGCTGGGGTACGTCGTACCGCCGCCACCGGAGGGGTTTGCTACCTGGGACGATTTCGATCGCACGCTGCCGCCTGAGGATCAGGGTTCATGGTTCGCATGCATTGATCCCACAGGTGCGGGCCCACGACTGTTCTTCCAGCGCGTTCCCGAAGGCAAGGTCGTCAAGAACCGGGTGCATCTTGACGTGCGGGTCGGCACCGGGCTCGTGGGTGAAGAGCGCCTGGCCGTACTGGAGGCCGAATGCGCACGGCTGATCGCGCTCGGCGCGGTACGCGTGCGACTACTGCTTGCCGATGACGACAACGAGTCGTGCCTCGTGATGCAGGACGTCGAGGGTAACGAGTTCGATCTCGACTGAGTGGCCGCGGACGTGGCACCTTCGTGAGTCGGCTGGTATTCAGGCCAGTCAGGCCGCCCGCACGGCGATCCCCGGATAGTCGGCTACCAGGCCGGATTCGTCATACACCAGGCGGCAGCTGAAATCAAAGGCGGGAGCGCTGTAGTCAAAGCACTGGCGGGTGGCCTGGCCACGGGTACGCGCGTAGGTTTGCTCCAGCCGCTCCACGGCAAGGCTGGCCGCGCGGACGTAGGCGGCTGGAGCATCCGCCCGGGTGCCGGCGGGGAGGGCCATCCGGTGCACGGGCAGCGCGTTGGTCATGGCCGAGGACTCCAGGTCCACATCGAGACAGCCATCAAGGTGCGCCGCGCTCTTACCGTCAACCAGCCAGCGGCCTGCCCCGTCAGCCTCAAGCAGCCTCGAGCTGAATCCGGCCTGGGACCGCCCCCGGATCCGTGCGCTGCGGGTTACCCAGCCTGCGTCCAGTTCTATGGCGTACTCAACGGCCCAGGTATCGCCGTCCTCGACCGCAGTGGTCCACCCCTCGATCCGGCACCCACCAGTGCCAGCCTGGAAGTACACCACTTCGAAGCCGGACCGGGCACCCCGGTGCCGCCACGCAGCCGTCGCGGGCACTGGTGCGAAAGACATGCCAGACACTTTCCCATCGAGTCACGGCGATAAAAGGCTGGGGCATACTCACATGCCGGTTTCAGCGTGAGATGAAGACGGACCACTTCCGGAAGCGCCGGTGCGTAAACGGGCTCAGGTACGTCGTCGGCGACGTGACGCGGCGGCTACGGCCAGCCCGCGGTGTGGCGGCTGCGCTCACGGACGCTTCAGGAACCTCAAGTAAAACGCCGCAAATACCAGGACAACTCCGACGTTCACGATCAGCCGAGCCCAGAAGTGGCCTCTGAAGAACAGGACGTCCACGCCGACCACGACGGCTACCATCGCGAGCACGTAAAGCGCGGCGGCTACCCGGTTTCCCACCGCTTCATTCTAGTCTCCACTACGCCGGCCCGGCTCACGCGCAGACCGCGCCTTATACGAGCACTGTGCGGCCGTCCTTGGGAAACAGGTAAGGCGCTGGTCCACGCCACTGGATCACCTCGCCGGTGAAGGTCCACTCCATGCCCCCATCATCGGAGATGCGCCCCTGCGCCGGGGACGCGGCTCCAGGCCGGAGGTGTGTCAGCCTCCCGTCAAGACGCGCACTCTCATAGCCGCTGATGGTGTGGGTTTGCGGAGGTCCCGCAACGAGAGGCACTGAGAACGCCTACCGTGGCGGATGCACGGCCGGTACGACGACGGGAGGACGGGCCCATGTCACATGTACGACGCTTCGACCACGTCGGCCTCACGGTCGCAGATCTCGACGTCGTGACCGCCTTCTTCGTGGCGCTGGGCCTGGAGGTCGAGGGCAGGACGTTCGTCGAGGGCGAGTTCCTGGACACGGTCTGCGGCATTCCCGGCTCCCGCACCGAGATCGTCATGCTGAAGCCGCCCGGCGATGGCACCCGCCTGGAGCTCTCGAGCTTCGTGCGACCCGACTCCGTGCCGGGATCACCGGCCGCCATGGCCAACGAACTGGGATTGCGCAACGTGGCCTTCGAGGTCAGCGACCTGCAGGCGGCTGTCGATTGGGCAGCTACCGAGGGCTATGGACTGGTCGGTGGCATCGGCGAGTACGAGGGCGCCTGGCGGATGGCCTACGTCCGGGGGCCGGAAGGGATCATCGTCTCGCTGGCCGAGCGCATCGGCTGAGCCTCGCAACGCCCGCATCTGCCGCATAGTTCGCGGTCGCGACATCCCCTGCGAAGGATGCCTGGCGAGCAAGCCCGGGGGGCTCATGCGGAGCGGTGCGCGTGGGAGGGAGTTTGTGTATCAACAGGCTCGGGCTGCTCTCTTTCTCAGTGATCGACCCGGCCAGGCCTCGGAGGCGGCGATGGCAAACGACGAGCGCGCGCAGTCGATGGCCCGCGTCCGCCTGGCATTGCGATGTCTGCCTCTCCCGGGGCCGCTCGCAATCGGGTTGATCCTCGCTATCGGTATCGGTAACTTGCACGGCTGGGACTGGGCGCTGGCCGGTGCCGGCGTGCTCGCCGCGTCCTGGCTGACAACGTTCTGGGTTATTCCCACGCCCCGGATCGCTCGGATTGGGGCACGGTTGCAGCCGGTTGCGGCCAAAGTCGGCACCGGCGCCGTGTTGCTATGGCTGTTGATGCTCGGGGCTTGCGGCTATCTCCTGGTGTTGATGGCGCCGTACTCCACGGGGATCCAGTCTCTGGTGGTCGGCGCACCGCTCGTTGTGCACGTCCTGATCATCGTCTTGCTGATCGTCGTGACCTATCATCTGCTATTTCCCATAATCGAACCCAAGCGGCGCGCGATGCTGGTCTGGCGCTTCACCCAGGGCAGACTTACGGCCAAGTCGCTGTTCGCCCTGTACTTCGGGCTGATCGTCTCCACGTCGATCGCGGTGTGGGACCAGCTGCTTCTCCTGCTGGCCAAACACGACGTGGTCCGGTTTTACCTGGTGGCGCCGAAGGCCGGTGCGGCTCCGGCGGAGCGGGTGTCCTTGACTGATCTGATCACCGGCAACGACATCTTCTCGCTACTGGTGTGGCACCTCGGCGACATGGTGCCAACCGTCAAGGTCAACGACACCCTTGGGTTCAACCAACCGCTGTTCTACACCAGCTCCCTGGCGGGCTGGCTCGTCTTGGCATTCAAGATCATCGTCGGTTTCGCGTTGATCGGCAGCGTTCTGGCGATCGTCCAAGCCCAACGGGCTAAGCCCGACAAGCCGTCTGAGGTAAGCCTGCTGCCGGGTACGACCCAACGGATACTGCACTGGCAGCCCGGGGCGCGACGCTCCGGACCCAATGTGCAGGCCCCGGAGACTGCCGACGCGTAGCCCGGCCATCGTGCTCGTGTGACCGGTGCAAGCAATGACTACGCCGGCTGTGTTTGCCGATGCCGGATGGTTCCGTCGGTCATGATGTCGCCGTCCGGGCACCGCCATTGGATCTTGCCGCCCTCGAACTGCTCCTGGTACAGCGACGCGTACACGCCGCCTTGGCCCAGCAGGGAGCGGTGGGTACCGGATTCCACCACACGCCCGGCATCGATGACGTTGATGACGTCGGCGTTGACGATGGTGGACAGGCGATGGGCGATGGCGATGGTGGTCCGTGACCCCATGAGGGCATCGAGGGCCTTCTGGACTTCGCGTTCGCTGGCTGTGTCGAGGGCGGAGGTCGCCTCGTCCAGGATCAGGATGCGCGGGTCGTGCAGCAGGACCCTTGCGATGGCCAGGCGCTGTTTCTCGCCGCCGGACAGGCGGTATCCTCGCTCGCCCACGATCGTGTCGTAGCCGTCGGGGAACTCCATGATCCGGTCGTGGATGTACGCCGCGCGCGCGGCTTCCTCCACCTCCGCCATGGAGGCGGCGGGACGGCCGTAGCGGATGTTGGTCAGGATGCTGTCGTGGAAAAGGTAGCTTTCCTGGGTCACGAAGCCGATGGCGGCGGCCAGCGATGCCTGGCGGACGTGCCGCACGTTGACGCCGTCGATCTGGACCGACCCGCCGGTGACGTCGTACAGCCGCGGGATCAGGTAGCTGATGGTGGTCTTGCCGGCACCGCTCGGCCCGACCAGCGCCACGAGCTGGCTGGGGTCGGCTTCGAGGCTGACGCCCGCCAGCGCGTCCACCGGCACGCCGGGGTAGCGGAAGTAGACCTCCCTGAGCGTCACCCGGCTGCCAGTGCTGATCGCCGGCAAATCGGCGGCGTCGGGGGCATCGACGATGTCGGGCACCACGTCCAGGTACTCGAAGATCCGGTCGAATAGGGCCAGGGATGATCGCAGCTCCACTGAGACCTGCAGCAGTTGCCCGATCGGGAAGTACAGGCGGGTCTGCAGCGTGGTGAACGCGACGACGGTGCCCGCGGAGATGGCCGTGCCGTGCGCGAGCAGCAGGCCGGCGATCAGGTAGACCGCAGCGGGGGTGATCGACAGGAACGACTGCACGATGGCGTAGAAGCCCTGGCCGATCATCTGCTGGCGGACTTCCAGGCCGGCCAGGCGCTGGTTCTCATCGTGGTAGCGGCTGGTGTCGCGCGCCTGGTTGCCGAACACCTTGGCCAGCAGCACGCCGGACACCGACAGGGTTTCCTCGCTGAGAGCGCTCATCGCCGCCAGCGACTCCTGGGTCGAGCGCGCCACCTGGCGGCGCCGCTCGCCGACCATCTTGGTCAGCCAGAAGAACACCGGCACAGTGATGACCGCCACGATGGTCAGCTGCCAGCTGAGGATGATCATGGCGACGATGGTGGAGACGAAGATGACGACGTTGGCCAGGATGGTCGAGGCGGTGGTGGTGACCACCGACTGGACTCCACCCACGTCGTTGGCCAGCCGGGACTGGATCTCACCGGTCTTGGTGTCGGTGAAGAAGGCGAGTGGGAGCGTCTGCAGGTGCGAGTAGAGCCGGTCGCGCAGGTCCCGCATGACTAGCTGCCCGACCCGGGTGGTCTCGTAGGTCTGCAGGATGCCGATGGCGCCGTTGATGATCGGGACGACGGCCATGATGGTGACCAGGATGACGAGCAGCCGGAGGTTCGGGCCGCCGGGGACGAACAGGGCCTCGTTGAATACCACCTGGATGAGCAGCGGGTTGATGATGCCGATCGTCGAGGTCACCACGATCAGCCCGACGACGGCGGCCACCTGGGCCCGGTAGGGGCGGAACAGCGGCACTACCCGGCGGGCGGTGTTCCGGTTCACGTGGGCGGGCGCGGCCGGATTCCCGCTGACGGTCCCGGACTGCGGCCCCGGGACTGTCATGTCACCCGCCAGCGCGCCGACGGCGTGCCCGGCACAAGCCCGGCTCCTGTGCACAACTTCACTTTCGGCCTCCTCCGCACCGCGATTCCCGCAGCCTGATCCAACCGTGTGCCTACTGGCCTTCCCGGCTTCGGGCGTGCTCGATCGTTGCGCTGACCGGGGTCGGTTCTGCGGTGCTCCGGTCGCGCGAATCACCGTGATCCGGTGACGCCTGGTCACCTTCCTGGCGGCGAGCCTGACAGTAGCCCGCCTCCCGGCAGGGAGATTTTCAGCAGCGGACTGGCCAGGGGCGGGTGAGCCAATGGAGTGCTGCCTGGCCAGCCCCGACCGAAAGGAGATCCTCCGTGAGCACCGAGCAGCGGGACAACCTCGACGCGATCTTGCGGCAGTCAGCCTTCCCCGCCGGCCTCGACGTCGCCGAGCAGCGGCGGCAACTGCGCGAACTGCTGTCAGCGCAGCCGCTGCCCGCCGAGATCAGCGTGACCGCAGCCGTGCTGGGCGGCGTCCCGGTCGCCGAGATCACCGTGGACGGAATCGAGCCCCGCCACACCGTCTTGTACTTCCACGGCGGCGTCTACGTCCTGGGCGACGCCTTCCAGGCCGCTGGCCTGGCCTCCCAGATCGGCCGGCGGACCCGCGCCACGGTCATCTCCGTGGACTACCGCCTCGCCCCCGAACACCCCTACCCCGCCGCGGTCGACGACGCCCTGGCCGCCTACCAGGCCCTCCTGGACCACGGCACCGCCCCGGCGGACATCGCCTTCGCCGGAGAATCCGCCGGTGCCGGGCTCGCCATCGCCACCCTGGTCAACGCCCGCGACCACGGGCTGCCCCTGCCCGCCGCGGCCCTCGCCATGTCACCGTACGCCGACCTCACCCTGGCCGGGACGACCATGGACACCAAACGCGACGCCGACCCGCTGCTCAGCCGCGAAAACCTCCAGGCCCGGATCCCCGACTACACCGCCGGGCACGACCCCGCCCTCGGCCTCATCAGCCCCATCTTCGCCGACCTGTCCGGCCTGCCACCCCTGATCATCCAGGCCGGAACCCACGAAGTCCTCCTCGACGACGCCATCCGCCTCGCAGCGCAAGCCGCCACCGCCGACGTCCAGGTCACCCTCGACATCACCCCCGGCGTCCCCCACGTCTTCCAGGCCTACTACCCGATCCTCGACGAAGCCGCCACCGCACTCGACCGAGCCGGGCAACTCCTGAGCGCCCACCTCGCCAGCGCAGCACACATCACCGCCTAACCACAGGCAGATCGCCAGGGATGACGTACCCAAGAACGAATCGAGGCCGGCTCCGAAGATCCGCCGGAGCCGACCATCCAATAAGCCGCTCGCCCCAGACCCTTTGGGCCAGACCTTAACCAGACGCACGTTGGCAAATCGGGAGTTCACATGGCACAGCCAGTCGCTTCACCAGGTCCCCGGGCTACGAAGGACCACCCGACGGCACCTGCCGACCGGCGCTGGCTGGTCCTGGCCGTGGTGGCTGTCGCCCAGCTGATGGTGGTGCTGGACTCCACCATCGTGAACATCGCGTTGCCGTCGGCGCAGCAGGCGCTGGGGTTCCCCAACAGTGACCGGCAGTGGGTGGTGACGGCCTACGCCCTGGCCTTCGGCAGCCTGCTGCTGGTGGGCGGCCGGCTCGGCGACATGTACAGCCGCAAGTGGGTCCTCATCACGGGCCTGATCGGATTTGCCGTCGCCTCCGCGATCGGGGGCGCGGCCGTCTCGTTCGTGATGCTGGTGTCGGCCCGGGCGCTGCAGGGCGCCTTCGGTGCCATCCTCGCGCCATCGGCGCTGGGCACCCTGGTCAGCACGTTCCGGGACCCGCTCGAGCGGGGCCGGGCCTTCGCTGTCTTCGGCTCGGTCGCCGTCGGCGGCGGCGCGGTGGGCCTGATCCTCGGCGGGGTGCTCACCCAGTACCTGTCCTGGCGTTACACGCTGTTCGTCAACCTGATCTTCGCCGCGATAGCCGTGGCCGGCGCCCTGGCTTACATCCGCAGCGCCCGCCCGGCTGACCCGCCGCGGATGGACTGGCCTGGTGCCGTGCTGGCCTGCGCCGGGCTGTTCCTCATCGTCTTTGGTTTCTCCCGCGCCGAGACGGCCGGCTGGACCGCCACGCTGACCCTCGGCTCCCTGATCCTCGGCGCGGTCCTGCTCACCGCGTTCGTCGCCGCCGAACAGCGATCCAGTCACCCGCTGCTGCCGCTGCGGGTCATCCTTGACCGCGCCCGCGGCGGCTCCTATGTCGCGGTCGGCATCACCGGAATTGCGCTCTTCGCGATCTTCCTGTTCCTCACCTTCTACATGCAGCAGGTCAAGGGATACAGCCCGCTGACCACCGGGCTGCTGTTCCTGCCGCTGGTCGCCGGGATCCTGGTTGCCTCCACGTTGTACAGCGTCGTGTTCCTGCCCCGGGTCGGGCCCCGCGCCCTGGTAACCGCGGGCATGCTGCTGGGCGCCGCGGGGGCCGCCTACCTGGCCCAGCTCACCGTGACCTCCAGTTATCTCGGAGGCGTGCTGCCCGCCCTGCTCATCATGGGCCTGGGCTTCGGCCTGATCTTCGCGTCGGCGGTCAACTCGGCCACGGCCGGCGTCCCGCGCCAGGACTCCGGTGTGGCCTCGGCGCTGGTCAACACGATGCAGCAGGTTGGCGGATCGATCGGCATCTCCGTCCTCAGCACCATCGCGGCGAGCGCGACGACCAGCTACCTCATCGCCCACCACACAGGCCCGCAGGCACCAGCGATCGCGGCGACCCACGGCTATACCCTGGCCTTCACGATCTCGGCCGCACTGCTCGGGCTCGGCGCGATCCTCGCGATCCTCATGCTGCCCTCACGCAAACGGCTTGAAGAACTCACTAACGAAGCCTCGGCCCTCATCCCCGAGCCGGAGTCAGAGCCAGAGGTGCCCGCGCCCGCCCCTGCGCCGCAGTCCCAGGCGGCCTCCGCGCTGCAGCCAGCGGTCAAGGTGATGCCCACGGGCCTTTTCTGCTGCTCGCCGGTGATAGACCCGGGTCTCCCACCGGCGGCGGCCAGGCCGTCTTTGTAGCAGGAGGACTCGAACCGGGCGGCTGCTGGCCGGGCCGGCTGGCGGGTTACCGGGCCGTGTGGATCCAGTCCTGGTAGTGCGTGGCGGCCAGGTGTGCGCCGGGGCCTGCGGTGAGCACGTCGCCGGTGACGCCCGCGAAGGTGCCGGCCTTGTCGTCGGTGATGACGGTCCGGTTGTCCTGTTGTGCTGCCAGGGTCATCCTGCCGAGTTCGTCGAGGGGGAA
Source organism: uncultured Actinomycetes bacterium (assembly GCA_963718305.1). Taxonomy (GTDB): domain Bacteria; phylum Actinomycetota; class Actinomycetes; order Streptosporangiales; family Streptosporangiaceae; genus RYN-230. The sequence goes on from CAVQZG010000018.1 coordinate 143,606, forward strand.
GATATCCGGGCCGGCCACATTCCTGATGGCTTGCAGCGGTGTGCCGGCGACGCCGGCAACCGCGGCGGCGACGTCGGCGGAGGCGATCGGCTGGAGGCGGGCAGAGGGCAGGCGGACGGTGGTGTCGTCAGAGGTCTCGACACGAGCGTGTTCATGAATTCGAAGAATTGGGTGGCGCGCACGATGGAGTACGGCGCAGGCCCCTGGCGCAGCAGGTCCTCCTGCAGGGACTTGGCCCGGTAGTAGACCAGCTGGGGCAGCTGGTCCACGCCGACGATCGAGAGGATCACCTGGTGCCGGACACCGGCACGTTCCCCCGCGGCCAGCAGGTTGTTCATGGAGGTGCGGAAGAAGCCCAGGGACGACTCGTCGAATGTCGCCGATGACGGTGACCTTCATGCCGCTTTCCTTTCCTCAGCAGGCCGCACTCAGGCCCGGCGGCGCGGCGACTGGGACCAGCGGGCCTGGGCCTGGCTAGCCGCGCAAGACGGCGGACAGGCCGCGCTGACCCTGCGGTGGAACGCTGCGGTAAGTTCGGCCTAAGCGGGCTCGTACCGCTCGCCGAGGGACTTGGCGACCTCAGCCATGAACGGTGGCGAACAGGAACCCATCTCCTTGACCTCGCCAAAGTTGTCGAACAGCCACAGCGGACCGGCCTCCGCCGTCTCACCGGGAGACAGCGGCTCGCCGAAGACGGCGATGGCCCCGGCGTCGCTGATCCAGGCAGTCTGGCCGCTGTCGTCGGCAACCTGCCAGCCCTCAAAGATCAGCCGGCCCGCGCTGCCGTGGATGCGAATCTCCCGGGCCGTTGCGCCTTCACCGCTGACCACCACGCGCTCGTACTCGTGGTGAACCTTGTGGTCATCGCCCATGCTGGGCACCTTCTTCCCTTACGGCCGCCACCATGCGACCGCCACCTTGCGGCTGGACAGGGCGGCTCCGTCCGGCCCCAAGTCCCCGCGGAGCTTCCCCAGGCATCCTGCCCAGCCCGGCCCGGCCAATCACCTCAGATACGAGACAATCCCGGCTTGAGGGAGGGGTTGCTCTTCCGATCCGCTTGATCGGAAGTGCAAGCTTCACGCCCCTGCTGCGTGTCGTCAGGCCAGGGCGGTCCCGCCGTCGACGGTCAGGATCGACCCGGTGGCGAACGGCTGGGTGAGGCAGTACAGGTAGGCGTGCGCGATGTCGTTGACCTCGCCGACCCGCCCGGCCGGAATGGACGCGGCGGTGTCCCGGTACACCTGTTCGCGACTGGTCTCGCTCATGGAGGCCCACAGTGGTGACCGGACCACGCCGGGACAGACGGCGTTGACCCGGATGGGTGCCAGTTCGACAGCCAGCGCCCGGGTCAGCGACTCGACCGCGCCGCAGATGCTCGCCGCGACCGCCCAGCCCGGACTGGGCCGGCGGCCGGCGACGCCGGTGGTCAAGGTGATCGAGCCGCCGGGCTGCAGGTGCGGTGCGGCGGCGTGGACGGCCCACAGCGCCCCGAAGTAACGCAGCGCGAAGAACTCCCTGGCCTTGTCCAGATCCAGAGCGGCCAACTCGGTCAGGGCCAGCGGCTCACCCGCGGTAAACACGAGGTGGTCGATGTCGCCCAGGTCGCCGAACAAGGAGCAGACCAGGGCCGGATCGGTGAGGTCGGCCGTCCGCCCGCGGGCGCCGGGCGGCAGCTGCGCCAGCGCCCGGTTGACGCCGGCCTGCTGCCGGGAGATGACGGAGACCTCGGCGCCGCAGCGGGCGGCGGCCTTCGCCGTCGCCAGGCCGATGCCGGACGTGCCGCCCAGGATGACGACCCGCTGACCATGCAGATCCATGACGCGTTGCCCTTCTGCTGTGCTGGTGCTCATGTCTTCCACGGTGCGGTGCCGGAGTGCCTCTCGTCCAAGACCTGTTGGCGCGCCTGTCATACCGTGGAGGTATCAGGGATGGGAGGAGCCCATGGCTGACGTCGATCTCCGCAAGCTGCGTTATTTCGTCGCCGTCGCGGAGCAGCTGCACTTCGGCCGGGCCGCGGAGGCCCTGCACATCGCGCAGCCGGTGCTGTCCCGCCAGATCAGGGCGCTGGAAGACGAACTGAAAGCGCAGCTGTTCGTGCGGGACAAGCGGGCGACCGAGCTGACCCCGGCCGGCCGGCAGCTGCTCGCCGACGCCGGGCCGCTACTGGCCAGTGCGGACGCGCTGCGGCGGCGGGTCACTCGCGCGGCCCGCGGCGCAGGCTCCTTCACGATCGGGTTCATGCCTGGCCTCATCGTGACTGAGGCCGTCCGTGCCCTGGCCAGCGGCCACCCGCAGCTGACCGTGAACGTGCTGCGCACCAGCTGGGACGACCAGACCGCTGTCCTGCATGACGGCCGGGCCGACGTCAGCTACATTCGCCTGCCCGTCGACCAGAGCGGTCTGCAGATCCAGGCGCTGCTGGCCGAACCGCGAGTGGCGGTGTTCCCCAGCGGCCACCGGCTAGCCGGGAAAGACACGATTAGCATCGCCGATCTCGCCGATGAGCACCTCCTCCAAGATCCTGGCGCAGTACCCGAATGGCGTGACATCGCCGCCGAAATGCGGACCCGGCATCGCCGCAGCGCGCCCGTGTTCCGTACGGTCGAGGAGAAACTCGAGCACGTGGCCCAAGGACAGGGCATCGTCTTGCTGCCGCTGTCCACCGCGGTCTTTTACACCCGCCCCGGCGTCGCTTACAGCCACGTCAGCGACATCCCGCCCAATCAGGTGTGCCTGGCCTGGGACGCCACCCGGCGCAGCCGGCTCATCCAGGACTTCGCCGCCATCGCCACCGATCACCCGCCCATCGCCAGCCGGGCCGAACCGGGCTGCCTCGGCCAGAAATAAGCAACCCGGCGAGTTGTCATATCCGGGGGGTATCACAGGCAGCCGGACAGGTATTGGACTCTACGGCCGGGCGGGCCGCATCGTAAAAGCGCGTCCAGCGGGAAGGCGGCGTGACGGATGTGGACAGTCACCTTGAACCGGCCCCGGCGGGAAGCTGCCGCGCCGAGTACGGCGCCGTGAGGGCCCGTATCATCGCGGCGGCCGATGATGCCAGGCGCCGCCTTGAACGTGATCTGCATGACGGGCTGCAGCAGCGACTCCTGTGCCTCGGTCTGAAGGTCCGCCTGGCTGAGGCGTCAATCCCTCACGGTCACGAGGAACTGAAATGCGAACTGGCCCGTATCGAGGAAGGCCTCTGGGAAGCGATGGAAGACGTCCGGCAGATCTCCCGCGGACTCCATCCCGCCGTCCTTTCCCAATGCGGTCTCGGGCCCGCGGTGAAAGCCCTGGCCCGCCGCTCGCCCGTCCCGGCGAGGCTGCGCGTGGATATAGATGGCCGACTGCCCGAGCCGGTCGAGATCGGCGCCTACTACATAATCTGTGAGGCCCTCGCGAATGCGGCTAAGCACGCCAAGGCCACCGTCGTGGAGGTCTCAGTAGAGCGGCGCGGGCAGTTCCTCGACCTGGCTGTGCGGGACGACGGTGTGGGAGGCGCCGACGGGAGCGGCCCCGGGCTGGCCGGCCTGGGCGATCGCATCGGCGCCCTCGCGGGAACGATGCAGTTGCTCAGCCCACCAGGCGGCGGAACGCACCTTTTCGTCAAGCTCCCAACCGGAGTAGGCCCCGCTCCTCGGCCAGGGCCCGTTCCAGCACCGCCTTGGTGACTGGGACAGCAGCCCATCAGGGCTCAGAGCCCTGGTGGGGTGGCTTCGGTGGCGGTTACCGGGAGGCGGGCACTTCGTGCCAGAGGCCGCCGTTGAGGTTGAGGTTGTTGCCGTGGGCCTGGCCGGGTGCGGTGTCGCCGATGTAGGTGTACAGCGGGTGCCCGTTGTAGCTGAGCTGGTGTGAGCCGCCGGTGCGGGTGATCGTGGTGACCTTGCCTGGCAGGCCCTGCCCGTCCGCGGTGGTGCCGGTGACCGGGGGCCAGTACGCGGCGCAGCTGCCGTAGCATTTCGAGCTGGCCGGCGTGTCGGGGGCGAAGGAGTAGAGCGTGAAGCCCTTGGCGTTGGTCAGTACCGTCGTCCCGCCGATGGTTGCGGTCTTCAGGGCCGCGCCCGTGGCCGCTGGCGGCGCCGGGTTGGCTCCGGCCACCGCGATCCCGAGCAGCACCAGCGCCGCCACCGCCAGGGTGGCGGCGATCATTCCGGCGGCCCGGGCGGTCGCCGGGGGGATCCGGGCTGGGAATGTGGCCGGGGCCCCTGCCGCGCCGCCCGCCGGGGTGTTCGCCGGGGCGGGAGCAAGAGCGAGCGCGGCCAGGACTACGAAGGCGGCCACCTCCACGACGCCGGCGACGATGCCGGCGGTCGTGCGGACCTCCTTGAACCCGAACAGCCCGATCCAGACCGACAGGAGGTAACCGCCGAGGGTGGCGAGGGCGAACCCGGCCCCCGCGGCGGCGGCCAGCCGGCCCGGGAGGACGAGCCGGCTGGGGATGACCAGGACCGCCAGCCCAAGACCGAAGGCCGCGATCACCTGCAGCAGGAACAGCCAGCCGATGGTCGGGATGGTCCGGTAGCCGGTCAGGTACAGGTCGAGATGGATCGCTGCGGTGGCGATCAGCAGACCCGAACCCGCCACGCGCAGGATGACTCTGGCCCAGCGGCGCGGCGGCGGTTCCGCATGCTCCCGCGCGGCTCGCCCGGCCGCCCTGGTCGTTCCCGGCCTGGTCATGCTTTCCCGCTCTGTCATCTGTCGGTCCTCCACGTTGCTGTGATGCGGTCCGGGTCAGTAGCCTCCGCCGCCGGAGCCCGATGAGGAGCTGCTGGCGGCGGCGCTGCCGGACGTGGTGATCTCGTGCCACACGCCGCCGGAGAGGTTCAGGCCGTTGCCCTTGGCCTGCCCGGGGGCGGTGTCGCCGACGTAGGTGTACAGCGGGTGCCCGTCGAAGGTGGCCTGGGTTGCGCCGTCCGATCGCTTGATCGTGGCGAACGTGCCCTTGACCCCAGAAGCTGTCACCGGCCCCTTGACCGGTGGCCAGAACTTCGCGCACGCCCCGTTGCAGTTGGACTTGGTGGGCGTGTCGGGGGCGAACGAGTAGAGCGTGAAGCCCTTGCCGTTGGTCAGTACCGTGGCGCCGCCGATCTTGGCGGTCTTGAGGGTGCTCGAGGCCGCCGCAACGGGACTGCTGGAGCCCTGGGAGCTGCCCGACGAACTGCCCGAGGAGCCGCCGGACGAGCCGCACGCCGCCAGTACCGCCGCGGCAGCGGCAGCGGCCGGCAAGGCCAGCATCAGCCGGGGACGTTTGAGTGCTTCCAGCCGGGTAAGTGACTTGATCATTGCTTTCTCCTTTGCCATGGACCCCCGGGCCCCTGCACCGGGGGACACTGACGATTCCGCCGTGTAACCGACGATGCCGCGCCAGCGGTCCGGGCGCATCGCGGGGAGCCCCCAGGCCACCACCCGGCCAGCAGGAATCCCGGCTTGCCTGCTAGCAGGTACAGGCCAGGGCGGAGCCGCCGCGGCCGGACGGGTACGGCACCGCCCCGGGTTACCGCTTAGCGGGCCTCGAGGAAGGTGATCACGGCGAGGACGCGGCGGTGGTCATCGTCGGCCTCGGGCAGGTTCAGCTTGGTGAGGATGCTGCGGACGTGTTTTTCGACGGTTCCCTCGGTGACCCACAGCCGCCGTGCGATGCCGGCGTTGGAGCGTCCTTCGGCCATCAGGGTGAGCACCTCGCGTTCTCGGGCGCTGAGGGTTTCGAGGGGGTCATCGCGGCGGCGGGCGGTCACCAGCTCCCGGACCAGCGCGGGGTCCACGACCGAGCTCCCGTTGGCGACGCGTCCGAGAGTGTCAAGGAACTCGTGCACGTCGGCGATGCGGCTCTTGAGCAGGTAGCCGATCCGGCGTCCGCTGGCCAGCAGCTCCATGGCGTGCTCGACCTCGGCGTAGGCGGACAGGACCAGGATGGCGGTATCGGGCATCTCCTGGCGGATCACCCGGGCCGCCTCCAGCCCCTCGGTGGTGTGGGTGGGCGGCATCCGGATGTCGGTCACCACTAGGTCGGGCCTGGTCTCGCGGGCTAGCGCGAGCAGCCCCGTGCCGTCAGCTGCCTGCCCTGCCACCTCATAGCCGGAGCGGTCGAGCAAACTGGCCAGGCCCTCGCGGAGCAGGACATCGTCCTCGCCCAGAACCACCCGCAGCCCGGTCATGGCGCGACCGTCACCGTTCTACCGGGACGGGCCGGCCAGGGGCCGGGGCTGCTGATCATGCTTTGCATTATCGACCCGCCCCGGCCGGGGCGCATGGCAGGGACGTCGGGCGGGTGAGCCCTCGCCATTGCCGGCCGGCGGCCCGAGGTGACAGTCTCGACTCATGGCGGGCCCGGTGGGCCCGGCCGGACCGCACGAAGCCGACTAAGCAGGTAGTTTGCGGTGACCTCGTGGGCGCAATGGCGGCGCAGACGGTTCTGGGTCGAGATCGTCCTGGCCGTTGTGGTTGGCGTCGCCGCGTTCGTTGTCGCGGCTCTGGTGAGCACAGCCGCGAGATCTCACGTGCCTGCTGTGCTCCTGGGCCTGCTCCTCCTCCTGGCCGTGCTGGCCGTCGCCCGCGTCGCGGGGATCTTGTACGCCCTTCCGGTCGGGGTCGTGACCATCGAGGCGTTCGACTGGTATTTTCTGCCGCCCCTGCGCGCGCTCGACGCGGCGACGGTGCTGGTGCTCGGCTTGTTCCTGGGGATGGCGGTCATTGTCGGCGCGGTCGCGACCCAGGCCGGCCGCCGTGCGGTCGGGTCAGAACAGGCCCGGAGCGTGCTGGCGGACGAGCAGGCGGCGCTGCGGCGGGTGGCGACGCTGGTCGCCCGCCAGCCCTCGCCGGCGGAGGTCTTCGCGGCGGTGACCGAAGAGGCCGGGAAGCTCCTTGCCCTCGATAGTGCCCACCTGATCATTTATGAGCGGGATCAGACGGCGACGGTGGTCGCGTCCTGGAACCTGCGGGGGACCGCGGATGCCGGTCGGCACGCGGGTGCCGGTGGAAGGCGACAACATCATCGGCCGCGTGCTCCGCACGCAACAGCCAGCCCGGATCGACGACTACTCCAGCGCCACAGGCCTGGTAGCCGAGAACGTCCGCTCCATGGGGATTCGCGCGGCGGCCGGGGTTCCGGTCCTGGTCGGGGGACGGGTCTGGGGGGTAATGGCCGTCGGCTCCTCGCGGCCGGAGCCGCTGCCCGCGGAAATCGAGATGCGCATCGGCGCGTTCACCGAGCTGGTCGCCACGGCGATCGCGAACACCGAGGCGCGCCAGGAGCTGGGACAAGTCGCCGCCGAGCAGGCGGCGCTTGGCCGCGTCGCGACTCTGGTGGCCGAAGCCGTCCCGCCCGGCGACGTGTTCACCGCGGTGGCCGCCGAGGTCGCCGGGCTGTTTGGCGTTCCGCTGGTCGGGCTGTTCCGCTACGAGCGGGAAGGGATGGCCACGGTGATCGCCGGGGCCGGCAACGTCGCGCCCTACCTCGGCCGGCCGTGGCCCTGCCCGCCCGGCGACCCGGGCCTGGTCGCCTCGATACAGCGCACCGGCCGGCCGCTCAGAATCGATGACTACACCCAGATCAACAGCGCCATTTCCGGGCCAGCGAGGGAGGCCGGCATCCGCAAGGCGGCCGGCGTTCCGGTCATCGTCAGCGGCCGCGTCTGGGGCGCGATGGCGGTGGTGGCCGGCCACGAGCACCCGCCGTTGCCCGCCGATACCCTGGACCGTCTGGCCGGCTTCACTGAACTCATGGCCACGGCGATCGCTAATAGTGACGCACGGACCGAGATCGAGCGGCTGGCGCAGGAACAGGCGGCGCTACGGCGGATAGCCACGCTGGTCGCCCGGGGCGCAGACACCGGGGAAATCTTCGCCGCCGTGGCCCGTGAGGTTTCTGAGGTGATGCACCTGCCCGTGGCTGGTGTTCAGCGTTATGAGGACGACGAGACGACGACGGTGATCGCCTCCTTGAGCGACCGGCCGCACCCATACCAGCCGGGCACGCGCTGGCCGTACCATGCCGCAGGGCTGGCCGGACAAGTGCGGCAGACCGGCCGCGCGGGACGAGTGGTGGACTATTCGCACCGGCGCGGCGCCTTCGCCGCCAAGGCACGCGAGGTCGGGCTGCATAGCGTGGCCGCCGCCCCCATCATTGTCAACGGCGCAGTCTGGGGGTTGGTGACGATCGCGTCCACTGATGGGCCCCTCCCCGATCAGGCGGAGGATCGTCTCGCCGCGTTCACCGAGCTGGTGGGAACCGCCATCGCGAATACGCAGAGCCGGACCGAGCTGTCCGCGTCACGCGCCCGGATCGTCGCCGCCGCGGACGAGACCCGGCGGCGCCTCGAGCGTGACCTGCACGACGGCATCCAGCAGCGCCTCGTCTCGCTCGCGCTGAAAGCCCGCACCATCGAGACGACGACACCCCAGCCCGCCGGCCAGATCCAGGGTGAGCTGTCGCGGCTGGCCGACGGGCTCGGGACCGCGCTCGACGAACTGCGGGAGATCTCACGCGGCATCCACCCGGCCATCCTGTCCGAGGCCGGGCTCGGCCCGGCTCTGAAGGCGCTCGCCCGGCGATCCGCGGTACCGGTCGAAGTCAACCTCAGCCTCAGCTCGCGGCCTGCCGAGCATCTCCAGGTGGCCGGCTATTACATCGCGTCCGAGGCGCTCACCAACACCGCAAAGCACGCGCAGGCGTCGGTCATCACCATGCGGGTAGACGGCCGCGACGGCGCCCTCACCCTCTCGATACGCGACGACGGCATCGGGGGCGCCGACCCCAGCCGCGGCTCCGGCATCATCGGCCTCAAAGACCGGGTCGAGGCACTCGGCGGAACAATCTCGGTCCTCAGCCCGCCCGGTCACGGAACAACCGTGCACGTCCACCTGCCCGCCGCCCCCACCACCGCACCGACGGTATCGCGCGCGGCCTCCCCGGGCGCTACCCCCTAGTCACCACCCAGCCACGCCGGACGGCGAGTCTCAGGGCAGGCGAGCGCCGGGCAGGGCTCCTCGACTGCCGCCATCGACGATCCGCCGGATCGCGTCTGCCGACAGCTCCCCCTTCGGCAGGAATCCCGCCGCAGGGCTCTCGGCAATGAGATCCGCGAAGTCGGCCTCCGAATGGGTCGAGATCAGGATCACCGCTGCCCCGCTGCCCCCGTCGTGTCCGGCCAGGCGCCGGGCCAGGTCGAACCCGCTCTCATCGCCCAGAGTGATGTCGACCAGGACGACCTCCGGCCGAAACTCCGCCGTTCGCCGCAGCGCCTGCGCCGCGGTCTCGGCCACGCCGACGACGCGCAGGCCCTCGCGTTCCAGGAGAACCCGCGCGGTCTCGAGAAACAACTGGTTGTCATCCACAATTAGGACACCGAAAGCCACACGAACAGAATCCCAGCTCCCACCGCACCATGCATTGCTGCTAGCAGGAATCCGAAGCTCAGATGACGCCACCGGCGTCAGCCAGCTGGTCCGGTGGGGATGCCTTCCTGCACGGGGGGCTGCCCGTTACGGCCCCATCGCGCTGCCAGCCGGAGGTGGCCAGGCCAGGAGGTCTTCGGCTGCCTCACTGTTCCCCTCTTATCCGGACTCTTATCCGGGCCACACTCTGCGGGCAGGACGCCGTGGCCAGTGGGCGGGCAGGGGACGATGTGCACGCCGATTCCGCCGCCGCGGCGGATCAGCTGCGACCTGATCGTGGTGGTGAGCGGCGGCGCGGCCAGCCGGCTGCGGCGGGTCACACCGAGCACCAGCTGAGTGGCGTCCTCTGCCTGGGCGAACGCCAGCAGCGCGGCCGGGATGTCGGAGTCGGCCAGCTGGTGGTAGGTGCCGCCGAGCGAGACGGTGAGCTGCCGCTGGGCGGCGAGCGCGGCGCGGCCAGCGGCGGTCGGGCCCGCAGGCGGGGCGGCATGCACGGCCAGCAGGTCCCCGGCGGACCAGGCGGCGATCCGTGCCGCCCGGCGGATCAGCGTCTCGCCCTCCGGGCCGCCGCTGAGCGCGACCACCACCCGCTCCCGGGCAGGACCGTCACCCGGAATCTGGCCGCCGGGGCGGGACGGCCGCCGGTCGCTGGCCAGCTTGCCGACCAGCCACAGCAGGGCCAGCTCACGCAGCGCGGACAGGTTCGGAGTCTGGAACCAGCTGCCCAGCGCTGCCCCGGCCCGCTCCGCCGAATAGATGTGCCCATGCGCCAGCCGTTCTCGCAGCGCCTGCGGCGCCACGTCCACCAGTTCGACCTCGCCCGCGGCGCGGACCACCGGATCTGGCACGGTTTCCCGGTGTGGAACGCCGGTGATCTTCTCCACCACGTCGCTGAGCGATTCCAGCTGGCCGACGCAAACGGTGGAGATTACGTCAATGCCCGCGGCGAGCAGATCCCCGGCGTCCTGCCATCGCCTGGCGTGACCCGCGCCCGGCACGTTGCAGTGGGCGAGATCATCTACCAGCGCCACCGCGGGCCTGCGGGCCAGCACCGCGCCCAGGTCTATCTCCTCAAACGTGGTGCCCTGGTACGGGACGTTCGCGGGGGGAATGATCTCCAGACCGGCCAGAAGGGCTTCGGTGTGCGGCCGGCCGTGCGTCTCAGCGATAGCCACCACCACGTCGGTGCCGTGCTCAGCACGCCGGTGACCCTCGCTGAACAGCGCGCAGGTCGTGCCGGCCCCCGGCGCATACCCCAGGTATATTCGCAGACGCCCGCTGGCGGCCGGTTCCGGGTGCCGGTAGCACCCGGTCACAGCACGTCCCCGCCCGTCACCAGCCGCAAGTGCACCCCGGGGACTGACGGCCGCACCATCATTCCAGAGGCGGCAGGCCCGCGGCGTCCGCTGGGGCCGCCCGGCAGCCCGCGACGCAGTCGCGCACGGTCGGCTGCGACCAGCCCGCCCCACACGCCGTGCTGGCCGACGTCCCAATGCTGCAGCGACAGCACCAGGCACTCGCCCTGGACCAGGCAACTGGTGCAGACCGCGATCGCAGCGGCGGCCTCCTGGCGCGCCCTGGCCGGATCCGCGCTGACCGGGAACCACTGGTCCGGGTCAAGGCCGCTCTCAGCACACCTGGCATACCTGGTCACTTGGGCCGACAGAGCATCGTCGACTGCCGCGCCACGGCTGAGCGGATGCGGTGGCGGGGTGGTCACACCGTCGCGGGTGTGCCCGGAGGGCATGATCCGAGCCCGCGGTATGCCTGGCGAGGCTGTCATGTGCTCGCTCCTTCTGCGTCGCCTTCGCAGAACGCTGCCCGGCCATCCCGGGCCTGGCATCCGGCCAGGCTCTGGTAGCCAACTGCCGGCCGAAGCCGTTGCGTCCAGCCTGGCCGCCCGCTCGGCACGTCGCACATTGCAGCTAGCAGCAATCCCCGCTGTCCCGCTAGCTGCAGCCGCTGATGGTGGCTGGCCGCGATGCCCGGCGGTCCCAGGCGCGCGATCATGAAGGCACCAGGAGCAGCCAGCTGGGCAGAAGGGCCGGACGATGGAACCCATCCCGACGATCGCCTGTCACGAGGCCATCGACCGCAATGAACTCCTCGTGCACGAGTGGCGGGTGAGGCAACTCACGCGTCTTGGGATCCCCGGGCTGCTGGCCGAAGGCGCCGCCAGCCGCGTTGACTGGCACGAAATCGCGAGGCTGGTTCAGCGCGGGTGCCCGCCGCTGCTCGCCCTCCGCATCGTGCGCTGATGTGGTTCCGCTGTGAGTTCCCCACGCGGTTCTCCGTGACCTGACCGCGGCGCCGGCTGCGTCGTGCCCGGCGCCGCGGTCATTCCAGGCGGCGAGCCACCCGCGTGCAGCCCGGCAAACCTTGACTCAACTCAAAACTTAGGGTTCACTCGATCTATGTCCGCGGCCACGGTGACAGGCCTGAACGGCCCTCCGCCGCGGCCCAGCATCAAAGGAGCCCTGATGACCACCACCACCCACGCCACCAGCCGGACCCCGCACCTGCTCGCGCTGATGAAGAAGGGCGACGACGCGTTCAACGCCCGTGACTTCGCCGCAGTGGACGAGGTCCACCACCCCGACATGACCGCGTACATCCCCGGGCTCGCGGAACCGGTCTACGGAAAGGAAGCGCACGCCGCGGCGATGCAGCAGTTTCTGCGCATCTTCCCCGACATGCACGTGTACAGCGACCCGTACCCGATCCAGTTCGGCAGCGGCGACTGGATCACGGTCATCACCAACGCCACCGGGACCTTCACCGGGGAGATGACCCTGCCCGACGGCACCGTGATACCCCCCACCGGAAAGGCGTTCGACGTCGAGTTCGGCCAGACCACCAAGTGGGACGGCGACCAGCTCATCGTCATCTCCGCCTTCTACGACTCCGCGCTGCAGCGCAGGCAGATCGGCCTCGCTACTGTCGGTTCTTGACCGAGTGAACGAGCGACGATGGAGGTTCAGCATGGATGTCGGGATCGGCCTTCCGAACGCAGTCCCGGACACAGAAGGCAGAACCCTCGTCGACTGGGCCCGGCGGGCTGACGAGGCTGGCTTCAGCACCCTCGGCACGATCGGCCGGCTCGTGTACCCGAACTACGAGGAGCTGATCGCGCTGGCCGCGGCGGCCGCGGTCACCAGCCGGATCCGGCTGACGACGTCGATCCTGCTGGCGCCGCTGCACACGAACACGGCGCTGTTGGCCAAGCAGGCAGCCTCGCTCGACCGCATCTCGGGTGGCCGCCTGGTGCTGGGCCTGGGCATCGGCGGCCGGGAGGACGACTTCGCCGCGAGCGGGCTGACCATGGCCGGGCGGGGGCGGCGCTTCGACGAGCAGCTGGCCGAGATGCAGCGCATCTGGGCGGGCGAGGGGCTAGGCGACATCGGCCCGGCCGGGCCGCCGCCGGCCCGGCCGGGCGGCCCTGAGCTGATCCTGGGCGGCTCGACGGAGGCCAGCTTCCGCCGGGTGGCCCGCGTCGCTGACGGATGGATAATGGGCGGCGGCACCCCGGCCATGTTCGCCCAGGCTGCGGCGGCCGTTGACCAGGCGTGGCAGGACGAGGGCCGGCCAGGCAAACCGCGAAAACTGTCGCTGGCTTACTTCGCGCTGGGCCCGGACGCCCGCACGCTGGCAGACGGCTATCTCGGCCACTACTACGCCTTCCTGGGCGACATCGCCGGCCAGATCGCGGCCGGCGCGGCGGTAAGCCCGGAGATGGTGCAGGGCTACGCCGCCGCGTTCGCGGAAGTCGGCTGCGACGAGCTCATCTTCGTGCCGACCTCATCGAGCCTGGAGCAGGTCGGGCTGCTCGCTGAGGCGGTGTCCTGAGGGAGCACCATCCTGAGTGCGCTGCGCGGGGAGTCGATCGGCAGGCCCGCCAGTGCGGTCCCGCCTGGGGTGGCGGCTGATTGGGCCCTGGCCCGGCGTAGCGTCAATACGTATGGAGAACGCTGCGAATCCATCCACTGCCGGGAGCAGCGGTCAGATCGTGATCGCTGGTGCGGGCTACGCCGGGCTGCACGTCGCCTTGCGCCTGACGGCCAAGCTGCGCCACCACCCCGCGGTGGAGCTGACCCTGGTCGACCAGCATGACTACCATCAGGTGATCACCGAGCTGCCCCGGGTGGCGGGCGGCACCCGCGCCGCTGACGCGGTGCGCATCCCGCTCCAGGACATGCTGGCCGGGCGGGTCCGCTTCGTGGAGACCGAGATCAATGGTTTCGACCTGGCCGGCCGGCGGCTGCTCACCGAAGCTGGGCCGATCGGCTGGGGGCGCCTGGTGCTGGCGCTCGGCAGCCGGCCCAACGACTTCGCCATCCCCGGCCTGGCTCAGCGCGCGCTGTCGCTGTACTCAGCCAGCGACGCCGAGCGGGTGTGGGCGGCGATCAGCAAGGCCCTCGACGCGGCCGCGGCCGCCACCGGCCCCGAACAGCAGCGCCGCCTGGCGACCGTGGTGGTCGGCGGCGGCGGCGCCACCGGGGTCGAGCTGGCCGGCGAACTGGCTGAGGTGCTGCCCAAGGTGGCCAGCAGTCACGGCCTGGCGCCCGGCCGGCCCGCCGTGCAGCTTGTCGAAGCGGGCCCCACCATCCTGGCCGGCTCCTCACCGCAGCTGATCGGCAAGGCCACCAGAATCCTGGCTGACCTCGGGGTCCGCGTCTGCACCAACGCGGCGATCGCCGCCGCGACCGAGGAGGGCTTCCGGCTCAAGGACGGCCAGCTGGTCGAGGGCGCCGTGTTCGTCTGGGCGGGCGGGGTGAAAGCACCCGAGCTCGTGGCCAATTCCGGGTTGCCGACCGGCCACAACGGCCGCGTCAAGGTTGACCAGTACCTGCGGGTGCTGGACCACCCGGAGGTCTACGTCGCCGGTGACCTCGCTTCGGTGACCGATCCGCGCACCGGGCACGCGCTGCCCTCGCTGGCGCAGGTGGCGCTGGAGGAGGGCGAGACGGTGGCCCGCAACCTGGACGCGGAGCTGGCGGGCCGGCCGCTGGAGGCATTCACCTTCCATGACAAGGGGTTCGTCGTCTCGGTCGGGACCCGCCGCGGGGTCGCCGACGTCGCCGGCATCACCAGCGGCGGGCAGCTGGCCCACCTGCTCAAAGACGCCATCGAGTGGGAGTACCGCCAGTCCGTCAAGCATCTGCGCGGCTGGGACCCGGTAGCCCGGTAACCGGCGCGCTGGGGGTGGCGTGCGCACGCTGGAGTGCTCGTGCGGACCGGGCTGTGAGCCAGGTGAAGCCGGTGATGATGCTGGCGCGCTGGAACAGTCCGCCGAGATGGACCAGGCGGGGTGACTGGCCGAAGCCCGCACCGGCCAGGGCCATGGTGGCCAGCATGGTGACGGCGGTGCCCCCGCTGTAGAGCGCGGCCCCGCGCTGGCCGGCCCGCCAGGATCGCCAGCTGCAGGCCAGCGCGGCCGCGGGCAGGCCCAAGAACACGGGGACGGCCGCCAGATTGTGCGCGGCGCCGGCCCGGCTGGGCTCGGTGAGCGCATCGGGTGTTCCCGGCGGGTAGCCGCTGACCGGGTCAGTGGTGAAAACGGCCGAGCCGATAAGCCCCGCGCCTGCCGCGCCGATCAGGGCCGGTGCCACCCGGCTGCTGGCCGCGGGGTCCCCAGCCCGCGCCAGACCGGCGGCCCCGGCCAGGAACAATGTCCCGGCCAGAGCGAAATTCCCGGTCTGGATCCAGCCGCGCGATCCGAGTGCGAGAGAACTGACTGGGTGGCGCAGGGGGTGATAGCCGTCCCGGACCGCACCCTCGAGGAGGAACACCGCGACGAAGACAGGACCTGCGGCCACGCCGCAGCGCAGCAGTCTGCGGGTCCACGCCTGCGGCGTGCCATGGATGCCGGCCGTCCTCACGAGCGAAGCGTAGCGGGCCACGCGCCGGAGCCGGCCTGCGGGCCTTCTAGGCTGACGTCATGCTAGGAGAGCGGCAGAAGGCAGCGGCGGCGGAGCTGGCGCAGTGGTGGGACGGGCTACGGCTGGGTGGCAGTGGCTCGCACGCGATCCTGCTGGCCGGGCCTGCCGGCTGGGGGCGGTCCACCGTCCTGGACCAGTTTCCGGAGATCATCAGGGCTGATGCCCCCATCAGCCTCGAGGTGCGCATTAATGGCAGGTCGCTGCCGGACGGGCCGGGCCTGCAGGCTGCGGCTCTCCGGGACAGCCTGCTCGGAGCCGAGGTGCGGCGGCAGGCAGCCGCGCTGCTGTGCCGCAGCCGGCTGCGTGGCACCCCGCGACTGAGTGCCCGTAGTCTGCTGCTGACCGGGATGACCGGGACAATCTCGCTGCTGCTGGCCGGCCTGGCGGCGGCCGCCGCAGGCGGGGTCGCGGACGACTGCCCGGCCAGCGAGAACGGCGCCGCCGCCCGCGCCGCCCGGGTCGTGGCAGCAGTTTCGGCCTCAGCGCCGGTCCTGGTGGTGATTGACGACGCTGATTACCTGGAACCAGGCCTGGCCGTCACCGTGATCGAGAACCTGATCGACCACGACGACAGCCGGGTCCTCGTGGTTGCTGCGGTCGACCTGGGCAGCGATCTCGCGGCGGCCCTTACCTCCCGCGCCCGGTACGGGCCGACCGCGGGGAGAGTGCACCGGGCAGGCGCCGATCCCCGGATGGGATACCAATCCCGCGCTGAACTCGCGGGCGAGCTACGGCCGCACCTGACGGCAGCGCAGGCCCAGCAACTCGCCCGGCGAACCCGGACATTCGCAGAGATCTTCGCGGCGGCCAGATCGCAGCCACGGTCCTGAACCGTCCATGACAGTCATAGCCGCGGGTAGGCCACTGAGCCGCCGATGGTCTCGTCGCGGAAGGCGGTCAGGGACTTCGACCCACTGGCCAGCACGGTGGAGATCAGCGCCCGCACGGCTGGCCGCTGGCTGGTTCGCGGGTTGGTCAGGAGGACCAGGTCGATAGTTCCGAGCTCGGGCAGCCGGTGTCCAGGCCCGAGCGTCGTGAGCTGGACCGGAACCAGGCTGGCGGCCAGAGCCGAAATGCCGATGCCGGCGGCGACGGCAGCAATAAGGCCGTTTACGCCGCGGCAGACGCATGCGCTGCGATACGGCACGTGGGCGCGGTTCAGGGCTCGGCGCATCTCGGTACGCGAGATGCTCGGCGCCGGGTAGACGGCCAGCGGCAGTGGTCTGGCCAGGTCGAGTTTGGTTCCGGGCGTGCCCACCCAGACGAGGCGGTCCCGCTTGACGAGCTGGCCGCGTTCCTCGCCGGTGGGCCGCTTGCCGATGAACATGTCGAGCTTGTCGCCCTCCAGGCGCTGGTGCAGCAGGCCGCTCTGGTCGACCGTGAGGTCGAAGTCAACGAGCGGGTTGTCCCGGCGAAAGTCGCGCAGGATCTGGGGCAGGCGGGTCAGGGCGAGGTCGTCGGAGATGCCGATGCGGAGCCGCCCGCGCGGCCGGGATCCGCTGAAATAGGCGGCCGCTTGTTCGTAAGCGGTGAGGATGTTACGCGCGAATCCGATCATCGCTTCGCCGTCGGCCGTCAGTGATACGGAGTGCGTGTCCCGCAGCACGAGCGTTCTGCCGGTCTCCTGCTCCAGGCGTCGTATGTGCTGGCTGACGGTCGGTTGCTGGATGCCGAGCCTGGCGGCGGCCCGGGTGAAGCTGCCGGTCTGCTCGACGGCGAGAAACGTGGCCAGGAGCTGCGGATCGTATCCAGTCATAAAGAAAAACAATAACTGTTAGACAAATAATTGTGGTTCTTTATGAACAGTCGGCGGTCGAAGATGGCGGGGGACACCCGGCAACCAGGAAGGCCCTCCAGTGACCACCGCCGAGGCAATTCGGCCACCGAGGGGCGCCTTCGCCGCTCTCACGTCGCGCAGCTACCGGATCTACCTCGCCGGCCAGAGCCTGGCCAACATGGGCACGTGGATGCAGAGCATCGCCCAGGACTGGCTCGTGCTGGACCTGACGCACAGCGCGACCGCCGTCGGCGTGACGATGGCGCTGCAGTTCCTGCCGATGCTGCTGTTCGGCCTGCACACCGGGCTGGTGGCCGACCGGCTGCCGAAGCGGAGCATCCTGCTGGCCACGCAGACGCTGAACGCCACCGCCACTAGCGTCCTGGCGGTCATCACGCTCACTGGTGCAGTACGCGTGGCCGAGGTGTATGCCTTCGCGTCCGTGAGCGGGCTGATCTTCGCGTTCGATGGGCCGGCCCGGCAGGCGTTCGCGGCCGAGGTCGTGCCGCCCAGCCGGCTCCGCGCCGCGATCGCCCTGAATGCGGCGGTGTTCCAGGCCACCCGGCTGATTGGGCCGGCCATCGCGAGCCTGCTCATCGTGAGCGCAGGGACGGGGTGGGTGTTCGTGGTCAATGCCGCCTGCTACCTCAGCCCGACTATCGGCCTGCTGCGTCTGCGGCCGTCCGATCTCACCCCCGCTCCGGCCGCCCACCGGGAGCCCGGAGCGCTGCGGGCGGCCGCGCGGCATCTGCGCGGGCGCCCGGACGTCGTGTGGACGATCTTCCTCGTCGGGATGCTCGGCACGTTCGGCCTCAACTTCCCGGTCGTGCTGACCTCGATGGCGAAGTCGACATTCCACGGCAACGCCGGCACGTACGGCCTGTTCAACATCGTTCTCGCGATCGGGTCGGCATCCGGCGCGCTACTGGCCGGGGCCAGCGCTCACCCGAGGCGCCGTATCCTCGTGCTCTCGGCGGCCGCCTTCGGGCTTTTCCAGGCGTCCGCGGCGATCGCACCGGACATGGCCGTATTCCTGGCCCTGCTGGGCGCGATGGGCTTCGCCAACCTCGTGTTCCAGTCCATGGCGAACGCCTCCGTCCAGCTCGCCGTCGATCCTGAGCTGCGCGGTCGCGTCATGGGCCTGTACATGCTGGCCTTCATCGGCGGTACACCCATCGGCGCCCCGGTCATCGGGGAGCTCACCAGCCACCTCGGTGCCCGGGCTGGCATGGCCATCTGTGGTGTCGTGCCGCTGCTGGCGGCTGTGGTCATGGCCGTGGCAGGCCGCAGGCGCGCCGGGCCGGATGGCCGGGCGCCGCGCGGAGACCGCCTGCGTCCCCGGCCGGGGACGGCAGGTAACGCGATCTCCGCCGGCCGCCGCTGGATGAACCCCATGACCGGGGCGAACCGGGCCCGGTCACCCCTTGATCGCGCCAGCCGTCAGCCCCCGGACTACGTGGCGCTGCACCGTCAGATACAGCAAGATAGGCAGCAGGGCAAAGACGACCCCCGCGGCCTCAAGCTGGTCCAGCTTGATTGTCTGGTCGGTGATGAAGGTCGAAATGCCGAGACCAGCGGTGTACAAGGACTGATTGGTGATGAACGCGGCTGCGAACAGATAGTCGTTCCAGCTCCCGAAGAACGCCACGATCCCGACCGCTACGAGGCCTGGCTTGGACAGCGGCAGAAGAACACGGAACAGGACGCGTATCCGGCCGCATCCGTCAACCAGCGATGCGTCGATGACCTCTGACGGTACGGAGTCGAACGAGGATTTCAGGATCCAGCAGCCCAGCGGAACGTTGAAGGCCGCGTAGAGCACCCCGAGGGCGAGCAGGTTGTTGGTCCAGCCGAGCTGCCGGTAGAACTGGAGCTCGGGCACGACGATCATGGCCCCGGGCATCAACTGCGTGAAAAGCAGCAGGAATCCGAAACCTCCGACCCCGTGCCAGCGGAGCCGGGACAGCAGGTAGGCGCCCGGTACCGCGAAGATAAGGGTGACCGCGACACAGATGGCTGACGCCGTCAGGGAGTGGAGCAGCCAGGAGGCGATCGGGTTGTTGGCGAAGAGGCTCGTGATTGTGCCGAATTGGATGCCGTGCGGCAGCAGGTCGGGTGGGTAGGTCAGGGAATCCTGGGAGGGCTGGAACGTCGTGAGGACCATCCAGTAGACCGGGAAGAGGGCCACCAGGCACACGATCACGATGATCGCGCCGCGTAGCCAGGAGGTCGCCTTCCGGCGCAGGCTTCGCCGCCGACGGGCCGGCGGGCTGACCTGCGACCGGACCGGCGGGCGAGCCGTGACGGGCGTCACCTCTGCAGCCATCGCCGCCGCACCTCCCGCCCTTGACGGCAGCATCCACGGTTCATAGAGCCGCATTCACCCCTTCCAGCCCGCGTACGCTGGCCACGCGTCGCTGCACAAAGATGTACACCACGGTGCCCGCCACGGCGATCAAGAGGCCGACGACGGCGATCGCGCTGGCGTAGTTGTAGTTGAAGAATTCGAAGGCCTGGTTGTAGATCGTGATCGCGAGGGTGGACGTATCCGTGCCGGGGCCTCCTCCCGTCGACAGGTAGATGAGCGAGAACTGCTGAAACGAGAAAATGAATCCCAGCACGGCGAGGAGGCCCAGGGTAGGTCGCAGGGCCGGCATCGTGATCGACCGGAAGCGCCGCACCGGGCCGGCGCCGTCCACCCGGGCCGCCTCATAGAGCTCGTCGGGGATCGTCTGGAGGCTAGACAGGAGGATGAGGGCGAAGAACGGGAATCCCTTCCACCCGACCATGATGATGATCGCGATGAACGCCAGATTGGGTGCACTCAGCCACTGAATGTGATGGTTCACGCCGGGGATGAACGCCGCGAACCGGTTCAGGATGCCGAAGTTCGGGTCCAGCATGATCAGGAACGTCAGGACGACCGGTATGTCCGGTACCGCCCAGGGGATAGCCAGGATGGCCCGGACGAACCCCCGGCCGGGGAAGCTCCAGTTCATCAGCATGGCGACCGCCAGCCCGAGCGTGATCCACACCGCGGTCATGGCGAACGTGAACTCGAATGTCGTGCGCAGCGACGACCAGAAGATCGGGTCGTGCCACATCTGGCGGTACTGGGCCAGCCCCACGAACTTCGTGACGCCGAAGCTGGTCTGATGGAAGGAGAGGAGTATTCCCCGGACGATCGGATAGACGACGAACACGACCTCGAACACCAGGATCGGCGCAAGAAGGACGTACGGGAACGGCGACTGGCGCCGTCGTCCGGCCCGTCGTCCGGCCCGTGGTGCGGCCGCACCACGGGCCGGGTCCAGCACTGCAGTCATCTCAACCCGCCTCGCACCGTTGCCTCCATCGATGCCCGACGGGCGCCGCAGCCTGCCTGCCTGCCGGGTTCGTCAGATCCTGCTCGCTCACGTCGGCAGATGCAACGACGACTGCGCCGCCGACTGAGCGGACTGCAGAGCTTCCTGGACGGTCGCGCTGCCGGACACCGCCTTCTCGACGTTGGTGGCGATCAGGTTCCCCAGCTGCGCGTAGGCGAACACGTAGTCGCCGAGGATGTCGGCCTCCCCGACGTAGTTGGTCTCGTTGAAACCCCTCAGCCACGGGAGCGAGTTCTCGAACGCGGTATAGGCCGGCACCTTCTCGGCGAAGTTGCTGTAGGGGATGAGCGGGTAGCCGTTCTGCTTCGTCACGTAGAACAGGTTCTCGGGCGTGATCATCCACTTCGTGAGCTCTTTGGCGGCTTCTATGTTCTTGGACGTCTTCAGGACGACGTTGCCGTGCAACCTGGCGATGGCCTTCTTGCCCGGCCAGGGCGGCGGGGCACTGCGCAGGTCGGGGTACAGCGCCGGGGCCAGCTGCTTGAGCGCGGCGCTGCCGAAGCCGACCGTGAACTGCGAAGCGATCTGGTTGCCGTACCAGAGCTTGTCGAGCGCGGCCTCGCTGGTGCCGGCCAGGCCGCTCGCCTTGACCAGGTCCACCCAGAACTGGATTGCCTTGACGTTCTGGGGCGAGTCGATGGTGAGCGTCTTGCCCGAAGCCCACACGCCACCGAAGCCGAGCGGCCAGTTCTGCAGCTGGTTCCACATGTCGGCCGCGGCCGCCGCCGTGTTGATCAGAAGCGTGCCGTACTGCTTCGGCGGGTGAGTGAGCTTTTCGGTCATCGTCAGCCACTCGTCGGGGGTGGTCGGCGCATCGTCGAAGCCACCGGCCTTGAGCTTCGCCTGGTTGTAGGCCAGCAGGAACGCCACTTCCAGCACCCCGAGCAGGTACAGCTTGCCGTCCACGACGAACTGCTTGTGAGCCGCGTTGGGTATCAGCCCCAGGGACTCTGCGATGTCCCCGATGGGCTCGCACAGGTTGTAGTCCTGGATCAGGGTAGAGCCGAGCTCGGGCGGGCACATCACCACGTCGGCATCGACGTGACCAGCCTGGGCCTGGGCGATGACGTTCTGGTCATAGTTGGCGAACGGCCATCCGACCCATTTGACCTCGATCGACGGATTTTTGACCGTGAACGCGCTGACGACCTTGTGCCAGGCCTTGGTCTCGGTTGGCTCGAACGGCTCCCAGGACATCAGGGTGAGCTGGGTCTTCCCAGACGAGCTGCCGGAGCTACCGGAGCTCGCCTTGCTCGGCGAGCTGCCTCCGCACGCCGCGAGCAGCGGGGCCGCGACCCCGGCGGCAGCCGCGGCCGCACCGCCCTGCAAGAGCTTCCGACGGCTGAACGCCGATTCGGATGAACTGGCCTTCTTTGGACTGTCCATCGTGGTTCCTCTGCTTTCTGAGGTCTGTTCACATGTGGTTCGGAATAAATTCCCCGGGCCGTGATTTGTCCTTTTACGACTAGGCGCCGGTCAACTGCTGCTTCTTTTGCGTCGTCTGGTTTTGCTGTGAAATGTCCGGAGGCTTAGGCTGCGAATAAAGGCTGATGCTGATCTTCGATGTCAGGGGCGCCGGTCGGCGCGGGCCTGACTCTCTCTTGTGTCTGAGTGGTGATCATCGGGGCCGGTCCGCCACGTGATAGCCGCCGTCGATCGCTATCTCCGCCCCGGTGATGTACCGGCCGGCGGGGGAGGCGAGCAGGATGGCCACGCCAACGAGGTCGTCCGGTACCCCGAAGCGCGCCAGCGGGATCTTGGGCAGGACGCCGGCCGCCAGGGCTGACTCCCGCACCATCCGGGTCATCTCGGTCTCTATCCAGCCCGGCAGGATCGCATTGACGCGGATGTCATGGGGTGCGAGCTCCACGGCAAGGGCTCTGGTCAGGCCGACCAGCCCGGTCTTCGCGGTGGTGTAATGGGCACCCGCCGGCGCCCCGAACAGGGAATACATCGATCCGATGTTGATGACACTGCCGCCGCGGCCCCCCGCGATCATCGCCTTGACCGCGAACTTGGTCGCCAGGAACGCGCCAGTGAGGTGGGTGTCCAGCATCTGCCGCCACTCGTCCTGGCTCATGTCCAGGAAACCCGACCGGCCGCCGATGCCGGCGTTGTTGACCAGGACGTCCACCCGCCCATGCGCTCTGGCGGCACCGTCGATCACCGACGCCATGGCCTCCTCGTCGCGGACGTCGGCGGCAACCACCTCGCCGCGAACGCCGAGTTCTTCCCGGAAGCTGGCGTTCTTTGCCTCGTCGCGGCCGGTGCCCACGACGAAGGCGCCGGCCTCGAGCAGGCCCAGGGCGATGGTTCGCCCGAGCCCGCTGTTGGCGCCGGTGACCACCGCCACCTGGCCGGCGATCGAGAACCGATCCTCATCCACGGCTGGGGCATCTGCGGGCGTCCCGAACTGCAGCGCCATCGTTCTCCGCACCTCCCTGAATCGGCTACCGCCGCCATGCTCGATGCGTATCGCGCGCTAGGCGCCGCCGACCCCCGCTGCCTGCCGTCACGACATCACCCGCGAGGAGTGGGACGGTGTCGCGAGCTGTGCCGTCAACCAGGCCGTGGAGGCACTGCACGGCTGCGCCGAATCCTTCGGTCCCCTCGACGCGCCGGCCACGTTCACTTCGGACTGCTCCTTGATCCGGGCTCATACAAACCAGTGGACGCATACTGGGCCCGCATCACGTATGTTGTCAACAACTTACGGTAGACCGCTAGCCGCATTGTTATGCCGGAACCCTGCGGCAAGCCCGGCTGCGATCATCCACGGGGTGGCCAGCGCGCCCCGCGCCCCGGCCCCCGGCTAGGCGTGCAGGGGATGGCGTCCGCTCCGGGCCGGCGTCACCGTCGGCGTGCGGACGGCCGGCTGGGGAGGCCGGCTTGACAGCCTCGGCTGCTTGATCTTAGTTTGACCTCAGCCTGCTACCGAAAACTGTTGACATTATCCAGTCGTCTGGTGACATTATCCAGTCGCCTGGCCTGCCGTTTCAGCTGGGCCGGACGGTGCCCGTGGTGACAATTCCTTGACAGCAGTCGGCGAAGGAGGGCGTTGCATGTCGCCGCAGCGCGTCAGAAAGGCACCGTCGGCGCTGACCCCGGCCACCCGCAAGAGCCTGGGAGAGGACGTCGCCGATCGGCTCCGCGAGGCGATCCTGCAGGGCGAGCTGAGCCCGGGACAGCGCCTGCGCGAGGAAGAGCTAAGCGAGCGTCTGCACGTCAGCAGGGCTCCGGTGCGCGCTGCTTTCATACTGCTCGAACGCGAGGGCATGGTGCGGTCGTCACGCCGCGGCGTCTCGGTCGTCGAGCTGACCCGCAACGACCTGGAGGAGATATACACGCTGCGATCGGCGCTGGAACCGCTGGCGATCACCCTGGCGATCCAGCGCGGAAGCATTAGCGACCTTGCTGACATTGAGGCCAGCCTCGCGGAGATGAGCTCGGCCTTCCACGGCCGGATCACCGAGCGGGACGCCGCGCGGCTGGACGTGCAGTTCCATGACACCATCTACCAGGCCGCGCATCATCAGCGCCTGTCCAGCGCATGGGGGCAGATCCGGCTGCCGGCCTACTGGTTCATGCTGTCGCGCAACGTCGCCAGTCCCGACTGGCGTAACGCGACGGTTTCCGGTCACGCCGAGATCGTGCAGATCATCAAGACGGGGCAAGAGAGCCTGGCCGCCCAGAAGATCAGGGAACACATCACCTTCGCGCACGAGCGCATCCTGCAGAGCTACTTGAACTCGGTGAGCCAGGCAGCGGCTGCTGTCGTCCCCGAGACGACCGCCCCACCTCCTATGAGCAGGCGGATCCCGTTGTGACGATGATTGCGGTGGAGGTTTGCGGTGCCTGAGGCTACGCCTGCTCCAGCCATCCACGAGGTTCCCGTAGACGACCTGGTCGGCTGGCTCGCAGACATGATCATGATCCGCCGTTTCGAGGAGGTCGCGGATGACCTGTCGCTGCGGGGCAAGATAGCCGGGGGCATTCATCCGGCGATCGGCCAGGAAGCCGTCGCGGTCGGCACGGTGCGGGCGCTGGGGCCGGAGGACGTCGTCACGGGAACCCATCGCTCCCACCACCATGCGCTGGCGAAAGGCCTGCCCCCGGGACGCGTGCTAGCTGAGCTGTACGGCAAGGCAACGGGCGTGGTCGACGGGCGCGGCGGTTCCATGCACCTCGCCGACTTCACCCGCGGTCTGTGGGGGAGCAACGGAATCGTCGGCGGGGGGCTCGGGATCGCGCTCGGCGCCTCACTCGGTGCCGCCGTCCGGCATTCCGGGCAGGTCATCGTGGGGTTCTTCGGCGACGGCGGTGTGAACACCGGCCGGGTCTGGGAGTTCGTCAACCTGGCGGCGGTGTGGCGGCTGCCGCTCATAGCGGTCTGCGAGAACAACTTGTACGCCGTGGAGACGCCGTCGGAGACGGTGACCGGCGGCGGGTCGGCGACGGCACGGGCGCGCGGGTTCGGGCTGCCCGCCGAGGAGGTGGACGGTCAGGACGTGCTGGCGGTCCATCGCGCTGTTTCCGTGGCTGCGGACCGTGCGCGCAGCGGCGCCGGCCCGAGCTTCCTGGAGATGCGCACCTACCGGTACCGGGGCCATAACACCGGCGAGATCATCCGGTATCGCACGGAGGAGGAGGTGGCCGACTGGCGCAGCACGCGTGACCCGATCGACCGCCTCGCGGCCCACCTGGAGGCAGCGGGCGTGCTCACCCCCGACGAGCTCGCGGCCCTGGCCCAGGCGCAGTTCGCGGAGATCGACGCGGCGGTCAGATTTGCCGATGAGTCCCCGTGGCCTGACCCGGGCACGGCGCGGCTGCACGTCACCGGACTGGCCGATGCGGCGCAGGGAGGCGGTCGCTGACATGGCTGAACTCACCTACTCCCAGGCCTTCCAGCAGGGCATGCGCGAGGAGATGGAGCGTAACGACCACATCTTCGTCGTCGGCACCGACATCTACGACCGCGGCGGGCACTTCGCACAGCTCAAAGGGCTTGGTGAAAGGTTCGGTCACGACCGCGTGCGCGACGCCCCCATCTCGGAAGCGGCCATGGTGGCCGCCGGGGTCGGAGCGGCGCTGAACGGCTGCCATCCGGTCGTCGACCTGAACTTCATGGACTTCGCGTACGGCGCGATGGACGAGATCATCAACCAGGCCGCGAAGATCCGCTACATGTGGGGCGCTCCCGTGCCGCTGGTCATCCGCGCCACCGCGGGAGTGGCGGGCGGCGGGGCCCAGCACAACAACAGCCTGCAGGCGTGGTTTGCCTCCGCCCCCGGACTGACGGTCGTGTTCCCGTCACGGCCGCACGACGTGAAGGGCCTGATCAAGTCAGCGCTGCGGATCGACGATCCGGTCGTCTTCATGATGCACAAGCGGCTGTCCGGAGTGCGCGGTGAGGTCGGCGGGCCAGACGATCTGGTGCCGATCGGCGCGGCGCGAACGGTCCGGCCCGGCTCGGACGTGACCGTGGTCACCTACGGGCACGGCGTCGTCCTGGCCTCGAACGCCGCCGAGAAGCTCGCGGCTGACGACATCCAGTGCGAGGTGCTTGATCTGCGCACGCTGCACCCGCTCGACGTGGAGGGCGTCATCGGCTCCGTGCGGCGCACCGGGCGGGTGGTTGTCCTGGACGAGGCGCCGCGTCACGGCTCGCTGGCCGCGGAGCTCGCGGCAACGATCCAGGAGGAAGCGTTCTTTTACCTTGACCAGCCAGTCCGCCGGGTGACGGCGGCCCATACCCCGGTCCCGCACAGCCCGGCACTGCTGGAAGCGGTGCTGCCCAGCGAAGAGGACGTCATGAACGCCGTACGTGAGCTGCTCCAGGCCGGGGAGGCCGGCGCATGAGGATCGTCAGCTTCCGCCGCGACGGCCAGATCAGCTACGGCTTGCTCGAGGGGGAGGAGATAGCGGACCTGCCGGGACACGATCCGCAGCTCCCGCCAGCCCTCAACGACGCGCTGCCCACGCTGCGCGGTTACGTCCCGCCGGCGGGCACCCGGAAGACGGTCAGCCTGTCCGACGTGACCTTGCTGCCCGTGATGCCAAGTCCGCAGAAGATCATCTGCATCGGCGTGAACTATGCCGATCATGCGGCAGAAACGGGGCAGGCGCCACCGCCGTACCCGACGGTGTTCGCCAAGTTCGCTAACACGCTGGCCGCAAGCGGTGACCCCATCGTGCTGCCGTCAGCCTCGGCCATGCCCGACTACGAAGGCGAGCTGGCCGTGGTGATAGGCCGGCCCGGCCGCCAGATCACCGAGCAGGACGCGCTCGATTACGTCGCGGGGTACACCGCATTCAACGACGTCAGCGCGCGCGACTTCCAGGGGCATACGAGCCAGTGGACGATGGGCAAGAGCCCCGACACCTTCGGCCCGTTGGGGCTGGCGCTGGTGACGGCGGACGAGATCCCGGATCCGCAGAAACTGGAACTGCGCACCACGGTGAACGGCGAGGTGCTGCAGCAGGCCAGCACCGCGGACATGGTGTTCACCGTGCGGCAGCTGATCGCCTACCTCAGCCAGACGATGACCTTGCTCCCCGGCGATGTCATCGCCACCGGCACACCGTCAGGGATCGGCGCCGCCCGGACGCCACCGCGTTTTCTCCGGCCGGGCGACACCGTAGTGATCAGCATTGATGGCGTGACGGAGCTGACCAACCCAGTCGTCGGGGAGGCGTCATGACGGTCGTGCCGCCGTGGTCCCTGGCCGGTCGGCTGGCCGTGATCACCGGCTTCGGCGCCGGAATCGGCCGGGCCACCGCCGCCGCGTTCGCCCGGGCCGGCGCCCGCATCGCCGGGCTCGACATCGACCCGCAAAGCGGGGAAAGAGCTGCCCGCGAACTCGGCACCGAGGGGGCCGAGGCCGTCTTCATCAGCTGCGACACCGGTGACGCGGGAGCGATTGAGTCGGCCTTCGCGACGATCGCTGACACGATCGGGCCGGTAGACATCCTGGTCAACAACGCCGGAGCGGGAAGCCACACCCGGCCGGAAGATCTCAGCCTGGCCGAGTGGGAGCACGTCATGGCGGTCAGCATCACGGGTTACGCCCTGGCCGCACGCGAGGCGGGCCGGGCGATGATCCGGCAGGGACGCGGCGGGAGCATCGTCAACGTCAGCTCGATCGCCGGGCTCAGCGCGCTGGGGCGGGGCAACTTCGCCTACAGCGTGGCCAAGGGAGGAGTCAACCAGCTCACCCGGGAACTCGCCGTGGAATGGGCCGGACACGGCATTCGCGTCAATGCGGTCGCACCCTGCCAGGTGCGCACGGAAGGGATCGGCTCGCTGCTAGCCGATCAGCGCTTCGACGGCGGGGCGGTGGAGCAGCGCTTCATCCGGGGCATCCCGCTCGGCCGGCTCGCCGCGCCCGACGAGATCGCCGACGTCATCCACTTTCTGGCCAGTGATGCCGCGCGCTTCGTGACGGGAGTAGTGCTCCCCGTGGACGGTGGCAACACGGCGCTCAACGCGGGCGGCACGCCCGGACCGGGTTGAGGTCACTGCTAGTCGCAGGAGGTCCCGATAATTGTTGACAGTTCACAGTCGCCAGCCCTAGGTTCAACGCATCGATGTTGATGCCTCGCCCAGACCTGAGCCGGAGGTCATCTCGGTTATGCGGAACCTGCGAGACGAACTTGACCAGCGGCCGCTGTGGGGAGCGTTCATCGGCTCCAACAGCGCGCTCGCGGCCGAGTTCATGGCCCAGGCCGGCTTCGACTGGCTGGTGATCGACCTGCAGCACGCGCCCACGGGGGGATCGGAGCAGCTCGCCGCGATGCTGCGGGCGACCGGCAGCACGCCGACCCTGGTGCGCATCCCCTGGAAGACCGATTACGCAGCGGCCATGGCCGCCCTGGACGCGGGCGCGCAGGGACTCATCGTGCCGATGCTCGACACACCCGATGAAGCCGCGCGGATAGCGGCTGCCTGCCGCTACCCGCCGGGCGGCTACCGCAGCTTCGGGCCATGGCGGGCCGCACTGCAGATTCCCGGCTACACACCCGATGATGGCGACCGGCGCGTGCTGTGCCTGGTGCAGATCGAGACCCGGGCGGCGATCGACAACCTGGACGCTATCGTGGCGGTGCCCGGCATTGACGGGGCCTACATCGGCCCTGCGGATCTCTCCCTGTCCCATGGCGGCGGAACCAGCTGGCGCGCCGACAACGCCGTCTTGCATGAGCTGTCCGAGCGCGTTCTCAAGTCGTGCCACCGCGCCGGAAAGCTCGCGGTCGCGCACACCGCTGATCCCGGCGACGCGCTGCACTGGGGTGGGCTGGGCTTCGACATGGTCACCGCGACCAGCGACACGAGGCTGATTTCCGCGTCCGCGGCCAGCGCAGTGGAACGGCTGCGCGCGGGGAACGGCCAGGCAGAATGAGCGCCGCCGGCGTGAACACGGAGGCGGTCTACCCGTCGCTCGACGAAGCCCGCATGCTGGCCGCGGAATTGCTCGGGTCAGCGGGGACCCCGGCGACTGCGGCGCAGGCCATCGCGCATTCGCTCGTGCTGGCCGAGCAGCTCGGCCACGCATCTCATGGCCTGATTCGGGTCATCGAGTACCTCGGCGCTGTCGCCGATGGGCAGGTCCGGCCGGCTGAGATTCCGGTCGTCGCCTCGCGGGCCGGCTCCACCGCCATCGTGGATGGCCGCTGGGGATGGGGACACCTCGCGGCCGAGCTTGCCGCCCGCACGGCGACCGAGATCGCCCGCGACACCGGCGTGGGCCTGGTAGCGGTGCGCAACTGCAACCACAGCGGCCGGCTGGGCGAGTGGGTCGAGTACATAGCCAGGAACGGACTGGTCGGCGCCGGTTTCCTCAGCTGCGGCCCGGCCGTCGCCCCGCTGGGCGGGGTGGAGCGCGTACTGGGCACGAACCCGCTGGCGGTCGCCGTCCCGACCGGCGACCAGGAGCGCCCTGTAGTCCTGGACTTCGCCACCGCGGGAGTGGCCGAGGGCAAGATACGCGTGGCCGCCCAGGCCGGCCGTCCGGCTCCCGCCGGGGTCCTGCAGACGGCTGACGGGCAGGCGACGACCGATCCTCGCGAGTTCTACGCGGGCGGCTCGATCCTGCCCTTCGGCGCCCACAAGGGATACGGGCTCAGTGTCGTCATCCAGCTGCTTGGCGAGGCACTGGCCGGAGGGGGCCGCCCGGATGATCCTCGGTCTGCGGCCGCCAACGGCCTGGTGCTGCTGGCCTTTTCGCCGGCCGGGCTGCGGGAGCCCGCTGACTTCACCGCCCGCGTGGAGGAGTGCCGTGACCGGATCCTGGCCAGCAGGCCAGCCGATCCCGGCGCACCAGTGCTGATGCCGGGCGACGTGGAGGCCCGGCACGCCGCGGCGCAGCCGCCGGGGCGACTCCGCGTGTCCGCCAGGCTGTGGGCTGATCTGCGGCGCAAAGGGAAAGTCGGGTCATGATCAGTCCGGTAATCGCGGTGGCCGACGGTGCCTTCTCCGGGCGGCACACGATCGAGCGGGAGTTCGGCGGGCGGGCCGCGATCCGCTGGGCGGACCTGTCCAGTGCCGCCGCGGCCCGGCAGTCCACAGCGGGCGCCGATGCCGTGGTGGTCACCTTGCAGCGGCTGTCGGCAGAGATCATTGCCGCCTTCGGCCCGTCCGTCCGGGTCATCGGCCGGGGCGGCGTCGGGCTGGACACGATCGACCTGGATGCCGCGGCCAGCCGCGGCATTACGGTTGTTAATCAACCCGCCTACGGTGCGCAGGAGGTTGCCTCGCACGCCCTGGCCCTGCTGCTGGCCGTTCAGCGTCGGCTGCTGGCCGCCGACCAGTACGTCAGGTCAGGGTGGGCCGGCCCGGCTGGCCTGGACGGGATCCAGCCGCTGGACGAGGCCACTGTCGGCGTCCTCGGGTGCGGCCGGATCGGGAACGCCTTCGTGGAGCGAGTGCGGCCCCTGGTGCGCCAGGTCCTGATCTACGATGCCGCGCCGGTGCCGGTCCCGGCCGGCGCTGAGCGGGCGGCCGACCTGGACGACCTGCTCACCCGCAGCGCGGTGCTGAGCCTGCACCTGCCGCTGTCCGACTCGACGCGCGGCCTGATCGGTGCCCGCGAGCTGGGCTTCCTGCCGTCCGGCGCCGTGGTGGTCAACGTCTCACGCGGCGGCATCATCGACGAGACGGCGCTGGCGGACGCGCTGCACAGCGGACATGTCATCGGGGCGGGCCTGGACGTCTTCGCTGAGGAACCCCTGCCGCCGGATTCTCCGCTGCTCAGCACGCCGAACACGGTGCTGACCCCGCACTGCGCTGCTGCCTCGGTCCGGGCGGCCCGCCGCCTGTCCCACTGGACGATCAGCGACGTCATCCAGTACCTGGACACGGGCTCGGTAGAACACGGCGTGATCGTCGTCGCGGCCCCAGACGGCCTCGCCCTGCCGGGCGCGCGCCAGGATTGAAAGGAGCCTGCTCCACGTGGAAGAGATTTTCGTCCCGGCCCTGGGCATGGCCATGTCGGAGGCTGTCCTCCTGGCGTGGCTCAAGGAGCCAGGCGATGCGGTCGAAGCGGGGGAGGTGATCGCTGAGGTCGAGACCGATAAGTCGGTGCTCGAGATCTCGGCTTCCGCAGCCGGCCGCCTGGGGGCGCATCGCGTTGCGGCCGGCGAATCGGTCGCAGTCGGCACCACGGTGACGGTGGTACTCGCGGACGGCGAGAGCGAGCCGGCGCCTTCCGAGCCGCCCGCAGCGGCCGGGGCCGCCGCGGTGGCCGCGCCGGTCACAGCCGCTGGTTCGCCGCCGGCCGCAACCGCGGATGCCGGGCCGTCCGGCGACGTGCCGCCCGGGCGCGCGCCACACCGGGTGAGCCCGCGCCAGCGCCGCCTGGCGGCCCTGGCGGAGCAGGCCGCGCCCCCGGCCGCGGCCGGATCTTCGGCGGCCGACCCGCAGGACAGTTCCTGGCGCGGGCCGATCGCCCGCCAGGTTTCCCGATCCTGGTCTGAGATCCCGCATTTCGCGGTCGCGCGCGACATCGCTGCCGACGGCGTGACCGACCGGCTCGCTGGCGAGATGCCCGCCGGCGGAGTCCGGGTGAGTGTCACGGATCTGCTCGTCCGGGCGCTCGGGCGAAGTCTGGCCCGATACGGGTCATCCGACGTCGGCCTGGCCGTAGCGACGCGCCACGGCGTGCTGCTACCGGTGCTGGCCGACGTGGCCGGCCGGAAGCTCTCCGAGATCGCCGCACTGCGGCATAGCGCGGCGGAGCGAGCGCGCAACCGCCGGTTGACGGAGGAGGACAGCCGTACCCCGCTGGTGACGCTCTCCAATCTGGGCACGCATGGCGTGGAGTGGTTCACCGGGATCATCCCGCTGGGGCAGCGTGGCCTGCTGACGACCGGGACCCTGGCGCAGCGGCCCGTCGTCAAAGACGGCAGGCTCAGCGTGGCCTGGCGGCTCACCGCGATCCTCAACGTCGACCACCGCGTGTGGGACGGCCTCGACGCGGCGGAACTCCTGTCCGACTTCGGTGACCGCATCTCAGCCTACGGCAGGTACGACGATGACGACTGAAACCACCTGGCGCCTGGACGGCCGGACGGCGATCATCACGGGGGCGGCCGGACTGATCGGCTCGGCGCTGTCCGCGGGCTTCGCGGCTAACGGCGCGCACGTGGTCATGGTGGACCGCGACGGTGACGGCCTGGCCCGGCTGGCGGCTGAGCTCGGCGGCTCCGTAACCTGCGTGGACTGCGACGTCACCGACCTCAGCGCCATCGATGAGATGGCCCGTGATGTCATCCGGCGATTCGGCGCGGTTGACATCCTGGTCAATAACGCCGGCGGCAACCGGCGGGTCCTGCCGCACGAGGTGACACTGGCCGACTGGAGGCATGTCACCGACCTCAACCTCATGTCTTGCTTCTTCGTGAGCCAGCGGATCGGGCAGCAGATGATTGCCCAGCGTCGCGGCAGCATCGTCAACATCAGCTCGACCTGTGGGTGCTCGGCCATGGGCCGGGGCAACATCGTCTTCAGCGCCGCCAAGGCCGGCATCAACCACCTGACTCGCGAACTGGCCCTGGAATGGGGCGCGAGTGGGATCCGGGTCAACGCCATCGCGCCCTCGCAGGTGGACTCTGCGGGGATGCGCGAGTGGATGGGCGAGGCCGGCGCCGACGGGCGGCTGATGGGTGACACCCTGCTGGGCGGCGTGCCGCTCGGCCGCCTGGTCCGCGCCGAGGACATCGTCGGCCCGGCCCTGTTCCTGGCCTCGGACGCTTCCCGCATGGTCACCGGAACCGTGATACCAGTCGATGGCGGCAATCTCAGCGCCAACCTTTCCGGAACCGTCGGCCGCCCTCTCATAGCGGCGTCCGACAAGCCAGCGAAGTAACTGCAGAACGTCATCTGGCCTACGGCAGCACCGAAGGTGAGGGATCGGATGTGAAGTCCGCTGACGAGCTATGGCAGGAGATCGACAGGTACACAGTCCGCCCCGGCACCGTCGTACTGTGGTGGCTGTACCAGGCAGGCGTGGTGTGCAAGACACCGGCCGGGGTGGTCGCGGTCATCGACCCGTACCTCTCAGACGCGGTGACCAGGTCCTATGGCTCGAGGCGTAACGTCCCGCCGCCCCTGGACCCTGGTCAGGTGCGGGCTGACGCACTGCTCGCCAGCCACAGCCACGAGGATCACCTCGATCCCGACTCGATCACGGCGTTCATGAGTCATGAGAAGGCGCGCTTCATCGGCCCGCCGATGGCTGCGGACAAGGTCCTCGCCACCCGCGTCCCGGCGGATCGGTCAACGGCGGTGCGGCGAGGGGATGTCATCCAGATCCGCGACCTCACCGTGCGCGTGGTGCATGCCCGTCACGTATTCGCTCCCGAGCCGACGCCAGATGCCGTTGGCTATGTGCTGGAATGCGGCGGCGTCAGCGTGCACCACAGCGGGGACACTGAATATGACAGCGAGATCATCAGCGACACCCGCAACGTGAGCGCCTCCCTGATCTGCATCAATGGCACTGCCGGCAACATGAACGCGTACGAGGCAGCACTGCTCGCGTGGCAGCAGCGCACCCGCCTGGCCATTCCGTTCCACTACGGCCTGTGGCAGGACGCCGATTACGGAGCCGAGGCGACGCTTGATCCGGGGCTCTTCGTGGACACCTACCACCGTCTTCACCCGGACGGCGCGACCTTGGTACTCCAGCCGGCGGCACCGGTGGTCGTATGCCACGGTGGCCTGGCTGACTAGAGGGTGCCCCGAACGTCGGCCAACCGCCGTCAGGCAGGCCGGAGTCCTGGCGCCTGCTATGGCTGGAGCACGATGCGCGCCTTGGTCTTGCCGTGCAGGACTTCGTCGATGGCGGCGTTGACGTCCTCGAGCGGGCGCGTCTCGGTCACCACGCGGGTGCGGCCGGCGCGGTGCAGCGCGAACACGGTCGCCAGGTCGGCGCGGGTCCCCACGATGGACCCGATCACCGATGTGCCGTTCAGCACGGTGTCGAAGACCGGGATCTGCAGCATGCCTCCCGCGGGGAGCGCGACCAGTACGAGCCGGCCGCCGCGCCGCAGGCCAGCGTAGGCGGTGGCGAACGACTTGTCGTCCACAGCTAGCCCGATGGCGACGCTCGCGCCCCCGTGGGCCTGCAGGACCTTGGCCGGGTCTTCGGCGCGTGCGTCGATGACCAGGTCGGCGCCCAGCTCCTTGGCCAGCCGCAGCTTCTCGTCGGTGATGTCGATCGCGGCCACGGTGCCGCCGAAGATCTTGGCGTACTGCAGCGCGAGGTGACCGAGGCCGCCAATGCCGGAGATGGCTACCAGGTCGCCGGGGCGGACGTTCCCGACCTTGACGGCCTTATACGTAGTGACGCCTGCGCAGGTGAGGGGGGCGGCGTCGATCGGGTCGATGCCGTCGGGCACCGGCGCCGCGAAGGCCGCGTCGGCGGTGAAGCACTCGGCGAAGCCCCCGTCCACCGAGTAGCCGGTGTTCTGCTGCTTCAGGCAGAGCGTCTCCCAGCCGGTCAGGCAGTGCTCGCAGGCGCCGCACGCGTAGCCCAGCCAGGGCACCGCGACCCGCTGGCCGGGCTGGATGCTGGTCACGCCTTCGCCGACTGAGTACACGATGCCGACACCTTCATGGCCTGGAACGAAGGGCGGAGTGGGGGTGACCGGCCAGTCGCCGTGCGCCGCGTGGATGTCGGTGTGGCACAGGCCGGATGCCTCCATCCGGACGGCGACCTGGCCGGGGCCAGGTCCTGGGATTGGCCGGTCTTCGATCACCAGTGGCTGGCCGAATGCGCGGACTACTGCAGTTTTCATGATGGTGCTCCCTCGGGATTGCCAGCGCAGGCAGAAGCCCCGCTGATGCTGGCCAGATCCGGCCCCGCGGCCCGCGGGCCCGGATCTGGCCAGCTGGTCAGGCGGTGACGGGGCTGTCGTGCACCGTCTTGGCCAGGACTTCGGTGTCGGCCGGCGTCCGGCGCCCGTGGACCAGGCCGGCGATCGAGAGGATCAGCAGCAGGCCGGCGCCGGTGAAGGACGCGATCGCGCCGAACAGGGCGATCTGGCCGAACATCCAGAAGCCGTAGGCCTCGAGCAGCATCGAGCGGAGCGTGGTGCCGCGGAACACGGTCTGCACCAGTCCGGCCAGCGCGGCGTTCTTCGGCTGGGCCAGCGACTCGGCAGACAGCTGCGAATAGGTCTTGCCCTGGCCCATCTCAGTCAGGTGGACGGCGATGAAGTGGTCGGCGTAGGTCTTGGCCTGCGCGCCGGTGGTCATCAGCTGGCCGGCGTAGGCGCCCATGGCCGCCTGGTCGGAAGCGGGCAGGGCCTTGAACTCAGCGTTGCTCCTGGCCGGGAAGACGATCTTCTGGGCCGAGAGCTGACTGGCGACCTGGTCGTTGGCGTACGAGTGCCCCCATAGCAGCAGGACCCCCGCGACGAGCAGGACCGCCACCAGGACAAGTCCACCCGCGCTGACCAGTGCATCAAAAGTCTTGCGGCGCATTTCCAATGCCTCCTCTAGGAGCCGGGCCCGGAGCCCGGGTTATTGGTTCTCCCAATGCAGCGTCCCGCGAACCAGGGACAGCGGGCAGGGCCGCGCGGCCCCGGCCGGAAGGACTTCAGTCATTGCGCCAGCGGGCTTTAGTCGGGGACCGTCTGCTACTGGGACTCAAGGCTCCCGGAGTACCGACCTTGGGCCCTAACGAATCGATCCAGAGAAGGTAACTGTGGGCGAACAGGCGTCCTCAGGATTCAGGAGGGTGCACCGCAAAAGATCGGCGTGAGAGAACTCAAGGCCGGAGGGAAAGAGGCTCGACAATGAAACGCTTCGCCGTGGCAGCGATTGCTGCCGCCACAGTAGTGATCCTGTTCGCTGGCCAGGACGACATCCGCCGGTTCCGCCGTATGCGCAGCATGTGAATGCGGAGCCAGTTACACCGCATCCCGGAAGGTGGCCGCCAAGGACATAACCTTGGCGGCCACCTCGCGTAATCTGGCCTTATCGCTTGTCTGGCACGATGACGACCGGGCAGTGCGCGTGGTGCACGACCTGGCTGCTGACCGAGCCCATCATCAGCCGGGTGAACCCGCCGACGCCCCGCGAACCCACCACGAGCAGGTCAGCATCGCGGGAAGCATTGATCAGTTCCTCGGCGGGAAAGCCATTCGCCGCGCGCAGGGTCACCGACGCGGGCCGGGACTCGCCCAGCTGGGCGGCAGCCTTGGACACCGCTTCTTCCGCGGCGTGGCGGGTCTTCTCCAGTTCGGGCACATCCGCGCCCAGGATGATCGGGTTGCCAGTCCAGCCGCTGATCGGAACCTCGTGCACGGCCACCACGGTCAGATGAGCGTGATGAGCCGCCGCTTCTTTCATCGCCCAATCCAGGGCGCGAACCGCGCCGGGTGATCCGTCAACGCCGACGATGATCCCAGCCATGGCCTGCTCCTTCCCAGATGCCTCCAGCCAGGGTGGCCGGAAGATCCCGGCCCTACCGTCGCACTGGCAGGACGGTCGGCCTAGGGGCGTTTGGGGCCGTGACCGGAGGTCCTTGGTCCCCAGCCGGGGCCAGCACGCCAAGCTGGCCGAGCGTGTCGGAGATCCCGCGGGTGAAGATCGCGAGATCGGCAACGGCCTCGGAGTCGGCGACGACATCCAGATTCAGCTGGCCGGCGTAGGAGAACGCCCCGACGTTAACCGTGACGTTTCCCTGCACGGCCCCGATCTGGAAGACCTCCATGATCCTGGCCCCGGCGACATAAAGCGGGTCGCGTGGGCCGGGCACGTTGCTGACCAGCAGGTTGACCAGGCGCTGCCGCTTCATTACGCGGAGCATGCACGACTGCAGGACCCGGGCATTCGGCTGGTGGAGAGGCTGGCGTTTACGTGTGCTGGTGATAACGGCGATGCGCGCCAGGAGGCGCCCCGGGTCAGCCTCCCCGAGCGGTAGCGGGACAATCATGACTCCGACCCGATTACCCGCTCCCCGGTCGTCCGACGGTCCCCGCAGTGATGCCGGGACGGACACCTGGAGAATCAGCCCCGGCGTTAGCTCGCCGCGGGCGCCCAGCAGGCTCCGCGCCCCACCGGCTACTGCGGTCAGCACGACGTCGTTCACCGTCCCGCTGTGCGCGTGGGCCACGTTCCTGACCCGGTCCAGGTCCGCCCGGACCAGCATGAGGTGGTGGTGCCCGCTGACCGGCACGTTGATGGATACCCGTGGGGCCCGCCGCGCCCGGGCCAGCGCCCTCGCTGACCAGGCCAGCGGCCCTAGCCGGGCGACGATGGCCCGCGGATGTCGCATCTGGGCCGGGGCACTCGCGGCGGCGAAGATCTTCCTGCGCAGGCCGTCCGCCAAGAGTTCCCGGGTGCTCGGTCTGGGTCGTGGCCACCAGGGGGCGACATCCGGGATCGGGCCCCCCGGGTCAGCGGCGAAAAGCGCTTCCATCATGGCTACGGCGGCAAGGCCGTCGGCCACCGCATGGTGAAGCCGGATGAGTAGTCCGGAGCCGCCGTCTGCGAGCCCCGTCAGCAGCCATAGCTCCCACAGTGGACGGGAGCGGTCCAGCCGGCTCGCGTTCAACTCCAAGCACACTGTCAGCAGCGTGTCCTCGTCTCCCGGGGCCGGGACCGCGCAATGCCGCACGTGTTCCCGGACGTCGAAACCGGGGTCGTCGATCCAGATCGGCGGTCCCAGGCCAGGTGGGGGACGATGCAGAATCTGCCGCAGGCGGGGCACCCGGTGCAGGCGCCGTTGAACGGCGACCCGCAACGTATCCAGGTCGAGCCGTCCGGATGATCCGGCCTGGTCGAGGAACATCAGAGCGGCAACGTGCATCGGCAGGCCGTGGTCCTCGATGCGCAGGTTGCTCAGGTCCAGCTGGCTGAGCCGCTCAATACGGCTGGGCTCGTCCATTACTCGAGCGTGATCCCCCCTGCCTGGGCGGGCCAGGGCAATTCAGCCCGGCCCGCAGTGACTCACGTCCCGTCGTCCATGACCGATGGACTCTGCGCAGGCACCACGGGGGTGGGACAGGGTGAACGAAGGAGGCGCTGACGGAGTTCTGGACCATCAGACCCCCGGGCAGCCTCTCTGAAGAAGAGGTGAAGCCTGATGAGCGCAGTCATTCACCCGAGATTGGTCGTGCGCGGTGGCCTGGTCACCCTGGGCGCCGTCACACTAGCCGCTGCATTCGAAGTGGGGACATATCCCGCGTGGCGGAAATGGTGTCTCACCTGGGGAGCCACCGAGAGCGAGGCGGCGCGCGGCCTGCCCGGTGACGACTTGCTGCCGGACGCGGGGATCGTGTCCACCCGTGCCGTCAAGGTCGACGCCCCGCCCAGTGCCATCTGGCCATGGCTGGTTCAGATGGGCCCGGGCCGGGGCGGCGCCTACACCTATGACTGGATCGAGAACCTTATGGGTCTCGGCATGCACAGTGCGGACCGGATTCTTCCCGAGTACCAGAAGCTGGCGGTCGGCGATGCGCAGCGGCTCGGTGCGCGGGGACCAGTTCTGCGGGTGGCCGAGCTCGAACCGGGACGGTCGCTGGTGTTCCGCTCTGACGACGGGAACTGGGTGTGGGCCTTCTCGCTGGTGCCCGAGAGCGCGGGTACCAGGCTGATCAGCCGGAACCGGATCGCCACGGGCGGGGCTTCGCGGCTCGCGCAGATGCTGAACACCTACGCGATGGAGCCGGGCAGTCTGATCATGGAACGCAAAATGCTGCTCGGCCTTAAGAACCGGGCCGAGCGCCTCGCCCATGCTCCGGGCAGTCCACGGCCCGCCGTGACCTGAGACAGCGGTCAGCTGCTACGTTCTCAGCCGGCTGGCCCGGGACCGCAGGTAACGTTGCTCGGCGATGCTGGCGGTGGCTTTCGCGGCGCGCTGGTAGTGCTCGTACGCCCCGGCCGTGTCGCCGGTCTTGTCCAGCAGATGTGCTCGCACGGACAGCAGCCGGTGATGCCGGGCCATCCGCTCGTCACCGTCCAATGTGGCCAGCAGGGCCAGCCCCGCCTGTGGGCCCCTGGTCTCGGCGAGCGCGATCGCCCGGTTGAGGGTGACCATCGGGTTGGGCGCGATCCGTTCCAGGATCAGGTAGAGCACGTGCACCTGCGCCCAGTCGGTTTCCTCGGCGGTGGCCGCGTCGGCGTGCGTGGCGGCGATGGCGGCCTGGAGCAGGTAGGGCCCCAGCGTCGGGCCGGCCAGCGACGCCTTGACCAGCTCGGTACCCTCGTCGATCATTCCGCGGTCCCACTTCGTGCGGTTCTGCTCGTCCAGCGGTACCAGGTCGCCGGCCGCCGTCACACGGGCCTCCCGGCGGGCGTGGGTCAGCAGCATCAGCGCGAGCAGCCCGGTCACCTCGCTGTCCTCGGGCAGTTGCGCGTGCACCATCCGGGTCAGCCGGATCGCCTCGCCCGCGAGGTCGGCGCGGTGCAGATCGCCGCCCGAGGAGACGGTGTAGCCCTCGTTGAAGATCAGGTAGAGCACGTGCAGGACGACCCGCAGTCGCTCCTCGCGATCTGCGCCGTCCGGCAGGCTGAACGAGCTGCCGGCGGCCCTGATGCGCTGCTTGGCCCGGCTGATCCTGGCCGCCATCGTGGCCTCCGGCACCAGGAACGCGCGGGCGATCTCGGCAGTGGTCAGGCCGCCGACCGCGCGCAGCGTCAGCGCGGTCTGGGAGGCCGGGGTCAGCGTCGGATGGCAGCACAGGAACAGCAGGACGAGTGTGTCGTCGGTGTCCGGTACCTCGGGTGCCGCCTCAGTGGCCGTCGCCGACTCCCGCCCGCGGCGCGCGTGGTCGCTGCGCATCTGGTCGATGAGCCTCCGGGACGCGACGGCTACCAGCCAGCCGCGCGGGTTGTCCGGCACTTCCTCGGCCGGCCACTGCACCGCGGCGGCGAGGACGGCTTCCTGTACGGCGTCCTCACACCCCTCGACCTGGCTGTACCGGCGGACCAGTGCCTCGAGGACCTGCGGCGTGAGCTCACGCAGCAGGTCCTCGATGGCTGGAGCCGTCATGCCTCCAATTGTCCGTCAGCGAACATCACCTGCCGCACCTCGACCCCGAGACCCTCGATCGCGGCGTCCGGGATCTGCGCGGCCAGCTCGATCGCCCGCTCCTTGTTCTCGCAGTCGATCAGGTAGAAGCCGCCCAGGTACTCCTTGGACTCCAGGAAAGGGCCGTCGGTCACCACCGGCTGGCCGTTGCGTACGGACACCACAGCGGCCTGTGACGGGTCAACCAGCGCCTGCGTAGTGATCAGCTCGCCGGACTTCTTCAGCGCCCCGATGAACGCGCCGTGGCCCTCGCCGATCGCCGCCTTCTCCTCGTCGGTCAGCGCGTCCAGCACGGCCGGGTTGATGTGCATGCTGATCAGGAACTGCATCTCGTACCCCTCGTGGTTCACGGGCCCCAGACCGGGCCCTTCGACCGGTTGGTCGGACCCGCCGCCGTCGTCTTGACATCCTCCGCCAGAACTTTCGCAGTATCCAACTAGCTAGCGGTAACTCAATTCTTAGAGCTTAGTACAAACTTAGAGCGTTCTGCTAGGCTGCTGAGATGGCCACCACCGGATTGCGTGAGCTCAAGAAGGCGCGCACCCGCCGGCTCATCGCCGACACCGCGGCCCGCTTGTTCGCCGAGCGCGGCTATGAGCACGTTGCCGTCACTGACGTGGCGCGCGAGGCCGAGGTCGCCGAGCAGACCGTCTACAACTACTTTCCGACTAAGGAGCAGCTAGTTACTGATC
Organism: uncultured Actinomycetes bacterium; assembly: GCA_963718305.1. Taxonomy (GTDB): domain Bacteria; phylum Actinomycetota; class Actinomycetes; order Streptosporangiales; family Streptosporangiaceae; genus RYN-230. The sequence continues at coordinate 184,331 of CAVQZG010000018.1, forward strand.
GCGAGCAGCAGATTCAGGATCGGCTGTGCGACCTGATCCGCTCCCGGCCGCCCGCCATTACCCCGGCCGCTGCTGTCCGCGACTTCGTTCTCGAGTCCGTCGCCGGGATCCGCGACATCCCGCCGGAGCTCTGGCGCGGCGAGCTCGGCTACCTGGCGGCCATCAGCCCGGCCGTCCACCGGCTGGCGCTGGACCTGGCCGACCGCCAGGCCGCTGCCCTGGCCAGCGCCATCAGCGACACCACCGCGGTCTCGCCGCAGGTCGCCAGGCTGCAGGGCATCGCGATCGCCGGCGTCTTCCAGATCATCATCAGCGAGTCGGGCCAGCGCACCCGCGAGGGCCAGGGCCAGGCGAAGATCGCTGATGAGCTGTACCCGATCGTCGAGAACGTCCTCGACGAGCTCGACCGCTGGCTCAGCATTTCACGACCGCCAGCACCACGGTAACCGGGCAGCGGTCGCTGCTGCCATCAGGTGGGCCGCCCGGGACGTTACTCGGAGGTGGGGTCGACTCCGGTGGTGACCCATGGCCGGGCGACGCGGGCGATGTCGGTGTCGGCGGCGCGGGTGAACGCGTCGAGTTTCAGGAAGTGCCGGGCGATGGTGAGCCCGAGGATGCTGCTGACGATCAGCGCCGCGCGCAGGTCGGCATCGTCGCCGCCCATGGCGCGGCTTAGGTTGGCGATCCGCTCGTTCAGGAACGCGCTCATCGAGGCCGCTGCCTCAGGTGCGGTGAGCATCGACCGCACGAGGGCCCTGGTCTCCTCCGCGCGCGCTGCGTCCAGGATGCGCTGTGCAGTGGCCGCGCGCTTCGCGGCGCCGCCGGGAGGACATCAACGTGAAAATCATCGCGATCGAAGAGCACTGGAACAGCGCCGGTATCCGCGACGCGCTCGACCGCCTGCAGAACGGGGCGCGAGACGAAAGCGTCGCCTTCAACACCATGGGCGACAACCAGGCCCGGCTCGAGGACATCGGCCAGGGCCGCGTCGAGGCGATGGACGCCGCCGGGATCGACGTCTCGATCTTGTCGGTCGTCACGCCCGCCACCCGGCCACTCCCCGCCCGGGAAGCCGTCGCGCTGGCCCGGGAAGCGAACGACGAGGCCACTGACGCCGTCCGTGCGCATCCGGCCCGCTTCCGCGCGTTCGCGACCCTGCCCGCTAGCGATCCGCAGGCTGCGGCCGCAGAACTCGAACGGTGCGCCACCCAGCTGCGTCACGTCGGCGCGATGGTCCACGGACGGGCGGGCCCCCGCACGCTGGATGATCCCGCCTACGACGACCTGTTCGCTACCGCGGCCCGCTTGCGCGGCACATTCGCCCGCCACCCCGATCTTCAGCTCGTGCTCGGTCACTGGGGCGAGATGCTCTTGTTCTGGATGGATCGGGCCGACAGCCTCTCCGAAGAGCCGCGCTGAGCGGGCGGTGCGTCATTTCCTGGCTCTGCGGTAGCCCAGGGCCGCGGCGAGCGCGAGCGCGCTGCGCGGGGTGTACGCGATGCGCCACAGCCCGCCATGTGCGGCGCCGTGCGCCTCGTCTTGCCAGGGATGCGGGTGCGCTGGGCCACCGCCGGTGTGCAGGTCATGGACGAGGAGTGCGGCCATGAGCACCTTGGTTGTGGCAGGTTCGAAGACCTCGACACCGAACCGGTGCGCGCCGGCGTATGCCGCCGCCAGTATCTGGTTTTTCACGACTGACCTGGTGCGTGTCGGTGGGGCGACGTTCATCGACACGGCCGCGCCGGCTTCACGGGCGATGGTTGCGCGCCAGCGCTGCAGCCGCTTGGCCAGCACATAGTTAGGTCCTTGCTGCACCACGAGGCTGTCGTTGATACCGGGGTCAGCGTCGGGTGGGTAGGCGCGGCGGAGCAGTCGGCCCCCAGACAGCGTCCGTAGCGGCCAGCTGGCCAGTTTCATCCCTGCCGATCGGGTCGCGTAGGCGTGGACGGACTGGGCAACCGCTTCGGCCGGGACCGCGAACACGTCCGTCGGCGTCGCGAGGAATGCGAGCGCGACATCGCCGCGCTCGGCCTGCAAGCGCATGGTCAGTGCGTCAACGGCAGCGGACAGGCGGACATTGGCCGCGCCGTCAGCGTAGACGTAATTGCCCAGCACCAGCGGGCCGTCAAAGGAAGCCAGCCAGCCGGCGACGGCGGGGACATCGCTGGTCAGGTCGAGGCCGGCGCGCTCCGCGAGATCCTCGGTCCTGCTCCCGGGCTGGTGCTGGCCGGGGGTCTGCGCAGCGACGGGAACCAGAAGTGTCCCCGCGCTACGCCGGGCGGTGTCCAGGATGCGCTCCCAGATAGGGGGACGGGGCAGGTCAACAGCGATCACCCGGGCGCCCCAGCTCAGCAGCGGGGAAAGAGGACCCACCTCGGCGCCTGCCCCGAGCACGGCCACCGTGCGGCCGGGCAGGCGGAGCCACTCCGGGTGCGCCGCTACCGTCCGGACCGCGGCTGCGCACGACGGCTCGATCACGCCGTTGTCCACCCACACCTCCAGCCTGCGCAACAAGGCGTCCCCGCGTAGCCCGTCGCCGTGGTAGGGCAGCGACAGGCCCTCGCCGGCCTGGCCGTCACCCGGCACTGTGACCGTGGTAACAAGCCGGTCCGCAGGCGCCGAGAGCAAACTGCCGAGTCCGGTCTCCTCGCCGTCTGCATGCACGACGCGCATCCGCCCGTGCAGCGACTCCAGCCCGTCCCGGGCGACCGATACCGCGCCTTCCTTCGATACCAGCCCCGCCTCGACTAGGCGGCTAAAGTGCGCCACATAGCCCTTACGCCAGTTTGTATCCCGTTCCGCTTCGCCCGCCCCGGCCGGGTCGGTCTCCCGCAGCGCATCAGCAACCACCGCCCTGCCCACCGCCGACGTGCTCCTGCGCCCGTCCGCCGAGGCGGGGAAGACCACCTCCACAGGCCCATCGCCGCTCATCGCGCTCCCGTCATCGCCACGAGACAACCACGCTGAACGGCATCCCGCCACCACCGGCTGCCGCAGCCAGGACGGACGACGTGATCAGTGCGATCTCGGTCAGACGAACAGCGGCTCGGCCGCCGTCCGCTCGGCCAGCGCGCTCATCGCCGCATCGTCCGGCCCCCCGGTGAACCGGCTGGCCGCGTCGAGCACTTTCGGGAGCAGGTCCACGTCTCCCGCGCTGTCGAGAAACACCCCAGGGCGGCTCAACGCCCACCACACGGAGAGATCGATGTCGTCCTGCTGCTCAAGCGGCTCGTACCAGGTCGCCCGGGTGTGCGGTCGGCCCGCCCAGGGGCGCAGTGCGATCGACTTGATCGTCTGCACGGCGACGCGCCGCTCGCGGCAGGTCTCGTACAGGGCGTTGAAGTTGCCGGCGTAGTACGGGTTCTGCATGGTGACGAAGTTGTAGGGGAGCAGCACCGAGTCGAAGTCGAACCGATCGAGGCTGCGGCGGTGCGTCGCGGCGATCTGGCTGCCGTGGCCGGTCACCCCGATCCAGCGGATGAGGCCCTGCTCCCGGGCTTCCAGGGCGGCCTCGAGCGCTCCGCCAGGACTCAGGGCGGTGTCCCACTCGATCGGATCGGCCAGGGAGTGCAGCTGCCAGAGGTCGACGTGGTCGACGCCCATCCGGTCCAGGGACCGGTGCAGTTCCTCGCGGGCCCCGGCTGCGGTGCGCTCGTCGCCCTTGGTGGCCAGGAAGAACCGGCCCGGTTCGCGCTGCAGCCACGGCCGGATGCGCACTTCCGCCTCGCCGTAGGACGAGGCCACGTCCAGATGGTTCACCCCGTGGGCGAGCAGGAGGTCCAGGGTCTCGTCCGCGACCCGCTGGGAGACCTGCGCGAGAGCCGCCCCTCCGAAGATCACCCGGCTGCTCTGGTGGCCGGTGCGGCCGAACTCTGCCTGTTCGATGGGCACGGGACCTCCCGAAGTGGCGAAAGCTGAATCTGAGCGTACAGCGGGTCGCGGCGGCGCTTCGGCGCAAGCGCGCCGAAGCGCATGGTCCGAATCATATGGTCAGCTGCGGTAGGACGGGCGAGGGGCCAGGAATGGGATTGGCTGCCTGGCGATGGGTAAACCGGCAGTGGGCAATGGTGCGCAGATCACCGCGGCGCGGGCCCGGTGACCTGGGAAGGGAACGGCGTGCCTGGCGATCTTGACGCACTGGCCGGCCAGCTGACCGAGCGTGTGGCCGGGTTGGGCAGCGCCCTGATCGCGTTCTCCGGCGGGGTGGACTCCTCTCTGGTCGCTGCGCTGGCCGCCCGGGCGCTCGGGGAACAAGCCCTCGCCGTCACCGCCGTCTCGCCGGCCCTCGCGTCCGGAGAGCTGGACGGCGCGCGGTCGGTGGCCCGGGCCGTAGGCGTCCGGCACGAGTTGGTCAGCACGGCCGAGCTGGAGCGCGACGACTACCGGCGCAACGACCGCTTCCGCTGCTACTACTGCAAATCCGAGTTGTACGAGCAGCTGGCCGCGCTGGCCCGGCGCCGCGGATTCGCCGCCGTGCTGTCCGGTGCCAATGCCGACGACACGGGTGACTGGCGGCCCGGGCTGCGCGCGGCGGCCGAGCACGGTGTCCGGCATCCCCTGCTGGAGGCGTCCGTGGGGAAGGACCAGGTGCGGGCGCTGGCGCAGCACCTGGGGGTTCCGAGTGCGGACAAGCCCGCGTCGCCCTGTCTGGCGTCACGGCTGCCTTACGGCACCCCGGTCAGCGCCGATGTGCTCTCGCAGGTAGACCGGGCCGAGCTGAGCTTGAAGCAGCGTGGTTACCGCGAGCTGCGGGTGCGGCATTTCGGTGATCTCGGCCGGGTGCAGCTCGGCGCGGCGGACCTGCCGCGGGCGGCGGATCCGGACGAGCATGCGGCGGTGCTGGCCTGCGTCCGGGCGGCTGGATATCAGCGCGCCGAGATCGACGAGCGGCCGTTGCGGTCCGGTTCGCTGAACCTCGACATCACGCCGGTCAGCCGGGTCGGCTGAGGGCCCCGGTATGCCTGGGGCAGCCGGCCTGCCGAACAAAGCAGCCGGCCTGCCGAATGGAGCGCCAGTGCTCAGGAGAGCTCGCCCGCGAAGTCCCAGGCCCGCAGATCACCTGGTTCGAGGCGGATGATGAGGTCGTCGTCGGCTCTGGCCGCGTACGCGGCCCCGGCTTCGCGGCCGAGGTAGCGAGAGGCGATCCGCTGCACCGCATCGCCGACTCCTGCGGTGACGAACCGGGCGTGGCCGCGCACCTCGATTCCGCGGTACGGCGGGGCATGCTCGCAGACCACGATGCTGGCCCGCGGATCTCGCCGCAGATGCGCCGCCTTCACGTCGCGGTTGCTCGTGATGACGCTGAATCCGCCGTCACGCCATTCGTGCCAGACCGGAGACAACAGCACGGTGCCGTCCTGCCGGTAGGTGGCCAGGACCGCGAGCAAGCGGAGTTCGGCCAAGTCTCCGAGATCTTCCATGGTGAGGCCTCTGCGCATCCGGCCAGGCTAACCGTCAGCGGGCCGCTGGAACAGGCGAGCTGCAGACGTGGACCGGGCGCGCCCAGCCCTTCGTGTGCGGCCCTCAGCAGGCCGCGCGGGCGGGCGTCCTCGGGAATGCGACGTCCTTGACGCAACTGATCGGTTGCAATACTATGGCAACCGTTCAGTTGCTAAATGCGAGTGGCAGCGTCGGCAGGGCCCGCTCGGCATGAGCCCGGGGAAAGGAACGATCATGACTCAGGTAACGGTCAACATCGAGATCATCACGCGCTTCGAGCACGCGTTTCGCGCCGCCGACCAGGCGACGATCGACGAGCTCTGCGACCCGGGCCTGGTCGACCACAACCCAGCGCCGGACGAGGTGCCGACGCTGGCCGGCTTCAAGCAGAAGGTCGCGGGCTTCAAGGCGAGCTTCCCCGACCTGGAGGAGGACCTGCAGGACATCATCGCCAGCGGCGACACCGTCGCCACCCGGTGGGTCGTGACCGGTTCTCAGCAGCAGGAGCTCATGGGAATCCCCGCCTCCGGCCAGACGATCAGGGTCGAGGGCATGAACTTCTACCGCCTCAAGGACGGTCGCGTGACCGACATCTGGACTCAGTTCGACGGCGTCGCCCTGATGCAGCAACTCGGCGCCATCCCGGCCTGACGCTTGGGTCAGACCCTCATCAGTTGCCCGGCCCTGAGCGTGAGTTGGCTTAGCGCTGGGCGATCACCGGGCCGGTTAGGTGCAGCCGGGAGCCCGCCGGGAGGTGGCAGGTTGTAGGCCACGCCTTCAGCACCCAGGGCAACGGGCACCTGGATGACGGGGCCTCCTTTGGCGGCGGCTTGCTCGGCTGGCGGTCATGGGCACGTCGGAGGCGCCGAAATCGGCCTGCTTTGGCGCAGAAGGCGGTGATCCCCGCACCGCTGCCCACGACGGCATAGTTCACGGTTACGCGCTGGGTGCTGCTGGTGGTATTTCGCGAAGGCCAGGGCGAAGAACGGCGCGTCGAAGGTGGAACCCGCCCCGGTGAGCGTCAGGTGCGGGCTGCTGGCCGCCGGAGCGGTCGTGGCCGCGGTGCTCGTGACGAGGACGTGGCTGGTGCTGGTAGTGGTCGTGCAGGCGGCGAGGGCGAGGCGCGATGATCGCGGCAGCGCACGCACTGAGAGTACTGAGTTCGAGTACGATAAGTAATGTGATGATGCCGTCCGTCGTTGGCTGGCATGGTTTCCCCTGCTGAAGTAAAAGTGGTTAGGGGTGGCTGGCTTGCGCGGACCCAGGCCTGGGCGCCGATCTGGATGGCGTCCCAGGGGCTGCCGAGGGGTGGGGTGTAGGACAGGTCGAGGTCGCTGAGACCGTCGACGGTCATGGAGTGGAAGATGGCGGTGGCCGCGATGTCGACGCGTTTGGCGATCTCGGCGTGGCGGTGGCCGAACAGCTGGACGCCGAGCAGCCGTCCGGTGGCGCGGTCGCCGGTGAACCGCATCGTGATGCGGTGGCTGCCCGGGTAGTAGGCCTTGTGGTCGTCGGCTTCGGACTGGATGGTGACCGGGTCGTACCCGGCGGCGGCCGCTTCGTGGTCGCGGAGGCCGGTGCGGGCGGCGGCCTGGTCGAAGATCTTCACCACCTGGGTGCCGAGGCTGCCGGCGAACTCCCGGTTCCCGCCGAGGGCGTTCTGGCCCGCGACCCGGCCCTGCTTGTGCGCGGTGGTGCCGAGCGGCAGGTAGGTCTCGCCGAGCAGCCGGTGATGGGTGACCACGCAGTCCCCGGCGGCGAACACATCGGGGAGATTAGTCCGCATGCCCCGGTCCACGGCGATCGCGCCCCGGGTGCCCAGAGTGGCCCCGGCGCTGGCGGCGAGGGCAGTGTCGGGGCGGACACCCACGACGACCAGGACCATGTCGGCCTGCCGGGTCACGGCCGTCCCGTCAGCAGCGGTGGCCTCGACCTGGAGCCGTCCCGCCTCGCCGCTCGGTGCGGGTGATCTGCCGGACTGTAGTGCCGGTCAGGACCTCGGCACCATGGCCGGCGAGCTGGGCGTGGACCAGGGCGCCGAGCGGAGGGTCAACAGTGGGCAGCACCTCGGGAAGCTGTTCCATCTGGACGACGTGCAGGCCGCGGGTGGTGAGGGCGTCGGCCATCTCCAGGCCGATGTACCCGGCGCCGACGATGACCGCGGTGGCCGGTGCCTTGTCCTCCAGGGTGCGCATGACGGCGAAGGTGTCGCCCATCGAGTGCAGCAGGTGCACGCCGTCATCGGCGCCAAGGACGTCCAGGCCGCCGATCGGCGGGCGGACCGGCACCGCGCCGGTGCCGACGATCAGCTTGTCGTAGGCGAGCAGTTCCTCATGCCCGCCGGGGCCAGTGACGAGGAGTTTGCGGCCGCCGGGATCGATACGGCGGGCGGTGGTGTCCAGCCGCAGGGTCATCCCGGTGGCTTCCAGGTCCGCGGTGGTGCGGTGGGCGAGGTTGCGCCAGTGGGTCACCTCGCCGGAGATGTAGTAGGGGATGCCGCAGATCGAGAAGTTCGGGTAGGCGTCCGCGACGACCACGCTGACCTCGGCACCGGGGTCAAGCTCGCGGGCCCGCAGCGCAGCGCTGATCCCGGCGTCGCTGCCGCCGATCATGACCAGGTGCATGACTGGATCCCTCCAGGTCGGGTGTTCAGGGAGACGCGTCGCGGCCGGACTGCCGGCCGGCCGGCGAGGTGGCAGCCGTCGTAGGCGGCGTGGTCCTGCACCGCCGCGGCCTGGCTGGCGTGGTGGGGGACGATAATGTCGGACGCCTCTTCGGGAGTGAGGCGGGGATACAGCGCCCAGATCACCACCACGGCGATAACGCCGCCGACGATCTGGGCCGCGATGAACGCGGGCACCGAGGATGGGGCGATGCCCGCGAAGGTGTCGGAGAACATCCGGCCGACGGTGATGGCCGGGTTGGCGAAGCTGGTCGAGGACGTGAAGAAGTACGCCGCCCCGATATACGCGCCGACCGCCGCGGGGGCGGACCGGCTGCGCCCGGACCGGGCCAGGGCGAAGATGACCAGGATCAGCCCGAGGGTGGCGATCACCTCGGACAGGAAATGCGCGGGCGTGGCCCGGTGCTTGGCCGAGATGCTGACCGCGGCCCGGGCGAACATCAGGTTCGCCGCAACCGCCCCGGCGATGCAGCCGGCCACCTGCGCGGGCAGGTAGGCCGCTGCGTCGCGCCAGCGCAGCCCGCCGAACGCGGCATCCGCGAAGGACACCACCGGGTTGAAATGGCCGCCTGAGACGGGGCCGAACATCAAGATGATGGCGAACAGCCCGGCCGCGGTCGCCGCCGCGTTCTCCAGCAGTTCCAGCCCGGTGGCACCGGGAGACAGGCGCTGCGCGGCGATACCTGAGCCGACCACCACCGCGGCGAGGAAGGCGCTGCCGAGGAACTCGGCCAGCCAGCCGGCGCCACAGCGCGACGGGTTCGGGTGGTGGTGTCCTGGTCACAGCGCCCATCTTGACGGACAGGGATAGCTCAGTCAAGATTGAGTCAATGAATACTGAGCAAATGGCGGACGTGGCGGCCCGGGCCGCGGTGCATGCGGCGCTGGCCGACCCGGCCCGGCTGCTGATCACCGACACCCTCGCCCTCGGCGACGTCTCCCCGTCGGACCTGGCGGACATGCTCGCGATGCCGTCCAACCTGCTCGCCCACCATCTGCAGGTGCTCGAGCAGGCCGGATTGCTCACCCGCCGCCGTTCTGAAGGGGACCGCCGCCGCAGTTACGTGCAGCTGGTACCGGGCGCGCTCGAATCGCTCAGCCGCGCGCCGGCGCGCAGGGCGCGGCGGGTGCTGTTCGTGTGCACCGCTAACTCGGCGCGCTCGCATCTGGCCGCCGCGCTGTGGCGCCGGGCCAGTAAGGTCCCGGCGGCATCGGCCGGAACCCATCCGGCGCCATCGATCGCGCCCGGTGCGATCGCCGCCGCGGGGCGGCATCACCTGCCGCTGCGCCGCCAGCGGCCGCGGCATATCAGCCACGTACGCCAGGACGGCGACCTCGTTGTCACGGTGTGCGACCGGGCCCGGGAGGAACTCGGCCAGCTGGCGGCGGTGCACTGGTCAGTCCCCGACCCCGTACCAGCCGGCGACCCCGATAGTTTCGACGCGGCCCTGGCTGAGCTGGGTCATCGCATCGAGCGGTTCGCGCCGACCTTCGCGGCTGCTCCCTGAGCCGGGCATGCTCGTCCGTGCGCGCTGTCCAGGATCTGCGCCGGGCACGCGTCAGCGTCGTTGGCTGTCTGTCGTGTCCTGGCGGGTCCGGGGCAGGTCGGGAGCGCGCCTGGCGCGCCAGATGGCATGGGTGATGATTGGCGCTCCGATGGCCGAGGGCAGGAGCCAGAACGCGAACGTCGGCAGGTGGTCCCACAGTGGCAGGTGGGGGCCGTTGTCGACATAGAACGCGGTGAGCATGGCGACGTAGGCGATGCCCATCCCGGCGATGTGGCCGGTGTCCCCGGGGCGGTGGCGGCGGCGGTGCTGGTAGCCGATGGTGGCGGCGGTGAACGCCACGGCGCCGATGATGAACAGGTAGTAGTCCTGCCGCCAGCGCATCGCGGCCAGGATCGTCGCGGTCGCGAAGACCGCGGTGATGGCCCGGTAGTACCAGCGGCCCGCCCGGATGTGACGCGGGCTGCCCTTGCGTGAGAGCGCTGCGGCTGCCCCGGTGATGACGGCCGTGAGCCCGGCGGTCACGTGGATGGCGAGGAACGCCAGGAACACCGGCGCGGTGGAGCCGACCTGGTCGCCCAGGATGCGGCTGGCCGTCAGCATGCCCACCTGCTCTCCCCGCCCTCGGGCGGTAGTTCTTCTCTATAGGTAGTGTCGCTACTTATAGAGGCCACGCTACGCCGTGGATTGCCTGGCAGGAAGGGGTAGCGTAGTGTTGCTACCTATGCGGGGTGAGGAGCTGAAGGGCCATCTGGACGCGCTGCTGCTCGCCGCCCTGGAAGACGGCCCGCGCCACGGTTACGCGGTCATCGAGGCCCTGCGCGAGAGCACCGGCGGGCAGCTGGACCTGCCGACCGGGACGATCTACCCCGCGCTGCGGCGCCTGGAAGAGGCCGGGCTGATCGCCGGGTCCTGGTCAGTCGTGGGGGGACGCCGCAGACGTGAGTACCAGCTGACATCCGCAGGGTCACGGGCGCTATCGGGTAAGCGAGCCGACTGGCAGGACTTCGCTGCCATGATCAGCGCCGCTCTGGAGGGCAGGCCATGTCCCAGGCCAGCCTGATCACCGACTACCTTTCCGTCCTGTCGGCCCAGCTGCCCGCGCCGCTGGTCGAGGAGCTGGCCGATGGGCTCGGCGAGACGCAGCAGCACTACCTGACCCAGGGACTGACCCCAGATGCCGCTGCAACTGCTGCGGTGGCCGAGTTCGGGGAGCCGCAGGTAATCGTGGCCGCCTTCACCCGGCTGAGCCCGGCCCGGCACGCAGCGCGCAGGCTGCTGGCCGCCGGACCCGTGGTCGGCGGATGCTGGGCGGCAGCACTGATCACCGGCCGGGCCTGGACCTGGCCAGTCCCGGCCACCGTCCTCCTCCTGTTCGGTGCAGCGCTGATCACCGTGATCGGCTTGCTCGCCGCCGCAGCGTTCGGACAGCGGTACCTATCAGCCCGCCGCGCAGGAGCCGTAGCATGCGTAGGCATCACCGTGCTCGACAGCGTCATGCTCATCGCTGCCGTCCTCGCCATTCCGGTCTTGGCCTGGCCAGTGATCCTTGCCGCCGCGGCCAGCATCGCCCGCCTCACCTTCACCGCCCGGGCTCTGCGCGCCGTCCTGACGGGCTGAGAACCCGCCAGTCATCGGCGGACGCTTACAGGAAACCGCCGGGCCCGGCGGATCATCCGCCGGGCCCGCAGCGGTGACTCGACCTGGCCGGGGGACCGCCAGCCCGCTAGCAGCACTTCGCCGCGGACTCAGCGGGCTGCCCGGTCTCGCTGGTGTCGGCGCCGCAGCATTCAGGGCCGCTGTGGTCGTGGTCGTAGAACGTCTGGCTGTCGCCCAGGACCGTGTAGACCTCCCAGGCCGCCCCGTCGGGTGCGCCCTCGACCCAGAACTTGTCCTGCCTGGCGTAGCAGCAGGTCGTGTCCCGCTTGTCAACCGAGTCCAGGCCCGTCCCGGTGAGCCGGGCCTGCACGGCGTCGACCGCGTCGGTGTCGGGGACCTCGATGCCGAGGTGGTTGAGGGTGCCGCCCTGGCCGGGGTTCTCCAGCAGGACCAGCTTCAGCGGCGGCTCGGCGATGGCGAAGTTGGCGTACCCGGGACGGGTCTTGGCCGGCTCGGTGCCGAACAGCTTGCTGTAGAACGTGACCGCCTCGTCGATGTCGTTGACGTTGAGGGCGAGCTGCAGGCGCGACATGCGAACCTCCTGGTTTCGAGCTTCCGGCAGACTTTGATGACTGTCTATGTCTGACTGCGCTGCCGAGCTTGCCACGAGACATCGGGCTCTGTCAATATAGATACATGCCGAAGTCTGATCTGCTGCTCAGCCCGCCCCAGGCGGCTGCGTGCTGCGACCCGGGGACGCAACTGGTCTTTCCCTCGGGGCAGGGTGACCCGGTGGCGTGCTGCGCGCCACTGTCGCAAGGGGCGCTGTCCGCGGAGCAGGCCGAGCAGGTCGCGCCGCTGCTCAAGGCGCTCGCCGACCCCGTCCGGCTCCGGCTGATGTCCCTGGTCGCCTCCCACCCTGGCGGCGAGGCCTGCGTGTGTGACCTGGCCGGCGCGTTCGACCTGTCCCAGCCGACGATCAGCCACCACCTCAAGGTGCTGCACGAAAGCGGGCTGCTGGACCGGGAAAAGCGCGGCGTGTGGGTCTACTACCGGGCCCGCGCCCAGGCCCTGGCCAGCCTCGGCGCCCTGATCGGCTACCCCGCCGCTTCCCCCGCCTGATCCTCCCGAACAGAGCCCAGGGCCTGTTGCGCGGGACATCTTCATCGCTTATCGTCGATTAACGATGAAGAATGCAGAGCCGCTCGACCGAGCAGACGCCGAGACCTATGCGTCCTGGTTCAAGGCGCTGGCCGACGGGACCCGGGTGCAGCTCGTGTCGCTGCTGGCCCGCAGCGGTGAGCCGATGACCGTCAAGCAGATCGTCGCGGCGGTTCCCGTCGGGCAGTCCACCGTGTCGGCCCACCTGAAACAGCTCGCCGCGGTCGGGTTCGTGCTCGCTGAGGACCGCGGCACCGCCCGGCTGTACCGGATCAACGACAACTGCGTGGAGTGCTTCCCCACCGCCGCGGACCTGGTCATGGGACGCCCTTCACCCGCCCCGCCGACTGCCGCGCGCTGACCCGCCCACGTGGAGGAATCCATGGCACCTGGCCAGACCCCCGATCCGGGCAGATCCGGGCGGCCGTCACCGCCCGGTACTCGGGCCTGGCCCGGGCCGCCCGCGCCGGGCAGCAGGTCACCGACTGCGACCCCGGGCCCTTCGCGGCGGGCTGCTTCGGCGCCGCCGGGTACGGCGACACCGGCGAACTGCCCGAGGGTGCGCTGCGGGCCAGCCTCGGCTGCGGCAACCCCGTCGCCGTCGCCGACCTGCATCCCGGGGAGACGGTGCTGGACCTCGGTTCTGGCGGCGGGATCGACGTGCTGCTGTCCGCCCGACGCGTCGCGCCCGGCGGAAAGGTATACGGCCTGGACGGCTCTCCGGACATGATCACCCTCGCCCGCGAGAACGCCATCCAGGCCGGAGTGACCAGCACGGAGTTCCTGCACGGCCACATCGAGGACATCCCGCTACCCGACGGCCACGTCGACGTCGTCATCTCCAACTGCGTGATCAACCTGTCCGCCGATAAGCCCCGCGTGCTGGGCGAAACGTTCCGGGTCCTCCGCCCCGGCGGCCGGCTCGGCATCAGCGACGTCCTGGCCGACGAGGGGCTCGACCCGATGAGGCGGGCCGAGGCGGAGCAGCGGACTGGCTGCACGACCGGGACCCTCACCGCCACCGAATACCGGACCCTGCTGCTGGCCAGCGGGTTCACCAGCATCCACATCACCGCCGCCCAGGACGCCGAACCGGGCCTGCGCTCGGCGATCATCCAGGCCACTAGGCCCGCCGCACCGTCCGGGATCCTCATCCGGCCCATGAGGCCCAGCGACGGGGACCAGGTGCTCGCCATCTACCAGGCCGGGCTGGACACTGGCGACGCCAGCTTCGAGACCGCCGCTCCCGGCTGGGACGCCTTCGATCAGGGGAAACTGCCCCTGCACCGGCACGTGGCGGTCGCCGCCACCGGTGAGGTGCTGGGCTGGGCCGCCGCCAGTCCTGTCTCACCCCGGCCCGTGTACCGCGGCGTCATCGAGCATTCCATCTACGTGCACCCCGGCGCTCAGGGCCGCGGCGCAGGCGGCGCGCTGCTGGCGGCGCTCACCGGCTCCGCCGACGCCGCCGGGATCTGGACCATCCAGACCGGCATCTTCCCCGAGAACACCGCCAGCCTCCGACTGCACCAGCGGGCTGGCTTCCGCATCGTCGGTACCCGGGAGCGCATCGGCGCCCACCATGGCCGCTGGCGCGACGTCACCCTTCTGGAACGCCGCAGTACGGTCACGGGGACCTGACGCGCCGCCGCGGAGGTGCTGCAGATGGGCCCGGGCCAGCCCCTGGAAGGCCGGTTACCATCGGCTTGTGACCACGGGTCCTGGACAGGCAAGCCAGCCCGGTGCCGGGTACGTCAGGGGCCCTCCTGTGCTGCCCTTGCAGGCACGCGGTGAGGCGCCGATTACGGTGGTGGCGGGCTGCTGCGATGGCTGTGCGGCTGCGCCGGCAGCTGGCCGTGGCGAGCGCTGGGTGCGCGCGGCGCGCCATGCGCGCTGGCTGGCCTGGGCTTCCCTGGCGTGGATGACTGCCGAGGGTGTCGCCGGGCTGGTCGCTGGTTTCGCGGCGGGCTCTATCGCCCTGGTGGGCTGGGCGCTGGGCAGCGCGATCGAGGCGCTGGCCAGCGTGATCGTCATCTGGCGGTTCACCGGCTCCCGGACCATGTCAGAGACTGCGGAACGGCGGGCCCAGAGGGCTGTCGCGGTCAGTTTCTGGCTGCTGGCCCCCTACGTGGCCCTGGAGGCCTTCCGCGACCTGGCCGGGCACCATCCGGCTGTCCCGTCAGCGCTCGGGATCATCGTCACCGCGTCCAGCGTGGTCGTCATGCCGGCGCTGGGGGTGGCCAAACGCCGCCTGGGCCGGCGCCTGGATTCTGGCGCCACCGCTGGTGAGGGGACCCAGAACCTGATGTGCGCGGCGCAGGCCGCGGCCGTCCTCGCCGGCCTGATCGTCGTCGCGGTCTGGCCGGGTGGCTGGCCCGCCGATCCTCTCATCGCCCTGGGTATCGCCGGGTGGTCAGTCTGGGAGGGCAGCCAGTTGTGGCGGGGTACAGGCTGCTGTTAGGCAACCTGGCGCCGCGGGTGAGGCGACTCCAGGCACTTCCTGATCATGGATGTCAGCCGAGGCCGGACCACAGGTACCGGGCCCCGATCGCGACCACGAGAACCCCCATCACCCGCCGGATCAGCCGGTCGGGAAGGCGCCGCTGGATCCGGGCGCCGGTGTAGGCGCCCGCCAGGCCGCCGACGCCGAGCGCGAGTCCGGTAGGCCAGTCGGGAGCGACCGGCCCGTGGTGATGAATCGACAAGATCATGAAGGTCACCACGCCTGCCACCGAGGTCACGAACGTGGAGGCCAGCGCGGCGGGCGCGACCTCTTTCGGTGGCCGTCCGGTCCCGATCAGGATGGGGGCCAGGATCGACCCGCCGCCGATCCCGTAGATGCCGCCCACGCAGCCCACCACCGCTGCCAGCAGGACCAGCACCGGCAGCGGGATCTCCCGGGCTGGCCGCGCCTGCCCTTCGGCGCTGGCCGGCGTGGTCAGGGCCAGCCAGATGCCGAGCGGCAGCAGCACCGCCGCGACGACGAAGTCAAAGACGTGGGGGCCCGGCAGCAGCTCCACGCGGATGACCGACCCGGCGATGACACCGGGCAGTGTCCCGGCGATGAGGAGCCCGGCGAGCCTGCCGCCGGTCTGCCCTTGCCGCCAGTACCGGTACAGCGCTCCGGGGGTCGCCACGACGTTGTAGAGCAGGTTGGTGGGGGTGACGGCCGGGCTGGGTGTTCCCAGCACGCCGACCTGGAACGGCAGCAGCAGCACCGCGCCCGAGATGCCTGCAGGGGTCGCGAGGACCGCGATGGCAAACGCTGCGGCCAGGGCTACCACCTCGACCCAGCCAGTTCCGAGCATCGGGCCAAGGTATCCGACTTTGCCGACCGGCCAAGATGCTAATCCGGCAGCCCGCCATGCAGCGGTATTGGGACTGACCGGCGCGAGCGGCCGCGCGCAGCGCGACCAGCTCGCCGTGATCGCCAGGGCGCTGGATGAGCGGCTGGGCGCGGCGGAGGGAATGGAGCGCATCTTGATCGCGTGACGGCGTGGGCAGATGTCGGCCTCGATACGGTTTCTGGATGCCCTCGACGCGTAGCCGGTGCCGCCGGCAGCGTCAGCCGCCGATGGCGGACATGGGCCGGGCGGGCTGCAGGAACCCGGGGTCGCTGATGCCGTGGCCGGGGAGCTTGGCAGCGACTGCGCCGTGCCAGGCGGCGGCGAGCTGGCCGTCGGTGGCGCCGGCCCGGAGCAGGCTGCGCAGGTCGGTCTCAGTGGTGGCGAACAGGCAGTTGCGGACCTGCCCGTCGGCGGTCAGCCGGACCCGATCGCATGATCCGCAGAACGGCCGGGTGACCGAGCCAATCACGCCGACGCGGCCGGGGCCGCCATCGACCAGGAACATCTCGGCTGGGGCTGATCCCCGGCCGTCTGGGTCGTCGGGGGTCAAGGAGAACCTGTCGGAGAGGCGGGCGAGGATCTCGTCGGCGGTGACCATGTCCGTGCGCCGCCATCCGTGCTGTGCGTCGAGGGGCATCTGCTCGATGAAGCGGAGCTGGTAGCCGCGGTCCAGGCAGAACCGGAGCAGGCCAGCGGCCTCGTGGTCGTTGACGCCGCGCATCAGCACCGCGTTCACCTTCACCGGGGCCAGGCCGGCATCGGCTGCGGCGGACAGCCCGGCCAGCACGCCGGGCAGCCGGTCCCGGCGGGCCAGCTCTTTGAAGGTCTGCGCGGGACAGGGTGTCGAGGGATACGTTCAGCCGGTCAAGCCCGGCGGCGGCCAGCGGCCCGGCGAGCCGGGCGAGACTGATGCCGTTGGTGGTCAGCGAGATCTCGGGCCGCGGGTCCAGCGCCGCCGCGGCGGCGATCAGGCCGGGCAGGCCGCGGCGCAGCAGCGGCTCGCCGCCGGTGAACCGGACCTCGGTGACGCCCAGCCGCTGCACCGCGACCGCGATCAGGCGGGACACCTCGCCGTCGCTGAGCAGCGCGGGACCGGGCAGCCAGTCCAGGCCCTCGGCGGGCATGCAGTAGGAGCACCGCAGGTTGCACCGGTCGGTGACCGACACCCGCAAGTCGGTGGCGACCCGGCCGAATGAGTCCGCTAGCACCACATCACACCTCAGTCCCGGCGATCTTTCCCAGTATGCGCGCGCAGTAGCAACGCTGCCTGGTCAGCAGGCTTCCTAGCCGCCGGCCATGGCTCCGATGATGAGGTAGGGCTCGGTGCCGGCGGTGACGGCCGGGGGGAGCGGGTCGTCGGGCGGCTGGTGGGACAGGTCCTGCTCGCAGGCGAAGAACCGGATGAACGCCCGCCGTGGCCCGCTGTCGTGGCCGCGGATCGTGCCGCACAGCACGGGGTAGCGGGCTTCCAGCGCGTCCAGGACCGTCCGCTGCGTGACCGGGTCCGCGACGTCCAGGCTTACCTCGCCGTCGATCCGGGCGAGGACCCGCAGGTGGGAGGGTAGGACGACGCGGATCATGGCAGCGTCTGGACCTCGACGGACAGCACCGCCGGGAGGTCCCGGACGATCGGCGCCCAGCTGTCGCCAGAGTCGGCCGAGGCATAGACCTGGCCGCCGGTGGTGCCGAAGTACACGCCGCACTCGTCCATGGAGTCGACGGCCATCGCGTCGCGGAGCACGTTGACGTAGCAGTGCTCCTGCGGCAGGCCCTTCGTCAGCGGCTCCCAGTCGTCGCCGCCGGTGCGGCTGCGGTAGACCCGCAGCTTCCCCTCGGGCGGGAAGTGCTCGGCGTCGCTGGTGATCGGGACGACATAGATGGTGTCGGGCTCGTGGGCGTGCACGTCGATCGGGAACCCGAAGTCGGTCGGCAGGTTCCCGGAGACCTCCCGCCAGGACTCCCCGGCGTTGTCAGAGCGCATGACGTCCCAGTGCTTCTGCATGAACAGCACGCCCGGCCGGGAGGGGTGCATCGCGAGCCGGTGCACGCAGTGCCCGACCTCGGCGTCCGGGTCGGGGATGCCCTCAGATTGCAAGCCCTGGTTGATCGGCCGCCAGCTCTGGCCATCGTCGTCGGACCGGAACGCGCCCGCCGCCGAGATCGCGGCGAACATCCGGCCCGGCGCGGACTGGTCGAGCAGGATGGTGTGCAGGCACATCCCGCCCGCGCCTGGCTGCCAGGACGGCCCTGAGTCGTGGCCCCGCAGCGCGGGCATCTCGTGCCAGGTCTGCCCGCCGTCACGCGAGCGGAACAGCCCGGCGTCCTCCACCCCGGCCCAGACCGTGTCCGGGTCATCCAGGGATGGCTCCAGGTGCCATACCCGCTCGAACTCCCATGGGTGCGGTGTCCCGTCGTACCACTGGTGCGTCCCCGGGGTCCCGTCGTAGGCGAACTGGTTCCCGGCCGGCGCCCACGTCTGGCCGCCGTCGTCGGACCGCTGGATTACCTGCCCGGACCAGCCGCTGCACTGCGAGGCATACAGCCGGCCCGGGTCGGCCGGGGATCCCTTGACGTGGTAGATCTCCCAGCCCGCGAAATGCGGGCCGCTGACCTCCCACCGGTCCCGCCCGCCATCGGAGGTCAGGATGAACGCGCCCTTGCGCGTTCCCGCCAGCACCCGCACGCCTGTCATCGCTGCTCCCGTCTGCCCGCCAGGCGCCCGCGCGCCCGGACCCGGCCGACCATGATCACCCGCCTGACCTGGCCAATAGCTGGTAAGCAGAAGATGTCACAGCCCGCTGACGTTATGACGGCGAACGCACCGCAGACTCATCGCGGCGAGCCAGGGAATCGCCGCTACGGCTGGTAGGGCGGGGCCACGCCCCAGCCCCAGTGCGGGACGGGCGCCTCCTCGACGACCTTGGCGCCGGGCTGGGAGTTCTGCATGGCCAGCCGGGTGCCCCACTCCAGATAGCCGACGAGAGCCGCGCGGAACTCCGGGTCGTCGGGCAGCGCCGCGTCGTCGGCCGCCAGGCTCATCAGCGACGCGAACCGGAATCGCTGCTCAGCCGTGATCGCGAGGCCGCGGTGGTGGGCGAGCATGGCCGGGTACCCGCCGAGCCGCTCGGTGTACCCGGCGGGGCCGCCGAAGACCTCGCACCACCAGGTGGTCACGTGCTCCCGGTGCGCCGCGCTGACCCCGCCTGGGAAAAACGGGCTGAGCAGGTCGTCGCGCTCGACGCGATCGTAGAAGCAGTCGATCAGCCGCGTGATGGCCGGACGGCCCTTCACCCACTCGTATAGCGTCGGTGGCTCACTCATGGCAGGAATGTAACACTGTAATCATCCCTCAGCCGGGCAGGCCTTCAGCGGTGGTGAAACAGGAAACCTGATCCGGGCGAGTGCCCGGGAACGATCTGCGAACGGCGGGGTCCCTAGCGTCGTGATCGCCCTGACCGTCGGGGCGGCAAATCTGAGGGGGACCCACATGACTGCCATATCGGCCGACCTGGCCACCGAGGCTTGCGAGCAGCTGGCCGGCGCTCTGCGCGGCGGGCGGTAACCGATGGCACGCCCTGTCCTGTTTGCCCTCGACGATGACGCCGGGGTCGTGCGCGCGCTCCACGGCGACCTCAGCCGGCGATTCGGCCGGGACTTCCGGGTCCTGGGCGAGTCGTCGGCTGCCGCGGGGCTGGCGACGCTGCGCCAGCTGGCCAGGCAAGGCGAGCCCGTGGCGCTGCTGATCGTCGACCATCACATGACCGAGATGCCCGGGCTTGAGTTCCTGGCCCGCGCCCACGAGCTGCACCCATCGGCGAAACGGGTCCTCCTGGTGGAGCGCGACTACTCGGCACGCAGCCCGGTCGTCCAGGCCATGACCCTCGGCCAGGCCGACTACTACCTGAGCAAGCCATGGATGCTCGAGCCGGACCTGTACCGGGGCGTCAGCGAGTTCCTGGCCGAGTGGGCCAGGGACCAGGAAGCCGCCTTCGACCTGTTCCAGGTCATCGGCACGCTCCAGGACCGCGGCACGAACGAGCTGCGCGAGCTGCTCATCCGGTTCAACGTGCCCTTCCGCTTCACCGCCGCCGACAGCCAGCCGGGACGCCGCCTGCTCCAGGACAAGGACCTGGACCCGGCGCGGCTACCGGTCATGATCCGCCATGACGGCTACACGATGGTGGAGCCGACGCCCGCCCGGATCATCGAGTCGGTCGGCGGGACCACCCACGCCGACCTCAGCCAGTGTGATGTCGCCATCGTCGGGGCCGGGCCGGCCTTCGCGGCTGCCGTCTACGCCGCGTCCGAGGGCCTGCAGACGGTCGTGCTGGAGGAGATGGTCTCCGGCGGCCAGGCCGGCAGCAGCCCGATGATCCGGAACTATCCGGGCTTCGTCCAGGGCATCAGCGGGCACGACCTCACCCGCCGGGCCTGCGAGCAGGCCTGGATCTTCGGCGCGCACATGGTCTTCTCCCAGCCCATCGCCGGCCTGAGCTGCCGTGGCCGCGACCGGGTCGTGCACCTGACCGACGGCCAGGACATCACGGCCCGGGCCGTGATCGTCGCGACGGGAATCGCGTGGCGCAGCCTCGGCGTGCGGCGCCTGGAAGCGCTGGTCGGCGCCGGCGTGTTCTACGGCGCGGCCGGCAGCGAGACCCTGGCCATGGCAGGCCGCGACGTGTTCGTCGTCGGGGCGGGCAACTCCGCGGGGCAGGCCGCGCTGCACCTGGCCCGGCATGCCCGGCAGGTGACGCTCGTGGTGCGCCGGGACAATCTGCCCCATTCCATGTCGGACTACCTGATCAAAGAGATCGAGGTCACCCCGGCCATCACCGTGCGGTTGGAGACCGAGGTCATCGACGGTCACGGTGGCGACCGGCTGGACGGCCTGACCTTGCGCGACAAGCGGACCGGCCAGGCCGAGCGGGTTCCGGCGGACGCGCTGTTCGTGCTGATCGGCGGCGAGCCCTGCACCCGGTGGCTCCCGAAGGCGGTTCAGCTCGAGGGCGGCTACATCCTGACCGGGCGGGACATCGTCCGGGACCGCGCTGATCCGTCCCGGTGGCCGCTCGGCCGGGCGCCCCTGCC
This sequence comes from uncultured Actinomycetes bacterium, assembly GCA_963718305.1. Taxonomy (GTDB): domain Bacteria; phylum Actinomycetota; class Actinomycetes; order Streptosporangiales; family Streptosporangiaceae; genus RYN-230. The sequence continues at coordinate 205,150 of CAVQZG010000018.1, forward strand.
GCTCGAGACCTCAGTCCCGGGCGTGTTCGCGGCCGGCGACGTCAGGTACCGGTCGATCAAGAGGGTCGCTTCCGCGGTCGGCGACGGCGCGACGGCAGTGCGCATCGCGCATGAGTACCTCGCCGCCGACGGAGCCTAGGTCAGTGGCACACCCCGGTGCCGGTCGGGCCGGGGGTGAGAGGATGGCAGGCATGAGCCCTGTTTCGCGCGGATTCCACCGCAGGCGGCAGGACCCGGCGCAGACCGCAGGCCGGGTCCCGCCAGGCCAGTACGTGACCAAGGACTTCCCGGTCCTGTCGGCCGGCCCGACTCCGCACACGGATCTGGACCGCTGGAGCTTCTCCGTCGGACGCCGCGGCCAGCAGAAGACGTGGAGCTGGACCGAGTTCCGCGCCCTGCCGAGCCAGGACGTAACCGTCGACATTCACTGCGTCACCAAGTGGTCCAAGCTGGACACGGTCTGGCGGGGCGTGTCGGTGGACACGCTGCTGGACCTGGCCGGGCACGACGGCCCGTTCGCGATGGCCCACTGCGACGGGGGCTACACGACCAACGTCCCGGTGGCCGACCTGACCGGCGGCCAGGCGTGGGTGGCCTACGCCTACGATGGCCAGCCGCTGGAGCCGGAGCACGGCGGCCCGGCCCGGCTGCTCGTCCCGCACCTGTACTTCTGGAAGAGCGCCAAGTGGGTGCGCAGCCTGGAGCTGCGCGATACCAACGACCCCGGCTTCTGGGAGAACTACGGCTACCACATCTACGGAGACCCATGGCGGGAACAGCGCTACGCAGGCGACTGACCTGGCAGCTCGCGAAGGTCACCGCGGTCACGACCGAGACCGCGTCGGTGCGGACGGTCACGCTCGACGTGCCGGACTGGCCTGGCCATCAGGCCGGCCAGCATCTGGATATCCGGCTGACCGATGAGGACGGGTACGTGGCCGAGCGGTCCTACTCGATCGCCTCGGCGCCGGGTGAGCCCGTCGCGATCACCGTGGAGCGCCTGGATGACGGGGAGGTCTCGCCGTACCTCACCGACGAGCTCCGGGCCGGGGACGACCTGGAGCTGCGCGGGCCGATCGGTGGCTACTTCATCTGGGAGCCTGATGACGGCGGCCCGCTGCTGCTGCTGGCCGGCGGCTCGGGGGTGGTGCCGCTGCGGTCCATCCTGCGGCACCGCGAGCGCACCGGCAGCACCGTCCCGGTCCGGCTGCTGTACTCGTCCCGGACGCTGGACGACGTGATCTACCAGGCTGAGCTCGGCCAGCCCGCCCGCGGCGTCGAGGTCATCGAGACGCTGACCCGCCACCAGCCGCCAGGCTGGGCCGGGTACGCGCGCCGCGTCGACGCGGCCCTGCTGGCTGACGTGGCGTGGCCGGCCGCCGAGATGCCGCTGGCCTACGTCTGCGGGCCGACCAGCTTCGTCGAGACGGTGTCCCAGGCCCTGGTGCAGTCCGGCTATCCGCCGGAGCGGGTGAAGACCGAGCGGTTCGGCGCAACGGGAGGAACCTGATGGAAGCACTCGACGGGAACGCCATTGGCGGCCTGCTGATCGAGGTCTTCGGCACCGAGATGACCGCCGCCCCCACGGTCTGCGGGAACTGCGGCGATGCCCGGCCGGTCGCCGAGCTCGCGGTGTACCTGCGGGCGCCGGGCACGATCGTCCGCTGCCGGACCTGCGACAGCGTGCTCATGGCCTTCGTCACGGCCCACGAGCGGATGTGCGTGGACCTGCAGGGCCTGGCTGTCCTCGGCTAACGTCCGGCGCGCCCCCGCAGGGTTGGCAACGTGGCCAGCTGCGGCCCCGGGCCTGGCGCGCTTCTCCGCCCAGTTAAGATCGCAGGACGGAGATCGACGTGGGCCATTCGGGCTGCCATTCCGCGACGGTCACCTCGATCAGGATCCGTTCCGCCCAGGCGTAATTGAGAAGTTCCTCGATCTTGGGCTCCTGGGCGCGGAAGCCGTGCACGTGGCCGGCGTCGGTGCGCAGCGTAAATCCGACAAAGTCGCCGAAGTGGTCGTACCGGAGCGCGGCGACCTTGCCCACATAGCACCGCTCCCGGGCCGGATGGTGATGCGGGAAGCCGTGCGTCTGGCCGCCGGGGATGTTGCCCACCGGCGAGGGCGCGATCGAGCCAGGGTCGCCGCCGAAGCCTTCCACCCGGCCGGCCACCAGCTCGGCGTAGCGCACCAGCACCCGGTACCAGCGACGGGTCGGCGGCATCACCGAGATCTTCCACTTCAGCCAGGCCAGCAGGCGCTCCTCCGGCCGCAGCAGCACCTCCTTCCCGCTGATCGGGATGGTCAGCTGGAAGGTGCCGAGGACCTCACGCCACGTCAGCGGGGTCCTTCGGCCGCCTTCGGAGGCCGCCGCGGCGCGCGCCCGGCCCGACGGCCCGGACGGCGGGGAAGCGGGGACGAACACCGTCCGGTCGTGGATCTGGCGCACGACGACGTCGAACGACTCGCCCTTGCGGGTGACGGGCGGCAGGCTGAGGGCGATCAGGCCCGCGTACCGGCCCGGGCCCGGGGGGAGGGGGATCAGCGTCCCGCGGCCAGACTCGCACCGGATGGCGTGCGCCTCGATGGCCTCGAGGCGGTGGGACGGGTACATGCGGTCGGCCAGCGCGATGACCTCGGCGGCATCCACTTCCGGCAGGTACACAGAGGCGGTGGTCCCGGCGGGCACGTGGCCCCAGTCGATGAGGAGCTCGTCGGCCTTCCTGGCGGTCGGTGACGTGGCCCGCACCTCGAAGGGGTGGGGCATGATCCGCGATGGGTCCACGCCGGGATTGGGACCGTCAATCCAGGCGATGTTGCGCTGCGCGAGCTTGTCCGTCACGGCCGCGCCGGCCCCGGGCGGGATGGGGGTGTCGTCGTACCGGATCTCGGCGATGAGGCACTGGTGCGGCGCATGGGTGATCACGCTGTTGACAGAATCGGTTCCAGGCCAGGGGCCGTCCCACTGCGCGGGCGCGGTGGGCGGTGCCGCCGCCAGGAAGGTCCGGTCAGGCTGGTTGATGTCCAGCCAGCAGCCGAAGTAGGTGTCGACCTCAGTCCCCGCGACCGTATTGATCGACTGCGCGTTCGCCTCGTCATGCTGCGTCTTCATGTCAGCCGGCGTGTTCGTGCCTGTTGCCGAGTCCCAGTTAACCCTTTCCGAGGCGAAGCAGGGAATGGTCACCCATTCAAGGTTGCCATTCTGGTCGGGCTGCACCCCGAGCAGGGGTATCTTGTGGCCTGCCGAGCCGTCGGTACCCCACCTGTAGGTGGTCGATTCATCGAAATTCGAAACGGTGCTCTGCGCGCTGAACAGCCGGAAAAAGACGCGGACCGGCCCGATAGTGGTGGCGATGCTGGACAGGACGCGGACCCTGGCCACGGCGAAATTGAACGTCGGGTCGCCGTTGCCGTCGGCGGGCAGGAACTCGAGCTTGGACTGGTCCTCACTCTGAGCCAGGCTCGACTCGAAGGTGTCGCCGTTGGTGATGGCGCCGGGCGTGTTGAGGTTGTGCAGCACCGACTGGATGTAGGAGACCGCGCCGGTGGCGTCGGCGGGATTAGGGACGCTGAACATCTGGTGGGACTGGCCGGGGGTCACCTTGAAGAACCGAAGGTCATAGCTCAGCCAGGTGGGGAACGCCGTGGGGTGCTGCGGGTCAAGATTCTCGAAACGCGGATCCTCACCCTTGGCCAGTTCCAGCAGCGCGGACGAGCTCACCGTCGTCGAGCCGACGGTAAACGTCGCCGTCAGGGTCAGCAGCGCCACCTGATGCGGGTCCAGATCCTGGAAGGCCTCCTGGCTGGGGAACGAGATGGTGTACGGGTACAGGAAGGTCTGGAGTTCCTCCAGGAGGGTGGCATCATCGGCCAGGATCGGAGCGGGCCCGAAGGCGTCGACGCTGGGCAGGTTGGCGGCGATGGCGTTGATCTGGGCGAAGGTCAGGCCCAGGGAACTGTTGAGCGTCGGATCGATCGACACGGTCAGGACCGGGGCCGGGTTGGGCGGGTTACTGAGATCGGCCGGGGAGCTGAAACCCAGCGCCTCGTTGGTGAAGCCGGCGACCTCCAGCCAGTAGGCCGACGGCCAGGTCGACTGGGCCGCCACTTCATCCTCGCCGAAGGTGCCCTGGTTGATGATCAGCTGGCAGGACGGCACGGTCGGCAGCAGTTTGGCCGACCAGATCTCCTCGTGGGCCCCGTTGCGGCGGTCGGTCCAGGCCGGGAAGAAGACGCCCGCGTGGCCCGTCAGGCCGATGTAGTCGCCATATTGGTTGCCGGCGTCGGCTGAGCTCGCCGTCTCGTCGGTCTCGCCGGTCGTGACCTTGGTCGCAGCGCTCCACGTCGCGCCGAAGTCGGCGGACACCTGGACATACAGGTCCGTCTTGACCCGGTTGGGGTCGGCGACAGTGTCGTAGTAGACGGCGACCAGCGTGCCATCGGTCTCGTCGACCGCCAGCCGCGAGAACGCCTGGTCGTTCAGGCCGCTCTGGTTGTTCAGCATGGCGGGCGAGGACCAGGTGCTCCCCCCGTCGGACGAGCGGGCGAACCAGATCCGGGTCTTGCAGCTTGAGGACGTGCTGGTCCCGGGGCCGCCGCCGGTCGTGCAGCCGGACTCCCCGGAGAGGTCGGCCCACATGGCGTAGACCATGTCGTCGGTGGCGGTCCGGTAGGCGCCGGCCGAAACGTACACGCGGCTCTTTCGCGAGCTATCGGCCGGGATCGAGAGCTTGCGGGTGTTGGCGAAGATCGACGCGACTGTGATCACCGAGCCGAAGGTGGCCCCGCCATCTGTCAACTTGGTCAGATAGATCTTCTGGCTGCCGTCGGCATCCTGCCAGAAGACGAACACGTCCCCGTTGGCGTTGGTCTTGATGTCGCCGCCAATACCCATCCCGGTGGTCTCCGAGCCGCTGAGCTGGGCCGGGGTCTGCCAGGCCGGGCTCGACCCGGTGGTCCGCCGGTTGAAGAACACCGGCGTGCCCTGGTGCCAGGTGGCGTAGATCTGGTCCTGGAAGGACGATGCCGGGCTGTGGTCGACCCACATGATCTCCCGGTCGCAGCCGGTCTGGGTCCCTGACGCCGTCGAGTCCAGCGCCCACGAACCCCCGCTGTCGGTGGACTTGTAGACCCGCACCCGCAGGTTGCTCGCGGTATCGATGCCCAGCGTCATCGACCAGGCCGTGCCGTCCGAGGTCCAGTCCACCATGGGATCGCTGTTCAGGCTGTCGCCGCTGGCCAGCGGCAACGACGTCTGGTTCCAGGTCGCGCCCCCGTCGGTCGAGTTGAACTGGGCCTGGGAAGAGTTCCCGATGTCATTCGACGCCGCGATGATCTTCTGCGGGTCGCCGTAATTGATGCGGATGTCGCATTCGCTCCGCGACGTCGTCGCCGCGCCGGAGATCCGGAAATCGGCCATTACGGCTCCCGGCCAAGATCTTGATGAGTCTTCATCCACTCATGGAGGTTTTCCAGCGCCTCCGGATAGTCGCCGACCGCCCCGGCGGGAGCGGGAGTCAGCTCAGGGTGGTTCACGCGGTAATGGACTCGCAGCCACAACGGGAGGTCGATGCCGTCGTCTTCGGCTTCCTCGGGACGCAATAGGCTAACGTCCTGGTTGTCGCGGATAAGCTGCTCCAGCGCACTCCCATATTCGGCTCGGGCCACGCGAAGCTGGTCTTCCACCGCCGGGAACCGCCGGCGGGATCTGCCCGATCGCGGTGGGGTCATGGCTACCCCTCCGATACGCCGAGTCGCCGGGCCCCGTGACGCCATTCGATCCGGGCGGCGACCATCAGGGACACCGTGATGATGGCCAGAACACCGACCACGAGCCATTCGAGGCTTCCATTGCCATGATCAGGGTCAACGCCGAAGACGGCCTCGATCCAGTCGCTCCAGAACAGGGTCACCACGGCGAGGACGCCCGTCGCAGTGCCGCAGGCCGTTTCCACCCAGAAGCGAAACCTCAGCCTGGTGTGCGTGCCCGACTGGCCCGGGCTGGCTTTCATACCGTCCCCCATTCACCTTGAATTGCCGCGAGCGCTGACCCAGCTTGGTGCGCCGCCGCTAACACCATCCCCGTTCCCCCCGGGCCTCGCCTGGCCCACAGCCCCGCTGTGCGCCGGGGCCTCTGTTAGGGGCGTATCACGTCCGTAAGGCGGCTGCAATAGGACGGTGTTTGCGAACGGGCGCGTCTGCCGGACAGGCAGGCGCGGGCAATTTCGCCCTGTGACCCGGTCCAGCCTGGGCGTTCTCCTCCTAGCATGATCGGTGTGGAAGCGGGTGATCAGGACTCGGGGCTCCGGCTGGCTGAGGTCGTGGCCGCTTTCTCGCTGGCCACCGATCTGGGGCTCGGCCAGCCAATGGAGCACGTACTGCGGTCGTGGCTGATTGCGGTACGGCTAGGGGAGCGACTGGGCCTGAAGGCTGAGGCGCGAGTGGCCCTGTACTACGTGATGATGCTGGCCTGGTCGGGCTGCGTGGCCGACTCCGCGGAAGTGGCGGCCTGGTTCGGTGACGACATCGCGTTCCGCAGCGACAGTTACCGCGTCGACCTCGCCGGGCTGCCTTTGATGGGGCTGGCACTCAGCCATGCCGGGGCCGGGGCACCGTTCCTGCACCGGCTTCGCCTGGCCACCAATCTGGTCCTGACCGGAGGCCGGGCGGTGGAACAGGGCCTGATGTTGCACTGCCTGACCACCACTCAGTTGGCCGGACGGCTCGGCCTCACCGCCGAGGTGTGCGACCCGCTCCGGCAGGTCTTCACGCGCTGGGATGCCAAGGGAGTCCCCGACGGTGTCGGGGGTGAGGACATCGCGCGTCTGGTGCGGTTGTTCCACCTCGCTGACACCGTCGAGGTGTTCCACCGGGCAGGCGGCACCGAAGCTGCCGTCGAAGTGGCCCGGGCCCGGCAGGGCACGCACTTCGATCCCGGGTTGGTGGACCTGTTCTGCGGCGCAGCCCGTGAGGTCCTCGCCGACCTGGACGCCATGGCCGAACTCGAGGCGCTGATCGAGGCCGAACCGGGACTGCGCCGGCGGTTGAGCGAGCGTGAACTCGACGCGGTCCTGGAGGCCGTGGCCGACTTCACGGACCTGCGGTCCCCGTTCCGGGCGGGTCATTCCCGTGGGGTAGCCCACCTGGCCGCCGAAGCGGCCCGGGTATGCGGACTGCCTGACCGGGAGATCGTGACCCTGCGACGCGCCGCCCTGGTCCACGACGTCGGCATGCATGGGGTACCGGCCTCGGTCCTCGGCAAGCCCGGGCCGCTGACCAGCGCCGAGTCGGAGCGGATGCGCTTGCACTCCTACTGGACCGCACGGGTCCTGGCCCGGCCCCCGGCCCTGGCTCGTATCGGCGCGATCGCCTCGCTGGCCAACGAGCGTCTCGACGGGTCCGGCTACCACCGCGGCCTGTCCGGGGCCGCGATCCCGGCCACCGGCCGCATCCTGGCCGCCGCCGACGCCTGCCATGCCATGACTGAGCCCCGGCCGCACCGGCCCGCCTTCTCCCTCAAGCAGGCCGCTGTTCAATTGCGGCGCGAAGTCCGGTCCGGCCGCCTGGCCGCCGATGCCGTGGACGCCGTGCTCAGCGCGACCGGGCAGCAGCGGACCAAGCGGCGCGCCGGGCCCTCCGGGCTCACCCCGCGCGAGATCGAGGTCCTGTCCCTGATCGCCCGGGGCGCATCCACCCGGCAGGTCGCCCACGCCCTGGGCATCACAGCCAAGACCGCGGGGACCCACATCGAGCGCATCTACACCAAGACCGGCGTCTCGACCCGCTCGACCGCCACGCTCTTCGCCATGCAGCACGGCCTGCTGGACAGCCTTGACCCCGTCGATTTGTAGGGAGAACCCCCGACGACTTCAGCCGCCGCCATCCCTAGCGTGCTGCTCAGGGGACCAAAACCGGGGCCCACGCACAAGGAGGCAATCCATGCCAGGCAAGGCTGTCATCAGCTTGACCACCGGGCTCGAGGATCCCGAGAAGGTCACCGTCGCATTCCTCGTCGCCGTCGGCGCGGCGGAATCGGGCCGCCCCACGCTCATTTTCCTCGCCAAGGAAGCTGTGCGGCTCGCCACCAACGGCACCGCCACCGGTGTCGCCTGCGAGGGCTGCCCGCCGCTCGCTGAACTGGTGAAGCGCTACGAGGCCGCGGGCGGCCAGTACTACGTCTGCCCGATCTGCTTCAACGCCAAGAAACTCAGCCAGGAATCACTCATCGGCGGCGCCGAACTCCAGGGGACAGTCCCATTGTGGGCGTGGATCGGCGACGAGACCGCCACCACCTTCAGTTACTGATCCCTGGCGGCAACGCGTAGGTGAACGCTCCGCTTCCGGCTACTTTCCGTAACGACTGCCAGTCGCACTACACTGCCTGCTGGCTGCCTGCTTAAGACCAGAAGTCGATGCTGGCCTGCGGGTCGGATGTCGCGTCCCAGAACTCGGTGACCTTGCCATCGCGGATATGGCTGACATTAGCCACCGGAACCTCGACCGATTTGCCCCCGCGAGAGGCCGATAGCGTGCACAGCGCTATGGCATGGTCATCGTTGGCGAGCACATCATGCACATCCAGCCGGAACGTGCCACCAGTCTCCTCGGCCAGCCTGCCGAAGAAACCGAAGACCTCATCCCGGCCGTGGTAGTCGCCGCTGAGCGGCCCGGCCCCAGTCACGTGCCAGGTCACCTCGTCGGCAATCAACTCCGAGAGCGCAGCCAGGTCCCCCTGGGCAAACGCTTCGTAGCCTCGGCGTGTCAGCGCAACATTCGGGTGCTCACTCACGGCTGCCTCCCCCGGAAGGCCTCTCGGTTCCAAAGCCGTCTCTGTACCATAACCCTGGCCGCCTGGCCCGGGCCACGATCCGCCGCCGCCCGCGCCGGTGGCTCAGCGACAGGCAGCCGGTGTTCGCCGCCGCGTTCTAGCGCTTCGGTCAGTCGGCCGGCTGCCAGAGGCGGAACGTCGCGCCCTGGTCGTCAACGCAGTCGCTGAGCAGCCCGTACGGCTTGCGGTCGGGGTTGTCCGCGCGGCCACCCGCCGCCCGGACCCGCTCGACCGCAGCCGCGATGTCGTCGACGCGGTAGGACAGCTGCACCTCCGGCTCCGCGTCCGCCGACGACCAGATGCCCAGCGGCGGCCTGGTCTCGTTGGTGCGCCACGTACCGGGGTGACCGGAGGAGAACGGCACCTGCAGCACGGCCTCGTAGAACTTCTTGGCCTGGTGCCCGTCCCTCGCCACCATGGTCACGTTCGCGACGTCGCCCTGGCGCAGCCGGGTGGCCCGCGCCGGTGGCCTCAGCAGCATCCAGCGGTGGCCGAACGGGTCGACGATGACCGAGCCGCGACCGTAGGGCTGGTCGGCCGGCTCCGCTCCACCGAGGCGCCGCTGCGCCGGGCCCGCTCGGTACTCGCGTCAACGTCGTCGACCTCCAGGTGGAGGGTGTGGCTGAACGTCGCGGGGGAATCGGGCGCGCGCACGGGCACGTCGGGCCACAAGTCGGACGCTTCGGCGAACATCAGCACCGCGTCGCCGAGGCCGACCTCGGCGTGGCCGATCGTGCCGTCCGCGTTGACGTGGGGCTCGCCGCGGCGCTGCGCGCCGAATACCTCGATGTACCAGTCCATGGCGCGCCGGGCGTCGGACACGACGATGTAGGGGGTCAGCGCCGGAGGCCAGGCGGGCTCGCGCTCGACGCGGGTTGCGGCGGTTTGCTGGGACATGGTTCCTCCTGGGGTGGCGAAGATTTCCCGGGTCAGCCGCAGCCGCAGCCGCCCGGCGAAGTCGGGGTCGGGATCGACCGGCGTGCCGGGCTCGCGCAGAGCCTCGAACGGATCGGTCATCGCGAGCCCTCCTCTCCCTCGTAGATCCGGCGGAACGCGGCGCGGGCCCGCACCAGCAGCGCCTCGGTGGCGTGCACGGTGCGGTCCAGGTGCCGGGCCACCTCGGGCACCGGCAGCCCGTCGAGGTAGCGCAGCGTGAGCGCGGCCCGGTGGTGGGCGCCGAGCCGGTCGAGCACCTCGCGGGCCTGGATCCGGTCGACGACCGCCTCCCACTGGTCGTCGGCGCGCGCTGGCTCGTCATTCAGCAGGCGCAACCCGCGCTGCTCCCGCTCGACTCGCCGCCAGTGGTCGGCGAGCTTGTGCCGGGCCACCCCGATCAGCCACGGGACCGACGGATCGGGCGCGCCCGGCTTGCGGACCGCGTGCACGGCGGCCAGGAACGACTCAGCCGTAAGGTCCTCGGCCAGGCCGGTGTCGCCGCAGCGGGCCAGCAGGTAGCCGTAGACGTGCGGCAGCGCATCGTCGTACAGCTTCAGCAGCCCGAACGCCGGGTCGGGCCGCACCTGCGGGTGTGTCACACCCTCATCGTCGCCCGGGCGGCAGGCCCTCCGACGGGCCGGTGCCGAACTTTTCCCGGCCCGGCCGGCAGGGTCACCACGTGCTCGGTGGTGGACCAGTGCTTTGCCTTGCCCGAACCCGGCCCGGGTGAGATCTTGTGCGCATGTCGCATGTGCCGTTCTTGGCGGGGTTCATTGGCAAGGCGGCCGCGGGCGCGGTGGCCGTGACCGTCCTCGGCGGCGGCCAGGCTTTCGCGAGCTCCACGTCGCCGGAGGCGAGCGGCGGCCCGGCGTCCACGGCCCAGTCCGCTGCTGCGGCGCTGCCAGGCTCCGCGGCGCAGCGTCACCCGATCCGGGTCGGCTCGGTGACGATCCCGCCGTGCAGGGTCTCGCGCCTGGCCTGGTGCACCAGGATCAGTGTGCCGCTGGATTACCGGGACCCGGCAGCGGGCCATATCAAGCTCGGGTTCCAGTGGTACCCGGCGACCAGCGGCACGGCCGTGGGAACGATCCTCGCGGTCCAGGGTGGCCCCGGCTTCCCTACCACTGACTACGCGGCGGACTACCGGGGGACGTTCCGCCCGCTGCTGACCCGGCGCAACCTGCTCCTGGTCAACCTGCGCGGCACCGGGAATTCCTCGGCGTTCCTCTGCAAGCCACTGCAGCGCTGGAAGACCGCTGACGGCATCGCCGCCTACACGATCGACACCGGCAAGTGCGGCCGGCAGCTGGACCACACCCGCAAGCTGCCGGGCGGTGGGTACGTGCAGGCCAGCGACCTGTACACGACAGCGAACGCGGCCAGGGACGTGGCGCTGCTGCTGCGCAGGCTGCGGACCGGCAGGGTCGATTTCTACGGCGATTCCTACGGGACCTTCTTCGGGCAGGTACTCACCGCGCGGTACGCGAAGATGCTCCGCTCGGTGACGCTGGACGCCGCCTACCCGGTCAGCGGGAAGGACCCGTTTTACCCGCAGACGATCCTGACCGCGAAGCGCGCGTTCGACATCTCGTGCCTGCGCAGCGTCGCCTGCTCCCGGGCCGCGCCCGGGTCCGCGTGGGCGCGGCTGAGCGTTCTGGCCGCGTACCTGCGCCGCCACCCGGTCATCGGCCGGACGAGAGATCCGTTCGGCGACAAGGTCACCGAACGTGTCACCACGATCAAGCTGTCCGAGATGGTCAACGACGCCGGTTCCGACAACGGTGTTTACCGGGAACTTGACGCCGCCGGACGGGCGCTGCTGCGCGACCACGATCCCGGGCCCTTGCTGCGGCTGACCGAGCAGGACATCTACACCGGGGACTCAGGCCCGGTGCGGGAGTTCAACGACGGCCTCTACCAGGCCACGACCTGCCTGGACTACCCGCAGCCATTCAGCTACAGCCAGACCCCGCTCCAGCGTGCCGCGCAGTACGCGCGCACCGTCGCCGCGCTCCCGGCCGGCATGTTTGCCCCATTTACCGTGCACGAGTGGGTCACCGAGCCGGAAGAGGAGTTCGACGCGTGCCTCGACTGGCCCGCCCCGGCTCACCCGGACCCGCCGATCACCACCCCGCCTCCCTACGCGCCGCGGAACCTGCCGGTGCTGGTGCTCTCCGGCGACCTCGACTCGCTCACCACCCCGGCGGAGGGCCGCCAGACCGCCAGGGACATGGGCCCGTCCGCTCGCTGGATCCTGATCCACAACGACACGCACGTCAACGCCATGGACGACCCGGTCGGCTGCGCGTCAGGACTGGTGCAGACCTTCATCAAGGATCCGGCCGCTCTGCAGCGGATGAACGCGTCCTGCGCCGGGCGGACGCCGGAGGTCCGGGTCGTTGGCACCTTCCCCGCGACGCTCCCGCGCGTCACGCCCGCCACCGCCGGGCCGGGTGACCAGGCCGGCCTCACCGGCCTGCGGCTGGCCGCCGTCGGCGCGGCCGCAGTCGGCGACGCGGTCTGGCGCTGGTACTACGGCAACGGCGTGAGGGGCTGGGGCCTGCGCGGCGGCACCTTCCGGTTTACCGGGACCGGCAGCCGCATCGGGATCCGCCTCACCCGGGTGCGCTGGACATCAGACACCCAGGTCAGCGGGACCGTCCGGTGGAACCAGGTCAGCGGCCAGGTCCGGGCACGGCTGACCATAGCCGGGCCGGGCAGGATCTCCGCCTCCATCGGACTCCGGTACTCCGACTACGTCCGGCACTCGGTGGCCCACCTATCTGGCCAGTACCGGGGCCAGCGGATCATCGCCGCGATGCCTGCCCCGTGACCGCCACTGCGTCTCCTGATCATGCCGCCGTACCGCTGGGCGCCGGATCCGCAGGAGCGCTTCGGCTTCCCTGAACTGCTTATTTCCTGCTTTTCGCGTTGACGACCGTCGTCACCAGGCCGGTGCCGACGTCGTAGACGTGCCCGGAGACGCGGACATTCTGCGGGATCTCCTGCGCCCATAGCACCTTGTTGACGTCGGTCTGCACGGTGCGGGCCGGGTCCAGGACGGGGGTGTCGGCCAGGGTCCGCTCGTCCGCGCCGATGCGCTGGGCGAATCCGTGGCGCAGTTCGTCGTCAGCGAGCAGGGTCGAGCCGCAGTCGGTGTGGTGGACGATCGCAACCTCGAAGTACGGGCCCTCCGGGGCCTTGGTGTTGACCAGGTAGCCGGCGTAGGCGATGTCCCGGATGATGGCCGGGGTGATACGGCCGCCGATGTTGCGCTGCACGAGGGCCTCGCCGAGCTTGACGCCGAGGATCTGGGCAGGATCGACCCGGCAGTCGATGCAGGTGACGATGTACAGGTTCAGGTTCGGGATGAACGGGAGCCGGGGGTGTAGGAAATCCTGCCATCTGCTCGGTGGTATCGCCGTGCCCGGCCGACTGGGACCTGCGAGCCGGTGTGACCTGCCTACTTCAGGCCGAGCGTTGAGTAGTTGTACATGCCGTAGTAGGGCTGGACGTAGACGTTGGTGATGTTCGGGCTGCGGTAGAGCAGCGATTTGGCGTAGACCTCGGGCAGGATCGCGGCGTCCTTCATGACCTGCATGTCGATCTGGGCGGTGTAGGAGTTGCGGGTGGTCGCGTCCTGGGTGCTGGCCATCTTGGCCAGGTCGTTGTTGACCACCGGGTCGTTGAGCTCTTCGATGTTGGTGTTCCCGGCCGGGCTGATCGTGTCCCCCGCCGTAATGAAATTGAAGAAGCCGTAGCCGTCGGGCCAGTCCGGCGCCCAGCCGCCCATCGCGATGCCGATGTTGTGCGAGTGCATGTAGTTCGGCACCCCGGCGAAGTTGCTGTAGTAGGTGCCCGACGGGAACCCGTGCAGCTGCAGCTTGATCCCCGCCTGGGCCAGCGAGGCCTGCATGGCCTGCGCCGCGGAGACTTCCTTGGGCCGGTCGCTGCGGTAGGTGATCCCGGTGGTGAACCCGTTCGGGTGCCCGCAGGTCTTCAGCGCCGCCTTGGCCTTGGTGATGTCGCCGCCGGGCTTGGTGGTGGCCTCATACAGGTCAAAGTGCTTCTGCCCGATGACGTTCGGCGGGGCCACCGTGCTGGCGATCGCGCCGCCGGCCACCGGCCCGCCGTAGGCGGTCTGCAGGTTCGTCTTGTTCGCCGCGTACTCGATCGCCTGACGGCAGGCCAGGTTGTTCAGCGGCGCCACCTTCGTATCCAGGTAAGCGAACCACAAGAACCCGGAGATCGGGTTGTCGGAGGAGGCCTTCAGCGTCGGCGAGGACAAGATCTTCGCCCGCGCCGCCGCCTGCACCCCGGTCCCGGCCGCGTCCACGTCCAGGTCCCCGGCCAGCAGCCGGTTATCCAGGTCGTTCGCGTTCACGTTCCAGTTGATCACGACCTTGCTCGGCAGCTGGCTCGCGTTCGGGTCCGTCGACGCCTTCCAGAACGTGTTCGGCACCATCGTCAGCGTCTTGTTCAGCTGATAACTCTGGAACTTGTACGGCCCCGTGGACATCGGGTGCAGCTGGTAGCGAGCGCCGGTGTCCTTATCCGGCGGCACCGGGGCGCTCTCCGGGATCGCGACCACGTAGTTGAAGTCCGCGAACGGCTTGGCCAGATTGAACACGATGGTCGTCGCGTTCGGCGTCTGCACCGCCTTGAGGCCCATCAGGTTCTTCGACCGGTCCTTGTACGGACCCGGGTAGGCCGGCTTCTGCGGCGCCAAAAGCAGGGGGTAGTAGGACGGGCCGAGTGGGAACACGGCCCGGTCGAAGGTGCGCTCGACCGCGTACTTGACGTCGGCCGAGGTGACCGTGGTCCCGTCCTCGAACTTCACATCCGGCTGGATGTGATAGGTCCAGGTCTTGCCGTTATTGCTGACCACACCGGGGCCCGTCGCCAGGTCCGGCACCACCTGCAGGCCGCACTGGCCCGGGCAGGACTTGTAGGTCATCAGCGGCATCGTGTAGAGCCGGGCTAGGTTCCACATGAACGCGTAATAGGTGTTGCCTGGGTCGGTCGAGTCCGGAGTGCTGCTGTCACCGAAGGTCAGCGTCCCACCCTTATGACTGGAAGGGTTGACCACCTTGGTAATCGCAGCGTTGAAGGCCGGTGAACTCGACGTCCCGGCGCCACTGCCACTGCCGCCACTGCCACTGCCGCCGCTGCTTCCGCCGCCGCAGGCGGCCAGGGCCAGCGCGGCTAGCCCGCCGAACGCTGCCAGCCAGATGGTTCTGTCTCTCCTCAAGACGAACGGCCTCCCGCCGTGTTCTGGTTGCCGGAAGGACCGGCATTTACCCACCTGCAACTTCTCGGATCGAATGCGCCGCACCATCCGTCTCCGAACAGTTCCGGGGTTATGACGGTCGGGAAATGGCCAGACCGGAAATGACCACGTACGTTGCACCGGGAGCTCATCGGCGAGTACACAAGGATCGGCGTCATCCGGTTGGCCAGCATCTCCCGGAACAAAGGTCCCGGAACGCCCCCGCGGCGCGCTGACTAAAGTACGCCGGACATCAAGTCACCGTGATTACCGTCCGCCCCACGTGCAAGGCACGGGAAAGCGCGCCCGGCGTTGCTCGAAGCGCTTCCGGCGCATTCACGTCATGGCTGCCTCGTTATGCGATGTGGTCACCTCCGTTACACCTCCGTTACGCGATCAAGAGGCTCTACTCGTTACGATGCGACGGTGGCAGGGAAGCAGGCAATCCTTTCGGACCTCGCCGAAAGGCCGCGGCGGGCCGGCCCGGGGTCTGCCGCCGAGGGCCAGTTGATGCGAGTCCGCTTCACCACCGACGACCTGCTGCGGACCCACTTCGGTGAAGCTCCGGCACCGCTCGCCGAAGTGTCGGCTGGAATGCTCGAGCTACGGCGCCCGTCGGCGGGGACCGTGCCGGGCCGCTGGGTCATCCGCGCGAGACGGGCCTTCCCCGCGACCGCCCGGCCTCTGCTGGACCTGATACCGGCCACTCTGCCCGCGCCGACCTTCGTTGATCCGGTGGTGCCGAACCTGGACGAGGGCCTGGAGATCGTGCGCGCGACTCCCAGATCGGTGCTCCGGACGGAGGTGCCTGCCTCATGGCGGGGCGCCGGCGGCCCCCCTCCTGGCTTCGCTCTCTGATGGATGGAGACCGGGAGGCCATGGAGACCGTGGTGCGCGCGCTGCGTGATTTCTACCTCGCCTGCATTGCGCCATATTGGTCACGCATCGTTGCGACGTTCCAGGCCGATGTGGCCGAGCGGATTCCGGTCCTGGCCACCCGCGGTCTGGCCGGCGTGCTCAGCACGCTGCACGATGACCTCGCGTGGCGGGACAACACACTGGTCCGATCGTGGCGAACAGGCGAGTACTCGCTCGGCGGCCGCGGTCTGCAGCTTCTGCCGTCCGCGTTGTGGACCGGACCTCCATTGCTGTCCGGCCACCTGCGGGAATCCGGTGGGAATGCGCTCATCTATCCGGCGCAGTCACCGGTCCCGATATATAGGGCCAGCCAATCCTGCGACCTGGCCGGGCTCATGGGGCACACCAGGGCGGCCGTGCTCGAGGCACTGCGCACTCCGCGTAGCACGGCGGAACTGGCCGCCTCCGCGGGCACCAGTGCGCCGTCCGCCTCCGAGCACGCGGCGGCGCTGCGTGCCTCCGGTCTCGTGCAAACGGTGCGGCGCGGTCGCGGCGTAAACCATTCCCTGACCCCGCTCGGCCGGAGCCTGCTCAACGGGAATCTCAACGCTCATTGAACTTCCCCGGTGTGGATCCCGGCACGTAGCCCCGCAGGCCCTGTCGTGCTAACACCCAGGGCGCTGAAGATGCTAGCCACCTTGGCCGGCGCCGGTATGTCTTCGAGACTGGCAGGTGAGCGGGTCGTCCGCGGGAGGCCGCGGTCGTGGCTCACGGGGGAGTGGCGAGATGAAGATCTTGGTGGCCAGCTGGGATAGCGGCGGGGGCGTGGAAGTCGTCCAGGCAGTGGTGCGGCGGGCAGTCGCGCGCGGCCATGACGTGCGGGTGCTTGGCACCGAAGGGCTACGACCGGGATTCGAGTCGGCGGGAGCGGTGTTCCGGCGGTATCGGTACGCCCCCGACAACGATCTGCGGTGGCCCGAGACGGACCTGGTGAAGGACTGGGAGGTGCGCAATCCGCTGAGGTTGTGGGGCCGGCTCCGGGATCGGCTGCTGGTGGGGCCCGCGAGCCAGTTCTGCCGGGATGTGCTCGAGGAACTGGGCCGGGAGCCGGCCGACGTCGTGGTCGTGGACACCATGATCCCATCGGCAGCGTTCGGCGCGGAGGCCGCCGGGGTGCCCGCGGTCATCGTGATGCACGGCCCCTACATGGTTCCGCGTGCTGAGGTGCCGCCGCTCGGGACGGGTTTCATGCCCGCCAGGGGGAGCCTCGGCCGCCTGCGCGACCGGTCCGCGGCCGCGCTCGCGCTGGGCACTTTCCGGACCAGTCTGCCTGCCCTCAATCAGGTTCGTGCCGAAGTCGGGCTGGCCCCGCTGCGGGAAGCGCGCGAACTCATGGGCAGCCGGATACTGGTCTGCAGCAGCCCGAGCTTTGACTTTGCCCCCAGCTCGATCCCCGGGAACGTCCGGTATACCGGGCCTCAGCTCGATGATGCCCCCAGCACGGCTTCCCGCAATCCGTGGGTCATCCCATCCGGCCGCCCGCTCGTGCTGGTCGGGCTGAGCAGTACCGTCATGCGGCAGGAAGGCCTGCTGCAACGGATCGCCGACGCCCTCGGGCAGCTCCCAGTGCAGGGGCTCATCACCACCGGGCCAGCCGTGGACCCGGCGCTGATCGCGGCTCCGCCCAATGTGACCGTCACACGGTGGGTGCGCCACGCCGATGTCCTGCCCGAGTGCTCGGTGGTCATCACTCACGGCGGCCACGGCACCGTGATGAAAGCCCTGACCGCCGGGGTACCGCTGCTGGTCGTGCCGCTGGGCCGCGACCAGCCGGATAACGCGGCCCGGGTGGTCCACGCCGGCGCGGGCCTCCGGCTGCGGAAAAAGGCCCGCGTCAGCGCTGTCCGCGCGGCGACCGCCCGGTTGATCGAAGACCCCCGCTATCGCGATGCTGCCGTGCGGATGGCGAGCCAGCTCGCTGCCGAACGCGACGACAACCTCGTCGTTGACGAGCTGGAACAAATCGCCGCGGGTGCGCACCCACGGCCACCGGCGGCCGCGGGCCCGCCTCTCCCGCAGACACGGCCAGCACCGGAATCAGCCCGGCCGGTGAACCCACCCCCACCGCCAGCTACTGGAGCCCGGAGCGGACGGACGTGATGCGCTGCGTGTTGAAGCCGAGCCAGTGCATCCGGCCCGCGTAGCGCGCGTGCTCCACCTTGAGGCAGCGGTCCATGATCACCGTGACGCCACCGTCCTCAGCGATACGCGCGCCCGCCTCGTTAATCACGCCGAACTGGCACCAGAGGGCGCCGGCGTGGATCGCCACCGCCTCCCGCGCGATCCCCGGCAAGGCATCCGGGGCGCGGAAGACGTTCACGACGTCCACCGGCACGGGCACGTCCAGCAGGCTGGCGTAGCACGTCTCTCCGAGGATCTCCGTCTCCCGGGGATTCACCGGGATCACGCGGTACCCGTGCCGCTTGAGGTAGTAGCCGACGAAGTTGCTGGCCCGCAGCTCGTTGCCGGACAGGCCCACGACCGCGATCGTCCTGGCGTTGTGCACCACCCGCTGGATGGTCAGTGAGTCCTGATATGGCGCGAGATCGGTCATGCCGTCGCTACCTTCTCCCCTGCTGTCGCGGCGACCCGCGCGAAACCCTGCTCCAGATCCCAGATCAGATCCTCGACGGACTCGGTCCCTACCGACAGCCGTACCGTCCCGGGTCCGACGCCGGCCGCCCGCAGTTCGTCGTCGCCCAGCTGGCGGTGCGTCGTGCTGGCCGGGTGGATGATGAGGCTCTTCGCATCGCCGACGTTGGCCAGGTGGGACCAGAGCGTCACGCCGCGGATGAGGTCCTGCCCGCCGGCCCGGCCCCCGGCGCAGTCGAACGAGAACACCGCGCCGGCCCCGCGCGGCAGGTACTTCTCCACCAGCGGCCGGTACTTACTCCCAGGCAGGCCGGGGTAGGTCACGTTCGACGCCAGCTCGTGCGACTCGAGGAACGCCGCGACCGCCTGTGCGTTATCGACGTGGCGTTCCATCCGCAGCGACAGCGTCTCGAGCCCCTGCAGGAACAGGAAAGCGTTGAGCGGGGCGAGCGCCCCGCCGAGATCACGCAGGGTCTCGGCCCGGAGCTTCATCAGATAGCCGTACGTCCCGAACGTCTCGTGGAACTGCAGGCCGTGGTAGGCCGGCGACGGATCCGCGACCACGGGAAACCGGCCGTTGGACCAGTTGAACGTGCCAGCCTCGACGACCACGCCGCCGATGCTCGTGCCATGGCCGCCGATGAACTTGGTCGCCGAGTGGATCACGATGTCGGCACCCCATTCGATCGGGCGGCACAGGTACGGCGTCGCGAACGTGCTGTCCACGATCAGCGGCAGCTCGTGCTCGTGCGCGATGGACGCCACCGTCTCGATGTCCAGCACGTTCCCGCCCGGGTTGCCGATCGTCTCGGCGAAGAACGCCTTGGTGTTGGCGCGGACCGCCTGCCGCCACGCGTCCGGGTCGTCGGGATCGACCCAGGTCAGCTCCACGTTCATCTTGCGCAGCACATGCTTGAACTGGTTCACCGTCCCGCCGTAGAGCGCCGAGGACGAGACGACGTGGTCGCCCGGCTCCAGCAGCGTGAACAGCGCGGCCGCCTGCGCGGCGAGCCCGCTGGCGAACGCCACCGCGCCCGCGCCGCCCTCCAGGTTCGCCACCCGCTCCTCGAACACCGCGACCGTGGGGTTCATGATGCGCGAGTACGTGTTCCCGTATTCCTGCAGGTTGAAGTAGGCCGCCGCGGACTCCGGGTCCTCGAACACGTAGCTGGTCGTCTGGAAGATCGGCACCGCACGTGCGCCCGTGTTCGGGTCGGGCCGTTGCCCGGCGTGCAGTTGCCGCGTCTCGAAGCCGAATGCACGGGGCTCCTCGGCCCACGAGGGCTGGTCGGTCACGAAGATCCCTTCCTTGGCGTCATCCGGCGGCCTCGCCTTCGGCCAGGCTGTGCTGGCTCAGAAACTGGCGGATTATCGGCGTCTGGCGAGCTTCCTCCAGCAGGAAGCAGTCGTGGCCGTACGGCGCCTCGATCACATGGAGCTCGGCCGGCTTGCCGAGAGCGCGAAGCGCCTCCTCGATTTCCCCTGACGCAGACGGCGGGTAAAGCCAGTCGGAACTGAACGCGATCAGCAGCGTGCGCGCCGAAATGCCTTTGAGCGCCGCTGCGAGCGATCCGCCGCCGTACTGCCGCGCGAGATCGAAATACGTCAGCGCACGCGACGTGTAGAGATAGGTGTTGGCGTCGAAGCGCCGGACGAACGAGTCGGCCTGGTGCCGCAGGTAGCTCTCGACCTCGAACTCCGGTTCGGTGATCGTGTAGCGGATATCGTCGGCGAACTGCAGCCGTCGGCCGAACTTGTCGTTCAGCGCCTGTGCGGACAGGTACGTGACGTGGCCGACCATCCGGGCCACGCCCAGGCCGGCCTCCGGCGCGGCACCGGTGCCGTAGTAGTGGCCGCCTTGCCAGGCCGGGTCGCGCATGATCGCGGCCCGCGCGATCGCGTTCCAGGCCACGCCCTGCGGGTGCAGGGCATGCGTGCTGGCGATCGCCACGACGGCATCGACCTGATCAGGAAACAGGATCGCCCACTCGAACGCCTGCATCCCGCCCAGCGAGCCTCCGGCCACCGCGGCGAGCCGCTCGATACCAAGTGCGTTCAGGAACTCACGCTCGGTCCGCACCATGTCCGCGACGGTGATCACGGGGAAGTCCGGCCCGTACGGCTGGCCGGTCGCCGGGTCGACCGACGACGGACCCGTCGTCCCGCGGCAGCCGCCCAGCAGGTTCGTGGAGACAACGAAGAAGCGGTCCGTGTCGAAGGCCTTGCCGGGGCCGATCATCCCGTCCCACCAGCCGAGCCCCCGGCGGGCTGCGCCGTCGCGGTCCTCGGCCCCGAATCCGTCGCGCGTGCTCTCTTCGGGCGGCGTCTTCGCGAAGCCCGCCGCGTGGGCGTCGCCGCTGAGCGCGTGGCAGACCAGGATGACGTTGTCGTGCCGGGGTGAGAGGGCGCCGTAGGTCTCGTACGCCACCCGAACCGGGTGCAGTTCCCGCCCGCAGTCGAGCCGCACCGGCCCCGGCAGGTCGAGGTACTGCGTTTCGACCGTCCCGACTGAGCCGGCCGCGAGCGTTGAGGCTGGCTCTGCCATGGGGGCTATCGTAGCTTGCCCTGATCAGGGTATTGTCAAGCGTCTTGCTAGGAAACCCGGGGAACGAAGGGGCATCACCCACCATGACTACGGAAGTAACCAACGGTGTCAACGTGCAGGCACTGCTCGACGCGCGCGAAGTGCTGAAGGGCGCGCCTGAGGCCGCTCAGTTCACCTGGCGCGCGACCGCAAAGTGGCAGGGCGGCGTGCACAGCACGATGAAGGTCCAGAGCTACTTCGGCCTCGGGGAGGAGCAGAACCACAAGGAAGAGTGGTCGTTCGAGGCCGACCATCCCGAGGTCTTCGCGGCGGAGGACAACGGGATCACGCCGATCGAGTACCTCCTTGTGGGCCTGGCGAGCTGCCTGACGGGGGGCATTGCGTCCGTCGCGGAGCATCGTGGCATCCAGCTGCGCTCAGTCGAGTCCACGGTCGAGGGCGGGCATGACATCCGCGGGATCCTGGGCGCCGACAGCGATGTCCGCAACGGCTACAACGACATCAAGGTGACGTTCAGCATCGACGCGGACGCGTCGAGGCAGGAGATCGAGGCGCTGGTCGCCCAGTCCCAGAAGCGCTCCGCCGTGTTCGACGCTCTCACCAATCCTACGAACGTCACCGTCGAAGTCGCTTGAGCGGCCGCGCGGCGGCTGGCCGGCGCGCGCGCTCCGGAAAGCACTGAGGGGCCAGGCCATCGAGCGCACCACCACGGTCGTCATTGGCGGGGGGCACGCGGGCCTCGCCGCGAGCTGCTTCCTCAGCGACCGGTCGATCGACCACATCGTTCTGGAGCGCGGAGAGGTGGCCAACTCCTGGCGGCGCGAACGCTGGGACTCCCTGCGGCTGCTCACTCCCAACTGGCAGAGCCGCTTGCCGGGCCTGCGCTACGAAGGGCCTGATCCAGACGGCTACATGACGGTGGGCGAAGTGATCGAGTTCATCGAGCGCTTCGCCAAGGTCTCGCGTGCTCCCGTGCGGACCGGCGTGAACGTCACGTCGGTGCGACCGGCCGGCGGTGGGTACCAGGTGATGACAAGCCACGGCGAGATTCACTCCCGGACCGTGGTCATCGCGAGCGGCGCCTGCAATCAGCCAACGCTGCCCCCGCTGCGCGATGCGGTGCCGGCGTCCGTCGGGCAAGTGACGCCGTTCGGCTACCGCGACCCCGCCCAGCTACCCGACGGCGGCGTGCTCGTCGTGGGAGCCTCGGCGACCGGCGTGCAGCTGGCCGCCGAGCTGAGGCGGTCGGGCCGGCCGGTGACTCTCTCGGTGGGGGAGCACGTGCGGTTGCCGCGCACGTACCGCGGACGCGATGTGCTCTGGTGGATGGACGCGTCGGGCGTGTGGAACCAGCGCTACGACGAGGTTGAGGATCTCACCCGGGCCCGGCGGCTGCCGTCGCCCCAGCTCGTCGGGACTCCTGAGCGGGCGACGCTGGATCTCAACGCGCTCGCCTCGATGGGTGTCGAGCTGGTGGGCCGCTGGGCGGCGGTACGCGACGGCCGCGCGTTGCTCTCCGGTGGTCTGCGCAACGTGTTCTCGCTCGCGGACCTCAA
Organism: uncultured Actinomycetes bacterium; assembly: GCA_963718305.1. Lineage (GTDB taxonomy): Bacteria > Actinomycetota > Actinomycetes > Streptosporangiales > Streptosporangiaceae > RYN-230. The sequence goes on from CAVQZG010000018.1 coordinate 227,790, forward strand.
GATGGAGCGCCTGCTGGACACGTTCGACGAGTGGGCCAAGGCGGAGGGGCACGACGCTGAGGTCGGCCCTCCCGAGCGGTTCGCGGCGACCCGCGTGCCCGAGTCGACGCGGCTGCAGCTTGACCTGGGAAGTGGCGAGATCGCCGCGATCGTGTGGGCGACGGGTTTCCGGCCTGACTACGGGTGGCTCCACGTGCCGGTCGTCGACGCGAAGGGCCAACTGAACCACGAGGGCGGAGTGGTCGACCACCCGGGACTGTACGCCCTGGGGCTGCCCGTGCTTCGGCGGCGCAGGTCCACGTTCATCTGCGGTATCGAGGACGACGCGCGTGAGGTGATCGATCACCTCGCGCGGTACCTAGACTCGCCGCCCGTCTGACGCCCGGAGGGCGCGGATGGACGCCTCGAAGGATGACAGGCGGCCGCGGACGACCTGTTCCGCCTGTCCGTAGGCTCCACCGGGAGCGCGCTCGGCCTGCATCGCAGAACGAGCACCCTGCATCGAGGCGAGTACATCAGAGACCCGACCGCGCGTGTCTTCATCCGGGGCTGCGTCACGCAGCGCGTATAGCGTTCGGGTCAGGTCATCAGCCCGGCGCTGGATGTCGAACCATCGGGCGTCGGCGTCCGCGGCCGCGAGCGCGCCCGGGGTCTCCGCGGCACGCATCGAATCGTAGAGAGCCGTGCTTTCCGCAGACGCATCGATGACGCCGGACTGCCACTTGGCCGCAGCGGCTGAGCGGCGGCCAGAGGCCCGGACGAGCCACACGATCACGGCGATGAGGACCAGGGCGCCGAGAGCGACCCACAGCCAGATAAGCGGAGAGGTGGACCCGCTACTCGCGGTCGGTGAACTCGTTAACGACGCAACTGCCGCGGGTGCGACGGCACTCTGGGTAGCCGATGGCTGGGCCGCGGCCGATGGGCTCGGGGGCGAGACGCTCGCGGTCCGGCTCGGCGGCGTGATACTCGCGGTCCGGCTCGGCGGCTGGAAGCTGGCGCTCCGGCTCGGGGAGAGGCTGGCAATCGGGCCGCCGCCTGACTGCCCGCAGGCGGTCACGAGGAACCCGGTGAAAAGGATCGCTGCCGTGAGCAGCAAGCTCTTGGTCAAGCGCCGCATTTGGATTCCTCCGCGCGTTGTTCACGAGCCGGAACAGTATGGCGAGCTTCCTATGGGCTGAATCCCGGGGCTTCACCCATGATGGGGTGAATTACCCATATGTCGCGGCACCTCAGGGGCGGACGAGAGCGGCGAGAAGGGCCTGCAGCTTCAATTGGGTTTCCTCTAGCTCCGCCCTGGGGCGGGAGCCGGCCACCACGCCGACACCGGCGTACATCGAGGCGTGCTCGCCGTCTACCTCAGCTGACCTGAGCCCAATGGCCCAGCTCCCGTCGCCGCGGGCATCCATCCAGCCCACCGGGCCGGCGTACCGGCCGCGGTCAAAGCCCTCGACTTCGCCGATGTAGGCCACCGCCTCATCGGTGGGCGTGCCGCCGACCGCGGGCGTGGGGTGCACCCTCGCCACGAGCTGGAGGGCACTGGGCACAGCGAGGCCGGGGTGCGCCGGGTCATCCCCGGACGGCACCAAGTGGCCCCCCAGGCTGCCACCGGGCCCGGCTGACCCGTCCGGGTCGGTGGACAGGATCCCGCTCAGGCGGGTGGCCAGGTGGGACACGTTGCGCAACTCGAGCACCGTCGGCTTGCTGGGCACGTCCAGGCTCTGGCAGACCGGACCCAGGGTGCGGCGGAGACCTTCGATGACATAGGCGTGCTCCCTGCGCTCCTTGGGTGAGGCGAGCAGCCCGGCGATGAGCGCCTCGTCGGTAGCGAGGTCGCCGCTGCGGCCGATGGTGCCGGCCAGGGGGTGGCTGGCGACGTGTGCGCCCCGGCGCTCGATCAGCAGCTCGGGGCTGGCGCCGAGGAAGCCATCGACCCTGAACACCATGCATGTCGGGTACAGGGCCAGCAGCCTGGACAGGACATCGGAGGTGACGAACGGCCGATTGGCCGTCACGTCAACCTGGCGGGCCAGCACCACCTTGCCCAGCGTCCCGTCGTGGATGCGGGCGACGGCGCCGGCCACGAGCCCGCCCCAGGCGTCGTGGTCCATCACCGACTTCAGGGTGAACTCGCTCGGCGCTGGCTGCGGATCGGCGAACCCGCCGAGGGCATCGGCCGCCATCTGGCCGGCCAGGCGGTCGGTGGACGAGCCGTCGCCAGGGCCGGTGATGGTGGTGATCCAGGCTTCACCGTCCCGGCGCCCGATCACCACACGAGGGACGACGAGCACCCCAGGTGCGTCCCGCACGAACGGCAGCGCCCCGAGAGCTACCGCCCCGGTTCCGGCCCCCGCCACGTCGTCGCTGCGCTGGATGGCGGCCAGGGTGCCGGCCACGTCGGCCACCGCAGCGGTGTCGGTGAGACCGCGGGGAAGCTCGATGCGCAGGGCAACGCCGCGCCCGGCCAGCCCAAAGTCCTCGTGCTGCCACAGGACGCCGTCACGGCCAGCAGCTGCGAGGAGGCCGACGTCTGCGGCATCGATGCCGGTTCCCGGGCCGGCGAGGCGGGCCGTCCTGGCTGCGAGGCGGCCCGCTCCCGGCGGCAGCATCTGCCTCAGTGGCCCGGCGTTTGCGAATCGATGATGTCGGCTGCCTGCCGCAGCGCGCTGGCTACCCTGTCCCGCAGCCTCACCTTCTGCAGCTCCTCCACCAGCTCGGAGAGCAGCTCGCGCAGCGGCGTCAGGTCAAGCACTCCTGGTTCGCTGCCGGCATTCAGCACTCGTCCGGCCTTTGCGGCGCTGGCCGTGCGGCGCGCCTGGTCAGTAAGGTGGCCGACGATGGTGTTGGGCAGGCGCGTTCCATCGGCCAGGCGGACGTCGTTGCGGTTGAGGTCGACGTCCGGGCCGGTAGGCGCACCGAGGGCGCCATCCGGGGGCGGGTCTTCAGGCACCAGAATCACCTCTCTTCCGGAGGCTGCCGGCCTCGGCGTGGGCGAGGTCGGCAGTGGATACACCAGCACTACATCGTTGCTCCCGACCGGGGGCATCACCCCGGCCGGGTGAGCCACGCCCGCCATTATGTGCGGCCGCGGTCCGAACGGCGAGCTCCTAACCGAGGGTAGCGACCAGGATGGCCTTGATGGTGTGGAGGCGGTTCTCGGCCTGGTCGAAAACGATGCTGGCGCCTGACTGGAAGACCTCGTCGGTCACTTCGAGGCCCGAGGTCATGCCGGTGTGCTCCATCATCTCCCGGCCGACCACGGTGTTCATGTCATGAAATGCGGGCAGGCAGTGCATGAACTTGACGGCCGGGTTGCCAGACTGGCGCAGCAGGGCCGCGTTGACCTGGTACGGGGTGAGGAGCTGGACGCGTTCGTCCCAGACGTCGTTGGATTCACCCATCGACACCCACACGTCCGTGTGGATGAAGTCGGCACCGGCGACGGCTTCGGCGGGATCGTCGGTGATAGTGATCCGGGCGCCGGTACGGCCGGCAATGTCGGTGGCGATATCGACGACGTCCTTGGGCGGGAGGAGCTCATCGGGGCCGGTGAGGCGAACGTCGCTGCCCATGAGCGCACCCATGACGAGCAGGGAGCGGCCCATGTTGAACCGGCAGTCGCCGGTGAAGGCGTAGGCGATGGCGTCGTAGGGCTTGCCGCTGGCTTCACCCATGGTGAGGAAGTCGGCGAGCATCTGGGTGGGGTGCCACTCGGCGGTCAGCCCGTTGTAGACCGGCACCCCCGCATGCTCGGCGAGGGCCTCGACGTCGGCCTGCCGGGCGCCCCGGTACTCGATCGCGTCGTACATGCGGCCGAGCACGGCGGCGGTGTCGGCGATCGATTCCTTGTGACCCAGCTGTGAGCCGGAGGGGTCGAGGTAGGTCACGTGCGCGCCCTGGTCATAGGCGCCGACCTCGAACGCTGACCGGGTGCGGGTGGAGGTCTTCTCAAAGATCAGCGCGATCTCCTTGCCCTCCAGCCGCTGGACCTCGGTGCCGGCGTATTGGCCAGCTTGAGCGCCTCGGAAAGCTTGCAGCAGGTAACGCAGATCGCGCGGGGTGAAGTCGATCTCCTTGAGGAAGCTGCGGTTGTTCAGGTTGAACGCCATGTCAGGGTCCCTCGGGATCAGAACGCGGGATCGCGTTGCAGCGGACAGGTCATGCAGTGACCGCCGCCGCGGCCCTTGCCGAGCTCGAAGCCTGCGATCGTGATCACCTCGATGCCGGCCTTGCGCAGCGCGGTGTTCGTGCCGGTGTTGCGCTCGTAGGCCACGACCACGCCGGGTTCGAGCGCGACGACGTTGTTGCCGTCGTCCCACTGCTCGCGCTCGGCCTCGAAGGAGTCCCCGCCGGTCTCGATGACGCGCATCTTGGCCACGCCCAGGGCCCTGGCCATCAACTCGGGCAGCGTGCCCTGCTGTTCCTCGGTCACCAGGTCATCGGCCGATTCGCCGGGGCGGATGGCCCAGATCCGGGCCCCGCCGACGACCTGCGGGAACAGGGTGACCAGGTCGCGGTCGCACATGGTGATGACGGTGTCCAGGTGCATGTAGCTGCGGGATTTGGGCAGGTGCACGGCCAGCACCTGCTGCGCGGACCCGGCGCGGAACAGCGAGCGGGCGATCCACAGCACCGCCTGCGGGGTGGTCCGCTCGCCCATGCCGATCATCACCGTGCCGTTGCCGATCGGCTGCACGTCGCCGCCTTCGACGTGGGCGCGTCCCCAGTCCTCGTCCGACGCCGCCCAGCCAGATCGGGAACTGCTCGGCGGCGAACATCGGGTGGAAGCGGTAGATCGACTTCCATGATCATCGTCTCCGGCTTGCGGGCCGGCTTGGTCATCGGGTTGAGCGTCACCCCGTCGAAGATCCAGCAGGACGGGTCGCGCTGGAACAGGAAGTTCGGCAGCGGCGGCAGCAGCATGGACGTCGGGTCGGCCGACTCCCACACCAGCCCCACGTCCTGCGCGACGTCGGCCTTGGTGATCCCGCCGATCAGGAACTCCGCCACCAGCGCCGCGTCCGCTGTGCTCGGCCCACTCGCGGCCACGCTGCGCGGCCGTGATGCCGACCTCACGCTCGTTCAGGATGTGGTCGCTCACCCAGTCCCTGACCCCGGGCTTGGCGAGCGCCTCGGCGAGCAACTGCTCGGCGTGGAAGACCTCGACGCCGCGGTCGCGCATCACCTCGACGAACATGTCGTGCTCCGACTTTGGCCCGGGCCACCCAGATCACGTCATCGAACAGCAGTTCCTCGGCGTTCGACGGGGTCAGGCGGGTGTGCTCAAGGCCCGGCCGGTGCACCATCACCTGGCGCAACGTGCCCACTTCCGAATGCACTCCAAATGGCATGCTGATCACCTCGTTATCTGTTCCGGCGCAGGTCGCGCTGATGGCCGACTCTCCGCGCTGGCGCCGGACTCCTCATTTGCTCCGATCGGGGGCCTTGCGCTGGCGTGACAGCTGGATGGCCTTGTCTACTGCGACGACGGCTGGGGCGAGGAGCGAGAGGGCGAGCACGATCACCCATTCGCGTCCGCTGAGTGAGGTGGTGTCGAGCAGGCGCTGGAGCATGTGAAGTTCCACGGCGGCCCAGGTGAGGATCCAGCCGAGGATGATCCAGCCCAGGTAGGGGAACAGCGGTGAGGCCCACGGTGCCTGGCGTTCGCGTCGCATGATCAGGCCGATGTTGACCGCGCTGAGCGAGACGATGGCGAAGGCCATGGTCATATTGACGGACGCGTGGGTGGTGCTGGGCTTGCCAGGTCCCCACTCGAGCACGGCCAGGGCGGTGACGGCGACCACGAACCCGGTGACGACCCAGCGGATGATCTGGGGTGTGTTGACGATCTTCGTGCCGGGCTTGCGTGGCGGCCGCTGCATCACCCCGGGGTCGGGAACGTCGACGATGAACCCGATCACCACGGTGATGACGACGAAGAACTTGGCGAACAGCAGCTGGAGGGGGAACAGGGCGACGCCGCCGTTGATGTTGAGGATGGTGGCGTACACCATCAGCTGCAGCACCGACGACAGGATCGTCAGCTGCAGTTTGACGTAGGAGTTTATCCGCCGGTAGATGTCGCGGCCCAGGTCGACGGCGCGGACCAGGGTGGCGAAGTTGTCGTCGGTCAGCACGATCTTCGCGGCCTGCTTGGATACTTCCGAGCCGCTGCCCATGGCCACGCCGACGTCGGCCTGCTTGAGTGCTGCCGCATCGTTGACGGCGTCGCCGGTCATGGCGACCACCTGACCGGACTCCTGCATGAGCCGGGCCAGCCGTAGCTTGTCCTCGGGCGCAACCCGCCCGAATACGTGCAGAGCGGGAAGCTGGTCGATTACCTCGGCATCGGTCAGGTGCTGCAGTTCGGTGCCGGTGATCACGCCGGGCCCGAGGCCAAGCTCGTCGGCGATCGCACGTGCGGTCACGGTGTGGTCGCCGGTGATCATCCGCACGTCGATCCCGGCGTCGAGGGCGACACGTACCGCGTCCTTGGCCTCGGTGCGCAGCGGGTCCATGATCCCGACGAGCGCGACGAAGACCAGATCTGTGACCGCAGCCATCGGGTCAGCCAGGGCCGCGGACATCGCCGCGTCGTCAAGGTCACGGGCGGCGAACGCGAGTACCCGCAGCCCGCGCTCGGACAGCTGGCGGTTCGCGGCCAGGATCTCGTCCCGCACGGTGGCGATCGGCACCTGCTCGCCATGCCACAGCGCCCGGCCGCAGCGTTCCACCACCACGTCGGGCGCGCCCTTGACGCTGACCAGGTGGGGCTGCTGCAAGATCCCGCCAGCCAGCCAGTCGGGGCAGTCGTGGAAGGTGGCCATGAACTTGTACTCGGAATCAAACGGCACCTCGGCCCGGCGGGGCAGGGCGTTACGTGTCTCTACGGCGTCGGCGCCCATCTTCGCGGCGAGCACCACGAAGGCCGCTTCCGTCGGGTCACCGATGACCGACTCGTCGTCGCCGACGGTGGCATCGGTGCACAGCGTCAGGCCCTGGGACAGGCGGCGGAAGTCCGGCAGCTCGCCTCCGGCTACCCCCAGGATCGCGCCGGCCTTCTTGTAGCCGGGGCCCTCGATCTTGAACCATTCACCGCCGGCCAGCATCGTGGTCGCCGTCATCGCGTTCATGGTCAGCGTGCCGGTCTTGTCGCTGTTGATGAGGGTCGTCCCGCCCAGGGTCTCCACGTCGGTGAGCGACTTGACCACCGCTTTCGACTCGGCCAGGCGCCGTGCCCCCGACGACAGCATGGCCTGCACGAACGTCGGCAGGCCGGTGGGGATGGACGCGATCGCGGTCGAAATGCACAGCAGCACCAGGGTCGTGGTGTCCTGGCCCCGCACGAGGCCGAAGATGGCGATCACCGCCACGGCGAGGAAGGCGATCAGCCCGAACACCTTGGTCATGCCGTCGAGTTCGCGCTGCAGTGGCGAGCGGGAGCGTTTGGTGGCCGTCACCATGCCGGCGATCTGGCCCATCTGGGTCGCCTGGCCGGTGGCGGTCACCACGGACGTCGCCGTACCGCGGGTGACCTGCGTGTTCTGGAACACCAGATTCGTCCGGTCACCGAGCGCGATCTCGCCCTCGGGGAGGGTCACCCGGTCCTTGGCTATCGGTGCGCTCTCACCGGTCAGCGCAGCCTCCTGCACCTCCAGGGTGGCGGAGGTGACGATCCTCCCGTCCGCCGGGACGACGTCACCGGCCTCCAGCAGCACCACATCACCGGGCACAAGCCGGGTCGATTCGATCTCCTCGACCTGGCCGGACCGCCGTACCCGGGCCCGGGGCACCTGCAGCTGCGCCAGCGCCTCCACACTGGCCCGGGCCTTCAGCTCCTGGGCCGAGCCCATGACGACGTTGAACACCACCAGCCCCAGCACCACGACGCCCGTCGCCACCTGCCCGATGGCGAAGCTGGCCCCGCTGACGATCAGCAGCATGATGTTCATCGGGTTGGCCAGCTGGCCCCGCCCGACCACCCACACACTCGGCGGCGGCTCGGTAGCCAGCTCGTTGGGCCCATACTCAGCCAGCCGCCGCGTCACCTCACCGGCGTCCAGCCCGCGATCCGGATCGACACCGATCTGCCCGGCCACATCCTCCGGCGACAGGGCGTACCAGGCGACGTCCTCGCCCGAGTGCTTGACCGTGGTCATCTCAGCTCCTCATGACCTAGTGCCGACCTGAACCTGGGCCGTCCGGTCGGAGCGGACCCGTTTCCACCCGAAGTCGAGGCCGATGCTGAGCACGAAAACGGCCGCCCAGCGTGACCATCGAGGCCGGCTCGTGAATGAGGGTGGTGAACACGAACGTCAAAAGGACCCCGCCGGCGGCCACGATCGCGACCGTCAGGACCACGGCGCTGGCGCCGGTCTCGGAGCGGACCCGGAAGTGAGCCGCGGTGATGAGCGTGAAGATCAGCAGGGCGACCGCGCTGCCGATCGAGGCGATCGCGTCCAGCTTGAACACCACGGCCAGGACCAGGCACGCGGCCGCCTCGATCAGCAGCCCGGCCGAGACCCGCCCGCCCAGCTTCCGCGCCATCAGCGGCGGGAACTGCCTGGTTTCCGCCAGCCGCTCGCGAGAGCCCTGCGGCCGGGTACAGCCCCGCGTTGGTGGCCCCGGCGGTGGCGAACAGCGCGGTGACGCTCATCAGCCAGTAGCCCGCCTTGCCGAGCGTCGGCTCGGCGGCCACCGCCAGCGCGGTCCCCCCGGAGGAGATCACCTTGTCCACCGTGAGCGTGCCGAACACGCCCAGCGCGATGGCGATGTAGATGATCGTCGCGATCGCCGAGCGCGAGATACATCGCCCGGGGCAGCTGGCGGGCCGGCTTGGCGAGGTCTTTGGCGGTGAAGGTGATGATGCCGAAGCCCAGGAAGGCGAAGAAGGTCAGCGCCACGCTCGAGATGATGTCGCGCAGCGGCGGGTACCCCGACGGCGCCAGCAGCGACGGGTTCATGTTGACGAGCGTGACCACCGCGAAAACGGTGAGGATCCCCAGGACGACAAAGACGATCACCGTCTGCGCGGTCGCCACGAGCTTCGACCCGACGATGTTCACCACGGTCATGACGATGATGATCAGCGCCGCGAACACCTTGGCCCAGACGGCTTGTTCTCCCCGGCGAACATCGCGCTGGCGTAGCTGCCGAACGAGACCGCCACCATCGCCGTCACGATGGCGTTCGCCGAGTACGTCAGCCAGGAGGTGATGCCGGTGAAGTGCCCGTCGCCGAATCCTTTCGCGACGTACTCGAGCAGGCCCCCGGCCGACGGGTACCGGGCGCCGAGCTTCGCGAACGAGTAACCCTGCAATCCCGCGATGACCCCGGCGATCAGGAACGACACCCACACCGCCGACCCGGCCACCTCGCCGGCCGCGCCCAGCAGCGCGAAGATCCCCGCTCCGACCATCGCCCCGACACCGATGAACGCGGCCTGGCGCACCGTCAAGTACTTTGCCGCGGCGATCGTCCGTTCCCATGCCGCCCCGGTCCCATTCGGACGCGATTCTCTCGGCTCGATGGTGACCGCCTCCGGACCCGCATCGACCGACGTTGGTGCCGGCCGTTCCCGGCCACGATCCCGGCGATGTCAGCGAGCGAGCCGATCGCCGCCCGGTGGCCGGTTTTCGCCGCGAAACGGGTCGCGGCCTCGACTTTGGGGCCCATGGACCCGGCCGCGAACTCATAGCCGGCCAGTTCCCCTGGCGTCACCTGGTCCAGCCGTCGCTGCTCCGGCTGGCCCCAGTGGAGGTAGACGCCATCCACGTCAGTCGCCATGAGGAGCAGGTCCGCGCGCACGTCCTCGGCGAGGAGCTCGCTCGCGAGATCTTTGTCAATGACCGCCTCGACGCCCACCAGCGCGCCGGAACCTGAGGAAGGGGACATGGTGGGGATGCCCCCGCCGCCCGCGCAGATGACCACCGCTCCCCGCTCAAGTAGCCAGGTGATCGGCGCGATCTCCAGAATCCGCTGAGGCTGGGGCGATGGCACCACCCGCCGCCAGGAGGCGCCGTCTTGCCGGAAGGCCCAGCCCTTCTCGGCGGCCAGCGCGTCGGCGGCCTCTTTGGGGTAGACGGGGCCGACGAACTTCGCCGGGCTGGCGAACGCCGGATCCTGCGGATCCACCACGATCATGGTGAGCAGCGTCGCCACCTGGTGCTCGAGCGGCAGGAGGCTCCTGAGTTCTTGCTGGATCAGGTAGCCGACCATGCCCTGGGTGCCGGCGTCCAGGACGTCCAGCGGGTACGGCTCGACGTCTTTGTACGCTTCGGCCTGCAAGGACAGCAGGCCTACCTGCGGCCCGTTGCCGTGCACGACCACGATGCTGTGCTCGGCGGCCAGTGGCGCGATCGCCTCGGCCGCGATCCGGATGTTGCGCCGCTGTACCTCGGTGGTCATCGGCTCGCCGCGCCGCAGCAGCGCGTTGCCGCCCAGTGCGATTACGATCCGCATCGTCAGCCTCCTCGCTCGGTCATGAAGGTCGGCTGTCACCGGTAGGGAGGTACTGACGCTGGCTGGCTCATGTGGCGGCGTTGGGCCAGGTAGACGGGGATACCGAGGAGCAGTGCGCCGATGGCCAGGAGGAACGGCGCCCAGTAGACCCAGAAGCTGTGGCCGGTGTTGCGCGAGTACCAGATGAACAGGATCGAGAACACCAGGGCCAGCACTGCGACGATCATGTCGCGGACAAAGCGCGGGGTCTGCAGGGTCCGGTGGTCGATCCAGCGCCATTTCATCTGCGCGAGCGCGGAGAAGCCGTACGGGATCGCGGCGGTGATGCCGGTCATCAGGACCAGGGTGGTGAATACGGTTGCGCCGTTCGAGCCGAGGTAGTTGATGATCATCGCGACCGAGGCCAGCACCGTGGAGGCGACGATGCCGTAGGCGGGCACCCCGTTCTTGGAGATGTGCTTGAACCGCTCCGGGAACAAGCCGTCGTTCGCGGCGGCCAGCGGCATCTCGGCGCAGATCATGGTCCAGCCGTTGAGCGCACCGAAACCGGAGACGATGACCGCGATGGCCATCACGTTGCCGGCCCAGCTGCCGCCGAAGATCGCGTTGGCCGCGTCGGAGAACGGGGCGGTCGCCGTGGCGAGCTTCGAGGTGGGCACGATGCCGAACACGGCGGTGAGCGAGAGCATGTAGACCACGGCGGTCGCGATCGTGCCCAGCACGGTGGCCCGGGGGATGTTGCGGTCGGGGTTGCGCACCTTCGCGGCGGCCACGGCGGCGGTCTCCACCCCCAGGTAGCTGAACAGCGCGATGGCCATCCCGCCGCCAATCGCATTGATCGCGCTCTCCTTGCTGACGTTCCAGGGCGTGAAGTTGGCGCTGCTGATGAAGAACAAGCCGACCGTCGACATGAACGCCAGCACCGCGAACTTGACCACAGTGGTCACCACCTGGACCGACCCCATGTTCTTGACGCCGGACAAGTTGATCGCGGCCGGGATCCACAGCCCTACCAGCACCAGCAGCACCGTGATCCACTTGGTATGGCCGGTGTTGATGAAGTGCTCGACATACAGGACCCAGCCGACCGCGATCGCCGCGTTGCCAGCCCACGCGGTGATCCAGTACGACCAGGCGTTCGTGAACCCGAGGCGATTGCCAAAGGCCACCCGCGCGTACGCGTACGGCCCGCCGTCGGCAGGCAGGCGCCGTGACAGGGCGGCGAACAGCAGCGCGAGCACCAGTGCGCCCACGGTGGTCAGCGCCATCGAGACCAAAGTGATCGGCCCGTAGAACGCCAGCGAGGTCGGCAGGTTGAAGATGCCGACACCGATGATGCTGCCCACGATCAGCGCCATCGCCGCGGTGAGCCCGAACTGATGCGGGCTTCCGCCCTCAACTGGCTCGCTGGTAGGACCGGGGTGTCCTCCGGAGATGTCAACCTGATCTGCCATGGCTCACCTCTAGCCGACCGGCGGTGACGCATAGCCGCCACTTGCCTCGCCCCTGTCCGGGACGATTTCCCCAGATCGTGCTTCAAGTCATCCCGGCGGGTCCTCACCCATTTGAGGGTGATCCCAACCATTTCTGGCGGTCGCTGCAGCGTTACGCCGGTGTGGCAGCCCGCTTAGCCGAATTGGACCGCTCAGCAGAACAGCCTCAAGGCAAACGAAGGCCGACGGCCAGGTTAATGGTCTCCGAACGGGGCGTTGCCACCAGCTTCTGGTAGATCGACCAAGGGTCCGGTGGCGGGCTGCTGGGAGAGTAGCGCCCAGGATGCCGCGGTCATGGGGTCATCCCGCCCGATCGCCGTGGCGGCCAGCAGCCAGGCGGTGACCTGGCCCCACCCCGGACCCTGAGGGTTCCAAGGGTGCTGGGCACAGGCACGAATCACCCCAGGAAGGGTGACGACACCCCGGGACGATTCGAAAAGGCTGAGCCGGGCAGGGTTTCGCGATTCTGGGACATCTTCGCCGGTCGCTACGAAGGAGGCAGTCATGGCACGGGACACTCCGGGGCCGCCGGCGTCACCAGGTGAGCGTCCAGATATGGCGGACCGGCGTACTGCCGATCCCGCTGAAGCCGATCAGCCGCCGCCAGCCGCCGGGGCCGTCCCGGCCGTGATGACGGCGGCTGGCCCTCGGCCAGCGCCGGAGCCCGGTAAACGCCGGAAGCTGCTTTATGTCACCCTTCCGGGCTGCTGGGGCGGGCTCATTTTCGCGTGTCTGTCGTTCACCCCATCGCTGCTTCCCCGCGGCGGTCTGATCCAGGGCATTATCTGTGGCATTACCGCCGCCATCGGTTATGGGCTCGGAGTACTCGCCGCGTCGATCTGGCGGGCTTTCCCCGATCGGGAACCGCGGCGGCCGCGGCGCTGGGCGTGGACCGTCTTCTTCATCGCCGGGCCGGTCCTGTTCCTGGCCGCCTTTGGCCTCGGGCAGTACTGGCAGTACGAGATCCGCAAGCTGATGGGGGTGACGGACTACAGCATTCCGCTCGTGGTGGCCGCGCCGTTCGTCGCGGCGCTGGTTTTCTGCCTGTTCCTGCTGATCGGGCGCGGCCTGCGCGGCCTGTACCGGTGGCTGGCCAAGCTGCTCACCCGCTGGATCGGGCGGCGCGCGGCGCGCGGCATCGGCTGGGTCCTGGTCGTCGGGCTGACCTATGTGGTGGTCAGCGGCTTGCTGCTGCAGGGCTTCGTCAACCTGATGAACAACGCTTATTCGCTGCGCGACACGAAGACGGCGGAGGGGATCCACCAGCCCACCACCAGCCTGCGTTCCGGCGGGCCAGGCTCGTACATCAAGTGGGATTCGCTGGGCTGGCAAGGCCGCAACTTCATCGGTAAGGGCCCGGCGGTGAGCGATCTCGCGAAGTTCACCGGCCATCCGGCCATGGCGCCGATCCGCATCTACGCCGGGCTGGCCTCAGCGCACGGCCCGGAGGCGCAAGCCGCGCTGGCCGTCCGCGACCTGCAACGGGCGGGCGGTTTCCACCGGAAGAACCTGGTGGTGGTCACGACGACCGGCAGTGGCTGGGTCGATCCAGCGCTGGTGGACTCGCTCGAGTACCTGAGCAACGGCGACTGCGCCACGGTGGCCATCCAGTACTCCTACCTGCCGTCCTGGATCTCCTATCTGGTCAACCAGTCGAAGGCGCTGGCCGCCGGCCGGGCGCTGTTCGACGCGGTCTACGGCGCGTGGGTCAAGCTCCCGCCGGGCAACCGCCCGAAGCTGTACGTGGCCGGGGAGAGCCTGGGCTCGTTCGGCGGCGAGGCCGCGTTTACCGGCGAAAACGATCTGGCCAACCGCACCAACGGCGCGCTGTTCGTCGGGCCGCCCAATTTCAATACCTTGTTCCGGCAGTTCAGCGACCACCGTGACCCGGGCAGCCCCGAGGTTCAGCCGGTGTACCAGGATGGGCAGATTGTGCGGTTCACGAACACCCCGGCCAGCGGAATCCCGCCGGTCGGCCAGCCATGGTCGGGCAGCCGGATCCTGTACCTGATGCACCCGTCCGATCCGATCGTCTGGTGGAGCCCGCACCTGATCTTCAGTAAGCCGGACTGGATCAGCGAGCCTCCGGGCAAGGACGTGCTCAAGACCATGTTCTGGATACCGTTCGTCACGTTCTGGGAGGTCACCGCCGACCTGCCGTTCGCCACCGGGGTACCGGGCGGGCATGGCCACAAGTACACCGCCGAGTACGTCGATGGCTGGAACGCGGTCATGCGAGCCGGCCTGAGCGCCCAGGACCTGACCAACCTCAGGAAGATCATCGCGGCCGGCGGGTAATCGCGGGCCACTGCCCGGGTCAAGCCAGTTGCTTCCCCGGTCACCGAGATGATCCCCACGCCCAGATGGACGCGGCGGCGAGGACACCCAGCCCGTTCGTCGCCCAGTGCAGGCCAGCCGACGCGAGCAGGCTGCCGCTGCGGCGCCGCAGCTCGCAGAACACCACCCCCGCCAGGCCAGTGAACAGGACCGTTCCCAGCACCGAAATAACTTGGCCGGACGTTCCCTTTCCGACCGTGCTCCCGATCGCCTGGTTGTTCGTGGCCAGGCTGAGTGACGGAAGCACATGCCACAAACCGAACAGTACCGACGAGATGACGGTGGCGATCCACGTCCCGTGTCCCCGCCGCAGCAGGCCCCACAACACCCCGCGGAAGGCGACCTCCTCGAACAGCACCGTGCCCAGCGGGATGAGCAGGAAGGCGGTCAGCGCTGCGTGTTCCCAGCCCAGATGGTAACGGGCATCGCGGAAGGCGCCGCGGGTCAGCGGAAGCGCTGCGCCCGCCGCGAACACCACGGCCACGGCGCCGATCGCACCGAAGGCCCAGACCAGTCCGCGCCGCCAGGTTCCCGCGCCCAAGCCGACCTCCTGCCAGCTGAGCCCCGCCCAGCGGGCGAGCAGCAGGAGCCCTGCGGCGCCGGCCGGCCCAAGGACCAGCGACGCATGCGCTACGCGAATATCGATCACGTTGACGGCCACGAGAACGACGACGACGACCGCAACCGCCCAGTTGAGGCGTCCTGGGGGAAGGCAAGACGTCCTCTCCCTCATGTCGATCACTTCGAGTCCAAGGCCTCGCAGTCGGTGGTTGGCGCTACCGCCAGCGTTCCTGGCGGCGGGATGTGCGTCCTCACCCGAGTGCTGGGTGATCCCGGGGGTTGATGCGATAGCCCGCGGTCAGACCGGCGAGACATTGAGGCCTGTGACCTGGGAAGAGCCCCGTAGGCTGCTGGCATGTCCAGGCGAGCAGCCGTCAACGTGGCTAACTTGCCCCGCCCACCCGGCGTGTGAGAGCATATCCATAGTCCAGAAGTGGCCTTCCGTGCCGTTTGCTGATGGCCAAGCTGGGCGGGGGCTCATGGGAGGCCGAGTCAGAGTGCCGCAAGCGACAGCGATAGCTGGCCCTGGCCCGCGCAGCCCCCGGTTCCCGTTCTCGAAGTTCTGCGCCCCCAAGCTGGCCCCGGGACTGCTGCGCCGGTCACGCCTGCTCGACCAGCTGGACCAGGGAGAACAGGCTCGGCTCACCCTGGTGGTGGGCCCGGCGGGGGCGGGCAAGACCATGGTGACTGCCGACTGGCTGGCCGCCCGCCCGGAGCGGCCATCGGCGTGGCTGAGCTGCGACGCGGCCGACGCCGATCCGGCCCGGTTCGTCGCGGCCATCATCGAGGCGGCCCGATATGGCTTTGGCCAGCCAGGGATCGGTGAGGATGCCCGCCAGCTGATGAGCCTGGATGGCGAGGTGTCGGTCGATGTGGTGGCAGCTCTGGCTGACGACCTTGAGGCGCCGGATGGGCCGCGGGTCCTGGTCATTGATGATTTTCACCTGGCCGGTGCGGCCAGCGCCGATGTCCTGCGCTGGCTGGTGGAGTATCACCCGCCGTCGCTGCAGCTGGTGGTGGCCAGCCGGGTTGACCCGCCGCTGAGGGTGCATCGCATGCGCGCCCACCAGGATCTGGTCGAGCTCCGGGATGCACACCTGTCCTTCTCCGTGGAGGAAACCAGGAGTCTTCTTCACGGGTTTGGCGTGCGGCTGGACGAGCCAGAGCTATTTCTGGTTCATTCGCGCAGCGAGGGATGGGTAGCGGGACTGCAAATGGCTGCGCTATCGATCCAGGGTTCACCCGACCAGGCCACGGCCGCGGGGCGGGTGCAGCTGCACCGCCATACTGTCGCCGATTACTTCCTGGAAGAGGTTCTTTCCCGCCAGCCTCCCGAAGTCGCCGAGTTCATGCTGGCCACCTCGATCCTCGACGAGCTTTCGGTGGCCGCCTGCACCGCAGTGTGGGGCCAGGGATCGGCGAAGATGCTGGAGTACCTCTACGGCGCGCACATGTTCATGGCGATCCTGGATGACCAGGCTCGCACCTACCGCTATCACCACCTGATCAGGGAAGTTCTCCGGACTGAGTTGCATGCCCGGGACCAGGCCCGGGAACGGCGGCTGCATGAGGCCGTCGCCCGGTACCTGATCGAGGCGGGCCAGACCGGCGCAGCCGCGCGGCATCTGCTGGCGGCCGGCGAGCAGGCGGCGGCGTTCAGCCTCCTCAACGAGGGGGTGGTGCGCGACGTATTGACCAACCCGACCGTCGGCAGCGCGCTCGACATCGACGAGATCCGGCCGGAGCTGTTCGCGGACGCCCCCGAGCTCTTGCTGCCGCTGGCGGCGGAGCTGCTCTGGCGAGGGGCATTCGAACGCGGTTCGCGGGCGGTCGCGCTCGTCCGGCAGGACCGTATCGACCCAGGCGGGCAACCGGAGCTGGCGGTGCGGCTGGCGCTGGTGAACATGCTGCACTGCACGTTCGTCGGCCAGTTTGACGAGGCGCTGGCGCACCGGGAGTGGGCGCGGCCGTTCGAGGCCAGGGCCGACGGAGTCGGCGACTGGATCGTGACGCTCGACACCCTGGCCATGTACTGCCATACCTACGTGGGCCAGTTCAGCGAAGCCCGGCAGCTAGCCGAGGCCCTGACCGCGGCTCAGGTGAGCGCTCCGCTGACCGAGGTCCTGTGCCCCGGAGTGATCAGCCAGGCCGCGTTCATCGAGGGGGACCTCCACGAGGCTGCCACCTTGGCCGAAAGCACCCTGGCCGCTGCCGACCGGCTCCACTTCGACCGCCACTACTTCAACTTCCACGCGATACGGACCACAGCCCTGCTCGCTCTGGAACGGCGCGATCTGGCCGCCGCCGCCGAGTCCGTAGAACGCGCACTGGCGATAGTCGGGGGCGCCCGGCCTGCCTTCAATTACCTGGCCCAGCTGGACCGGGCCCGGATCTGGGCCGCCGGCGGCAACCTCGAGGAAGCCCTCAGCTCACTGCCCGCGGCGCGCAAGGCACTCAAGAGCGACCACTCCATCCTGCTGGCCGGCGCCGACGAGCTCGATGCCCATATCCGTCTTGACCTGGGTGACCAGACCGGCGCCAGAAGCGTCACCGGGCGACTGCCGCGCGACCGGCGCATCGTCATGTCGGCGATCATCGCGCTCGCCGCCGGGGACCCCGAAGAAGCGGCACAGAGCCCTGAGTAAGGCCCCGGCCCGGGGAGCCACGATCCGGTCCGATCTGGAACTGCGGCTGCTGCGCGCGAGCGTCGCCATCAGCCAATCCTCACCCCAGGCACCCGCCCTGGTCAGGCAGGCGCTCGCCGTGGCCGAGCGCCACGGCTACGTCCAGACCGTGCTGGACACGGCTCCTGCGCTGGTCGACCACGTGATCTGCGACTCACACCTCTACCCCCGGACCAAACAGCTGACGGCGCTGATCAACGTCGGCCTCAGATCGCGCAAGCACACCGCACCCGCTGCCCGGCAGAACAAGCTCCTTGACCCGCTAACCGCCGCCGAGATCCGGGTGCTGGAAAAGCTGGCCGAGCGGCTCACGTACACCGAAATAGCGTCCGAGCTGTACCTGTCGCCTAACACGGTGAAAACACACCTGCGCCACGCCTACATGAAACTCGGCGCCACTTCCCGTTCTTCTGCCATCAAACGTGCGGCCTCCCTGGGCATTCTCTGACCTGGCTGCCCGGCACTCAGCCGGCGAACGACGACGCAGGCATCCCTATCGCTCCTGGACGGCAGACGAACGTCGCACCCGCATGTGGCTCCTTCGTCAACTGGGCCGCGCTCAGCCGGTAGGCGGCCGAGGTCACATACAGATCCGACAGTCCGGGGCCTCCGAAAGCGCAGCTGGTCACCTGGGCTACCGGAAAGAACACCTCTCTCAGCTGCTCACCCTCTGGTGAAAAGCAGCGGACCGCTGCGCCACCGAAGCACGTAACCCAGAGATTTCCCTGACTGTCAGTGGTCATCCCATCGGGTACCCCGTGCGCACGCTCGATGGTGACGAGCCGTCTCCTGTGGCCGGCTGAGCCCGTGTCGGCCTCGTAGTCGAAAACGTTGACGCTCTGGGTGGCCGAGTCGATGAAATACATCTTCCGGCCGTCGGGACTCCACGCAATGCCGTTCGACTGGGTGACGTCGCGGACCATTTGCTCAAATGACCAGTCCGGTTCAACACGGTAGAGCGCCGCGGAATGCGGAGCGAAGTCAAACGCCGTCGTCCCGGCGAGGAGCCGGCCGGCCGGGTCGCACTTCGCATCGTTCATCCGGTTGCCCGGGGTCTCGCGCTCGACCGGCGCGGCAAGCTCGAAGCCATCCCCGGTATCTGAGGCCACGGCGATGCCGTCGCGGACCGCAAGCACGAGGCCGCCACCGCGCCGGGGCACCGCCGCTCCTACTTCTTGGCCGACGGAGAAGGAACTCACCTTCACCCCGAACTGGTCATAACGAAATACCGCGCCGGCGGTCAAGTTGACGAACAGCAGTGACTTGCTCTGCTCGTCCCAGTGCGGCGCCTCGCCCACGTCGGCATGGAGGTCGGCGAATACCTCGACGCCCGCAGAACGGGCCACGTGCCACCTCCTACGGAGTTGATTACCCTGGGCCGAAATGGAAATGAAGCGGGTCAGGCTGAGGAGCCGAGAGTAAGGCTTGGGCGTTGTTGTCCCCGGCACCTGGCCATTGGAGGAGCCACTCTGCATAGGATCTGGAGTCATTCAGGCCAGGTTCCATCTCACCCGGCAAGGTCTCGGCGAACACCAGCGCGGCGGCGGCCTCGAGTTGGCTGCGGAGCAGGTGAGGCGGGCCGACCGATTCGAAGCCGAGCGTCCACCAGGCCTCGCCACGGGAGAGGACCTCGGTCAATTCCGCCGCGCAGCCTGGTTCCTCACCCGGCCCCTGGCCGGATACCCGGATGGGGCCACTGGCCAGCGAAAACCGGCTGATGCGCCGCGTCTTTCTTACCGGCCTCCAACCGGCTGGGTCACGGCCGCCCTGGCTGGGTGGGCCGAAGGGAAAGGCCCACTTGCGCCAGGACTCCATGCGACCGCGAGCGCACCCCGCCATGTCGAGGATTCCTGGGCTCCCCTGATACGCCTTCACCTCAAGGGCCGCGCCTGCGCGGAGCTTCACTGAAAGCCCGCGCAAGCGCGGAGAAAGGAGGTAGGTGTCCTCGCGTGTCTCCAGTTCGGCTGGAAAGCGTGCGAACCATCCGGCCACCGCGGTTTCCAGCCGTCCCGGGAAGATCCAGCGCACCTCGAGGCTGCGGATTCCTTCTGTGACCGGGCTAACAGGCTGTGCTGCTGTCATCGTCACCTGCTCCTGACCCTGCCGGTGCATCGTGATGCGTGCGAGGCCGGTCAGTGTGCTGCGGTGTGCTTCGGCCAGCATGGGCGAGCCTGGGTGACTGCGGGGTCAGTCATTGTGCGGGTGGCGAGGCCGCGATGTGCATATCAATCACTTCAAGCCCGAGGCCGGTGATCCGCTGCAGCAGCCCGGCGAGGGCTTCTTGATCGGGTAGCCTGGCGCGCAGAGTCGTTATACCGCGACCTACGGTGACTTCACAGTCGTCGAATTCCTCACGCAGCGTGCTGCCCGCCTGCCCCGTGAACGTGATTTCGTATGTCTGTGATCTCACTACGGTTATCCCTTAGCCATCTTGTGTTCGCGTGCTGTTCATTGCTTGGGCCAGCATGCCTGGCCGTTGGATCCGCGTCATCACCCTCCCGGGGGTGACCCTGAACTCTTACCCAAGGCCGGTGTATCCAAGGCCGGTGCTTCATGGGCGGCTGACGGCGGAAGCCGGCCAGCGTTTGACCGTCGTGGGGTCGGGCCGTGACAGCCAAGCAATCGAGACGTTGGCGGTGGCGACCACCGGTCGCAGCACCGCCAACGTCAAGTGCCGTCAGGTCAGGCGAGCGGGAGTGGCCCGCACTGCTCTGAGGAGATGGCAATGGCCGCTAGGCCAGGTTCTGGCGGCTCCCGTAGACGCAAAGCCCCCACAGGGCGACGACGTCCACGGCGATGATCATGAGAGACCAGAACGGGTAGGCGGGAATGAAGAACATCTGGCCTATGGCGTTGAGCCCGACCAGGGCCACCGCGAACCAGCGGGCCAGTTGGTTGCCCGCCAGAATCCCGCCGGCCGCCAGGAGCTGCAGCGCGCCGAGGATGAGGGCGATCCAGCCCCACGTACGCAGATTGCCGATCACGTAATGCGCGTTGGCGATGAACACGTGCGAATTGGCGACCGCGGCGATGCCGTCGATCAGGTTGAAAATGCCAACTACTAGCAGCAGGACGGACGCGAAGATAATCAGCCCGTAGCCTTGGCGTTCTCCGTAGTACTCGCCCCGGCCGGTGGCTGGTGCGGCTGTTGACGACGACATGCTGCCCTCCCAGGTCAGAATCGTCTGGACCATTGACGGCTTCAGCCTGTTCGGGCTACCTTCGGCCGTCGTCACCCTTTCGTGGGTGATCCCGGGGAGCGAATCGCCGCTCACCCCCCCAAGGGTGAGGAAATAGGGGTCAGGCCGGCGGCACGATGAACACTGTGTCCCACGCACACCAGAGCGCCGGGACGGGGCGGGAGAAGAGCGACCACACAGGAGAAGGGGAAGTTATGGCTGATCTAGTCGCCATCGGGTACCCAGACGAGACCACCGCCACGGCCGCAGCTGATGAGGCGCGCCGGCTGGCCCAGGACCTGATCATCCAGCCCGACGCCATCGCGGTGATCGTCCGGGACAAGGACGGCAGTTACCACGTACGCACGACCCATCACATGGTCGGCGCGGGAGCAACCTGGGGCATGTTCTGGGGGTTCTTGTTCGGCCTGCTGTTCTTCATCCCGGTGTTCGGGATGGCTATCGGCGCCGGGATGGGTGCTCTCATGGGCAAGATGTCCAAGACCAGCATCGACCGGCAGTTCCAGGACCAGGTTCGCGACATGCTCAAGCCCGGGACTTCGGCGCTCTTCCTGATGCTGGAGAAGGTGACTCCCGATAAGGCCGTCGAGGCGATGAGCAGGTACGGGGGCACAGTGCTCAAGACCTCCCTGTCCAAGGAGGATGAGAAGGAACTCCAGGATGCCTTGCACGGAGGGCAGTCGGCTGCTCAGTAGTCCGGACCCGATCGCGGCGGGGTCGCGATGACTGACCCGAGTACGTCCAAGGCCGCCGCCGCGGCGCGGGCGATGATTTTGCCGTTGGCGCTGGCGCAGTTCATCGCGAGTTATGCGGCGACGAACATGAACGTGGCGATCAGCGCGATCGCGAAGGACCTGGGGACCACGGTGGCCGGGGTGCAGACCGCGATCACGTTGTTCACGCTGGTGATGGCGGCGCTGATGATCCCGGGCAGCAAGCTGACCGACATCTGGGGCCGGAAACGGTGTTTCGTGCTGGGCCTGGCCGTCTACGCGGTCGGGGGGCTGCTGGCGGCGCTGGCGCAGGGACTGCCGCTGCTGATCGTCGGGTATTCGCTGCTGGAGGGCATCGGGTCGGCGCTGATGATCCCGCCCATCTACATCCTGGTCACCGTGACCTTCCCCGACGTCAAATCCCGGGCGAAATACTTCGGGGTGGTCAGCGGCGCCGGCGGCCTCGGCGCGGCGGCCGGGCCGCTGATCGGCGGCCTGGTCACCAGCGCCATCAGCTGGCGCGCGTCGTTCGCCCTCCAGGTCGCGGTGGTGGCCTGGATCATCCTGCTCGCCCGCAAGATCACCGACCCGGCCCGGACCGGGCCCAAGCCTCACTTCGACCTGACCGGCGCGATCTTGTCCGCCGCGGGGCTGTTCTTCGTGGTGCTGGGGCTGCTGCAGTCGCGCACCTACGGCTTCCTGATCTCCCGGCAGGCGTTCAAGATCGGCAGCACGGTGATCCTGCCCAAGGGGTCGATTTCCCCGGTGTGGATCTTCGTGGCCATCGGCGCGCTGTTCCTGCTCTGGTTCTTCCTGCACATCCGGTCCGGCGAGCACCGGGGTAAAGATGTGCTGCTGCCGCTGCGGCTGTTCCGCGACAAGACCGCCAACCTCGGGCTCGGCACCCAGACCATCCAGTGGCTCATCCTGCAGGGATCGTTCTTCGTCGTCTCGGTCTACCTGCAGGAAGTCAACGGCTACAACGCGATCCAGACCGGCCTGCTCCTCACCCCCGCCACCATCGGCATCCTGGCCGCTTCCGCGGGTGCGGACCGGTTCGCCCGCCGCCACCCCCAGCGATGGCTGATCATCGCCGGATTCCTGGCCACCGCCCTCGGCATGATCTTGCTGCTGGTTCTGGTCCGGGCGAACGCGGGCATCTGGCGGTGGATCCCTGGGCTGTTGCTGTTCGGCGCCGGGGTCGGCGTCATGCTTACCTCGTCGGTCAACGTCGTCCAGTCCAGTTTCCCCGATCACGATCAGGGTGACATCTCCGGCCTGTCCCGCAGCGTCTCCAACCTCGGATCCTCGTTCGGCACCGCCCTGGTCGGCTCCGTCCTGGTCGCCGTCGCCCTTCCCAAGGGTCAGCCCTTCGCCGTCGCCCTCACCATCATGCTCGTGATCGCCCTCATCGGCCTGGTCCTCGCCATCCTCATCCCCCGCCAGTCAACCCAGTCCACGGAGCCAGCAGATTCTGGCGTGGCACCGACGGCACGGCCATCAGCGCCCTGATGCCCTCCGCTGGAGGGCGGTTCGGGATCCCCCTGCGCTTGACTGAGAAGGGAGGGTGGCCGTGGCGCTTAACCTGGTTGTGATTGGCGTGGCGGTAGCGCTCGACCCGCTGCCGTTGATGGCGTTCCTGGCCGTGCTGCCCTCCAAGCGGGGCGTCAGGAAGGGTGCGGCCTTCGTGTTCGGGTGGCTGGCGTCCCTGGTGATCGTGGTCGCGGTCACGGTACTCGCCACGGGCAACAATCCCCCCAAGCCGGACACGGCGCCCTCGCTCGCGGGGCTGGCGGTGAAGCTGGCCATCGGGGTCGTCCTGGTCGTGATTGCGATCCGGCAGCGCCGCAGGCGAGGGCAGCCGAAGAAGCCGAAGAAGCCACCGAAGTGGCAGGGGCATGTGGACAGCATGTCCCCGTGGTACGCCATGGGCCTGGCGCCCGTTCTGCAGCCGTGGGGCCTGATCGGCGCGGGCGCGGCCACGGTCATGGAAGCCAAACTGTCCAGTGCGCAGAGCTATGTCGCGCTGTTCCTGTTCTGCATCCTGGGTTCGGGGTCCTACCTGGCGATGGAGATCTACGCCGGCGTCAGGCCGGGTAAGAGCCGGGCGCTCCTGGCCGGGTTCAGGGCCTGGATAGACGCTCACACCGATCAGGTGATCATCTGGGGGAGCTTGATCCTCGGCTTCTGGCTCATCGCCAACAGCATCAACCTGATCGTCAGCTGAGACTGCCCGGGTCCCACGGTCACCCTCGGACGGGTGATGACGCGGACCCAGGCCGTGACGGACGCTGGCGGCACGGGATGAATCGTCAGATTTCGAGGCGCGATTTTGATGCAAACACAGGCATATGAGATCACCTTCATGGGCCAGGCCGGCACCACGCTGCGCGCGGAATTCGATGACTGCGAGGTCACCATAGGCCCGGACACGACAACCCTGCACGCCGAGCTAGCCGACCAGGATGCTCTTTCCGGGCTGATGCAGCGGATCACCGGCCTCGGCCTCGAGCTGGTCGACGTGCACCGGGTAGCGCCACCACCAGCGCCATGACTGATCTCGCCGACCAGGCCTGCCATGTTTGAGGACACCTACCCCGTGGAGTGGACGGGGCGGCAGGCAGCCGTGAGGCTGCCGGAGCACGTTGATGTGTCCAATGCCGGGCAGATACGCGAGGAACTGCTGTCCGTCATCAATCGCGGCGCCAATGCGCTGATCGTGGATATGACCCCGACCGTCTCGTGTGATCACGCGGGTGCTGAGGCGATGGTGCGTGCCTACCAGCGTGCCCTGGTCAGCGGCGCGCAGATGCGGCTGGTGGTGACCGCCCCCATTGTCCGGCGGGTGCTCGGTGTCAACGGGCTCGACCGGCTCATCCCGATGTACCCCTCCCTCGAAGCAGCCGCTGCCGCAGGCGTGCCGGTGACTTGACCCCAGCGGTGCCGCAGCGCCCTGGCTGCTGCGGCGCGGGACGTTGGTCCCTACCTGCCTAGGCCCAGGCCCGCTTTACTTGGACATTACTGGCATCAGCCGAAGCTGTGGGCGAGGTCGTCGTGGTGCGGACCGCGGTAACGGGGGGCAGAGCTTCGCAGCGCACCCGCTTCGCCCGGATGAAATTCCGGCCGACGACCCTGCCCACCACACTCGTCACCCGATCGGCGCTGCATGACCGGCTGACGGCCGGAGCAGGCCAGCGCCTGACCGTCGTCGTGGGGCCGGCCGGGGCGGGCAAAAGCGTGCTCCTGTCGAGCTGGGCGGCGGCACGGCCGCCTGGCAGTACTTCCTGGCTGTCGTGCGATGAGGCGGACTCCAGCGCGGCCCGCTTCTGGGCCGGCTTCATCGAAGCCCCCCGGAGCATATCGCCGGGGTTCGGCGCCGATGCCGCCGACCTGCTCGCGATGGACAGCACCATGTCGGCCGACGTCATCGCGTCGATCGCGAACGATGCCGCGAAACTGCCCGCCGGGTCGGCCATCATCGTGGACGATTTCCATACCGCGGCGGCTGCGGTCGCCAGGGACATGACCGATCTGGTCGAATGCTGGCCCGCCGAGACCGTCCAGCTGCTGCTGACCAGCCGCAGTGACCCGCCGCTGCGGCTGCACCGGCTGCGGATGTCGGGTGAGCTGTGCGAGCTCCGCAACCGTGACCTGTATTTCTCCCTGGCCGAAAGTCACGACCTGCTGGAGAACTTCGGCGCCGAAGTGGCCGATGCTGAGCTGGTGCTGCTGCACGAGCGCAGCGATGGGTGGGCTGCGGCGCTGCAGATGGCGGCGCTGTCGCTGTGCAGCACCGGCGACCCGGCGCGGGTGGAGCGGGCGCCTGAGGTACGCGGCCCCGCGATCGCCGAGTACTTCATGTCCGAGGTCCTCGACCAGCAGCCACCCGAGGTAGCCCGGTTCATGCTCGACATCTCGGTCCTCGACGAGCTGACCGCGGGCGCGTGCGCAGCCGTCACCGGGAGGTCCGACGCGGCGGTGCTGCTGCGCAGTACTGACGCGGCCAACCTGTTCCTGGTGGCCCTGGATGATGACCGGACCAGCTTCCGGTATCACCCTCTGGTGCGCCAGCTGCTGAATGCGGAGCTGCGGGCCAGGGACCGGGACCGGGAGCGGACGCTGCAGCTGCGGGCGGCCAGATGGTTCGAGGCCATGGGTGACCCCCGGCGGGCGGCCCGCCACTTCCTGGCCGCGCGGCAGCCCGGCCGGGCGCTGGCGCTGCTCCAGGACGGGGTAGTGACCGACTTCCTGCAGGAGCCGCGGCTGCCGGCCCCACTAGATCTGAGCATCGTCGATTCCGCGCTTCTGGCGGACGCGCCGGAGCAGCTGCTGGGCCTGGCCGCTGACCTGCTGCTGTCGGGTGAGACGGCTCGCGGCGGCGAGTACCTTGATCTGCTCGAGCGCGCCCGGCTGCGGGCCCCGCCGGACCCGAGGCAGGCGGCCCGGTTCGCGGCGATGCGGTCATTCCGCTACGCGGTGACCGGCCAGCTGGACAAGGCCATAGTCGAGGCCCTCATGGCGCGGGACATCCAGCAGGAGACTCAGCTCACTGACGAGTGGAACACCGCCGTCCCGCTGATGCTCCTGCGGGTCTATCCGTGCCTGGACGACGTTGCGGCCGTTGAGTGTGAGGCTGCCGCCGCCCTGGCTGCACCCTCGATCCCCGAACCGGCCAAGCTGGTGCTGGTGCCCGGAGCCCAGGCGGTGACCTGGGTCCGGGCCGGCCACCTGGCTAAGGCAGCTGCCGCCGCCCGCGCTGCTGCCGCAGCGGCCCGGCGGCTCGGATTCGAGCAGCATTTCTTCGCCGTGGATTACCTGCGCGCCCAGGCCGGCCTCGCCCTGGAGCAGCGCGATCTCGACACCGCCGAGCAGTTCACCGAGCAAGTGCTCTCGATATCGGAGCGGCGGCGTCCCCTGTTCGAGTTCCTGGCTTTGCTGGACCGGGCCGAGATCTGGGCCACCCGCGGGCAGGTGCGTGAGGCGCTGGCAACCATCGACGCGGCCCGGCACGTCCTGCCTGGAGCCACGCCGGTGCTGCTGGCCCGGGCCGATGAGCTGGAGGCGCTGCTGCGGCTGTCACTTGGCGACCTGCAAAC
This sequence comes from uncultured Actinomycetes bacterium, assembly GCA_963718305.1. Taxonomy (GTDB): domain Bacteria; phylum Actinomycetota; class Actinomycetes; order Streptosporangiales; family Streptosporangiaceae; genus RYN-230. The sequence goes on from CAVQZG010000018.1 coordinate 254,335, forward strand.
CCCGGCCGAAATCGGGAGCGGACTGCCCGCAGCCTCTCGCGGCTTGCTGCTGGCCAGAATCTCGCTGGCCTGCGATGACCACCGCGCCGCACAGGAGTACCTGCAGTCGCCGTCACTGGGTGAGCTGACGCCCCGGCGGGCCCTGATGCGCCAGCTACTCCTGGCGGCCGCCGCGATCGAGCGCGGCGACCCGATGGTCGCAGGCATCCTCGGCGATGCCCTCCGAACGGCCCGCGAAGGGGGCTTCCTCAACACGGTCGTCACGACGGCGCCGCAGGTGACGAGCTACCTGATCGAGCATTCGGCGCCCGGGCGGCCAGACCCGTTCACCGAGCAGCTGACCGCCGCCGCCCTCGAGGTACACGCCGCCCAGCCCCGGACCGCTGGTTCCGGACGCGTGCCCGCCGAGCAGCTGACCGCTGCTGAGACACGCATCCTGGAACTGCTGCCGACCAGCACCTACCTGCAGATGGCCACCACCCTCTACGTATCGCGCAACACGGTGAAGACCCACCTCAAGTCGATCTACCAGAAGCTCGGGGTGGCCTCACGCGCAGAGGCCATCGAGCGGGCAGTCGACCTGCATCTGCTCTGAGCGTGCCGGTCCGCCCCGCGCCTAGAACGGGGCCGGGATGTAGTGCAAGGGCAGGTCCGGCTGGGTGTACCCGTGGGCTGGCTGGCGCCTGGGCAGGGTGATGTCCGGGGGGGTGAGTGGCTTGTAGGGGACCTGGCTGAGCAGGTGGCTGATGATGTTGAGCCGGCCGCGCCTCTTATTGTCGGTGTGGGCGATGTACCAGGGTGCCCAGGCGGTGTCGGTCGCGGCGAACATGGCGTCGCGGGCCCGGGAGTAGTCATACCAGCGGCGGTAGGACTTCAGGTCCATGTCCGAGAGCTTCCAGATCTTCCGCGGGTCGTTGATGCGGCTCTTGAGGCGCCGGGTCTGCTCGCCGGGGCCGACCTCGAGCCAGTACTTCAGCAGCAGGATCCCGTCATCGGTCATGGCCTTCTCGACGTCCGGCACCAGCCCGAGGAACCGTTCGGATTCCTCCGGCGTGCAGAAGCCCATCACCGGTTCGACGCCCGCCCGGTTGTACCAGCTGCGGTCGAAGATCACGACCTCGCCGGCCGCCGGGAAGTGGGGGAGGTAGCGCTGGATGTACATCTGCGACTTCTCCCGCTCGGTCGGGGCGGGCAGGGCCACGACCCGGAACACCCGCGGGCTCACCCGCTCGGTGATCCGCTTGATCGTGCCTCCCTTCCCGGCGGTGTCCCGGCCCTCGAACACGATGCAGATCTTGGCCCCGGACGCCTTGACCCACTCCTGCATGGCCACCAGCTCACCGTGCAGCACCCGCATCTCGCGCTCGTACTCCTTGCGCTTCATCTTCGGCGGCGGGCCAGCGTCGGACTCCAGCCGCGCGGCGGCCGGTGGCGCCTGGAGCTCCTGGCCGGGCTGCTGCTTGTGCTTCTTCTTGGCCATGTGCCTACCTTTGATGGATGCGGTGATGTTGGGTATGCCCGGCGTGCGTACCTGGGATCATCCGGCCGAGACGGCCGGACGCTGGGCTGGGGTTCTTCGGCGCGCGATCCATTTGCCGGCCTCCCAGCCGAGGAGGAGCACGACGGCGGCGAGCAGCGCCAGCCCCCACTGCCTGGCGGTCAGCGGGGCGGTGCCGAGCAGGCGCCGCAGGAAGTCCGCTTGGGTGATGAGGAAGGCCCCGGCCACCTCGGCCAGCGCGGTCAGGTTCATCCGCGAGCTGTTGAAGGTATCCGTGCTGAAGGCCGTCCCGGTCTCGTTGCGGGCCTCGAACGCGGCGACCACCAGCATCAGGCAGAAGGCGACCAGGCCCATGGACTGGCCGGTCTTGATGCTGCCGTAGTGGTTCTTCCCGGTCGCGATCAGCGCCAGGTTGGCGATGGCCATGAACAGCCCGACCAGGCCGCAGGTGATCAGCACCCCTCTGGTCAGGATCGACTCGCCGCGGGGACGGGGCTGACGGCTCATCAGCCCGGGTGTCTCCTGATCGAAGCCGAGCGCGACGCCGAACGGGGCGTTGACCAGGAAGTTGATCCACAGGATCTGCGGCGGCGTGAATGGCTGGCCCGCCGCGAGGTTGAGCAGGGTCGCGCCGAGGAAGGTGAGCACGAACGCGACGAGCTCGAGCAGGACGAAGCGGATGTACTTGTTGAGGTTGTCGTACAGCTTGCGGCCCTGCTCGACCGCGTACATGATCGTCGCGAAGTTGTCGTCGGAGAGAATCATGCGGCTGGCGTTCTTCGCGACCTCGGTGCCGCTGCCGATGGCAATGCCGATGTCGGCGGCCTTGATGGCGGGTGCGTCGTTGACGCCGTCGCCGGTCATCGCGACGACGTGCCCCTTCTTCTTGAGCGTCTCGGCGAGCAGCACCTTGTGCTCGGGTGCGACCCGGCCGACGACGCCGATGTGGTCAATCCGCTCGAGCCGTTCGGCCTCCGGCAGCGCTGCGAAGTCGGCGCCGAGGATCGCCTCGCCGGGAATGCTGAGTTGCTTGGCGATCGCGGCGCCGGTGACGACGTCATCGCCGGTCACCATCCGCACCCGGATGTTCGCCTGCTGCGCGTCGCTGACCGCGGCTTTGGATTCCTCACGAGGCGGGTCGACCATCCCGACCAGGCTCGTCATCTCCAGGTCCCGGACGTAGGCGAGCAGGTCACTGTCGGGGTCGAAGCTGGCCGCATCGAGGTCGCGGAAGGCGCCGGCCATGACCCGCAGGCCCGCTTCCCCCATGCGCTGGACGTTCTGCTCGGCCCGCTGCCTGAGTGCGTCGTCCCAGGGGATGCTCGCGCCGTTGGACAGCGCGGTCGCCGCTCGGGCCATCACCGCCGGGGCCGCTCCCTTGACGAAACAGCGCACGACGTCGTTCCCCGCCGCGTCCTGGGCCTGGTTGAAGGTGGCCATCAGCTTGTAGCTGGGGTCGAAGGGCAGCGTGGCGAGGCGGGGCACCTCCTCCCGCGTCGCCTCTGCGTCCAGGCCCGCCTTGTAGGCCAGCACCAGCAGCGCACCCTCGGTTGGATCACCGACGACCTTGCCGTCGACGAGCTTGGTGTCGCTCGCGACGACGTAGGGCAGGATCGCGGCGTCGATGGTGTCGGTCTTGCCGGCCGGGTGGCTGACCTTCCCCTCCAGGCTGTAGCCGGTACCCGTGATCGCATAGCGGTCGGTCGGGTCGACGACCTCGACCGCCGTCATCTGGTTCATCGTCAGCGTCCCGGTCTTGTCCGAGTTGATCGCCGAGGTGAACCCCAGCGTCTCGACCGACGGCAGGTCCTTGACGATCGCCTTCTGCTTCGCCAGTTCGACGCTGCCCAGGGAGAGGACCACCTGCACGACCACCGGCAGGGCCAGCGGAATGGCGGCGATCGCGAGCGCGACCGCCGTATCGAACAGCATCGTCCACGACTGCCCGCGGTACAGGCCCAGCGCGAACATCACGATCATCGTCAGTCCCGCTGCACCCACGATCCACAGGGTCAGCGTGTTCATCTGCCTGGTGAGCGGGGTCTCCTCCTTCGCCGTCGCCGAGAGCATGTGCGCGATCTTCCCGACCTGCGTGCCACTCCCCGTCTCCGTGACGATCAGCACCCCGCTGCCGTGGGTGACCGGGGTGTGCATGAACGCCATGTTCGACTGCTCGCCGGGCCCAACCTCACCGCCGGCCAGGGTCGCGGGGTCCTTCGCTGCCGGGACGCTCTCGCCCGTCAGGGCCGACTCGTCGATCTGCAGCGCGCTGGAGGTCACGATCCGCCCGTCGGCGGGCACCTCATCACCCGCCGCGATCAGCACGACGTCGCCGGCCACCAGTTGCTCGGCCGGGATCTCGGCCTCTGCCCCGTCGCGCCGCACCCGTGCTGTCGCCTTCATCATCGACTGCAGCGCATTCATCGCGCTCTCGGCCTTGCCGGCCTGGCGCAGGCCGACGAGAGCGTTGAAAAGCGTGATAACGGTCAGCACGATGGCCGTGCTCCACTGCCTGATCACGAGCGAGACGATCGCTGCCCCGACCAGGATGAGCTGCATGTAGCTCGTGTACTCGGCGAGGAAGCGGTGCAGAGCCGTCGGCGGTTCCTCCACCGGCAGCGCGTTCGGGCCATCACGCCTCAGCCTCTCCGCCGCTTCATCAGCAGACAGGCCCGAGTCCAGGACCACCTGGAGCCTGCCCGCGATATCCGCTGGGTCGAGCGCATACCAGCGCTCGCCGGCCGACGCTGAACGCTCGCGAGTTTCCTCCGCCGTGGCCATCACCACTCCTTCCGGCGGGCTGTCGCTGCGCCAACTGGCTTATCCCGCACCAGCTGGCTTACCCCGTACCAGCACGTCACCCCTCTCACGGCCGCCTGGCCAACTCTGGTGCGAGCGGTTCGGGGGTGTCGTCACCCTCCCGAGGGTGATTCCCGTCAGTTCTACCGCCTTCGCGGGCGTGAATCCACAGCCGGGGCGACCGAGACGAAGCCGGCCGAACTCACCCGCGTAAGGGTGAGGAATGCCTGGCGCACCGGGAGCAGGATTAACACCGGGAGCAGGATTAACACTGTTCGCGCTCTCAACGGCACGGGAAATAGCCCCGGACGCGCTCCCCGATGCCGAGCTGGAGTGGCGAGCGGCAATACGTAAGAGAAAGGAAAGGCAATGGCTGATCTGATTGCCATCGGGTATCCGGATGAGGCGACCGCGGAAGCCGCCGCTGAGGAGGCACGCCGGCTGGCCCACGACCTGATCATCCAGCCGGACGCGATCGCGGTGATCCGGCGGGACAAAGAAGGCGGGTACCACGTCCACACCAGCCACCATCCGGTCGGCGCCGGGACCACCTGGGGCATGTTCTGGGGGTTCCTGTTCGGCCTGCTGTTCTTCATCCCGGTCTTCGGCATGGCCATCGGCGCCGGGCTAGGTGCCCTGATGGGCAAAATGGCCAAGACCAGCATCGACAAGCAGTTCCAGGAGCAGGTCCGGGACATGGTCCAGCCCGGCACCTCCGCCCTGTTCCTGATGCTGGAGAAGGTGACCCCCGACAAGGCCATCGAGGCGATGAGCAAGTACGGCGGCACGGTTCTGAAGACCTCCCTGTCCAAGGCCGACGAGAAGGAACTCCAGGACGCCCTGCACGGCCAGCCGTCCGCGTAGGAATCCACATGACCCCAGGCCGCAGCCGGCTCCTGTATCCAGGACGCATCCGGCTGCGGAACTCACTCCGGCCGGGCCGTTGACAGCGGCCCGGCCGGCGCCGGCGCGAGACCGATGGCGCTTTGTCCCGATGGTCGGCTGGATCCGCTCGTACGAGCGGGGCTGGCTTCGGGGTGATCTCATCGCCGGGGTCACCGTGGCGGCCCTGATCGTTCCGAAGAACCTCGGCTACGCCGGGATTGCGGGGATCCCGCTGCAGAACGGTCTGTACGCGGCCGCTGCGGGCGCGATCCTGTATGCGGTCTTCGGGACGAGCCGGCAGATCTCGACCGGGCCGAGCTCGGGACTGGCGGCGGTGGCCGCGAGCGCGGTTGTGGTGGCCGGGATCACGGGACTCCATAATGTGGCGTCCTTCGTGGCGATGATCACCCTCGTTTCTGGGGTGCTGTTCCTGCTCCTCGCGGTGCTGAAGATGGGCTGGATCGCGCAGTTCCTGTCCCGGGCCGTGGTGACCGGCTTCCTGTTCGGCGCGGCGATCGACGTGGTGATCGGTGAGCTTCCTAAGCTCACCGGGACGAAGGTCACCGGCTCGAACCCGATCCGGGAGCTGTGGTCCTGGTTCGGGACGCTCGGCGACGCCCACCTGGTGACCGTGGCGGTCGGCGCGGCCGCGCTCGTGGTGGTGTTCGGGTTGCGGGTGATCGCGCCGCGTATCCCCGGCGCCCTGGTCCTGGTCGTTGGCGGCCTGCTGGTGTCCTGGCTGTTCGATCTCGGTGCGCACGGGGTGGCCCTGGTCGGCGAGGTACCGCGAGGGCTGCCGTCCCTGCAGGTCCCCCCGGTGGCGCTGCTGCGCGATCATGCGAGCACGATTGCCCTCGCGGCGGTGGCGCTCGTCCTCATCGGGTTCTCCCAGACCGCCGGCGATGCCCGGACGTTCGCGGCCAGGCACCACTATCGCATCGACATCAACCAGGAATCGGCCGCCCAGGGAATCGCGAACGCCGGGGCAGGCCTGTTCCAGGGGATGCCGGTCTCAACCAGCCTGTCCGCGAGCTCACTGAACGACCACTCGGGCGCGCGCACCGGCCTGGCCTCGCTCACCTCCGGGGTGACGGTCCTGCTCACGCTCCTGGTGCTGGCGCCGGTCTTCTCGGTCCTGCCCAAGCCCGTGCTCGCGGCCCTGATCATCGAGGCCGTCGTGATGGGGATGATGGACGTACCCGAGATGCGCCGCCTGGCCAGAGTGAAGCGCTTCGACTTCTGGATTGCGATCACCGCCATCGTCGGGACGCTCCTGGTCGGCGTGCTCGCCGGAGTGATGATCGGGATCGGGCTGTCGCTCATCTGGCTCATCTCGGTGGCGACGCGCCCCCGCATGCCCCTGCTCGGACGGGAACCCGGCACCCAGGCCTTCCGGGAGCTCGATGAGCACCCCGGCGATGACCAGTTCCCCGGGGTCGTGGTCGTCCGCCTGGATGGCGGCCTGTTCTTCGCCACTTCAGATGCGCTGGAGGACCGGGTCCGGGAGGTTGCGTTGTCCACACCCGAGATCACCGGGATCGTGCTCGATTGCGAGGGAATCGACTTCATCGACTCCCAGGGGTCGGCCAAGATGCGCGAGATCCTCGATCTCACCGAGCAGGCCGGCGTGACCCTGCGCCTCGCCCGGGTCAAGCCGGCCGTCCGCGAACTGCTCGCACGTGACGGTGTCCTTGATCGCATCGGTGACGACAAGATCAACGACGCTGTCGATCACGCCGTGGCGGCGCAGATAGCCGCACAAGGAGGCAGCCGTGCAAACCTATGAACAGCCCGCGCTGGGCTGGACCGTGGTCCTGCGCCGCCGCCCGATCCGCTCTGCTGAGGACCGGGCGCAAGGCGGCTACAGCAACACGTTCGAGATCATCTGCTGCGACTGCGGTGACCATCCCGACCGGGATTACCGCGACGTCCCGCCCCGGCTCCGGCGGATCCGCGGGCCCTATCCCATAGCCGCCGGCATCATGGCCTACGAGGAACACCTCAAGCTGCACCATGGGTCGGTGCAGCCTGCCCGGGATGGCCAGACCAGCGGTTGACGGGGCGTAACGGGCCGCGGTGACCGACCGCCGTTCACGTCCTCCGGGGAGGTACCGCCCCGGTTCGGTCGCCAGGACCGCTAGGCTTACCTGGTCGCGGCGATGTCGCGTCGTGGGATTAGGTAAGGAACTTGGACTGATGGCAACAGGCACCGTGAAGTGGTTCAACGCCGATAAGGGCTTTGGTTTCATCGCCCCCGATGACGGGACGGCGGACGTGTTCGTCCACTTCTCCGCGATCGCAACGACCGGCTACCGGTCGCTGGACGAGAACCAGAAGGTCGAATTCGACACGACCCAGGGACAAAAGGGACCGCAGGCGGAGAACGTCCGACCGCTCTGACGTAGGCGCCGGGGGCGGGCCGGGCCGCAGGCCCGACCCGCCCTGGTAAGCGTTACTGCCGGGCCATCGCCACCCGCATTTCGCTGTCGGTGTCGGTGATGAGGTCTGTACACCCGCTGCGGGTGAATGTAAGCGCGTGGTGGCCCACCCGCGGCGCGGGCCCGTATCATGCCGCCACGATCACCTGCTTCCGCGCGCCTGCTCCGTCACCCCGTGCGGGTGATGCCGGGCTCGCCTAGACGGGCGAAATTGCCACTACGGCATATGACCAGGGCCCCTGGGGGTGTCCATGTTCCGATGGGTGCCCGGCCTTGAGGTGATTTCGTCCTACCGCCGCCAGTGGCTGCTCAAGGACGTCATTGCCGGCGTGGTGCTTACCACCCTGCTGGTCCCGCAGGGCATGGCGTATGCGGAACTAGCGGGCCTGCCGCCCATCACCGGCTTGTACACATCCATCTTGTGCTTGCTCGGTTACGCGGCGTTCGGTCCGTCGCGGATCCTGGTGCTGGGCCCGGATTCCTCCCTGGGGCCGATGATCGCCGCGACGATCCTGCCGCTGATCGCCGCCAAAGGTGATGCCAAGCGCGCCGTCGCGCTCGCGTCGCTCCTCGCGATCATGGTGGCGGCGATCATGATCCTGGCGGCGGTGGCCAAGCTCGGATTCATCGCCGACCTGATCTCCAAGCCGACGATGATCGGCTACATGAACGGCCTGGCGCTGACCATCCTGATCGGGCAGCTGCCGAAGCTGCTCGGGTTCAAGGTCGAGGCCGACGGCCTGATCCAGGAGATCACCGGGTTCGTCAAGGGCCTGGCGAACGGCGATGCGGTTCCGGCCGCGGCCGCGGTCGGGATCGCGGGAGTCGTGCTGATCCTGGTCTTGCAGCGCTGGCTGCCGAAGATCCCGGCCGTGCTGATCGCGGTGGTGCTGGCGATCGTGGCGGCCACGGTCTTCAACCTGGCCGATCACGGCGTCAGCCTGGTCGGGGTGCTGCCCAAGGGCTTCCCGCCGCTCACCATCCCGTCCGTCCGCCTGTCAGACCTCGGGCCCCTGTTCGCGGGGGCGCTGGGGATCGCCCTGGTCTCCCTGGCCGACACGATCTCCACCGCGTCGGCGTTCGCGGCCCGCACCGGGCAGGAAGTCCGCGGCAACGGCGAGATGATCGGCATCGGCGCGGCGAACCTGGCCGCCGGTCTCTTCCAGGGGTTCCCGGTCAGCACCAGCGGGTCACGGACAGCCGTCGCGGAACGGTCGGGGGCGAAGACGCAGCTGACCGGGGTGATCGGGGCGGCCCTGATCATCCTCATGATCGTGCTGGTCCCGGGCCTGTTCCGGAACCTTCCCCAGCCGGCCCTCGCCGCGGTGGTGATCACCGCCTCGCTGTCCCTGGCTGACATTCCCGCCACGGTGCGGCTGTGGCGGCAGCGCAGGGCCGAGTTCCTGCTCTCGATCGCGGCTTTCCTCGGCGTCGCCCTGCTCGGCGTGCTGCCCGGGATCGCGATCGCGGTCGGGCTGTCCATCCTCAACGTCTTCCGGCGGGCGTGGTGGCCCTACGCCGCGGTGCTCGGGCGCGTGGCGGGGGTGGAGGGCTACCACGACACCCGCTCATATCCCGGTGCCGAGCACCTGCCTGGCCTGGTGATCTACCGGTTCGACGGTCCGCTGTTCTTCGCCAACGCCACGACGTTCCGCGACGAGATCCGCCGGCTCGCCAAGGCCCAGCCGAAGCCCGCCTGGATCCTCATCGCGGCGGAGCCCGTGACCGATGTGGACACCACCGCGTCCGACATACTGACCGAACTCGACGAGGCGCTGAACACCCGGGGCATCAGCCTGGTGTTCGCCGAGCTCAAGGACCCGGTACGGCGCAAGATCGAACGCTACGGGCTCACCCGTACCATCAACCCCGACCACTTCTTCCCGACCATCGCGGCCGCCGTCGCCGCGTTCCGCCGCGAAACCGGCGCCCAGTGGACCGCGCCCGATCCATCTCATGACGGCGAGCCCGCCGACGGCGAGCCCGCCGACGGCGAGCCCGCCGACGGCACGGCCGGCCGCAGGCCAGCGAGCCGCTGATGGTGGCCCGCCCGACATTCCCGCAGCACCATCGGTCGGCTAGGTGGTGACGGCAGGTGGTGGGCGCCCTGACCCGAGGTAGGACTCGATGAGCGCAGCTGATCTGGCGATCGTGGCGGCAGTAATTTTTCTGTGGGGGACGCTGTCCGCGCGGCTGGAGCGGTTCGACGTGACCGCACCGATCCTCTTCGTGCTCGCCGGGCTGGTGCTGACCCACGGACCGCTGGCCGTGCTGGGGTTCGAGCCGTCCCGCGAGCTGGTGAAGGCGCTGGCCGAGATCACCCTGGTCCTGGTGCTGTTCTCGGATGCGTCCCAGGTCAGGCTGCGGGACCTGCGTGCTGATGCGGGCGTGTGTCTCCGGCTGCTGGGGATCGGCCTGCCGCTGACTATCGGCCTGGGGATCCTGCTGGCCCTCGCACTATTCAACGGGATAAGTATCTGGTTTGCCCTGCTGATAGGCGCGGCTCTGGCACCGACCGACGCGGCCCTGAGCGCGGGCGTGATGGTGAACCCAGACGTCCCGGCGCGGATCCGCCGGTGGATCAATATCGAGAGCGGGCTCAACGATGGGATCGTCACGCCGGTCGTCCTGGTCGCCATAGCCGGAGCCGAGACTGCCGAGCACGCGGCCGGCGTCGGCCCAGGGGTGGCGGTGGCGGAGCTGGCGCTAGGCGTGCTGATCGGTATCGTCATCGGCGGTGCGGGCGGCTATGTCGTGATATACGGCGCGCCGCCGCGGCTGGGCCGAGGGTGGTTTCGTCGGCTCCGCGGTGCTGGCCCTGGCGATCTGCGCTTACGCCTGCTCTCTGGCCCTGCACGGGAACGGCTTCATCGCCGCGTTCGTAGGCGGCCTGGCTTATGGCGCCACCAGCGGCCAGCGCGGCGAAGGGCTGGTGCCCTACGTGGAGGAGACGGGTGCTCTGGTGTCGCTGCTGGTCTGGCTGGCCTTCGGCGCTATCGCGATCGTGCCTGCGTTCGAGGGCCTGTCGTGGCGGACGGTGCTGTACGCCGTGCTCAGCCTGACCGTGATCCGGATGGTGCCGGTGGCGGTGTCGCTGGCGGGCCGGCGGCTCGGCCATGCGGCCGTGGCGTTCGTGGGCTGGTTCGGGCCCCGCGGCCTCGCGTCGGTGGTATTTGCCCTGCTGGCGCTGGAGGACGTAGGCCACGCCGCCGACCCTGCGGTCTCCGTGATCGCCTTCACCGTACTGCTCAGTGTCGTCGCGCACGGCCTCACCGCCAAACCGCTCGCACACCGCTACGGACCCCGTCTCGCCGTCACCACAGACGCAACTGATGACGCTGGCGACCAGCCACTGGCTGCACGACGGCTCATCCGTCGTGCTCCTTGACTGACAGGAAGGCTGGCGCATGCGCCTGCTGGACAGCTTGAGCGCACGGTGGATCCGGATCTTCGCCTGGGCGGATCGCGTGCAGCGCCGGCATGGCTTTCTGGGATTCCCTTACGCCGTGATCAAGAAATACGGAGACGATGATGGCGGCCGCGAGGCTGCGCTCATCACTTACTACGGTTTCCTCAGCACCTTCCCGTTGCTGCTGCTCGGTGTGGCGGTCATGTCGCGGGTCCTGGCTGACAACCCGGAACTGCGGCAGCGGCTCATCGCTGAGATCGTCCCACCGGCGCTGCGACCCACCGTTGAGCATGCGGTGACTACCCTGCCGACGTCGACCCTCCCGTTCATCGTCGGCCTGATCGGCCTGCTGTTCGCCGGAACCGGCGTCGCGTTCTCCGCCTACCAGACGCTGAACCATGTCGCTGCCGTCCCGAGGCGGCTCCGGGCCGGGTTTGTGTCCCGCTACGTCCGGGTGTTCCTGATGCTGGCGACGCTGCTGCTGGGGGCACTGGCCGTCGGGGCGCTCACGGTCGTGGTCACGGCGCTGCCCGGCGTGCCGGGAGCCGGCCGCGCCCTGGCGGTGCTCGGCTCGGCCGTGATCATCTTCGCTGTTTTGCTGTTCGCTGCCCGGCTGCTGCTCGCGCGCCCCGCGCCGGTCCGTGCCCTCTGGCCGGCCGCGGTTCTGGGGGCTGCGGCGGTGACCCTGGTGCTCAATCTCGGTACCCCATTGCTGGCCAGGCTGGTGAGCAAGGCCGGCCCCGTCTACGGGAGCTTCGCCACCGTGGCCGGCATGTTCGCCCTGCTCTACCTGGTCAACCAGGCGCTGGTCTACGCGGCCGAGGTGGCAGCCGTTCGCTATGCCGGCCTGTGGCCGCGAGCCCTGGATGTGAACCGCCCCACGGCGGCCGACGTCCGGGCGATGACACTCCTGGCCCGCGAGCAAGAACGCATCCCCGCTGCCCGGGTCCGATTCCGCCTGGTTTCCCGCGATTCATCCTCAGCCGGCCACGGCCCGCCGTAATCAGGCGGTCCGTAGCCCGGGCCAGGAGGACAGTGGCCATCATGGCGATCCGCGCGGTGGTGTTCGACATCGGTGGCGTGCTGGAGATCACGCCGGACCTCGGTCTCACCGAGCGGTGGGAGACCCGGCTCAGGCTGCCTGCCGGGGAGCTCAACCAGCGCATGCACGACGTCTGGGCAGCCGGCAGCATCGGCACGATCACCGAGGGCGACGTGCACCAGGCCATCACCGATCGCCTCGGCCTGGACGGGCAGCAGCTCGCGGCGTTCATGGCCGACTTCTGGCGCGAGTACCTGGGCACCGCTAACACCCAGCTGATCGAGTACGCCCGTCAGCTGCGGCCGCGGTATCGCACCGGGATCTTGAGTAACAGCTTCGTCGGTGCCCGGGAACGAGAGCAGGCGGCCTACGGATTCGAAGACCTCGTCGACGAGATCGTCTATTCGCACGAGGCCGGGATGAGCAAGCCCGATCCCCGGATCTACGCCCTGACCTGCGCACGCCTCGACGTCCGCGCCGAGGAGACGGTATTCCTCGACGACACCGGCCGGTGCGTGGACGGCGCGCAGGAAGCCGGCCTGCACGCGGTCCGCTACCAGGACAACGCCCAGGCCATCGAAGAGATCGAGAAGCTGCTCACCGCCCGCTAAATGTGCCGCCGGCCCGCAGCAAACCAGTTCGGGACGGCGAGGCTGCTCTCCGGGACGGCCGCGGTCAGGGCCGGCGGGGCTGCCGGCGAGCGTAGGCCACGTTGATGACCGCAATGACGGCCCAGATCAGCGCGACCAGGACCAGCCCACCGGCGCCCACCGAGCTGGTCGTCGTCATCACCGATCCATGCAAAGGCCCCACATTGATTGATGCCTTGGGTACGACTTGGCTGACCGAATAGGCATTCAGCGTCACAGCGGTGGCGCCGATGCCCAGCCCGACCGTGCCCAGGCCCATCGCGACGTTCGCCCAGGCGGCCCGGCCGGACTGGACGCCATGTTCTGCCAGCCTGGCGTCTACCTGCTTGTCGATCTCCGAGCTGATCCTCTCGACCAGCCCTTCGGCCACGGCCCCGTCGTACGCCCGGCCAAGCTCGGTATGCACGGCTGCCGCTGCAGCGACATCTTCGTGCGCCCGCTCGTCCATAAAACCAAGCTATATCGCGATTAACCGGCCAGACAATGAGCTGCGCTCCCGGGGACGAGGTATCTCGGGGCTGGATTCCGGCCCGTTCCCCGGTCATGACGAGCTGGTCAGCGCCTGCAGCAAGCCGGTAAGGCCGCTGATGGCCCGCGGATCGCCGTCGAGGCGCAGGTCGCCGGACCCGATCGTGTCGGCGATGGGACGCTTGCCGAGCGCCACGTCGTGGAGCGTGTCAGCGTCGGTGGTCAGGGCCGCTTCGGGCCGGTCGGCGGTTCCGCGGCGCACCCGGACCGAGCCGGAGGTGCCGTCCACGGTGAAGACGTCGGTGCCGACCCGCAGCTCGTACCGGCCGTTCACGACCGCCGGGTCGGCGGTCGCCTGGAGCGCGAGCAGGAGAGAGTCCAGGCCCCACTGGGCGCCCTCGGGGAGCGGGGCGCGGGTTCCCCACTGGCCGAGGTGCAAGACGACGGGCTCGAGCTCGCGCCCCCAGTCGGTCAGCTCATAGACGCGCACCCGGGCAGGCGGGCCCAGGTCGCGCTGGCGGACGACACCGCTGCCGGTCAGCTCGCGCAGCCGCTGGCTGATCACGTTCGGGCTCGCCCCGGCCAGGCCGGCCAGCAGGTCGTTGAAGCGCTTGGGTCCCAGCAGCAGCTCGCGGATGATCAGCAGCGCCCACCGCTCGCCGATGACGTCGAGGCTGCGGGCGACCCCGCACTGGTCGCCATAACTCCGGTTCACGCTCCCAGTGTAGCACTGGCTGGTTGACAAGCAGAACTTTAACTCCTAACTTAGGAGTCACGACATTCCAGGGCTCGAAGGAGAAGCAGAGATGGAAGCACGGATGACCAACCCCGCGATGGTCCTGGGCGCGATGGAGCCGATCCAGGCGCTGTTCAAGTCGGTGTACGCCGGTGGCGTGGCCCCGGCCACCCTGGAGCTGGTCCACCTGCGGGCCAGCCAGATCAATGGGTGCAGCGCCTGCGTGGACTCCGGCACCCGGTCCGCCCGCAAGGCGGGGGAGACCGACGAGCGGCTGGCCACGGTCGCGGCCTGGCGGGAAGCGCCCTATTTCAGCGACGCCGAGCGGGCCGCGCTGGCGCTGGCCGAGGCGGCCACCCGGCTGGCCGACCGGCCCGACCCGGTACCCGACGAGATCTGGGACGCGGCCGCCGCCCACTACGACGAGAAGGGCCTGGCCGCGATCGTCCTCATGATCGGGGTGACCAACCTGTTCAACCGGCTCAACGCCACCACCCGTCAGGTCGCGGGCGCCTGGGGCTGAGCTGGTCCGCCCCACGCCAGCGGGCGCATCAGCCCGGCGCGGGTGGCGGCGGTCACCGGCCGCCACCCGCGCGACCCAGGACGGCTCCCCGGCGGCCACGCCAGCCCGAGGGTCCCCGGCAGCCCCTCGCCCCGAAGGGAGAGTCATGCTAGCCACGGAGTTTCGCGTGGCCTCCCCGGTCCTCGCGAGTCCGGTGCTGCGCCGCCTGCTGCCCGCCTTCGCGGTGTCGGCGGTCGGCGACGGGATGAGCGCGGTGGGCGTGGCGTGGCTGGCGATCCGGATCGCGCCGCCGGCCGACCGCGACCTGGTGGTGGGCGTGGCGGTCGCCGCCTACACGCTGCCGGGTGCGGCCGGGGCGGTGCTGCTGGCCAGGCCGCTGCGGGCGCTGGCCGCCAGGCACCTGGTCGCCGCCGACGCGGCGCTGCGCGCGGTGACGCTGAGCGTGATCCCGCTGCTGTACGCGTTCGGCGCCTTGCGGGCCGGGTCGTACGTGGCGCTGCTGGCCGCGTCCTCGCTGCTGCATGCCTGGGGCCTGTCCGGCCAGTACACGCTGGTCGCCGAGCACCTGCCCCCGCAATCACGCACCGCCGGGAACGCGCTGCTGTCGGGGTTCGGGATGGCCGCGTTCGTCATCGGCCCGCTGCTGGCCGGCCTGGCGGTGGCGGCCGCCGGGCCGGCGCTGCCGGTCGCCGCCGACGCCGCCTCCTTCGCCATCCTGGCCGTGGCCGCCGCCACGGTCAGGGGTCACCCGGGGACCACCGGGCCTGCGGATGCGGGCCAGCCGGACCGGGCCCGGGGGTTCGCGGTGATCGCCCGCAGCAGATCGCTAGCCGGGCTGCTCGCCCTGACCGTGGCCTTTTTCTTCCTGTACGGGCCGGTCGAGGTGGCGCTGCCGCTGTACGTGACCGGACCGCTGCACGGCAGCGCCGCACTGCTCGGCCTGTTCTGGACCGTGTTCGGGATCGGCGCGACCGCTGGCAGCATCATCGCCGGACTGACCCGCCGGCTTCCGGTATGGCCGGTCCTGGTGGCGGCGGTGATCGGCTGGGGCGCCGCGCTTGCCCCGCTGGGCCTGCTCCGGCTGCCCGTCCCGGCCCTGGCCTGTTTCGCCGCCGGCGGCCTGCTCTATGCGCCCTACCCCGCCCTGTCCGCCACCTTGTTCCAGCGGGAAAGCCCCGCGGAACTGCTTTCCCAGGTCCTGGCCGCCCGCGGCGCGCTGACCGTGCTCGCGACCCCGCTGGGCACCGCACTCGGCGGGCCGCTCACCGCCTGGCTCGGCGCCCAGCACACCCTGCTGGTCTCGGCCGCAGCCACCATCGCATCCGGCCTGGCCGCCATGGCGCTCCTCACCGCCCAGCGCCGGGAACCAGGAGGCGCTCGTATGCGGCGAGGTTCCGCCGTCAGTCCTCAGCGTGACAGACTGCGGTTGAGATGAGCGTGACGGAGAGCCAGGCACTGGCCGGGCTCCTGCGAGACGCGCGGCGGTCGCTGCGCCGGGCGAGCCTGGCGGCCTGCACCGCGGCGCTGCTGGCCGCGGGGGCCCTGTTAACGCTGCCGCCGGCCGCATCGGCGGCCCGCGTGTCCCCGGCCCGGCCGGGGGCGGCGGTTAAGCGGGCCGACACCTTCCTGGCCGTGTCCTGCCCGGCGGCCGTGATGTGCGTCGCCGTCGGCGAAGTAACCCTGAACGGAACGGACACGATGCTGGCCGAGCGCTGGAACGGCCATAAATGGTCGGTGATGCGCCTGGCCCATCCGGCAGGAGCCACGAACACCTTCCTGACTGGCGTGTCGTGCACCTCGGCCCGGGCCTGCACCGCCGTGGGTTCGGAGTACGTGCCCAGCACCGGCGCCGGCCCGGTGGCTGAGCGCTGGAATGGCAGCAGATGGGCCGTGCAGGTCACGCCGAGCCCGGGTAACGAGGGGGTTCCGTTTGCCGCGGTGTCGTGCGGCTCGGCGACATCGTGCACCGCGGTCGGGTACTACTACGGGGTTGACACCACCCTGGCCGAGCACTGGAACGGCCGCACATGGACCATTCAGTCCCTGCCTCCGGTGGGCAACCCGGGCGCTGATCTGAGTGCCGTGTCATGCCGGTCGGGGGCAGCCTGCACGGCCGCCGGATACTACGACGGAACGAGCGACGAGGGGCTCGGCACGGCGCCGCTGGCGATGGGCTGGGGCGGTGGCAGCTGGACTGTCCAGCCCACGCCAGGTGACGCAGGCGAGAACGTCACCAGCGGGCTGACCGGTGTGTCGTGCGCGGCGACCCGCACGTGCACCGCCGTGGGTTACAGCGCCAACGGAGGCCCGCTGGCGCTGCGCTGGGACGGCACGAAGTGGCGCACGCAGCAGGTCGCCGGCCCCTTCAGCCTGCTGGGTTTCACCGGGGTCTCGTGCCCGGCCGCTACCGCGTGCATGGCCATCGGCGGCACCTACGGGCAGCGCTGGAATGGCCGGAAGTGGGCCCTGCAGCACATCGGGGTGCCAGCCGGTGCGCGCAGTTTCAACCTGACCGCGGTGTCGTGTACCTCGGCCCGGGCCTGTACGGCGGTCGGGTCCAAGAACCTCACCGTCAGCCAGGTCTCCGACGTCCGGACGGTCGCCGAGCGCTGGAACGGCCGTCGCTGGGCCCTGCAGCCGGCTCCCAGCCCGTAACTGACTCTCGCGGCCCTCATTCACCGGGATCGGGTTTCATCGTGGCCGGGGCGGTCTGGGTCAGGAAGACGACTCCGGTACACATGACAGCGAAGGCGACCGCGGCCAGGGCCAGGACCGCGGCGTCAGGTTTGAAACGCTCGTCGAACAGCCACACGCTCAGGGCGATACTGACGATCGGGTCGACGATGACCAGGAACGGCTGGGAGACCCGCAGCGGCCCGACGTGCAGGGCCACCTGCTGCAGGAAGGTGCCGGCCGCACCGCCCACCGCCAGGGCGTACACCGGCCAGCGGGTGAACATCCCGGCCACGCCGAACTGGCTGAGCGTGTCCGTCGTGGCCTTGATGATGGTCGCCTCGAGCGCCCAGATGAGCGCAGCCGCCGAGGCGTACAAGGCCGCGCGCCAGCCCGGGGATCCTCGTTGCGCCGCGGCGGCCAGCACCGCGGCGCCGGCGCCGCAGGCCACCGTGGCCACCAGCCAGTGCTGACTCGTCGGGGTGGGATGGCCGCCTTCAGGTTCCCCGGCGACGATGAACACGGCCAGGCCAGCGCAGGTCAGGGCGGCGGCGACCCAGGTGATGGGGCGGATGGACTGGTGAATCCAGAACCGGCGCAGCGCGAGCGCGAACACGAGCTCGGTGACCAGGAGCGGCTGCACGACCGAAACCAGGCCATCGTGCAGGGCGAGCGCCTGGAACAGGAACGCTCCGGCCAGGGCCACCCAGCCGAACAGCCACAGCGGATTGCGGAACAGGTACTGGACCAACCGCCAGCCCGACGACCGGCGCGGGCCCGCGGTGCTGGCCATGTGCTGGGTGGCGACACTGACCGCGTTAGACAACGCGGCGAGCAGAGCGAACACGACGGCCATGGGAGTCTGCCGGAGTTAACGGAAGAGGGCGCTGTAGGCGTTGAGGGCGGGCTGGCCGCCGAGGTGGGCGTAGAGGACGGTGGAGTCGGGATTGATCTGGCCGGTGCGGACGAGGTCGATCAGCCCGGCCATGGATTTGCCCTCGTAGACGGGGTCGATGATCATGCCTTCGAGGCGGCCGGTGAGCCGGATCGCGTCGAGCGTGGACCGCACCGGGATGCCGTAGTAGTCCCCGGCCCAGCCGGGCAGCACGGTGATCTCGTCCTCGCGCAGGTCGCGGCCGAGGCCGATCAGCTCCGCGGTGGCGCGCGCGATCTTCGCTACCTGGGCGCGGGTTTCGTCCAGCTTCGCTGACGCGTCGATGCCGATCACCCGCCGCGGGCGGTCCTGCCCGGCGAACCCCGCGATCATCCCCGCCTGGGTCGACCCGGTGACGCTGCACACCACGATGGTGTCGAAGAAGATCCCCAGGTCGCTTTCCTGCTGCTGTACTTCGTACGCCCAGTTCGCGAAGCCCAGGCCGCCCAGCCGGTGGTCCGAGGCCCCGGCCGGGATGGGGTACGGGGTCCCTCCGGCGGCGCGGACATCATCCAGCGCCTGCTCCCAGCTGGATTTGACGCCGATCCCGAACTCCGCCTCGACCAGCCGCACGTCGGCGCCCATGATCCGCGACAGCAGGATGTTGCCGACCCGGTCGTTGAGCGGGTCCGGCCAGTCAACCCAGCTTTCCTGGACCAGCACGGCCCGGAGGCCGAGCCGGGCCGCGACCGCGGCCACCTGGCGGGTGTGGTTGGACTGCACCCCGCCGATCGACACCAGCGTGTCCGCTCCCTGCGCCAGCGCGTCTGGCACGAGGTACTCCAGCTTGCGCACCTTATTGCCGCCGTAGGCGAGCCCGGAGTTGCAGTCCTCCCGCTTCGCCCAGATCGCTGCGCCCAGATGTTCTGACAGCCGGTCCAGCCGATGCACCGGGCTCGGCCCGAACATCAGCGGGTAACGCGGGAAATCGTTCAGCGGCATCCGGCCTCCGCAGCAAGTGTCCCATCTACCCGGCGTCAGGTGCTGATTCTGCGGTAGGTGAGGTCGAAGTCGGTCGTGTAGTTGGTGCCGTCCTCGGCCATCTCCCAGCGTCCGGTGATCACGTTCCCGCCGTCACCGAAGGTCGCCGTGAAGCGCTGGGAGAACGGCACTCCCTCCCGCCAGAGCTTCCACTCGCCGTGGCCGATGCTCATCTCGTAGACGCGGCACACGCCGCGCTCGTCGGAGTACAGCTGGAAGTACGTCCCGTTGGCCGCATCGCATCCGATGATGGAGAGATTGTCGGGCGCCTCGGGAAGCTCGGCCGTCCCACGCTCGAGCAGATGTGCCCCCGAGGCATGCCACTCGAAGGTGACCCTTCCGCCTCCCGGCCACGGCCTTCCGTCGGGCCACTTCGCCTCGATGGTCCACTCGCCGACCAGAGGCTCGAGCTGGCGCAGCGCTTGCTCCGCGGTTGGCTGGTCCATCGGTCCGCTCCTTCCCCCGGTGGTGCGCTCGCAGTTGCGACGCACTCGCAGGGCTTAAGGCATCTCCGGTCCATCATCGGATCAGACGCACGCCGGGGACCGAACTCACCGGCTCGCTGGCCGCAGGCGGGCCGCGTGCTGGCCGGCCCGCCGGCCGAAGAACGACCCCTCGCCGAGCTGGGTGCCCGAGTTGTAACCCTTGCCGTCCTGGGCGATGTTGGAGGCGCACGCCCCGGCTGCGTACAGCCCCGGGATGACGGAGCCGTCCGCCCGCTGTACCTGCGCGTCGACGGTGGTGCGCAGACCCCCCAGGGTGAAGCCGGCGTAGAGGGCGTGGCCGAGCCGCAGGTCGAAGACGGCCCACGGACCCTGGTCCTGCGGGGCCAGCCACTCGGCGCTCTTGCGGAAGTCCGGATCCTGGCCGAGCGCGGCGTAGTGGTTGTACCGGGCGAGTGCCTTCCCCAGCGACCCGGCCGGCACACCGAGCCCTGCCTCCATCCCGGTCACGGTGCGGTAGCCGTCGAGGAACGGCACCAGCGGCATCTGGGGCTGCTCCACGTGCGCGCTGTCGACGATGAGGTACGCCGCGGAGTCGCGCTGTTCCATCACGAACTGCGATGTCCGTGCGTGGTAGGAGTCCTCGGCTACGAATCGCTGGCCCCGGGAATTGACGATGAGCCCGGTGATCAGCACCGAGGGAGGGTAGACGGGCGCGGTGATGAACGGCTCGTCCATGTGCCTGACCTCAGCGCCCGCGGATATCCCGAGCCGGATGCCCAGCCCGTCGTCGTACGTCGTGCCGAGCGCGAGGAGCTTCGCGCTCAGCGCGGGGGTGTACCTGGCGACCATGTCGGCGTTCATCACGAAACCCCCGGCGGCGATCACGGTCGCACCAGCCCGGAGAACCCCGGTGTCACCGAAAGAACGCCAGGCCACGCCCACGACAGAGCCGGACTCGCCGGTCACCAGGTTGGTCGCGCCGGTCTCGTACCTCACCTCGGCGCCGGCTTCCCGGACGCGGTCATGCAGCAGTTCCAGCACGAGCTTCGCGCCCCCGGTATCCCCAGGCACCGGGACCTTGTGCCCCCGGGGCGCCGGTGCCGCCTGCTCCCTGAACGGCCAGACCTTCTCGTTGCCGGTGAACATCAGCCCCTCGGTACCAGGCTGGATGACGGCCTTCCCGGGGAAGTAAGAGCGCTCGAACTCAAAGCCCAGCGACTCCAGCCAGCCGAAGTGCTCGACCGACCCCTCGCAGTAGGCGCGGATCTTGTCCTGCTCGGGCTCTTTCGCGACCGCGACCAGATACCGGTACATGTCCTCCGCGGAGTCCCGGTGACCGGTCGCCTGCTGCACGGCTGTGCCGCCGCCGAGGTAAAAATGCCCGCCGGCCAGGCAGGTGGTTCCCCCAGGCACAGCGGCCCGCTCCAGCAGCAGCACCCTGGCGCCGGCCCGGGCGGCCTCCAGGGCCGCACTCGCGCCGGCGATGCCGAAGCCTATGACGATCACGTCGTAACGAGCGGCGCTGTCGCCCAGAACCGACGCCGGGAGCGGCGCAGGCAGTTCAGACCCAGACTGGTTCATCGCAGGCGGCACCATTCCAGCGGAAGCTTCGTGAGATCAGATCGCCAGGCGGCCCGCGAGACGGCCCAGGTAGGCCTCGGCCGTCTCAGCCGGGGCGTCCGGCAATCCCCAGATGAGTTCGGTAACGCCCGCCGCGGACCACGCGGCCAGGTCGCCGGAGGACGGCCTGGCGGCGATCAGCACCCGGATGTCGGGAGCACCCGGCCGGCCCGCAGCCGCCCAGGCCTGCTGCAGGGCGGCGGCCTTGCCGCTGATGTCCCGTTCGCCGGGGGTGGTCATCCAGCCGTCCGCGTTCCGGGCGATCCATTCGAACGTCTTCGGGCCCCCGCCTGCGCCGATAATCAGCGGCAGGTGCGCCTGGGCTGGCTTCGGGAAGGCCCAGCATGGCCCGAACTTCACGAACTGCCCCTCGTAAGCCGGCTCTTGCTGCGTCCACAGCGCGCGCATCGCCTCGAGGTACTCGCGCAGCACAGCGCGCTGCTTCCCGGCCGGAACGCCATGATCGGCGAGCTCATCGGTATTCCACCCGAACCCCGCGCCCAGGGTTACCCGGCCGCCCGACAAGTGATCAAGCGTGGCGATGGTCTTGGCCAGCGTGATCGGGTCGGACTCCACCGGGAGCGCGACCGCGGTGCAGAGCCTGATCCGCGACGTCACCGTGGCCGCGGTAGCCAGTGAAATCCACGGGTCCAGCACCCGCAGGTAGCGGTCATCCGGCAGTCTCCCGTCGCCGGTACGCGGGTGCGGGGCGTCCCGCCGGACCGGGATGTGGGTGTGCTCTGGCACATAGAAGGCATCAAAGCCACGCTCCTCCGCAGCCTTCGCGGCCTGAGCTGGCGTGATGCCACGGTCACAGGTGAACAAGACGATGCCGTGCCGCATAGTTCAAGACTAGAACCTGTTTCAGGTTAAATGAAAGAATCACTCCTGCCGCCCGCAAAGGGAGTCAGCGGAGGATGAGCTGGCCTCCCCGTCAATAATTAGAACATGTTTCATGCTTGCGCCAGGAGGAGCTGACCCAGATGGACCAGACAGACCAGATGGCTGACCGGGCCGGGCAGGCCAGCACCGGATCCGGCCCCTTCGACGTGGTCAATCCCGCTACCCATGAGGTCGTCGGCAGCTACCCGGTGGACACCGCGGACCGGGTCGCGACGGTCGTGGCGCAGGCCCGCGAGGCCCAGCGCTGGTGGGAGGCGCTGGGTTTCGAAGGGCGGAAGCCCTACCTGCGACGATGGCTGCGCTGGCTCGCCTTGCACTGCGACGAGGTCTACGAGATGGGCCACCGGGAGACCGCCAGACCCAGGGCGGACGTCCAGTTCGAGCTGTACGCCGGGCTGGAGGACGTCCGCTGGGCCGCGGCCCACGCCCGGCGGGTGCTGCGCAGGCGGCGGGTCGCACCGGGCATCGCCATGACGAACTTCGACGCGCGCCTGTCGTACCATCCGCTCGGCGTGGTCGGGGTGATCACACCGTGGAACGCGCCGGTCTACCTGACGCTGTCCGGGATGGGCGCCGCGCTCGCCGCTGGCAATGCGGTCGTGGTCAAGCCCAGCGAGCTCAGCCCGGGCTCGGCCATCCTGGCCATCGAGGCATTCCACCGGGCGAACCCGGACGCGCCCGCCGGACTCACCGGGTGGATCACCGGCTTCGGGGAGACGGGGGCGGCGCTGTGCACCTCGCGCGTCAACAAAGTGGCCTTCACCGGCTCGGCGGCCACCGGACGGCGGGTGATGGCTGCCTGTGCGCAGAACCTGACCCCGGTCGTGCTGGAGCTCGGCGGTAAGGACGCCACCATCATCGCGGCCGACGCCGATCTCGGCGCCGCCGCGTCGGGGGTGGTCTGGGGCGGCCTCTTCAACGGCGGGCAGGCCTGCGTGGGGGTCGAGCGGGTGTACGTGGTGGAGTCGGTGCGCGAGGAGTTCCTGGCCCGGGTGCGCGATCAGGCCAGCGGGATCGCCGTCGGGGTCGGGGAACTGAGCGCCTACGGTCCGATGACGGTCGAGGCCCAGGTCGAGATCGTCCGCCGGCACGTGAGTGACGCACTCGAAGCCGGGGCGCACGCGCTGGTCGGGGGGCTGGAGTCGATCAGGCCACCGTTCATCGACCCCATCGTCCTGGTCGATGTCCCGGAGGACTGCTCAGCGGTCCAGGAGGAGACCTTCGGGCCCGTGCTGGTGATCAATACCGTCCCTGACCTCGACGAGGCAGTGAGCCGGGCCAACGGGACGGCGTTCGGGCTCGGCTCGTCGGTGTACTCGGCCCGGCGCGGGCCCGCGATCGCGGCCCGGCTCCGGGCGGGTGGCACGACCATCAACTCCGTCCTGACCTTCGTCGGGTTGTCATCCATCCCGTTCGGCGGCGTCGGGGAGAGCGGCTTCGGCCGGTTTCACGGTGACGCGGGATTGCGGGAATTCAGCTACGCCAAGTCCACCGCGCGAAAGCGGTTCGGCCTGGGCCAGGACCTCCAGTCCTTCCCGCGCACCCCGGACCAGTTCGATATCGTCCGCAAGACGCTCAGGCTGCGCTACGGCCGGTCGTGGCGCTGAGCCGCCGGGCGGGCCCAGCAGGATGGCCGCTGCGTCTGGGTCTGCTGCCACCACCACGAAAGGTTCCCCCGTGCCCGAGCGACCGATCATCGTCTTCGATGTCAACGAGACCCTGCTCAACCTGGATGCGCTCCGCCCCATCTTTGACCGGATTTTCAATGACCCCGCAGCCATGCGGCTGTGGTTCGCCGGGCTCATCACCTACTCAGAGGCGCTCACGCTGGCCGGCGTCTACGTTCCGTTCACCAACATCGGCGGGGCGGTGCTCCGGATGCTCGCCGCCACGCGCGGCATCACGATCAGTGATGCCGACGGCGCCGAGCTCACCGACCGGTTCGCCACCATGCCGCCCCATCCCGAGGTCCCTGCGGCCCTGCGCCGGCTCCGCAGCCATGGCTTCCGGCTGTTCACGCTCACCGACAACACGCTGGAGATCTCCGGGCGGCAGCTGGAGCATGCGGGTGTGATCGACGTGTTCGAGCGCCGGTTCAGCGTCGACGAGACCGTGCGACGGCACAAGCCAGCGCCCGAGGCCTACCACTCGGTGGCCGCCGCGCTGCAGGTCGATCCGGGCGACATCTGCCTGATCGCGAGCCACGTCTGGGACACGATCGGTGCTGGCGCGGCCGGCTGGCAGGCCGCACTGATCCTTCGCGAGGGCAACGCCCCACTCGAAGTCGGCCCGCAGCCGGACTACATCGGGGAGGACCTCGAGGCGATCGCCGGCCAGCTAATCGAGCGGTACCCCGGGGCGGCGAACGCCAGCCGGCCAGGACATTGACCCGAAGCGTGTTATGTGGCCGGTGGCCGGATGGCCTGGATGGTGAATCCAAGCTTTCCCAGTACCCTGACGGCGCCGGTCTTCCCGCCCTCGAAATCGCCGGAGGCCAGGCGCTGGCCTGTGGCGAACTCATACGCCGTGCCCAAGATGGCTTTTGGCGGGTACCGGTGGTCGTCCCAGACCAGCTCATAGGTCGTGGTACGGGCGAAACCATGCGCAGCGAAGAACTGGTCAGGCCCCAGCCGGTCGTACTCCTGTATCGCGCGCACCACGTCGTCGCGCGTCACCTGATCCCACGTCACCATCGTTCTTCTCCTCTTCTGGAGCGGTTATGGCTGGCCTGGCCAGTCTCGCCGTAGCTGGGGCGTGGCCCGTGCGCCGGGCCGGCCGGTACCGTGTCAGCCTGCGCCTTCCCCGATGACGGGCACGCCGGGGGAATTACGCTACTGACGAATTTTTATCGATACCGTCGAACCATGAGTAGTGACGTGGAGGGAGCGGCGGTCGACTCAACCGGCCGCCGGACCCGCCGGACGCGTGCGCCCGGTCCGGCGCGCGGTGGTGGGCCGCGACGGGATCTGATGGAGAGCCAGATCATGGAGGAAGCCACCCGGCTGTTCGCCGACCGTGGCTTCGCTGGTACCAGCCTTCAGGACATCGCCGACGCGACCGGCCTGACCCGTCCCGCGCTTTACCACTATTTCGGGAGCAAGGAAGACCTGCTCTCCCGGCTGGTCAGTGAGCTGACCGAGGGCCCGGCCGACGAACTCGGGGAAATCCGGCGGCGCGACGGGGTGACCGCGACCGAGCGCCTCCGGGCCATGGCGCTGGCCGTGGCCTGGCGGCAGGCATCTCAGCCTGCCCGGTTCCGGCTGCTGGTGCGCTCCGAGGCCGAGCTGCCCGAGGCCCTCTCCAAGGTCTATGACCAGGGCAGGCGGCGGGTCCTCAGGGAGTTCTCCTCGGTGATCGGCGAGGGCGTCCGGCAGGGGGCGTTCCGGCCGGTTCGACCCCAGGATCGCGGCCCTGGGCGTGATCGGGCTGCGCAACTGGGTCGCCTGGTGGCACCGCCCGGGTGGCGAGCGCGCTGACCGGGCGGTCGCCGAGGCGCTGGCGGACATGGCCGTCGCCTCAGTCATCCAGCAGGACACCCGCCCGGCCGAGGGCGAGGGCGCCGCCCGGGCCCTGGCCCTGCTCAAGCAGGATGTCGCCCTGCTGGAACGCTTTCTGGCCGAGTAGCCCGGCCCTGGGCTACCCGGCTGCCTTGACTGGTTGGCGTAAGCGTAGAATATTTGTCACTAGCGTCAACCATCGTCGGCCGGGAGGAGAACCCCGATGGCCACCCACCGCATCGGGCTGGTGGTGCCCAGCTCCAACGTGACGGTGGAAACGGAGCTGCCCGCGCTGCTCGGCCGGCACGCCACGGCGCGACTTCTCGTTCCACTCCAGCCGGATGCGGATGCACACCGTGTCCCCGGAGCAGTTGCGGGCCATGAACGCCCAGCGGGAGCGGTGCGTCCTGGAACTCGGCGACGCTGGTGTCGAGGCGATCCTGTACGCCTGCCTGGTGGCCCTGATGGTGGGGGGTCCGGGCGAGCATCGGCGGGTCGAATCCGGGATCGCCGAGCAGCTGGCCACCGGCGGCTCGGGCCCGTCGTCCGTTCCAGTGCGGGTGCGCTGGTCGAGGGCCTGCGGGCGCTCGGTGCGCGCCGGATCGCCGTGGTCACCCCCTACCTGCGGCCGCTGGCCGGGCAGGTGGTGGCGTACCTGGACCGCCGAGGGCTTCGAGGTAGCTGACTGGCGGGCCCTGGAGGTGGCCGACAACGCCGAGGTGGCGCGCATCGCAGGCGGCCGGGTGATGGGCGCGGCCCGCGGACCTCGACCTCAGCGGGGTCGACGCCCTGGTCATCTCGGCCTGCGTGCAGATGCCGTCGCTGGCCCTGATCGGGGCGGCGGAGTCGGAGTTCGGCGTGCCGGTCGTGTCGGCGGCCACGGCCGGCGCGTACAGCCTGCTGCGGGCGCTGGGCCTGCCCGCCGAGATCGCCGCCGCCGGGCGGCTGCTGCGGCCCGGGGTCCGGCAGGCCGCCTGATGCGCTGACCGCAACTGACCGATCGGCCCGAGGAGGTCGCCGTGACCGTATCCGACCACCGCGTTCGCGGGGTGGATCACATCGCCTATCCGACGTTCGACCCGGCCGCCACGGTGAAGTTCTACCGTGACGTCCTCGGGCTTCCCGGTCGTGCACTCGATCTGCGCGGCCGGCTGGGGCCCGGAGAAGCATCCCGACTTCATCCACTTCTTCTTCGACATCGGCCACGGGGACCGGCTGGCCTTCTTCTATTACTTCGGCCTGGAGCCGTTCGAGGGCGGCCCGCAGGGCGACGCCTACTCGCGGTTCGGTGAGGATGTGCCGGTCTTCTTCATCCGGTCCAGGCACCTGGCCCTTCACGTGGACAGCCAGGAGGACCTGATGGAATACCGGCGCCGCCTGGACGGTAGCGAGTGGCCGGTGGAGATGCAGATCCAGCACGAGACGATCGAGTCGATCTACACCCACGACCCCAACGGGTACATGATCGAGCTGACCCGCGCCCTGCGCCCGGTCACCCCGCAGGAGGATCTCGACGCGGAACTGACCATTGAGGCCCTGATCGAGTGTGACGTCGAGCCCGACCCGAGCATGGCCGCGCTGCTGACCCGCAAGGCCGAGCTCATCGTGGAACGGGCCGCGGCCTGGGAGCAGGAGCAGACCGCGACCCGGGAGCGGAGCGGCGTATGACCGCGCTGTACGTGCTCGACGTGCCGGAGAACGTGCCCCTGGCCACCGTGGCCGGGGCTGATCCGGCGGTCACGGTGAGCAAGATCGGGCCCGTACTTCGAGATCGTCGCCGACGGGGTGATCTCGATCGACCGGCGGGCCACCGGCTGCCGGCACGCGGTCTGGTACAGCAGCATCGCCGGGCTGCGCGGGGCGCGCATCACCCAGCACGACAAGGACGCGCTGCGCGTGGAGCCCGGTTGACCGCCGATACTGGCCGGCCCGGTGCTGGCCGGCTGGGCGCGGGCCGCTGGATCGACGCCGCCGAGCCGCCCAGTGCCACCGTCACGTCCGTGCACCAGCTGACCACCTCCGACGGCGCGAGCGTCAGCGGGGTGCTGCGGACGGTCCCCGGCGCGCGGACCGTGGTGTGCCTGATGCACCCGCGGCAGGACGTCACCCACCACGTGCTGGTGCCCGAACTGCTGATGCGCGGGTTCGCGGTCTGGACCCAGGGGAGCCGGTCGGTCAACAACGACCTCGTCCCTGGTGCACGAGCAGGCCCTGCTCGACGCCGCGGCCGGGCAGGTCTTCCTGCGCGACCGGGGTTTCGCCGCGGTGGTCACGCTCGGGCATTCCGGCGGCGGGACACTGTTCGCCTTCTACCACCAGCAGGCTGCCTTGCCGGCCGACGAGCGGCTAGCCGAGCACCCCGGCCGGGCGGCCGGCCGGGCTGGCCGGGGCGGACATGCCGGTACCGGACGGGGCGGTGTTCATGGCGCCCCATCCGGGGCAGGGGGCGCTGCTGCTCCGGCTGATCGATCCGTCGGTGACCGATGAGCGGGACCCGCTGTCGGCCGATCCGGACCTCGACCCTTATAACCCGGCCAACGGATTCGACGGCCGCCCCGGGCAGCTCGCACTATGACCCCGCGTTCGTCGAGCGCTACCGCCAGGCCCAGCGTGACCGGATCGCCCGCATCGACGCCGAGGCCAGGCGGCGGGCTGCGGAAGCCGCCGGGGCCCGCCAGGCCTTCAAGGTCTCCGAGGATCCGGCGGACCGGCGGAACGCGCTGGCGCCGCGGGTGATCACGGTCTTCCGCACCGACGCCGATCTGCGCAGTGTCGATTTCTCCCTGGACCCCAACGACCGCCCGTACGGCTCGTTGTTCGGCCGGCGTCCGACCTCACCAACTACGGGCTGGTCGGATTCGGCCGGTTCTCGACGCCGGATGCCTGGCTGTCGACCTGGTCCGCCTGCAGCACCAACGCTGACTTTCTCCGCTGCGCGCCGGGAGTCACCGGCCCGGTGCTCCTGGTCGAGCTGAGCGGGGACCAGGCGTCGTTTCCCGCGGACACGGCGGCGATGTCCGCCGCGTTCCGCAGCCGGGACTCCGCCGCGGGGGACACCAGCACGGGGGACACCACCACGGGGGACTTCAGCAGCGCCCGGGTGGCCGGGACGCATTTCGGCGGCCCGATCGCGAAGGGTGAGCCCACCGGAAGCAGCCTGGCCGCGGCCAGGATCGGGGCGTGGCTCGCGGAGCGCTACCCGGTCGGCGCCGTTACTGGCTGACCGGGCCCGGGCTGACGGCCGCCGCGATCCGCTCCCGCAGCACCTTCTTGTCCACCTTGCCGATGTTCGAGCGCGGAAGCTCGCCGAGCCACTCGACGCGCTCCGGCCATTTGAACTTGGCCACGCCGAGCGCGGCCAGGTGCTCGCGGATCTCGTCCAGGCTGACCGGGCGTTCGCCGGTAACGAGGTAGGCGCAGCTGCGTTCGCCCAGCCGCGGGTCGGGCATGGCCACGACGGCGGCCTGCCGGACCGCGGGATGGCGGAGCAGGAGCAACTCGACCTCCTCGGCGTTGATCTTCTCCCCGCCGCGGTTGATGACGTCCTTGATCCGGCCATCGATGGACAGGTACCGGATGCCGTGACCGTGACGACCGTGGCCAGGTCCCCGGTGCGGTAGAACCCGTCGGTGGTGAACGCGACCGCGTTGTGCCCGGCGGCGTCGAAGTACCCGGGCAGCGTGTAGGGGCCACGGCAGCAGAGTTCTCCGGTGACGCCGTCCGGGAGCTCGTCCTCGCTGCCCGGGCTGAGGATGCGGAACTCGTCGAGTTCCGACATGGGCGTGCCGACGGTGGCCAGCCGGGCCTGCCGGGGGGCGCTGATCTCGGTCAGCGCGAAGAAGCCCTCGGCCATCCCGAACAGCTGCCCTGACCACACGCCGAGCGCCTCGATCTTGCTGAACAGTTCGGGCGGCACCTTGGTACCGGACAGGACCATTCGTCTCACGGATCCCGCCAGGGATGCGACACCATGGTCGGCGACCGCGTCGTAATGGGCGTGCCCGACCAGGATGTCGGTGACCTGCTCGCTGATGAGCAGGGGCAGCGAGGCGGCGGCGTCCGGGGTGCCGAGCAGCAGGCACGCGCCGACGCTGTGCGGGGCGTGGACCCCGCACACGATGCCGGCGTTGTGGATGATCGGGATCAGGTGCGCGACCCGGGTCTGCTCATCCCAGCCCAGGCGGGAGGCGTAGGCCCGGGCGTTGTACCAGTATTCGGCGTGCCGTCTGCCGATGACCTTCGGCACGCCGGTCGTCCCGCCGGAGAGCTGGAACACGGCCACGTCGTCGGGATCCAGGGCGGCCTGCACCGCCTCGACGGCCTGGCGGGCCGCGGCTGGATCGGCGTCGCGGCCAAGATCCTCCAGCCGGGTCAGGCCGGGCCCGGCCGCCCCGGCCCCCGCCGTGAGGACCTGCCGGATGGCGGGGGAGCCGGCCTGGTGCTGGCGGGCGAAGGCGACCAGGTCGAAACCTGGTGCATCGGCCTCCACCAGGTGGGCGACGGCGCCGGTCCGGGCGCTGACCTGGCTGATCTCATGGCGCCGGTGGGCCGCGAGAGTGGCCACCGGGATCAGGCCGGCCTTCAGCACGCCATACCAGGCCACGATGGAATGCAGCCGGTTGGTGACCTGGAACAGGATCGGGTCGCCGGGTCCCAGCCCCAGGGCGAGCAGGCCGGCCGCGATCTGGTCCGTGCGGCGGTCGAGCCCGGCGAACGTCATCCGGCCCTCCCGGCTGACCACGGCCTCGCGTCCGGGATACCGCCCGGCGATCGCGTGGAATTCCTGGGCGATGGTGCGATCGGCCCACAGTCCCGCCTCGCGGTACCGGCGGACGGCCGCGGGCGGGTAATCCGGCAGCCGGCCGCCCCAGTCCTTGCTCGTCACGAGGACTCCCCGGCGCCGATGTCGATCAGGTCGGTCCGGGCGCTCACCAGGCCGGCCGCCAGGTCAGCCCGGCAGCGCTCCGGCGCCCGGACGATCGTGATGGCACCCAGCTGAAGCCGCAGGCGCTCGGCCAGGTCGAGCCGGTCCAGGACCGCGTCACGGTCGCCCGGGCCGGTGAGCCGCACCGCCGCCGCACCGCCGGCCAATTGCCCGGCCACCTGATCGGCCAGGCCGTCGGCCTTGGTTCCCCAGGCGTCCGGCTCAGTGACCTCGACGTCGCCGACCGGGCCGCCGGGCCGTGCGGCCCGGCTGGGCACCACGGCGTGATCGAGGGGCAACGGCTGGCTGATGACCCAGTTGACCAGGTCGTCGCCGGCTGCGCGACCGGGACTGGCTCCGCAGTACTCGGTGAGCGAACGCCGCACCACCTGGGGCGTGGTCTCGGCGAACCGGGCCAGCGAGACCTTGCCTGCCCGCGTCATGTACGAGACGAGGAGCTGGTTGACGGGCAGGTGCATGCGCTTGGGGAAGGAGTCCCACCAGCGCTGGCTGCGGACCGCGACGGCCTGGAGATGCTCGACGGCCGGGCGGCGCCCGGCTTCGTAGGCCTGCAGTGCCTGCTCCAGGCTGCTGGCCGCGCGGATGGCCGCGACCAGAGCAATCGCGTCCTCCATCGCGAGCTTGGTCCCGGACCCGATGGAGTAGTGCGCCGTATGGGCGGCGTCGCCGAGGAGGACGAGCCGGCCGTCGTGCCAGCGGTCACAGCGGACCGTCCGGAACCGCAGCCAGCGGGTGCGGTTGCCGATGAGCGGGTGGCCGCGCAGCGGCTCTCGGAAGGCCTCCTGCAGGTAGGCCAGGGACGGCTGATCGGACTCATCGACCGGGGTCGCGTCGCTGGTCGCGTCGAATCCGGCGCGCCGCCAGGTCTGCTCATCGGTCTCGATCAGGAACGTGCTGGCGTCCGGGGCGTAGGGGTAGGCGTGGGTGACGAAGGTGCCATGGCTGGTGGTGACCGGGGCGAAGATGGCGCTGTCCAGCGCGAAGTCGGTGCCACACCACAGATACAGGCCCGTGCCGCTGTCGATGCGGACGCCGAACCGGCTGGCGTAGGCCGACCGGGTGCCGCTGCTGACCCCGTCGGCCGCGATGACCAGATCGGCGTCGACGTCGCCGGGCGTCGCGCGGGTGCCGAAGTGCAGGCCGACCCCGGCGCTGGCGGCGTGCTGCTGCAATACGGCCAGGAGCGTGGCCCGGCCGATCGCGCGCAGGTTGTGGTTCGGCATGTGGGCCACCTGGTCGCCGACCCGCAGGCTCATGTCGTGCGGCCAGCCGCGGCGCAGGATGCCGTCCAGGGTCGGTGCGTCGGCGGCCCGCAGGTTCCGCTGCGTGCCGGCGGCGAGCCCGACGCCGAAGCCGAACGTCTTATCGGGCAGGCCCTGCTCGTAGACGTTGACCTGGCCGGCCGGGTCGGCCAGTTTGAGGAGCCGGGCGGCGTACAGGCCGCCCGGGCCGCCGCCGAGGATGGCGACGCGGCCCAGCCTCATGCCGGCGCTGTATCCGTCGGCATGGGCCCGGCCGGTCCGGGGCCCGCCGGGCCGGGGCCCGGCGCACTGAGGGCCGCCGGGAGCAGGCGGCCGATGTCGCGGACGTGGTCGGCATGGCCGGCCGGGACGATGCTGGAGTAGATCGCGGTCCAGCAGTTCGGGCAGCAGTACTGGCGGAACACCACCGGGTCGTCCACGTAGGCCGCCGGGTCGGACGTCACCTGCGGGCCGGCCGTGGCCGACGGCCCCTCGTAGCGGGCCAGGGACAGCGTGGCACTGGCCCGGGGGTCACCGAGCCGCTGCCCGCAGTGCGCGCAGGCCACCACGGGGTGGCCTGCGTCCGGTACCTCGACCAGGTTGTCGTCCAGCCGGCGCCCGGCCGAGACGTCGAGTTGCCCGCCGGGCACCGGCTCGTCCAGCGTGGCCCGGTCGCGCCGCTGGCCGCGCAGCCCGTCGCGGGCCTGCCGGGTGGCGTCGTGGTCGATGTCACCGCCGGGCCCGACGACCACGCCGTAGACGTCAGCCGCGGCGGCTGCGGTGACCTTGCCTTCGCGCAGGTCCGCCGCGACCGCGTGCGGGTCACGGCCGAGCGGGTCGCCATATCCGCCGCCGCCCTGCCAGTGCATGTACATCACCTCACCGGGAGCGAGGTACGTCTGCGAGTAGTTCTGGCCGAGTTCTTGCTGGCCGCCGAGGTCGGCCAGGCTCGCAGGCATGCGGCCGGCGGACAGGCTGGCGGCCAGATCCGTGCCGCGGGCCAGGATCTCCACGCCGGTGTTGCCGGGATAACCGCCGGCCAGGCCGTTGTTCTGCGCGACGGCTTTGCCCGCCGAGGCCAGCACCAGCCCGATGGGCAGGCTGGTGCCGCGGGGCGTCACGGCCAGCGAGGCGCTCACCCCGCCGCGCTGGCGGCCGGGGCCGCCGGAGTCAGGTTCCTCCCGCCGCCACAGCACCAGCATCGGGTAGAGGAACTCCGACATCTCCGTGTCGGGGATCCGGCCCATCGGGATGCAGAACAGGCCCCCGGTGTCCATGCCGTCCACGTGCGGGCGGGCGCCGTAGCCGCCGGCCATGGGCTCCATCATGATGTTGAGGAACGGCACGGGCTGGGCGCCACGCTCGTCGAGGCCCGCGATGACCGCGGTGTCCCACGTGCCGCAGCACGACGCCTGCACGCTCCGGCCCAGGTTGACGGAGCGGTCGAGCATCTGGGACAGGCATTCGGCGACCAGGGTGCCGGTGAGCCAGGCCGGGCCGATCGGTCCGCGGCTGACCGCCGCGGGGAAGGTCGCGTTGTTGATCGTTCCTTCCTCGGCGATGAGGTCGAAGCAGCGCATCAGGCCGCCCGCCGACCACGGGATGTCGCCGGCCAGGATGGGAAGCAGGGCGAGCATGACCCCGCCGCGCATCCCGGCGTAGGTGCAGTTGATCACGCCCGCCTGCGGGTCGGTGCCGGTGAAGTCGAAGATCAGGTGGTCCTCGCGCTTGGTCATGGCCAGGGTGATCTTGTGCAGGCTGCGGTCGCCTTCGTGGGACTGGTCCTGGTAACCGGTGGCGTTCCAGGTCCCATCGGGGAGGCTGGACAGCTTGCCGCGCAGGCGCCCCTCGGCGTCGTTCATCATCCGCTTCATCACGGCCTTGACCGTGTCGGCGCCGTACTTCGCGATCACCGACAGCAGCCGGTCCCGGCCGACGTTGTTGGCGCCAACCTGAGCGCGCAGGTCCAGGCCGACGAGCATCGGCACGCGGGACCGGCGGACCCACAGGTCGGCGACGTCGCGTTGCAGCTCGAAGCCGCGGACGACCTTGACCGGCGGGGTCGGTACCGACTCGGAGAAGACGTCCTGGGCGGCCGGCGAGAACGAGCCGAGTCCCACGCCGCCCAGGTCAGGCTCGTGGCAGATCGCGCTGGTCCAGGCGAACAGCTTGCCCTCGTAGAAGATGGGCTGGTAGACGACGGCGTCGTTCTGATGCAGGCCCCCGCCGACCCACGGGTCATTGCACAGGAACATGTCGCCCTCGCTGATGCCGGGATTGTCGGCCCGGTTGGCCAGGGTCCAGTAGATGGCCAGGTCGACCGCCCCGACCAGCATCGTGTTGTACAGGCCGACCTGGACCTCCTGGCCCAGCTCGTCGCCGATGGCGAAGTCGAAGTCGTTGGCGTCGGTGACGATGGGGGAGCCGGACATGCGCTTGAGGGCTTCGCCCATCTCCTCGGTCACCGACCACAGCCGGTGCCGGATCACCTCATAGGTCAGCGGGTCCAGGGCATCGATCTGCTCCTGGGTGACACAGTGCACCGGGAGCGTGGACGGCAGTGACGCCGCGAGCGTCCCCGGGTGAACTGGCCGGCTCGAAAACGCCTCCGAGCCGGGCACAGGCATGCTCATCAGACGGTCTCCTCGCGAGTGACGATGATCAGATTCCCGAACGGATCCACCGTGCCGGTCATGCCGTCCGGGACTACGACGGTGGTGGTGGGCACCTCCACGACCGCAGGACCGGTGAGGACGTGCCCGGCCCGCAGCTTGCTGTAGTCGTAGATGGCGGTGTCGGTGAAGCCGCCGGTGCCCAGCCGGACCGGGCGGGTGCCGGACCGGGCGGCGGACGGATTGGTTCCCTCCGCCTGGGCCACCGCGGGCAGGCCCGGCGAGAACTGCAGCTTCCCGGTGGCCCGCACCCGGTAGGTGATGGCCTGTATCCCGGCTTCGCGGAAGCCCGACCCGGCGCCGAACAGCTCGGCGTAGCGCGCCTCGAACCGCGCGGCGGCCGCGTTCAGCTCGGCCGCGTCGATGGGGCCGTCGTTCACCGGCGTGGCCAGTTCAGCGAGCTGCATCGAGTACCGCATGTCGACCTCGCGGACCAGCTCGACCTGGCCGAATCTGACCCCCTGGCGGTCGAGTGCGTCCCGGACCTGCGCCTCGAGGTCGGCGAAGTTCTTCTCCACCCGGACCGGATCCATCGGGAACGCCGACGGATCGGAGAACTCGGCGGCCAGCACGATGTCGGAGGCGGCGAGCCCGTAGGCGGAGAACGCGGAGGCGACCTGGCCCAGCGGCACGACGACCTGACGGACCCCCACCTCGGCCGCGTAGGCGGCGCAGTGGGCCGGCCCGGCGCCGCCGAACGCGTACAGCACGAATTCCCGCGGATCGTGGCCCGCCTCCACGACGGCCTTGCGCAGCAGGTCACCAGTCTGGGCGTTCTGGATCGCGTAGATGGCCGCCGCGGCGTCCTCTACCGACAGGCCCAGCGGCTCGGCGACGTAGGTCCGGATGGCCGCGGCGCTGCGCTCCGCGTCCAGCGCCTTACGGCCGCCGAGCAGGCCACGCTCGGTGAGGATGCCGAGCACCAGGTTGGCGTCGGTATTGGTCGGTTCCGCACCGCCCTGCCCGTAGCAGGCGGGGCCCGGGACGGCCTGGGCGCTGCGCGGGCCGACCTGCAGGTTGCCGCCGGCGTCGATCCAGGCGATGGCCCCGCCACCGGACCCGATGGCGTGGACCTGCAGGCTCGGGACGTTGATGGGGTGGTGATTGATGATGGTGGTGGTGGCGCGGACCGGCTCGCCGTTGACCACCAGCCCGACCAGGAACGTGGTGCCGCCGACGTCGGTGGAGATGATGTTCTGGTGGCCGAGTTGCTGGCCCAGGCTGACCGACCCGATGACCCCGCCGGTGAGCACCGAGCCGACCGTGCTGATCGCGTTGGCGGGGGCCTCGGCCGCTGCGACGGCCCCGCCGTTGCTCTGCATGACCAGCAGCGGGCCGGCCAGCCCCAGCGTCCGGAGTTTCGTTTCCAGGCTGGACAGGTAGTCGCGCAGGCCCGGCCCGATCTGGGTGCTCATGATGGTGGTCGCGCTGCGGGCGAACTCCCGGATCCGGGGGCTGACCTCTGACGACAGCGATACGAACAGGTCCGGGTCGGCTTCGTGAACGAGTTCGCGGATGCGCCGCTCGTGCGCCGGGTTGCGGAACGACCACAGCAGCGACACCGCGATCGCCGCCACGCCGTCCTCGATCAGGGACCCGATGGCCGCCCGGGCTTCGTCCTCGTTCAGGCCGACGATGACCGTCCCGTCGCGGTCGAGTCGTTCGGTGACCTCCCGGGCGTGCCGCTTGGGAATGAGCCCGTGTGACTTGCTCTGGATGAGGACGTTCTGCAGTTCCTCCGGGGAGCGGCCCAGGTACCGGCCCTCCACGTTCATGATGTAAATGGAGTCCCGGTGGCCCCGGGTGGTGATGAACCCGATGGCCGGAACGCTGCCGGTGACCAGGGCATTCAGTGACGAGGTCGTGCCGTGCGCCACGTGGTGGGTGTCGGCGAGCATATCGGCGACGGGCAGGCCGATCTGCCCGGCCAGCACGCTCAGGACGTCGAGAACTCCCTCGGAGTAATCCGGTGGAGTGGACGGTGCCTTCGCGGCCACGACGGTCCCCGCATCGTCGGACAGGACGGCGTCTGTGAACGTGCCCCCGACATCCACCCCGATCACGTAGGCCACGGCGTCGCTCCCTGCCTCACCGGGAACGGCCACGCCACCGCTCCCTTACGATGACGTCGATTATTTGACACTTGCTTCGATAAAGTCAAGGGCGCGGAAGAGCGCACGGTACCCGCGGTCGGCGTGCGCAACTGTGTCAATCTGGCACGTTCAGCGGCGGCCCGGTCCGATTACCGTGCCGTTAGCGCAGTCCCGAGTCGACGTCAGTCAGAATCGAGCCACCAGCGGATGCCACCGGGAGGAACCTCATGCGAACTGGCAGCGAGCAGGCCGGCGATCCGCCCGCAGCCGGCCAGCAGGCCGGGCCGGATACCAGCTCCCCGTTCGCTGCCACCCGGCTGGTCACCTGGCACGGTGATCTCGTGGCCTCGCTCGACCGGCTCGGCTGGCTCCGGACGCTGAGCGACTGGCTGACCGGCGCGCTGGAGCCAGTCCGCGAACGGCATCAGGACAATCTGGTTCTTGAGCTGATGCATGGCGGCCGATGGGCTGGCCACCCGATACATCCCGCCCTGAGCGACCTGCCCATCGGGCTGTGGACGGGTGTCATGGTGCTGGACGTCGCGGACCGTGACCCGGCTCCCCGGCGCGGGATCGACGCCGCAGGCGTGCTCAGCGCGGCCGGCATCGTCGCCTCGGTCGCTACCGCCATAACCGGGCTCAGCGACTGGACCGTCAGCAACGAGGAGGACCGCCGCGTCGGGCTCTTGCACGGCCTGCTCAACACCGCGGCCCTCGGGCTGCAAGGCGCCTCCCTGGGCAGCCGGATGGCCGGCCACCGCGCCGCGGCCCGCGCTCTGGCCGCGGCCAGCTTCACCGTCACGGCTGGGGCCGGTTACCTGGGCGGCCACCTCGTATTCACCAAGGGCGTGATGGTCAACCGGGTGGCGTGGGCCATCGGGCCGCGGCGGTGGACCAAGGCGCTGCAGGAGACCGACCTGCCGGACGACTCGCCGACCGCCGTCGAGGCCGAGGGCCGGCAGATCCTGCTGTACCGCCACCACGGCACCCTCTACGCCCTCGACAACGTCTGCAGCCACGCCGGTGGCCTGCTCAGCCGCGGCACGGTCGCGGACCTGACCGTGACCTGCCCGCTGCACGGGGCCCGCTTCGCGCTCGCCGACGGCCGCGTCGGACGCGGCCCGGCTAACCAGCCGCAGCCCGTGCTGCCTACCCGGATCCGCAACGGCTGGATAGAGGTGCGCGGCAGCCTGCCGGCACCCCGGCGGCCCGCAAAAGGAAGGACACAGCCATGACGTTCGTAGTCGTC
Organism: uncultured Actinomycetes bacterium; assembly: GCA_963718305.1. Taxonomy (GTDB): domain Bacteria; phylum Actinomycetota; class Actinomycetes; order Streptosporangiales; family Streptosporangiaceae; genus RYN-230. The sequence goes on from CAVQZG010000018.1 coordinate 292,037, forward strand.
GCGAACCTGGACGACCTAGAGGTCGGCGACACCTTGCTCGTGGAGGAGCTGCGCGAGCCGATCTGCCTCATCCGCCTCGATGATGAGGACGTCAGGGCGATCCACAACACCTGCACCCACCAGCAGCAACCCCTGCACGAGGGCTCCCTCCAGGACGATGACACGCTGGTCTGCGCCTCCCACGCGTCCCGCTACGACCTGACCACCGGCGAGGCCGTGGGGGTGTTTGCCTGCGGTCCCATCCCGGTGTACGCGTGCAAGGTCGAAGACGACGCCATCCTCGTCGACATCGACCAGCAGCTCAACGACGCCCCCATCCCACGCCATCTGAACACCTGAGGTGAAGGGCAGGCCCAGCCCGGGTCAGGTGAATAGGCCGTCGCCCCAGTGCTGGCCGGGCCGGATGCCGGGCGGGCCAGCGAAGACGGCACTGCCGTGTAAGGTAAGGCTATCCTTAGTTAACGCCGGGCCCGATCGTCGTGGTTTCCGGCGGGGCTCAGCCACGGCTGATTCATCGGGCGGAGAGTGAAGAGTGCACCGAGAGGACGACCTCATCGACACCACGGAGATGTATCTCCGCTGCGTGATGGAACTCGAGGAAGACGGTGTCATCCCGATGCGCGCGCGGATCGCCGGCCGCCTCGGGCAGTCCTTCCCCACGGTGTCCCAGACGGTGGCCCGGATGCAGCGTGACGGCCTGGTCACCGTCACCGGGGACCGGAGGATCGAGCTCACGCCGGAGGGCCGCGCGGCGGCGATCCGGGTGATGCGCAAGCACCGGCTGGCGGAATGCCTGCTCGCCGACATCCTCGGCCTGGACTGGCAGCTCGTCCACGACGAGGCCTGCCGGTGGGAGCACGTGATGAGCGAGGCCGTCGAGCGCCGGGTCCTCGATCTGCTCGGCCACCCGGCCCAGTCACCGTACGGGAACCCGATTCCGGGGGTCGGCGAACTCGGTGATGACGAGACCGGCGGCGTTCCCCAGGACACGATGGCGTTGAACGCGGTCCCGGAGACGGCGACGAGCGTGGTCGTGGGGCGGATCGGCGAGCCGGTCCAGTCAGACACGGAATTGCTGACCCGGCTGCGCCGGGCCGGAATCGGGCCGGGCACCGCGGTACTGGTCAGCCGCGCTGGCGGCCGCATCCAGATCGGCACCGGCCAGCACAGAATCGAAATCGGGGACACCGCGGCTGCGCACATCTTCGTCACGGCCGGCCACGAAACCCGGGTAGTCACCGCAGGTGCCGCGTGACGGCCGGGCGGTGGAGCACCGGCGAGCCCATCTTCACCGAAGACGTCGAGGGGTCCGCCCGCCCCGCGGCCTATTACCTGGCCGAGTCACGCGACGGCCTGTACCTGCCCTACGTGGTGCGCACGCCTGCCGACGAGGGGCGGTTCCCGTTCATCTTCCTGGCCTACGGCAATGGCGGGGGCGGGATCGGCTGGCTGCGGCAGTGGGTGCACACCCGCCCGTACATCATGGAGCGCCTGCTGGCCGCCGGCTACGCCTGCGGGTGGGGGCGGTACCGCACGGAGGTCAACCTCGGCTTCAACCGCGGCGGCCCGCTCATGGTCGATGGGCGTCAGGGCATGGAGGTCATGAACCGGTCGCCGCTGGAGTTCGAGGATGAGCTCGCCATCCTCGAGCATGTGCGCCGGCACCCGCAGGTGGACGCGGGCCACCTCGGCCACATCGGCGTCAGCCACGCCGGCGAGATGCTGTTCAAGCTGGCGTTCCGGTACCCGGGGATGCTGCGGGCGGGTGTGGCCAGCGAGCCGGCGAATCACGAGTTCCTCGACCTCAGGCTGGGCGACGCCGCGCCGGTCAACCCCGAGACCGGGCTGCGGGACATCGAGGAGATGCAGTTGCAGGACCCGGCGTGGGTGCGGGCCCGCACCAACCTCCCGCTGGCCCGCGAGCGCATCGCCCCGATCGACCTGCCGATCCTCGTCATGGGCCGGGACACCGACCATCTCCAGGGAGTCTTCCGCCTCAGCTACGAGCTCCTCGACGAGGGCGGTAAGGACGCCGGGTGGGTGTCCTGGGATCACCCGCTGCACGGCTACCTCTTCCCGTCGGCAGACGAGGGACCGGCCAGCCCCGACCCGACGCAGGTACGCGCGATCGACGGGGTCATCGCCTTCCTGGACCGCTACCTCAAGCCCGGCGGGTAGCGGGCCCCCGGACGGCCACCGCAGCAGCCGGTACGCCGGGAGGATGATGCCCTTACGCCCGGAGGATGATCTCTGCCGGGATGGGGCTGGCGCGGTCGCCTGGATCAGTAGCGTCACCGGCATGGTTATGGGACAGGCGATGTACCGGACGGGCGAGCGGCCCGGCGGGCCGCTCGCCGTATCAACGGCCGGGCTGACCAAACGCTTCGGCGACCGCACGGTGGTAGATGACGTGGCGCTGGCCATCCCCGCGGGGTCGGTCTGCGGGTTCGTCGGCCCGAACGGGGCCGGCAAGACCACCACGATCCGGATGCTGCTCGGCCTGGTCCGCCCCACGTCAGGGAGCGGAACGATCCTGGGCGGGAGCCTCGCGGAGCCGGCGACCTATCTGCCCAAGGTGGGGGCGCTCATCGAGGCGCCCGCGTTCTACCCGCAGCTGAGCGGCCGGGAGAACCTGAAGGTGCTCGCCCGCCTGGGACAGCTTCCACTGACCGGGGTCGATCCGGTCCTCGAGCGCTCTGGCCTGCGGGCCAGGGCGGGGGACCGGTACCGCTCGTACTCGCTGGGGATGAAGCAGCGGCTCGGTATCGCGGCGGCCATGCTCGCCGGTCCCGAACTGCTGGTCCTCGACGAGCCGACCAACGGTCTCGACCCGGCGGGCATCGTCGAGATGCGCGGCCTCATCAAGTCGTTCGCCGACGACGGGATCACGGTGCTCGTCTCGAGCCACCTGATCTCGGAGATCGAGCAGATCTGCGACTACGTGGTGATGATCAGGGCGGGCCGGCTTGTCCACCAGGGGAGTGTCGCGGAGCTGCGGGCCACCCAGCAGGCCCAGTTCCTGGTCACGCCGGAACACGACGCGGACCGCGACCCGCTGGCCAAGCTCCTGCAGCAGGCAGGGTGCACGGTGACGTCGGGTCACGCCGAGGGCCTGCTGCTGGTCGAGGCGCCGGGCATCGCCGGGGCGGAGCTGAACCGGTTCGCCGCGCAGAACGGGATAACCCTCCGCCAGCTCGCCGAGCGCACCCGCAGCCTGGAGCGGGCGTTCTTCGCGCTGACCGGCACGAAATCGGCCGATGTACCTGACGGCCAGGAGATGGGAGCGATCAGATGATCTGGGCCGCGTTTACCAGCGAATGGACCAAGCTGCGGCGGCCCACGCTGTTCTTCTCCACCTTCGGGGGGCTGGCCGCGGCGGCCTCGCTGTTCGTGGTCCTGCTGTTCTCCCAGGCCTCGGCGAATGGCGGGATAGTGACGCTGCACCAGCTCGCCAGGCCGAACGGCCTGGTCATCGGCGTGGCCAGGGCGGCCATGCTGCTCGGCGTGGTGGCGTTCGGCATTGCCGCGTCCCAGGTCGCGAGCGAGTACAGCCTGGGCACGCTGCGCCAGCTCCTGGTCCGCCAGCCCCGCCGCGCGGTGCTGCTGGCCGGCAAGATGCTCGGCGTGATCACCTTCCTGCTGCTCGCGCTCTGCTTCGCCGCGGTCATCGCGCTGATCGTGGCGGTGCTGGCCGCGCACAGCCGGGCCGTCCCGACCGGCGCGTGGTTCACCGGGACCGGACTCGGTGACCTGTTCCGCGAACTCGGCGACCTGGCCCTGGCCACGATCGGCTACAGCGTGCTCGGGATGGCGCTCGGCCAGTTCGTGCGGTCAGCGGTGTTCGCGGTCATCGTCGGCTTCGCCTGGCTGATCGCCGTGGAGAACATCATCACGCGCATCGTGCCCAGCACCCAGCAGTGGCTGCCGGGTGCGTCGATCCTGGCGGTGGCGTCCGGCGGCGTCGAGGGGGTGAGCTACGGGCGCGGGCTGATCCTCGGCGCCGTCTACCTCGTGGTCGCGATCGCCGCGGCGATGACGGTCTTCCTCCGCAGCGACGTGACCGCCTGACCGTCCGCGCGGGCTGGCCACGCGGGCTGGCTGGGGGCCCGCCGCTAGGGAGACGGGTTCACGACCAGTGCGCTGCCACCGCCGAGGCGGACGGGCTCGGCGATGGCCTCGGAGCGGCCTTGGCCGAGGATCTGAAGCGCCGTCGCATCGCCCGGATAGTGATCGAGCGGGAGGATGGGCCCGGTAGCCACCGTGAACTTCTCGCCGAATTGACTGGTCAGCTGCTTCCGCAGGGAGCTGTCATAGAAGGCGGGTTCGGCCAGCGAGGTAGCTGAGTTGGTCTGGCTCACCCGCGGGGCCGCCAGTGCGGCGGGCAGTGACATGCCGAAGTCGACGTGATTCATGATGATCTGGAGGATGGTCGTGATGATCGTGGATCCGCCCGCCGCGCCGACGCTGAAGACCGGCTTCCCATCGCGGAACGCGATGACCGGGCCCATGCTGGACCGGGGCTGCTTGCCGCCGGCGGGCAGGTTCGGGTCATAGGCGCCGGCCGAGGGGGGCGCGAAGTCGAAGTCGGTCATCTCGTTGTTGAGCAGGAAGCCGTAGCCGGGCACGGTCTCGCCGCTGCCGCCGAAGAAGTTGATGGTGTTGGTGTAGGCGACGATGTTGCCCCACTTGTCCTCGGTGACGATGTTGTTGGTATGGCGCCCTTCCGCTGACGCCGCTTGCGGTGAGTTCTGGTTCTGGCAGCCCTGGTAGGGCGGAGCGGGATGGCCCGGGGCCACCGGGGAGGCGAGTGCCTGGTTATGGATCAGGCAGCGCCGGGTCGCGGCGAACGCCGGGCTCAGCAGCCCGGACAGCGGCACGCTGACGTAGCGCGGGTCGCCGACGTAGGCGTTGCGGTCGGCGTAGGCCAGCCGGGAGGCCTCCAGGTAGTGGAACAGCGCCGTCGCCCGGGGCTCGGCCGAGAGGTGGTATCCGCTGAGGATGTTCAAGGCCTCACCGACGGTGGATCCGCTGCTCGACGGCGGCGCCATGCTGTAGATGTCCAGGCCGCGGTAGCGGACCTGGGTAGGCGCCTGCACCCGGGCCTGGTAGGCACGCAGGTCGCTCGTGGTCATGATGCCCGGCAGGTCAACCACAGTGCTCCCCGGGGTCACCGCCGGGTGATCATCGGCCTGGACGATGGCGCGGCCCAGCGGCCCGTCGTAGAGGTAGGACGGGCCGTAGCGGGCCAGCAGCCGGTAGGTCCTGGCCAGGTCGGGGTTGCGGAGCAGGTGGCCCACGGGCAGCGGGTTGCCTGCCCGGGTCAGCAGCAGGGCGCGGCTGGCGGGGTAAGCCCGCAGTTCAGCCAGGTCTGACTCGGTGAGCTGCCGGAAATCTCCATTTACGCGGAACCCGCGCTGGGCGACCCCGATCGCCGGCTGGAGGTCGGCGGCCAGGTTGTGGCGGCCGTACCGGCTGATCGCCTTGGCCCAGGTGGCCACCATCGAGGGGACGCCGGTGGCCAGCGGCTGATCCGATGCGTAGTCGTAGCCGAGCGGCTGGCCGGTCTTGGGGTCAGTGAACATCGTCGGCGTGCAGGCGCTGGGGCACGTCTCGCGGCCATCAATGGTGACGACCTGATGGGTCTTGGCCAGGTAGATCACCATGAAGCCGCCACCGCCCGGACCCGCGACGAACGGAATGGTCACGCCCAGCGTGCTGGCCGTGGCCACGGCGGCGTCGATCGCATTGCCGCCGTGTTTCAGCACGTCGATGCCCGCCTGGCTGGCCTTCAGGTCCATGGAGGCGACCGCGCCCCCGGTGCCCGCCGCCACCGGCTCCTGCGCGGCGCCGGCTGCAGCGTGGCCAGCAGCAGGGCTGGCCCAGGCGGGCAGGGCCAGGAGTACGGTGGCCAGCGCGGACGTGGCAGAAACCGCTACTAAACGACGCATGAGCACCTCGGCCGGAGTGAGCACGGATGAGACAGTCCTGCTCCAATTGCTCCGTTCCGGCGAGGTTAAACGTGCGGCAGCATGGAGAAACAATGCTCGATCTTGAACAGCGATCCGGTGTGGCGGTCGTGCGGCTCCGGCACGGGAAGGTCAACGCGCTCGACCTCGAACTACTGCGGGCACTCACGGCCGCACTGCGCGATGTGGACCCGGGCGCGGCCGTGGTGATCACCGGGACCGGGACCGCCTTCTCCGCCGGTGTCAACCTGCAGCGGATCCTGGACGGCGGGCCATCGTACGTTCAGGAGTTCCTGCCCGCGCTCTCCGGGGCCTTCCTGGCTATCTTTGACCATCCCGGGCCGGTGCTGGCCGCCATCAACGGCCACGCCATCGCAGGGGGCTGCGTGATCGCGGCGGCGTGCGACGTGCGGTTGATGTCGCAGGGGAAGATCGGCCTCGCGGAGCTGAGTGTCGGTGTCCCCTTTCCGCCGAGCGCGATGGAAATCCTCCGGCACGTGATCGGCCCGGCAGCCGGGCGCCTGGTGCTCACCGCCGCGCTGCTCGACGCGCCGCAGGCTCAGTCGATCGGGCTGATCGATGACATCGAGGCGCCCGACGCCCTGCTGGACTCGGTACTCCGCCAGGCGCAGGCGATGGCGCGGATCCCGGCCGACGTATTCGCGTTCAGCAAGCGCCAGCTGCAGCGGCCGGCCCGCGAGCGGATCGCCGCGCGGACCGGCGACGAGGAGGCCGTCCTCGCGATGTGGTCGTCGGCCGCGACCCGGGATGCGATTGCCGGATACCTCAGCACGCTCAGGCAGCGCCCTCGTTAGCCCGGCGGCCTGGCCTTATTCGCTTCGCCGCAGATCGAGGATCCTGGTCTGGGCCGCGCCCGCGAGCGCCGGGGAAGACGTGGGCGAGGACCAGACGTGCTCGTGCAGGAAGGTGGCGAACGCCTCAGCCTGACCGGCGGTGGCGAATTCCAGGTCCAGCATCAGGTATTTCGGGTCGTCTGTGGGCTGGCGGATGGCGAAACTGCGGACTCCGGCCTTCGTGCGCGCCCCGGCGAAACTGTCGAATGCCTCCTGCCAGCTTTCATAATCGCGTATCGCGTGCTCGATGCGCAGCGTGGCCATGGTTCCTCCTCATGACGGCGTTCCTGCCCTGAGCCGTCACGCTAGGCCGCCAGCCGGGCGTCATGTATCCCGGATTTCTGGGGGCCGGTACCCGCCGCAGCGTGGGCGCAGCCGGCATACGCTCGTGCGATGACCAGTGCCTGGACGCGCGCACGAGCCCGCGAGCGCATCGTGGCCCTGGGCGCGGCCGGGCTGGCGGACCGGGAACTGCGGCGGGAAGTTCTCGCGGTTCTGGGCGGCGCGCTCGATTTCGACGCCTATGTATGGCTGCTCACCGACCCGGTCACTCAGGTGGGCTCGGCGCCACTGGCCGACGTGCCCTGCATGACCGAGTTGCCGGCCCTGATCAAGGCGAAATACGCCACACCGGTCAACCGCTGGACCACCTTGCTGCGGCAGGGTGCCCCGGCCGCACTGCTGACCGGGGCAGTCGAGGGCGACCTGGCGCGAAGCCGCGTCTGGCGGGCGGTGATGAGCCGGTACGGCATCGGCGACGTGGCCTCGGCAGTGTTTGCCGACCAGTACGGCTGCTGGGGCTTTCTCGACCTGTGGCGGGACCAGGCCCGCGGACCCTACAGCGGCGCCGACGCCGAGTTCATCGCCAGCCTCACCACACCGCTGGCCAGCGCGCTGCGCCAGGCCCAGGCCCAGACCTTCATTCAGCCAGCCGCCGCGCAACGGCGTGACATCGGGCCGGTCGTGCTGACGCTCGATGACGACCTGCACATCACCGGCCGTACCGCAGCCTCGCAAGAGTGGCTGGACGTTCTGCTCCCGCCCGGGCCCAGCCAGCAGGCCATCCCGGCCAGCATCTACAACGTGGCCGCCCAGTTCCTGGCCACCGAAGCAGGCGTCGATGACCACCCGGCACATGCGCGCACGCATCTCGCCGGCGGCTTCTGGCTCACCCTCCGGGCAGCGAGGCTCTCCTCCGGCCACCAGCCCGGCACGCCCGCAGCCGGCGGTGGCACCATCGCCGTCACCATCGAGGAAGCGTCCGCCGCCGACCGCCTCGACCTGTTCGGCCGGGCCTTCGCGCTCAGCACCCGCGAGCAAGAGCTGCTCAGCCTGCTAGCCACCGGCAGCGACACCCGGGCGATGGCCCGCCAGATGTCACTGTCCGAGCACACCGTCCAGGACCATCTCAAATCAATCTTCACCAAGACCGGCGCCCACGACCGGGTCACCGTCCTCTCGCGCGCCCTGGGCACGGGACCGCCGCGCGGAGAGCGCCAGCCTCGGTAGGCTCGGTCCACGACCGGTTCGTCTGCTCACCGGGCGGGCCCAAGCCGGGCTGGCCCGGAGAGCAGTCCTGGTCAGGGATAAGGAGGCCCCGGCGTGGGATGGCGTAATCGAAAAGCCTGGCCTGGCCGGTACGCAGGCCATCGGCCCGCACGGGTGGCGGGGTGAGCCCGCCCCGGAGCGAGGATCCGGCGGCCGCCCTCAACCAGGTGCTCAACGAGGTAATTGACGCGCTCCTGGACGTCAGGCAGGCGGCCCGCAGGATCCCCGGGACGCAGGCCCTGCACGGGGTGCTCGACCAGCTCTTCGCCGACCTGAGAACGTGGGCCCAGTTGCTCGCGGCCCAGGACCGGGCGCTCGGCGTGTCGCCGCTGGCCAGCATGTCGAGCGGAGCGGGCCGGACACCACCGAACCCGTGGCACGGGAGCGCGACCGCCGAGGAGGTCCGCCAGATCGTGGGCGAGCATCTCGACCGGCTCGCGGGATACCTGGCCGCCGCGCTGGCTGGGCCAGAGGATGACCAGGTGCGGGCGGCCCTCACCGAGGTGCAACTAGGCATCCTGGGCTACCAGCGCACGATCAGCGAACTCTGAGCTCCCCGCCGTTAAAGATCTATAGCGTTCTCATTCGAACGCCCGGCCCACGAACTGTTCGCCGTGCTCGGTCCCCTCATATCTGGAGAGGTCCTCGTTGATCCCGACCAGCCGCAGGACCTGTCCTCCCGGGGCTTGAAAGTAGAGGTGCGGATCCGGCACCTCAAGGACCTTGACGCCGAAGGCGACAATCTTCTGCCGCACTTCCTCGACGTTGTCGGCCTTCAGCTCCAGGTAGATGGCTTTTGAAAAGCCGCTCTCATCCAGGGCGACCCCCTCGTTCTCGTAGAGAAACGTGAGATAGAAGTTGCCTCCCAGGCAAAAGTCGTCTTTTTGATCGCCCTCCCTCGTGATCTTGCCACCGAGGACATCCCGGTAGAATTCACGGATTCTGTCTTTCTCCGCCCGGGAGACCCGGACCGCCGAGTGATTTCCGAAAATTACCTTCGTCATGATCGCTCCTGGTCAGGATGTAGCCGGTTTCAGCGTGCCTCCTAGGGGTTAGACACCGCCTCGTTCCCGATGTGGGCGGTCGCCGCCTAACTCAGTGGTGGCGGTGTCTTTCCGGGTGGGTGCCTGCGGAGCCGGAGCGCCACGATGACCACGGCCGCCCCGGTGAGCAGGGCGACGATGTTCGGAATCACCAGGGCCGGGATCCCGGCCGCCACTCCGTAGCCGATCCAGAGCAGGAATCCGATGATCAGGACCATGAAATAGGCCACGGATACCTCGCGGGATGATCGCGCGCGGAGCATGCGGCGGATCTGCAGGGCGGGCGCGATACCCATCAGGACAGCCCACGACGATGCGGCCGTTGCGAAGATAGCTGGTGCCATGACGCTCCTCCGTGAGGCGCCCTGGCGATGCGGATCGTGCTCGCCAGTTAGCTGGTGAGGGGCGCAAGCACGATCGCCATCATGGTACCGGTGCGACGCGGCAGCGGGTTAGCCGCGGATGAGGCCGAGGGAGCGGGCCCGGCTGACCGCCTCGTCCCGGCTGTGCACGCCGAGCCTCTGGTACAGGCGTGACGCGCGCTCCTTAGCTGCGGATCGGGAGATGCCCAGCTTGTCGGCGATGACCGAAAAAGGGAGTGGTTTGGGCAGGTAGCGCAGCACCTGCGCCTCTGCGAGGGTGATCGACGCCGCGCTGACCCGGGCCTGAGCCTCGCTCGTGGCTTCGCCGGCCACCTCGTCGGCCGCGGCGATGGTGGCGAGGGACTCCGCCAGGGACGCGGCGGTCACCTCGTCGGCGGCTTCCACGACGGCGGCGTCTTCGGTCACAGAGTCCGCGGCGGCCTGCTCGGCGGCGGCCGCGATGAGGCCGGCGCTGGTCAACGCGGCGACCGCCTCGTGGGCGGCGGCCTCCTCCACCAGTCCGGCGGTGATCAGCGCCCGGACCGCGGCCGCGGCCGCCGCGGACTGGATCCGCTCTGACTCGGCCACGGCCTGGGCGGCTTCGGCTCCGGCCGCCACCGCCTCGAGCAAGGCGTCCGCCTCAGCGGCCTGAGCCTGGGCGATGACCTGGGACGCCTCCTCCATGGCGGCGACCTCAGCTCCCACCACCAGCCCGGCCTCGGCGGTCAGGAACCCCTCGCCGATCAGCGTGCCGCCACCGTCAGCGATGGCGTCAAACAGCGGGGCAGCCCAGTGATGCTCGACCAGCAGGAAGGCCAGAGCGGTCCCAGGCTGGAGAGAATCAGCCAGCGCTTGCGCACCGGCCGGGTCAAAGGACCCCGGGCCGGCGGCCTGGGCCGGGGCCGCCGGACCGCCGTCGGTAACGGGAACGACCGCCGCGAGGAGCGCGCCGAAGTCCTCGTCAGCACCGATGGCCAGCCGTTCGATGCTGCCGTCCGGGCTCTTGGCCACGAAGAGCATGTCCAGCAGGCGGAGAACCCCCCGGCCGCGGAGACGGTCGACCTCAGCCAGGATCCGGTCCTCGGCACCGGCGTCGCGGCTGAAGCTCAGGGCGATCACCTGGAGCGGTGCGGTCATCGGTTGCCCCTCCCTGTTTCGGCCGTGCTGCCGCCGGGTGGCGAACTGCTGACTGCCCTGCGCCCGGGCAGGTGATCCCCGCTGCTGGGTTAGCCGATGACCCTGACGTTCTCGGCCTGGGGGCCCTTCTGGCCCTGGGTGATGTCGAGCTCGACCTTCTGTCCCTCGTCCAGGTTGCGGTAGCCGTCACCGGTGATCGCGCTGAAGTGCACGAACACGTCGGGGCCACCCTCGACCTCGATGAAGCCGTAACCCTTGTCGCCGTTGAACCACTTCACAGTGCCCTGCGTCATCTTGACCTTCTTCGGTGTGGACACGATCCCCGCCAGGGGTGGCGAGGTCCGCGCGTCCCATGATTTGCTCTAGCCAGCCTGCCATGGAATGGGCTGGAAGTGTAAGCGTGCCGCGCGCTGCTACCCCCCGGGTGTTCCTGCCGCCGCGCTGAACAGCTCGGCGTAGTCGTAGGCGGCACCGGGCTTCGCGCGCACCGCCGCGTCGATCATCTTGGCGTCTTCGCCGATGAGGATCCGCCAGGCTCCCGATCGCACCCCATCGAGGATGATGGTGGCGGCCTCACCCGCGCTGACCGGCGCCTGGTCCCGGAAGTCGGCGTTCCCCCGCACCAGCATCTGGCGCAGGTCGTCGGCTGACGCGCCCTCGGCCAGCGCCCCGGCGCGGATCAGGTCGGCCCGCACGTTGGCCGGGATCAGCTCCTCCAGCTGGGAGTCACTCATCTGCTCCGGCTCCGGCAGGCCACGGGCGCGCAGGCTGTTCACGACGATGTCCGTCCCCACGTGCCCCGGCAGCACGACGGCCACCCGGACATGGGGTGCGTTGACGCGCAGGTCCTCGATGAGGGCTTCGGAGAACCCCCGCACCGCGAACTTGGCCGTGCTGTAGGCGGTCTGCGGTATGCCCGGGCCCAATGACGCCCAGAACCCGTTCACGCTGCTGGTGTTGACCAGGACGCCCTCGCGGCTCGCGATGAGCAGGGGCAGGAACGCGCGGGCGCAGTAATACACGCCCCACCAGTTGACGGCGAACGTGCGCTCCCACGCCTCCCGGGGACCGCTGACGAAGCTTTCGCCGCCGCCAATGCCCGCGTTGCTGAAGACCAGATCGACGTGATCGCTGCCGTGCCGCTCGAGAAGTTCGTCGCGGAACCGCAGGACCTGCGCCTCATCGGCCACGTCGCAGGCATGGCCGGTGACCCGCACGCCCGGTGGGGCGCCCTCCTGCGCGAGGGCCGCGACATCCGCGACGGCGCCGGAGTTCAGGTCGCATGCTGCTACCGAGCAGCCCTCCGCCACCAGCTGGCGGAGGAGCTCACGGCCCATTCCGGAGCCGCCGCCGGTCACCACCGCGAGCTTGCCCGTGAACGAATCCACAGCCCGACACCTCCCGCCGGTCGTGCATGGCCTGCGAACACCCGCCGGCGGATTAGCCTGTCCCCGCGCCGCCGCTGGCCACGATGGTTACCCGCGGTGCCCTTGCCCGTCAACGCACCCGGTCCATGGCCGGGGTCGTGCCACGATGAGGGACATGCTCGTTCAGCGATTCAGCGCCGTCGTCGCCGCTGGTCCTCGTGGCCATGGGATTATCGCGGTTCCGTTTGACCCGGACGAGGCGTGGGGGGCCAAGGCCGGGCATCCCGTGGGCGGCACGATCGACGGGAGGCGGTTCCGCGGGACCGTTTCGCCGGACGGCAGCGGCTGGGCGTTCACCGTGGGCCCGGCGTGGATGCGCGATACGGGCCTCGTGGCCGGCCGCGAGGTGATCGTCGAGCTCGCGCCGGAAGGTCCGCAGCGTGGGGATCTGGCCGAGGATATCTCCGCTGCGCTCGCGGCCAACCCGGCCGCGGCGGCGTTCTTCGACACGCTGGCGCAGTTCTACCGCAAGGCCTATCTCCGCTGGATCGACGCGACCACCCGCCGGCCAGACCTCCGTGCCGCGCGCATCGCTGAGGTCGTGGAGCTACTGGCGGCCGGGGTGAAAGAGCGGCCACGACCGTAGGCGGAAAGCCAGCGCCTGGCCCGCCCAGCCAGTGCCGCGTCAGGCCACGTTCGCCCTGTTCTCCAACGCAGTTCGGGGCCGCGCGTCCGGGGGCGCTCCCCTCCCTTCCTCTGCTATTCAGGTTGTTAGGATCCCTTGGGGAGGACACCTTGGGCGCGGCAACGACGATCGTGAACGGGAAGGTATTCGACGGGACGAAGTCGCAGGACTGGACTTCGGTCCGGTTCGCTGACGGCCTGATCACCAGGTGCTCGGCCGCCTCGGCCGCCCAAGAAGGCGACGAAGTGATCGACGCGGGCGGCGGGACGGTGCTTCCCGGTCTGATCGACGCGCACGTGCACCTCGTTCCCGGCGCTCTCGCGCAATCGCTGACCTTCGGAGTTACCACCGTTCTCGACATGTTCAGCCAACCCGGCCTGGTGGCCAGCGCTAAGGACCAGGCCGGCTCCCGTCCGGACGTGGCCGACGTGCGTTCCTCGGGTGTCGGTGCCACCGCGCCCGGCGGGCACCCGTCGATGATGTACGCCCCGTTCCCGACGTTGACCGCCGCTGGCCAGGCCGGGCAATTCGTGGCGGAACGGCTCGCAGAGGGCTCGGACTATCTGAAGATCATCTCCGGCACCGGGGGTCTCTGGCCCTCGCTGGACCCCGAAACCATCCAGGCACTGGTCATTGCCGCGCACACCCGCGGCCTAGTCGTCGTCGCTCACGTGAGCTCGACGGCCGGTGTCGAGGAGGTCGTGTCCGCCGGTGTCGATGTGGTGGCCCACGTCCCTGCGCACGCCGAGCTGGACAAGGCCCTGGCCGGACGCATGGCCGAAGCCGGAATCGTGGTCGGTCCGACGCTGGCCACCATCGAGAACACCCTCGGTGAACCGGGTGGCGCGGCAGTGGCAGGGGACCCGCGGCTCGCTGAGGCGCTCGGGGACGCCTGGGCACGCCGGCTGACTTCGGCTGCCCCGGCATGGCATGGCCGGCAAATGCCGCCCTACTCCCGGGCCGAGGACAACGTGCGGCGACTGGCCGATGCGGGGGTCACTCTGCTGGCGGGCACGGATGCCCCGAACCCGGGGACCGTGTTCGGAGCAAGCCTGCACCGGGAGCTGGAACTCCTGGTCCGGTGCGGCATCAGCCCGGCGCAGGCCCTGGCCGCTGCCACGGCTGAACCGGCACGAGTGTTCGGTCTCGCCGACCGAGGGCGTGTCGCCGCCGGGCAGCGCGCGGACCTGATCCTCGTGTCCGGTGACCCGTTGACGGACATCACCGCGACGCGCGCCATTGAGCGGATATGGCGCGGGGGCATCGCCTGCGATCGGCACGCCTTCGTCGCGAGCGCTGCCGAAGCTGAGCAGCTTGACGCTTTCGACGCCCAGCTCGCCAGGGTCGTGGCAGCCGTGCGCGAACGCTGGTCCAACTGATCCGAGGATGATGCCGTGGCTGACACGTTTGCTGCCCGGTTCGCCATGGTGCGGTCCGGCCCGGGGCCCTTGGTGTGGGGCCTGGATCCGTCGGGGGCCCTGCTCGAGGCGTGGGGGCTGGGTGATGACCCCAGTGGCCTGGATCGGTTCGCCGACATCGTGCTCGACGCCGCGGCCGGGACGGTGGGGCTGGTGAAGCCCCAGTCGGCGTTCTTCGAACGCCACGGCTGGCGGGGATGGGCTGGAGCTCAGAACACGCTCGCTGGACGTCGCACCGGGGCGGCCGGGGACTGCTCTGCTGGTCTACGTCCGGGACGAGCGGCGAGCCGAAGGCGGTCAGTGCACCCAGGGGAAGATCGCCTACCCCGGGACGATGCTCCCGGTTCGGGCTTACCACCGCGGACACGGTGTACGTGTCCATGCCGATGTTTCACTCCAACGCCATCATGCGGGCTGGGCCGTGGGCCTGGCGGCAGGTGCGGCGCTGGCCCTGCGCCGCAGGTTCTCCGCGTCCGCGTTCCTCCCGGATGTGCGGACCTTCGGTGCGACCTATGCCAACTACGTGGGCAAGCCGCTGAGCTATGTGCTGGCCACGCCCGCCCGCCCCGACGATGCGGACAACCCGCTGCGGATCGCCTACGGCAACGAGGGAGCGCCTGGCGACCTCGCCAGGTTCGCCGGGCGTTTCGGCTGCCAGGTGATAGACGGGTTCGGTTCGTCCGAGGGCGGCGTGGCGATCAGCCGCACCCCCGATACCCCGCCGGGGCGCTGGCAGCCTGGCCGATGGGGTGGCATGCTGGATCCGGAGACGGGCCCGGTGCCCGCCAGCCCTTCGGCCGGGCGGTGAGCTGCTCAATCCCGCGGAAGCCGTCGGCGAGTTCGTGAACACGCGCGGCGCCGGACTGTTCGCCGGGTACTACAACGACGCGGCGGCGGACGAGAGCAGGATGCGCTGAAGGCATGTACTGGAGTGGCGACCTGGGATATGCGGACTCCCGCGGGTTCTGCTGGTTCGCGGGGACGGTCGGGTGAGTGGCGCGGGTGGACGGGGAAACTCGGTACTCGCCATCGAGCGGGCCTGCGCGCACCCGGCCATCGCGGAGGCGCTGTTACGGCGTGCCAGCCCCCGGCGTCGGCGCGCAATATGGCCTGCAACGGCTCCGCGGACGGAGCGTCGTGGCCGCGGGTCTTGGCGCCTTCCTCGCGCCCGGGCGACTCGGGTCATGCACCAGCGCGTCGAGGGTCGCCGCCAGCTGCCGCGGCGCCGACGTCAGCGCGCTCGCCGGGACGGCGCCGCCGCGCTGGCACACCAGCGACCGTGTTCCCGACGGGCGATCACCCCGCCGGACTGACGGTGCCGGTACCCGGACTGCGAACCTGATCAAGGTGTGCAGGCCTTAGGGCGGGGTGTCACGCCGGATGGTGGCGCACCAGGCGGCGATCTCCGCGCGGCGTCCCGCACCCAGTTTCGTGAGGATGTGCGTGACGTGCGCCGAGATTGTCTTCGGTGAGACCACCAGCCGCTGCGCGATCTGCCGGTTGGTGAGCCCGGCCGCCACGAGCTCGGCGACCTCGAATTCGCGTTCGCTCAGCGGGTGCCAGGGGTCCACCTGCCGGCCGGGACCCCACGATTGGGCGAGCCGGTCAGCGTCATCGACGAGAACGGTGGCCCCGGCGGCCGCGGCGGCGGCGCGGGTCTCGTCCAGAAGCAGGGCCGCCTCGCCACGGCGCCGGGCTTTGGCGGCGATCACCGCCAGGTCCCGCAGGGCCCAGGTGCCCTCCCAGAACCGGCGCCGGACCCGCCACGCGTCCCGCGCCGACTCCACCGCCTGGTGCGCCGGGGGAACATCGCCGCGGGCGAGCAGGATCAGTCCCCGGCCGTGGCCGATCGCGGGCAGTGTGCCAGGGATGCCGCGGGCCGTGAGCACCGCGCTAACCCGGCCCGACCACTCCTCGGCCGCGTCGACATCGCCGCGGGCCAGGTGCGCACGCACGCCGGTGACCAGATAGGGGAACAGGCAGGCGGCGTCCATGACCTCGGCTGAGGCCCGATATCCGCGCTCGCACCTGGTGAGCGCCGTGTCATAGTCGCCCTGGCACCGCGCGGCCTCGGCCAGGCCCCACAGCGGAGGTGACAGCCGCTGCAGCTCGGCCATCCGCTCCCCGGCGGCCAGCGCCTCCTCCAGCAGCTGGCTGGCGGCGTCCCAGTCAGCGCGGCCCATCGCGAGGTAGCCCAGAACGTACAGCGCGGTGATCCGGGTGGTGATGCCGCCGCGCCCGTCCGCCAGGGCGCCCTCTGCGGTCTGCTCAGCCGCATCCCACTGACCCGTCGCCCACTGGACATGCGCGAGGTGCGAGGCCATGTAATGCCGGTGATTCCAGAGCTCGGCATTCTCCGCGTAACCGACGCCTTCGCTGAGCCAGCGCTCGGCCCGGTCGTATTCCATCAGTTCGGACGCAGACGATCCGACCATGCGGTACCCGCGGGCCGCCTCCGTTTCCTGGCACGTCTCACCGGCCTCGGCTATCGCCTCTTCGAGCAACTGCCAGCCTTCATCCATCCGGCCGGCGAAGACCAGCACCGATCCGAGCGTGGTGGCGGCGTTGAGGGCAGCCTCGTCATCCCCGATGCGCTGGCTTTCCGCCCGGCCACGTTCCCCATGGATGATGGCCTCGTCGAGGCGGTCGTCCACCAGGTAGGCGGCGGCCATGGCGGAGTGCAGCCGGGCCCGCTCGCGATCCGCGCCGGCCACCTTGTCCAGACTGTCCAGCGCCCCCTGCAGGGTGGCGACCCGGGCATCGAGACCAGCGCCGAGCAGGTGCGCGACGGAGACCATGCGGGGTACCAGTCCCGCTGCCGCACGCACATCGCCGGCCGCCGAGATCAGCTCGTGGGCCGTCTGGTAGGCCTCCGCCGCGGCCAGGTTGTCGTCGGTCGCCGCGGCCTCATCACCGAGTGCGGCGAACAGCCTGGCCTGATCCAGCTTCGGCAGCTGGGCAGGCAGGTTGCCTACCGCCCGGCGGTACAGCTCAAGTGCCTCGCCATGGGCCGATATCGCACTGGCCTCGCGGGCGGCGATGACGGCGTACTCGTAGGCGGGTCCCGGGCATCCCGCCTGCTCGAAGTGGGCCGAGATGAAGGCGCCGCGGTAGCCGCGTTCGGCGGCGGCGGCTGCCACCCTCTCGTGCAGGCGGCGGCGCAGGGGCAGATCCGTGTCGGCATACAGGGTGTCGCGGATCAGCGCGTGCCGGAAATCGAAGGTGACCGCATCAGCGCCGGGCAGGACGAAGTACGCCTCCTGCAGCTCACGCAGGGCGCCGGCCACCTCATCCGGGCTTGCGTCGGTGACGGCGGTGAGCAGGTCGAAGTCGAAGGAGCGCCCGATGACGGCGGCCGCCGAGGCCACGCTGCGCGTCGGCGTGCTCAGGCGGCGGGCCCGGCTCAGCACGGCGTCGCTCAGCGTGTCGGGCACCGCCGCCGCCGCTACCGCCGCACCAGGCTGCGAGGTGAGGCTGCTCTCGTCGACGGCGGCCAGGAATTCCTCGACGTGCAGCGGGATGCCGTCGGTGCGCTCGTGGATCGCCGCCACCAGCTGAGCCGGGACCGGCCGCCCGAGCGTGGCGCTGGTCATGGTCGCGGTCTGGTCCAGGCCCAGGCGTGGCAGCCGGACCTCCTCGGCCAGCCGCTGGGCCAGCAACCGGGCCCGCAGGTCACGCAGGGGCAGGCTGGGATAGAGCTCGTCGCTGCGGTACGCGCCCGCGATCAGCATCGGCCGGTTCGCGATCCGGCCGGCCAGGTGGCCAAGTACGTCGAGGCTGAGCTCGTCGGCCCAGTGCAGATCCTCCAGGATGATCAGCACCGGGGGGGCAGGTTCGGCGGTGACGAGCAGGTCGGCCAGATCCTGCACCAGCAGGCGGCGCCGGTGATGCGCGTCACCAGCGTCGGCCGGGATGGCGCGAATCCGCGAGGTAATGCTCTGCCCCAGATCGCTCAGGACCGGCACCGGCGCGGACAGCAGATCGCTGGCCAGGTCGAGCAGCAGGCCGCCGAGAGACTGCACGTCACCGGGGAAAGCCGCGGCCCGGGCGACGCCGAAGCTGCTGGCCTGGGCGCGCCGGGTGATGGAGCCGAGCAGCCGTGTCTTGCCGATGCCCGCTTCGCCGGCCACGAGCAGCACCCGGCCCGCGCCCGCCGCGGCGTCGGCGAGACGGCTCTCCATCAGGGTGAGGAAAGCGTCCCGGCCGACCAGAACGGGTGACTGGATGACCCCCTGGACCGGCACTGTGCCACCTCCCCCTTAGCAGTAAGTACCCCTTTGCCGCCGATTAGGGCAACTGCCCGATGAAACGCAGCGTGCGCGGAACGAGGCTGAAGTCATGCCGATCGCTGACTGTGAGGAGCCTGACGTGACGAAGTTCATGGATATCCATAACGGCTTTATCGGCGTGACCGAGCTCCAGCTCCGCGAGGCGGTCGGGCGCGATCTGGCGGCCCAGGCCGCTGAGGGCGTGCACTTCGAGCACGCGTGGCTGGATGCCGAGTCAGGCACGGTGTTCTGCCTGTCATCCGGGCCATCCAAAGCGGCGGTACGCCGGGTCCACGACCAGGCCGGGCACCCGACACAGGAAATCTACGAGCTTTCGGTCGAGGTCGAGGAGCCATCCCCGGCAGTGCAGCCGGACCTGGCCGAAGTGGCCGTGAGCTGGCCAGATACGAGGGAGCAAAGTCCATGATGATCAATCACCACGTCCAGGCCGCCCTGGCCCGGGACCGGCAGGCCACCCTGCGGGCCGAGGCGGCGTCCGCCCGCCTGGCCAGGCGGGCCCGGCCGCGCCGGGCTGCCTCCGGGCCAGCGGGTACGCAGGCCGTACTGCGTGACGGGTCGCGCGTGCTGATCCGGCCGGTGCAAAGCGCGGACGCTCCGCTCCTGGCGGACGGGTTCGCCCGGCTGAGCGCCACCTCCCGCTGGATGCGGTTCCTGACCCCGAAAAAGGAACTGTCGCCCGCGGAGTTGCGCTTCCTCACCGACCTTGACCACCACGACCATGAGGCGCTCGGCGCACTGGATCACCGGGAAGGGCGCGGAGTGGGTGTCGCCCGGTACGTCCGGCAGGCCGATGACCCATGGAGCGCCGATGTCGCCGTCACGATCATCGACGAGTGGCAAGGCCGGGGCCTGGGCACCGAACTGCTAGCCCGGCTGTCAGATCGGGCCCGCGAGGAGAACATCCAGCGCTTCACCGCACTGGTCGCGGCCGAGAACGTGGCGGTCGCCGGGCTACTGCGCAACGCCTGCGCCAGGCTGGTCGGCCGCGAGTCCAACACCCTGGAGTACGAGATCAGCCTGGTACCCGCCGCAGACCAGGCGCGGGCCCCGGGTGCCCTGCTGGCGAGATGAACGGGGGCAAGCAGGGCACCCGCGGCCGCGCCGCGCAGGTGCGGGACGCGATTGCGTGCCTGGACGTGCTCGGGACGCAGCTGCGCACCCGCGGCTGGACGGCCTACCTCGTCACGCCATCTGGGAGGCTCGCGTCCCTGGTCGTGCAAGACCCGCACGAACACACGGTGTGCAGCGACATCATCGCCGCGCCAGGTGGCTCTACGGGAGACTTGTGGTACTGGTTCAGCTGGGGCGAGAGGATCGCATCCGCCCATACGCCCGGCGCCGCGGCGGATGCGATCATCGCAGCCCGGTCCGCAGGACACCACCCGGGGAGAACGGCGTGACACCGATCGCGTTCAGCCGCCCGGGCCAGGGTGCCTGGTGCTCTTGCCTGCGCCGGGGCTATCGCGCCAGTCGTGGGACCCGGTGATCCCGGCCGCCTAATCCGCGGGCAGATCCACCACGCCGTGGGCGACCGGGGCCACTGGCCCACCCACCCACAGGCCGCCCTGGCTATCGGGGGTCACCGCGATCATGCTCGGCCTGCCGAGGAACCGTCCCTGGTTGATGACGATCGTTTCGCCGGGTGCGGCCAGCCCATGGGCAGCGAGCCAGGCGGCTGCCGGGCCGGCCGCACTCCCGGTCGCGACATCCTCGACGGCCCCCGCGTTGTCCCAGCTCCGCCCCTCGCGCTTGGCTGGATCGAACACGTAGACGAACTTCGCCCCCACGCTCGCCAGCCGCTCCTCAAAGTCCGCGACCGTGATGTGTGCCCGGTCCAGGCCGCTAGCCAGGGGGACGATCAGATACGGCAAGCCGGTGGACACGACTTGCATGGGCAGCCGGTGCAGATCATCCGGGCTGAGCCCGAGCGCGCCCGCGAAGCGGGCCGCGGCCTGCCCGGTGAGCGGCGAATCCAGGGCGGGGGAGCCCTGGTTCATCTCCGCCTCGTAGTAGCCCCGGGCCGGCCGGCTGCGCACGGTGATGTCGCGACCCGCGATCACGAAGACCCATGATCGTGCGGGCTCAGCAGCGGCGTAGCGCTCGTGCAGCGCCGCCGCCGCGCCGATGACCGGGTGCCCCGCGAACGGCAGCTCTTCCTCGGCCGTGAAGATCCTCGCTGCTACCCGGCCGGCCTCCGGCTGGAACTCGGCGATGATCAGCTCGAACTGCCGCATCTCCGCGGTGACCGAGATCAGCGCCTCAGCCCGGACCTCTCCCGGGCTGCCGAATAGCACGATCAATCCATTGCCGGTGAAGGGCACCTCAGTAAACACATCCACATGGCGGAACTCCAAGGCTGGGCCCCCGGTGGCGTTAGGGAAAAGAAGCCGGCTGATTCTGCGGGCTATGGTAACCGCGCCGCGAACGCTGCCCGAACGCTGTGGTTCTTACCTTGAGCGTGACCTGCCAGAGGAGAATCAATGCACCGCTCAGATTGGAAGTCGGTCCTGGATGCGGCCGGAGCCGCGGCCCTGGACCACCTGGAGTCGCTGCCCCAGCGCCGCGTCTACCCGGAGGGTGACCACGAGGCGATACGCGCGGCCCTGGACCACCCGCCTGCCGAAACGGGTCTCGATCCAGCGCAGGTCGTCGCAGAGCTAGCCGGCGATCTCGGCCCGTACATCACCGCGCACGCCAGCGGCCGGTTCTTTGGCTTCGTCATCGGCGGCCTGCATCCGGCCTCGTGGGGCGCCGAGATCCTGGTCTCCACCTGGGACCAGAATGCCGCCCTGTTCCCGCCGACACCAGGCGTCGCCGTGGCCGAGGAACTGGCGGCCCAGTGGCTCGTCGAGCTGCTCAGGCTGCCGCCGGAAAGCTCGGTCGGCCTGGTCACCGGAGGGCAGATGGCCACCTTTACCTGCCTGGCCGCCGCCCGCCACGAGGTATTGCGCGCGGTGGGCTGGGACGTGGAGGCAGACGGCCTGCTCGGCGCGCCGCCGATCACGGTCGCGGTGAAGGAGGGCGGGCACTCCACCGTGCTCCGGGCCCTGCGCTTCCTGGGACTGGGCGAGCGCGCCGTGGTGGCGGTGCCCTGCGACGATCAGGACAACGTCCGCCCCGACGCCCTCGAGCGGGTACTCCGCTCGGTTCGCGGCCCGACGATCGTGACCGTGGAATGCGGAAACGTCAACACCGGTGGCTTCGATGACTTCGCCGCGGTGGCCGATATCGCTGATGCCCACCGGGCGGCCGGCCATCCCACCTGGGTGCACGTGGACGGCGCGGTGATGCTGCTGGCCGCCGCTTCTGCGGCCATGGCCGCGCGGGTCCGGGGCCTCGACCGGCTGGACTCGTGGTCGACCGATGGGCACAAGTTGCTCAACCTGGCCTACGACTGCGGCATCGCGATCTGCCGGCATCCCTCGGCCCACCGCGCGGCCATGAGCGTGCAGGCGAGCTACCTCGAACAGGGGACGGGGGCCCGCGATCCGATGGACTGGGTTCCTGAGTTCTCCCGCCGGGCGCGCGGCCTCGGCGTCTACGCCACGCTCCGGTCACTCGGCCGCGAGGGCGTGGCCGATCTCGTCGAGCGGACCGCGCGACTAGCCCGCCGCTTCGCCGCCGCGCTGGCCGCCAGCGGCCGGGCCGTCATCGTCAATGAGGTCGTGTCCAACCAGGTGCTCGTCCGCTGGCTCGCCCCGGATGGCGATCATGGGCGGCTCGCCGAGACCGTCATGGCTGGAGTACGCGCTGAAGGCGTCGCCTTCTTCAGCGGAACCACCTACCACGGCGAACGCCTCATGCGTATCTCGGTCTCGGATTGGGCCACCGACGAAGACGACGTCAACCTGGCGGTTGAAGCGCTTCTCCGCCACGCCGCCCACGCCACTGAGTAGCACCTGGCCGCGGCGCGCTCCGGATCGCGTCCTCACCAGACGAACTGCTGCCCACCGTCGATGTCGTACGTCGCGCCGGTCAGCGCCGTGTTGATCATGATGTGGACGGCGAGCGCGGCGACGTCGGCGGGACCGACGACGCGGCCGATCGGGAGTGTGGCCCGCAACTCGTTCCGGCGGTCCTCGAGCTGGTCTCCGAGCAGCGACGCCGACAACGGGGTGTCGACGAAGCCGGCGGCGATGAGGTTGACGCGAACGGGTGCGAGCTCAAGCGCGAGGGCCGCCGTGAACGGGGGCAGTGCGGCGGTGGCGGCGGAGACGATCCCGAGGCCGTGACCGATGCGCCGGCCGCCGGTGCCGCCCATGAGCAGCAGCGTGCCGCCAGGCCTCATCTTGGGGGCGGCGTGCCGCGCGACCTCGAGGGCCTGCACCGCGTGGTCGCTGAGCGCCTCGCGTACCTGGTCGGAGTCCATTTCGAGCAGGGCCCCGTAATGCGGGCGGCCGGCCGTGATCAGCACATGGTCGATCGGCGCCGGGAGGTCCTGGAAGAACCCGGCCACGGCCGCCGCGTCGGTGGCGTCGAAGGCCGCCGTGCTCCGCGCGCCGACTTCCCCCGCCGCTTGCTTGAGCCGGTCGGGATGGCGTCCGGTGAGGACGACCTCGGCCCCCTCCGCCCGGGCCCGCCGGGCGGTCTCCAGCCCGATACCGGCGCTGCCGCCGATCAGGACGACGGTCTGTCCAGCCAGTTCCGGTTCGCGCTGGGTAGTTGTGCTGCTCATAATGCCTCCGTCCTGCTTACGTCGGCATGGGCGCCATCTGGGCGGCCATCGGGCTGGCGGGCCGCGGCATGCCAGCGATCTCCATGCGGAGCGCCTTCACGGCCGCGTCGTAGATACCCGAGAAGCTCGGGAAGGGCTGGATCGTGTCGCTCAGCACGTCGAGCGGGACCCGGGCCCGGATGGCCAGCGTCGCCTGCTGCAACCACTCACCGGCCTCGGGTCCGAGCGCATAGGCGCCAGTCAGCCGCTCGCCGTCGCTGAGCAGGGTCAGGAACCCGTTGGATTCGGCGTAGGCGTGGGTGTAGGTGGCGGTTTTCGGCACGTCTTTCAGCGGCGTGGTGGCGCTGTACTCCGCCTCGACCGCACCCACCGCCGCGGCCTGCGGATCGGTGTAGGTGACCCGGGGAACGGCTTCGTAGTTCGCCGGCCGCCCGTCGCCGCGGATGTTCTCCGCGACCACGTCGCCCTCGTACTCGCCGACGTGGGTGAGCGGCCAGATGCCATTGACGTCGCCGATCGCCCAGAGCCGCTCGCCCGCGCGCAGGTGGTCGTCGACCGGGATCCCGTGGGGGTTGACCTCGATTCCGACCGTCTCGAGGCCGATCCCCTCGACCCGCGGGCGCCGGCCGGTGGCCACGAGCAGCCGGTCGCCCCGCAGTTCCTTGGCCCCCTCGAACTGCAGGACGTACTCGTCACCCTCGCGCCGCGCGGCGCTGGCGTGCATGCCGAGCATCAGCTCGATCCCGTCCCGGCGCAGGGCCTCGCTGAGCGCCTGGCCCAGCGGCGCAGGCTCGCGGGGCAGCACGCGGTCGGCGCCCTCGACGACTACCGCCTCGCCGCCGAGACGCCGCACGACCTGCGCCAGCTCGACACCTGCGGCCCCGCCGCCCAGCACGAGCAGGCGGCGCGGGACAGCCTTCATGCTCGTCGCCTCGCGGGTGCCCCAGACGCCCTCGAGCTCACGCAGTCCCGGGACCGGGGGCACGAACGGCGCTGCGCCGGTCGCCACCACGATGTGGTCCGCGGTATGGCGGACGCCGTCGACTTCGAGCACGCCGGTGCCGGCCAGCCGGCCCGTGCCGCGCAGCAGGTCGATGCCCCGGTCGGCCAGCCAGCGCTGCTGGCCGGCGTCGGAATACCCCGACACCATGTAGTCCCGCCAGGCCAGCGCGGCCGCCACGTCAACCTGCGCGGTCGCGGCCGCCTCGCGCGCGCCCTGCACTGCCTCGCCCGGGCGCAGCAGCGACTTCGACGGGATACACGCCCAGTAGGAGCACTCGCCGCCGACCAGTTCCCGCTCCACGACGGCGACACGCAGGCCGCGCGCAGCCAGCGCCGCGGCGCAGTGCTCGCCGGGCGCCCCGCCGCCGAAAACGATCACGTCATAGTCGCTGCTCGGGCTCATCGTTACCTCCGTCGGTTGCTGGTTACGCCGCTCACCGCCGGGTGCCGGGGTCAGACGACGACGTGCTTGACCTCCGCCATATAACGCCCCGCGGCCGTGGCCGCCGCGTCCGGGGTGCTCCCGCGCTGGCGGGCATCCATGTAGGCGGCATACCAGTCCCACCAGTCATGCGGTGGGGCTACCGCCTCGAACGAGCCGTGGTGGTCGGCCGTCTCGTGCAGGAGGTCGGCCAGAGCCCCGACGTCGGTGGGCCATACCCGTCCCGGGAGCCGCTCCGTGACCTCCTGCAGCAGCCAGGTGTTCCCGTCAGGATCCGCGAACGTCGCAAAGCTCTTGTACGAACCGTGCTCCGGGTCGGGACCGGGCACGCGCCGGTCGGGGTTCTGCCCGGCGCCGTGAAAGACCTCGCTGACCTCCGCGCCGTGGCTGGTCAGCTCGCCCCGGGCGGCCTCGACGTCCTCGACGACCAGCAGCAGGTTCTGCGCCGAGCCGGGCGCCGCCGTCGTCATCCCGATGCCGAAGTGGATGGAGGCGGGCGAGTTCGGCGGAGTGAACTGCACCACCCGGTAGTCCGGGGCGATGGGGAAGTCAGCGTCCAGGCGCCACCCCAGAGCCTCGTAGAACGCCTTCGCGCGATCGACATCCGCGACCGGCAGCACCACGGCCTCGAGCTTTTCATCCACGGTCTCGGCTCCTCTTCCCCGTTGCAATTGCACTGTCCAGCCGAGCCCGGGCGCCAGGCCCCCGCCCGGCCCGCGAGCATGATTCCCGCTAATAGCGAGCAGGTAACCAGTGATTGCGGACGAATCGGGCGGCACTACCCCGCCGCGCCAGGCCGTCCGGGGACCTAGATACGGCCGGTACGCTGCTGGGCCTGGGTGATGGCCCAGGCGGCGTTGACCAGGCCGATGTGGCTGAACGCCTGCGGGAAGTTGCCGATCATCTCGCCGTTGCCGGGGTCGACCTCCTCGGCCAGCAGCCCGACATCGTTGATGGCGGCCACGGCGTGCTCGAAGGTCACGGTGGCCGCCTCGACGTCGCCCGCGAGGGCCTGGGCCTGCGCCAGCCAGAACGTGCAGACCAGGAAGGTGCCCTCGGCGCCGGCCAGCCCGTCCTGGCCCAGGTACCGGTAGACCAGCCCGCGCCGGTCGGTGAGCCGCTGCGCGGTGGCGTCGATGGTCGCCTTGATCCGCGGGTCGTCCGCGGGCAGGAATCCGGTGATGGCCAGCATCAGGTTCGACGCGTCGAGGTCCTCGCTGCCGAACGCCTGGGTGAAGGCCCCGGCCCGCTCGTTCCAGCCCCGCTCCAGAATGGCCGCCCGGATCTCGTCGCGGGTGGCCGTCCAGTCGCCCACCCGGTCTTCGGCGCCGAGGTGGCCGGCCAGGGCGATCGCCCGGTCCAGCGCCACCCAGCACATCAGCTTGGAGTACAGGAAGTCGCGGGGCTCGCCGCGGATCTCCCAGATGCCCTGGTCCTTCTCCTGCCAGCGGGCGGCGGCGGTGTCCGCAGCCGCGGCCAGGAACTGCCGGGTCACCGGGTCCAGCTCGCCGAGCTGATCGACCAGCCGCTGGGCGGCGCCGAGCAGCTCACCGTAGACGTCGAGCTGCCGCTGGGTCCACGCGCCATTGCCGACGCGGACCGGGCGGCTGTCCCGCCAGCCGGCCAGGTGCGGCAGTTCCCGCTCGGTCAGGTCATGCTCGCCGCCGATGCCGAACATGATCTGCAGGTCCGTGCCGCGCTGCAGCTGGGAGGCGGCGGCATCGGCCAGGAAGACGAAGAACTTGTTCGCCTCGTCCGGGCAGGCCGCCACCCAGAAGGCCTCCATGGTCAGGCTGGCGTCGCGCACCCAGGTGTAGCGGTAGTCCCAGTTGCGGCCCCCGCCGACGGTCTCCGGCAGCGATGTCGTCGGCGCCGCCACGATCGCGCCGGTCGCCGCGAACGTCAGCGCCTGCAGCACCCGCCCGGAGTGGTGCACCAGTTCCCGCCACGGTCCCTCATAGTTCTGGTGGATCGCCGACCAGGACCGCCAGCCCTCCACCGTGTCGTCCAGCCGGGCGGTGATCTCCGCCGCGCTCCACGGGGCCGGCATCGGGCCGGTCACCTGCCGCCCGTGGCCGAGCGCGAACATGGCGGTCTGCCCGGCGGCCAGCCGGATCCGGGCCGTCGCGGTGGCCTCGTCCACGGTGTAGCTGGCCGAGGTGGACAAGATCAGCCGGTCGGCGCCGCCCCGGGCGGCAAGGCCGCCGGGGACCGGAACCAGGATGGGGTGGATGAGGCCGTACTCCGGCCGCGGCGCGTAGCTGACCTCTGCCTCGATCTCGCCGCCGGTGCAGGCGAGCCGGCGCAGCAGCATGCTCGGGGAGTGTGTCCCCAGGTCGTGGCCGCGTTCGTTGCGGCCGATCGCGAGGGCGTCGGTGAGCACGGCGGTGCCGCCCGCGGTGGTGAAGGTGGTCTCCAGCACCATCGTCTGGTCCACGTATCTGCGGCTGGCCTCGAACTCGCCCGCGGGCCGGATCGCGAAACGCCCGCCGGCGGGGTCAAGCAGGCGGCAGAACACCGATGGCCCGTCGAAGCGGGGGAAGCACAGCCAGTCCACCGAGCCGTCCCGGCTGACCAGTGCCGCGGAACGGCAGTCCGAGAGCATCGCGTACTCGCCGATCGGCAGGCTGTCCATCGTGTTCCTTTCCAGCACCTCCGATCTATCTTCCCCGATGCCTCCTGGCCTAAGTCGCAATTACCGGCTTAGGCCAGGAGGCCCGGGCCGCCGGTCAGCTCTCGCCGAAGGTCACCTGGATGGTCCGCTCGTCGGCGCCGCGCAGGATCTGGAGCTCGAGAGTGCCGCCGCGGGCCGCCTCGAGCGCCTCGAACAGGTCGTCAACGGTGCGGACCGGCCCCGTTCCGGCCGCCACGATCAGGTCGCCCTGGGCGAGGCCGGCCCGGGCGGCCGGGCTGCCTTCTGACACGTCCCTGATGAGCAGGCCCTCGGCCTCAGGGAGGCCCACGGCGCGCCTGAGCCGCCTGGCCACGTGCCCGGGTGCGAGCGCGACCCCGAGCTGCGGGTGAGCCGCGGATTCCCCCCGGGCCAGCGCGCCAGCCTTGTCGCGGAGGGTCTCGTCCGCGGGAATGGCCAGGTAGAAGCCTTCGCCGAGGCGGTGCGTGTTGATCCCGAGCAGCCGGCCCCCGGCATCCAGGACCGGGCCGCCCGAGGAGCCGGGCAGCAGTGCGGCGGTGTGCTCGACGCTGCCGGTTATCCGCCGGCCGCGCGGCCCGCGGAAGCTCCGCTCGACGCCGGACACGAACCCGAACGTCACGCGCAGTCCCCGCCCGCCCGGGTTAGCCAGGCCGAAGACGGGCGTTCCGATGCTGGCGGCGGCGCTGTCCGCCCAGGGGAGGACCGGGGCCGTGCCGGTGTCAACGGCGATGACCGCGAGGTCCCCGTCGATGTCGCGTCCGGCCACGCTGCCCTCGGCCGTACGCCCGTCGGCGAAGGTCACCACCACCTGATCTCCGCGCACATTGTGCGCGTTGGTCAGCACCTGCCCTTCAGCGAGGACGATGCCCGAGCCAATGCCCCAGCGCTGCCCGATGCCGACCACCGAGGGGCCGGCCGTCTCGGCCAGCTGCCTGATGCTGGCCTGTATTTCGTCGAGGACTGTCATCGTGTCCGCCTCTCTAAGTAGTAACTTGCAAGTTACTACTTACTTGGAGGGTGTCAAGGTGACGGCTACGATCGGGGGCATGTCCGAACGGGAGGATGCGTCATCGCCGCTGGCCCAGGCGCTGGCCAGGGTGGGCGACCGGTGGACCCTGCTGCTGGTGGAGGCGTTGCTGGCCGGCCCGCTCCGGTTCAACGATCTCCTCGGCCAGATCCCCGGGCTGGCGCCGAACATCCTCTCCGAGCGCCTCAAGCGGCTCGAGCGGGATGGGCTGCTGACGGCCCGGCCGTACTCGGAGCGGCCGCCGCGGTCGGAGTACCAGCTGACCGGCGAGGGCCAGGAGCTGGCCGGCGCGCTGCGCCTGCTGGCGCACTGGGGGGCCGGGCACGCCGACCCGTCCACGGCCCCGCGTCACCTGGCCTGCGGTACCCCGATCGAGGCCCGCTGGTACTGCCCGACCTGCGACGCCCTGGTGGATGAGCTGCCGCACGCCGACGTGCACTTCGTCTAGGAGCTGACGGCCCGCGGCCCGGCCTTATCCGGCGGCTGGCCCGGGATTATCGTGGGCGGCAGGGTAAGAGGCCGTGCAGAGCCGGTTTCGGCGCAGCACCAGCGGCGCGAAGCCTGAAGGGACGAAGGCAGTGAGCGAGTACAAGGTGGTCAACCCGGCGACCAACGAGACCGAGCGGGAGTTCCCGGCCGCCACGGATGCCGAGATCGAGCAGGTGCTGGAGCGTTCCGCCCAGGCCTACCAATCCTGGCGGACCACCGCGAAGGATGCGCGCACCAAGATGCTGCTGCGCGTGGCCGAGCTGTACAAGGAGCGGATCGACGACCTGGCTGCGCTGATCACCCGGGAGATGGGCAAGCCCACCCGGGAGGCCCAGGGTGAGATCCACCTGGTGGTCAGCATCTACCGGTACTACGCCGAGCAGGGACCGAAGCTGCTGGAGGACGTCCCGCTCAGCCCGCGGGCCGGGGGGACGGCGCTGGTCCGCAAGGAGCCGGTCGGCCCGCTGCTGGGCATCATGCCGTGGAACTTCCCGTACTACCAGGTGGCCCGGTTCGCCGCCCCGAACCTGATGGCCGGCAACACGATCATCCTGAAGCACGCGCCGCAGTGCCCGGAGTCGGCCCTGGCGATGGAGCAGATCTTCCGCGACGCCGGCCTGGCCGACGGCGCCTACATCAACGTGTTCGCGACCAACAGCCAGATCGCGGACATGATCGCCGACCCGCGGGTGACCGGTGTGTCGGTGACCGGCAGCGAGCGGGCCGGCGCGGCCGTGGCCGAGGTGGCGGGCCGCAACCTCAAGAAGGTCGTCCTCGAGCTCGGCGGATCGGACCCGTTCATCGTGCTGGACAGCGACGATGTGACCAAGACGGTCAAGGCCGCGGTCGGCGCGCGGATGCTCAACGCCGGCCAGGCGTGCAACGCGGCCAAGCGGATCATCGTCGTCGGGGATCTCTACGACCAGTTCGCCGAGCAGTTCAGCGCCGCGATGGCCGCACTGCATCCAGGCGATCCTGCCGACCCCGCCTCGGACTTCGGGCCACTGTCCTCAGAAAGCGCCGCCCAGCTCCTGATCGGCCAGATCCAGGACGCGGTGGACAAGGGCGCCACGCTGCGTACCGGCGGCCAGCGGGTGGACCGGCCCGGCGCGTTCGTCGAGCCGACCGTCCTCACCGACGTCACCCCGCAGATGCGGGCTTACCGTGAGGAACTGTTCGGCCCGGCGGCGGTCATCTACCGGGTCGCCGACGCCTCCGAAGCCGTAGAGCTGGCCAACTCCTCGTCGTTCGGACTCGGGGGCGTGGTCTACAGCGCGGACCCGGCCCGGGCCCAGGAAGTCGCCGACCTGCTTGACACCGGCATGGTGTGGATCAACAGCCCGCAGGGCTCCCTGGCCGACCTGCCGTTCGGCGGGACCAAACGCTCCGGCGTCGGCCGGGAGCTGGGCGCCTACGGCATCGACGAGTTCGTGAACAAGAAGCTGATCTACACCCCGGCCCCGCGCTGACCCGGCCCGCCCCGCCCGCGGCGGCGACTCACCCGGGCGGGGTGGTCCCGGCCCGGGCCGGGACCTCTAGCGTCGGAGGCGGGGCTGGGCACATCGGGAGCGAGCGAGGCCGGGCACTTCGGGGGTGAGCACCGCATTGACCAGGACCAGGCACACGCCCGGGCCGGCGGGCCAGGCCGGCCAGGACGCCCGTCTGACCAGGGCCATGAGCTGGATCCCCGGCGGCACGTTCCGGATGGGATCAGCCGACTTCTATCCGGAGGAGCGTCCGGTCCACCGGGTGGCGGTAGACGGCTTCTGGATGGATCGCCATCCGGTGACCGTGGAAGCGTTCCGGCGGTTCGTCAAGGCGACCGGATACGTGACCCTCGCGGAACGGCCGCTGGACCCGGCCGACTATCCCGAGGCCGACGCCGCCCTGCTGGTACCGGGATCACTCGTCTTCTGCCGCCCGCCAGGGCCGGTGAACCTGCGCGATTACCGCAACTGGTGGAGGTACGTCCCGGGCGCTGACTGGCGTCACCCTCGCGGTCCCGGCACCGACGATCGCGGTCGCGAGCGTCATCCGGTCACCCACGTCGTCTACGAAGACGCAGCCGCCTACGCGGCGTGGGCCGGGAAGGAACTGCCCACCGAAGCCGAATGGGAGTACGCGGCCCGCGGCGGGCTCGACGGGGCGATTTTCGCGTGGGGTGACGAGTTCGCGCCCGGCGGCCAGATGATGGCCAACACGTGGCAGGGTGAATTCCCCTGGCAGAACCTGCTCACCGACGGGTACGAGGGGACCTCCCCGGTCGGGTCATTCCCGGCTAACGGGTACGGGCTGTACGACGTGACGGGGAATGTCTGGGAGTGGACCGATGATTCGTTCTCCCCGCGTCACCCGGCCGACGCCGCGCACGCCTGCTGCATTCCCCGCAACCCCCGGATAACGACGTCTCACCAGGTCAGGCCGGCCGCGGAACCTGGCTCGCACCTTCCGCGCCGGGTCATCAAGGGCGGCTCACACCTCTGCGCCCCCAATTACTGCCTGCGCTACCGGCCCGCGGCCCGGCAGGCCCAGGCCATCGACAGCGCCGCGAGCCACCTCGGCTTCCGGTGCATCGTCCGCGCGCCGTGACCGGGTGGCCAGCCGCGTGCTCCGCGGCTGGCCACCGGTTCCCTCAGGGGACGGTTAAGGCAGCGTCCAATGCTGGTTGGCGCCGCCGTTGCAGGTGTACAAGATCAGCTGCGTCCCGTTGGTGGTGTTGGAGGCGGGATCATCGAGGCATTTGCCCGAGGCCGGGTTGACTACCTCCCCATTCTCAGCCTGCCATTGCTGGTTGGCGCCGCCGTTGCAGGTCCACCACTCGATGAGGGTGCCGTTGGAGTTGTTGGCCCCGGTGATGTCCATGCAGCCGCCGTCGATGGTGAGGGTGCCGTTGCTGTTGACGGTCCAGTTCTGCGCGGAGGCGTTGCCGTCGCACGTCCAGATCTGCACCTTGTTGCCGTTGGTGCCGCTGCCGTTGTTGTTGTCCGCGCACTTGGAGCTGCTGACGCCGGACACGATCGGCCCGGTCGCCCCGCTAGCGGAATTGGGTGCGTAGCCGGCCGAGACGATGCTGGCCTGGACCGAACTCTCGGTGGCGGCGGACGGATAGCCGGAGGTCATCACGCCTTCGTAGAAGGTGCCGGCTGAACTCTTGCTGTTGTCGCCGCCGATGCCGAGGATGATCGCCCCCTCCTTGTGCATCGGGTTGTACCCGGAGGGACGGACACCGCTGTAGAACGTGGACAGGCCGCCGGACTGGGCGTTGCCGCCGAGGATGGCCCACTGGCCCGGCTCGCCCTCGATCATGGCGGTGGTGAACCGGTCGGCGATGGTCGGGTCGCCCGAGTTCAGGCCCGCGTTCGAGCCGGAGAACAGGCCGTTCTCCATGTCGGCCATGATCCACGGCCCGTTGCCCGAACCGAAGCCCCAGGTCTTCTCGGTGCCGAAGTAGATCGCTTCCATGTGGCCGGCGCCGTTGTCGTCGTTGTTGGTCTCGGCGTTGCCGTAGTCGAAGCAGCAGCCGTTGTTGACGTGGGTGCCGTCGAAGATCGCGTACTCGCCCTCCGGGTTGTCGCCGGTCGCGATGCCCGAGGTGCTGTCGTCGCGGTACCCGGTGCCGGCCGCCACGTAGACGCCGTAGGCCTTGTGACCGCCGACCATGACCGGCGCCGCGGTCGCGTTCGCGAGGTTGTCAGGGCCGCCGGCCGCCCCGCCCCCGGGTGCATCGGTGAGGTTGTTGCCGTGCCCGGACTGGTCGTAGATCTCGGTGATGACGCAGGTCGTGCCGGCGCAGAAAGAGTCCTGCGCGGCGGCGTTGGCGACCCCGCCCGCGCTGAGCGGGCTGATGTTGGTGGTGGCGCTGTCGGACGCGCGGCGCACCTGATAGAGCGGGCCGTTGTAACTGGCGTACAGCGCCCGGGTGGTGCTGTGCGCCGCCACGCACGGCGTGCCGGCGGACGCGTAGATGTCACACGGCAGCGACGCCGCCGACGCCGGCGGCGCACCGCCGGCGGCCAGGGCGCCGACGGCGAGCGTCAGCGCGCCGGCCAGGACGAGTAAAACCTGCCGCAGGGAACGAAGAGGTGATCGGAGGGTCATGTGCCTGCCTGCCTTTCCTTAGCCAAGGCTCCATTGCTGGTAGGAATGGGCGTTCGCCGACTGCCCCTCGCCCGGCGCGGATGTTAGCGCTAACTTCACTCCTCTCAAGCGGGTCCGGGATCCAGGAGCAGGAAGTAACCGTCATAGTGAGCGTTCACAACACGTCCGTCAATGGTCCGCCGCAGGCGGCATCATCACCAGGACTACCTGGCCTGGCGCACCGCGCGCGGGTTCACCGACACGTTCGAGGCCATGCTTACCGAGCCGCTACCGCGGCGCCCTGGTCTCTGCGGTGGAGGTGCCATCTACACCCAGCCTCCATCGCCGGCGCACGGCGGCTCCTTGCCGCCTGGCTATGAATAAGGCATGGCCTGAGACGCAGGCCATCAGCACATCGAGGTGATCGTGATGACAACCAGCCAGCGCCCGGGCCAGGCTGAGACCGGCTCGCGGGTGCGGCACACCCTGGACGGCTCGCTCGGTGCCCTGCGGCACCTGAACGACGAGCAGATCATTTTCTGGGAGTGCTTCTGGCGGTCCGCCCGCGCGCCGCAGCCCGGCCCGCAGGTTCCTCCCCGCGCGGCCGGCGGTGAGGCCAGGGCGGGCTCCGACGCCCCCGTTCCGGCCGGCGTGGGCCGGGGTGATGAGGCGGCCTGACCCGTCAGGGCCGAACGTGACGGGAAGCGGGGCGCTCTCCGCCGGCGGGCGGAGGGCGCCCCGCTTCGGCACCACGCCCGCCCGCAATCGTGGCCAGGGGAATGCTCAGCGCGCTCGCGCCTGACCGGCAACTCGTGGTT
The DNA here is from genome assembly GCA_963718305.1 of uncultured Actinomycetes bacterium. Classification (GTDB taxonomy): domain Bacteria; phylum Actinomycetota; class Actinomycetes; order Streptosporangiales; family Streptosporangiaceae; genus RYN-230. Next base: position 325,889 of record CAVQZG010000018.1, read on the forward strand.
TCACCGATGAGGCAGATCCGGCCGTTCCGGCTGAACGCCAGCCCAGATGCCAGCGATTGTCATCCCGGGCGCGGCATCGGGCAGTTGCCCGGCCAGCCAGCGATCCGCGGCGGCACAGGCCGCCGCGGCGGTACGAAGCCCGTCGCCCAGCCTGCCCAGAGCCCGGATGATGAGCGCGCCGATCCGGCCAGGCCGGAGCGGAGCGTTCCCGCCCCCGCTCAGCGGTGCCCGCAGCCGCTCATGTGCGGGCATCTGCTCCCGCCCGGCGAGCCGGGCGAACATGGTGAGCATCCCGGCGAGCTGCGGATCAGCCCGGGTTATCCCGTGGTCTATCCGGCGCAGCGTCCACAGTTGGCGGCAGGACACGTTGATCGGCCACCTCGCGATCGGGCTGTCAACTCCCGGGCTGGCAGTGCCACGGCTTGGTAAACTACATCGTAGCACGATATAATTTGGCCACAAGCCGGCCCGGCGGGTCAGAAGGGTGGCCAGCGCGATGAAGGCATACAAGTACCAGGCCCTGGTGAGTCTCGCCCCGCAGGCTGCGGGTGGTCTGGAGGCTCTACCGCGCGGTTCGGCCTGCCGCATGGTGATCCGGGGCCGCCATCACGAAACGGGCGCCAGCAGGTTCTTCAATGCCCTCGTCACCACCAGTGCGGACACGGTTCCAGGCGATTCTCATACCGTCCTGGTCGTGACGGTGGTCGGCGACGAGGCCGGCGACTACCTCGGCGCGGGCATGGACTTCGCGCTGTGGCGCGGCCATGACATTGGCCACGGCGTGGTGACCCGTCGGCTATTCGTATAAGCGCGGGCGGTGCCTTCGCCCGGGCCGCGCATGCTGGCTTCGCGCGGGCCGCGCCAAGGGCTGGCCTGGATCGGTTTACCGTAGTGATGGCCACCGGAATCATGTCGGCCGCGTTGCGGCAGGCCCGGCTGCCCTGGCCATCAGGGCTGCTGCTGGGGATCGCGGTGGCGGCCTTCGCGATCCTGCTGGCCGGGTCGTGCTGGCGGGCGGCGGCATTCCGTGATGGCCTGGCCGCGGATCTGGGCCGCCCGGGCCGCGCCTTTGCGTCGTTCGCGTTTGTGGCCGCGTGCGGTGTTCTCGCCAGCCGGCTTGCTACCGCTGGCACCGCGGGTGCGGCGGGAGCGCTGGCCGGAGTCACGGTGGCGGCCTGGCTCATCCTGACCTGGCTGGTGCCCGTCCGGCTGGCCAGGCACGCAGGCCGGGTGGCCATGGTGGAAATCAATGGCACCTGGTACCTGTGGGCCGTCGCGACCGAGTCGCTGGCCATCGTCGCCGCTCTGCCACTTGAAGGCAGCGGTCTCGGGCCCCGGCTCTCTGCATTCGCGGCGATCGGGGCCTGGGCAGCCGGCCTGGTTCTCTACCTTGTGACCATGGCCCTGGTACTGGGCAGGATCCTGATCGCTGGTATTGGCCCGGCCGGTCTCAGGGCGCCCTACTGGGTGGCCATGGGCGTGCCCTCCATCAGCGTCTTCGCCGCGACCCGGATCTTGCGGGTCACCGGCGCACCTGCCGTTGCGGCCGCCAGGCCGGTGATCACCAGCCTGGCCATCCTCTGCTGGACGTTCGCCACGGCGCTCATCCCCCTGCTGACCATGCTGACCGCCTTGACCGGCCTGACCACGGTGCGCCGCCTGTTCTCGGGGCACTGGCCGCGCTACCGGCCAGAGGCGTGGACGGTGGTCTTTCCCCTCGGCATGTACGCAATGGCGAGCCTGGAGTTGGGTACTGCCGCTGAGGTGCCGCTCATTCAGGGCATTGGGGCAGTCGCCGTGTGGCCCGCCACCGCGGCCTGGGTGCTGGTCGCCATCACCATGGCCGCGTCGCCGTTCCGCCATCACCAGACCGCCGCGGCCAATAATATCGTGTTACGATAGATATGGTCGCACTGAGCCTGGTTCCCCGTCTGTGCAAGCGGGGAACCAGGTGCGTCACCCGGGCACATCGCGTGCCGGTATGGGATCGGCCTACCCGGGTAGGCTGGGCAACCGCGCGCGATTCGGCTGACCTGAGTAGGAGCGGACGCAGTGCCCGAGGCCAGGAGGTCAAGCCTGCCGCAGCCCACCCCGGAGGACTTCGAGCATCTGCTCGCCTTCCGCGTGAGCCTGCGTCGTTTCCAGCATTGGAGCGAGGATCAGGCGCGCGCGGCCGGCCTCACCCATGCCCAGCACCAGCTCCTGGTGGCGGTTAAAGGGCATCCCGGCGACCTCCCTCCGGCCGTTGGCGAGCTCGCCGATTACCTGCTCCTGCGTCATCACAGCACGGTGGAACTCCTGGACCGGGCCGAGGCGGCTGGGCTGGTTCGCCGCGGCCCCGATGCCGATGACGCGCGCGTCGTCCGGGTGATGCTGACGGCCAAGGGCGACCGGCTGGTGACCGAGCTGACCAGGTCTCATCTGATCGAGCTGTACAAGCTGGCCGCAGTCCTGGATGAACTCACCCGGGACAGCCGGGCCGCGGGCCGGGAGATCAGTGGCCGGTGAGTGACTCCAGCGGGCGATCCGGGTCCTGGAGCGCGTCCTTGCCTACCGGCTGGCCTGCGCGGACCAGTCCCTGGATCGCGTCGTTGACGCCCCAGATGTTGACGTTCATGCCGGCCAGCACCCGGCCGCCGCTGAGCCAGAAGGCGATGAACTCACGCTGGCCGGCGTCACCACGGAAGACAACCTCGTCATAGCCGTCCGGTTCGACGTAGCCGGAGTACTCCATGCCCAGGTCGTACTGGTCGGTGAAGAAGTAGGGCACCCGGTCGTAGGCCACGTCCTGGCCGAGCATCGCCCTGGCGGCCGTCTGCGGCTGGTGCAGCGCATTGGCCCAGTGCTCGACCCGGATGTGCTTGCCCAGCAGGGGGTGGAAGGCGTTGGCGACATCCCCGGCCGCGTAGATGTCCGGGTCCGAGGAGCGCAGTTGCGCGTCCACCCGGATGCCGTTGCTGGCCTCCAGCCCCGCCGCTGAGGCGAGCTGGCTGTTGGGCGTGATCCCGACCCCGGCGATGACCACGTCGGCCTCGATGCGGCTCCCGTCGGTCAGCAGCACTCCGTCAGCCCGGCCCCCGCTGCCGGTGATCTCGGCGACCTGGACACCGCAGCGCAGGTCCACGCCGTTCTCCTGGTGCAGGGTGGCGAAGACCTGGGCGACCTCGCGGCCGAGCACCCGCAGCAACGGCAGTTCCGCCATTTCCAGCACGGTCACGGCCAGGCCGGCGGCCCGGGCCGCGGCCGCGGTCTCCAGGCCGATCCAGCCCGCACCGATCACCGCGACCCGGGAGGAAGACTGGAGGGCCGCCTTGATCCGGTCGCTGTCGCCGACGGTTCGCAGGTAGAGCACGCCGTCGAGGCCGGCGCCCGGCACGGAGGGCCGGCGCGGTGAGGATCCGGTGGCCAGCAGGAGCTTGGCATAGCCGATCCTGCTGCCATCCGCGAGGCTCACCTCGTGCGCGCTGGGATGGATGCCGGTGACCGTGACCCCCAGACGCAGGTCGACCTGGTGCTCGGCGTACCACTGCTGCGGATGGACGTATACCGTCTCCCGTTCGGCCTTGCCGAGCAGGTAGTCCTTGGACAGCGGCGGGCGCTCGTAGGGCCGCTCGCGCTCCGCGCCGACCATGACCAGCGGGCCGTCGAAGCCCTCCCCGCGCAGTGTCTCGGCCGCTTTCGCGCCGGCCAGGCTGGCCCCGACGATCAGGTGTGTCGTGTCCATGGTCAGCTCCCTTGCTGCTGTGCCGATTGCGTGCGCAGCGTGGCGGCCAGTTGCTCGCCGAGCCGCTCCCACGCGGCGTCGAACGTGGCCACGCCGTGGTCTTCGAGTTTCTGCGTGACGTCGTCGTAGTCGATGCCGAGCCGCTGCAGCTGGTCCAGCACCTGCTGCGACTCGTCGTAGTGGCCGTGTACCGAGTCGGCGGGCACCTGGCCGTGCTCGGCGACCAGGCGCAGCGTGGCCTCGGGCATCGTGTTGACCACGCCAGGAGCGACGAGGTCAACCACGTAGCGGGTATCCGGGTACGCCGGATCCTTGACCGACGTCGAGGCCCACAACGGCCGCTGCGGCCGGGCTCCGGCCGCGCTCAGCGCGGTCCACCGCGGCGAGGAGAACACCCGCTCGTAGTGCTGGTAGGCGAGGCGGGCGTTCGCGATCGCGGCCCGCCCGCGCAGTCCGGCCGCCTCGCTGGTCCCGATCTTGTCCAGCCGGGCGTCGATGTCGGTATCCACCCTGGATACGAAGAAGGAGGCGACCGACCCGATCGGCGACAGGTCATGGCCGGCCTGCCGGGCGCGTTCCATGCCGTCGAGGAAGGCCTCCATGACCGCGTCGTAGCGCTGCAGGGAGAAGATCAGCGTGACATTGATGCTGATCCCCTCGGCCAGGCACCCGGCGATCGCGGGCAGTCCCTGCCGGGCGGCCGGGATCTTGATGAACAGGTTGGGCCGGTCAACCAGCCACCACAGCGCCCGGGCCTCGGCGATCGTGGCCTCGGTGTCGTGGGCGAGCCGCGCGTCCACCTCGATCGACACCCGGCCGTCCACGCCGTTCGTCGCGTCGTAGACCGGCCGCAGGACGTCACAAGCCCAGCGCACGTCGAACGTGGTCAGCGCCCGCAGCGCCTCCCGGACCTCGACGCCGCGGGTACCCAGGTCCCGCAGCTGCGGGTCGTAGGCGTCAGTGCCGGTGATGGCTTTGGCGAAGATGCTGGGATTGGTCGTTACCCCGACCACATGATCACGGGCGGCCAGATCGGCCAGGCTGCCGGACACCAGCCGTTCCCGGCTCAGATCATCCAGCCAGATCGAGACCCCGGCCTCGCTCAGGGTCCGCAGTGTGTCGTTCATCGTGACTCCCTTCCCGCCTCATGGCGGCGAACTTCCCGCCTCATGGCGGCGAGCGATCAGCTACGCACGCCAGCCAGGGCAAAAAATTCGGCCCTGGCGGGTGCATCGGAGTGCAGCGTTCCGGTGAAGGCGGAGGTGACGGTGGTGGAACCGAGGGCCCGCACACCGCGCACCGTCATGCACGAGTGCTCGGCCTCCAGCACCACGCCCGTGCCGCGGGGGTGAAGTCGCGCGGCCAGGCAGTCGCCGACCTGCTTGGTCAGCCGTTCCTGGGTCTGCGGCCGGGCGGCGAAGTGCTCCACGAGGCGGGCCAGCTTGGACAGGCCGAGGATGCGCTCGCCAGGCAGGTAGCCGACGTGCGCGACGCCGGAGAAGGGCAGCAGATGATGCTCGCAGACCGTCCGGAACGGGATGGCCCGGGCCAGGACGAGTTCGCTGTAGCCCTCGTCGTTAGGGAAAGTGGTCAGCTGCAGCGGCTGGGCATCGAACAGTTCCGCGTAGGCCCGCGCCATCCTGGCCGGTGTTTCCCGCAATCCGGCCCGGTCAACATCGATCCCCAGGGCGGTGAGGAAGTCCGTGGCGGCTTGCTCCGCCGCCGCCAGGTCGACGCCGCCCGCATCGCTGGCTATGTGCAGCTCCGGCCGGGAGGGCAGCACGGTGCCGGGTGCCTGCTGCCCGGCCGGCCGCGCCAGCTCCGCCGGATCGATGGCCAGTTCCTGCGTCATGACGTTTCCGCCCCCTGCTCGTCGTCTGATGGAGCGCCGCTGCCTATCGCGACGCAGCAATGCCCCGGCCGCGGATCAAGGACCGGATGCAGCCCGCTCGCGCCAAGGCCCGCGACCAGGCCCTCGATCAGGGCCAGGTTCATGCCGCAGACGAGGTCGCGGTGCTCGGCGGCCAATTGGTGGAACGGGCAGTTGCGCAGCCGGATGGTGCCATCTTCGTCCTGGCCGGGCTCGAATCCATGGCCGCGCAGGGCGTCCGCTGCGGCCTGGCGGGCTCCTTCACCGCTGGGATCGGCGGCCCGGCTGCGCTCTCCCAGGCCGGCACCGAACTGCTGAGCGGCGTCGTGCAGTGCGGCCCTGCTTGCGGCACCCCGGTCGGATTCGACCGCCACCGCGAGCAGGCGGGCCGCCAGCTCGTACTCCCGGGGTGGCACGGTGACCGCGAACTCGTTTCCGGAACGGGCATACACCTTGGCCGGGCGGCCCGCCCCGGGACCTCCCCGGCCCGCAGGCCGCTGGTAGGAGGCGCTCAGCAAGCCCAGTCCGACCAGCTTGTCCAGGTGATACGCGGCCAGCGGCCGGCCGATCCCTGCTGCGGCCGCTGCCGCGTCCCGCCCTACCGGCTCGGCGCTCCCGGACACGAACTCGTACAGGCTGCGCCGCACCGGATCGTCGAGGCTGCTCACCGCGGCCAGGCCTGATCCGTTCTGCCCCATGGCCGCACTCTATCACTAATCTAGATTAGCTAAATTAGCCTCGCGGCGGGACGGGCCGGCTTCATTCCCGCGCTCCCTCGCTGGCCTGCGATGACGGCACAAGTTCTCCGGCCGGCAGCGGGCGGCTGAGGGTGTTGCCCGCGGGAGCCAGCGGGCACGCCCAGGCCGGATCGTAGGCACACGACGGGTTGTAGGCGAAGTTGAAGTCGAGGATCAGCCGGCCGTCGTCGCCGCCGAGATCCGCGCCCTTGACCGTGTCGATCAGATACCGGCCCCCGCCGTAGGTGGTCACCCCCGCGCTGGCGTCCTTCACCGGGACGAAGACGCCCCCGCCGTAAGAGCCCAGCCACCACACATCCAGGTCGCCGTACCTGGGCAGATGCGCTATTCCGATGCGGTCGAACGGGACGATCCCGTCCGAACCAGTGGGGAGCTCCATGTGCCTGGGCGGCACGTCGGTATCCACGAGGACATGGAAACGCAGCTGCGGGTCGTAGGCCGCGACCGGCGCACCCGGGTAACCAGCGCGCTGTGGCTGGGGGATGGGAGAGTCCGGATGGGTGCGGAGCAGGTCGTCGCGGGTCCGGCGCCAGTGATCGTGCGCGGCCACGATGTCGGGCTCCCCGCGAACCTCCTCATACAGCCGGGCGACCCTGCGACGCCAGTCGAGCAATGTCAGCGACATGCCAGCACCTCCCCGTCGCCACGACCGTATCCGGACCGGCCGACAGAGCCGGGGCCCTGACCGGGCCGCCGAGGATTGACGTGACCACCGGCGTCGCGCCGATGCCCCGCGTCAAATTTGAGATCAAATGTTTGTTCACTCGCTAGACGCGGCCACCCCCCGCTCGTAGGCTGCGAAACATGGCAGTCACCACGGATCAACGGTCTCGGGCTGCCACGGTTCCGCTCACCGTCGCCCGCAGCCCTGCATCCGCCGGGCCTGGCCATGCGGTGGATCAGCGGTGGTGTGTTCGGCCGATGGTGCTGGGCACGACTACTGCGCGGCTCGATCGAGGCGGCCTGGAAGTACGGCATGAAGCGCTGATCGAGCTGCCGGAGTGGCAGGAAGTCCTGGAGCGGAATCCGGGCAACCGCGACCGTCCTGGCCATGGACCCCCAGGAGTTCATCGCGGACCTGGAGCGGTGGATGGCCGCCTACGCACCGCCGGTCGCGGGGCAGACGATCCCCGGCATCCCCGACGCCGACATCGCCGCCGCCATCTCGGTTCCGACGATCGTCTTCCGCAGCGGTGCGAGCGATAGGCGGTGGCGGCCCTGATCCCGGGCGCACGCCTGCTGGAACCGCCCTGGGGCGACCGGGAGTGGATCGAGCGCGGCGAGCAGCGGGACGCCCCGGGCGAGTCGCTCTTCAAGAGCTGGCCGCTCCTGGTTCCGCAGCTGGCCGGCTTTGGCCAGCAGATCCCCTGACCCGGGCCGTTAGCCAGCCCGCGCGTCGTGCGGGTCACCCGCCGGGCCGCGAACCTGGTTCCGCGTTCTCGAACACCAGGAGCCAGGCGACGTTCACGCCCACGAACACCACGGCGGTCAGCAGCACGGCCGCGATGCGCTCCGGCGCGATCGGGAAGCTCAGCTGGCCGACGATGTGCGGGTGAATGGCCAGTATCACGATCACGACATAGGCGGCCATCGCCGCCAGGTAGGCGGCCAGGCCAACCTTGCCCGCCGCGGGCGCGCGCAGCGCGATCAGGGCGACGATCCCGCCTCCCGCGGCGACGCCGAGCGATACCCGCCAGAGCCCGCCGCTGCCCGGGTTGACCAGGACCAGCAGGGCCGCCAATCCGGGCAGCGAGAAATGGGTAGCCACGGCGAAGGCTCGCCGCTGGTGCAGCGAACTTCCCCGCCACCCGGCCTGACGGATCGCTGCGACAACAAGCCACAAGCCCAGCAGCGTGAAACACACTGCGGACAACGGAATGTAGAACTCTGTGAGCATGGCCCCCCCGGTGCACGTCCCGCGATCACGCCGCCGAGGTCCCGATCAGCCGGGCAACCGCCCCGTCATGTTACGAGGGCGCCCGCGACACGCTGACCTCGGTCTCGTAGTCCGCGAACCCGACCGCCCGGTAGAGACCGATGGCGGGCTCCCCGGGATCGGCGACGATCACCAGCGTCGTGGCGGCGAGATGGCCGGTGGCGTACCGGCCGGCGTGGCAGAGCAGCGTGGCGGCCAGCCCCTGCCGGCGGGCGTCCGGATGGGTGGCCACCTCCTGGTAGCGGGCCACCCCGCGCCGGTCAGAAAACACGCCCAGCTGGGAGGCCAGCTGACCGTCGAGGAACGCGCCGAACCACGCCCCGTGACCGGTCCCGGCCAGGGCGCGCCGGGCCGCATCCCGCGCTGCGATGAAGGCCGGGTCGGCCGCAGAGCTTCCCTCCTCGGCATCGCAGACCGCCCGCAACTGCGCGGACTGCCGCCAGTCGTCGTCCCCGGCCAGCTCCCGGAGCACCGCCGCATGGTTCGGATGCGGCGGCTCGCGGAGGGCCGCGGCGGTCAGGACCGTGTCGTGCTGGACATCAAGCCCGGCTGCGGCGAAGGCGTCCAGCCCGGCTGCGGCCCCGCTGGTGACGTCGATCCCCAGCGCCACATGAGCCGAGTCCGGGAACTCAGACCTGAACCGCGCCAGGCCGGGCTCCGGCCCCTCGTCCACCGCCCCGGCCGGCAGCAGGATGAAGTTGCCCCACCAGAAAGCCGGGTTCGCCGGGGTGCGGACGGTCACGTAACCGGGGTGATCAACGACCTGGCTGCCCTCGAGGGCCCGGATCATCAGGTCAGTCCGGTACCCCAGCGAGGTGACATCCACCCGCCGAGCATAGCCAGCGCCTGGTGCTGGTACTGGCCCGGTCAGCTCGGCGGCCGCGGCCGCTACCCGGCTGGCGCTGGCTGGCCGGCCTGGGTGTAATGGATGTCGAGCGGCTTGTTCGCGATGAACAAGAAGGTCACGTCGTTGTCCTGGGTCGCGCCGTGCTCCATCTCCATCCCCTCGGGGAACCACACGAAGCTGCCCGGGCCGAAGGAACCGGCGTGCGTCTTCAGGATGCCGTCGAGGACATACATGCCGTGCGCACAGTTGTGCGTGTGCCATTCGTTGGTGAATCCGGCGAAATACTTCATCTTCATCACCGACATCCCGGTGTCGGGATCCTCGATGAGCTGCTTCGCGGCGAGATCGCCGTTGAGCTCGTCAATGTGGCGGATCTCCCACGGCATGGTGTGGGTGTCCCAGCTGTGCACCTGACCCGCTGACTCTGCTTCCCCGGACATCGGCCGCCTCCCGCGCTCATGGACAAATCGCCGTGCTGGCGCCATCCTGCCCCGGGCTGGCGAGCCGGTCAGGCCCAATCTGAGACCACCCGGTCCGGGTTCAGTGCTGCAGCCCATCCCAGGACCATCGCGGGATGCTCAGGCCCCCGGGAACCTCGTCAGCCGACTCGTGATAGCGCGACAGGGTCGTGGTGGTGGCCCAGGCGAAGTAGTCGTGCAGCACCTGCCGCAGCCCGGCTGGTTCCAGGCCGGTGTCGTGCATGGCCTGGTCGAAACAGGCAATCGCGCGGCGGTCCATGTCCTCGTGCGGCCCGTTGCCGCTGTGGATCCGCACGACCGAGGTCTCGTCTCCGTAGCTGCCGGAGTAGCGGGCCGGGCCGCCGAGGGCCTCGGCCCAGTAGGCGGCCAGCCGCTCGTTGTGCTGCGGATGGAATCCGTGGCTGAACGCGTGGCTGACGATCTCGTCGGCCATCACCCGGGAGTGCCACGCCTCGGCCAGGCGGAGCAGGCCCGCCTGGCCGCCTGCGGCCTCATACACGCTCTGCATGCCCCCAGGATGCCAGGCGCCCGCCGCAGCGTGAGGTCGCAGCGCCCAGTTGCCCGGGAAACCAGGCGCCGCGACCTCGGCATCGTCACGTTTGCCGGGTGAGCTGGGCCGAGAACGACAGGTCAACGAACCGGCGGACCAGGAGCCCGGGTACCCGGATGCCGGCGTCGCGCAGGTCCAGCCGGGCCGTGCCGCTCACCAGCAGCCGGGCCTCGGTCGGGAGCACGTCCAGCTTCGCGTCGATGTGCAGCGGCGCCGCACATCGGCGCACCCGCAGCACCGCGTCGGCGCGCCACCCGTCGCCGGCGACGTCGATGCCGTCGGCGGCGGCCTCCATGAGGGAGTACGCCTCGGCGGCCAGGAAGCGCCGGCCGCGCAGGTCAGCGTCGCGCCGGGGGTTCCCGGTGTCGATCGAGGCGGGGTCGAGGGTGGCCTGGAACCGGCGGGGCTGCCCGTCCGGGCCCACCTCGAGCGTCCCGCCCGTCACGGCGATCGTGCCGTGCACCGTCTGCCCGAACAGGTGGCGCGCCGCGAACGCGGCCCGGGTGCGGGTGAGATCGGCGGTCCACATCCCGGCGCCGACCGAGGTCATCGTGGTCATGACCGGCTCCCTTCGGGGATCGGCAGGTCGGCGTGGACCAGCCGGTAGAAGCTGATCCGGTCGGGACCGCCGAGGAACGCCGGATCCTCCCCCGGCAGCAGGTCGGTGGACATGATGGCCTGGGCGGCTGCGTCGAAGACGTCCATGCTCTCGGCGAGGACCGCCACCAGGTAGGCGTTGTCCGCGGCGCGCATCCGCAGCACCGAGACGATGCCGGCGATGCCCTCGGTGGCCGGGCCCAGACGGCCCGCCGCCGCCCGCTGCTCGGCCGCGACCCACTCCTCGCTGCGAGGACCGGAGAACTCCACGACCTGCAGGTACGTGGCCGGCCCCGCACTGCGGCCGGGGCGGGTCTCGATCAGGTGATACCGGCCAGGTCCGGTCTCGGGCCATCCGACCAGCATGATTCCGTCGCCGGGGGCCAGGGGCCGCCCGATCAGTGCCCCGAGGGGGTCCCCGGCGGCGTAGGCGCTCGCGAGCGCATCGTCCACCCACCCGGTCTCGACCGGGTGGGCGCTGGGCTGTGGGTGTACGGAGATATCCATGTCCGCCAGCGTCGTATCCGGACCCGGCCGGCACATCCGTGCCGGTACTGAAGTGCGGTACTGAATCCTGGTGGCCAGGCTGCGCGATACTGGGTGCGTGTCCGCTGCCGCGGGGGGTGCCGTGTTCGTCGGCCGGGAGCGAGAACTAGGCGTCCTGGCCGCCCACCTGGCCGCCCAGGATCGGTCATCCAGCGGGGTTCTGCTGATCAGCGGCCCGGCCGGCGTCGGCAAGACCACTCTCGTCGACCAGGCGGTCCGGGACGCCGCGGCTCCGCCGGTCGTCCGCGGGTACTGCCCGGCGGAGCCTGCGCCGCCGCTGTGGCCCTGGCGCGCCGCGCTGCGGCGGGCCGGGGTCGAGATCGCTGACGAACCCGACATCGAGCCGGCCGCGGCGGCCTCCGCCCGGTTCGCCGCGCTCGCGCAGATGAGCGACGCGCTGATCGAGGCCGGCCCGCTGGCGGTGGTGCTCGAGGACCTGCACTGGGCGGACGCCGCGTCGCTGGACCTCCTGGCCCAGGTCGGGATGGCTTCGGGTGGCACCCCCGTCACGGTCATCGGCACCGTGCGGTCGCCTGCGCCGCAGGAGGTCGGGATCCGCCTGGCCGGCCTCGGCCGGTACGGCGCCGTGACGCTCCCCCTCGCGCCCTTCACCCCCGGCGAGGTCGCCGAACTGGTCGATCCTGCCCTGGCTTCCGACGTGTACCAGCGCACCGGCGGCCTGCCCCTCCTGGTGGCGGCCGTGCGGGCCGGGTACGGGTCAGCCGACCTCACCGTGGTCGTCGGCGGCCTGCTGGCCGCCCTGACCCCGGCCCAGCGCGGGGTCATCGAGGCGGCCGCCGTCCTCGGCGAAATCGTCGACGATCATCTGCTGGCCGCCGTCGTCGCCGGGAACCCCGGCGACGCGCCAGCCGGGCCGGCCGCGTGGCACGACGACAGCGTCGCGGAGGCGCTGGCCGCGGCGTGGCGGGGCGGCCTGCTGGCGGTGGACGAGGGGACCCGGCGCTACCGCTTCGCCCACGCGCTGGTCCGCGACGGCATCGTGGACCGCCTCGACCCGGCCACGGCCCGGGTGCTGCACCGCGCGGCCGCGCTCGCCCTCCAGTCGTCGGCCGACGCTGGCCGGGCGGGCCGGATCGCCGCGCACTGGCGGCACGCGGGTACCGATCCCGGAACGCGGCGGGCGGCGGCAGCGTGGGCCCGGAAGGCGGCGGCGCAGGCCCGGTCGGCCCGGGCCTACGACGATGCCGCCCGGCTGCTGGCCGGGGCGCTGGCCGATATGTCCGCGGTCGAGGCAGACGGCGTCGAGCGCACCGACGTGCTGCTCGAGCTGGCGCACGCGGAATACCTGGCCGGCCGGTACGACACCTGCCTGGAACGCTGCGTCGACGCCGCGGACGCGGCCGCCGCCGCAGGCCGCGGCGACCTCGTGGCGCGCAGTGCCCTGGTGCTGCAGGGCGTCACGTACCCGCAAGCCGCGGAGGTGCTCACCCGGCTCTGCCAGCGCGCCCTGGCGTACGCGGATCTCGGAATTGATCTTCGTGCTCGCGTCCTGGCCCAGCTAGCCACGATGGAGGCCGATTCCGGCCATGTCGCGGCGGCTGAGGCGCTGGCCCGCGAGGCGCTGGCCCTCGCCGCGGAGAGCGGCGACCCGCTGGCCGAGATCGAGGCCGCGCACGCGCGCGAGATGACGCTCGTGCACCCCGATGACACACCGGAACGGATGCGGCTCGGCGACCTGGTGGCCGACCGGGCCGAGGCGCTCGGGCAGCCGCTCGCCGCGCTGATCGGGCACGAGTGGCGGATCCACGCGGCCTACCTGTCGGCCCGGCTGGATGTCGTCGACGCCGCGGTCAGCAGCATCGAACGGCTGGCCCGCCGGTCCGCCCTGCCGCTGGCGCAATGGCACCTGCACCGGCTGCACGCCAGCCGGGCCATGCTGGCCGGCCAGTTCGCCGAGTCCTCCGAGCACAGCCGCCGCGCGTTCGCGATCGCCCGCGACTCCGGTGACCAGACCGCGATGGCCATGCACTTCGCGCACGGTGTACGGCTGGCGGTGGTGCGCGGTGACCCCGCCAGCCTGCCCGACGGACTGGGCGAGGTGCTGGCCGCGGCGCCGTCCACGCCGATCGTTGAGGTCGAGCGCGCGAACGTGCTGGCGCTGACCGGCTCGCTGCCCGAAGCGCGGAGCATCTACGACCGGTTGTGCGGCCTGCTGCCGTATCCGACAGAGCACCCGGCCTGGCCGGCGGTGCTGACCCAGATGGTCGAGCTCATCCAGCTGTTCGGCGACGCCGCGGCGGCTGAGATCGTCTACCGGCAGCTGCTGCCGTTCCGGCCGTACCCGGGCGCGCTGGGCACCTCCACCGTGTATTTCCTGGGCACGATCAGCCGTAACCTCGGCGAGCTATGTGAGGTCTTCGGCGACCACGCGAGCGCCATCGAGCTGCTGCGCGAGGCGCTGCCGCGCAACCGGGCGATCGGCGCCCGGCCGGACATCGCGCTGACCTCGCTCAGCCTGGCCGGGCTGCTGCGCGACGGCGACCGGGCCCAGCGGGCCGAGGCGGCGGCGCTGGCGCAGGACGCCCTGGACCTGTCGGCCCGGCTGGACATGCCCGGGCCGGTGGCCGCGGCCGGGCGGCTCGCGGCCCAGCTGGCCGCCGGCCGCGATGACGCGGATCCGCTGACCGGCCGGGAGCGGGAAGTCGCCACCCTGCTCACCGAGGCGCTGTCCAACCGGCAGATCGCGGCCCGGCTGGTGCTGTCGGAGCGCACGGTGGAGTCGCACGTCCGCAGCATCCTGGCCAAGACCCAGTGCGCGAACCGTACCGAGTTCGTGGCCAGGTGGCCTCCGTGATGACCGGCTGGTGATTCTTTCCTGGCCAGCCGGGTAGTGGGGGGATCCAGGCGGTGCCGGATCAGGCCGGCGCCGTCGCATCCGGCTGCGTTCCCGGCCAGGAGGAGTCATCCATGAGCACAGCGGGCGTACCAGATGAGTTGCTGAACTACCGGGCCGACAGCGACATCGCGGTGGTCACGGTGAGCGGTGAGGTTGACGTGTCTACCAGCGGCGAGCTCCGGACGGGGCTCCTCCGCGTTCTCACCGACGAGGCCTATCGCGGCCTGGTCGTGAACCTGGCCAACGTGAACTTCATCGATTCGACCGGCGTCGGCGTCCTGGTCGGGGTGTGGCACCGGGTCCGGGGGACCGAGGACTGCCTGGCCCTGGCCGCGCCGTCCCGCCAGGCCCGGAACATCCTGGAGACCACGGGCCTGATGAGGGTACTCCCGGTCTACGACACCGAAGCCGAGGCCGTCCAGGCCTGCCGCGAGCCCGCCGCCCAGTAATCGCCAGGCCACGGCCCTCGACCTCGGGAGCCGGAATCAGGAGCCGGACATGATCGGCGCGGTCCCGCCGGGCTGCAGCCTCACCTTCGAATAACGCCTGGACCGGCGGGCCAGCGACCAGCGGTAGTTCTGCTGGCCTCTCGCCACGCCGACCAGGTCCACGCCGGGGAAGCCGTCCAGAGTGCAGGCGGACGAGCCCTGGTTGGTCAGGTCCACCGTCTGCGTGGTCTGCGACCGGGAGCCGGAGGTCCTGGCCCCCAGGGCAAAGCTCAGGTTCCCGGGCTGGCAGGGACGCAGTCCGTTGCCGGTTGGAAAAAACGGGGCAGCCGGTACGTTGTGATCATGGTGTCGGGTGAGCCGGGGCAGGCGGGGGAGCGGCGGCGGCAGGTCATCTGGGCCGCGGCCATCGGCGGCGTGGCCGGGGCGGCGCTGGCCGGTCACCGGGGCCCGCGGGCCGCCAGCGTGGGCGCGGCCGCCGGCGCGGGCCTGCTGGCGGCGTCGGAGGCGGTGGCCCGGGCCCGGCAGCGACCTGGTGAGATCCCCGCGCTGTGGCAGCGGATCGCGACCAGCGCGGCCCTGGTGGCCCCACTCGGCTGGGCGGCGGGCCGGACCGGCCGGGCCGGGCCGGTGGCGGTGGGGGCGGTGACCGGGGGCCTGGGTGGCCTGCTCGGGATCCGCCCGCAGAAGGTGCTGGCCGGGCCGGTGTTCGGAGCCGCGGTCGGCGGGCTGCTCGGCGCGCGGTGGCGCACGGTCCCCGCCGCGGTCGTGGCCAGCACGACGATGCTGACCTACCGGGTGGTGTCGGCGCTGGTCTTCCGGGACGCCGCGGTGACCCTGCTCGCGGAGCGGGTCCGGGCCGAAGACCTGCCGTTCGTGGTGCCGCGGGCCGCCCGGTCCCGGTACGTGGGCACCGGATACCTGCGTGAGCTGGCCGCAGAACTCGGCGGGCGTTACGTCCCGGCTGCCCCCGATGTGGGCATCGTGTCCTCAGTACAGGAGCTGGCCAGCCCGGATTTCGACCCGGCCGGCCTGGATCCCCAGGTCCGGGAGTTCTACGAGCACACCACCCGGTTCTCGCTCGACATCGTGCCGGAATGGCGGCTCTGGGTCCGGCCCGGTTACCTGCTGTACCGGGCCATGGTGGCCCGCCCGCTGGGGCAGGCGAACGTGCCGATGAACCAGCGGGAGACGCTCCGCGGCATCCGCAGCCGGATCGACGTGATCACCTCAGCCGACGATGCGGTCGCGGTCCGCTGCTGGATCCGCTCGTTCGCCGACACCGATGAGCCGATCTACGTGGGCATCTACACCACCTACCGGCACGGCGGCCGCGGCTACGTCAGCGTGGGCTTCCCGCTGCCGCAGGCCAGCTTCACCGCGACGCTGCTGCCCCGGGCCCGGCCCGCCGGTGGCCTGGTCCTGACCAGCCGGAGCGACCTGGACCAGCCCGGGCACTATCTGGCGTATATCGACCCGGCCAGCGGCGAGCTCACCGCGGTGGCGGTCCGCGGGTTCGCCGAGCAGCTCGATGTCTATGTGCGCGACGGCGACCTGCGGGCGGAGCACGCGTTCTCCGTGTTCGGCCTGCCCTTTCTCGTCCTGCACTACCGGATGCACCGCAAGCCGGCCAGCTCACCGCCGGGGTAATGCCGTTGCCGCCCCTCAGGGGTCATCTCTACTCTTCACCGCATGACCGACCTGTTCGACGCCGCACCCATGTATGACGAGGACTATCTGCATTTCTTCGCGGCGCCGCCTGGCCGCAGCGAGTTTGCGGCGCACGGGCCGGTCGTCCCGGGCACGGATTCCTCCGCTGCGGCTGCCGCGGAGCTGACCTGGCGGTTGCTGGATCTGCAACCGGGCCTGAGCGTGCTGGATCTGGCCTGCGGGCACGGGGAGCTGGCCAACCGCCTGGCGGCCCGCGGATGCCGGGTCACGGGCCTGGACTCGTCGCAGGTCTTCCTGGACCGGGCCCGGGCTGACGCGGCCGCCGCTGGAGTCCGCGTCGAGTACGTAGCCGGGGACATGCGCCAGATACCGTGGACCGGCCGCTTCGACCGGGTCATCAACTGGTCCACGGCGTTCGGGTACTTCGACGACACCACCAACCGCGGCGTGCTGGACGGGATCGCCCGGGTCCTGCGACCGGGTGGCCGGCTGGCCATGGACCTGGACAACCTGACCACCTTCCTCGCCTCGTACTGCCCGTCGCGCGTCGTGGCCGCGCGGGATAACGGCGACATGCTCGTCGACCGTTACCACCTGGATGCGCTGACCGGCCGGTTCGAGGCGGAGCGGACGGTCATCCGCGGCGGCCGGACCCGCCGGGTGACCTTCGTCAAACGGCTGTTCGGCTTCCCCGAGCTACGGGACTGGCTGCTCGCCGCGGGATTCACGGCGGTGGCCGGCTACGGGGAGGACGGGCAGGCGCTGACCGCCGATCACCAGCGCATGATCATGGTCGCGGACCTGGCCGCGGATAGGCCAGCAGGCCGGGCAGCGGATCCGCCCGCGGACCAGCCGTAAAGAACGGGCCGGCGCGGTGCCGGCACCGGCTCGCTGTGGGTCAGGGGCGGCCGGCGTGCGGGACATCGACCCGCACCGACAGCAGCTGTCCCTCCCGCGCCGCGCTGCGGGCGTGCTCGTCGAAGTCCGGCGCGGCGCAGATGAACAGGGTCCGGCCGTCTGATCCGCCGAGACCGCAGGCGAACACGCCCATGCCCACGGCGATCTCCGCCGCGATCTCGCCGCCCTCGCGGACCCGCAGGACCCGGCCGTTCAGCCCGTCCGCGATCCACAAGGCGCCTTCAGCGTCGAGCGTGCATCCATCCGGGGCCACGACGAGACCGGGCAGCGCATCACTCAGGCCCAGTGCGGTGGGCAGCGGGCCGAAGGCCGCCCAGTCCCGGCGGTTGGCCAGGCTGCCGTCGGGCTCGATGTCGAAGGCGCTCACCCGGTTGCCGAAGGTCTCGTCGACCAGCAGGACGCCGTCGTCGGTGATCACGCTGCCGTTCGCGAACCACAGGTCCTCGGCCACGCGCGTGACGCTGCCGTCGGGGTCGACGCGCAGCAGCCAGCTCGGCGCGATGTCGGCGCCGCCCATCAGGTCGAAGCCGAAGTTGCCGACATACGCTCGGCCCTGGGCATCGACGACCATGTCGTTGGGATGCTCGCCGACATGGTCAGCCAGGTCGGCGTGGACGACCAGTTCGCCGTCCGGCTCGCGGCGCAGCAGCTTGCGGTCGCGCATGGAGACGATGAGCAGCCGGCCGTCGGGCAGCCAATCCAGTCCGGATGGCTGGTGCGGAACCTCGGCCTCGACCCGGACATCCTGCCCGTCCTCGGTCGCGGACAGGACCTCGTGCCGGTAGAAGTCTGAGACCCAGATCCGGTCGTCGTGCCAGCGAGGGCACTCCAGGTACGCCCGGTCGGTCAGGACAATGGTGATGTCATCTCTCACTGGGCCTGCCTTTGTGCACGTCGCCGTAGACCTTCACCAAGGTAACCGCCCGCGCGGAATTTTGCGGTCGGTGGCCTGGTACTTATTTAGCCCGGCCGCGATGACCGGCTGGAGACGACCGGCTAGACGGCCCGCGAGAGACGACCGGCGGGTGGTCGGGCCAGGCGATGGCGTAGCCGGGGTCCCGGCCGTCCCGGAGGCGTGCGTGGCGCAGCAGTTCCCGGATGATGCCGGCGTTGCCCATGGCCCATCCGGTGCGCGGGGCCAGGGTGGCCGGGCTGGCCCGGTGCTCGTAGTTGCTCCAGCGCGCGCCGCCAGGGTCTGCGGTGGCCCGCCCGGCGAGGTCGCTGGCCAGGATGTCCGCGAAGGCCAGTCCGTCCGCGTGCTCGGCCTGCCGGTCGCAGGCCAGGGCCAGGACTCCGGCCGTGCCGCAGCAGCGGCCGTTGTTGTCCCAGAATCCGGGCCGCAGCCGCTGGGGCAGGCCTGAGCAGGTGACGGTGTGCCAGCACCGGCGGGCCAGCGCCGTCCAGGCCGGGTCGCCGGTGACCTGGGCCAGCAACCGGAAGGCCTGGGCGTCGCCCGCCGGGCCGTGGCACCAGCCGTAGCTGTAGCGCTCGATCCGTTCCGGCCTGTGCTGCGGGTCGGAGTGCGGGACAACAAACCCGTCCGGTCCGGCCTCGTTGCGGGAGACGACGTCGGCCGCGCCGCCCAGCGCCAGGTCGATCAGGTCGGCCCGGCCGGCCGCCTGGCCGGTCGCGGCCAGGGCGTAGACGATGCCGAGCGTGCCGTGCGACAGGTGGTGGAACCGGGCCGGGACCCCGGCGCGGACCTCCCACTGCACGCCACCGGCCGTCGGTTCCGCGGCGGCCAGGTACGGCGTCACCGCCAGGACGGCCAGGTCCAGGTCGCCGGCCCGCGCCGCCCCCAGCGCCACGCCGGCGTTGCCGCCGAGCAACTCGAACTGGTCGGCCCAGCGCTGACCGTCGAACCGCGAGCGGACGAGGGCCAGCGCGCGGTCCGCGGCCTGGCCCGCCTGGCGATCTCCCAGCATGTGGCCGGCCTCGCGCAGCGCGAACGCCAGGCCGGCCAGGCCGAAATACAGCGAGGACAGCGGCCATTCCTGGCTGACGGCCGCGGCGACAGTCCGGGCGCCCCGGGCGGCCGCCTCGGCATAGCGCTCGTCCCCGAAGTGCTGATAACCCTCCAGCAGAGCCAGCACGATCCCCGCGGTGCCGCTGTACAAGGTCGGGTCGAGCTCATCGTCATCCGGCCGGCCCGTCCACGCCAGGCCTGTCCCGTGCTCCTGCGCCATCCCCAGCAGCCAGTCCAGCGCCTGCCTGGCCAGCAGCGAACCGTCCGGACCAGCCTGCCCCATGCAGCGCAGCCTCTCATGAGGCCGGCAAAGGCCGTGGGACAGGCACCGGGGGATGGGAGCCCCGGCCGGGCCTAGGCCGGCTTGCCCGCGTCGATCCAGCGCTGGACGATCTGCACGCGGTCCGCGGGCCACGCGCCGTCGCATGGCATCTGCCCCGCGCGCAGGGCACCGACGATGGCGTCGGCATGAGTGGCGACGTCGCCGTAGTCGAAGAGATCGAAGGCCGCCTTCATCGACTCGCGGTCTTTCACCCGGAACAGCGGCCTGATGTCCTGGGCAAAACTGAGCTGGCCGCCTTCGTCAGCTGCTGTCATCTGACGTCCTCCTCGTCCGCCGCCCGGCCGCGCTGGCCTGCGTGCCGCATCGTTCGCGCTCGGAGCCGTGCCCGCTGCACGCCCTGTTCAAGCGGCATATGGTCGGGTGATGGCCAACGCTGCCCGGAGTGAGGCTCACCGCTGCCCCTGCCGCGGCTAGCCGCCGTGTTCGGCCAGTTCACGCACCTCGTTTCGGAAGCGTCCGGGTGGGCGTACGGCATCGTCTTCCTCCTCGCCTTCCTCGATGTGCTCGTGCCGGTGGTGCCGAGCGAGGCATCGGTGATCACGGCGGGCGTGGTGGCCTCGGCCGGCGGCCTCTACCTGCCGCTGATCATCGTCGCCGCGGCCTGCGGCGCATTTCTCGGCGACAACACCGCATACCTGGTCGGCCGCCGTTTCGGTACCCGCGCGACCCAGCGGTTCCTTCATGGAGGCAAGGGGGAGAAAACCCTCGCCTGGGCCGAGCGTCAGCTCACCCGGCGCGGCGGCGAGCTGATCGTGGTCTCCCGCTTCATCCCGGGCGGACGGACCGCCGTCACCCTGGCCGCGGGCACGCTGGCGTTCCCCTGGCGGCGCTTCGCGGTGTTCGATGCCGTGGCGGCCCTTATCTGGGCTTTGTACGCGTCGCTGCTCGGGTACTTCGGCGGACGGGCGTTCGAGAATGAGGCCTGGAAAGGGCTCGTGCTCGCGTTCGGGCTCGCCTTCGCCGTGACCGGCGGGGTTGAGGCGGTGCGCTGGTATCTGCGGCGGCGGGCTGGCCGGCCCGGGCCGGACGGATGACCCGCTGGGTTGGCGCGGTCACCGGCCGCGAGCACCACGGGTGCGGTGCGGCCAGGGCTCGTATGGATATCCTAGATATCCATACGAGACGTCCATGATATCCTGGATCTGTCCTGTTGAGGGAGGGCGGTCCTATGGCCACAGCGAAGACACCCATTGAAATCGACCAGGAGGCCCTGGCGGTAGCGGCCGAGGTCCTGGGCACCACGACCAAGAAGGACACCGTGAATGCCGCCCTGCGGGAGGTAGGGCAGCGGCTCGTACGCTTGCGCGCCCTGGCCCGGCTGGGCGAGATGGCTGACCGTGGCGACTTTGATGAGTTCGTTGACGACAAGTCGGCCTACCGCCGGTGAGCCCGGCGCTGTACCTGATCGACACCTCAGGCCTGTTCCGCATCCTGCAAAGCGGGCTGAGAAAGGCCTGGTCGGATCACCTGGCGGCCGGGGTGATCGCGATCTGCCCGATCGTCGAGCTGGAGTTCCTTTTCTCCGCGCGGTCACTGGCTGACCGGCTGGAGAAGCAGCAGTTGCTGCATGACCTGCTCGGCTGGGTGCCCATGCCGGACAGAGCATACGAGCGCGCAGCAGAAATCCAGCAGCTGCTCACCGAAACTGGGGCCCACCGGTCAGCGGGCCCGGTTGACCTGCTCATCGCCGCCACGGCGGAGCGCGAGCGGCTGATCGTGCTCTGCGATGATCGTGACTACCAGACCATCGCCCGGGTGACGGGCCAGCCGGTCAGGCTCGTTACTGACATCTGAAAGCCGGTGGACGCTCAGTCCGGCCGAACTCCCGGGCCGTTTGTCACTGAGCCGGTTGAGTCTGAGCCGTTTGAAGCTGAGCCGTTTGAAGCTGAGCGGAACGAGGCCAGCCGCCAGAGGCTGGGCCAGTCGAGGGACGGCTTGGGTGGCGGGACGCCCGGACGGTCCTTCGGGACCAGCACCCTGAGTACGCCGGGCCGGATGGAGCAGCGCACGGGCGCGGGCATCATGATCGTCTCACCGTCGATGCCGACGGGAACCTCGGGAGTGTCGGCGTCGACCACGACTTCCTTGGCCGCGCCGAAGGTCAGCCCCCGGCCCGTGCCGTGGCGCATGAGCCCGATCGCCTGCGCGGCGCTGTCCACTTCGACGGCGATGAAGCCGAGAGTCCCGGTGTCGAGCCGGGCCCGCCGTCCCAGCCCGGCGGCATCGCCGCTCTCGTATGGGTTGTTGCTCACCAGCAGGGCCTGCGGTCCTTCGATCGACGTGTCGCCGGCCCGGGCGGCCAGCCGGGCGCCCCGGTGACCTTTCAGCAGGTCGGGCATCATCTGCAGGGTCGTGCCCCGCTTATCGTCGCGGTAGGCGGGGCTGCGCACCACTTCGGCGTAGGCGCCGAACGACGCATTGTTCACGAACGTGCGGTCACCGATGATGCCCAGATCGATCCGGAGTTCCTCGCCGTTACTGAGAGCGTCAAGGCAGGTGGACGGGTCTTCCCGGTTCAGGCCGAGATCGAGCGCGAAGTGGTTCCGGGTACCGGCACTGATCACCAGGAAGGGCAGGTCGTGCTCGGCGGCGATCCCCGCCACCAGCGCCTGGGTCCCGTCACCCCCGGCCACGCCGAGCAGGTCGCACCCCTCGGCCACCGCCTTCCGGGCCAGGGCCGCGACATCCACGATTTCCGGGCCGTCGAGCAGGGCCACGTGCGCGCCCAGCGCCCTGGCCTTCTCTTCCAGCCCGAACTTCGCCACCTTCCCACCCCCTGACCTGGGGTTCATCACGATGAACGCGCGCTGGGGCCGGGATGCCGGGTAAGTGGGCATGGCTGAGTCGCCGCCGGTGTCCAGCGACACCCGGGCCACCACCACCGCGGCCAGCGCGAGCGCGACCGAGAGGATCGCCACCCAGATCAGGTGTTTCCACCCGAAGAGCACCAGGATGGCCACGGGGGCCAGGATCACCAGGGCCAGCGCGAGCCAGCGCAGCACGCCCCGGTTGGCCAGGAACCAGTACCCGCCCGCCACCACCGCGCACACGCCGAGGGCCCCGATGCCCACCAGCGCCAGGCTGCGCAGCCCGGCAAATCCGATCAGCACGGCTGCCGCGGCCAGCATCAGCACCAGCGACAGACGGGCCATCCAGCGTTTGCTCATTGCCACTCCACCTCCCGGCGCGTAGTCACCGCCCACGCTCGCGTAGCTGCATGGCCGCGGCTCCTTTCGCGTCACTGCGGGCCTTTGGGCCTGCCTATCTGTGCCACGCAAGCACGCCACGGCCCGGCCGGCCACCCCCGCGAGCACATATCACCCAGCAGCCGAGCACATATCACCCAGGAGACTGGCCGCCGGAGCTGGGGACCGGTGTAGTTCAGGGCAGTTTGCACGGATCGGCGCAGCTCGTCCAGGCAGGGCAGCCGCCGCAGTCAGTGGAGGAGGAGCGGAAGGGTGCGCGGCCCGCGGATCTGGCCCGCGGCCCAGGTCACCGCGCCGGGGTCGGCGAGGCTGAAGTCCGGGATGCGCTCGAGCCAGGTCTCGAGGGCGACCCGGAGTTCCATCCGGGCCAGGTGTGAGCCAACGCAGCGGTGGATGCCGAGGCCGAACGCGGCGTGCCGGTTAGCCTCACGGTCGATGATGACCTCACCCGCCCGGTCGAACTGGGCCGGGTCACGGTTGGCGGCCGGGAACGACAGCAGGATCCAGTCGTCGGCCTTCATGTCGGCTCCGTGCCAGTGCATGTCCTCCTTGACCAGCCGGGCCATGGTGACCGGCGCGTAGGCCCGGAGGAATTCCTCCATCGCGGTCGGCAGCAGCCCGGGCGTGGCGACCAGCCGCGCACGGTCCCCGGGAGTCTTGGCCAGGTGCCACAGGGACGCGCCGATAGCGCTCCAGGTGGTGTCGATGCCGGCGATCAGCAGCAGGGCCATCGTGCCGACGACGTGCGAGGGATCGAGTCGCTGACCGTACAGTTCAGCGTTGATCAGGTAGCTCGTGAGGTCTTCACGGGGGTCTTCGAGGTGGTCGGTGACCTGCGCCTCCAGGTAGTCGAACAGCCTGCCGACCCGCTCGATGCGCTCGTCCGGCGGCCGGTTGATGCCCTCGAGCAGGTCCTCGACGAACTCACGGAACTGCGGCCCATCCTGCGGCGGGAAGCCGAGCATGTCGGCGATGACCCGCACCGGGATGTGCTGCGCGTACTCACAGGCGGCATCGACGACGTCCCGGCTCCCGAACTCATCGATGAGTGAATGGCAGAACGCTCTCGTGGCCGGCTCCTGCCTGGTGACCGCGGTCTTGGTGAACGCGGGGAGCAGTATTCTGCGCGCGTCGTGGTGGAACGGCGGGTCGGAGGAGATCGGCGGTGACCCGCCGACCGGCGCCAGTTCACGGGGTGGCCGGAGGTTGCTCAGGATGATCGACCGCGAGGAGAAGCGCTCGGTGTCGTAGGCGATCGCCGCGACGTCCTCGTAGCGCGTGGGCAGCCACGCACCGCCGAACCGCCCGGTGTGCGCGATCGGGCAGCGCTGCCGCAGGTCGTCCTGGATCGGGTAGGGGTCGGCGGACCACTGGGGCTCAAGATGGGAGAAGTCCGTCGCCCAGTCCGCGACCGGGCCGGTGACGATCTCGCTGCGGATGCCGGGCGGCTGGTCGTCCCGGAAGTCCTCGGTGAAGCGGTCATCGGCGGGCATGTCACGTCTCCCCGGGGATGTCGATGGCGTGCTCGGGACAGTTGGCCGCGGCCAGGTGGGCCTCGCGTTCCTGGCCCGGCGGCACGACGCCGTCGCCGAGGACCTGCCCGTAACCCTCGTCGTCGTCACCGAACAGGCCGGGGGCCAGGTCGTAGCAGCGGCCGTGTCCCTGGCAGCGCTCGGGGTTGATCTGCACCCTCATGACGCGATCCCTGTCTGTGCTGGTCGTTCCCTGTGGTGCGAGAGCCGTCACGATCCGGGTGAGCAACGTGGCCCACTCTGCGTCGTCGACCGCGTGCAGGTCGGGTGTGACGAGCGCGCTGCCCATGGCCAGCAGGAGGCAGAAATGCGCGAGCGCGCCGGGGGACAGGCCGGGGTCGACCTCGTCACTGGCCTGGGCGGCCCGCATGAGTGCGGCGAGCCAGTCGGCACGCTCGCCGACGTAGTCGCGCATGGGCCGGGCGAGGTCCTCGTCCCGGCGGGCCGCGACCAGCGCCTCAACGATGAGATATCCGCGTACGTCCCGGCGCCGGGGCAGCCACCGGCCGATGACCAGGAGCAGATCGGTGATCGACCGGTCGGGATCGGCGGCGAA
This sequence comes from uncultured Actinomycetes bacterium, assembly GCA_963718305.1. GTDB lineage: Bacteria > Actinomycetota > Actinomycetes > Streptosporangiales > Streptosporangiaceae > RYN-230. Next base: position 350,691 of record CAVQZG010000018.1, read on the forward strand.
CACGTCGGCGAGCAGCCGCCGGCCGTGCGTGCGCAGCGCGCCGGCGAGCAGTTCCGCCTTCGAGGGGAAGTGCGCGTACATGGCCCCGTTGCTCACGCCCGCGGCCGCGGCGATGTCGGCCACCCGGGTGCCGTCATACCCCCGCTCGGCGAACACGTCGGCGGCCGCGCGCAGCAACCGCTCGCGCGTCTCGGCCGCGGTGACACCGGCGATCCGGCCCATAGAGGAATTAAAAGAACGTTCATCTGATTCGTCAAGGCCGGGCGGGGACCTGGCAGGTCCCCGCCCGGCCCGGTGGCGCGGGCTGCGGGATTAGTGCCCGCCGCCCGGGATGGTGATGGTGGTGGTGAGATCGGCGGATCGCCGTCGCTGGCCACGTAGAGCGGCCGCTGCCCGGCTGCGGTTACCCAGCGTGCCTGACTGTGTATCCCAGTACTGGAGCTGGCGAGTGGCACGTGCAGCGGGACGAGCTGGGACTGGCCGGGCGCAGGGTGCTGCGTGCATAGCCCCCAGGGCCCGGTCAGCGAAGGGCACGCCCGCAGGAGGGCTGGCCGGTGTCCCAGGTAGACTGCGGGACCTTCGCCGGTGGCGCACCCGGTGTTGGCCACCCGGAAGGAGACGTCGACGCCGCCGTCGCGGGCGGGTGCCCAGTGCAGGCCGGAATAGGCGAAGTGGGTGTAGGACAGGCCGTACCCGAACGGGTAGAGGGGGTCTCGTGCTGCTGGTCATACCAGCGGTAGCCCTCGAAGATGCCCTCGGTGTAGGTGGTGGTGCACGCTGGCCGCCGAACGGGCTGCCGGGGGTGGTGCAGAACTTCCCGTTCGCGTCCACCCCGTTGGAGGTCCGTTCGGGGTGGGTGGCCGGCTGGTTGGCCACGCCCTGGTCCAGCGCGGCGGGCCAGGTAAAGGGCAGCCGTCCCGCCGGGTCGGTGTCGCCAGCAGACGTTGGCGGTGGCGTAGCCGCCGGTGTCGCCCGGGTACCACATTTCCAGCACGCGCCTTGACCTGGCCCAGCCAGGGCATCGCGATCGGGTCGGAGGTGTTCAGCACCACGATCGTGTCCGGGTTGGCCGCCGCGACATCCGCGATGAGCTGGTCCTGGCCGTCTGGTAGCGGGGTGTCCAGGGCGCCGGTAGCTCCAGGCGAACACCACCGCCGTCTTGGCCTGCTTGGCGGCGGCCACGGCGGCGTCGGTGCCGGCCTGCTGCTGGGCCGGGGTGACCCAGTTCAGCCGGGCCTGCACCGGGTCGCCGGAGACGTCCGCGGTGACCGCCACCGTGAGCGTGTGCTGCCCGGCGCTGAGGTTGAGCTGGGTGCGCAGGTTGTCCAGCCCGTCGGTGGTGGGCAGCACGTTGATGTCGCCGGGGCGCAGCACGCCGTAGCGCGGCGCGGTGCCGTTGCATGAACCCGGTGGCGGCGATCTGCCTGTGCCGTCCAGGCTGATGGAGCCGCCCGCGCCCAGCAGCCCAGGTTGATCCAGTAGCTGCCCGCGACCGGGACGTTCAGGTCGCCGGTCCACGTGTACGACGGCCGGCGGCCAGCGCCTGGCCGTTAGAGCGGGTGTTGTTAAGCTGGGCGGCCACGGACGTTGAGCCGTCGCCGTTGTTGGTGCGCAGCAGGCCTGGCTGGCCGTTGTGCGACAGCGCGGAGCGGGCACCGGGGTGCCGGTCATGTCGTCACCCACCGCGTACGTCAGATGCGCGGCCGGGTCGTGCCGGAGTGCCTGCTGGAGCACCTGGTAGGTGCCGGTCTGCCGGGACACGATGCCGGCCGCGTTCTCCCCGGCCTGGCGGACCGCGATGGTCTGGCCCGCACCCGGCCCGATCAGCGCCAGATGGCTGAGATCAGCGTGCGACAGCGGCAGCGCGCCGGCGTCGTTCTTGAGCAGGGTGGCGGCGTCCTGCCCGGTCTGCTGGACCACCTGCTCGTCGGCGTTGACCGGCTCCGGGGTGACGTTGTGCTTGGAGTGGCCGGACAGCAGGCCGAACCGGTCCATCTCGTACAGGATGTGGCCGACCGCCGCGTCGATCGTGGAGATGCTGACCGTGCCGGCCGCGATGGCGGCCTTGAGGTCGGCGGCGGAGAAGTACGTCGGCAGGATGTCGCTGAACCGGTGCCGGGCATCTCCATGTCCAGGCCGTCGTTGATGAAGCTGGTGGCGTGGTTGGCGCCCCAGTCGGACGTGACGAACCCCTGGAAGCCCAGTTCGCCGCGCAGGATCCCCGTAGGGTCTGGCGTTGCCGCAGGAGTACGGTCCCGGCGTCCCGCCGCTGACTGGGGTGGCCGCCACCACCGACACGGTGTTGTAAGAGCACATGATGGAGGCGACGCCAGCGTTGATGGCGTCAGCGAACGGCTCCAGGTAGATCTCGTGCAGGGTCTGGGAGTCCACCACCACGTTGTTGCCGCCGTCGTAGGCGATGAAGTGCTTGACCATGGCCATGGTGCCCTGGCTCTGGATCCCGGAGATCTCGCCGGCCCCGGTCTGCCCGGTCAGCAGCGGGTCCTCACCGAAGGTGTTGAAGGCCCGGCTCCAGGTCGGGTCGCGGTCGATGTTGACGAACGGCTCGAGGACCACGTCCACGCCCAGCGCCCGCGCGTCCCGGCCGATCACGACCCCGTTGAGGTAGGCATCCCGCTGGCTGAACGTGGCCGCGACGCCCATGGTGCCGGTCATCCCGACCGACGGCTGGCGGGTCGCCACTCCCGGCGGGCCGTCGGACAGCCGCAGTGACGGTATGCCGAGCCGGGGGATACCCGGCAGGTAGCCCGCCTCGTACTGGTTAGTGGACGCGGCCTCCTGCGCTCCTTCCAGCAGGGTGAGCTTCTCATCGAGAGTCTCGCGCAGCCTGTCCAGCAGGGCCCGGCGCGTTGGATCGGCCAGGGCCCTGAATACGGCGTCACTGTCGGCCACCCGGAGATTATGCAGGTATCTGCCTGCATATGTCAACGAACCTCAACCGCGTTCATCACCACGCTGTGGCTACTCGCCCCACGGCGGCCAGCCTCCTGCGGCCCGCCCGGCAGGAGATGAAACCGGCGAAGATGGCAGTATCCGGAGGTCCAGGGGAGGCAGGCCATGCTCGGACTTGAACTCGTCGTGGTCTTGGGCCTGGCGGTGCTGCTGTCTGCCGTGGCCGCACGCCGCTTCCGGGTCGCCCCGCCGGTGCTCCTGCTGGTCTGTGGCGCGCTGCTGGGGTTCGTCCCTGCGCTGCGCCGGGTGCACCTGCCGCCGGAGGTAGTGCTGCTCCTGTTTCTCCCCGCGCTGCTGTACTGGGAGAGCCTGACGACGTCGCTCCGCGAGATCCGCAGCAACCTGCGCGTCATCGTCCTGCTGAGCACCGGGCTCGTCATCGCCACGGCCGGGGCGGTGGCGGTGGCAGCGCACTACCTGGGGCTGGGATGGGGGCCGGCCTGGGTGCTCGGGGCGGCGGTGGCGCCGACCGACGCGACGGCGGTGGGGGTCCTGGCCCGGGCACTGCCTCGCCGCACCCTGACCGTGCTGCGCGCCGAGAGCCTGGTCAACGACGGTACCGCCCTGGTCATCTACGCACTCGCCGTCGGCATCACGGTGGGCGACGAGCACCTGAGCCTGCCGCACGTCGGGTGGCTGTTCGTGCTCGCCTACGGCGGCGGGGCGGTGGCCGGGATGGTGACCGCCTGGCTCGCGGTGCGGGTCCGCCGCCATCTGAACGACCCGCTGCAGGAAAACGTGGCCATCATCCTGACCCCGTTCACCGCGTTCCTGCTCGCCGAGGCGATCCACGCCTCAGGCGTGCTGGCCGTCGTGGTGAGCGGGCTCATCATGAGCCAGGCCGGACCCCGGGTAGGACAGCCCGGCGCGCGGCAGCAGACGCAGGCCTTCTGGTCGCTGTCGGTGTTCCTGCTCAACGGCGGTCTGTTCGTCCTGGTAGGGCTCGAGTTGCAGGCGGCGGTCCGCGGCCTGGGCAGCGGTGCCCTCACCCGTGGGCTCATCGCGGTCGGCGTGGTGTCGGCGACGGTCATCGGCATGCGTTTCGTCTTTCTGTTTACCACCACGTACCTGATCCGGGCGCTGGACCGCCGCCCGCAGCAGCGGCTGCGCCGCGTCGGCGCCCGGGCCCGGGTGGTCAGCGGGGTCGCCGGGTTCCGGGGCGCGGTCTCGCTCGCGGCGGCCCTCGCGGTGCCGCGGATGGTCTCGTCCGGGGCGCCGTTTCCCGGCCGCAACATGATCATCTTCGTGACCGCCGGGGTCATCGTGGTCACGCTGGTGCTGCAAGCGCTGCTGCTGCCGGGCGTAGTGCGCTGGGCCCGGCTGCCCCACGACACGTCCGTCGAGCAGGAGCGCCACCTGGCCGAGATCCTCGCCACCGAGGAGGCGCTGGCCGCGATCCCGGACCTCGCTGATGATCTCGGCACCGACCCTGAGGTCGCCGGGCGGGTACGCCGCGAGTACGAGAAGCACCTGCGCGTGCTGCGCGCCAGCGACGGCCCGACCGAGGACGAGTCGGCGCTGCGCTACGACCAGCAGTACACCGCGCTCCGCCTGGCCGGGATCGCCCACAAACGGGCGACCGTGCTCAGGCTGCGCGACGAGCGACGCATCGATGACACCGTCCTGCGCCAGGTGCAGGCCAGGCTGGACATCGAGGACGTGCGCCTGTCCGGGCGCGAATTGGCCGAATAATCGCCCCCTGACCTGCCGGCCGCGGGCGTACCTCGGCTTGATTCGGGAATCCGGCTAGGCTCATGGCCGTGATGGACCGCGAGCAACTGCGGGGGGCGTTTGAGGATCCGGCACCGTTCACGACGTCGCCGTTGTATCGCTCGCTGAGCCAGACCGTCGCGGATCATGATCTGCTGCTTGACCTGGCCTCCCGCGGCCGTCCGGGTCAGTACCCCACGTTCCTGTTCTTCGGGGCGGTCCATCATCTGCTGCTCGGCGGGGCGGAACACCCGCTCGCCTGTTTCTACCCCTCGATCGCGGGGGGCGCGGCGCTGCCTCCCGCTGACGCTGGTCCTGCGCTGGTGTCGTTCTGCCAGGAGTTCGAGGCGGAACTGGCCGCGACGATCAGCAGCAGGCTGGTGCAGACCAGCCAGGTCCAGCGGTCCCTCGGGCTCCGCCTGGGCCTGAGCATGATCGCGTGTGACGTCCCAGGACCAGTGCACCTGATCGAGGTGGGTGCGAGTGCCGGGCTCAACCTGCGGTTCCGGAGCTATGGGTACCGGGTCGGCGGCCGCCAGTTCGGGGATCCGGCCGCACCGGTCCAGCTCGCCGCCGACCGCTGCGGCGCGGAGCCGCTGCCCGATCTCGACGTGCTGCCCCCGGTGGCGAGCCTGCTCGGTGTGGATCTCAATCCGCTCGACGTGCTCGACTGCGACGCGCGCCGGTGGCTCGAGGCGCTGGTCTGGCCAGAGAACCACCGGCAGCGAGCCCTGCTGTCCGCCGCCCTCGCCGATGCCGCCGCGGATCCGCCATCGGTCCGGGCCGGGGATGCCATTGACCTGCTGCCCGGCATCGGCCGTGAACTGCCGGCTGGCGAGCCACGGGTGGTCTTTCACTCCGCGACCCGGATGCACGTTCCCGAGGAGCGGCTCGATGCCTTCGACGCCGCGATCGCACAGCTCAACGACGGCGGGCCGTTGTGGCGGCTGTCGATCGAGGAGTCCCCTGACCCGGATCCCCGTCCCAGCCCGGCGCGCCTCGGCGCTGCCCTGCTACTGCGCAGGCCCAGCGGCGAAACCGAGACCCTGGCCGTAGTGGACGGCCACCTCCGCTGGATAGAAATGCTGCTCCGGCCACGCAACTAGACGCTGGCAGCGTGACCCAGGGCCGTCCAGCGGCGCTCAGGGTTTCACGAAGTACCCGCGGCCAACCCGGGCGACAATCAACCCTTCGTCTTTAAGCGTGTTGAGGCTGCGCTCAACCGTCCTGGTTGAAACCTCGTACTGCTGGGACAGATGCTTGATCGAAGGTATGCGTCCGGTCAGCTCGCCGGAGCGGATCTGCCCACGGAGCAAGCTGGCCAGCTGTTCGTGTAGGTCAACAGGAGACTCGCGGTCCAGCATGATCACACGTTAGGTCCCACCTGGCACAACGCGAATCTGAGGGGTTCCAGGTAGACCTACGTAGGTGCACGAAGGTACTCTGCCATCATGGACTTAACTGAGCCGGCGGCAGAGGGCGACCCCGCAGCGCTTCAGAACGCGCATCCCGAGTGCCACATCAGCTTCGACGAGCAGACGAACGCCTGGGGAGCGACTATCCAGCTGAGCGCCACGGGTCAGCGGTACATCGCGGGCCCGACGCTGGCCGAGCTGGCGGCCAAATTAAACGTTGAGGGCAAGGTGTCAGGCTGAATGGCCCGGGCACACCCGGCCCCTGCCGTGATCATGGGATTACTGGGGCTGGGACCCCAGTAATCCCATGATCATCAGCGGTGGGTGATCCCGGACTGGGCGAACGGCGCCGGGGTGGGTTCGGTGACCGGCACGTCCCCCAGGGCTTTGTCGATCGCCGCGAGCGTGTCCGGCGTGAGCTGGATGCCGGACGCCTTCCCGTTAGCGTGCACTTGCTCGGGTCGCGTGGCGCCGATGATCGCTGAGGCCAGTTCGGGGCGGCGCAGCACCCAGGCGAGCGCGAGCTCGGCCATGGACAGGCCCGCGTCCGCAGCGATAGGGCGCAGGCGGTCGACGGCCTCCAGGGTCGCGTCGTTCATGACCAGGCCCATGGCGACGTTCATCTCGCTGCTGGCCGCGCGCGAGCCGGGCGGCGGGGCCTGGCCGGCCCGGTACTTGCCGGTGAGCAGCCCCTGGCCGAGCGGTGACCAGACGATCTGCGAGATGCCGTGGGCCGCGCAGAGCGGGAAGATCTCGGCCTCGGGCGCCTGCCAGAGCATCGAGTACTGCGGCTGGGAGGAGACGAACAGGTCAGGGCCGCCGATGTCGATGCCCGCCTGGATCTGCTCGGGCGTCCACTCGCTGAAGCCCAGGTAGCGTGCCTTGCCGTCGGTGACGACCTGCTGGAGCGCCTCGATGGTCTCCTCGATGGGGACGTCGGGATCGAAGCGGTGGGCCTGGTAGAGGTCGACATAGTCGGTCCGCAGGCGGGCGAGCGAGGCGTCGATCTGCTTGGCGATCTGCGCCGCCGACAGGCCGCGGTCGGCCGGGTCATCCGACATCTGGCCCCAGACCTTGGTGGCCAGCACGTAGGAGTCGCGCGGCCGGCCGGACAGGATCTCGCCCCACGCGGTCTCCGCCGCGCCCCGGCCGTAGGCGTTCGCGGTGTCGAAGAAGTTGATGCCGGCTTCGAAGGCCGCGTCGGTGCAGGCCCGGGTCTGCTCCAGCGCCACGCCACCGGAAAAGGTCAGCCACGAGCCGAGGGAGATCTCCGAGACCTCCAGGTCAGAGGTCCCGAGCTTGCGGTATTTCATGTGTCGCTCCTCAGTGGTTCAGGGGTGGCGTACGCGGTGTCTTCAATGGTGTCCTTCAGCGGCGGCGGGCCGCGCCTGAGCACGATCGGCAGGCGGTACGGCTGACTGGCCCGATTCTGGTCCCTGGGGTGCGCCCAGGCTTAGGCAGTCAGTTGCTGGCCCGCTGCCGTTGCGTGTCGCGGCTGTCCTCGTCCGTCGTGCGCGGGTGGGGTACCTGAAGCTGGGTGATCCTGCCCTTGGATACGCCAAGGAGGATCGCGGTGTCGCTGACCGGCAACTGCCCAGCGAGTTGGCCGGCGAGTTCGCGGGTCTCGCTGGCGACCTCCGCAGCGTGGCGCTCCATTTCCTTCCGCTTGGTCCGCAGTTCACTTGAGCGGGCGTCAAGGCCGGGGTCACCGGTGTGGTACTCGATGTCAAGGTCAAGACCAGCCTCCGCGCTGCGCGGGAGATCTTCGACCAGGCCGATCACCTCGCGGATATTCCGGTCCAACGCGCGGAGGGTCTTGGCCCAGGTATGCGTGCCCTGCAGGTCGGGTACGTCGGCCATCCAGCCATCGCCGTCCCTGCTCACCACCACGTGGTAGCTCATTTCTTCCTCAACCATCCTTGCCCAAGACCGGTTCCAGGTCCCGCTCGATCGCCCGAAGGGTCCCCGGCCGGACATCTCATTATCGACTACCAGCTAAACGGTTCAAGTGTTTAGTCTGTAAACATCTGCGTCGTTCGGTGGGCTGTCTCATCGGCTGGGCCAGAGGGCTGTGATGTTGCCGACACCGGGGCTAAAATGCAATCCATTGCAGAGCAACACGGTAATCTCGGTCGCCACAGCAACCTGACGGGCCGGACGCGGGATTCACTCCCCCCAGGCTCACCTGGCGAGAGGGCTCAGCGCATGGCTTTAATCTCACCGAAGGTAATCGCCCAGGTCAGCTGCAGATCGAGTAGCGAACTCGCGACGATGTCCTGGGAGTGGGTGCTGCGCGCCGACGGGCAGGTGCTCTACCGTCTCACCAAGGTCGACGGCCGCCGGGAACGCAATCCGTGGACCCTGGTCACCCAGTTGAACCCGGCCCAGCTGCAATCGTTCCGCGAGGACAGGGACAAGGCCGCGGCCATGCTGGACAACTTCGCCCGCCGTCACGGGCACAAGGCTGGCTGAGCACCGGGCTGGCTGAGCACGGGGCTGGCTGAGCGCGGTCAGGCCAGGCCAGGTTCGGAATGCACGACCACCCAGATCGCATGGACGGGCTCGCTGGTCCGGTTCCAGTACTCGTGCGGGGTGGCCGAGTCGAAGGCGATGGAGTCGCCCGGCCCGAGCTCGTACAGCTCGAAACCCACGTTGGCTTGCAGGTTCCCGCTGATGATGACGCCGTACTCGTACCCGTCGTGCCGGACCGCGCGCCGTGAGTCCGTCGAGTGCCCATCAGGTTCGTAGATCACTTCCAGGAAATCCACGCGGCTGTCGGTCCGGGGAGTGAGCCGCTCCCAGCGGACGCCACTGGCCAGGTCGATGGCCCGGCGGCCGGAAATGCGCTGCACGATGCCGTGCCCCTCGGGGAGCGCATCCTGCGGCACCGGGAGGGGAGGGTCCTGCCCGCCAGGCGTGCCGTTGCGGCCGGACGGCGACACCAGCGCGGCCGCCGGAGGCGGCCCGTCCGCGGGCACCTGGGCCGGCATGGCGTCGAACAGATAGTCCAGGGAGGCCTGCAGCTCGGTGGCCAGGGCGTAGAGCATGCCGGCCGACGGGGAGCTGATTCCCCGCTCGACCTGCGAGATCAGGCTCGCGGAGCAGCCTATCCGGCGGGCCAGCTCGCGGACGGCGAGGCCGCGTTCCTCCCGGACTTCGCGCAGCCGGGGCCCGAGGGCCGAGGCCGGGTCGAAGGGGCGCATGCATCACCTCTGCTGGGCCGTGGGCCTCTGCCCGGCCGCGGGCGTGAGTCCCCGCACCTGTCAGTTCAGAGTGAACGATACTGAGTTAAGCCGCGTGCTGTGCTTAGATGTTGACAACCCCAGTTTACATGCGTTCTATGTAGATTTACAGAGAGCCCACCTGGGCAGTGGTGCGACCGACCCGCGGAGTGAAGGCGAGCCTGGCATGAGCTATCTGATCAGGAGAGCCGCTGACCGCCAGTGGGCCGACTCCGCCACGACCCCGGGGCTCCGGGAGACCGTGCTGGTGGGCGGGGCGGACGGGGCGAGCCACCTGGAGATCCGGCTGTGCGAACTGCGCGCCGGCGCGGCGATCCCCGCGCACCGGCACCCGTTCGAGGAGTCCTGGTACATCTTCTCCGGGCAGGGGCGGCGCAGCGTGGCGGGGCTGCGGTACGACGTGGCCGCCGGTGACTACGGGGTCTCCCCAGTCGGGGCCGGCCACACGGTCGAGGCCACCGGCGAGGATCTGTCCTGGCTCTGCGTCCGGGCCCCGAAGCCGCCTGCCTTCGAGGGCGCCGCGGCCACCCTGCCGGCGGCGGAGATTGGCGGCGAAGATCTCGGGCGGCCCTCGGAAACCGATCCCCGGCACCGGTACGCGGGTCATTTCGAGGATTCCGATATCGCCCCGCCCGCCCAGCTGTCCATGCCGGGGTATCACGGCCCGAAAATCTCCAATATCTCCATCCGCATGATGGTGGACCGCTTGCTGGGGGCCCAGCACCACACGCTTTTCGTGGCGGAAATTGCGGCCAGGGCGGGCCACGGGCATGCGGCGAGCGAGCATTACCATCCGTTCGAGGAAATCTATTTCTTCCTGTCCGGCGGGATGCGCGGAACGCTGGAGGGCGAGGACGTTCAGGTCGGCGCGGGGGACCTGGCCTGGCTCAGCGTGGACGGCACGCACGGGTTCGTGAACGAGCGGGACGAGCCCGCCCGCTGGCTCGAAGTCCAGTCGCCGGTGCCGCCGGACTCCGACGCGTTCTTCTTCCCCGCTGACTGGCGGGCGCTGCCGCACTGATGAGCCGCACTGGCCTCGCCGCACTGGCCCGCCGCACTGATCTGCTGGACAGAAGCCGACCCGGACGGAAGAAGGTTTCATGAACGAGACGGTGCGCCTCTCCGCCCCCGGAACCCGCTGGACCGTGCCCGACCCCCGCGAACTGGCCCTGAGAATCCGGCTCCGGGCCGTCCGGATGGTCGCCCCGCACGGGTTCGGCTATCTCGGCCAGGCGCTGTCGTCCGCCGAGCAGGTCGCGGCGGTGTTCGCCAGCGCCCGTCCCGGCGTGGACCGGCTCGTCTGCTCACCGGGGCACTACGTCATCGGCCCGTTCGCGGCCGCGGCCGAACTGGGGCTGCTGGACGAGGAGGCGGTGGCGGGCTACGGGCAGGACGGCTCGCCGGTCGAGGCCATCGGCACCGAGCGCTCGCCGGTCATGGACTACACCTGCGGGTCGCTCGGCCAGGGACTGTCCGCGGCGCTGGGCTTCGCCCTCGCCGACCGCTTCCGCGGCTCTGACGCGCGGATCTTCACCATGGTCAGCGACGGGGAACTGGAGGAGGGGCAGGTCTGGGAGGCCGCCCTGTTCGCCGCGCACCATCATCTCGACCGGCTGATCGTGCTGCTGGACGCCAACAACTCCCAGGTGGACGGGCCGGTCGACAGCATCACCACCCTGGAGCCGATCGCCGCGAAGTGGTCGGCGTTCGGCTGGCACGCGCAGGACCTCGACGGTCACGATGTGGACGCCGTGTGCGCCGCGCTCGCCGAGGCCGCCGCGCACGAGGGCCAGCCGAGTGTGCTGGTCTGCCGCACCTCGACCGGGCACGGCCTGGACTGCCTGCCGCCCGACGCGGACGGGCACTTTATCAAGCTGCCGCCCGCGCTGGCCGCGGCCGCGGCCGGGGAACTCACCGGCAAGCTGGAGGCCCTCCGTGCCTGAACCCTCCGGGCCTGAACCGTCCGTGCCTAAGAGCTCTGTGCGTGAGCCGCCCTATCCCACCGAACTCAAGCCCTACGGCCGGGCGCTGGTCAACCTGGCCCGGCGGCGCGGCGAGGTGCTGTGCCTCAGCGGCGACCTGACCCGGCAGTGCGAGGTCGACCTGTTCCAGTCCGAACTCCCGGACCGGTTCATTCACGGCGGCATGGCCGAGGCCAACATGATGAGCATGGCCGGCGCGCTCGCGCGCTGCGGTCACATCCCGTTCGTGCACACCTTCGGGGTGTTCGCCACCCGGCGTCCCTACGATCAGATCGCTAACGCCATCGCGTACCCGGGCCTGCCCGTGCGCATCATCGGGTTCATGCCCGGGGTATCGACGCCGGGCGGTCCCAGTCACCAGGCCACCGACGATGTCGCGCTGATGCGGGCCCTGCCGGGCATGACCGTGGTCGATGTCGCGGACGCGGTCGAGGTCCGCCAGGTCGTGGCGGCCGTGGTGGACGTGCCGGGGCCGGTCTACGTCCGGCTCAAGCGCGGTGAGATCCCGGTGATCTTCGGCGAGGGCCACGTGCTGAGGCTCGGCCAGGCCGAGGTCGTCGTGCCCGGGGACGACGTGGCCCTGTTCGCCAGCGGCATGATGCTCGCCGCCGCGCTGGCCGCGGGGCGGGCGCTCGGTCAGCACGGGGTCTCCGTCTCGGTCATCAACGTGCCGACGATCAAGCCCCTGGACACGGCCACCGTCCTGGGCGCGGCCGCCGGGGCGCAGATCGTGGTCACCGCGGAGAACCACACCATCATCGGCGGTCTCGGGTCGGCCGTCGCCGAGACGATCGCCGAGGCCGGACTGGGCCGCCCGCTGCGCCGGGTCGGGCTGCGCGACACCTTCGCCGAAGGGTCGTCCACCGCCCCGTATTTGTTCGGTAAGTACGGCCTGTCAACCCAGGCCCTTATTGAGACGATCTGGTCGGCCCTCGGCCGGCCCGGGCCCGCTCCCGGGGCGCCGCCTGCCACCGCCGAGACCGGCGAGTACGCCCCGGTCTGACCAGCCACTGGAGGAATCACCGATGAGCACCAACCCCCGCAGCATCGGCTGGCTGGGCACCGGCCGGATGGGCGCGGTCATGGCCGCCCGCCTGATCGACGCCGGTGAGGACGTCACGGTGTGGAACCGGACGGCGTCCAAGACCGGGCCCTTGGTGGCCAAGGGGGCGCGGGCCGTGGAGCGGATCAGCGACCTGGGCGAGTGCGACGTCGTGTTCGTCATGGTGGCCACCCCGGCCGACCTGGAAGAGGTGGTCTGCGGGGAGCACGGCCTGCTCAGCGCTGACCAGGCTGGGGCTGACCAGGCTGGGGCGGGCCTGACCGGGGCGGGCCGCAGGCCGGGCGTGATCGTGGACTGCTCGACCGTGTCCGAGGAGACATCGGCCCGGGTGCGGGCGGCCGCGGACGCCGCCGGCGTGGGCTTTCTCGCGGCCCCGGTCAGCGGCAACCCTCACATGGTGGCTGAGGGTGCCTGCTGCATTGTCGCGTCCGGCCCTGCCGAGGTGTTCGAGCAGGCCAGGCCGTACCTGGAGGAGATCGCGAAGCTGGCTGTCCACGCGGGCGAGGGGGAGCAGGCCCGGCTGGTCAAGCTGTGCCTCAACCTCTATCTCGGGATCATGGTTCAGGCGCTCGTGGAGGTGACCAGCCTGGCGGAGAAGGGCGGCACCGACCGGGCCACGTTCCTGGAGTTCCTGGGCGGCACGGTGCTGGCGTCCGACTGGGTGCGCAGGCGCTCGGGCGACCTGGTCAGCCGGGACTGGACTCCCACGTTCACCACCGAGCTGCTGCGCAAGGATTTCGACCTGGGGCTGGACGCGGCGCGCTCGCTGGAGGTGCCGATGCCGGTAGGCGCCATGGTGTACCAGCTGATCCAGACCGCCATCGGCACCGGGCTGCGGCACGAGGACTTCCTGTCCCTCTATGAGCTGCAGGCCGCCGGCGCGGCGCTGCCCGCTAACCAGACACTGCCGGAGGAGTGAGCATGTCCCTGCAGGAATTCGTCCCCACGCCCCGCTTCGAGGAGTACTCGGAGGCGTTCGCTGACTTCTACCGGATGGAGCGCCGCGCGGATGGCGTCCTGCTCGTCTCCGCGCACACCCTGGGCGGTCCCATCCAGCTCAGCGTGCAGAACCACCGCTCACTCGGCCAGATGCTGAGGACGGTCGCCGCGGACCCGGAGAACGAGGTGCTGATCCTCACCGGATCCGGTGCGGAGTTCATGATGGACTCCGATCCCGAGGGGTTCGCCCTCGAGGAGGCCGACCTGGAGTACTGGGCCTACGAGTACGCCTACAAGGACGGCCGGATCAACGTCAGTGCCCTGGTCAACGACCTGGAGATCCCCACCATCGGGCTGCTCAACGGGTCCGGCTTCCACTCCGAGATCGTGCTGATGTGCGACATCACCCTGGCCGCCGACGACGCCACCCTCTTCGACCTGCACTATGACATCGGCTCGGTGCCCGCCGACGGCATCCACAACGCGTTCCAGGAACTGCTCGGGGTCAAGCGGGCGGCTTACGCCCTGCTCACCGGCGAGGCCATCACCGCGCAGCAGGCCCTGGACTGGGGAATGGTCAACGAGGTCCTGCCCCGCGACGACCTGATCGCGCGCGCCTACCAGATCGCCGACCACATCATGACCCAGCCGAGGACCACCCGCCGGCTCACCACCCAGATCGTCCGGCGTCCCTGGAAGCAGCGGATCGTCAGCGACCTCGACGGGGGGTTCGGCATCCAGATGTTCGGCCACCTGGCCAAGAAGCGGGCCGTCCATGGCGAGCAGCACATCAGGTCCACGGTCGACTACGTGCGCGAGGGCCGCAAGAACAACTTCGACTGACCACCAGAGGCGGGAACCCAGCGCAACCTTCCGCGCCCGTCCCTGGTGAAGCCGGGCGTTACGGATAAAATGGGCCAGGTGATGGAGTCGTTTCACCCGGCTGTTCGAAGCTGGTTTGCCCGCAGGTTCCCGGACGGGCCGACGGTCCCGCAGGTGGGCGGCTGGCAGGAGATCGCGGCCGGGAAGCACACGCTGATCGCGGCGCCCACCGGGTCGGGGAAGACGCTGGCGGCGTTCCTGGTCTGCATCGACCGGATCTACCGGGCGCACGAGGCCCGGGCGGCTGAGCCCGGTGCCGCCGAACCCGGTGCGGCTGAGCCCGGCGCCGCTCCCGGGCAGGACGGCCCGCAGGTCGTCTACGTGTCCCCGCTGAAGGCCCTGGCCGTGGACATCTGGCAGAACCTGGAAACCCCGCTGGCGGAGATCGCGGCGGAGGCCGCGCGACTCGGGCTGCCCGCGCCGGACATCCGGGTGGCGGTCCGGACCGGTGACACCCCGCCCGCCGAACGGGCCGCGATGCTCAAGCGGCCGCCCAATTTCCTGATTACGACCCCGGAGTCGCTGTACCTGCTCGTGACCGCGGAACGGACCCGGGCGATGCTGGCTCCGGCCCGTACCGTCATCGTCGATGAGATCCACGCGGTCGCGGGCAACAAGAGAGGCTCCCACCTGGCGCTGACGCTGGAGCGGCTGGAGCACCTGGCCGCGCAGCCGGTGCAGCGGATCGGCCTGTCGGCCACCCAGCGCCCGATCGAGATCGTCGCCCGGCTGCTGGTCGGCGCGGGCCCCGGCCGGTCGGCCGCGGACGGCTCCCCGCGCTGCGCGATCGTGGACTCCGGCCACCGCCGCGAGCTGGACCTCGCCCTGGAACTGCCCGGCGATGAGCTCGGTGCGGTGGCGTCGGCCGAGCAGATGGACGAGATCCTGGACCTGATCGCCGGGCACGTGCAGGAGCACCGGACCACGCTGGTCTTCGTGAACACGCGGCGGATGGCCGAGCGGGCCGCCCACCAGCTGGGCGGGATGCTGGGGGAGGGCCAGGTCGCCGCGCACCACGGCAGCCTGTCGAAGGACCGGCGGCAGCGGGTGGAGTCGCGGCTGCGCAGCGGAGACCTGCGGGCCCTGGTCGCGACCGCCTCCCTGGAGCTGGGCATCGACATCGGGCCGGTCGAGCTGGTCTGCCAGATCGGGTCGCCCCGGAGCTTCGCCACGTTCCTGCAGCGGGTGGGCCGGTCCAACCACACCCGCGGCGGGATCCCGGCCGGGCGGCTGTACCCGACGTCCCGGGACGAGCTGGTGGAATGCGCGGCGCTACTGCGCGGGGCGCGGGCCGGACGGCTGGACGCCCTGCAGGTTCCGGCCTGCCCGCTGGACATCCTGGCCCAGCAGGTGGTGGCCGAGTGCGCGGCCGAGGACTGGGCCGAGGACGACCTGCTGGCCCTGGCCCGGCGGGCCGCACCCTTCGCGGACCTGTCCGCCGAGGACTTCGGCGACGTCGCCGACCTGGTCTCCGACGGGATCCGGACCGGCCGCGGCCGGCGGGCAGCCTACCTGCACCGGGACCGGGTGGCCGGGCGGCTGGCCGGCCGCCGGGGCGCCCGCCTGGCCGCGCTCACCTCGGGCGGGGCCATCCCGGAGCTGGGTGACTTCCGGGTGCTGGCCGAACCGGACGCCACCCTGGTCGGGACCGTGAACGAGGACTGGGCGATCGAGTCCATGGCCGGCGACGTGTTCCTGCTCGGCACGACCTCGTGGCGGATCCGCCGGGTCGAGCCGGGCGTGGTGCGGGTGGTCGATGCCCAGGGCGCGCCGCCGTCGGTCCCGTTCTGGCTGGGTGAGGCCCCGGGCCGCACGATCGAGCTGTCCGAGGAGGTCTGCGCCATCCGCAAGGCGGTGGCCGAGCGGCTGGCCACTGGCCAGCCAGCCGGGACCGGGGCCGCCGACGCGGCCGCCTGGCTGCGGGCCGAATGCGGGATCGGCGAGGACGCCGCGGACACCATCACGGCCTACCTGGCCGCCGGGCTGGCCCAGCTCGGGGTGCTCCCGGACATGGACACCATCGTGCTGGAGCGGTTCTTCGACGAGAGCGGCGGGATGCAACTGGTCGGGCACGCGCCGTTCGGCGCCCGGCTCAACCGGGCTCTCGGGCTGGCCCTGCGCAAGCGGTTCTGCGTCACCTTCGACTTCGAGCTGCAGGCCGCGGCCAGCGACGACGCGATCTTGCTGTCCCTCGGGCCGCAGCACAGCTTCCCGCTGGACCAGGTGCCGAGATTCCTGGCCTCCAAGACCGTGGAGGGCGTGGTCCAGCAGGCGGTGCTCACCTCCCCGATGTTCGCGGCGCGGTGGCGGTGGAACCTGAACCGGTCCCTGGCCGTGCTGCGGATGCGCGGCGGGAAGAAGAACCCGCCGGCCATCCAGCGGATGGAATCCGACGACCTGATGGCCGCGGTCTTCCCGACGCTGGCCGCCTGCCAGGAAAACGTGGCGCCCGGACCGCTGGAGATCCCCGATCATGTCCTGGTCCGCCAGACGCTCGCGGACTGCCTGCATGAGGCCATGGACATCGACGGCCTGACCCTGCTGGTCGAGGCGATCGAGTCCGGCCGGGTCACCGTCGTCGTGCGGGACACCACCGAGCCCTCCGTGCTCGCGCACGAGATCCTCAACGGGCGGCCGTTCACCTTCCTCGACGACGCGCCGCTGGAGGAACGCCGCAGCCGCGCGGTGCCACTGCGCCGCGGCCTGCCGGTCGAACCCCACGAGCTGGGCCGGCTCGATCCCGCCGCCATCGACCGGGTCGCCGAGCAGGTCCGCCCCGACCCCCGCGGCCCCGACGAGCTGCATGACCTGCTGATGACCCTGACCGCCGTGCGCCCCGCCGAGGAGTGGCGGCCCTGGTTCGGGGAGCTGACCCGCGACCGCCGGGCCGTCAGCCTGCACGGCCCGGCCGGGGAGTTGTGGTGCGCGGTGGAACGCCGCCCCGCCGCCGAGGTCCTGTTCCCCGACGCCGCGGTGGTCCCCGACCATCCGTGCCCGGCCGCGGCCGCCCCGGCCGACCTGCCCGACCCCGACGAAGCCGCGGCCGACCTGCTCCGCGGCCACCTGGACTGCCGCGGCCCGTCCACGGTCACGGACCTGGCCCAGGCCACCGGCCTGCCGGAAACCGGCATCGCGATCGCCCTGGCCCGGCTGGAAGCAGAAGGCTTCGCCATCCGCGGCCGCTTCCGGCCCGGCTCCATCACCTCAGACCGGGACGAGGAGTTCTGCGCCCGGCGGCTGCTGGCCCGCATTCACTCTTACACCCGGCAGCGGCAGCGCCGCGAGATCGAGCCGGTCACCGCGCGGGACTTCGTCCGGTTCCTGCTGCGCTGGCAGCACCTCACCCCCGGCACCCAGGCCGAAGGGCGGCTCGGCGTGGTCAGCGTCATCGAGCAGCTGCAGGGCTACGAGCTGGCCGCGGGCGCGTGGGAGAACGCGGTCCTGGCGGGCCGGGTGGACGGCTACCGGCGTGAGTGGCTGGACCAGGCCTGCCTGTCGGGCGAGGTCACCTGGGGGCGGCTGTCGGTACGCGACAGCGAGCCCGACCCGGCCCCGCGGCGCAGCGGCCTGGTCCCTTCCCGGGCTACCCCGATCACCCTGGCCATCCGCGAGGATCTGCCCTGGCTGCTGCGCGCGGCCCGCGGCGACCTCGCGCCCGCCGAACCCGGACCAGGCCGGACCCGCGACGTGCTCGACGCCCTCCGCCAGCACGGGGCGCTGTTCCGCCCCGACCTCGGCGCGATCACCGGCCGCCTGCCCAGCGAGGTGGAGGAGGCGCTGTGGGACGGCGTGGCCCGCGGGCTGGTCACCGCCGACGGCTTCCGGGCGGTCCGGTCCCTGCTCCGGCGCAGCCCGCGGTCCCGGCCGTCCGGGCTGCGCGGACTGCGGCGGGGCCGGAGCGGCACGGGGGCCGGGTCGGCCGGGCGATGGTCGCTGCTTCCGGGTCCGTCACTCGACGCGGACCGGGACGAGCTGGCGGAGGCCGTGGCTGAGCAGCTAGCGGTCCGCTGGGGCGTGGTCTTCCACGATCTGGTGGCCCGGGAGAACCTGGCCCTGCCCTGGCGCGAGGTCTTGTGGGCGTTCCGGCGGATGGAGGCCCGGGGCACCATCCGCGGCGGCCGGTTCGTCGCCGGGTTCAGCGGCGAGCAGTTCGCGCATCCCGACGCCCTCGACGTCCTGCGCACCGTCCGCAAGCAGCGGCCCACCGGCGAGCCCCTGCAGATCTCCGCCGCCGACCCGCTCAACCTGACCAGCATCGTGCTGCCCGGGCCGCGGATCCCCGCCATCCCGGCCAATACCGTCACCTACGTCGACGGTGCGGTCGCCTCGGCCACCACCGCCGATCCCGCCCGCGCCGCTTCCTAAGTGGTCCGCTCCGTGATCCTTCGCGGGTGATCAAGCGGCGGTGAATTGGCCATCGGCTTCTCCTCTTCGGGTGACCCATCCAGAGGTACCGGGCGGAGGCCGGATTGGGCTGCAACCTGAGGTTGCGGCCCCCGGCGGGAGAACAGCCCAGGGCAGGCCGGGAGCGTGCGTGCCGCGCACGCTCCCGGCCTGGTCCGGTCAGGCGCTCGTCTTGGCGGCCGTCAGGTCGTAGACCGTCATGCCGCCCACGGTCTTCGCGGTGAAGTGGGCCTTGACCCAGGCGGTGATCTGCGATCCGGACCCGGAACCTCCGCCGGGTCGGCCTGACCCTCCGGTACCGCTCGCCACGAAGTAGTGAATCTCGCCGGATGAGACGAGCTTCTCGAACTGGGCCAGGGTGGGGGCCGGGTCGCTGCCGCTGAAGCCGCCGATCGCCATGACCGGGACCCCGTTGCTGCCCAGCTCGAGCGAGGCCGCGCTGGTGGAGCTGATGGTGGCCGCCGCCCACGTGTAGCCGGACGCGCCGGACTCGAGCAGCCTGGATAGCGCACTGCTGACGCTGCCCGTGCCGCCGGGCCTGCCCGCCCCGCCGGCCGTGCCGGTTCCGCCCGGGGCGGTGCCGGACGTCCCGCCCGGGGCCGCCGCCCCGGCTGAGGAGGGCTGCCCGGCCCGCGAGGTGCCGGTGGATCCCGGGAGCGTGCCCGAGCCGGGCTGGCCGCTGGTGCCGGACCTGCCAGGCTTAGTGGAGGTGGACCCGCCGGGCTGGCTGGCGCTGGATCCGCCAGCCTGGCCGGGGAAGCCGCTGCTGGCCGTCCCGCCCACCCCGCCCGGGCCGCCTGAGGATCCCGTCACGGTGGGGCCGGCCGTCGGGATCGAGCCGCTGTGGGCCGTCGCCGCGGTGTCGATGCTGTAGGCCAGCGGCCCGCCCAGCCCCGCGACCAGGGCCAGCGACAGCGGGGCGATGGCCAGGGCGGTGCGCCCCCGGGAGGTGGTGGCCCGGACCGCCGGCCCGGCCAGGATCGTCGCCGCCGCGGCCGCGGCGGCGACCCCGATGGCCACCTTGAGCCAGGGGAACCAGCCGGGGCTGCGGTCCAGCAGCACCCAGGCCCAGGCCGCGGTGACCAGCAGCGTGCCTGCCAGGATGATGCGGGCGGTCCAGGTGTGCCGGATCCGCCACAGCGCCGTCGCGCCGATGCCGGCCAGCGCCGCGATGGCCGGGACCAGGGCCACGGTGTAGTACGGGTGGATGATCCCGGACATGTAGCTGAACACCACGCCGGTCAGCACCAGCCAGCCGCCCCACAGCAGCGCGGCGGCGCGGGTCCGGTCGGTCCGCGGGGACCGCCGGGACAGCCACAGCAGGACGGCCAGGGCGATCAGGGCGGCCGGGAGCAGCCAGCT
Organism: uncultured Actinomycetes bacterium; assembly: GCA_963718305.1. GTDB lineage: Bacteria > Actinomycetota > Actinomycetes > Streptosporangiales > Streptosporangiaceae > RYN-230. The sequence goes on from CAVQZG010000018.1 coordinate 370,663, forward strand.
GATCTGGCTGCCCATGTCGGACTGGAATAGCCGGGTGATCCCGGTCGCCCCGCCGAACAGCGAATTGCCGCCTCCGCCGCCGGCCGGGGGACCGCCCGCCCGGGCCGTGCCTTCGCCCAGCCGGGCCGCGGCCCCGCTGAGCCGCTGCGCACTGGCGCCGCTCCCGCCCCCGGCGGCGTTCTCGCTGCCGGTGAGCCGGCCGAGGCCGTTGTAGCCGAAGGTGAGCTGGAGGATGTTGTTGTCCGTGGAGCCGCCCACGTACGGCCGGTCGGCGGCCGGGGTCAGCAGGTCAATCGCCACCCACCAGCCCGCCGCGGCCACCAGGCCCGCGAGCCCGGCCAGCAGCTGCCAGAGCCGCTTGCCGAGTGATGGCTGGCCGGCCCACAGGTAGGCCAGTGCGAAGACCGGCAGGACCAGGAAGGCCTGCAGCATCTTGGTGAGGTAGCCCAGTCCCAGCAGGGCCCCGGTCAGCACGATCCAGCGGGTCAGGCCCGATTCGATGGCCCGGGTGATGGTGTACGCCGCCAGCGTCATGACCAGCACCAGCAGAGCGTCCGGGTTGTCGAAGCGGAACATCAGGACGGCGACGGGGGTGAGGGCGGCCACGGCCCCGGCGATGAGTGCCGCCGCGGGGCCGAACCATCGGCGGACCGTGGCGTAGAGCACGCCGACGGTGGCCACGCCCTCCAGGGCCTGAGGCACCAGCAGGCTCCATGAGCCGAAGCCGAAGAGACGGCCGGACAGTTCCATGACCCACAGCGAGGCGGGGGTCTTATCCACGGTGATGAAGTTGCTGGAGTCCACCGAGCCGAACAGGAACGCCTTCCAGCTCTTCGTGCCGGCCTGGACGGCGGCGGCGTAGAACTCGTTGGCGTATCCGTTGCGGCTCAGGCCGGCCAGGTAGAGCACGGCCGTGGCCAGCAGCAGCGCGAGGAGCGCGGGCCTGGCCCAGGCCGGATCGTCGGGGCGGCCGCGCAGCAGCCGGCTTCCCCAGCTGCGTCTTTCCGCCGGGCGGATATGCCGGTGACCGGGACTGGTCTGCTGGGAGCCGGACTGGGTGGAGATGAGATTCACCGGGAGTCACCTTCCGGGGTGGACGTGCCCGTGCTGGAGATGGCATGACGGAAGACCCAGCTTCGGTAGAGGCCGAAGCGCACCAGCGTGGCCGTGAGGTTCGCCGCCACGAGCACGGTGAGCTCGCCGGTGCGGCCCGCCTGGGGCGCGCTGGCGTGCAGGGCGGCCAGCGCGCCCGACGTGAGCGCGAGGCCGATGGCGAAAGCGATCAGGCCGCGCACCTGATGACGGGCGGCGTTCGCGCGGCCCCGGATGCCGAAGGTAACCCGCCGGTTGACCGCGGTGTTCGCCATGGCGGTCAGCAGCAGGCTGAGGGCGTTCGCGGCCTGCGCGGCCAGGAGGCCACGCAGCAGCAGGTAAAGCAGTACGTAGGCGACGGTGCTGGCTACGCCGACCAGGACGAATCGGCTGAGCTGGCTGGCGAGCCGGCGGCCTGATGACCCCGCGCTGCGGCCCGGGCCGTCATCCGGCGGGCGCAGGTCTGCACTGCGCAGCGCCGGGACCCTGATCGTGCCGCGGGCCAGCCCGGTGCCGAGCCGCACGATCCCGCGCACATCGCCCAGGGCCGTGGCGATCACGTTGACCCGGGAGTCGGCGTCGTCGATCCAGTCCACCGGGACCTCGTGAATGCGCAGCCCGGCCCGCTCCGCCAGCACGAGCAGTTCGGTGTCGAAGAACCAGCCCGTGTCCGTGGTGAGCGGCAGCAGGGCCCGGGCCGCGTCCGCGCGGATCGCCTTGAACCCGCACTGCGCGTCGGAGAAGCGCGTGCCGAGAGATGCATGGAGCAGCAGGTTGTAGCAGCGGGAAATGATCTCGCGTTTCGGGCCGCGGATCACCCGGGCGCCCCGGGCCAGCCGGGTCCCGATCGCGACGTCGCTGTGCCCGGACAGCAGCGGCGCGACCAGTGGCAGCAGCGCGTTCAGGTCGGTGGACAGGTCCACGTCCATATAGGCGTAGATGTTGGCGTCGCTCCCGGTCCAGATCGTGCGCAGCGCCCCGCCCCGCCCGGGCCGCTCGATACGCACCGCGCGCACCAACGGGAACTCGGCCGCCAGCGCCAGGGCCTGGGGCCAGGTGCCGTCGGTGCTTCCGTTGTCGGCGATCGTGATGCGGGCCGCGAAGGGAAAGCTGTCATCCAGGAAGGCGCGCAGCCGCCGGACGGCCGGGCCGAGGTCGCGTTCCTCGTTGCGGACCGGGACCACGATCTCGACCCGCGATTCTCCGGGAATCCGCGCGGCCGGTGATTCCAGCGGGGTCCGGGCTCCGAGCGGGGCCCGGAGTATGGCATCAGTGGTATGCATGGTGCTGATACTCCGCGACGATGCTTTACCGCTCCTTAACTAATTTTCTGTCCCGGCTATGAATGGAAGCGGGCCGCGGGCCGGCCGTCGCCGCGGGAATCGGATAACAATTCTGCGCCGGTTAAGAGGAATCTTTCAGCTGATAATAAGTTCTCTGCTTAAGGCCGTGCACACCTGGCTTAACCTAGCCTTGGAAATCTCGAGCTTCCCGCAGCTCGCGAAGAAGGTGGCCGGTCGGAATCCAGGTTACGGGGCCAGTTTCCACTAGCCGTGGTCAGGAAAGGAATGGTTCCTTCTGCTGACCCGGCTGGCCTATGTGACGGCTGAAATGCGGCTGGAAAGAGGATGAGATGTCTATGGCCCGTCCAGATCGAACACGAATGACTACCTTCCTGTCCTAAGGAAGATCGAAAGCTCGGCCACGATGCGTTCTGCGATGGCCAGGGACGCCGTGGCGGCCGGGGATGGCGCATTGCGGACCGTGGTCACTGGGCCGATCCGGTGAATGCGGAAGTCATCGACGAGCGTCCCGTCGGGATCCACAGCCTGGGCGCGCACCCCGGCCGGGGCGGCCATGACGTCTCCGGGGCCAAGCCAGGGCAGGTAGGTGCGGGCCTCGGCGAGGAACGCCTTCCGCGACACCGACCCGCGCAGCTCACGCACCCCCGCTCGCCAGTTCTGGCGGGCCAACCGGCGGAAGGCCGCAGAACGGGTCAGGCGGGCCAGTTGATCGCCCGACACATCCCGGCGGCGGTACCCCTCCCGCGCCAGGGCGAGCACGGCGTTCGGGCCGAGGTCCACCTCGCCGTCGATCCGCGGGGTCAGGTGGACGCCGAGGAACGGGTACGCGGGGTCCGGCACGGGGTAGATGAGGTGCCGCACCCTGCCGCGTGCGTGCGGCCGCAGCCGCAGGTACTCGCCGCGGAACGGAATGATCTCTGGCGCGGTCTCGTCGCCGGCCGCGGTGGCGAGCAGGTCGGACTGCAGGCCGGCGCAGATGACCAGCCGGGACAGCCGGTGCGCCGCGGCGGGCGTGCTGATCTCCACGTCGTCGTCGCCCCGGCGGTGCACGCCGGTCACCGGCGTCCCCGTCAGCACCTGCCCGCCGTGGGCCACGACGTCGCCGGCGAAGGAGCGGGCGATCGCGGGGTAGTCGACGATGGCGGTGGTCGGCGAGAGGAGCGCGGCCTGGCCGGTGATCTCCGGCTCCAGCTCCCGGATGGCCGCCGCGTCCAGCCACTGCACACCGGGGACCCCGTTGGCGGCCGCCCGCTGCTCGATCTCCCGCAGCTTCGCCGTCTCGGCGTCGTCCCGGGCGACCACGAGCTTCCCTCGGGCGTTCCAGGGCAGGCCCCGGTCCGCGCAGTAGGCGCTGAGCAGCTCAACGCCGCGTCGGCACAGTGTCGCCTTAGCCGATCCGGGCAGGTAGTAGATCCCGGCGTGCACTACCCCGGAGTTGTGTCCCGACTGGTGCTGGGCGACTGCCGTCTCCTTCTCGAAGACCACCACGGGCACGTGCGCCTCCGCCAGCTGCCGGGCCACGGCCAGCCCGACGAGGCCCGCCCCGACGACCCCGACGGGGCAGGCGGGGCTCGGCTGCGTCACCATGCCCTGCGTCACCGTGCCGTCTTCACCACTCGAACCGGACCGCGGTGGTCTTGAGCCTGGTATCCGAAATCTTCAGCACAGCGGGCGAGGCCGGACCTGCCAAGGCCATGCTGGCCATGTCTGCGCTCTGTTCCATTCCGCCTCAGCTTCCGTGTTGGCTGCGCCGCCGTTACCTGGGCATACGAGGCTGCATCGGCCCGCACGGTTGCGGTCAGCGTATGGCGGGTCACGCGGGAGATCAACGGTTCGGGCGCGCGCCCGGCGCACTCTAATGATTCAGCCTGGGGCGCCGACCCGCCCCAGAGCTTATTCAGGCCGGGTCGCCGACCGGCGCCGGGGCGTCATCGGACCGGGGGAGTGAGCGTGGCCAGGTCCGGCTGGGGGCGGGCCGGCGCGATAATGGCCGGGTGACCGCGTCCCCCTCGCCACTGCCTGGGCCGCCCCTGGCCGCCCGGATGCGCCGGCGCGACGAGATCCTGGCCGCCGCCGCCGGGCTCTTCGCGTCGGACGGGTACACGAACACCTCGATGCGCGAGGTCGCGGCGGCGTCGGGGATCCTGGCCGGCAGTCTTTACCATCACTTCGAGTCCAAGGAAGCGATCGCGGTCGAGCTGGTCGAGGCGTACCACGCCGATCTCGTCCGCGTGGTCCGGGAGTTCGGCTCGGTCCCCGAGGACCCCCTGCCGGCCCTGCGGGCCTACGCCCAGGCGATCGCCGCGGTCTCGTTCCGGCATCCGGCGGCCCTGCAGATCAGCCTGTTCGACGCGCCTACCACGGCCAGCTCCAGCCTCAAGACCGTGGTCCACGCCGAGCCGGCCAGCGTCAACCGGCTGTGGCGCAGCCTGATCAGCGCGGCCGCCAAGGCAGGCGCCATCAAGGACGGGGTCAACCTGCGCATCCTGCGGTACGTGCTGCACCGGACGACCCTGAACGCGGGCCTGCTGTGGGGGTGGCAGACACCATCCGGGACGCGGGCGGCCGCGGAGTGCATCACCGCGCTGATCTTCGACGGCCTGGCCCCGGTGGCGCCCGCTGGCGAGGATTCCTCCAAGGCCATCCGCGTCGTGGACGACGCCCGGGCCCGCTGGGTCGCCGAGGCCACCGAGCGCCAGGGCCAGCGCCGCGGTCAGGTGCTGGACGCGGCGCGCAGTCAGTTCGCCCTGCGCGGCTTCGAGGCGACCACCATGCGGGACATCGCGGACGCGGCGGGGATCACCGCGAGCAACCTCTACCGCTACTTCGAGTCCAAGGATTCGATGATCCACGCGATCCTCGGGGACTTCTCGGACCGGCTGACGGAGGCCTACCGCGACGTTATCGAGGCGGGCTCCTCGGTGGTGGAAATCCTCGACGCGATCCTCTGGCTGCTGGACCAGGCGGGCCGGTTCTTCAGCCGGGAGATCGAGATCCTGCAGGGTTTCAAGCGCCTGCTGGACATCGGTGTCGCGGACCGCTACCAGGAAGGCGCGGAGCTCAGGTTCGGTTTGCTGGTCGGCGTGATTGACAGCGGAGTGACCGCCGGTGAGCTCAGCCAGGTGGCCGCCTCCGACCTCGTCGCCACCTGCCTGCGGGAGATCATGTGGTCCCCGATGCGGAACCTCGCGCCCATCTCCGCGCTGCGGGTCCGTGACTTCTACCGGCATTCGGTCCTGTCCGGCGCCGCGGCGCACGGTTAGCCCCGCCGCCGGGCGGCACCTCCAGCGGTTACCCCGTTCGCCTGACGGCTGCCCGTAATTGCCCTCTTGTTCCGACCTGCCCCGGTGTTACCGTGCCGGTGAGAACAAACGTTAGGTATAACAACATCTGGTTCACCACCCAGCCGCTGGACTACCCGGAGAACAAGCTGGAGCTGACCCGGGCCCTGGAGTGGATGGAGGCGGAGAAGATCCTGCTGTTCTCCTCCGACTACCCGCACTGGACGTTCGACGATCCGCAGTGGGTGGCCAAGCACATCCCGGCGCCGATGCGCGAGAACATCATGTTCGGCAACGCGCTCGACCTCTTCCAGCTGCCGGGCACCGTGCCGGCCCTGGCCGGCCAGAAGCGGCCCTTCTAGCCCGGGCGCGCTCCGGCCATGCACTCGGTCTACCGCAACGGCGTACAGTCCTGCTGACGTGATTGCCCCCGCCCAGATCGAGGTGCTATGACCACGGCCCGGCAAGTGCTGGCGCCCCTGCGCCCAGCGGCCCGCCTCCTCACCGGATCGACCTACATGCTGCTCGGTTTCGACGCGCTGCGCGCGCCCGGCGGGCGCGTCGACCTGGCCGCCCCGCTGCTGGCCGCGATCCGCACGAAGGTGCCGCTGCCTGCCGACGACGAGGTGGTCGTGCGCGGGAACGCCGCCGTGCAGGTGGTGGCGGGCACGACGCTGGCCCTGGGCCTGGCCCCGCGGCTGTCCGCCCTGGCCCTGGCTGGCTCGCTGGTGCCCACCACCCTGGCCGGTCACGCGTACTGGGCGATCGATGACCCGGCCGAGCGCAAGGCGCAGCGGATCCAGTTCCACAAGAACCTGGCCATGATCGGCGGCCTCCTGCTGGCCGTGCTCGACGACCCGCAGGCCTAGCGGCCTGGCGGCCATCTAACGCCTCACGCGACCTTGCGGGCCCCGGGGCCGGGGACGGGGGAGACCTCACGCGCGGACTCCAGGACATGCCCGGCCTGGCAGGACAGCTGCAACTGCACCGGCTGCCCGCAGTCGCGGTGGCGAAGCAGGACGGGGGGGCCGTCCGGTCCGGCCGCGTGCTTGTCGCCCCACTGCATCAGCCCGACCAGCACGGGGTACAGGTCCAGGCCCTTCCCGGTGAGGCGGTACTCGTGCCGGGTGCGCTGGCCGCTGTCCTGATACGGCACCTTGCGCAGCAGTCCTTGCTGCACCAGGCGGGCCAGCCGGTCGCTGAGCACCTGCCGGGGAATCCCGGTGCGGCGCTGCATATCCGCGAACCGGCGCACGCCGTTGAACGCCTCGCGCAGCACGAGGAACGTCGCCCGCTCGCCGATGATCGCCACCGCCTGGCCGATCGCGCAGTTGGCCGGGTCGTAATCCATGATCCAGGTGCGTTCCATGGGCCCAGGCTAAATCTGGTTGACAGACTCAGCAACTGGCAGCCATGCTGAGTCTGTGAACCGAACTCAGGTACACCAGGCTCCGGCCCGCGTGGCCGTCACGATCCGGCCGCCGGACCCCGCAGACCTGGCCACGCTCACCGGCTTCTTCGCCGGGCTTTCCACGCGGACCCGCGTGCAGAGGTTCTTCGCGCCGATCCGGCCCACCCAGGCCCTGGTCCGCCGCGCGTGCGGCCAGTCCGGGCAGGCAGGCCAGGCGGGCCGCGTCGACGTCCTGGTCGCCACGCACGGCGGCGTCATCATCGGGCACGCCATGGCCGCCGACCTGGCCGCCGACCGGGCCGCCGCAGGCGAATCCCTGACCGAGATCGGGGTGGTGGTGGCGGACGCCTGGCAGGGCCAGGGCGTGGGCTCGGCCCTGGTGCGCACGCTGCTCCGCCGGGCCCAGGCCCGCGGCGTCACATCGCTCAGCATGGACGTGCTGGCGGGTAACCAGCAGGCGCTCGCGATGATCGCGGGTCACTGGGCGGCCGCGCGCACCGAGCGCGGCGCGGACTGCCTGACCATCCAGGTGCGACTGCCCTCGGCCCGGCGCGAACGAGTCACCCCGGCCCGCGTGCCGCTGGCCGTCCGGTAGCGGCAGGCCCCGTCCACAGTCAAGCTCGGCGGCGTGCGCCGGCGCTCGCCGTCGCCGGGACGGGCATCCGTCGTAGCATGGCGGCGTGGCCTACGCTGGCGCCGGGTTCTGGGATCAGTACTACCGCGGACTGCGCCAGGGCGGGGACGATCTCGACTGGGAAGGCCTGTGGACCAGGCCGTTCCTGGTGCCGCTGCGGCAGGCGGGCACCCGTACCATCCTCGAGCTGGGCTGCGGGACCGGGAACGACGCCGGCCGCCTGGCCCGCGAAGGCTACTGCGTCACGGCGATCGACCTGTCAGCCGAGGCCATCGAGCGGGCCAGCGCCAGGTTCGGCCCGGGCGTCAGGTTCCTCGTCGCCGACATGGCCATGCCGCTGCCCTTCCCGGACAGCAGCTTCGACGCGGTGATGTCCAACGTCGCCCTGCACATGTTCCCCGACCGCCTCACCCGCCAGGTCTTCGCCGAGATCAGGCGCCTGGTACGACCGGGCGGACTGTTCCTGTTCCACGTCAACGCGGTCGAGGACCGCCCGCTGCGCGCCCGCTGGCGGCCTGTGGCACGCGAGCTTGAACAGGACTTCGTGCTGGAGGAGACCGGCCAGACCATGCACTTCTTCTCCGAGGCCTACCTGCGCGAGCTCCTCCAGGAATGGACGGAACTACGGCTCGACCCAGTCGAGATCACTCGCGACGAAACCGGTGAGACGTTCAAGCACGTCTGGCGGGGCATCGCCGTTCGCTAAGGCGCCTCGGAACGAGGGAATGCCGTCGCCCCGGCTGGAGTCCCGGGCTTTCATGGACGATGGTGCGGACAGAGGAGGACCGGATGGCGCCGATCCCGGCCGGGAGCCAGTACGTGGCGATGGGCAGCTCGTTCGGGGCCGGGCCGGGCCTCACGCCCCGGGCGCCCGGGAGCCCGCGCCGCGCGGGCCGGTCAGCCAGCAACTACGCCCACCTGGTGGCCCGCGCCCTGGCGCTGGACCTGCGGGACGTGACCTACTCCGGTGCGACCACGGACGACATCCTGCAGCCCTCCGCCCGGGGGCAGGCCGCCCAGCTCGACGCGGTCACCCTGGCCACCCGCCTGGTCACCCTCACCGGGGGCGGCAACGACGTCGGCTACCTGCCCCGGCTCACGCTGGCCAGCCTGCCCGGGCCGCTGCATGCGCTGCCGAAGGTCAGGGCCCGCATCGCCGGATTCGGGGATCCCGCCGCCACGGACGAGCGGTTCGGGGGACTCGGGCGCAACCTCCAGGCGATCGCCCGGGGTGTACGGGACCGGGCCCCGGCCTGCCGGGTGCTTTTCGTCAACTACCTGACGATCCTTCCCCCGGAAGGCGGCCACCCAGGGCCGCCACCGCCACCCGGGATCGCGGACTGGGGGCGCGCCATCGCGGCCCGGCTCGCGGCCACCACCCGGGCTGCGGCGGAGGTCGCCGGCGTCGAGTACGTGGCGGCCTCGGCGATGTCAGCCGATCACCATGCCTGGTCGGCCGCACCCTGGACGCGGCGCTTCCACCTGTCGCTGCGCGGCGGGGCGCCGTACCATCCCAACGCGGATGGGATGGCGGCCGTGGCCGGCCTGGTACTCACCACCCTGGAGACCGGATGACCCTGGAGATCCGGCGGCTGCACCTGGCCGCCCTGCGCGGGCCCGATGGCAGGGAGTGGCCCGTGCACGGCTTCGTCATCGTCCACCCGGGCGGGGCCGCCCTGGTCGATACCGGCGTCGGCGGCCCGGATGATCTGCTGAGCGACTGGCGCGTGGTCAACCGCACCGCCGCCGACGCGCTGGCCGGGATCGGGATGAGCCCGGCCGATATCGGCTTGGTGATCAATACGCACCTGCACTTCGATCACTGCGGCCAGAACGCGGTCTTCGCGCACGCCCCGGTGTACGTGCAGCGGGCTGAGCTGGCCCGCGCGCAGCGCGAGGCGCCGCAGCTGTGCGACTGGCTGGGCTTCATGAACGCCAGGTTCGAGTTGCTGGACGGCGACGCCCAGATCCTGCCGGGGGTGTCGGTCATCAGCACGCCGGGCCATACGGCCGGCCACCAGTCCGTCGTCGTGCATCCCGGCGACGGCTCCGCCGACCTGCTGGTCGGTGACGCCGCATACACCCCGCGCCAGTACCGTGAGCCGCCCGGCGCAGAGGGCGCCCGCCTGCCGGACGGGCAGGCCGCCGACCTGGCCGCGTGGCAGGATTCGCTGGCGCGCATGCACGGCATGGGGGCCGACCGGGTGCACTTCTGCCACCACACCGACGTTCTGCATGACTGACGTTCCCGCGGGCGGCCCGGCGACTGACTGGCTGACAGCCGGTCAGCCCGCGGCTAGTCAGCTGGCGGCCATCTGCTTGGCCTGCAGGCGGGCGGCGCCTTGAGCGAAACGCGTGCGGTAAGTGGTCGCGCTGAGCCCGTAGTGGGCCTTGAACCGGCGGGCGAAGTAGTTCTGGTCCGGCCAGCCGACCTCCCGGCCAATGCAGGTGACGGGCTGGTCGGAGTGCAGCAGCAGGGTAGCGGCGTACTCGGCCCGCAGCTGGGCGAGGTAGGCCATCGGCGGCCGGCCCGCGGCCGCCTTGAACAGGCGAACCAGGTAGCCGGGCGCCAGGTGCAGCTCGGCGGCGAGCTCGGTCAGCGTCCAGCGGTGCGCCAGCCGGGCCTCCAGCAGCCGCATGGCCTGGCCGACCGCCGGGTGAACGGGTGAGCCGAGATCCAGCTCCGGGCCCTGGGCCTGGACCAGCGCTCGCCCGAGCCCGCTGAATATCAGGGCCAGGCGGCCCACGATGTCCCCGCGGTGCTGCGCGACCTGGCGGTGCCGCAGCGCCTCCAGGGCGACGAGGTGGGTCAGGCACTCGCCGTGCGCGACTGGGTCCAGGTGCGTGGTGAGCAGGCCGCGTCCCTGCGCCGAGTACGGCCCGGACCACAGCAGGTAGCCGATCAGCGCGTCTTCCCGCGTCCAGGCCAGCTCACGCCGCAGCAGTTCACTGCTGAAGCAGCAGTTGAACAGCTCCAGCCGGTCGCAGTCCTCATAGCCGTGCCAGACGCCGGGGCGGAGCAGCACCACGTCGCCGGGCTCGATGTGCTGGCGGCCGGCCAGCGAGTGATGCGTGCCGCTGCCGCCGATCACGAAGGCGATCTCCACGAAGCTGTGCGTGTGCAGCGGGCTGTCCCAGGCGTGCAGGTGGCGGCCTGCGTAAGCCAGCGCGCCCTCCTCGTTGAAGTGGAAGAGCGTCCGGCTGGTGTCCATCGGGAGGTCATCGACTTCCATCCCGGGACCATACCCCCGAAATCCGGCCCAGGTTAATTCTGTGCTACTAGCCGTGCATACCGGCCTAGCCCTGGCCTGGCCCGACGGCGAATGATCGCCCTCAGATCTGCTTTGTTCACCTACCCGAAACCCAAGGGTGCGCGATGACTTTGAGCTGGCTGCGCTTCCGTTACCGGCCGGTGCTGGTGGCGATGCTGCTGCCGAGCCTGCTGCTGATCGGGATCTTCAGCTACTACCCGGCGCTGCGCAGCCTGATCGGCGGGTTCTACACCTGGAACGGGTTCTCCCCGCCGGTCTACTCGGGGATCTCCCAGTTCCGGCAGTACATCCAGTCGGCCACGTTCGGCACCGAGGCGAAGAACATCGCCATCCTGACCGGCGGCAGCATCCTGATCACCCTGGTCGCCCAGTTCACCGCCGCCGAAGTGGTGACGCACATGCCCAGGCGGTCGGGCACGGTGGCCAAGTACCTGCTGGTGCTGCCGATCGTGCTGCCCCCGCTGATCCTGATCGAGGTCTGGGCCTACCTGCTGCAGCCCAGCTCCGGGCTGGTTGACGTGTTCCTGCGGGCCATCGCGCTGCCTCAGCCGACCTGGCTGAGCGACCCGCACCTGGTGCTGGTCGGGATCCTGCTCATCGGGTTCCCGTGGATCTCCAACCTGGGGTTCCTGATCTTCCTCGGCGGGCTGCAGAACCTGCCGAAGGACGTGCTGGACGCCTCCACCATCGACGGCGTCGGCACGCTCAAGCGGGTGTTCACCATCGACGTCCCGCTGCTGCTGCCCCAGTTCCGCATCGTGGTCATCTTGTCCGGCATCTTCGCGGTGCAGAACTTCATCCCCATCCTGCTGCTCACCAACGGCGGCCCGGGCACCGCTTCGCTCGTGCCCGGGCTCGACATGTACCAGTCCGCGTTCCAGAACGACCAGTACGGCTACGGCATGGCCATCGGCACCCTGCTCTTCGTGGTGATGCTCGCCTTCACCCTCACCGCCATGCGCCTGCTGCGCTCCCGGACGGCCTAGTCCGTCCGCTAATTCCCCTGCTCACCGGCTCATCGAGGAGTTGACCCTTATGCGCACCAGATCCTTGGCCAGACCCTTCGCCAGACGGCTGCCCGTCCTGGCCGCCCTAGTGCTGGCCGGCGGTCTCGCTGCGGGATGCTCATCCGGCGGCACCAGCGGCGGCGGCTCGGGTGTCATCAAGGCGGTGCTGCCGCCGAACACAGGCCCGATCACCGCCGCCGACAACGCCGGGCTGAAGAAGCTGACCAGCCAGTGGGAAGCGGCGCACAAGGGCTTCACCGTGCAGTGGCTGCCCAACAACACCGCCAGCATCAGCGCGGCGAACGCCACCCTGGAGAGCCAGGCCTCCGGCGGCAGCGCGCCGGACCTGGCCTGGGAGCAGTACGGCCCGGTGACCTCCGGCGGGCTGCCGAAGGGGCTGCTGCAGAACATCAAGCCGTACCTGGATAAGCCCAACCCGTACGTGAGCGGCAACACCAGCTGGCTGTCGCTGTTCTCCAAGTCGACGATCCCGTACATGACCTCGCCCAACGGCGACATCGACATCATCCTCGGCTCGAATGTCGAGACCGGCATGTTCTACAGCAAGGCCGCCTTCGCCAAGGCCGGCATCACCACCACGCCCACGACCTGGGCTGCCTTCATCACCGACCTGGGCAAGCTGAAGGCCGCCGGAATCACGCCGATGATGTTCGCTGACGGCGGGCTGTGCAACCCGTCGTGGTTCGAGCGGCTGGCCACCTCGTCGCTGCTGGCGGGCCAGGTCAGCCAGTTCAACGTCAACCATGCGCAGGTCACCAACGGCCTCGACGTCGCGGTCGGCATCCACAAGGGCATCATCAGCATGCACAACCCGCGCTACGCCGAGGTGTGGAAGCTGCTGGGCCAGCTGGTCCAGTACTCCGGCTCCGGGCAGAGCGGCTACGACGCCTGTTCCGACCCGAACGCCACCTCCCCGCCGCTGAGTTCCCAGTCGCTGCTGGCCCAGGGCAAGGTCGGCCTGCTGTGGGGGGGCAGCTGGTATATCCCGCAGCTGAGCTCGGCGGGCTTCTCGACCACCAAGTTCGGGGTATTCCCTGAGCCGCCGATCACCACCACGAGCAGCCCGCTGGCCACCGGCACCTCGACGGTCGGCGTCATCGGCGGCCCGAACGGCAACGGCCAGTGGGGGGTCACCTCACAGCAGGCCGACCACACCATGACCCCGGCCAAGACCAAGATGGTGATGAACTTCCTGGCCTGGCTGTTCACCCCGCCGCACCTGGGTTACTGGATCAAGATCAACCAGTCCGGGGCGGACATCCCGACCGAGACCACCGCGCCCACGGTCAACCTGCCCGGCCTCAAGACGCTCGTCCCCACCGCCAAGGTGGCCACCGTGGTGGACGTGGTCCTGGACGATGTGCTGTCCACCGCGGCCACCAACTCCGGGCTCCGCCTCATCCAGGCGTACGTGAACGGGTCCATGTCCTACTCGTCATTCGCCAGCCAGTGGCAGTCCCTGCTGACCAGCGCCGCGAACTCCTGGGCCACCACCAACCACGTCGACCTCAGCAAGTACTGAGCGGGCCGCCTGATGCATACCGCCTTGCTCCCGCCAGCGATGGGACCCGAATGACCTCGACCATCCGGACCGAATCCCTCCCTGCCCGCCGCCCGGCTCCCGCCGGGCGGCGGGCAGGCGGGGGCCGGCGCCGGCCGCGCTTCCGCTGGATCGCGGTGGCCGCGGGCGTGGTGATCATCGTGATGACCTACTTCCCGATCATCTTCGTGGTCTCCAACTCGCTGAAGACCGGGAAAGGCATCTTCACCAGCGGCGTGTTCTCCCTGTTCACCGAGTTCGACTACCAGAACTACGCGAAGGCGTGGACCGGCATCTCGCAGCCGCTGCTGAACACGATCGTGGTGGCCGCACTGTCCATCGTCATCGGCGTCAGCGCGGCTGCGCTCGGCGCCTACGCCTTCTCCCAGTTGCGGTTCCGCGGCAAGAACCTGCTGTTCCTGGCCTACATCGCGCTGCTGCTGGTCCCGTGGACGCTGACCCTGATCCCGCTGTTCCTGACCATCCAGAAGCTGCACCTGTTCAACACCTGGTGGGCCCTGGTCCTGCCCTATGCCGCCAGCGCCCAGCCGCTGCTGGTGCTGATCTTCCGCGGCTTCTTCGACCAGATCCCGAAAGAGATCCTGGAAAGCGCCCGGGTTGACGGGTGCGGCGAGCGCCGGGTGCTGGCCAAGATCGTTTTCCCGCTGACCAAGCCGATCCTGCTGACCGGCGCGATCCTGGTCACCATCAACGTGTGGGGCGACTACCTGTGGCCCACGATCGTCATCCAGGACCCGCACCGGACCACGATCTCGGCCGGTGTGCAGCAGTTCGTCGGCAGCTTCGGCCTCAACCTGTCCTCCGGCGGATCGGTCTTCGCCGCGTTCGTCATCGCCACCATGCCGATGTTCGTCCTCGTCGGCTTCACCATGCGCTACTTCGTCGCCGGACTCACTGAAGGAGCCCTCAAACTGTGAGCACGCCGCCCTCAACTCCGGCCGGGCCGCTGACCCCGGCCGGGCTCCGCTGCGCCCACCTGATCAACCCGCTGGGCGTGGCGCCCGACCGGGTGCGGCTGAGCTGGCAGCTGGAAGGCGCCGGCCGGGACCGGGCCCAGACCGGCTATCAGCTGGTGGTGGAGCCCGAGCACGGACCCGCTGCGTGGGACACCGGCCGGGTCGCCTCCGCGGCCACGGAGGACGTCCCCTACGAGGGGCACCCGCTGGCCCGCGGTGGCCGCTACTCCTGGCGGGTCAGGGTCTGGGACGACGATCAGCAGCTGTCGGCGTGGAGCGAGCCGGCCCGGTTCGAGGTCGAACTGGATCCGGCCGAGGGCTGGCGCGCATCCTGGATCGGGCTGGGCCCGATCCGGGAAGAGTTCCGGCCGCCGTCCGGCGACGGGCCGTCCGATCCGATGCGTCACGCGTTGCACCCCCCGCCCTACCTGCGCCGGAGCTTCACGATCAGCCAGCCGGCCAGTTCCGCCCGGCTGTACGTGACCGCGCTCGGGTTGTATGAGGCGCGGCTGAACGGCGCGCGCGTGGGGGACGCCGTCCTCGCACCGGGCTGGACCGACTACGCCCAGCGGATCGCGTACCAGACCTATGACGTGACCGGGCTGCTGCAGCCGGGAGAAAACGTGCTCGGCGCGCTGCTCGCGGACGGGTGGTACTCCGGCTTCGTCGGGTTCGACGCCAAGCGGGCCGGCGCGCACTATGGTGCCGCGCCCGAGTTCCTGGCCCAGCTGGTGATCGAGTTCGCCGACGGAACCAGCCAGCAGATCGTCACCGACGGCCAGTGGCGGGCCCGGTTCGCCGCGATCCGGCACGCCGACCTGCTGATGGGCGAGCGGCACGACCTGACCCTCGAGCCGCACGGCTGGGACGTCCCCGGTTTCGACGCCGCCGCCTGGCGCCGGGTCCGCTGCCGCGACCGTGACGGCGCCCGGCTGGTCGCCGATCCGGGACCGCCCGTCCGGGTCACCCAGGAGATAGCGCCGGTGAACGTGACCCGGGACGGCGCCGGGCGGTATATCGCCGATTTCGGCCAGAACCTGCCCGGCTGGCTGAGGATCGCCGTGGACGGGCCGGCCGGGACCTGCGTGCGCGTCCGGCATGGCGAAGTGCTGACTGCCGACGGCTGCCTCTACACCGAGAACCTGCGCACCGCCCGGCAGACCGACGAGTTCCTCACCCCGGGCGGCCCGGCGGTCCTGGAGCCCCGCTTCACGCTGCACGGGTTCCGCTACGCCGAGATCTCCGGCTATCCCGGTGAACCGGGCCCGGGCGACATCGTGGCCCGCGTGGTGCACTCCGACATCCCCGCCACCGGCTCCTTCGAGAGCTCAGCCCCCTGGCTCGACCAGCTGTTCCGCAACATCGACTGGGGCCAGCGCGGCAACTTCATCAGCGTGCCGACCGACTGCCCGCAGCGCGACGAACGGCTCGGCTGGCTGGGCGACGCCCAGGTCTTCGCGCGCACCGCCTGCTACAACCGGGACGTCGCCGCGTTCTTCGCCAAGTGGCTGGATGACGTGGCCGACGCCCAGCACGAATCCGGGGCTTTCCCCGACATCGCGCCGCGGCTCAACATCCCCTGGGCCGGGGCGCCCGCCTGGGGTGACGCCGGGGTGATCGTCCCGTGGACGCTGCATTCGATGTATGGGGACACCGGGATCTTGCACCGGCACTTCGACGCGATGACCGCCTGGATGGATCTGCTGGAGCGGGAGAATCCTGACTACCTGCGCACCCGCAACCTCGGCAACGGCTACAACGACTGGCTCGCGCCCGGCGCCGACGAGACCCCGCGCGAGCTCCTCGCCACGGCGTACTGGGCGCACGACGCCGGGCTGATGGCCGGGATCGCCGAGGCCACTGGCCGGCCCGAGCAGGCCGCCGGGTACCGGGCGCTGCGCGCGAAGATCGGGTCGGCGTTTGCCGACGCGTTCATGGCGGCCGACGGCCAGATCGTGTCGGGTACCCAGACCGCCTACATCCTCGGCCTGCACATGCAGCTCATCCCCGAGGAGTCGCGTGCGGCGGCGGCCGGCCACCTGGTGGACGCGATCCAGCGGGCGGACTGGCATCTGTCCACCGGGTTCGTAGGCGTCGGTTACCTGCTGCCGGTGCTGAGTTCCACCGGGCACGACGGCGTCGCGTACCGGCTCCTGGAACAGCGGTCCGCGCCGTCCTGGCGATACATGATCGACCAGGGCGCGACCACCATCTGGGAGCGCTGGGACGGCTGGACCGCCGAGCGCGGTTTCCAGTCCGCCTGGATGAACTCGTTCAACCACTACGCACTCGGCTCGGTCGGCGAGTGGCTGTACCGGTTCGTCCTCGGCATCGACCAGGAGCCGGGATCGGCCGGCTTCCAGCGGCTCCTCGTCCGCCCGCACCCCGGCGGCTCGCTCCGCTCGGCCCGCGGCAGCTACCGCTCGGTGCGCGGGCTGATCACCAGCGCCTGGCAGCTGGAGGGAGGCCAATTCCGGTTCCAGATCCAGATTCCTCCTAACGCGGTGGCCTCGGTCCGGATACCCAGCACGGACGGGTCCGGTGTCCGGGATGCCGCCGGGCACGGTCCCGCGGAGGTCGGCAGCTTCCCCGGCGCCGCCGGAGTCCAGGAAGCGGTGTTCGAGGTGGGCTCCGGGACGCACGAGTTCACCGGCCCGGCGGCCGGTGCTGGCGAGCCCTGGGTCAGTGAGCCGACAGCGTGATGCCCACCCGCACACTGAATTCCGGCTTCGAGATTCCGCTGCTCGGGCTGGGCACCTATGCCATGGACGGCGCGGCGGGCGCCGCGGCCATGGCCGGGGCGATCTCGGCCGGGTACCGGCTGCTGGACACCGCGGCGAAATACGGGAACGAATGGGCGGTCGGCGAGGCGATAAGGCGCAGCGGCGCCGACCGGCGCGACCTGTTCGTCACCAGCAAGCTCCGCGGCGCCGACCATGGCCGGGCCAAGACCCGGGCCGCGCTGGCCGCCAGCCTGGACCGGCTGCGCCTGGACTACCTGGACCTGTACCTCATCCACTGGCCGCTGCCGCGGCTCGGCCTGTTCATCGAGTCCTATGAGGTCATGCTGGAACTCGCCGCCGAGGGGCTGATCCGCTCGGCCGGGGTGTCCAACTTCAAGCCCGCGCACGTCGCGGCGCTGATCGAGGCGACCGGGGTGGCGCCGGCGGTGGACCAGATCGAGCTGTCCCCGGCCCTGCCGCGCCGGGACACCGTGGCCTACCTGACCGGCACCGGCGTGTTCACCCAGGCGTGGGGGCCGCTCGGGCGCGGTCATCAGGTGCCCGGATCGGCGGCGGTGACCGCCGTGGCCCGCGCGCACGGGGTCGGCCCCGCCCAGGTGGTGCTGCGCTGGGCGGTGCAGCAGGGCATCGGGGTGATCCCCAAGTCGGCCAGCCCGCAGCGCCAGCAAGCCAACCTGGGCATTTTCGGCTTCTGCCTCAGCGACGCCGAGATGACCGCGCTGGCCGCGCTGGACCTGGGCGAGGACGCGGCCGTGGACTCCGACGAGCGAGTGGAGTTCTAGGGGGTGGGGTGCGCCTCGTATTTCCAGATCACATAGGTGCCCTGGCCGAACGGCGGGACTTCGATGCCGTAGGGGACGACCTCGATGGTGTGGTAGTGCGGGTTGTGGTGCAGCTCCGTGGCCAAGCCATGGTCCAGCGCGGTGGTGTCGGTGAAGTTGAGGGCCACATAGGAGAAGTAACCGTGGGCGATGTAGTAGGCGAAGGTCGCGGCGTTACCCGCTGAGATGATCCCTGATGTGGTCCCGGTGCTGGCCCCGGACGGCAAGACGATGTTGCGGGTGCTGGACCAGCGCCGCCACTCACGCCCGGACGGCAGGTAGTACTTGGCGATCGCAGGGTCCTCCACCAGCAGCCGTCCGTGACCGGAATCGGCCAGCGGGCGGAGTACCGCGATGAAGGCTTTCGCGTTAGGCCAGCTGGTCGCGAACGACCAGGACTGCGCCACGCCCAGGTACACCGGGAACGCCAGCGCGATCACGCAGGTCGCGGTGGTCAACGCCTGCTCCCGTCCGGCCGGCGCAGCCGCGATGAACCGGTCGGCGGCGTAGCCGGCCGCAATGGCCGCGAACCAGACGCCCACCCCCACGTGCACGTTGAGCAGCGCGGCGGTGTGCAGCCAGGCCTGCTCAGCCGGCCCGAGGATCGCGGCGGCGGCCAGGACGGCCAGCAGCCAGGTCTGGGCCCGTCCCTCCCGCCGCACCGCGCTGAAGACGACGCCCGCCACGGCCAGGATGACCAGAATGCCCGCCCAGTACCAGGTGCTGGACAGCACGGACAGGGGCGAGCTTGTGTGCGCCACCGGGGTCAGGATGGTTGCCTTGAACCCGTTCAGGTAGTTGCTCCCGCCGATCAGCAGCCCCGCGCCCAGCAGCATGATCACCGTGGTCAGCAGGATGGCCACCCGCCGCAGCGCGATCCGGCCGCCTACCTCCGGCAGCGCGGCCAGCGCCGCCAGCACGGCCACGAGGACGTCGAACAGGATGGTGGAGTAGGACGTGGCATTGGCCAGGGCCAGGGCCGCGCCTGCCGCGATCATGCGGCCTGGCGCCTCCCCCCGGTCTCCGACGCGCAGCACGCACCACGCCGCCAGCGCGACCAGCAACAGCGACAGGGCGTCGTACGTGGCGAAGGCGCCCAGGTGCAAGGTAGTGCCCAGCACTGCGAACAGCGCCGCGGCGAAGAACGCGGCCCGCCGCCCGTACAGCCGCCGGGCCGTGCTCCACAGCAGTGTGGTCGCCGCGAGCATGAAGACCAGGGACAGGATCCGGGCCGCGGTCAGACCCGCCGATGTGGTCCGCGAGCGCGCCGAGCGGCGGGTAGATCACCGGCGCGCCGGAGAAGTAATAGGGAAACGGGGGGATAGCGGTGCCGTGCAGCCAGTTCGCCCACTGCAGGTGCCCGGCCCACAGGTACAGTCCCTCGTCCTGGTAGGCCGTGTCGGCCCGGACCAGCCGGAGTGACAGCAGCGCCTGGACGATCAGCACCGGAAGCAGTGGCCACCCGCCAGGCACGCGCCACCTGGTGGGCCGGTCCTCCCGGTCCGCGGCGGTCCGCCCGGCAACGAGCGTGCCCGCCGGGGCCTCCGCCGGCGCCGACGTATGACTATTCATGACGGGTCTCCACGTCCTGTGTCCGGCGTACTGAGCAATCGCTGGCCAGGCCCCCCAGCGCACCTCTGTCCTGGCCGGACGGCAGTCATGCCGGAACGGCCTGGGTGCACGGCGCAGGTGCCTTAGGCGTTTCTATACACATGCGGGGAGCCTGTTTACCTGGCCTATAGGCATAGGACGCGCGAACCCGTCCGTCCGATCACCGCCGGGGCAAAAAAAGGTCACGGCCCGGCATCAGGCGGCCGGTGCCTACTCTCCGGAGTCCGCGCTGACCCACCCGGAAGCGACCTGGTCGGCGTGCCGCCGGGTCGGCGCGTGCCCGCTGACCGCGGCGAGGAACGTGTCGGCGTCCAGGGCGAACAAGGTGGCGGGGCCCACCGCGGTGACCGTCGCGGTCCGTGGCACCCGCCGGAGCAGCGCGATCTCGCCCAGCCCGGTCCCGCGGCCCCGCACGCCACGGAACCGCCCGTCCACGGAAACCGCGACCTCACCGTCGGCGATGGCGTAGAACCGGTCTCCGTCCCCGCCCTGCCGGATGAGGACCTGGCCCGGGACCGCGTCGATCCGCTTCAGCGCGCCGGCCAGGGTTTCCAGCGCCGGGCCGGGCAGATCCGCGAAGTGCGGCAGCGAGCGCAGCAGCGCCACCTCGGTCACGGGCACGGCCCGGCCCTGGTCCACCCGGCGCAGGGTCCGCAGCCCGCAGGCTGCGGTGACCGGCAGCAAGGCACCCACGGTGATCAGCGCGAGCCGGGCCCCGCCGAACCCCACGAGTAGCGGGGTGAGCAGCGAGCCCGCCGCCAGGCCGGCCATGGACAGCCCTTCGACGATCCCGAACACCCGCCCGACCAGCTGCGCGGGCACCACCCGCTGGAGCAGGGTGTTCGCGGACACGGCCAGGACCGCCCGGCCGCCGCCAGCCACCGCGATGAGCGTGACCACCAGGCCGAGGGCGCTGGTGAACGCGGTGAGGATCAGGCCCGCGCTGAGGGCGAGCAGGGAGGTCACCAGGGCCCGGCCGAGCCGCCGCCCGAGCAGGTGCGCGGTGAGCAGGCCGGCGGCCACCGCGCCCGCCCCGTACGCGGCGTTGAGGTAGCCGACCCACACCTGGCCCCGGCCCAGCACCTGGATGGCTATCACCACGAACAGCACGTCGAGCGAGCCGACCACCACGTACTGGGCGGTGAGCAGGCTCACCAGCAACCGTGGTCGCGGCCGCCCGGCGACCTCCCGCGCGCCTTCGAGCAGCGTGGTGAAACGGGACGCCGGGCGGTCCGCGTCCGCCAGCGCGATCCCGGTGACCCGCACCGGCGCGACGAGGACCGCAGCGCCCGCCACCAGAACGGCGCACACCGCGAACAGCGTGCCGATCTGCCCGAGCCCCAGGAACAGGGACGCGACCAGGGCGGACAGGACCACCCCCAGGTTCTCGGCCCAGCCGGCCACCACATTCGCCGCGGTGAGCTGCCCGGCGTCGCGGGCCAGCGCGGGCAGCGCGGCGAACAGCGCTGGCCGGGTCGTGGTCATCGCCGTGCTGGCCAGCACGGCCAGCCCGTAGGCCAGCAGCGGTGGTCCGCCCGTCCACAGGCTCACCGCGACCCCTGCCATGCCCAGCGCCTGCACCGTATAGCCGCCAGCCAGCAGCTGGGTCGGCGACCGGCGGTCGGCCAGGGCAGACAGCACCGGCGCGAGGACAATCCCGGGAGCTAGCTGGGCGAACGCGACCAGCCCGGCGGCCGTGGCCCCGCCCTGGCCGAACGCGTAGACCAGCATGCCGATCCACACGGCGTACTCGGCCACCACGAACGCCACGAACGCGGTCATGAGGCGGGCCATGGCCGGGTCGCCGACGAGCGCGCGGATGACCCGGAAGAACCGCCCCACCAGTCACCTTCCCCCCTGGCTGCTCCGACGGTACGGCCGCGCCGCCAGCCCTTCAATCGTGCTAGCACCAGGGCTATCGTGCTGCCACCAGGGCTACGGTGAGGGCGGCATCGACGCGGCGGGGCAATCGCCGGCCCGCCGCGGCGGCTGGGTGAGGGGGCCTGGGGTGGAGCACCGGTTGCGGATGGACGTGGAGGCGATGCGGCGGGCCGGCTACGCGACCGTGGACGCGCTCGTCGCCAGGCTCGCCGACCCCGGGGCCGACGCGGTGCTGCGCCGGGCCGGGCCGGCGGAAATGCGCGACCGGCTGGCCGGCCCGGCGCCCGAGCAGCCGGGGGACTACGGCGAGGTGCTCGGCCGGCTCCTCGCGGACGTGCTGCCTTACGCGAGCCGGACGGATCACCCCGGGTACTTCGCGTTCGTGCCGAGCTTCACCACCTGGCCGGCGGCGCTGGCCGAGCTGGTCGCGGCGGCAGCCAATCCGTACTGCGGGGCGTGGATGGAGTCGGCCGGCCCGGCGCAGGTTGAGCTCCAGGTCATCGACTGGTTCCGCGACTGGCTGGGGATGCCCGGGAGCACGTCCGGGGTGCTCGTGACCGGCGGCTCGGCGGCCAATCTCACCGCGCTGCTGGTCGCCCGGGACGCCGCCGGGGGACCGTCGGACGATGAGATCGTGTACGTGTCCGACCAGGCTCATTCCTCTCTGGCCCGGACCGCGCGGGCCATGGGGCTGCGGCCGCACCAGGTGCGGGTGCTGCCCACCGACGGCCGCTGGCGGCTGCGGCCCGGTTCGGTGACCGCCGCCGTGCGCGCCGACCGCGAGGCGGGCCGGGTCCCGTTCGCCTTGTGCGCCAGCGGTGGGTCCACCAACACCGGGGCCGTCGATCCGCTGGCGGACCTGGCCGACGTGTGCGCCGCAGAAGGACTGTGGCTGCACGTGGACGCGGCGTACGGCGGCTTCGCGGTGCTGAGCCCGAAGGGACGGAAGCTGCTGGCCGGTATCGAGCGCGCGGACTCGGTGACCCTGGACCCGCACAAGTGGCTGTTCCAGCCGATGGAGTGCGGCAGTGTCCTGGTCCGCGACGGTGCCCGGCTGGAGCGCACGTTCGCTGTTCACCCCGACTATCTCGACGACAACGACGCCCGGGCCAGCGGTGAGGTCAACTTCGCCGACCGCGGCCTGCAGCTGTCCCGGGGGTTCCGGGCGCTCAAGGTCTGGGTGTCCGTGCAGACCTTCGGCCTGGCCGCGTTCCGGGCCGGGGTCCAGCGCAACCTCGACCTGGCCGAGTTCGCCGAGACCCTGGTCCGCAGCCATCCGGATCTCACTCTGATGGCGCCCGCGGTGCTGGGTATCGTCTGCTTCCGGCGGGAGTGGCCCGGCTGCGACGAGGCCGAGACCGAGCGCCGCGGGCTGGCCCTGGCCCGGGCCCTGGAACACAGCGGAACGGCGCTGGTCTCCAGCACCCGGCTCGCGGGCCGCCACGCCATCCGGCTCTGCGTGCTCAACCCGACCAGCTCCGAAGCCGACGTGCGCCGGGTCATCGAGCATTTCGCCGGGGCCTCCATCCCGGCCACCCCGGGCGCTCCGGATGTGGAGGCGGCTCCGGCCGATCCCCGGGCCGGTGTCCTGGCCGCCCTGGACGGCGATCCGCTCCGCACCTCCCGGCTGCTGGCCCGGGTGGCCGGGGCGACGCTGCGGGCCATCCGCGCCCGTGCGGCCTGGCTCGACACGACGGCCGGGGAGGAGGTGACCCGCCGGTGGGACTCAGACCGATCGTTCTACCTCATCGTCTCCGGCCGCTTCGACGTGCTCATCGACGGCAGGCGGATCCGCACCCTCGGCCCGGGGGAACACTTCGGCGAGCTCGCCGCCCGGGACTGGGGCGGCGGCTACGGCTACACTCGCCTGGCCACCGTGGTCTGCGCCGAGCCCGGGCAGCTCCTGAGGCTCACCAGCGACGACTTCCGGTGGCTGATGGACACCGAGCCGACGGCGAAGGCGCAGATCGCCCGGGACCTGGCCGACCGGCTCGAGGAGCGGTAGGACGGCAAGGAGAGGATCTGGGATGAGTCGCGTAGTGGTCATCGGGGCAACCGGGCACATCGGCACCTACCTGGTACCCCGGCTGGTGCGGGGCGGTCACGAGGTGATCGCCATGAGCCGGGGGACGCGCGACCCCTACCACCCGGCCCCGGAGTGGGCCCGGGTCACCCGGGTCGCGGTGGACCGGGACGCGGAGGACGCCGCGGGGTCCTTCGGCGGCCAGGTCGCGGAGCTGCACCCCGACGTGGTCATCGACCTGGTCTGCTTCACCGCGGCCTCGGCGCGCCAGCTCGTCGAGGCGCTGCGCCCGTCCCGCCCGCTGCTGCTGCACTGCGGGACGATCTGGGTCCACGGGCCCGCGCTGCGCGTCCCGGTCACCGAGGACGAACCCCGCACCGCGTACGGCGACTACGGCACGGGCAAGGCGGAGATCGAGGCGCTGCTGCACCGCGAGACGCTGGCGGGCGGGGTCCCGGCCGTGGTGCTGCACCCGGGTCATATCAGTGGTCCCGGCTGGCCGGTGATCACGCCCGCGGGCAACCTGGACCCGGCGGTCTGGACTCACCTGGCCACCGGCCAGCCGCTCGCGCTGCCCGATCATGGGCTCGGCGTCCTGCATCACGTGCACGCCGACGACGTGGCCCAGGCCTTCGAGCAGGCGCTGACCAGGCCCGCAGCCATCGGGGCCAGCTTCCACGTGGTGTCCGAGCAGGCCATGACGCTGCGCGGCCTCGCCGCCGGGGCCGCGCGGTGGTTCGGCCGCGAGCCGGTGCTGGACTTCGTGGACTGGCCCGAGTTCGAGCGCCGGAGCGGTCCCGAGCACGCGCAAGCCACCCGGGAGCACACGATGCGCAGCATCACCGCGAGCATCGCCCGGGCCCGCGAGGTACTCGGCTACGCGCCGCGCTACAGCACGCTCGATGCCCTGCACGAGGCCCTGGCCTGGCTGGTCGCGCACGGCCAGGCGGACGTCGGCGGCTCCCAGTTTCCTGAGAGTTAGCGGGGCCCAGCAGGTCAGCAAGATCTTCCCCGGTAGCCTGGCAGCTTCTGGCCGCAGAATCGCTCATGATGGGGCCCCGCGCTGTCACTCATATCCGCAACGAGAGCGTTTCCCGTGCGCGGCACGCCGCCCGGCCGGCGCTGGCCAGGCGAGGCCACGGCCGTCCTCCTGCTCCTCGTACTGCCCGTCCTCGTCTACGGCGTTCCCGCGCTGCTCGGCCACCCGGTCCTGCCCGGTGACGACCTGACGCAGAACTTCCCGCTGCGCGTGCTCGCCGGGCAGGAGATCCGCAGCGGCCACTTGCCGCTCTACAACCCCTACATCTGGAGCGGCGCCCCATTGCTGGCCGGCTGGAACGCCGGGGCCGCCTACCCGTTCACGTTCTTGTTCGCCGTCGCGCCGCCGGTAGCGGCGTGGACCCTGAACATGATCCTGACCTGGGCGATCGCCGGGCTCGGGATGTTTGCTTTCTTGCGCGCCCTGCGCCTGGCCTGCGCGGCGAGCCTGCTCGGTGCGCTGTCGTTCGCCTTCGCGGGAGCGATGTCGGCCCAGGTGGCGCACTTCGGGCTGGTGGCGGGCATGAGCTGGGTGCCGGTCCAGCTGCTGTGCGTCCTCCGGCTTTCCCAGCCGCGCCGGATGCCTTCCCGGCTGGCCTGGACCGGGATCCTGGCCGGGACGTTCGGCCTGACGATCCTCGCGGGCGAGCCGCGGGCCATCGACGACGCCGGGCTGATCGTGCTCCTGTACGCGGCGTGGCAGATCGCCCGCCTCGGGCGCCGGTTCGGGCCCGCGGCCCTCTCGGTCGCGGCCGGCCTGGCCCTGGGCGCCTGCCTCGGGGCGGTTCAGTGGCTGCCTGGCCTGGCCGTCGTCGGCTCGTCCCAGCGGGGCGTGAGCTCGGTGGCCCTGTTCAACTCGGGCTCGCTCCCGCACCGCTGGCTGCTGCTGATGCTGGTGCCAGACCTGCTGGGCGGCTCCGGCTCGTTCGGGCAGCCGGCCTTCCTCGCGAACTACAACCTGGCCGAGGTCACGGGCTATGTCGGGATCCTGCCGCTGGTCGCCGCGACCGCTCTGCTCGGGCGGGTCCGGCTGCGGCCCAGGCCCCCCGAGTGGCTCGTGTGGCACGTCATGGCGCTGGCCGGATTCGTGCTCGCGCTCGGTGGCAACACCCCGGTCGGGAGCCTGCTCGTCCACCTGCCGCTGTTCAGCAGCCAGCGGCTGCAGAGCCGGAACATCCTCATCGCGGACCTGGCGCTGGCCGTGCTCCTCGCGTACTGGGCCGACCAGCCGTTCCGGGCGGGCGGCCGCCGGTTCCTGCGGCTCCGCGGGCGCCGCGGGCCCGATCTGGAGACGGTCCTGGCCCTGCTGCCGCCGCTGGCCGTGCTCGCCGTCGTCACCCTCGGCCTGTGCTGGGGGGCAGGCCTGCTGCGCTGGCTTCGGGTCAGCTCCGGCGCCACCAGCCTCGACGGCCTGCTCAAGCCGGGGCTCGTCCCGTACGTGCTGATCGCCGTGGGGGCCATCGTGTTCGTGGTGGCCGGCCGCCGCCTCCGGCCGGTGGTTCGCTCGCGATGGCTGGCCGGCTTCGTGCTGGCCGACCTGGTGGTGTTCACGCTGCTCGCCGTGGTTGCGGTCCTGCCCGGCCTGGGCAGCAGCGATCGCGGGACCGGGGCCACAGCCGGGGCGCCGGCCCCGGCCGCGGTGACCCGCACGGCCGGCCGGGCGGCCGCAGCCCAGACTCCCGCAGCCCAGACTCCCGCAGCCCAGACTCCCCTGGCCAGGCCTATCGCGGACCTGGGGTATCCCGGGCGTTTCGCGGTCTACGACCCGGACCAGCTCGACCAGCAGGATCTGTCCCGCCTCGGCGCGCCTGACCTCAACGTCATCAACCACACGCCGTCGATCCAGGGGTACTCCTCGCTCGTCTCGGGCTTCTACGCCTCGGCCACCGGGTCCCACAAGGCGACCGGCGACGGGCAGGACGTGCTCGATCCCTGGGCCGTCCGCACCGGGGTCCTCGATCAGCTCGGCACGTCGGTGCTGCTCACGGTGCCCGCCTACCTGACCACCCGGTCCGGGGCAGCCGCGGCCGGGAAAGCCGTGGCGTCCCCCGGATCGGCGGCCACCGGCCACCGCGACGTCGCCGCGCACCACCGGGCCACCTGGTATTTCGCGGAACCCCTCGGCGTGACCCGGCTCGAGGTGCCGGACGCCGACGCCCGGCAGGACGCGGCCGAGGGCACCCGGATCGGGCTGCTCACCTCCAGCGGTGCGACGCGCTGGTTCACCGCCGCCGCGGCGGGTCCCGCCCGGCTGGCGATCAGCCTGCCCCGCGCGCTGACCAGCGTCGCCGTGGTCGCCCAGGCGGGCGGCCGGCCGGACCGGCTCGGCCCGGCTTCGGTCACCGATACCGACGGGCGGGTGTTCGTGGCCGACGGGCAGCTGCAGGATGCCCTGATTCCGCCGCGGTGGGGATACGCCGGCCGTGACGGCTCGCTGGCGGTGTTCGTGGATCACTTCGCCAGCGGCCTCTTCCGCCTCCAGGCCATCCCCGGCCGGCCGGCCCAGGGTGCGTCCGTGCGGAGAGTCGCCGGGTCCGCCACCGCCCCCGCTGCGGCCGCCGTCTTCTCCCCCCATGGCGTCCGGGTCATCCGCTCGGTGGCGGCTATAGCCGGGTGGAGCGCCACCTGGCATCCCCGCCGCGGCCCGGCCGCCGCCCTGGCCGTGCGCCGGGACGGCCTGGTCCAGGCCGTCAACGTGCCGTCCGGGCCGGGCGTCGTGACCTGGCGCTACCGGCCGCCCGGATTCCGCATGGGTTTCGCGCTGTCCCTCGGCGCGACCGCGCTCATCCTGCTGGCCCTGATCGGCGGGCTACTCGTGTCCCGTTCCCGCCGCCCGCACGAGCCGGCCGCGTCCGTCCGGAAGCCGCCCCCGGGCGAGACGGCCGCCAGCCAGGCCGGGGCCCTCTCGTGCCGCGGCCCGTGATCGTGCCGTCCTGCTCCGGATGACCTGGTCCGGCCGGGCGGATGCGAATAACCCCCCGATACGGGGGAAATCCAGGGCGCATGAGTGGCTTCAAGAACTTCATCCTGCGCGGAAACCTGGTCAACCTGGCGGTCGCGGTGGTGATCGGAGCGCAGTTCAGCAGCCTGGTGAAACAGTTTGTCCAGTCATTCATCAGCCCGTTGCTGGCGCTGATCGGCGGGAAGCCGAACTTCAACAGCATGGTGTTCACGTTCCACGGGTCGCGCTTCACCTACGGCGCCTTCCTGACCGAGGTGCTCTCCTTCGCGATCTCCGCGGCGGTGGTGTACTTCGTCGTCGTGGTGCCGGTGAGCCGCGCCTTGAAGCTCTTCGACCGCAACCAGGCCGCGACCGAGCGGAACTGCCCCGAGTGCACCATGAGCATCCCGATCGCGGCGCGGCGCTGCCCGGAGTGCACCGCGCCCATCGTGCCCGCTACCGAACAGCCCCAGCCGGTCGCGCCTTCCCGCTAGCCGGAGCTCAGGGCAAGCCCGGCTCAGTGTTAACCGGGCCCAGTGTTGACCGGGCCCAGTGTTGACCAGGCCCAGCGTTAACCGGGCCGGGGCTGTCGCCGCGCCCACGGTCAGGAAGGGCTCACCGGCCGCCCAGCCGACGTTCAGGTCCGCTTTCTAGCGTGGGCCAGAACGGAAGCGGCCGGGAGCGGAGCAGGAAGGCTGGGATTCGGTGCGGGAGAGCGTGATCTGGTATCGGGGAGCGGGTTACCGGCTGGGGCGAGGCCCGCTCGGCTACGCGATCTGGCCTGCGGGCGGCCGGCCGGACCAGCCCCTGGAGCAGTGGCCGGAGACCCCCGCGGGCTGGTCCGCGGCGTGGTCCCGGTTCAACGCGGTCGAGGCGCCCGGCACCATCGTCCATCTCGGGCCCCCGGCTGACCCTGCCGCCAGCCGCCGGCCGCTCCCGGCTCCTGGCGGCCGGCGGCCGGCCCCTCCTGGCGGGCGGCCGGTTCCACCTGGCCGGCCGGTTCCCGCTGGTCGGGCCTGCGCTCCGCCGGGCCGCTCAGCGCGGCCATCCTGCTGGCGACCGGAGTGCTGTGCGGGCTGGCCAGCCTGTTCCCGAGCTACCTGTCGGGCGGAAGCCTCGCCCAGGAGCCGGCCGAACTGGTGCCGCACGTGATCTACCTGGCGGTGTGGGCGGGCAGCGCGGTGCTCATCGTGTCCGGCGGGATCCGGCAGCGGATGGGCGCCCTCCTCGCGCTGGGCATGAGCATCGTCACCTTCGGCTTCTTCTTCTCCGACCTCGGCACGGTGCTCGCCGGTGGCGCCCACCTGCTGGGCGCTGGGCTGGTGCTGGGGCTCGCGGGCTGGCTGGCCTGCACGGCCGGCTCCGTGCTGGCGTTCCGCCTCCGGTCGGCCGATGGGCCCCGCAAGCTGGAGGCCCACCAGCGGGGACCGCTGGTGACGCTGGTCGTCGCGGTGCTCGCCGCGCTCGGGGCCGCGATCTCGTTCGCCCCGTCGTGGGACAGCTACACGCTGCGCACCGCGGCCGGGGTGGCGAACTCCATTACCGCGGGAAACGCCTTCGCGAACCCGGGCCCGGTCATCGTCGGCGACGTGGCGGTGATGGTCACCCTCGTCGTGGTCGTGGCCCTCGCTGCCTTGTGGCGCCCGGTCCGGCTGGGCGCGGTGCTGCTCGCCGGGGCCGCCATCCCCATGGCCGCCCAGGCGATCTCGGCCCTCGTCCAGGTCAGCGAGCCGGTGTCCGCGGCCGACTTCGGGATCTCCTCGGCGCAGGCCGCCCGCCTCGGGCTCACGATCAGCGTGGGGCTTACCCCGGCGTTCTGGATCTACTGCGCGTTCGTGGTGGCGCTGTTCATGGTGGGCGGCTGGATGTTCATGCCGCAGCGCCCCCGGAGCCGGGCCGGAGGCCGCCCCGGCGGGCTCCCCGCGCCGGTACCGGCCACGGCGGGCGTGGCCGCCCCCGGAGGGCCGGCTCCCACGACGGCCGGGAACGGCCCCGCCGCCTGACCACGGGCGCCTGACCACGGGCGCCTGACCAACGCGCCTCTCGACGGGCGCCTGGCCACGGGCCACCTGCCTACAACGGGCTCTTGACCAGGTGGGCGTAGACGACGATGTTGTCCAGGTACTGGCGGGTCGTGGTGTCGAACGGGCCGCCGCAGGTGACCAGGCGCAGGCTGGGGAAGCTGACGTTGCCGTAGACCTCAGAGGTCGGGAACGCTGACTTGACGAGCCTCTGCACGCCATCCACGGTGAAGACCGCGGTGGACCCGTTGGCCCGGACGACGTCGATCCGGTTCCCCGGGTGCAGGGTCTTGATGGCGAAGAACACCGAGACGCCGGTGAACGAGTCGACGTGGCCGAGGATGACAGAAGAGCCGCGCTGGCCGGGCGTGACGCTGTGGTCGTACCAGCCGGTCAGGTTGTGATTCTCCAGCGGCGGCACCTGGACGGTGCCGTTGGCCGCCACGCCGAGCCGCATGACCGGGGCGGACACGTGCAGGGCCGGGATCTCGATCCGCACCGGCACCGACCGGGCCAGCGGCGCGGCGGTGGGGGCAGTCGCCGGCAGCGGGGCGGACGTGCCCACGGCGGCGGGAATCTCCAGCGCGGCGCCCGTGAGGGAGCCGCGGCCGGCCAGGGCGTGGAGGGCCACCAGCGCCCCGCCGGCGGCGAGGCCGGCGCCCAGGACGATCAGGGGCGCCCGGCGCCGGCGGTCACGTCCTGCCTCGTAGTAGGTGCGGGTGGACCAGTGGGCCCGGTATCGCCGGGAGCGGCGGGAGAAGACCATGCGGTGACTCACCTCCGGTTTGGTCGGGGCCCGGCGGGGCCGGCCCGGCGCAGCGTCATGGCTTGCGCCGGGGCGGCCCCGCGCCGGGTCAGACGGGGGACTGCCGCCGGCGGCGGCGCATCCCGGCGAGCATGATCCCCAGACCCGCCAGCCCGACGGCCCCGCCCACCGCGAGCCCGGTGAGGTCACTGGCGTGGTGCAGGCTGCCGCCCCCGCCGGTGTTGGGTGCCCCGCTCGGGGTGGCGCCGGCCATGAACGGGACGATGGCCGTGCCTGCGGCCCGGGTCACCTGCACCGCGACGGACGACGGCATCGTCGCGGTCATGGTGGTGACCAGGACACACGTCACCACGACCGAGATGACCCCGGCGGCGCGGATGGTGACGGTGAACCGGGGCGGCGGGAGGATATGGTCCAGCCCGGCGGCGTTCAGCATCAGCCGCCCGCTCATGCTGAACACGCCGTTGCCGCTGTCCATCATGGTCCCGGTGAGCGGGACGCTGTCGGTCTGCGCGCCCATGACCGGAAGTGCGCCGCTGAATCCGACCGTGGAGGTGCCCGCCGGGAACGGACCCCCCAGGGCGGTGCCGGGCGACGAGAGCGTCACGGTGTCCGTCGAGCCCACCGTGCTCGGCCCGGTGTCGCGGAGCTTGATCGGGATCCGGGCCCTCCGGTTCACCGAGTGGGCCCCGGAAGTGATGGTGCAGGTGTAGGTGGGCGCGGTAAACGCGGTCGGGGTCACCGCGCCCTGGGTGACCGTGATCTGCACGGTGACCGCCGTCGTGGTGATGAGCGCGCAGTTGAACATCAGGCCCGCCGCGCCGAGGGGAGTCAGCGTGAGCGTGAGCGGTGCGTGCACCGACGCGGTCCCGGCGCTGGAGGGGGTCGCGGTCCCCGAGACGGTGACCACCGGGATCTGGGCCGCGCTCCCGGCGGCCAGGGCCGCGCTCTGGCCGCTCAGCGGCAGGCTGGCCGCCGTCATGCCGGTGGACTGGGCCGTACCCATCCCAGTGACCTGCGTGAAGGCCGGCACGGTGGCGCCCGCGGGCACCGTGAACGGCGCCGCACGCGTGGTGAGGGTCACGGTGGCGGCGGTGCCGACCGGGTCGGCGGCGGGCGCGCTCAGCACGGCGGCCACGCTGATCGCCGGGAGGCTGGCCGTGCCGCCGGCCAGGGTGCACGAGTAGGTGAGGGGGGCGGTAGCCGGGACGGCACCCGCGTCGGCCAGGGTGGCCGGAGTAGAGAGGGTGACGGGACCTGAGAGTGCTGCCGCATCGGCGGGTCCCCCGGCGAGCAGTCCGGCCACCGCCAGGGTCAAGGCGGCGCCTAACGTTGCGGCGCGGCGTGCAAGATTCCCTTGGTGGAACACGTTCTGGCCCTTCTTGAGGTGGCCCGCTCCAAGAGGTAACCCGCTCCGTGAGGTAATCCGCTCCTGGCGATATCCGCTCCCAAGGGCACGTGCAGTACTCACGGTAGAAGTTCCGTCGCGGCCAGGACGGGCGATGCGCGCATTAAGTTCTTACAAACCCCGAACGTGGCAGGCCGGCCTCGCGACCCTGAGCGGGCGGCGGGCCCCGCCGGGCGCTTAGGGTCGTGCTGTGGAGTCAGCGCAGCGGATGAGCGGAGCGGGCGAGGTAGACGCGGGACGGCTGGTCGAGGCGCTGGGCCGGGCCCTGCCCGGCGACCGGATCGTCGCCGATCCCGACGTCCTCGCGGCCATGTCCCATGACGAGGCCGAATGGGCGCCGGCCGGGCGGGCGGCCGCGGGCGTGCGGGCCCGCTCGGAGTCCGAGGTCCAGCAGGTCGTGCGGATCTGCGCCGAGTTCGGCGCGGCGGTCGTGCCCCGCGGCGCCGGTACCGGCCTGTCCGGCGGGGCCAACGCGGTCGACGGCTGCGTGGTCCTCGACCTGGCCCGGATGGATCAGGTCGTCGAGATCGACCGGGACAATCTGCTCTGCGTGGTGCAACCGGGCGTGGTCAACAACGACCTGAAGGCGGCCGTGGCGGAGTACGGCCTGTGGTACCCGCCCGACCCGGCCAGCGCCCCCTGGTCCACGATCGGCGGCAACGTGGCCACCAACGCAGGCGGCCTGTGCTGCCTGAAGTACGGCGTGACCCGCGACTACGTGCTGGGCCTGCGCGCGGTGGTCGGCGGGCCGGAAGCTGAAGGTGCGGTCGCCTACGGCGATGCGGTGCGGTTCGGCCGCCGCACCACCAAGGGCGTGGCCGGGCTCGACATGGTCGGGCTGTTCGTCGGATCCGAGGGCACGCTCGGCGTGGTTACCGAGGTGACCCTGCGGCTGCGGCCTGCGCTGGCCGGCACGCCGCGGACCATCGTCGGCGCGTTCGGTGACCTGGTCACAGCGGGAGAGGCCGTATCCCAGATCACCCGGCGCGGGCTGGGCCCGTCGGTCCTCGAACTCCTCGACCAGGCCTGCCTCATCGCTGTCGAGGAC
The DNA here is from genome assembly GCA_963718305.1 of uncultured Actinomycetes bacterium. Taxonomy (GTDB): domain Bacteria; phylum Actinomycetota; class Actinomycetes; order Streptosporangiales; family Streptosporangiaceae; genus RYN-230. Next base: position 403,504 of record CAVQZG010000018.1, read on the forward strand.
TGGAAGCACCTGGGCCTGGAAGCCGACGCGGCGGCGCTGCTGCTGGCCCGGGTGGACACCCAGGGGGATGCCGGTGCGGCCGAGTCGGATGGGCTCGCCGCGGCCATGACCGATGCAGGTGCGCTGTGGGTGGCCCAGTCCACCGACGACGCCGAGGCCGAGGCGCTGTTCGAGGCCCGCAGGCTGGCGTACCCGGCGTTCGAGCGGCTGGGCCCGGTACTCACCGAAGACGTCTGCGTCCCGCGGTCCAGGGTCCCGGCGATGCTGGCCCAGATCGAGGCGATCGCGGCCCGGCACCGGGTGCAGATCTCCACCATCGCCCACGCCGGCGACGGGAACCTGCATCCCGCGATCATCACGCCGGCGGGCGACGACGTCGCGCGGGCCGCGGCCCAGGCCGCGTTCGAGGAGATTCTCGACGGGGCGATCGCGCTGGGCGGCACGGTGACCGGCGAGCACGGCGTCGGGCTGCTGAAACGGGACGGGATGCGCCGCGAGCTCGACCCGGGCTCCCTCGCACTGCAGCAGGCCGTGCGCCAGGCCCTCGACCCGCGCGGGATCTTCAACCCGGGTAAAGGCTGATCACCGGCGAAAGGCCGCCCATTCTGGCCATCGGCCGGCCGGCGCCCGGGGGCGCAGCGGGCTTCCCGGGCCGTCGCGCGTTACCGCGCGCCGGCCCCGGCCACGACCGTAAGCTGTGCTGGTGGTCACCTGGCGATCGCTCGCTGTCATGACCGGCGTCCTGGCGATGTTCGCCGCCGCCTGCACGGCCAGTACGCCCGCGCGGGAGGCCGCCCCGGCCGCCGCCCGGGCCACAGCGCATTCCCCGGGCCCGGCCAGAACGCGGCCGGCCACCACCCAGCCAGGTCCCGTCACCCTGGCCTTCGCCGGCGATGTCCACTTCACCGGCCGCACCGCGCGGCTGCTGAAGAACCCCGCCCGGGCGTTCGGCCCGATCACCTCGGTCCTGAAGTCCGCCGACTTCACCGCGCTGAACTTCGAGACCGCGGTGACCAGCCGGGGGACGCCGCAGCCGAAGACCTACCACTTCCGGACCTCCCCGGTGGCGTTCACGGCCCTGCGCGACGCCGGGGTCGACCTGGTCACCATGGCCAACAATCACGTGCTCGACTACGGCCAGGCCGGGCTGGCGGACACGCTCGCCGCGGCGAAGGCGGCCCGGTTCCCGTACGTGGGCATCGGGGCCAGCGCCGCTGCCGCCTGGGCGCCCTACGTGACGACGATCAACGGCGTGAAGATCGCGATCATCGGGGTGTCCCAGGTCGCCGAGCTCGCATCCTCCTGGGTGGCGACCCGGTCCCGGCCGGGAGAGGCCAACGCCATCAACCTGCCCCGCACGCTGGCCGCCGTCCGGGCCGCCCGGAAGCTGGCCCCGGTCGTCATCGTGTTCATGCACTGGGGCACCGAGGGCCAGGCGTGCCCCGACCCTAATCAGCTGTCCCTGGCCCCGAAGCTGGCGGCCGCGGGGGCCAGCATCATCATCGGGGCGCACGCGCACATGCTGCAGGCCTCCGGCTGGCTCGGGCACACCTTCGTGGCGTACGGCATGGGCAACTTCCTGTGGTGGGAGCACTCCTACAGCACCGCGACCGGCGTACTGAAGCTGACTCTGCATCCGCACGCCCCGCTGACCGCGCACTTCATCCCGGCGGTCGTCTCCCGGACCGGCCAGCCGATCGCGGACCGGGGCGCTGCGGCCCGCCGGGCCGCGGCCCATTACGCCAGCTTGCGGGCCTGCGCGGAGCTGACCCGGCGGCCCGCCGGCTGACCCTGCGGCCCGTCGGCTGAGCGCCGCCCGGGGCCGCTCCCGCCCCGGCCGGTAGGCTGGCGGCCATGGCTGAGGATGGTGACGCGGCCCCGGAGATCCTCGATCTGCCCATCGGGCTCGATGCGACCGGGATGCGGGCAGAGTTCGACAGCCTGGGCCGGGTCGAGGTGCCCGCCGGCCATTACTGGGGCGCCCAGACCCAGCGGAGCCTGGATCATTTCAGCGTCGGGCACGACAAGATGCCGGTCGAGGTGTACCACGCCTACGGCTACGTGAAGAAGGCCGCGGCGCTGGTGAACACCCGCTCCGGCCGGCTGCCGGAGTGGATGGGCCGGCTCATCCAGCGGGTCTGTGACGAGATCATCGCGGGCGAGCTGGACGGCGAGTTCCCGCTGCACGTGTTCCAGACCGGCTCGGGCACCCACTCCAACATGAACGTGAACGAGGTGATCGCCAACCGGTGCATCCAGCTGGTGGGCGGCACGCTCGGCTCGCAGCAGCCGGTGCACCCCAACGATCACGTCAACATGGCCCAGTCCAGCAACGATACGTTCCCGACCGCGATGCACATCGCCGGCTACACCATGGCCAGCGAGCGGACCATCCCCGCGCTGCGCGGGCTGCGGGACGCGATCGCGGTCAACGCGCAGAAATGGTCCGGCGTCGTCAAGATCGGCCGGACGCATCTCCAGGACGCCACCCCGCTGACCGTCGGCCAGGAATGGTCCGGGTACGCGGGCGCGCTCGACGACGCCATCGCCGAGGTCGAGCACGCCACCCACGGCCTGCTCCAGCTGGCCATGGGCGGGACCGCGGTCGGCACCGGGCTGAACGCGCCGGAAGGCTTCGGGGAGGAGGTCGCCGCGGAGATCGCCGCGATGACCGGCGTCCCGTACGTGACCGCGGTCAACAAGTTCACGGCCCAGGCCACCCTGGACCGGATGGTGCGGGCGCACGGCGGGCTCAAGGCCGCGGCGGTCAGCCTGTTCAAGATCGCCAATGACCTGCGGTGGCTGGGTTCGGGCCCGCGGACCGGGCTCGGTGAGCTGATCCTGCCGTCCAACGAGCCCGGCTCGTCGATCATGCCGGGCAAGGTCAACCCGACCCAGGCCGAGGCCATGCTGATGGTGGCCATCCAGGTCATGGCGTCCGATGTGGCCGTGACCATGGGCGGCGCCGAGGGCAACTTCGAGCTGAACGCGTTCCGCCCCATCGTCATCAGCAACTACCTGCACTCGGCGCTGATCATGGCCGACATGTGCGACCACCTGCGCCAGTTCATGATCGAGGGGACCCGGCTCAACGAGGCCACCCTCACCGCGAACATCGAGCGCTCGGTCATGATGGTGACCGCCCTGTCCCCGGTGATCGGCTACGACCAGGCCTCGGTCATCGCGCACTACGCGATCGACCATGACCTGACCCTCAGGCAGGCGGCCGTGGCCAACGGGGTCAGCGACGAGCTCTTCGACCGGGTGGTCGACCCCGTCGCGCTGACCCGCGGCGGAACCGCCGGCGCCCCGCGGGATCGCGGGAAATCCTAGGAGGAGTATCATCGCCTCTTGGCGGTTCCGGTCGCCTCTAGGTCCGCAGGCAGAGCTGCAAGCTCACCGGTAGTCAGATTACGGTTGACGGCCAGTCTTTCCTGCCCGGTACAAGCGGACCTGCGGGCATGAGGAAGGGCTGCCATGTCCCGCACGTCGATGCCCCGTGGTTCAGCAGCCGGTGATCCGGCCCCCGGTGGCTCACGTCCACTGCCTGACCGGCCGAACCTCCGCTACCTGAAGCTCGAGGCCAAGCGCCGCCTCGCCGCCGGTGAATTCCCCGCCCTGCACGACGCCCAGGTGGCCATCGCCTGGGAGCACGGGCTGCCCAGCTGGACCGCGCTGAAGCAGCGCATCTGCGCGCAGTCCGCGCCGGATTGCCAGGTGCTGCCCCAGCTGAGCTGGCTGATCACCCGGTTCCGGGACGCCGATCAGGGTGGCTGGACCGCCCCGGCCGAGCAGGAACTGCAGCAGCATTTCGCGCCGGAGTTCCTGGCCGCGCTCCCGGCGCCCGAACTGGTCGCCACCATCAGCGGCGTGGCCCCCGTGCTCCGCGAGGAGCTCGCCGTGGTGACCCAGGCGCTGCTGACCGCCCAGGTGCAGCTCGGCGGCCTCGACATCTTCGCGTCGGTCGCCGCCGACCCGCCGCACAAGCTGACCGGGCTGATGGCCGTGCCGACCGGCCGCCAGGTCACCGACCCGAGAATGTCCGCGCCTACGCCAGCCCGGCTGACCGGCACCGTCCCGGCGGGCGTGACCCAGATCGCGGACGAATCAGCCGCCGAGCTGGGCCTGCCCGGCCTGACCCTGGCCGGCGGCGGTCCCGGGACGCCGCCGTGGCTGGTCACCAAGGGCTGGGCCGACGTGGACCGGGGCGAGCTGCTCGGCCCCGCGCACCGCTGGCCGGCCTACTGCGGCTCCGCGCTCGTCACGGCCACGGCCGTGCTGCGCCTGGTCGCCGACGGCCGGGTCGCCCTCGACACCCCGGTCAACGACCAGATCCGCACCGTGCGCCTCGAGGACGCCACGATCACGGTCCGCGAGCTGCTCACCCACACCGCCGGAGTGGACAGTCCCGCCCCGTCCGAGCTCCTCGCCGACCACGTGCCCGACCTGGTCAGCGTGACCGGCCCGGTGGTGGCCTGCGGCGGGCCGCGGGGGCCGGTCCGGCCCAGCAACGGCGGCTTCGCCGTGCTCGGCCAGCTCGCCGCCGACGTCACCGGGATCCCGTATGCCGAGGCCGCGGCCCGCCTGGTGCTGGAGCCGCTCGGGCTGGCCGGGTCCTCGTTCCCGGCCCGCGCCAGCGACCTCGGCCCGGACGCGGTGACCGGCTACTCCGTGACCCCGGACGGCACCCTCGCCGGTGTCCCCGCCGTGATCTGCGTCATGCCCGCCATCGGCGGGCTGTGGTGTACCGCGGCGGACCTGGTGCGCCTGGGCACCGCCTGGTCGTCGCTGCTGCCCGCCGAACTCGCGCGCGAGGCGGTCCGGCCGCAGACCGACCCGTTTGCCGACGGCCACCGGATGGGCCTCGGCTGGATCGTCAGCCCCGGGGACGACCTCGCCTTGCATGGCGGCGCGGCCCCGCCGGCCAGCACGTTGCTGCGCCTGCACATCCGGTCCGGCCAGGTTCAGGTGATCCTGGCCAGCCGGCTCATCGGGCTGGGCCCGCTCAGCGAGCGCCTGTTCCCGGCCGGGGCCCAGACCGCCCGCTAGCGCCCGCGGCCCGGCACCGGGCCCTCACGCATGCGCTGGCGAAGCCCACCGCAACTTCCGGCACACGGCCGTCCACCCCCCTCGAAAGGAACGCACATGTACCAGCCGTACCCGGGCACCACGCAGATGCCCGACACCCAGCCCCGCGCCGTCCCGCAGTCCGTTCGCCAGGCCGTCAAGGCCATGTACGGGGGCGCGGCCGCAAGCCTGATCTACCTGGTCAGCTCCGTCGTGACGCAGGGCTCCACCAAGACCGCCATCGAGAAGCGCTTCCCGAACCTGACCGCGAGCCAGGTCACCACGCAGCAGCACGTCCTGCTCATCGCGGGCATCGTCTCGGGCCTGATCGCCATCGCGGCGTGGATCCTCATCGCCCGGGCCAGCCAGGCCGGGAAGAACTGGGCCCGGATCACCGGCACGGTCCTGTTCGGCCTGGCCACCCTGGACGCGCTCGGCGGCCTGATCAACCCGGTGGCCGTCCCGGTCAAGATCCTCGCGTTCGTGATCTGGGTGTTCGGCCTGATCGCGGTGGTCCGGCTGTGGCAGGCCGCCTCCACCGCCTACTTCAAGGCTCCCCGGCCATGATCGAGGTCCACCAGGTCACCAAGCGGTTCGGCCCGGGCGGGCTCCGCGAACCCCTCCATTCGCTCTAACGCCCCCCGGCCCGAATCCCTCAGCGGCCCGGAAGGACGCTGGCTGCCTGGTAGGTGGGGGTCCCGTCCACCACGGTGGCCAGCACCTGGATGCCGGTGATCCGGCCGGGATCGGCCTGCAGCGGGTTGGCGTCCAGGACCACGAAGTCGGCGAGCTTGCCCGGCTGGAGCGAGCCGATCTCGTCTTCGCGGTGCATCGCGGTCGCCGCCTCCGTGGTGTACAGGGCGAGCGCCTCCCGGGCGGTGAGCCGTTCGGCCGGGCCGAGTACCTGGCCGCCGCCGGTGCGGCGGATCAGCGCGTCGCGGATGCCGAGCAGCGGGGCGGCGCTGATCACCGGGGCGTCGGAGGATCCGGCCACGGTCAGGCCCGCGCGCCGCCAGGACCCGAACGCGTAGAGCTGGTCGGCCTGGCCGGGGAACGCCGCGGCGAACCCGTCCCCCAGGGTGGAGAGGAACCCGGGCTGGCTGACGATCACGATGCCGAGTTCCGCGGCCCGGGCGGTGAGCGCCGGGTACATCGCGCCGGCGTGCTCGATCCGGTGCCGCCGCGGGTTCCGCCCGGCCGCGGCTGGGCCCGCCGCGCCGGGGGGAGTGGCCGGCCCCGGTCTTCGGCGAGTACCGCGGCGTAGGCGTCCAGGACGGTCCCGATGGCCCGGTCGCCCTGGGCGTGCACGGCGACCTGGAACCCGCGGGCGTCGAAGTCGCGGACCATCGCGGTCAGCTCGTCCCGGCCGAAGAACAGGATGCCCGAGCCGTGCGGCGGGACCGGGTAGCTGCCGTGGATGGCCGCGGTCCGGCTGCTCATCCCGCCGTCGGCCCAGATCTTCACCGCCTCGGTGGCCAGCCGGCCGGAGTGCCGGCCCTGCAGGCCGTCCGCGAGGAGCCAGTCCACCTGGTCGTGCACGACCAGGCCGTAGATCCGCTGGTGCAGGGCGCCGGCCTGGTCCGCCTCGGCGAACGCGCCAAACGTGTCGCGGCGCAGGTCCGCGTCACAGGCCGCGGTGATGCCGAGCGCCGCGAGGCGCTGCCCGGCCCGCTCCATGAGGCGGGCCCGCTCGGCGGCGCCCATCCGGGTGATGTCGTCCCGCAGGTTGCGCTCGAACAGCGCGAACATCGGGCCCTCGAACACCACGCCGTCGAGGCGGCCCTCGCCGTCGCGGCCGAAGGCGCCGCCCGGGGGATCCGGCTGCCGGTCCCCGAACCCGGCCGCCCGCAGCGCCGCGCTGTTGAGCACGCAGGCGTGCAGCGACGTGTGGTAGAGCACGGCCGGGCGGTCCGGCACGGCCTGGTCCAGGTCGGCGCGAGTCGGATGCCGGCCCTCGCGGAGCTGGTACTCCACGTACCCGCTCCCGGTCACCCACGAGCCCGGCGGGGTCCGGGCGCTGGCCTCGCGCAGCCGCGCCTGGATCGCCGGGATGTCGGGTGCGGTCGGCTGGCTGCAGTCGGCGCCTGCCGCGAGATAGCCGACGTCCGCGACGTGGCAGTGCGCGTCGATCAGCCCGGGGATGACGGTGGCCCCGTCCAGTCGCGCCACCGCCGCGCCCGGGCCGGCCGCCGCGCGGATCTCCCCGGGGTCGCCGACCGCGGCGATCCGGCCGTCCCGGACGAGCATGGCCCGGGCCGTCCCGGCGCCCGGGGCCATGGTGACCACGACGGCGTCCTCAATGACCAGTTCCACGCGTCGAACCCTACGTGGCGCGCCTGCCCGGCCGGGAGAGCGCGGCCGCAGGCAGTTCGGCCAGCGCGCTCGCCAGCGGCTCCAGCACGGCCGGCGTGTGCGGCGGCGGCAGGGAGACGATCACGAGTTCCGCACCCGCCTCGCCGAGCGCCGCGGCGGCCGCGGCCGCCGCCGCCGGGTCGCCGGCGAACGGCACCTGGGCGGACAGCCGGATCTCCGCCGGATCCCGGCCGGCCTCCGCGCAGTGCTGGTACAGCACATCCCGCGCCCGGCGGAACTGCCCGGGCGTCCCGCCGCCGAAGTTCCAGTGCTGGGCGAAGCGGGCCGCGGTGCGCAGGGTGCGTTTCTCGCCGTGGCCGCCGATGCAGATCGGCGGGTGCGGCTGCTGGACCGGCTTAGGGTCGCACCGTGCGCCGGTCAGCTGGTAGTACCGGCCCCGGAACGTGGTGGTCGGCTGCGGCGAGAGCAATCCGGTGAGCACCGCGCAGGCCTCCTCGAACCGGTCGCTGCGCGCCGCGGGCGGCCCGAGTTCGATGCCGTACGCGCCGGACTCCTGCTCGTTCCAGCCGGTCCCGATGCCCAGCTCCAGCCGGCCACCGGACACGATGTCGAGCGTGGCCGCCATGTTCGCCAGCACCGCCGGGTGCCGGTAGTGAATGCCGGTGACCAGGGTGCCGAGCCGCAGCCGCCGGGTCGCCTGCGCGAGCGCGGCCAGCGTGGTCCAGCCCTCCAGGCGGGGTGTAGCGGGGGCCGCGCCATGCATCGGGTAGAAGTGGTCGGAAGTCCAGCCGGACTCGAACACCCCGATCCCGTCGGCCGCCCGCCACACCTCCAGCATCGCGTCCCAGGTGGTGTCCTGCGGTGAGGTCTTAAAGGCGAAGCGCACGGCCCCAACTTAGGGGGCGGCGGTAGCTCAGCGGGAGGTGGCGAACTCGCCGGCCCGGACGGCGGGGGGCTCGTCCTCGCCGACGATGAGGTGGCTGTGGCTGAGCGCGGAGACGCCGCCGACGATCAGGGCCAGGGCCAGCGCCTGAACGGCCAGGTCCAGCACTCCGGTCTGGATGTGCTCACCGAACAGGAACACCCCGAGCAGGCTGGCTGACAGCGGGTCGAGGATGGTGAACCCGGGCTGGGACGCGGCGAGCGGGCCGGCCGCCAGCGCGTGGGAGGCCAGCAGCAGGGTCGCCGCTCCCGCCCCGATCAGGACGTACAGCGACCAGTTGGTCACGATGGCCTGGATGCCGTCACCCAGGTGCGAGCTGAGCTCTTTGATCACCGCGGCGACGAATCCCCAGGCCACGCCGGTGGCCGCGCCGAGCACCGCGGCGCGGCGCGAGGGGGCGGCGCCGGGCCGGCGGCCCAGGCCGAACGCGACGGCCAGGGCGACGAGCACCACGCCCAGCGAGGTCAGGCCGGCCAGCCACCACAGGGTGCCGGGCGCGTGCAGCCGGCCCCCCGACGGGGCGGCCGCCAGCAGGAACAGGCCCAGCCCGGAGCACATGGCGATCGCGGCCAGCCAGTCGCGCCGCTTCACCCCCCGCGAGCCGATCACGGCCATGTACCCGAACACGAAGATCAGCTCCAGCGCCAGGATGGGCTGGACCAGGGCCAGCGCGCCGAAGTGCAGGGCGCTGATCTGCAGGATGAAGCCGAAGATCATGCTGGCCAGGCCGAGCACCCAGATCGGCTGGCGGACCAGCTTGAACAGCAGGTAGATGTCGAACCCCGAGGACCCGGCGTTCTTCGCGCCGAGACGCTGGCAGACCGAGGAGGTGGCGGTGCAAAAGCTGGCCCCGAGGGCCAGCAGGATCGCCGCTTCCACGAATTCTCACCCCCTGCTCGGCTCGTGCACGGCTTACCCGGAGCTTCCTCCGCTAAGTACAACCGGTTGGTCCGCCGAATCTTCCCGTCTGGCGGTCCGAATTGTGCGATGCCAGCCCGCGGCGCCATGACCGGGGGGATCGGCCAGCAGCACGGCATGCCGACATTACCGAGTAAGAGGGAGTTCTTTACCGCGACGCGCGGATCGCGCCGCTGGCCACCTGGGGGCTGGCCAGCAGAGGGTCAACCAGCAGAGGGTCAACCAGCAGAGGCGAACGAGCGCAGCGGTAACTAGTTCAGCGGCAGCTGGTCCGGGACCGCCTCGCGCCGGGTCCGGCGGCCCATCCACCAGAAGGCCGTCCCGATGGCCACGAACGCCAGTACCGGAAGCAGTTCGGTCCACAGGTAGGTGAACCGCTGGGCGTAGGTCCAGCCCGAGGGGATGAAGTCGCTGCCGAACCACGAACTGCCCAGCCCCGGGGCGATGAGCTGGATGCTGGCCACGGCCACCAGGAGCATCAGGATCACCGTCAGCGGCCGGTACCAGGGCATCCTGAACGGCCGGGGCGTGGCCGGATGGCTGCGCCGCAGCTTCCACAGCGTCGGGTAGATGAGCAGGTAACTGATCAGCGTGGTGGAGATGGTCACGCCCAGCACCGCGTCGAAGTACTTGGCGGCGTTGCCGCTGCTGATCTGGTGCGCCAGCACCACCACGATGGTGGCCACGATCCCGCTGAACACGTTGACCCGGACCGGGGTGCCGTACTTGGCGTTGATCACCCCGAGGATCCGCGGACCCGCCCCGTCGTAACAGGACACGGCCAGGGCCCGGTCCGAGCCCATGATCCAGGTCACACCCGAGGTCACCAGGCACAGGATGAACAGGATCGCGCAGGCGTCCCCGAGCACCAGCCCGGCCCCGGTCAGCGTGGCGCTCCCGCTGGGGGTGACGTGCCCGCCGTACACGGTGAAGACGTCCTGGATCGCGCTGACGAACCCGCTGAAGTTGGTGATGGCACTGGACGGCAGGACGATCAGGATGCCGATCACCGGCAGCGCGTACAGCACCACGCTGGCCACCGCGGAGCGGGCGATCCCGAACGGCACGTCGCGCTGCGGGTTGGTCATTTCCTCGCCGGCGCTGCTGGGCAGCTCGAAGCCGACGAAGTTGAACAGCAGCACGCCGACCAGGAGCACGAAGCCGCCTTCGGACGGCTTGTACCCGCTCGCGCCCAGGCCGTGCGCCCCGTGCTTGAACGCGAAGATGATGACCGAGAGGGTGAACACGCCGAGCAGGAGGAACCGGGCGAAGGCTCCGGCCGTCGGCAGCCACTTGGCCTTGCTGAACGACATGATGGCGGCCACGATCGACAGCCAGACGAACGCGAGGGCGATGATGAACCACACGAGCGTGGACAAGTTCGCGCCGTGGTTGAAGAACACCTGGACGGCGGCGATGCAACTGATGGTCAGCGAGCCACCGATCCACACCGGGTTGGTGATCCAGTACAGGAAGTTGTTGACCGCCCCGGCCAGGTGCCCGAAGGCCAGCCTGGTCCAGTAGTACGGGCCGCCCTCCTGCGGGAAGGCCGAGCCCAGCTCGGCGAACAGCAGCGCCTGCGGCACGAAGAACACCACCGCGAAGATCATCATCCAGGTGAAGGCCTGGCCGCCGCCCTGCGCCACGTTGGCGATGGTGTCCACGCCGACGATGGTGCAGATGAGGAAGAACAGGATGTCGAAGCGGCCGAAGTTCCGCCGCAGCTTCTGCCGCTCGACGGTAGCCGCAACGGTCGTCGTGTCCAGGGTGTCAGTCATCCGCGGCGCTCCTGGGGGGTCAGCGGGGACAGCAGGGGATAAGCAGGCACATCCTGGCCGCAGCCTCACAACCAACGATTTCGGCCGTGTTTCCTATTGGTGACGCGGAAGGACCAGCTGTCAACACCCATCACGGGCGGGCCCGCGTCCAGCGCAGCGGCGGCCCGGCGCTGCGGCGCACCGCCTGGGTGGTGGCGAGGTAGTTGAGGTGGGCGACGGTTTCGCCCAGCGCCATCCGGCGCATCATGCCGTGCAGTGCGGCCCAGCCGCGGGACCAGGTCAGCTGACTGGCGATAGCCCAGGCGGTCGGCTGGCCCAGCCGGTCGATGACCTGCAGGATCTCCGTGCTGCGGTCCTGGTGGTGGGCGATGAGGGCGGCCGAGCGCACGCCGAGGCCACGGAAGCGGTACTCGTGGGCGGGCAGCGCCTCGTCGGCCCCGAAGCTCCCGGTCCGGTCCAGCGAGGCCAGGTAGTCACTGAGCGGGTCGGCGTCCCGGGTGCTGAGCACGCTGATGTTGGGGCTGATCCGGGGCAGCAGGTGGTCGCCGGTGAGCAGCACGCCCGCCGCGGCGTCATGCAGGCAGAGATGGCCGGGGGTGTGCCCTGGTGTCCAGATCGCCCGGACCTCGCGGCCTGCGATCGGCAGCCGCTCGCCGTCGGCCACGAACCGGTCCGGCTCGGGCAGGTCAAGAACGTGGGCTAGGTGGGCCGGATCCAGGGCCAGCATCAGGGCAGCATCGTCCTCGGGAACGCCGTGCCCGCGCAGCCAGTCCTGGTCGGAGCCGGGTTTCAGGTCCGGCCAGATCCGGGCCGGGAGGGTCTCGGCCTCCGCGGCGTGCATGGCGATCCAGGCCCCGCTCTCCGCACGGAGCCAGCCGCTCAGCCCGTGGTGGTCCGGGTGAATATGGGTCACGACGATCCCGGTCACGTCGCGCGGTGTCACCCCGGCGGTCGCCAGGCCGGCCGTCAGGGCCCGCCGGCCGGCCGCGGATTCCCAGCCGGGATCGACGATCAGCGTGCCCGCGCCGCCGGTGAACGCGTAGCTCAGGGTGTAGCGCAGTGGGTTGTCCGGGATGGGGACCGGCACCGACCACAAGCCGGGCCGGACCTGCTCGACGGGCGGCAGCACCCGGGCCCGCCAGGCGTCACGCTGCGCCGTGCCGGTGACCTGCAGGCCCGTGACCTGCAGGCCGTTGACCTGCGGGCCAGTGACGTGCGAACCGGTGGTCACGTCGCGGGCGGTCATGCCCCGTCCGCCGCAGGACTGGTGACCGCGCGCATCAGGAAGTCGACGAGGCGCCCGGCGTGGGTGCCGATGTTCCGGGCCAGCTCGGCGCGGCGGTCGGCGGGCGTGCTCATCGCGTGCATCATGGCCCCGCCCGCCAGGGTGTCCAGCAGCAGCGTGACCGACGTGCCCGCCGCGATCTCGCCGCGGCTGATCCCCCGCCGGACGATGGCCCGGGCGGCCAGGATCTCGGCCCGCTGCATGGCCTCGTAGTGCCCGGCCACGCCCGGGATCGCAGCCGCTTCCAGCCTCAGCCGCAACGCGACGCGGCCCGTGTCGCCCACGTAGATGTCGAGGATCTGGGTGGCCAGCTCCACCAGGTCGCCGTGCAGCGTGCCGGTGTCCACGTCCGCCACCCGGGCCAGCCGCCACGTCACCGCGTTGGCCAGCAGCGCTTCCTTGGTGTTCCACCGCAGGTACAGCGAGGCCTTCCCGACGCCGGCCCGGCGCGCGACCGTCTCCATCGCGAAACCGGCCCAGCCCGCCTCGGCGAACAGGTCGAGCGCGGCCTGCGCGATCCGGCGGTCCACCTCGGGGTCGCGGGGCCGGCCGAGAGTCACCTGCGTCGTGCCCACCCGCGCCACCTCCTGGTCAGGCTCTCCGCTGATCAGGCCCCGGCTGGCCGGGAAACGGCCCTATTACTGAACGGCTTCCGTCAGGATACCGGCCCAGAAAGTGAACGCAAGGTGTTCAGTTATTGAAGCGCCTGCCGCGGTGGGCGTAATCGCTGCGGGGTGGTTGGCTGAGAACCATGACCGTGGACCGGATGCTGCCCACCCGTGAGGCCGCTGATCTGCTCGACCTGACCCGCCAGCTGGCCGAGCGCGAGCTCGCGCCGCGCGTCACGGAGGCGGAGGCGACCGAGACCTTCCCCGCTGAGGTCTTCAAGATCATCGGTGCGGCGGGCCTGCTCGGCCTGCCCTACCCGGAGTCGCTGGGCGGCGGCGGCCAGCCCTACGAGGTCTACCTCCAGGTGCTGGAGGAACTGGCGATGCGCTGGGCCGCGGTGGCGGTCGCGGTGAGCGTGCACGGCCTGTCGTGTTTCCCGCTGGCCACCTTCGGCACGCCGGAGCAGCAGGAGAGATGGCTGCCCGATCTGCTCGGCGGCGGCATGCTCGGCGCGTACAGCCTGTCGGAGCCGCAGGCGGGCTCGGACGCGGCCGCACTGGCCTGCCAGGCGGAGCGGGACGGCGACGAGTACGTCATCACCGGCACCAAGGCCTGGATCACCGGGGCCGGGAAGGCCGACTCGTACACGCTGTTCGCCCGGACGGCCCCGGGCAGCCAGGGGGTCTGCTGTTTCCTGGTGCCGGCCGGCCTGCCCGGCCTGTCGTTCGGCGAGCCCGAGAAGAAGATGGGGCTGCGCGGGGTGCCGACGGCCAGCGCCCACTACGACGGGCTGCGGCTGCCCGCGGACCGGCGGATCGGGGCCGAGGGGCAGGGGCTGCGGATCGCGTTCAGCGCGCTGGACTCGGGACGGCTCGGCATCGCGGCCATCGCGGTGGGACTGGCCCAGGCCGCCCTGGACTACGCGGTCGGCTACGCCCGGGAGCGGCAGACCTTCGGCCGGCGCATCATCGAGCACGAGGGCCTGGCGTTCCTGCTCGCGGACATGGCCGCCGCGGTCCACTCGGCCCGGGCGACCTATCTGGACGCGGCGCGCCGCCGGGACGCCGGGCGCCGCTACAGCGAGCAGGCCAGCGTGGCCAAGCTGGTCGCGACCGACGCGGCCATGAAGGTGACCACCGACGCCGTCCAGGTCCTCGGCGGCTACGGCTACAGCCAGGAATTCCCGGTCGAGCGGTACCTGCGCGAGGCCAAGATCATGCAGATTTTCGAGGGCACCAACCAGATCCAGCGCCTCGTCATCAGCCGCCACCTGGCCTCATGAGCCCGGGTGGGAGTGCTCAGCGGTCGCCGTAATCAGGCATTCCAGTCGGCCAGCACCGCCGCGGTGTCGCCGCCGGGTACCGGGGGAGCCGACGGCGTGCCCGCCGGGGTCCGGGAGAAGCGCGGGGCCGGCGCGGCCTGCGGTATCCCGTCCAGCGTGATCACTGATTCGCGGGCCGTGACGTGCGGCGCGCGGACCGCCTCGCCAAAGGACAGAACCGGGGTGACGCACGCGTCGGTGCCCGCGAAGATCTCGGCCCACTCGTCGCGGCTGCGGCTGGCGATCACCTCGGTGAAGCGGGCCCGCAGCCGGGGCCAGCCGGAGCGGTCCATCTGCTCGGGCAGGTCCTCGCCGGCGAGACCCAGGCCGGCCAGGAACTCCGCGTAGAAGGGGCGTTCCAGCGCGCCCACCGCGATCCAGCCGCCGTCGGCGCAGGTGTAGGTGTCGTAGAACGGCGCGCCCCCGTCGAGCAGGTTGGCCGCGCGGTCGTCGGTCCAGGCGCCCGCCCCGCGGAAGGCCCACACCATCTGCAGCAGCACCGTGGCCCCGTCCACCATGGCCGCGTCCACCACTTGCCCGGCGCCGGACCGCTGCCGCTCCCACAGGGCGGCCAGCACCCCGGTGACCAGGAACATGGAGCCGCCGCCGAAGTCGCCGACCAGGTTGAGCGGCACGGCAGGCCGGTCCCCGGCCCCCATCGCGTGCAGCGCGCCGGTGAGCGAGATGTAGTTGATGTCGTGCCCGGCCTGCGCGGCCATCGGCCCGTCCTGCCCCCATCCGGTCATCCGGCCGTAGACCAGCGCCGGATTCACCTCGTGGCACTCCTGCGGGCCGACCCCCAGCCGCTCGGCCACGCCGGGCCGGAACCCCTCCAGCAGCACGTCGGCCCGGGCTATGAGGCGCAGCACCAGCTCGCGGCCGTCCTCGGACTTCAGGTCCGCGGCCACCGACCGGCGGCTGCGCAGCGTGTAATCGCGGCGATCTCCCGTCGGGTCGAAGGCGGCGGTGGGCCGCTCCACCCGGACCACGTCGGCGCCCAGATCGCCGAGCAGCATCGCCGCGTGCGGCACCGGGCCGATCCCGGCGAGTTCGACCACCCGCAGGCCCGTGAGCGGACCGGACATGCGCTGCCCCTTTCAGCCAGGCTCAAGCACCATCCGAGGCAGTATGGCATCGCGGGATCGCCCCGCCCTGATCCGGAGGCCGGCCAGGCCCGGGGAAGAGCAGGCGGAAGCGGCCCTGGATACCGCTAGGATTTCGGGCAGGATGTCCGGGGATATGCCGGCGGACAGCGGTCCGGGCCGACAGCCCGTAGGAGGCAAGGCTGCGCACACGTGCCTCGCTCTGGTCACGACTGTTCATGGCCGGGCTCAGTGGTTTCATGATTCTGGCCGGCCTCAGCTGTTCGTCCGCAGCCGAGCAGGGGAATTCGACCCCGGCCTGGAAGCTGACCTGGACCGATACCTTCAACGGCCAGGCGGACTCCGGCGTCAACCCTAAGTACTGGGAGTACAACACCGGCCGGGGCGTTTTCGGCACCAATGAAGTCGAGACGATGACCAACTCCAAGTACAACGTCCATATCGACGGGCACGGAAATCTCGACATCATCGCGCTGGGCCACGGCGCGGCCGGGAACCCCAAGGCCGCGTGGACCTCGGGCCGGATCGAGACCCGGGCCAACCGGTTGTTCGGGGCGCCGCCTGGCGGCGAGATGATGGTGACCGCCTCCATCAAGCAGCCGGGGGTGGCTCACGCGCTGGGTTACTGGCCCGGCTTCTGGATGCTGGGCCGCACGGCGTGGCCCGGGACCGGGGAGGTCGACATCCTCGAGGACGTCAACGGCTACAGCAAAACCTCCGGGACCCTGCACTGCGGCAACCTCACGCAGAAGAACCCGGACGGGACCTTCGGGCCCTGCCATGAGACCAACGGCCTGGGCAGTGGCCTGCGGACCTGCTCAGGATGCCAGCAGTCGTTCCACACCTACTCGGTGATCATCGACCGGCGCCACCAGGGCCACGAGGAGGTCCGCTGGTACCTCGACGGGCACCAGTTCTACAGCGTGAGCGAGAGCCGGGTCGGGACCGCTGCCTGGACCGCGGCCATCGATCATGGCCACTCGATCCTGCTCAGCCTCGCGATGGGCGGCGCGTTCCCCGACGACCAGTGCCGGTGCGCCACCCCCACCAGCCAGACCTCGTCGCAGGGCATGATGGAAGTGCGCTACGTCAGCGTCTACACCAACTAAGGCCGCCGCCCGGGGCTAGGGTGCGCGGCCGGCCCCATGGGGCGGCAGCCCTAGCTCAGGGCCCCGTCTCCTGGAGCTTGCTGCCGAGGTCCGGGTACTGCGAGCTGCGGTGAACGAAGACCGGGATCTTCTTCTTCGGGTGCCCCTTGACCCAGATGAAGTAGTTGCCGGGCCCGAACACGTCGGTGATGTGGATCTCGGCGGCCAGGTAGTAGTCCTTGCTGGCCGACAGGGCCTCGGCCAGGACCGCGTCGGCGGCCCCGGTGATCTCGTTGTTGTAGGCCACCACGTGGAAGTAGCCGGCGTCCACCGCCGCGGTGAAGCCGACCGTGCCGGTCAGCACCACCTTCTTGCTGTTCACGTAGTTGATGTAGAACGTCGAGGTGAACTGCCTGGGCTGTGCGTCTTTATGGCCGAGCAGGTAGTAGATAGGCACCTCGGGCACCTCGACCAGGTACCGGGCGTGCGGCTTCAGGTACGCGGAGAAGGTCCGCACGAACTGGTTGGAGTTCGGCCACACCTGATACAGGTGAGTGGTCTGGACCAGGCCCAGCACGAGGGCCAGGCTCCAGACCCCGACGGCGATGTGCGGCCGGCGGTAGTGATCACCCAGGAGGCGGGCCAGTCCCAGCCCGGCCATGGGCGCCGCGAAGAACAGGCCGAACCCGATGTGCTTCTGGAACGAGATGTCCGTGTGCAGGTGCGCCTGATACGCCGGTGCCAGCAGGGCGGTCCCGGTGAGCAGCAGCCCCAGGCACAGCCGCCGGAAGCGGCCACCCGCGGGGGCGATCAGTTCCTCCGGCTCGGTGCGGACCCGCCACACGTAGGCGACCGTGCCGATCACCGCCAGCACGAAGATGACGCCACCCCACTCTGCGGCTTCCTTCAGCAGGGTGGTCACCGGAGTCAGACCTTGTGCACGTTGCGTAGTGGTGCTGGAAATAGCGGTCATATACGCCTTGCCGCCCAGGTGCAGGGCCCCATACAGCAGGCCTGCCACCGCGGCGACGAAAACGGGCGGGTAGAGCAGCACCCTGCGGCCGCGCAGCGGCCAGCCCGCCAGCGCGGGCAGGACGGCGACGGTCGGCACGAACAGCAGGCCGGCGTACTTGACCCCGACCGCGAGCGCGGCCACCGGGGCCGCCAGCAAGAAGACGGGCCACCGGAACCCCGCCGTCCGGACCATGATCCACGCCGCCAGGGCCAGCAGGAACAGGCAGGTCGCGTCGTAGGTGGCGAAGTTGCCCAGGAAGATCGCCGACTCGCACACCGAGAAGAGCAGCGCCGCGCACAAGGCGATCCGCTCGTTGAACAGGCGGCGGCTCATGGAGTAGAGCAGCACGGTGATCGAGAGCATCTCGGCCAGGCTGAACATCCGGGCGGCGGTCAGGCCGCCCAGCGAGTTGAGGAAGCCGGCCGCCACGGGGTACAGGACCGGGGAGCCGGAGAAGTAGGACGCGTATTGGCCCTGCAGCGCCGTGCCGTGGAGCAGGTGCTGCAGCTCCATGTGGCCCGAGTAGATGTACAGCGCCTCGTCTTCGAACGCCGTGTTGTGCAACCGCAGGGACAGGATCGCCTGCAGGACCAGGATGCACAGCAGCAGGGCGCGGCTGACCCGGGTGCGGCGCTGGGCGGGGGTGTAGCGCGGCCGGTCTGAGGGTTCAGGCTGGGGCCCGGCCGGCGGGAGGGCCGCTGGCTTCTCGGAGCCGTCCCGCTGCGGTACGGGGATGAGGGTGGTGGTGTCGTCCACGGCCGGCACCGGCGCGACCGCTACCAGGCTCTCAGCCCGCGGTTGCGGCACCGCGATGATGGTTTCGGTGGACGAGGTCGTCAGGGTGACGCTGGCCGGAGGCTCCTCGATGCGGATCACCCGCGTCCGGGCGACGTCGGTGCCGGGGGAGGATTCGGCGTCCCCCGCGCGGTCCGGCCCGGAGTTGTCCGCGCGATCCGGGTCGGGGGCGTCCGCCTCGCCCGCGTCCGCCTCATCGGCCTGCTCGGCGTGGTCCGCCTGGTCTGGCGGCACCAGTTTGCCGGTCAGTTCGGGCGTCATCTCGGCCACTGTGGCGTCGATGGCCTGGAACGCGTCAGCGGTCATGGCCTCGATGGTCTGGATGGCCTGCGCGGTCTTGGCTTCGAGGGCCGAGATGGCCTCGACCGTCTCGGCGGCTTTAGCTGTCCGGGCCTCGAGGCCGCCCAGGGTGCTGGTCTCCAGGGCATCGATAGCCTCGATGGCTTCGATGGCCTCGAGCGTCCGGGCCTGGATCAGCGCGCTCTGCAGGTCCGCCCGGCTGAGGGTGGTGGTCACCTCGGCGTCCGGGCGGGTCCCGCGCGGCTGGGTGGGGGAGTCCGGCGCGGCGGTCGTCCCGGTCCTCCCGATCGTCGTGACGATCGTGGTGGCGTCCGGGTCAGCTGTCGCCGCTGTCGCCGCTGTCGCTGCGGTCGCCGCGCCAGCCGCGACGACGGTTTTGGTGTCGGCCTTCGCTGCGGTCGGAGCGTCAGCCTTGACGACGGTGTCGGCGTCAGCGCCGGCCTTCGCCGCGGTTGCGGCGCCAGTCCCGACGACGGTTTTGGCGTCGGGGTCAGCCGTGGTCGCGGTCGGGGCACCAGTTCCGACGGCGGTTTTGGCGTCAGCGTCGGCGTCAGCCTTGGTGGCCGTCGGGGCATCAGCCCGCACCACGGTGCCGGCGTCGGCCTGCGCGCCGGTCACGGCCGCGCCGTCAGCGTCAACTACGGCGTCAGCATCAACTACGGCGTTGGCGTTGGCGTTGGCGTCGGTACCGGTCGCGGTGTCAGCCTGAACTACGGTCTCGGCGTCAGTCTCAGCGACCTTGGCTTCGGCGGCTTCGCCCGGGCTCGCGTCCTCCGGTCCGGCTTCACCAGGCTTGGCTGCACGCTGGTCAGCCTGGGCCGGGTCGCTCAGCCCCGGGTCGCCCGCCGCGGCTGCAACGTCCGCGGCCCCGGATGCCGCCTTAGTTCCGGCTCCGGGAGCCGGCTCAGTCCCCGGCTTCTGTGGCGGCTGGCTGCTCTCCGGCGCTGGCTCGGTCTCTGGCGCTGCCTTCGGGGCATCTTGCTGAGCCGGGACGGTGATGCTCTTCAGGAACGCGGCCGTGCTGGCGGCGGTCTTCCCGTCCGCTGACGACGCACGGCGGTGCAGCCATATCGGCAGCACCACCGTCTCGGCGTCGGTCAGGACGTCGGGCCGATCCTCGCCGGACGGCCCGAACACCGAGCGGCTGGACCGCTTCGGCGGGGCGGCGGCCGGACGGTCGTCACCATTCTTCGACGACCGTCCCCGCCCGCGGGGCCAGCCGCGGCGCGCCTTGGACGGTTCGTCCTCCCGGGTGCGCTTCACCTACTTGTGCGCATCCACGGTGGGCTGGAGGAGGACCCGCCCCACGACCAGGAGCTCGAACAGCCCGAGGCCGAACAGGACGATGAAGTTGTACGGGTTCAAGGTGAGCATCCGCCAGAACGCCAGGCCGGTCCACACCAGCGAACTGCCCAGCGACCACACGAGGAACCAGGTCCAGAAGCGCCTGCTGCCGTCCTGCTTCTTCTTGTTACCGCCCGAGGGATTCCAGCCCAGGCGCTTGCCGCGGATCGCGTCGAAGTACGCCCAGAAATGGGCCCAGCCGGAGATCAGTTTGACGGCCCATGCTTCGAGTCGGTAAGGAGCGTGATGCCACGCCGGGATTATCACGGCGGCGTAAAGCACCACGGGCACCATGAAAATCATGTTCTTGAATTCGAGTACGTTCGGCACCAGGGCGAGGATCGCGATGGTCAGGGCCGGCACCACGAACGTGAACAGGGCCGTGTAGATGTAGTAGATGAAGCCGGAGATATAACACAGGCGGGTGTAGAGCGGCAGCTTGGCGCCCCAGAACATTTTCCCGAAGAGCAGGCCGACCGTTCCCGAGCACCAGCGGTACTGCTGGTTCAGGAACGCGGGGACGTTGTCCGGGCAGTTGCCGGTGGAAAGGGCGACCGGGATGTAGCGCAGCGACCAGCCGATGCGGTTCAGGTCGAAGCCGGTGAGCACGTCCTCCGAGTGCTCGGCCAGCGTCATGCCCAGGTTCTCCTTGAGCGCGGCCCGCCGGTAGAGGGCGCAGCTGCCGACGCAGATCGCGCCGCCCTTGCGGGACCTGGCCGTCTGGATGGACCGGTAGAACAGCTCCTGGACCGCACCCGCGCCGCGCTCCACCCAGCTCTGGTCGTTGGTGATCCGGAAGAACTGGGGGGTCTGCACGATCCCGATCTTCGGGTCGTCCTCCATGTACGGCAGGGCCTCGTTGAGCAGATCGTGGCGCGGGGCGAAGTCGGCGTCCAGGAGAAGGATGTAGTCGCCGTAGGAAACCTGGAAGCCGAACCAGAGGTTTCCTGACTTCTTGAACCAGCCGCGGTTCGGCCGTCTCGCGTAGGCGAAACCGAACTCGCGCGCCATGGCCTTGAGCTCGGAACTGGCCGAGTCGTCCAGCACATAAGCGGTGACCGTTCCCTGGTAGTGGCGGCTCATCTCGGCCACGTACTTCCAGGTATTGCGAACCACGTCCACCGGCTCCCCGCAGACCGGCAGGAAGACATCCACCGACGGATAGGTCTCCGGGCGCCATTCGTCCACCAGCCGCTGGTGGTCGTCGAAATTGAAGCCGCGGGCCATGCCGTCCGTGATCATGGGCAGCGCCAGGAACAGGGCGCCCATTATCACGAATGGCACGTAGAACCAGAACCAGTGGTACTCCAGCATCAGCCGGGTCTGGCTGAACAGGAGCAGCGGGAAGCTGGCTACCGACGCCAGGGTCAGGATCCAGGCGCCTCGCTTGACGTAGCGGTATTTCTCATCGTCCCGCGGCGGCACGGGCAGGACCGGGCCCAGCGCCACCTCGTCGGCTGGCGGCTCCGGCGGCTGGGCCGGAGCGCGGGCCGGTGCGGGGCTCGCGGCCGGAGCGGTCCGGGGCTGGGGCACCGCGACATCCGCCGCCGCGGTCCCGTCCACCTCGGGCGTGGCGACGTCCGCCGCCACCTCGTCGGGCAGCGCCACGGAGGCCAGTGCCCCGGGTGCCCGTAGTTCCGGTGCCCGTAGTTCGGGTGCCAGTGCCCCGGAGGCCAGAACCCGGGATGTCAGTGTCCCGGACGCCGGTGGCCCGGACAACAGCGCCCCGGTCTCCAGCACGAGCGTCTTCTGGTTCTGGCGGGTGGACCGCGCACGCCCTGGCACGGCTCCCGCTAGCCGCTGGCGAAGCGGAATGGCTGCCGGTTCGGCGGCCAACGGTCTGGTATCGGCTGAGTCATTGGCTGGCTGCGCAGGGTCAGTGGTGTGGCCACTGTCCTGCGCTGATCGCGGACGTTCTGCGGTCGGGAGCTCATCCTCCGCGGGCTGCCCGCTGCCAAGCGGCCCGTCGATGATGTGCGTCACCAGTCCCCCTCCTCCTCGTGCCAACGCTTATAGGGCGTGGACAAGCCACGAGTTGAGCGGGGTATGGACACAATACAACATTGTCAAAATATCCGGGGATATTTATCAAGATCGTCGATAGCGTTTAACCGGAAGTTAACAATGCGCCCCGGGGTTCCCTACTCTTCCCACCGCTTTGCCCGTGTTCGCTACGCATGCCCGCTCTGGCTGCACCGACGTGCAAGCCAGCCCATCCTCTGGCCCTCGTCGGCGTTCGCAGCTTATCAGGGCATGTCTTCCTGAATATCAATAAGTCTGGCACTCTATGGTGAGCGTAGTGAATGCCAGGAGCCCGATCCCACCCCGCGCGGGCCACTGGCACCGGGGGCATGCGCCGCTTGGTGCGGACTTAGTCGGAGGTCATGGGGTGGAGACGGTCGGCGAGATCATCGACTGTATGCGGGCGGTCGCGCCCGCCGGGCAATCAGGGCTTGACCAGGCAGTTCTTCAACGACTGGGGGAGTTGACCCAGGGGCTCATCGCGGTCAAGGAAGGCGCTGCCGAGGAGCACGCGCGGTTCCTTGGCATCGGCCAGCGCGGCCTGTGCCTGCCCGAGGCGCAGATGTCGGCGTGGCTGTCGGGGGCCACCGTGCTGGTCACCGGCGGGACCGGCTGTATTGGCTCCACCCTGATGGCCCAGGTGGCGGCGCGCGGCCCCGACCGCCTGGTCAGCGTGAGCCGCGGGATCACCGATGGCTGGCCGACGCAGGCTTCCGCGGAGTACCGGCAAGCCGACGTACGGGACCGGGCTGCCCTGGAGGCGCTGATCCGCGAGGTGCAGCCGGATGTGATCTTCCATGTCGCCGCGCAGCGTGAGCCCGCGCGGGCCGAGGTGGAGGTGCACCGCACCGTGTCCACCAACGTCCTGGGCACCCGCAACGTGCTCGAGGCAGCCGAGGCCGCGGGAGTGCGCCAGGTGGTGTGCGCGTCAACCGGCAAGGCGCTCCGTCCCTACTCACCCGACATCTACACCGCGTCCAAGCGGGTGGCGGAGTGGGTCTCGTCGAGCGTGGCCGGGCGCGGGGACATGCTGATCTCGGCGGGCCGGTTCACTCATGTCCTCGACAACTCGGTCATCTACCGCCGGCTGCTGGGCTGGGCCGAGGACGGCGTGATCCGCCTGCACAGCCCCAACATCGCGTTCTACGTGCAGTCAGCGCTCGAGTCCGCGCAGCTGCTGCTGCTGGCGGGCCTCGGCGCCCAGCGCGGCGAGTTCCGGGTGCACGCCATCACCGACCTCGGCTGGCCGGTCAGCCTCCTGGACGTGGCCCTGGGCGTGCTCATCAGCACCAACTCGGCGACGCCGATCTACTTCAGCGGATACGACCCGGGCTACGAGGAGATCCCGTTCCCCGGCCTGTACGACCCGATGACCGCGGGGGACGTGAGCCCGCTGCTGAACGCCTTCGAGGCTGCGGCCGGCACCTCCGCGCCGTGCCCCCTGGTGGACGCCTTCCGGCTGGAGATGGCGGCCAACCCCCAGCCGGTCAAGCTCCTCTCGGCCCTCGATGAGATCTGCGACCGCACGACCGACTCGGACGTGGTGCGCGCCGGGCTGAACGAGATCTCCTGGGCGCTGCTCGACGCGACGCTGCAGGCGGTGCCGTGCCGGGTGCTGTCCCGCGCGGCGGTCCTGTCCGACCCGCACCAGGAGGTCATGGGCGCCGACCACCGCCGGGTGCTGGAAGCCATCCGGGACAGCGCGGGCCTCACCGCCAGTAGCTGAGCCGGACGCCCGCTCGTCTGAACCGGCCGTCCCCGCAGCTACGGGATGCGCCTGAACGCGCGCCCGCGGTTACGGGATGCGCTGAACGCGCGCCCGCCGTTACACCGTGCCCTGGGCCGGTGTGCCGGCCGGGTGTGGCCGGAGGACCTGGACGTCGGTCGGCCCCGCCAGGCGCCCGCTCAGCGCCTGGTTGAGCTCGACGAGCGCGGCCCCGCGCGAGTGCTCGGCGAGCGCCTCCGCGCTGGTCCACTTCTCGACGAAGACCAGCCGGTCATCCCCCTCGTGCAGGGCGTACAGCAGGCAGCCGTCGTCGTGGGCGTGCACGTCAGCGATGGCCTTCTCCAAAGCCGCGATGACTTCGGCGCGGTGCTCCGGCAGCGGGCGGATGGTGGCCACGACGACAACAGCGGTCATGAGGGGTGATCCTTTCCTGGAGTGACACCCGGCCGCGGCGCGGCCGGGGCTTTGCCGAGCGGCCGCCAGGCCACGGTCGGCAGTAGCGGGCTGAGCAGCTTTTCCGCCGCCGCGCCGCGGTAGACACCCGCCCCGTAGGCCACCTCGTCAGCCAGGTAGCCGAGCGAGAAGGCCGCGGCGGGCATCGATCGGCCGGATCCGCCGCCATTCCGCGATAGGCGGGCCCACCAGCAACGACGCGACGGCCAGCCGGCGGCCCAGCCGGGTCCGGGCCGTCCGGCCGCCGGGCCGGGCCAGGCTGGCCGCCGCCAGCGGCAGCGCGTACTGGATGGTCCAGCGGCCCGTGCCGAGCCAGGTCTGCAGCACCGAATCGGCCATCGGGCGGAGCACGCCTTTCGGTGGCACGTCCCAGCCGCGCAGCAGCCGGACCAGCTGGCCGGTCCCGGCGCCGTAGGCGGCGAGCGCGACCGCCGGCCTGCGGGCCAGCAGGGCGGCGACGGCCGCCGCCGGCCAGGCTTGCAGGATCAGGGGCGGCACCTGGCCCGGGTGCCGTCGCGCGAGCGGGGCCGCTGAACATCCATAACGGAACCGCCGGGCCAGCAGCCTCGCCCAGGTCGCGGGTTCCGCGTGGCTGATGGATGCGGACGGGTCGTAACGGACCCGCCAGCCCGCTTCGGCCAGCCGCCACACCAGGTTGACGTCCTCGCCGTAGCGCAGGCTCGCATCGAAGGGGCCAGCATCGTCGGCGCCGGCATCGAACGGGCCAGTATCGAACGGGCCAGTATCGGCGGAGCCCGCGGCGGGGAGAAGGGCGCCACCTGCGGCCCCGGCGCCTGCGCTAATGGCTCTAGCGCTGATGGCTCTAGGCTGCGGCGCTGTCGTCCGCGGCCAGCGCCGCGCGGCGGACCAGCAGGGCCGCGGTCGGCACGTACGACAGCCGGGTGAGGGGCAGCACCCGGCCTTCCTGGGCGCCCATGTCGAGCGGCGCGCGCGCCTCCAGGTAACGGCCGGCCGGGCCGGCCCCGGTCACCGGCCGGATCCGCGGTGCGACGGCGGCCACCAGCGGGTCCGCGAAGTGGGCCGCGAGGGAGGTGATCCACTCCGGTCCGGTCTCGCAGTCACTGTCGAGGAACGCCACCAGCGAGGTCGTCACGTGGGCCAGCCCCTCGTTGCGGGCCGGGCCGGGACCACCGGACGCGGGCCGCCGGATCAGCGTGGCGCCGTGCCGGCGGCACAGGCCGGAGATCTCCGCGGCCTGCCGTGACCCGTCGTCCACGACGATCACCGGATAGCTCCGCCCCAGGGCGGCCAGGCAGCGGTCCAGGTACGCCGGCCGGTCGCGGGCCGGGATCACCACGGTCACGTCGGCCAGTGCCAGCCCGGGGGGCGGGTTCCGGCCCTGCTTCCCTGGGGGACTACCTTCGGAGCCCCCGGCTCCCGCGATGGCTGGCCCGGTGGGGACACGCCTCCGGCGCGGCCCCCCCTCGCCAGCCGATGGCGCGGGCGGCCGGGGATGAGCCAGCCCGGTGTCGGTGAGCCGCCGGGCCAGCTTGCCCGCCGCGGCCGAGCACACCGGCCCGCGGCGCAACTCGTCGAGCGCGCGCTGGCCGGCCGGGTTGAGCCGGAGCAGCCGCGGGGGCGACCCGCCGAACAGCACATCCGCCCCCACGAACTGGGTCTGCGGGTCGAAGACGATGCTGAAGCCGGCCGGCAGCGGTGCGGGCCCCGGCCCGGACCCCGCGGCCGGGCGGCTCACCGGACGGGTCACAGAACGACGGCTCACAGGGCCAGGCCCCCGTCCACCGGGACCACCGCGCCGGTCATCCCGCTGCTGCCGTCACCGGCCAGCCAGACCAGCGCCGCGGCCACTTCCTCCGGAGCCAGCAGCCGCTCCAGCGGCTGCTGGGCGGCGAACGACCCGGCGCCGGGCAGCCCGTACAGCCGGGCACTCTCGGCGAGGATCGGCGTGTCGGTGGAACCCGGACTGACCGCGTTGGCGGTCACGCCCGTACCGCGCAGCTCGGTGGCCAGCGCCCGGATCAGCCCGGCCACGCCCGCCTTGGCCGCGCAGTACGCCGCCAGCATGGGCAGCCCCCGGGTCGCAGCGGCCGACGCCACGGCCAGGAACCGGCCGTGGCGCGGTTCCGGGCGGCGCAGCAGCGCCGGGATGGCCACCCGGGCCAGCGTGAGCACCCCGCCGAGGTCGGTGCTCAGCACCGCCTGCTCCTGATCGGCGGGCATCTCCCAGAGCGGCACCCCGCCGGCGATCACTCCCGCCACGGCGAGCGCGGCATCCAGGCCGCCCCACCGCTGCTCGGCCTCGGCCACCGCGGCGGCCATGGCCGCGTGGTCGCGGGTATCGGCGGCCAGGCCCGCCACCTCCCCGGGGCCGCCCGCCGTCTTGGCTACCACGGCGTCCAGGTCCGCCCGGGTGCCCAGCCGGTAGGGCAGCGCCGGGTCGTCGGCGCAGCGGTCGACGGCCAGCACGGACCAGCCCTGGGCGGCGAGCGCCTGCACGGTGGCGGCCCCGATGCCGCGGGCGGCCCCGGTGACCAGCGCTACCCGGGGCTTCGGCCCGACCCGGCCGCTCATGAGGTGTCTCCCCGCGGATACCAGGCCTCGACGGCGGCGGCCAGGTCCGCAGCCAGCTGGTCGAGCAGCCGCGCCCCTTCGGCCGCCGAGGCCCCGGCCGGGTCGCCGAGCACCCCGTTACCGCTGACCGCCCGTACCCCGCCGGCCCGCATCGCGGGCATCAGCCGGGACAGCGAGGCCGTGTTCCCGGCCTCGGCCAGCCGGGTCCGGACCCGGCCCGGGCTCAGGGCCAGCTGCAGCGCGGTCTCGGTCCGCCCGGCGTGGGCATCCGGCAGGGGCAGGTCCGGGCCGGGTTTCGGCGCGGGCATCCAGAGCAGCACGTCGCGTGACTCGGCACGGAGCCGGGCGACGGCCTGCTGCGCCGGGGCGGCGTTCCCGCCGTGCGCGCACACGAACACCAGGTGACCGAACGTCTCGGCGGCCGAGCGGCCTAGCTCGGTCAGCACGAGTTCCAGGGCGGCCTGGCCGATCGAGAGCGTGCCGGCGAACCCCGCGTGCTCGCCGCTGGAGCCGTAGCTGACCGGCGGGGCCACGACCACGCCGGGGCGCAGGCCCGCGAGCCGTGCGGCCAGCGCGGCCGCGATGTCGGTGTCGGTGGACAGCGGCAAGTGCGGCCCGTGCTGCTCGGTAGAGCCGACCGGGACGGCCAGCAGCGCACCCTCGGCGGCAGCCAGGCGGGCCGCTTCCGGCCAGGTGAGATCGGCGAGCAGAGTCATCAGCGCCTCACCCTAGTGCCGGTTCTGGTCACAGGGCGGCCCCGGCCCGCTCGCCCTCGAGCACCGCGGCGTGCGCCCGGCGCGGGGCCAGGCAGTCACCCACCCGGTGTACCTCGAAAGGCGCCCCATCAAAGTCAGCACCGTCCGGGCTGGCCCCGCGCAGCGCGTGCCACAGCTCGTCGGCGGGCCGGGGCGGGACCGCGCAGGCCACCCAGTCGCAGGCCACCACGTGCTGAGTTCCGGTCGGGTGATGCAGCAGCGTGAGCTCCAGGCGGCCTGTCTCGTCCTCGCAGGCGTCCAGCACCACCACGTCCGTGCGCAGCCGGACGCGCTGGGCGTGTGCCTTCCTGGTCCACAGCTCCAGGTCCAGGGTGAGGCCCAGATCCTGGCCGACCACCATGGCGCTGGTCATCACCTGCACCGCGCAGCCGCGGTCCGCGAGCAGTTCCGCCACCGAGGTGGCCGGATGAAAGCCCAGCTCGTCCAGGACCACCACGGTGCCCCCGGGCCGGGCCGATCCGTCGGCCACCTGGCGTACGTCCACCACCCGGGGATGCCCGTGCGCCCAGGCCGGCTGGACCGGCACCGCGCCGGTGGCCAGCACCACCGCGTCCGGCCGCTCCGCCCGCAGGAACTCCGCGTCCACCGGGTGGCTGGTCTCCACGCGCACCCCGGCCCGCCGCGCCTGGGCGGCCAGATCACGGGTGAGGACGCCGAACCCGGCCCGGCCGGGCATCCGGGCCGCCACCGCGGCCTGCCCGCCCGTGCGGCCGGCGCCCTCGAACAGGGTTACCCGGTGGCCGCGCTCCGCGGCGGTCACCGCGGCCTGCAGGCCGCCTGGGCCGCCGCCGACCACGTACACGCGGCGCCCCCGGCCGGCGGTCGCTGAGGCAGGCGCCGGCAGCGGCACAGATTCGCGCCCGGCGCGGGGGTTGGCGGTGCAGCCCAGCCAGCGGTTGCGGCCCACCCGGCCCGCGCATTCCTGGTTGCAGGACAGGCAGGTGCGGATCGCGGCGGCCTGCCCGGCCCGGGCCTTAGCCGCGAAGTCCGGGTCGGCGATCTGCCCGCGGACCACGCCGACCAGGTCACACTGCCCGTCGGCCAGCGCCTGGTCGGCCTGCTGCGGGCTGGTGATCCGGCCGGCGCCCAGCACCGGGATCTTCACCGCGGCGCGGATCGCGGCCGGGACGTGCAGCGCGTGCCCGGGGGCGGTCCGCATGCTCGCCACCACCAGGTACAGGCTGGCCGTGGCCACCCCCATCGTGGTGCTGATGTAGTCCACCGCGCCGGTGCCGCTGGCCATCCGGGCCACCTCGACCGCCTCGTCGAGCGTGGTGCCGCCCTCGATCATCTCGTCGCCGCAGAGCCGCACGCCGAGCGCGCGCCCGGGGCCGATCGCCTCGCGCACCGCGGCCACGATCTCCAGCAGCAGCCGGGCCCGGTTACCCAGCGATCCGCCGTAGCGGTCGGTGCGCTGGTTCGCCGCCGGGGACAGGAACCCGCGGATGATCGAGGACTGCGAGCACTGCAGCTCGACCCCGTCGAACCCGCCCTCCGCGCAGTGCCGGGCCACGCGGGCGTAGCCGGCCACGATCTCCGCGATCTCCTCGGGCTCGACCGGCTTGGGCACCTCGCGGAACAGCGGATCCGGGATCGGGCTCGGCGCCTGCACCGGGAGGCGGGAGTACATCCCGGAGGACTGGCCGCCGTTGTGGTTCAGCTGGGCCAGCACCGGAACCCCGTGCGCATGCACCGCCCCGGTGATCCGCCGGTAGCCGGGGATCACCTCGGGCCGGTAGCCCTGGATCAGCTTCTCGTAGGGCTGGTCCGCCGGGTGAGCCGAATGCTCCTCGGTGATGATCAGCCCGGCCCCGCCGGCCGCGCGCCGCGCGTAGTACGCGGCGTGCTGCTCGGTGGGCAGTCCGTCGCAGGCGTAGTTGGTCAGGTGAGCGCAGAACACCACCCGGTTGGCCAGGGTCAGCGGGCCCACCCGCAGCGGGCTGAACAGGTGCCGGTATGGCGGCCCAGTGCTCACCGGCCCAGTGCTCACCGGCCCAGTGCCCATCGGCCCAGTGTCCATTGATCCAGTGCCCATCGGTTCAGCTCGCGAAGACCGCGCTCAGCGCGGGTGCCACGTCGGTGTAGGCCCGGATGCGCCGCAGCCGCCCGTGGCCCAGCCGGGCCAGGTCCCGGGCCAGCTCCTCGTCCTGCTCACCGGACACGTCGAGCAGCACGTCCAGCCGCGCCAGCCGGGCCGCGAGCGGCCGCGGGTCCGGGCCGGCGTTGTGCACGCAGTCCGAGAGCAGCACCACCCGGGCGTCCCGGGCCGGGACCCGGGCCAGCTCGGTCGCCGCCACGTCCAGCGGGAACGCGATGTTGGTCAGCCCCTTGGCCGGGATGCGCAGCATCTCTTCCAGCAGCCGCTGGGCCGGCACGTGCTGGCCCAGATGGCTCAGGATCGCCGCATCGGACCAGAACGCCACCACGGCCAGGTCGTCGCGGTCCAGTTCCGCCGCGAGCGCGCCGACCGTGGCGGCCGCGGTCCGGATCCGCTCGCCGCGCATCGAGCCGGACACGTCCACCAGCAGCACCACGCTGCGCCGGGTCCGGACCCGCTCGCGGACGATGATGTCGTCCTCCTCGGGCACCGGGTGCTCGACCAGCTGCTCGACCGTCTGGTCCAGGTCGATGTCGTCCGACCCGCCCCGGTACCGGACGCTGGCCAGCTCGCCCACGCCGCGCCGGGCGGTGGTGTCGCGCCGCGGCCGGGGCACCGCGAGCCGGGCCGCGATCTGCCGGGCCCGGCGCAGCGTCTCCGGATCGGCCTGCACCTCAGCGGCCGCGTCCCCCGCGTTCACCAGCGTGCCCTGCTCGGCGGTGACCGCCGGGCCCCCGCTGCCGGAGCGGGGCGGCTGCCGTCCGCCGCGCCCGCCGCCCGGCAGGACCAGGCCGCCGGTCCCGCCGCGGGCCGGCTCCAGCAGCACCGGCGGCTCATCGAGCACCTTCGGGCGCCGGCGCAGCGGGCGCAGCTGCGACGCCGGGCGTTGCCCGCGCCGCTGCTCTGCTGGCCGGGTAAGAGGGGAGTCGGCCTCGACGGCTCTTCAACCAGGCGCCGCCGCGGCCGGGTTCAGGATGAAATGGTCTTCCCAGATCTGCCGGAGCACGGCCTCGGGGGTGACCTCCACGGTCTCGTCGAGGAAGATCCGCCCGGACAGCGCGACCACCATGGCGTCGAACACCACGTCCGGGTAACTCTCGTCGTCGTTGGACCCGTGCTGGAACGGAGCGATTCCGCGCAAGTCCAGGAGTTGCCCCGCGATCAGGGTCGTGTCGATGGCGCCGCGCACGCTGCTGCCCTGCCGGACATCCGGGTGCTCGCGGGTGGCCCGGGTCACCGCGACCGCGTCGGCCACCAGCCGGATGTACAGCTCCGGGTCCAGGTCCGGCAGCGGGGCCCGGAGCGCGACGATGCCCCGCTCCGACTCCGCGTCCTGGTAGGTGATGGCCAGCCGGCACAGCCGGTCGTGCACCGACGTGGACAGCCGGGTGGTGCCCACGTTGTCGTACGGGTTCATCGACGCGATCACCCGGAACGTGGGCCTGGCGGTGACCGTGCCCGCCCGGGGCACCGCCACCTGCCGCTCGGCCATGGCGGTGAGCAGCGTGTTCAGCGTGTCCTCGGGGGCCCGGTTGAACTCCTCGATGTACAGGAACCCGCCTTCGCGCATGGCCTCCAGCAGCGGGCCGTCCACGAAGTTGTCCGCGCTGTAGTCCTCGCGCAGCACCCGGGCCGGGTTGTGATGCCCGATCAGCTTGGCCGGGGTGAGGTCCGCGTTGCCCTCGACGAACACGAACGGGATGCCCCACTCGGCCGTGATCGCCCGCAGCAGCGTGCTCTTGCTGGTGCCGGGCGGTCCTTCCAGGATGATGTCGCGGCCGGCGGCGACGGCCGCGAGCGTGAGGGTCAGCTCACGCTCGCGGCCCACCAGCCGTGCGGCCACCCGGTCATAGGTCTCCGCCAGCTTGACGTGCTCGTCGTTCACTTGGTGAGCAGCCCCGCGTCGACCGGCAGCGTCACCCCGGTGACGTACCGGGCCTCGTCTGAGGCCAGCCACAGCACCGCGTTGGAGATGTCCACCGGCTCCACCCACGGGATCGGCAGCACGTTCAGCGTCTGGAACCGCTCGCTCAGGACTTCCTTGGTGCGCTCGGCCGGTGGCAGGTCGGGGGCGAACAGCTCGTAGGTCGCGGAGTTCTGGATCATGTCGGTATCCACTGCGGTGGGGTGCACGCTGTTGACCCGGATCATGTCCGGGGCCAGTTCCAGGGCCAGCGTGCGCATCAGGCCCACCACGCCGTGCTTGGCCGCGTTGTAGTGACCGGTGTTCGGGAGGGCCTGCAGGCCAGCGGTCGAGCTGGTCAGGATCATCGAGCCGCCGCCGTTGGCCCGCAGGTGCGGGATGGCCGCCTTGGCCGCGTGCCAGACGCCGGTGAGGTTGACGTCGATCATGTCCTGCCAGTGCTTCTCGTCGAGTTCCTCCATCGTGCCGAAGCTGAAGATGCCCGCATTGGCGGACACGATGTCGAGCTTGCCGAGCTGCGTGACCCCCTCGTCCAGCGCGGCCTTGAGCGCGCCGTAGTCCCGGACGTCGGCCTGGGTGGCGACGATGCGCCGGTCCAGCGCCTCGACTTCCTTGACCGTCTCAGCCAGGTCGTCGGGGGTGGACATGGCGTAGGGCACGCTGTCGATCTGGCCGGCCAGATCCACCGCGATGATGTCCGCGCCCTCCTGGGCCAGCCGGATCGCGTGGCTGCGGCCCTGGCCGCGGGCCGCTCCGGTGATGAAGGCGACTTTGCCTGCTACTCGTCCTGCCATGGGG
This sequence comes from uncultured Actinomycetes bacterium, assembly GCA_963718305.1. Lineage (GTDB taxonomy): Bacteria > Actinomycetota > Actinomycetes > Streptosporangiales > Streptosporangiaceae > RYN-230. The sequence continues at coordinate 435,733 of CAVQZG010000018.1, forward strand.
GATCTCTCCTATCGGATCGTGTTGCCTGCGTCGACGGTGAACTCCAGGCCGGTGACGTACTGGGCTTCGTCGGAGGCCAGGAACAGCACCGCGTTGCTGATGTCCCGGGCCTCCACGGCCTCCACCGGGAGGGTGTTCACGAAGATCGGGCCGAGGGCCGGGTCCCGCTCGATGAGCGGGTTCAGCCCGCCGAGGCCCTCCACCATCGGGGTGTTGACCCCGGTCGGGTGCACCGTGTTGACCCGGATCTTGTGCTGGGCCAGCTCGTTGGCCATAGTCCGCGCGATGCCCACCACGCCGTGCTTGGCCGCGACGTACGGGGCCAGGAAGGGCAGGCCCTTGATGCCGGCGGTCGAGCTGGTGCAGATGATCGACCCGCCGCCCGCGGCGATGAGGTGCGGCGCGCAGGCCACCATGGTGTTCCACACGCCGGTCAGGTTGGTGTCCAGGGTGTCCTGCCACACCGCCGGGGTCACCTCGTCCCACGCCTGCACCGTGCAGATGCCCGCGTTCGCGCAGACGATGTCCAGGTGCCCGAGCTGCGCCACGCCGTCGTCCACCGCGGTCTTCAGCGCGGCGGCGTCCCGCACGTCGGCCGGGGTCGCGATGATCCGGCGGTCCAGCGCCTCGACTTCCTTGACCGTCTCGGCCAGGTCGGCCTCGGTCGACATGCCGTAGCCCACCGTGTCGTAGTCACGGCAGATGTCCACCGCGATGATGTCGGCGCCCTCCTCGGCGAGCCGGATCGCATGACTGCGGCCCTGGCCGCGCCCGGCCCCGGTGATGAAGGCGACCTTGCCCGCTACTCGTCCAGCCATTCAGTGCTCCTCGTGGATAGTTACTTGAGCAGGCAGCCGGCGTCCACCGGCAGCGCCACCCCGGTGATGTAGCGGGCCTCGTCGGAGGCCAGGAACAGCACCGCGTTGCTGATGTCGACCGCGTCCACCCAGGGGATGGGCAGCACGTTCATGGCCTGCGACGCGGGCTCGAAGTCGGCCCGGGTCGGGTGCTCCAGGTCGGGCCGGAACAGCCGGTACGTCGCCTCGTTCTGGATCATCGGGGTGTCCACCTGGGTGGGGTGGATGCTGTTGACCCGGATCGAGTGCGGCGCCAGCTCCAGGGCCAGCGTGCGCATCAGCCCGACCACGCCGTGCTTGGCCGACACGTAGTGCGCGATGTTGGCGTACGCCTGCAGCCCGGCCGCCGAGCTGGTCAGCACGATGGAGCCGCCGTGGCCGCCCTCGATCAGGTGCGGCACGGCCGCCTTGGCCGTGTGCCAGACCCCGCTCAGGTTGACGTCGATCATGTCCTGCCAGGTCTGCTCGGCCAGCTCCTGCGCCGCGTACGGCGAGGAGCCGATCCCGGCGTTGGCGCTGACGATGTCCAGCCGCCCCAGCTGCGCGACCCCGTCGTCCAGGGCGGCCTTCACCGCGCCGTAGTCCCGGACGTCGGCTTTCGTGGCGACGATCCGCCGGTCCAGCGCCTCCACTTCCTTGACCGTCTCGGCCAGGTCCTGCTCGGTGGCGCCCGCGTACGGCATGCCCGGCATGTCCGCGCAGACGTCGACCGCGATGATGTCCGCGCCCTCCTGCGCGAGCCGGACCGCGTGGCTGCGGCCCTGGCCGCGGGCCGCGCCGGTGATGAAGGCGACCTTGCCTGCTACCCGTCCTGCCATATCGGCCACCTCACCTCTTGTTCGAGAAGCCGGCGTCGACCGGGACCGTGATGCCGGTGACGTAGCGGCCGTCGTCGGAGACCAGCCACAGGATGGCGTTGGAGATGTCAACCGGCTCGACCATGTCCACCGGCAGCGCGTTGGCCATGGCCTGGCCCATGGCCGGGTCGGACTCGAGGAACTGCTGCATGACCTCGTTGACCACCATGGGCGTGCGGACGCCGGTCGGGTGTACCGAGTTCACCCGGATCCGGTGCGGCGCGAGGAGGTTGGCGTAGGAGCGCATCAGGCCGACCACGCCGTGCTTGGACGCCGTGTAGCCCAGGCCGCCGCGGGTCCCGCCGCCGATCCCGGTGATGCCCGCCGTCGAGCTGGTCAGCACGATCGCGCCACCCTGGCCGCGCTCGATCATGGACGGGATGGCGGTCTCCACCGTGTTGAACACGCCGGTCAGGTTGACGTCGATGACGTCCTGCCACGCCTCGTGGCGCTCCTCGCCCAGGGCCATCGGCGCGATCCCGGCGTTGGCCAGCACGATGTCCACCGGGCCCAGTTCGGCGACGCCCGCGTCGAACGCGGCCTTCAGGCCGGCCTCGTCCCGCACGTCGGCCTCGCGGGCCAGGATCCGCCGGTCCAGCGCCTCGACCTCCTTGACCGTCTCGGCCAGGTCGTCGGGCGTGGCCATCGGGTAGGCCACCGACTCGATCTGCCGGCAGAGGTCCACCGCGATGATGTCCGCGCCTTCCTGGGCCAGCCGGATGGCGTGGCTGCGGCCCTGGCCGCGGGCCGCGCCGGTGATGAAGGCCACCTTGCCTTCGAGTTTTCCTGCCACTTCTGTCACTGCCTCTCTCGTGATCTCTGCGCTGCCGGCGGTCGCCGGCGGGTCTCCTGCGACGGCCCTCCCTTGCGCGCGGCCTGGGCGCCGACCTGGTTTACGTTGCGGCTCATAAAGCTCGGCCGCGGCCTGCGGGCAGACGCCCGCTAACGCGCGGCGGGCTGTCTCTGCGGCGCCGGCACTGGCGGGGGCGGCTGTTCGCGCTCCAGGGCCCCGGGGTCAGCCGTGCCGATCTCCAGCGCCCGACGGCGGCCTTCCAGTACGGCCTCCGCGGCGGTGCGCGGGGCCACGCAGTCGCCTGCGCGGCGGGCACCGGGCGGCCCCGTGCTGGCCAGCGCCGCCTCGTACAGGCGCGTCTCGGCCAGCCGGGGGCCGCAGTCCACGACCGCCGCGCAGCCGATCTCCCGCTGCTCCCCGGTCCAGGCGTCTTCCAGCAGCGCCCGGCCGGGTCCGGCCCGCCCGGGCTTGATGTCACGGAGCAGCGACCGCAGCGCCCGGGTCACCCCGGCCCGCTGCAGGCGGGCGTTGGCGCCGGCCAGGTCGCCGGTGCGGGACAGCTGGGTCCCGGCCACCTGGTCCGGCGTCACCAGGGTCACGGTGCGGCCGCCCGCGGCGAGCCACTCGGCCATCGCGACCCCGGCCGGGCCGCCGACCGGGTCATGCACCACGACCGGGCCGCCGGGGACGCAGGCCAGGCCGTCCGTCAGCACGGTGAGCGGGTCCAGGGTGGTCAGCGGGTCCCCGGCGGCGGGCGGGCGCAGGCACGCCAGGACGGGATCCGGTGGCGAGCAGCACCGTGGTCCCGGCGGCCCGGGCCGCGGCCAGATCGGCCGGGCCGATCTCGGTGCCGGTGTCGATACGCACGCCCAGCCGCCGGCACTCGGCGTCCAGCCAGGCGGGCAGCAGGGCCAGCCGTTCCCGGCCGGGCGCGCGGGCCGCGGTGCGCAGCGCCCCGCCGGTGCGCTCGCCGCGCTCGGCGACCCGGACCCGGTGGCCCCGGGCCGCGAGCACCCGGGCCGCTTCCAGGCCGGCCGGGCCGCCGCCGACCACGAGCACGTCCCGGGGGATCGGGTCACGGCCCTCCTCGGGCTGATCCTCGGTCTCGTGGCCGCTGCGCGGGTCGCCCACGCAGCTCACCAGGGGGTTACGCGGGTCGCGGACCTGGCACGCCTGGTTGCACAGCAGGCAGGGCCGGACCTCCCCCGGACGGTCCCGGCGCAGCTTGCCGACCAGGCCGGCGTCGGCGATCTGGGCCCGGGTCATCTCCACCAGGTCGCAGCCACCGCCGTCCAGCGCGTCCCGCGCGTCGTCCGGGCCGGCCACGCTGCCCTGCAGCACCACCGGGACCGCGCCGTCCAGCGCGTCCCGGACCCGCCGCGCGAGGGTGGCGTTGAACACCGGCGCCGTGTGCCCGTCTGGCCGGTACGAGGTGGGCGAGTAGGGACCGCCGCGCACCACGACCAGCAGGTCCAGCCAGCCGCTGAGTTCGCGGGCCTGCCCGGCCGCGGTCTCCGGCGTCACCCCGGCCCAGGGGGCCAGCTCATCGCAGGACAGGCGCAGGCCCAGGATGCGCCGGGGCCCGATGGCGTCCCGGACCGCGGCGAGCACCTCCCGGGTCAGCCGGAGCCGGTCCTGGCCGTAGCCGTCGGCGCGGTGGTTGGTCAGGCCCGAGTGGAACTGGCGGAGCAGCGACCGGGCCCCGGCGTCGATCTCCACCCCGTCGGTACCGGCCGCGACCGCCAGCCCGGCCGCGGCGGCGAACCCGGCGGTCAGCGCGTCGATCTCCGGGGTGCCCATCTCCATCGGCACCTCGCGGGTGAGCGGGTCCGGGACACCGGACGGCCCCCACAGCACCGACTGGGAGTAGGCGGAGGAACCCTGCAGGCCGGTGTGGCCCAGGCCGGCCAGCACCAGCGTGCCGTGCGGCTGGCACGCCGCGGCGATCTGCCGCCAGCCGCCGGCGGCCGCGGCGGCCAGCGGCGCCCGCTCGTACGGCCAGTCGGAGGCGTGCACCGAGGCGGTCTCGGTGACGATGAGCCCTGCCCCGCCGGCCGCCCGGCGTTCGTAGTACGCGACGTGCCGGGGCGAGAACCCGCGCCCGCCGCCCAGGCTGGCCCCGTCGTGGCTGGCCCCGTGGTGGCTGGCCCCGTGGTGGCAAGCAGAGCCCAGGTTCGTCTCGTGCGGGCCGAACATGACCCTGGATTGCGCGACCCGGCCGGCCAGCGTGACCGGGCCGGTGAGCCGCGCGAATCCCGGGGTCATGTCAGCGTGCGCCACCCGCCGCGAAACCGGCCAGCGGATTGACGTCGCACGCCCGGTCCGGCGGCGCGGGCACCGGGCGGCGCCCGATCGTCACCGGGACCGGCCGGGGGGCCTGCCCGCGCACCGGGCCGCGGTGTGAATGGTCATCTCCCGGCCGGGGGAGCGGGGTCCGGTCTGCCCCGGGCCGGGCCTGCTCGGCCCGGGCTCGCTCAGCCAGGGCCTGCTCACCGAAGCCGCGGACGCACTCCGGGTCCGGGCCGTCCAGCGGCAGCCCGGTGAAGAACTTCGCGGCCATGCAGCCGCCCCGGCAGGAGTCGTAGAACTGGCACGACCCGCAGGCGCCACCCGCGGAGGGCCCGCGCAGCTCGGCGAACAGCGCCGAGTCCCGCCAGACCGCCTCGAAGCCGCCGCCCGACCGGACGTTGCCGGCCAGGAAGTTCTCGTGGATCGCGAACGGGCAGGCGTACACGTCCCCGACCGGGTCGATCAGGCAGACCACCCGGCCGGCCCCGCACATGTTCAGGCCGGGCAGCGCCTCGCCGTAGGCGGCCAGGTGGAAGAACGAGTCGCCGGTCAGCACCTGCTCGCCGTGCGCGCAGAGCCAGTCGTAGAGCCCGCGCTGCTGCCCGGCGGTCGGGTGCAGCTCGTCCCAGACGTCGGCGCCCCGGCCGGACGGCCGCAGCCGGGTGAGCCGCAGCTGGGCGCCGTACCGGTCGGCCAGCGCCTTGAACTCGTCCAGCTGCCCGGCATTCTGCCGGGTCACCACCACGGAGATCTTGAACCCGGCGAACCCGGCCGCGGCCAGGTGCTCCATGGCCGCGATGGCCATGGCGTACGAGCCCTGCCCGCGCACCGCGTCGTTGACCTCGGCGGTCGCGCCGTCCAGCGAGATCTGCACGTCCACGTAGTCGCTCGCGGCCAGCTTGCGGGCCACGGCCGCGTCGATGCGGACGCCGTTGGTGGAGAACTTGACCCCGACGTGGTGCGCGGTGGCGTAGTCCACCAGTTCCCAGAAGTCGGGCCGGACGGTGGGCTCGCCGCCGCCGATGTTCACGTAGAACACCTGCATGCGTTCCAGCGTGTCGATGACGGCCTGGCACTCGGCGGTGCTCAGCTCGCCCGGGTCGCGCCGGCCGGAGCTGGACAGGCAGTGCACGCAGGCCAGGTTGCAGGCGTAGGTCAGCTCCCAGGTGAGGCAGATCGGCGCGTCCAGCCCGCGCTCGAACAGCTCCACCAGGGTTTCCGTGCTCACGAGGCCGCCTGCGGGGTGATCATGCGTGATTCGGCCAGGACGGCCAGGCCGCGCTGGTAGGCGGCCAGGCTGCCGGGCTGGACGCCGGCCGCCGTGCACGCGGCCCGGGCCGAGGGATGCTCGTCCAGCGACCGGACCACGGCCAGCATGGTGGTGTTCTTCAGGAAGGACAGCCGCCGGGTGCCGAAGTGGTAGAGCAGCGCGCCGAACGGCTCCGGGCGGACCGCGACCCGCTCGTCCAGCCGCCAGGGCCGGTCCAGGTCGAACCGGTCTGCGGGGCCGGCCGGGTCCAGCAGGGCGGCCCCGGCCTGGTCAGTAGACACCGCACATGCCGTCGATCGAGACCTCTTCGACGAGCAGTTCCTCGGCGACCAGGCTCTCGTCCGCGGCCGGGCTGGCCGGCTGCGGTGCGGGGTGCTCGGCCGGTGTGGTCACGCTGGCGGTCTGTTCGTTCATGCCAGTCCTCCGGATCCTCGTCCGGCCCGCACTGGCCTGGGTCCGCCAGCACCGCCGCTGTCGTCTGCCCCACTCTGTGGCACTTAGTGCAGACACTAAAGGCACTCAGTGCCAAAGGTCAAGGCGGGGCCTCTGGACTTTCGCATGCCCGGCCAGGTCGTGGCATGCTCCTGTCAGGCCCACGAGCCAGGCGGGACGGAAAGGCGGTGCTGGCCGGTGAGCACTACGGGGATACCTGCCCAGCTTGGCCGCAGGCGTATCACCTCGCGTGCCGAGCTGGAGCACGTCGCGTTCGAGCTGTTCGACCGGCAGGGGTTCGAGGGCACCACGATCGACGACATCGCGGTGGCGGCCGGCATCGGCCGCCGGACCTTCTTCCGCTACTTCCCGTCCAAGAACGACGTCCCGTGGGGGAACTTCGAGGACGAGCTGGACCGGATGCGGCGCTGGCTGGCCGCCTGCCCGCCGCAATGGCCGCTGATGGACGCGATCCGGCTGGCCATCGTCGACTTCAACCAGGTGCCGCCGGAGGACGAGCCCTGGCACCGGCGCCGGATGCAGCTGATCCTGGGCGTGCCGGTGCTGCAGGCGCACTCCACCCTGCGCTACGCGGAGTGGCGGCAGGTGATCGCGGACTTCGTGGCCGAGCGCACCGGGGAGTCCGCCTGCGCCCTGCTCCCGCAGACGATCGCCTACGCGATGCTGGGCGTGGCCATCGCCGCGTACGAGCAGTGGCTCCAGGACGACGACAGCAACCTGAGCGAGCTCCTGGACACGGCCATGCGCGACCTCGCCGCGGCGTTCGGGGACGGCCTGCCGCTGCGGGTCGGGCCCGCCGAGCCCCCGGAGCCCCGTTGAGCCCTGGCGGTGACGGTGACCCGGCGCTCCGGGACGACACCGGGGCCGTGGTCCGTCTCCCGGCCCGGGTCAGCCGGGTCGTGTCCCTGGTCCCCTCGCTGACCGAGACGGTGGCGGTGACCGCGCCCGGTCTGGTGGCCGGGGCCACCGACTGGTGCACCCATCCGGCCGGCCTGGACGTCCCGCGGGTCCGCGGCACCAAGAACCCGGATGTCCCGGCGGTCATCGCGCTGCGCCCCGACGTGGTCCTGGCCAACGAGGAGGAAAACCGGCCCGCCGACCTGGCCGCGCTGCGCGAGGCGGGCCTGCCGGTGTGGGTGACCGTGATCCGCACGCTGGACGAGGCGCTGGTGTCGCTGCGCCGGCTGCTCACGGTCGCGTGCCAGGTCCCGGCCCCCCGGTGGCTGGAAGCCGCGGAGCGGCTCTGGGCGGCGTTCCCGCCGGACGTGCCGGGGCGCCCGGGCCAGCAGAGGCGCGCCGTGATCCCCATCTGGCGCCGGCCGTGGATGGTGCTCGGGCGGGACACGTTCGCGGGCGACGTGCTGGCCCGGCTGGGCGTGGAGAACGTGTACGCGGCGCACGCCGGGCGGTACCCGAAGATCCCGCTGGACGAACTCCTGGCCGCGCGCCCGGACCTGGTCGTGCTGCCGGACGAGCCGTACCGCTTCACCGCAGAAGACGGGCCCGAGTGCTTCCCGGGCGTCCCCGCCGCCCTGGTCAGCGGCCGTCACCTGACCTGGTACGGCCCCTCCCTGGCCGAGGCCCCGCACATCCTGGCCGCCCAGCTGTCCGCCGCGTCCTCCTCTTACGGTCCCGGCGATTTAGTTCCATCTCTGCCGCCGGACCGCATCCTCGGGCACCGTGATGCGGACCGCCCGTGATCATGGGGTGCCTGGAGGCCCAGTAACCCCATGATCACGGCACCTGCAGCAGGGACCAAAGCCGTTCACCGGAGGGCTTCGGCGCCGTCGTAGTGGGCGGCGTGGGTGGCCCGCAGCTTGTACTTGAGGACCTTGCCGCCCACGGTCTCCGGGAGGGCGTCCGTGAACACCACGGCCTTGGGGGTCTCGTACCCGGCCAGGGCCGCGCGGCAGTGCGCGATGAGCTCGGCCTCGGTCGTCGTGTCCCCGGGCGTGCGGATCACCACCGCGGTGACGGCCTCGCCCCAGTGCGCGTGCGGCAGGCCGATGACCGCGGACTTGGCCACCCCCGGGTGCAGCCCGAGCACCGCCTCCACGCGGAGGCTGGAGACGTTCTCGCCGCCGGTCTTCACGATGTCCTTGTAGCGGTCCAGCATCACCCGCAGCCCCTCGTCGTCGTAGACGCAGCTGTCGCCGGAATGGAACCAGCCGAAGCGGAACGCCTCGCGGGTGGCGGCCTCGTCGCGGTAGTAGCCGGACATCATCGACGGGGAGCGGTACACCGCCTCGCCGGGCGTGCCGGGGGACGACTTGAGGTCCTGGCCCTCCGGGTCGAGCACGGTCGAGGCCAGCACGGGACTGGGCACGCCCACGTAGTTCTGCTTCGGGGCGGTACGCGCGTACAGCTCGGGCCACTTGTCCGGCCAGAACCGGTGGCACGAGATGGATTCGGTCTGCCCGAAGATCTCGAACACCAGCAGGTCGTCGCCGCAGTGCTGCTTCATCGAGGCCAGCGTGGCCGGGGGGAGCGCCGCCCAGCCGTAAACGATGACCTTCAGGCTGCGCGCGTCGAGGCCGGGGCGCTGGGTGAGCACGGCGTCCAGGGCGTTGATCATCATCGGCGAGCCGGCCCACAGCGCGGTCACCCGCTCATCGGCGATCATCTCGGCGATCCGGCCCGGGTCCGGCTTGCGGCCCAGGATGAGCGTGCCGCCGGACAGGAACACCGAGTAGGTGAAGGGCTGGTCGCCGACGTGGTAGAGCATCGGCAGGAACGTGCCGACCCGCAGCTCCGACTCGATGCGCAGGCCGCGGGTCAGGGACAGCGCGAACCCGTAGGCCGCCATGTAGCTGCACGTGTGCGAGATCATCACGCCCTTGGGCAGGGCTGTGGTGCCGGAGGTGAACAGCAGCTCCCAGATGTCGTCGCCGTGGATCTCCACGTCCGGCTCGGTGACCGGCTGGCCGGCGACGAAGTCGGTGAACGAGACGCTGCCCGGCACCGGCCCGCCGCCGATGGTGATGGTCACGGCCACCTCCAGCCCGTTGGCCGCGAACGGCGCCCCGGCGGCCGGCCAGAACTCGGCGTCCACGATCGCGAGCTTCGGCTCGACCAGCCTGATCATGGCCGAGACCATGTCCGGGGCCATCATCGGGTTGATCGGCGCGACCACCAGCCCGGCCTTGGCCGCGCCGATCTTGATCAGGTAGCCCTCGATCGAGTTCTCGCAGAACAGCATGACCACGTCGCCTCGGTCCAGGCCGCGGGCCAGCAGGGCGTGGGCGATCTGGTTGGCGACCTGGTCGGCCTGCCGGTAGGTCAGCCGCGCGAAGGCGGGATCCGCGTAGGCGCCCTCCCGGCCGACCAGGGCCTCCTGGTCGGGGAAGCTCCACGTCATGCGCTCGAGCAGATCGCCGACGCTGGTGCGCTCCCAGCGGTGGGTGGCGCGCCGGTGGTGCAGGCTCGTCACATCGAAGTCAGTCGCAGTGAAGTCAGCGGCCATCGCCACTCACGTCCTCTCCGACGGGTGATCGCGCAAAGCTGGTCATCGCCTGCGACCAGGAAAGTGACTTTCCATTCACTACAGTCGTCACTGTAGGCATCGCATTACCGCTTGAGAAGGCCCAACCGGAATCTGGTTGACCAGCCTGGCGCCTGAAGTGAATCGCAGTTAACCTCAGCTCAAAGATCAGCACACGGATCAGCAAGCGACCGAGCAGACGACCAGAGGGGGCTGCGTGCCTGTCCTGCGATCGGCGGTGGACACGGCCAGCGAGGCGTACCTGGCCAACCGCGCTGGGCAGCTGGCGGCCATCGCCGCCCTGGACGAGCAGCTCGAGCTGGCCCGCGCGGGCGGCGGCGCGAAATACGCGCAGCGGCACCGTGACCGGGGCCGGCTGCTCGCCCGGGAGCGCGTCGAGCTCCTGGTCGACCGGGACTCGCCGCTGCTCGAGCTGTCGTCCCTGGCCGCGTGGGGGACCGAGTTCGTGGTCGGCGCGAGCATCGTCACCTGCGTCGGCGTGGTGTCCGGGGTCGAGTGCGTCCTGATCGCCCACGACCCGACCGTCCGCGGCGGGTCGATGAACCCGTACACGTTGCGCAAGGGCCTGCGGGCCCTGGAGATCGCCCGCCGCAACCGGCTGCCGGTCATCAACCTGGTCGAGTCCGGCGGCGCCGACCTGCCCACCCAGTCGGACCTGTTCGTCCCGGCGGGCCGGATCTTCCGCGATCTCACCGAGCTGTCCGCGATGGGCATCCCCACGATCGCGCTGGTCTTCGGCAACTCCACCGCGGGCGGCGCGTACGTGCCGGGCATGTGCGACTACTCGGTGCTGGTCGACGGGCAGGCCAAGGTGTTCCTCGGCGGCCCCCCGCTGGTCAAGATGGCCACCGGCGAGGAAGCCGACGACGAGTCCCTGGGTGGTGCGGACATGCACTCGCGGATTTCGGGCCTGGCCGACCACTTCGCCGTCGACGAACTGGACTGCCTCCGCATCGGCCGGCAGATCGTCGCCGAGCTGCACTGGCACAAGCTCGGCCCGCCGCCCAGCGAGCCCGCCGACCCGCCGCTGTATGACCCGGACGAGCTGCTGGGCATCGTGTCCGCGGACTTCCGGGTGCCGTTCGATCCGCGCGAGGTGCTGGCCCGGGTCGTGGACGGCTCACGGTTCGGCGAGTACAAGCCGCGCTACGGGACCAGCCTGGTCACCGGCTGGGCCTCGGTCCACGGCTACCCGGTCGGGGTGCTGGCCAATGCGCGCGGCGTGCTGTTCAGCGAGGAGGCCAAGAAGGCCACCGAGTTCATCCTGCTGGCCAACCAGAGCGACACGCCGCTGATCTTCCTGCAGAACACCACCGGCTACATGGTCGGCACCCAGTACGAGCAGGGCGGCATCATCAAGGACGGCGCCAAGATGATCAACGCGGTGACCAACTCGGCCGTCCCGCACATCACGGTGAACATGGCCGCCTCGTTCGGCGCGGGTAACTACGGCATGTCGGGCCGGGCCTACGACCCCCGGTTCATGTTCGCCTGGGCCAACGCCAAGCTGGCCGTGATGGGCGCGCAGCAGCTCGCCGGGGTGATGTCCATCGTCGCGCGGCAGTCGGCCGAGTCCACCGGCCGGGCCTTCGACGCCGAGGCCGACGACCAGCGGCGCCAGCTGATCGAGGCGCAGATCGAGCGGGAATCGGATGCGTTCTTCGTCAGCGCGCGGCTCTACGACGACGGCGTCATCGATCCGCGGGATACCCGGTCCGTGCTCGGCATGGCGCTGTCCGCGGCGCATTCCGGCTCCGTCGAGGGGCGCCGCGGCTTCGGCGTCTTCCGGATGTAGGCCCCGGTGACCACCCAGGTGAGCACGCCGATGAGCATCAGCAAGCTCCTGATCGCCAACCGCGCCGAGATCGCGTCGCGGATCATCCGCACGGCCCGCGCCATGGACATCGCCACCGTGGCGGTGTTCTCCGACCCCGACGCCGGGCTGCCCTACGTGCTCGAGGCCGACGAGGCCGTCCGGCTGCCCGGCTCGGCCCCGGCCGACACTTACCTGTGCGGCCAGTCGCTGATCGACGCGGCCGCCGCGACCGGCGCGGACGCGGTGCACCCGGGCTACGGGTTCCTCTCCGAGAACGCCGACTTCGCCCGGGCCTGCGCCGCGGCCGGCCTGACTTTCGTCGGGCCGTCGCCCGGGGCCATCGAGGCCATGGGGTCCAAGATCGCGGCGAAAGAGCTGATGGCCAGCGCGGGGGTGCCGGTGCTGCCCGGTGCTGTTTTCGACGACCCGGATGTGGACGGCACAGCCGAGCCCGATCCCGCCGAGCTGCGCAAGGCCGCGGAGGACATCGGCTTCCCCGTCCTGGTCAAGGCGGCTTACGGCGGCGGCGGCCGGGGCATGCGGATCGTGACGGGCCCGGACGAGATCGTGGCGGCCGTGGCCAGCGCCCGCCGCGAGGCCGCGTCGGCCTTCGGCAACGGGACGGTGTTCCTGGAACGCTTCGTGGAGTCGCCGCGGCACGTCGAGGTCCAGATCCTCGGCGACCGCGCCGGGACCGTGGTGCACCTGTTCGAGCGGGAGTGCTCGATCCAGCGCCGCTATCAGAAGATCATTGAGGAAGCTCCGTCCCCGGCCGTCGGCCAGGACCTGCGGGCCGGGCTCTGCCGGGCCGCCGTGGCTGCGGGGCAGGCCATCGGCTACGTGGGGGCCGGGACCGTCGAGTTCGTGCTGGACGCCTCGGGGCGCTTCTACTTCCTGGAGGTCAACACCCGCCTGCAGGTCGAGCACCCGGTCACCGAGCTCATCACCGGCCTGGACCTGGTCCGGCTGCAGCTGGAGATCGCGGCGGGCCGGCCGCTGCCGCCTCAGGTTATCGGGGCGGGCTTCACCGGCCACGCCATCGAGGCCCGGCTCTACGCCGAGGACGTGCCGGCCGGCTACCTGCCCGCGAGCGGCGACGTGCACACGCTTGAGATCGACGCCGCCGACGGGCTGCGGGTGGACGCGGGCTTCGCCTCCGGCACCCGGGTCAGCACGTTCTACGACTCGATGCTGGCCAAGGTGATCGGTTACGGCCCGACCCGCGACGACGCGCGGCGGGTGCTGGCCGCGGCGCTGGCCCGGGCCCGGCTGCACGGCGTCGTGACCAACCGCGACCTGCTGGTCGGTATCTTGCGCGAGCCGGAGTTCGCGGCCGGCCAGATCGACACCGGCTACCTGGACCGGCACCGGCCGGAGGAACTGAACCCGCCGCACCCGGAGGCCGGCCCCGTGCACCTGCTGGCCGTGGCCCTGGCCGGGCAGGCCCGGCGGCGCGCCGGGGCCCCGGTGCTGGCCAGCCTGCCCTCGGGCTGGCGGAACAACCCCAGCGCCCCGCAGCGGGCCAGCTACGAACTGGACGGGCGGCCCGCCGAGGTGAGCTACGGCTTCGGCCGCGACGGGCTGCACGCCGAGGTGGACGGGGCCGCGGTGGGCAACGTGGTGCTGCACGGCGTGCGGCCCGATCCCGGTTCTGTGACGGCGCACGGGGCGGGGGCTGGCGGCCTGGCGCGGATGCGGGTGGACCTCGAGATCGGCGGGGTGCGCCGGGTCATCCAGGTGACGCAGGCGGGCCGCACGTCCTACGTGGACAGCGCCCTGGGGCACAGCGTGGTGATCGAGGCCGACCGGTTCCCCGATCCGGCCGCCCTGGCCCAGGCCGGTTCCCTGCTCGCCCCGATGCCCGGGACCGTCGTCCGGGTTGAGGCCGCCGTGGGTGATCTGGTCGAGGCGGGGGCCGTGATCCTCGCCATCGAGGCCATGAAGATGGAGCACTCGATCTACGCTCCCGCCCGCGGCGTCGTCACCGAACTCCCGATCAGCGTCGGCGCCCAGGTCGACAGCGGGTCGGTGCTGGCCGTCCTGGAGGAGGAAGCCCGTGACTGACCCGGCCCGTGACGAGCCCGTGCAGGACGGGCCCGTGCGTGATGAGCCCGTGCGTTATGAGGTCGTGCGCGGCGTGGCCTGGCTGACCATCGACCGCCCGGAAGCCCGCAACGCGCTGAGCAAGGCCGTGCGGGACGGCCTGTTCGCCGGGGTACGCCGGTTCAATGACGACGACACGGCCAGGGTCCTCGTGCTCACCGGCGCGGGCGACCGCGCCTTCTGCGCGGGCGGGGACCTCAAGGAAATGGCGGCTGACTCGCTGACCGTGCCCCCGCCGGATTTCCTGCCCCAGTTCGGCCGCAACATCGACGTGGCCAAGCCCACCATCGCGGCGGTCAACGGGGTCGCGTACGCGGGCGGGTTCCTGCTGGCGCAGAACTGCGACCTGTGCGTCGCGGCCGAGTCCGCCCGGTTCGCCGTGACCGAGGTCAAGGTGGGCCGCGGCTCGCCCTGGGCGGTGCCGTTGTCCTGGCTGGTGCCGCCCCGCATCGCCATGCAGATCCTGCTCACCGGGGATCCGCTCAGCGCGGCCCGGGCCTACGAGATCGGGCTGGTCAACCAGGTGGTGCCGGACGCTGAGCTGGTCCCGGCCGTGCAGGCCCTGGCCGAGCGCATCGCCGCCAACGCCCCACTGTCGGTCATGGCCGCCAAGCGCACGGTCTACCTGGCGCTGCGGCACCGGCTCGACGACGCGTTCACGGAGGCCGAAGAGATCTGGGCGCCGGTCTACCACAGCGCGGACGCCCAGGAAGGCCCGGCCGCCTTCAGGGACAAGCGCCGCCCGGTCTGGACTGGCCGCTGATGCCCGCCGACCTGAGTGCGCTCACCGCCGACCTGATCGCCGAGACGGCCTGGCTGGACGAGATCCTCGAGGCGCTACCCCCCGCCCAGTGGCAGCTCCCCACGCCCGCCCCGGGCTGGACCATCGCCGATCAGGTCAGCCACCTCGCCTACTTCGACGAGGCGACCCTGCTCTCGATCCGCGACCCGGACCTGTTCCGCCGCGACGCGGACGCCCTGGCCGGGCGGGGCAGCGACTTCCCCGACCAGATCGCCGCCGAGTACCGCCACCTCGGTGCCGCCGAACTGCTGCGCTGGTTCCGGACCGCCCGCCAGGCTCTGCTCGACGGCTACGCGAGCGTCGACCCCGCCGCCCGGCTGCCCTGGTACGGCCTGGACATGGGGCCCGCTTCGTCGGTCACGGCCCGGCTGATGGAAACCTGGGCGCACGGCCAGGACATCGCCGACACCCTCGGCATCGAGCGGCCGGCCACCAGCCGGCTGCGGCACGTCGCGCACCTCGGCGTGCGCAGCCTGCCCTACAGCTACGCGGTCAACGGCCTGCCCAGGCCGGACGCTCCCATCCGGGTCGAGCTCACGGCGCCCGACGGCGGCCAGTGGACCTGGGGGCCCGCCGACGCCGCCCGACCAGGTCCGCGGCACCGCGCTCGACTTCTGCCTCGTGGTCACCCAGCGGCGGCACCGCACCGACACCGGGCTGGTGATCACCGGCCAGACCGCCGGCCAGTGGATCGCCATCGCGCAGGCCTTCGCCGGGGCGGCCGGGCGGGGCCGGCCGCCGCGCAGTGGCCCAAGAAGCGATGGTCCAAGGAGCGGTGGTCCGAGGACCAGTGCGGCTGCGCCGCAGGGAGGGGCGCCAGCATGACGGCCGCCCAGGACCGGCCAGCACGTGACCAGCGCCGCCCGGTCCGGATCGCCAACTCCTCCGGCTTCTACGGCGACCGCGCCGCCGCGGCCCGGGAAATGGTCGAGGGCGGTCCGATCGACGTCCTTACCGGCGACTACCTGGCCGAGCTGACCATGCTGATCCTGTGGAAGGCCCAGCAGAAGGACCCGGCCACGGGCTACGCCCGCACGGTGCTGACCCAGCTGGAACACGTGCTCGGCACCTGCCTCGACCGCGGCATCAAGATCGTCAACAACGCCGGCGGCCTCAACCCCTCCGGCCTGGCCCGGGAGTTCGGGGCGCTCGCCGAGCGCCTCGGCCTGCACCCCAAGATCTCCTACGTCACCGGCGATGATCTGCTCCCGCGACTCGGCAAATTTCTCTCTAACGGCCAGGCGCTGGCCCACCTGGATACCGGCCAGCCACTGAGCGGCGCCGGGGGCAAGCCGGTCACCGCGAACGCCTACCTCGGCGGCTGGGGCATCACGGCCGCCCTCGACGCCGGCGCCGACATCGTGGTCTGCCCGCGGGTCACCGACGCCTCCCTGGTCACCGGGCCGGCCGCCTGGTGGCATGGCTGGCGCCGGGAGGACTTCGACCAGTTGGCCGGGGCCGTGCTCGCGGGCCACGTGATCGAGTGCGGCCCGCAGGCCACCGGGGGCAACTACTCCTTCCTGGACGAGATCACCGACCGCCGCTACCCCGGCTTCCCGATCGCCGAGGTCGCGGCGGACGGCAGCAGCGTGATCACCAAGCATCCGGATACCGGCGGCCTGGTCTCGCCAGGCACCGTCACCGCCCAGCTGCTGTATGAGATCGCCGAGCCTGGCTACCTCAACCCGGATGTCGTGGCGCACTTCGACACGGTCACCCTCGGCCAGGACGGGCCGGACCGGGTGCGGCTGTCCGGCACCCGGGGCAGCGCGCCGCCCGCCACGGCCAAGGTGGCGATCAACTTCCTCGGCGGTTACCGGAACACGATGACGCTGGTGCTGACCGGGCTGGACATCGAGGACAAGGCGGCCTGGGCGGAGCAGGAACTGTTCGGCATCCTCGGCGGCCGCGAGCAGTTCGCCGACATCGATGTCCGGCTGCTGCGCTTCGACCGGCCCGACGCACCCACGAACGAGCAGGCCACCGCGCACCTGCGGATCACGGTCAAGGACCCCGACCCGCGCAAGGTCGGCCGCCGTTTCTCCAACGCGACCATGGAACTGGCCCTCGGCGGGTACGCGGGGTTCCACACCACGACCCCGCCGACGCCGGAAAGCGCGTACGGCGTCTACTGGCCCGCGCTCGTGCCTGCCGCCGAGGTGCCCCACGCGGTGGTGCTCCCGGACGGCACCACGGTGCCGATCCCGGGCCCGGCCCCGGCGCCATCCCCGGCCGCGTCCGCCTCGCCCGGGCCCGCTGGGTCAGAGCCGGCCGCGCCAGAGCCCGTCGCGCCGGAGTCGGCCGCCCCCGCGCCGGCCGCGGCGCCGGACGGGCCGGCCATCGCCGGGCCGGTCGTTCCTGGCCCGCTGGGCCGGATCTGCGCCGCCCGCTCCGGCGACAAGGGCGGCAACGCCAACATCGGGATCTGGACCCGCGACCCGGCCGCCTACCCCTGGCTGCGCGACTACCTCACGGTCGGCCGGCTCCGGGCGCTGCTGCCCGAGTGCGCCCCGCTCGAAGTGCGCCGCTTCGAGCTGCCCAACCTCAGCGCGCTCAACTTCGTCATCATCGGCCTGCTGGGGGAGGGCGTGGCCGCCTCCACCCGGCCGGACCCCCAGGCCAAGGGCCTGGGGGAGTACCTGCGCTCCCGCACCGTGGAGATCCCCGCAGCCCTGCTCGACCGGGGTGCCCCGTGACCAGCGCCGCCGAAGCCCCCCGCCCGGGCCGGCCCCAGGAGGCCCGGCCCCAGGATCAGCGGCGCCGCGATCCCCGGCGCCGCCAGCGGATCCTCAGCGCGGCCGCCGAACTGGTCGCGGAGCGCGGATACCAGCAGGTCGGCATGGCCGACATCGGCGCGGCCGCGGGCATCACCGGGTCGGCGATCTACCGGCACTTCGACGGGAAATCCGCGGTCCTCGTGGCCATGTTCGACCACGTGATCGACGACCTGTCCCGCGAGGCCGGCGAGATCGTCGGCGCGGGTGGCGACGCCCTGGTCATCCTGCGCGGGCTCATCGCGACGCAGGTCCGGTTCGTGCTGCGGGACCGGACGCTGGCGCAGGTCTACCACAACGAGGTGGCCAACCTCCCCGAGGAGGACCGGCACCGGCTGCGCCGCAAGCAGCGGCTGTACATCGAGGAGTGGGTGCACGTCCTCGCCCAGCTCCGCCCGGACGCCGGTGACGCCACCGTCCGGGCCCTCGTGCACGCGTCGGTCGGGGCGATCCAGTCCGTGCTGTTCTACCAGAGCGGCCTGGCCGATGATCAGCTGGCCGCGCTGATGTCCTCCGTCGCCGAGGCGTCTCTGTTCGCAGCCCTGCTGGCCCGGGGGGACGAACCCCCGCTCCGCCTGCCCGGGGGACTGCCCCCAGACCCCCGGGCCCCGGATTCGCGGCTCGGCGAGGACACGCCTTCGGCGCGCCTCCCCTCCCCGGCGAAGCCAGTCCGGAGCTGACCGTGGACTTCGCTGACTACCCAGACCACGCCGCCATCCGGGACACGGTCGCCGCCATCACCCGGTCCTTCGGCAGCTCGTACTACCCCGCCCACGCGGAGGGCCGGATCGCCACCGACGAGCTGTGGGCCGCACTGGCCAAGCAGGGCTTCGTCGGCATCAACCTGCCCGAGCGGTTTGGCGGTGGCGGTGCGGGCCTGGCTGAACTCGCCCTGGTCTGCGAGGAGACCGCCGCCCAGGGCTGTCCCATGCTCCTGCTGCTGGTCTCCAGCGCCATCTCCGGCGAGGTCATCTCCCGGTACGGCAGCGAGGCGCAGCAGCAGGCCTGGCTGCCCCAGCTGGCCAGCGGCGAGACCAGGATCGTGTTCGCCATCACCGAGCCCGACGCGGGCTCCAACACCCACCGGCTGTCCACCACCGCGGTGCGGGACGGCGCGGACTGGCTGCTCAACGGCACCAAGTACTACATCTCGGGCGTGGACGGCGCCGGCGCCATCCTGGTCGTGGCGCGCACCGGCACGGACCCCGGGACCGGCCGCGGCCTGCTGTCCCTGTTCCTGGTGCCGCCGGACACGCCCGGCCTGACCGTGCAGCCCTTGCCGGTCGCCGCCGCCCTGCCCGAGCGGCAGTTCACGCTGTACTTCGACGATGTGCGGGTCGGCCCCGGCCAGCTGGTCGGCGACGAGAACGACGGGTTCACCCAGGTCTTCCACGGCCTCAATCCGGAACGGATCACCGGCGCGGCGATCTGCGTCGGCATCGGCCGGTATGCGCTGGACCGGGCCGCAGAGTACGCGCGGGGCCGGGAGGTCTGGGGCGTCCCGATCGGCACCCACCAGGGGGTATCCCATCCGCTGGCCAAAGCCAAGATCGAGGTGGAGCTGGCCGCGCTGATGACCGCGAAAGCGGCCTGGCTGCACGACCACGACCAGCCCGCCGGGGAAGCGTCCAACATGGCCAAGTACGCCGCCGCGGAAGCCGCACTGGCCGCGGTGGACGCGGCCATCCAGACGCACGGCGGCAACGGCCTGGCCGAGGAGTACGGGCTGGTCCCGCTGTGGAGCGTGGCCCGGCTGCTCCGCATCGCCCCGGTCAACCGGGAGATGATCCTGAACTACGTGGCCGGTCATTCCCTCGGCCTGCCGCGCTCCTACGGCTCATGAGTGACGGCGTGCCCGACCGGATCCTCGTATACGCGCCGGACCCGGTCCCGCCGACCGCCGGGTCCACCAGGGTGACCCGGACCTGCGGCGCGAGCCGGAGGGCGCACATCAGCCCCGCGTATCCCGCGCCGATCACAATGACATGCTGATCGGATAGTGCGTTCTTGTTCGCTATGGGATGAGGACGGCTGACCTGGACCCGGTGTGACATGGCCGGCCGATGTCACAGGACCCTGCGCTGGATCGTCCTGGATACGGCCGGAGTACGGCCACCGGGCGCGGCAGCAGGGGAGAAGGACGATGACGGGTTCAGCCGGAACGCGGGAGGACGAGCTGGCGGCGGAGTACACGCGCATCCGGCCCCGGCTGCTGCGCGCCGCTTACGCCCTGCTCGGCACCCACGCCGAGGCGGAGGATGTGGTCGCCGACACCTGGCTCCGGCTGGCCGCGGCCGACCAGCGTGAACGGGTGGCCGACGTCGAGGCCTGGGCGGTGGTGGCCGTTTCCCGCCGCGCCCTGGATGTGCTCCGGTCGGCCCGGGTTCAGCGGGAGGCGTACGTCGGCCCGTGGCTGCCCGAGCCGCTGATCGAGCGGCTGCCGGGCCCGGCCGTCCCGCCCGGCATGGCCGCGGCTGGCCTGGCTGACCCCGCGGATCAGGTCACGCTCGATGAGAGCGTCAGCTACGCCCTGATGGTGGTGCTGGAGACCCTGACCCCGGCCGAGCGCACCGCCTGGGTCCTGCACGACCTGTTCGGTGTGCCGTTCCCGGAGGTGGCTGGGGTGGTAGGGCGCGACCCGGCCGCAGTACGCCAGCTGGCTACCCGGGCCCGCGCGCACGTGCGGGCCGGCGCGCCGCGGATGGCGGTCAGCCCGGCGGAGCACCAGCACACCGTAGACGCGTTCTTCCAGGCCGCGGCCGGAGGTGACCTCGCGGGCCTGGTGGCGGTGCTCGATCCGGACGTCGTGCTGACCAGCGACAGCGGCGGCCAGGCGAGTGCGGCCCGCCGCCCGGTGCGGGGCGCCGACCGGGTCGCCCGGTTCCTGGTCCACACCGCCGCTACGCTGAGCGCCGCGCAGCGTGTGGTCCCGGTCCTGGTCAATGGCGGGCCCGGGCTGGCCATCGTCCAGCCGGACGGCTCGGCGAGCCTGGTCGCCTCCCTCACCGTGGCCGGCGGCCGGATCCTGCGGGTCGACCTCCTGGTCGCCCCGCCCAAGCTGGCCCGGGCCCGGTTCAGCCCGGCCTAGTTCATGACGGCCTAGTTCATCCCGGCCCGGTCCCCCGGAGCTCAGTCCACTCGGGCCTGGTTCTCTTTCGGCTAGTTCATCCGGCCAGGCCAGGGCGGACGAACGCCAGCCCGATGGGCCGGCACGCGCGCAGCGTCCCCGCGGTGCGCATGACCCGGTGCCGCCCGTACCGCGCGACCAGCCGGCGGGATAGCCGGGCGCCGATGATGCCACCAACGCAGGGTGCGGCGAACGCCAGGCCGTACTGCCACGGGGCGAACCCGAGGCGCCCCAGCATGAGGACGGCGATCAGCGGCTCGACCGCCAGGATCAGGCCGTTGACTGAGAGCACATTGAAGAACACCGGGCGCAGCGCCGGGTGGGTCAGGATGTACCGCCACCCGTCGGACAGGTCGCGGCCCGCAGCCCCGGAAGGCCGTCCGGGGCCGGCCGGGCGGACGGAGCGCGCCGGTTCGTACCGGGCGCGGCTCCCGTCCGCCGATCGCGCAGATCCCGGCGGCCGAGAGGAGGTAGCTGACCGCATCGGCCAGCATGGTGGCCGATGCGTGGGCCCAGAGGTCAGCACCACCGGGCCCGTCCCGTGGCCAGGCCAGCCACGGTCAGGGCACCGTCCACAGGTAGATGTGGCCGTTCGTGTCGGTGGTGGCGAGCGTGCTGCTGTCCGGGCCGAACGCCTCGGAAAAGACCGCGTTCCCGGCCAGAGAGGGGCCTGGGCCCTTTCGGGTTGGCCAGGGTCTCGGCCGGCTTGTTCTTGTTCGTGGTCAGGTTCCACAGGTCTGTGTTGCCGGTAGCGTCGCCGGTGGCCAGCCACTTCCCGTTGGGGCTGAACGCCACGCTTTCGATGATCGAGCCGTCCGGATCGTCCAAGGAGATGCGGCTGCCGCTGTCCAGGTTCCAGACGTAGGTCACGCCGTCCATCTCGCTGGCGGCGAGCAACGCGCCGCCACGGCTGAACGCCACTGATGTGACACCGGAACTATCTGGGGTGGCTAGGGTACGGGTGTTGGCGTTGGTGGCCGTGTCGAACAGGTACACCTGACCGTCGCTCCCGCCCAGGGCGAGAATCGTGCCCCGCGGGCTGAACGCCACGGCGTTGGTGTTCGGGCCGCCTGGCGGCGACACCGACACCGGCGGCGACACGGTCGTGGTCCGCGGGCCGCGGGGGAGCCGCCAGACGTAGACGCTGCCGTTCTTGTCATTGGCCGCGAGCATCTTGCCGTCCGGGCTGAACGACACGGACTCGATGTCCGAACCGTGAGGATCGTTCAGGGTGGCGATCCAGCCGCTGCCGTTTGCATTCCACAGGTACGTGGCGCTGTTGTGCGGACCGCCCGCCGTGGCCAGCATCGTGCCGGCGGGGTTGAACGCCTCGGCCCCGCCGCCCGGCCTCAATGTCTGGATCCGCTTCCCGCTATTCACATTCAGCAGGTATGTCGTGCCTTTGGCCTGAGATCCGGACTTCTGGCCGCCGGATGCTCCGGCGGCCAGCACCTTACCGTTCGGGCTGAAGGCTATGGAGGTCAGGATCCCGGCCACCTGCGGCGGACCGTAGGCGCGCGACCAGGCCGACTGATTGATCTCAGGGCCGTTGGTCGTGGGCGCCAGGATCGTATTCAAGATCATGGTCAGGACGACCACCGCGCCCGCCGTGGCCAGGACGCCGGCTCCGATAAGCATTAAAAGGGTGGACCGGCGCCGTCCCCGCCGTCGTCCGTGACGGGTGAGGCCCGGAACGCCCGGCGGCTGACCTGGCCCGCCCGGCTTGGTGCGCGAAGCGGTCGGCTTGGTGCGCGAGGGGCCGGCCTGGCGGGTGGGGGGGCCGCTCTCTGGCCAGGGGAGTCTGGTGACTGGCGTGGGGCGTCTGGTGGCTGCCGTGCGGGACTGGGAACTGCTTCGTCCTGGCCTTCGGCTGAGTCGTCCAGGCTCACCGGGCGATCTTCCGGGCTCACCGGGCGGTCTTCCGGGCTTGCCGGGCGGTCTTCCGGGCTTGCCGGGCGGCCTTGCGGGCTTGCCGGGCGTCCCGGGTCGGTCGCCTGGTCCTCAGGCGTACTCGCCTCGTCCTGCGCGGCGGGCCGTCCGCGGAGCCGGTCCGGGGTCAGCGGTCGGCCGGCGTAGACCTCGCTTGCTTCCGTGTCCTCCCCGGGAGGCGGAACGGCTCCGTCCGCCCCGGCCCCCGAAGCAGGGGCCGCCGCCGGAGACGCAGCCGCGCCGCGCGGCCCGGTCCAGGACAGCCCCGGGTCGGAGGAGGAACCCAGGTGATATGGCCCCAGGCCGAGGGCGTCCCGCAGCGCGTCGGCGAACTCCGAGCAGGTCGGGTACCGGTCCACCTGGGCCTTGGCCAGGGCCTTGGCCATGACGGGATCCACGGCCGGAGACAGCTCGGATCGCCGCTCGGTCAGCGACGGCGGCGGCTTGTGCAGGTGCGCCCAGATGGCCGCGAAGGTCTCCGGGCGATGGAACGGCGCCTGGCCGGTCAGCAACTCAAACACCGCGCAGGCCAGCGCGTACTGGTCCGTCCGGCCGTCGACCGGCAGGCCCTCGATCTGCTCCGGCGCGGTGTAGTCGGGGGTGCCGAGGAACTGCCCGGCCGCGGTGAGCCCCAGCGACACCTCCGCGCTCTTGCTCAGCCCGAAGTCCGACAGGTAGACGTGCTCAGGCCGTCCAGGGCGCCGGTCCAGCAGGATGTTCGCGGGCTTGACGTCCCGGTGCACCAGGCCGACGGCGTGCGCGGCGTCCAGCGCGGACGCCACCGGGGAGAAGATCGACGCGACCCGGTCCGGGGGCAGCGGTCCCTCACGGCGCAGCAGCGACCGGACGTCGCCGCCCTGCACGAAGCGCATCGCGATGAACAGCACCTGCCCGGCCTCGCCCGCCTCGTACACCGGGATGATGTGCGGGTCGTCCACGGCCGCCGCCGCCCGCGACTCCCGGATGAAGCGCTGCCGGAACATGTCGTCGGAGCCCATCGCGGGGGTCATGATCTTCAACGCCACGAGCCGGTCCAGGCGCTCGTCGCGCGCGCGGAAGACCACGGCCATCCCGCCCGCGCCGACCTGCTCCTCGAGCCGGTATCCCCCCAGCAGCGAGCCTGCGGTGAAGCCGGTCGCCAGATCGGCGCGATGCCCCGGCGACTCCTCGTTCACCCACGCCTCCACGCGTTCCTGTGCCTTCGGCATCCTATGCTTACGGTCAACACGGCGTTAGAGCGTCAGAACGCGGATATTTAGGCTGATACGAGATAAGGTTCGGCCGCCTTACCGCCGCTTGTCCCCCGTATGGGGGACAAGGTGATTACGGGGAGTCGCGGGGTGGTGGCGGGCCGGGCCTGCCGCATCTGTCCAGGCCACAGGGACCGCGCCGTCTCCACCTGGCCTGTCCCCCGGCCCGGTCCCGCCGCCCCAGCCACCGGCGGCCACGTTCGGCTTGGCTTCCGCGCGCCACCGGCCGCGGCGTCCGCCGTCCCGGGGCTCCCGGCACCGGCATTAAGGCTCCAGAACGGCTGACCGTACCTTCGGCCCTATTTACCAATCCCGGCGTTTGCGATCACCTCCGCGTGGCGACAAAGAGTCTGAACGGGGGCAGGAAATTGATCGCGAAACGTACGGCCCGGGCCGCTGGAGAAACCAGGAAAACCGGGCTATCAGCTGAGAAAACGGCGGCCGTGGCGCAGGCGGGGGCCCGGATCGGGAAACGCGCACGGCTGGGCTGGTGGGCGGGTGTCATTCTCACGGTGGGTGCCACCGGCGGGTGCGGCCTGCTGCATCAGGCCGCCGCGCCAGCCGGGATGGAAAGGCAGATCCACGAGGGCGAGCAAGTCAGCGCCGCGACCCAGGCACATGCGTCGGCCGCGGCCCGTCCGGCGGGCACCAGTGCCAGCGGCAGCAGTGCGGCCAGCCCCGGTACGGTCGGTACCGGGCCTGCGGCCGCAGCCGTGCCCACCCCGTCAGCCACCCCGGGCAAGGTCCCGGGCAGGCAGGTCACCGCGATCGGCGACTCGGTCATGGCGGCCAGTGCCATGGCCCTGGCAGCGGCCATGCCCGGCATCTACATCGACGCCAAGCCCGACCGGCAGATGCCGGCGGGCCTGGCCATCGTGCGCAGGCTCGCGGAGACCGGACGGCTGCGCCCGGTCGTGGTGATCGGCCTCGGAACCAATTACATCGTCACCACCAAGCAGCTCAATGTTCTGATGAAAATCCTCGGCCCCCACCGTAAGCTGGTACTTATCAACACTTATGTTCCGGATGCGTGGAGCAAGCAAGTCAACGCTACCGAGGCGGCCTTTATCCAGCAGCATCCCAGTGTGACCCCCGCAGACTGGTTTGACACCATCAGGAACCGGATGAACCTGCTCTGGCCGGACCATATTCATCCGGAAATCCCGGGGACCTACGTGTACGCGCGCATGGTGCGCCGGGCGGTCCAGGCCACCCGCGACGTCGCCGTTCCCTGAGTCGCGCCCGGCTACGCCGGGTGCGACGCCGGGTGCGCATGAGTGACGGCGGAGCCCTTCCGGGTGGTGATGGTGATGTCGCCGCTGTTGTTGCTGGCCGTGATCACGTTCCTGGCTGTCGGTGACCGCGGCACGGACACGGTCGTGTTGCCGAACGAGTTCCGCGTGGCGACACGATAGGTCGCAGACCCGGCTGGCAGCACGAGCGTGATGTTGCCGAAGCTGTCGGTGACGTTCACTTGCCGCGGGACCTTGGTGAACGTCAGCGAGATGTCGCCTGAGTTGTTGCTGGCCACCACGTCGGCCGCGGCCAGCCCGGTCACCGAGACGGCCCCGAAGCTGTCCTGGATCCGGGTGTTACCCACCACCCCGGCCGCCTGGATGTCGCCGGAGTTGTTGTCCAGCCGGATGCTCCCGGCCAGGCTGGAGGCGGTAAGGGCACCGGAGCCGTCTGACAGGTGAACATTCCCGGTCAGCCGGGACGCGGTCAGGTCCCCGGCGTTGTCCGACAGCGTGACCGTGCCGTCCAGCCCGCTGGCGTCCAGTTCGCCAAACGAGTCGCTGACGCTGACCGGCAGCCCGGCCGGGGCGGAGATGCCGAGGTCGAGCAAGCAGTTGCCGGGCACGCGGCACACCGGGTTGAGGCTCAGGCCGTCCGCGGTCAACCGGTGGCTGAACGACGGCCGGACAAAGCTGCCGCTCAGCTGCCCGTGGACCACGATCTGGGGACCGGTGCCGGTCTGAACCGTGAGGTCACCATTGCTGCTGTGCACGCGGACCTGACCATGGGCGGGCGGCACGCTGAACCCGACCGAGTAGCCGACGTCATGCAGATCGGCCAGGTAGATAACGGTCCTGTTGACCCAGCCGTTCACCCCGAACGCGATGAGGGCCAGCACCACCGGGAGCCCGACGGCGAGGACCACCCAGCGCGCGCGGGTCATGGGCGGTGCAGGTGGCATGGTTACTCGGCTCCCAGGTAGCGCAGGACCGCGAGGACCCGCCGGTGATCCCGGTCGGCGGGAGGCAGCCGCAGCTTGGTGAAGATGCTGTTGATGTGCTTGGCGACCGCGCCCTCGCCGACCACCAGGGCGGCCGCGATGGCCGCGTTGGACCGGCCCTCGGCCATGAGCGCGAGCACCTCGCGCTCGCGGGCGGTGAGATCGGCCAGCGGGTGACGGCTGCGGGCCAGCAACTGCGCGACGACCTCCGGGTCCAGGGCGCTCCCGCCGGCGGCGACCCGGTCCAGCGCGTCGAGGAATTCAGCCAGGTCCGCCACCCGGTCCTTGAGCAGGTAGCCGACGCCGTGCGGCCGGTCGGAGAGCAGTTCGGTGGCGTAGCGCTCCTCCACGTACTGGGACAGGACCAGCACGCCGACGCCGGGCCAGCGCTGGCGGACCACCAGGGCGGCGCGCAGCCCCTCGTCGGTGAAGGTCGGCGGCATCCGCACGTCCACCACCACGACGTCCGGCTCGTACTTGCCCACCGCCCGCAGGAACTCCTCGGCCTCACCGGCGGCCGCGGCCACGTCGTGCCCGGCCTCGGCGAGCAGCCGGGTCAGGCCCTCCCGGAGCAGGACCGAGTCCTCAGCGATCACGACCCGCATGGCAGCTCCGCCTCGATCACGGTCGGGCCCCCGGCCGGGCTGCGCACCGACAGCCGCCCGTCCACCCCGGAGAGCCGGTCGGCCAGGCCGGCCAGCCCCTGCCCCTGCGGGTCGGCGCCGCCGATGCCGTCGTCACGGATTACCACCCGCAGCACGTCGCCGTGCCGGGAGGCCACCACCTCGGCCCGGGTCGCGCGGGCGTGCTTGGCCACGTTGGTCAGCGCCTCGGCCACGACGAAGTAGGCGATGGCCTCGGCGGATGTGGACGGCCGGGCCGTCAGGCTGGCCCGCACGGTGACCGGTACCGGGCTCAGCGCGGCCAGGCCGGAGATCGCGGCGTCCAGGCCCCGGTCGGCCAGCACCGGCGGGTGCACGCCCCGGACCAGGTTGCGCAGCTC
Source organism: uncultured Actinomycetes bacterium (assembly GCA_963718305.1). Lineage (GTDB taxonomy): Bacteria > Actinomycetota > Actinomycetes > Streptosporangiales > Streptosporangiaceae > RYN-230. Next base: position 462,794 of record CAVQZG010000018.1, read on the forward strand.
GGCCAGGGCCTCCTTGGCCTCCGCGTGGGCCTGGTCGACGATGGCCCGGGCCCCTTCCGGGTCGTCGTCGAACCGGGCCCGGGCCCGGCCGAGGTTCATGGCCAGCGAGACCAGCCGCTGCTGGGCGCCGTCGTGCAGGTCCCGCTCGATCCGGCGGCGCTCAGCCTCCGCGGACCCCACGGCCCGGGCCCGGCTGGTCTCGAGTTCGCCGATCCGTTCGGTCAGGTCCGCCTGGCTGCCCGGGCCGATCAGGTAGCGGGCGACCGCGGTGTCGGCCGCGGCCAGCGCCAGCGTCACCCGGGGGGCGACCGGCAGCACGATCAGCCCCAGCAGCACGGCCACGGCCACGGTCAGGGGGTGCGGCAGGCCGGCGTTCACATGCCATTGCAGCCGGATCAGCAGCCAGCCGAACAGCGGCAACCCCAGCATGGCCAGGGCGAACGACCACAGCGCGGTGACGATGATCATCTCCGCGAGACTGAGCGGGAGCCGGATCAGCGCGTACCCGGTGTGGCGCCATGCCCCCCGCGCGGTCAGCACCCCCCACATCCGCCGGAACCGGCCCCCTCCCGGGTTCACCGGGACCGGCGCGGGCGGGATGCGCACGCCCAGCGTGACCAGGAACCTGGCCCGCTCGGCCCGGCCGAACTGCAGGCCCAGCCAGAGCGCGGCCACCAGGATCGGGAGGCCGATCAGGAACAGCCATAGCGTCCCGATGCCGACCAGGGCCAGCCCCACGATCAGGCCGAAGGCCAGCGCGCCGGTGACCACCCCGGCCATCAGGTGAATGACGGCCAGCCAGGTCTGCGCGGAGACCACCGGCCCGGCCACCGCGGCCAGCAACCGGGCCAGCGGCCCCCGGGCTAGCGGACTCCGGCCCAGGCCAAAGCCGGCCGCGTGACCGCGGCCCGCCTGGAGGCCGGCCGCGGGCCGGCTCCTGCGCCGCCTTCCGTCATCGCTCCTCCGGTGCTTGGTCCCGGGTCTGACGCTAGAGGAATCATCCCGTGCCGCCCATCCCGCAGGATCCCGGCTCGCTGCGGGAGCTAGCACCACCCTGGATCGGGGGTCCTGCGGGATGTCGCCGGCCCCTCCTCGCCCGGGACGCTGTCAGCGCCGGGCCGATCGCGGCCCGGGCCCACTTCTGGCTCACGGCACCGTCACGGGAGGAAGACCCATGAACGCGGACATCACCTCGGGCTGGGCAGGCGCGGGGGGCGCCGCCGCCCCGCCCGCGGACCCGCTCATCCAGCTCAGCGACGTGACCAAACGATACGAGGACGACGGCCAGCCCGCGCTGACCGACGTCCGCCTGGACATCGCTCCGGGCGAGGCGGTCGCGGTGATGGGACCGTCCGGCAGCGGCAAGTCCACCCTGCTCAACCTCATCGCCGGACTGGACCGGCCGAGCAGCGGGACGGTCACCGTGGCCGGGCAGCGGATCGACCGGCTCAGCGAGACCGGGCTGGCCCGGTTCCGGCGGCAGCAGATCGGCATGATCTTCCAGTTCTTCAACCTGCTGGACGACCTGACCGTGGCCGACAACGTGCTGCTGCCCGCCCAGCTGGCCGGGCTGTCGCGGCGGCAGGCCCGGGCCCGGGCCGCCGAACTGCTGGCCGCGCTGCACATCGAGCAGCACCAGGACGCCTACCCCGGGCGGCTGTCCGGCGGGGAGCGGCAGCGGGTGGCGATCGCCCGCGCGCTGGTCAACCGGCCCGCGCTGCTGCTGGCCGACGAGCCCACCGGCGCGCTGGACACCGCCACCGGCGAGGAGATCGGCGAGCTGCTCCGCGACCTGAACACCGCCGGGCACACGCTGGTGCTGGTCACCCACAACCCCGACCTGGCCGGTCACTACGCCAGCCGCACGGTGCACATCGCCGACGGCCTGGTTTTCTCGGGCGACGACCAGCCCCGCGCCAGCCAGCCTGGCGCGCCGGCCGGGGTACGGCGATGAGAGCCGGGCCGGTCGGCCGGGCGGTACGCGGCGGGGTGGCCCGCCGCCGGGTGCAGACCATCGTCATCGCCCTGGTGCTGCTGGTGTCCACCGGGGCGGCCGTGCTGGCCCTGGCGCTCGTGGTGGACTCCAGTGCCCCGTTCGACCACTCATTCGCGGCGCAGCGTGGCGCCCACCTGGCCGTGATCGTCGACCCGGCCCGGGCCACCCCGGCCGACCTGGCCGCGACCACCCGGCTGAGGCAGGTCACCGCCACCGCCGGCCCGTTCGCGGCGCTGAGCATCGCCGGGCAGCTGGCCGGCCAGGCCGGGCCGGATGGATCCCTGCCCCCCATGACGCTGGCCGGCCGGTCCGCGCCGGGCGGCCGGGTCGATGACGTCACCTTGCAGTCCGGTCACTGGGCGGACCAGCCCGGCCAGCTGGTCCTGGCGGTCAACTCGGCCAGCGACGTGCAGATCGGGCTCCCGCTCGGGGCGAAGATCACCGTGCTCAGCACGCCGGGCCATCCGGTGCTGACCGTGGTCGGGGAGGCCACCTCGGTCACCAACTCGGCGGACGGCTGGGTGACGCCGGGCGAGATAGCCCGGCTGCGCGCAGCCGGGATCGCCCGGCAGCGAGCAGATGCTGTACCGCTTCCGCAACGCCGGCACCGCCGCGGCCGTCCGTGCGGATGCCGCCGCGGTCAGCCGGGCCCTGCCGTCCGGGGCGGTGACCGCCGTCCAGTCCTACCTGACCGTCCGGGAGCAGGAGACGTCGCAGATCGGGCCGTTCGTGCCGTTCCTGGTCGCCTTCGGGGTGATCGGCCTGGTGATGTCGGTGCTGATCGTGGCCAACGTGGTCAGCGGCGCGGTGGTGTCGGGTTACCGCCGGATCGGGATCCTGAAGAGCATCGGCTTCACCCCGGGCCAGGTGGTGGCGGCCTATACGGCCCAGGTCGCGGTGCCCGCGCTGGTCGGCGTGGTGGGCGGCCTGGTGGCCGGTGACCTGCTGGCCATGATGCTGCTGCGCCAGGCCGCGAACGCCTACGGCGTGGGCCAGCTCAGCGTGCCGGTCTGGGTGGACGTGGCCGTGCCCGCGGCCATGCTCGGCCTGGTCGCGATCGCGGCCCTGCTGCCGGCCATGGGAGCGGCCCGGCTCAGCGCGGTGCAGGCCATTGCCGCGGGCCGGGCCCCCCGGGCGGGCCGCGGCTACGCCGCGCACCGGCTGCTGGGGCGGCTGCGGCTGCCCCGGCCGGTCACGATCGGGCTGGCGGCCCCGTTCGCCCGCCCGGCCCGCACCGCGATCACGCTGGTCGCCGTGCTGCTCGGGGCGGCCGCGGTGACCTTCGCGGTCGGCCTGGGCAGCTCGCTGAACCGGGTGGTGGGCGGCCTGTCGCACGCGGCCTCCGAGCCGGTGCAGGTCTACCGCAACTCGCAGAACTCGTTCATCTTCAGCGCCGCCCAGCAGCGGACCGTCCAGGCGGCGCTGGCCGCCCAGCCGGGCACGCGCCGCTATGTGGCCGAGACCGACAACGCGATCAGCGTGGCCGGGCTGACCGGGCAGCATCCGCTGACCGCGTTCCGCGGCCCGGCCGCCTGGACGGGTTATCCGATCATCAGCGGGCACTGGTACACCGGCCCCGGCCAGGCGGTCGTGTCCACCGGCTTCCTCACCCTGACCGGCAAGGCCGTCGGCGGCACCGTGACCATCGTGCTGGGTGGCAGGCCGATCCCGCTGCGGATCGTCGGCGAGGATTTCGACGCCCACAACCGCGGGGTATCGGTCATTACCGACTGGCAGACCCTGGCGGACGCGCACCTCGGCCCGGCCCTGACCGCGCCGGGCCAGTACGACATCGGGCTGCGTCCGGGCGTCTCCCCGGCCAGCTATGCGCAGTCCCTCGGCACCAGGCTCGGCTCCTCGTACTCGACGTCCCTGAACACCAGGAACTCCGTGGTGGTGAGCCTGATGCTCGGCCTGATCGGCACCCTCACGGTGCTGCTGGCCCTGGTGGCCGGGCTGGGCGTGCTGAACACGGTCGTCCTGCAACACCCGCGATCGGGTGCACGACCTGGGCGTGTTCAAGGCCATCGGGATGATGCCGCGGCAGGTCATCGCCATGGTGGTCTGCTGGGTCGCCGGGACCGGGCTGGTGGCCGGCCTGATCGCGCTGCCGGCCGGGATCGCGCTGCACCACGCGGTGCTGCCGGTGATGGCCTCGTCCGCGAACCTGGGCCTGCCCGCCAGTTACCTGTCCGTGTACCGGGGACCGGAACTGGTGGTGCTGGCCCTGGCCGGGGTGGTGATCGCCGTGATCGGGGCGCTGCTCCCGGCGGGCTGGGCGGCCCGGATCCGCACCGCTTCCGCCCTGCGCGCCGAGTAGCGCGGGAACCAGGCCCGGCCGGCCGGACAGGGGCGGACCGGCCGGGCCTGGCTGCCCCGGGCGACGGCTCGTGTCAGCGGGCCCGGGTCCCCGGCGCCAGGGCCGTGGTCTCGAGGCGCGGCCGGCGGTCTCGGGGCTTGGCCGTGGTCTCGGCACCAGGCCCGTGGTGTCGACGTTAGGCCCGTGGTGTCGACGTTAGGCCCGTGGTGTCGACGTTAGGACTGCGGGGTGATGACGATGCGCTGGGTGGTGCCGGCGGCGTCGGCCCAGGCCTGCTCGACCTCGGTGAGCGACGTGGGCCGCGCGTCGATAACGAAGCTTCCCGCGGTGATCTCCTGGGCGAGGGCGGGCAGTTCGGCGAGGATCTCCCGGGTGCTGACGGACCCTTGCCCGCTGCCCACGATCTGGAGGCGGGCGGCGCGGAGCGCGGCGGAGGGGATCGCTGCGCTGGGGCCGGCCACCGACCCGATTTCGATCCAGGTCAGGGGCTGACCGCGGTCGGCGCGCCCGGTGACGACGGCGGCCATCGCGGCGGCGGTGGGTTCGCCCCAGAGGTAGTCGATCACGACGTCGGCATGTGCGGCGGCCTGGCCGAGCCGCTGGGCGACGCCGGCGGCGTCCCCGTCGAGCGGCCCGGTGCGAGCGGCCCGGTGGTGAGCGGCCCGGTGTCGAGCGGCCCGGTGTCGAGCAGCACGGTGCCGGTAGCGCCGAGGGCGGGCAGGCCAGCCAGCCGGCCGGCGTTACGCCCGGCCGCGATGACCTGGTTCGCGCCGAGACGCCTGGCGACCTGGACGGCCATCTGGCCGGCGTTCCCGGTGGCCCCGAGGACGAGAACGTTCTGCCCGGCCTGGAACGGCACCCGCTGGCGCAGCGCGACCCAGGAGGACATGGCCGGGTTCATGGCCGCGGCGACCGCGATGGGGTCGGCGTCCTCGGGCAGGACGATGCTGCGGCGGGTGTCGATGACGGTCTGCTCGGCCATCGCGCCCAGCCGCGTGTCCGGGAGGACGAAGTAGCGCAGCAGCCCGTCCGCGCCGCGCCCGACACCGTCGATGCCCGGCACCAGCGGCAGTTCGCCGGTGCTGGTGTAGTGCGACCCGTCGGCCTGCGACCGGACGCGCGGGTGCAGCCCGGCCGCGATCACGTCGATGACCATCTCGTCGTCCCCCGCCGGGGCGGGGGCGGGGAACTCCTCGTAGCGGGGGGCGGCGTCGAACGAGGTAACGACCGCAGCCTTCATGATGATCTCCGTAATGTAGTTGGTAATACGAACTAAAACTAGTTGGTATTACGAACCGGGTCAAGTAGGCTCCGGAGATGGCCACGCCGCAGGAACCGCCTCGCGCCATCGCTCAGGATGGCCTGGTCGACGCGCTCGTCCAGGCTTCCTTCGTGACCATGGCCGTGCTGAGCAAGGTGGGCGCCGAGCACGACCTGTCCCTCACGCAGCTGCGGGTCCTCGCGATCCTGCGGGACCGGCGGGTCAGGATGACCCGGCTGGCCGACTACCTCGGGCTGGAGAAATCCACCATGACCGGGCTGGTCAACCGGGCCGTGAAGCGGGGACTTCTCGAGCGGGGCGCCAGCGCCCATGACGGCCGCGCCGTCGACGTGTTCCTCAGCCCAGCCGGGGCAGCGCTGGCCGAGCGTCTCTACGCCCAGGTCGGGCGGTCACTGTCCCCGCTGACCAGCGAGCTCAGTCCGGCCGAGCGACGCCAGGTGCAGACGCTGCTGGAACGGATGCTCGGTCCTCACGAGTCCGGATAACCGGGCTCCAGGTCCTTGATCATCGTGTCGGACTGCGCGTCGCTGGAGTCCACGATCTCGATAGCCCTCGGAGAGGTACAGCTGCTGGGCGAAGTTCTTCCGCTCGACGCTGAGGCTGATCCGCCGGATGCCGGCCGAACGGGCCTGCCCGGCGAGGCCCCGCAGCAGGGCCCGGCCCACGCCCCGGCCACGCCAGTCCCTGGCCACGCCGATCGTCAGTTCGGGTACGTCGGGGGCCACGAACCCGTAGCCCGATCGGCCGCGGGCAGGAAGCGGAGCCAGGCCGCGCCCACTGGCTCCCCGTCCGCCTCGGCCATCAAGCCCAGATCGGTGTCACGTGGCCAGCCGGCGATGTAATGCGCCGTCGCAGGCGCCGAGAGCACCCGGCGGCGGCTCTTCTTCTTCCAGTCAGCTGACCAGTTCGCGGCTTCCACCAGCATGTCCGCCAGGAACGACCCGTCCTCCGCCGTAGCCCGGCGAATTACCCAGCGGTTCTCACCCACACCCGCGAAGCTACCGCCCTGGGTGGGTGGCGGCTGGCGCGGCGCTGCCCTCACTGTTAATGATCCACCCGGCCGCGCGGCGGGAACCGGGGGCGGGGGCGGCTCGTGTCTCCTGGTGAGGGGCCGCGTTGGTTAGGGTGAGCGGACAGGGCAGAGGAGAAGATCACGTGTCCAGAGGGACCGGGGGGAAGGGACGCTCGGGCCGGGGCGGCTCAGGTAGCAGCGGCTCAGGTAGCAGCGGCTCGGGCGGCGGCTCGCGTAGGGGCGGCTCGGGCGGTGGCGCGGGCCGCGGCGGGGCGGCCAAGTCCGGTGGGGCCCAGGCGGGCCGGGGCAAGACCGGCGGGGCCCAGGGGAGCGGCGCTAAGCCGGGCGCGTCCCAGCCGGGCGGGGCCAGGCCTGGCGGGGGCAAGCCTGGCGGGGGCACACCTGACGGGACCAAGGCCCGCGGAGCCAAGGCGCGGGGCGCCTCCGCCCGGGCCAGGGTCGCCGAGATGCGGGCCCGCGACGCCGCCCGCAAGCGGCGCCGCAACTGGATAGCCGGGATCGGCGCGGCCGTGGTCGTGATCATCGCCGCCGTGGCCATCACCCTGGCCGTCACCAGCAACAGCGGCAGCCCGGCCAGCGCCACCGGCGGTACGCCGAAACTCAAGCTGGCCTCGCTCAGCACGCTGGGCACCCTGAAGCCGCTGCCCTCACCCGGCCCCAACGGCCCCGAGGGCGTGCCGGTCCCGGCGGCGGCCGCGCTGGCCAGCACGGCCACGAAGGCCACCGGGAAGACCGTGGACGGGATCAGCTGCGATACCACCGAGCAGCTGGTGTACCACGTCCACGCGCACCTGACCGTGTTCGTGAACGGCGCCGCCCGGCAGATCCCGGCGGCCATCGGTATCCCCGGCGCCCAGGCCCAGAACACGCCGACCGGCCCGTTCATCGCCAGCGGGAGCTGCTTCTACTGGCTGCACACGCACGCCGCCGACGGGATCATCCACATCGAGTCCCCGGTGCACCGCACCTACACGCTGGGGAACTTCTTCGACATCTGGGGCCAGCCGCTGGGCCCGAACCAGGTGGGCCCGGCTCACGGCCCGGTGACCGCGCTCTACAACGGCCGGGTCTACCAGGGCAACCCCCGCAACATCCCGCTGGAAAAGCACGCCCAGATCCAGCTGGAAGTCGGGAAGCCGCTCATCTCCCCGGCCTCCATCACTTTCCCCAACGGCCTCTGACCGCCAGCCCGCCGGGACCGCCAGCCCGGCCGGGCCGCCAGCCCGGCCAGCCCAGCCGGACCGGCCGGTGACCGTCAGCCCGCCCGGGGATCCCAGCGGAACCGGCGGACCGCGATCAGCCCGCCGGCCACGCCCCACGCCAGCAGGACGCCCAGGGCGGCCCAGTCGAACCCGGTGTGCCGGGCGAACGGGCCCATCAGGGCCTCGTTGAACGGCCGGACCGGCAGGACCCCGGTGATGCGCTGCACAATCTGCGAGTGGATGGGGAGGTAGGTGCCCGAGATGAACACCAGCGGGAACAACACCAGCTGCACCACGGCCGGAGCGGCCTCCGCGTTGCGGATCAGCGAGGCCACCGCGACGCCCAGCGCGCAGAAACAGGCCGCGCCGAGCACGAGGGCGACCGCGATCGCGGCCCAGTGGGTGGGCAGCGGCACGCCGAACAGCCGGCCGACCCCCACGATGAGCGCGATGTCCACCACGCTGACCACGATGCAGTGGGCCAGCAGGCCGAGGAAGTAGGTCCAGGCCGGAAGCGGCGTGGCCCGGACCCGCTTGAGGATCCCGTTCTGCCGCCGGGTGGAGAGCACGATGGCGAGCTGGCTGTAGCAGGCGCCCAGCACCGAGACCGCGGCGATCGTGGGCACGTAGTACTGCAAGGCCGACAGCCCGTAGAAGTAGGAGCTCCGGCCGACGCTGCCGAACAACGCGCCGAACAGGGTGATGATCACGACGGGGAACACGAACGTGAAGAACGCGCTCTGCGGATTGCGCCAGAACGACAGCTGCTCGTAGCGGACCTGATGCCACAGCAGGGCGAGATCACCCCGCCGCGCCCGGCGGGTCGTCGGGTTCATCTCGCGGTCCTTTCTCCGGTGCGTGCTTCTCCGGCCCCTTCGCCAGCCCCTTTTCCGCCAGCACTGGCCTCGGGGCCAGGGTCGGTCAGTTTCAGGTAGACGTCTTCGAGGCTGGGCGGCTCGACCGTGAGCTGGTCCAGGACCAGGCCGCGGTGCAGGGCCCAGCTGGTCAGCTCGTGCAGGGCGCGGGTCGGCTCACTGACCGCCACGGTGACCACGTCACCGGGTTCCGGCTCCGGCGCGGGCTTCGCAGTCGGCTCTACGGTCGTCTCCACCGGCGGCCGGGCCCAGGCCGGGAGGTCCGCGGCCAGGCATCCGATCGGGAGCACGAAACGGATCTGGGTCTGGGCGGAGGCCCGGCCGCCGATGTCCGCCAGGGTCCCCTGGGCCACCACCTGGCCGTCGGACAGCACCGCCACCCGGTCGGCCAGCGCCTGGGCCTCCTCCATGTAGTGCGTGGTGAGCAGGATCGTGGTGCCCGAGTCGCGCAGGCTGCGCACCAGCTGCCACGCGTCCCGCCGGGCGGCCGGGTCGAACCCTGTAGTCGGCTCGTCGAGGAACAGCAGTTCGGGGTCACCGATCAGCCCCAGGCCGAGGTCCAGGCGGCGTTTGCGGCCCCCGGACAGGTTCCGCACCTTGGTCCGCTCCTGCCCGGCCAGGCCGACCAGGGCGATCACCTCATCGACGCCCCGTGGTGCGGGGTAGTAGCCCGCGTTGCGCGCGATGGTCTCGCGGACGGTCAGGTACGGCTCGACCGCGATGTCCTGCAGGACCAGCCCGATCCGCTCCCGCAGTTCCCGCCCGGTGGCCCGGTCACCGGGATCGAGGCCCAGCACCTCGGCCCGCCCGGTGTCGCGCTTCCGGAAGCCCTCCAGGATTTCCAGCGTCGTGGTCTTCCCGGCGCCGTTCGGCCCCAGCAGCGCGAAGATCTCGCCTGCGGCGACGGTGAAGCTGATCCCGCGCAACGCGGTCACCGCGCCGTAGCTCTTGGCCAGCCCGTCCACTATGACCGCGCCACGCACCGGACCTCCAGTGACACATCGAGGTAGCGCGCGGCCAGCCCGGGAGAGGCGGTCACGCCGAACTCGGTCCGGTCCAGGCGCACGGTCCCCTGGGCGGTGAACGAGCCGGCCGACACGCCGGACACCTGCACCGGCAGGCGGACCGGGCGGGCTACCGCCCCCACCGTCAGCGTGCCCAGCAGATCCTGCCCGTCCATTTTTTCCGCTACGAACACCATAACGGGGTACCGGCTCGCATCCAGGAATCGTGCCGACCGGACGCTGGCGTCCCGCGCGGGGTTCCCCGATTTCAGGCTCGCCGTGTCGATCTCCACGCGAACCCTTGACTCGCTGGCCGGCTCGGTCACATCGACGGTCCCGGCCCGGATCTGGAACCGGCCGCGCACCGGGGCGAGCCCGAACAGGTGCCGGGTCCTGAACCGGACGGCCGAGCCGGCCGGGTCGATGTCGTAGCGGCCGAGCCGGGGATTCGTGGGGGCTTGTGCTGGTGTGATTTCCATGCCGCCCATTCCAGGCCCGCCGGGCCAGCGGGCACCAGGGTGGCTGGTCGGATTCCGGCCCGACGAACGGCTGCCCTGCGGCGGCCGCATACGACTTTCGTAGGTTTCTAGCCCGCCGGCCGTCGGCTCCGGCCGCCGGACCCGCGACGGCGGCCCGCAGATGACGTAGCGTTTTCGGCATGACCGAAGGGCCCTGGTACCGACCGCACCGGTTCGCCGTGGACGTGGCGATCGCCACGTGGTACCGGCGGCACCGGCTCGCCATGGACGTGGCGGTGGCCGTGTTCTTCGTGCTGCTGGATACCGGCATGACGCTGGTGGGAGCCACCTGGTGGCCCGCTCATCCCAGCCCGCTCGCCTGGTCCATGCTGGCCGTGCAGGCCGCCGTGTGCGCTTCGCTGGTCGTCCGCCGCCGCGCGCCGTACCTGGTCATCGCCCTCCTGGGCGCATTCACGCTGGTCATCACCCTGCTGATCTCACCCTTCGGGGCGCTGGTTCCCGAGCACACCGCAAACGTGTGGGCGCCGTACTCGGTCGCGCTGGCCGCCTACGGGCCGTTCTTTTACCGGCAGGACCGGCGGACAGCAGTCCTCGCGGTCGTCGCGCTCACCTTCATCGTCGCCCGGCCGTGGGATCCGTCGGTGACGGTCATCACCTTCGGGGTGCTCCGCACCGCCGTCGGGCCCTTCCTGGCCCTGTACTTCGGGGCCCGCCGGTGCATGGTGCAGTCGCTGAAGGAGCGCGCTGAGCGCGCTGAGCGGGAGCAGCATCTGCTGGCCGAACAGGCCCGGTCGGAGGAACGCACCCGGCTGGCCGGCGAGATGCACGACGTGGTGACCCACCGGGTCAGCCTGATGGTGCTCCAGGCGGGCGCGCTGCGGATGACCGCCCCCGACGAGGCGACCCGGCAGGCCGCCGAGGAATTGCGGGCGGCCGGCTGCCAGGCCCTGGACGAGCTGCGTGACCTGGTCGGGATCCTGCGCGCCGCACCGGATGGCGCCGAGGTGCCGTCCACGCCCGGGCTCGCCGCCCTGGTCGCGGAGTCGGTCAGGGTGGGCACGCCAGCCGAGCTGGTCGAGGACGGCGACCCCGCGCTGGCCTCGCCGGTGGTCGGGCGGACCGTGTACCGGATCGTCCGGGAATCCCTGACCAACGTGCGCAAGCACGCGCCCGGCACCCGGGTGACCGTGCAGGTCAGCTACGGCCCTTCGCAGCTGCTGCTGGCCATCCGCAATACCCCGCCCAGCCAGCCCGTGGACGGCTCCGGCCCGGGCCTGGACGCCGCCGGCCTGGCCGGGACCGGCTCCGGTCTGGGCATCGCCCAGCTGCGGCAGCGGGTGGAACTGGTGCACGGGACGCTGCGGGCCGGCCCCTCCCGGGACGGGGGATTCTGCGTGGAAGCCACGCTGCCCGCCTACGTGCCGACCGCGGAATCGGCGGCGCTGGCGTGATCCGCGTCGTGGTGGTGGACGACGAGCCGATGGTCTGCGCGCATCTGCGGACGATCCTGACCTCGGGCGGCACCATCGAGGTCGTGGCGGACGCCCAGGACGGGGCGGCCGGCGTTGAGGCGGTCGTCCGCACCCGCCCCGACGTCGTGCTCATGGACCTGCGGATGCCGGGCATGGACGGGCTCACCGCCATCGAGCGGATCAGCGAGCTGGCCGATCCGCCGGCCGTGGTCGTGCTGACCACCTTCGACGCTGACGAGTACGTGCTGCGCGCGCTGCGGGCCGGCGCGGCCGGATTCCTGGTCAAATCCACGCCGCCGGAAGACCTCATCGGCCTGGTCCAGGTGGCGGCGGAAGGGCACACGGTGCTGGCCCCGGCGGCCGCCCGGCGGCTGATCGCCGCGTCGACCGACAGCCAGCCCGCCCGCGACCGGGCCCGCAAGCTGGCCGGGTCGCTCACCGAGCGGGAGGCCGAGGTGCTGGCCTGCCTGGGCGAGGGCCTGTCCAACGCGCAGATCGCGGCGCGGCTGTACCTGTCCGAAGCCACGATCAAGGGCTACGTCTCACGGACGCTGGACAAGCTGGGCTGTGCGAACCGCACCCAGGCCGGGCTGCTCGCCCACGACGCGGGCCTCGTCCGCCCTTAACTGGCCCCCTGCGGGGTAGATGCTTCATCACGGCGAGCGGGGGCCCCCATGGGACGTGACATCCAGGCCATCAAGATCAGTGGTGAGGACCGGCGGAAGTACCGGGAGAAGGTGCAGCGTTCACTGGACGTGTTCGCCCGGATGCTTCGTGAGCGCCGGTTCGAGGCCAGCCCGTCGCGGGTGGGCGTGGAAATCGAGCTGAACCTGGTCGACTCGGCCGGGATGCCGTCCATGCGCAACGAGGCCGTGCTCGACGCCATCGCCGACCCGGCCTGGGCGACCGAGCTGGGGCAGTTCAACCTCGAGATCAACGTGCCGCCCCGGCGGCTCGAAAACAGCGCCCTCGCGGACCTGGAGCGGGAGGTCCGCGCCAGCCTCAACGCCGCGGACGCCAAGGCCCGCAGCACCGGGAGCGGCCTGGTCATGGTGGGCATCCTGCCCACGCTGGCCGAGGAGGACATGCACGAGGAAACCCTGTCGGCCAACCACCGTTACCGGGTCCTGAACGAGCAGATCTTCGCGGCCCGGGGCGAGGACATGCGCATCGCCATCGACGGTACCGAGCACCTGCTCACCCACGCGGGCAGCATCACCCCGGAGGCGGCGTGCACGAGCGTGCAGCTGCACGTCCAGGTCAGCCCCGACGCGTTCGCGAGTTACTGGAACGCGGCCCAGGCCATTGCCGGGGTGCAGGTCGCCCTGGCCGCCAACTCCCCGTTCCTGTTCGGCCGGCAGCTGTGGGACGAAACCCGGATCACCCTGTTCGAGCAGGCCACCGACACCAGGCCGGACGAGCTCAAGCAGCAGGGGGTGCGCCCCCGGGTGTGGTTCGGCGAACGCTGGATCACGTCGGTGTTCGACCTGTTCGAGGAGAACCTCCGGTATTTCCCCGCCCTGCTGCCGCTGTGCGAGGACGAGGACCCGCTCGCGGTGCTGGATGCCGGGGCCATCCCGCAGCTGGCCGAGATGAGCCTGCACAACGGGACCATCTACCGCTGGAACCGTCCCGTCTACGCCGTCGTGGACGGCCTGCCGCATCTTCGGGTGGAGAACCGCGTCCTCCCGGCCGGGCCCACGGTCGCGGACGTCATGGCCAACGCGGCGTTCTACTACGGGCTCATCCGGGCCCTGGCCGACGAGCAGCGGCCGGTCTGGACCCAGATGACCTTCGCGACCGCGGCCGAGAACCTGCATGAGGCCGCGCGGCATGGCCTGGACGCCCGGCTCTACTGGCCCGGGCTGGGCGAGGCACCCGTGGCCGAACTGGTGCTGCGCCGCCTGCTGCCGCTGGCCCGGGAGGGCCTGCGCCGCTGGGGTGTCGATCCCGGCTCCGCCGACCGCCTGCTGGGCATCATCGAGCAGCGCTGCCTCACCAGCCGGAACGGCGCGACCTGGCAGATCGCCGCGACCCGGGCCATCAGCGAGCAGACCGGGGCGAACCGCGCGGAGGCGCTGCGCCAGATGACCCAGCGCTATACCGAGTTCATGCACGCCAACGAGCCGGTGCACACCTGGCCCAGGCTGCCCTAACCCGGCCTGACCTGGCCCGGCCCGGGTGGCCGTCGCTGTGGCCTGCTGTTTCGCCGCGTGGCCAGCCGGGCACGTCTGGGGGACAGGTGCCCCTCCTGATTTCGCCGCAAGGAGACACGCTGGCCGTCTCGACCACCCCCCCGGGCTCCGCCCTGACCGCCCGGACCTGGCTCGCTCTGGTGGCCATGGGCCTCGGGGTTTTCGTTATTGCCAACGATTTCACCGCACTCAGCGTGGCCATCCCGCGGATCGAGCAGGACCTGCACACCACGCTGAGCCGGGCCCAGTGGGTGATCAACGGGTACGCGCTGCTGTTCGGGGTGCTGATCGTGACCGGCGGCCGGCTGGCCGACCTGCTCGGCCGCAAGCGGATATTCATGCTCGGCGCCACGATCTTCGCGCTGTTCTCGCTGCTGTGCGGGGTGGCGCCGGACGTCGGGCTGCTGATCGCCTGCCGGGCGCTGATGGGCGTGGGCGGCGCGCTGATGTGGCCGGCCATCCTCGGCCTCACCTACTCGCTGCTCCCGGCAGACAGGAAAGGGCTGGCCGGAGGGCTGATCCTGGGCGTGGCCGGCCTCGGGAACACGGTGGGTCCGCTGCTGGGCGGCTGGCTCACCGACGTGGCCACCTGGCGGCTGGTGTTCTTCGTGAACCTTCCGGTGACGGCGTTCGCCATGTTCGTCACCCACCGCTGGGTCCCAGAGAGCCGGGCCCCCGTGGTGGGAAGCAGGGTGGTGGGGAGCAGGGTAGTGGGAAGCAGGGCATCGACTATGCCGGGGTCGGGCTGCTGTCGGCCGGGGCGATCGCCATCCTGATCGCGCTGGACCTGGTCAGCGCCGCCGGGCTGACCAGCCCGGTGATCCTGGCCCTGCTGGCCGGCGGCCTGGCCCTGCTGGCGGTGTTCCTGCTGGCCGAGCGCCGCCTGGGTGGCCGGGCCCTGGTGCCCGCCGTCGTGCTGCGCAACCGGGTGTTCACCGCGTCGTGCGGCGCGGTACTGCTGATGTCGGCGATCTTCTTCTCCGCGCTGCTGTACCTGCCGCAGTTCATGCAGATCGTCCTGCATTTCTCGGCCATCCGGGCCGGGGCGGGCCTGCTGCCGATGATGGGAGTCTTCGCGGTGACCTCGTTCGTGGCCGGGAGCCTCTACGGGCGGCTCGGTCCCCGGCTCACCGTGTCGGCGGGCGCGGCCCTGATGGCGGCCGGGATCTTCCTGCTCTCGTTCCCGGCCAGCGGATCCGCCTACCTGGCCCTGGTGCCCGGGATGTGCGTGCTCGGCGTGGGCGTCGGGCTCTTCTACTCCGCGGTGACCACCGCCGCGGTCACCGCGCTCGACCCGGACCAGTCCAGCCTGGCCGGCGGCATCGTCTACATGTGCCAGATCGCCGGGGGAGCGGTCGGGCTCGGCCTGAACACCGCGATCGTGCTCAGCGCGGCCACGCTGCGCCACGGGATCACGGTTGCCTTCCGGGTCGACGCCGCACTGGCGGTGGGCGGCTTCGTGGTCGCGCTCGCGTACGTGCGCGGCCCGCGGACGTCGGCCGCGCACGCAGCGGCCCCGCTAGCGCATCACCGGGTCCGGGCCTAGTGCGAAATTGTCACTATGTGAGACCTGGGATCGCTGGCCGGCGTGCCACCATCGGCGGGCAGACCCTTGTGGTGCCGGCCATCTGGAACGAGGAGACATGAGCGACACCAAACCCGCATCGTCGCAGCCACCGATGCTGACCGTCGCTCTCGACCTGCCGTCCGCACAGGTCCTCGCCGACCAGGCGTCGATCGTCTCGGACCTGCAGTTCGTCGTGGAATGCTGCAAGGAACTGCTCGGCGAGCTGGACAAGCCCGAGGAAGAGCGGGACCCGGTGGTGCCGCAGGCGCTGTGGTCGGCCGCCCTGGCCTCCTACTCCCGCTGTTTCAGCAAGGGCAAGCGGTTCGGCCTGGGCGCCGAAGACATCACCAGCCTCCCCCTCGAGGGAGAGGTCATGACGTTCCACAAGTGGGCCATCCAGCAGCGCACCAGGCTCACCACCCATCCGGCCGACCCGTTCGACGCGGCCAAGGTGGGGGCGGCGCTGGCCCGGCCCGGGCAGGGGAAGCGCCGGGTGGAGGGCATCGCGATCCTGACCACCAGCCGCGTCCTCGTCGACGACACCGGGGTGCGGCAGCTGGGCGCGCTGGCGTCGGCGCTGGCCAAGCAGACCGCGGAGCAGGCGCAGCAGCAGCAGGACACGGTGCTGGAGGAGGCGCAGCAGCTCGACCTGGACCGCCTCTACCGCCAGCCCCCGCTCAGCAGCGCCCGCCCCCTGCCCAACCTGCCCACTCTTCCCGCCCAGCCCTGATCCGCCGCGCCTCGAAGCGGGTCATCGTCCACTGACGCCACCCGGACGGCGGCGCCGGTCTAGGGCCCTGCTGACTGGGCCGGGGTGATCGGGTAGAACGGGGGAATGCCGGAGCTTCCCGAGGTCGAGACCGCCCGCAGCCTGATCGCTGATCAGGCGCTGAACCGTCGGATCGTGGCGGTGGACGACTCGGACACGTACGTGACCCGCCCGCACATCCCCGGGCAGTTGCGTGACGCACTGGTCGGACGTTCACTTACGGCCGCCCGGCGGCGGGGCAAGTCCATCTGGATCGAGACCTCCGCGCTGGACGGGTCGGCCGCGCCCGGCCCTGATCTCGGTGTCCACTTGGGCATGAGCGGCAGCATCGTGGTCACGGCGCCAGACGGGGAGGCTGCTCAGGCCGGCGAGCCGCAGCCCGCCTGGAGAGGCCCCGTCGGCCCGGGGCCGGGCAAACCCGAGTGGAATCGCTTCACGATCGAGTTCGCCGACGGTGGCCGGCTGGCCCTGTTCGACAAGCGCCGGCTGGGGCGTGTCCGGCTGAGCCCCGATATCGCCGCCCTCGGTCCCGACGCTGAGGAGGTAACGCCGGAAGAGTTCCACCGTCTGCTCAGCAAGGGGACAATCGCGGTCAAGGCCCGGCTGCTGGATCAATCCAGGATCGCCGGGGTCGGGAATCTCCTGGCCGACGAGACACTCTGGCAGGCCAGGATCTCACCTGCGGCGCCGGTCAGCAGCCTCCGGCCCGAAGAGGTCGACCGCCTGTACCGGGCGCTGCAGACGGCGCTGAAGTCCGCCGCCCTTCACGGCGGCGCGCACACCGGCGAGATCATCCCGTTCCGGCACCAGGGCGCCCGGTGCCCGCGCGACGGCGCGGAGATGAAGCACGGCACGGTGGGCGGCCGGTCAACCTGGTGGTGTTCCCGGGAACAGGCCTGATGTGACAGCGTGCTGCCTATGAGCGCGAGCGTGGTCAGCCCGGTGTTCGTCGGGCGACAGGAGGAGATCGCGTCGCTCACCGCCTTGCTGGACCAGGTCCAGCGCGGCGAGCCCGCGTTCGCGCTCATCGGGGGCGAGGCCGGGGTGGGGAAAACCCGGCTGCTCGGC
The DNA here is from genome assembly GCA_963718305.1 of uncultured Actinomycetes bacterium. GTDB lineage: Bacteria > Actinomycetota > Actinomycetes > Streptosporangiales > Streptosporangiaceae > RYN-230. The sequence goes on from CAVQZG010000018.1 coordinate 480,056, forward strand.
GAGCTGGCCGTGCAGGCAGACCGGGCCGGGTTCACCGTCCTGCTCGGCCACTGCATCGAGCTCGGCGCGGAGGGACTTCCGCTCGCGCCACTGGTCGACGCGCTGCGCGCGCTGACCAGGGCCATCCCCGCGGACGAACTGGCCCAGGTGCTGGGCCGGCCGCGCCGGGCCTGGCCCGGCTGCTGCCCGAGCTCTCGCCGGACGTGGCGGCCCGGATGCCCGCCGACGGCATCCAGTCCGCCCAGCTGCTGGAACTGGTGCTCGGCCTGCTGGGACGGCTCAGCGCGGCCCGGCCGGTTCTGCTCGTCCTGGAGGACCTGCACTGGGCGGACCAGTCCACCCTGGAGCTGGTCGCGTTCCTGGTCCGCTCGCTGCGCGCGGTCCGGGTGCTGCTGGTGGCCACCTACCGGTCCGACGAGCTGCACCGGCGCCATCCACTGCGGCCGCTGCTCATCGGCTGGGAGCGGGTCCGGACCGTCAACCGCGTCGAGCTGCTGCGGTTCCAGCGCGACGAGGTCGCCACCCAGCTGGCCGCGATCCTGGCTGACGAACCCCGTCCCGGGCTGGTCAACCTGGTCTTCGACCGGTCGGGCGGCAACGCCTACCTGGTGGAAGAACTCGCCGGCGTGATACGCCGGGGCGGGGACCCGGCGGACCTGCCGCCGTCCCTGGTCGACGTGCTGCTGAGCGGGGTGGATTCGCTGAGCGTGGCCGCGCAGCGGCTGCTGCGCACGGCGGCGGTGGCCGGGAAACGGGTGCCCGACCGGCTGCTGGCCGAGGTGGCGGGCCTGGACGAGGCTGAACTGTTCGCCGCCCTCCGGGAGGCGCTCGAAAGTCATCTGCTGGTGGTGGACCAGAGCGGCCACGGGTACGAGTTCCGGCACGCGCTCACCCGGGACGCCATCTACGAGGACATGCTGCCGGGGGAACGGGTCCGGCTGCACGCCGCGTACGGGGAGACCCTGGCCCGGGAGCCGGGGCTGGCGGGTGAGGATACCGGGGTGGCCGCCGCGCTGGCCCACCACTGGTACGCCGCGCTCGACCTGCCGCGCGCCCTGCCGGCCTGCGTCGCGGCCGGCCAGGCCATGACCTCCTACGCACCCGCCGAGGCGCAGCGGCACCTGGAGCGGGCCCTGGAGATCTGGCCCCGGGTGCCGGACGCCGAGGAGCGCACCGGGCTCGACCAGGTCGGGGTCATCCGGCTGGCGGCGGACGCGGCCTATGAGTCGGGCGCGGTGGACCGGTCGGTGTCCCTGTTCGACCAGGCCCTCGCCGACCTGCCCGCCGAGGGCGACTCCGTGCGGCGGGCGCTGGTCATCGAGCGCCGCGCGCTGGCCCTGCGGGACAGCGGCCGGGAGATGGAGGCCATCGCCGAACTGGAGCGGGCGCTCGCCCTGCTGCCCCCCGGCGAGGTGACCCGGGCCCACGCGGTGGTCCTCGCGTCGCTGGCGGGCGCCCTGCTCCGCACGTCCGGCCGGGACGTGGCGGCCGGGGACGCGGCTAAGCGCGCCGTGGCCGCCGCCCGGGCGACCGGGGCCGCGGAGGTTGAGGCGGACGCCTTGATCAGCCTGGGGCTGGCGCAGGGTTACCTGAGGACGGCCGACGTTGACACCGACGCGATCCGGTCGGGCCTCGCGCTGGCGCTGGCGCATAATGTCCCGGCCACGGCCCTGCGCGGCTACGTGAACCTTTCCGACGTGCTGGAACTCTGGGGCCGGCACGCTGAGGCGGCGGAAGTGGCCCGGGAGGGGCTCCTCCTGGCGGACCGGGTGGGGATGGTCCGGGCCCTGGGCGCCTACCTGATCGGCAACCTGGCTGAGCCGCTGCTGCGGCTCGGCCGGTGGGCCGAGGTGGACCGGCTGCTGGCCCAGGCCCTGTCAACGGTGCCGGAGGGCATCTTCGCCGCCTCCGTGCTGCAGTTGCGGGCCGAGCGGGCCGCCATGAGCGGGCGTTACGCCGACGCCGAGGCGGACCTGCGCACGGCGCGCGGGGCCCTGGCCGGTACGACTGACATGCAGTTCGTCCTGCCGCTGGGCTATGTCACGGCCACGGCCGCGCTAGGCCGGGGTGACCTGGCCGCCGCCCGGGCGGCGGTCGCCGGGTGCCTGCCCGATGAGCCCTTCGTGTGGGGGGCCCGGTACAGCTGGCCTTTGCTGTGGCTGGGCATCCGGATCGAGGCCGACGAGGCGGTCCGGGCCCGGGACCGTCACGAAGCGGTCCCGGAGCAGAGCGCGGCCCGCCACCAGGTGCTGGCCGCGGGGGCGACCGGCCTTCCCGCCACCACTCCACCCGCCCGGGGGTACCGGGCCCTGTTCGAGGCAGAGCAGAGCCGGTTCCTCGGTCACGACGACCCGCGGCTCTGGTCGGCGGCGGTAACAGAGTGGGAAGTGGCGCAGGAGCCATACCCCCTGGCCTACACGTGGCTGCGGCGCGCCGAATCGGAGTCCGCGGGCGGCGACCGGCAGGCCGCCAGCCGCTCCGTGCGGCAGGCCGATGTCATCGCGGGCCGGCTCGGGGCGGATCCGATCGCGGCCGAAGCGGCGGCACTCGCCCGCCGGGCCCGGCTGGACCTGGGCAGCGGCCCGGACGGGCCGGGCCCGGACGGTCAGGCCGGGGCGTCCGCGCCGCCGGCGCCTCACGGACCCGCGGCCGGGGAGTCCGCGGCCGGGGAGCCGACGGCCGGGGACCCCGCGGACGAACTCGCCCGGTTCGGCCTGACCGACCGGGAACGTGAGGTCCTGTTGCTGCTGGCCGACGGCCGCTCCAACCCCGAGATCGCCCAGGCCCTGTTCATCAGCCCGAAGACGGCCAGCGTGCACGTCTCCAACATCCTGGCCAAGCTGGGGGTCGGCGGCCGGGTGGAAGCCGCCGCGGTGGTGCACCGGCTGGGAGTGCCCGGCACCCGGTGATGGGCACCCGGTGAGGGCACTCGGTGATTGGCACTCCGTGATGGGCACCGAGGTGACGGACGGCTAAGGACCGGGCCGCCTCATCTGAGGCGCCCGCCCGGCCCGCTAAGCACCGTGCCGCGGAATCTGAGGCGGCCCGGAACGCCTGCTAGGGCAGCCGGCCGATGCGGCTCCCGGCCCCTTAGCCCGACCGTGGGAAGGGACATCACCACGGCGGACGGGACGGCACCATGAACATCCAGCAGGCGAAGCCCGGGACGATCCGGGCGGCATTGCGTTACCCGGCGTTCCGCTGGCTGCTCGGCGGGCTCGCCGTGTCCCAGCTGGGCGACTGGCTCTACAACCTGGCCCTCATCGCGCTGGTCTATGAGCGCACCCACTCGGCGCTGTGGGCCGGGATCACCACCGCCGCGCGGGTCGTGCCGGTCGTGGCCCTGGGCCCGCTGGGCGGGGTGGTGGCCGACCGCTTCGACCGGCGCCGCGTCATGATCACCTGCGACGTCGCGCGGATCGTCCTCATGGTCCTGCTGGCCCTCTTCGTGGCCACCCACGCACCAATTGTGCTGGCCCCGGTGATCGCCGCGGTGGCGACCGCCTTCGCCACCCCCTACCTGCCGTGCGTGGCCGCGACCACGCCCCGGCTGGTCGATGACGCGGACCTGCCCGGCGCGAACGCCGCGCGGTCCGCGGTCAACGGGCTGGGCATCATCGCCGGGCCCGCGCTTGGCGGGGTCCTGCTGCTGCTCGGATCGCCGGCCCTCGCGTTCCTGCTGAACGCGGTCACGTTCGGGCTGGCCGCCCTCGCGGTGCTGGCCATCCCGGCCGACCAGACGTTCCGGCCCGCGCGGTCAGAAGGCCGCCCGGACGGGCTGCTGCGCGGGATGGCCGAGGGCGCGCAGGCGCTCCGCTCCCACCCGGCCGCCCTGCGGCTCGTGGGCGCGGACATCATGTGCAGCCTGATCTACGGCGCCCAGACCGTGCTCCTGCTGCTGGTCTCCCGCTCGCTGGGGATGGGCGCGCACGGCTACGGCTACCTGTTCGCCGGCATCGGGGCCGGCGCGCTGGCCGGCACGGCCCTGGCCGGGCGGGTGCAGCGCTGGGGGCACCCGCGCTTCGTGCTGGCGGCCGCGCTCGCCGCCGTCGGGCTGCCGATGCCGCTGCTGGCCATCGCGCACTGGCCTGCCATCGCCATCGCCCTGGTCGCGGCCACCGGCGCGGGCGCGGTCCTGGTGGAGATCCTCACCGACACCGGCCTGCAGCGGATGCTGGACGAGGACGTGTTCGGCCGGGCCTACGGGCTGGCCCTGCCCGCATCGCTGGCGGGGATCGTCGCCGGGTCGCTGGCCGCGCCGCTGCTGGCCGGCGCGCTGGGCGGTCGCGGGGCGCTGGTCGCCATGGGGCTAGCGGTACTGGCCTACGCGCTGTTCCTGCTCCGCCGGAGTCCGGCCCAGCGCGAGCCCGTCACCGCCCAGGCGGCGCCGGCCATCGTGCCGGAGCCCGCGGCCAGCGTCCTGGTCGCCCAGCCATAAGGCCCGTACGCCTGAGGCCGGGCCCGGCCGGGCCCGGCCTCAGGCATAGAGCCGGGGCAAGGTGATGGCGAAGCGGGTGCGGCCCGGCTTGCTGTCCACGGTGATGCTGCCGCCGTGCGCGGTGGTGACCGCGTCCACGATGGCCAGGCCCAGCCCGGTGCTCCCGGCCGCGCGGGAGCGGGACGAATCCCCGCGGACGAACCGCTCGAACAGCGCGGGCTGCAGCTCCGGCGGGATGCCGGGCCCGTCGTCGGTCACGCTCAGCTCGACCGTGCCCGGCTGCGCGCCGTCGGCCAGCGCGACCGTGACCGTGGTGTCCTTCGGGGTGTGCCTGGTCGCGTTGCTCATCAGGTTGACCAGCACCTGGTGCAGCCGGTGCTCATCCCCGCGGACCAGCACGGCCTCCTGCGGGAGTTCGAGTATCCAGCGGTGGTCCGCCGAGGCCACCCGGGCGTCGTCGGTCGCGTCGATGGCCAGCCGGGACAGGTCCACTGGCTCGCGGGCCAGCGGGCGGCCCGCGTCCAGCTGGGCGAGCAGCAGCAGCTCGTCGACCAGCACGCTCATCCGGGCCGACTCCGACTCCACCCGGCGCAGCGCGTGCGCGATGTCGGCGGGATCCGCGTCCGGGTTGCGCAGCGCCAGCTCCGCGTAGCCGCGGATGGCGGCCAGCGGGGTGCGCAGCTCGTGGCTGGCGTCGGCGGCGAAGCGGCGCAGCCGCGCCTCGCTGGCCGCCCGGCGGGCCAGCGCGCCCTCGACGTGGCCGAGCATCCGGTTGAACGCCTCGGCGACCTGGCCTACCTCGGTCCGCGGGCTGATGTCCGGGACCCGCTCGGCCAGGGTGACCTCGCCGCTGGCCAGGGGCAGCTGGGTGACCCGGGTCGCGGTGGCCGCGACCCGGCGCAGCGGGCGCAAGGACAGCCGCACGAAGCCCGTGCCGATGATGCCGGCCAGGACCAGCACGGCCGAGAACGCGACCAGCTCGGCGATCTCGACCTTGCGCAGGGTGGATTGCATGCCGGCCAGCGGCAGGCCGGTGATGAGCACGTCACCGTCCAGCCCCTTGATCGCGGTGAGCCGGTAGTCGCCGTGGAGGGAGTCCAGGTTCTCGGTGTAGTACCGGCCGTCGGGGGGCAGCCCGATGAGGATGGCCTCGTCCGCGGCGGACAGGTGACTCTGGCCGTCAATGATGCCCTGGTCGGTCACCACGCCGTCCTTCACCCGGGCGCCGAACGTCCCGGCGCTGAGCCCCGGGGTCTTGTTGCAGTTCGTGACCGCGGCCCCCCGGGGCGGGGGCGGCCCCTCGTGGTGCATCTCCTCCATGCAGGAGGCATACCGGCCGCCCGCGGACTGGAGCTGATAATCCAGCTGGTTGAGCAGCGTGTGACTGAGCACGAGGTAGGTGACCAGGCCCACGCCCGCGCAGGCCAGCGCGAGCAAGGCCACCAGGCCGGTGATGAGCTGCCCGCGCAGCGACCGGGTGGCGAGCCAGCTGGCAGGCCGGTCCCGCCACCGGACGTGCGGGACCCTGGGACCGCGCATCTCAGCACTATGCCCGCTGTTACTCCGCGAATGTTCTGGTGACCTTCTGTGTTGCTTCTCAAGCCTTCAGAGCGGGTCAGGGGCCGGGCCGCGGCCGGTCATCGGCGGGCGGAGCAGCCGAAAGCGCACGTTACAGTGCTGCCTATGGATGCCGAGCTCAGGGACGTGATCACGGCGAACCTGGCCCGCTTCCCCCGGGCCGAGGCGTCCCCGGAGGGCCTCAAGGTCGCCTCGGTCGCGGTCTGCATCGTGCTCCAGCAGGAGGTGCCCGCCCTGCTGATCACCAGGCGGGCGCCGACCCTGCGCAACCACGCCGGCCAGTGGGCGCTGCCCGGCGGACGCCACGACGCGGGGGAGTCCGCCGTGGACGCCGCGCTGCGGGAGTTGCGCGAGGAGACGGGGGTCGAGGTCGCCCCCGGTGCGGTGCTCGGCCTGCTGGATGACTACGTCACCCGGTCGGGGTACCTGATGACCCCGGTAGTCGTCTGGGGCGGCCAGGTCCGCCCGGGGATGAACGGCCCGGAGTCCGAGGTGGACGAGATCCACGCCATCCCGCTGGCCGATTTCGACGTCCCGCCCCGGCTGGTGCGGATCCCCGAGTCGGAGGCCCCCGTCATCCAGCTGCCCCTGCTCGGGCGGTATGTGCACGCGCCGACCGCCGCGATCATCTACCAGTTCTGCCAGGCGGGCCTGCACGGGAACATGATCCGGGTGTCGCATTTCGAGCAGCCCGTATTTGCCTGGAAGTAGCCCGCCGCCCGGAACCAGCCAGCCCGGCGGGCCGGGCCCGGCCCGTTGATAGCCTGCACCAAAATGCCCGCATCAAAAGCGCGGCACCAGCACACGCAGCGACCTGCCCGGCGGCGCACCGCCGCCGGCGCTACCCGGGGAAAGGTGGACATGCCGGCCAGCAAACCGTCGGCGGCCGCCGCCTCTGGCGCGGCACCGGCCCTGTCCCGGCGGCACGCGGCCGGGGCCCCGAGCGCCCGCGGGCTGCTGTTCACGCTGCTGGGCGAGTTCGTGCTGACCACCGACGGGACGGCCTGGACGTCGGCCGTGCTCGCCGCCTTCGCCCGGCTGGGTGTCGAGGAGAAGGCCACCCGGCAGGCGCTGATGCGCACCGCCGCGGCGGGCTGGCTGGAGGCCGAGAAGCTGGGCCGCCGGACCCGGTGGCGGCTCACCGGCAGTGCGCGGCGGCTGCTGACCGACGGGGCGGAGCGCATCTACTCCTTCACCGGGCCCGCCGAGGACTGGGACGGCCGCTGGCTGCTGGTGTACGCGCGTATCCCGGAGAGCGACCGGCGGGCCCGGCACGTGGTGCGCAGCCGGCTCAGCTGGGCCGGGTTCGGGTCCCTCGGCGCGGGCCTGTGGATCAGCCCGCACCCGGACCGGGAGGCCGAGGCCATCGAGGTGCTCCGGGCGGCCGGCCTCGACGGGGACGCCCACGTGTTCGTGGCCACCCGGTCGGGTCTCGGTGATGAGCGGGTGATGGTAGCGGCCGCGTGGGACCTGGCCGCGGTCGAGGACCAGTACGAGCAGTTCATCGAGGAGTTCCGCGACCCCGCACCCGGTGACGCGCTGGCCCGGCAGGTCGAGCTGGTGCACGCCTGGCGGCGGTTCCCGTCGGTCGACCCGGCGCTGCCCCGCGAGCTGCTGCCCGCCCGCTGGAGCGGGCTGGAAGCGGCCCGCCTGTTCGCGGACCGCCATCAGCGCTGGTCTGGCGACGCCCGGCTGGAGTGGAAGCGGCTCAACGACCCGGCCTGAGTTCCGCGCCGGCGCCGGCGGGGCCGCCGGCTCAACTCCGGCGGCCCGGTCCGCAAAATCGGGACTTCGCAGCAAAAGATCTACACGGTAGTGTCAGCCTCAGATCTCACTGTCGAAGATCGAAGGGGCCCGCTGGTGGCCGCCGCACGCCTGTTCACCCCGCCCCGCGTCGTGGCCGAGAGCGGGCCGGACGGCTCCGTGCTGCTCCGCTCCGCGCACCCGCTGGGCGACTACCCGCCGACCGTGATCCATAGCCTGCGGGCCTGGGCGGACGCCGACCCTGATCATCCGCTGGTGGCCGAGCGTGCCGCGGACGGCGGGTGGCGCCGCTGCAGCTACCGCGAAGCGGTGGCGGCGGCGGACGCGATCGGCCAGGCGCTGCTGGAGCGCGGGCTGGGGCCCGGCCGGCCGCTGCTGGTGCTGTCCGGCAACAGCGTGGATCATCTGCTGGTGACGCTGGGCGCGCTGACCGCCGGCGTCCCGGTCGCCCCGGTCAGCGTGGCGTACTCGCTGCAGAGCCAGGACCACGCGAGGATCCGGGCCATCGCCGGGCTGATCCGCCCGGGGGCCGTGTTCGCCGACGACGCGGCGCGCTTCGCCGCCGCGCTGGACGCCGTGGCTGAGGTGGCTGCGGCGCCCGGAACCGGACCCCAGGATGCGGCGGGCGGACCAGCTGCACCCGGCGTGATCGTCAGCACCGGCCATCGGGCCGGCGCCGAGCCGCTGGCCGGGCTCCTGGCCACCCCGCCCGGCCCGGAGGTCCAGGCCGCCTTCGCCTCGGCCGGCCCCGGGGTGGTGGCGAAGATCCTGTTCACCTCGGGCTCGACCGGGACGCCCAAGGGGGTCCTGAACACCCACGGCATGATGGCGGCCAATCAGCAGATGATGCGGCAGGTGTGGCCGTTCCTCGCGGCTGAGCGGCCGGTCATCGTGGACTGGCTGCCGTGGAGCCACACGTTCGGCGGCAACCACAACCTGAACATGGTGCTCACCAGCGGCGGGACGCTCTATGTCGACGCCGGGCGCCCCGCGCCCGGCCTGTTCGCGCAGACCGTCGCCAACCTGACCGATGTGCCGCCGACCGTGTACTTCAACGTGCCCGCGGGCTACGCCCAGCTCGTGCCGGCCCTGGAAGCCGACCCGGCGTTCGCGGCGCGGTTCTTCTCCCGGCTGCGGCTGCTGTTCAACGCGGCGGCCGCGCTGCCCGGCGGGCTGCGGGACCGGCTCGGTGAGCTGGCCGTCCAGGTGACCGGCCACCCGATTCCGGTCACCGGGTCCTGGGGTGCCACCGAGACCGCCCCGGCGGTGACCACGGCGCACTTCGGCTACGCGGACGCGCGGTGCATCGGGGCCCCGCTGCCGGGGGCGGAGCTGAAGCTCGTCCCGGCGGAGGGCGGGTACGAGATCCGGGCCCGGGGCCCGATGGTGACCCCGGGCTACTTCGGCCGGCCTGACCTCACCGCGGCCGCCGTCGACGAGCAGGGTTTCTACCGGTCCGGTGACCGGGTGTCCCTGGCCGATCCGGGTGACCCGAACGCGGGGCTGGTGTTCCGGGGCCGCATCGCGGAGGACTTCAAGCTCGCGACCGGCACGTTCGTCCGGGTCGGGGCGCTGCGCACCGCGCTGCTGTCCGCCGCGCCGATCTTGTCCGACGCGGTGATCACTGGCGAGGAACGCGCCTGGGTGGGCGCGCTGGCCTGGCTGAACCTCGCCGAGGCCCGCAGGCAGCTCGGCGTCGAGCCGCAGCCGGCGCCGGAGCCGCAGGGCGAGCTGATCGCGGACGAGGCCGTGCGCAAGGTGCTGGCCCAGGCGCTCGCCGACCACAACGCCACGGTGGGCTCCGCCGCCCGCATCGGCCGCCTGCTGGTGCTGGCCCGCCCCGCCGACCTGGACGCGGGGGAGATCACCGACAAGGGCTACGTCAACCAGCGGCGGGTGCTGATCCGCCGGGCCGCCCTGGTCGAGCTGCTGTACGCCGAGCCGGCCCGGCCGGCGTGGTCGTCGCGGACCCGTAAGCGTGATCCGGAACCGGCTAGTGAGGAGCACATCCTGATGCAGAAAACCGACACCGGCACCGAGGCTCCGCGGCTGATCGGGCCCGCGGCTGCCGCGCTCGGGCAGGCGCTCACCCGGGCCTGGTCCCTGCCGCCCCGGCGCAATCGCGTCGCCGTGGTCCGGAACGTGGCCGTGCCGATGTCCGACGGCACGGTGCTGCGGGCCGATCACTACCTGCCGGTCACCGACCGCCGGGTGGCCACGGTGCTGGTGCGTACCCCCTACGGGCGCGGGTTCCCGTACAACCTGTCCAGCGCCCAGCTGATCGCCGAGCGGGGCTTCCACGTGCTGCTGCAGAGCTGCCGCGGCACGTTCGGCTCGGGTGGCGAATTCGAGCCGATGCGCCGCGAGGCCGCCGACGGCCAGGACACGGTGGCCTGGCTGCGCCAGCAGCACTGGTTCGACGGCCGGCTCGCCACCTACGGTCTCAGCTATCTCGGTTTCGTGCAGTGGGCGCTGGCCCAGGACCCGCCGCCGGAGCTGGTCGCCGCCGTGATCCAGGTCGGCCCGCACGACTTCAGTCGGGCCGCCTACCACCACGGCGCGTTCGACCTGCAGAACTTCCTCGGCTGGAGCGACATGGTCGCGCACCAGGAGACCACCGGGGAGGTGGCCGGCCTGTGGCGGATGGCCACCTCCGACCGCAGGCTGCGCCCCGCGCTGAACGGGCTGCCCGTCACGACCAGTGGCCGGGACCTGCTCGGTACCGGGGCCCCGTGGTTCGAGGGCTGGCTGGAGCACCCGGATCTGGCCGACCCGTTCTGGGCCCCACTGCAGTGCGGGGCCGCGCTGGAGCGGATCGCGGTGCCGACCCTGCTCGTCGGGGGCTGGCAGGACCTGTTCCTGGAGCAGACCCTGGAGCAGTACCAGGTCCTGGCCGGCCGGGGCGTGCCCACCAGGATGCTGGTCGGGCCGTGGACCCACGTCGAGGTGGCCACCAAGGGCGGGGCGGCGATGACCGAGAGCCTGGCCTGGCTCGACCGCTACGCCGGCCCGGGGGTAACCGCACCTGGCGATGCCCCGGAGGCCAGCACCCCAGTCGAGAACTCCGTGCGGGTCTGGGTCGGCGGGAAGGGTGCCGGCACCGGCTGGCGCGAGGTCTCCGGCTGGCCGCCCGCGGGTCCCCGGGAGCAGCGCTGGTACCTGGGCCCGCACGGCAGCCTGACCGCGAGCGAAGCGGCGGCCGCCGGGACCCCGCCCGCCCGGTTCCGCTACAACCCGGCCGACCCCACCCCCTCGGTCGGCGGCGCCACCATGACCCCGTCTGCCGGAGTACGTGACAACCGGGCGCTGGAAGCCCGCGCCGACGTGCTCGTGTTCACCAGCGAGCCGCTGGCCGGGCCGGTCGAGATCCTCGGCGAGGTGACCGCCGAGCTGACCGTGGCCCGGGACAACCCGCACGCCGACCTGTTCGTGCGGCTGTGCGACGTGGACGCCAAAGGCCGGTCGCGCAACGTCTGCGACGGCATCGTCCGGCTCACCACCAAGGATCCGGACGACGGCCTGGTCCGGGTGTCGCTCCTCGGCGTGGCCCACCAGTTCGCCCCGGGCCACCGGATCCGGCTCCAGATCGCGGGCGGCGCGCACCCCCGCTTCGCCCGCAACCCGGGGACCGGCCAGGTCGAGGCGCCCGCGCGGGATCTCGTGCCCACCGGGTACCAGATCGACCTGGGCGCCTCGGCGCTGTTGCTGCCGGTCACCGGCTGAGCCGCCGCGAAATATGCTACAAAGACTTGACGTAATTGCCGTAGAACGTAGAACATGGAAGGTACCTGAGGCCCAGCGGAAGGATGATCATGACCGGCGAGGCCAGAGTGGACTTCCGCGCGCATCCTGGGCAGTACCGGCACTGGCGGCTGGCCTGCGACGGCCCGGTCGCCACCCTGACCATGGACGTGGACGAGCAGGGCGGCCTGGTCCCGGGCTACGAGCTCAAGCTGAACTCCTATGACCTCGGGGTGGACATCGAGCTGTACGACGCGGTGCAGCGGCTGCGGTTCGAGCACCCCGAGGTCCGGACGGTGGTGGTGACCAGCGGCAAGGACAAGGTCTTCTGCGCGGGGGCCAACATCCGGATGCTGGCCGCTTCGCCGCATCCCTGGAAGGTGAACTTCTGCAAGTTCACTAACGAGACCCGCAACGGCATCGAGGACGCCAGCGCGAACTCGGGCCAGACGTGGCTGGCCGCACTGAACGGGACCGCGTCCGGCGGCGGCTACGAGCTGGCCCTGGCCTGCGAGCACATCATGCTCATCGACGACCGCTCGTCCGCGGTGTCGCTGCCGGAGCTGCCGCTGCTCGGCGTGCTGCCCGGCACCGGCGGCCTGACCCGGGTGGTGGACAAGCGGCATGTTCGCCGCGACCGCGCGGACTACTTCTCCACCAAGTCCGAGGGCCTGGGCGGCAAGAAGGCCGTGGCCTGGCGGCTGGTCGACGAGGCCGTGCCCCGGGCGAAGTGGGACGAGGTCGTCCGGCAGCGGGCCGGGGAACTGGCCGCGCGCTCCAGCCGCCCCGCCGATGCCGACGGCACGGGCATCGAGCTGGCCCCGCTGGCCAAGACCCGCACCGACGAGGAGATCAGCTACGAGCACGTGACGGCCCGGCTCGACCCGGCGCGGGGGGTGGCCGAGATCACCGTGTCCGGCCCGGGCACGATGCCGCCCGCCAGCCTGGCCGGGCTGCACGAGCAGGGCGCCAGCTTCTGGACCCTGGCCGTCACCCGGGAACTCGACGACCTGATCCTGGACCTGCGCACCAACGAGCTGGAGCTGGGCACCTGGGTGCTGCGCACCCACGGCGACCCGGCCCGGGTGCTGGCCTACGACCAGTTCCTGCTGGACTGCCGCGACGACTGGCTGGCCACCGAGATCGTGCTCTACCTCAAGCGCACCCTTAAGCGGCTGGACGTGACCAGCCGCAGCCTGCTGGCCCTGATCGAGCCGGGCAGCTGCTTCGCCGGCTCGCTGCTCGAGCTGGCGCTGGCCGCGGACCGCTCCTACATGCTGGACGGCGTGTTCGAGGAGGTTGATCCGGACGCCCACCCGGCCACGATCACCGTCGGCCCGATGAACCTCGGCCCGCTGCCGATGGGCAACGGCCTGACCCGGCTGCAGACCCGGTTCCTGGGCGATCCCGACGCGCTGGCGGCGGCCGAGAAGAGCGCGGGCGACCCGCTGGACGCCGAAGACGCCGAGGCGCTCGGCCTGGTCACCTTCGCCCCCGACGACATCGACTGGGACGAGGAGGTCCGCATCGCCGTCGAGGAGCGGGCCAGCTTCAGCCCGGACGCCCTGACCGGCCTGGAGGCGAACTACCGCTTCGCCGGTCCCGAGACCATGGAAACCAAGATCTTCGGCCGGCTGACCGCCTGGCAGAACTGGATCTTCTACCGCCCGAACGCCTCGGGCCCCGACGGCGCGCTGCGCAAGTACGGCACCGGGCAGCGCGCCGACTTCGACCGAAAGCGAGTCTGATTCGCATGTCCTCGGCACCCGACTACAGCGAGAAGATTCCGAACAACGTCGAGCTGCGCGACGACCGCCGGCTCCAGCGGGCGCTGGAATCCTGGCAGCCCAACTTCCTGAACTGGTGGGAGTCCATGGGCCCCACCCTGCCGACCCAGGACGTCTACCTGCGCACCGCGGTCAACGTGGGCCGCGAGGGCTGGGCCCACTTCGGGCACGTGCCGATGAAGGACTACCGGTGGGGCATCTTCCTGGCCGAGCGGAACGCCGAGCGCCACATCGCGTTCGGCCAGCACAAGGGCGATCCCGCCTGGCAGAAGGTGCCCGGCGAGTACCGGGCCGACCTGCAGCGGCTGCTCGTCATCCAGGGCGACACCGAGCCGGCCTCGGTCGAGCAGCAGCGCAACCTCGGGGCCACCGCCCCCAGCCTGTATGACCTGCGCAACCTGTTCCAGGTCAACGTGGAGGAAGGCCGTCACCTGTGGGCCATGGTCTACCTGCTGCACGCCTACTTCGGCCGCGAGGGCCGCGAAGAGGCCGAGGAACTGCTGCACCGCAATTCCGGCAGTGAAGAGTCCCCCCGCATCCTCGGCGCGTTCAACGAGGAGACGCCCGACTGGTTGTCGTTCTATATGTTCACGTACTTCACGGACCGGGACGGCAAGTACCAGCTGGGCACGCTCAAGGAGTCCGCGTTCGACCCGCTGTCGCGCACGTGTGAGTTCATGCTCAAGGAAGAGGCCCACCACATGATGGTCGGCACCACCGGGATCGACCGGGTGGTGGAGCGGACCGCGCAGCTCATGGTGGAGCACGAGACCGACGACGCCGGGCCGCTGGGCGCGGTCCCGCTGACCGTCATCCAGAAGTACCTGAACTTCCACTACAGCGTGTCCCTCGACCTGTTCGGCGGGGAGACCTCCACGAACGTGGCCAACTACTACACCGCCGGCCTCAAGGGCCGCTGGCTGGAGGAACGGCGCAAGGACGACCACCGGCTGACCGACGACTCGTTCATGGTGGACGCGCTCGTCGACGGGCAGATCGGCCAGACCGAGGTGTCCGCGCTGGTCGGCCTCAATACCGACCTGCGCCGCGAATACATCTCCGACTGCGAGAGCGGGGTCACCCGGTGGAACCGGATCCTCGACCGGGCCGGCCTGCCGCAGCGCCTCAAACTGCCGCACGTGGGGTTCAACCGGAAGGTAGGCGCGTTCGCTAGCGTGGAGGTGAGCCCGGACGGCGAGCTGCTGACGGAGCAGGAGTGGGCGGATCAGAAGGGGCGGTGGCTGCCCACCGACGTGGACAAGACCCACGTCCAGTCGCTGATGCAGCCGGTCCACGAACGCGGGAAGATCGCCGCGTGGATCGCCCCGCCGCGCAACGGGATCAACGGCCAGCCGTTCGACTACGACTACGTCCACCTCGCCTGAACCGATCGCCCCAACCACCGGGAGGCAGCCGCAATGCCGCAGCTGTTCAACGCGTGCGAGTACCTGCTCGACCGCCGGCTGGCCGAGGGAGACGGGCCGCGCACCGCGCTGACCGGCGCGGCCGGCGACGTGAGTTACGCCGCCCTGCATGACCAGGTGCGGCGGACCGCCACCGCACTGCGGACCCTGGGCCTGCAGCCCGAGCAGCGGGTGCTGATGCTGATGGCCGACTCGCCGCAGTTCGTGGTGGTGTACCTGGCCGCGATGCGGATGGGCGCGGTCCCGGTCCCGGTCTCCACGATGCTGAAGGCCGACGGCGTGGCCGAGCTGCTGCGGGACTCACGGGCCCGGTTCCTGGCCGTGACCCGGGAGTTCGCGGCGACCGCCGTCGCGGCCGCGGCGGAGGCGCCCGAGCTCACCGCGATGCTGGCCGACGAGGCCCTAACCGGGGAAACGCTGACCGGGGAAACGCTGACCGGGGAGAACCAGCCGGGCAGCCCGGTCCCGGTGCACCTGCTCAGCGCGCTGGCCGCCGGTCCGCCCGACGACGCGGTGTACCCGACCACGGCCGACTCGCCCGCGTTCTGGCTCTACACCTCGGGCACGACCGGCCAGCCCAAGGCCGCGATGCACCGGCACGGAGCGATCAAGGTGGTTTGCGAGACGTATGGCCTCCAGGTCCTCGGGATCCGCCCCGGCGACCGGTGCCTGTCCGCCGCCAAGGCCTTCTTCGCCTACGGCCTGGGCAACTCGCTGCTGTTCCCGCTGTCGGTGGGCGCCTCTGCCGTCCTGGAGCCGGCCCCGTCCCGTCCCGGCCCCATCGCGGACGCGGCCCAGAAATACGGCGCGACCCTGTTCTTCGCCGGGCCGACGTTCTTCGCCAACATGCTCGCGGCCGGGCTGGCCCCGGACGCGCTGGCCGGGGTGCGGCTGGCCGCCTCGGCGGGGGAGGCGCTGCCCGCGTCGCTGTACCAGCGGTGGACCTCGCACTTCGGCGTGGACATCCTGGACGGCATCGGCATGACCGAGATGCTGCACATCTTCCTGTCCAACCGCCCGGGCGAGGTCCGCGCGGGCACCACCGGGGTGGCCGTGCCCGGCTACGACCTGCGCGTACTGGACGAATCGGGGCAGGAGGTGCCGCGCGGCACGCCCGGCACCCTGTTCGTCCGCGGGGACTCCACCGCGACCGGGTACTGGTCCCGCTACGACGCCTCGCGCCAGGTCTTCCAGGGTGAGTGGCTGCGGACCGGCGACACCTACGTCCAGGACGACGACGGGTACTACGCCTGCCTCGGCCGCACCGGGGACATGCTCAAGGCCAGCGGCATCTGGGTGTCGCCCGCCGAGGTCGAGGCCCGGCTGCTGGCCCACCAGGCCGTGGCCCAGGCCGTGGTGGTCGCGGCCCCGGACCGCGAGGGGCTGGAGAAACCGGTCGCGTACGTGATCCTGGAGGCCGGCCAGGCGGCCACCGAGGACGAGCTGATCGAGTTCTGCCGCCAGGCGCTGCCGTCGTTCAAGCGGCCGCGCAAGGTGGTGTTCGTGGGCGGCTACCCCACCACGGCCACCGGCAAGATCCGCCGGGTCGAGCTGCGCCGGATGGCTGCCACCGTGCTGGTCCCCGGGACGCCCGTGGTTGGGGAAACCGTGGTTGGGAGAACCGTGGTTGCGGAAACCGTGGTCGGGGAAACCGTGCTGCCGGGGGAGAGCGGCTGATGCTCGACGGCCGTCCGCTCATCGACGCGCACCTGCACGCCGCGCGGCTGCCCACGCTCAAGCCGTCCTGGACCCAGTGGGCCCACGACTTCGGCGACCGCGAGGTGCTGGACCAGGTCTATGACGAGGCCGGCACGGTGATCCCGGTGGCGTTCGACGCCTACCTGGCCGGGGAAGGCGTGGACACCGCGCTGCTGCTCGCCGAGTACAGCCCCAAGGCGACCGGCATCCAGCCGGTCGAGGACCTGCTGCCGCTCACCGCGTACAACCCGGACCGGCTCAAGATCATCGCCAACCTCAACCCGCACCTGCACTACCCGGTGGACGAGGAACTGGAGCGCCAGCTCGGCCTGGGCGCGGTCGCGCTGAAGATCCACCCGGTGCACGCGGGCGCGGCGGTCAACGACCGGGCGCTCTATCCCGCCTACGAGATCTGCCAGTCGGCCGGCCTGCCGGTCGTGGTGCACTGCGGTACCAGCACGTTCCCGGGGTCCAGCAACGCGCTGGCCGACCCGGTCCTGCTCGATGACGTGCTCCGCGACTTCCGCCGCCTCGATGTCGTGCTGGCCCACGGCGGGCGGGGCTGGTGGTACGACGCGGCCGCGTTCCTGGCCCTGGTCAATGAGCACGTGTGGATCGAGCTGTCCGGGCTGCCGCCCTCCCGGCTGCGTGAGTACTACGCCCGGCACAGCTGGAACCGGCTCACCCGGAAGATGATCTTCGGAACCGACTGGCCCGGCGTGCCCGGCATCGCGAAGAATGCCCGGGCGGTCGCGGCGCTGTGCCCGGACGAGCCCACCGCCGGCCTGGTGCTGGCCGGCAACGCTGCCCAGGTCTACAACCTGAAACTGCCCGCCTGAGCCCGCCACGTTCGCGAGCCGCCCCACGCTGGTCCCGGTTCCGGAGGAGAAGCCATGACGCTGCACTGGACCAAGGAAGACGACCCGCGCTGGGACGCTGACAAGCAGCGGCTGTTCGGCCCGCAGGACCTGGCTGCCGTGGATCTTGACCCGCCCGCGGCCGGGACGCCGGTGGCCGACGAGTGGTGGCAGGTCACCGGCGACGACGGCCAGGTCGCCGGCTACGGCTGGCTGGATTCCGAGTGGGGGGACGCCCAGATCACGTTCTGGGTGAATCCGGCCCGGCGCGGCGCGGGCGTCGGGGAGTTCATCCTGGACCGCCTGGAGGACGAGGCCGCCGCGCGCGGACTCAACTACATCTACAACGTGGTCCCGGCCAGCCACCCGGACCCGGACTGGATCACCGGCTGGCTGACCCGGCGCGGCTTCGTGCCCGGCACCGGTGACCTGCGCCGCCAGGTGCGGTCCGCGGCCCGCTAAGCCCCGGAGCGCGCTCCCCGTTTCCGTTAGGTCCGCGTCCCTCGTTCCCGCTGGAGCCATTTTGTCAGTGGTGGGTGGGATGATTCGAATATGTGTTTACCAGAGCAGTCTGCGAGGGACGCGGCGCTGGCCGAGCTGGCCCGCCTCGACCCGACCGCGCTGGATGCGGCCGCGCTGATGGGCCAGATCACGGATCTGGCCAGCTTCATCAGCCAGGCACAAGGACAGCTGACCCGCCTGACCGCCACCCTGGATACGACGGGTGGGGCGGCTGAGGCTGGGCACAAGTCTGCGTCAGCGTTCCTGCGGACGCAGTGCGGCCTGGCTCCGGGGCGCGCCGCTGCGGTGGTGGCCACCGCCCGGGGGTTACGGGAACTGGAGGCGACGGAGAAGGCCCTGCACGCCGGGGCGATCTCCTTCGACCAGGCGCAGATCATCGTCCAGGCGGCCACCGGCCTGGGTGAGGCCGCGGGCCCAGCCGAGCAGGTGCTGCTCGATCACGCACCCGGGCTGGACACCGCCCGGTTACGGCAGTTCGCCGACGAGGTCGCCCACCGTGCGGATCCTGACGCGGCGGAGGAGCGGGAGAAGAAGCGCTGGGACAAGCGCCACCTGTCGTTCGGGCTGACCCTGGACAACACCGGGGTGCTATCCGGTTCCTGCGGTGACGCGGTCTCCTACGAGATCGTCCGGACCGCCGCGGAGGCGTTCAGCCCGCCCGCTGGGCAACTGGATACCCGGACCGCGGCGCAGCGCCGGATGGACGGCCTGGTCGCCGCCTGCAAGGCCGCCCTGGACGGGGGGTCAGCGCCGGAGCGGCATGGCAGCGCGCCGCACATCACGGTGCTGGTCAAGGACGAGACCCTAGCCCAGGCCGCGGCCACCGAGGCCGCGGCCCAGGGTGCTGGCGTGGCACCCGGTTACCCGGCGGCCGCAGCCCAGGGCGCTGGCGCGGACGGCGGCCAGGGGGCGGGACCGGGGCAGGCACCCGCCCCGGTCGGTCCCGCTGCGGCGGTGGACCGCGCCCAGGGGGTGGGACCGGGTGAGGTATCCGCCCTGGTCCGTCCCGCCGCGGCGGCGGCCGCCCGGTTGGCGGGGGCGCCGCCGGGCCAGACCGGCCACGGCACCATGCTGACCGCCCGCCAGGTCCTCGCCCTCTGCTGCGGCGCCCAGGTCAGTGCGATCCGCTGGCGCGACGGGCTGCCCCTCGACGTGGGCCGGACCGCCCGGACCGAGCCGCCGGGGCTGCGCCGGGCGCTGGAAGCCCGCGACCGCGGCTGCCGGTGGACCGAGTGCGGCGCCCTGGCCGCCTGGGCCACCGCCCACCACATCCGCCCCTGGAGTAAAGGGGGCGCCACCAGCCTGGATGACCTGGCCCTGTTCTGCCACCTGCACCACCACTACTTCATCCACATCCTGGGCTGGACCATCACCGGTGACCCCAACGGCACCCTCTACTTCACCAACCCCGGTGGCTGGCTCACCCTCGAAAGCCCCCTCCCGAGCCACTGAACTGCGAGACCGGGCAGCACGGTGCTAGTCCGAAAACGGTGCTAGTCCGAGAGAAGCTCAAGCAGCGTGTCACCCAGGACGCTCCGGTACGGCGCGGCGTGGCGCGCGGCCGCCCGTATCTGGGACCAGCCCAGGCCCAGCCTGCTGCGCAGTTGCTCGTCCTGGCGCGCGAGGTCGGGCAGCACGTCGTCGTGGCCGAGGGCTGTGGACGAGATCGCCCGGGCTCGCGTCGGCCCGATGTGCGGCAGTTCCGCTATCCGCGCGATGGCCTCGTCACCGGGCAGCGCCCGCAGCGTGGCCTCGTCATACCGGTCCGGCCGCGCGGCGAACGCGCGCGCCAGGCCGGTCACGTTCGCCGCGCGGTGCGGCGCCACCCCATAGCCGACGATCCGGCGGTCCCCGGCGGTCAGCAGATCGGCAGGGTCCGGCGGCAACCGTAGCTGGCCGGCGGGCCGTCCTAGCTCAGCAAACAACTGCCGGACCGGGGGTGCGTCTGGATCCCCGCCGCACAGGAAGACCAGGCAGTACGACCAGAGCATGGCGGCGGCGGGACGCCGCACCCAGCCATCCCGCTCGAACAGTCCGGCGAGCGTGCTCTTTTCCAGCGCCGCGTCTACGGCAGTCTCGTCGAGGTCGAGGTGGAACCGGCGGGCCACGAACTCGCCAGGCGCTGGCGCGGACGGCTTCACGGTCAGCTGGCTTTCCCCGCCGGTGACGGTGATGACTACAGGCTCATCCGCCACCAGGCACGCCGTGGCGACCATGCCTTCGGCGGCCCGGACTTCCTCGCCGGGCACGCGGACTTCCTGATCGAGCACCCGCAGTGCCCAGGGCCAGTCAAGCCAGCCCGGGCGGTCAACCAGAAGCTGGTTCTCCAGAACGTCCGCCCCCCGCCTTACTGCCCCAGCAGCCAGCACCCTGGGGCGATGAGCTCGCGGGCCTCGGCCGGTCCCCATGATCCCTGCGCGTACGGCGCGACCCTGGGCGGGCTGGCCAGCAGCGGCCCAGCCACATCCCACACCGCGGCCAGGCCGTCGGGGCGGGTGAACAGCGAGCGGTCGCCGAGCAGCACGTCGTGAATCAGCCGGACATAGGGCGGCAGCGGATCCGCGCCCTTCAGGTTCGCGAGCGGGATCGAGGTCCGCGCGCTTTCTAGCTCGAGTGTGGGACCGGGCTTCTTGGCCATCAGCGACAGGCCGATCTCGCCGTTGCCCGCCAGCGAGAACGACAGCACGTTGGTGTCGGCGGGCAGTTCCGCGGCCAGGGGCCCGGACGGCTTGCGCAGGATGAGGCTGACTTGCTGCTCCGTGGCCGCGAGCCGTTTGCCGGTGCGCAGGTAGAACGGCACGCCCCGCCAGCGGTCATTGTCGATCCACAGCCGCGCGGCCACGTAGGTGTCCCGGGTGGAGTTGGCGGCTATCCCCGGCACGTCCCGGTAACCGTCGAACTGGCCCAGCACCACCTCGGAGGGGTCCAGCGGCTGGAAGCAGCTGATCACCTTTTCGCGGGCGGACTGCAAGTCGAGCGGGCCGAGGGTGGCTGGGGGTTCCATGGCCACTTCGGCGGCTACCTGGAACAGGTGGGTGACCAGCATGTCCAGTACCGCGCCGGTGGCGTCGTAGAAGCCGGCCCGGTCGGTGACGCCGAGTTTCTCCGGCACGTCGATCTGTACCGACTCGACGTGCTCACGGTTCCACATCGCGGCGAACAGCTCATTGGCGAAGCGCAGGACGTGCAGGTCCTGGGTGGCCTCTTTGCCCAGGAAATGGTCGATCCGGTACACCTGCTGCTCGTCGAGTACCGAGTGGACGACCTGGTCCAGCGCCTCGAAGGTCTGCTGTGAGGTGCCGAACGGCTTCTCGTACACGGCGCGGGCTTCCTTGGCCAGACCGTGCTGGCCAAGCGCCTTGGTCAGCTCGGTGAAGGCGACCGGGGGCACCGCGAGGTAGTGGACGAGCTGCGCCCCGGCCCCGAGCGAGTTGCGCGCCTTGCCCAGCATGTCCAGCAGGCTGCCGGGGCTCTCGGTATTGAAGCCGCCGCCCGCGAAGAACACACGCTCGGAAAAGGACTTCCAGGCCGCCGGCTCGGGCTTCGAGCCGAACTCGGTGAGCACACTGTGGACATGGCCGCGGAAGTCCTCGTGCGCAACCTCGCCGCGACCGTTGCCTACCAGCAGCCACTCCTTGGGGAGCAGCCCTTCCGTGGCCAGACGGTAGAACGCGGGCAGCACCAGCCGCTTAGCCAGATCGCCGGTGGCGCCGAACAGCACGAAGATCGTCGGACCCGGATGGGAACGGGGCTGGGGAGAACGCTTCGCAGTGGGCATGCCCACCAACTTACGTCGCGGACGTCGCGAGGGAGGCGCCGACCGGGCCGTCGGCGGCGCGCGGGCTGGCCTGCCGGGCCAGGCGCCGGTCAGGCGCTAATCGGGCGACCGGGTCAGCCGCCGACCGGGCCACCGGCGGGGCCTGGCCTGGCTACCAGGCCAGGCGCTGGCCGGGGCCGCCGGGTCAGGCGTGAGCGGGCCGCGGATCAGGCGTGACCGGACCGCGGGATCAGCCATGCCCGCCACCGATGAGGCTGCCAATCCCGAACGTCACCGCGATGGCCAGCCCGCCCAGCAGGAACTGGCGGGCGCCCGAGCGCAGCACCGGCCGCCCGGTGAGCCGGCCCACCACCATCCCGCCGGTGACCAGCGCCACGGCCGTGATGATCAGGGTGGCGGCCAGGTCGGGCAGCCCGAGCAGGTAGGGCAGCAGCGGTACCAGCGCCCCGAGCGAGAACGCGCACAGCGAGGCGAAACCCGCCAGCAGGGGCGAGGGCAGCTCGGCCGGATCGACGCCGAGTTCTTCCCGGGTGTGCACCCGCAGGGCCGTCCCCGGGTCCTTGGACACCGCGGCCGCCATCCGGTCCGCGGTCTCCGGATCCGCCCCGTACTCGCGGAAGTAGCCCGCCAGCTCCTCCTGCTCGGCCACGGGGAACAGGGCATGCATCTTCTTCTCCAGCGCCACTTCGGCGTGCACCAGCTCGTTCTGGTTGGTGACCGAGATGTACTCCCCGGTGCCCATCGAGAACGCGCCAGCCACCAGTGCGGCCACGCCGGTCAGCACGATCGTGTGCGCGGACGCCTGGCCCCCGCCCAGCCCGGCGATCAGGGAGGCGTTGGTGACCAGCCCGTCGACCGCGCCGAAGACGGTCGGCCGCAGCCAGCCGCCGGACACGTCCCGGTGCCCGTGCGACCATCCCGCACGCAGCGCCGCCGGCCCGGTTTCCGACGACGGCCTGCGTGTCTCCTCGTCAGTCACGTGCGCTCATCACCCCCGAGGCGCCCCTATTCGATGCCTGTCACGGTACTGCCGTGGGCGGGAGCCCCGCCGGGCCCGGGCCGGTAACCGGCGATATACTTCTGTTTCAGAAGCTTTATGAGCTCGCTAGTGAGCTTGCTGGCGGGCGGCCCCTCTCCCGCAGGAAGCGCTTTTCTGATGGCCAGCGACCCCGCCGCCCCGGCCAGGCCAGCATCCCCGGCTAGCTCAGCATCTCCCGCTAGTTCTGCATCTCCGGCTAGCTCCGGATCCCCAGCCAGTTCGGCACCCCGGGCCGCGCCGGACCGGCCGCCCCGGGCGGGCCGGGTCCGGGTCCCGCCCCCGCTGATCAGCTACCGGCTGCCGTCTGGCCGCGGCGCGACCGAGCAGCCGAACGCCACCGGTGACGGCGAGGCCGCGCTCACCCCGCGGTTCTGGGCCATGGTGGCGCTGACCGGCGTGGCCGCCGGGCTGTTCGGCGACCTCATGATGCTGATCCTGTTCACCGTGCAGCACCTGGCGTTCGGATACCACTCCGGCACCCTGGAGTCGGGGGTGGAGCACGCCTCCGATACCCGCCGCCTGGTGGTGCTGCTGACGGCCGGGGCGTTCGGCGGGATCTCCTGGTTCCTGCTCCGCCGGTACACCCGCGGGGAGAAGTCCGAACTCGACGATGTGGTGTGGGGCGACGGGGCCCGGCTGTCCTTCCGCCGGTCGCTGGGCACCTCGGTCATCTCTGAGATCGTCATCGGCATGGGTGCGTCGATCGGCCGGGAGAACGCGCCCAAGCTGATGGGCGGGGCTTCCGCGGGCATCCTGGCCGGCTGGGCCCGGCTCACCCCGGCCCAGCGCCGGCTGCTGATGGCGTGCGGCGGGGGAGCGGGCCTGGCCGCGGTGTACAACGTGCCGCTGGGCGGCGCCCTGTTCACCGCCGAGGTCATGATGGGCAGCATCAGCCTGCCGATCGTCCTTCCCGCGCTGGCCTGCTCCGGGATCGCCACCGTCACCGCGTGGCTGTACCTGCCCAGCCGGGCCACCTACCTGGATGTGCCCGGCTATCACGTCACGGTGCCGCTGCTGGCCTGGGCACTGCTCGCCGGACCGCTGATCGGGGTGATCGCGTCCGGGTATATCCGGCTGATCGGCTGGGTGTCCCATCACCAGGTCAGCGGCCGGTGGGCGCTGATCGCCCCGGTGGCTGCCTTCGGGGCTCTCGCCGTCGTCGGGTTCGCCTACCCGCAGCTTTTCGGCAACGGGAAGGACATGGCGCACGGCGCCTTCCTGGGCTCGGACAGCCTGGTCCTGCTGCTGGCCCTGTTCGCGCTCAAGCCGCTGGTCACGGCGCTGTGCCTGGGCAGCGGCGCGTCCGGCGGCCTGTTCACGCCGACGCTGAGCACCGGGGCGGTGCTGGGCGGCGCGGCCGGTATCGCGTGGAGCCTGCTCTGGCCGGGATCCCCGGCGGGCGCGTATGCCCTGGTGGGTGCGGCGGCGATGCTGGGGGCGGCCATGCAGGCGCCGCTGGCCGGGCTGGCGCTGATCATGGAGCTCACTCACGGGGGTTTCGCGATCATGATCCCGCTGGTCCTGGCCACGGTCACCGCCACCGTGGTCGCCCGGCACATCGACGGGTACTCCATCTACTCCGCGCGGCTGCGGGCCCACCCGCCCCGGTGATCCGCGGGGATGTGCCTTGCGAGTTCGTTTAATGAACCGGTAGCGTGTCCCTAAGTTCAGTGATTGAACTATCCAGGCCGGTATCGCCCGGCCGCGGACGGAGGCCTCATGACCGGACGTCATAACGCCCAGAGCGCCACGCATTACCGCACGGCTACCGTCGGCGGCGTCGGGGTCTTCTACCGGGAAGCGGGACCGTCAGACGCCCCGGTCGTCGTCCTGCTGCACGGGTTCCCCTCGTCCTCGCGGATGTTCCGCGACCTGATCCCGCGGCTCTCGGACTCCTACCACGTCATTGCGCCCGACTACCCGGGCTTCGGGCACAGCGACGTGCCGGACCGGGCGGGCTTCGCCTACACCTTCGACCATCTGGCCGAGATCACTGGCCAGCTGCTCGACCAGCTCGGGGTACGCCGGTTCGCCCTCTACGTCATGGACTTCGGGGCACCTATTGGGTTCCGGCTGATCCTGCGGCATCCCGAGCGGCTGACCGCGCTCGTGGCCCAGAACGCGCCGCTGTACCCCGAGGAGCCGCGCGGGTGGTGGGCCACGCTCGGCCAGTACTGGGCCGACGGCTCCCCGGAGCATCGCGAGGCGTCGCGCGCCTATCTGGGGCTCGAGGGCATCCGGGCACAGTACGTGTTCGGCGTACCGGATCCCTCTCTGGTGGACCCGGATAACTGGACGATTGACACGGCCCTGATTGATCGCCCCGGTGTCGGCGAGATCATGCTCGATCTCCTCTACGACATCCGGCGCAACGGGCCTACATTCAAGGCCATGCAGCAGTTCCTCCGCGACCGGCAGCCGCCGACTCTGGTCGCCGCCGGGGTCAACGATGAGATCTTTCCCGGGGAAGTCCAGCGGCAGATCCTGACCGACCTGCCCGGGGCCGAATTCCACCCGCTCGACACCGGGCACTTCGCCCTGGAGGACCAGGCCCCCGAGATAGCCCGGCTGATGCGCGACTTCCTGGGCCGGGTCCTGGCTCCCGGGCTCACCGGGACCGGGTCATGACCGCAGTCGCGGTCCTCGGCCCGGGCGGCGTCGGCGGCCTGCTGGCCGTCCGGCTCGGGCAGGCCGGTCATGACGTGACGCTCATCGGCCGGCACCCCGACCGGGTCACGGCCGCGGGCCTGACCCTGACCGCGGCCGGGGAAGACCCGATCACCACCACGCCCGCTTCCCGGCCGTATCTCACTCAGCCTGTCGATGTCCTGATCGTCGCGGTCAAGGCCACCCAGCTGGTGGACGCCACCGCCCGGGTGCCCGCGGCGCTGCTGGCCGGCGCCACCGTGGTTCCCTTCCTGAACGGCGTCGATCACCTGCCTTACCTGCGCGCGGTCTACCCGGGCGACACGGTGGCCGCGACCATCGTGGTGGAGGCCACCAAGCTGGCCGACGGCACCATCGAGCAGGTTTTCCCGTTCGCCCGCGTCACGGTGGCCACCCCGCCCGGGTCACCGGCCGCCGCGGCTGCGGCAGAGCTGTTCGACGTGCCCGGCCTCCAGGTGGCCACCGGCCCTGGCGAGGCGCAGGTCCTGTGGCAGAAGCTGACCATGCTGGCCACCTACGCGCTGCTCACCACGGCCGCCGGGCAGCCCATTGGCCCGGCCCGTGAGCGGTTCGCGGAGTGGATCAGCCCGCTGGCCCGCGAGGCCTGCGCCGCCGCCGCGGTGCACGGCGCCCGGATCGACCCGGTCGCGGTCGAATCCCAGATCCGGGGCCTGCCGGGCGAGGGGCGTTCCTCCATGCTCAAGGACCGCCTGGCCGGGTACGAGCTCGAACTCGACGCCATCGCCGGGCCCACGCTCCGCACGCTCGGCCCGTCAGGGGCCCCGGCCACGCTCCGGGCCGTGCAGACCATCCTGGACGCCCGCTGACCATGCTCAGCGGCGGGGAGCGCGCCCGTCCACGGCGGTGAAGGCGATCGTCTGGGTCCACCAGGCCGGATCGGCGCAGTGATCCAGGAACGCGTCGATCGAGCGGTCATCAAGATGACCCGAGGCCGCCAGGCGAGGGCGCAGCTCGATGACTGTCTGCCTCCAGTACTGAGCCCAGAGCGAGCCGCCCCGGTACAGCGCGGTTTCTGCCGTCGCCCCGACGTGCTCTAGCCCGAGCCTGGATGCCATCGCGGGCAGCCGGCGGCCGATGAAGTAGTCAATCCCCTGCTCGCGCGCCCAGGCCAGCCAGCCCGCCCAGAACGCGCGGACCTCAGCCGGCTCGGCCACGCTGACCGGCAGGAAATCCGGCTCGATCAGCAGGATCGCCCCGCCAGGCCGCGCACTAGCCACCAGGTTCGCCACCGCAGCCTCCGCGTTGCCCACGTGGTGCAGCACGGCGCGGGCCGTCACCAGGTCAAAGTTTCCCGGTTCGACCGGCCCGGCCAGGATGTCGGCCTGGCGGAGCTCGAGTCCGGGTGCATCCGCACCAGCCAGCGACAAGTCGAGATCCACCGCGACCGCCCGGCCACCGGGGGCGATCCGCCGGGCCAGCCAGGCCGACATGGAGCCGTTACCGCAGCCGGCCTCAAGCGTCCGCGCTCCCGGCCCGATGCCCAGCCGGTCAATGTGGCGGCGGTGCATCGGATCGAGCAGCCGCGACATAAGGGCCAGCCGGCGGCGCTCACCGTCTTGGTGATGATCAAGGACGTACTCTGGCACGCTGTTCCCGACCGGTCGCGGCTGACGTTGCCTGATCAGCAAACCCTGGGGTCACTCGCGGTTACAGCTTACGTCTTCCCTGTCCAGCGGCCTGGCGCAGTGACATGGCGGAGCGTCGCGGGAAGCCCGGTCGCCGGCCGGTTGGGGAGCCGGCCTGGGCGCGGCGGGTGGCCGGCCTAAGCTGGCCAGGTGGGGCCCCGGTTCGATGTCATCCGCACGGACCGCCTGGTCATGCGGCGCTGGCGCGAGGCAGACCGGGAGCCGTTCGCGGCCCTGAACGCCGACCCCGAGGTGATGCGGTACTTCCCGGCGCCCCTCGACCGGGCGGCCAGCGACGCCACGGTGGACCGCATCGAGGATCTCTTCCAGCGGCAGGGGTTCGGGCTGTGGGCGCTCGAGGTCTCCGCGACCGGGGAGTTCATCGGGTTCACCGGCCTGAACCCGATGCCGGGCGGTGTCCCGGGCGCGGGCGGCATGGAGGTGGGCTGGCGGTTGGCCCGCGGTGCGTGGCACCAGGGTTACGCCAGCGAGGCCGCGGCCGCCGCGGCCGGCGTGGCCTTCCGGGGAGCGGGCCTGGCGGAGCTCTGGTCCATGACCGCCGTGGCGAACGAGCCCTCGCAGGCGGTCATGCAGCGGCTGGGGATGACCCTGCACGCGCACTTCGACCACCCAGGGGTGGCGGCCGGCCATCCGCTCCGGCCCCACGTCGCCTACCGCCTCCTGCGGCCGGGCGCGGCCGCTGTGCAGTCCGGGCCCCACGTCGCCCACCCCCTCCCGCGGCCGGGCGCGGCCGCCCCGCGCCCACGGGTCGCGCCATGGATCGCGGGTAGGGACCACAGTGCCTTCTGGGCACCAATCGTCGGGAACACCAGGAGAAGTTGCGATGACCAGCGGTTTCTACGGACCTGAGGACCCCGGGTCCAGCCCGTTTGATGACTTCCTCGCACGTATCTACGGCACGGGCGGTCCGCGCCAGCCCGTGCACCGCGTTGACATCACCCGGCTGATGAGCGCCCCGGCCCGCGAACTCCTCAGCCTGGCGGCGACCCACGCCGCCGAGCAGGGCGGCCGGGACCTCGACACCGAACAGCTGCTGTGGGCCGCGGCCAGCACGGAACCGACCCGTACCCTGCTGGCCCGGGCCGGCGCCGACCCCGACGCGCTGGTGCGCGAGATCGAGAGCCAGGAAGCCGGGGCCGGGCCCAGCGGCGAGCCGCCCCAGCTCACACCGGGCGCCAAGCGGGCGCTGCTGGACGCGCACCAGATCTCCCGCGTGGTCGGCTCCACCTACATCGGGCCCGAGCACATCCTGTTCGCCCTGGCCGCCAACCCCGAGTCCGGCGCGGGCCGCATCCTGTCCGGGGCCCGGGTCACCCCCGAGACCCTGCAGCAGGCCCTGATCGGGCAGGGCGCCGGGGCGGGCGGCCCCAGCGGTCCGGGCGGTCCCGGCGGCCGGTCGGCCACGCCGACGCTGGACGAGTTCGGGCGCGACCTGACCGCCCTGGCCCGGGAAGGCCACATCGACCCGGTCATCGGGCGCGACGAAGAGATCGAGCAGACCGTCGAGGTGCTGTCCCGCCGGGGCAAGAACAACCCGGTGCTGATCGGCGAGGCCGGGGTGGGCAAGACCGCGATCGTCGAGGGCCTCGCGCAGCGCATCGTGGACGACGACGTGCCCCAGACGCTGGCGGGCAAGCGGGTGGTGCAGCTCGAGCTGACCGGCGTGGTGGCCGGCACCCGCTACCGCGGCGACTTCGAGGAGCGGGTCAAGCGGATCATCGACGAGATCCGCGAGCACCGGGACGAGCTGATCATCTTCATCGATGAGCTGCACACCCTGGTCGGCGCGGGCGCCGGCGCCGAGGGCGGGATGGACGCCGGCAGCATGCTCAAGCCGGCCCTGGCCCGCGGCGAACTGCACATCGCCGGCGCGACCACGCTCGATGAGTACCGCAAGAACATCGAGAAGGACGCGGCGCTGGCCCGGCGGTTCCAGCCGATCCTGGTGCCCGAGCCGACCGTGGACGACACGATCGCGATCCTGCGCGGCCTGCGCGACCGCTACGAAGCCCACCATCAGGTGCGCTACGCCGACGAGGCGCTGGTGGCCGCGACGGAACTGTCCGACCGCTACATCACCGACCGCTTCCTGCCCGACAAGGCGATCGACCTCATCGACCAGGCCGGCGCGCGGGTCCGGCTGCGGACCAAGACGCCGCGCCGGGACGTACGCGACCTGGAGCGACGGGCCGAGGAACTGCAGCGGGACAAGGACCAGGCCATCGCCAGCGAGCAATACGAACGCGCCTCCCAGCTGCGGGACGAGATCAGCGAGGTCCGCGGGCAGATCGACCAGCTCACCGGGGCCCAGTCCGCGGTGCCCGAGGTGACCGTGGAAGACATCGCCGAGGTCGTCTCCCGGGCCACCGGTATCCCGGTGCGCCAGCTCACCGAGGAGGAGAAGGACCGGCTGCTGCGCCTGGAGCAGCACCTGCACGAGCGGATCATCGGCCAGGACGAGGCGGTCGCGGCGGTGGCCGAGGCGGTCCGCCGGTCCCGCGCCGGGCTCGGCGACCCGGACCGGCCGGTGGGCAGCTTCCTGTTCCTCGGCCCGACCGGAGTGGGCAAGACCGAGCTGGCCCGCGCGCTGACCGAGGCGCTGTTCGGCGCGGAGAGCCGGATGATCCGGCTGGACATGAGCGAGTTCCAGGAACGGCACACGGTGAGCCGGCTGGTCGGCGCGCCGCCCGGGTACGTCGGCTACGAGGAAGCCGGGCAGCTCACCGAGGCGGTCCGGCGGCGGCCCTACTCCGTCATCCTGCTCGACGAGATCGAGAAGGCCCACCCGGACGTGTTCAACACCCTGCTCCAGGTCCTCGACGACGGGCGGCTCACTGACGGCCAGGGCCGGACCGTGGACTTCCGGAACACGGTCCTCATCATGACCAGCAACCTCGGCTCGGACCTGATCACCCGGCGCGGCGGCCCGCTGGGCTTTGCGGGCAGCGCGGCCTCGGGCGGCTCCGGGACCCAGGACAACCTGCAGGAGCAGCTGATGCGGCGGCTCCGCGAGTCGTTCCGGCCCGAGTTCCTGAACCGGATCGACGAGATCATCATCTTCCGCCAGCTGGATGAGTCGGAGCTACGGCAGATCACCGAGCTGCTGCTGGAGGAGACCCGGCGGCGGCTGCACGCCCAGAACGTGACGCTGGAGTTCACCCCGGCCGCGGTGGACTGGATCGCCGGGCACGGGTACCAGCCGGAGTTCGGGGCCCGGCCCATGCGCCGCACCATCCAGCGTGAGGTGGACAACCAGCTCTCGCGGCGGCTGCTGGACGGGCAGGTCAGCCCGGGCCAGGCGGTCACCGTAGACGTCGCGGACGGCCAGCTGACTTTCACCGCTCACGACCAGCAGGCAGCGGCCCCGGCCAGCTGAGCCGGGCGGCCAGACCCGGTGGCTGATCCTGGCAAGATCAAGATCAAGATCAAAGGCACGCAACGAAAGGCGCGACATGGAACGCGGAAGCTCCAAGCACGGCCCAGAGCTTGACGATCAAATGGAGGGAGAGGACGAGTCCATCCTCCGAACCGGTCAGCCGGCCCGCACCGAGGAGTGGCGGGAGCCCGAGCCGTTCGCCCCGGAGCACCTGGACCTGGAACTGCCTGAGGACCAGGAACCAGCCGTGCCGCGGGGGATGACTACCGGCGACGTGGAACTGCGGTCGGACATCGCCCGCTGGCTCCCGCCACACAAGCTGCCCAAGGGACGTGACGCGCTGCTGGAATTCCTGCAGCACGAGGGCGCGCCCGACGATGTGGTCGCCGCCATCGGCCGGCTGCCGGCCGGGCGCAAGTTCGGCACGATCGGCGACATCGTCCGGACCCTCGGCATCCACACCGAGGAGGACGACCCAGGCCACGCGGCTACTTGATCACGAAGGTGGCCAGTCCCTCGGGCCGTTCCTCGCGCACGCTCACGCTGGTTACCGTGGCCGAGCTGGGGCCCTGGTGAGCCCAGTCCACCAGGCGGTGCACCTCGTCGGCCGGTCCTTCCAGGACCGCCTCGACGCGGCCGTCGGGAAGGTTGCGCACCCACCCGGTCACCCCGTGCTGGAGGGCCAGCCGGCGGTAGGCGTCACGGAAGTACACGCCTTGGACCTGACCGGAGATCAGCACCCGATTGCGGATCACGGGCCCACGTTAACGCCAGGACCGGCGAGGGTCCCGTGCAGGATCACCGAGCGGTCCGGGATGCGTGACAGCATGAGCGGGTGGCGCAGTCTGATGCCGAGCTGTACCTGCGGCTGACCGGAGAGCGGGCCCTGCTGGACCCGGCGGCTGAGGACGGCCAGCGGGATGACTCACCGCTCAGTACCGCCGCGCATGCCCTGGTAGCGGTGGGAGCCCTGACGGCCGGGGTGGCCCAGGCCATCGTGGACGATTACGGGCTGGCTCTTGCCTACCGGGGCGGTGAGCACGCCCATTTCCGCCACGTCAGGGCGCGGCGGGCGGCCCGCCGCGCCGCGCCGGCCCCGGCCCTGGGCCCGCTGCGGGCGGTGCCGTGCCACCGGCTGATCGAGCAGCCGTGGGGCCAGTTGTTCCTCAGCTACGTCGTGTTGAGCGACGAGGTCACCGTCTTGCACGTGACCATGCGCCCGGCTTCGGCGCCCCCCGGGCCGCGCGGGGTGCGGGCGCATCGCAGCAGGGTGAGCCGGATGGGCGGCCAGGTGCCGCGCGGTGCAGGCAGTCGCGTCGTGGGCCCGGGGCTGCCCAGGCAGCTCACCGTGACCGACGACCAGGGCACGACCTCGACGGCCAGCTTCTCAGGCGGCGGCAGCGATGACGAATGGCGTGGCCGGTTCGAGGCGCGCCCGCCGCTGGCCCCGGACGCGGCGTGGATCGAGGTGCTGGGCGAGCGGATCGGGCTGCCCACCGCGCCGTCCGCCGGTGTGCAGGCGCGGGTGGAGCCGCTGCCGGACGCGGGCCTGGCCCACCGCTATCTATGGGCCAGGCTGGCCAGCCTGGCCGAATTCCATTCTCCCGACGCGATGGAAACGTCCATCGGGGCCCTCGTCGCCGCGGGGGCACTGGCGGCGGACGACCCGGCCATCGGCGAGGTGCGCGCCGTGGTCGGCGGCCTCTTCCAGGGGTCGGGCGCCGCGTCCGGCGCGAACGCGGCGCTGCCGGAGCCGTGGCGGTCGATGCTGGCCCGGCGCGGCCGGGCCGGCGGCCCCCAGGGCCTTGCGGTGGCGGGCGCGACGACCCCGCCGCTGGACGGCGTCACGCTGGCCCTGCTGGCCGTGCGTTCGACGGACGAGTGGTTCTGCGCCGACGTCGAGACCGTCCCGGGCCTGCCGCACTGGCACTGGCCGCACGCCTCCGGCGTGGTGGACACGCCGCTGCTGGCCTGGTGGGCCGCGGACGACCGCGGCCATCATTATCTCGGGCGGCAGGGGGAGTGGCACGCCGACGAGGACCGCTCTGGCGGGCAGGTCGAGTTCTGGCCCGCGCTCGATCCGGCCGCCCAGGTGCTCGACATCATGCCCACCACGATGACCGCGCGGGCCGTGATCCGGGTGCCGCTGGAGTGGGGTGAAGACGGGTGAGCACGCCGTGGTGGCGGGGCGTGCCGCCGGCCGTGGCCCGGGTGTCCTGTGACGGCCGGGAGCACCAGCTGCGCTGGGCGGCCGGGGAACTGCAGGCTCCCGGCCACCCCGATCTCGGGAGCGAGCGGATCCTCAGCGCCCTGGCCGGCCAGCGCTTCGCCTGCCTGGACGCGCTGGACGCCTGGTCCGCGCACGCCGATGATCTGCGCGCCCTGGTCCTGGCCAGCCGCGGGCCGGCCGATCCGGTGACGGTCCGGCCCGACGAGCCGGGGCCCACGGGCTGGACCGGGAGGACCGGGCGGGCGGCGCTGGCCACGATGCAGCGCCGCCGGGCGGCCGTGTCTGCGGTGATGGGCGGCGGGGCGGCGGCGTCCGGGGAACCGCGGGACGCTCTGGCCACGCTGCTCAGCCTGGGCGGTCCGATGCAGGCCCGGCTGACGGCCACGGTCGCTGCGGCCTGGCGGGAACGGCTGCGCGACGGGGCCGCGCCCGCAGATGCGGCGGCGGCGGAAGCGGCCCGGCCGGCGCTGCACGCGGCGCTGTACGGCCGGGTGGTGGCCACCCTGCGGGCCTGGACCGGACGGCCGGACCTCCGGGTCGCGCTGACCATGATCGGGGAATCGGCCCAGCCGGCCCTGGCCCGCGATGGCGACGGGATCGCGGTGGAGCTGCCGTTCGGCTGGATCAGCGACGTATGGGCCCGGGGCCTGGGCACCTGCTGGGATCGGTTCGGCCTGGCCGCGGCGCCGGCCGGGGATGGCTGGGCGCTGTCCGCCGTGGCTCCCGACCTGGGCCCGCCCGCGCCGATTAGGATTAGCGCCCCCCCGCCCGGCTAACCCGCACCATCCCGACCCCACCGGCCCTCGGCCCGGCTAACCCCTCCGCTACCCGGCCGGCCCCACCCGCCGGGTGCGTCTTCCATGATCACGGTCAAAAAGGGCGCGATGGGTCAGAAATTGACCGTGATCAAGGAGGGAGCGGACTCGGGGCTCACGGGCCGCCTGGGTACCTGGGGATGGGTCGTCCGGGTACCTGGGGTGGAGGCGCCCGCGCAGCTGGGCGGGGCTGGGTCAGGCCTTCCGGGCCTGGCGGGCGTGCTTGCGGGTGCACCGCTGGCAAGCCGGCACGGTGCCCGCGATGGCCACGGCCGGGACCCCGAGTAACCAGTGACGGCGGTGGTAGCGGCACGGTTCCCCGGGAGCCGGCCCGGGCACGGCCGGGGCCGGGCACGACGGGGTGGCCACCGGGTCCAGGTGCACCCACTGCTGCGGCTGGAGGCCCGCCGACCATCGCAACGGATGACCGGCTGGGCACACCACGCCGGACAGCTCGGGGACCACCGACAGGCCACGCGGGAACCCGAGCGGGGCAGGCTGGGCCGCCTCGGCCGCCGCGTAGTAGTCCCGCTCGGACACCAGCGCCGCAGCCGCGGCCAGTTCCCAGCGGGCCAGGTGAGTGCCGTCGCAGGGGCAGTACTCGCCCCGGGGAGCCTGGCAGGCGCCGCAGGTCAGGCTGCGTACCGCCTCGGCCAGGTCGGCAGGCATCGGTCCGCTGATGGCGGTCATAACCCCCCCAAGCCGCTATCGTGCGCCTACCCATCGTAATTGCCCTCGGGGGAGAGGTCACGCTGTGAACACAAGCTGCTGCGTAGCGGTCGGCCGTAATGCCGCACGGGCTAGGCGTGGGCCTGACGCCGGGCCGTAATAAGGAGCGATTATCCGTGCTGTGGACCGGTCGGCCAGACCAGGAAGATCAGGCCAGGCAGATCAGACCTGGCAGATCAGGCCAGGCAGGTGAGCGGCGCGCCGCCGTTGTAGGTGACCATGTCGGCCAGGGCGGCCGGCACGTCGATGGGGCCGCCGCGCGGGGTCCCGGCGAGTTCGGCGCAGGCCCGGTGCAGGTTGCCGACGATCCGCTCGGGGTCGGCCCAGCCGGCGAACCGGCCCAGGTCGGTGTCCCGGGCCGCGGCCAGCGGGGTCACCCCGGCCGCGTGGGCGCGGGCCGCGACATCGAGCACGAACCGGAGGTAGTCCAGCGTCGCGTCGAGCGGTGCCGTCCCCTCGAACACCGGACCGTGGCCTGGCACGGTGAGCCGGGCGCCAAGCGGCGCCACGACCTGCTCCAGCACCTCGACCGCGCCGGCCACGGAGCCCATCAGCAGGAACGGCGTGCCCCCGTTGAAGATCAGGTCGCCGCAGAACAGCACGGAGCGGTCCGGGATCCAGACGATCGAGTCGTTGGTGGTGTGCGCGGCGGTCCCGACGTGACGCACGGACGCCCGCAGGTCACCGGCGTGCACGGCGATCTCGTCGGTGAACGTGACGAAGGGCGGGTCGAGGATCAGCTCGCCCCAGTCCGGGCCGTCCCAGAAGGGCAGCTCGCGCGGCGGCCCGAAGGCGAGGGCCTCGGCCCGCGCGCTCTCATGGCCGACGATCGATGCGGCCGGGAACAGGCAGTTGCCGAAGGTGTGGTCGCCGTGGTGGTGCGTGTTGACCACGGTGCGCACCGGCGCGGGCGTGACGGCCGCGATGGCGGCCTGGTAGGCGCGGGTCCGGCGGTGGGTCGCGCAGGCATCGATGCTGATGACTCCCTGCGGCCCGGTCAGGAAGCCGGTGTTGTTGATCCACCAGGTGCCATCGGGCTGGACGTAGGCGTAGATGCCGGCCGACACCTCGTGCACCTCGGGCCGTCCCGGGACGGTGATATCGCTGGGCAGGCTGCTCATCGGGTCTCCGTGGGATAGTGCGACCGTTATGTCGGGCTGGTGAGGGGCGTCAGATGAATGGTGGCAAGGTGTCCGGGATCGCTCTTCGGCGTGAACTGATGGCCTTCGCCAAGGCGCGCCAGAAGCGCGAGGACCGGATCGCCGATCAGATCACGGCTTTCGCGGGGTCGCTGCAGTTCGTCTACATTCACGTGGCGTGGTTCACGGCGTGGATCATCATCAACGTCAGCCCGTGGGCGTTCGACCCTTACCCATTCGGGCTGCTGACCCTCATCGTCTCGCTGGAGGCGATCTTCCTCTCTACCTTCGTGATGCTCAGCCAGAACCGTGAGTCCGCACGTTCCGACCTGCGATCCGAGGTCGACTTCGAGACCAACGTGCTGTCCGAGGTCTGGCTGGAGGCGCTCGCCAACCACCTCGGCCTCGACGTGAGCCAGGTCTATGCCACCGCGCACGCCCGCATCGAGCAGGCCAGGGCCCAGCAGAACGAGGCGGCACCGGCCAGTCCAGCCGCTGGCCCGCAGCTCCCGGGGACGCGCCCGGGGGCGTGATCACACCGGGTTCGTTACCGCATGCCGGACCCGGCCGACCGCCGACCGGACCCGGAACGCCAACGCGATCTCCATCACCCCGTAGATGATCAGCCACACGCCGAGCACCAGGGCGAGCGTCACCAGCGAGATGCCCGGATAGGCCAGCACGACGATCCCGGCCAGGATGCTGAGCACTCCCATGAAGCCGGTCCAGCCCCGGTGCGGGATATCCCGGTGAGCCAGCGCGTTGAAGATCTCCGTGAAGCCGTTGACCACCCAGAAGATGCCCAGCAGCAGCGCCAGCGCCACCACGGAGACCAGCACATGGCGGATCGCGTACAGGCCGATGATCAAGGCGAACAACCCCAGCACGGCGCTCAGCACCCGGACCCCGCCGGACTGGTCGCCGCCTGCGAACGCGCTCACGAACTGGAAGATGCCGACTATGACCAACTGGATGCCGAACAGCACCGCGATCGCGATGACCGTCGGGCCGGGCCAGGCCACCGCGGCCACGCCGGCCACCAGCGTGAGGATGCCAAAGGCCAGCACCCAGATCCAGTGCCGGCCGATCGAAGTGATCAAGTCAGCGGCGTCAGTGCGGGGAGAGGGACTCATCCGGGGCTCCAGCGGTAGTCAGGACAGGCACCACTCCAGCATCACGGACAACCCCGGTACCTGTCGATGTCCGGCCGCACAATACGTGCGGCCTCAGTCGGTACGCGGCCACAATCCGGCTGGCCCGGGGCTGACGGTCGTACACCGGCGCTTTGACAGCTGTCGTTTTATTTGCCTATCTTCGTTCATCTCTACGTAAGTAAAACTGCCGGGTGACCGGGGCTGGGAGCACGCATGCACCGGACGCCCGAAGTTTCGCGTCCTGCCTGGATGAAGGCGTTTTCCGGAAACGGCGACGGGGTGCGCCGCTCGCCGGTCGAGATCGTGGCCAACATGGCCTCCTACGTGACCAGGACACCGGTCGCGGACCTGTCCGGACTGCGCGGCGGGTGGTTCGGCCGGTGGACCGACGGCGTGGTGGCCATGCGTGGTGACTGTGTCGCGTTCGCCAGCCACTGGCAGCTCCACAACTACCGGATCCTCACCGAGTCCGGGCCGCTCTGGGTGGTGCTCGGTGACTCCACGGCCCAGGGCCTCGGCGCGCCCAGCCCGGAGAGCGGCTACGTCGGGCAGGTGCTGGCCGAACTCCGGGAGCGGACCGGGCAGCGGTGGCGGGTGCTCAACCTGAGCACGTCCGGCGCGCTCATCCGTGACGTCCTGCAGTACCAGCTGCCCCGGCTGCCCGCCGCCCCGGACCTCGTGACCTGCGGGATCGGCGTCAACGACATCCTCTACACCGCCCCGTCCCGGCTGTTCGCCGACCTGCGCACCCTGGTGGCCACCCTGCCGGAGCAGACGGTCGTCCTGGACCTGCCGCTGCCCGGCGGGCTGTGGGGTGTGCTCGGCCGGTTCAGCGTGCCCTACGTGGCGCGGGTCAACCGGACCATCCACCAGGCCGCCCGGGCGCGCGGCCTGCCGGTCGCCGAGGTATCCACGCATTTCCGGCCGCCCTGGCCCGGGAAGTTCGCCTCGGACTACTTTCATCCCAGCCAGGCCGGTTATCGCGACTGGGCCCGCGCCTTGCTGGCCGCGCTCCCGTCCGCCCCGCGCTGGGCGGAGCCGGTTCCTGTTCGCTGACTGGTGGGTGGTAATGCCACCCATTGTTCGCGAAGTTGTCACGCTGAGTTGCTGATCCATGAGTCTGGCCCCGTCAGGATCGGGGTGTGCACGTAGCGACCGTGCGGCGGGCTGAGGCGTGAGGCGGGCTGAGGCGTGAGGGTAGTGCGGCTCGCCAACTATGTGGCCCCGGCGTCCGGGGGCCTCCGGACCTCCCTGCGTGAACTGGGCGCGGGGTACCTGGCCGCCGGTCACGAGCCAGTGCTCGTCATTCCCGGCGCACGGCCGGGACGGCAGCTGACCGAGCAGGGGCTGGTCGTGACCGTGCCCGGCTGGCGGGTGCCGGCCACCGGCGGGTACCGGGCCATCCTGGCCCGCCGTTCCCTGGGGCGGCTGCTCGAGCAACTGGAGCCCGACCGGCTCGAGGTGTCCGACCGCACCACGCTGCGCTGGACCGGCGCCTGGGCCCGGGCCCGCGGAGTACGGTCCCTGATGGTGTCGCACGACAGTCTGGCCGGGCTGATGGCGATGTTCAGCCCGCCGGGCGTGCCCGCGGCGTGGCTCGCCGACCAGTTCAACCGCAGCACGGCCCGCTCCTACGACGTGGTGGTCTGCACCACCGCGTGGGCCGCCGCCGAATTCCGCCGGCTGGGCGTGCCGAACCT
This sequence comes from uncultured Actinomycetes bacterium, assembly GCA_963718305.1. GTDB lineage: Bacteria > Actinomycetota > Actinomycetes > Streptosporangiales > Streptosporangiaceae > RYN-230. The sequence goes on from CAVQZG010000018.1 coordinate 518,159, forward strand.
GCTCCAGGTGCCGCTCGGCGTGGACCTGGCCTGCTTTCACCCCGGCCACCGGGACGAGAGCCTGCGGTCCCGGCTCGCTCCGGGCGGCCAGGCCCTGCTGGTGCACTGCAGCCGCCTGTCGCCGGAAAAACGCCCGCAGCGTGCCCTCGGCGCCCTGGCTGAATTGCGCCGCCGCGGCCTGCCCGCCGTCCTCGTGGTCGCGGGAGACGGGCCGCAGCGCCGGTCGTTGCAGGCCCAGGCCCGCGGCCTGCCCGTCCGGTTCCTGCGGCACATCTCCGACCGCGGGGTGCTGGCCCGGCTGCTCGCGACCGCCGACGTGGTGATCGCGCCCGGGCCGGTCGAGACGTTTGGCCTGTCGGCTCTGGAGGCACTGGCCAGCGGCACACCCGTCGTGGTCAGCAGCCGGAGCGCCCTGCCCGACATCGTCGGGCCGGCCGGCCTGACCACGGAGGACGATGACGCGTCGTGCGCCGACGCCGTCCAGTCCCTGCTGGAGCGGGACGTGACCGGCCGCAGGCAGCTGGCCCGGCAGCAGGCCGAGCGGTACGGCTGGCCCGCCGCGGTGCGCGGCTTCCTGGACGCGCACGGCCTGGATCCGGGGCCCGGCCTTCCCGGGGTGGTCACGGCGAGCGTCGGCGGGGCCCGGGCCGGGGAAGCCCGTGCCGGGGGAGCCAGCGCCCGCGGAGCCCGGGCCGGCGGAGTGGGCGCCCGGGTTCGCGGCTGGGGCGGGAGCCCGCCATGACCAGCACGTCCGAGGCCAGCCCCCGGGCGGCCGGGCCGGGCCCGGTGATGCGGTTCGCGGCCCTGGGCGATTCGGTCACGCTGGGCATCGGGGACCAGATGCCGCAGGGTGGCTGGCGCGGCTGGGCGGCCCTGCTGGCTGGCTCGCTGGCCCCGCCGGATCAGGTGGAACTGTGCAACCTGGCCCGGAGCGGCGCCCTGATCCGGGACGTGGCCAGTGAGCAGCTGCCCCTGGCGCTCTCGGTGCGCCCGGCGCTGGCCTCGGTGCTGGTCGGCGTCAACGACACGCTTCGCGGGAAGTTCGACCCGGCCGCGATCGCGGCGGACCTGGAGAACACCGTGGCCGCGCTGCAGCACGCCGGGACCGTGGTGCTCACCGCGAGCCTGCCCGACCCCGGGCTGCTGCTCCGGATCCCGGCCTCGATGCGCCGCCCGCTGGCCCGCCGGGCCCACCAGATCAACGCGGTCCTGGGCCAGCTTGCGGTGCGCTACGACCTCGTCCACGTGGACCTCGCGGCACGCCCCGAGATCTACGACAAGCGGATGTGGGGCGTGGACCGGCTACATCCCAGCGAGCGCGGGCACCGGCTGCTGGCCCGGATGTTCGCGGAGCGGCTGGCGGAGCGGGGCATGCCGCCGCTGGCCCCGCCCGATCCCGAGCCGGCCAACCCCGAGCCGAGCGCCTGGCGCCAGGCCCACTGGATGGCTACCAAGGGCACCGGCTGGATGGTCAGGCGGTCCCGGGACCTGCTGCCGGGGCTGCTCCAGCTGGCCCTGGCCGAATGGTGGCACGACCTGCGCGGGCATCCGGCCGATCCCGATGCAGACCGCCGATCCGGGACCGGACAGGGGACGTGACTGACATGAGCGAGCCAGGGGTTCCGCAGTCAGGCACGCTGATCCCGGTAGCCGATCCCGCGCCTCCGGACCCCGTGCTTGCGGGCTCCGTGTTTCCGGGCCCTGTGCTTCCAGGCTCCGTGCTTCCGGGCTCCGTGCTGCCGGATTATGCCGAGCTGCGCCGCCGGATCCGCCAGGAGGGGCTGATGGACCGGCGGCCGCGCTACTACACCATCAAGATCATCATCATGGCGGTCCTGCTCGCCGGGGGATGGGCGGCCTTCGTGGCGCTGGGCGACTCCTGGTACCAGCTGCTGGTCGCGGTGTACCTGGCCGGCGTATTCGGGCAGCTCGGCTTCCTCGGCCACGAGGCCGGGCACCGGCAGATCTTCCGCTCCCGCCGGGCCAACAACGTGGTCGGCCTGGTGCACGGCAACCTGCTGATCGGCCTGAGCTTCGGCTGGTGGACCGGGAAGCACAACCGGCATCACGCCTACCCCAACCAGGCGGGCAAGGATCCCGACATCACCATCCCGGTGCTGGCCTTCACTCCTGACCAGGCCCGCGGACGGCGCGGGGCGGCCCGGGCGCTGGCCCGCTACCAGGCGTACCTGTTCTTCCCGATGCTGCTGCTCGAGGCGCTGAGCATGCACGTCATCAGCCTGCGGGCGGTGCTGACCGGCCCGGTCCGCCGCCGGTGGCTGGAAGGCCTGCTGCTCATCCTGCACGTCGCCGGGTACCTCACGGCCGTCCTGCTCGTGCTGTCCTGGCCCCGGGCGCTGGCCTTCATCGCCATCCAGCAGGGGCTGTTCGGTCTCTACCTGGGCTGCGCGTTCGCCCCCAACCACAAGGGCATGCCGGTGCTGAGCGAGGAGGACAGCCTGGACTTCCTGCGCCAGCAGGTTCTCACCTCCCGCAACGTCAGCGGCGGGCGGCTGACCGAGACCATGCTCGGCGGCCTCAACTACCAGATCGAGCACCATCTGTTCCCGGCCATGCCCCGGCCCGCGCTGCGCCGCTGCCGCACCGTGGTGCAGGCTTTCTGCGCCCAGACCGGCCTGCTGTACTGCGAGAAGGGCTTGGTCAGTTCGTACTCTGACGTCCTGCGTCATCTTCATGCGGCGGGGCGGCGGTGAGCGCGGGCCCCGGGCCAGCGGATACCGGGCCGGCGGATGCCGGGCCGGCGGACCCCGGGCCGGCCGGGACTTCCCGCGCCGCGTTTCCCCGCCCCGCGGGCCCGGCGTCGCGGAAGACGAGCCAGCGCATGGCCGCGTACATGTACACGCACTCACAGGCGGCCGCGGTGAGCCGGGCCAGCCGGTAGTCCAGGCCCAGGGCCGCCAGCCCGGTGCTCACGCCGAGGATCAGGGCCAGGAAGTTCACCGTCACCACGGCCGCGTACACGGTCAGCTGGGGGCCGACGGCGCCGTGCGAGCGGAAGTTCAGCGTCCGGTTGAGCAGGTAGCCCAGGCCGGACGCGAGGACGTAGGCCGCGGTGACCGCCACCGGCAGCGGCCACCTCAGCCCGCCATGAAACGCGGTGAGCAAGGCCAGATCGAGGCTGAAGGTCAGGGTGCTGATGACCGCATAGCCGAGCAGTCGCGCGGACACCACGCGGCTCAGGCCAAACGGGAGCCGGCCCGCGATAGCCGCCATCACCGCGCTGAACCGTTCGCCCCGCGCCGCCCCCGTCGCAGACATGACCGTCAGCCTGGCAACCCCGGGTGACCGGCGGTTGAACGGCCGGCTGGCCAGCCGGCCAACTGTTGCCCGGCAGCGGGATCGCTCGCGGGCCCGCCGCGTCAGCGCTGGTCGGCGCCGACGCTGACCCCGCTGGGCCCGCGGACCGGGAGGCGGGCGCAGCGGGCGCCTTGCTGACCGGCAGCCGCGCCGGGAAGGGCCGGACCGGCAGCGAGATGGCGGCCTCCAGGGTGGCCAGCCGGCGCAGGAACGCGAAGATGAACCAGGACGGGGAGTACAAGATGGCCCGCCAGTACCCGTACTTGACCGCGTAGGGGATGCTGACGGCCATCCCGATGCCGCCGCCGGCGATGTACAGCAGCGCGAACGTGGCCACGTTCTGCCGGTAGGTCGGGTTGGTCAGCACGAGTTCGAGCAGGAAGATGGGGGCGACCAGGCCGGCCTGGATGGAGAACCAGGAGAAGCCGCGGCGCAGGGTCCAGAACCAGACCCGGGGCCCGGCGGACCCGGCGCGCAGCGGGACGTGCCGGGCGAAGACGTGGAAGCCGGCCCGGGCCCAGCGGGTGCGCTGCTCGACGAACTCGCCAGGGCTGCGGGGCACGTCCTCGTAGGAGCGGATCCGCGGGTCGACCACCACCCGGTAGCCCAGCCGGCCGATATGCATGGTCAGGTCGGCGTCCTCGCCGTTCATGCCGACCGGGAACCCGCCCGCGGTGACGGCCGGGCCGCGCCGGAAGGCCGTGAAGGTCCCGGGGATGACCACGATCCCGTCCACCATGCTCTGGCCGAGCCGGGCGAACCGGAACTGGAACACGGTCTCCAGCTTGCGCATCTCGTGGAACCAGGTGCGGGTGTCGGTGCGCGGCTCCTCCATGGCGCCCACGCTGCCGATGTCGGGGTCGCGGAACCAGGGCACGGAGTAGACGAGCGCGTCGGGGCCGAGCACGCAGTCGGCGTCCACCCGGATGATGATCTCCGCGTCGGTGATCTTGATGCCACGGTTCAGCGCGGCGGCCTGGCCGCCGTTCCTGTCGGTGAGAATCTCGCCGTGGGCGTACCGGAACTTCGCGAGTTCGGCCGCGGCCAGTTCGGCGGTGTCATCGACCGAGCCGTCGTCTGAGACCACGACGCGGACCGGGCCGCCGTAGCGCCGGGCGGCGATGTCGATCGACTTGAGCAGCCGGACGATGTTATCCCGCTCGTTGTAGGCCGGGATGATGATGTCCACCGGCGGCCGGTCCGCGCCGGGCTGGGGCAGCGTCCGGTTGGCCCACCAGATGAGCCAGAGCGGCGCGAACATGAGCAGGAACAGCATGCTCACCGCGTACAGCGGCACGAAGACCTGCCACACCGAGCCGAGGTTGGCCTGCTGGGAGATGAACGCGTACAGGCCTACCAGCAACGTGATCACGGTGATCAGGGCACACCAGGTGAGCAGGTTGTCCCAGCGCCGGTCACGGCGCACCAGGGGGACGGTCGTTGACCGGGGCAAGGCGAACGCGGTGAAGGTCATGCGCATGATCACCAGGCCGCCGATGAGCAGGTTGGCCAGGGTGGCCTCGATGCCGAACGGGGCCACCAGCCAGCCGGTGGCGATCCCGATGGCGATCATCAGGGCCTGGGTGAGCAGCGTCATGGCCAGGTAGAGCGCGACGTGGGAGAGCATGGCCAGCCGCCGGCCCAGCCCGGTGCGCACGACCAGCGAGATGCTGATGATGAAGGCGACCGCGAAGAAGGCCAGGGCGGGCCTCAGCCGGGCGACGTACCCGTTCACGCTGGCCGGATCGTGGGTCAGGGCCACCGCCACCCCGCGCACGCCCTCGGAGTACAACTGCGGCAGTGCCGGCCGTTTCCAGCCCAGGAAGAGCAGGCCGAGGACTGCGGAGATGGCCAGGAACGCCCAGGTGCGCGGCCGGTGGTTCGGCGTGCGGACGTAGCCCGGCATGATCACGTCGGTCCGCCCGTCGCCGCGGTCGTCCGCGCTGTCCGCGTAGACCGGCAGCAGGCACGCGACTATGAGCGCGGTCAGCAGGACAGCCGTCACCAAGAGCGCTGGTATATCCATAAATCCTCTGCGGTATCTCAGAAGGGTTTTACCGGCATATGGGGTGCGAAGGTACCAGAGGAATATGTCCGGTCCGCAAAGCGGGGGTTATGGACACGTGAAACGATTCCAGGCCGAGCCCGCTGGCCAGTGGACTTAACTGTTGCTTTGGAGTTTCTGCAGGAAGTGCTCCATGAAATGGCAAATGTGTTATCGGCCTTACACAGAGCGTGGTGTCCGTCCTGCTCAGAGGCTCTAGATCGGACGTGGCAGGAGTCACAATCTCTTTCCTATATTGCATATCGAGTATATCAATAAAGCTCGGTTTTACGTGGAATTAACCGGACCGACATGTAACTTATTAATTAGTTGCGGTACCTCATATACCTGAGTCCGGTATGCTCCTGATCGGCGGGGAATGGGACGGCATTCGCGGAGATTTAGGTGGGGTCCCGGCCCGGGACTGCCGCGAGAGCCAGCCGAATGGCCAGGCGCATGGTGCTGAATGCCATGACGCCTGTTGAGCCCTGCCGAAATGCGGAACGCATGTCGGCTTGTTGGCCTGCCGGTCGTTGGATCTCGCCGCGCTGATGCGGGCGGCGTCCGGTGGGGGGAACCGATTCTGAGGCGGAGGACCATGGCCCTGACGGGGAGCCCGGACACCAGCACATCCAGCCCGCACATGACGCTCGGGAGCGAGGCCCTGGACTACTCCCAGGACGTGGCGACCCAGGACGAGGTGCTGGAGCAGGAAGCTCTGGAGGAGGCGGAGGAAGAGCGGGCGGGCAGCGCACCGGCCGCGACGGAGGCCGAGCGAGACCGAGGCCGAGGAACTACGGCGGCGGCCGGTCACCGCCCCGCAGATCGCCGGCGGCATCCTGATCGTCGCCATCGTGGTGGCCGCCGCGGTCTGGTACGTACCGCGGATCGTGCGCTCCGACGCACGTTCCTTCACCGGCACGGTGAGCAGCAGCGGCGTGACCAACCTGAACTTCGCGAACTCAGGGCTGGTCGGCAAGGTCGCGATCCAGCTGGGCCAGGCCGTCAAGGCGGGCCAGGTCCTCGCCACCGAAACGTCCCCGTCCACGACCGCCGCGATCAGCGCGGACCGCGCCTCCATCACCGCGGACAAGGCGAGCCTGGCGGAGCTGAAGGTCAGCGGCACGCAAGCCAGCATCGCCGCGGCCGGCGCCCAGCTAGCCCAGGACCAGGCCCAGCTGGCCTCGGACAAGGTCAAGCTGGCCGAGACCCAGATCATCGCCCCCTCGGCCGGGACCGTGATCGCGATCAACGGCCAGACCGGCGAGACGGTGACCGCCGCCGGGATCCGCAGCTACGCTTCGCAATCGCAGACGTCGGGCGCACAGTCCCCGCCGTTCTCGCTGCTTCCTGAGGGCCCGGCCACCAACGTCAAGAACAGCTCGTCGCAGTCCGCGCTGCCCATGATCGCGCTGCGCACCTCGAGCAGCTGGCAGGTCACGGTGCTGGTCCCGGAGAGCGGGATCCAGCAGGTCCACGCGGGCCAGGAGGTGACGGTCGCGGTGCCGGCCGTCGGCCTGACCGGGGTCCGGGGCACCATCCAGCAGGTCTCGCCGACGCCGGTGAGCACGTCGATCGGCACCGCCTACCAGGCGATTGTGCGGATCAGCGGCCACCAGCGGGTCACCCCGCTCGGCGGCATGACCGCGAACGTGCAGCTAGCTTCTTGACCGCTCGCGGGGCGCGGGTTCTCGGCCTGGTCATGGCCGTGACCTGCGTGCTGGCCGGGTGCTCCGCGCACTCCAGCGCGGGCCGCCCGGCCACGCCCGCGCCCGCCACCTCCGCACCGGGGACCCCCGGTCCGGTGTTCACCGGACCGGGGGAGCGCTCGACCTGGATGCTGACCCGGGGCGCCCTCGGCCAGGTGCTCTCCGATCCCGCGGTGGCGGCCCGGCTGGCGGCGGCCCGCGTCTACGAGATCCTCACCCCCGGAGAGCAGCCGCTCGCCGTGGCCGGGGCCGAGCCGGTGGTCACGTTCTCGGCGGTCAGCGCGCTCCGGCAGGCCGTAGACGGCGGCCAGCTGCCGGCCGGCACCAGGGCCGTCCTCTATGACCCCGAGGTCTGGCCGTACACGCCCGTGACGGAGCAGCGCCATCCCGTCCAGGCCGCGCGGCAGGCCGCGGCGGTGACCCGGGCCCACCACCTGACCCTCATCGTGGCGCCCGCCCTGGACCTGGCCACCGCCCAGCCCCGCTCGGGCGGCCCGCTGTGGCGGCAGTACCTCCGGCTGAACCTGGTCGGCGCGATCGCCCGGGTGGCCGGGGTCGTCGAGGTGCAGGCGCAAAGCCTGGAGCGGGAGCCGCAGACCTACCGGGCGTTCGTCCGGGCCGCGGCGGCCCAGGCCCGCGCGGCCAACCCGCACGTGGGCGTGCTGGCCGGGCTGTCCACGAACCCCCCGGGCGCGGTGGTCAGCAGCCAGCAGCTGGCCGCGGCCATCCGGGTCAGCAGCGCCGCCGTGTCCGGCTACTGGCTGAACGTCCCCGGCCAGGGGCCGCGCTGTCCCGCCTGCCACGCTCCCCGGCCCGACCTCGCCCGCCAGATGCTCGGCGAGTTCGCGTCCTGATCAGTAGCTCAGTACCGCCTGATCAAGTGAGATCGACCGAGGGGTAGAGCGGGAAGGCCTCGAGTAGCTCGGCCGCCTGCTTGGCCACCCGGTTGGCCACCGCATCGTCCAGCACGCAGGCCGCCTTCGACGGCGCGCCGCTGGACGTGGTCCCCGGCCGGGCCTGGCTCAGCACCTCGTGGATCAGGCCGGCGATCACATCCATCTCAGCGGTGCCCAGCCCGCGGGTGGTCAGCGCCGGGGTGCCGATCCGGATCCCGGACGTGTACCAGGCGCCGTTCGGGTCCCGGGGGATCGCGTTCCGGTTGGTCACGATGCCCGAGTCCAGCAGGGCCTGCTCGGCCTGCCGCCCGGTCAGCCCGTAGCCGCCGACGTCGATGAGCGCCAGGTGGTTGTCGGTGCCGCCGGTGACCAGCCGGGCTCCGCGGCGGATCAGCCCGTCCGAGAGGGCATTGGCGTTAGCCACGATGCGCTGGGCGTACTCGCGGAAGCTGGGCTGGCGCGCCTCGGCCAGCGCCACGGCCTTGGCCGCCATCACGTTCGGCAGCGGACCGCCGAGTACCAGCGGGCAGCCCCGGTCCACCGCCTCGGCCAGCTCAGGCTGGCACAGCACCATGCCGCCCCGCGGGCCGCGCAGCGATTTGTGCGTGGTCGTGGTGACGATGTGCGCGTGCGGGACCGGGTCGAAGTCGCCGGTGAACACCTTGCCCGCGACCAGACCGGCGAAGTGCGCCATGTCCACCATGAACGTCGCGCCGACCTCGTCCGCGATCTCGCGCATCGCCGCGAAGTTGATCCGCCGCGGATAGGCGGAGTAGCCGGCCACCAGCACCAGCGGCCGGAACTCGCGCGCGGTCTCGCGCACCACGGCGTAATCGATCAGGCCGGTGGCCGGGTCGGTGCCGTACGAGCGCTGCTCGAACATCTTCCCCGAGATGTTCGGCCGGAAGCCGTGCGTCAGGTGCCCCCCGGCGTCCAGCGACATGCCGAGCATCCGCTGGTTGCCGAGCTCGTGGCGCAGCCGCGACCAGTCCTCCTCGGTCAGGTCGTTGACCTGCCGGGCGCCCGCCCGTTCCAGCGCCGGCGCCTCGACCCGGCGGGCCAGGATCGCCCAGTAGGCGACCAGGTTGGCGTCGATGCCTGAGTGCGGCTGCAGGTAGGCGTGCGGCGCGCCAAACAACTCGCGTGCGTGGCCCGCGCCGATGGTCTCGATCGTGTCCACCTGGGCACAGCCCGCGTAGAACCGGCGCCCGATGGTCCCCTCGGCGTACTTGTCGCTCAGCCAGTTGCCCATGGCCAGCAGCACCGCGGGTGACGCGTAGTTCTCACTGGCGATGAGCTTGAGCGAGGCCCGCTGGCTGGCCAGTTCGGCGGCGATCGCGTCGGCCACCCCCGGCTCGACGCTGCGGACCACGTCCAGCGCGCTGCGGAAGGCGGACGACTCGGTGCTCGGTGACGACATGGAAACCTCCAGAGGCGCGTTCAGTGTGCTCACGGAGAGGCCCAGGCGCCCGGCATGCGTCCCGATGACGGGGCCGCTCCCCGATGGTTACCCATCCCAGCGCGCCAGTCACGACCCGCTCGCAGCTTACCGGGACGGGGATGACGCTGTCAGCGGTCGCCCGTACCGTGGGACCGTGACCACCGTGTATCTGCCCGACCAGCTCAGCCCCGCGATCGTGCGGCCCCGCCCCCACGTCGAGGCGGTTCTCGCGCAGAGCCTGCGCGAGATGGGCCCGCGTGGCCGCACCGCCCTGGCCTGGCAGTGGGCGCTGACCGGGACCCGCCCGTCGCCGGTGACCCTGTCTCTGGCCCCCGGCTGCCCGCCGTCACGGGAGGAGATCCTGGCCGAGGCCGCGGCGGAGCCGGAGGGCTCCACGGCTCCGCCTGGCGTGCCGGCCGATTTCCGCGACCAGTTCCGTGAGACCCGGGCGGTCCTGGCCTGGCTGGCGGGGGGCAGCGACGAGATCCCGGTGCACGCGGACAACCGCGGCCGTTTCATCGGGGCCCGCGGCGATTACGTACGTACCGATGACGACATGCGCCAGCTCCGTGACCTTACGCGGGACGCGCTGCACCAGGCTGACCTGCCCGATCCCATGTCCCCCTCGGATGCCCGGCATCCGTGGCGCTGGGAACCAGGCTGGATGAACGCGGCCTGGCTGCGCGGCGTACGGGATCTGCTCGACTGGGTCCTGGGCGAATCGCCGGCCGCGCCGCTGTGCGGGCACACGGTCGGCCTGCCGAGCACCTCGCACCTGCACCATGAGGACGCCGCGGCCAACCTGGTCGTGCTGCAGGGCCGTCCCGGCGGTGTCCCGGTGGATCCGGACCGCTATCCGCCCCCGCAGTACGGCGAAGGCATCCAGGCCGCGATCCGCTGGCTGCGTGGCGAAACCGCGGCTGCCCCGGTGGACCCCGGCGGCCGCAGCCCGTACCTGTATTCCAGCGACCGCCGCTGAAATCAGCCCCGAACAGAGAGGGAGACGCCCGTGGACAGCGACGGACTGCGCGCCGTGCAGGAGCCGCTCAAGGACGCCTACCGCCAGGATCCGCAGCAGGCGGTGGTTACCCTGCGCGCCCGCGGTGAGCTGGGGGACGAGGGCATCAGCTGCTCGGTGGACACGGGCCGCGCACTGGCCGTGGCGGGGCTGCATCCGGCCACCGGCGGCGACGGGTCGCTGCTCTGCTCCGGGGACATGCTGCTGGAGGCGCTGGTCGCCTGCGCGGGGGTGACGCTCCGGGCGGTGGCCACGTCGCTCGGCATAGCCGTCACCGGCGGCACCGTGCACGCCGAGGGCGACCTGGATTTCCGGGGCACGCTGGCGGTGGACCGGGAGGCGCCGGTCGGGTTCACGTCCATCCGGCTCAGCTTCGAGCTCGACACCGAGGCCAGCGAGGATGAGATCGCGACGCTGCTCCGGCTGACCGAGCGTTACTGCGTGGTCTACCAGACCCTCGCCCACCCCATCGAGGTGAACGCGTCAGCCGGCGTCACCCGGTAGGCCGGCCGCGAGCAGGTCGAGCAGCGCCTCCGCGGCCCCAGTGGGCGGCCGGCCCGCCGCGACGACCGCGCTGAGATCGCGGTGCAGCGGCGGCGTGATCGGGACGGCGCCGACGCGCCCGCCCGCGGCCTCGATGGCCATCGGCGGAAGCACGGTGATGCCCAGGCCGTGCCGCACCGATTCGACGAGGTACTGCATGTTCGCTACCTCGCAGACGATCCGCCGGGCCAGCCCGGCGGCCGCGCACGCGGCGTCGATCTGGGCCCGCAGGGCCGAGTCGGCCCGGTATTCGACGAACTCGCGGTCGCGGAGCACCGGGTCGTCCAGCCGGATGCTGGTCCGCCGACTGAGCGGGTCATCCGCAGGGACGGCCAGAACCAGGTAGTCCCGGCCCAGTGGGACGCGGATGAGCCTGGCCGGGTCGACCGGACCGTCGATGAAGGCGAGGTCGAGTTCGGTGTCGGCGGCCGCGCGGGCCAGGTCGGAAGCCGCGCCGTGGCTCAGCCGGATGGTGACCCCGGGATGAGCGCGGCGGAACCTGGCCAGCAACGCGGCCAGGTCCACGACGCCCAGGGTCTGGATCGCGCCCACCTGCAGCTGGCCGTGCAGCACGCCCCGCACACCGGCTACGGCGTCGCGGCCTTCATCGGCCGCGGCGAGGGCCCGGCGCGCCGCAGGCAGCAGTGCGCGGCCGGCCGGAGTCAGCGCGACCCGGCGGTTGTCCCGGACGAAGAGCGCTTCACCCAGTTCCCGTTCTAGCGCGGCGATCGACGAGCTCAGGCTGGACTGCACCACGTGCACCCGCGCCGCGGCCCGGGTGAAGTGCCGCTCCTCGGCGACCGCGACGAAGTGCGCGAGCTGGCGGAGCTCCATACATCGACTTTACCAATGATGATCAGTGAATACATCTGTTGGACAGATGATGGCCAGCGGGCGAGGGTGAGACGCATCGCAACCAAAATGAGGAGCTCACGATGTCCGCACACATCACCGATCTGGGCCAGCCCGTACTGGTCCGCGAGGGCGAAGCCGAGCAACTGGAGTCGATCGGGCACTTTCTACTCGCGGACAGCAGCGCGACCCATGGCGCTTTGAGCAGCCACCGGATCGCGCTGGGCCAGGGAGCCGCCGGCGCGGTGCCGCACCGGCACGAGAAGTCATCCGAGCTGTTCTTCATCCTCGACGGCAAGCTCGATGTCCTGGCCGGCGACGACATCGTCACCGTGGGCGGGGGCGACCTGCTCGTCGTCCCTCCGGGGCTGGCCCATGCGTTCGGCGCGCACCAGGGATCGGGCGCCGAAGCGCTGATTATCATCACGCCCGGCGTCGAGCGGTTCGACTACTTCCGCCATGTCGCGCGGTGGCGCGCGGGCCAGGAGCCGCGGGAAATCCTGCTGGCCGCGCAGGACCGTTTCGACACGCACTTCACCGACAGCGCCGCCTGGGACAGCGCCCGCACGGCCGGATAGCCACGGCCTCGGAAGATCTGAAAGAGAGAAATTCCCGTGACTGCACCCATCACATCCGGCCACGCCGGGCCGCCCCTGGACACCCACGACATGGTCGTCATCCACCGGGCGTTCCGGCGCGAATCGCTGCTGCTCGCGCCGCTCATCGCTGGCGTGGAGGACGGCGACCGACGCCGCGCCAGAGCGCTCGCCGCGCATCTTCGCTGGTACCGGCTCGGGCTGCACAACCACCATCACGGTGAGGACGAGCTGATCTGGCCGCTGCTGCGGACCCGGGCCGACCTGCAAGCCGGCCTGGTGCTCCGGATGGAAGCACAGCACGAGCGGGTCGCCGAGTCGCTCGACCAGGTGATGCTGGCCCTGCCCGCCTGGCAAGCGTCGGCCAGCACACCTGCGCGAGACGCTCTGGTGGACGCGCTCAGCGAGCATCGCGGCGTGCTGCTCGAACATCTCGACGACGAGGAAGCCCACCTGCTCCCGGTGGCCGGGCGGTATCTCACCCAGCCGGAATGGGATGCCCTGGGCGAGCACTTCCTGGCCAGTACGCCTAAGCGCCAGCTGCTCATTTTCCTCGGCGCGGTCCTCGAGGACGCCGACGCCGGCGAGCGCGCCAGCGTGCTCACGGCGATGCCCGCAGCGGCCCGGCTGATCTGGCAGACCTATGGCCAGATCAGCTACGCCCGTCACATCAAGCGTGTCCGTGGCCGGGCGGCAGGCCTGGACACATCCACGACAGCCGGCGAGCCGCGCCTGCCGGCCCGGTGACTTAACCCGAACCGGGAGCGGGGCCCGGCCAGAGCCGGATCATTGACCCGCCGCGGGTTGAACTACGGCGTGCCCGGCCACGTGTTGAGGGCAGCCGGAGTCGTCCGGACTGGGCGGTAGGGGCGCATCGTGGTAGCACTGGCAGCCGGGGATCCCCGGCACATGGGGCCGTACCGGCTGCGGGCGCGGCTGGGGGCCGGCGGGATGGGGCAGGTATTCCTGGGCTACTCCCCGGGAGGCCGGGCCGTCGCGGTCAAGGTCATCCATCGTGAGCTGGCTGGTGATCCGGAGTTCCGGAACCGGTTCCGCCGGGAGGTCGCCGCGGCCAGCGCGGTGAGCGGGGCCTACACCGCTCCGGTGATCGCGGCCGGACCCGACGACGACCCGCCGTGGCTGGCCACCGTGTACGTGCCCGGACCGTCGCTGGCCGAGGCGGTCCACACCGCTGGGCCCTTACCGCCGGCATCGGTATGGCGGCTGGCCGGAGGGCTGGTCGAAGCGCTGCAGGCGGTCCACGCCTGCGGCCTCGTGCACCGGGACCTGAAGCCGGCCAACGTGCTGCTCGCCCTGGACGGCCCCCGGATGATCGACTTCGGGATCTCCCGCGCGCTGGAGAAGACCGCGATGACCTCGACCGGGATGATCGTGGGCACGCCTTCGTACATGTCCCCGGAACAAGCGGAAGGCACCCGGGTCGGGACGCCCAGCGACGTGTTCTCCTTCGGCTGCGTGATCGTGTTCGCGGCGACCGGGACGGGCCCGTTCGGCCACGGCCCGCAGGCGTCGCTGCTGTACCGGGTGGTGCACTCGGCTCCGGCGCTCGCGGAGGTCCCCGGCGGGCTGCGCGGGCTCGCAGCGGGCTGCCTGGCCAAGGTGCCCGCGGACCGTCCCACCCTGGATGAGCTGCAGGCCGCGATCGCCGCGGGCCGGGCCCCCGATGAAGGGGACGCGCTGGCCTCCTTCTGGCCCGTGGCCGTGACCGGGCTCATCCGCTCGTACCAGGCCCGGCTCACCACCGAACTGCGGGAGGGACCGACCGGCCCGACTCCGGCCGGAGGGGCCGGGAGTCTCACCCGGGCCGCCGGGACGTCCGGGCATACCGCGCCAGCGGCCGGGGCCACCGCCCCGGGGGCTGAGGCCACCGCGCTGGCCGGGACCACCGCCCTGGCCGGGACTACCGCGCCGGCTGGGAGCGCCTCGCTGGCCCCTGGGACCACCGCGCTGGCGATGGCCAGCACTGCGCGGGCGGCTGGGACCACCGCGCCCGCCAGCCCTTCCGCAGCGGGCGTGGCTGAGGCCGGAACGGCCGGCCTGACCGCCGAGACGGTGGCGGCCCAGGCGGGCGGCTCCGGGCCAGCCCTGCCTGCCGATCAGGTCCTGGGGGCTGCTCCCGGTCCGGCCGGTTCCGGTCCGGCCGGTCCCGGCCTGACCCGCCGGCGCGTGCTGCTCGGGCTGGCCGTGGTCACCGGGGCCGGGCTAGGTGGTGCCGGGTGGGTGCTCAGCCAGGACAGCCCGCCGCAGCACCCGCCGGCCGGGCACCACCCGGGCCCGCGCGCGGCATCCCGGCCGCTCGCAACCGGCAGCACCAGCCCGCCGGCCAGCGCGGCCGCGCCCGCCGCGGGCCACGAACTCTGGAGCCACTCCACCGGCGGCATGGTGACGGGGCTGGCGCTGGCCGGCGGCACCGTCTTCGCGGGCAGCACCGACGACAAGGTGTACGCCCTGCGGGCCAGCGACGGCCACCCGCTCTGGACCTTCCCGACCCGCAGTGCGGTGCAATCGAAGATCGCGGCGGCGGACGGCCGGGTGTACGCCGGCAGCAACGACGCCAGCGTGTACGCGCTGCGGGCCAGTGACGGCCACCCGCTCTGGACCTTCCCGGCCGGCGGTGCCGTGCAGTCGGCGATCGTGGTGAGCGGTCCGGTGGTCTACGTGGCCAGCGACGACGAGACCCTGTACGCGCTGCGCGTGAGCGACGGCACCAAGCTCTGGGGGACCAGGCTCGGCGCCGGGGCCACCGGGATCGCCGTCACCGGGGGGACGGTCATCACCTCCGCCGACGACGACGCGGTTCACGCCCTCCGGGCCAGCGATGGCCGCAGGCTCTGGGATTTTCCCACCGGCGTGGGCGGGGCCACGGGCGTGGCCGTGGCCCGCGGGGTCGTGTACGCCGGAAGCGGCGACGGCCAGCTCTACGCGGTACGGGCCGCTGATGGCCGCAAGCTCTGGGCTTCGCCGGTGGGCGGGGCAGTGGAGTCCGGGATCGCGGTCGCCGATGGGCTGGTCTACCTGGGCAGCAACGACAACACGGTGCTGGCCCTGCGGGCCAGCACCGGCCGCCGGGCCTGGCAGGCCCGCACGGACGGCTCGGTGAACTCCGGTATCACGGTGGCCCGGGGGATCGTGTACGCGGGCGGCAACGACTTCGTCGTGCGCGCGCTGCGCGCCAGCGACGGCGGCCCGGTGTGGCAGTTCGCCGCGAGCGGGCCGGTGGCATCCCAGATCGCCGTGGCGGGCCGGACCGCGTACGTCGGCAGCAACGATTTCCGGGTCTACGCCCTGCGGTGATCAGCGGCGCTCCGCGTCCCGCAGGGTCGGGTCCGGTCCCTTGACCCGCACCGGAACTGCAACCTGGCTGCAAACCGGGGCCCGCACCATGGGTCTGACCCGTCAGGAGGCGACCATGACCCAGAACCCGGTAGCGCAGAATCCGGCCACAGAGCACCCGGTGATCGAGAAGTTCCTGCAGGCGATCGAGACCGCGACCATCCCTGGCTGCGACGTGTGGAGCAGCGACGCCACCCTGGACGCGACCGTGCCCGGCTGGCGGCTGCACGCCGCCGGGCCGGAGGCGATCCGCGCCGAGTACGCCCGGTGGTTCGCGGACCCGGGCCACTTCGACGAACTCCGCCGCTACCCGGTCTCTGGCGGGGCGAGCGAAGTCGTCGAGTACACCCTCAGCTGGACCGAGAATGGGGTGCCGCACGCCGGGCACCACATGCACCTGATTACGGTCCGGGGCGACCGTATCGCCTCCGATATGGTGTTCTGCGGGGGCCGCTGGCCGGCCGCCCTGCTGGCTGAAATGGAAGCGGCTGATGCATGATCCGGGGGAGGGCCGCGACGGTGCCGTGGCGGCCCTGCCTGCCCGGCGCTACCGCGATGTGGCCGAGCTGCTCACCGGCGTGACCGGGCGGGCCCCCCTGGATGGGGTCCCGGGTAAGTCCGGCGCCCGGCTGGAGCGGGTCGTGATCGGCGGCCAGGGCTACGTGCTCAAGCATCTCGACCTGAGCGGGGACTGGACCTTGCGGGCGTCCGGCTCGCTGCGCAGCGCAGGGGTGGAGCTGTGGGAACGGGGCATCCTGGCCCGGCTGCCCTCCTGCTTCAACGAGCCAATCGTGGGGGCTGCCCCGGATGATCCCGGTCCCGGCCCGGAGCCGGGCCGGGGCCGGCCTGGCCCCGCGGCTATGTCCTGCTCATGCACGATGTGACCCCTTGGCTGGTCCCGGCCACGGATGAGGTCATCCCGCTGGCCCAGCACGTGCGCTTTCTGCGGCACATGGCCGCCCTGCACGCCGCGTTCTGGGACTGCGGCCCCGAGCTCGACGTGATCCCGGAGCTGCACCGCTATCTCGAGCTGTCTCCGTGGATGGCGCAGGCCGAGGCGGCCACGGAGGCGGTCACCGGGACGGCGCACCTCGTGCCGCAGCTGGTCGGCCGGGGCTGGCCGCTGCTGGCGCAGGTCGCGCCCGCTGCCGCGGCCGTGGTGACCCCGCTGGCCTACGACCCAGGCCCGCTGGTGGACGCTCTGGCCTCGACGCCGCACACGTTCGTGCACAGCAACTGGAAGCTGGACAACCTCGGCACCGACGACGCAGGGCGGACGGTCGTGCTGGACTGGGAAACGTCCGGGCTGGGCACGCCGCTCAGCGACCTGGCCTGGTACCTGGCCATCAACTGCCGCCGGTTGCCGCAGCCCAAGGAGACGTCGATCACCGTCTACCGGGAGGCGCTGGAGGACTGCGGCATCGACACCGGGCCGTGGTGGGATCGGCAGCTGGCCCTGTGCCTGCTGGGGGCCCTGGTCCAGTTCGGCTGGGAGAAGGCCCTGGGCGGCTACGACGAGGAGCTGGCGTGGTGGGAGGCCAAGGCGGTGCAGGCCGCACCCCTGCTGAGCTGAACTCCGCTGAGCTGGGTTCGGCTGCTTTGGGTTCGGCTGAGCTGGGTTCGGCTGGTTTGGCCCCGGAGGTGCGGGCGGCCTACGACGCCGCGGCCGCGGACTGGGCCGGCGGCCCGGAGCGGGTGTATGCCCCGCTGGCCCGGGCCCTGGTCGCGGCGGCGCCGCTCCCGGTGGCCGGCGGCCGGGTCCTCGACCTGGGCGCGGGCACCGGCGTGGTCGGCCGGGCCGCGCTCGCCGCGGGCGCCGCCCGGGTGGTGGCCGCCGACCTGGCCGTGGCCATGCTGCTCCGGGGCGGCCCGGTGCAGCACCCGGTAGCGGCCGACGCGACGGCCCTGCCGTTCCGCGACCAGGCCTTCGACCTGGTCGTGGCCGCGTTCTGCCTCAACCATCTGAGCGGGCCCGGGGCTGCCCTGCGCGAGGCCCGGCGCGTCGGCCGCGGCCTCGCGGCCAGCACCTTCGCGCCCGGCTGGACTCACCCGGCCAAGCTGGCCGTGGACGAGGCGCTCCGCCCATTCGGCTTCCAGCCCCCCGCCTGGTATCTGTCGCTGCAACGGGAGGCCGGCCCGGCCGCACAGGATCCGGGGCGGCTGGCCGCCCAGGCAGCCGGAGCCGGATTCACCGACGTGCAGGTGCGCACGATGACGGTCCCGACCGGCCTGTCGGACCCGGCGCAGCTGGCGTCGTGGCGGCTGGGCATGGCCCAGGTTGCCCCGTTCCTGCAGTCGCTGGACGCCGGGCAGCGGGCGGCCGCGCGGCGCGCTGCCGAGCAGGCCGTGGCCGGAACCGGCCCGCTGGTCGTCTCCATGCTGGTCCTCACCGGCCTGGTCCCCACCGGCCGCTGAGCCAGGGCCGTCCCGCGCATCGGGGCTACGCCGGCCAGGGTGGCTCGCAGGCCAGTTGGCCCCGCCGGCCAGGGGCGGCCTACCCAGCCAGGGCGCGCCAGGCCGGCAGGCGCTGGTCCACGTACCGCCGCAGCCCCTCCGCGTGGCCCTCTGCCTGACGGGCGAGCCGGTCCGCGCGGTCCAAGGCCCGGTCCAGCCAGGCGGCGCTGGCGAAGTCGGCGGCCACCTCGCCGGTCCACCACCACGCCTCGATCGCCACCGACGCGTCGAGCAGGTCCAGGTCGGCCTCGACGCAGGCCAGGTCGACAGGCTGTCCCAGGGCCCGGTCCGCCCGGTGGCGGAGCAGGCGGGCGACGCTGGCGTAGCGAGGGACACCAAGCGCGGCCGCGTGTGCCTCCAGGCCGGCGGCCACGGCCGCGGCCTGCCCCGGGTCACCGCTCAGCAGGGCCAGGCGCCCCGTGATCAGCTGATGCTTCAGGTCCAGCCGCCAGCCGAAGACCAGGTCGCCCTCCAGCAGCGCGGCGGCCTCCGCCAGCCGGGCCCGCGCGCCGTCCGGGTCGCCGGCGTCCAGGCACTGCTCGGCCAGGTCCTCCAGCGCGGCGATGGTGGTCTCGGGGGAGGCATGGTGCTGCGCGATCTCCAGCGCGGCGGCGTGCTGGTCGGCGGCCTCCCCGGCCGCGCCCAGGTTGCGCAGCACCCAGCCTGCGAAGTTCACCGCGCGGCCCAAGAAACGGGGCAGCTGCCTGCGCTCCGCCTCCTCGGTGTAGCGCGCGAACGCGGCGAGGGCCTGGGCCGGGCGGCCCGCGAGGGCGTGCGCGTGCCCGGTGAACAGCAGCGCATGCAGCGTGGCCGAGGTGTACTCCACCCCCACGTGCCCGCGGGCGGCTGGGCTCAGCAGCGGCAGGGCCTCGGCCATCCGGCTCTGGTGGGACCGGAGCACCCCCAGCCACGCGGCCGCGGTCACCCGGTCCGCGCCCTCGGCGAGCGAGAACGCCTCACCGAGCAGCTGCTCGGCCCGGGCCAGGTCACCCGCGGCATGGTGGGTACGGCCTCCGACCGCCAGGCACCGGGCCCGGGTCACTGGATCCGCCGCGGCCAGCGCGCCGTCCTCGGCGAACTGGGCGGCCTGCCGGAAACGGCGGCCGAAGTACGACGCCCACGCTCCGGCCTCCAGGGCGGCCGGGCCCGCCACCCCGGCCCGCTGGACATCTTCCAGGGCCTGCGGATAGCGGCCACGGCGGGTGCGGACCCGGGCCCGCGCCAGCCAGCCCTCCTGATCGGGGTGCAGGAGCAGGGCGTCATCCAGCAGGGCCTCGGCTGCGGCGTGGTCGAAGCGCTCCCCGGCCCGCGCCGACGCGTCCCGCAGCGCGCGCGAGGCCAGCGCGAGATCACCGCCCAGGCGCGCGTGGTGGGCCACCATCATCGGGTCGGCGTCCGGCCGCCGGGCCAGGACCCGGCCGGCCTGCCGGTGCAGGAGCGCCGCCCGTCCGGCGGTGGCGCTCGCCGCCAGGGCCTCCCGCAGCAGCTCGTGCCGGAACTGGAGGGTCCCGCCCTGGTCGGCCAGGAACTGCCCGGCGACGGCCCGCTCGGCATCGTCCAGCAGCTCCACCGCGCCGCGGCCCAGCACCGCCGCCAGCAGGTCGATGTCCAGCTCGGAGCCGATCACCGCGGCGGTCCGCAGCAGCGCGCCGGCCGGGCCCAGCTCGTCGCACCGCGCGGACACCGACTCGACGAGCGACACGGGCAGCAGCCCGCCGGCCGCCTGCTGGGCCAGCTCGGTGAGGAACAGCGGGTGCCCTTTGGATCGCTCGTAGAGCTCGTCGACCCGCGCCGGGCCCACCAGCTCCGCGACGGCGTCGCGGCCGAGGACGCCGACGTGGATAACCCCGGTGGCCGGCAGCGGCTCGCCCGCGCCGGGCCGGACGGCGGCCACCACGGCGAGCGGCACCGTCCCACGGCGCACGAAGCGGAGCCAGTCCGCGAGCGCGGGGCCCGCGAGATGCGCATCGTCGATCGCCACCACCACCGGCCCGCGGGCGGTGAGCCTCCCGAGCACCCTGACCAGGGCCGCGTACAGGACCGCGGGGCCGAGCAAGCTGTCGGTCAGGGCCGGCCGCGCCCAGGTTTCAGGGACGAGCGGCTCAGGAGCCGATGGGTCAGCGGCCCGTGCCGCCTGGGCTCGCGCGACCGGACTCGGGCCCGGGGCCAGCACCGGCCCGAGCAGCGGCTCGTCGCCCCCCAGCAGCTCCGCGGCCGTCTCCGGCCCGAGCCGGCGCAGCAGCGCGGCCAGCCCGGTCAGCAGGCCGTCCAGCGGCATGGCCCGGTCGAGCTGCCCGCACGTGGCCATCAGCACCGTGTCCCCGGCGGCCGCCCGCCGGTCAGCCCAGGTGCGCAGCAGGGTGGTCTTGCCGATGCCGGCCTCGCCCGCGATCACCACCACCTCGACGCTGGCACCTGGCGCACGCTGGCACCTGCCTCAGCACCGGCACCTGCCACAGCACGGGCACCTGCCTCAGCACGGGCGCCGTGGGCGCGCAGCGCCACGGCGTCCAGATAGGCCAGTTCCTCATCCCGGCCGACCAGGCCCAGGGACGCCGGGGCGGGGGCAGGCGCCGGCGGGACCAGCTCACCGCGCAGGATCGCCACCTGCAGCGCCTCTGTCTCCGGTGACGGGTCGGTGCCCAGCTCGTCGGCGAGCCGCTCCCGGGTGCTGGCGTAGGTGGCCAGGGCCGCGGCCACCCGGCCGCCCATCACCTGGGCGCGCAGCAGGACGCGGAGCGCGGCCTCGTCATAGGGGTCGTACTCCAGCGCGGCTGCGGCCGCATCGGCAGCCGCCATCCAGTCACCGGCGTCCAGCAGCGCGGTAGCCGCCACCTGGCGGGCGCGGCGGATCAGGCGCTCCAGGTCGGCCCGCCGCAGTTGCGCCCACTCGCCGGGTAGCAGCGCCGGGCCATCGCCGCGGATCAGGGAGAGGGCGACGCGGGCCGCGGCCGCCGCCCCCATGACGTGACCCGCGTCGCGCCGCCGGCCCACCTCAGCGGCCAGCCCGGCCAGTTCAGCGGCGTCCAGCCAGTCACAGCGCAGCAGGTACCCGTGGTCACGATGCTCGATCCGGTCCCGGCCGAGCACCGACCGCAGGCGGCTGACCAGCACGGCGAGCTGGTCGTCGGGTTTCGCGGGCGGCGTGTCACCCCACAGGGCGTCCGCGAGCGCAGCCGAGGTCACCACCTGGCCGCCGGCCAGGGCCAGCAGGTGCAGCGCCAGGCGGGCCTTCCGGCTGCCCAGCGACTGCGGCTCCATCCCGTCAACGCCGAAGTCGCTGAGCACCCGCACCGCGAGTGACCTCATGCCGGTATCCAACCCTGCTGCCGCCCCAACCGCCAGGTCAGCGGCTGCAAGGTGGCTGCAACCCAGGCAGGCCAGGCTCAGCAGCAAGAGGTACACGAGCCTGCGGGCCACAAGGAGTGGGGACCATGACCGGAAAAGCGGAACAGAAGAGCTTCGAGACCCCCGACGAGACGCGCGCGTTCGACCACGGGGTGCTGCACCTGCTGCAGATCGGCGGCGGGGAAGTCGGCCGTCTCACCCTGCAGCCCGGCTGGCGCTGGTCAAACGACGTCAAGCCGCTCGCCGGAACCGAGCTGTGCGAGGCGCCGCACTTCCAGTACCACGTGCAGGGCACGCTGCACATCGTGATGGGCGACGGGGCGGAATTCGACGCCCGGCCGGGAGACGTCACCGCGCTACCCCAGGGGCATGACGCCTGGGTGGTCGGGGACGAGCCGGTCGTGGTGGTCGACTGGTACGGGGCCAGCAACTACGCGCGCGGCTAATCACATCAATCGCACAGGCCATAGCCAGCGGCCCGCGAACGGGATACTTTGCCCCCACAACAACAAATCAGGGGGGCTGGCCATGGCCGATGCGCCATTTGTGTGGGACGACCTTGGAACGTACAAGGCAGAGGGCCGTTTTCTGGACGGCTACCCGGACGACCAAAGGACGTTCTTCTCTCCGCGCGACAACGTGCACGGCTTGCTGGTCGCCCTGCTCGGGACGGCCCAGCACTCCATCGTGGTCAACATGTTCGGCTACGACGACGACGAGCTGAACACGATCATCCAGAGCAAGCTGGCCGACGACAGCGTCTACGTCCAGATGAGCCTGGACCGCAGCCAGGCCGCGGGGGTGCACGAAAAGGCCATCCTGGCCAAGTGGAACAACAATGCCTTCGGCAACAGCATCGCGATCGGCACCAGTTCGGTGCACAATGCCATCTCTCACCTGAAGATCGTCATCGTCGACGGCGTGTACACGGTGAAGGGGTCGACCAACTGGTCGTTGTCGGGAGAACAGCAGCAGGACAACGAGCTGAGCCTCAGCCGGAACGCGGTGATCGCCGCCGAGACCCGCGCCATCCTCGACCTCAACCACGACTTCATGCTGAAGCAGATGGTCGGGTCGGGGCTGAACGTAGCCAAGTTCCTGGCCCCCACGACCCCCGGCGCCACGCCCCCGCTGCCGCCCCAGCCGCCCAGTGCGGCGAAGGCGGGGTAAAGCGCCCCCGCTGGTCGGGAGGCTGGCCGTCCGGAGCGCCTGCCCGTCAGGAGAGCGCGGGACGGGGCCGGCTGGCGAAGGTGGTGTACGTGGCCACCTCGCCGGGCTGGATCAGGCCGTCCTCGATGGCCCGGGCCAGCAGCGCGTCCTTGGTGTGGGCCTGGCCGAGCGTGGCGTACTTCACCCGGGCCCGGTCGATGTACTGCCGGACCGTGTTCTCGGAGATGGACATCCGGCGCGCCACCGATGCCTTGGACATGCCCTGGAACCAGAGCAGCAGCGCCTGCCGTTCCTTGCCCGACAGGGCCGGGCGGCCGGGGCGGGGATCGGCCAGGATGGCTTTGGCCTGGGACCGGGTCACGCAGGGCCGGTCGGCCGCGGCCGCCAGCACGGCCTCGAGCAGGTGCTCACGGCCCTCGTCCTTACTGACGTAGGCGTGGGCGCCCGCGTCCAGGACATCCAGGATCAGGGCCGGGTCGACATGCGCGGAAAAGGCCACGATCCGGTAGCCGCTGGCGGCGAGCCGGGCCACCTCGTCCGCGACCATGCGGCCGCCGAGTTCGAGGTCGAGGATGAGCACATCCGCGGCGCGGGGCCCGGTCAGCCCGGTGATGTCGCTGACGACCTGGGTCACGGAGATCCGCCGCTGGGGATCCGCGCTGATCCAGGAGATCACTCCCTCGACCACGACCGGGTGATCGTCCACGATCGCGACCGTCACGTGGTGTTCCAACGTGCCTCCACCCACAGACTCTGCCCGTCCCGCTGACTGTCCACGACCAGCCCGCCCGGACCGCGGGGCAGGTCCGGATCAGCAGGCGAGTCGCTGACCAGGCTGACGATAACGCCGTCGACCGTCCCGGTGACAGTGACGCGCACCCGGGAGATTGCGTTGACCAGGACCGCGATGGCCAGGTCCGTGATGGCCCGGCGGCCCTCGGGCGGCACCGCGGGGGGTCGCGCCCCGGAGAACTCTGTGCCGGGGAGCTGGGCTGCGGTCTCGATGTCCACCGCCACCCCACGCCGCTGCGCGACGTCCGCGCAGGCGTGCAGTTCGTGGACCAGCGGGTCCGGCGTGTCGTCTCCCTCGGCGAACAGCCGCCGCAGCCGCGCCGCCTCGACCGCGCAGGCCCGCTGGACCGCCAGGTCCGCGGGGTCGGCGGTCCCGGCCGCGAGGCCGCTCAGCAGCGGCTCGGCGGTCGTCCGCAATTCCAGCCAGCGGGCCTGCCGGGCGCTGCGGATCCGGTCGGCGACGGCCTGCCGGGCGGTGGCGTCCGCCTCCCTGGTCGCGGCGTCCGCCGCCTGCTGGGCCGGAACGTGCAGCGTCCGCGCGGCCACGGAGAGGGCCACCTGGATTCCGGTCGACCCGGCCAGGACGGTGATGAACGCCGCCACGTTCGGCTGGTGCAGGCCGTCGCGGGCCAGCACGGCGAACATGGCCAGGCCCTCCAGCGTCAGGAACACGCCTAGCTCGGACAGCGGCCGCCGGAGCAGCACCAGGACCCCGACCCAGCCCGCCGTGCCCCAGGCCCAGTTGGTTTCGAGCATCTCGGCGGGCGGGCAGGCCGCGGCGGCCGCCGTGCTGATCACCAGGGCCGCGGCGGCCAGCGCCCAGCTGGTCCTGCGGCGGCTGGAGCCGCGCAGCAGCAGGACCGAGCCCGCCGTGATGATCAGCGCGATCGCGCACCACGCCGCGACCTGGAACTGATCGGATGAGTAACCGCCCAGGTGGGCGAGGAGCAGTGGGCCCGCCCCGGCCAGGTGCCACCCGGCCGCCGCGACCACCACGGCGATGTCGAGCGCGCGGGCGTACCGGGCCGCGAGTACCGCCGACGGACGGGGACCCGGCACCGCCTGCGCGGTCATCCCGGACCCCGCGCCGCTGCGGCGGTGCCCGGGCCGGGCCATTGCTGTGTTTCTGCGGTGCCCTCACTGGGCCGCCCCTGTGCTGCCGCGGTGCCTGCACTGGGCCGCCCCTGTGCTGCCGCGGTGCCCGCACTGGGCCACCGCAGGGTCACCGTGGTTCCCGCGCCAGGGGCGCCGGAGATCTCCGCCGTGCCGCCGATCTCCGCCATCCGGCCGTGGATGGATTCGGAGATCCCGCGGCGCGAGCGGGGCACGGACCGGGCGTCGAACCCCCGGCCCTGGTCGATGATCTCCACCACGACCTGGCCGTTGCCGTCGCGGACCCGGAGCTCGGCGCTGCCTGTCCCAGCGTGCCGGGCCACGTTGCGGAGCGCCTCGGCGGCGCAATCCGCGATCCGGTCGACGGCCAGGGCAGGCACGGTTTTCGTTGCGGAAAAAAAGGACGTGGATACCCGCAGCGGGGCAGCTTCAGCAGCTACCGCGGCGAGACGGTCCGGCAGGGCCACCGCGTCCGGGGAAGCTGGCTCGGGCAGCGTGGGCCAGTTGTGCAGCACCTCCAGGTCGCGGGAGGCCTGCGCGGCGAGCACCGGCGAGGACATGTCCAGAGCACCTGAGGCCACCATGGTCAGCGTGGACAGGATCGTGTCGTGCAGGCGGCGGTCCTGCTCCCGCTGGTCGGCCCGCCGGGCCGCCTCGACCTTCAGGTCCTGCTCCAGCCGGAGCTGGCGGCTGATCGCGGCGTCAGCATTCCGTCCGCCCCGCCGGACCAGGACCATCAGCGCAGCCGTGGCCAGGGCCTGGAAGACCAGGTACACCGCGTCTGCCGGATGCGCGACGGTGACCACGTAGGCGGCGATCACCACCGCGGCCACGGGCAGGCCCCACGGGGGCGGGATGCAGAGCTGGGAGATGTAAATCGCGGTACTGGCCAGCGGCAGCATCCAGGTGGTGCCCGCGGCGATCAGCGCGGCCGGCACCACCAGGTGATGCACGACGATCAGGGCCACGATGACCGCGGCGTCCGCCAGCACGAGCGGGCCGGTGACGCCGCGGCGGCTGACCCGGACGGCAAAAAAGACTGACCATACGCATAGGGTCACCAGCGCGGCGGCGAGCCACACGCCGGACACGGCGGCCGTCGCGGCCAGTGGCGCGGCCACCACCACGGCGACTGCGATCCACAGCCGGAACCCGACCGCGTACCAGCCCACGAGCCGGTGCAGGGCACGGTCGGACGGGCTGCCGGTGCCGCGCAGGGGCCGTATCCAGTGCCGGCCCGCGCCGGTCCCCCTCATCGCGATCTCCTACACCCCTAGTCCCGCCCACCGAGCAGTATGCGTCTGGGGGTCGGGAATTGCGGTACGAATCTTAAAGAAACACACTTCATGGTGGATTAGCCAGATAAAGCACTAAGGGACTTAGTCGAAAGGCCGTGCCCTTGGGGCCGCTGCGCCAGCGGGGCCGCTGCGCCAGCTGGGCCGCTGTGCCAGCCGGATGGCTTCGCTTAGTCCAGCAGCTCCACGGTGGTGAACCGGATCGGCGTGTCGCCGGCGTTTTCGAAATCGTGGATCGTCGGATCGTCCGGTGAGTGGTCGGAGTAATTGGTGTCGCCGACGTGATACTCACGGGTGATCATGGTGCCGTCTGCGGTGCGCTGGCGGCCGATCCCGCCGTCCACCACGGTCCAGAAGTAGCGCCGGGTGTGCGCATGGAACGGGCCGCGCTCACCCGGCATGA
Organism: uncultured Actinomycetes bacterium; assembly: GCA_963718305.1. Taxonomy (GTDB): domain Bacteria; phylum Actinomycetota; class Actinomycetes; order Streptosporangiales; family Streptosporangiaceae; genus RYN-230. The sequence continues at coordinate 544,505 of CAVQZG010000018.1, forward strand.
GCCGTACTTCCCGCACCCGGATGTGGTCGTTCTCAAACCAGAGCGGGATTACAGGTCCCGCTCCTGGACCTGCTGAAACGGCTGTACCAGCAGTGCTTGACAGGAAATCGCAGACAGGAGTAGGTACACGGGTTGTCCTTGAGCCCCCCGGCCGCGCCCTGCGGCTGTGCGAGTGGTGCCGGCGCCCCATCCCCGAGGACAAGCGCTCAGGCACTCGCTTCTGCTGCCCTGATCATCGCCTGGATTCATGGCGAGCGAGTCATGTAGAAAAAACGCCGGTCGTGGAGTCCACGGGCCGGCCTACGACCGCTGCCGCGGGTCGCACCGGCTGCCGATGAAGCAGGTGCAGAGGGGGCCAGGCGGTTGTGAACGGGCGGCGCGCCGGTCAGGTCTTGCGGACGGCGCTTGTGAACCCGGCGACGAACAGCGCCGCGAACACCCACGCCAGTAGTTGCAGCACCCAGCCTGCAGCGGTCAGCCAGGCGGCGGTCACACTGGCCGAGTCCTCGGCCAAGTCGCAGCGATCGCGGGCCACGCTCTTGCCGATCGGAAGGTTGAGATCCAGCCCGACACTGGCCTGCTGCAGCACTGTGCATGAGTGGCCCGGGGTGGCGGTGTTGCTCGTCTGCGCCAGCGCGCCGTGCGAGCCGAGCACGATCGTGAGCAGGCACGAGAGCGCCACCACCCCGGTGAGAAACAGCAGCGCCCTCCAGGGCTGGTAGCCGTAGCCGAGGGTCACCTTGGTGACCCGGCCCCACCACTGTTCCGGCCAGCGGGGGTGAGTGCGGGCGAGCTGGTCGTCCCGCTGCGCCATCAGGATCTCGCGGGCCTGCCGTTCGTCGCCCAGCGCCCGGTACGCGGCGGCCAGCTGCTGATACGGCTGGGCAGCATAGCCGCGGGTGCCGTTCCGCAGCAGCCGCAGCCAATCCCGGGCAGAAATCGGCTCGGGCACTCCAGCGTAGGTCAGCCCATCTACCGCGAATCGGCCCTGAGGATCGGTCGCGTGCTTAAGCTGCGCCGGGTCGAACTCGAGCGTTCCACGCACCTGCGCATCTGCCAGGTCCACCGCCACGCCATCGCCGGCACCTGTTGCGGTGAACTCGCCGCGGAGGAGCATGCTCTGGTCGACTTGCAGGCTGTTGGCGTTCAGGGCGGGACCGGAGTCGTTGCGCAGGCTCGCCCCGGTGCAGTCCAGCTGGCCGCCGACGTGGGCGATGGCCAGGCTGAGCGCGCCGGACGCCCCGGCGCCGATGGCGGTGAACCCGCCGCGGAGGTACATGCCCTGGTCGGCTTGCAGGCCATCGGCGTTCAGGGCGGGACCGGAGTCGTTGCGCAGGCTCGCCCCGGTGCAGTCCAGCTGGCCGCCGACGTGGGCGCTGGCCAGGCTGAGCGCACCGGACGCCCCGGCGCCGATGGCGGTGAACCCGCCGCGGAGGTACATGCCCTGGTCGGCTTGCAGGCCATTGGCGTCCATGGCGGGACCGGAGTCGTTGCGCAGGCTCGCCCCGGTGCAGACCAGCTGGCGGCCGAGGTGGGCACTGGCCAGGCTGACCGCACCGGATTCGCCGGCACCGGTGAACCCGCCGCCGGTAAGCAACGCGCCCTGGTCGGCCCGCAGGCTGTTGGCGTTCAGGGCGGGACCGGAGTCGTTGCGCAGCCTCACCCCGGTGCAGAACAGCTGGCCGCCGACGTGGGTACCGATGAGGTTGACCGCACCGGATTCGCCGGCACCTGTCGCGGTGAACCCGCCGGTAAGGAGCATGCCCTGCTCGACTTGCAGGCTGTTGGCATGCAGGGCGGGACCGGAGTCGTTGCGCAGGCTCGCCCCGTCACAGTTCAGGCTGCTGCCGACGTGGGCACCGATGAGGTTGACCGCACCGGATTCGCCGGCACCTGTCGCGGTGAACCCGCCGGTAAGGAGCATGCCCTGCTCGACTTGCAGGCTGTTGGCATGCAGGGCGGGACCGGAGTCGTTGCGCAGGCTCGCCCCGTCACAGTTGAGGCTGCCGCCGACGTGGGCACCGATGAGACTGACCGCACCGTATTCGCCGGCACCGGTCGCGGTGAACCCGTCGGTAAGGAACATGCCCTGGTCCACCTGCAGGCCGCTGGCTTGCAGGGCGGGACCGGAGTCGTTGCCCAGGCTCGCTCCGTCACAGTTCAGGATGCCGCCGACGTGGGCACCGAAGAGGTTGACCGCGCCGGATTCGCCAGTGCCAGTGGCCGTGCACCCGCCGGTAAGGATTAGGTCCTGGCCGGTCTGCAGGCCGGAGGCGTCCAGGGCGGAACCGGAGTCGTTGTCCAGACTCACCGTAGTGCAGATCAGCGGACCGGCGATGTGGGCGCCGGCCAGGCTGAGCGCGCCGGACTCGACGTGGCCGATGATCGTTACCTTGTGGAGATAGATCAGGCTGCAGGTAAGCCGGTCGACGGCCAGGGGTGGCTCGGCGGGGTGTTCGAGGTGGCATCCGGTCAGGACGAGAGTAAACAGGCGGGCATCCCGGGCGACGAGGCCTTCCTCAAGAAGGCAATCGGTCAGCTCGAAGTCGAGATCCGTGGTGAGGCTGTCCAGGTCAATCCGGCCGGTGATCCGGGCCCCTCGAAGCTGCAGCCCGTGTGGGTCGGGGTCGGCCGCGAGCCGTCCCCGAAGGATGTCCCGGATCACGCTCGCCCGGCAGATCCGGGAATCGCCCCAAGACCGCATCGCGGCCTCGTCAATTTCCTCATTGTCGGCGGCCAGGTCGAGCGTTTCCCCCCGGCTGACGTGATCGACGAGTGACTGCTCCACCGAGGTTAGTTCCCCGCCGGCCGGGGCTTTAGTGGCCACACGGGCACCCTAACTGGACGTACTGCCGGAAGGGAGATCCTGCCTCAGCGATTCTGGATGTGTTCGCCCTGCTCACCGGCGGCTGCGCCGGCAGGCCCGGCCGCGCCCGGCCGAAGAAGCCAGACGGCACGGCGCAGTGTGACCCCCTCTGTACCTGCCGACGGTAATCATGATTGGCGCCGTCCGCGGTGCACCCAGCGAGCGCGAGCCCGGCGGCGAGAATGGCGGCGGCGATCCTCATGAACGTCGAAAGTTCCAGGCCCCCGGGCGGTTCCGAGGTGGCGCCGAGTGCAGACAGCCAGGCATAAGCCCCCGAAGGTGCAAGTGACACTCAGCGCCAAGAGTGAATCGCCGTGGCCCCGGCCGGGCCGGAGGCGGGCGGGCGTGGCCCGTTCAGCGTGGCCGGGCGGAGGCTCACCGCACGCTCCCGCTCACCGTGGGCCGCCGGGTCACTGTGGGCCGCTGGTCATCGAGCGCTCCCGCCGGTCCCCGGGTGATCGACCCGGCCGCGCATCTGCAGCTGGTAGGAGTACCGGTCCGGGTGGAAGTGGTTGACTGCCAGTTCCAGCGGTACCAGGTCCCGGTCACAGTAGAGCCGCTCGATGCGCAGGACTGGCACGCCCGGCGGGCAGCCCAGGCGGCGGGCGGTGTCCGGATCCGCGGCCACGGCGGTCGCGTTCTGCACGGCGTTGTGGATCTGCCGGTCACTGACCTGGTCCACGAGGCTGATCACGGTGAAGCGGGCGCGGTCGCCCGGTTCGGTGAGTGCCCTCAGCTCGGGCAGTTCCCGCAGCCTGCGGCCGATCTCCAGGGGGACGTGGACCCGGGTGTAGCAGAACGGGATCCCGTCGTGCAGCCGCAGGAAGGACATGGCCATCACGCTGTCCTCCGGCACCCGCAGCGTGTCCGCGGCCGCCAGGCTGGCCAGCACGTGCAGCGGCTCCACCACGCGCAGCTCGGTGTCCAGCGAGAGGGCCATCAGGTCGTCGATGCTGCCGAACGAGCGCAGGTACTTGCCGTCGCCCGGGATCGCGAACGTGCCCCGGCCACGGACCCGGTAGATGACACCTTCGGAGACCAGTTCCTGGAATGCGCGGCGCACGGTCTGGCGGCTCAGCCCGGTGGAGGTGACCAGTTCGGCCTCGGTCGGCAGCCGCTGGCCCGGTGGATAGCGCCCGGCCGTAACCGCCTGCCGCAGGTCCGCCGCCAGTTGCCGGTACGCGGTGAGTTCGCGAGCCCCGGCCGCCGCAGTGCTGGGCGTGCCCGTGCCCGTGCCGGGGCTGGCCGGGCCAGGCGGGGCGGGGCCAGGCGGGCCAGGTTCCCCGCCTGACCCGGGAGACGCGGGATCGTGGCGAAAGGGCGGCACGACCCTCAGCGCGGCCCGGGCGCTTCTGGCTGCCAACACAACTCCCGCATCATCGCTGGGTGGCCTCGCGATTCGCGGTGACGGGCGATATCGCGGCCTTTAGACGGCCATATTGTGGGGCGCGCGGTGATCACGTCAAGAGTCGGCGATGCCCTTCCTGACTGGGTTTTCGGTCGCCTCCCGGTGAGATCAGGGCGCGGGGACGGCGGCGGACGGGCCTTGTGAACGTATGAACACGTTGATTTGGCCGGTCCAATCTGCCTGGCGCCCGCTGGCCCGTGGGCCCGGCCACTTTTCACGCTCGGCGTGCGCCGAAACCGGGTAAATCGTCCGTCGGAACGCACGGCGGGCGTGAAATGTCGGCGGCCTGTTGACGCACCCACCTCGGCGTGCGGCGGCCCGGGACCGGGTCGCCGCACGCCGAATGGTCAGCTGGCGGGGTGCTTCAGCTGCACGGTCACCGAGTGGACGCTCGGGGACAGGGTGACGGTGCCCGTTTGCTGGTCCACCGTGCCCGCGCTGGCCGAGGCGATGTTGTTCACGAACGCGGGCAGCTGGAACAGCACCGGCCCGGCCGGCGGCGGCCCGGTCAGGGTCAGGGTGACCGAGCTGCCGTGGCCCTGGATGGTCAGCCCCACGTGGTGGCCGTCCGTGGTCGGGAAGTTGGCCAGCTGGATGGGCTGCCCGCCACTGAGCCAGGAGCCCGGCACACCGCGGCCGACGACCAGGTCACCGTCGGACCGCTGCGCGGCGATCGAGTCCAGCAGCACCATGTTGGCGTTGGCCATCCCCCAGGCGTGCGGGGAGGAGCCGTTGCCTGCCTCCGGGTGGGTTCCGGTCCATGGCGAGCCAGGGTTGGGGAACTGCTGGCTTTCCCACCACGAGTACGGGCCGCTCTGCCCGTTCGAGATCATGAACTCGTAGCTGAGGATGCCCTGGTCCCGGTGGTCCGCGCTGGCCAGGCCCCATTCCCCGTAGCCGGCGTTGTAGGCGGTGCTGTAGTACTGCGTGGGATAGCCGCCGAACGTGTTGGGCGGCAGCTTCCCGGCCAGCCGACTGAAGCCGTAGTTGTACGTGGCGTCGATCAGGCTGACGCCCGGCCCGCTGAGCGGGGCGCCGAACAGGTAGCCGTCCCAGGCCCAGCGGCCGAACAGGAACGGCGCCGCCCAGTTGGCGTCCTCGGCGTTGGAGCAGCGGTTGGCGGTGTTCGGCTCGGTCATCGAGCACGGCAGGTAGTTCAGGTGGTTGGCCGAGATCGTCGCGTTCAGCGTCTTGTTCACCGCCGCGAGCAGGCTGGCGTACTGCCCGGCGGCCCACTTCGCCTCGGCCGAGTTGCCGACCTGCTTGGCCAGCCACTCATAGGTGGCCAGGCCGGTCAGCGCGGTGTAGTTGTCGATGGTCCAGTAGCCGTTGGCGTCGATGTCGTTGGTCTTCTGCATGATCCCGCCCGGCCCGGTCCGGTCCGTGGCGATCAGGTGCGCGGTGTCCTCGATGCTCGGCTCGGTCTTTCCGGCCGGGCCCTGGGTCGCGAAGTTGGCCTTCACGAAGCTCAGGTCCCCGGTCTTCAGCAGGTACAGGGCCCACACCCACGGGTAGGTCCACACCCCGTCGTCGTACTGGGTCTGGGTGCCGATCACGTACCGGGCCCGGTCCAGCAGCGCGTGCGCGCCGCTGGTGTAGCCCTGGGTGAACAGGTTGGCCAGGATGCCGATGACGTCGTGGCTGAACTCGGTGTCGTAGCCGTTCGCCCCGGTCCGCAGTTGGTTGCCGGACCGGATGATCTGCGTGTAGATGAACCCGGTGCGGTACGCGTCGGCCAGGCTCGCGTCAGGCAGGCTGACGATCTGGGCGATGCTGGAAAGCTGCTGGTTCCAGTAGGACCGCATGTGCGCGAAGTGCTGGTCGAAGCCGCCCGCGCCGGTCAGCGCGGAACTCGACGGCCACGCGTACGTCCCGCCGAAGCGGTCCGCCGCCACCGCGTAGTCGTGGTTCACCGTGCCGTGCGCGGGCACGGTGTCGCTGGCCGAATTGAGCGGAACCAGCCCGGCCGAGGCCTGGGGATCGATGCTGAGCGCCTGGCCGGTCGGGTTGCTGACCTGCACCCGGCTGTAGATCACCACGTAGGCGTGGCCGCCGATGCTGACCTTGTCGCCGAAGTTCGTGATCGAGATGCGGGCGCCGTCCCGGTGGAAGGTCGTCACCAGGGCCGGCAGGTAACCGTCGGCGTTGGCCCAGGTGGTGGCGCTGTCGTCGTAGACGCCGTAGCCGTAGGTAGTGCCGGTGACCGGCGTGGCGGCCCCGGAGCCGGGCTGGCCGCCGCTGATCACGAAGAAACTCCCGCCCAGGCAGGCGGGCACGCCCTGGTGGTTCCCGGTCCAGCCGAGCACGCTGGCGTCACCGAACGTCCCGTACACGGTCTGGTTCCCCGCCGGGCCGTTGGGCGCGCAACTGTACGGCGGCGCCGTCAGCGTCGCTGAGCTGGCCGCCGAGGCTGCGGGCAGCGCGCCGGCCGCGAGCGCAGCCATTCCGGTGAAGGCGAGTGCTGCCCACCACGCCGAGCGCCACCGGAACCGGCGCTGCCTCTTCATTGAGGTCATGGTTCCTCCGCTGTCCTGGCCGGCGATCCCGCGGGGCCCACCCCGGCGGATGCCCGCCAGCCGCGGATCGGCTACCCGGACCGGGGCGGCCCTAACACAGCGGCCTTAATACGGCGCCCCTAAAACGGGGGGCAGCGCCGCGTCCGTGCCGGGGCATCGTGGAGCGGCCGGGAGCGTCCCTAGCTATGGGTGCTGGCGGCACCGGCGACGGGCTCGCTCGTGGCGGCCTGGTCGAGTGGGGGCAGGAAAAGGGTGAGGACCGTGACGAAGGCCAGGATCTTCGACACCACATTCAGCGTGATCGGCACGGGAGCGGAGGGGTAGCCGAACCCGGCCAGGGCCCAGACGGCGAACACCAGCAGGATCGCCGCGAAGGACAGGAAGGTCGCTCTGGACAGCCTGACCATGGGGGAGAGCGTGAGGAGCGCCAGCGTGGTGAGCTCGATGGCGAACAACGGCAGGAAGAACAACGCCCGGTACCCGGCCGGATCGGGAGGGATCGGATAGGTCCGGGTCATGACGATCAGGTCGAACGGCAGCTCGAAGATCATCGGAGCGGCCAGGGCGCCGATGACGGCGCTGCCGAGCTTGGCCACGGTTCCGAGCCTGCTGTAGCTGAGGATGACGATGAAGACCAGGCCGACCCCGATGACGGTCACGGCCGTGATGGGATCCGTGGGTGCGGTCCGGCCCGGGAAATCCCGGCGCAGCTGGTGAACGTAGACGGAGAAGCAGACCAGGAACGTCGCTATGGCCAGGACCCAGATCGCCAGCATGAGGTTCGCGACGGCCGGCCGCGGCCGCCGGGCCTGGAAGGGCCCGGGCCACCGGGTTCCCGCGTAGGCCAGGCCACCCGCGAGCGCCAGCAGGACCACGGCGAGACCGATCCGGGCGGTGCCGCTGTAGCCGATCCACGTCCCCTCAGTGGTCATGGTCGCGCACCCACGCCATCGCTAGCTACTTCCAATAAGAAGGCATCGGAAAGTCTACTAGCGCCAGGCCCAATCCATCAGCCCAGCCCGCCGGGCCGGCGGGCTGGGCTGATGGACCCGGGCTTACAGTCCTTCGTTGATGAGGCGTCCGGCCTGCTCGTACTTGGCGGGCTTGTACTTCTTGAAGTAGAACGCCACGCCTACGCCGATCAGCACGATCGCCAGGTCGATCGGGCCGAACCACTTCGCGTACGAGTAGCCGCTGCCCAGGAAGTCGATGTTGTCGAACAGCAGGTAGACCACGGCGGCCTGGGATATCAGCGCCAGAGCCGGGGCCAGCCGGGTCTTCCACCAGTGCGCCTCGTCCCGGTGGTGCCGCTCGTAGTAGACCAGGATGGCCAGCGAGACCAGGGCCTGCACGGACAGGATGATGATCACGCCCATCACCGCCATCAGCCCGTACAGCTGCAGGTAGGCCTGGGAGGCTCGGGTCGTTGGTGCCGGTGAACACGGCGAACAGGATGATGATGAATGCGGCGATCACGGTCTGGACCACCGACGCGATGTACGGGCTCTTGAACTTGGGGTGGGTCCGGCCCAGCGGCTTGGGCAGCAGCCCTTCCCGGCCGAGGGAGTACATGTACCGCGCGGTGGTGTTGTGGAACGCCATCCCGCAGGCGAACGAGCCGGTGATGATCAGGTAGCTCATGATCGAGGACACCCAGTGCCCGGCGTACTGGGTGGCCGGGGCCAGGTAGAAGTTCGCCGCGTTGCCCTGCGCCGCGGCGACGGCGGCGTGCGTGGTCGGGTAGCCGAACAGCGGCGCCCAGGACGTCAGCGCGTAGAAGACGCCCAGGCCGATCACCGAGATGTACAGCGCGCGGGGCACGATCCGCTTGGGCTCGCGGGACTCCTCGGCGTAGTTGGGGGCCATCTCGAACCCGACCCAGGACCAGAACGCGAAGAACAGCCCGATGCCGACCGAGCCGGCGGCCAGCTTCCCGGAGGCCGGGAAGCTCTTGAACGCGTTGGCCGGGTTGAGCGCGGCCCAGGGGGCGTGGCCCTTGCTGAACATGAAGATGTCGAAGATGACCAGGATCGCGATCTCGCTGATCAGCCCGATGGCCAGCAGCGTGGAGGACAGCCGGACGTCGAAGAAGGTGAGCACCGAGATCAGCACGACCATGCCCAAAGCGAACCAGGGCCACCCGATATTGACCCCGAACGCGTTCACCTTGAGGTTCGCGAAGTACGCGAACCCGCCGGCCAGTGAGGCCTCGAACACCGAGTACGCCACGACCGCCCCGTAGCCGGTGCCGATGCCGAGCGTGCGGCCCAGCCCGTGGCTGATGTAGGAGTAGAAGCCGCCCGCGCTGGTCTTCTTCCGGGTCATGGCCACGTAGCCGACGGAGAACACGACCAGGACGATCGCGGCGAACATGAACGCGGCGGGCGCGCCGACGCCCTGCCCGTACCCGACCATGATCGGGGTGTTGAACAGCATCGCCGAGATCGGCGCGGACCCGGTCACGGTCAGGAAGAGGACCCCGCCCAGGCCGATCGCTCCCTTGCGCAGCTTCGGGACATCGGCCCGCTGGGAGATGTCGAGGGACTCTTCCATCCCCTCGATACCGCCGACCCGTGGAAGCTCCGACTGTGCCATGAGTGCCCTCCCCAGAGGATCGCCCAGTTAGTGCGAGGTGGCCGCGGCTGCGGCGCGGTGATCAAACGGCGGTGTCAAACAGCGGGTGGTCAGACAGCGGTGGTCAAGCCGAGGTCAAACGGTTGAGGAACGCCTTGTGGTACAGATCACAGCGCGGACGGTATCAGCAGGTAGGAATCATGACAAGAGTTACGGTTCATGAAATATGGACTTAACCTTGACCTCTTGACAGGTAAAGGTCAGAAGCGTACGTATTTGGTCAGACCGAAGTAGACCGGAACGGCAGTAGTCCGGAACTGATCTAGACCAGAGCTGCACCCGGAGCCCGGAGGTGACATGGCCGAGGAGCTGATCGCCTTCCCGTCCAAGGCCGAGATGCTCGCGCGGTCCAGGCAGTTCTGGAACCCGGACAAGACCCAGTTCTGGGCCGACTCCGGCGTCCCGCTGGTCATCGACCGGCGGGAGGGCTACTTCATCTACGACGTCGGGGGCAAGCGCCTGATCGACGTCCACCTCAACGGGGGCACCTACAACCTGGGCCACCGCAACCCGGAGGTCACGGCGGCGGTCAGCGCGGCCATGCAGCGCTTCGACATCGGCAACCACCACTTCCCGTCGCTGGCCCGCACGGCGCTGGCCGAGGCGCTGATCAGCACCGCACCGCCCGGCCTGGCCAAGGTGGTGTTCGGCAGCGGCGGCGGCGAGGCCATCGACATCGCGCTGAAGACCGCGCGGCACGCCACCAAGAAACGCCGGATCGTCTCGGTGGCCAAGGCCTACCACGGGCACACCGGCCTGGCCGTCGCGACCGGCGACGAGCGGTTCGCGACCCTGTTCCTGGCCGACCGGCCGGACGAGTTCACCCATGTCCCGTTCAACGACCTGGCCGCGATGGAGGACGCGCTGCGCGGCCGGGATGTCGCCGCGGTGATCATGGAGACGATCCCGGCGACCTACGGCTTCCCGCTGCCCGCGCCCGGCTACCTGGAAGGCACCAAGGCACTCTGCGAGCGGTACGGCGCCCTCTACATCGCCGACGAGGTGCAGACCGGGCTGATGCGCACCGGCGAGCTGTGGGCGATCACCAAGCACGGCATTGCCCCGGACATCCTGGTCACCGGCAAGGGCATCTCCGGCGGCATGTACCCGATCAGCGCGGTCCTGGTCAGTGAGGCGGCGGCGGGCTGGCTCAGCGAGGACGGGTTCGCGCACATGTCCACGTTCGGCGGCGCCGAACTCGGCTGCATCGCGGCGCTGAAGACCCTGGAGATCACCTGCCGGCCCGAGGTCAGGTCCATGGTCTTCTACATCGCCGACCTGATCGGCCGCGGGCTGCGCCGGATCCAGTCGGCCTACCCGGACTGGTTCGCCGGGATCCGGCAGGACGGCCTGGTCATGGGCCTGGAGTTCGACCACCCGCAGGGCGCCAAGTTCGTCATGAAGCGGCTGTACGAGCACGGGGTATGGGCGATCTTCTCCACCCTGGATCCGCGGGTGCTGCAGTTCAAGCCGGGCCTGCTGCTCACCCCGGACCTGTGCGCCGAGCTCCTCGACCGGGTCGAGGTGGCCATCGCCGCCGCCCGGAACGACGCGGCTGCTAGCCCGGGGGGCGACCCCCGGGATGAGCAAGGTGCGGTCATGACCGACGCCGCCACCGATGAGCCGATCAGCATCGACCTGCTCACCGACCCGGCGGGGGTGCCGCGGGCCCGGGCCATGCTGCAGCGGGCGCAGTGGGCCGCGTCCGCGTTCGCCCGCTACGACCGGGCCGCGGTGGACCGGATCGTCCACGCGGCCGCGGCGGCGGGGGCGGCGAAGGCCCGCGAGTACGCCGACTGGGCGGTCCGCGAGACCGGGTTCGGCGTGGCCGAGCACAAGGTCATCAAGAACCTGGCCAGCAGCACCGGGCTGATCGAGGCCTACGCCGGCCACGACTACGTGACCCCCCGGGTCGATCCGGCCGCCCGGCTGGTCGAGATCCCGCGCCCGGCCGGGGTGGTGCTCGCGCTCACCCCGTCGACCAACCCGGTCGCCACCGTGTTCGTCAAGTCGCTGCTCGCCCTCATGACCCGCAACGCCGTGGTGGTCAGCCCGCACCCGCTGGCCCGGGAGTGCTCGGCGGACGCGGCCCGCACGCTGGCCCAGGCCGCGGTGGCCGCAGGCGCGCCGGACGGCGTCATCCAGGTCGTGGACGAGCCGTCGGTGCCGCTGATCAACGCCCTGATGGCGGACGAGCGGACCAGCGTGATCGTGGCGACCGGCGGCACCGGCGTGGTCCGGGCCGCCTACAGCTCAGGGACGCCCGCTATCGGGGTGGGGCCCGGCAACGTGCCGGTTTTCGTTGCGGATGATGCGGACCTGCCGGAAGCGGCCCAGCGGATCGTGGACAGCAAGAGCTTCGACAATTCCATCCTGTGCACTAACGAGTCCGTGCTGATCGTGACCGAGGCGGCCGCCGGGGCGCTGCTTCGCCACCTGCAGCGCGCGGGCGCGTACCTGCTCCCGCCGGACGAGCGGGACCGGGTCCGCGACCTGCTTTTCCCCGGCGGGCACTTCGACACCCGGTTCGTCGGGAAGGACGCGACCTGGATCGCCGCCCAGGCCGGCCTGCGGGTACCGGGCACCACCCGGATCCTGCTGGCCCCGTTCCCCCTGGTCGTGCCCGAGGAGCCGCTGGCCCACGAGAAGCTCTGCCCGGTCCTCGGCCTGACCCGGGTGGGCAGCGTGCGGCACGGCATCGACGCCGCGCGGGCGGTGCTCCGGCTCGGCGGCCGGGGTCACTCGGCCGCGATCCACGCGGCCGACCCGGCGACGATCATGGCCTACGGGGCCGCGCTCGAGGTGCTCCGGATCGTGGTCAACGCCGGGTCCAGCCTGGGCAGCGCGGGCGTGGGGACCGGGCTGGCGCCATCCATGACGATCGGGACCGGGTTCTTCGGGCGCTCGTCCGTCGGTGAGAACCTGCAGCCGAAACACCTCGTGCAATGGACCCGATTGGCCTATAACGAAGACCCGGCCGTGGGTTTCGCGGACTTCACCGGGCTTGTGCCTTGGGAGGCGCCTGCCGGCGCGGTTCCGCCGTATCCCGTGGCGTCGAATCTGCGTGATGACGGGGGGCGGCCGTGGCCCGGGCATTCTTCCCCGGCAATAACGCCGGGAAAGAACGCCCCCGCCTCGGCCGCTGGGCCGGCGCGCCCTGCGACCGGCCTCGTCGGCGCTGACGCCGATCCGGATCTGGCGGCACTGCGGGTGGAGATCAGGCGGGTCGTGCTGGAGGAGTTGCGGTCCATCCTGGGGGACCGGGATGGGTGAGCTGCGGTCGTTCATCTTCCTCGATCGGCTGCAGCCGCAGACGATGTGCTACCTCGGGTCGTGGATCCGGGGGAGCCTGCCGCGGAGCAACGACGCGGCGATCGTGGTGGAGGTCGCGCCGGGGCTGGACGTGGAGCCGCTCACCGATGTGGCGCTCAAGTACGCGGGCGTGCGGGCCGGCATCCTGGTCGTGGAGCGGCACTTCGGGTACCTGGAGGTGCACGGGAGTACGGACGAGGTGCGGGCGGCAGGTTCCGCCGTGCTGGACGCGCTGGGCGCCTCGGAAGCTGACGCGTCGGCGCCGGAGGTGCTGGCCTCGAAGATCGTCACGATGATCGACCCGCAGCACGCGTTCCTGATCAACCGGAACAAGATCGGCTCGATGGTGCTGGCCGGGGAGTCGCTGTTCGTGCTGGAGATGCAGCCCGCCTCGTACGCGATCCTCGCGGTCAACGAGGCCGAGAAGGCGGCGCGGATCAAGGTCGTGGACTACCGCATGATCGGCGCCACGGGCCGGGTCTACCTGTCCGGGTCCGAGTCGGATGTCCGGCAGGCCGCCGACGCGGCCGAGCACGCCCTGCGGAGCCCGGCATGACCGCCGGCCTGGACCCCGAGATGTTGCGGGCCCTGGTCCGTGAGGCGCTGGCCGACCTGCTGCCCGCGGGCCCGGGCGCCGTGGGTCCCGCGGCGCCGGAGCCGGGCCCAGCGGGCGCGCCGCCGGCTCCGGCGAGTTCCCCGACGGCGCAGCCGGCTCCGGCTAACAGCGCTCCGGCCCAGGACGGGGCGGCGTACACGGTGCGGGACGGGGTGGCGGAGGTGGAAACCGTGAGCGTGCGGACGGACCGGGAACTGGCCGCGTTCGTGACCCGGCTGCTGCACCTGGTCGAGAACCCGCGGCGCCGCGACGACCTGCGCACCGGCCGGCTCCGGTTCCGGCTGGCGCCCGGCGGCGCCGCGGGGGCGGGCGGGTCCGCGCGGCCCGTGCACCGTATCGACAAGGGCGCGGTCACCGAGGCCACGGTCCGTGACGCTGCCCGGGCCGGGGCCCGGCTGGTGCTGGGGCGGCGCGCCGTGCTCACGCCGCTGGCCCGCGACCGGGCCCGGGCGGCCGGGGTTGAGATCGAGAAGGAGCGCTGATGGTAACCGCGACGGTGGTGGGAAACGTCTGGGCCACCCGACGCCTGGCCGAGATCCCCAAGGGCGCGTTCCTGGAGGTGGAGGCGGAGGGCACCGGGCAGCGCTTCGTGGCCTTCGACGTCCTGGGCAGCGGGGTCGGGGAACGGGTGCTGGTCGTCCAGGGCTCGGTCGCCGCGGCCTGGTTCCCGGGCCAGCCGCCGCCGGTTGACGCGCTGATCATCGGCTCCATAGACCCACCGGGCAGCACATCGTGATCATGACTTTGGTGTCGTTCCAGCGACACCTAAGTCATGATCACGACAGCCAGTAGAGGAGAGAGAAAGTGGCGGACAACGCGATCGGGATGATCGAGACGAAGGGCTACGTGGCCGCACTGGCGGCCGCGGATGCCATGGTCAAGGCGGCCAACGTGGCCATCGTCGGCCGCCAGGAAGTCGGTGACGGCCTGGTGTCGGTCACCATCGTCGGCGACGTCGGCGCGGTGAAGGCCGCCACCGAGGCGGGCGCGGAAACGGCCAGCACCGTGGGCGAGCTGATCTCGGTGCACGTGATCCCACGGCCGCACGCGGAACTCGGCAGGCACTTCACCATTCGCGGCGAGTGAACGCCCCGGCGCCTGGGCCGGCCAAAGCTGGGCCGGCTGCGACCAGGCGGGCCACCGCAAGGTCGGCCGCCGCGGGGCCGCCCCCCGCGCGGCCGCCGCTCGCCGAACTGCGGGTCCACCTGCTGGTCCGGGACCTGCAGCGGCAGTTCGCGGCATACCTGGGCACGCCCACCCGGGCACGGGGCTACCCGCCGGTGGCTGGCGAGCATTCGCTGATCGTCGAGGTGGCCCCGGCGCTGGCCATCGAGCGGGTCACCGACCTGGCCCTGCGCGCGGTACCGACGGTGGAGCCCGGCATCCTGTTCGTCGAGCGCCAGTTCGGCGTGCTCGAGGTGCACGGGCCGGGCCTGGCCGACGTGGAGCGCGCCGGGGAGGCCATCCTGGACGGGCTGAACGCCAGCGCGTCCGACCAGTTGCGGCCGCGGATCCTGTTCTGCGACGTGATCGAGGACGTCACCGACCGGCAGGCGATCATCATCAACCGCAACCGCGGCGGTTCCATGATCATCCCGGGGGAAACGCTGCTGGTCTGTGAGGTGACCCCGGCGCTGTTCGCGGCCCTGGCGGCCAACGAGGCGGAACGGACGGCGCCCGGGGTGACACTGGTGGACGTGTCCATGATCGGGGTGGCCGGGCGGATCTACCTGAGCGGCCCCCGCGAGGAGATCCTCAGGGCGCGCGACGAGATCGTCGCGGTCCTGGGCGGGATCGAGGGCCGGCCCGATGACTGAGCCCGGGGCAGTGAGTGGGCCCGGGCCGATTAATGAGCCCGGGGCAGTGAAGGGGCCCGGGCCGGCTGATGGGCCCGGGGCGGGCGCGCACGACCTGTCTGGCGGCGGTGACGTGCTGGACCGGATCACCCGGTTCGCCGGCCGGGCCGCGCGGGCCGGCGGCTGCGGTCCCGGCACTACCGTGCAGCTGATCAACGTGTCGGAGAACGCGACCTACCTGGTCCAGGACCCGGACCAGGGGCCGTCCATCCTGCGGGTCCACCGGCTCGGCTACCACTCCCTGGCCGAGATCGAGTCCGAGCTGGCCTGGATGGACGCGCTGCGGGCCGAGGCCGGGGTGCGCACCCCGCAGGTCCGGGCGGCGCCCGGGGGCGGCCGGGTGATGACCATGGCCGACGAGACGGGGCAGCAGCGGCACTGCGTCCGCTTCGAGTTCCTGGCCGGCCAGGAGCCCGCCGACGACGACGCCGCGCACTTCGCCGAGCTGGGCGAGATCACCGCCCGGATGCACCAGCACGCCCGCCAGTGGCGGCGGCCCCCCTGGTTCACCCGGTTCCACTGGGACTACGACGCGGCGTTCGGCGCGGGCGCCCGGTGGGGTCGCTGGCAGGACGGGATCGGCGTGGGGCCGGCCGAGAGCGCGGTCCTGGGCCGGCTGGACGGCGTGCTGCGGGACCGGCTGGCCGCGTTCGGTACCGGCCCGCAGCGGTACGGGCTGGTACACGCCGACACCAGGCTGGCCAACCTGCTCGTGGACGGCGGCCGGGTCAGCGTCATCGACTTCGATGACTCCGGCTTCAGCTGGTACCTGTACGACGTGGGCACTTCGGTGAGCTTCTTCGAGCACCAGCCGCACGTGCCCGAGCTGGTGGACAGCTGGCTGTCGGGCTACCGCCGCGTGATCGACCTGCCGCCACAGGACGAGGCGGAGATCTGGACCTTCATCATGTTCCGGCGGCTGCTGCTGGTCGCGTGGATCGGCTCGCATCAGGGGGCCGACATCGCCCGGGAGCTGGGCGCCGGTTATACCCAGGACAGCTGCGCCCTGGCTGAGCGCTACCTCAGCCGGGCAGGCTGAGGCAGAGAGGTGTTGGGGACCATGTTCACATCAATCGCGGGGCGGGCCGTCGTGGTCACCGGGGCCACCCGGGGCATCGGCAAGGGCATCGCCCGGGTGTTCGCGGACAACGGGGCACGGGTCCTGATCGTCGGGCGGGACAAGGACGCGGCCGCGGCCGCCGTGGCGGAAATGACCGCAGGCGGGGCCGAGGTCTCCTACCTGCTGGCCGACGTCAGCGTCCGGGAGGGCTGCCAGCTGGTGGCGGCGACCGCGGCCGAGCGGCTGGGCGGCGTCGACGTGCTCTGCGCCAACGCGGGGATCTTCCCGGATAAGCGGCTCGCGGACATGACCGACGAGGACCTGGACACCGTGCTGGGCACCAACCTGCGCGGCTGCATCCTGTCCGTCCAGGCCTGCCTGCCCGCGCTGCAGCAGTCCGCGCACGGCCGGGTCATCCTGACCTCCTCCATCACCGGGCCGATCACTGGCTTCCCCGGCTGGTCGCACTATGGCGCGAGCAAGGCCGGGCAGCTCGGCTTCATGCGCACCGCCGCCATCGAGCTAGCGTCGCACGCCATCACGGTCAACGCGGTGCTGCCCGGCAACGTGCTCACCGAGGGCCTGGTGGACCTGGGCGAGGACTACATCAACGAGATGACGGCCAGCGTGCCGCTTCGCCGGCTCGGCACCGTAGACGAGATCGGCTACGCGGCGCTGTTCCTGGCCTCCGACGAGGCCGCCTACATCACCGGGCAGACGATCGTGGTCGACGGCGGGCAGATCCTGCCCGAATCCCTGGGCGCCCTGGATGGCTAGCGCCGCCTGCGCCCGGGTGGCCAGCCGCGGAGACGGGCGCCGATGACCGGAGACCCAGCGGGCCCGGCGCCGGATGGACCGGCGCGGCGCCCGGCGGGCGGGCGCACCCCCGAGGACGTGCGGCGGGTGCTGGCGGAACGGATCTCGGCCGGTCACCTCCGCCCCGGCCAGCGGCTCGGCGCCGAGCGGGCCCTCGCGGCGGAGCTCGGGGTCAGCCGGGCCACGCTGCGCCAGGCCCTGGCCGTGCTAGCCGAGAGCGGTGTGGTGCGCCGGGTCCCGGGGCGCGGCGGCGGCACCTTCGTCAGCCAGGACAAGATCGAGCGGGACACCTCCCGGGTCGTCGGGGTGCCCGCCCTGCTGCGCAGTCAGGGCGTGGTGGCCGGGACCCGGGTGATCAGCGCCGGGCTGTCCGGGGCCGAAGAGCCCGCGGCCCGCGCCCTCGGGGTCCAGCGCGGCGACCTGCTCATCGACCTGGTCCGGATCCGTCTCGCGGACGGCAGTCCCATCTCGATGGAACGCGTCATGCTGCCTGCCGACCGCTTCCCGGGGCTGCTGGAACTCCCGCTGGGCGGCTCGGTCTACGAGCTGCTCGACGAGCACTTCGATACCCGGCCCGGGGAGGCGGTCGAGCGCATCGAGGTCGCCGCCGCGTCCGGTGACGAGGCGCTGGTCCTGGACGTGCCCGCGGGCTCGCCGCTGCTCGCCATCACCCGGACCACGACCGACCCGGACGGGGTGCCGTTCGAGTTCTCCTACGACCTGTTCCGCGGCGACCGGATCCGCATCGTGGTGCGGACCCCGGGAGAGCACGCGGTACCCAGCGCCGAATCCGGGGGCGGCCGGGTCATCGAGCTCCGCCCGCACAGTGCTATTTGATCCGCAGCCATCTAACCCGCAGCTATCTGATTCAAGAGCTACCTGATTCAAGGGCGATCTGAGTCCTCCGGGAGAGGAGTTCCGATGACTGAGCCAGCCGATAAGCCGGTGGGCCGGATCCGGTTCATGGACCAGCAGCGGGTCAACCTCGACGGGTTCGCGGTCGAGGACCCCGACCTGGGCCTGATCGCGCTCCGTTCCCCGCACGATCCTGAGCCGGGGCTGGTGATCCGGGATGGCCGGGTGGTGGAGATGGACGGGGTGGCGGAGCAGGACTTCGACTCCCTCGATGCCTACATCGCCCGGCATGGCCTGGACCTGGCCGTCGCCGCCGAGGTGATGGCCCTGCCGGACACCGAGCTGGCCCGGCTCGCGGTCCGCCCGGACGTGCCCCGGGCCGAGGTCATCCGGCTGTGCGCGGGCGCCACGCCCGCCAAGCTGGCCCGGGTACTGGCCCTGCTGAGGCCGGCCGAGCTGGGGCTGGCCATGACCAAGCTGCGGGGCCGGCGCACTCCCAGCAACCAGGCGCACGTCACCAACCGGCTCGATGACCCGCTGCTGCTCGCCGCCGACTCCGCGACGGCGGCCGCGTTCGGCTTCCGCGAGATCGAGACCACCGTCCCGGTCCTGGCCGACGCGCCCAGCAACGCGGTGGCCTGCCTCATCGGCGCGGCGGTCGGGTCGCAGGGCGTGCTCATCCAGTGCTCGGTCGAGGAGGCGCTGGAACTCGAGCTCGGGATGCGCGGGCTGACCTCCTACGCGGAAACGGTCTCCCTGTACGGCACCGAGCCGGTGTTCACCGACGGGGACGACACCCCCTGGTCCAAGGCCTTCCTGACCTCCGCGTACGCCTCGCGCGGGATGAAGATGCGGGTGTCCTCGGGGGCGGGCGCCGAGGTGCTGATGGCCGGGGCCGAGGGCAAGTCCATGCTCTACCTGGAGGCCCGCTGCATCGCGCTGGCCCGCGCGATCGGCGCCCAGGGCGTGCAGAACGGCGGTATCGACGGGGCGAGCGTGGCCGGCTCGGTGCCCCGCGGGCTGCGCGAGCTGATGGCCGAGAACGTCATGGTCATGATGCGGAACCTGGAGTCCTGCTCGGGCAATGACGCGCTGATGAGCGAGTCGGACATGCGCCGCACCTCCCGCACGCTGCCCATCGTGCTGGCCGGATCGGACTTCGTGTTCAGCGGGTTCGGCAGCATCCAGCGCTACGACAACATGTTCGGGCCGAGCAACTTCAACGCCGAGGACATCGACGATTTCCTGGCCATGCAGCGGGACTGGGGCATCGACGGCGGGCTGCGCACCGTCCCGGCCGGCGAGATCGGCGAGCTGCGCCGCTACGCCGCCCAGGCCTGCCGGGCCGTGTACCAGCACCTCGGGCTGGCCGACTTCACCGACGACCACCTGGAGCGCGCGGTCGACGCGGCCGGGTCGAAGGACCTGGGGGAGACCGACACGCTGGCTGTGCTCAGCGCGGCGCACGCCATCCGCGAGGGCGGCCTCACGGTGGTGGACATCGTCGCCGCGCTGGACGAGACCGGGTACGAGGCCGAGGCCGAGGCGATCATGGAGATGACCCGGGCCCGGCTGTCCGGCGACTACCTGCAGACCGCCGCCATCTTCGACGAGCAGCTGAGGGTCCTGTCCCTGGTCACCGACCCGAACGACTACGCCGGCCCAGGCACCGGGTACGAGCCGTCGCCGCCCCGGCAGGCCGAGATCGACGAGATCCGGCAGGCCCGCGGGGTTGAGGACCTGCGCGCTGAGCAGGCCGAGGCCGCCGAGCTCCTGCTGGCCCCGGTGGGCCCGGCCTTCCCCGGGCAGGATCCGCGCGACGTGGTGATCGGCGTGTCCCCCGCGGTGGGCCGGGACGTCTGGCGTTCCCTGTCCGGGCTGACCGTCCCCGAGGTGCTGGGCGAGCTGCTGGCCGGGCTGGAGGAAGAAGGCTGCGCCGGCCGGGTGGTCCGGTTCAACGACACCGTGGACCTGGGCCGGATCGGCCTGGCCGCGGCCCGGCTGGCCGGGTCGGGCATCGGCATCGGCCTGCAGGGGAAGGGCACCGCGCTTATCCACCGCCGGGACCTGGCCCCGCTGGCCAACCTGGAGCTGTACTCGGTGGCCCCGGCCGTCACCCGCGAGCTGTACCGGCTGCTCGGCGCCAACGCCGCCCGGCACGCCAAGGGCGGCACCCCCGACCCGGCCCGCAACCCGTACAACGACGAGGCCATCGAGGCCCGCTACCACACGACCGTTATCGCGCTGATGGCGCTGGAACGGGCCTGGGTCCAGCCCGGGGAACCGGCCGAGCAGCTGTCGAAGGAGGGATTGCAGTGACCGACGTGCGGGCCCAGCAGTCCGGGCAGGCCCAGTCCGGGCAGGCCCAGTCCGGGCAGGCCCAGTCCGGGCAGGCCCAAATCCGTACAGGCCCAATCCGTACAGGCACTGTCCGGCCGGCCGGTCGGCGAGCTGACCCTGGAGGCGGTCCGCCGAGGCGAGGTTAGCCTGCCCGACCTGCGCATCCATCCCGGAACCCTGGAGCATCAGGCCCAGGTGGCGGAGCAGCACGGCAACCCGCAGCTGGCCGAGAACCTGCGCCGCGCCGGCGAGCTGACCGGGCTGGGCGACGACGAGGTGCTGGCCATCTACGAGGCGCTGCGGCCGGGCCGCTCCACCGCGGTCCAGCTGACAGCGCTGGCCGCCTCGCTCGAGGCCCGCGGCCTGCCCCGCTGCGCCGCCCTGCTCACCGAGGCGGCCGAAATCTACGAACGGCGCGGCCTCACCGCATGAAGGCGGCTCCCGGCCACATCGTGGTGCATTTTGCGCTGCCGGCGGCGCACAATGCACCACGATCATGGAGGGCGGCCCGGTGAGCGTGGTCGCGGGGGTCGATATCGGGAACGCGACGACTGAGGTCGTGCTGGTGGACGGCGGGCGGGTGCTGGGCGCCGACCGGCTGCCCACCCGGGGACGGAAGGGATCGGCGGAATCGCTGCGCGGTGCGGCCGCGCTGGTCCGCCGGATCGAGCGGCGGCTGGGCACGACGGTCGCCGAGGCCCGGATCGCGCCGCTGCGGGCCGTGGGCACCACGACGCTGACCATCCCCGCCGTCGTCCCGGACACCGGGCGTCTGCGGGTGCTTGCCGCCGGGGTCGCCACGCCGGGCGGTACCGGGACCTGCGTCGGCGTGCCCCTGTGGTTGGAACCGGAGCGGCTGGAAGCCGGGGGGCTGGGAGCGGAGCGGTTGGAAGCGGAGTCGTCGGGCGCGGCCGGGGCAGGCGCGGCCGGGCGGCCCGGGCGGGGCCGGACGGCGGCCCGCCGGACGGAGGCCCCGCGGCCTGGGTCGCCCTGGTGCCGGCCAGCCTCGGCTACGTGGCGGCGGCCCGGCGGCTCGGCGAGCTGCTCGCCGCCAGGGTCCCGGTCGGGGCGGTCCTGGCCGGCAGCGACGAGGGCGTGCTCATCGCCAACCGGCTGGGCGTTCCGGTCCCCGTCATCGACCAGGTCGACGTGGCCGCGGCCGCCGCCTGTACCCGGCTGGCCGTGGAGGTCCGGCCCCCCGGGCAGCCGCTGACCCTGCTGACCGACCCGGTCGCGCTGGCCGCCGCCCTCCGGCTGGGTGAGGGGGGACCCGGTGCCGGGGGACCGGGGCCCGGTGACAGGGAGGCCGGGGACGCGGCCACCGTGAGCCGCGCCCTGCTCGACTACGGCAACGGGGTGGTGGGGCTGGCCTCCGGGGCCGCGGCCGGGGCGCCCGCTCCGGGACCGGGTGAGCCGTGGGTGATGGCCCACGGCCGCCGGATCGGCCTGCGGGAGGCGTGTGCCGAGCTGGCGGGCTGGCCGGTCGGCACCGTCACCGCGCTCGGCACCCCGGACGCCCAGAACACCCTGAACGGCCAGCGCGCGCGGAGCGGCCAGACCAGCCTGAACGATCCGGCCAGCCTGGACGACCTGTTCGCGGTGGACCTGGCCGTCGCGGCCGACACGGCCACCGCCCGGCGGGGCAGCGTGGGCCGGGCCGTGCTGGTCTCGTCGCTGCAGCGGCTCAGCCCCGGCGACGACCACGCCGCCGTCCTCGCTGGCCTGCTCGGCTGCCCGGTCCGGTGCGTGCTCAGCGAGCCCGCCGCTGCCCGGCTGGGCGCCAGCACCACGCCGGGCGCCCGGGCCGACGCCATCGTGGTCGACGTGGGCGCGGGCACCATCGACGTCATCGCGCCGGACGGGGAGGTGGTCGCGGCGGGCGCCGGGGAACTGCTCACGGTCGCGGTCGCGGAGACCCTGGGCGTGCCCCGCGCCGCGGCCGACTGGGTGAAGCGCGGCCCCTGCGTCCGGCTCGACGGAAATCAGCGGTTCGAGGCCGAGGACGGCCGCCGCGGGTTCCTGGACGGCCCCGCCGACCCGGCCGCCGCCGGCATGCTCGCCGCCGCCGGGCCCGCGGGCTGGCTGCCGTTCGACCGGCGGCACAGCCCGGCCGAGTGGCGGGCGATCCGGCTCCGGCTGAAGGAAGCGGTGTTCGCGGCCAACCTGGCCCGCGCCCTGGACACGCTGGGCACCCTCGACACACTCGGCAGCTCCGGCCCGCCCGGCCGCGACCGGGGCCAGGTGCTGATCGTGGGCGGCCCGGCCGGGGACGACGAACTGCTCGGCGTCCTGCTCCGCACCTTGCCCGACGGCGTGACCGCCGGGCGGGGAAACGTCGGCGGCACCCTGGCCGGGCCGTCCGCCGGGCACCGGCACGCCGCCGCCCTCGGCCTGGCCCTGGCGCCGCCGACGTAACCCGTTACCAGCCCACGGCCACCACCAGGTACTGCGGGTTGGTGATCGAGATGTCGGAGGACTGCCCGGCGTCGTCGTCGTAGGGGAAGCCGTACTGCAGCCCGTTGATCGCGTTCTGGTGCCAGAACTGGGCGTAGTAGTTCGCCGGGGCGGCCTGGTAGAAGTTGGCCGGGTTCGACTGCTGCGCCGCGGGGAGCTGGGCGACGTGCCGGTTCAGCCCGGCGCACAGCGGGGGATTGGCGGCGAGTGTCCCGCCACAGCCGAAGATCTGCGCGGTGGAATCGGAGCTGTCGCCCTCCGCGGCCGCGTAGCTGGTGAAGTAGTTCGCGTACGCGCCGCCCGGCTGGAACGCCGGGTCGTTCCCGGGCGACGGGATGCCGTACGGCGCGTTGTCCGTGGCCAGCTCCTTGAACTGGGCCGGCACCGAGTTCTCGAACCGCTGGAATGTGGCGGTGCGGCTCTCGGTGAAGGTGGCGTAGTTCTCCCCGACTTCCTGGTTGGACCCGTCGTGGCCGTGCAGCAGCAGGGCCAGCTTGAGGCCGAAGCGGTCCACCCGTGTGGTGTCCACGTTGATTGACGACGCGCCCACGGTGAACTCGATGAAGTCGTAGTACGCGCTGTTCGGCGAGCCGAGGTAGAAGTACATCCGGCCCGCGGAGTTGGCCGGCATGTCCACGTACGGCTGCTGGGCGATCGACTCTTCCTGGCCGTTGAAGCTCCAGTAGACCTGGCTGTCGGGGTACTGCCCGTTGGTCTGGTTCACGATCGACAGTTCCAGGACGTGGGTCGCCGCGGGGATCGCGCCGGTGTTACCCCAGAACGACGCGGGCGGGGCACCGGAGGCCGTGGAGGTCGGCGTGGGCGTCGGGGTGGGTGTGGGGCTGCCTGACGAGCCGGTGGTGTACACCCCGAACTCCCAGAGCGAATAGCCGTACGGGGTCGCGCGGGTGGTGCCGTACATCCGGATGTACCGGCCGGTCCCGGAGACCGACAGGGTCTGGGTGCCACCCGTCCCGCTGGTGGTCGAGTAGATCGTGGTCCAGTTGGTCCCATCCGGTGAGACCTGGATCTGGAACGCGGTCGCGTAGGCCGCCTCCCAGTCCAGCGTCACCTCGCAGATCGTCTGGCTGGAGCCCAGGTCGACCTGCAGCCACTGCGGGTCGGAGAAGGCGCTGGACCAGCGGGTGCTGGTGTTGCCGTCCACCGCCGCCGACGCCGGGAACGACGCGTTCTCCAGCGAGGACGCCGTGGCGGGCTGGTTCAGCGCGGCGTCCGTGGTGCTGCAGGTGGCGCCGGTGCCGCTCGTCGTGCCGTAGACCTGGAATTCCCACAGCGAGTACCCGTACTGGGTGGCGCGGGCGGTGCCGTACATCCGGATGTAGCGGCCGGTGCCGGTGACGTTGAGGGTCTGGGTGCCGCCGGTGCCGGTGGTGGTGGAGTAGATGGTGGTCCAGTTGGTGCCGTCGGCCGAGGTCTGGATCTGGAACGCGGTCGCGTAGGCCGTTTCCCATTCCAGCACCACCTGGCTGATCGACGCGGTCGCGCCGAGATCCACTTCCAGCCATTGCGGGTCACTGAAGGCGCTGGACCAGCGGGTGCCGGTGTTGCCGTCCACCGCCGCGGAGGCGGGGAATGACGCGTTCTCGACCGACGAGGCGGTCGCGGTCTTCCCTTGCGAGAGCAGGGTCGCGGCCTCGGCGCTGTGGGCCGTGCCCGCGAGTAACGCCGCGGCCAGGGCCAGTGCGGCGGCGATGGTAGCCAGGACGCGTAATGAGACAGGACGCAAGCGAGCAGCGGAGCGCATGACATCTCCCGGTGAGCGGGGGGACCGGAGAAGTACGAGCCTTGATTTAAGGCTTAAATTTGATCGTAATTTAATGGCGGGGAAACGTCCCGTCAAGGGTGAGTCAAAGGAGCACGCCCTCAGGACAGCACGCGCCGCCGGAAGTTCCGCAGCCCGATGGCCAGGAACACCACCGCGAACCCGATCACCACCGGGTAGATCACGAACAGGTGCATGTGCGGGGCCTCGGTGAACGCGGCCCGCATGCCCTCGTTCACGTAGATCAGCGGGTTGATCAGCACGATGGTCTGCAGCCAGTGCCAGCCACCCACCGAGACCGGCGCCAGCCTGGTCCACGAGTAGTAGGTGCCGCCCAGGAACGTGATCGGCAAGATGATGAAGCCGAACATCAGCCCGATGTTCCGCGGCTCGAAGCTGGTGCCCAGGAGCAGTCCCAGCCCGGCCATGGCCACCGCGGCGAGCGGCACGAACGTGAGGATGATCCACCAGTGCAGCGAAAGGTGCGCGTGCACCCCGGGGGCGTGCACCACCGAGGCCATGGGCAGCACGATGATGGCCGAGATCACGCCCTGGGCCGCGCCCGATGCCACCTTGGCCATCGCGACCAGCCAGATCGGGCAGGGGGCCTGGACCCGGTCCTCGATCTCCCGGGTGAAGCCGAACTCCTGCGCCATGTTCAGGGCGATGGACTGCACCCCCTGGAACATGATGGAGATGCCGACCACGCCGGGCACCAGAATGGTCGCGAACTCCGATTCCGCGGCCGTGCCGTGCCCGCCGATGCTCTGGCCGATCTTCGGGAACACGAACAGGAACACGAAGCAGAGCAGGAACGGCTGGATGATGGTGCGCAGCACAAACTCCCAGAGGTGCTTGCGCAGCACCACCAGGTCCCGCAGCATGAGCGCGCCCAAAGCGGTCCAGCTGGCCGCGGCCACCGACCGGGTCGGCCCGCCGCCGATCCGCCGCTCCCGCGCCTGAGGGGGCGGCGCCTGGGGGGTCAGTGAGGTAGTCATCAGTCCCGCAGCTCCTTGCCGGTCAGGTTGATGAACACGGTCTCCAGGCTGGGCTCGGAGATGGACAGGTCAACGAGGTCGAACCCGCCGCGCTCCGCGGCCAGCACGATCCGCGGCACCAGCCGCTCGCTGCCCTGCATGTGCAGCTCGACCGTGCCTTCTCCATCTGGGCCGCCCACCAGCCGGGTCCGGGTGACGCCGTCCACGTCCTGGCTGAGCAACTCGGCCAGCCGGGCGGTGTCGCCTGCCGTCTTCACCGTGACCACCGTGTCGGCGCCGACGCTCTGCTTGAGCGCGGCCGGCGTGTCCAGGGCCAGGATCCTGCCGTGGTCCATGATCGCGACCCGGTCGCAGAGCTGGTCCGCCTCTTCCATGTAGTGCGTGGTGAGCAGGATCGTCTGGCCCTCGCCGTGCAGCTCGCGGAGCAGGTCCCACAGCGCGAGCCGGCTCTGCGGGTCCAGGCCCGCGGTGGGCTCGTCCAGGAACAGCACCGAGGGACGGTGGAAGATGGCCCGCGCCACCATCAGCCGCTGGGCCATGCCGCCGGACAGCGCGTACACCGAGGCCTTGGCCCACCTGGACAGCTGGAACTGCTCGAGCAGCTCATCGGCGGTCCGCCGGGACGCCTTGGCGCCCATGCCGAACAGCCGGCCGTGGAAGTACAGGTTCTCCCACACGGTCAGCTGGCGGTCCAGCGTGTTCTGCTGGGACACGATCCCGCTGAGCTGCTTGGCCAGGGCCGGGTGGGCCGCGACGTCCACCCCGCCCAGGAAGGCCCGGCCAGAGGTCGGCAGCACCCGGGTGGTGAGGATGCCGGCGGTCGTGGTCTTCCCGGCGCCGTTCGGTCCCAGCAGGCCGAAGATCTCCCCGGCCTCGACGCTCAGGTTCAGCCCGTCCACGGCGGCGAAGTCCGTGCCCGGGTAGACCTTGGTCAGCTCCTCGGTGCGGATGACCGCGCCGGGCCCGCCGTCCGGCTGGCCCGTGCTGTTCGCTGCTGCGGGTGCGCTGGTCATGGCCTGCACATCGTACCGAGTAGGCCATAGGGCAACCTTGGGTAGGGACCGCCGGCCGCGGGCAGGCACAGCACCCCCAGGACGACGGCCCAGGACCCCGACACCCCCGGAGAGGAACCGCGCATGGCCCGGGTACTGATCACCGGCTCGTCCGACGGCCTCGGCCTGATGGCCGGCGAACTGCTCGCCCGCGACGGGCATGAGGTCACCCTGCACGCCCGTAACGATGCCCGGGCCGGCGACGCCCGCGCTGCGCTGCCCGCCGCGGCGCACGTGGTCGTCGGTGATCTGGCCAGCATCGCGGGCATGCGAAAGGTGGCCGGGCGGGCCAACGAGCTGGGCCGGTACGACGCGGTGATCCACAACGCGGGCGTCGGTTACCGGGAGCCGCACCGGATCCAGACCACCGATGGCCTCAGCCACGTGTTCGCCGTCAACGTCCTGGCGCCCTACCTGCTCACCGCGCTGATGACCCGGCCGGACCGGCTCGTGTACCTGAGCTCCGGCATGCACCGGGGTGGCCAGCCGGATCTGGCTGACCTGCAGTGGGTCGGCCGTCATTGGAACGGTTCGCAGGCGTATGCGGACTCGAAGCTGTTCGATGTGGTGCTGGCGTTCGCGGTGGCCCGGCGCTGGCCCGATGTGCTCAGCAACGCCCTGGAGCCGGGCTGGGTGCCGACCAGGATGGGCGGCCCGGGCGCCCCGGACGACATGTCCCAGGCCCCGGTGACCCAGGCCTGGCTGGCGGTCAGCGACGATCCCGCGGCCACCGTGACCGGCCAGTACTTCTACCATCAGCGGCCGCGCCCGGTCCATCCGGCCGCGTCCAGCCACTCGGTGCAGGATCAGCTGCTCGCGGCCTGCGCCGAGCTCACCGGTGTCGCGCTCACCGGTGCCGGGCTCACCAGTGCCGAGCTGCCGAAGGAGACCTCATCATGAAGGCCGTGATGTTCGCCGGGACCCGCGGCCTCGAGGTGCGTGAGGTGCCCGACGCGATCGTCACTGGGCCGCCGCACTGCTGACCGCCGCTGGGGGAGCGTCGAGCGCGCAGTGGACCGGCGCGGCCGTCCGCTGGGCCGCCCCGGCGACCCGGACCGGGTTGCGGATGGTGAAGACGGCCAGCAGGCCGCCCGCCACGCACAGCGCAGCCGAGATGAGCGACGCGGTGTGGAACCCGGCCGAGAACACGTCCTTGTGCAGGTAAGCGTCGCCGGTGATCCCGCCCGCGGCGGGCAGCAGGGCCACGGCGATGAGCGCCGCCGCCCGGGCCACGTCGTTGTTGACGGCCGACGCGATGCCCGCGTGCTCCGCGGGCACCGCGTCCAGCACGGTGGACGTGAGCGGGGCCACGGTCACGGCCAGGCCGAAGCCGAACACCAGCACGGCGGGCAGCACCTCGGTGAGGTAGTCGCCGGATTCGGTGATCCGGGTGAACAGGGCCAGGCCGATGCCGACCAGCACCGGTCCCACGCTCATCTGCAGCCGCGGGCCGATCCGCGCCGCCAGGGCGCCGGAGCGCCGCGACAGCAGCAGCGTGATCGCGGTGACCGGGAGCAGCGAGATGCCCGCCTCCAGCGCGGTGTACCCGGAGACCTGCTGCAGCTGGATGGGCAGCAGGAACAGCGCCCCGCCGATGCCGCCGTAGACCACGAACGTGATCACGTTGGTGGCGGTGAACTGGGTCGAGGCGAACAGGCTGAGCGGCAGCATCGGGTCCTTGCTCCGGAGTTCCTGGCCTGCGAACGCGCCGAGCAGCACCACCCCGGCGATCAGCGAGGCCAGAACCAGGGGGTCGAACCAGTGACCGCCCGGGCCCTCGATGAGCCCGTAAGTCAGCGCGATCAGGCCCAGGGTGACCAGGGCGCCGCCCAGCACGTCGATCCGCCCGGTGGCCTGCGGGTCACGGGACTCGGGGACGTGCCGCAGGGTCACCGCGACTACCAGGGCGGCCAGCGGCAGGTTGATCACGAAGATCAGCCGCCAGGACGCCGCCTGGACCAGGTAACCGCCGATGAACGGGCCGATCGCGGTGCCCACCCCGGCGTACCCCGACCACGCGCCGATGGCCTTGCCGCGGTCGTCGGGCCGGAACACCGCCTCCAGGATGGCCAGGCTGCCCGGGGTGAGCAACGCGGCGCCCACGCCCTGCAGGGCCCGGGCCAGGATCAGGATGGTCACGTCCGGCGCGACCGCGCACAGCAGGGACGCCACCGCGAACCAGATCACCCCGATCAGGAAGACCTTCTTGCGGCCGTACTTGTCGCCCAGCGACCCGGCCAGGAGCAGCAGCCCGGCCAGCGTCATCGTGTAGGCCGTCACCACCCATTGCAGGGCGGCCAGGCCGACGTGGAAGTCGCGGCCGATGGCGGGCAGCGCGATGCCGACCACGGTCGCGTCGATCGACGCGATCGCCGACCCCAGCACGGTCGCGAGCAGCACCCAGCGGCCCCGGGCGCTGGCCAGGACCAGCCCGTCGCCGCCGCCGGCCGCGGCTGCGGGCGTGCTCATCGCAGCGTCAGCACGGTCATGCCCTTTCTGTCCCCGAGGGATCTGCCCCTTTTACACCACGAAAACCGTCCGTGCCAGCGCCATCACCTGAGCAGACCGGGTCCCGGGGCGGCCAGACCCGCCCGTCCGGCGTACGGTCGAGTCACCGGCTGGCGGAGGAGGACGGGTATGGACCTGGGCCTGAAGGGGCGGACGGCCGTGGTGACCGGCGCGAGCCGGGGGATCGGGCTGGCCATCGTGCGCGCGCTGGCTGACGCCGGGGCGCAGGTGATCGCCGGGGCCAGAGGCTCATCCGCCGAACTGGACGAACTGGTGCGCACCGGGCCGGTCCAGTCGCTCGCCGTGGACCTGGCGGATCTGGCCGGGCCGGATCAGCTCACCGCGCTGGCCGGCGACCGGATCGACATCCTGGTCAACAACGTGGGCAGCGCCCCGGCCCGCACCGGCGGATTCCTGGCCATCACCGACGGGGACTGGGAGGCATCGATCACGCTGAACCTGATGGCGGCGGTCCGCACGACCCGGGCCGCGCTGCCGGTGATGCTGGCCGCGGGCCGGGGGGCCATCGTCAATATGTGCTCGGTCAACGCCCGGCTGCCTGACCCCGGGGTCATGGACTACAGCGCGGCCAAGGCCGCCCTGGCCAGCTTCTCCAAGTCGCTGTCCAAAGAGGTCGGTCCGAAGGGTATCCGGGTCAACACGGTGAGCCCCGGTCCGGTCGCCACCGACCTGTGGCTGGGAAAGGGCGGGGTCGCGGCGACGGTCAGCGCGGCGACCGGCGCCCGGCCCGAGGACGTGCAACATGATGCCGCCCGCCAGATGGTGACCGGCCGGTTCACCCGCCCGGACGAAGTAGCCGACCTGGTGCTGTTCCTGGCCAGCGATCGCAGCGGGAACGTGACCGGGGCCGACTTCACCATCGACGGCGGCCTGATCACGACCCTCTGACCGGGCCTGACGGGCCGCCGGGTCAGGTCAGCTCCTGCCAGGTCCGGCCGGTGCGCACGCTGGCCGGCTGCTCGGCCACGATGTCCGAGCCGGGCCGGGCCTCGTCATCGCGGGCCTTGACCAGGATCCAGCGGCGCGGGCCGGTCCGGGTCAGCGCGAAACCGCCGGTGAGCTTGCGGCCGTGCAGCACGAAGGACAGGTGGCCCGGCTCCTCGCGGCGGATGTCGGCCGGGCCCTCATCCCAGATGATCACGGCCCCGCTGCCCCGCGCCTGGCCCTGATGCACGCCCTCGAACTCACCCGCGTCCAGCGAGTGGTCCTCGACCGGGACCGCCAGCCGCCGGACGGCCGGGTCGAGCGACGGGCCCCGGGGGACCGCCCACGAGCGGAGCACCTCCCCGAACCGCAGCCGCAGGTCGAAATGCAGCGTGGTCGCGTCATGCAGTTGCACGACGAAGCGGGACGCGGTCACCCCGCGACCGTAGTCCCCGGCTGGAGTTCGCGCTGCATCAGTACCGTGTCGATCCACCGGCCGTGCTTGAAGCCGACCTGGCTCAGCCGGCCCGCGTCCGCGAAACCGCAGGCCCGGTGCAGAGCCGCCGAGGCGGGGTCCCCGGAGTCGGCGATCACCGCGATGACCTGCCGCACCCCCGCGTCCGCGCACCCGGCCAGCAGTGACTCCAGCAACAGCCGGCCCAGCCCGCGGCCCCGCTGCCCCGGCGCCAGGTAGACCGAATCCTCGACCGTGTGCCGGTACGCGGGCTTGGGCCGCCACGGGCTGGCGTACGCGTATCCGGCGACCGTCCCGGCCGCCTCGGCCACCAGGAACGGCAGCTTCCGCTCGGTCAGGTCCGCGAGCCGCTGGCGCCACTGCGGCACGCCCGGCGGCTCCTCCTCGAACGTGGCGGTGGTGTTCGTGACGTAAAACGCGAGGATGCCGGCCACCGGGCCGAGGTCGGCGGGGGTGGCTGGCCGGACCCGGACCCGCTCAGCTTCCATCGGTCACCGCTCCACGGTCAGCGCAGAATTCTGTGCTTCCCAGAAAATCTGTGCGCCTAGAAATTCTCTATAGTAAATATAACGGCTATTATAGCGAAATGATCGAGCTCGGGGAACTTGGGGCGCGCATCCAGGCCCTCCGCCGGGACCGCGGCCTGACCCTGCAGGAACTCGCGGGGGCCGCCGCGGTCAGCGCCAGCATGCTGTCCTCCGTGGAGCGCGGCCGGAAGGCGCCCACCATCGTGGTGCTCGCCCGCATCGCCGATGGGCTGGGTGTGCCCCTCAGCGAGCTGATCGTCCCCGGCGGCAGCCCGGTCATCGTCCGCCGGGCCGGGCAGCAGGACGTGATCGACGAGCCCGCCGGGTGGCGCCGCGAGATCCTCACCCCGGTGGTGCCCGGGGTCAACTTCGAGTGGATCCGCACCACCCTGCCGCCCGGTGCCGACCCGGGCCCGTTCCCCGCCTATGCCCCCGGCTCGCACGAGTTCGTCCTGGCCGAATCCGGGGTCCTGCGGCTCACCATCGGGGCGCAGGAGGTGCTGCTGCAGGCCGGCGATTCGGTCTACTTCCCCGCGGACACCGTGCACCGCTACGCCAACGCCGGTGACGTTCCCTGCGTGTACTACGTGGCCGCGCTCATCATGCGGCCCCGGGAGAACGCGGCCCGGCGCTAGCGGCGGCGAGGGCGCGGTACACCGCGTCCCGGACGGCCGGGTCGGACGGCGCGGCGATGGCCTGCTCGGCGGCGAGTTCGCGCAGCGAGGTCATCCGCACGCCCGGCAGGCCGCACACCGTGAACTGGTCGAAGGCCCGCAAGTCCGGGTCGACGTTGAGGGCGAAGCCGTGACTGGTGATGCCGTGGCGGATCCGCATCCCGATCGACGCGACCTTGCGCTCGTCCGCGGTCCACACCCCGACCAGGCTGGACGCGCCGGGTGGGGTGTCCCGGCGCTGCGCGGCGAAGCCCAGCTCGCCGAGGGCCCGGACCAGGCCGCCCTCGAGCCACCGCACCACATCGGCGGGACCCCGCTCCCGGAGGTCCGCCACCAGGTAGCCGACCAGCTGGCCCGGCCCGTGATAGGTGGCGTACCCGCCGCGGTCCACCGGCAGGACCGGGATGTCGTGCTGGCCCAGCCGGAGGTCGGCGGGATCGGTCCGGTGCCCGTACGTGATCACCGGGGGATGGCTGAGCAGGAACAGCCGGTCGCCCGCCTGCCCGGCCCGCCGCTGCTCGACCCAGCCGCGCATCTCCTCGATGGCGTCCTCATAGGG
The DNA here is from genome assembly GCA_963718305.1 of uncultured Actinomycetes bacterium. Lineage (GTDB taxonomy): Bacteria > Actinomycetota > Actinomycetes > Streptosporangiales > Streptosporangiaceae > RYN-230. Next base: position 576,759 of record CAVQZG010000018.1, read on the forward strand.
GATCTCGCCGAGGTCTACGCGCTTCAGCGAGCCAGCCCACGGCTCGGCCCGGCCGCTCGTCGGGCCCGAGCCCGGCTCGGCCTGGGCGTCGCCGACGATAGTCATAATCCGACTATGCCACCCGCCCGGCCCTGGGCTGACCAGCGGAGCGGGCCGGGTGGCGAGTTAGATTGAGTTCGTGGGCGACCCGGGGGAGCGGCGCGTGACGACGGAGGAACCGGCCCGTCCGGGCCAGGCCAGCCAGAGCCGGACCGGCCAGCGCGAGGCTAGCCCCGGCAAAGTCAGCCGGGGCAAGATCGGCATCCGGGCCGCCGCCCAGATCCTGGCCGAGCAAGACCCGGTACTGGCCCGGCTGGTGGCCGAGGCGGGCCTGCCCACCCTGCCGCGCCCCACCGAGACGCACTTCGCCGCGCTGGTCCGCTCCATCACCTACCAGCAGCTGGCCGGCCCGGCGGCCAGGGCCATCCACGGCCGGCTCATCCAGGCCATGGACGGGGAGGTCACGCCCGAGCGGCTGCTGAGCCTGCCGCCCGAGGCGCTCCGCGCCGCCGGGATGTCGGCCAACAAGGCCGCCTCGGTCCAGGACCTGGCCACCAAGGTCCTCGACGGCACGGTGGTGCTGAACTCCAGGGGGCTGGCCCGGGAGAGCGATGCGCAGATCGTGGCCCGGCTGACCACGGTCCGCGGGATCGGCAAATGGTCCGCGGAGATCTTCCTCATGTTCCAGCTCCGCCGCCTGGACGTGTGGCCCACCGGCGATCTCGGCGTCCGCAAGGGCTACGGCCTGGCCTGGCAGATCCCGACGCCGACACCGAAGCAGCTTGACCTGCTGGGCGAGCCCTATCACCCGTACCGGACCGTGGTGGCGTGGTACTGCTGGCGGGCCACCCAGCTCTACGCGGGGGCGGCCTCCACCGCGGTGACCAGCTAGCTGACCGCGCGCCGGTCAGGCCAGGCCCAGGATGCGCTCGGCGTTGTCGCGGAGCACGGTGTTCAGGATGTCCGGGGGGAGACCCAGCCCGGACAGCTCGGCGAGACAGCGCTCCGGGGTGAGGAACGGGAAGTCGCTGCCCCACAGGAACTGCCCGGACAGCCGGCCGCGCATCTCGCGGATCACCTCGGCCGGGATGCGCCGCGGCGACCAGCCCGAGATGTCGATGTAGACGTTGGTCTTGTGCAGCGCGATGGCGGTCAGGTCCAGGTGCCAGGGCCAGCCGAAGTGCGCGGCGACGATGGTCAGCCCGGGATGGGCGGCGGCCACCGGGTCGAGCTTGAGCGGGTGGGCGTAGTCCAGCCGGATGCCCTGCCCGCCGGGCTGGCCGGCCCCGATCCCGCTGGTCCCGGTATGGAACAGGGCCAGCAGGCCGTGCTGCTCGCAGGCCGCGAAGATCGGCCAGTACTGCGGGTCGTCCGGGGAGAAGGCCTGCAGCGACGGGTGGAACTTCACCCCGCGCAGCCCGAGCGCGGCGATGTTCGCCACCTCGGCCACGGCCGCCTCGCCCTTGTGCGGGTCCACCGAACCCAGCCCGGTGAAGGCGTCCGGGTACTCGTCGATGGCCGCGGCCACGGTCTCGTTGGGGACCCGGGGCCGGCCCGTGGCCGTCTCGGCGTCCCAGGCCAGCAGGACCGCCTTGACCCGCAGGTCGCGGTAGCGGGCGGCCAGTTCCGCCAGCGACTGCCGCTGCACCGGCGACCGGAAGTAGGCCTCGGCCGCCTCGACGTAGCCCGCCATGCTGACGTCCAGCCAGTCGGGGGTGGGCAGGTGCACGTGGAAATCGACGGCTCGGAGCGGCACCCGATCATCGTAACGGCCGCCCTGCTCCCGCGGCCCCGGCGCGTCGGCCCGCGCTGACCTGCCCCGTCCCGTCCGTGCGGTCATCTACCTCGGGCGGCCTGCCCGGTGGCCGGTCCGGTTCGCTCGCCCGGTCCGGTTTGCGGGCCATGGCCCGCTCGCGGGCGGTGGCCCGCAGGACCGGCAGCGCGAACGCCGCGGTGGCGGCCAGGCCGCCCAGGCCGGCCGCGGCGATGGTGGCGCGCACCGGCACCACGGCCAGCAGCACGCCGCCCAGCAGGAGGCCGGCCACGTTGGCCCCGTTGGCGACCGCCCCGAACACCGCGAACGCCCGGCCCCGCATCGCGGCGGGCACGCGCCGGCCGAGCAGCACGGCGGCGGTGACATTCACCCCGCCGTTGCCCAGGCCGCCGAGCACGCTCACCGGCGCCAGCCAGCCCACCGCGGGCACCGTAGCCATCAGGGCCACGCCCAGGCAGGTCAGCGTCAGCGAGCCGAGCAGGAGCCGGGCCACGCCCGAATCGGACGGGCGGCGGCGCGCCACCCACCAGCCGCCCGCTACCGAGGCGCTGACCCACACGCTCTCCATCAGCCCGTACGCGCCGGTCGTGGAGTGCAGCGTGGCCCGGATGAAGAACACCTCGGCCACGTTCACCAGGCTGGCCGCGGCCACCACCGCGCCGACCAGTACCACCGCCGCCCGGACCAGCGGATCCCGCCGCACCCCCCACCCGTTCCGCGCCCGGGAGCCCGCTTCGCTCCGGGCCCCGTCCCGCGCTCCACGGCCCGCTTCGCTCCGGGTGCGCTGGACGGGGCGGGGGGTGACGCCGCGGCGGGTGCGGATCAGGCGGCCGGCGGCGGCGATGGCCAGGTAACTGCCCGCGTCGGCGAGCAGCGGGACCCGCAGCCCGAACCGGCCCATCAGCAGGCCGCCCAGCGCAGGCGCGAGCATCATGCCCAGGGACCCGGCGGTCTGGCTGAGCGCCATCGTCTTGGGCAGGTCATCGGCCCGGACCATGGACGGCAGCAGGGCCGACAGGCACGGCTGGGTCACGGCCAGCCCGGCGGCCAGCACCGCCACCAGCGCGATGATCGCCGCTGCCCCGGACACGAACGCGAGCGCCACGCAGACCGCGGCCTGGGCCAGCCCGGTCGCGACCAGCAGCAGTCGGCTGTCCGCCCGGTCGGCCAGCCGCCCGGTCCAGCGGACCAGCAGCACCGGGGGAGCCGCCGCGGCGATGAGCACCGCCGCCACCGCGAACCCGCCCGCGCCGCGCTGCTGCAGTTCCAGCACCAGCGCGGTCGCGGCCAGGAAGTCACCGCACGACGACACCGCCCGCGCCCCGCTGGCCAGGTACACGTCCCCCCACCGGCTCCCGGGTCGCCGCGCTCTGCCCCGTCCCACCCCGTCCTGCTCGGCCTCGCCGGGTCCTGTCCCGCCCGCCGCCCGGCCCGCCGCCCGCCTCTGAGATGTGAAGGACATACTTCGAAGTATGTCCTTCACACTTAACCCTGGCAAGCGCCCCGCCTCGTCGCCCAGTAACACCCCTCTCGCACCGCTAGTCACTCTGGTCACACGGATAGGTGACATCTCACGCCGAGCGTGCGCCTGCGCGGGCGATTTGCCCGTTTCCGGCGAACGTCGAGCGTGAAAAGTCGGGAGTGCGGCGGCGAGGATGAACGGAGGGGTTAGCTGGGGAGGGCGCGGACGGCCAGGGAGACCGGGCGGGTGCCGGGGGGCAGGTCCCGGCGGCGATCCTTGCGGTAGGGCTGGAGCAGTTCGTACACGGCCTGGCTGACCTCGGTTAGCTCGGCCGCGGTGACCTGGAGCGTCGAGTCCATGAAGAACGCCGCGTCCTGCCACTCCGGGGGCTCGGCGTCGAGCTGGGCCAGGTACCGGCGGACCCGGACGTCGTCCCAGGCCAGCAGGGATTCCAGCAGCGCGTGCAGCGCCTTGCGTCCCTCGGGGGCCAGGTCCGCGACCCCCGTGACCTCGTAGCGCCCAGCGGTGATGCGCCACAGGCGTTCCCGGCCGTCGCCGCGCCCGGGAGCGGCTTCCACCAGCCCCGCCCGGGCCAGGGCGCGAAGGTGATAACTGGTCGCGCTGGGCGACAGCCCGACGACCCCGGCACACTCCGTCGCGGTGGCCGGACCGCCGTTGCGCAGGTGCTCCAGCAGGGCCAGCCGGGCGGGGTGGGCCATGGCCCGCATGGCCACGGTGTCCAGGATGGACGCCGGCTGCCCCACGCCCGGTTCCGCATTCGCGCTCACCGGGCCAAGATAACCGGCTGGCCGGGTGAGCGGGATGTGCCGCCCCGGCCGGGTACGTGTCCTGCTGAGCCGGCGGTGTGTCACACCCCGGGCGGCTGCGTCGTCACCTGGGCATGAGAATCGCCATTGTGGGAGGAACCGGAATGCTGGGCGGCCACGTCGTCACCGAGCTGCGCTCGCACGGGCACGAGGTCCGGGTGCTGAGCCGGTCCGCGCCCGAGTACCCCGTGGACCTGCTCACCGGAGCCGGGCTCGAGCCTGCGCTGGAGGGCTGTGACGCGGTGGTCGACGCCAGCAACAACGCTTCGCGGCGTGCGGCCTCGGTCCTGGTCGGCGGGACCCGGCGGTTGCTGGACGCGGAGCAGGCCGCCGGGGTGCGTCATCATGTCTGCGTGTCGATCGTGGGCTGCGACCAACTGCCCATCGGGTACTACGCGGTCAAGACCGACCAGGAGCGGCTGGTCGAGCAAGGACCGGTGCCGTGGACCATCGTCCGCGCCACTCAGTTCCACGAGTTCATCGCGAATATCCTCGGCGCCGCGGCCCGCTGGCGGGCGCTGCCGGTGCCGCGCGCGCTGCTGCAGCCGGTGGCGTGCGCCGAGGTCGCGCGGTACGTGGCGGACATCGCGGAGCAGCCGGCCCGGCGGGCGAGAACCAGCATCGCCGGGCCCGAGGTGACCGAGCTGCGCACGCTGGCCCGCACCTGGCGGTCGGTCACCGGCCGCCGGCTCGCGCTGATCCCGGTGTGGGTGCCGGGCCGCGTCGGCCGGGCCCTGCGCTCAGCGGCGCTCACCACCAGGCAGGCCGAGATGACCGGGCGCGTTTCGTTCGCGGCCTGGCTGGAAGTGGAAGCGGGCGCGGCCGTCGCCGCGCGCGGCAAGCCGGGGGACGGATGAGCGGGCGCGACCGGGACCCGGGGGCCGAGGAGCTCGCGCGGGCGTTCCAGGCGCAGCGCCCGCGGCTGGTCCGGCTGGCGTACGCGACGACCGGCTCGCTGGCCGAGGCGGAGGACTGCGTGCAGGAGGCGTGGCTGCGGCTGCGCCGGGTGCCGGACCCGGGCTCGATCCGCGACCTCGGGGCGTGGCTGACCACCACGGTCAGCCGGCTGGCGCTGGACGCGCTGGGCAGCGCGCGGGCGCGGCGGGAGCGCTACGTCGGCCCGTGGCTGCCCGAGCCGCTGGTCGAGGACCTGGGCGGCACCGACCCGGCGGACCGGGTCACCCTGGATGAGTCGGTGAGCATGGCGCTGCTCGTGGTCCTGGAGCGGCTGACGCCCGCGGAGCGGACCTCGTTCCTGCTGCACGACGTGTTCGGGATGTCGTTCGCCGAGGTCGCCGCGGTGGTCGGCCGGTCGCCTGCGGCGGTGCGGCAGCTCGCCTCCCGGGCGCGGCAGCACGTGGACGGAGGCCGCCCGCGGTTCCCGCCCACCCGGGCGCAGCAGGAGGAGCTGGTCACCGCGTTCGCCGCGGCCTGCGCCGGCGGCGACCTGGAAGGCCTGGTCGCCCTGCTCGATCCCGGCGTGGTGTGGCGCGCCGACGGCGGCGGGAAGGTCACCGCGACCCGCCGGGTCGCGCACGGGGCGGACGAGGTGGCGCGCTGGCTGCTCTCCTTCATGAACCGGCCGCCCACCCTGGTCCGGATGGCCAGCGTCAACGGCAGCCCCGGCCTGGTCGTGCGGGACGGCGGCGGGGTGCTGACCGTCGTCGCGTTCACCGTGGACCAGGGCCGGATCACCGCGCTGGACGCGATCCGCAACCCGGACAAGCTCACCGCGCTCCCCAAGGCCGGCCCCAGCACAGGCCAGCCCAGGCTGGCCAGCAGGCCGGCCCAGCCGAGACGAGCTCAGCCGTTCCTCCGAGATCCTGCTCGGTGCCCCCGCCTACCACCGCGAACCCCTGGCCCGCCACCTCGCCCTCTGAGTGGCACGCAGTAGCACTAGGTGCTACCAGCAGATAGACTGGCGTCATGAGCGCGCAGCCTGAGATCACGCAACGGGATCTGCGGAACAAGTCCCGGGAGATCATGGATGCAGTGGAGGGTGGACAGGCGTTCACCGTCACCCGGGATGGTCGTGAGATCGGCGAACTGATCCCTATCCGCCGCCGTCGCCGGTTCGTTCCGAGAGCCGATTTCGCCACGGCTTCACGCAACGCACCGGCTATTGACCTGGCGGCATTCAGGGCCGACCAGAACGCTGCTGCTGACCATGATGCGGGTATCCGCGATGGCCGGTGAGAGCTACCCGCAGGGACTGCTCGACACCAATATCGTGATCTTGCGCAAGTGGATCGATCCCGCCCATTTGCCAGCTTCCGTCGCCATCAGCGCAATCACCCTGGCCGAGCTGTCCGCCGGGCCCCATGAAGTGCGGCCCGCCAGCGAACAGCAGGACTATGAGGAGCACGCGGAGCGGGCCCGTCGGCTCGATGTCCTGCAGCGGGCCGAGAACGAGTTCGACCCGATTCCGTTCGGCGTGGAGGCGGCACGCGCCTATGGTCAGGTCACCGCTGCGGTCATCGGCGCCGGGCGGAAACCCCGCCGCCGTGCCGTGGATCTCATGATCGCGTCTGTGGCGATAGCCGAAGGACTGCCTCTCTTCACCACCAACCCGGCCGACTTCGCGGGGCTGGAGCACCTGCTAACGGTCGTCGCGGTGACTCGACCCGCCGGCGGTCATCCTCGGGAATGATGCGGTAACGGGGGACGGTGGCTACCGTCGGTTAAGTGCCGGCTAATTCTTCGGCTGCAGGGCCGCCGCGGCCGCCGCTGCTGCAGGCCATCACCAAGCGGCAGCGACTCGGGCTCGCCGCCGCCCTGATGGGGCTCGCCGCCGCGGCCGCGATCACCCTGGTGATCCTTCATCTGGGGCACGCGCGCGGGCCGGGGCTCAGTCTGGCTGTCCTGTTCTGCATCCCGGCGATCGCATTCGGCAGGCGATGGCCGCTTCCGGTCCTCGCACTGGCCAGCGCCGCCGCCGCGGTGCAGATGGCGTCGGGTGCCATGTCGCTGCTGGTGAGCGTGGTGCTCGCGGTGGCCGGGTACGTCGTGGCCGTGGGCGTCCCGCGCCGGTTCTCGATCCGCGCGGTGCTGGTTGCGGGGGCGATTTTCGGCGCGGCGCTCCTGTATGCCGGGGTGACGAAGGGGCTCTCTCCGCTCGCGGCCGGGGCCGTCTTGGGCTTCCTGCCGCTGGCGGCGGGGTGGTTCATCGGAGACAGCGTGGCGGCGCGCCGAAGGTACGTGGCCGGGCTGGCCGAGCAGGCGGAGCGCGAGCGAGCCGCCGAGGCCGAGCGCGCCCGGCAGGAGGTCCGGGAGGAGCGGGTGCGCATCGCCCGCGAGCTGCACGACGTCGTCGCTCACACGCTCGCGGTGATCACCGTCCAGGCCGGGGTGGGCAGGCGCCTGATGGGGAAGCGCCCGGAGCAGGCGGGTATCGCGCTCGAATCGATCGAGATGATCGGGCGGACCGCCCAGGACGAGCTGCGGGTGGTGCTCGGGCTGCTGCGCGACGAGGATGCCGGAGCCGCCGCGCTCGCGCCCGTGCCCAGGCTCGCCGACCTCAAGGAGCTGGCGGACACCGTGCGGGCCTCGGGGACGCCTATCGAGCTGCGCACATCGGGCACCGATCGTCAGCTCTCCCCGGCCCTTGAGCTCACGCTCTACCGGGTCGTCCAGGAGGCGCTCACCAACGTCGTCAGGCATGCACCGCACGCCCGGGCCACGGTCAACCTCACGGTCTCGGCCGCGCAGGTCCGGCTCGAGGTGGCCGACGACGGAGGATCAGCCGGGCGGACGGCGGACGGTCCGGAACGGCCCGGCATCCCGGGTACGGGCCACGGGATCGCCGGGATGCGGGAGCGGATCGGCGCTTTCGGCGGCCGGCTCGTGGCCGAACCGCTCGCCTGCGGCTTCCGCGTGCTCGCCGAGGTCCCGATCGAGGACACGATGTGAGCGGCGCACCCGCAGCGGCCGGAGCAGCGAACCAGGCGGCCCCGTGACGACCGGCGTCCTCGTCGTCAACGACCAGGCGCTGCTGCGCACCGCGTTCGCCTCGCTGATCGATGCCGAGGACGACCTGGAGGTCGTCGGCGAGGCGGCCAACGGCAGGCAGGCGGTCGAGCTCGCGGCGAGCCTCAGGCCGGACGTCGTCGTGATGGACGTCCGGATGCCGGTGATGGACGGGATCGAGGCTACCCGGCAGATCACCTCAGGCCAGGGGGCCAGCGGGTCGCGGGTGCTCATCCTTACCACCTTCGACCTCGACGAGTACGTCTTCGAGGCGCTACGGGCGGGAGCGAGCGGCTTCGCGCTCAAGAGCCGGCCGCTCGACGAGCTGCTGAACGCGATCCGGACCGTCGCCGCTGGTGAGGCGCTGCTGGCTCCGAGCGTGACCCGGCGGCTCATCGCGCACTTCGCGGGCCAGCCGAGAACGCCCGCCAGAACGCCGCCCGGCCTGGCGGAGCTGACCGAGCGCGAGCGCGAGGTGCTGTCGCTGGTCGCCGAAGGGCTGTCCAACGCCGAGCTCGCCCAGACGCTGCACGTGAGCCTCCCGACGGCCAAGACGCACGTGAGCCGGATCCTGACCAAGCTCGGGGCCCGGGACCGCACCCAGCTGGTCGTCCTGGCCTACCAGTCGGGGCTCGCTACCCAGGCCTGAGCGGTGGGCCTCCGGGCGTCGTTCGCGGGGATGACGCACAGGTGCTTCCCGGGCACGATGACAGCGCATCGCCGATCGCCCACGATTGCTTGCCATGAACGTCTCATGCGCTCTGGGCTCACACTGCATGGCCGTCGCGCACGCGCAGTCTGGTACCAACATCGGGCCGGGCTTCGTCCTGCTGGTGGCCCTGGTGGTCGCCGGTGCGGGCTACGGCGTCACGCGCCTCGGTCGCCGCCGGCGCGCAGGCCGGGTAGCGGACTCAGCCTGGCGTCCTGAACGGCAGGCGTCTGCTTCGACGGGCACCGGGGCGCCGTCCGAAGACCAGGCCGCCGCACCGGTTCCCGCCGCACCGGTTCCCGCCGCACCGGTTCCCGTCACACCGGTTCCCCTCGCACCGGTTTCTGCCGCTCCGGTTCCCGCTGCGCCGCGCGCGGCCCGCGCCGTCGACCTCCTCGGCGGAGCGGCCGGCGGATGGGCGGTCGAGACGCACGGCCTGACCAAGCGGTTCGGCCCGAACGTCGCTGTCGACCAGGTCGAGCTGCTCGTCCCCCGCGGGTCCGCGTTCGGCTACCTCGGACCCAACGGCGCCGGCAAGACGACGCTCATCCGCACCCTGCTCGGCCTGACGCGGGCCGACGCCGGCACCATGTCGTTGCTGGGGATCCGGGTCCCGGCCGAGCGCAGCCGGGCGCTGGCCCGGGTCGGCGCGATCGTCGACGAGCCCCGCTTCCACCATCACCTGACGGGCCGCGAGAACCTCCGCCTGCTGGGCGCCGCACGCGGCGGCGACGCGGACAGGCGGATCCCGGGGTCGCTGGCCAGGGTCGGCCTCACCGAGCGCGCCGGGGACAAGGTCGCCTCGTACTCGATGGGCATGCGCCAGCGCCTGGGGGTGGCGGCGTGCCTGCTGGGCGACCCCGACCTGCTGATCCTGGACGAGCCGATGAACGGGCTCGACCCGGCGGGCATGCACGAGATGCGCGCGATGATCCGCTCCCTGGTCGACGAGGGACGCACGGTGATGCTCTCCTCGCACCTGCTCGACGAGGTCGAGCGCACCTGCGACGCGGTCGCGATCGTCGACCGCGGGCGGGTCATCCGGCAGGGCCCGATCGATGAGCTCGTCCGCAGCGCGGGCGCCCGCATCGTGCAGCTGGACTGCTCCGACCCCGCCGCGGCGGGCCGCCTCCTCGAGCAGTCCGGGATCGCTACGGGCGTCAACTCCGCCGAGCTGAGGCTGACCGTGACGCTTCCTTCCGGCGCCTCGCGCGAGACGGTGGCGGAGGTCAACCGCCGGCTCGTCGAGGGCGGGATCTCGGTGTACGGCCTCCAGGAGGTTCACGCCACCCTGGAGGACTGGTTCTTGTCGGTGACCAGCCGTCTGGGAGAGCAGTCATGACCGAGAACACGTCGATCGCGCCCGCAGGTCCGGCGAGGCACGCCACAGTAACGGCGGGCGGCGGTGCCCGGCCGGATCGGGCCGCCGTCCCCGGCCGGTACCGGGCGTGGATCCCGAGCTGGGGCCTGATCACCACGAAGCACCTTGAGCTGCGGAAGCGGCGCGGCCTCATGGTGGTCGCCGTGCTGCTGACCGTCGGCCTGCCGGTCCTCGTCCTGGGTCTCCGGCTGCTGTTCCACGCGGTCGACCCGGCGAGTTACGGGCCGGCCGGCAGTCCGTCGGTGTTCCAGTTCCTGTGCCAGCCGATGGCCGAGTTCGGGTTCATCATCGCCGCGACCCTCGGGGCCACGGCGGGAACGACGGACCTGGCCGACGGGATGTTCCGGCACCTGGTGATCACCGGCCGCTCGCGCGTCGCGCTCTACCTGGCCCGGATCCCGGCCGGCCTGTCGATCGTCCTGCCGCTGGTCGCCGTGGCCTTCGCCATCGTGTGCCTGGTCACCAGCTATGCGGGCACCCGGCAGCCGGCCTCGCTTGACTTCAACGGGGTATCCGTCCCGGCCCAGCTCAGCCAGGCGCAGCTCAAGAGCTGGATCCTGCAGCATCCACAGCAGTATGACCAGGCCTTCGCAGGCCCTCAGTTCGGCTCGGCTCCCGCGGGCGTACCGGTCTCGACCTTCCGCCCGCCCCCGGCCCGTGACCGACCGCAACATCGCCACCATCTACGGTGACTACATCTCCGTCGAGACTGGTCAGCTCAACCCGCCGGTCAACGAGATGGTCAAGATCGGGCTGTGGCTCGAGCTCGACATCGGCCTCGGGTTCCTGGTCGGTCTCGGCGTCGGCTCCCTCATCGGCCAGCGCACCGTGTCCACGGTGCTGATGATCGTGCTCCAGATCATCGTGACCCCGCTCCTCGCGGCCCACGTGATCCCGTACTTCATCAACGGCCAGCGCGTCGTGGTGGGCATCGCCATGGACCAGCTCCGGCCCGCGGGCCTGGCGGACGGCGGGGCCGGCGGCCCGGGCCACGTGCTGTTCGGCGGGCGCGGGGCCCTCGGCATACCGCCGATGCCCACCTGGGCGATGATCACCGTGATCGCGGGCTGGATCGTCGGCTGGACGGTGATCGGCGCCTGGCGGATGGCCACCCGCGACGCCTGACGGCCCGCTGGCCAAACTGCAATGCGCGTTCCAGCATCCCGGCTGACCAACTGCAGGCCCGGCAGATCAAGGGTGGCCAGGAAGGCCCGATGCTCCTGGCGGCTGATCGTCCGAGCTGAGGCCATTCAGCACCATCTCGATGAACGACCAGCCGATCTCGGCTGCGGACGGCATGCCGGTGGCTCCCTCGCGGTACCAGCGGTGCGTCCAGTTGACCATCCCGATGATGCCGTAGGCGATCACCCGGGCCGACCCCACCTGACGGATCGAGCCTTCCTTGAAGCCGGACTCCACGATCTCGATGACCGCGTCCTCGTAGCGCTTGCTGATCACCGCCATCTGCCGGGCCCAGGCGGACCGGCGGTCTGCGACCTTGCTGAGGTCCTCCTGGATGTACACGTACAGGTAGGGGTAGTGGGCGGAGTACGACGCCATGAGCGAGGTGATCAGCTGACCCAGCTTGTCCGCCGCGGTCCCGGCGCCGTCCCGGATCGCCTCGGCCTGCTGGGCGTTGACCTCGGCCGCACCCCGGACAATCTCGTGGAATAGCTCTTCCTTGCTGCCGATGTAGTAGTACAGCGACGCGCGGTCGGTGCCCAGGCTTTCCGCCACATCAGCGAGGCTGGCGCCGCGGAACCCCTTCTCGCGGAAGATCCTGGCGGCCGTCGCGATGATCTCGGCGCGGCGCTCAGCGTAGGCTGCGCCGCCCTCGGCGAGGGCGGCAGCTCGTCGGCGGCTGATACCGCTCTGCATGCGCCATCCCATTCCGTTGTGCTGCGCAGTGCCCCCACCGCGTGGCTGGAGGCACCCCTCCTAGGTCAGTATGGCTGACCGCTATGGTCTCACGCCGGGATGCGATCCACTGTCTCGCGGCGGCGCCGATCGCCTGCCGTTGCTGGCTTGATTCCGGGGTCAGGGCTGTTCTTCGTGGTGAAGTGACGGGGCGTAGGAGATGCCGACGATCAGGCCATCCTCGGTGAGAAGCCGGGTCACCGTCTGTCCCCACGGCTCGGTGCGCGCCGGGTGCAGCAGCTCGTATCCCGCCTGCTCAAGCTCGGCGCCCGCCGCGGCGACAGCTCCAGCGTCCTCGACCTCGAACTCGATCGAAGCCTGGGGAACCACCCGGCCGACGGGCCACACCTGCGTGCCGAAGCACGCCTCGGCCGCCTGCGAGAGCGGCCACACGCCGAAGTGCTTGCTGCCGGGGATGTGATCACTGGAGTAGTACTCGTCGGCTTCGTACTTCTCCAACGGCAGCCCAAGGCGGTCCATGAACAGCTTGCGGCTCTGCGGCGGGTCAGCGGTGACGACCGACATGCTCGTGATGAAGAGAACGTTCATGCGGCGTAGCCTACGGACCGGCCGATGACGCGGACAGGTTGCTTGCAGGTGACCAGGAACCTGGTCAGCGGTAGGCCGAGCTCACCGGCGAGGACGTCGCGCGCATCCGGGGCCTGCTCCGGGATCAGCTGTCGCCGCGCCACCAGCCCGATCTGGTCCGCCAGATCGCCGTCATCCCGCGTACGCTGACCGGCAAACGGATGGAGGTACCGGTGAAACGCGCGTTGCTGGATCCCGGCACGTCGGTACCGGGCGAGCCCGACGGCCTGGGCGAGTTCCGGGCTCTCGGCCGCCAGCTGGCTGCCGCGGCCGGAGGGAATTCACCGCGTGCAACCTGATACCTCCACCCGGGACACCTGGACCGAGCCCGGCACGTTCGAGATCACGCCCGGCATCTACCGGATCCCGCTTCCGCTCCCTAACGACGGGTTGCGCGCGGTCAACGTCTACGCGCTGGTCCACGGCGGCGACCTGGTCCTCATCGACTCCGGGTGGGCGATCGCGGGGGCACGCGCGGTGCTCGACGAGGGCCTGGACGCGCTCGGCTGCTCCGCCGGGGACGTCCGCCGGATCCTGGTCACGCACGTGCACCGGGACCACTACACCCAGGCCATCTATCTGCGGCGCGAGTTCGGCACCCGGGTCAGCCTGGGTATCGGGGACCGGGAATCGCTGGCCAGTTCCATGCGCCGGGACCGGCCCCCGCTGCAGAACCAGCTCGAATACCTGCACCTGCTCGGCGCGGGCGACCTGGCCGACCGGGTGGCCAAGCTGCAGGGCCCCCGGGATCCGTACAAGACGGGCTGGGAAATGCCGGACGACTGGCTGCGCGACGGCGAGGTCCTCGCGCACGCGGACCGCAGCCTGGAGGTGGTGGCCACGCCCGGGCACACCCGCGGCCACGTCGTGTTCCACGACACCGGCGGCGGGCTGCTGTTCGCGGGCGACCATGTGCTGCCGGCCATCACCCCGTCGATCGGGTTCGAGCCGGTGCTGTCGGACGATCCGCTCGGCGCGTTCCTGGGCTCGCTGGCCCTGATGCGGGAGCGGCCGGACGCGCGGTTGCTGCCCGCGCACGGGCCAGTCACCGGGAGCACCCACGCGCGGGTGGACGAGCTCATCGCGCACCACGGCGCCCGGCTCGACGAGACCGAGGCGGCCATCCTCGGCGGCGCCCAGACCGCCTACGAGGCCGCGGCCCGGCTGCGCTGGACCCGGCGCGGCCGGGCGCTGGCCGACCTCGACCCGTTCAACCAGATGCTCGCCATCACCGAGACCGCGGCGCACCTGCAGCTGCTCACCGCGCAGGGCCGGGTGACCAGGCAGGAGGCCGACGGGCTGCGCTACTACCTGCCGGCCTGAAACATGACCTGCCACGGGCGAACCGTGACGGTGAAGAACCCGCCCGCGACGCTGCTGTCATCCTTGGTGGCCAGCTCGGCTGCTCTGGTCCGGGCCGGGCGGCGTGCTGGTCGGCTCGGTGCTCACGGCGTTTCCTCCGGGGGTTTGCGGGCCCGGCTGGGCGCGACCCGGGGTGGCTCGCCGGGCTGCTTCGGGTACACCGGCGGCCAGGGGGCGTCGAGCAGGCCTGAGGCGAGGTCCCGTTCGCTCATGGCCAGCAGCGGCTCCAGCGATTGGGGCGCGTCGTTCATCTGCTGCCACGGGTCGCCCACGCTGGCCAGCCGGTCGGCCATGGTCGCCACCGTGAACTGGTCCGGGTGGATGTCGTCGATCTCGTCCCAGGCCAGCGGGGTGGACACCTGGGCGCCGGGCCGCGCCCGGACCGACCACGCGCCGAACACCGTCTTGTGCGGCGCGTTCTGGTTGTAGTCCACGAACACCCGCTGGCCGCGTTCCTCTTTCCACCACGCCGCCGTGATCAGGTCCGGCCGCCGCCGTTCCAGCTCCCGCGCGACGGCCACCGCGGCCGCCCGGACCTGGTAGGAGTCCCAGCGTGGCTCGAGCCGGACATAGACGTGCAGGCCGCGGTTCCCCGTCGTCTTGGGATAGCCGGTGATGCCGGTCTCGGTGAGCAGCCGTTCGAGCTCGCGGGCCGCCTCCTGGATCTGCGGGAACACCACCCCGGGGGTCGGGTCCAGGTCGATCCGCAGCTCGTCCGTATGCCCCGGGTCGCCGGCCAGGTACGGCCATACGTGGAAACCCAGGCAGCCGAGGTTCACCGCCCACAGCACGTGGTCGGTATCCGCGGCCACCAGGGCCTGCGACGTGGTGCCGTTGGGGGTGGACACCGTAGTGGTCTGCAGCCAGTCCGGGGCGTTCTTGGGGACCCGCTTCTGGAAGAACGAGGGCCCGCCCGCCCCCTCCGGGAACCGCTGCAGGAGCACCGGCCTGCCGCCCATGGTCCGCATCAGCGGCCCGGCGACGCGCAGGTAGTGCCCGGCCAGATCGGCCTTGGTCTCCCCGCGCTCGGGGAAGAGCACCTTGTCCGGGTGGGTGATCAGGCCGCTGTCCATGGTCTCTCATTCCTGGGCGGGAACCGTCTGACCAGGCTACTCAGCGGGTACCCGCCGCCCGGTGACGACCGGCCGGACGGCCAGCGATGAGTTCGGAGTCCGGCTGGCGTCCTAGTCAGCATGAGCGACAACATGGTGGATCTCACGCCCGCAACGCAGCGGCTGGCTGACCTCGTCGCCCGGGTCAGGGACGAGGAGCTGAGCGGCCCGACGCCCTGCCCGGCGTACACCCTCGGTGACCTGATCGAGCACATCGGCGTGCTGGCGCTGGCTTTCCGGGCCGCGGCGGAGAAGGACACCGCCAGCCCCTACGTGAACCGGACACCGGCGGGCGACGCGTCCCTCCTGCCCGCGGACTGGCGGGACCGGATCCCGGCCGATCTCGCCGCGCTGGCCCAGGCCTGGGCGAACCCGGACGCGTGGACCGGGATGACCCGGATCGCTGAGCAGGACGCGCCCGCCGAGATGGTCGGCATCACCGTGGCGGACGAGCTCGTCGTGCACGGCTGGGACGTGGCCCGCGCCACCGGGCAGCCCTATTCCGCCGAACGGGAGCTGCTGGACGCCGCGCAGACCTTCCTGGGTTTCTTCGCCAGCCCGGACGCTCCGGCGGGGCCAGAGGTCCCCTTCGGCCCCTCGCGGCCGGTGGCCGGGGACTCAGCGCCGCTGGACCGGGTGGTGGCCCTGGCCGGCCGGGACCCGGCCTGGGCCGCCGGGTGACCCGGAAGACGGGCTGAGTCCGGGAGAGGGCACAGCCGCCCGACGCGGGGGCGCGGGCGGCTGTGCGAAGATCGGCTGATGGCCGGCCGTCTGTCATCGAAGGTCGTGATCGTCACCGGTGGCTCGACCGGAATCGGCCGGGCGGTGGCGGACCGGGTCGTGGCGGAGGGCGGCGCCGTGGTCATCGCCGGGCGGCGCCGGGAACCGGGGGAGCGGGCCGCCGCCGAGTTGCGCGCCAGCGGCGGCCGCGCGCGCTTCGTGGGCACCGACGTCACGGTGGAGCACGAGGTCCGGCGGCTGGTCGAGGCGACGGTGGCCGAGTTCGGCCGCCTCGACGGGGCACTGAACAACGCGGGCGGGGTGAACGCCACCGCCCCGCTGCCCGGGGTCGAGGCCGGAACCTGGCACGCGGACCTGGAGCAGAACCTGACCAGCGTCTTCTACTGCCTGAAGTACCAGATCCCGGCGATGACCGAGTCGGCTGGCGGCGGTTCGATCATCAATAACGCCTCTATCGGCGGAGTCCGTGGCATCCCGGGACTGGCGCCGTATGCCGCGGCCAAGCACGGGGTCGTCGGCCTGACCCGCTCCGCGGCCCTGGAAGGAGCGGCCCGCGGGATCCGGGTCAACGCGCTGGTCACCGGGAACGTGGATACGCCGCTCTACCGGGACCTGATCGGTGCCCCGCCGGACGGTGAGCTCCCCGGCCCCGCACCCAACCCGACCGGCCGGGTCGCCACCGCCGGCGAGATTGCGTCGTACGTGGCCTACCTGCTCAGCGATGAGGCGGCCTTCATCACCGGCGCGGCCCTGGCCATCGACGGCGCCGCCACCGCCTAGCCCGGGATACCGCGGCGGCCGTTGGCCATTGCGGCCACAGCGCCGAATGACCAAGGACCTGAAACCCAAAGGCAAAGCCTGGCCAGTGATGAACCCAGGCAAAATTGCAGGTAAACGGGGCGCGACAAGGAAATTACCGGCGCCAGAATTCTCCGTCACCCATGTTGCGGAATGCGGGCGCGGGCGCCACGCGCAGGCCTCTCGGGTGACAGATCCGCAGGTCGCGGGGCAGACTGTGAGGGGCGCATAACGACGGCACCCCGGGGCCGGGGCGGCGGTTTCCGCGCGTGCGCGAGGCGTGAGTTGGCGCGCTGGCTGATGGGGGTGTGACTGGTGACGGAAAGACTGCCCGGTAGTCCGCATTCGAGTCCGTCCACGGTGAGCGGAAGCCCGTTTCCCCCGATCGCTGAGTATGGGTTTCTTTCCGATTGCGAGGCGTCCGCGCTGGTCGCGGCCAGCGGCAATGTGGAATGGATGTGCCTGCCCCGGATGGACAGCCCGAGCATCTTCGCCGCGATCCTGGACCGGGCCGCCGGGCGGTTCCGGCTGGGCCCGGCGGATGCCACCGTCCCCGCCGGACGGCGCTACCTGCCTGGGACGATGGTGCTGGAAACCACGTGGGCCACCCCGGCGGGCTGGGCCGTCGTCCGGGACGTCCTGCTGGTCGGGCCATGGCGGCAGGCCTCCTCCCGGTCGAGCACGCACCGGCGGGTGCCCGTGGACCACCGGGCCGAACGGGTCCTGCTGCGTACGGTCCGGTGCCTGAACGGGTCGATCGATTTCATCATGGAATGCGAGCCGGCTTTCGATTACGGCCGCGAGCGCGGTACCTGGCGCTACACCGGAGACGGCTACGGGGAGGCCGAGGTGGTGCCACCCGGCGGCGAGCCGCGGGTCCGGCTGACCACCGACCTGAACCTGGGGTTCGAAGGCCCGCGGGCGATCGCCCGGCACCGCCTTCAGGCCGGGGAACAGGTCTTCTGCGCGCTGTCGTGGGGGGATGGCTCCCCGCCCCAGACCTTCGGCGAGGCCCATCAGCGGCTGGCCCGCACCGGGGATTTCTGGCACGGATGGATCAGCCGGGGCAACTTCCCCGATCATCCGTGGCGCAAGTACCTGCAGCGCTCCGCGCTGACGCTCAAGGGGCTGATCTACGCGCCCACCGGGGCCCTGCTGGCCGCGGCCACCTCGTCGCTGCCGGAGACGCCCGGCGGGGACCGCAACTATGACTACCGCTACACGTGGCTGCGCGACTCGACGTTCATGCTCTGGGGCCTGTACACGCTGGGTTTCGACGCGGAAGCGAACGACTTCTTCTACTTCCTCACCGACCTCGCCGAGCAGGATGCCGACCTGCAGATCATGTACGGGATCGGCGGCGAGCGGGAACTCACCGAGCAGACCCTCGATCACCTGTCGGGCTACGACGGGGCCCGGCCGGTCCGCATCGGCAACGGCGCCTGGGATCAGCGCCAGCACGACGTCTGGGGCGTCCTGCTGGACTCGGTCTACCTGCACACCCAGTCCCGCGACCGGCTGGACGAGCGCCGGTGGCCCATGCTGGTGCGCCAGGTCGAGGCCGCCATCGAGCACTGGCGGGAACCCGACCAGGGACTGTGGGAAGTCCGCGGCCCGGCCCAGCATTTCACCGCCTCCAAGGTGCTGTGCTGGGTGGCCGCGGACCGCGGCGCGAAGCTGGCCCAGTTGCGCGGGGACCATGAGCACGCGTCGGGATGGCGCAAGGCGGCCGATGAGATTCACGCCGACGTGTGCGCCAACGGCACCGATGACCGGGGGGTCTTCTGCCAGCACTACGAGACCACGGCCCTGGACGCCTCCGCGCTGCTGATCCCGCTGCTCGGGTTCCTGCCGCCGGACGATGACCGGGTGCGCTCGACCGTGCTGGCCATCGCCGACGAGCTCACCCAGGACGAGCTGGTCCTGCGGTACCGCGTCGAGGAGACCGATGACGGCTTCAGCGGCGAGGAGGGAACGTTCACGATCTGCTCGTTCTGGCTGGTCTCAGCGCTGGTGGAGATCGGGGAGCTGGACCGGGCCCGGGCCCTGTGCGAGAAACTCCTGTCCTACGCCACCCCGCTGTTCCTGTATGCCGAGGAGATCGACCCGCATTCCGGGCGCCACCTCGGGAACTTCCCGCAGGCGTTCTCGCATCTGGCCCTCATCAACGCCGTCATGCACCTGATCAACGCGGATGAGCGGCTCAGCGCCAGCGCGTCCATCTCTTCCGGCCTTGACCCAGCCCCCGGGTAACGGGCGCTGACGGCAGCCTGCTGGCGCTCGGCGGGGCCCCGGCGGGGCCCCGCCGGGTCACCGCCGGGTCACCGCCGGGGACCGGGACCGCGATCCGGTTAACATGCTGTCGTGAGCCGAGGCGGGTCAGCCCAGTGAGTGACCAGCCCCCACCCAAGCACGAGGGTTCACTCGCCGCCCGGATTGATCGCCAGAAGGCGCACCCCCTGGCGTGGCAGACGGTGGTCAAGCGGGCTGTGGTGGTCGCGGTCGCGGGTGTCTCCATCTACCTCGTGTTCCGACCATCACCGAAGTCTTTGCCTCCTGGCCACGTCTGTCGACCCTGGACCCGCGGTGGTTCACCCTGGCGGTGGCGGCGGAGATCGCGCACTTTACCTGCACGTTCGCATTGCAGCGGCTCGCCCTGCGGACCAGGGCCTGGTTCCCGGTCATCACGTCCCAGCTGGCCGGCAATGCGATCACCCTGATCGTGCCGGGCGGCGCGGCGGTGGGCGCCGCCGTGCAGTTCCGGATGCTGGCGGCCAGCGGGCGGGATACCAGCTCAACCGTGGGCGGGCTGGCGGCCTTCTCCCTCCTCGGTGTGGGCGGCCTGCTGGCCCTCCCGGTCTTCGCTCTGCCCGTCATCCTGGTGGGTGCGCCCACCAACCGGGGGCTGGTCAACGCGGCCATCCTCGGGGCGGTGGGGTTCGTGGTCTTCGCCGCGCTGGGCGCGGTGATCCTGGCCTATGACGCACCGCTCCGCTGGTGTGGCCGGGTGGTGCAGCGGCTGCGGAACTCGATCCTGCGGAAACGGCCCCCGATGACCGGGCTGGATGAGTCCCTGCTCGCCCAGCGCAACGACATCCGGGCGGTGCTGGGCGCGCAATGGTGGCAGGCACTGCTGCTCTCCGCTGGCCGCCTGGCCTTCGACTATCTCTGCTTGCTGTTCGCGCTGCGGGCTACCGGGGCCCGGCCGCGGCCCTCGCTGATCCTGGTCGCCTACGCGGTAGCCGGGGTCGTCGGGATGATTCCGGCCACCCCCGGCGGCCTCGGGCTGGTCGAGGCGAGCCTGACCGGGCTCTTGGTGCTGGCCGACGTCAACTCCAGCCAGGCCGTGCTGGCCACGCTCACCTACCGGCTCGCTTCGTACTGGCTGCCCCTCCTGGCCGGGCCGGTCGCGTACGGCCTGTTCCGGATCCGGTACCGGACCGGCCCGTCGCCTCCGCAGCCCAGCGCGGCCGCCGACGCAGCGTAATCACCCTCCGGGAGTGGCGACTGCGGCGCTGGCGGCGGCCAGTATCGGCGCCGGGCGCGCGGAGAGTATCCAGGGTCGCCGCCGGGAGCGAGTATCGCCGGAAGGGAACATGAAAGCAGTCGCGGTGTTTCCCGGAACTCGTGAAGTCAGGCTGATCGAGCAGGACGTTCCCCGGCTTCTCGAGCCTGATCAGGTGCTGTTGCGGATGCTCGACATCGGCATCTGCGGCACCGACAAGGAGATCTGCTCCTTTGAGTACGGGACTCCGCCACCGGGGGATGACCATCTGGTGATCGGTCACGAGTCGGTGGCCGAGGTCGTGCAAGCCGGGCCCGCGGTGCAGCGCTTCCAGCCAGGAGACCTGGTCGTCCCGTCGGTGCGGCGCCCATGCCCGGATCCTGGCTGCCTGGCCTGCCGCTCCGGGCATCAGGACTACTGCTACACCGGAGACTTCACCGAGCGGGGCATCAAGGAAGCTCACGGCTATATGGCGGAGTACGTCGTCGATCGCGAGCGGTACCTGAACGTCGTGCCGCCGGATATGCGGGACATCGCCGTGCTGGCCGAGCCGCTGACCATCGCGGAGAAGGCGCTCACGCAGATTTTCTGGATGATGCGGCAGCGGCCACCCTGGCTGGATCCGGAAACGCCCAGCGGGGAGCGCGGCCAGGGGCTTTCGGCGCTGGTGCTCGGCATCGGGCCGGTCGGGCTGCTGGGCGCGATGGTGCTGGTCACCGCCGGCTTTAACACCTACGTCTATTCGCGCGAACTGCCGCCCAGCCCGCGGATCGACCTCGTCGGCGCCATCGGGGCAACGTATGTCTCCTCCCAGGCCACGACGTTCGCGGACCTGGCGGAGCAGATAGGCAACATCGACCTGATCTATGAAGCGGTCGGGCATTCCCACTTCGCTCTGCAGGCGTTGCGGGTCCTGGGCACCAACGGCATCTTCGTGCTGACCGGCGTCCCCGGCCTGCAGGCCTTCGTCCAGGCGGACCCGGCGCGCCTGATGCGGGACATGGTGCTGAAGAACCAGGTCCTGCTGGGCACGGTCAACGCCGGGGCCGACGCCTTCGCATCCGCGCTCGGGAACCTGGACCGTTTCCGGCGGCGCTGGCCGGCCGCGGTAGGAACGCTCATCGCCGGCCGCTACCCACCGGAGCAGGCGCCGGACCTGATTCTTGGGCGGCCGGCGGGCATCAAGACCGTCATCGCTTTTGATACGCCATGACCGCCGGATACCCGGCCCCGCTGACCGCGGCGCGGCGAGAGCCCGCGGCCAAGGCTCAGGTGCGGGGCCAGACGGCGAACTGCTCGCGCAGCCGGGCGACGTCCGCCGGGGTCAGCCCGTAGCGGGTGAACAGCCCGTCGGGCATCCGGTCCAGCTGCGTGCCCGCGTCGGAGAAGTCACGGTCTTCCAGGCCGGGATCCAGCCGCCTGGCGAAGCTGATCAGCTGGTCGGGGGTGTAGTGCTGGAGGGCGGCGGCCGTGTCCACGTAGTCGCGCGGCTCGACCCGGCTGGCCAGCGCGCAGACCTTGGAGCCGGCCAGGTCCTCCAGATCGAGGACAGGGCCGACGTCCATGGTCACCGGCCCGCGGGTCCGGTCGAAATAGGCCATCTGGAGCATGGTCTGCTGCCCGCCCGGAGCGGTAATGATCCACTCGGCGAGGCCCTCGCCCATCCCGTAGAAGATGTCCTCCAGGCCGCCGGCCTGGTCCCGGCGCTCGGCCTCGAATCCTGCGGCGCGCAGCGCACCTTCCACCGCGTCGGCGGCGGCGGCCACGGCGGTTTCCTGGTCGCTGAACAGGTCAACGTCGTCGGTGGGGCGGTCGATGATCCCGTGCGCGATCAGGGCGTTGCCGCCGGCCAGGGCGAACCCGTGCCGCGCGGCCGTGCGCAGGGCGATCGTGGCCACCTCGCGCTGGAGTTCGTCGATCGGCATCAGGCAGCGGGAACCGCGGCGGCCCGCAGGGCCGGGTGCTGCTCCTCCCACGCCTGGCGCACGCCCTTGGGCAGGAACAAACCCGGCCACAGGGCGATCAGCATGTCCCCGTCGAGGTAAGCCAGGTCCTCGGGGCGGCTGGCCTCGCGGAGCACGATCTGGTACATCCAGGGCAGCATGCCCGGCTCATCCAGGTCAAAGGTGCGGTCCGGGTACCAGAACAGCCAGATCGGCAGCTCGACCGGGCCGTGCACGGGCCCCCGCAGGTCAGCCAGGCTGGCCGCGACCAGCGCCGCGCGCCCGGGACGGGACGCGTGGCGGCGCCTGGGTGCGGCGGCTCGCACGGTGGCCATGCTCATTACAGTACCCGTTCTGGCTTCAGTACGCCCGGGCTCACGCCCCATTTTCTCAAACACACTAGTTATACGTGAGTCAGGTCAACGATAAGATCGTTATCTTATTCTAATTTTAGCATTGAACTCGGTCAGCGCCCAAGGTCTGCGGATCGAGGAATGATCCGCGGCGGGCGCGGGGTTGCCGCTCACATGACAACTGTGGGTTTCATCGGCAGCGGCATGATCGGCGGTACCGTGGCCCGGCTCAGCGTGGCCGCCGGGTACCAGGTAGTCCTGAGCAACTCCCGGCACCCGGAGACGCTCAAGGATCTCGTGGAGGAACTGGGCCCGCTGGCCCGAGCGGGCACCGCCGAGGAGGCGGCCACCGCGGGTGACCTGGTGGTGGTCAGCATCCCGGTCCGGGCCTGCCCCAGCCTTCCGGCCGGCCCGCTGGCGGGCCGCACGGTCCTGGACACCGGCAACTATTACCCGCAGCGGGACGGTCACATCGCCGAACTCGACAGCGGATCGCTGACCAGCAGCGGGTGGCTGCAGGACCAGCTGCCGGGAGCCGCGGTCGTGAAGGTGTTCAACAACATCTTCTACAAGCACCTGCGGTCGCTGGCCCGCCCGGCGGGCGCGGCCGACCGCACCTATCTGCCCATCGCCGGTGACGACCCGGCAGCCAAGGCGGCCGTCACCGGGTTCCTGGACGCCATCGGGTACGGCGCGGTCGACGCGGGAACGCTGGCCGACAGCTGGCGGCAGGAGCCCGGATCACCGGTGTACGGCGCCCCGTACGGGACGTTCGAGGACGAGGCTGGCACGCCGGCCAGCGCCGAGGCGATCCGCACCGCCCTGGCCGCGGCGACCCGGTAGCCGTCCGGGCCCCGCTGGCCGGCCCGCCGGAGCGCTAATCTAGCGGGCATGGCAGGCAGCCAGGACGTCACCGATCCCGCGGTCCAGGCCCTGATCGCGGCGATCAACGCCGGGGACCGGGCCGCGTTCTTCGGCGCGCTCGCGCCGGGCGCCACCATGTCCGACGACGGCACCGACCGTGACCTGGCCGGCTGGGCCGACCGGGAGATCTTCACCGTGCATGGTCACATGGAGGTCGAGTCCGCCGCGGACGGGGGCCGGTCCCTGATCGCCGCGTTCCGCAACGACACCTGGGGTGACATGCGGACCCGCTGGGCCTTCACGATCACCGGCGGGAAGATCAGCCGGTTCGAGACCGGCCAGGCCTAGCCGCCCCGTCTGGCCCTTCACCACTGGCCCTTCACCACTGGCCGCCCACTCTGGCCGCCCACTCTGGCCAGCCGCCGGTGTCTGCATCGTTCGTGATGCCTTTCCCTCACGAACGGAGAGCAGGATGACGGATCTGGACCGGACCGTGGCCCTGGAGGCCGCGCCGCCGGGCTCCGCCCAGCCGGGCCCGCCCGCCCGCAGCCCGGCGCTCATCATGGTGCTGACCTCGGTGGCCTATTTCATGGTGGCGCTGGACGCCCTGGTGGTGATCACGGCGCTGCCGTCCATCCACCGTGCGCTGGGCGGGACCGCGGGGACGCTGCAGTGGACCGTGAGCGCGTACACCATGGTCTACGGGGCAGGGATCATCACCGCCGCTGCCCTGGGCGACCGGCTGGGCCGGCGGCGCCTGTATGTGCTCGGCCTGGGCGTGTTCACCGCGGCGTCGGCCGCCTGCGCGCTGGCGCCGGATCTGGCCGTGCTGATCGCCTTCCGCGCCATCCAGGGCCTCGGGGCCGCGATCATCATGCCGCTCGGTCTCACGCTGCTGACCTCCGCGTTTCCCGCGCAGCGGCGGGGTGCCGTGGTGGGGATCTGGGGCGGCGTGGCCGGCCTGGCCGTCGCGGCCGGGCCGCTGGTCGGCGGGGCCGTCACCCAGGGGCTCGACTGGCACTGGATCTTCTGGGTGAACGTGCCGGTGGGGGTGGTCGCGCTGATCTCGTCCCGGCTGGGGCTGGCGGAGAGCTACGGGCCGCGGTCCCGGCTCGACATTCCCGCGCTGGTCCTCGTCTCCGCCGGGGTGGGCGTCCTCATCTGGGGACTCGTTCAGGGCACCCAGGATGGCTGGGGGAGCGCCCCGATCCTGGCGGCCCTCTTCCTCGGCGCGGCACTGATCGCGGCCTTCGTGGCCTGGGAGGCACGGGCTCGCGAGCCGATGATCCCACTCCGGCTGTTCCGGGTGGCCAGCTTCTCGGCCGCGGTGGGAACCCAGTTCCTGCTGAGCGCGACGATTTTCTCCGCGACGTTCCTGACCAGCCAGTTCTTCCAGTTCGCTCAGGGTGATTCCCCGCTGGGAGCCGGCCTGCGGTTCCTGCCGCTGACCGCCACCCCGCTGCTGGTCGTGCCGGCCGCCGGGGCCCTGTTCGACCGGGTAGGCGCCCGGCCCCTGGTCGTTCCGGGATTGCTGATGCAGGCGGCCGGGTTCGCCTGGGTGGCCTGGCTCTCCGGGACCTCAGCGGGCTATGGCAGCTACGTGGCGCCGTTTGTGATCGCCGGGACCGGGATCTCGATGGCCCTGCCCTGCGTGGCGGCCGCCGGGCTGAACGCGGTCGCCCCGGCGTCGCTCGGTAAGGCCGCGGGGGTGCTGAACACGCTGCAGCAGTTCGGTGCGGTGTTCGGCATCGCCATCGTCACGGCCGTCTTCAACGCGCACGGCAGCTTCGCCAGCCCGGCCGCGCTCGTGCACGGCTACCGCCCGGCAGTCGCCGTGTCCGCGGCCTTCTCGGTCGCCGGGGCGTTCACCGCCCTCGGCATCCGCCGCCGGAAGGCGGCTGCCAGCAGGGGATCGTGACGGCGGTGCTGACGTGACGGTGTGCGGAAACCGCTGCCGGGGCAGCGGTTTCCGCACACTCTTTACTGCGGCAATCATCCGGGCGGGCCGGTCAGTGCGGGCTCGGGGCCAGCTGCTGGCGGCGTGAGGTGCGCGTCCGGTCGAACAGCACGGCGATCACGGCGGCCAGCATCGCGGCGGCGACGATGAACAGGGCGATCTGCCACCCCGGGGTGCCACCGACGGTCACGGTGTGCACGACCGCAGGCGGGACCGTGGTGCCGGTGTCCCCGAGCCCGGGCGGGGGCGCATTGCTCGCGAACGCAGCGGGGGCAGCGACGAGGCCGGCCAGCAAGGCGACGGCCGCGGCGGCGAGACGGATGGCGGGACGGAAGATGTTGCGGATGGCGGTCATGACGGTCTCCTTGAATGATTGAACGCTGACGATCGAAGGCTGATGGCTGACGGTTGTGCTGGATGGGTGCACCGGTGTCACGTTCCTTCCTGCACCTGGAAGATGTCGTCGGCGAGCAGGCCGTGGGCTTCCTTGTGCACGGTCGCCGCCGCCTCCGCGGACGGGGCCTCGACCAGGCAGAACACCTTGCCCTGCTGCTCGTCCACCCAGTACCGCAGGTAACGCACGTCGTGCTGGCCCTGGACCTGCAGGTCGGCCTTGTGTGCCTCGGCCACGTCCGCGGCCGCGACCCCACCGGCGAGGTGGTGGATGTCCATGTAGAGCGGCATTGCGCTCTCCTTATTCGTCTCGATTGATGAGGACGAGACGAACGTATGGCGGCGCCCCCCAGGTGCGGATCGGGAGCGGCTCCCTAGATTTCGCGGCGTCATTCCCCAGTTTTCCGCCGATCACCTATATAGGTGTCCTGGCTGGTAGCGCTGCAGGCCGGCGGCATGGACACTGAAGACGTGCTGTTGGAACGGGAGGCGCAGCTGGCCGCGCTGGCCAGTTACGCGGGGGAGGCCCGGAAAGCCCAGGGCCGGCTGGTGCTCGTCGCCGGCGAGGCCGGCGTGGGCAAATCGGCGCTGGTCGAGCAGGTGCAGCGGGATCTGCCGGAGGCGGCCTGGTTCTGGGGGGCCTGTGACGGGCTGTTCACCCCCCGGCCGCTGGGCCCGCTCTTTGACATCGCGGCCAAGCTCGGCGGCGAGCTGCTCGAGCTGTGCCGGGCGGACGCGCCCCGCGCGGACCTCTTCGCGGCCCTGCTGCGCCAGGTCAGCGAGCCAGGCGGGCTGCGGGTCCTGGTCGTGGAGGACATTCACTGGGCCGACGAGGCCACCATCGACCTGCTGCGCTTCCTGGGCCGGCGGATCCGCGACGCCACCGTGCTGCTCATCGTCACCTACCGGGACGACGGGCTGAGTGCCACCGATCCGCTCCGCATGGCCCTGGGCGATCTGGCCACCCAACGGTCGGTGCGCCGGATCGGCCTCGCCCCGCTCTCGGCGAACGCGACGGCGGTGCTGGCGGGCGGCCAGGGCCTCGACGCTGCCGCGCTCTACCGGCTGACCGGCGGGAACCCCTTTTACGTGACCGAGGTCGTGCAGTCCGGGATGGGCGAGATTCCCATCTCAGCCCGGGACGCGGTCCTGGCCCGGGTGTCCCGGCTGAACGCCGGTCCCCGCGAGGTGCTGGACGCCGCCGCCCTGATCGGCACCCAGGTCGAGTTCGCGCTGCTGACGTCGGTCAGCGAGGCCACACCGGCGGCGGCGGACGAGCTCCTCGCGTCGGGGCTGCTGGCCGGCGATGGTGCCGGGCTGAGTTTCCGGCATGAGATGGTCCGCAGAGCGGTGGCCGGGGCCATCCCGCCGCTGCGCAGCGGGCGCATTCACGCCCGTATTCTCGGCGTCCTCCGCGACCGCGGCGGTGACGACGACGCCCGGCTGGCCTTCCACGCCGAGGCGGCCGGGGACGGCCCAGAGGTCCTGCGCTACGCCCCCGCTGCCGCCCGCCGGGCGGCCGCGCTGGGCTCGCACCGCGAGGCCGCCGCCCAGTTCGAGCGGGCACTGCGGTTCTCCGGCGGGCTGGATCCGGCGGCGGCGGCCGGGCTGTACGACGGGCTGGCTGCGGAGCTGGGGCTGCTGGACCGCTGGCAGGACGCGGCCGACGCGCTGGAGCGGGCGCTCGACGGATGGCGTGAGGCCGCCGACCCGCGGCGCGAGGGCGCCGCGCTGCGCAGGCTCTCCCGCACCATGTGGCGGTTGTGCCGGGGCCAGGAAGCCATCGCGGCGGCCGAGGCGGCCGTATCGCAGCTCGAACCGCTGGGCCCGAGCGCGGAGCTGGCCTGGGCCTACGTGAACCTGGGCAGCCGGCGGATGGATGACGGCCAGTACGAGGTGGCCGTCGGGCTGGCCCGGCGGGCCGAGACCATTGCTGAGTCGCTGGGCGTGCCCGAGGTGCTCAGCGAGGCCCTCAACACCCAGAGCTGTGCCCTGGCCTGCCTGGGTCCTGACTGGTCCGGGCCGCTGGAGCGCGCGCTGGAGATCGCGGTGGCCGAGGGCCTGCAGGAACAGGCCGGCCGGGCGTTCGCCAACCTCCACGTCCTGTACTGCAGCGAGCTGCGGTTCGCCGAGGCCGAACCGTATTTCGCGGACGGCGTGGCCTACTGCGACGAGAACGACATCGGGACGTTCGGCATCTGCCTGCGCGGCGAGCACACCCGCACCCTGGAAATGCTGGGCCGGTGGGACGAGTCGGCCGCGCTGAGCCGGGAGCTGCTGACCCGGAGCGGGGCCTCCCCGGTCAACCGGATCAACCCCCTGACCAGCCTGGGCACGATCCTGGCCCGCCGCGGCGAGCCGGGCGCACAAGGACACCTCGACGAGGCGATGCGGTCCGCGGACGGGACTGCCATCCCGTCACACATCCTGCGCGTCCGGCTGGCCCGGGCTGAGGCCTGCTGGCTCCAGGGCCGGGATGCCGACGCCCGGCGCGAAGCCGAGCTAGCCGATGACGCGTCCACGGACGACGACGGCTGGGAGCGCGGCATGATCGCCGTCTGGCTCCGGCGCACCGGTTCCGCCCGCCCGCCGCGGGGTGAGCTGGCCGAGCCCTATCGTCAGCAGGTCGCCGGTGACTGGGAGCAGGCCGCGAGCCGCTGGACCCAGCTGGGCTGCCGGTACGAAGCGGCCCTGGCCCTGCTCGGGTCCGGGCAGGAAGCTGCGCTGCGCGACGCGCTGAGTATCTTCACCGACCTCGGCGCGGGAGCCGCCGCCGGGATCACCCGCCACGCCATGCGCGAGCACGGTGTCCGCTCGATTCCGGCCGGGCCGCGCGCCGCGACGCGGGCGCATCCGCTCGGGCTGACCCGCCGCGAGCATGAGGTGCTGGATCTGATCGTGGACGGCCGGACCAACGCTGAGATCGCCGGGCAGCTGTTCATCTCGGCCAAGACTGTCGATCATCACGTGTCGGCCGTGCTGGCCAAGCTGGGGGTGCCGGACCGGAACGCCGCGGCGAGGCAGGCGGCCCGGCTCGGCGTGGCCGGCCCGGTCGGGGGATGACGGGGATGCTGCTGGAACGGGAGGCGCAGCTGGCCGCGCTGGCCAGCTATGCGGGGGAGGCCCGGAAGGCCCAGGGCCGGATGGTGCTCGTGGCCGGCGAGGCGGGCGTGGGCAAGTCGGCGCTGGTCGAGCAGGTGCAGCGGGACCTGCCCGAGGCGGCCTGGTTCTGGGGGGCCTGCGACGGCCTGTTCACCCCGCGGCCGCTCGGGCCCCTGTTTGATATCGCCGCCAAGCTGGGCGGTGAGCTCCTCGACCTCTGCCGGGCGGACGCGCCCCGCGAGGACCTCTTCGGTGCCCTGCTGCGCCAGGTCAGCGAGCCGGATCAGCTGCACGTGCTGGTCATGGAGGATATCCACTGGGCCGACGAGGCCACCATCGACCTGCTGCGGTTCCTGGGCCGGCGGATCCGGGACGCCACCGTGCTGCTCATCGCCACCTACCGGGATGAAGGGCTGACCGCGAACGATCCGCTCCGCATCGCCCTGGGGGACCTGGCCACCCAGCGGTCGGTCCGGCGGATCAGCCTCGCCCCGCTGTCCGCGGGCGCGACCGCGGTGCTGGCCGCCGGCTGCGGGCTGGAAGCGGCCGCGCTGTACGGGCTGACCGGCGGGAACCCGTTCTACGTGACCGAAGTGGTGCAGTCCGGGATGGGCGAGGTCCCGCCCTCGGCCCGCGACGTGGTCCTGGCCCGGGTGGCCCGGCTGGACGCCGGCGCCCGCGACGTGCTGGACACGGCCGCGCTGATCGGCGCCCGCGTCGAGCTCGGCCTGCTGGAGGCGGTCACCGGCTCCCCGTCGCCGGCCGTCGATGACCTGCTCGCCGCCGGGCTGCTCACCGGGGACGGTGCGGCGGTGAAGTTCCGCCACGAGATCGCCCGGCTCGCCGTGCAAGACGCCATCCCCGCGCACCGCCGCGGCCAGATACAGGCCAGGATCCTCGAGGCCCTCCGCGGCTTCGGCTGCGACGACGACGCCCGGCTGGCCTTCCACGCCGAAGCGGCCGGGGACGGCGCGGCCGCGCTGGGCTACGCGGCCGCCGCCGCGTGGCGGGCGGTCGGCCTGGGCTCGCACCGCGAGGCCGCGGCGCAGTTCGAGCGGGCGCTCCGGTTCGCGGACGGGGCGGATCCCGCGATGGCGGCCGGGCTGTACGACGGGCTGGCCCGCGAGCTGGCGCCGCTGGACCGCTGGCAGGATGCGGCCGATGCGGGTGAGCGGGCGCTCGCGCTCTGGCAGGTCGCGGGCGACCGGCTGCGCGAGGGCGACATGATGCGTCATCTGGCCCGCGCCATGGCCAACCTGTGCCGGGGCGCCGATGCGGTGGCGCTGGCCAAGGCGTCGGTGGCCACCCTCGAACCGCTCGGGCCCAGCCTCGAACTGGCCCGGGCCTACGCGAATCTGGCTGGCCAGCGGATGCTGGACGGGGAGAGTGGGGCGGCGATCCGGCTGGCCGCGCGGGCCGAGGACATCGCCGGGGCGCTGGGCGATGCCGAGGTGCTCAGCGGCGCGCTCAACAGCGAGGGCTGCGCGCGCGCCAGCCTGGGCCAGGAGTGGGCCAGCCAGCTGCAGCGGGCGCTGGACATCGCCGTGTCGGCGCGGCTGCCGGAGCAGGCCGGCCGGGCGTTCACGAACATCTGCAGTATCTATGTGGATCACCGGCAATTCGCCGAAGCCGAGCGGTACTTCGCGCAGGGCGTGGCCTATTGCGACGAGCATGACATCACCACCTATGCGAGATGCCTGCGCAGCGACCGGATCACCGCCCTGGAGCGCACCGGGCGCTGGGCGGACGCGGAGGCCCTGAGCCTGGAACTGCTCAGCCGGCGCAACCCCTCCCCGCTCAACCGGCTCAACCCGCTCCACCTGCTCGGCCTGGTCCAGGCCCGCCGGGGCGAGCCAGGCGCCTGGGACCATCTCGACCAGGCCATGAGCTACGCCGACGGGACCGGCGAGCCGCAGCACATCGCGCCCGTGCGGCTGGCCCGCGCCGAAGCGTTCTGGCTGGAGGGACGGCTGGACGAAGCCGCCCGCGAGGCCAGGCTGGCGGACGACGTGTCGGCCGGTACCAACATGTGGGATCGAGGCGCCGTGGCGGTCTGGCTGCGGCGCACCGGCTCCGATCGCGGGCCGCGCGGCACCGTCGCCGAGGCCTATCAGCTCGAGCTGGACGCCGACCCGTCGGCCGCGGCCCGCCTCTGGCAGGACCTGGGCTCCCCTTACGAAGCGGCGCTGGTCCTGCTGGCCAGCCGCGAGGAGCAGGCGCTGCGGGAGGCCCTGCCGATCCTGGCCGACCTGGGTGCGACGGCCACCGTCCGGGTGGCCCGCCAGACCATGCGCAGCCTGGGCTTCCGGTCCATTCCGGCGGGCCCGCGCACCGCGACCCGGGCCCACCCGCTGGGCCTGACCCGCCGTGAGCATGAGGTCCTCGACCTGATCGTGGACGGCCGGACCAACGCCGAGATCGCCGGGCAGCTGTTCATCTCCGCGAAGACTGTCGATCATCACGTGTCGGCCGTGCTGGCCAAGCTGGGGGTGCCGGACCGCAACGCCGCGGCCACGCACGCGGCCCGGCTCGGCGTGGCCGGCCCGGTGAGAGGATGACCGGAATGCCGCTACTGGAACGGGAGGCGCAACTGGCCGCGCTGGCCAGCTACGCAGGGGAGGCCCGGAAAGCCCAGGGCCGGATGGTGCTCGTGGCCGGCGAGGCCGGCGTCGGCAAGTCGGCGCTGGTCGAGCAGTTGCAGCGGGACCTGCCCTGCGCCAGCTGGTTCTGGGGGGCCTGCGACGGCCTGTTCACGCCCCGGCCGCTCGGCCCGCTGTTCGACATCGCCGCCAAGCTGGGCGGTGAGCTCCTCGACCTCTGCCGGGCGGACGCGCCCCGCGAGGACCTCTTCGATGCCCTGCTGCGCCAGGTCAGCGAGCCGGATGCGCTGCACGTAGTGGTGGTGGAGGACATTCACTGGGCCGACGAGGCCACCATCGACCTGCTGCGGTTCCTGGGCCGGCGGATCCGGGACGCCACCGTGCTGCTCATCGTGACCTACCGGGATGACGGTCTGAGCGCGGGTGATCCACTCCAGCTCGCCCTCGGTGACCTGGCCACGCAGCGGTCGGTCCGCCGGGTCGGCCTGGGCCCGCTGTCGGTGGGCGCGGTCCAGGTCATGGCGGGCGGCAGCGACCGGGAAGCGGCCGCGCTGTGCCAGCTGACCGGGGGAAACCCGTTCTACCTGAGTCAGGTGATCGCAGCCGGGATGGACGAGATCCCGGCGTCGGCCCGGGACGCGGTCCTGGCCCGGGCCGGGCGGCTGGGCCCCGGCGCGCGTGAGGTGCTGGACGCGGCCGCGCTGGCCGGCACCCGGGTGGAGTTCCCGCTGCTGGAGTCGGTCACCGACTGCCCGCCATCCGCCGTGGACGAGCTCCTCGCCGCCGGGCTCCTCGCCGGGGACGGTGTCGCCCTCAAGTTCCGGCACGAGATCGCCCGGCTCGCCGTGCAGGAAGCCATCCCCGGGCACCGCCGCGGCCTCATCCACGCCCGCATCCTGGACGCCCTGCGCCGTTCTGGCGGTGACGACGACGCGCGGATGGCCTTCCACGCCGAAGGCGCGGGAGATGGCCCGGCCGTCCTGCGATACGCGCCCGCTGCCGCCCGCCGCGCCGCGGAGCTCGGTGCCCACCGCGAGGCGGCCGCCCAGTACGGGCGGGCGCTGCGGTTCGCGGACGGGGCCGGCACCGCCACGGCCGCCGGCCTGTACGACGCGTTCGGCTACGAGGCCTCGCTGCTGGACCGGATGGAGGACGCGGTCGACGCCCGCGAGCGCGCGCTCGCCCTGTGGCGCCAGGTGGGTGACCCGATGCGCGAGGGCGAGACGCTGCGCTGGCTGGCGTGCGCGCTGAACGCGGCGAGCCGGGGCAGCGAGGGCCGGGCCGCGGCCGTGGCCGCGATAGCCCTGCTCGAACCGCTGGGACCGAGCCCGGAGCTGGCCTCGGCTTACTCCAGCCTCGCCTCGCTGCGGATGGTCAACTACCAGCACGCTGAGGCGATCGAGCTGGCCCACCGGGCCGTGGCCATCGCCGGGCCGCTGGGCCGCACCGACATAGTCAGCGACTCGCTCAACACCGAGGCCTGTTCCCTGCTTGGGGTCGGCCGTGACTGGGTCCCCATCATGCGCCAGGCCCTGGACGCCGCGGTGAGCGGCGGGCATGAACCTCAGGTGGGCCGGGCGTACGTCAATACCTACGCCATGTACGTCGACGAGAAGGACTTCGCCGGCGGCGAGGCGTACTTCACCGACGGCGTGGCCTACTGCGACGAGCATGACCTCACGTCATACTCGATCTTCCTGCGCAGCCAGCGAACCAACATGCTGGAGAAGACTGGACGCTGGGACGAGGCCGTGGCCGTGGCCGGGGAACTCCTGATCCGGGGTGGCCCGTCGCCGGGCATCCGGCTGTGCCCGCTGAACCGCCTCGGCACGATCCGGGCCCGCCGGGGTGAGCCGGGAGTCTGGGAGTGCCTGGATGAAGCCATGGGGTACGCCGACGGCGCGGGAGAGGCCCAGAACATCGTGCCGGTCCGGCTGGAGCGGGCCGAGGCCCGCTGGCTCGAAGGCGACCAGGCTGCCGCGCTGCGGGAGGCCGAACTGGCCCACGACTCAGGCGCCGGCTCTGACCAGTGGGGGCGTGGCGCGCTCGCGGTCTGGCTGAAGCGCACCGGTTCAAGCCGGGAACTGCCCTGCGACCTCGCCGGGCCCTACCAGCGACAGATCGACGGCGACTGGGCCGGCGCGGCGCGTGTCTGGCAGGACCTGGGCTGCCCCTACGAGGCCGCGCTGGCCCTCCTGGACAGCCACGATGAGGACGGCCTGCGTGAGGCCCTGGAGATCCTGACCGGCCTGCGCGCCGCCGCGGTCATCCGGGTCGCCCGCAGGAAGATGCGCGCCCTCGGCATCCGGTCCATCCCGGCCGGCCCGCGGTCCGCGACCCGCGAGCACCCGCTCGGGCTGACCCGCCGCGAGCACGAGGTCCTCGACCTGATCGTGGACGGGCACACCAACGCGGAGATCGCCGAGCAGCTGTTCATCTCGGCCAAGACCGTCGATCATCACGTGTCGGCCGTGCTGGCCAAGCTGGGTGTGCCGGACCGTAACGTGGCCGCGTCCGAGGCGGTCCGCCTGGGGCTGGCCCGCGCCGCGAGGGCCTGACCGGCTAGGCCGAGTGGGCCCGGGCTAAGAGCGGGCCCTGCGCCCGCTAGCCCCAGGTGTTGACGCGGACCGGCCGGATCGTCACAACGACCCGGGACACCCCCGGCTGGTCGTGCTCCCGCAGATCCGAGCCGTACCTGGCGCCCACCTGGTCGGCGAACACGTAGTCGTCATCCGGGCTGATCTCCGCGTCGCCGCGCAGCTCCAGGTAGCGGTACGGGTTGGCCAGGTCCAGGATGAGGAAGCTGACGGCCGGGTTGGCCCTCAGGTTCCTGACCTTCTGCCGAGACGTGTTCAGCGAGATGGACACCGAGTCGCCGTCGGCCAGGAACCACACCTCGGACAGCTGCGGCCGCCCGTCCGGCCCGATCGTGCCCAGGGTGCCGACCTGCGCCGACAGCAGGTCGCGATGGGAATCAGGTATAGCGCTCATCACAGCATCCTCATCTTGGTCGGTGACGGTGGAAACGCCAGGTCAGGGAGAAAGAGCTCGGCAGGAAGAGGTCAGGTGGAAATGTCCGGGTAGGGCAGGGCCCAGTGACTGAGCCGGGCCGCGTACTCGCGCTGGAAGGCCAGCGGCTCCTCGTAGTCCCGCTCGAACAGCGCGATGAACAGGGTGAGGGTCAGGAAGTTGTGCGCGCCCAGCTCGAACAGCCTGACGTAGTCGTGGGTGGCCAGGGCCTCCCGCTCGTCGCCGGTGAACTCCAGCCAGGTGCTGCGTTCCGCGCCCGGGCAGTTGAGCAGCAGGTTGGCCTGCTCCGTCTCCCACCAGGTGACCGTCCCGCGCGGGTCGGCCCGGTAGCGCTCGACCAGGTCCGGGTCGCGGTCGATGGTGTAGAGGAACTTGTTGATCAGGTACTTGCTCACCGCGCCGCCGTCCCCTCCGGGTACCAGGTGAAGTAGGCCTCCATGGTGTGGAACAGGTCCAGGGAGTCCGTGTAGTCGGCCTTCACCCCGGCCCCGGCCGCCCCCATCATCAGCATGAAGTCCATGAAACCGTGCGTCGCGTTGCCGGGCTGCCACAGGCTGTCCAGGCTGACCTGGGCCAGCGCCGAATCCAGGTCGCCGGAGGAGATCCACTCCACCGCCTTGCGGTCGAACTCCGGGTCCGGGCCGTGCGGGCCGAACTGCCGCGGGCCGCCCAGCTCCAGGGACAGGTGGCCGGTCCCGATGATCGCCACCCGCTGGTCAGACGGCCAGGACTCCACCAGCTGGCGGATGGTCCGGCCGAGCTCCACGAACCTGCGGGGCTGCGGCATGGGCGGGGCGAAGATGTTGGTGTAGATCGGCACGATGGGCAGGTCCGCCTCGGGCCGCAGGGTGATCAGCGGGCAGGTGATGCTGTGGTCGATCCGCAGCTCGTTGCTGAACGCGAGGTCGAAGCCCGCGTCCATGCCCTCGCGCAGCAGGTAGCCGGACAGATCCTCCTGCCCTTGCAGGAACATCCGGGGCAGCCCGAACTCGCGCTCCTCGTTGTACCAGTTCGCGTCGTAGCACGGCGCCTTGCCGATGAGGAACTGCGGCATGTTGTCCAGCCACAGCTGGTGGAAGTGGTCCGAGCCCACCATGACCAGCACGTCGGGGCGGGCCCGGGTCAGCGTTTCCCGGAACGCGTGGATCTTGGCCACCCACTCGTCGGCGAACGGGGGCCGGTCCGCGCCGGTGGACGTGCTCGCCCGGTAATAGAACGGGTGATGGGTGGAGGCGATGACCGCGGCGACGGTGGCCATGGCTGCTCCCTCGGGGTGTCGGGACCGCGCTGTGCTGACCACCACTGGGCGGCTCCAGCGCTGCTGGCCCTAGGCGGGGTCGGGGGGAAGATCAGGGGAAAGGTACTCGGTGTTGCGGTCCACGGTCAGGTACATATCCATGCCGACCGGGCGGCGCTGCTCTTCGGCCAGGTGGCCGAGGATCCCGGCCGCCCGGGCCAGCAGCGCGAACCCGCGCAGCAGGCTGGGCGGCAGGCCCAGGTCGGCGAGCGCGGCCCCGCAGGTGCCCGCGCCGTTCAGCGGCAGGGTGCGGCCGAGCACCTGGGGGTGGACCCGGCCGATGGCCTCGAAGAGCCGCAGATGCGGCCCGCGCAGCCCTTCCTCGTCGGCGATCTGGATCAGTACCGGGGTGCGCGGGTCGGTCACCTTGTGCACCGGGTGGCCGAGGCCGGGGATGAACTTCCCCGCCGCCCGGGCCTTGGTCACCGCGCCGACCGCCAGCGCGTCCCAGCCCGCGTCGTCGGCCGGCAGTGGCTGGCCGGCCTCGGCCAGCGCCGCGGACAGGAACTGGCCGGCGTCCTCGGTCACCCCCAGGAAGCGGGACCCCCCGCCGAGCAGGCCGGCCGCCAGCGCGCCCTGCACGGAATCGGGGGCGCTGAGGTAGGTGAGCCGGGCCGCCATCGCGGTGGGCGTGAAGCCATGGTCGGCCAGCGCGACGAGGACGGCCTCGAACACCCGGACCTGGGCGGAGGTCGGCCGCCGCTGGGTGACCAGCCACAGGGCCAGCTCGCCGAAGCCGACCTTGCCCATCAGGTCCGCGGCCAGGTCCTGGCCGAGCAGGGTGATCGTGGTCTCGCTGGAGGTGCCCAGCGAGGTGGGAAAGGACGGGACCGAGTCGGAATGGGTCATGCGGTGCTGTCCTCCTGCGTGGTCGCGTCCGGCCCGGACCGGCCTGGCTCGCTTCGGCCTGGCTCGTGCCCGTCGAGCCAGGCCCGGATCTCCGCGCCGTGCTCGTCGAGCTTAGGCGGGGGGAGGTGATAGCGCGGCGGGGTCCGGGAGAAGGTCAGCGGGTGCCGGACCGTGGGCATGGTGTGGCCCGGCGGGCCGGCCAGCACGACCGGGTCCAGGCCGACCTCGGCCGCGAACGCCACGCCCCCATCGACGGTGTTGATCGGCCCGCAGGGCACACCCTCCGCGATCAGCTCGTCGAACCATTCCTTGGCCGTCTTGCGGGACAGCTGCGCGGCCAGCAGGGGCCGGAGCTCATCCCGGTTCGCGGTACGGCCCTCGTTGCGGGCGAACCTCGGGTCCTGGGCCAGTTCCGGGGCGCCGATGACCTGGCACAGCCGGGCGAACTGGGCGTCGTTGCCGGCGGTCACGATGAGTTCCCCATCCCCGGTGGGCAGCGGCTCGTAGGGGAACAGGCTGGGATGCGCGTTGCCCATCCGGAACGGCACCACCCCGCCCGTCACCCAGGCGCTGGTCTGGTTGACCATCCCGGACAGCGCCGAGGACAGCAGGTTGGCCTCCACGTGCTGCCCGGCGCCGGTGGCGGCCCGGTCGTACAGGGCGGCCACGATGCCGAACGCGGTGTGCAGCCCGGCGATCACGTCGAACACCGAGATCCCGGCCCGGAACGGCGGCCCGCCCGGGTCGCCGGTCAGGCTCATCAGCCCGGACATGGCCTGCACCATGAGGTCGTAGCCGGGCAGGTCCTTCCCGCCGCCCGCGCCGAAACCGCTGATCGAGGCGTAGACGATGCCCGGGTTCGTGGCGCTGACCGTCTCGTAGTCCAGCCCGTAGCGGGCCAGCCCGCCGGGCTTGAAGTTCTGCACGAACACGTCCGCCCGCCGGGCCAGTTCCTGCGCGGCGGCCAGGTCGGCCTGGTCCTTCAGGTTCAGCGCGACCGAGCGCTTGTTCCGGTTGATGGCCAGGAAGTAGGTGGACCGGCCCTCGTCGTTCACCGGCGGCACCCACTGCCGGGTGTCGTCGCCGCCCGGGCTCTCCACCTTGATCACGTCGGCGCCGAGGTCGGCCAGCAGCATGGTGCAGTACGGGCCGGCCAGCACCCGGGAGAAGTCGGCGACCAGCAGGCCGGACAACGGTCCCGCCGGTGCGTCGGGGATCGGATCTGGCTCGGTCATCGGCGCTGGCTCAACTTCCTATCCCTCGCTGTCCGCTAGCCGGACACTTGTCCGGCGACCTGCAGTCTACGGCCCCCGGCGGTAGACCGCAGGGCGCCTGGAACGACTGTAGTGTTCCCCGGCCGGCCCGTCCGCACCCCGGACATGCGGCGGGGCGGAGCGTTCGGCACGGCCCGTAAGCAGGCTCTTGACATCGGTCCGTGAACCAGCCACGCTTCCGGACTAGTCCCCTGCGGCCCGTTGTGCGGACAGCTGTCCGTGAGCAGCCCCGATAAATGCACGCATCGCCTGCCCGCCTCAGAGTGGAGGTCTGCCATGACCCTGGTGTTCCGGAACGCGACGGTGCTGACCATGGACGACGCGCACACCGTGCACCACGGCGGCGACGTGCTGGTCAACGGCGAGCGGATCGAGGCCGTGGGCCCGCACCTGGAGGTCCCCGAGGGGACCACCGAGATCGACGCGACGGGCGGCATCGTGATGCCGGGCATGATCGACACGCACCGGCACATGTGGCAGACCGCGATGCGCGGCTACGGCGCGGAC
This sequence comes from uncultured Actinomycetes bacterium, assembly GCA_963718305.1. Lineage (GTDB taxonomy): Bacteria > Actinomycetota > Actinomycetes > Streptosporangiales > Streptosporangiaceae > RYN-230. The sequence goes on from CAVQZG010000018.1 coordinate 615,109, forward strand.
TGGACGCTGACCCAGTACTTCGTCTGGTACTACCTGCAGTGGGGCAAGACCTTCCGGCCCCAGGACATCTACGCCGGCAACCTGCTGTCCGGGCTGGAGGCCCTGGACGCAGGCGTCACCACCACGGTGGACTGGTCGCACGGGCTGCAGACCGTGGACCACGCCGAGGCCGCGGTGGCGGCGCTCACCGAGGTGCCGGGGCGGTTCGTGCTGGCTTACGGCAACATCCAGCAGGGCCCGTGGGAGTGGTCGGCCGCCCCCGAGTTCCGCGACTTCGTCAGCCGTCACTTCGGCGCGGGCAACGACATGCTCGGGTTCCAGATGGCCTTCGACGTGACCGGCGACCCGGCGTTCCCGGAGAAGGCCGCGTTCGAGGTGGCCCGGGACCTCGGCGTGCCGGTCACCACGCACGCGGGAGTCTGGGGCGCGACCAACGACGACGGGATCCGGCTCATGCACGAGCACGGGTTCATGACGCCGTCCACCATCTACGTGCACGCGGCCACCCTGACCCGGGATTCCTACCACCGGATCGCCGCCACCGGCGGCACCGCCTCGGTCTCGACCGAGAGCGAGCAGAGCGCCGGCCAGGGCTACCCGCCCACCTGGCAGCTGCGCGAGCACAACATCCCGGTCTCGCTGTCCATGGACACCAGCGTGTGGTGGAGCGGCGACCTGTTCTCGGCCATGCGGACCACGCTGGGCGCGGACCGCTCCCGCGAGCACCTGGAAGCCCACGGCCGCCAGGAGACCGTGACCCACTGCCACCTGCGCGCCGAGGACGTGGTCGACTGGGCCACCCGGGGCGGGGCCAGGGCCCTGGGGCTGGATTCGGTCACCGGCAGCCTGGAGCCCGGCAAGAAGGCCGACGTCGTGCTGATCAAGAACGACGCCTCGCCGGTCATGTTCCCGCTGCTCAACCCGTACGGGCACGTCGCGTTCCAGGCCCAGCGCGGTGACGTGCACACGGTCCTGGTGAACGGCCAGGTGGTCAAGTCCGGCCACGCGCTGACCGGCGGCAGCCTGGCCCGGGCCCGCCAGGTGGTGGGGGAGACCGTCGAGTATCTGCAGGGCCAGCTCGGGCCCGAGGCGTGGGCCGAGGGCATGCACCCGGAGGTCCCCGAGACCAAGGTCCTCGACAACCCTTACACCTATACGAAGTGGGACGCGGGCTCGGCGCAGTGGAAGGGCGGCGCCGGCCCGGACGCCCCTGGCGGGAACGGCTAAGGATCGTCGCGCTGGCCTGAGTCCTGGCGACTGCCAGCGGCTGCCCCACCGCGCTGCCGGCTGAATGCCGCGGCCACGGATCACGGCGCCGCGCTGCTGGCGCCGTGCCGGTCGCGGACGGCGGCCACCGCCTCCTGCTGGCTGAGCCGGGAGCCAGCTGCGTAGGATTCGCCGAACCGGTCCGCGCCCAGCGCCTGGCGGACCTGGGCGACCAGTTCGGCCTCCACCCGCCGCATCAGCGGCCACGGCTGCAGGCCGACCCGCTGGCGCAGGCCCTCGGCTGCCCCGGCCAGCAGTGCCGCCCGCTGGGGGTCACCCTCCACGAACGCCAGCCGGGCAAATGCGGTCAGGCACAAAGTCACGCTGCGAGTGCTGCGGGCCGCCAGGCTCAGCTCCAGCCCCTCATCCATCGGTGCCCGGCCCTCCTCCGGCCTCCCCTGCCCCACGGCCAGGATGCCCAGATACACCCGGGAGACGGCCGCGAGCCAGGGGTTGCCCAACCGCTCCGCCAGGTCGCGCATCTCGCTGAGGTGGCGCAGGGCGTCGTCGTAACGACCGGCAGTCGTCTCCCCGAGGCCGGCGCTAAAGGCGGCCAGCGCCGTCCAGAACGGCTCGTCCTGGCCATGGAGCTGCTCCAGGGAGACCAGCGTCCCCTGCAGGGCGCCGTCGTAGTCGTCGGTGATCCCCAAGGTCCACGCCAGGACAAGCTGGACCACAGCGCGGAGGTACGGGTCCCCGATCCCGTCGAGCAGCGGCGCCAGATGCTCGCGCGCCTCCAGCGCCGCTTCGTCGTCGCCCACCTCGACGCCGGTCGCCGCCGCTGTCCACGCCAGTTCAACCCGGGCCCGGAGGTCGAGGGAGCGGGCGGTGGGCAGCATCTGGCCAACCCAGGAGCGGGCCTCGCCCAGATGGTCCCGCAGGAACCAGAAGAGCCACAGGACCCGGAACAGGTGCGGCAGCGGTCCGGTGTCGTGGGCCAGGTACCAGCGCACGGTGGCGGCCAGATTGCCTGCCTCGGCCTCCAGGCGCCCGCACCACTCAAGCTGCCCGGTGCCGCGCAGCGGCCGGTCGGCCTGCTCGGCCAGCGCCCGGTAGTAGCCGGCGTGGCGGCGCTCGATCTCGGCGGCGTCCGGCCGGATCGCCAGCCGCTCGGCCACGAACGCGCGGATAGTCTCCAGCATGCGCAGCCGGGGGCCGTCGCCGGCAGGGTCGAGGTAGACCAGGCTGTGGCGGGCCAGCGCCTCAGTCAGGTCCAGCGCCCGGTCCTCATCCAGGCCGGTGACCTGGGCGGCGGCCTCGATGGTCCAGCCGTCGGCGAACACGGCCACGGTCTCCAGCAGCGACCGCTCCGCGTCGTCCAGGAGCCCCACGCTCCACTCCACCGTGGCCCGCAGGGTGCGCTGCCGCTCGGGCATGTCCACCGGGCCCGTTCCCAGCGCGTCCAGCGACCTGGACAGGCGGCGCAGTAGCTCGTCCGGGTCGAGCAGCCGGGTGCGGGCGGCCGCCAGCTCGATCGCCAGCGGCAGGCCTTCCAGCCGCCGGCAGATCTCCGCCACCGCCGCCGCGTTGCCCTCGGTGAGGGCGAAGCCGGGACGCACCGCGCTGGCCCGGTCCACGAACAGCGCCACCGCCGGCGAGGCCGCCAGCTCCTCCACCGGCACCGTGGCGGGGTCAGCGGGCAGCGGCAGCGGCGGCACCGGGTACTCCCGCTCCGCCCGCAGCCCCAGCACCGTGCGGCTGGTGGCCAGGATCACCACGCCGGGGCAGCGGGCCAGCAGCGCGTCAAGGTCGCGGGCGGCGGCGACCACCTGCTCGAAGTTGTCGAGGATGAGCAGCCACCGGTCGTCGCCGAAGAACTCGACCAGGGCCTCCAGCGGCGAGCCCGCCCCCGCCAGCTCAGCCCCCACCGCCCGGGCCACGCCCGGCAGCACCAGCCCGGGATCGGTGACCGCCGCCAGCGGCACGAACGCGGTCCCCGCCGCGAAGCGGTCAGCCAGCCGCTCGCCCGCCGCCGCCGCCAGCCGGGTCTTGCCGATCCCGCCCAGCCCGGTGAGGGTCACCAATCGGACACCGGGGCCCCCGGCCAAACCGGCCACCTCCTCGACGGCCTCCTCCCGCCCCACCAGCGAGGTCGTGTCCACCGGGAGCGGGCGCGGCCCGTGCGAGCCCGGCGGCGCCGCCGCGGCGGCCGGGGGACGGGCGGCAGCGAACCGCTCGCTCAGCAGCATCGCCAGGTCGTCGCGCACCAGCCGGCCCAGCTCCGCCGGGGTCCGGAAGGCGCGGTAGGACACCGAGGCCTCCGCCTTGATCCGGGCCAGCAGATCAGCCAGCTGCGGCTCACGGTCAGGCGCCGGCGCCTTGACGTACAGCAGCCGGGGCAACGCCCCCGACAGCTCGAACTCATCCTCCAGGCCCGAGATCTCCATGCCCGGCCCGACCCACCCGTACCGCTGCCAGTACAGCCCGACGAACACATCGCTTTGCGCCAGATACGCCCGGTACAGATCCTGCGGAGGATGCGGCCGCGCCCCTGCCTCGAACATCACCGGCGTCAGCCGCAGCGCCGAGATGGCGCGCGAGACCGAGCGCCGCTCATCCGCCAGCTCGCCCAGCGTGGAGCTCACGAACACCCGCAGGTGCCGGTCCGGAGTCCGGATGACCGCGTCTCCCGGCGCCAACTCGTTCCCCGATCGCCCCCGCTGAGGTTCCACCAGGCAAGTCTTGAACGACCCGGCCCGCACTGGCAACACGCCGTGGTAACCAACCCATACCGTGGTGCCCGCGATGGGGAGCTGCCCGTGGTCGGCCAGGTGTGCGGGCCCCGCCTGTTCCCCGACCCCGCGCGGCGGGCAGCATGAGCACATGACGTTTTCTGTTCAGCCAGCCCCGGTGCAGATCGCGGCCAGCGCCTGCGGCGACGAGGGCCGCGAAGGCGTGCGGGCCTTCACCGAGCGCCGCCCGCCGCGTTTCCGCGGCGAGCCAGCCGTCCCGGCACCAACGGCATCGGGGGAGTGACATGAACGACGTGGTGGTCGTGACCGGGGCCGCCGGCGCGCTGGGGCACGCGGTGCTGGCCGAGCTGCGCGGCCGGAATCATGCGGTAGTGGCGCTGGACCGGCCATCCGAGGCCCTGGACAAGCTGGGCAGCGACGACGGCGTACACCCGGTCGCGGTCGAGCTGGCCGACCGGGCCGCCGTGCACGCCGCGTGGCAGGAAATTGACCAGCTCGGGACCCCGGCCGCGCTCGTCGCGCTGGCCGGCGGGTTCGTCCCCGGCAAGCTCGCGGACCTCGACGAGGATGCGCTCGAGGGCCTGTGGCGCTCCAACGTGGTCTCGATGCTGTGGTGCTGCCAGGAGGCCGCGCCCCGGATGGCCGCGGCCGGCGGCGGCGCGATCGTGACCATGGGCTCCAAGACCGCGGTCGCCGGGCCGGCCCCGCTGGCCCACGCCACCAGCAAGGCCGCGGTGGTGCGGGCCACCGAGTTGCTGGCCGAGGAGCTGCGGCCGCAGGGGATCCGGGTGAACTGCGTGCTGCCCTCGGTCATCGACACGCCCGCCAACCGGACCTGGATGTCCCCGGACCTGGCCGCCCGGGCGGTCGCCCCGGCCGCGATCGCCCGGGTGATCGCGTTCCTGATCGACCCGGACGCCGCGCCGGTCAGCGGCGCCCGCGTCCCGGTCTACGGCGACTCCTGATCCGCGATCTGCGTGTATGCGTGGTGGAGTCTGCGGATTGCTGCTTCGAGCTGACCGGTGTTGGCGGGGCTGACGTAGCTCAGGCGCAGGTGCGGGGTGGACGTGTCCGCGCTGAAGTAGGGGCTCCCGGCGGTGACGGCGACACCGTGGCGCAGGGCAGCCGCGGCGACGGTGGCTTCGTCGGTGCCGTCGGGGAGGCGGAGCCACAGGTGGTAGCCGCCGAGCGGCGGGTGCTGCGGGGCGAGGCCGGGTAGCAGGCGGCTTAGCGCGGTGAGGATCGCGGCCCGGCGGTCTCGCAGCGCGGTGGCGAGTGCCCGGTGGTGGGTCGTCCAGGCTGGGGCGCCGACGAGTTCGAGGGCGGTTTCCTGGAGGGAGCGGGGGACGAAGAAGGTGTCGATGACCTGGGTGGCGCGCAGACGTTCGAAGGCAGGTCCGCGGGCGGTGATGGCTCCGACCCTCAGGTTGGGCGAGGTCGTCTTAGTCAGGGATCGGATATGGATGACCACGCCGTCGGGGTCGTCGGCGGCCAGCGGTGGGGGTAGCGGGGGGCTGTCGGCGTGGGCCAGCCGCCGGGCGAAGTCGTCTTCGATAACGAACGCCCCGCCTCCCGGGCGGCGTGCAGCACCGGTTCGCGCCGCTGGGGGCCGAGGGTGGTGCCAGTGGGGTTGTGGAACAGGGGCTGGCAGACAAACACCCGGGCGCCGGTGTCGTGGAAGGCCCGGGCGAGCAGATCGGTGCGCACACCGCCGGCATCGACCGGAACGGGGACGGGGCGCAATCCCGCGGCGCGGGCGACGGCGAGCAGGCCGGGGTAGGTGGGGGATTCGACCAGGATGGGGGCTCCGCAGGCGGTCAGGGCCCGTACGGCGGTGGTCAGCGCACTCTGGCCGCCGGCGGTGATCAGCACGTCGGAGGACGCGAGGGTGCCGGCCGGGCCGGCGATGTCCCGGGCGAACCACTCGCGCAATTCGCTGATTCCCTCGACCGGGGGACGCGACCAGGTGCCGGGGCGGCGCCCGGCGCGGGCCAGCGCCGCGGCCAGGGCGCGTTCGGGCTGCAGGCTCGCGTGCAGGTACCCGCCGCTGAGATCGATGACCTCGGGGGGCGGGGTGGTCAGGGTGGCGAGCACTCCGGCGGCGCCGAGGTGGTGCGCACCCGCGGCCGCGGGATGCGGGTCTGCGCTGAGCGCGACCTCCTGCCAGGAGACGTCACCCGGCGCGGCAGGGGCGGGACGGGCCGGAGCACGGAAGACCCCGGCGCCGGGGCGGGGAGACGACCAGGCCTTCGGCGGCGAGCAGCACGATGGCCCTGCCCTGCCTGCTGGCCGCCCGCGTGCCGGTCCCCGCGCGCCGTGACTGGCCCGGCCTGCTGACCGTGGCCGGCGGCTGCGTGATCGGGTTTCCGCTGCTGATCACCCTGGCCCTGGGTACCGCCACCACCGCCCACTCGGCCGTCGTCGTCGGGGCGCTGCTGCTGGCCACCGCCGCGATCTCCGCGCTGCTGACCGGCCGGCGTCCCTCCCGGGCGTTCTGGACCGCCGCGATCCTCGGTGCCGTGGCCGTGCTCGCCTTCACCCTCGAGCAAAGCCGCGGCCGGCCTACCCTCGCCGACGGCTATCTCTTCGCCGCCCTGCTGGTGTGCGCGGCCGGCTACGCCCCGGGCGGGCGCCTCGCCGCCCGTATGCCCGGCTGGCAGGTCATCGCCTGGGCCATCGTCGCCGCCCTGCCGGTCTCCCTCGTCGTGGCCGCGGCCGCCCTGCCCACCGAACCGGTTCATCTGACGGCCAAGGCGATCACCGGCCTGGCTTATATCGCCGCGGTCTCCCAGTTCGGCGGGTTCGTCGTGTGGTACTGCGGCATGGCCGCCATCGGCGTGCCCAAGGCCAGCCAGATCCAGCTCGCCCAGCCGCTGATCACGCTGGTCTGGGCGGTGTCGCTGATGGGCGAGCAGCTGTCCCCGCTCGCCCCGATCACCGCGTTGATCGTGCTCGGCTGCATCGCTGCCACCCAGCGTGCCCGCACGTGACGGCGACCCACTTGCTATCAGCCCGCCGGGTCAATGCCCGGCCAGGGCCCGGGGGCTAGGCCCGGGCCCGTGCCGGCGACAACGGCGGGACGGCGATGTCCAGCCGGGAGGCCTCGCCGATGGGCGCGCACGTCCCCTTCGGCTGCTTGATGTCGGTGTTCGGTTCGCACGTCAGCGCGGTCACCTGGACGTGCTGGAAACTGGCGGGCGAGAACGGTATGGACAGGGTCCGCTGCACGGCCCCGTTGGCGTCCGGGGGGATCACGTCCTCCGACAGTTCGGTGCACTGCCGCTCGAGGGCGTTATCGAAGTAGTAGCAGGGGTCCTGCTCGCAGGTGACGCCGACGGTCGCGGCCAGCGATTTCACCTGGGGCTTGAGGCACAGCACGGCCACGTTCCAGGAGGCTGGGACCGCGGCCACGTTGACGCCCAGCCATTCGCTGGTGGACAGCTTGGAGGCGGAGACCGAGATGGCCAGCAAGTCGTTCTGCCCGGTCACCTGCAGGGTGTCGCCGATCTCGGCCACGGTGGAGGTCTGGCTGATGGTCTCGAGCCGGAGCGCCCCGTAGGCCGCGGTGGACGTGAGCGCCACCGCGATGGCCAGCAGCAGGCACTGCAGGTTCAGCAGGTCGGGGATGCGGTCGTGCATCGCCCAGCTCACCCGGCCGCGGCGCCGGTCCCTGACGAACCTGGCTAGGAAGAATGCCGCGCAGGCCAGCAGGATCACGGTCGCGGCGATGCTGGTGTAATGCTCGGCGGAATGCCCGAGGAAGGGAGAGGGAACCAGCCATATCGTCAGCGAGAACATGGCCGCGAGCAGGAAGACGAAAATTAATACCACGATGAGCGGGATCGGATGCCCGTTCGCGGCGACAAAGATGCTGAACACGGCGGCGAGCACGCCCGCCAGCAAGAACGTCGCGATGACCGACACCCGGACCGGCTCGTTCCGCAGGACCACGCCGATCTCGCCGGACTTGAGGCCCAGCACGTTCAGCACGCCGGCGAAGCCGGCCACCAGGAAACCAAGGAGGTTCCTGACATCGCCCAGGCCGCTGTTGCTCTGCGCCATTTCTCGGTCCCCCCACAGGACGGTGGCCGTGCCCGCCGCAGCCCCGATAGGAGGATAAATCCGGAGGAATTTACTTATCGGCGCGCTGGCTGGCACCAATAGCGTACGCCTGCGATTAGGCGGTGCCGGCGGCGCGAATCACCGTCGTGAGAGCTCAGCGGTGAGCGACGAGGCCGCGGACCGTGGTGGTGAGCACGTCGAGCCCGCGGTCGGCGTCGATCCGGCCCGCGCGGACCTCTCCGGCGCAGGCGTGGATCAGTGCGAAGCAGCTGGCCACCAGCCAGCCCGCGGGCAGGTCGGTGCGGAACGAGCCGTCGGCCTGGCCCCGTTCGACCAGGTCGCGGACGCGCTCGTGCGCGGATTCGTGAGTCCGGGTTAGCGCGTCCGGGCTGAGCTGGCTGGCCGCGGCCGCGGCCATGGCGCCGTAGCGGTCGAGTTGCTGCCAGCCCGCCGCGAGTACCCGTTCCAGCGCCTCGGGCGGCGGCCCGCTGTCTGGCTGGGCCTGGTCCAGCGCCGCCGTGGTGCGGCCGACCGCCCGCCGCACCACCGCCTCCAGCAGCGCCTCGGAGGTGGGGAAGTGTGCGTAGACGGTGACCCGGGAGACTCCGGCTTCGATGGCGACCGCCGACACGCTCGGCTGGCCGCGCTGGTCCAGCAGATCCTCGGCTGCGTCGAGGATGGCCTGGACGTTCCGCTCAGCGGTGGCCCGCCGGTGGTCCGTGGCTGGTGCTTCCACCTGGCCCCCTCTCTCCTGGCCCTCTCCCTCCGGAACAGGCTGACACTCATGTTAACCCTGATCGGTGCCGGGCGGTCTGGCCCGGGGCTGAGGGGTTAGGCGGGGTGGGTCTCGGCCTGGTGCTGGCGGATGATCGAGGTGAAGTCGGGGTCGGCGGTCAGGCCCAGGCCGGCCGCCCGGTCCGAGTGGAAACGGGAGGCCCAGCCCGACACCATTCCCGCCACCACCGGGTCCGGGACCCAGTCGATGAGGCTGGTCACCGCGGGGCCGGCCACCCGCTCCAGCGCGGCGACCATGTCCCCGACCGTCACCGTGAGGCCGGGCATGGTCACCGCGGTACGGCCGCCCCACACCTCGTCCGGCGACGAGAGGGCGCACCGCAGCGCCTCGATGGCCCGGGCCGGGGCGGCCAGCGCCACCTCGGCCGCCGGATCGACCGGGCAGACCGCGCGCTGGCCCGCGAGCGGCTCGCGGATGATGCCCGACATGAAGCCCGAGGCGGCGGCGTTGGGCCGGCCGGGGCGCACGCTGACCGTCATCAGCCGGATGCTCCGCCCGCGCAAGAACCCCTTGCGGGTGTAGTCGGCCACCAACTGCTCGCCGATGAACTTCTGGATCCCGTAGCTGGTCTGCGGGTTCGGCAGCGTGCCGTCCTGCACCACGGCCGGGAGCGGCAGCTCGGGAGACCCGCCGAACACCGCGATCGAACTGGAGTAGACCACCAGCGGGCTGGTGCCCACCGCGCGGCAGGCGGCCAGCAGCGCCTCGGTGGCGTGCAGGTTCGCCCGGATACCCAGGTCGAAGTCGGCCTCGCACTCCCCGCTGACCGCGGCGGCCAGGTGGAACACCACGTCGGCGCCGGCCAGCGCCTCCCGCCCGGACTGCCCGGGGGCCACCAGGCCGGCCAGCTCGCCCTCGGCCACCGCGACCCGCGGGTCGGCCGCCAGGTCCGGCGGCGCTGGGGCCTGGTCGAGGAGGGTTACCCGGGCCAGCGGCCGGGCCCCGGCGCCCGCTACGTCGATCGAGCCGGCGGCGAGCAGGTCCCGGGCCAGCCGGGAGCCGAGGAACCCGGCCCCACCGGTAATCACCACGTTCGCCACGGCGTCTCCGTCCGGCCCGAGGGTCTGGAATACAGTGCGATCTTAGGCAGTGCTGATGGCCGGGCCGCGATCCAGAGCCCGGATCCGGTGGCCGCATCTGCCGCACCCGGCCGTGGACCCGGCGCGGGGAGAGCACGCGAATCCCGGAGACCGCAGGCGCAGGGAGGGGGCCAGGGTGCTGGGGGACAGGCGGCCGGACGCGGCCGAGGTGTTTGCCGGGCTGCCTCCGGCCCGCCCCGGCGACGAGGGTCTCCGCGAATCGATCCGCGCCACCCGGGCGGCCGGTGACCTGCTCCTGGGGGTCCTCGACGACGACCCGACCGGATCGCAGGCCGTGCATGACGTCCAGGTCGTGACCGTGCTGGAGGAAGACGCCTACGCCGCGGCGCTGGCCGGGCCGGGCGCCACGTGTTTCGTGCTGACCAACTCGCGCAGCCTGGGCGGGCCGGCCGCCGCCGAGCTGACCACCCGGGCCGCCCGCGGCCTGATCACGGTGGCGGGACGGCGCGGGACCCGCATCCAGCTGATCAGCCGGAGCGACTCCACGTTGCGCGGCCACGTGATGGCGGAGGTCACCGCGCTGCAGGCGGTCCGGCGGGACATGGTCGGCCGCGGCTATGACGGCGTGCTGCTGGTTCCGGCGTTCCTGGAGGCAGGCCGGGTGACCGCGGCCGATATCCACTGGGCTCGCACGGCCGCCGGGCTGATCCCGGTCGGTGAAACCGAATTCGCGAAGGACACTGCGTTCGGGTATGGCGCTTCGGACCTGCGGGTTTTCGTTGCGGAAAAAAGCGGGGGGACGATCCAGCCGGAGGATGTGCGCAGCATCAGCCTCGCGGATATCCGGCTCGGCGGGCCGGGCCGGGTACGCGAGGTGCTGGCGAGCGCGGCGGGCGGGGCGTGGGTGGTGGTCAACGCCACTGAGTACTCCGACCTGGAGACGGTGGCCCGCGCGGTGCTGGACGCCGAGCGTGAGGGACAGTCGTTCCTGTTCCGCACCGGGCCGTCGTTCGTGCGCGCGCTGAGCGGCCTGGGGCCCAAGCCGCCCCTGCGCGGAGCGCAGATCTGGGGGGCGGACGGGGGAGTGCGGGCCGGGGCGGGCGGGCACGGCCTGGTCGTGGTCGGCTCGCATGTCGGGCAGACCAGCCGGCAGGTGGCCGCGCTCCGGGCACGCGCCGTCACCACGGACATCGAGCTCGACGTGCCCGCGGTACTGGCCGGCGGCCTGGACGTGGCCGGCGGCCCGGTGGTGGCCAGTACCGCGCGGCGGGTCACCGCGGCCCTGGGTCACTCGGACGTGCTGCTGTACACCAGCCGCGCGGTCGTGACGGCCCCCGACGCGGCGGGCAGCCTCACGATCGCCCGCACCGTGTCCGCGGCCCTGTCCCGGATCGTCCGCGACGCACTGGCCGCCCGGCCCGCCTGGGTGATCGCCAAGGGCGGCATCACCTCGCACGACGTGATGCTGCACGGGCTGGGGATCCGCCGCGCAGAGGTGGCCGGCCAGTTGTTCCCCGGGACGGTCTCGGTCTTCCGGCCGCTCGACGCCGCCCCGGAGGCGGTCGGGATGCCGTTCGTGGTCTTCGCCGGCAACGTCGGTGACGACGGCACGCTGGCGCAGGTGGTGGCGATTCTCCATGGCGAGCAGGAGGTTCCGTGATGCGAGTCGGCTGGCTCGGGCTGGGCGCGATGGGCGCGCCGATGGCGGGCTGCCTGGCCGGGGCGGGTCATGCGGTCGCGGCCTATGACATCGTGCCGGGGCGGGCCGCGGCGCTGGCCGGGGACGGGATGGAGGCCGCGGACAGCATTCCCGGGGCTGTCCGGGACGCGGAGCTCGTCGCGATCATGGTCGCCACCGGGGATCAGGTGGACCAGGTCCTCTTCGGTTCGGGCGGCGCGGCCGGAACCCTGGCGGCCGGGACCGTCGTGGTGATCATGGCCACGGTCGGTCCCGAGGTCGTCGCGGAGGTCGCCGCCCGTCTCGGCGGCGGCGGCGGCGTCACCGTGGTCGATGCGCCGGTGTCCGGTGGGGTGCAGCGCGCCGCCGCGGGCGATTTGCTGATCATGGTGTCCGGGGCGGACGACGCGGTCGGCCGGGCCCGGCCGCTCCTGGACGTGCTGGCCCGCAGTGCCCCGGTGGTCGGCCCGGCCCCGGGGGACGGCCAGCGGATGAAGCTGGTCAACCAGTTGCTGTGCGGGGTACACATTGCCGCCGCGGCTGAGGCGCTGGCCTTCGCGGAGTCGCTTGGCCTGGACCCCGGCGAGTGCTGGCGGGTGCTGCGGGACGGGGCCGCGGCGTCGTTCATGTTCGAGGACCGGGGAGCCCGGATGGCCGGCCGGGAGTTCCAGCCGCCGCGCAGCGCCCTGGACATCTTCGTGAAGGACATGGGCCTGGTCAGCGCGGCGGCGGAGCACGCGGGCGCCGCCGCGCCGCTCACCGCGGTCACCCGGCGGCTGTACGAGGAGGGTCACGAACGGGGGCTTGGCCGGCTCGACGACGCGGCGCTGATCGAGGTGCTGCGCCAGGACCGGCCGCCGGCTGGCTAGCCGCCGCGTCCTGATAGCGCGGCGTCCGGGCCAGCACCGGGTTCTGGATGGCACCGGTTCTGGATGGCACCGGGTTCTGGTGCACGGCCACATTCTCTGACTAAAGTCAGAGAATGGATGCCTCCATGATCAGCCAGGTCCGGCGGTTCAACCGGACCGTCACCCAGCGGGTCGGTGCGCTCGATGACGAGTTCCTGGCCCGGGACCGCCCGCTCGGGCAGGCGCGGCTGCTGTGGGAGATCGGCCCGGATGGCGCGGATGTCCGGTCGCTGCGGGCCCGGCTGGACCTGGACTCGGGTTACCTGAGCCTGGCTGCTCCGCGCGCTGGAGGCGGACGGGCTGGTCGCCGTGGACGGCAGCGGGGCGGACGGGCGGGTGCGCACGGCCCGGCTCACCGCCGACGGCCGGGCCGAGCGGGCCGAGCTCGACCGGCGTGCCGACGGGGCGGCCGACTCGATCCTGGCCCCGCTCAGCGGGTCCCAGCGAGCCCGGCTGGTCAGCGCGATGGCCGAGGTGGAGCGGCTCCTGGTGGCGTCGGCGGTCGAGGTCGCCGTGCGCTCGCCCGCGGATCCGGCCGCCCGCGCCTGCGTGCAGGCCTACTTCGACGAACTGGGCCGCCGGTTCGACCGCGGCTTCGATCCGGGGCGGAGCCTCCCGGCCGAGGACCAGGAAATGACCCTGCCTGCGGGGCTGTTCCTGGTCGCCACCCTGCACTCCGAGGCGGTGGGCTGTGGTGGGCTCAAGTTCCACGGTGACGCGCCCGCCGAGCTCAAGCGGATGTGGGTCGCCCCGGCCGCGCGCGGGCTGGGGCTCGGCCGGCGGCTGCTGGCCGAGCTGGAGAGCCGCGCCGCCGCGCACGGGGTTACCGTGCTGCGGCTGGAGACCAACGGCAGCCTGGCCGAGGCGATCAGCCTGTACCGGGCGTCCGGTTATCGCGAGGTCGACGCGTTCAGCGACGAGCCCTACGCGCAGCACTGGTTCGAGAAGACCCTGGATCCCGCCGACGCTTGACGCTTTGGATCACGGCGGCGCTTGACACATTCCTATATGGGCATATGATGCTGTCATGGCGAGAGCAGCGACGACAGCAGATGCGTTCAACGCGGTGGCTGAGCCGCGGCGGCGGGAGATCCTGGATCTGCTGGCCGCCGGGGAACGGCCGGTGAACGACCTGGTCGCGCTGCTCGGGCTGGCTCAGCCGCTGGTGTCCAAGCACCTGCGGGTGCTGCGCGAGGTCGGCCTGGTGGACGTCCGCGGGGACGGGCGGCAGCGGGTCTACCGGCTCAACGCCGTGCCGCTGAAACCGATCTACGACTGGGTGAGGCCGTACGAGCAGGCCTGGTCGCAGCGCTTCAGCCAGCTGGACACCGTGCTGGAAGAACTCAAGGCAGAGGAGGACGGGGAGAATGGCCGTGACAAGTAGCCGCCGGGCAGTGGTGACCCTGCCGGAGGACACGCAGATCCTGATCACCCGGGAGTTCGACGCTCCCGCCCGCCTGGTCTACCGGGCCTGGACCGAACCGGACCTGGTCCGGCGCTGGTGGAGCGGGGACCGGGGCGAAGTGACCAGCGTGGACATCGACCTGCGGGTCGGCGGCGCCTGGCGCTTCGTGATGACCGCGAACGCCGGATTCGAGGTCGCCTTCCACGGCGAGTACCGGGAGATCGCCCCGGCTGAGCGGATGGTCTGGACTGAGGTCTTCGAGGGGGTGCCCGACGCGCAGGCGCTGTGCACGATCACGTTCACCGAGGCAGGCGGGCTGACCACGGTCCAGATGCTCGTGCAGCACACCAGCCAGGAGCACCGGGACATGCACATCAACTCCGGGATGGAAGACGGCATGCAGGAGGCCCTGGACCAGCTGGAGGAGGTCGCGCGCTCGCTGCGCTGAGCAGCCCGCCGCAGGCCGCGCCCGGTCAGCCGGGCGCGGCCTCCGGGTGCTGGGAGGCCGCCGCCGCCGGGTCGAGGTCGGAGACCTGGAGCAGGTGCGCGGGTTCCGGGGGGAACGGTGCGGTGCTGTTGATCTGCAGGGTGGAACTGACGTGCAGCAACTCGCCCGGGTCCAGCAGCCGCCAGCCGGGATCGTCATCCATCCGCTCACTGGCCACGATCACCGACGGCTGGTGCGCCAGGTGCGCGGACCGGGCGTGGATACGGTGGCTGGTCGCGTCGAGGGCCCGGCCGGTCCCGGCGCCTGCCCGGCCCCCGGCCGGGCGGTCCAGCACGTACAGCTCATGGGTGGCCGGGTAGCGCAGCGCCCACAGGCCGGTCGCGGTGATGAGCACCAGGTTGAGCGCGTACACGGGCAGCCGGGCGCTGATCCAGCTGACCGCCGCGGTCAGGCCGGCGGTCACGTCGCCGCCGTGGCGCCTGGTCTCCGCCGTGACCAGCGCGAAGATCCGCTCGCTGTCCGTCTCCCCGGCCACCAGGCCGGCCGCGCCCAGGCCGGCCAGGTGCCGGTCCAGGCCGGGAAGGCCCTGCACCACGCCGTTGTGCGCGAACAGCCGCCCGTCCTGCTCGAACGGGTGGGTGTTGGCCATCGTGTGCGCGCCGGTGCTGGCGTAGCGGACGTGGGCCACGAACGTGGTGCCCCGCAGGTCCTGGGCCGCCGTCGCGAACTGCGCGTCCTCCCAGGCCGCGATGGGCTGCTTGCTGACCTCGGGCCGGCCGTCGGGCCCGAACGCGGCGACCCCGGCGCCGTCCGGGTTGCGGTGGCTCTGCGCCTGCAGGCTGTCCGGGGCGTCGATAAGCCAGAACGTGGCCGGCACGTCCTGCGTGCCGGCGTGCAGCCCGAACAAACGGCACATGCTTCCCGCCTACCCCTGGCCACCGTGGTCAGCCGCGCCGTGGGCGCCCGGGACGTGGATACCTCCCACGCGGGTGCCCACGACGTCGGAGGCGACCACCGCGCCGTCTTCGATCACCGCGGTCAGGGCGTGCACCGTGGCCGCGATGACCTCTTCCATGGCCAGCAGCGATGGCGGCCCCGGACCTCCCCCGGCGGCGCTCTCCCGGACCAGTTCGCCGGCCGCGTCCCCGGCCGCCGGGCCAGCCTCCAGCCCGGCCGGAGGCACCCGGCCGCTCCCGGTGCCCTGCCCCGCCGTGGCCTGGGTGATGACTTGCTGCCGGGCGATCTGGGCCATCCGTGCCCGCGAGGCCCGTCCCTCCCGGCCGGGGTAGAGCACGTCGCCCAGCCCGATCGCGCGGGCCAGGCCGGCCAGGGCCACCGGGGCGAGGTCGGCCGGTGCTTCGGCGGCCGGTGATCCGGCGGTGGGCGTGCCGGCGGCGGGTGTCCCGGCGGACTGCACGACGGCACCCAGCCGCGACCGGGCCGCGGCTGCCCGCGACGCGTCGATCACCTGGTAGCGCGGGGTCCCGAGGATCCGGCTGGACTCCAGGCGAAGCGCCCCGGCTGAGGTCAGCCGGGCGGCATACGCGGCCCGGATCCCGCGCCGCGGGAGGCCCACCCAGGTTTCCGGCCGCGGCGGGACGGCTGACCCGGCCAGGCTGAGCAGCGCGGCGTCCAGTTCCGCGTCGCCGGTGGCGGTCCGGTCCGGCACGACGATCCGGCCCTCATCGATCCAGGCCCGTCCGGCCGCCGCCAGCCTGATCAGCTCGGACGCCATCAGCCCGGAGTCGATCCGCCCGCGGGTCATGAGCTTCCCGTCCCGCGGCCGGATCGACAGCAAGAACAGGTCCTCGCCCAGGGCGGCGAGCGCGGGGCCGGACACGGACGGGTCCATGACGCTGACAGTAATCCCAGCGATGCCGCCCAGGCCACGGCCACGAGAAGCGGACCCGCACGCTGCCCTGGCGTCCGCGTACGAGGTCAGCGCCGGTGCCCGGCGGATATCGGGCCGGCTCTTCCCGGGCAGGCTGGGATACCTTCTTTAGAGAGGGCAGGTTAGAGGGCAGGGACGCCACCGTGCCCCAGCATGGGCGTCACCGGCGAGGGCCGGCGGAGACCTGGTGCCCGCGATGCGGGACCGGGCGAGGAGGAGTGCAGCGTGCGTGATGCGGTGATCGTCGAGGCGGTCCGGGCGCCGGTCGGGAAGCGTAATGGAGGCCTGTCCGGGGTGCATCCGGTATCGCTGTCGGCCCACGTGCTGAAGGCGCTGGCCAGCCGGTCCGGCATCGACCCGGCCGTGGTGGACGACGTGGTGTGGGGCTGTGTCGGCCAGGTCGGCGAGCAGACCTTCGACATCGGCCGGAACGCGGTGCTGGCTGCGGGCTGGCCGGAGACCGTGACCGGCGTGACCGTGGACCGCCAGTGCGGTTCGTCCCAGCAGTCCGTGCACTTCGCGGCGGCCGGCCTGATCGCGGGCCAGTACGACGTGGTCGTGGCGGGCGGGGTGGAGTCCATGTCCCGGGTCCCGATGGGCGCCTCCATCCAGGGCGCCAACCCGATGGGCCCGGAGTTCCTGGAGCGCTACGGCGGCGTGTTCCCCAACCAGGGCGTGGGCGCCGAGATGATGGCCGAGCGGTGGGGCTTGTCGCGCACCCAGGTGGACGAGTACTCCGTGGGCTCACACGAGAAGGCGGCCGCCGCCCAGGACGCCGGCCGGTTCGAGGGCCAGATCGCGCCGGTGACCAACGACCAGGGCGAGCTGATCAGCGCCGACGAGGGGATCCGCCGCGGCACCACGGTCGACGTGCTGGCCGGGCTCAAGACGGTGTTCAAGCCGGAGGGCGGCGTGATCACCGCGGGCAACTCCTCGCAGATCTCCGACGGCTCCGCTGCCTTGCTGATGACCACCTCGGACAAGGCCCGCGAGCTGGGCCTGACCCCGATCGCCCGGGTGCACACGGCCGTGCTGGCCGGCGCCGACCCGATCATCATGCTGACCGCGCCCATCCCGGCCACCCAGAAGGCCCTGGCCCGCAGCGGGCTGGGCATAGACGAGATCGGCGCCTTCGAGGTCAATGAGGCGTTCGCACCGGTGCCGCTGGCCTGGCTGGCCGAACTGGGCGCGGACCCCAAGGCGCTGAACTACAACGGCGGGGCCATCGCCCTGGGCCACCCGCTCGGCGGGTCCGGCGCGCGGCTGATGACCACCCTCGTGCACCACATGCGCGACAACGGCATCCGCTACGGGCTGCAGACCATGTGCGAAGGCGGCGGCCAGGCCAACGCCACCATCCTCGAACTCCTCTGACCTGGGGAACCTGACTCGGGGGCTGGCCAGGAAAGTCAAGAGCCAACTTCTCCGCAACGAACACCGCATCCGTGCCGGTGCCTCACCACTGTCCCGGGCAGCGTGCCTGCCCGGGACAGTGCACGTTCCGGGCCGGACCATGCGCCCCGGTTCCGGCGCCCGCGGTCGTGATCATGGGCTTGCTGGGGCCAGGGCCCCAGCAAGCCATGATCATGATTCGTTAGTCCGTCCCTGAGGCAGCCCGGCGATAGATACATAAGGGTATGATATAAGTATCTTATGAATTCAGTGGGGTGGCAGCCCGACGGAGTGCCATCCGGGGATCTGGGATCCGGCGATCTGCCGTCCGGGGACCCGCGGGCCGCGGACCTGGGGGCCGATGAACTGGCGCTGCGCACGCTGGCGTCGGGGGATCTGCCGTCGCCGCTGCTGGCCGAGCGGGCCCTGGCCGCCGGGGTGGCGGCCGGCCTGGAGCGGCTGATCGGGCTGTTCCGCTGGCTCAGCCCGCCGAGCGGGCTCTCGCTCACCGCGGCGGCCACGCTGGCCACCCTGGACCGAGGCGGACCCCGCCGGCTGACCGCGCTGGCGGCCCGGGAAGGCGTCACCCAGCCGGCCATGACCCAGTTGGTGGCCCGGCTGCAGGACACGGGCCTGGTGGACCGGGTCCCCGATCCCGCGGACGGGCGGGTGGTGCAGGTCCGCATCACCGCCGAGGGCCAGGCGATGCTGGCCCGCCGCCGGGCGGTACGGGCGGAACGGGTCGCCGGATTGCTGGCCCGGCTCAGCCCGGACGAGCAGGCCGCGCTGGCCGCGGCCCTGCCGGCCATGGACGCGCTGGCCAACGCGCAGCGCGAAGACCCGCTCGTGGCCCAGCCCTGAGCAGCCCGATGACAGCACCGATGCGGGGCCGTCCGGCCCCGGTCATGAGTATCTTGCGGAACGGAGCAGTTGGATGAGTGGGACATCCGCAGGAGCGGCGAGCCCGTTCAAGCAGCCGAAAGCGGTGTTCGCGGTCGCGTTCGCCTGCGTCGTGTCGTTCATGGGCATCGGCCTGGTCGATCCGATCCTGCCCTCCATCTCGCACGAGCTGCACGCCTCGCCCAGCGAGGTGACGCTGCTGTTCACCAGCTATCTGGTGGTCACCGCGGTGGCCATGCTGATCACCAACTGGGTGTCCAGCCGGATCGGGGCCAAGAAGACGCTGATCACCGGCCTGGCCCTGATCGTCGTGTTCAGCGCGGCGGCCGGGGCGTCGCCGTCCATCGGCGCCATCATCGGGTTCCGGGCCGGCTGGGGCGTCGGCAACGCGCTGTTCATCGCCACCTCGCTGGCGGTCATCGTGGCCTCGGCGAGCGGCGGGTTCGCGGGCGCGATCGTGCTGTACGAGACGGCACTGGGCGTGGGCATCGCCATGGGCCCGCTGCTGGGCGGGATACTGGGCGAGATCAGCTGGCGCGGCCCGTTCTTCGGCGTCTCCGCCCTGATGGCCATCGCGCTGATCGCCACGGTCATCCTGGTCGAGAAGACCCCCAAGCCGCCCCACAAGACCAGCCTGTCCGCACCGCTGCGCGCGCTGCGCCACCGCGGGCTGCTGACCATGGCGCTGACCGCGCTCTGCTACAACTGGGGCTTCTTCACGGTGCTCGGGTACGCGCCGTTCCCGATGAACCTGAGCCCCATCCGGCTCGGCCTGGTCTTCACCGCCTGGGGCATCCTGGTCGCCCTGTTCGCCGTGTTCGGCGCGCCCATGCTGCAGGGGCGGCTGGGCATCGCCCGGACCATGTACCTGAACCTGGCCTTGTTCGCAGTGGTCGTGCTGGTCATCGCGATCTGGACTACCGACAACGCGGTCCTCATACCGGCCGTGATCGTGTCCGGCATCTTCATCGGGATCAACAACACGGTTACCACCCAGGCGGTGATGACCGTCTCCCCGGTTGAGCGGCCGGTCGCCTCCGCGGCCTACAGCTTCGTCCGGTTCATCGGCGGCGGCCTGGCGCCCTACGTCGCGGGCCGGCTGGTCATCGCCCTCAACATCCACGTGCCGTTCTACATCGCCTCCGGCGCGATCGTCCTGGGCATCATCATCTTGTCCACGGGGCACCACCTGCTGGCCGACGCCGAAAGGGTGCAGGCCGAGCAGGTCGGGGCCCACATGGCGGCCGCCCCCGCCGCTGATCCTTCCACCGCGCTGATCCCGGTGGAGGGGACCGCGCCGTCGCCCGATCGCCGTCCCAGCCAGGGCGTGATCCTGGCCGCCATCGACCAGTCCCCGGTCGCGGCGCTGGTCACCGAGGCCGCGACCCGGCTGGCCCTGGCCGAGGGCCAGATCGTCCACGTGGTGCACGCCCAGGAAAGCGTCACTGCCGGAGACGTCGGGGTCGAGGCGGAGGAGCTGGACGCCGCACGCGACCTGGTCAGTACGCACCTGGACCGGCTCGCGGCGCATCACGTGCCCGCGGAAGGCCAGGTGCTGCTGCACGCGGCCGATCACGGCGGTGCCGGGCGGCTGATCGCGGAGTATGCCACCAGCATCCGGGCGGCCACCATCGTGCTGGGCGCGCCGACGCACGGCGGCCTGCCCGCACTGATGGACGCCAGCGCCAGCCAGGAACTGTGGCGGCACGCCCGCAGCAACATCTTGATCATCAACCCGGACGCCCCGCCCGTCCACATCACCGCCAACGGCTCCGCCGCAGCGCCCGCCGCCCAGGGTGCCGATGCGGGCTAGAGCCGGCGCAGGCCAGCAGAGCAGAGCCACGGTGAACACCAGGTGCCGGCGGTGCCGCGGTGTGGGCCAGGCGGAAAGAGCCGCTAGGCCCAGCATGGCCTGAAGACCTTGTCACGTTCTTCACCCGCCTCGGGTCAGAGGGGTGAAGAGACAAGATCTGAAGGAGAGACACCATGGCAAGGATCGCGGTAGCGGGGGCGACCGGGCGGGTCGGGCGGCACGTCGTGGACGTGCTCGAGGCCGACGGGCACGAGGTGGTGGCGATATCCCGCTCGCATGGCGTGGACGTGATCACCGGGGACGGCCTCGCGGCGGCGCTGGACGGCGTGGACTGCGTCATCGATACGGCCACCGGGCCGTCGGCCGAGCAGGCTGCGGCGACGGAGTTCTTCACCACCGCCGCCCGGAACCTCCAGGAGGTGGGGTCGCAGGCCGGCGTGCGGCGGATCGTGGTGGTGTCCATCATCGGCACCGACAAATTCACCGCTGGTTATGGCGCCGCGAAGCTCGCGCACGAGCAGGCCGCGCTGGCCGGCCCGGTCCCGGCACGGATCTTGCGCGCGGCCCAGTTCCACGAGTTCGTGGAGCTGCTGATGGCGTGGGGCAGGCAGGGCGAGGTGTGCTACCTGCCTGCGATGCGCACCCAGCTGGTCGCGGCCAGGACAGTGGCCGAGGCGCTCGCGGCCCTGGCGGTAACGCCGGAGCCGGCTTCCGCGGGGGCGCCGGTTCCCGAGATCGCCGGCCCACGCGAGGAGTACCTCCCGGACATAGCGGCGCTGCTCGCCGGCCGGCGTGGCGACGTGGTGAAGATCGAGACGGTCAGTAACCCGGCGGACCCGGACGACGCGCTCAACTCCAGTGGCGCCCTGCTGCCGGGGCCGCACGCCACCCTGACCGGCCCGACCTTCGCGGAATGGCTGGACGCCACGCTCTAACCCGCCGCTGGGAAGCTCGCGTACCTCAGACGCGACCCCGATAGCCCCGCAGCTGGCGGCTCGGATGTCAGCTGCGGACCGGCTCCAGCAGCCGGTGCGGGGACGCCAGCGCCGCGCTGACCGGGTCAGGGCCACCCGACTTGGCGGCCAGGCCAGGCCCCGGCGCGACCAGCAGGTCCTGGACTGCCACGGCCTGGCCGCAGGTGGCGCAGGTGCCGTCGCCGTTGACCGCGCCGCCGTCGGCGGCGTGGTGGA
This sequence comes from uncultured Actinomycetes bacterium, assembly GCA_963718305.1. Classification (GTDB taxonomy): domain Bacteria; phylum Actinomycetota; class Actinomycetes; order Streptosporangiales; family Streptosporangiaceae; genus RYN-230. Next base: position 636,591 of record CAVQZG010000018.1, read on the forward strand.
AGACGCGGCGCGGGCCGCCGTCGGAGTAGTGCTCGTCTCCCCAGGCGAGCAGGCTGCGCACCACGGGCCACAGGGTGATGCCCTTGCCGGTCAGCACGTATTCGGTGTGGCCGTGCGTGCCCGAGGTACCTTCCAGCACCCCCTCGGCGGTGAGCGACGCGAGGCGCTCGGCCAGCACGGCCCGGGGGATGCCCAGATGGGTGACGAAGTCACCGAAGCGCCGGACACCGAAGAAAGCGTCCCGGACGATCAGCAGGGTCCAGCGCTCGCCCACGATCTCCAGCGCGCGGGACAGCGAGCACTGCTGGCCGGCGTAGTCCTTGGGAAGCGGCATGACCCGAGCATACCTCAGATGGTTCGTTGACTGAACTGAGAGTCGGTGGCTGGCATCGCCACGGCCGGGGTGGGCCGGCGCCGCCCGGCGTCACGCTGACCAGGGCGGCCGGCACCCTTTCGTTAGAGAGCAAATAGGTCCAGCGCTGGACCGCGATCTCCAGCGCTCGGGTCAGTCCGTGCGCTGGGCTGGCTCAGGGCGTGTCCTTCCGGGGGCACGGGGAAGGAAACCTACGTGAGCTGGGCATCCGGGATCGCAGGCGTCATCGCCGCTGGCGTGCTCGCGGGCGGACTGGCGGCGTGTGGTGCGCCGGCCGCGAGCGCTCACCTGCCCACGGCGGCCCGGGCTAGCGCGACGGCCGTACCGGTGCGCGTGCAGTCGAACGGGGTCGGCTGGTCCGCGATGATGGAGCGCCCTGACCGCATCTATGTGGGCATGGGGGGAGCGCCGACTGTCCGCCAGCTCACCTGGCGGAACTGGGGTGGCGCCCAGGCCTGGGCCACTGGCCAGCTCGACATCTTCTGGCCGCAGGTAGGCCCGATATCCGGCTGGCACCCGACCACCTACCCGGTCCGGGTGCGCCTGCAGGACATCGCGACGCACGACGGCCAGCCGTCGTACCGGAAGCTGGCGGAGTTCTACGTCAACCGCCGCGGGGTGACAAAAGTCCTGTACTTCACGTTCTCCGTGCTGCCCGGCGGCTCCGTGCCGGGCTGGAACCGGCCCGGAAGCCCGCTCCCTGGCGGGAGCGGCGGGTCGCCGCCCGGGCTGGCCTAAGCGCGGCGGACCAATCGGCCCC
>CAVQZG010000019.1:0-87754 GCA_963718305.1 uncultured Actinomycetes bacterium
ATGCCGGCCAGCACCCCGACCGCGAACAGGTCCTCGATGAACCCGATGAACGCCCAGTGGCCGATCCCCGGGATGGCGAAAGTCCGGGAGAACAGGTCGCCGTAGGCCTCGATGATGGTCAGCAGCAAGACGATGAAACCCCAGAAGGTCGCCGCGTGCGCGGCGCCGGGCACCGTCCACTTCAGCAGCTTGCGCTGCCCGATGACCTCGGTGGCCTCCACCCCGGCGTCGCGCCCCGGATGCTCGCGCACCGCCGCGATCCGCTCCGGCGCCGGCTGCCCCGCCCGCCCGACCTTGGCCAGCCACCACAACCGCCGCCCCGCCAGCGCGAACGCCGCCACCGTCAGCACCAGGCCGACCACGATCCGCAGGACCACGAAAACCTCCTCATGCGGTGCCCGGCCCGGCCGGACCGCCGCTGCGCCGGCTGCCAGCGTACGCCGCACCACCCTGGCCATGATCAATGCGCAGCGGCCCGTGGATCAAGAGGCCGGCCGCGTGACCCCGCCAACATCCTACCGACAGGTAACTTAGCGACCCGGAAGGCACCCGGACGGCAGCCGGAATAGCTCCCCGCCGGCGGCGCGAACCGCACCGGGCCGACGGCGTGAACTGCCCCCGGATAGGGCCGCCCGCCGGACCGGGCCGCCCCCCGGCAAGAGCCGGAACCGGCAGCCGTAATCGATGCCGAACGGTGATCCGTCCGCTGCCAACCGCTGACCCGCTTTGGGCGTCTTTTGATGTGTTTGTAGGGATTGCCGGGGGGCCTGATCCAACGGAGGAAGGCATGGCAGGGCAGGCAGGACAACCCATGGCCAGCAACGGTGCGGCCAGCGGTAATGGGGCACCGGCCCCGCAGAGCGGGACCAGGTGGCGGATCAGCCTCCGCCGGCCGACCCGGCGGGCTGCAGCCACGACGTTCGGTGCGGGAATCACGGCCACGGTCCTGGCCGGCGCGATGATGGCCGCGGGACCCGCAGCTGCGTCCCCGGCGGCCAGCAGCACACCGTCCAGCAGCGCGGCGGCCCAGGTGAACAACCCGGCCACGCCGTGGCTCGTCCCCTGGCACCGGGTCAGGGCCACGGGAAGCGGCTCGATGGCCGCACACGCCCGGGCAGCGACCACCGCCGCCAGTCCCGGCTTCAGCGGGGCGATCCTCGACGGGGTGTCCTGCACCGGCCGGTCGCAGTGCACCGCGACCGGGACGGCCACCACCCGCACCGGAAAGAACCTCAAGCCCCTGGCCGAGCGATGGAACGGCACCAGCTGGACCGTCCAGACCACGCCCACCACCAACACCGGCGGCTGGCTGGGTGGCACGCTCGACGGCGGCGTGTCCTGCACGTCGTCCACCGCCTGCATGGCCGCGGGCTACTCATACAGCAAAAGCTTCGACCGGCTGCTGGGCGAGGGCTGGAACGGTCACACCTGGAGCATCCAGCCGGACTCGAGACCGGCGACGGGCGGCCAGCCGTTCGGCATCTCGTGCCGGTGGGCCAAAGACTGCACGGCCGTGGGCCAGCGGCTCACCGGGATGACCCTGGCCGAGCACTGGAACGGGCGGAACTGGTCGGCCCAGACCACCAAGCACCTGGGCGCGCTGGACGGCGTGTCCTGCCCGGCCACCGGGAACTGCACGGCGGTCGGCTCGAACAGCGCCGGGAAGGCCCTCGCCGCGCACTGGAACGGGAAGACCTGGTCGGACCAGTCCGTGGCCAGCCCGCAGCAGCTGAACGTGCTGGCGAGCCTGTCCTGCACAGCAGTGAAGGACTGTGTGGCCGTCGGCGTGGCAGGCACGGTGTCCGGCCCGACGCTTTCCCTGGGACCTCTCGCCGAGCAGTGGACCGGCGGGAGCTGGACGGTTCTCACCCCTGCGAACCCGGCTCCCGCGGGTGATCTCACGGAGCTCAACTCCATCTCGTGCACCTCGGCCACCAACTGCATGGCGGTGGGGGACTACATGGACCAGGCCGGTACCAGCGACACGACCCTGGCCGAGCAGTGGAACGGCACGACTTGGACGCCCCTGACCACGCCCAGCTCGGTGACGTTCAGTGCGCTCGTGTCGGTGTCCTGCCCCTCGGCGGCGCATTGCGTCGCGGTTGGGGTGAGCAGCCCCACGGCCACCGGCGTCCTGTCGCCGCTGACCGAGATCTGGAACGGCACCACCTGGACGCAGGTCACCGCCCCGCGCTGACCGTCCCCCACCCGTAAGACCCAGTGCGGCGTGGCACGGCCTCCTTCCGGGCCGGGCCACGCCGCACTGTCACAGGCGGCCTGGCGCGCCGTACTGTCACAGGCCAGCCTGGCGCGCAGCACTGTCGTCGGCGGAACCCGGGACCGCTGCAAGCAGCCCCGGCCGTCCCTGTCAACCATTTGTCCGGTTTGGGCGTCTATGTTGCACATCCTTAAACCGGGGGGCTGGCACCGCGGAGGTACGCCATGCGTGGAAAAACGGGGATCTTAGGAGCTATCAGCTCGTTCGCGGCCGTGGCCGCAGCGGCCGCACTGGCGGCGGGACCGGCGGGGGCCGTGACCGCGGCCTCCGGAACCGCAGCCGCCAGGATGACCGCAGCGAGAACGACGGCGGTGGCCCGGCCGGCCGCCGGGCGCCCGCTCCGGGGCTGGGCGGCCACGCTGCTGCCCGGGACGGCGAGCGCAGCGAGGCGGGCCCACGCGATGACTCCGCAGGCCCCTGCGGCCGCCGCGAGCAGTATCTTCTCGGGAGCGGCCCTCGAAGGGGTGTCCTGTACCGGGCGGAAGCAGTGCACCGCCACCGGGCTGGCCAGCACCCGCAACGGGAAGAACTACAAACCCCTGGCCGAGCGGTGGAACGGCACCACCTGGGCCAAGCAGACCACGCCTATCCCCAGCTCCGGCGGCCTGCTGGGTGGCACGCTCACCGCCGGCGTCTCCTGCACGTCGTCCAGCGCGTGCATGGCCGCGGGCTACGCCTACAGCGCGAAGACGGTCCGGCTGCTGGGCGAGGGCTGGAACGGCCGCACCTGGAGCATCCAGCCGGACTCGACACCCGCCACGGCGGGCGAGCCGTTCCACATCTCCTGCACCTGGGCCAAGGACTGCATCGCCGTGGGCGAGCGGAACTCCGGCATGACCCTGGCCGAGCACTGGAACGGCCGGAGATGGTCCGCCCAGACCACCAAGCACACGGGCGAACTCGACGGCGTGGCCTGCCCCGCCACCGGGAATTGCACGGCCGTCGGCTGGAACGCCGCGGAGAAGGCCCTCGCCGCGCACTGGAACGGCAAGGCCTGGTCGGACGAGTCCCCGGCGAACCCGCAGCCGGCCACCTTCCTGGAGAACGTGTCCTGCCCGGCCACCACCACCTGCATCGCGGTCGGCACGGCCGGCACAGACTCCGGCACGGCGCTGGTCACGGCCCCCCTGGCCGAGGAGTGGACCGGCGGCAGCTGGACCGCCCTCACCGTCCCGGACCCGGGAGCCGCAGGCGATCTGGTGGAGCTCAACTCGGTGTCGTGTATCTCGGCCACGAACTGCATGGCCGTCGGCGACGACCAGAACGCCGCCGTCACCGCGGACGCGACCGTGGCGGCCCAGTGGAATGGCACGACCTGGACGATCGTCGCCGCGCCGAGCCCGGCGACGTTCAGCGCGCTCCTCTCGGTGTCGTGCACCTCGGCTACCTTCTGCTCCGCCGTCGGCGTGAGCAGCCCGACGGCCACGGGCGTCGTGTCGCCGGTCGCCGAGACCTGGAACGGCAGTACCTGGTCGCTGCAGACCGCAGTAGGCTGACGCTCGGCTAGCCCGCAGCACCATCAGTGCGGCGTGGCCCTCCCTCCTTCCGGGGCGGGCCACGCCGCACGGTCATATCTGGCCGCACCGTCCTATCTGGCCGCACCGTTCTGGCCGTGCCGTCATATCCGGGCCGCCGCTCATCTCCAGGCCGCCGCCGGGAATCATTCTGCCGGCCCAGAAGTTGAGCCCATTAGACTCAACCTATTTGCCAGGGGCGAGTGTCCCTGGCAGACTTGAGCCAACAAGGCTCAAGGTAAGTAACGATCACACACAGGGACTACACATGGCACGTGCGGTAGGTATCGACCTCGGAACCACCAACTCCGTCGTCGCGGTTCTGGAGGGCGGCGAGCCAACGGTCATCGCCAACGCGGAGGGCTCGCGGACGACCCCGTCCGTGGTGGCCTTCGCCAAGAACGGCGAGGTGCTGGTCGGCGAGGTGGCCAAGCGGCAGGCGGTGACCAACGTCAACCGCACGATCCGCTCGGTCAAGCGCCAGATGGGCACCGACTGGACCGTCAAGATCGACGACAAGAAGTTCACCGCGCAGCAGATCAGCGCGTTCATCCTGCAGAAGCTCAAGAGGGACGCGGAGTCCTACCTCGGCGAGACGATCACCGACGCGGTGATCACGGTCCCGGCGTACTTCAGTGACGCCCAGCGGCAGGCCACCAAGGAGGCCGGCCAGATCTCGGGCCTGAACGTGCTCCGCATCATCAACGAGCCCACGTCCGCTGCGCTCGCCTATCACCTGGAGAAGGAGGGCGAGGCCACCATCCTGGTCTTCGACCTGGGCGGTGGCACCTTCGACGTCTCGCTGCTGGAAGTGGGCGACGGCGTGGTCGAGGTCAAGGCGACCAGCGGCGACAACCACCTCGGTGGGGACGACTGGGACCAGCGCATCGTGGACTGGCTGGTGCAGGACTTCAAGAACGGCTACGGCACCGACCTGTCCAAGGACAAGATGGCGCTGCAGCGGCTGCGCGAGTCTGCGGAGAAGGCCAAGATCGAGCTGTCCGGCTCCGCCGAGACCACGATCAACCTGCCCTACATCACCCACTCCGAGCAGGGCCCGCTGCACCTGGACACCAAGCTCACCCGGGCTGAGTTCCAGAAGATGACCTCGGACCTGCTCGACCGCACCAAGGGCCCGTTCCAGCAGGTCATCAAGGACGGGAACACCAAGCTGAGTGACATCCAGCACGTGGTGCTGGTCGGTGGCTCGACCCGGATGCCCGCCGTGGTGGACCTGGTCAAGGAGCTGCTCGGCGGCAAGGAGCCGAACAAGGGCGTCAACCCGGACGAGGTCGTCGCCGTGGGTGCCGCGCTGCAGGCCGGCGTGCTCAAGGGCGAGGTCAAGGACGTCCTGCTGCTGGACGTGACCCCGCTGTCGCTGGGCATCGAGACCAAGGGTGGCATCTTCACCAAGCTCATCGAGCGCAACACCACCATCCCGACCAAGCGGTCGGAGATCTTCACCACGGCCGACGACAACCAGCCGTCCGTGCAGATCCAGGTGTTCCAGGGTGAGCGCGAGATCGCCGCGTACAACAAGAAGCTCGGCATGTTCGAGCTGTCCGGCCTGGCCCCCGCGCCGCGTGGCATCCCGCAGATCGAGGTCGCTTTCGACATCGACGCCAACGGGATCGTCAACGTCTCGGCCAAGGACCTCGGCACCGGCAAGGAGCAGCGGGTCACCATCTCCGGTGGTTCCGCTCTCGGCAAGGACGAGATCAACCGGATGATGGCCGAGGCGGAGAAGTTCGCCGCCGAGGACGCCGCCCGCCGCGAGGAGGCCGAGGTCCGCAACCGTGCGGACACCCTGGCCTACCAGACCGAGAAGTTCCTCGGCGAGAACGCGGACAAGGTTCCGGACGACATCAAGTCCGAGGTGGAAGAGTCCATCGCCGAGCTGAAGAAGGCCCTCGAGGGCACCGACACCGAGGCGATCAAGGAGGCCACCGAGAAGGCGGCCCAGGTCAGCCAGAAGATGGGCACTGCCATCTACGCGCAGACCCAGGCCAGCGCGGCTGAGGACACCTCCACTTCCACCGCCGACGAGACCCCGGACGACGACGACGAGGTCGTCGACGCCGAGATCGTGGACGAGGACAAGCACGCGGGCGAAGGTGGCGCCGCCTGATGAATTCGCCAGAGGACACCAACGACGGGCCGGTGATCCGTGACCTCAGGCGCATCGACCCGGTGACCGGCCAGGTCAGGGACCCCCAGGGGCGTCGTGATGGCGCTCCGGGCAAGCCGGCCCGGCCGGGCCGGCACTCGGTCTCCAAGCCGGGCGGGACTGGGGCCCGCCCCGCGGCACCGGGTGGTGCCGCGGGGGCCCAGCCCCCCGGCGGGGCCGGCCAGTCTCCGGGCGCGCCGCAGGGCCAGCCCGGGGACGAGCCGTCCCGCGGCCGCGACCAGGGTGCCCCCGGATCCGACCAGGCGCCCGGGCCACAGCGGCCCGGGCAGCAGGGATCCGGGCAGCCGGGCAGCGCCGCCGGACCGGACCCCGCCGCGACCAGCGGTGGTCCCCGCCCGGGCGACGATGCCCCGGGCGCGCAGCCGAGCGGCCCGGGTGGCGACGCTGTCGCCGCCCAGCTGGCTGAGCGCACCGCCGACCTGCAGCGCGTGCACGCGGAGTACGCCAACTACCGCAAGCGCGTCGAGCGGGACCGGCTGGCCGTACGCGAGCAGGCCCTGGCCAACGTGCTGAGTTCGCTGCTGCCGGTACTGGACGACATCGGCCGTGCCCGCGAGCACGGCGACCTGAACGGTGCGTTCAAGTCGGTCGGCGAGTCACTGGAGACCATGGCCGCGAAGCTGGGCCTGGAGAGCTTCGGCGAGCCCGGCGAGCCGTTCGACCCGCTGGTCCACGAGGCCCTGATGCACTCCTATTCACCGGATGTGACCGAGCCGACCGCGGTCCAGATCCTGCAGCCCGGTTACAAGGTGGGCGAGCGGATCATCCGCCCGGCCCGGGTCGCGGTCGCCGAACCCAGCGACGGGCCAGCTCCGGACGACCAGGAGGCGCGCCAGCCACGGGGAACTCCGGCGGGAAACAACTGACCCCCGGGGAGAGGTAGTAAGTGAGCACGAAGGACTTCCTCGAGAAGGACTATTACAAGGTCCTGGGCGTCACCAAGACCGCGAGCGCGGACGAGATCAAGAAGTCGTACCGCAAGCTCGCCCGCAAGTACCACCCCGACGCCAACAAGGGTGACCCCAAGGCGGAGGAGCGGTTCAAGGAGATTTCCGAGGCCTACAACACGCTGTCCGACAGCAAGCGCCGCAAGGAGTACGACGACGCGCGCTCCCTGTTCGGTGGCGGGTTCCGGGGCGCCGGCCAGGGCGCCCCGGGCGGTCCGGGCGGCGGGGGATTCAATTTCGACCTCGGCGACCTGTTTGGCACCGGCACGGCCGGCGGCAATGCGGGCGGCGGGCTCGGGGACATCCTCGGCGGCGTGTTCGGCCGCGGCGGCGGCGGGGCGCGTACCGCGCAGAACCGGCCGCGGCGGGGCGCTGACGTGGAGACGGAGACCTCGCTGTCGTTCAGCGACGCACTGGAAGGCGTCACGGTCGGCCTCCGGCTGGCCGGCGAGGGCCCCTGCCCGACCTGCAAGGGCACCGGCGCCAAGGCCGGGACGGTGCCGCGGGTCTGCCCGAACTGCGAGGGGACCGGCCAGGAGAGCAAGAACCTGGGCAGTTTCGCCTTCTCCGAGCCGTGCCACGAGTGCCGCGGACGCGGGCTCGTGGTCGACGACCCGTGCCCGGTGTGCTCGGGCAGCGGGCGGGCGATGAGCACCCGGACCATCCAGGCGCGCATCCCCGCGGGAGTGGCCGACGGCCAGCAGATCAAGCTGAAGGGCAAGGGAGCGCCCGGCGAGCGTGGCGGCCCGGCCGGGGACCTGTATGTGCGCGTGCACGTCACGCCGCATCCGGTGTTCGGCCGGACCGGGCACAACCTCACGGTCAGCGTGCCGGTGACGTTCCCTGAGGCCACGCTGGGCGCGGAGATCAAGGTGCCGTCGCACCGCGGGGCCCCGGTCAGCGTCCGGATCCCGGCGGGCACCCCGAACGGCCGCACCTTCCGGGTGCGCGGCAAGGGCGTGCGCCGCAGCGACGGGACCAACGGGGACCTGCTGGTCACCGTGGCCGTTCAGGTGCCCCAGCACGTGAACGGGCCGGCCCGGAAGGCCCTGGAGGACTTCCGGGAGGCCACCGCCGGGCAGGACCCGCGCGATGACCTGCTGCAGCGAGCCCGGGGCGGCTGAGATGAGTGCCGATGAGGCGGTGACGGCATGAGCAGCGCGTTCGACTTGTCTGACGACTCGCCCGTGTACGTCATCTCCGTCGCCGCCGAGCTGGCCGGCATGCACCCGCAGACCCTGCGGTACTACGACAAGCTCGGGCTGGTGTCCCCCGGCCGCTCCAGCGGCCGGGGGCGCCGGTATTCGCTGCGCGACGTGCTCGCGCTGCGCGAGGTCCAGCGCCTGTCCCAGGAAGAGGGAATCAACCTCTCGGGCATCAAGCGCATCCTCGAGCTGCAGGGTGACCTGCGGCGGCACCAGCAGCGCCTGGCCGACGTGGTCGCGGAACTCGCCCAGCTGCGCATCGAGCTCGAATCGACCCGCTCGGTGGCCGCGCGGCTAGCCGGGCTGCTCCGCGCCCGGTCGGGTGGCGCCCAGCTGGTCCCGGTGCACGACCCGGCGCCCGCCGCGGGCCCGCCCGCGACCCGGCCGCAGCGCCGGGCGCTGCCCATCGCCCGCCGCCGGCCGGACGAGCAGGCCGGGCCGGACGAGGGCGAGCTTCCGGCCGCGCCCGGCTGACCCGCCGCGCACTCAACCGAACCATCCGCAACGAAAACCACCGGACCCGATGGGTCTAGAAAGCAACCATGGACGACAAGCTCACCCGAAAGAGCCAAGAGGCAGTGTCGGCCGCCGTCCGGCGGGCGACCACCGAGGGCAACCCGCATGTGGAACCGCTGCACCTGCTGGCCGCGCTGATCAGCCTGGAGGGCGGGACCGCGGCGCCGTTGCTGCGCGCCGTGGGGGCGGACCCGGCCGCGGTGCTGCGCGGCGCCGAGGACCAGATCGCCCGGCTGCCCAAGGCCGCGGGAACCACGGTCAGCGCGCCGGACACGGCGCGGCCGCTCTCCCTGGCGCTGGCCACCGCGGCCAAGCGCGCCCGGGAGATGGGCGATGAGTACGTGTCCACCGAGCACCTGCTGGTCGGCCTGGCGGCCGACGGCGGGCAGGCCGCGGACCTGCTCCGCAAGGCCGGCGCCGGTCCCGACGAACTGCTCGGCGCGTTCCAGAAGGTCCGCGGCAGCGCCCGGGTCACCACCGAGAACCCGGAGGAGACCTACCAGGCGCTGGAGAAGTACGGGATCGACCTGACCGAGCAGGCCCGGGACGGCGCCCTCGACCCGGTCATCGGCCGGGACGCGGAGATCCGCCGGGTGATCCAGGTGCTGTCCCGCCGCACCAAGAACAACCCGGTCCTGATCGGCGAGCCCGGGGTGGGCAAGACCGCGGTGGTCGAGGGCCTGGCCCAGCGGATCGTGGCCGGCGACGTGCCCGAGTCCCTGCGCGGCAAGCGGCTGGTCGCCCTGGATCTGGGCGCCATGGTGGCCGGGGCCAAGTACCGCGGCGAGTTCGAGGAACGGCTCAAGGCCGTGCTGAACGAGATCAAGCAGAGCGCCGGTGAGGTCATTACCTTCATCGACGAGCTGCACACGGTCGTCGGCGCGGGCGCGGCTGAGGGCGCCATGGACGCGGGCAACATGCTGAAGCCCATGCTGGCCCGCGGCGAGCTGCGCATGGTCGGCGCGACCACGTTGGACGAGTTCCGCCAGCGGATCGAGAAGGACCCCGCCCTGGAGCGGCGCTTCCAGCAGGTCTTCGTGGGCGAGCCGTCGGTGGAGGACACCATCGCGATCCTGCGCGGGCTCAAGGGCCGCTACGAGGCCCACCACAAGGTGCAGATCTCCGACGCGGCCCTGGTCGCCGCGGCGGCCCTGTCCGACCGCTACATCACCGCCCGGTTCCTGCCGGACAAGGCCATCGACCTGATCGACGAGGCTGCGTCGAGGCTCCGGATGGAGATCGACTCGCGGCCGGTCGAGATCGACGAGCTGCAGCGGTCCGTGGACCGGATGAAGATGCAGGAGATGGCGCTGGCCAAGGAGGCCGACCCAGCAAGCAAGGAGCGGCTGGAGCGGCTCCGCGCCGACCTGGCCGACCACCAGGAACAGCTGACCGCGCTGGTGGCCCGCTGGGAGCGGGAGAAGTCCAGCCTGAACAAGGTCGGTGACCTCAAGAAGCAGCTCGACGACCTGGAAGGCCAGGCCGAGCGGGCCGAGCGGGACGCCGACTTCGAGGGCGCCTCGCGGCTGCGGTACGGGGAGATCCCCCGTCTGGAAGCCGAGATCGCCGCTGCCACCGCCGCCGCGGCCAGCAACGACGCGAGCGTCACCCCCGGTGGTGAGGCGCCGATGGTCAAGGAGGAAGTCGGGCCGGACGATGTGGCCGACGTGGTGGCGTCCTGGACCGGCATCCCGGCCGGGCGGCTGCTCGAAGGGGAGACCGGCAAGCTCCTGCGGATGGAGGAGGAACTGGGCACGCGCATTATCGGCCAGGGCCGCGCCGTCCAGGCCGTGGCCGACGCGGTGCGCCGGTCCCGGGCGGGCGTGGCCGACCCGGACCGCCCGATGGGGTCGTTCCTGTTCCTCGGGCCCACCGGCGTCGGCAAGACCGAGCTGGCCAAGGCGCTGGCGGCGTTCCTGTTCGACGACGAGCGCGCCATGGTGCGCATCGACATGAGCGAGTACGGCGAGAAGCACTCGGTGGCCCGGCTGGTCGGCGCGCCGCCCGGCTACGTGGGCTATGAGGAGGGCGGCCAGCTGACCGAGGTGGTCCGGCGGCGTCCCTACTGCGTGGTCCTGCTCGACGAGGTGGAGAAGGCGCACCCGGAGGTCTTCGACATCCTGCTCCAGGTGCTCGACGACGGCCGGCTGACCGACGGCCAGGGCCGGACCGTGGACTTCCGGAACACGATTCTCATCCTCACCTCGAACCTCGGGTCCCAGTACATCGCGGATCCGGCGCTGAGCGAGGAGGCCAAGCGAGTCGCGGTGATGAAGGTGGTGCAGACCACGTTCAAGCCGGAGTTCCTGAACCGGCTGGACGACGTGATCCTGTTCGACTCACTTTCCACCGAGGACCTCAGCCGGATCGTGGACCTGCAGGTGGCGCGGCTGGCCAAGCGGCTGTCCGACCGGCGGCTGACCCTTCAGGTCACGCCGGGAGCGCGGGAGTGGCTGGCGCTGACCGGGTTCGACCCGATCTACGGCGCGCGGCCGCTGCGCAGGCTGATCCAGTCAGCGATCGGCGACCAGCTGGCCCGGGCCCTGCTGTCCGGCCAGATCCTGGACGGTGACCGGGTCGAGGTGGACCTGGACCCGGCGTCGGACGCGCTGGTCGTGCGCCGGGCTCAGCTTTCCCCGGCCGGGGTGGCCGGGCCGGACGGAAGCTCGTCCAGCAGCCGGTCGTAATCGTCCTCAGGCAGGCCGAGGTCGACGCGGATCCGGTAGCGCAGGGACAGCAGGAGCCGTAGCTCGGTCGGATCCCCGTTGGCGGAGAACTGGGCCGGCTGGGCCGGGGGCCGGGCCGGTGCGTCCGGATCCCAGCCGGCGCCCACCCGGCCCAGGCACAGCCCGACCCCGGTGGTCGCCCAGCGCAGCGCCCCGTGCAGGTCCGACCGTTCGACCAGCAGCTCGGCGACCAGGTCGCAGAGCCGCGGATCGTCCGGCTTCTCCCGCTCGATCTGCTGGATCAGCGCGTCGGCCTCGTCCGTTTTGTCCATCATGAACAGCGCGCGGGCCAGCGGCACCCGCGGGTCGACGAACGCCGGGCCGCCGTCCGCCAGTGCCTGCCGGAACTCCTGCGCCGCGGCGGCCGGCTCGTCGGCGAGCAGCCACTGCTCGCCCGCGCGGAGGAGCGCCTCCGAGCGCGGGAACTCCTCGGTCTGGGTGCCCGTAGCAGCCAGACTGATCATGTGCTCCGCGGCGGTGCGGTGATCACCACTCGCCGCGGCATCGAACTCAATCGCGTCGAACATGTCGCGAGTCAGCATCACCACGTCCGGGGACGTACCCAACCCGGGACCCCTTCCAACGCCACGAACGAACTCAGTCACGGGGAAACGACACTATCTGCGCGAACGCTCCAGGGCATCCCAGAAGCCGCGACGCAGGGCATGCCTGGTCTCGTCGTGCAGCAGCGAATCGATCGGCAGCGCCGAGTCCTGGAGCAGCCTGGCCTCCAGGTCCGACGGCATCCGCGGTTTGCGGGCCAGGACGGCCTCCAGCCACAGCGCCGGGGCCTCGCGGGCCACGGACTGACCGAACTGGAAGCCCTCGGCGTGCGCGGCCTGGACCGCGTCGGCGAGCGGCAGCCCCTGGCCCGGGACCGGAGTCGGCTGCCCGGCAGCTTGCGGCCCCGGGGACTGCTGGCCTGGGGACTGGGGTGGCGGAGCCTGCGGCATCGGTGCTTGTGGCATGGGTGCCTGCGGCCCCCCCGTCTGCGGCACGGGGGTTTGCGGCACCGGGGTTTGCGGCACCGGAGCCTGCGGCGTGCCGTAAGGCCCTTGCGGCGGGACGTAGGCCGACCCCGGATTCTGCCCTGATCCGGCGGGCGCCGACGGCGCGGGCGGGGGGTACGGCTGCCCGGGCATCATCTGCTCCGAGGGCAGCACGCCGTAGGGCCCCTGCTGGTACGGCCGGGACGGGACGTCCTGGGCCGGGCCCTGGAACGAGGATGCCGGCGCCTGGTAGGGGTTCTGCTCACTGGCCGGGGGCTGCGCGTGGGCGCCGCGCGCCCGCGGGTCCGGCAGTCCCGGGGGTGACGACGGCGGGGGCGCGGACGGCGCCGCATGCAGGCCCGGCATGCCCTGCTGTCCCGGCATGCCCTGCTGGCCGGGCTGGCCCTGACCCGGCAGGCCCTGACCCGGCAGGCCCTGGCCTGGGCCGCTCTGGCCCGCCAGGCTCTGCTGGCTGTTCCCGTTCTGCTGGGCCGGTACTCCCTGGCCCGGTCCCCCTTGACCCGGCCCACCCTGGCCCGGCAGGCCCTGGGCGGGCAGGGACTGGGGCGGCAGGCCCGGCGGCGCGTAGGACTGCGGCGGCATCGCCTGCTGTCCCGCCATGGACTGCTGGCCCATGGACTGCTGGCCTGGTCCGGGCAGGCCCTGCTGCCCGGGACCTCCGGGCTGTCGCTGGGCCGGGTTCGAGTTCGGGTTGGGGCCGGGGTTTCGTTGCGGCTCAGAAAGGCCAGGCTGCGCCTGCAGTCCTGAGGCAGCCTGCAGATTCTGCGCACTCTGCGGCGGGACCCCAGGGTCCGGCGCGCTGCCGGGCGCGCGCGACGATGCGCCCGCGCCCCGGGCGGCCTCCATGGACTGGCGCTCGATGGACCCGGGCGGCTCCCGGCGCGGCAACGGGGCGGGCGCACTGCCCGGCTGGCCGCCCGGAAGCTGCGCCGGAGCTGCGACCGGGAACTGGGCACTGGCGGGCTGGGCACCCGGCTGCGCCGCACGCTGGTACTCCGCCACCACGGGCGCGGTGTAGATCGCGGGCGGGGCCGGATGCGCCCCGGTCGACAGGGCCTGCTGGCCCAGCGGGCCGGCCACCGAGCCGTGCCCGTTGGTGAGGGCGCGGGCCGCGGATACGGCCAGCTGGTAGGGCTCCTCGCTGCCCAGCGAGTCGGTCCCGGCGACGAGCTGGGTAAAGGGCCGCAGATGCCCCTCGCCAATCTCGATAATGTCGTCGCATTCCTGGCGGAGGCTGCGGGAAATGGTCCAGTTGCCGCCCACCGTGATGTGCACGATTGTCACCCGGATACCGAGATCCTGCACATCGGCGACGACCTGGGCCAGGTCTTCCTCCGCGCTGACCAGGAGGGCATCGCTGATCGCGTTGTTGCGGGCCAGGGTGGTGAGGTCGCGGCGGATCTCGCTCTCCACGCCCTCACGCCGCCCGGGCCGGGTCCGGCCCAGCCGCAGCTTCAGCCCGGGCAGGTCAGCGAGCGAGTCATGCTCCGAAGTCCGCCGGCCTTCGACCGAGGCCTCGTACCAGTAGCAGCGCAGCAGCGGGCGGCCGGTCCGCTCCCGGGCGATGCTGCCCATGAACGACAGCAGGCCGGCGTAATCCCAGGATACGGACTCTCGGTGGCGGGTTCCGTGGACGGCCATCGCGCCATCCGCCAGCACGTAGCCCGCGTCCACGAACAGCGCGCACCGATCCACGCGACACCGTCCTTTCCTCGTCGCGAGACGTTACCAGCGCCCAGCCAACCGCGTGATGGATCGCGGCAGGTCGCGAGGTTCCCCGCGACCCGGGGCGTCCGCTCTCGGCAAAAGCGCCCACGGCAGTTGCATCTGGCCCGGCTAATCTTCGGCCATGCGACTTCTTGTTCTCGGGGGTACCCGGTTCCTGGGGCGTGCCATCGTGGACGAAGCGATCCGGCGTGGCTACGACGTCACGACCTTCTCGCGGGGGCTGAGCGGCGAGCCCCGGCCGGGTGCCGAGGCGCTGCACGGAGACCGTACCAACTCCGCGGACGTGCTCAGGCTGGCTGAACGAGATTTTGACCTGGTCATCGACACTTCGGTGATCGCTCCTCGTCACGTGGCCGCATCCGCCCGGTTGCTGGCCCCGCGAGTCCGCCATTACACCTATGTCTCCACGCTCTCGGTCTACGCCGGCTTCGGTGAGGTGCCGGTCAGCGAGAAGTCCCCGGTGCTCGACGGATCGCCCGACGCGGACGGTTCCGTCGAGGAACTCGGGTACGGCGAGCTCAAGGTCGGCTGTGAACGTGCCGTGGAAGAGGCCCTGCCCGGCCGGTGCCTGATCGCCCGTCCTGGATTGCTGGTGGGCCCGCACGAGAACGTCGGGCGGCTGCCCTGGTGGCTGATCAGGATCGCGCGCGGCGGGACGGTCCTCGCCCCCGGCGAGCCCGGCCGCCCGGTGCAGGTGACCGACGCCCGCGACCTCGCCGCCTGGCTGGTGGACAACACCCGCCGGGGCATCCCGGGCGTGGTCAACGTGCCCGGGGCGCAGGGCACCACGTTCGGGGAGTTGCTGACGGACTGCGGCCAGGCCACCGCGGCGGACCGGGCGCGGGGCAGCGCTGGCGCCGGGCAGGACGGGCCGCTGCAGCTGCGCTGGGTGCCGGACCAGGTGCTGCTGGCGGCGGGCGTGCAGCCCTGGATGGAGCTGCCGATGTGGGCGCCGGAGACCCCGGAGTTCGCGGCGCTCTGGAACGTGGCCGGGGACCGCGCGCTGCGGACCGGCCTCCGTTACCGGCCGCTCAGCGACACCGTCCGCGACACCTGGGGCTGGCTGCGCCGCGACGCGGCAGCCCACGGCGGTGAGATGGCCTTCGAGCAGCGGCCCGGGATGGGCCTGGATCCGGCCAAGGAGCAGGAGATCCTGGCCGGCCTGGACTGAGCCTGGCCCGTCCCGGCTGGGTAGGCTCGCGATCGTGAGCGACCGTGATGACCTGCTTCAGATGATCAAGGACAAGGCCGTGGTGCACGGTGACTTCGTGCTGTCCTCTGGCCAGCGGGCGAGCTGGTACATCGACCTGCGCCGGATCCTGCTCAGCGGCCAGGCGGCGCCGCTGGCCGGCCGGGTGATGCTCGACCTCACTTCCGGTCTCGGTTACGACGCGGTCGGCGGCCTCACCCTCGGCGCCGACCCGGTGGCGACGGCGATGATGCACGCGGCCAGCGCGGCGGGGCGCCCGCTGGATGCGTTCGTGGTGCGCAAGGAGGGCAAGGCGCACGGCCTGCAACGGCGCATCGAGGGCCCAGACGTCGCCGGGCGCCGGGTGCTCGCCGTGGAGGACACCTCGACCACCGGCGGGTCCGTGCTGACCGCGGTGGACGCGCTGCGCGAGGCCGGGGCGGAGGTCGTGGGCGTGGCCGTCATCGTCGAACGCGGCGCCCGGGAACCGGTGACCGCGCGGGGCCTGCCCTACCTGGCCGCCTACGACATGGGCGACCTGGGCCTGGGCTGATCGTCCTGGGGCGCCGGGCGGCCGTCGTCGCGGGGCGCCGTGCGGCCGTCGTCGTGGGAGGCCGTGCGGCTGTGCCGCGGCCCGCTGCGGCCACCCGCAGCCGGGCCACCCGCAGCCGGGCCACCCGAAGCGGGGGCACCTGGCGTGGGGGCGCCGGCGGCCGGGCCGGCCACGGCGGGGCCGGCCAGGGCGGCCTCCTTGCGGAACTCGCGCAGCCGGTACAGCACGAACGCGGCGATGGCGATGACCGCCACGGCGGCGATCGCGTAGCCGGCCAGCGCGATGCCGTGCGCGATGCTCTGCCAGGTACTGCTCAGGCTGTAGCCGATCAGCGAGATGGCGGTCACCCAGACGGCGGTGCCGATAAGACTCAGCACCCCGAACAGCAGCGCGGGCATCTCGATGAAGCCGGCCACGATCGACACGAACGTGCGGACCACCGGCAGGCAGCGGCCCACCGGGACCACCCACACGCCCCGGCCGGCGAAGAAGCGCTCCGCCCGGTCGATGTCGGAGTGCGAGATCAGCAGGTAGCGGCCGAACTTGTGCACCAGTGGCCGCTCACCGACCCGGCCCACCGTGTACGCGACGAAGGAGCCGAGAAGTTCCGCTACCGTGCCGACGATGATGACCGCCACGATGCTGAAGTGACCCTCGCCAGCCAGGACGCCCGCGAAGCCGAACGTGATCTCCGATGGAATCGGGACGCAGCAGGCTTCGAGGAAGCCGAAGAGAAAGACAGCGGCCAGGCCCGCCTCGCTGAGAAAGCTCTCCATAGCTCACTGTTGTACAGCATGCGGGGCACTCCGGCGGCCCGCATCGGATGAGGTTGGGCGGACCTTAACCGGCGCATTTACCTGCACAGTCCGGCAGGCCGGGCGGGTTTTCCGGGGCTAGGTCCCCGTCGCCTGCCCGCGGGACGCCGGTGTCCCCGATACTGGACCCAAGCACTGAGACAGGGAGCCGATCGTCATGCCCATCGCCACCCCAGAGGTCTACGCGGAGATGCTGAACCGCGCCAAGGAGCGCGGTTTCGCCTATCCCGCGATCAACGTGACCTCGAGCCAGACCCTCAACGCGGCCCTGAAGGGCTTCGCGGACGCGGAAAGCGACGGCATCGTCCAGGTGTCCACCGGCGGCGCCGAGTACCTGTCCGGCCAGGCGGTCAAGGACATGGTGACGGGCTCGGCCGCGCTGGCCAGCTTCGCCCGCTCGGTCGCCGGCAAGTACCCGGTGCAGATCGCCCTGCACACCGACCACTGCCCCAAGGACAAGCTGGACGGGTTCATGCGCCCGCTGGTCAAGCTGTCCCAGGAGCGGGTGGCCCGGGGCGAGCAGCCGCTGTTCAACTCGCACATGTGGGACGGGTCCGCCGTCCCGCTGGATGAGAACATCGCCATCGCCTCCGAACTGCTCGACGAGTGCGCCCGGGCCCACACCGTCATGGAGATGGAGATCGGCGTGGTCGGCGGCGAGGAGGACGGCGTCACCGGCGAGATGAACGAGAAGCTGTACAGCACGCCCGAGGACGCCCTGGCGGTCGCCGAGGCGCTCGGGCTCGGGGAGCGGGGCCGCTACCTGCTCGCCGCCACGTTCGGGAACGTGCACGGGGTGTACAAGCCTGGGCACGTCACCCTGCGCCCCTCGATCCTGAAGGAGATCCAGGACGCGGTGGGCGCGAAGTACGGTCAGGAGAAGCCGTTCTACCTGGTGTTCCACGGCGGTTCCGGCTCGGCGCTGGAAGAGATCCGCGAGGCCATCTCTTATGGCGTGGTCAAGATGAACGTGGACACCGACACCCAGTACGCGTACACCCGGCCGGTCGCGGACCACATGTTCCGCAACTATGACGGCGTGCTCAAGATCGACGGCGAGGTCGGCAACAAGAAGACGTACGACCCCCGGGCCTGGGGTAAGGCCGGCGAGGCGGGCATGGCCGCCCGGGTGACGCGGGCCTGCGAGGACCTGATGTCCGCGGGCACCAGGATCGGCTGAGCCGCAGGGCCCGGTCCGCCCTGCGCGAACGGGCCTGCCCGCACCGGCCGGCTGACCGGCAGGCTGGCCTCATGGAGACATCAGCCGGCCGGGTTACAGCCAGCAGGGTCGCGGTCCTGTCCGACATCCACGGGGTCCTGCCCGCCCTGGAGAGCGTGCTCGCCGAGCCCGAGGTGGCCGGCGCGGACCGCATCGTGCTCACCGGTGATCTCGCCGCCGGGCCGCAGCCACGCGAGACGCTCGACCTGCTGGCCTCGCTCGGGGACCGGGCGGTGTGGATCCGCGGGAACGCCGACCGCGAACTGGTTCAGCTCGCCCGCGGCGAGGTGAGCACGGTCCCGGACCCCATCGCGCCGTGGGCCGCCGCCCAGCTCCGCGCGGACCAGGTCGGGCGGCTGGCCGGGCTGCCCCTGACGGCCACCCTCGAGGTGCCCGGCCTGGGCCCGGTGCTGTTCTGCCACGCCACGCCGGGGGACGACGAGGAGGTGGTCCTCGCCGACTCACGGCTGGAGCGCTGGGCCGACGTGCTCGGCCCAGTCGCCCCGGAGGTCGCCGCGGTGGTGTGCGGGCATACCCACATGCCGTTCTGCCGGCTGGCCCACGGCCGGCTGGTGGTCAATCCGGGCAGCGTCGGGATGCCCTACGGCCGGGCGGGCGCGCACTGGGCGCTGCTCGGCCCGGGCGTGCAGCTCCGGCGCACCGTGTTCGACACCGGGGCGGCGTGCGCGCGCGTCACCGCGGAATCGTCCTACCCGGATGCCGCGGAGTGGGCGGATTTCTACCTGAACGCGCGGGCGACCGACGCCGAGGCGCTGGCCGTCATGGCCCCCCGGGACGGCCGGGACGGCGCGGCAGTCCGGGACGGCGTGGCGGGCCGGGACAGCTGACATCTCACGCCCAACGTGCGTTATGGCGGGTGATTTGCCCGATTGTGGCGAACGTTCGGCGTGAAGAGTCACCGGCGACCGGCTGGCGGGGCGGGACGGGGACCTGAGGCCGGGGGGCGGGAGGCCGGGTGGGGCGGCCACTGTGCGCGGGAGGGGTCGGGGGCGGCAGGATGGGGGCATGGACCACCGCAACCTCATGGCCGGGCCGCCCCCGACCTACCTGCCCGACGACCCCTCCGCCGCGGACCTGGGCAGCGGCGCCGATCCCGCGGCCGTAGCCGCCGCCAACCCGGCCTCCCTGGCGGCCTGGGCGGCCCTGGCCGAGCAGGCGCTGGACCGGGGTGAGTGGATCGCCGCCTACGCGTACGCCCGGACCGGCTACCACCGCGGCCTCGACCAGCTGCGCCGGGCCGGCTGGAAGGGGAACGGGCCGATCCCCTGGGAGCACGAGCCCAACCGGGGCTTCCTGCGTTCCCTCTACGCGCTGAGCCGGGCCGCCGGGGCCATCGGCGAGACGGAGGAAGAAGCACGCTGCCAGATCTTCCTGGCGGACTCGAGCGCCGCGGCGGTGGCCGCCCTCGACGTTTCCTGACCTGCGGACGTGGCGTAACCCCCAGCCCAGGACGTGGAGTAACCTCAGACGTCGCAGCCGGGGCGAGGCCTGGAAGGGGCTGGTGCAATGCCGGCCATTGTGGTCGTGGGCGCGCAGTGGGGTGACGAGGGCAAGGGCAAGGCGACTGACCTCCTGGGCGACCGGGTGGACTACGTCGTCCGGTATCAGGGCGGCAACAACGCCGGCCACACCGTCGTCATCGGCGACGAGAGCTACGCGCTGCACCTGCTGCCCTCGGGCGTGCTGTCCCCCCAGGTGGTGCCGGTCATCGGCAACGGCGTGGTGGTCGATCCCGAGGTGCTGCTCGGCGAGATCGACGACCTCAGGCAGCGGGGCGTGTCCTGCGACCGGCTGCTGATCTCCGCGGACGCCCACCTGATCATGCCGTACCACCGCGCCCTGGATAAGGTCACCGAGCGTTACCTGGGCAGCGCCCGGATCGGCACCACCGGCCGGGGCATCGGGCCCGCCTACGCGGACAAGGTGGCCCGGACCGGGATCCGGATCCAGGACCTGCTCGACCCGGGGATCCTGAGCCAGAAGCTGGAACTGGTCCTGCGCGAGCGCAACCAGGTGCTGACCAAGGTCTACAACCGCCGTGGCATCGACGCGGCCGCCGTCGCCGAGGAGTACCTGGGTTACGGCGAGCAGATCCGCTCGTATGTCGCGGACACCGGCCTGGTGCTGAACCAGGCGCTGGACGACGGCAAGTCGATCCTGCTGGAGGGCGCCCAGGCGACCATGCTCGACGTGGACCACGGCACCTACCCGTTCGTCACGTCCTCCTCGCCGACCGCGGGCGGCGCCAGCGTCGGCTCGGGTATCGGTCCGACCCGGATCACCAAGGTGATCGGCATCCTCAAGGCGTACGCCACCCGGGTGGGCGCGGGCCCGTTCCCCACCGAGCTGACCGACACCCAGGGCGAGTGGCTGCGCAAGGCGGGCGGGGAGTACGGCGTGACCACGGGCCGGCCCCGGCGCACCGGCTGGTTCGACGCGGTGGTCGCCCGCTACTCGACCCGGGTCAACGGGATCACCGACTACTTCATCACCAAGCTCGACGTGCTGTCCGGCCTGGACCGGGTCCCGGTGTGCGTGGCCTACGACGTGGCCGGCACCCGCCACGACGAGATCCCGATGACCCAGACCGACTTCCACCACGCGACGCCGGTCTATGAATACCTGGACGGCTGGTGGGAGGACATCTCCCAGGCGCAGGAGTTCACGGACCTGCCCCCCAACGCCCGGGCCTACGTCAAGGCGCTGGAGGACATGATCGGGGCGCCGGTCGCGGCGGTGGGTATCGGCCCGCGCCGCGACCAGACCTTGCAGCTGCGTCCGCTGGCCTGAATCCCCTCCGCACCGCGCCCCTCAGGCCACTGCCCGGCTGGCCGTCGCCGCCCCTCCGCTTCTTGCGCCGCAACGAAAACCGTCCCGCCCACTGTCACCAGCGTCCGAGCGGTACCTGGCACCACCGCGGCTTCGGTAGCCGGGGCTACTGACTGAGGCGCCGGCCGGCGGCAGGCTGGAAGACATGGCCGCCTCAACCGGGACAAGTACCTTCTGTCCACGCCTGACCAGCACCGCCGGAACCGGCACCTTCTGGACCGACACGATCGGGACCAGCGCGGTCGCGGCCATCCCGGACGGCGATCCGGTCCCGCTGCCCGGTACCCCGTGGTCGGTCCGGCCCGCGGCCGGACCCGCTGCGCGACCCGCCGTGGAGATCTACGCCGCCGGGACCATGGTGGACGTGATGGTTGCGCCGGCCCTGGCCCCGCGCGTCCTGCGCGGCGCCTGCTCCCTCGGCTGGGTGGACCAGCCTTGCGCGGTGGCCTGGGGCTTCCTGCCCGCCCGCCCCGGGTTCTCGGTCTGGTTCACTCGCGGCCCGGCCCGCTCCCGGTGCCTCGCGGCCGCCGTGTGCGTGATCGCGGGATCATTCTGGATCGCCCCCGCCGAAGGCCGGTTCCGCGAGGTGACCGTGCAGCACGGCGGCGGCCGGGATCGCTGCCGGGTCCGCGCGGCGCGCCCCTGCTGACCGCTGCGCCCGGCCTGCCTGAGGCATCAGCCGCGGGATGGACGGCGACCGGCCCAGCTTCCGGCGGGCAGCGCCCAGCGCTCGTGGTCACGCCATCGCCCGTCGACCATCAGATAGCCGGGCGAGACGCGTTCCTTCTCGAAGCCGAGGCGCCGCCGCAGGCCCGGGTGGGGCCGCGGGTAGGCTCGCGCCCGTGCGAGTCCTTCTCCTCGGCTCGGGCGGCCGCGAGCACGCGCTGGCCCGGGCCCTGTCCGCCGACCCGGACGTCACCGACCTGCATGCGGCGCCGGGCAACCCGGGCATGGCCGAGCTCGCCCATCGGCATCCGGTGGACCCGGTCGATACCGGGCAGGTGGCCGGCCTGGCCCGGGCCACCCGCGCCGACCTGGTCGTGGTCGGCCCGGAGGCGCCGCTGGTCGCCGGGGTGGCCGACGCGCTGCGCGCGTCCGGCATCCCGTGCTTCGGGCCCAGCCGCCGGGCCGCGGCGATCGAGGGCTCCAAGTCGTTCGCCAAGCAGATCATGCAGGCGGCCGGGATCCCCACCGCCGAGGCGTACACGTGCCAGACCAGCGACCAGGCGGACGCGGCCCTGGCCGAACTGGGGCCGCCGTACGTGGTCAAGGCGGACGGCCTGGCCGCGGGCAAGGGCGTGGTGGTCACCACCGACCTGGCCGCCGCCCGGGCCCACGCGGAGGCCTGCGGAACGGTGGTCATCGAGGAGTTCCTGGACGGCCCGGAGGTGTCGCTGTTCGCGCTGGCCGACGGGGCCACCGCGGTCCCGCTGCTGGCCGCGCAGGACTTCAAGCGGGCCCAGGACGGGGACCAGGGACCGAACACCGGGGGCATGGGCGCGTACGTCCCGCTGCCCTGGGCGCCGCCCGGCCTGGCCGACGAGGTGCTGGCCACGGTCATCCAGCCGGCCGTCGATGAGCTGCGCCGCCGCGGCATTCCCTACCGTGGCCTGCTGTACGCGGGGCTGAGCCTGACCGCCGCCGGGATCCGGGTGGTGGAGTTCAACGCCCGGTTCGGCGACCCGGAGACCCAGGTCGTGCTGGACCGGCTGATCACACCGCTGGCCGGGCCGCTGGCCGCGGCGGCGTCCGGTTCCCTCGCGTCGGCAGCGCCGCTGCGCTGGGCCAGCGGCGCCGCGGTGACCGTGGTGATCGCCGCGGAGGGCTACCCGGGGCAGCCGGCCCGGGGTGACGCCATCGAGGGCCTGGCCGAGGCGGGGCAGGTACCTGGCGCCTACGTGCTGCACGCGGGCACGGCCCTCGCCGGTGCCAGCCAGGGCGGTGCCAGCCAGGCCGGTGCCAGCCAGGGCGGGGACGGCCAGCTGGTGACGGCCGGCGGCCGGGTACTCGACGTGGTCGGCACCGGCCCGGATCTGGCGGCCGCGCGGGCAGCGGCCTACCAGGCGGCCGGTCACATCCGGCTGCGCGGCGGCTGGTACCGGCACGACATCGCCGAGCAGGCGGCTGGCCAGCAGGCCGGGACTGGCCAGCAGGCCCGGGCGGCGGCCGGGGACGCTGCGGGGGGCACCCGGTGACCCGCAGCCTGGCGTGACGGCCGGCCACCCGGACCGGGCCGCTCCCGGCGCTGCCGCAGCGCCGCTGCGGGTCAGCACCCTGGAACTGTTCTTCGACCTGGTCTTCGCGTTCACCCTCACCCAGCTGTCCGCGCTGCTGGACGGGAGCGGCATTTCCGCCACCTCGGTCGTCCAGGTGCTGCTGGTGTTCGGGGTGTTGTGGTGGATGTACGGCGGATACGTGTGGCTGACCAACACCCGCACCCCGGACCGGACCCCCGAGCGGCTGCTCCTGCTGCTCGGCATGGCCGGGTTCCTGGTCGTCGGGCTGGCCATCCGGAACGGGTTCGGCGACTCCAGGTCGGGCGCGAGCGGCATCTACCTCGGTCTCGGTTACCTGACCGTGGTGTGCGTGCATGGCGGGCTCTATTACCGGGTGAACCGGAACATCATCCGGATAGTCCCGATCAACCTCAGCTCGGCGCTGCTGATCCTGGTGGCCGGGCTGACCAGCGGCCTGGCGGCCTACCTGCTGTGGGCGGCGGCGCTGGCCATCCAGGTGCTGTCGCCGCTGGTGGTGCGCGTCGGCGGCCGGTTCGAGATCGCCCCGGCGCACTTCGCCGAGCGGCATGGTGCGCTGGTCATCGTGGCGCTGGGCGAGTCGGTCGCCTCGGTCGGCATCGGCGCCGCCGACCACCCGCTGGACGCGCAGATCGTGCTGGCGGCCGTGCTCGGCCTCGGCGTGTCGGCGGCGCTGTGGTGGATCTACTTCGGCGGCGCGGACGACGAGCTAGCCGCCGTGGCCATGACCCGGGCGCCCCGCACGCGGCGGCCGGCCCTCGCCCTGTCCGCGTACTTCTACCCGCACATCCCGATCCTGCTCGGTGTGGTGGCGCTGGCCGCCGGGGTGAAGCTGACCATCGGGCACGCCGCCCAGCCCCATCCGGCCGCCCAGGCCCTGGCTATCGGCGGCGGGGCGGCGCTGTTCCTGGCCGGGCACGCCGCGTTCCGCCGGGCGCTGCGGCTCGGCCCGGTCTGGCCGCGCCTGGTCACGGCCCTGTTCGCGCTGGCCACGGCGGCGCTGGGGGCCACCGTGGCCATCGAGGCCCAGCTGATCGTGCTGCTGGCCGGGCTGGCCGCGATGCTCGCCGCCGAGCGCCTCAGGGGCACGTCCGCGATCAGCGCGATGCGAAAGCGGCGGCCGGCCGCCCCAAACTCGCCGCAGTGACCAAAGTCACCGCGCTGATCCGGCCGGTCGCCACGCCCGGGCCTGGCAGGAGTCCGGTCCGCGTGCGCGATGCGCGAGGATAGAGCATGTGATCGAGCGTTACACGAGGCCCGCGATGGGCCGGGTCTGGAGCGAGGAACACAAGTACGAGCTGTGGTGCCAGGTGGAAATCCTGGTCCTCGAGGCGCACGCGAAGGCCGGGACGGTGCCGCCCGAATCCGTGGCGGCGGTGCGCGCCGCCACCCCGCCGACCCCGGCGGCCGTCACCGCGGTGGAAGCGGTCACCGAGCACGACGTGATCGCGTTCCTGACCGCCTGGGCGGACAACACCACGCCCCGCGAGGCCGCCGCTTACGTGCATTACGGGATGACCTCGTCCGACCTGCTGGACACGGCGCTGGCGCTGCAGCTGGCCGAGGCCACCGACCTGCTGATCGCGGAGGCGACCCGGCTGGTCGCCGCGCTGCGCGAGCACGGCCTGGCGCACCGGGGCACGCTGCGGGTGGGGCGGACGCACGGGATCCACGCCGAGCCGGACATCTGGGGCCACCGGGTCGCCGACTTCGCGTTCGCCATGGCCCGCAGCCGGGACCGGCTGGTCCGGGCCCGGGACGCGGTCGCGGTCGGCAAGCTGTCCGGCCCGGTCGGCACCTACTCCAACATCGACCCGGCCATCGAGGCCACCGTCATGCCGGAACTGGGCCTGCGCCCGGCCGACGTGGCGACCCAGGTGGTGTTCCGCGACGGCATCTCGGAGTGGATCAGCGCCCTCGCGGTGATCGCCACCGTGTGCGAGGCGATCGCGCTGGAGGTCCGGCACGGGCAGCGGACCGAGGTGCGGGAACTCGCCGAGCCGTTCCGGGCCGGCCAGAAGGGTTCCTCCTCGATGCCGCATAAGAAGAACCCGATCCGCTCCGAGCGGATCAGCGGCATCGCCCGGATCGTCCGCGGTTACGTCACCCCGGTCCTGGAAGGCATGCCGCTGTGGCATGAGCGGGACATCTCGCACTCCAGCGTGGAGCGGATCGCGCTGCCGGACGCGGCGACCGCCACCGACTACCTGCTGAACCTGACCACCGGGCTGGTCGAGGGCCTGGTGGTGGACCCGGACCGCATGATCGCGAACCTGGAATCCACCGGCGGCCTCATCTACACCTCGAGCATCCTGCTGGCGCTGGTGGACTCCGGAATGTCCCGGGAGGACGCTTATGTGCTGGTCCAGTCCGCGGCCATGATCACGTGGCAGACCGGGACGCCACTGCGGGAGACACTCCGCGCCGAGGCGGCCGCGGGCGGCCGCACCCTGGACGAGGCCGCACTGGACGAGGTGTGCCGCCCGGAACGGTACGTGGCGCGCCTCGGGCCGGTGTTCGAGCGGCTGGAGCGGCTGTCATGAGCGAGGCCGGCCCGGGCAGTGCTGGCCCTCCCGGCCCGGGCGGGGTATCCCTCACGCTGCTGTATTCCGGCAAGGTCCGCGACGTCTACTCCTGGGGCGACGACCTGCTGCTGCTCGTCGCCTCGGACCGGGTATCCGCCTACGATCACGTGCTGCCCACCCCGATCCCGGACAAAGGGAAGATCCTGACCCAATTGTCACTGTGGTGGTTCGGGCAACTCGCCGACCTGGTCCCGAACCATCTCGCCGACGCGGAGGTCCCGGCCGAGTTCGCCGGGCGGGCCATGGCCTGCCGCAGGCTGTCGATGGTGCCGGTGGAGTGCGTGGCCCGCGGTTACCTGGCCGGGTCCGGGCTGCGCGAGTACCGGGAATCCGGGTCGGTATGCGGGGTGCCGCTGCCCCCCGGGCTCACCGAGGGATCGCAGTTGCCCGAGCCAATTTTCACCCCGGCCACCAAGGCACCGCGCGGGCAGCACGACGAGAACATCCCGCTGTCCGCGGTGGCCGCGACGGTCGGGGCCGGCGTGGCGGCTGACCTGGAGCGGATCACCCTGGAGGTGTACCGGCGGGGAGCGGCCATCGCCGCCCGGAACGGCATCCTGGTCGCGGATACGAAGATCGAACTCGGCTTCGACCCGGAGGGGCGGCTGCTGCTGGCCGACGAAGTTCTGACCCCCGACTCCTCCCGGCTGTGGCCCGCCAGCCAATGGCAACCTGGCCAGCCACAAGTCTCATTTGACAAGCAGATTGTCCGGGACTGGCTAGACTCGCCCGAGGCCGGCTGGGACAAACGGGACACAGAGCCACCCCCAGCACTGCCCGGCCACGTGGTTGAGCAGACCCGTGCGAGCTACATCGAGGCATATGAGCGCATCACTGGACGACAGTGGGTATGACTGCCGTGACAGCCTGGCCGGCCGCTCTGCGCACCTGACGGAGCGCGGTGCGTACGGCCCGTATCTGGGTGTCGCCGAAGGGGGGCCCGGCCGGTGGAATACTGGCCTGGAACATGTACGAGGCTTCCCGCCGGCCCGCCATCCTGCTGGGCGGGCGCCGGGTGGCAACAGTGCACCTGCGGCAGGCCGTTGACCTCGCGTTTCCGAAGGACAGGAGCTTCAGCCCCATGACCATTGGCCCCGAGACCTGCTACCGCGTACGAGGCGGGATTCCGCTGCAGGGCACGGTCTTCGTCCAGGGCGCCAAGAACGCGGCGCTCAAGATGATCGCCGCGTCGCTGCTCACCGGAGAAGGCCGCACCGTCCTGCGTAACGTGCCGGCTATCGAGGACGTCCGCCGCGCGGTGGAACTCGCTCAGGCCGTGGGCGCGGTAGTTAAGTTCCACGAGGCCGAGCGCACCCTCGTGGTGGACGCCTCCAACCTGACCAGCTTCGTCCTGCCGGCCGAGATCGCCCGCCGCTTCCGCAGTTCGGTGCTGTTCGTGCCGGCCCTGCTGCACCGGTTCGGTGAGGCGGTCATCGAGGGCATCGGCGGCTGCAACCTGGGCAGCCGCAACCTGGACTTCCACTACCGCGGCTTCGCCCGGCTCGGCGCCATCGTGGACGAGCAGGACGACAAGATCCACATCAAGGCGGGCAAGCTGCAGGGCGCCCACCTGTACCTGGACACCCCGTCCCACACCGGCACCGAGAACCTGATCATGGCGGCCTGCCTGGCCCCGGGCACCACCATCATCGACAACTGCGCTCTCGAGCCGGAGGTGCTCGACGTCATCGCGTTCCTGAGCAAGATGGGCGCGGACATCAAAGGCGGCGGCACCGGGTTCGTGACCGTCCGCGGGGTCAGCCAGCTGACCGCGACAGAGCACACGGTGATGCCGGACCGGATCGACGCGGGCGTGCTGGCCATGGCGGCCGCGATCACCGGCGGCGAACTTAACCTGGTCGGTGCCTCCCTCGAGCACTTCGGGGTGGTCCGCTGGAAGCTCGAGCAGATGGGCGTGGACTTCACCCCCAAGGGCGCGGTTCTCCAGGTCCGCCGGGAGCGCACGCTGCGCCCGATAAACGTCATCACCAGCCCGTACCCCGGCTTCGCCACCGATCTCCAGTCGCCCATCATGGCGCTGAGCTGCCTGGCCGACGGAGCCAGCTACATCCGGGAAACCATCTTCGACGGCCGCTACGGGCTGGTCGGGGAGCTGAACAAGATGGGCGCCAAGGTCGAGGTGGACAGCGGCAACGTGGTCATCGTGCATGGCCCGTCCACCCTCAAGGGCACCAAGGTCGTCGCGCACGACCTGCGGACCGGGATCGCGCTCATCCTGGCCGGGCTGTGCGCGGAGGGCGAGACCGTGGTCGCGCCGGGATACCTCATCGACCGTGGCCACGCCGCGGTGGCCGAGCGGCTCACCACCCTCGGCGCCGACATCACCGCTGAGGAAAGCGGCTGATCTAGCCGGTGCGCTCGCCTGCCGGCGGCTCATCGAGCCGGCGGCTGGTCTGACCCTGGGCCGGCACCCGGAAAATGTGACGTTGCACGAAACAGTCCACCGATTCCCTTCCCCGCAGGGCGCGGAAGGGTTACGAAATATACGATCGTGCAATCGTTGCAGCGTAAGGGTCTGACAGTGACTTCACAGCACAGGAAGTACCCCGCGGCCGGCGGCACATTAGTAGTTGCCGGACCACCTGACGCGTGCCCGCCATGCCGGGCACGTGTCGTTTGTGGTGCCACTGGCCAGCCGCCAGCGCCGACGGGCGGCCGGCCATGACGGCCCAGCGCCAGACCGCAGCCGAGCTGACCATTGGCATCGTCGGCCCGCACGACCTGGTGGAACGGATCATGCTGTCCGGAAGCCCGCAGTCGGGCGGGCTGCCCGGCGCGACGGCTCACCCGGCGGTCAGTTCCCCCGGGGCGTCCGCCAACGGGACCTCGGCCGCCTCGGCCCGCAGGCTTGTGGCCGCCGCCTACCGCAGCGAGCAGGAAGCCGCCGACAAGGTGCAGCGGCTCGGGCCGGGGATCGACGCCTGCCTGTTCGCCAGCCAGGTGCCGTATGAGTACGCCCGGCGGGCGGGCACGCTCCGGGTCCCGGCCACCTACGTGCCGCTGTCCGGCAGCGCGCTGTACGCGGCCTTGCTGCGTGCCACCAGGGAACTGGGCCAGGACCTCAGCCGGGTCAGCGTGGACGTGCTCAGCCGCGCCGACGTGGAGGACGCGTTCGCCGAACTGGGCGTGCCCTCGGCCGGCGTGCACGTCCGGGAGGACGCCGCGAACGCGGCCACGCTGGCCGCGTTCCACGAGCGGCTCTGGCGGCGGGAGGAGATCACGGTCGCGTTCACCTGCCTCCAGTCGGTCGCCCAGCGGCTTTCCGCCGCCGACGTGCCCGTCCGGATCCTGCGCCCCACCAGCAGCGCCATCCGGGCCGCCCTGCGCACGGCCACCCTGCTCGCCGGGAACCGGCGGCTGGAGGAGGCACAGCTCGCCGTGGCCCTGGTGGAGGTACCCACGCTCCGGGACACCTCGCGCCGGTCCTCGCCGCGGCACGCCCGCGAGGAACTGCGGCTCACCGTGCACCGGTTCCTGGTCCAGGAAGCCCAGCGGATGCACGCCTCGGTCAGCCCGGTCAGCGATCACTGCTTCCTGGTCACCGCGACCCGGGGGTCGCTCGCCGCGGCCACCGACGGATTCCGGGTCCCCCCGTTCAGCGAGCGGGCCCGGACCGAGCTCGGCATCGCGGTGGAAGTCGGCATCGGGATGGGGCGGACCGCGCAGGACGCGGAGACCCACGCGCAGGCTGCGCTGTCCCGGTCCCACGTAGCCGCCGGGACCCGCGGGTTCGCCCTGGACCGGGAGGGCGTGGCCCTGGTCCCCGCGCCCCGGCACCCGGCCGCCCCGGCCGCGGAGGCCAGCCGGCCCCGCGGCCTGGAGACCCTGTCCCGGCTGGCCGACAAGCTGGCCGGCAGCGACAGCGCGCTCGTGGTCGACGCGGAAACCGCGGGCCGGGTGCTGGGCGTCACCGCCCGCACCGCCCGGCGGCTCCTGCACAGCCTGGTCGAGGAGGGGCTGGCCTGGCCGTTGCCGCCGAGCCGGGCGCCGCAGCCGGGCCGGCCGCGCCAGTTCTACCGGCTGGTCACCGAGAAGCTGGAGCGCCGCGGCGCCCCCCGGTGACGGTGGCGTCCCCCGGGAAAGTGGAGCGGGGGTCGCCCCCCGCTAATCAGGGCCGGCGGGGATAGGCGCGGGCCACGGACAGGAACGCGTCATTCGCGTCGTGGTCGCCGATCGAGATCCGGGCGCCCTCCGCGCCGAACGGCCGGACCGCGACCCCGGCCCGCGCCGCGGCCGCCGCGAAGTCCTGGGTCTCCGCACCGAGGCGCAGCCAGACGAAGTTGGCCTCGGTCGGCGGCACCGACCAGCCCTGGGCGAGCAGTTCGTCGCGGACCCGGGACCGCTCCTTGACCACCGCGTCCACCCGCTCGAGCAGTTCCGCCTCAGCAGCCAGGGACGCGATGGCGGCGGCCTGGGCGACCGCGTTCACCGTGAACGGCAGCATGGTCTTGCGCACGGCCGCGGCCACCGGCGAGTGCCCCACCAGGAAGCCGACCCGCAGCCCGGCCAGCCCGTACGCCTTGGAGAAGGTGCGCAGCACGGTCACGTTCGGGCGGTCCCGGTACAGGGCCATCCCGTCCGGTACCCGCGGGTCCCGGACGTACTCGTGGTAGGCCTCATCCAGCACCACGAGGGTCTGCGGGGGGACCCGGTCCAGGAATTCCGCCAGCTCGTCCGCGTGCACCACGGTGCCGGTCGGGTTGTTCGGGTTGCAGACGAAGATGAGCCGGGTCCGGCTGGTGATCGCGTCGGCCATGGCCGGCAGGTCGTGCGTCTCGGCCCGCAACGGCACCGTGACCGGGACCGCCGACGACAGATCGACCAGGGTCGGGTAGGCCTCGAACGAACGCCAGGCGTAGAGCACTTCCGCGTCCGGCTCGCCTGCGGCCTCGAGTAGCTGCTGGGTCACCCCGACCGAGCCGCAGCCCACCGCGATGTGATCTGCTGGCACCCCGAACCGCTGTGCGATCGCCTCGGTCAGCCCGGCCGCGCCGTTGTCCGGGTAGCGGTTCACGTCCAGGGCGGCCTGCGCGATGACGTGGGCCACCGAGGGCAGCGGGCCGAACGGGGATTCGTTCGAGGACAGCTTGTAGGACCGGCCGTCCGGTGCGGAAACCCGGCGGCCGGGCTGGTACGGCGCGAAGTTGTCCAGTACCGCGCGGAAGCGGGGCGATTCCTGGGACACCGGTGTCCTCCCCTCGGCGACGACCTGCACATCCTAGCTGGACACGGCGGCTGGGAAGATGCCGTGCCCGGGCGGCCGTTTCATGGGACCTTGGTTCATGAAACGGCAAAGACATCGCCGGCATAAGGAAAAGAGGCAGAGGCATGGCTATCCGCAGCTTGCCGTGGCGTCCGGTAGTAGCGCTCCTGGCGGCGGTGGCCGCGGTACTCGCGCTGGCGATGCCCGCGGGTGCCAGCACCGGCACCGCGCAGATCAGCCCGGAGCAGGCCGGGTTCGCCGCCACCGGGGCCCAGTTCAAGACCATCGACGCCCGCGTCTTCCTGCGCCAGCCCACGCAGTATGCCGGCGAAGTGGCCAGCTTCGGGCACAGCGTCCAGCTCTGGACCTCTGGCCTGGTGGTTACCGTCGGCATCACCGCGAGCACCTCAGGCTCGGCCTACACCCCCTACGCCACCATCTACGACCGGAGCACCCGTCAGGCGATCGCCTCGAATCCGAACGCTCAGTACTGCGAACCCGACGCTTGTACCCCGGTAGCCCGCACCTTTTTCTCTGGTGTCAGTTGGACGCTGAGGATCAACTATCTCCCGGAGGTGGGACAGGTGGTCATGTCCGGGTTCACCGACGGCGGTTTGTGGGGTTTCACGTCGTCGTACGACCTCACCGCGCCGTCGTTCACCCAGGCCCGGGTGGGGACCGAGTTCGGCAGCTCGCCGTGGGACGCGTCCTACCCGCACACTCCGCCCGCCAGCTCCACGAAGGTCGCCGCTTACAACAGTGTGTCACTGACCACTTACAGTGGCCACAAGGCGACGCTGTGGTCGTGGTGGGTGCACCACAAACTGCTCGCCAACACCGGGCAGCAGTCCGGCAGCGACTGGGTGGCCGTCCCGGCGGACCTGTCCAACGGCGGCGCCAGCTTCCAGACCTTTTTCCTGCCGCAGAGCGCCCAAGGCAGGCCCTGACGGTCTGAGCTGCCTCAGAGGGGATCGTAACCGGGCTGGGATTGACGGCCACACTGGTGTGAGCTGTGATCAAAGAGGGTCACCCGGGAGCAGCCGCGGTGGGCAGGCCTTCAGGGGGCGGTGCATGTCCTCGCATCAGGTCAGCAGAAGGGCGGTGCTCGCCGCGATCGGCGGCGGGGCGGCCGGGGCCGTGCTGGCCAACGTCCTCCCCGGGCGGCTGAGCGCCGCGTCGGGCAACTGGGCGAGCGGGTACGTCCCGGATGGGACCGCCGGGCTCACGGCGGCGTTCCCGCTGTCCGCGGTCCGGCTGCTGGACAGCCCGATGCGCGCGAACCAGGCGCGGAACAGCAACTACCTCATGTTCGTCGATCCGGACCGGCTGCTGCACACCTTCCGGCTGAACTACGGCCTGCCGTCGTCGGCCCGGCCGTGCGGCGGCTGGGAGGCGCCGGGATCCCTGGTCCGCGGGCACTGCACCGGGCACCTGATGTCCGGGCTGGCCCTCACCTACGCGAACACCGGGAACCAGGCCGCCGCGGACAAGGGCGCCTACCTGGTGGAGCAGCTGGCCCGGTGCCAGGCCCGGGACCGCGCGGCGGGCTTCCACCACGGGTACCTGTCGGCCTTCCCGGAGACCTTCTTCGACCGGCTCGAAGCGGGCCTGCCGGTCTGGTCGCCCTACTACATGATCCACAAGATCATGGCCGGGCTGATCGATCAGCATGAGCTGGCCGGGAACACCCGGGCCCTGGAGGTGGCGGCCCGGCTCGGCGACTGGGTCGGGTGGCGGACCGGCCGGCTCTCCTACCCGCACATGCAGCGGATCCTGAATGTCGAGCACGGCGGCATCGCCGAGTCGCTGACCAACCTGTACCGGCTGACCTGGGACGAGAGCTACCTGCGCACGGCCGAGCGGTTCTACCACGCGCGCCTGTTCGATCCGCTGGCCGCCGGCCAGGACGATCTGCCCGGCCGGCACGCGAACACCACCATCCCGAAGATGATCGCCTGCGTGCGGATCTGGGAGGAAACCGGGGACCGCCGCTACCACGACATCGCCGCCAACTTCTGGCGGATCGTCACCGACCACCATGCCTACGTCATCGGCGGCACCAGCAACTGGGAGCACTGGCATGCGCCCGACGTGATCGCCGGCCAGCTGAGCAACCGCACCTGCGAGAACTGCTGCAGTTACAACATGCTGAAGCTGACCCGGCTGCTGCATTTCCACCAGCCGCACCGGGTGGACCTGCTCGACTACTACGAGCGGACGCTGTTCAATCAGATGCTGGGCGAACAGGACCCCCGGTCCGCGCACGGCTTCAACATTTATTACACGGGGCTGTCCCCAGCCGCGTTCAAGCGCCAGCCGCCCTTCATGGGCACCAACCCCGACGTCTACTCGACCAATTACCACAATTTCTCCTGCGACGACGCGACCGGAATGGAAACCCAGGCCAAGTTCGCGGACACCGTCTACTCCCGGGACACCGGCGGGCTATTCGTCAACCTGTTCGTCCCGTCCGAAGTCAGCTGGGCCGCGGCGGGCGTGACGATCCGGCAGTCCACCGGATTCCCGGATGAGCCCGCCACCCACCTCAGGGTCGTTTCCGGCTCGGCCCGGATGGCCGTGCGGGTCCGGCTGCCTGGCTGGCTGGCCGGCCCGGCCCGGGCCTGGGTGAACGGCGAGCCGCTGCCCGGGCCGCACACCCCGGGGACGTGGCTGGTCATCGAGCGGCAGTGGCGGCCCGGGGACCGGGTGGACGTGAGCCTGCCCATGACCCTCGCGCTCAACCGGACGCCGGACCAGCCCGCGGTGCAGGCCGTCACCTACGGCCCCGTCGTGCTCAGCGGCGGCTACGGCGGCGTGGAGTCCATGTTCATGCCCGAGCTGAACCCCGGGTCCGTGACCCGGATCCCGGGGCGGCAGCTGCGTTTCCAGGCGACCGCGAGCGGCCGCCCGGTCACGCTCATCCCGATCGCGCGGATGCACCACCAGCACTACAACGTGTACTGGCTCACGTAGCCGGGTGGCCGGCGGGGTTGGGTCTGCCCGGTGAGAGAGCCGGTAGGTAGAGTGATTGCGTGAACCGACTGGGCGAACTCGAACGCGCCATCATGGACGTTCTCTGGGAAAGCGAGACTCAGCTCACGGTACGCCAGGTTGGCAGTAGGCTTACCGACCGGGATCTGGCTCACACTACGGTGATGACCGTCCTGGACCGATTGGCCAAGAAAGGGTTCGCCCGGCGAGAGCGGGACGGACGGGCCTGGCTGTACCGCGCCGCAGCGAGCCGGGAAGCATACGTCACCGAGCTGATGCTTTTCGCCCTCGACCAGACCGGCGACCGGTCGGCCGCGCTCGCAAGTTTCGCCCGCCGTGTGTCGGGTAGTGAGGCACGGGTGCTGCGTCGAGCCCTGGAGACAGGCGGAGATCCCGCCGGGAGCTGACTTTCCGTGCTTTCCCCAGTCCTGGTTCTGGCTACCTTGGCGGTGAGCCTGGTACCCGCAGCCGCGGGACTGGCCGCCGCGCGCTGGCCACGCCGGTCACCGGCGGCAGCGATCATGCTGTGGCAGGCCATGGGGCTCGGCTGGGGCGTCGCCGCGATCGGTACCCTGGCCGCGCTCGGCGCCGACCCGGGGGGACCCGGGGTGGCCGGCGGCGCATTCACGGTCCTTAATCACGCGGTCCGCGACGTGACCGGCGAGGTGCGGCCACCCGGCCTGGCCGCGGCGATGCGGCTGCTCTGCCTGGGCGCCTCGGCGGCGTTGCTCGCCCTGCTGTGCTGGGTCCTGATCGCCTCGGCCGGGGCGGTATTGCGGGACCGACGGCGTCACCGGGCGTTGCTGAGCCTGCTCGCGCACGGCGATCCGAAGGTCCCCGGCGCCCTGGTGGTGGACTATCCCGCCGCGGCCGCCTACTGCGTGCCGGGGCTGCGCTCCCGCATCGTGATCAGCGCCGGCGCGCTCGACCTGCTGGACCAGGCGGAACTGGCCGCGGTACTGGCCCACGAGCGAGCGCACCTCCGGGAGCGGCACGACCTCGTCCTGCTCCCGTTTACCGCCCTGGCCCGGGCTTTCCCCTGGTCAGTGCTGGTGCAGCGGTCCTACGCGTCGGTCGCGCTGCTCATCGAGATGCTCGCGGACGATCATGCCGCGCGGCAGCGGCCGGTCCGGGAACTCGTCACCGCGTTGATCCGGGTCGGCGCCGCGGGCACGCCGGGCTCGCCGGCCGGCACGCTGGCCGTGGCGGACGAGGACGGGACGGAAGGCGCCGAGGGCGAGAGCGGGGTGACCGCCCGGGTGGAGCGACTGCTCACGCCGGCGCCGGGACTCGGCCTGGCCGCCCTGTTCCTGGTCTGCAGCACGGCCGCCGCGCTGGTCGTGGTCCCCGCCGCGCTCCTGGTGATGCCGCTCTAGCCGGAGCGTCCTGGCCGGCGTCGTAACGGCCTGGCCCCGATCTAGCTCTCGGTGACCTGGATCCGCACCCGGCGGAACCCTTTGCCCTTGTTCTCGATCTTGACGACACCGATCCTCCCGACCTGGCGGGTCGAGGCCACGTGCGTTCCGCCGTCCGCCTGCTGGTCCAGGCCGACGATGTCGATGATCCGCACCTCCTTGACCTCCGGCGGGACCAGGTTGGTGGCGGTGCGGATGATGTCCGGGATGGCGAACGCCTGGTCGCGCGGCAGCACCCGGACATCGATCCGGCGGTCCGCGATCAGTTCCGCGTTGCACGCAGCCTCGACGGCCTCCCGGAAACCGGGTGGGACCTCGGTCAGGTTGAAATCCATCCGCGCGGTCAGCGGCTCCATGTTCCCGCCGGTGACCAGCGCGCCGAAGTCCCGGAAGACCACGCCGCCGAGCACGTGCAGCGCGGTGTGGGTACGCATCAGCGCGGTGCGGCGTTCGTTCTCGACGGCGCCGCGGACCGAGGTACCGGCCGGCGGCAGCGGGTCGTCCTCGGCAGGGATCAGGTAGAGGTCGTCACCCTTGCGGGCGCCCTCGATCCGGGTCTGCACGCCGCCCCACAGCAGTACCCCGTGGTCGGGTGGCTGGCCACCGCCGCCGGGATAGAAGGCCGAGGAGTCCAGCACGATCCCATCCGGGCCGGACGCGAGGACAACCGCGTCCCACTCGCGGAGCGACTGGTCGTCGAGCTCGAGCCGGTGGGTGCGCACGGGTGGCGGGAGTTACCAGGGGCCGTAGGGGCCGGAACTGGTGCCGCCACCGCTGCCGCCGTACTCCTTGACCTTGGGCCGCACGTCGGTGAGGTAGATGGCCGAGGCCACGAAGGCCGCGATCGGCAGGATGCCCACGGCACCGAAGCCGCCGGACAGGACGCCGAGGTAAAGTCCGATCACCGCGGCCACGCCGAGGATGATCAGCCAGAGCGGCTTGGTCTGCTTGCCGGCCGCCACGAATGCTTTCGCCGGACGGCGCACTGCGTCCGCGAAGCCCCAAACCTCGCAGACAAAGGCGGCGATCGCCAGTATCTCGAGGAACCAGTAGAGCGGGCTCATCGCTCCTGTGTTCAGCAACACGGAATCAGGCTATCCGGTCCGGGCGGGAACCGGAACCAAAGCCCGTCCCCCGCCCGGCCTGCAGCAGGTGCCTGCGCACGGATGATCAGCTCTTCTTGCCCGCGGCGGCGCCCTTACCGGGCAGTGCGGTCTTCCCGTTGAGCACCCGCGCGCCGCGCATGGCGAGCTTGTCGTACTCCTGGACCGCCTTGGTCCGGGCGGTCGTCATGTACTCGGTGGCCAGACCCGGCAGGGCAGCCAGCGAGCCATCGCTGCGCCAGCGGGCGATCCGCGCGGGAAGCTCGCGCAGGGCCTCGGAGGCCAGCACCCCGGCTCCGGCGGCGGCGTGCACGGGCTTGCTGCTGGCGAGCTTGCGCACCTCGGTCTTCACGTCAAGGGTGGAACGGTTCATGGTCATTCATCCTTCCTGGTCCACCCGTCGCGGCAGACCCGTTGAGTCAGGCGCCGGCGGACCGGCAGCCTCGTGGTGGCCCAACGGCTCCGGTGCCGCGAGGGGGTCGTCATTCTCTTCATCGAGTCCGGTGTCAGCCAGTTCCGTCGCCTGCTCCCAGGCACCCCCGCTGGCGTCCTGCGCGCGGGCCGCCTCGGCGGCCGCCTGGGCCGCCGTGGCCTCAGCCGCGGCCGCCTGGATGGCGGCCACTTCCGCCGCGACGGCGGCCGCCTCGGCGTCCTCCGGCGTGTCGGCCGTGGCCTCCCGGCGGAAGGACTCGTAGATCTCCAGCAGGACCTGCTTCTGCCGTTCGGTGAGCTCGGTCGCGGCCAGCACAGCGGCGCGGACCCCCGAGTCGGCCGGACGGTCCTCGAGGATCCCGGCCTGCACGTACAGGGCCTCGGCGGAGATCCGCAGTCCCTTGGCGATCTGCTGCAGTATCTCGGCACTCGGCCGGCGCAGGCCGCGCTCGATCTGGCTCAGGTAGGGGTTGGAGACCCCGGCGGCCGCGGATAGCTGGCGCAGCGAGATCTTCGCCTGCTCTCGTTGCTCCTTGATGTATTCACCGATGGAGCTCACTCGCATAGGACTCACAAATCCAGTGAATCAAAGAGTGCTTGCTTTTGCAAACGCACAGCAAGCACCCCAGCCCGGCCGGGGTGGTGCAGCGGCTGAGGCGGGCGGGCTGGGGCCTGGAGCCCGGGTCCCGGATGGGTGCCTCAGCCGGGGAGTTCCGCCCGGATCACGCCGACGACCCGGCCGCCGCCGAGCACCGGCACCGCGGCGATCCGGTCCAGCGCCGCATCCGAAATCCCCGGCCCGGTGGTCACGCCGAGCCGGCGCAGCAGCGCCACGGTGACGGGGTCCCGGGCCCGGGACGAGCCATCCTCGATCTTGAACGCAGCGGCCCGGCCGTCGGCGAGCGCGAACGCCTGCACGCCCTCCGCCCCGACCTTGACCAGCAGGCCGGGGACCGAGGCCATCAGCGCCCGCTCCGGGCGCAGGCTCCCCGATGTCCATTCCGGGCAGGCCCGCATGGCGTCGGCCACCCGCCGTTCCGGCGTCCCGGCCGGCGCGGTGACCAGCGCCTGGAAGGCCCGGGCCAGGCCGGCCAGGGTCAGCGCGAACACCGGGGCGCCGCACCCGTCCACCCCGGCCGCCGGGAACTGCTCCCCGGCCAGGCCTTCCACCGACCGGCGGAGGGCCACCTGGAGCGGATGCGCCGGATCGAGGTAGGTGTCCGTGGGCCAGCCCGCCGCGACACAGGTGGCGAGCATGGCCGCGTGCTTACCGGAACAGTTCATGTGCACCCGGTCGGGTTCCCCGCCCTCGCGCAGGAACTCATGCTGGAACATCTCTTCCCAGGGCAGCCCGCGCGGGCACTGAAGGTCATCGTCGGTCAGCCCGGCCCCGGCCAGGATCTCGCGCACCCCGGCGACGTGGAAGTCCTCACCCGAATGACTGGCCGCCGCCAGGGCGAGCAGCTTGCCGTCGAGGTGCAGGCCGCAGCGCAGCATCCCCGCGGCCTGCATCGGCTTGTTCGATGAGCGCGGGAATATCGGTGCGTCCCACTGGCCGGCGGTCAGCTGCGCCGCCCCGTCGGCCCCGATTATCACCAACGAAATGCGGTGCCGCGACTCGACGAATCCCGAGCGGACGACCTCGGCGACGATGGGAGGTTCAGTGACGGCTGCTCACCCCCAGCATCAGCTCACTCCAAGCATCTGGCGGGCCTCGTCCGGGGCCAGCGGCGGCCGCTGGGCCAGGCCGGCCAGCGCGGCCGCCCGCTCGACCAGCTCGCCGTTGCCCGTCACGGGCCGGCCCCGGGCAAACGAGGTGGTGTCCTCCATGCCGACCCGCAGGTGGCCGCCGGCGCCCAGCGCGCCCAGCGCCACGGGCAGCGCGGTCCGCCCGATCCCGGTGGCGGACCACGTCGCGCCGGCGGGCAGCGCGGCCACCGCGGCGACCAGCGCCGCCACGGTGCCTGGCATCCCGCCGGGCACGCCCATTACCAGGTCGCAGTGCACGTGACCGCCGTGCGGCGGCCCCAGCTCGTCCAGCAGCCGGTGCAGCGTGGCCACCTGCCCCAGGTCGAACAGCTCGAACTCGGGCACCACCCCGGCCGCCTGGGTCCGCGCGTACAGCTCGCGGATGAATGGCCAGGGGTTGGCGAACACCTCGTCCCCGAAGTTGACCGTGCCGCAGGTAAGGGAGCAGGCGTCCGGCGCCGCCTCGAGCACCGCCAGCCGGTCGTCGAAGCTGTCGGTGACGGCACCACCGGTGGACAGCTGGATGATCAGGTCGGTGCTCTGGCGCAGCGCCTGCACGGTCTCCCGGAGCCGGGCCAGGTCCAGGGTCGGCCGGGCCTCGCCGTCCCGGATATGCACGTGGATCACGGCGGCCCCGGCCGCACGGCATTCGACCGCGGTCGCGGTCAGCTCGTCCAGGGTGACGGGCAGCGCCGGCACGGACGCCTTGTCGGATTCCGCACCGGTCGGCGCCACGGTAATGAGCGTTCCCGGCCGGGCGGGCGCGGGGCGATTCGCAGTCATGACGGGCAGCATGCATCCTCGGTCGTGGCCGCGTCCAGCGCCGGTGGCTGTGGCGCGGCCGGTGGCAGGGCAGGTTGGAGGGTCAGCGGCGGGTCGTAAGCGGCCCGTGGTGAGGGGCTGGCGGTCAGCGGCCCGCAGTTAGCGGCTGGTGGTCAGCGGGTCGCCGGTCGCCCCGAACCGGGCCGGCGATGAGCCGGGCGGGGCGGGAGCCGGGCTGGCCGGCGGCGGCCCGGACGGGGCCGCGCCCGCGGGGGCCGCGCCGGGGGCGGCCAGGTTGCCCCGGGTGAACTCCAGCGCCTCGGCCAGGTCCGAGTACCGGGCCTCCTGCGTCGGCGCGCGGAACGTCTTGACCTCCAGCACGATCAGCCCCTGGTAGTCCTCGGCAGCCAGCCGGTGCAGCAGCGGCGCGCACGGCTGGCTGCCCCGGCCGGGGACCAGGTGCTCATCGCGGTTGGGCACCCCGGTGCCGTCGGCCAGGTGCACGTGCGCGAGCCGGCCGCCGAGCTCGCCGGCCATGGCGAGCGCGTCCGACCCGGACACGGCCGTGTGGGACAGGTCCAGGGTCACGTGCGGGTAGTCCATCGGGACCGGGTTCCAGGACGGGGCGTACGGCGCGACCTCGGCGCCCCGGGCCCGCAGCGGGAACATGTTCTCCACCGCGAACACCACGTCGGTCTCGTCCTGCATCCGGGCCAGCCCGGCCGCGAAGTCCCGGGCGTAGTCCCGCTGCCACCGGAACGGGGGATGCACCACGACCACCCGGGCGCCCAGCTGTTCGGCCACGTCCTTGGCCCGGACCAGCTTGCCCCACGGCTCGCGGCCCCACACCCGCTGGGTGATCAGCAGGCAGGGCGCGTGCACCGCGAGCACCGGGACGCTGTGGTAGTCCGCGAGCCGGCGCAGCACGTCGACGTCCTGGCTGACCGCGTCCGGGGTGACCATCACCTCGACCCCGTCGTAACCCAGGCGTGCCGCGACCTCGAACGCATCGGGCGTCGGGTCCGGGTAGACCGACGCGCTTGATAGCGCCACCAGGCGTCGCGGCGCGCTGCCCGCTTGGCTCACCGGGGCTCCTTCCGTACTGTGCTGCGGACCCTATCCCGGGCTCCCCCGGCGCCGATCGATCCGCCTTGGCCAGCTTATGCGGCGCGGCGCGCGGAGTTGCTCACCGCCGAGGGCGCAGGAGTGTCGCTGCCCGGGAGTGTCACGCGGCCCGCTGTCAGTGCCTGCGGGTAGCGTCCGGGCCATGGCGAAGTCCTCGGCGGGCCCGGCGTTCCAGTGCGCGGAATGCGGGTGGCGCACCACGAAATGGTCCGGCCGCTGTGGCGAGTGCCAGGCCTGGGGCACGGTCGAGCAGGTCGCCGCCTCCCGGGTGGCCCGCGCGACGGGTTTCGGCAGCGCCGCGCTGGCCGGCCTGGGCGGCGCCCTGGACGGGTTCGGGGGTGCGGGCCTGGCCGGGGCCGGCCTGAACGGTACCGAACTGGGCGCTGGAGCGGGACCGCCCGCAGCGATCGCCCCGGCCAGCCCCGCGATGCCCATCGGCGAGGTGGACGCCACCGCTGCGGGAGCCCGCCCGACCGGGCTCGACGAGCTGGACCGGGTCCTGGGCGGCGGCCTGGTACCCGGGGCGGTGGTGCTGCTGGCGGGCGAGCCGGGTGTCGGCAAGTCCACCCTGCTGCTGGAGGCGGGGACCCACGCGGCGGGAACGGGGCCGGTCCTGTACATCACCGGCGAGGAATCAGCTGCCCAGGTGCGGCTGCGGGCGGACCGGATCGGCGCCGTGGCCGCGAACCTCTACCTGGCCGCAGAGACCGACCTGGCCTCGCTGCTCGGCCACGTGGCGGTGGTACGGCCCCAGTTGCTGATCGTCGACTCGGTGCAGACCATCACGATGGACGGGGTCGACGGCGCGCCCGGCGGGGTCAGCCAGATCCGGGCGGTCACCGCCGCCCTGATCGCGGTGGCCAAGCAGCACGCGGTGACCACCGTGCTGGTCGGGCACGTGACCAAGGACGGGTCCGTCGCCGGGCCGCGGACCCTGGAGCACCTGGTGGACGTGGTGCTGCACTTCGAGGGCGACCGGCACGCCCAGTTCCGCATGGTCCGGGCGATGAAGAACCGCTATGGCCCGACCGACGAGATCGGCTGCTTCGACCTCGGCGAGCAGGGAATCACCGAGGTGCCCGACCCGAGCGGCCTCTTCCTCACCCACCGGCACAACGCGGTGCCCGGCACGTGCGTGACCGTCACCCTGGAAGGCCGCCGCCCGCTGCTCAGCGAGGTGCAGACGCTGGTGGCGCCGTCCGCGCTGGAGATACCCCGCCGGGTGACCTCCGGGCTGGACGCTTCGCGGGTCGGCATGGTCCTCGCGGTGCTGTCCCGGCGGGCCGACCTGAAGCTGGGCAAGCAGGACGTGTACGCGGCGACCGTGGGCGGGGTCCGGCTCGGCGAGCCGTCCGTGGACCTGGCCGTGGCCCTCGCCCTGGCCAGTGCGGTGGTGAACCTCAGCGTGCCCGGCTCGGTGGTGGCGATCGGCGAGGTAGGCCTGGCCGGCGAGGTACGCCGGGTCACCGGCGTGCAGCGCCGCCTGGCGGAGGCGGAACGGATGGGGTTCCGGCTGGCGATCGTGCCCGCGGGCTCGATGGCGGCG
Organism: uncultured Actinomycetes bacterium; assembly: GCA_963718305.1. Lineage (GTDB taxonomy): Bacteria > Actinomycetota > Actinomycetes > Streptosporangiales > Streptosporangiaceae > RYN-230. The sequence continues at coordinate 41,926 of CAVQZG010000019.1, forward strand.
GGTCCCGCGGCGTCGTCCTCCCCCGGGGGGATTGAGGTACGGGAGGTCGAGGACATCCGGGAGGCGATGGCCGCCGCCTTTGGCGGCTAAATTGCCGGCCCTTGACCTGGGGCCGCCGATACACTGGGCCGGTCCAGCAACCTCCGGGGGTCGTGTGCCAACCGACAAGGACCGGGACGCCAAGACCAGGGACGTCAAGACCAGGGACGCTAAGAGCAGGGACGCTAAGAGCACAGACGTCAAGAGCAGGGACGTAAAAGGCAGGGACGAGCGCCGCTGGGCCGCCCTGGCGGCCCTGGCCCCGGGCACCATGCTCCGCGACGGGCTGGAGCGCATCTTGCGCGGGAACACGGGTGCGCTGATCGTGCTCGGCGACGGGCCCGCCGTGGACGAAGTGTGCTCCGGCGGTTTTGAGCTGCGCGTGCCGTTCTCGGCGACCCGGCTGCGTGAGCTGGCCAAGATGGACGGCGCCATCGTGCTCGACGGCGGGGCAGAGTACATCGTCCGGGCGGCCGTGCACCTGGTCCCCGACCCCACGCTGCCGACCGACGAATCGGGCACCCGGCACCGGACCGCGGAGCGCGTCGGCCGGCAGACCGGCTGCCCGGTGATCTCGGTCAGCAAGTCCATGCGGATCATCGCCCTGTACCTGGACGGGGCCCGGTACGTGCTGGAGGATTCGGCCGCGATCCTGTCCCGGGCCAATCAGGCCCTGGCCACGCTGGAGCGGTACAAGCACCGGCTGGATGAGGTGTCGGGGACGCTGACCGCGCACGAGATCGAGGACCTGGCGACCGCGCGCGACGTGACCGCGGTGGCCCAGCGGCTGGAGATGGTCCGGCGCATCGCGGGTGAGATCGAGGGCTACAAGGTCGAGCTGGGTACCGATGGGCGGCTGCTCGCGCTCCAGCTGGACGAGCTCATCGCGGGCAGCGACTTCGAGCGGCAGCTGGTGGTGCAGGATTACCTGCCAGCGGCGGCCGGCAGCCACCTGGGCGACCAGGTCAGCCGGGTGCTCGACGAGCTGGAACGGCTGTCCCCGGAAGAGCTGCTGGACATGGCCACGGTGGCCACGGTGCTCGGGCTCGGCGGGTCCGGGATGCTGGACGAGCCGGTCGAGCCCCGGGGATACCGGCTGCTGGCCAAGGTCCCTCGGCTGCCCCGGCCGGTGGCCGAGCGGCTGGTGGCGCACTTCGGTGGCCTGCACAAGCTGCTGGCGGCCAGCGTGGCCGAGCTTCAGGCGGTGGATGGCGTGGCGGAGCCACAGGCCCGGGCGGTCCGGGAGGGCCTGTCCCGGCTGGCCGAGGTGACCTTGCTGGAGAAGTACTCCTGAGCGGTCCAGTCCCGTGGCCAAGGGCCTGCGGCCTGGCCCCTGATCAGAGCCCTTGGTCCGGACCCTTTGGTCAGAGCCCTTGGTCCGGACCCTTTGGTCAGGGCCCACGGTCCCGGCCCCCGGTCAGGGAACGGCGATCCCCCGGCCTTTGAGCACGAAGATCATGGCCCGGCTGCTCAGGTTCCCGCTGTACGCCGTGGCGGTGTAAGTGCCCGCCCGGACGGCCCGGTGCGGAAGGCGGCAGCCGGGGGCCGAGGTCCTCCGGTTCCAGGTGAACTGGACTACCGCGGGCACTCCCCGGGCCAGGGTCGTGGCCCGGGGCGCGGCGGACCTGACGCAGTCCGCGGAGTCCCAGACCCGGGTCTTCCCCCCGCCCTGATCTGCACATGCAGCTGGGCGGCTCCCAGGTCGGCCGTGCATCGGCCGCGAGCGGTGGACACCACGCTGACGTCGAACTGGGGACGGGCGTGCCCGGGGTAGCTGTACCGGGCGGAGGACAGGCTCAGGACGAGGTTCGCGTCGGAGCAGGCGCCCGCGGCCGCCGCCCGCTGGCCGCGCCGGCCCGCCGGATGGGGCCGGTGCTTCGCGGTCGCGCGGTGCGTTGCGGACGAGGAGGGAGTGGGCGTGGGCTTCCCCGTAGGGGACGGGGTCGCGCTCGCCCCCGCGCTACTGGCCCCCGCGCTGCTGGCCCCCGCGCTGCTGGCCCGCGCTGCTGGCCCGGGCGGGCGTGGCGGACGCGGAGCCCGGGGCAGCCGGAGCGGAGTGATGGCCGGTGGTCTGGGACAGGTCAGTGGTCCGCCGGGTGCCTGCCGCCGCCCAGCGCCCCGTTCACGGTCCAGGTGACCAGCGCGAGCATGCCGAGACCGGCGACCAGCGCGATGACCCGGCGCCGCCAGTAGATATTGACCTGACCAGCGCTTTTGCGCTGGTCAGCGGAACCGTGAGGCATGCGAGCAGTATGGGTCGCCATCCCCCGCCGACCCCGGCCGACCCGCCGGAACGGCGCGGCATTATTGCAGGTTGGCGTGGACTCCGGGGCACTTTTGGGCAGACCCGTGCGGGATCCTCCGGTAAACCCGCACCCGCCCGTCAACCGGCCGGGCATGCGAGGATCGAGGCGTCATGGTGACCGCGGACTCAGTGATTCCAGACCGGGTGATTCCAGACCGGGTGGCTCCGGACGCGGTCGCGATCCTGGACTGGTACGCCGCTCATCAGCGGGACCTGCCGTGGCGGCGCCCCGATGCCACGCCGTGGGCCGTTCTGGTCAGCGAGATCATGCTGCAGCAGACGCCCGTCGCCCGGGTGCTGCCGGTGTATACAGCCTGGCTGGCCCGGTGGCCGACGCCCGCGTCGCTGGCGGCGTCCCCGGCCGGGGACGCGGTGCGGGCCTGGGGGCGTCTCGGCTACCCGCGGCGGGCGATCCGGCTGCATGCGACGGCCCAGGCCCTGGTGGACCGGCACGGCGGGGAGGTGCCCTCGTCGGCGGACGCGCTGAGGGAGCTGCCCGGCATCGGCTCCTACACCGCCGCCGCGGTGGCCAGCTTCGCCTTCGGTCAGCGTCACGCGGTGCTGGACACCAACGTCCGGCGGGTGCTGGCCCGGCTGGTGAGCGGCCGCGAGCTGCCGCCACCCAGCCCGTCGGTGGCGGAGCGGCGGCTGGCCGAGTCGCTGCTGCCGGAGCGGCCCGCGGTGGCCGCACGATGGTCGGTGGCGGTCATGGAACTCGGGGCGCTGATCTGCACCGCCGCCCGGCCGCAGTGCGTTAGCTGCCCGGTGGCGGTCCGCTGCGCGTGGCACCGGGCCGGGCACCCCGCGGATGGCGGCCCACGGCGCAGCCAGAAGTACGAGGGCACCGACCGGCAGTGCCGCGGGCGGCTGCTGGCCGTGCTCCGCGACTGCCCGGGGCCGGTACCGGGCTCGCAGCTCGAGGCCGCCTGGGCGGATCAACTGCAGCGCCACCGGGCCCTGGACGGCCTGGTGGCGGACGGCCTGGTGGACCCGCTGCCGGACGGGCGGTTCGCGCTGCCCGGAATGACCTTCTAGTCCGGGGGGACGACCCCCCTGGACCCCCCGCTCGCCGCTGTGCGCCGAACGCCGGCTCGGCGAGCACCCGCCTGCGGCGGGCCCCGCCTCCCCGGCGCCATGCGCACGTCCCGCCGCAGGCACGTAACCCCCGGGACCCCCGGGATGAGCCCGCCCGCATACGCGGAGCGGCGGCCCCCCGAAGGGGACCGCCGCTCCGTGTTCTTGCGATCGGGTGCCGGTGCAGGTTAGTCCTGCGGCGGCGCGGTGGCCCCGCGCTCGACCGCCGCGGCACCAGTGCCGACCTCTTCGGGGACGGCATCCGGCACGGCGTCCGGCTTGGGCACGCCCTTGAACGTGAACTGGGCGTCCTCGCCGGTGCCCTCGACGTCCACGCTGACGATCTGGCCGGCCTTGAGCTCACCGAACAGGATCTTCTCGGACAGGGCGTCCTCGATCGACCGCTGGATGGTGCGCCGCAGTGGCCGCGCCCCGAGCACCGGGTCGTAGCCGCGCACCGCCAGCAGGGCCTTGGCGTCCGGACGCAGTTCCAGGCCCATGTCGCGGTCCTTGAGCCGCTCGTCCACCTTGGCGATCATCAGATCGACGATCGTGACGATCTCGTCCTCGGTGAGCTGGTGGAAGACGATGGTGTCGTCCACCCGGTTCAGGAACTCCGGCCGGAAGTGCTGCTTCAGCTCCTCGTTCACCTTGGACTTCATCCGGTCGTACGAGCCCTTCGACTCACCGGACCGGGCGAAACCGACGGACACGCCCTTGGAGATGTCCCTGGTGCCCAGGTTGGTCGTCATGATGATGACGGTGTTCTTGAAGTCCACCTGCCGACCCTGAGCGTCGGTCAGCCGCCCGTCCTCCAGGATCTGGAGCAGGGAGTTGAAGATGTCCTGGTGGGCCTTTTCGATCTCGTCGAACAAGACCACCGAGAACGGCTTGCGGCGCACCTTCTCAGTGAGCTGGCCACCTTCCTCGTAGCCGACATAGCCGGGCGGGGAGCCGAACAGCCGGGAGACCGTGTGCTTCTCCATGTACTCGCTCATGTCGAGCTGGATCAGCGAGTCCTCGTCACCGAACAGGAATTCCGCGAGCGTCTTGGACAACTCGGTCTTGCCGACCCCGGAAGGCCCGGCGAAGATGAACGACCCACCGGGACGCTTCGGGTCCTTCAGGCCGGCCCGGGTCCGCCGGATGGCCTGGGACAGCGCCTTGATCGCGTCGTTCTGCCCGATGACCCGGCGGTGCAGCTCATCCTCCATGCGGAGCAGCCGCTGCGACTCCTCCTCGGTCAGCTTGAACACCGGGATGCCGGTCGCGGTGGCCAGGACCTCGGCGATGAGCTCCTCGTTGACCTCGGCGACGACGTCCATGTCGCCGGCCTTCCACTCCTTCTCCCGGGTCTCCTTCTTCGCGATCAGCTGCTTCTCGTTGTCCCGGAGCGCCGCCGCCTTCTCGAAGTCCTGGGAGTCGATGGCCGACTCCTTCTCCCGGCGCACCTGGGCGATCTTCTCGTCGTACTCGCGCAGGTCCGGGGGTGCGGTCATCCGGCGGATCCGCATCCGCGAGCCAGCCTCGTCGATCAGGTCGATCGCCTTGTCCGGCAGGAACCGGTCGCTGATGTAACGGTCCGCCAGCTGGGCGGAGGCCACCAGCGCCCCATCGGTGATGGACACCCGGTGGTGCGCCTCGTACCGGTCGCGCAGACCCTTGAGGATCTCGATGGTGTGCGAGATCGTCGGCTCGGCCACCTGGATCGGCTGGAACCGCCGCTCAAGCGCGGCGTCCTTCTCCAGGTGCTTGCGGTACTCATCCAGCGTGGTGGCGCCAATGGTCTGAAGCTCGCCGCGGGCCAGCATCGGCTTCAGGATGGAGGCAGCGTCAATCGCTCCCTCGGCAGCGCCCGCCCCGACCAGCGTGTGCAGCTCGTCGATGAACAGGATGATGTCACCGCGGGTCCGGATCTCCTTCAGGACCTTCTTCAGCCGCTCCTCGAAGTCGCCGCGGTAGCGCGAACCGGCCACCAGTGCACCGAGGTCCAGCGTGTAGAGCTGCTTGTCCTTCAGCGTCTCGGGCACCTCGCCCTTGACGATCTTCTGGGCCAGCCCTTCGACCACGGCGGTCTTGCCCACGCCAGGCTCGCCCACCAGCACCGGGTTGTTCTTGGTGCGCCGGGACAGGACCTGCATGACACGCTCGATTTCCTTCTCCCGGCCGATCACCGGATCGAGCTTGCCCTCCCGGGCACCCTGGGTCAGGTTCCGCCCGAACTGGTCCAGGACCAGGGAGGTGGACGGAGCCGACTCCGAGGGCGCGCCCGCCGCGGCGGGCTCCTTGCCCTGGTAGCCGTGCAGCAGCTGGATCACCTGCTGGCGAACCCGGTTCAGGTCCGCGCCCAGCTTGACCAGCACCTGGGCCGCCACACCCTCACCCTCGCGGATGAGGCCGAGCAGGATGTGCTCGGTGCCGATGTAGTTGTGCCCAAGCTGCAGCGCCTCGCGCAGCGAAAGCTCAAGCACCTTCTTCGCGCGCGGCGTAAACGGGATATGCCCGGAAGGTGCCTGCTGGCCCTGGCCGATTATCTCTTCAACCTGCTGGCGTACAGCCTCCAGGCTGATTCCCAGGGACTCCAGCGCCTTGGCCGCCACGCCCTCGCCCTCGTGGATCAGGCCAAGCAGGATGTGCTCGGTGCCGATGTAGTTGTGGTTGAGCATCCTGGCTTCTTCTTGAGCCAGCACCACAACTCTCCGCGCCCGGTCGGTAAACCTTTCGAACATCGCCTCGCTCCTCACAGAGCGGTCGGGGGGACCCAGATGTCCGGTTGTCCGGGGCCCGTCCCTTCCGCATGGTAGCCCGCATGCCGGACGATGTACCGCGCGATATGCGGCACTTGAGTAAACAGTTCCCCGGCTTGAGGACCTTCATCCCATCCAACCCCCGGGAGGGGCGAAGGTGTTCCCTGTACGCCGCAAGCGAACGCCCTCGACCCTGCTGCGACCAGCGCCGGTTCATACCCCGTACCAACGAGCCGGGCGTCCGGGAAGTTCACCCCGCGGGGCGCTTGCGGCCCGGAATCGGGCCCGGCCCAGACATCGCCCGGCGGGGCTGGCGCGCGGGACGAGGCCAGTGGCCGGGGTGGGGAGGCCGGGAGCCGAGGGGTGCCAGAGCGGGCCTGGTGCGTGGCGGCCCGGACGGGGCTAATGATGCCGGTAACAGGACGCGGTCAGACGCGGGTCCGGATGGCCCCCGGTCCGGATAGCCCCGGTCCGGATAGCACAGTGCGGATGGCACGGTGCAGAAAGCGGCGGGCAGAAAGCAAAGGGCCCGTAAAGAAGCGTCCCCCAAAGCACGGGCCCGCAAAGCACAGGGCCCGCACGGGTCCCGCGGCGTGCTCCAGAGTCCTACGGAAAACTGGTACGCCACGGGGCACCTGCGGGCCCTTCGATGCAAATCCCTAGTGGGCTGCGTCGTACTCCGAGATGATCTGGGCCGGAATCCGGCCACGCTCGCTAACCTTGTAGCCGCGCTGTTTGGCCCACGCCCGGATTTCTGAGCTGCGCTCCCGGCCCGGTCCGGTCCTGGTGCGCCGGCGGCGGCCGCCTGCCGCGCCACCACTCGCCTTGCGGGCATGGTCAACGTAGGGCGCAAACTCTTTGCGGAGCTTGCTCGCGTTATCTGAACTGAGGTCGATCTCGTAGGTGGTGCCATCGAGACTGAAGGCCACGGTCTCGGTCGCCTCGCCCCCATCGAGGTCGTCGACGAGGAGCACCTGAACCTTTTGTGCCATGGGTGCCAGCCCTTCCGCTGGAGCAACAATTTTAGGTTGCCAAAGATATACCATGCACCGCTTGCGTTTGCCAATTCATGTTCCCGGAAACGCGGTCATAGTTCTCTGAGCGGCATCACCGGGCGGACTACCCGGAAGATTACTGTAACTCTGCGTAATCGAACATGGATAGGGTCCCGCAATCAGCTGCGCCGATGTATCCCGTCCTCCACTGACGGTTGGCGCTTCGTTCTGAACGCGCCTACCGCTCGCCACGATCAGGTGATGCAGCCGGCTGCGAAGCATCACTCTGCGGACCATCACCGTGCGGAATCCCGCCGTCGCCGGAAATATCCTCCGGGTACTCGTCTTCTGCAGACTCACGCTTGGGCCCAAGCTGATGACGCAGGAAGAGTCCCACTCCGATCAGGAACGCCACGCAGACAACCGCAGGAGGTGTCAGAGCGGCCAGGTCACTGAGCAAGGCGCACCCCTTTCCGGCCGTCCTGCTGGCCTTCCCTCCCGCACCGCAGTCACCTCTCTGCCCGCCTTCATCGGTGTAACCACCGATGAACATTGGGTCATCTGGCGCGGGCCTGCTTATGCATTGTTGCTCATACCCAATGGGAGGCTGGCCGCGCCCTCCCTGTTGCGGGCGCAGGCAACTCCGGGCGGCCTGAAGCCAGGACCTGGAACGCGCGGCGGGCCGCCGGCCCCGCCGGGGTCTATAGACAGCCCCGGCCGGGCCGGGCTGAGGCACACAGACTGCCGGGCGAGGCCAGGCCTGGCCGGCCGGGTGACGGCCAGGGCGGCCAGGCCGCACTGACCACGGAACACGGCCGGCGCCTGGGTCAAACCGCGCCCCGCAGCACCTGCCGCCGTGACAGGATCCCATACGTAGCAGGCGAATCCGCGGCCGCAGCAGCCAGCCAGTCCGCGACGTAGGGCCAGGTCACAGGGCTGGGCGTGGCCCTGGCCCGGATCGGCCGGGGTGGCCCGGAATCCGCATCCCGGCCCACCTGGACCAGTGGCCGGGTGATCCGCAGGACCAGGCACCCGCGGGCGGCTCGCGAGGCCGCGACACGACGACGGAGAAAGCAGCCAGCGACACAGGATGTTTCACGCCGACTTGCATATCCACTCACGCTTCTCCCGGGCGTGCAGCAAGAACTGTGACGTTCCCGGGCTGGCCTGGTGGGCGCTGCGCAAGGGCGTGACGGTCGTCGGGACCGGGGACTTCACCCATCCCGGCTGGGCGGAAGAACTCGGCCAGACCCTGGTTCCCGCCGAACCAGGCTTACTCCAACTACGCCCCGACCTGGAGGCTCGTCTACGACGGAACTCATCGCCGACTTGTGATCAGCCGGTGCGTTTCATGCTCTCTACCGAGATATCCACGATCTACCGGGCGGGTGACCGCACACGCAAGGTCCATCACCTGTTGTATGCGCCGACGCTGGAGGCTGCGGGGAAGATCACAGCCGCCCTTGCGAAGGTAGGCAACCTGGCCTCTGACGGACGCCCCATTCTTGGGCTCGACTCACGCCACCTGCTGGACATCACGCTGAACGCGGGCCCCGGATGCTATCTCGTGCCAGCCCATATCTGGACCCCCTGGTTCGCGGTACTGGGATCCAAATCCGGTTTCGATGTGGTCGCCGACTGTTACGGCGACCTGGCTGGCCAGGTGTTCGCGGTAGAGACCGGACTCTCCTCTGACCCGCCGATGAACTGGATGTGCTCTTCGCTTGACGGTTATCGGCTGGTCAGTAATTCGGACGCACACTCACCCCCGATGCTTGGCCGTGAGGCAACAACACTTGACGTTGAACTGGATTATTTTGCGATCGAGCGGGCCTTGCGCACCGGGGCCGGCCTGCATGGCACGGTCAATTTCTTCCCCGAGGGCGGCCGTTACCACTTGGACGGGCACCGTAAGTGCGGGGTCCGGCTGGAGCCCGCTCAGTCGGCCGCCCACGAGGGGATATGCCCGCACTGCGGGAAGCCGCTGACGATTGGCGTGCTCAGCCGGGTGACGGAACTGGCCGACCGGGCGGAGGGCTACCGGCCGGACGCCGCGGCCAACTCGGTCAACCTGGTGTCCCTGCCGGACGTGGTGGCCGAACTGCTGGGCACCGGACCCAAGAGCAAGAAGGTCGACGCTGAGGTGAGCCGGCTGGTCGCCGCGCTGGGCCCGGAACTGGCCATCCTGCTCACCGTCCCGCCCGGCGAGCTGAGCCGGGCTGGCGGCACGCCTGCTCGCCGAGGCCATCACGAGGCTGCGGGCCGGGGCGGCGTATAAAGAGGCCGGCTACGACGGCGAGTACGGGGTCATCCGGCTGTTCGAGCCGGGGGAACTCGACCGGGGCACGGCCGCGCTGTTCGACATGGCGGCGGAAGGCTCCCTGGCCGGCGCCATCCCCGCGCCCCGCCAGCCGGGCCACCAGCCAGGCCGCCAGGCCGCCGTCGCGGGACCGGCCCACCAGGGTGCCCCCGCCCCGGGTGGCCCGAAGGATCAGCCGGGCCAGGGCGGCGAAGCGCCCGGGGGCGTTGCGGACAGGGATTCCCCGGGAGCGGCCACGGGTGGCTCGCTGCTGGACCGGCTCGATCCAGAGCAGCGGGCCGCCGCGGCCGCCGCCGCGCCGCTGATGATCATCGCAGGACCGGGCACCGGCAAGACACGCACGCTGACCCACCGCCTCGCGGCGGCCGTGGCCGAGCAGGGCGTGCCCGCCGGGGCCTGCCTGGCCCTGACCTTCACCCGACGGGCCGCCGAGGAGATGCGCGAGCGGCTGGCGGCGCTGCTCGGCCGGCGCGCGGCGGGGCTCACCGTGACCACGTTCCACGGGCTCGGGCTGATGATCCTGCGCGAGCATCACGAGCTCGCCGGGCTGACGGCGGACTTCACGGTCGCCGACGAGAAGACGGCGCTGGAGGTGGCGGCCGAGCTGGCCGGGTCATCGCGCGGCGGGCGGGCCCTGCTCGCGGACGCGGCCGCCGATCCGCAGCGGCGGGAACTGCTGTGCCAGGGCCTGGCCGCCCGCGATCTGGTGGACTTCGACGGCCTGGTCGAACTGGCGGCCGGAGTGCTGGACGCCGAGCCGTCGGTGGCCGCGCGGCTTCGCGCCCGCTGGCCGCAGATCAGCGTGGATGAGTACCAGGACATCGACGCGGCGCAGTACGCGCTGCTGCGGCTGCTCGCCGGGGACGGGACGGGCCTCACCGTGATCGGCGACCCGGATCAGGCCATCTACCGCTTCCGCGGAGCGGACGTGGGCTTCTTCCTGCGCTTCGGGCAGGACTACCCCGGCGCGGGCACGGCGGCGCTCTCGGCCAACTACCGCTCCGGCCCCGGCATCGTGGCCGGGGCCCTGCAGGCCATCGCCCCCGCCACCCTGGTGCCCGGCCGGGTGCTGCGGGCGGCCAGGGGCGACGTCTCCAGCACCAAGATCAGGTTTCACGAGGCCGCCGACCCGGCGGGAGAGGCGGCCTGGATCGCTGAGGCCATCGACCGCCTGCTCGGCGGGTCGTCGTTCCATTCGCTGGACAGCGGGCGCGCCGACGGCCACGGCCACGGCGGCATCGGGCTCGCCGACATCGCGGTGCTGTACCGGACCGACGCACAGGCCGCGTCGCTCGGCCAGGGGCTGACCCGGGCCGGGCTGCCGTTCCAGAAGCGGTCCCACGACCTGCTGGAGCGGCGGCCCGGGGTGGCCGAGATCCTCCGGGAGCTGTCCCGGGACGGGGTCTCCCCGGGTGAGCTGGCACCGGGTGAGCTGGCACCGGGTGAGCTGGCACGGGGCGGGCTCGCATCAGGCGGCGACCCCGGCCCGCTCCCGGCCGGGACGGCGGTCGCGTCCCAGTTGCGCGGGGTGGTGGGCCGTCTCGCCGCTGCCGCCGAGGCGGCCCGGACGGCAGCCGGAGGGCGGGGCGGACTATCCGGCACTGACCTGCGCACGGCGGGCGAGGTGCTGGCGCCGCTCGCCCGCCGCTGCGGTGACGATATGGAGCAGTTCCGGACCGAGATAGCGCTCGGGGCGGAAGTGGACGCCCTCGATCCCCGCGCGGACGCGATCGCGCTGCTGACCATGCACGCGGCCAAAGGCCTGGAGTTCGAGGTGGTCTTCCTGGCCGGGTGCGAGCGGGGGCTGCTGCCGCTGTGGCTGCCGGGCGCGGCGCCGGACACCCGCCCGGATCCGGCTGAGGAACGGCGGCTGCTGTTCGTGGGCATGACCCGGGCCCGCACCCATCTGCTGCTGAGCTGTGCGGCGCGGCGGAGCAGGCACGGCAGCAGCGCGGAGACCGGGGTCTCGCCGTTCCTGTCCGCCATTGACCCGGGCCTGCTGGAGCGGTCCGCGCCGCCACGGGCCCGCCGGCCGGCCGACCGGCAACTCCGGCTGCTCTAGCCGCCGGGGGCCGGGGGCGGCCCGGGCAGCGGCGCATCGGACACGGGCACCTCGGTCAGGGGCCCGTCCGGCAGGGCCCCGTCAGACAGGGCCCCGTCAGACAGGGGTGTGCCGGGCGGGGGCGCATGCGGCAGCGGGGCCTCGGGGAGCGGCGGCAGCCGGAGCAGCATCCGGCTGTTGCCGAGCGTGTTGGGCTTCACCCGGCCCAGGTCGAGGAACTCCGCCACGCCCTCGTCGTAAGAGCGCAGTAGTTCCGCGTACACCTCGTGCGAGACCGGCGTGCCCTCGATCTCCTCGAAACCGTGCCGGGCGAAGAAACCGGTCGCGAACGTGAGCACGAAAACCCGCGCGACGCCCACCTCCCGGGCGCTGTCCAGCAGCGCCTCGATCAGGCGGTGCCCGATGCCGTGCCCCTGGCAGCTCTCGTCTACCGCCACGGTGCGGATCTCGGCCAGGTCCTCCCACATCACGTGCAGCGCCCCGCAGCCCACCACCTGGTGATCAGTGAGCCGCTCGGCCACCCAGAACTCCTGGACGTCCTCGTACAAGGTGACGGTGGCCTTGCGCAGCACCCGGCCGGACGCGACGTTCTCGGCGACCAGGCCGGCAATGGCCCGGATGTCGCGGGTGCGGGCCCGCCTGATGATGTGCTCCATCGCCCGCACACCTTAGCCGCTGGCCCGGGGCGGGCCGCCCCCGGCGGAACTACTGGCGGCCCAGGCATCTTTGAGACTCTGGGTAATCGCTGAATCACAGATTGATTTAGCTGGCCGGCCCGGAGTTTACGGCGTCCCATCACGTCCTGATTTCGGCTTGTCCCCTTAGCCCATCACGGGTCGGGGATTCTGCCGTTCGGGTCACCGGGTGGGCTGTGATCCATTAATCTGCATCGCTGTCACCGTGCTGCACTCCAGCCCCCCCAGAGGGCGGCACGGCCGCCGAGTTTCTGTGCCGCAGGACGCGGCCAGAAAGCCGGGGACCCGTGTTCCCGGGGTGAATCCGCGAGCGGGCGCGCTGCTGCGCCCAGCGGTAGGGCTCCTCTGGCCCGAACCCGTCAGCTAACCCGGCAGGCGGGATGAGAGAGGAGAGCTCGTGGAACGCTGGGCCTCAGCGGGACTTGCGCCGAAGACACGGCGGCTGCGTGCTGCCGTGCCCGGGCGCCGCCTCTGGCGGCAGGTGGCCACCGTCGGCGCGGTGGCCGCGGCCGCCAGCCTGGTGCTGCCCGCCACGGTGGGCAGCGCGGCCGTCAGCCGCCCGCAGCCCAGCCTGGCCAGCCTGGTCGCGCAGGCCAAGAGCCTGGGCCACCAGATCGACGTGCTGAGCGAGCAGTACGACGGGCTGCGCATCCAGATGAGCGAGGCCCGCGCCGAGGCGAAGACCGCGATGACCACCTACCGGCAGGACGCCACCCGGCTCGTGTCGGGGCAGGCCGCCATCGGCCAGCTGGCCGCGGAAAGTTACATGAACGGCGGCCTGGCCACCCCACTGCAGGTCCTCACCTCCCCAGACACCGGCTCGATGCTCAGCCGGGCCGCGATCATGCAGCAGCTGCAGACGGAGAACGGGGACCGGGTCAGCGCGCTGTCCACCGCCGAGGCGGCCGCCCGCCGGGCGCACGACACCGCGGTCCAGCAGATGACCAAGGTGACCACCCTGGCCAAGTCCATGGCGGCCAAGAAGAAGATCATCCAGGGCAAGGTGAACACGCTCAACAGCGCGGCGTTCTCCCAGGCCATGTCCATTTACCAGCGCACCGGGAACTACCCGAACATCAACCTGCCCACGGCCAACACGGTCGGCGCGGAGGCCCTGCGGTACGCGATGACCCGCCGGGGCGATCCGTACGTGTGGGGCGCGGCCGGGCCCAGCGAGTTCGACTGCTCCGGCCTGGTGATGTGGGCGTACGCGCAGGTGGGCATCAGCCTGCCGCACTACACCGTCTCGCAGTACAACATGGGCGAGCACATTTCCCGGAGCCAGCTCGAGCCAGGCGACCTGGTGTTCTTCTACGCAGGCATCGACCACGTCGGCATCTACCTGGGCGGTGGCCTGATGGTGGACGCCCCCTCCTCCGGCCAGCTCGTCCAGGTCCAGCCGGTCATGTGGAACGTGTTCGTGGGCGCGGTCCGCATCGTCTGACGCGCAGGTCCCTTCGTCAGCCGCGGCCCGGCCCGGATAGACCCCGTTACTGGGGGCGGACCAGGGGGAACAGGGTGGTTTCCCGGATGTTCTCGCCGGTCAGCATGATCAGCACCCGGTCGATGCCCACGCCCACGCCGCCGGTCGGCGGCATCCCGTACTCCAGCGCCTGCAGGAAGTCCTCGTCCAACTGCATGGCCTCCGGGTCGCCGCCCGCCGCGAGCAGCGACTGGGCGGTGAGCCTGCGGCGTTCCTCGACCGGGTCAACCAGCTCGGAGTACCCGGTGCCGAGCTCGGTGCCGAACGCCACCAGGTCCCAGCGCTCGGCCAGCCGCGGATCCTCCCGGTGGGCCCGGGTCAGCGGGGACACGTCGACCGGGAAGTCACGGTAAAAGGTCGGCTCCACGGTCCGTTCCTCCACCAGCCGCTCGTACATCTCCAGCACGATCTGGCCGTGCCCCCAGCCCGGCTCGGCAGGCACGCCCGCCTCGGCGCACAGCTTGCGCAGCCGGTCCTCGCTGGTGCCCGGGTCGATCTCGGCGCCGAGCGCGGCGGAGATCGCGCCGTACACCGTGGTGGACGGCCACTCGCCGCTGAGGTCGTACTCCTGCCCGTCCCGGCGCGCCACCGGGGCGCCGTACGCCGCCACCGCCGCGTTCTGGATCAGTTCCCGGGTCAGCGTGGCTACCGTGTCGTAGTCGCCGTAGGCCTCATACGCCTCCAGCATGGTGAACTCGGGATTGTGCGTGGCATCGACACCTTCGTTGCGGAAGATCCGGCCAATTTCATAAACCTTCTCGATCCCGCCGACCACCAGCCGTTTGAGATAAAGTTCCAGGGCGATCCGCAGGTAAAGCTCCATGTTGTAGGCGTTGATCCGGGTGATGAACGGGCGCGCGTTGGCCCCGCCGTGCACCGCCTGCAGGACCGGCGTCTCCACCTCAAGGAAGCCCCGTTCGTGCAGGTCGTGGCGCATGGACTGGATCACGGCCGCCCGGATTCCGGCCATCCTCCTGGCGTCCGGATTGACGATCAGGTCTACATAACGGTGGCGTACCCGGGTTTCCGGATCACTGAGCCCTTTATGCTTTTCCGGCAGCGGCCGCAGGCCTTTGGCGGTAATCGCATAGCGGTCGGCCAGAATGGACAGCTCACCGCGGCGGGAGGCGATGACCTCACCTTCCACCCCGATATGATCGCCGAGGTCCACATCCCGTTTCCAGGCGGCGAGCGCCTCCGCGCCGACCCGGTCCAGGGAGATCATGACCTGGATGTCGCCGGTGCCGTCCCGGATGGTGGCGAAGGACAGTTTCCCGCCGGACCGCGACAGCATCACCCGGCCGGTGACGCCCGCCCGGTCGCCGGTGTAGGTGTCCGGCTCCAGATCGGGGTAGCGGGCCCGGATCTCCGCGATGGTGGCGGTGCGCGGGAAGCCGACCGGATACGGGTCCACGCCCTCGTCCAGCAGCCGCTGCCGCTTGTCCAGCCGGACCCGCATCTGCTCCGGCACGCCCGTGTCCTCACGACCGGCCGCCACGCCATCCTGAATGCCATCCTGGTTCACCCGTTGAGCGTACCCAGCCGCTCGTGATCAACCGATTGGTGTGGCCGGGACGACACCAATCGGTTGATCACGAAGCGCGGCTGTGACAGGAGAGGTGGGAGAGGGCGGAGTGACCAGCCGCCCGGGCCGGTCCGGGGCCCACGGCGCGGGACTTAAATGGGGCGAATCCGGGCGGCTCCCCCGGATACAGTCCTTGGCGTGCAGTGGACAGCAGGGCAAGGACGGTTCGAGCTGGACGACGACCCGGGCCGGGTCGACCGGGACACGCTGTGGGCGTTCCTGTCCACCGAGGCCTACTGGGGCCGCTGGCGGACCCGCAGCGTCGTCGAGCAGCAGCTCGAGAGTGCCTGGCGGGTCGTCGGCGTCTACCAGAGCGGGTCCGGGGCGATGATCGGCTTCGCCCGGGCCGTGTCGGACGGGGCCGGGTTCGCCTACCTGGCCGACGTCTACATCGACAAGGAGTTCCGCGGCCAGGGCCTGGGCGTGGAACTGGTGGCCACGATGATCGACCGGGGCCCGGGCGCGTCGTTCCGGTGGACGCTGCACACCTCGGACGCGCACGGGCTGTACCAGCGGTTCGGCTTCACCCAGCCGGACCGGACCTACCTGGAGCGCCCCGGGACGCCCCCGGCCACGCGCTGAGGCTGTTGCGCTCGAACACCAGGCGCAGCCCGATGAGGGTGAGCCACGGCTCGTGCGCGTCGATGACGCTCACCTCGTCGATCACCAGCGGGGCCAGCCCGCCGGTCGCGATGACCGTCACCGACTCCGGATCCTCCGGGGCGAGTTCCGCGGCCATCCGCCGGGTAATCCCCTCGACCTGGCCGGCGAAGCCGAAGATGATGCCGGACTGCAGGGCCTCCACGGTGTTCTTGCCGATCACGTGATGCGGCCGGGTCAGTTCCACCTTGAGCAGCTGCGCGGCCCGCCGGGTCAGCGCGTCCACCGAGATCTCGATCCCGGGCGCCAGCGCCCCGCCGACGAACTCGCCCTTGGCGCTGGCCGCGTCGAAGTTGGTGGAGGTGCCGAAGTCCACCACGATGGCCGGGCCGCCGTACAGGTGCACCGCGGCCACCGTGTTCATGATCCGGTCGCTGCCTACTTCCTTGGGGTTGTCCATCCGGACGGACACCCCGGTGCGCACGCCCGGCTCGACGATCAGGGCCGGGATGTCCCCGTAGTACCGGCGGCACATCTCCCGCATCTCATGCAGCACCGAGGGCACCGTGGAACACAGCGCGATCCCGCTCACGTCGGCGTCCTTGACCAGGGCGCTGTGCTCCAGCAGGCCGCGCAGCAGCACGGCGATCTCGTCCGCGGTCCGGTCCGGGTCGGTGTTGATCCGCCAGTGCTCGACGATCTGGTCGCCGTCGAACATGCCCAGCACGGTGTTGGTGTTGCCTACGTCAATCGTCAGCAGCATGGCGCTCCAGGCTCAGCGGGGTGTTGTCGATCAGCCGGGTGGTGCCGACCCGCGCGGCCACCAGGAGCCGGGCCGGGCCCGCGTAGTCCTCGCCGGCCTCCTCGAACGTGTCCGGGTCCACGAGCGCCAGGTAGTCCAGCCGCAGGGGCGGGTCCGCGATCGTGGCCAGGATCTCGCCCGCAGCCTTGAGGACCGCGGCCGGCCCGGCGTGGGCCGCCTCCTGGCCGGCCCGCAGCGCGGCGGGCAGCAGCAGGGCGGTCCGCCGCTCGGCCGGGGACAGGAACCGGTTCCGGCTGGAGATCGCGAGCCCGTCGGGATCGCGCACCGTGGGCACGCCGACGATCTCGACGCCCAGGTCCACGTCCTGCGCCATCCGGCGGACCAGCGCGAGCTGCTGCGCGTCCTTCTCCCCGAACATCGCGGCGTCCGGGCGGGTCAGCTGGAGCAGCTTCGCCACCACGGTCAGCACGCCGGAGAAATGCCCCGGCCGGGACTCCCCTTCCAGGATCCGGCCCACCGGCCCGGGATCCACGGTGACCAGCTGGGGCCGCGGGTACATCTGGACGGCGGGCGGCGCGAACACCAGATCCGCCCCCTCCTCGGCCCCGATGAGCACGTCGTCGAGAAGCGTGCGGGGGTAGCGGTCCAGGTCCTCGCCCGCCCCGAACTGCAGCGGGTTGACGAACACGGACACCACCACGCTCCCGTCCGGGCCGGCCAGCTCCCGGGCCCGGCGGATCAGCGCCCGGTGTCCTTCGTGCAGCGCGCCCATGGTCGGGACGAGCACCACCGGCGAGCCGAGCGTGCGCCGGGCGGCGGCCAGGCCGTTCCGGGTGCGCGCCACGATGGGCATCATCGGGGGGCCCCGGCCAGCACGTCGAGCAGCCGCTGCGCGTCCGCGGCGGTGAGGATGCCGGCGGCCAGGGCGCGGTCGGCGGTCAGCCGGGCCAGCGCCACGTAGGCGCGCAGCGCCTCCGGCGAGGCGCTGGCCAGCGCGTGCACGTGCTCGGCCACGGTGTCCGCGTCGCCGCGGGCCACCGGGCCGGTCAGTCCCGCGTCCCCGAGCCGCAGCGCGTTGTCCAGGGCCGCGGACAGCAGCGGCCCGAGCATCCGGCCCGGATCGCTCACCCCGGCCGCGGCGAGCACGTCGGCCGACTGGGCCACCAGCGCGACCAGGTGATTGGCCGCGCTGGCCAGCCCGGCGTGATACAGCGGGCGCAACGCCTCGTCGATGAGCACGGGCTCGCCGCCCATCTCGATGACCAGCGCCTGCGCCGCGGGCTGCAGCGGTTCCGGCGCGGTCACCCCGAAGGAGATCCCGGTCAGCCGGTCGAGGTCGTCCGGGCGCCCGGTGAACGTCATGACCGGGTGCAGCGCGAGTGGGAGCCCACCGCGCACGGTGGCGGGCTCCAGCACCGCGATGCCGTGCCGGCCGCTGGTGTGCGCCATCAGCCGCCCGGCCAGCGGTGCTTCGGTCGCGGCCAGGCCGGACACCAGCCCCGGCAGCGCGTCATCGGGGACGGTGAGCAGGGCGAGGTCCACGGCGGCCAGCAGCTCCGGCGGGCGCATGACCACCGCGCCGGGCAGCAACCGCCCGGCCCGCTCCAGCGACCGGTCGGACACGGCCGACACGGCGATCACCTGATGACCGGCGCGCTCCAGCGCGGCGCCCAGGACGGTACCGACCCGTCCCGCACCGATCACGCCGACCTTGAGCCGGGCCGGGCGCTCCGCGGCCTCGCGGGACGGAACTGGGTCCCCCATCGCCTCCGCGTTCCTCTCGCTGGGTCCTCTCGCTGGCCTCCGCCGCGGGTGCCAGACAGCAACGATCAGCATATCCGCGCCACTAGAGTCGGCTCGTGTGGACGACATGGCGGGCCGCCACCCAGGATGCGCTGTACGGCCGGGACGGCTTCTACGCCCGCGGGGAACGCCCGGCGGCGCACTTCCGGACCTCGGTGCACGTCTCGCCACGCTACGCAGCAGCCATCCTGGCCCTGCTCCGCCACACGGATGAGGCGCTCGGCCACCCGGACCGGCTCGACCTGGTGGACATCGGGGCAGGCCAGGGCGAATTGCTGGGCCAGGTCCTCAGGCTGGCGCAGCAGCTGCCCGCCGCCACCGGACCGGCCGGCGCGTGGTCTTCTTTTCCGCAACGGATAACCGCCACGGCGATCGAGATCGCGCCGCGCCCGTCCGGCGCGGACGAGCGGATCCGGTGGGCGAGCACGCTGCCCGCCCGGATCCGCGGCCTGGTCATCGCCAGCGAGTGGCTGGACAACATCCCCGTGGATGTGGCCGAGCTGACCCCGGACGGGCCGCGGATCATGCTCGTGGATCCCGGTAGCGGCGCAGAACAGCCCGGGCCGGCCGTCGGCCCGGCGGAGCAGGAGTGGCTGCGCCAGTGGTGGCCCCTGGCTCATCCCGGCGAGCGCGCCGAGCTCGGGCATCCTCGCTGCGCGGCCTGGGCGGGAGTGATCGGGCGGCTGGAGGGCGGCCTGGCCCTGGCGGCGGACTACGCGCACTCCCGGGCCTGCAGGCCGCTGGCCGGGACCCTGGCCGGGTTCCGGGATGGCCGGGCGGTCCGGCCGATCCCGGATGGTTCCCGGGACATCACCGCGCATGTGGCCCTGGACGCCTGCGCGGCGGCCGGGATCGCGGCCGGGGCCACGCAGACCCTGCTCACCACGCAGCGGGCCGCGTTGCGGGCGCTGGGGCTGACCGGCCGCCGGCCGCCGCTCAGCCAGGCTGACCGCGACCCGGCGGGGTACCTGACCGCGCTGCGGGTGGCCGCCGAGGAGGCCGAGCTGACTGATCCGGCGGGCCTGGGCGGGTTCGGCTGGCTGATTCAGGCGGCAGGCGTCCCGCTGCCGGGCGCGCTCGCGGACCTGGCTGACCGGCGGGCCTGACACGATGGAACGCATGCCGCCACGCCGGGCCGACGCGGTCACCAGCAGCTGGGCCGCGGGAGCCGGCGCGGGGCCGGGGCCGGCGCCTCCGCCGACGGCGACCTGCTGATCAACCTGGGTTCGGGGCACCCCTCCGGCCACGGCATGCTCCGGCTGCGGCTGACCCTGGACGGCGACCGGATCGTGACGGCCGACCCGGTCATCGGCTACGTGCACCGGGGGGCCGAGAAGCTGTTCGAGGCCCGGGACTACCGGCAGATCATCGTGCTCGCCAACCGGCATGACTGGCTGGGTGCGTTCGCGAGCGAGCTCGGCGTGGTGCTGGCCGCGGAGCGGCTGGCCGGCATCGAGGTCCCGCCGCGGGGGGTGTGGGCCCGGACCCTGCTGGCCGAGCTCAACCGCGTGCTCAGCCACCTGTCGTTCCTCGGCTCCTACCCGCCGGAGGTGGTGGGCGGCGCCGGTGCGGCGGCTGAAGCCCAGCTGGGACTGGGACTGGGCTGCGGCTGGGGCCGCGGCTGAGGCTGGGACTGCGGCTGAGGCTGGGGCCGCGGCGGCCCGGGCCAGGGAACTGCTTCAGTCGATCATGGAAGAGATCTCCGGCGGCCGGATGCACTACATGTTCAACCGGGTCGGCGGGCTGAAAGAGGAGCTGCCCGCGGGCTGGCTGAGCCGGGTCGGCGCGGCCGCCGCTGAGGTGCGCGGCGACCTGCCCCAGATCGGCGCGATCGTCGGTGGCAGCGAGCGGTTCCGCACCCGGACCCGCGACGTGGGCGTGCTGACCGGCGGGCAGGTGCGCCAGTTCGGGGTGAGCGGCCCGGCCGCGCGGGCCTCCGGGGTGGACTTCGACCTGCGCCGGGACGAGCCCTACCTGGCTTACGCCGAGCTGGCCGGGTCGCTCCGGGTGGTCACCCGGGGCGAGGGAGACTGCCTGGCGCGGTTCGAGTGCCTGCTCGATCAGGTCGCCGTGTCCCTGGATCTGGTGGACGCGTGCGCGAGCCGGCTGGCCAGCCTGCCGCCCGGCCCGCTGAGCGCCCGGATTCCCAAGGTGCTGAAGATCCCCGAGGGGCATACGTACGCGTGGACCGAGGGCCCGCTGGGGCTGAACGGGTACTACCTGGTGTCCCGGGGCGGGAAGACGCCGTGGCGGCTCAAGGTGCGCTCGGCCTCGTTCAGCAACGTGCAGGTGCTGGGGGAACTGCTGCCCGGCCACCGGGTGGCTGACCTCAGCCCCATCCTCGGCTCGATGTTCTTCGTGGTCGGAGACATGGACCGGTAGCGGTCTCAGCGGCCCGCGGTAGCGGGCTCGCGCAGGGTCACAGCGGCCGCGGTAGCAGGCTCGTCCGGGACTCAGCCCGGCGCGGCATCCGGCCGGGGTGCGACGAACGTGCCACGGCCCTGCCGGGTGATGATCAGCCCCCGCTCGCGCAGCACCTTCATGGCGTGCCGCACCGTCTGGTAGGCGACGCCGTACTCCTCCGCCAGGCTCCGCTCCGACGGCAGCTTGTGGGTGATCTCCCCAGCTTCGATGCGCACCGCAATATTGTTCGCGACCTGCACATACGCAAAGTCGGCGCCGAGCGGATCCACCGGTGAGACATCCACGTGATCAAGGTATGTAACCACCCGGAGCTATCTAAACACCTGCTAGCACTGAAAGCTCTAAGTGCTATATAGTGCTCTCATGGATGATGACGAGTTAGACGCCCAGCCCCCGCCATGGTGGCCCTACGCTGCGGAGCTACCCGCCTGGTATGTCTGGCGGGGGATCAGCGGGCTGGTGTACGCACGCAAGGTCGGCAGTTCCCCGCCCCTGGTGGTTCGTGGCGAAGATGCCGTCGACTTGCGCGACCAGATCCGCCGCGAGGAGTTCCTCCGCTCCTGCTAGACCGGAGTCAGCGGGGCGCGCGCTGCTGCTCGGCGTCCTGATCGTCGCCGGTTGGGACCCGGCAGCTGTGCTCCAGGTAGAGCGCGGCCAGGACCAGCAGCCCGGCGGCCACGAAGGTCCCGCCTGCGGTGATCGCGTCGCTGCGCGGCACGGCCTTGCTGAGCGAGCCGGTCAGGTAGACCAGGGCCCCAGCGGCCAGGCCGCCGATGACCGCGGCCGCATGCGAACTCGCCTTGGCCAGGGCCGCCATCCGGACCGCGGCCAGCGGGGCGATGGGCTTCATCCCGGGGCCGCCGCGGATCCGGGCCCGCAGATTCCGGCCACTGAGGGCCTCGGCGATGGCCAGCAGCACCATGGCCACCGCGGCGGTCCAGGGCAGCGGCGGGAGCGACGCGTAGACGCTGCGCAGCACCAGCCAGGACACCAGCAGGCTGACGGCACCGGTGACGACCAGCACCCAGATCCGGGTCGGGGTCATGCCGGCGGCCGCAACTGCACATCGTCGAGCCGCCGCACGCCCGGCTGGCCGCCGTTCCTGGCCACCGCGGCGTCCAGCAACTCGGCCACCCGGCCCTGCCCCGGGATCTCCGCGTCCGGGTCGGCGTCGAGCCAGGGCGCTAGCACGAAGGCGCGCTCCCGCGCCCTCGGGTGCGGGAGCGTCAGCTCCGGATCGTCGCTCACCACGTCACCGTAAACGATGACATCCACATCCAGGGTCCGCGGACCCCAGACCTCCTGCCGCACCCGGCCGAACGCGGCCTCCACCGCCTGGCCGCGGCGCAGCAGGGCCGTGGCGGGCAGCGTGGTCTCCGCGATGAGCACCGCGTTCAGGTATTCCGGCTGCGGCGGCCCGCCCACCGGCACCGTCTCGTACACCGGCGACAGCGCGACGAGGGCCAGCCCGGACGAGCCCGGTCCAGACGAGCCCGGTGCAGATGAGCTCAGCCCGGATGGCCCCAGCAGCGCATCGACGCCGCCCTGCAGGGTGGCCAGCCGGTCCCCCAGGTTGCTGCCCAGGGCCAGGACCGTCCGCCGGACGCGCTCGCCGGTCCGGGCGGCCGCGGCCGGCCAGGGCTCCGGGGGCGAGCCCGGCCCGGTGCCGCTCATGACCGGGGACGCCTGATGGTCACCGCGACATCGCCGAACTCGTGGCCCACCGGCGCGTGCGGCTTATGCACGGTGATCTCCACCTCCTGCACCAGCGGCTCGGCCGCGGCCGCGTCGGCCAGGCGCTGGGCCAGCGTCTCGATGAGCCGCACCGGTGGTCCGGCCACGATGGCCGCGAGCCGGCCGGCCAGCGCCGCGTAGTCCACGGTCAGGGAGAGGTCGTCACTGGCCGCGGCGGGCGCGGTATCCAGCCACAGCACCGCGTCGACGAGGAACTCCTGGCCATCGCGGCGCTCACTGTCCAGCACGCCGTGATAGCCGAACACGCGCAGCCCGCGCAGGGCGATCTGGTCCAGGCTCACGATGTCTCCCCGGTGCGGGCCTCTCCGGTCTGGGCCGCCCCGGCCGGGACATCGGCGGCCGGGGCTCGGCGCGCCGGCCCGCGCGGCCTGGCGCCACGCCTCGGCGACCCGGACCGCGTCGGCGTTGCCCGGGACCCGGTGCACCCGGGCGCACCAGGCCCCGGCTGCGGCGGCGAGGGCCGTCACCGACACGGTGGCGTCATCGGACCCGGCGAAGGGACGGGGTGTCCCGTCCGGGGCGGCCAGCAGCCGGCCCAGGAACCGTTTGCGGGACGCGCCGATCAGCACCGGGAAGGGCCCCGCCCGGCCGCCGAGCGAACTGACCTCATCCAGGTGGGTGAGCAGGGCCCAGTTGTGCTCGGGCCGCTTGGCGAAGCCGAGGCCCGGGTCCAGGACGATCATGGCCGGGTCCACGCCGGCCTGGGTCACCACCTCGACCCGGCGGTACAGTTCCTCGCTCACCTCGGCCACCACATCCTGGTAGACGGCCCTGGAATCCATGCTGTGGCTGTGACCCCGCCAGTGCATCACCACATACGGCACCCCGGCGGCGGCCACGAGCCGGGGCATCTGGGGATCGGCGAGGCCCCCGCTCACGTCGTTGACCAGCCGGGCCCCCGCTTCCAGGGCCCGCTCGGCCACCTCCGCCCGCATCGTGTCCACGCTCACCGGGACGCCGTCCGCAACCAGTCCCCGGATGACGGGGCCGACCCGGCGCAGTTCCTCCTCCGCGGTGATGCGCTGCGCCCCGGGGCGGGTGGATTCCCCGCCCACGTCCACGATGTCCGCGCCCGCGGCCTGGAGTTCCAGGCCGTGGCTGATCCCGGCCTCCGGGCCGAACCACTGGCCACCGTCGGAGAAGGAGTCGGGGGTGACGTTCACCACGCCCATGACCAGGCACCGGCCCGGGTCTGGGAGGCCCGGCGGGCTGGCTGCCCGGGCCGCGTCGACGATCACGGGGTAACCCTACGCGGCTCCCCGCCGCCCCTCGCTTCGCCGTCCCCGCGCCCCCCCGCGCGGCGCCACCGGACCCTCCGGGTGGCCTGGCTGCACTTTTCACGCCAGACGTTCGCCTTAACCGGGCAAATCACCCATTTGGGCGCACGTCCGGCGTGATATGTCGCCGAGGGCTGGTGCTGCTGCGTCCCGGGGGGCTGGTGGGCCAGGAGTGGCCCACGGGTCGGGCTCCAGGTCAGGTGGGGGGGCGGGACGCGTTTAACGCGGCCAGCCGGCGCCGGACCTTGCCGAGCCCGAGTCGGCGGCCCAGCCGCCGCAGTTCCAGCTTCGGCCAGACCAGGAAGGCCTCAGCCTCCAGGGCTGCGAGGCCGACCCGGGGCGCGTCCGACGCACCGGGGAAGACGAAGAAGCGGGGCACCCAGGCCGGGGTGAACTTGGCGTTGAACTTGTACAGCGACTCGATCTGGAACCAGCGGGAGGCGAACAGCAGGATCCCGCGCCAGAGCCGGAGCACCGGCCCGGCGCCGATCCGCTCACCGCGCTCGAGCGCGGAGCGGAACACGGCGAAGTTCAGCGAGATGCGCTTGATCCCCAGCGACTCGGCCGCCTTGATGGTCTCCACGATGAGGAAGTCGTTGACGCCGGGCTGGGCGGAGCGGTCCCGGCGCATCAGGTCCAGCGAGAGCCCGTCCGCGCCCCACGGCACGAAGTGCAGGACGCCGCGGAGGACCCCGTCCTCGGTGGCGGTGGCGATCACGCAGTTCTCGTCGCCCGGAGCGCCCAGCCGGCCCAGGGCCATGGAGAACCCGCGCTCGGTGGGGTTGCCGCGCCAGGAGCCGGCCTGCCGGGCGAACTCCCCGATCTGCTCACAGCCGACGTCGCCGGCCCGGCGCACGTCGGCCACGTAGCCGCTGCGCTCCACCCGCGCCACCATCTGGCGGACGTTGCGCATGGCCCGGCCCTGGAGGCTGAAGCCGGCCACCTCCACGATCGCTTCGTCGCCCAGTTCCAGCGCGGTCAGATCGCCCTCCCGGCACCACACCTCGGCGGCGTGCTCACCGCAGCCCATCACGGCGGGTACCCAGGCGTGCCGGGCGGCCTCGTCGAGGAACGCGTGGATGGCCCCGGGCCAGGCTTCCGGATCCCCGAGCGGGTCGCCGCCGGCCAGCATGACGCCGGACACCACCCGGTAGCCGATGCACGACTTGCCGGTCGGTGACCAGATGATGCTCTTGTCGCTGCGCAGCGTGAAGTAGCCGAGGGAGTCCCGGTCGCCCTGCTTCTTCAGCAGTTCCCGGACCCGCTCCGCGTCCTGCTGGCCCAGCCGGCCCGCGGGCCGGGCCGGGCGGAAGAACAGGTACGCCGTGACGACCAGCGTGAACAGGCCGAGGGCGCTGGTCAGCAGGGCGAACAGGTCACTGCGCCGGTCGGGCACGAAATGGACCGGGCCGGACACGCCCACCAGGCCGTAGACCACGTGCACCACCCGCTGCCAGAGCGAGTAGTCCTGGGCCAGCCCGCGGGCCAGCAGGATGTAGGTGAGCCCGATGGCCACGTCGGCCACCACCAGCCCGAGGAAGACCCACAGGGCCCGCCACCGGGTCCGGGGGTCGCCCACCGCGTAGAACTCGGCCCGGAAGTAGATCAACGCCGCCACCAGCAGGGCGGAGACCACGGCGGTGACGATCCGGCCCTCCCGGAACGGGATCACGTGCACCACGGCGCTGACCGCGAGCAGCACGGTCACGGCCTGCCAGGCGCGGCGCTTCCGCCGCTTCAGGCCATGCGAGAGCATAAGCAGCAGCAGGCCGATGATGACCGAGACGGTGTGCGTGACGTCGACCAGGGTGCCGGGCACGAAGGAATGGAGCCTGGTCAGGTGGGAGGAGTAGATCAGACCGGGGCGGACCACCTCGATGATGTCGGCCAGGCCGATCAGCAGGCAGAGCCAGGCGGCCGTGATGGGCACCCAGCGGCGCTGGTTCCTGCGGTCAGGAGGCCTCGGGGCCTGCCGTCCCGCGGCCGGTGGTCCCGCAGCCGGCGAACGCTCGGCAGGCGAGTCGGCAACACTCAAAGTCTTGCCCCCGCCCGCAGGCTTTTCGTCAGTTTCAGACATCTGGGTCACGCTCTGAATCACAGGCCACAAGAGTAGCCACGCGTTCCGCGAACGGCGGGCATTCTGCCCAAGGGGAACGTTACCCGCTGGCCCGGCGTCCGAATAGCAAGCTCATCGCTTCCATTCGGGTGCTCTGACTTTCCCTGATGATCCCGCGAACCGCCGAGGTGACGGTCTTTGCGCCCGGCTTGCGGACCCCGCGCATCGACATGCACAGATGCTCCGCCTCGATCACTACCAGGACACCCCTCGGTTCGAGGACGTTCATCAGCCCGTCCGCGATCTGCGTGGTCATGCGTTCCTGTACCTGCGGGCGGCGGGCGTAAACATCGACCAGCCGGGCCAGCTTGGACAGTCCGGTAATCTGGCCCTTTTCGTTTGGTATGTAGCCGATATGGGCCATACCAAAAAACGGCACCAAATGATGCTCACACGTGCTGTAGACCTCGATGTCACGCACGAGCACCAGTTCGTCGTGATCGGCATCGAACACCGTGGTCAGGACGTCCTCGGCGCGCTGGCCGAGCCCGGAGAACTGCTCCGCGAAGGCCCGGGCGACCCGGGCCGGGGTATCCTTCAGCCCGTCCCGCTCCGGGTCCTCACCGATGGCGAGCAGGATCTCCCGTACTGCGCCTTCGATGCGTGCAGCATCGAAGTCGGCGGTCACTGGCCTTCGCCGGACGTCCCGCCCTGGCCCTGGCCGCCGTGCGGCTGACCGGACGATCCCGGCGCCGAGCGGGCCAGCCTGGCCGTTGCCCGCAGACGGGTGGTCATTGACCTCCGCCGCGGCCGTAAGGGCCAGTTCCTTGGGCGTCAGCACCGGCGGCCGGTCCGACGGCAGCCGCTTGCCGTACCCGGTGTAGGAGCCCCGGGTCGGGCGCTTCTTGATCGGGGCGAAGATCGCGCAGCACCTCTTTGCGGCTCAGCGTCTCCTTGTCCATCAGGTTCAGGACCAGGTCGTCCAGGACCTCCCGGTAGGTGACCAGGATCTCCCAGGCTTCGTCGTGCGCCGACTCGATCAGGCGGCGCACTTCCTCGTCGATGGTGGAGGCGATCTCCTCGGAGTAGTCCCGGGTGTGCGACATCTCCCGGCCCAGGAACGGCTCGCCGTCCCCGGTACCGAACTTCCGCGCCCCGAGCCGCTCGCTCATCCCGTACTCGGTGACCATGCCCCGGGCCACCGAGCTGGCCTTCTCGATGTCGTTGGCCGCACCCGTGGTGGGCTCGTGGAAGACCAGCTCCTCAGCGGTCCGGCCGCCGAGCAGCATGGCCAGCTGGTCCATCATCTCGGAGCGGGTGACCAGGAACTTGTCCTCCTGCGGAGCCGACGCCGTGTACCCCAGCGCCCGCCCGCGCGGGATGATCGTGATCTTGTGCACCGGGTCGGCGTTCGGCAGGGCGTGACCGACCAGCGCGTGACCGCCCTCGTGGTAGGCGATGATCTTGCGCTCGCTCTCGGAGAGCAGCACGCTCTTGCGCTCCGGGCCCGCCATGACCCGGTCGATGGACTCCTCCAGCGCAGCCATGGTGATCAGCGTGCCGTTGTGCCGCGCGGTCAGCAGGGCGCCTTCGTTGATCACGTTGGCCAGGTCGGCGCCGGTGAAGCCGGCCGTGCGGCGGGCGATGATGTCGAGGTCCACGTCGGGGGCGAACGGCTTGCCGCGCGCGTGCACCTTGAGGATGCCGCGGCGGCCGGTCAGGTCGGGCTGGGCCACCACGATCTGCCGGTCGAACCGGCCCGGGCGCAGCAGCGCCGGGTCCAGGATGTCCGGCCGGTTGGTCGCCGCGATCACGATCACGCCGCCCTTGACGTCGAACCCGTCCAGCTCGACGAGCAGCTGGTTCAGCGTCTGCTCCCGCTCGTCGTGGCCGCCGCCGAAGCCCGCGCCACGGTGCCGGCCCACGGCGTCGATCTCGTCCACGAAGACGATGGCAGGCGCGTTGGCCTTGGCCTGCTCGAACAGGTCGCGGACCCGGGAGGCACCGACACCGACGAACATCTCGACGAAGTCAGAACCGGAGATGGA
Source organism: uncultured Actinomycetes bacterium (assembly GCA_963718305.1). Classification (GTDB taxonomy): domain Bacteria; phylum Actinomycetota; class Actinomycetes; order Streptosporangiales; family Streptosporangiaceae; genus RYN-230. The sequence goes on from CAVQZG010000019.1 coordinate 69,957, forward strand.
GTAGAAGGGCACCCCGGCCTCGCCGGCCACCGCCCGGGCCAGCAGCGTCTTGCCGGTACCGGGCGGCCCGTAGAGCAGCACGCCCTTGGGGATCTTGGCCCCGATGGCCTGGAACTTGGCCGGGTTCTGCAGGAACTCCTTGATCTCCTGGAGTTCCTCGATGGCCTCGTCCGCGCCGGCCACGTCGGCAAAAGTGGTCTTCGGGGTGTCCTTGGTAATGAGTTTGGCCTTGGATTTGCCAAAGTTCATTACCCGGGAACCGCCACCCTGCATCTGGTTCAGCATGAAGAAGAAGATGAGGATGACCAGGAGGAACGGCAGCCAGCTGAAGATAAGGCTCCACACCGAGCTGCTCTTGGGCACATTGACGTTCCAGCCCTGCGGCGGCTGCTTCGTCTGGAGCAGCTGCGCGAGCTGCTGGCCCTCGTTACCCACCCACGAGGCCTCGTACTTCTGGCCCGACTTCGTGGTGATCTGGATCATCTGCTCTTTATCGGTGAGCAGCGCCGACTTGACGTTGCCCTGCTCGATGAGGGTGACGACCCTGGACGTGTCCGTCTGGGTGTACGAGCTACCCGAGCTGGCGTATTCGTAGACGACGAAGAAGACCAGCAGCATCACAAGGACCGCCACGAACGGCCCGCGGAAATAGCGCTTCAGATCCATCGATGACCGGTCCCGCCAGCCTTGCGCGGGTTCCTCCTGACCAGCTTCATGTCCTGCCGATCCCGGCTGGACTGCCTTCCGCCTGAGTGAGCATGCCTGGCTTCCTTGTCGTAGCCGGCAAAGCTTGTCATTCCCGGCTGCGCTGCCGGAATACCCGACGGTACACCCCGGTCAGTACCGTCGGCACAGAGAAGCTGCCGCCGGCACTCAGCGAGCCTTCGCAGACCTCAACGCTCCTCATCGCTGATCCTGTTCCCCTGGTCCGCCCCGCGGCCCGGCGGCGGCTCGGCGGAGCGCTCCGTGACAGGTTCCGCGACCGCCCCGGACAACTCCTCACCTTTGTAAACATGCGGAGCGAGGGTACCGATGAACGGCAGGTTCCGGTACTTCTCGGCGTAGTCGAGCCCGTACCCGACCACGAACTCGTTCTCGATATCGAAGCCGGTGTAGGCGACGTCCACGTCCATCCGCGCGGCCGCGGGTTTGCGCAGCATGACGCACACCCGCACCGACGCCGGGCCCCGCGACCGCAGGTTCCCGACCAGCCAGGACAGGGTAAGCCCGGAGTCCACGATGTCCTCGACCACCAGCACGTCCTTGCCGGTGATGTCGGTGTCGAGGTCCTTGAGGATCCGCACCACCCCGGAGGACCGGGTGCCTGAGCCGTACGAGGACACGGCCATCCAGTCCATCTGGACCGGCATGTGCATCGCCCGGGCCAGATCGGCCATCACCATGACGGCCCCCTTCAGCACCCCAACGAGCAGTAGTTCGCGGCCGGCGTAATCGGCATCGATCTGCGCCGCCAGCTCGGTTATCCGGGCCCCCAGCCGTTCCTCGGGGATGAGCACGTCTTTCAGGTCCGCACCTACGTCACTCGCGTCCACCGGTAGCCTCCGCCTCGGTCCGTTCCGGCGGCCCCACGCTGCCTGGCCCACCTCTGACTCGCCGGCCTCCCCTCTCCCGCAGGGAGGCCGGGCTGACACTGAACAGCAGCCTCCCATACCGCCGATGCACCTGGACGGCCCCGGGCAGGTCTGTCCCGCCCTGGCCGTGCCACCCGGTCACCAGCGCGTCCAGGGCGGCGACATGGGTGGCGGTCAGCGAGCCACCCGGGCAGCCCGGCCCGCAGGGCGGCCTGGCGCAGCACCCGGGTCCGGATCGCCGGGGCCAGCCCGGCCAGTCCCTCGATGTCCAGCGCGGCCAGGATGCCGCCAGTGGTGTCCCCAGTGATGTCCCCAGTGATGTCCCCGGCGGCACCCGGACCCTGGATCCGGCCCTCCTCAGCGCGGGCGATGTCGTCCAGCGCCTCGCAGTCCGCGGCCAGCTGGGCCGCGCTGCGGGCCAGCGCCTCGGCGATCCCCGGGCCGAGGGCCTCCTCCAGCGCGGGCAGCGCCTGGTGCCGCACCCGGACCCGCGCGTAGGACGGGTCACGGTTATGCGGGTCGTCCCACGGCTCAAGCCGCTGCGCCAGGCAGGCCTCACGCAGGGTGGCCCGGGCCAGGCCGAGCATCGGACGGCGGAAGCGGCCACGCCGGGCGGGCATCCCCGCCAGGGCCCGCGCGCCAGAACCGCGGGCCAGCCCGAGCAGCACGGTCTCGGCCTGATCGTCCCGGGTGTGGCCGAGCAGCACCGCCGCGGCCCCGGTCTGCCGCGCCTCCTGTTCCAGCGCGGTGTACCGGGCGCTGCGCGCCGCGGCTTCCGGGCCACCGGCGGCGGGCGGCACGGTTACCCGGGCCTGCCGCACTGGGTCGAGCCCGAGGGCGAGCAGAGTTGCTTCGACCCGGGACGCCTGGGCCGCCGAGCCTTCCTGCAAGCCGTGGTCCACGGTCACGCCACCGCCGCGCAGCCCCAGCCGGGGTGCCTCATGGGCCAGGGCGGCGGCCAGGGCCAGCGAATCCGCACCCCCCGAGCAGGCGGCCAGAACCAGGTCCCCGGGCTCCAGATCGCCGAGGCAGCGCCGGACGCAGGCACGCGCCTGGGCTACCGCGGGGTGCGGGCCCACGGCCGGTCAGCCGCCCGCGGCCAGCGCGCCTCCGCGGCCCACCCGGTCGAGCCACAGCTCCGGGTGCACGAACTCGTCCTTGGTCGGCAGGGTCTGCGGCGACGTCCACACCTTGTTGAAGGTGGCCATCCCCGCCTCCTCCACGACGGCCTTGACGAAGCGCGAGCCCTGCGCGTACTGCTTCATCTTCAGGTCGATGCCGAGGATCCGGCGCAGGGTGCGCTCCATCCGCCCCCCCGTGCCCCGCCGCTCGTTGAAGCGCATCCTGATCTGCTCGACCGAGGGCACCACCTGCGGGCCGACGGCGTCCATCACGTAGTCACCGTGTCCCTCGACCAGGGTCATCACGCTGGTCAGGCGGTCCAGGATCTCGCGCTGCCGGGGGCTCTGGATGGCCTCCAGCACGCTGTCCCCGCCGCCGTCGCGCACCGCGCCCGCCACCGCGTCCGCCGCGGAGCGGAGCCGACCGAGAATCGTCGCCGGGTCCAGGTCAGAGGCCAGCAGGAACTCGCTCATCTGCTCCTGGACGTAGCCGCGCAGCCAGGGCACCGAGGTGAACTGGGTCCGGTGGGTCTCCTCGTGCAGGCACACCCACCGGCGGAAGTCGTGCGGGTTGACCCCGAGTTCGCGCTCGACCATCACGATGTTCGGCGCGACCAGGGTCAGCCGGCCGGCGGGCGCGACGCCGTTAGGGGAGCTGGGGTCCGGCGGCAGGAAAAGCTCGTACTGGCCGAGGACCCGGCCGGACAGGTAGGCGAGGATCAGCCCGGCCTGGACGCCGGTGACCCGGGATCCCACCGCCGTGACGACCGCGCCGCCCGGGGCGTTGCCCCGCTCCCGGAGGCGCTCGGCCAGCGGGTCGAGCACGACCCGGAAGCCGTCCACGTTGGCCCGGATCCAGCCCGGCCGGTCCACGACGGCGACCCAGCCGCCGCCGTCCTCGCCGGGTCCGGACATGCCGGTGACCGCCCGGACCGGCTCGGACACCTGGTCGGCGAGCGCACGAAGCTCCGCGACCACCGCCCGCGCCTCGCCCAGGCTGACCTGGGGTCCGGGCCTGGCCCACCTGACCCCGGTCGAGATGGCCACGTCCCAATCGATCATCTGCCCGCTGCTCACCCCTCCACCGTACGTGCTCGGGAGCGCCGGGGGAGCCTGCTGGCCCGTGGTTCACCCACCGGGGCCGTGGTTCACCGGCTGCGGCAGCCGCAGCCGGCCAGGGCAGAGGCCATCCGGTCGAGCCCGCCCGCGGCCTTGCCGAGGCTCGCGGGCGGTACCTGGTCGGTCATGAACGCGAAGGCCAGCAGCCGTCCACTGGCGTCGTAGACCAGCCCGGCCAGGGTGGCCACGCTGCTCAGGTTGCCGGTCTTGGCCCGGACCAGGCCGCGGGACCGGGCGGTGAATCCGCTGAAGACGCTCTGCCCCGGGGCGAGCGTGCCGGAGAAACCGGCCACCGGCATGCCGGTGATGGCGGCCCGCAGCCGGCCCCGCGTGCCCGCCGAGGCCAGGCTGACCAGGCGGGCCAGCGCGGCCGGGGCGATCCGGTCCTGCGGAGACAGGCCCGAGCCGTTGACCAGGTGAATCCCGCCAGCCACGCCGAGCCGGCGCGCGGTGGCGGTGACGGCCGCGGCCGCGCCGCTGAACGAGGCCGGCCGCTTCTGGTGCAGCGCGACCTGGCGGGCCAGGTTCTCGGCGATCACGTTGTTGCTCTCGCGGAGCATCCAGCCCACGATGGCCGACAGCGGCGGTGAGGAGACGGAGGCGATCCTGGCCGCGTGCGCCGCCGCCTTCTGCTGGCCGCCCGGGCCGGTGACGCGGATCCCGTCGGCGCTGAGGAAGGCCGCGAAGGCCTGGGCCGCCTGGGCGGCCGGGTCTTCCGACCGGGGCCGGAAATTACCCGGGTCGTCCGCATCCTCCGGCGCGCCACCCGGAGTCAGCCGGCCCTGGTCGACCTCCAGCGAGGTGATCGCGGTGACGTTGCCGGTGGTGATGTAGGCCATCGGCCACCCCGGCGCCAGCGGCGGCCCGGTGAACAGGGAGGCGTCGTAGCTCATCCGGACCGAGTGGCGTCCCTGGGCGCGCAGCGCCCGTGCGGTGGCGGCGGCCAGCGTCTTGAGCGTGGCAGGCTGCGGGTAGTCCGACGCCGGGGCCGGGCCGGCGGCCAGGGTCGGATCCCCCCCGCCGACCAGCACGATCGATCCGGGCGACGCACCCGACACCACCCGGGTGGTGAACCGGGCCGCGGGGCCGAGCACGTCCAGCGCGGCAATCGCGGTCACCAGCTTGGTCGTGGACGCCGGCTGGATCATGGTCGAGGCCCCCCGGGCGAACAGCACCCGGCCGGTCACGGGATCCACGACCTCGGCGCCGGCCTGCTTGCCGAGCACCCCGGAGCCGAGTATCCCGGACAGGGCCGCGGACAGGCCGTGGCTGGTGGGCAGCGGGGCCGAGGAGCGGGCGCCCGGCAGCACCTGGCTGGCGGCCGCGGCCGGGCGGGCGGCGACCCGGGGGATGTTCCACAGGGCCAGCCGGGCAGGCATCAGGGTGGCGACGGCCGCACCGGCGGCCAGGGTGAAGACGCTCATCATGGCGAGCGTGATCACCAGGGTGGCCCGCAGCCGGTGAGGCTGGGGCTGGCCGGGCACGGGCCGGTTCGGCCGTGCCTGGCTCGGCAGTGCCCGGTTCGCCAACGCCGATCCCCTCACGAGATGCTTAGATTCCGGAAGCGGGGACCCTCCCCGTGAGCCAGGAAGGCAGCCTGGGACACATCCAGGCACCGGAGTCAACCACCTTCACGGCCAGGGAGCGACATCGTGCAATTCGATGTAGTCATCGAGATCCCCAAAGGACAACGGAACAAGTATGAGATGGACCATGAGAGCGGCCGCATCCGGCTGGACCGGATGCTGTTCACCTCGACCCGGTACCCCTCGGACTATGGATACGTCGAGGACACGCTGGCCGACGACGGGGACCCGCTCGATGCGCTCGTGCTGCTGGAAGAGCCGACCTTCCCGGGCTGCCTGATCCGCTGCCGGGCCATCGGCATGTTCCGGATGCGGGACGAGAAAGGCCTGGACGACAAGGTCCTGTGCGTGGCCGCGACCGATCCCCGGATGTCCGGCCTGGCCGATATCGGGGACGTGAATGAGTTCGACCTGCTGGAGATCCAGCACTTCTTCGAGGTCTACAAGGCCCTGGAGCCGGGCAAGGAAGTCGAGATCGGCGGCTGGGTCGGCCGGGCAGAGGCGGAAAAGGAAATCGAGACCTGCCGCCTGCGGCTGCTGGAATCCGATGAGTAACCGGCCGGCGGGCCTGTGCCCGCCGGGGTGCAGGTCCCCGCGTTACCGGGCATGACCTGGCAGGGCCCGCTCGCGAGCAGGCCATGAGATGCGCGACACTGTGCATATAACGTGCACAAGGAGGCACCCGTGGAACACGCTGAGGACGTGCTCGGCCGGGCGCCGCTGTTTGAGGCGCTCGATGATGAGGGCGCCAAAGCACTGCGGTCCCTGGTGACAGACGTCGATCTTGTCCGGGCCGAACGGCTGTTCGACGAAGGCGATGCCGGGGACCGGCTCTACGTGGTGCTCGAAGGCAAGATCAAACTGACCCGCGCCGCCCCGGACGGACGGGAGAACCTGCTCAGCGTGCTCGGGCCGGGCGAGATGTTCGGCGAGCTTTCCCTGTTCGACCCGCGGCCGCGGACCTCGAGCGCGGTCGCGGTCACCGATACCCGGCTCGCCGCCCTGGCCCATGACGAGCTACTGGACTGGCTGACCGGGCGCCCCGAGGTGTCCCTGCATCTGCTGCGGGCCCTGGCCCAGCGGCTGCGCCGGGCCAACGACGTCATGGCCGACCTGGTGTTCACCGACGTGCCGGGCCGGGTGGCCAAGGCCCTGCTCGACCTCGCTGACCGCTTCGGTGAGCAGACCGCGGAAGGGCTTCAGGTTCACCACGATCTCACCCAGGAGGAGCTGGCCCAGCTGGTCGGGGCGTCCCGCGAGACGGTGAACAAGGCGCTGGCCGACTTCGCCGCCCGGGGCTGGCTGACCCTGTCGGCCAAGTCCGTGCTGATCATCGATGCGGACCGGCTGGCCAGGCGGGCGCACTGATTAGCCAGCACGATTAGCACCTGATTAGCCAGCACTGAGGGGTCAGGGGCTGACCCCTGGGGGCAGTTCCCCCCGGCCGGCCAGGTAGTCGAGCTGGGCCCGGACCGACCACCGGGCAAAGGGCCAGAGGCTGCGGTCCACGTCCGCGTAGACGCGGGCGACGATCTCCGCTCCGTTCCGGTCCCCGGCGGCGAGGGCGGCGCGGATCTCGGCGAGCCGCTCCCGGCGGTGCGAGATGTAGAAGTCGAGCACGCCCGCCGGGTCGGCCAGCAGCGGCCCGTGGCCCGGCAGCAACGTGCTCAGCTGCTGTTCGTCGGCGAGGGCCCGCAGCCGGTCCAGGGTGGCCAGGTAGTCGGCCAGGTTGCCATCCTCGGCGATCACCGTGGTGCCCCGGCCCAGCACCGTGTCCCCGGTGAGCAGGGCCCCGTCGGCCGGCAGCAGCAGGCAGACCGAGTCGGCGGTGTGCCCAGGCGACGCGACCACCCGCAGCTCACAGCCCGCCTCGGTGAGCACGTCACCCGGCCCCAGGCCGCCGCCGGCCGCCCGGCTGCTGGCGGCGCTGCTCTCGCCCGGGCCGCGCCGCAGCGCCGGGTCCACGGCCATGACCGCTGCCCCGGTCAGGGTGGCCAGCCGGGCCGCGCCCGCCGAGTGGTCCAGGTGCCCGTGGGTGAGCAGGATGCGGCTGATCCGCTGGCCCGCCGCGGCGGCCAGATCCCGGACCCGGCCCAGGTGTGCCTCGTCGTCCGGCCCCGGGTCCACGACCATGGCCACCGCCGACCCGGGCTCGGCGATCAGCCAGGTGTTGGTTCCGTTCAGGGTCATCGGTCCGGGATTCGGGGCGAGGACGCAGCGGGCCCGCGCGGTGCCCGAGCCATCGACGGGCGCCGCACTCACAGTGCTTCTCGAGACGTTCGCGACGTCCGGCAAGAAAAACCCCACCAGCCCCTCGGACAGGCCTGACGGCCTGCCCTCGCGAGCCGGTACCGGACGCCGCTCACAGGGGGTACTCCAGGTCCAGGTCCGCGGTCAGCCACAGGGTGTCTCCGGCCTCGACGACTTCGGGCGTCACCGGGCGGAGATCCCGGGGGGCCCGCAGCGCCGCGTCCACCTGCCCGCACGCGCCCACCTCGGCCAGGCACACCGCGGTCGGCGGCATCAGCCGCAGCTCACGCTGGCGCGCGGCCCGGATTGCCGCATCCGGCTGCCACCAGGCCACCTCGTCGGCCTCGCCGCCGACGTGCCTGGTCCGCTGGCCGGCCGGGATGGCGGCCAGGAAGAACCTGGTGTCATACCGGCGGGTCTCGACGACCGGGGTGATCCAGCGTGCCCAGGGACGCAGCAGGTCCGAGCGCAGCACCAGGCCACGGCGGCCGAGGAAGCCGGCCAGGGACAGCGAATGGTCCAGCAGGGCCTGCCGGTCCGCCTCCCAGTCCGGGCCGCTGGTGTCCGCGACCACGGTGCTGGCGGTTGGGCCGGCCAGCAGCACGCCGGACTCCTCGAACGTCTCCCGGACCGCGGCACACACCAGCGCCCGGGCCACGTCGTCGGGCGCGTCCAGGTCCCGGCCCCACTCCGCCGGGCCGGGCCCGGCCCAGGCCAGGCCCTCCTCGGCGTCCCGGGGATCCACCGACCCGCCGGGGAAGACGGACGCACCAGGGGCGAACGCCATGGACCGCACCCGGCGCAGCAGGTAAACCTCGAGGCCGGGCCGTTCGGGCCGGGTCGCCACCACCGGCCGGAGCAGCAGCACCGAGGCAGCGTCGCGGGGGGTCACCGGCGGCTTCCGGCCGGCCAGGACGTCGCGGGCCTGCTCGGCCAGGGCCGGGGGCAGGCGCAAGATCGCGTGCTCCGGCCGGCCCGGGCCGGCCGGCCCAGTGCTGGCCGGCCCAGTCCCGGCCGGGTCAGGCACGCGGCGCGTCACCGACCTGGGCGATCAGCTCGACTTCGACCGGAGCGTCGAGCGGGAGGACCGCCATCCCGACCGCGCTGCGGGCGTGCCGCCCCGCTTCACCGAACACCTCCAGGAGCAGCTCGCTGGCCCCGTTGATGACCTGGGCCTGCTGGGTGAAGTCGGGCGCGCTGGCCACGAACCCGGTGACCTTGACCACCCGCACCACGGCCGACAGGCCGCCCGACACGGACGCCACCGCGGCCAGCGCGTTCAGCGCGCACACCCGGGCGAGCGCCGCGGCTTCCGCCAGGCTCACCTCGGCCCCGACCTTGCCGGTCATCTGCAGCGCGCCGTCGACCATCGGGAGCTGGCCCGCGGTGTAGACGTAGGCGCCGGTGCGTACGGCAGGCACGTAGGCAGCCAGCGGCGGGGTTACCACCGGGAGCGCCAGGCCCAGGGCGGCGAGCCGCTCCTCAGGCGAACTGCCCGCCGGAGCCGATCCGGCCGTCATGACTCTCCCTTGGCCCGCTTCATGTAGGCCACCAGCTGCTCGGGGTTCGGGCCCGGCACCAGCGCCACGAGCTCCCAGCCGTCGTCGCCCCAGTTGTCCAGGATCTGCTTGGTTGCGTGCACCAGCAACGGCACTGTCGCGTACTCCCACTTTTGCATGGCGCCACCCTAGCGGGCAGGCCGCCGGCCCTCAGGCTGGTGTCAGGCAGGAACTCTGCCGTCGGTCAGGAGCTCTGCTGTCCGCCGGAAGCTACGGCCTCCTGCCGTTCGGGGTTTCCTGCCCGTCGGCCGGCGGTGTCCCTGCGGCGTCGGGGGCGGTGGTGCCGGGTGCGGTGCTTCCCGGGGCGGGCACGGCGTCGGGGACCGGCGGGATGGCTCCCTCAGGGACCGGCGGGATGGCCGCCTCGTCCAGCTCCGGCACGGGCGCCTCGGGAATCTCCGGGAGCGGAGCGTTGGCGATCTCCGAGAGCGGCGCGTCGGCGATCCCGGGCATCTCTTCGGCCCCTCCGACCTCAGAAGCGGCCTCGGCCGCCGCGAGCTCAGCGTCCCCGGTGTCCGCCGGCGGCGGCGCCACCGCCTGCGACTCGGCCACCCCGGGCGCCATCCGGTCGAAGAACCGGAGCAGCTCGACGGGCACCGGCATGACCAGCGTGCTGTTCTTCTCGGCGGCGACCTCGACCACGGTCTGCAGCAGCCGCAGCTGAAGCGCGGCCGGGTCACGGGCCATCACGTTGGCCGCCGCGGCGAGCCGCTTGGAGGCCTGGTACTCGCCGTCGGCGGAGATGATCCTGGCCCGCCGTTCGCGCTCGGCCTCGGCCTGGCGGGACATGGACCGCTTCATCCCCTCGGGCAGGTTCACGTCCTTGAGCTCGACCCGTTCCACCCGGATACCCCACGGGCCCTCGGTCGGCTCGTCGATGATCCGGCGCAGCTCCCGGTTGACGGTGTCCCGCTCGGCGAGCAGCTGGTCCATCTCCGACTGGCCGATGATGGACCGCAGCGAAGTCTGCGCCTGCTGGGAGACAGCGAACATGTAGTTCTGGACGTTCACGACCGCCTTGATGGGGTCGATGACCCGGAAGTACACCACGGCGTCCACCCGGACGCTGACGTTGTCCCGGGTGATGCCCTCCTGGGCCGGGACCGCCATGGCGATGATCTGCATGTTGACCTTCTGCATGCGGTCCCCGACGGGCCGCAGGATGGTCAGTCCCGGACCGCGGACCCCGGGCATGACCCGGCCGAACCGGAACACGATGCCCTGCTCGAACTGCTGTACCACCCGGAGTGAGCGGCCGACCACCGTCGCCCCGGCCACGATGATCAGCACCAAGATGACAATCAGGGCTGCGACCATCGGACACACCTCTTCTCATCGCTGAGGTCCCCCGCCGTCTGGCCCTTGCCGCTCCAGCCTAGTGACAAACGAGGCGCGCGACACTATCCCCGGCCGCTGCACGCCGGAGCCCCCGGCCGCGGGCCGCCAGCCCGGGACATCGCCGCCCCTGGCGAGCGCCGCAGCCCCCCGCGGACGGAGTATCTGGTGGCCGGGCAGCGATAGCCTCCTGTGGGTGAGGTCGCGGGACACGGACTGGGAAGGTGTCCGGCTGCACGTTGTCACCGGCAAGGGCGGGACGGGCAAGACGACGGTAGCCGGGGCACTGGCCATCGCGCTCGCGGCGGGGGGCCGCCGGGTGCTGCTCATGGAGGTCGAAGGACGCCAGGGCATCGCCCGCCTGTTCGACTCCCCGCCGCTGCCCTACGCGGAGCGGCGGGTCGCGGTCGCCCCGGCCACCTCCACCCTGCCCGGCGGGGAGGTGTACGCGCTCGCCGCCGATGCCGAGGCGGCCCTGATCGAGTACGTGGAGATGTTCTACAACCTCCGGCACGCCGGGACCGCCCTGACCCGCCTGGGCGTGGTCGACTTCGCCACGACCATCGCCCCCGGCCTGCGTGACGTGCTGCTGACCGGCAAGGCCGTGGAGGCCACCCGGCGCCGGTCCGGCGGACGGATCTATTACGACGCGGTGGTCATGGACGCCCCGCCGACCGGCCGGATCGGCAATTTCCTCAACGTGGCCACCGAGATATCGGGCCTGGCCAAGGTGGGCCCGATCCGCGGCCACGCCGATACCGTGCAGAGCGTCATCAAATCCCCGCAAACCGCCGTGCACTTCGTCACGGTCCTGGAGGAGATGCCGGTCCAGGAGACCCTGGACGGCGTGGCCGAGCTGCGCGGGCTCGCCCAGGGCGGTCTTCAGCTCGGCGGCATCATGATCAACATGGTGCGCCCGGTGGACCTGACCGAGGAGCAGCTGCATGCGGCGGCCAGCGGGGCTCTGGACCAGCACGAGCTGGATCTGGGCCTCAAGGCCGCGGGCATCGAGGACCTCCGCGGGCTGGCCGCCAGCCTGGCCGCGGAGCTGACCGAGCACGCCCGTGAGGAGCTGACCCAGCGGGCCGAGCGGGTCCGGCTGGCCGACGCCGGGCAGCCGTGTTACGACCTCCCGCTGATCACGGACCAGATGGACCTGGCCGGGCTGTACCGGCTGGCCGCGGCCCTGCGCGAGCAAGGAGCAGCCTGAGCTATGCGACCAGGCAAGCACATCCGCCGAGACAAGCAGGGAGCGGCCTGATGCGGCCAGGGCCAGCCCTCGAGGTGGACCGGCTGCTGGATGATCCGCGGACCCGGATCATCGTGTGCTGCGGCTCGGGCGGAGTCGGCAAGACCACGACCGCCGCGGCGCTGGGCCTGCGCGCCGCCGAGCGGGGCAGGCACGTCGTGGTGCTCACCGTGGACCCGGCCCGGCGCCTCGCGCAGTCGATGGGCCTGTCATCACTGGACAACACGCCCCGGCCGGTCCCCGGTGCGACCAACACCAGCGAGGCGGCCGAGGCGGCGGGCGGCAGCCTGCACGCGATGATGCTGGACATGAAGCGGACCTTCGACGAGATCGTCGAAGCCCACTCCGACCCGGACCGGGCCGCGCAGATCCTGGCCAACCCGTTCTACCAGTCGCTGTCGTCGAGCTTCGCCGGCACGCAGGAGTACATGGCCATGGAGAAACTGGGCCAGCTGCGCCGGGCGGAGGAGTGGGACCTGATCGTGGTGGACACGCCGCCGAGCCGGTCGGCGCTCGATTTCCTGGATGCCCCGCAGCGCCTGGGCCGGTTCCTCGACGGGCGGCTGATCCGGCTGCTGAGCGCGCCCACGAAGGCGGGCGGCCGGGCCTACCTGAAGTTCATGACGGCGGGCTTCACCATGGTGACCGGCGTGATCACCAAGATCATCGGCGTCCAGATGCTCCGCGACGTGCAGACCTTCATCGCGGCGTTCGACACCATGTTCGGCGGGTTCCGCGAGCGGGCCGAGGACACCTACCGGCTGCTCCAGGCGCCCGGCACCGCGTTCCTGGTCATCGCCACCCCGGAGCCGGACGCCCTGCGCGAGGCGTCGTACTTCGTGGACCGGCTGTCCTCGGACCAGATGCCGCTGGCCGGCCTGATCGTCAACCGGGTGCACCGCTCGCCGGCGGCCCGGCTGTCGGCCGCGCGCAGCCTGGCCGCGGCCGAGGTGCTGCAGCCGGTTCCCGGAAACGGCGAAAATCCCCTTGACCTGGGAGAAAACGGCCAAGAAAACGGCCAAGGGGAAGAGGGCCAGCGAGGCGGGAATGGCCTCGCCAGCCCTGCAGCGGGAGCCCGCGACCTGCGCGGGGCGCCCGCTGCGGCTGCGACCATGTCACGTCATCCGCTCACCGCGACCGCCCTGCGCTTGCACGCAGAGCGGATGCAGCTGGCTGAGCGGGAGCGTCGGCTGGAAGAAAGCTTCTCAGCAGCTCACCCGGTGATCCCGATAGCCGAGGTCCTCGCGCAGCCAGAGGACGTCCATGACCTCGATGGCCTGCGCTCGGTGGGGAAGGAACTCGCCCGGGGGGTGAGGCTCAGCTAGCGACGCTGCTCGCTGAGCGATTTCATCCGGCTCGTCAGCTGGCAACCAGTTCGTCGTCCGAGCTGTGCTCGTCGGTGCGCTCGTACTGGTTGCGGGCATGCTCCAGCAGTTCCCGCCACGACGTCACGTCGGGGCGGCGGCGGAGCAGAGCCCGGCGCTCACGTTCGGTCATGCCGCCCCACACACCGAACTCGATGCGGTTATCCAGCGCATCGGCCAGGCATTCGGTGCGGACGGTGCAGCCGCGGCAGATCAGCTTGGCCCGGTTCTGCGCCGCACCCTGGACGAAAAGCTCGTCAGGGTCCGTTCCCTTGCATGCGGCGCGGGCGGTCCAGTCTGTGATCCACATGTGGCCCACTCCTCCTGATCGTCACGGCCCGGGAGGTCGTCACGCCGGATGGCGTTCACCTGCGGTCCAGGGGCAGACGTTTTCACGCCTGTTTCCGTTGTCGGTGTTGCGGAAAAGTAACTTACGGAAGATCAGGGGGGTAGCGCCAGAGCCCGTTGGGCCCATTTCGCGCATAGCCCGCCTGGGCCATACCATGCTTGCCGAGTGGTCACCGTTCCGCGTGGCAGGCTAGCCTCTCGCGACCGGACATGTTACGCAAGCCGCAGGGCGTACCCTGAGGACCGTGTTGATACCTGGAGCTCTCGCGAAGGTCGGCGTCGGCGCGCGCATCATCCTGTACGCCGTGGTCGCCGGCCTGCTCGCGGGCGGCCTGGCGGTCCCCGCCGTGGGCGCGGTCGGGCTCGTGGCCCGCAACCAGACCAGCAAGTTCAACAACATGAAGACCGGGGCCATCGGCCAGCTGCCGGTCCGCTCCGAAATCCTGGACAGCAAGGGCCGCCTGCTGGCGTACTTCTACCCGCGCGGCATCGACCGGGAGCCGGTCACCTTCAGCCAGATCTCGCCCATCATGCGCAAGGCCATCGTGGCCATCGAGGACTCCCGGTTCTACCAGCACGGGGCCATCGACGTCCGCGGCACGCTCCGGGCCATCGTCTATGACCTCGAGCACAAGCAGGTCCAGGGCGGGTCCACACTCACCCAGCAGTACGTGAAGAACGCGCTCATCCTGACCGCGCCGAACACCCAGATGGCCGAGCAGGCCACCTCGGAGACGCTGAGCCGCAAGATCAAGGAACTGCGGCTGGCCATCGGCGTCGAGGAGAAGATGAGCAAGGACCAGATCCTGGCGGGCTACCTCAACGCCGCGTTCTTCGGCACCTTCTACGGCAACCAGGCGGTCGGCGTCGGGGCCGCCGCCGAGCGGTACTTCGACACCACCGCGGCCAAGCTGACCCTGCCCGAGGCGGCCATGCTGGCCGGGATGGTGGAGAACCCGTCCCTCGACAATCCCGTCACCAACCCCGCGGCGGTGATCAAGCGGCGCAACGTGGTGCTGGCCCGGATGGCCCAGCTGCACATCATCACCCAGGCCCGCGCGGTGGCCGTCGGCAAGCAGGGACTCGGGCTGCACCTGTCCCCGCTGCAGACCGGCTGCACCAGCGGCTCGGCCAAGAGCGCCGCGTTCTTCTGTGACTACGTCGTCTCGCTGCTCAAGCAGAACAACGCCTTTTCCCAGGCCTGGAACACGCTGAACACCAGCGGGGGCCTGAAGATCTACACCACGCTGAGCCGGCAGGACGAGCACGCCGCCAAGCAGGCGGTGAACTACATGGTGCCGCAGCCGCCCAACGGGTTTAACCCCAGCGGTATCGCAGACTCCGAGGTCCTCATCCAGCCCGGCTCCGGGCACATCATGGCCATCGCCAACGACCGGTCGTACGGCACCGGGAAGAACCAGACCACCGTGAACTACGCGGTGAACACCCCGTACGACGGCGGGGTGGGGGTGCAGACCGGCTCCTCGTCCAAGCTGTTCACCCTGCTCACCGCCCTGGAGCAGGGCGTGCCGTTCGGGTTCCCGCAGACCGTCCCGGCGGCCACGAACGCTGACCGGGTTCACCAACTGCAAGGGTGAGCCGACCGGGCCCTGGCACGTGATCAACGACTCGCCGTCGGAAAAGGGCGGGTTCAGCCTGTACAACGCCACCGCCCAGTCGGTGAACATCTACTTCGGCATGCTGGAACGCAAGGTCGGCCTGTGCAACGTGGTCAAGATGGCCGCCGACCTGGGCGTGACCCGCGCGGACGGCAGGTCGCTGCTGAAGTGGGACGGCACGGACAGCCGCCCGCCGATGACCTCCCGTCCTTCACCCTCGGCTCGGTCAACGTGTCCCCGATGAGCATGGCCGCGGCCTACGCGACCGTGGCCGCCCGCGGCATGTACTGCACGCCGATCGCCGTGGCCAGGATCATCAGCGGGACCGGGGCCCGGCTGCCGGTCCAGAAGCCGCACTGCCACCAGGCCATCCCCGCCGGTGTCGCCGACGCGGCCAGTTACGTCCTGCAGAGCGTGCTGACCATCGGGACCGCGGGGGGCCAGGGCATCGGGCGCCCGGCGGCGGGCAAGACGGGCACGTCGGACAACTTCGACTTCGCCGCGTTCGGGGGCTACACCCCCGACCTGGCCGGCTACGTGTCCGTGTTCAACCCCATCGACCCGATCAAGTTCCCGATGTCCGGCATCCGGCTCCTGCTACCGGCTAGGTTGCCCCGGCGAGATGTTCGGCGCCGACGCGCCCGCCCACACCTGGCACATGACGTTCGTGAACGCGAACCTGGCCAATCCGGCCCCGGGCTTCGTCATGAATGACATCCCCGGGGTGCTCTGGTCGATGGGCTCCGGCGTGAACAACCCGGCCCCGCCGAAGAAGCCCGGGAAGCCCGGGAAGCCCGGCAACGGCGGCGGGGGCGGGGGCGGCAACGGCGGGGGCGGCGGCGGCAACGGCGGGGGCGGCGGCGGCGGCGGGCCGCCCACTCACTAGTGACCCGCCTCCCGGAACCGGGGAGTGGGACCAGCTGAGGCCCGTTAGAGCGGATTTTGCGGGTTTTACCTGGGGTGACTAGCCCTGGCTAGCCAGCTGGCGGCGGACCTCGGCGGCGACCCGGCCGCCGTCCGCGCGGCCCGCGGTCTGCGGGGTGACCACCTTCATGACCTGGCCCATGCCCTTCATGCCGGTGGCCCCGGTCTGCTCGATCCCGGCGGTCACGATGGCGGCGATCTCGTCGTCGCCCAGCTGGGCCGGGAGGTAGCCGTCGAGCACCTCCCCCTCGGCCTGTTCTGCCGAGGCCTGCTCCGTCCGCCCGGCCGCGGCGAACGCGTCCGCGGCTTCCCGCCGCCGCTTCGCCTCCTTGGCCAGCACCGTGACCACCTCGTCGTCGCTGAGCTCGCGGGAGGTTTTCCCGGCGACCTCGGCCGTGGACACGGCGGTCAGGGCCATCCGGATGGTGCGGGTCCGGACCTCGTCACGGGCCTTCATCGCGGCGGTCAGGTCGGCCCGCAACTGGTCCTTGAGTGCTGCCATGAGTCCATCCTGCCCTGTCCGCGGGCGCGCCCGCTGCCCGCCCGGGGAGCGCGCCGCGCTCAGGCCCCAGAGCATCGATAACGAACACCACCGGGCCAGCCCGGCCATCCACGTGCATTCAGTAGCGGACCGCGCACGGCGCGGGCATGGCACCATAGTGGGATGCGATCACGAGCCCTCCAGGCCCTCGGGACCGCGGCCGTGCTGGGCGGGGCAGCCTTCGCCTACGGCTCGGTCGCCGAGCGGAACTGGTTCGCCCTGCGCCGGTACGACGTTCCCGTGCTCCCCGCCGGGGCGGAGCCGCTGCGCGTGCTGCACATCTCGGACATGCACCTGACGCCCGGCCGCCACCGGCTGATGTCGTGGGTCAGGTCGCTGGATGCGCTGGCGCCCGACCTGGTGGTGAACAGCGGCGATTCCATCGCCAGCGCCCACGCCGTCCAGCCTTTCCTGGACGCGCTCGGCCCGCTGCTGGACCGGCCCGGGGTGTTCGTGTACGGATCCAACGACCTGTACTCGCCGATCCCGAAGAACCCGCTGCGGTACCTGTGGCGCGACAGCAGTCACGAGCATCTGCGGCACATCCCCGACCTGCCCTGGGCCGAGCTCGGGGAGGGGATGACCGCGGCCGGGTGGCTCGACGTGAACAACCGCCGCGGCCGGCTCAAGGCCGGGGACCTGGACATCGAGGTTGGCGGGGTGCACGACTCGCACACCAAGCGCGATCGCTACCAGGAAATCGCCGGGCCCGCAGATCCCGCCGCGGACCTGCGGCTGGGCGTGCTGCACTCCCCGGAGCCGCGGGTGCTCGACCAGTTCACCGCGGACGGTTACGACCTGCTGCTGGCGGGCCACACCCACGGCGGCCAGCTGCGCATCCCGTTCTACGGGGCCCTGGTCACCAACTGCGGCATCGACCGGGAGCGGGTCAGCGGGCTGCACCGGAACCCGGCGGCTGAGCCGGACTTCGGGGAGCCTGACACCCGGCCCTGGCTGCATGTGTCGGCGGGGCTGGGCACCTCACCGTGGGCCCCGGTCCGGTTCGCCTGCCGGCCGGAAGCCACGCTGCTCACGCTGGTGCCGCGGATCGGCTAGACTGCCGGAGGTTCCGGGGAAATCGGCCGCCCCGGGGGTCCAGCCCCCGAACTGGCCGGCGGGGTGTGGCGCAGCTTGGCAGCGCGCTTCGTTCGGGACGAAGAGGCCGCCGGTTCAAATCCGGCCACCCCGACC
>CAVQZG010000020.1:0-606499 GCA_963718305.1 uncultured Actinomycetes bacterium
AGCTGGTGCAGGTCCAGGTCCCCCTACGTGACCGGGTTATGGGATGACCTTCACAGTGACCGACGCTCCCGTGCCCGTAGAGCTGATCTCGATCTCCGCCGCCGCGGCGCCTTTTACGGCCTTGTATTGGACGGTGTCGCCGGACTTGGCGGTCTTCTCTACCTGCCAGCCGCCCGACGGAAGCGCGTTCTCATAGAAGGCCGTGACCTTTTCCACGGAGTCGGGCGACGTCAGCACCGTTTTGCTGACTCCGCCTACGTGTTCGCTGCTGGTGACAGTCGACGGCTTGTACTCGGGTACAGCGTTGCCGCTGGCCGGGGTCGTCGTGGCCGCGGCCGGGGTGGTCGCGACCGCAGCCGTCGTCGCTGGCGCTGACGCCGGGCTCGAAGAACTGCTACTGGAGCTGCAGCCCACCATCCAGGCTGACAATAGAAGGGTCAGCGGGACCTGTGCCCATCGCCATCGCGCGTTCACGACGCGTTCGCCCCCGGCGGCGGATCATTAGGGGCTAGGTAGGCGCCGATGGCCCGGAAGATGGGGTCGCTGGAGTTGGTCCAGTTCCCGTGCGCGTCGAATGCCTGCGGCGCGAAGGTGATGGCCACCGCGATGGCGATCTTCTCAGACGGAAGGTAGGCCTCCGCCGCTGCATAGCCTCCGAAACTTGGGGTCTCCACCAGCCACGAGCCCGTACGCACGATGCCGAGCCCGAAGTTGTAGCGATTTGTCTGTTTGACGCAGGCGCACCCGGGCTGTGCGTGTCCGAAGCCGAGCAGGTTCGGGCCGGTCTGCGCTTGGTAGCTGGACTTCGACAGGAGGGCGCCGCTGCCGATGCCTTCGGCCGTCTTCGTCATGTCATAGATGTTCGTTGTCTCGGCAGCGCCAGCAGGCGTTGTCCAGGCCGGATTCCAGAAGGTGGACTCTTCGTAGAACGGGGTCGCCGGGGGGATCCCCAGTGCGTCCCTGCGTTCGGAACTGAAGGCATGCAGCACCGGATCCGGGATAGCGGCGGTCTGGGAGGCGACGGTGTTGGTCAGGCCGAGCGGGCCGAGCACGTTCTGGCGCAAGAGGGTGGCCAGTGGCTTACCGCCGGCCATCTGGAGGATCTGGCCGAGGATCACCATGTTGGTGTGCGCGTAGCCCCAGTTTGTCCCTGGCCGGAATGACACCGGGCGCGAAAAGGCGATGGCTAGGAGTTCTTGCGTGGTGAACTGGTGAAACGGATTCTGGTAGAACTCTGCGATGAACTTCGGGTCAGTCACGTAGTCGGGGTATCCCGAGGTCATGTTGGCCAGCATCTTCAAGGTGACTAGGTTGGCTTCGGGCAGCTGCGGCAGCCACCGGGCGACCTTGTCGTTGAGGCTGACTTTATGCTCGTCCACGTATTTCATCAGCAACGTGGTCAGGTAGGAAAAAGCAACTGAGCCGTTGCGGAAGTGCATCGCCGTGGTCGCGGGCACACCGGTCATCGACGCGCCGAACGCTCCGGTGACTATCGGCTTGCCATCGACGGTGACCCGGAAGATGGCCGCGTTGAGGTGGTCGGCCTTCATAGCCTTCTGGACAATCGCAGCAATGTGCGCAGCCTTATCGCCCGACGTCGTCGCTGATGCTACTGCAGTAGTGGACGAGGCGCCCGCTGCCACCGACGTGGCGAGCGAAGCGCCGAGTGCCAGCACAGCCACGCCCACAATCCACGATATGCGCTGTCGACGCATATGTACTCTCATGCCCTTGGCCATGATTCTTCCTCACTTCTGATGAGCGACTGCGGCTTATCCAGCCCGCGAGAACCGGATGATCGGCATAGTCGCCATGGACGCGAATCGTTGGGCGCGGGGACAGGCCACTGAGGGAGACTCTCGCAGAAGCCCCGTTGGCGGCCAATTGACCTGGCTACAGGGATTGGGCCTGTACCTAGTGCCGTAGCAGGTCACGTTTGCCCGGTCGGGCGGTCGTTGCTGCGGGAGCTGATCGTCCAGACTGGGCCGGTGACGGAACGGCTGCGGGTGCGTGAGATCGATGATGATGAGGGCCGGCGGCTGGTGCGGATCGTGCGCCGGGGCAACTGGGTCGGTGGTGACCTGGCGGCGGGCGCAGATGGTGCTGCTGTCCGCCCAGGGCATGGACGTGGCGGCGATCGCGAAGGTGGCGTTCACCAGCGAGGACCGGGTCCGTGATGTGATCCGCAACTTCAACGCCGACGGGTTCGGCTCGCTGTATCCGAAGTACAAGGGCGGCCGGCCGCCGAAGTTCACGCCTGCCGCAGCGGCGGGAGATCAAGAAGATCGCCAAGTCGAAGCCAGCCGAGCATGGCCTGCCGTTCTCGGCCTGGAGCCTGTCGAAGCTGGCGGAGTTCCTGGTCGCCGAGGGGGTGGTCGACGACATCAGCCACGAGGGCCTGCGCACGCTGCTCCGCGAGGAGGGCGTCACCTTTCAGCGGATAAAGACCTGGAAGGCCTCGGAGGACCCGCACTACGCGGTGAAGAAGGCCCGCATCGAGCACCTGTATGCGATCGCTGACCGCGAGGTAATCCCCGACCCCGGCGAGCCGGAGGTGATCTTCTGCGTGGATGAGTTCGGGCCGCTGAACCTGCAGCCCCGGCCCGGCCGGCAATGGGCCGCGGTCAGCGGCAAGAGCAAGGAGCCGGGCCGCGCGCCGCGGCCGCGGATGCGCGCCACCTACACCCGCACCGAAGGCGTCCGGCACCTGTTCGCCGCCTATGAGCTGGGCGAGGACAAGCTGTTCGGGCACGTCAAGCCGCGCAAGACCCGGGCCCGGTTCCTGGAGTTCTGCCGCTACCTGCGCTCCCTCTACCCGCCCGCACGCGGATCGCGATCATCTGCGACAACTTCAGCCCGCACCTGAGCACCGCCAAAGACGGCCGGGTCGGCGCCTGGGCCAGCGCGAACAACGTCGAGATCGCCTACACGCCGACGAACTCTCCTGGTTAAACCGGATCGAGGCCCAGTTCACCGCCCTGCGGTACTTCGCGCTCGACGGCACCGACCACCCCAGCCACAAAGAGCAGGCCAGCATGATCCGCCGGTACATCATCTGGCGCAACAACCACGCCTACGACGAACGACTCCGCCAGGTCGTCGACCCGGGCAAACGTAGCCTGACGCGGCACTAGGTACAGCTCCGGCAGGTAGCCATGTCAGCTGAGCCGCAACGTGAAACTCGACCGTGTCGGTGCTAAGCGTTCTCCAGATCGGGGACCGCCACCAGTTGACGTGTGCTGTACCACCGATCGCTGAAGCCGCGCGAGTGCGCGACCCTTACCTCGGCGAGCCTCTCCCCGCCAGCTGTCACGACGAGAGAAATCGGACGACGGCCAAGACGCGACGGTGGTCGTCGTCGCTGGGCGGCAGAGCGAGTTCGTCGTAGATATGCGACGTGTGCTGCACCACCGCCCGCTCGGACACAGATAGGGCGCGGCCGATGGCGGCGTTGCTCCGGCCCTCGGCCATGAGTGCCAGCACTTGCTGCTGGCGCGGTGTGAGGCGTCGTAGCGCGTCGTGGTCAGTGCGGGCCCGTGCCAGGAGGAGCTGCACCACCTGGGGATCGAGCACCGACGCGCCGTCATGCACCCGGCGCAGGTCGTCGCAGAACGCGTCGACGTCACCGATGCGCTGCTTGAGCAGGTAGCCCACCCCCGCAGTCGGCTGAGCGAGGAGTTCAATGGCGTACCGGCGTTGCAGGTGCTGCGAGAGGACCACTACGGGCAAGCTCGGGTGGCTCTGGCGAATATCCAGCGCCGCCCGTAGTCCCTCGTCGGTGTGCGAAGGCGGCATCCGGATGTCGGTCACCAGCAGCTCCGGCCGGTGCAGCTCGACGGCCTGGATGAGCTCGTTCGCGTCGCTCGCCGCAGCCACCACATCGAACCCGCCCTGCTCGAGCACGTGCGACAGCCCGGCCCTCAGCAGCGCCTCGTCCTCGCCGATCACGATCCGCATGGCAGCTCCGCGATGAGGCGGGTGCCGTGACCGGGCGGGCTGTCGATCGCCAGTTGGCCCCCGAGGACGTCGATCCGGTCCAGCAGGCCCCGCAGGCCGGCGCCCGCGCCCGCGGCAGCGCCGCCCGCCCCGTCGTCAACGACCTCGATGAGGAGCCGCGATTCGGTCCGCTCCAGCCGCACCGAGAGCATGGTGGCCCCGGCGTGCTTGACCGCATTGACCAGCGCTTCCGCCACCACGAAGTACGCCGTGCTGCCCACGGTCGGCGACAGTGGTTCCTCGACGTCGACCACGACGAGGTTGGTGGGTAGCGGCATGCGATCGACCAGATCCTCGACCGCAGCTGTCAGCCCGCGCTCGATCAACCCAGCTGGCATCACGGCGTGGACCAGCTCGCGCAGGTGGTTTGCGGCGTCATCGATGCCGTTGCGCAGCTGCGTGGCGGCGGCGTCAAGATCGGCGGCCGAGCCGGCGTGGCGGAGTTCCTGCGCCCCGATGGCCAGCAGTACCAGCTCGACCTGGATGCCGTCGTGCAGGTTCTGGGCGATGCGCCGGCGCTCGCGATCTCCGGCTTCAACTATCCGGACGCGGGAGCGCCGCAACGCGGCCTGGTTGGCGATGAGTTCGGCGGTGAGCCGCTCATTGTCGATGGCGATGGCCGCGACGCGGCCGGCCGACCGCACCAGCTCGGGATCCTCGTTCATCGCCCGGTCGTACACGAGCGCGCCTATGAGGCGGTCGCCCAACGTGATCTCGACGATGCCCCGGCCCGTGTCGCCCGGCACTGGCAGGGAGATGGTCTGGCCGAGTGCGTCGACAAAGCGCCGACGCTCGGGCGCCCAGTAAACGACGACGAGGGTCTCATCACCGAGCGTCCGCCGCAGCGCGTTGACGAGCGGCATCCGCTCCGAGGCGGTCCCTCCCAGCCACGCCCCCAGCTCCTCAACCTCTCCAGTGCGGGCGAACCCGCCTCGCAGCATGGCCAGGACGAACGACACCGGTACGCCGGCGAGGAGCACGAGCTGGCCGGCGGTGACCGCCAAGGAGGACAGGTTGAAGGCGGGCTCGATGATGAGAGGTCCGAGCGGGACCACAAGTACGGCCACGATGCCATACGCGTAGAGCGGGGCGAGCACGCGGCGCTGCTGGGGCGCCGACTTCCGCAGCCGGGCGAACAACACGACGGCGGTGACCAGCATTACCGCGCCACCGGCGATCCGCTGCAGGTACAGGCCGAGGGTGACGAGGTCCGGCTGGTCGGCGATCGATAGCACGTCACCGCTGCTCCCCGGCGCGAACAGGTACTGCGGCGCCCGCAGCCCGAGCGTGACTACGAAGGCGGCAACAACGGTGGCGACGGACACGGTAGAGCGCAGCCGCCCCGAAGGGAACGCATGAAGGAGCCAGACAGCGACGGCGAGGGGAACGGTGGCCAGGATCAGCCCGACTGCCACGAGCACAGTGACGTCGGTGTTGACCAGTGCGGCCGCGAGCCACACCCCGCCGCTCAGCACGATGATCGCGCCGATGTGGTTGCTCGGTCGCCGCCACCAGGCGGCCAGGCCGGCCGCCAGGTAGACCAGTCCGGTCAACGAGAACAGCGAGTAAAGCCACACCGGACCCTCGAGCGGCCAGAACAGCGCGATCTCGACAGCAGCAATGACCACGCCGCCTACCCCGAGCAGGAGGAGCGCGCCGCCAAACGCTCGCGCCATCGGTGATCGACGCTCGCCCGCTGCGCTCACTGGCGCACCATCCTTGGGCCGGCGATCTTCTGGCTACTGGCACACCCCTGGTCCGCACCGGGCCGTCGCCCAGCTCGCTCGGCCTGCGAGGTCCGGCGGCCCAGGACACCCCGGCTGGATACAGAGCTGTGCGCCATCGACCACCGATCAGTGAGTGACTGCCGCAGGTCACGAGCATCATAAGACGGGATGCGCGCGGCCCTTCAGGTGTTCCCGGCGCCCCCCTGCCGGGAAATCCATAGGCCGCGCGCATCCCGGGCTTGATCGGTCAAACGGTCGGTCCGAGGTGTCTTTCGTACTCGGCCAGGCCTGCTTCCAGCGTGCGAGGCCCGCGGAGCGACTGAAGGCGGGGTATGACCTCTGAGTAGTCCAGATAGGGACGGTCGCCGCAGTCAGGGCAGATGATCTCGAACACGTCGGCGTAGCCGCCTTCGAACAGGCCGTTCACAATCCGGGCTGGCTGACGTTGCAGACTGGCGGCAGCGCCGTGGCCAGAGTGTCCGGCGGGAGGGATCTCCGCCGCGGCGGAGAGTGGACGCGGGCCGCGAGCATGGCCGGGGCCGGCTGTCCTGGCGGCATCTGCCAGGTTCCCGGCGCGGTCCCGGCGGTCACAGTATGTATTTTCTGGCCTGCTCACTTCGCCTCCTGGCAGCCTTACAAGGCCGCCAGGGTCTGGAGCAGCGACAGAGTGTAACCATACTCTAAGCGGCCTTCCGGTCAAACCTGACCCGGCAGAGCCCAGGTGAACCGGGTAAAACTGGTGAACATTCGATCTTCCCGTGCGCGATCAAGGCGGCGCCTCACGGAACGCGCGCCGAGCCGCCCTCCTCATCGGATGGGCGGACGGGGTTCCTGCTCGCGGACCCCGTCACGGATGGGGTGATCTGTGCAGTTCGTGGTCGAGCACGCCGGGCTTTCTGCGGCGCTTGCCGACTGGCGGCCCGGCGCGGCGATGGTTTGCCGGGCCGGGCCGCCAGTGTGAGGCGGGCGGGTCAGGCGGTGATGTCGCGATGACGCAGGAGTGCGGCTCCGGTGAGCAGGACCGCCGCGGCGTAAGCGGCGAGGACGAGGACGGCCGCCCCCTGGCCGAGTAGCTGAGCGGTGGCGGGGAAGCCGGTGGTGTGGGTGGCGGCGGCAGCGAGGCCGCCGAGGCCGTATTTCTGCACGGCGGTGCCGGCGTGCGGGATGAACCCGAGCAGCGGCTCGGCGACATACAGCAGGGCCAGGACGGTCACGATGGCGCCGACCTGGTTGCGGATGATCGCGCCCACGCCGACGCCGAGTGCCGCGCCCAGGGCGGTCGCGGCCCCGCCGCCAGCGATGATGGCGGCAGCCTGGGTGCCGCTGATGCCGGCCGGGATGTGCCGGGCGGCCAGCAGCGGCAAGGTGATGGCGGTAGCCATCCCGGTGGCGGCCAGGCCGAAGGCCAGCCCCGTGGCGGCCATGGTGATGAGCTTGGCAACCAGCAGCGGGGTGCGGCGGGGGGTGATCAGGGCAGCGGGGGTGATGGTCTTGTGCCGGAACTCGCCGGTGACCGAGAGCGCGCCGGCCAGCAGCGCGACGGTCTGGGCCAGCCCGGCGATAGCGAGAGTGGTGCGGGCCGGGCTGGTGCCGGCGGTGAAGCTGGTGGCCGCGGCGGTGGCCCCGGTCCCGCCGGCGATGAGGGCGACGGCGCCGGCGGCGAGCAGCCAGTAGCTGCGGGTGGTGGCCAGCCGCAGCGTCTCGGCGCGTAGCAGGCGCGTCATGACGATTCTCCTCCGACAGTGCCGGTCAGCTCGAGGTAGATGTCTTCCAGGGTTGAGCCGGGCCGGGCTGCCAGCAGCTCGCCCAGGGGTGCCTGGGTGATGGTCCGGCCGCGGCTGATCACGACGACGTCGTTGACGGTCTGGGCGACCTCGGCCAGGAGGTGGCTGGAGACCAGGACCGCGCGTCCCTCGGCGGCTAGCGAGCGGAGCAGGTCGCGCAGCCACCGGATGCCTTGCGGGTCCAGGCCGTTGCCGGGCTCGTCGAGCACCAGGACCTCCGGGTCGCCGAGCAGGGCGGCGGCCAGGCCGAGCCGCTGCCGCATGCCGAGCGAGTACCGTCCGGCCCGCTGCCGGGCCGCGTGGGCCAGGCCGACCCGCTCTAGCAGCTGCCCAGCCCGGCGGCCGGGTATCCCGGCCTGGGCGGCGAGCACTCGCAGATGGTCGCGGCCGGAACGACCGGGGTGGGCGGCCGCGGCGTCCAGCAGCACGCCGACGGTCCGGGCCGGGTCGGCCAGCCTCGCATAGGGCTTCCCGGCGATCACGGCGCTGCCGGCGTCGGGGCGAATCAGTCCCAGGATCATTCGCAGTGTGGTGGTCTTCCCCGCGCCGTTGGGGCCAAGGAACCCGGTGATCCGGCCATAGGAGACGGTGAACGACACCTCGTCCACCGCCGCCACGCGGCCGAACTTCTTGCGCAGGCCGGCCACCTGGATAGCCGGACCTGCGGTGGCGGTCGGGCGGCGCGGGGCCGCCCCGGCAGTGCGGCCCGCCGGCCCGCTGCCCTCTGTACTGGTGGTAGCTGTCATGCCGCCAGCGTGGCCGTCCGGTGGCCGCCGTGGCGTCGGCCAGGCGGCCATTCCCGCCCCCACCCCCCGGCCGGCCTGGGCACCGACTTTGGTAGGGGGTGCCAGGGCCGGGCCGACGACTACCCTTGTCCCAGGATGCTCGGACTCACTCGGGAAGACAGGCGCACAGCCCGGTGGCGGCTGCTGCCGCCGGTCGTCCGGCCGCCGCTGGCCGCTGGCCGCCGGCCTGCGGATTGGCTTGCCGACTGGGCGCTTTTCGGGTTTGCGGTCGCGCTGGGCGGGCTGGCGCTGGCTGGGCTGTGGCACAGCCACGGTGTGCTGCTTAACGGGATCGGTCTGGGCTCTGGCGTGGTCGCCTGCCTGGCGCTGTGGTGGCGGCGAGCCTACCCGGTCGCAGTCACGCTGGTGGTGTTCGGGGCCGCGTGGTTCTCCCCGCTGGCACTGGGCGCCGGGCTCGTCGCCATCGGCACGGTCGCATCCCGGGCGCGAGGCCGCGCGCTCCTTCTGGTCGCGCTGCTGGCCGTGCTCGGCAGCGTGGTGTTCCCGCTGGTCAACCCCGCTGCCGGTGAGATCGTCAAGGTCGGGTTCCCCGCGTTCTTGTTCACGGTGATCGCGTTCGGGTGGGGGCTGTATGCGCGCGCCCGCCGCGAGCTGGTCGCCTCACTGAGGGAGCGGGCTGAGCGACTGGAAGCCGACCAGCGGCGTAGCGCCGAGCAGGCGCGCGAGGCCGAGCGGCGGCGCATTGCCCGGGAGATGCACGACGTGCTCGCCCACCGGCTGTCGCTGCTCTGCGTGCATGCCGGAGCGCTGGAATTCCGGCCGGATGCCCCGCCCGGGGAGGTCGCCGGGGCGGCCGGCGTGATCCGGGCCTCGGCCGTGGCCGCGCTCCGGGAGCTGCGCCGGGTCATCACCGTGCTGCGCGAGGACTCCGAGCCGCGGCCGGGCCGCCCCAGCCGGAACTCGCCCAGCTCGCGGCTCTCCTCGAGGAGTCACGCGCGGCCGGGATGGCGCTCCGGGAGCACCTCGATCTGACGAAAGCTGAGCCGCTGCCCGCCGCCGCGCAGCGCGCCGCCTACCGGGTCGTCCAGGAAGGACTGACGAACGCGCGCAAGCATGCCCCCGGTGCCAGCGTTGACGTGACCGTCACCGGGACCGCGCAGGCCGGGCTGGTGGTCGAGATCGTCAGCCGCGCCGGTGGCCGTCGCCGCGCGCCGCGCCGCTGCCGGCGTTCGACGGCTTCCGTCCTGGCACAGCCGGGGCGGGGAGCCGGCCTGATCGGCCTGGCTGAGCGGGTGGCGCTGGTCGGCGGCGACCTTCAGCATGGCACCAACACGATGGGCGACTTCGTGCTCCGTGCGAATGCCGGGGTGCCTATGACGTCGATCCGCGTCCTGATCGTCGACGACGACGCGCTGGTGCGCTCCGGACTGAGGATGATGCTGTCCGGCGCCTCGCAGATCGAGGTCGTCGGCGAGGCCGACGACGGCCGCGGGGTGCTGGGCGCCGTCGACCTTCACCGCCCCGACGTCGTCCTCATGGACATCCGCATGCCGCAGCTCGACGGAATCGCCGCCACCCGGCTGCTGGGCGCGCAGCCCGATCCGCCTGCCGTCCTCGTGCTCACGACCTTCGACGCCGACGAACTCGTCCTGCGCGCGCTGCAGGCCGGAGCCGCCGGCTTCCTGCTCAAGGACACACCGCCCGCCGAGATCGTCCGCGCGATCGAGCTCGTCCACGCCGGCGACGGCATGCTCTCCCCCCGGTCACACGCCGGCTGATCTACATGGTGGCCGGCGACGACGCCGCCGCCCGCCGCGAGCAAGCCCGCGCAGCGGCTGGCGGCGCTGAGCCGCGGGAACGCGAGGTGGCAGTCGCCGTCGCCGACGGCCACCAACGCCGAGATCGCCACGGCGTTGCACATCTCCGTCGCCACGGTCAAGGCCCACGTCTCCCGCCTCCTCGACAAGCTCGACGTCGACAACCGCGTCCAGATCGCCCTGCTCGTGCAAGACGCCGCCGCCAGCCATCCACGCTGATCTACGACACCTGATCAGCCGCGCCGAAATGGCCGATCTGTGAATCATCCGAACCTGTGCCGCCCGAATACTCGATTGAGCGGCTGACCTGCGCTATCGCCAGCAGGCTTGACGCGGTGATGGTTGGCTGGCCGGGTGCTGCTCAAGATCGTCTACCTGCTGACGTGCCGGGTACTCGGCGTGGCTGTCCTGGTGTTCCGCGGCGACCGGGCGAAGGCTGCTGAGTTGCTGGTGCTCCGGCACGAGAACGCGGTGCTGCGCCGCCACGTCGGCCGGGTGCGGTACGAGCCGGCCGACCGGGTGTGGTTCGCCGCGCTGGCCCGGCTCCTCCCCCGCAGGCGCTGGACAGAGATCTTCCCCGTGACGCCCGCGACGCTGCTGGCCTGGCACCGCAGGCTGGCCGCGATTAAGTACGACACGAGCAAACGGCGCAAGCCCGGCCGTCCGCCGACGGTCCCGGAGCATCGCCCGCCTTGTCGTTCGGCTGGCGAAGGAGAATCCGCTGTGGGGATACCGCCGGATCCACGGCGAGCTGACGAAGCTCGGCCTCGCCGTGGCGCCGTCTACCGTGTGGGAGATCCTGCATGCCGCGGGCATCGATCCGGCTCCGCGCCGGTCAGGCCCGACCTGGCGGCAGTTCCTGCACGCCCAGGCCGCCGGGATCCTCGCGGTGGATTTCCTGCACGTGGACACCGTGCTGCTGAACAGGCTGTACGTCCTGGTATTCATCGAGCACGGCACCCGCCGGATGCACCTCGGCGGCGTCACCGCACATCCCACCGGCGAGTGGACGGTGCAGCAGGCCCGCAACCTCGCCCTCACCCTCGGCGAGCGGTTCGAGGACATCAGATTCCTGATCCGCGACCGCGGATCGAACTTCACCACCTCGTTCGACGCCGTCTTCCAGGCCACCGGCGCCAGGATCCTGCGCACCGCGGTCCAGGCTCCGCGCATGAACGCGATCTGCGAACGCCTCGTCGGCACCCTGCGCCGCGAGCTCCTGGACCGCATGCTGATCCTCGGCGAGGCACACCTGCGCGCCGTCCTGACCGGATACCAGGCGCACTACAACACGGCCCGGCCGCACCAGGGCATCGCCCAGCGCGTCCCCGACGACGAACGCGACACTCACCCCGCGACCGTAACCGACGTCGACACACGGCAGATCCGCCGAAAACCCGTCCTGGGCGGCCTGATCAACGAATACGTGCACGCCGCCTGACGCCCGGAAGACCTGCAGGTCAACTGCCGAATCCTATTTTCGAGCGGGACATGACGCACGAGTACCAGATTGCTGCATGACAGGCTGCCCGCCGCCACGAGAACGAGTAGGCCAGCGGCACGATCGAATATTCGAGCTCAACACCATGCAAGCGAGCCGTAGTGGCGCGAGTACTGACAGCGCCTGACCGTGAGACACTCGCGCAGCTGCTTCGCCAACTCACCAAAGATCAGGTCAGCGGCTATGACATCATTCTCGGCACTCACAGGTTAACGCTGCGTCAATTGAGGCTGTCCAGAATCAGCTCAGGGGAACATCGCTCAGTTTCGTCGTCCTCGCCTTGGCTCGTTCGACGGACACACCATTCAGCCCCCGCCGCGGCTCCCCGGGCTGGTCGCAATGAGTCCTACAATTCCACCAAGCGCTGTGGTCGCGAGGGCCAGCGGCGCCTCGGCTGCCTTCTTCTGGTAGACCAGCACAAACGCCATTGAACCAAACACGAAAACGGCAGCGGCCAATGTCAATACGACCATGTACCAGAGAACCTGCCGTGTCTTCTTGTCTGGTGAACCAAGCGCGTTTTCGGCCACTTGCGTGCGCGCCGCGTCGGGCAGCGCGTCCATGACCCCTTGGGCTGCGGCCTGCTGCTGCTCGGGAGCCAGGCCCTGCACGACGGACGCAGCCAGACCCTGCTTGGCCGCGTCCGGCAGCGTCCCGATGACCCCTTGGGCTGCGGCCTGCTGCTGCTCGGGAGCCAGGCCCTGCACGACGGACGCAGCCAGACCCTGCTTGGCCGCGTCCGGCAGCGCGTCCATGACCCCTTGGGCGGCGGCCTGCTGCTGCTCGGGAGCCAGGCCCTGCACCACGGACGCAGCCAGACCCTGCCTGGCCGCGTCCGGCAGCGCGTCCAAGACCCCTTGGGCGGCGGCCTGCTGCTGCTCGGGAGCCAGGCCCTGCACCACGGACGCAGCCAGACCCTGCCTGGCCGCGTCCGGCAGCGTCCCGATGACCCCTTCGGCGGCAGCCAATTGCTGCTCGGGGGTACCCGGGCCATCTGACATAATGGCCTCCTTGGGAAAAGATACAAGATCCAATTTACACCGTTGAGATGACAGGGAGTAGATACGCTTTGTCTTAACCCTGTCACTCACGCTGATAGGTGGCTGACCGAGAGCGGTGTTTGAGCCGCCTTGGGATCTTGATTTTAGGGTCTGTACATGACACGGGCCCGGCTGGCGGGCTGGGCGGCCGGGGGTCCACCGGCCCGTGTGTTCTTTCGGGGGCAGTGTTGCGTTGGCCGATCGCAGCGGGCGGGAGACTAGGTCGGTGACGTCGTTGGGAAGGCCCTCCGTGTTCGCCGGGTTCCGGTTTCCGCGGGATGTGATCTCAGTCGCTGTCCGCTGGTATCTGCGCTATGGCCTGTCCTATCGGGACGTCGAGGAGCTGCTGGCCGAGCGGGGTATCACCGTGTGACCTGGCTGCGGCCCGGCGGTTCTTCACCCGCGCGCTGCGGGCGGGCACGGTCCCGGCCGAGGTCACCACCGACCGGGCACCGGCCTATCCACGGGTTCTCGATGAGCTGATCCTCTCAGCACTGCATACCGTCGAGCGCTACGCGAACAATCCGGTCGAGGCCGACCATGGGCGATTGAAAGCCCGGCTCCGGCCGATGCGCGGAATGAAACGCTACGGGTCCGCGCGGAAGGCCGCGCGGCGGCCGACCGGGCTGATGCGCTGACCAGCCGATGCCGGGCCTGCCCGCGACCCGGGTGCCGTTCTGACCGTCGTGACCCTTCAGGCGGCAACAGGCCGGCCATGCCCGCCCGCCGTCCGCAGTCGCACCATGGCTCGCACGCTGGAGAACCCCGGGCCCGCGCGGCCGGGCGGCCCTGTCCCGGCGACGTAACCCGCTTCGCCGGTCGTGTCCTGCTGCGGGAGCCGGGGCGGCGCGCCGGGGTTCGCGGAGGCACGCATCGAGCACCTCGGCGAACTCATCGTCCCGCTCGTCACCGCCCGCCCCCGGCCTGTCCAGGCTCATGCTTGCCGTGCCACCACCGTGGTCTTGTGCCTAGGGTGGGTGGCACACGTTCAGGCGCAGGGAGGGCACATGGATATCCCCGCGATGTTCGGCCGTGCCGTCGCGGAGTTCGACGCTCGCGTCCGGCAGATCGGCGACCACCAGTGGCAGGCCGCGACCCCGGACGAGGACTGGACGGTCCGCGACCTGGTGAACCATCTGGTCGGCGAGGATCTGTGGGCGCCGCCGTTGCTGGCCGGATCCACGATCGCCGAGGTGGGTGACAGCTTTGAGGGCGACGTACTCGGCGCCGAGCCCAAGGCCGCCTGGGCCGCGGCGTCTGCCGCAGCGGTGCGCGCCGTCGGCGAGGACGGCGCGATGGACCGGATCGTCCACCTGTCGTTCGGCGACTTCCCCGGCAGCGAGTACACGCTGCAACTGTTCGCCGACCACGTGATCCACGCGTGGGACCTGGCCCGTGCGATCGGCGCGGACGAACACCTGGATGACGAACTCGTCGCGTCCTGCGCGACCTGGTTCGTAGCCGTGGAAGAGGCTTACCGCGGTGCCGGTGCGATCGCCGAGCGGCCGCCGGTGCCCGGCCATGCGAACGCCCAGACCCTGCTGCTCGCCCGTTTCGGGCGGCGTGCCTGACGAAGACCAGGGCCCTTTGACCCCGTGCCAGCCGTCCGCATCACCGGGCCTGCCGGGATGCCTCCACGTGCGGACGGGGCGTGGTGGTTCCCCATGCCCGGGGTCAGATGTGCAAAACAGGATGATCTGTATTCACCCGCGCAACCGCATCGCGACGTTGTTAACAACAAATATTCAGCGATCTGTTGACGGGATAACCCAGAGTCCAGGACGTTCATCGCTCTTAGCAGACCCCATGCCATGAGGTAGCTCAACCTGTGTGCGCTGCGTGCCGAGCTAACCCAGGACCTGTTCCCCGGGTAGGAGTCGCTCTGGCAGTCCATCCCGCAGCAAATCGCCTGGTCACAAGCACCCGTCGCACTAGGCGTTTGCCACTCAAATGCCACTCAAACGAAGGAGGTACTCGGTTTCAAGTTCGAAAAACGCTCACAACCTGGAGCCCTCTTACGGAATCGAACCGTAGACCTTCTCCTTACCATGGACCACCAGAGCGTCCCTGTAAGCGCCGCAGAGGCTCCGAGCAGGCAGAACACTAGCTCACGCTAGCGGAGACGAGTTCAGATCAGCCCCCGGAGGCTGCATTCTGCCCCCTGAACTGCCCCCCGAAATGATCTTGGCGGAATCATCTATCCGCGTACTCAGACCTTCGAGCAGATATTCGCATATGGAGCCAGGAGCCCTCGGTTGGTCAGAGTCGATTTAGTGCCTTGTGCATGCCGATCTCCGCCTCGGTGCCGAGCCGGTCGAAGGCGGCCCTGAGCAAGGGGGCGAGCAGACGGGACGGACCCTTGAAGGTGAACTCGGCTGTATAGGTCACCTCAGTGGCGGCGCCGACAGTGCGGAAGGTCATGGTGTCAACGGCGATCACCGTCTTGTTCTCTCCGCACAACTGAACGCGCTTGCCGGGGATGAAGTCACGCACGATGTATGTCAGCTGGGTCTCCCGGCCCAGGAACTTCGAGGTGTTGAGGTAGGTGGTGCCGACTCCTCCGTCCCCCTGGCGGTTCACGGTGACCACCGTGCCCGGGTCCCATTCGGTGGTCGTGGTGAAGTCGGAGAGGTAGCCGAACACTGCGTCCAGCGGCTTATCGACGACGACGGTCTTCTGCACTTTCATGGAATCCTCAGATCTTCCCGGTCGTAGCGGAGTGCTCGGCAAGAGCAGGTCCGGCGATTGAGGTGCGCGCCCACAGGGCCGTCCAGATGCGGGCGGGGACCAGGCGCGCGAGCTTCATCAGCAGGGCCATCGGCGCAGGGAAGACGATCTCCGCACGCTCGTGCTCGAGGCCGTCGCAGATGGACCGCGCGGCTTGGTCGGGCTCGATGATGAACGGCATGGGGAAGGGGTTGCCAGCCGTGAGGTCGGTCCGCACGAAGCCGGGGCAGATCGTCGTGACGTGCACCCCGGTCCGGGCGACATGGACGCGCAGCGACTCGAGCAGGTTGATCTGGGCGGCCTTGGTCGCTCCGTAGGCTTCGGCGCCAGCCAGCCCGCGGAAGCCGGCCACGGAGGCGACGCCTGCGATGACGCCCTGGTGTCGCCGCAGCATCCCGGGGAGGACCGCCGCTATGGAGTTGCTCATCCCGCTGAGGTTGGTCTGGATGTGCTGGTCGAACACTGCGGTGTCCCAGTCCGCCGGGTCCATCTGCTTCCAGTAGCCCGCGGCCAGCACCGCGAGGTCGATGGGTCCGAGCTCTTCGCGGACTCGGGTGGCGGCAGTCACGACCGAGGCAGCGTCGGTGACGTCGATGGGCACGACAAGCATGGCCCCTCCCGACACCTCCCGAAGCCGGTCTTCGCGGCGGGCCGAGATCGCGACGGTCGCGCCGCGGCTGAGGAGCTCGCGGGCCACGGCGGCGCCGATTCCGCTGGACCCGCCGACGACCCAGGCGACCTTCCCGGCCAGATTCATGCTGAGCCCCTGGTCAGCTGGAGCTGGCTGACCCCGAGGTACCCGCTGCGGAAGCCGGCCTCGCTATAGGCCAGGTAAAACTCCCACGTGCGGCGGAAAGCCTCGTCGAAGCCCTGGGCGTGGATGTGCGGCCACTGGCCGAGGAAGCGCTCGCGCCACAGCCGCAGGGTCCGCGCGTAGTGCGGCCGCAGCTCACGCTGCCGCGTGACGCGCAGCGTGGTGTGGGCGGCGAGGACGTCGTCGACCGCGCGAAGAGACGGGATGATGCCGCCGGGGAAGATGTGCTTCTGGATCCAGCTGAAGCTGCGCCGGGTCGCGAGGAAGCGGTCGTGCGCCATGGTGATGGCCTGGAGGCTGATCCTGCCGCCGGGAGCGAGGAGCCGGTCAAGGGTGGCGAAGTAGGCAGGCCAGTAGGCCTCTCCGACGGCCTCGATCATCTCGACGCTGACGATGGCGTCGTACTCGCCGACGACCTCGCGGTAGTCCTGCACGCGCACCTCGGCGAGCGCGGAGAGGCCGGCGGCTGCCACCCGCTCACGGGCCAGCCGCATCTGTTCGTGGGAGAGGGTGATCGCCGTGACCCGGGCACCGCGCTGCGCAGCGCGGATGGCGAGTGACCCCCAGCCTGATCCGATTTCCAGCACACGGCTGCCTTCCCGGACACCCGCGAGGTCAAGGATGCCGTCGATCTTGCGTAGCTGCGCCTCCTCAAGCGGGGTGGCCGCCGCGATCAGCTCGCTGTCGCCGAACCAGGCGGACGAGTAGCTCATCGTGGGGTCCAGGAAAGCGGCGAAAAGGTCGTTGCTAAGGTCGTAATGGGCCGCGATATTGGCTCGCGAGCCGTCGAGGGTGTTCTCCTGGTTCGCTGGGACGCGCCGGTCGACGAGGCCACGTAGCCGCTGCAGAGGTGCCGGGATCAGTGTGGTCATCCGTGAGGCGAAAGGCGTCAGCAGGTCGGCCAGGTCAGTGCCGGGCCCGGCCCGCCAGTCCCCGGCCGTGTAGGCCTCACCGAATCCGATCTTCGCGTCCCGGCCGAGCCGGGCGAAGAACGCGGCGGGGCGGACGACCTCGAACTCGGGCGACGTCGGTGAGCCGCTCCCGAGCACCCGGCCGTCGGGATAGGTGACGCGGACGGGAATCCCGGCCACGGCGCGCTCGAAGATCAGCCGGGCGACGGTGGCGCGCATGGGCGCCCGCGGGCGTTTGGTGAGCGCGGGCCAGCCAATGGAGGTGGAGATGGTCATGTTCAGATACCTGCCTGACGGATGTGGTTCGGGTGAGAGCGGATGGGCAGGCCACGCAGCCAGAGCCAGATGCCGTGCATCCGGATCAGGGCCGAGACCCGCTGGGTCATCAGGGGCTGGCGGATGAGCAGCCGGGCCAGGGCCCGGCGGGTGGCGGGTTCTGGCCGGCCCCGGAAGGCCGCCGAGAACACGACGGCGCCCTCGTGGCGCAGCGTCACGGTCGTGGACACCCGGTCCGGGCTCAGGGTGAACCGCAGCCCGTACGTGCCGGTGACGTCGAAGAACGGGGAGACGTGGAAGTCCTTGGCCGTCACGGCGATCCCCGCCTCGTCGGGGTGCAGGAGATAGGCGTGCCGCTCCCCGTAGGTGTTGTGGACCTCCGCGATGATGCAGGCGAGCCGCCCGCTGCTGTCGTGGCACCAGAAGACGGACAGCGGATCGAAGACATGGCCCAGGACGCGGGCGCTGGCGAGCATGAGGACCCGGCTCCGCTCACCGAGGTCGATACCGTTGAGCGCTAGGTAGTTCTCGACGTTGTCCTTGATCGTCAGGCGGGGGTCACCGAGATGATCCTGGCTGCTGAAGCTGGCGAACGGGCTCAGATACCCCGGCTGCCTGGGGATCGAGTCGAGGTCAATGAGCCACTGGTAGATGCGGTGCCGGAAGGCATGGCGGACCGGGCCGGGACGCCGGTGCGTGACCTCGCCGAGTACGAGCGCCGGCAGCGCAGGCAGCGGCGTCTGTTCGGGTGCCTGCCCGGTCGCCTCCGGTACGGCCGCCGCGAGGGCGCTCACCAGGTCACCCCGAAATGCCGGGCGGCTTCGACGCCGGAGCGGCATCCGTCCTCGTGAAAGCCCCAGCCGTGGTAAGCCCCGGCATAGACCGTGCGGTCCGTGGCCAGGCCGGCGAGCCGCGACTGCGCGCGGACCATCTCGGGCGTGTAGACGGGGTGCTCGTAGTCCATGACCGCGGCGACGGAGCGCGGGTCGAGACGCTCGCGGTCGTTGAGCGTGACGAGGAAGGCCTCCGGCGACTGGTGCCCCTGGAGCCGGTTCATCCAGTAAGTCACCACGGCGGGCTGGTCGGGCCGGTCACAGGATGTCATCCGGTAGTTCCACGACGCCCGGGCGTTCCATGCCTGCGGAAGTACCGAGCTGTCGGTGTGCAGAACCGTCTCGTTGGCCGAGTAGCCGAACTGCTTGAGGATGGCGACCTCCGCGTCGCTCGGGTCAGCGAGCAGGCTGAGCGCCTGGTCGGCGTGCGTCGCGATCACAACGCGGTCCACCCGGGTGACCTGCCCTCTGATGTCCCGGATCTCGACGCCATCCGCGCGCCTGATGACGTCGGTGACGGCATGGGCCGCGCGGATATCCGGTAGCTGCCCGGCGAGCCGCTCGACGTAGATCCGTGACCCGCCGACGATGCTGTACCACTGAGGTGACCCGGCGACCCGGAGCAGGCCATGGTTGTCGAGAAACCGGAAGAGGTAGCGCGCCGGGTAGGCCAGCGTGGTTTCGCGGCCGGCGGACCATACGCACGAGACGACCGGAACGGCGTAATGAGCGATGAAGTGGCCGCTGAACCCCTCGCGCGCTAGGAACTCGCCGTAGGTCGTGAGATCCTCGTCCTCGCTCGTGCGTAGGAAGGCCAGCGCACGCCGGTGGAACCTGGCGACTTGCCACAGCATCCGGGCGAACCGCGGGTCGATGAGGCGGCGTGGCTGGGCGAAGATGCCGCGCAGGCCGCGGCCGCCGGCATACTCCAGGCCGCACCCATCGCAGCGAACACTCATGCTCATCTCGGTGGGCCGTACCTCAACGTCCAGCTCGCCGAAAAGCTTGCGTAGCCAGGGGTACGTCACGTCGTTGTGGACGATGAACCCGCTATCGACAGCGTGCCGCCGGCCGCCGGCGTCAGCAGACGTCATGGGTATGCGCGTGTCCCCCGAGCCGGTCCTCCGCCTCGAACAGGGTGACGTCGTGGGTGCGGGAAAGCAGGTAGGCGGCGGTGAGCCCGGAGACCCCCGCGCCGATCACGGCCACGGAGGGACGGGGGGAATCGATGGTGGGGGCGCCGGGGGCGCAGGTCTCACGGGCGGGTGGCGGGTCAGATGTCGTGCCGGTGGCGGTGGAATTCATTGTCCAGATTCCGTCTAGAGTTTGTCTAGGCCTAATCTAGGCACCCTGCGTAATCTTGTCAAATGTTTGTCTAAGGGCTGTATAGTGTTCTCATGGAGACTCCCGGGGATCGCCCGCTGCTGCGCATCGGTGAGCTGAGCCGGCGCCTCGGCGTAACCGACCACGTGCTCCGGGCCTGGGAGAGCCGCTACGGCCTGCTCCAGCCGGTGCGATCAGCAGGCGGCTTCCGGCTGTACTCCGCAGCAGATGAATGGCGGATCCGCCAGATGCAGGCATACCTCGCCGATGGACTGTCCGCCGCCGAGGCAGCGCGCACCGTGCTTCGCGAGGACGGGAGCGCCAGCGCGGAACCAGGCCCGACCACCGGGCCGGACCTCGCCGCGGCCCCGGTGAGTGAACTCTCCGCGGCACTGCGGCAGGCTCTCGACGCATTCGACGAGCCGTCCGCCCAAGCCGTATTCGACCGGCTCGTGTCAGACCTCTCGCTGACGGCTGTGCTGCGGGACGTCGTCCTCCCCTACCTCGCAGAGCTGGGCGAACGCTGGCAGCGCGGGACGGCCAGCATCGCCCAGGAGCACTTCGCTACCAACGTCATCCGCGGCCGTCTGGCGGGCCTGGCCCGTGGCTGGGGAGGCGGCCACGGGCCGCGCGCCATCCTCGCCTGCCCGCCAGGGGAGCAGCACGATATGGCGCTCATGATTTTCGGCATCGTGCTCAACCGCAACGGGTGGAGCATCGACTACTTCGGGATCAACACCCCGGTCGAGGAACTGGAACGGGCCGTTGACGCCACGCATCCTGACCTCGTCGTCCTGGCGGCCACCATCCCGGAGCCTCTCGAGTCGCTGCGGCCCGAACTCGCCGCGCTGGCCCGGCGCGCCCCCCTCGCCTTGGCCGGCGCCGGCGCAACACCCCAGCTCGCGAGCGCCGTAGGAGCCCGGCTCATGGCGGGTGACCTGGTGACCGAGGCCGTGCAGGCCGGGTGGTCATGAGCAAAGTAGCTCATCACCGCGCACCACTCGGCTACGTCCGCTTAACGATCTTGCGCCCGACTGGAGCGCCTTGCCGCGGTCAGGACCTGTGGCGGCCGCCCTTCCGGGTCCGAGGGCAGTTTCCGGCTAGCTGATCAGCACTTGGGGTTGGGCATGATCGGGCCTGCGAGCTCGGAGAGGCCAAGTGCTTCTGTGAACGTGCCGTATTGCTTGTCCTTGCCGAAATTGTTGCCGTTGGGCATCTGCCCGAACTCCCACACGCACGCGCCGCTTGACCTTGGCCAGGGTCCAGTAGGGGTAGAACTTCCCGGGCGCCTGCACTGGCGGCACCCGACACGTGTTCGGCTGGGCCGGGTTGCAGCGGATGTTGGTGGCGGGGTTATCGGTCAGGAACTGCATCCGTGGATATCGTTTCGCGCCCAGGGTGGTGGGCTGCTGGATCGTCATGGCCGACGGGAACATGCCTGGGGTCAGAGACTTCGGCCAGTCCGCCCAGTACGAGGTGCCGTCGTAATCGAGGTCGGCGCCGGTGCAGCCGGTGACCAGGTTCGGGGCCGAGTTGAGCTGGCCGTGGGTATCCCCGGCCTTGTAGCAGGGGAAGTCGTTAGTTTCGCCGCTGGGCTTCGAGCCGTCGGGCGGTCCGCGGTTCTCGTACGGGCCACGGCAGAAGTCCCAGGCCGGGTCGCCCGGGCGCACCGGATCGAAGTGCTGGAGCCGGGTGCACGGGGTGAAGTGCCCGACCTCGTAGGCGACGTTGATGTTCGCCGCCGCCCAGCCGCCCTGGTTGATGGTCTTGGCGGTCGAGTACAGCGGCCGGAAGTTCCACGGCGTGCCGCTGCAGTCTGCGATCGAGGTGTTCTTGAAGCCATTCTTGGCCGACGCCAGCATGAACCCAGTCCGCCCGGTACTGAGATCTCGGACCCGGGTTTCCAGTGCACCCGCCTTCCGGTTGTCGAAGATGTGGATCTGGAGCTTGTCGCCCGGATTCATCAGCAGCGTGCTCTGGTTCGGCGTGAGGGTGTTGAGGTCGGCCTTTTGCGGGCTCGGCGGCCCGGTGGGTACGCCGTTGGTCTGAACGAAGGCGAAGTTGACCGGCTCGGTGCAGTCGTTGTTGCAAGCACCGGAGACGGTGCATTCGAGCGAGTCGATTGTCAGCGCCGCGCACCAATGCGAGTTATCACAGCTGATGGCGTCCGCGAACGGCGCGAACCCCGGCGGGTAGAACTGCAGTTCCAGGAACGCAGCGCCCCCGCCTGGGTAGTTGCCATGCGGCGAGTTGGCGTCGCTGTCGGGCGTGCAGGGCAGTTGCGGGAAGGAATTGGCGTCACACAGGGCCATCGAGTACCACAGGGCCGGCATCAGCTCGAAGAAATGCGTGACGTCCTTGAGTGGCCCCTTGACCGTGGGTAGCGCGCGCGGATCCCGTGGCAGCGTCTGCACGTAGCTCAGGTTGGTCGATGAGCCCGGCTGCTTCGAGTAGAACTGGGCTGTCGGCTCGTCGTGGCCGACGTAATAGCCGTTGTCCTCGAAGCGGCTGCCCCCGGGGGCCAAGTGGACCTCGGCGCAGATCGCGCCACCCGGCTTGACGGGCCGCTGGACCGGGCTGTACCCGTTGCAGTCCAGTTCCCCCACGGGCCGGATATGAGACGCCGCCGCTGCGCCGCCCGACGCGGCCAGCACGCTGCCCGGAGCGGCTACTAACGAGATGCCGGCCAGCGCGGCCGACGCCAGGGCGACCACGAACAGCGGCCTGGAACGCAGACAACGAGAACTCACCTTGCGGGTCATGAGCGCGCCCCCTTTGGCCACCGCCATGTCCACCCGGGTAATCCGGACGGCGCGACCGCATGCTCCGCCCCGCAGCGCGCCGGTCCTAGCGCAGAACGTAGCCCTTCATGTACTAACTGGTCAAGAGCCTAGTCGGCGTGGCCGGAGGCCACCGTTGACCGGGGCATTGCCGTTGAGTCCGGTCCTTGCGCGGCGGTGGGGCTTGACCCTATTTAACGCCCCCATCAATGATCTCTTAGTCAACGTCCTTGAGCATTTTCTCGATCAGTGAATAACCGCTTCTGCCCTGTGGCGCGTCGCAGGAGCAAAGACCTCCGCTGCGAGAGCCCGGCCAGACGATCGATGTGACCGCCCGGATCAAGCGCAGACAGGTCGTCAACGGCTTGATCAACGAGTACTCGAGGGCAGCGTAACGAGCCCAGAAAACGCCAGCTCAGAATCAGTGTGCGGGTTCTGGCACGGCACAGGTCGAACGGCACACTGCTACGCGCCAGCGCCTCCATCAGCTGCTCAGCGAGTTCGGCGAGACTACGAATCCATGATTCGCTGGCCTCTGCGTGAACTGCCTGAGCACTGCGCCCAGGACATGTGAACCTCTGATCGATGCAATCGTCGGTCGAAACCGTCTGATCTCGGCCCTAGCATCGGCGGCGTGACATTCATTGAGACGGAGCGGGCCCGCGCGGGGACCTGGAAGGCGAGCGGGGACCTGGGTGGGCGGACCGCGACACTGCCGGACACGGCGAAACAGCCCGCTCCCTACATCGGCAAGGACGGCCGGGCCGCGACCGCGCGCTATGACTTCTGCCTGCCGGCCGAGTTCGCTAACTACAGCTTGTTGCCGGAGGTCCGCCCTTCCGCGCTGACGCTGTTCGCTGAGCTGGGTATCCCGTGGCACGCGTCGGTCCACGGCGGCCCGAGCAACCACCTGCTCTCCTCGCAAGTCCAGTGCGTGAACGCCCTCGCACAGATGGTGCGTGATCCATCGCGGTTGGTCCGCGCGTTCGGCGACCTGCTCGGCACTGCCGAGGTGCTCGAGATCGAGCCGGGCCGCTACCTCACGTTCGAGTACATCGGCCCGGAGGACTTCTTCAGCGAAGCGCGCAACGGCGTGCGAGTGCGCGGCGCGCACTGCACGAGCGTGGACGCCGCCTTCCTGCATCGCACCGTTGACGATGTCGTAGAGCTGGTGCTGGTCGAGTGGAAATACACCGAGTTGTATCGGCTTCGTCCGCCGGCACGCGAAGGACCGCGTTCGCCTCCCTCTGCGCGCCGGAACCGTCGGCACTGTGACGGTACCGGACGATCTACTGATGTTCGTCCGCGTGGCCGGATGGATACGCTGCTGGCGCGTTCGGCGGCGTCGAAGGACGCCGAGCTGCTGGTGCTGCGCCACGAGGTCGCGGTGCTCGGCGGCAGAACCCCAAGCCGAGGCTGGACTGGGCCGACCGGGCGGTGCTCGCCGCCCTGCCCGGCTGCTCCCGACCGCTGCGGATGAGCCGACTGGTCGACGCCGGACACGCTCCTGCGCTGGCACCGGCGGCTGGTCCGCTGGCGGTGGACCTATCCCCGCCGGGGCGGACGGCCGCCGGTCGACGCCCGGCTCGCGGCGCTGATCGAGCGATGGCGCGGGAGAACCCGGGCTGGGGCTACAAGCGGATCCAGGGCGAGCTGCTCGGCCTCGGCTACCGCGTCGGCGCCTCGACGGTCCGGCGGATCCTGAAGCGGCTGCGGATCCCGCCCGCACCGCAGCGCAGCCGCACCACCTGGCGGCAGTTCCTGCGCACCCAGGCCGCCACCATGCTGGCGTGCGACTTCTTCCACGTCGACTGCGCGGTGACCTTGCGGCGCGCTCTACGTGTTCTTCGTGATCGAGGTGGGCACCCGCTATGTCCATGTCCTGGGCGTGACCGCGCACCCGGACGGGGCGTGGACCGTGCAGCAGGCCCGGAACCTGCTGATGGACCTGGGCGAGCGCGCCGCCCGGTTCCGGTTCCTGGTCCGCGACCGGGCCGGGCAGTTCACCGGCGCGTTCGACGCGGTGCTGGCCGATGCCGGCATCGAGGTGGTGAAGATCCCGCCGCAGAGTCCGCGGGCGAATGCCTATGCCGAGCGCTGGGTGCGCACCGTCCGGGCTGAGGTCACCGACCGGATGCTGATCGCCGGGCCGCGGCACCTGCGGTCGGTCCTGGACGAGTACGTCGCGCACTACAACCAGCATCGCCCGCACCGGGCCAGGAACCTGCGGCCACCAGACCGCGACGACATCCCCACGGCCCCGGTCACCGACCTGGCGACGGCGCGGATACGACGTCACAAAGTCCTCGGCGGGCTGATCCACGAGTACGAACAGGCCGCATGACGGTCACCACTCCCGCCATGAAGGAGCAGGTCAAGACCACGACAGTTATGGAACCATACAAGCTA
Organism: uncultured Actinomycetes bacterium; assembly: GCA_963718305.1. Lineage (GTDB taxonomy): Bacteria > Actinomycetota > Actinomycetes > Streptosporangiales > Streptosporangiaceae > RYN-230. Next base: position 24,685 of record CAVQZG010000020.1, read on the forward strand.
ATTGCGGCCCTGCGCTGCTGGTCGTACACGCTGGACGACAGCAGCGGCATGTCAGCGGCATCGGTCGCCGAGCCTGGTCAGTTCTCGCAGCCACCGTCCAGGCACAGGAAGATGTATCCGGTATGCATGTTCCCCAGGATCGCGGGAGCGAGCGCGTCGGCCGTGGTGTAGGACTGTGCGCCGATCGTCCCTGAGGCTGTGGCGTTGCGGGAGGCGCCGGCGAAATGTTCGAGCTGGATGTAGAGAAAGTTGCCGTTGTGGCGCGTCTCGATGTCCTTGCTGTTGACCGCGCCTCTTGTGATGGCTCCCTGGCCTGTCCACGTCGCGGAGACGCTGAAGGTAGTGAGACTGCATCCGCTGTCGTCGCAGGTTTGCGCGGGCAGGCCGGTCCCGTGCACGGCCGCGGCCGTGAAGTGGGTTGCGTCGATTGTGAACGTAAATCCACTCGACACATCGACCTCGGTATCACTAAAGCTGCCGGTGGCAAGGGTGTCCACTTCCTGGGAGACGGTCAGCACTGTGCCGCCCCCGGGATGCCGGGCCGCGGTGACTGAGGTGAGCGTGAGCGTCTGCGCCGTCTGGGTGAACCAGGTGGCGGTGGCGAACGGGCCGTTCGTGAACTGGTGCTGCACCCCGCCGCCAGGAGGACCGACACCGGCGGCTGCCACAGCCGGGCTGATCATGCCAGCCAGCAGCAGTGGGGCGATAACAAAAATTGCGTAACCCAAGAAACGGCGCATGGGCTTCCTCCCCCCGCAGGCGGCCATCCCTGGCCGTGCCGGTGCCGTTACGGTCGAGACGCTACTCGGGACAGCACGACAGCGTCAACGACGTCAGAACCCAGCAACCGGCAGGGACATGACGGATGCTGCCTGGGGGCGCCAACCAGGAAGCCGGCGCCTTCCACGTCGAGGGAGCAGGGCCAAACCGTCGTGGCAGGCCAGCAGATCTGCGATGACCGCCTCGAGCACGGTGATCTCGGCGGTCAGCTCAGCAGCGAGCGCGCGCAGCGAAGCCACCTTCCCCGCATACGGCTGCGGCAGCCCCAGGCCATCCAGCCAGGTGTTCCCCCACACCCCGAAGATGCCGGTGCAGGTGACCGGGATGCCGAGCTTGGCCAGCACCGCGTGGACCTGGTCTTTGCAGCTGGTGCGCAGCCGGACCAGCTTGATCCGGTAACGGGTCAGCTCGCGCAGCTCGCGGATCTCCGCCGGGGCGATCCACGCCTCCGGCAGCCGCCCCATCCGCAGCAGGCCGGCCAGATCCGCCGCATCTTTCTCATCGTTCTTGACCCGGCGATAGCTCAACCCCTTCACACCCAGCGGGTGAGCCAGGTGCACCTCCGCCCCGGCCGCGGCCAGCGTGCCCGCCGCCCAGTACCACCCATACTGAAACCGCTACCTCAGCCGGTCAATCTCGGCCAGTACCGCGTCCGAAGACACACTTCCGTCGGCGGGACGATCAACGAATATCGCCTGGTCGCATGACGTGGGCGAGGTTATCGGCACCCACAGGATCTTCGGCTCTGTCGGATTAGTACAAGACAGTCGGCGGCGCGTCAGCCACAGTGGCACCATGACGAATACGCATGTCACCGAGCTGATCGCCTTCACGATTGACTGCTCCGACGCCACCCGGCTCGCCCGTTTCTACGCCGGCCTGACCGGCGGCGAGGTCACGGGTGACTATCCGGAGTACGGGGTCGCCCAGACGACGACCTTGGGGGTGACCCTTAATTTCCAGGGGGTCAAGGACTACGCGCCTCCGGCATGGCCGGGGCAGGAGCATCCTCAGCAGTATCACCTCGACTTCCGGGTCCCCGATCTGGAGAAGGCGACTGAGCACGCCATAGGGCTTGGAGCGACCCAGGCCGAGGAACAGCCCAATGAAAAACTGTGGCGGGTGATGATCGACCCTGACGGCCACCCCTTCTGCCTCTGTCCGCCTCGCGACTGAGCCGTCTGGATCAGCTGGCGCAGTTCGCGAGCAGGTCGGCGGCGAAGCGGTTCCAGCCGAGGCTGGGCGCCGGTTCGGTGAAGGCTAGTGCAGCCGATCACTAATCCCCGAGGGGTCGCCGGTCACGCTCTGTTGCGGTCATGCGGTGCCGGGCTCGGGGTGCAGGTAGAGACGGCAGACCGCGCCGGCCCTGGCCCAGAAGGCGGGATCGTAGGCGCGGTTCAGCCAGCCGCGGACCTTGTGCGGCCGGATCCTGGCCTCGGCCAGGACCCGGCCCACGGTGGACCGGGACACCGCCAGGCCGCGTTCGCGCAGGTGACGGGCGGTGTAGTTCGGGCCGGAGGGCCAGGGCCCGGATGTTCATGCGGGCCGCCGGGCGGCCGGTCCTGCCGCGCATGGATCCGCCTCGGATGGATTCTCGGCGCGCACACCCGCCGGGAGGGCGGCTGGCGCGTGCGGGCAGCGGTTACGGGCGGCCGGCTGCGGCAGGCAGGGGCCGGTCGTCCAGGGCCGGGACATCGTCCGGAACCGGGCGGCCATCACCGTGGCTAGCGGGGCCGGGGCTGGCGGGGCGCGCGGTGGGGGGAACGGCGCGCATCTGGCGGATGTCGCGCGGGATCAGCGCCAGCGCGGAGACGCCGATGATCAGCGCGGCGGCACCGTACTGGGTCGCCGATACCCCGATCACGCTGGCGATCGGGCCGGCCACGAGCGCCCCGGCCGGCATGGCCATGACGGACCCGAGCGCGTCGTAGGACGAGACCCGGGCCTGGATGCGCGGCGGGATGTTCCGGGCCAGCGCGACGGTCCACTGGACCATCATGATCTCCATCGTGATGCCGAGGGCCAGCGACGCCAGGCAGACCAGCGGCAGCGGCCAGGGCCCCGCGAGCGACACCGGCGAGAGCGCGATGGCCCCGCCGATCACCACGACGAACAGCATGGGCCGCCGCGGCGTGAACTTGAGCGAGACCAGCCCGCCGACGATCAGGCCGATCGACTCCGAGGCGGTGATCGCGCCCCAGCCAGCCGCCCCGCCGAGGTGGGCGAGGGCGACCACGGGCCCGAGGACCTCGAACGAGCCGTACCAGGCCATGAGGATCACGCCGAACTGCGCCACGATCACCCAGAGCCAGGTGTGCGAGCGGAACTCCGACCAGCCCTCCCGCAGGTCCCGGAGCATGCTGCTCTCCCCGGACCCGCTCGTGCGCCGTCACCCGCAGGCTCAGCATCAGCGGCACGGTCCCGAGCATGCCGGTCCCGCACGCCAGCAGCGCCCAGCCCGGCCCGAACGCGGTCACCGCCAGCCCGGCCAGCGCAGCCCCGGCCATCTGGCCGCCGTTCATGGCCATCCGGCTGATCGTGCTGGCCTGCTGCAGCAGCCCGCCGGGAACCAGCCGGGGCAGCAGCGCCTGGGAGGCTGGGTAGAAGATCGCCATGCCCGTCCCGGTCATGGTCTCCAGCGCGATCATCTGCCAGAGCCGCGGATGCCCGGTCAGGACCAGGATCCCGAACGTGCCCTCGCCCAGGGCGATCATCAGATTGCCCGCGATGATCACCAGCTGGGGCCGGATCCGGTCGGCGATCACGCCGCCGGCCAGCGTGAAGATCAGCGATGGCAGGATCTGCGCGGCCAGCACCAGGGACAGGTCGAAGGTGGACCCGGTGGCGTGCAGCACCGCGAACGAGACCCCGACCAGCGAGAACCCATAGGCGGCCGGGGCTAGCAGGCGGTCGGCCAGCAGCAGCCGGAAATCACGGATACCCAGGACGGGGAAGCGCCGCAGCGCTCCCGGCAGACGGCGCGCCAGCGCACGCGAAAACACCAGAAACTCCGATCAAAGCAGGTCAGCCGCCGACACTAACCGGCCGGGCAGCTGGCCGCCAAGTGATTTAACCCCGCCGGTGATCAACCCGGGAACAGCCCGTCTTCTTCCGGCCGTGCCCGGCCCACCCCCTCGGTCCGCCGCTGGCCTGTCGCATGGCTGGCGATGAAATCCGGCTTCTGCAAGGTCTGGGTGGCGAGAACGGCGGCGGCGGGCCAGTCGGCGGCGGCGCAAACGGCGGCACTATCGTGTGCTGGCAACATGGCACCTTGGCACGTCGATCTTGTCGATTACCCGGCGTGTGGCGTTTGTTGCTCATCCTCAAAGAGCCGTTGCTGGCGGCCGTGTGTCCAGCGCCGGGAGAGGCAAGAACCTGCCCGGCGAGGTGTGACGACAAGGCGGGCCGGCCGGACGCGGCCACGACACGTCGGCCCTCCGCTTAACGATCTTGCCCCCCAGTTTGCCCCCCAACGGCACTGGACGCCGGATGGGCGGCCGTTCACGAGTGAGGGCAAAAGAGCCGGTCAGAGAGGCGACGGTCGAGATCTTTCCGCCCGACTGGAACCGTCCCGCATCTGCCAGGCAACGACACACCGGCTCTGACCTGGGATTTTGCTTACGAGTTGAACTCCGGACCTTCTCCCTGCACCGGAAGAGGTCCTCGGATAGGTAGACGAAAAACCCGCCTGACCTGCGGAGCCCCCTTACGGAATCGAACCGTAGACCTTCTCCTTACCATGGACCACCAGAGAGTCGCTGTGACGTCCGATTGGGACCTGACCAGCCTCGACACTGGCTGCCGCTAGCAGAGTCCGTCCCTCGCTAGCCTCCGCGGGCAGCATTCTGCCCCCCAAATTGTCCCCCGGAATGATCTTGGCGGAATCCTCCATCCGCATGCTCAGACCGTCAATCAGACATTCGAGCACAGAGGCGGAGCGCACCGGGAAGAGCGAGCGGTTTACAGACCGTTTCCCCTGCCCATCGGAATCGCCGCTGACCCGCCGATTCTATGCTTGTCGGCACTGTGGAGACCTGTCGCTGTCCGCCAAATTGTCCGTGCGGATGGAGGCGGGCTGGCCAGCACTGTGCGAGCACTGTGCATGTTATGGATCTTGTCCTACCGAGTCCAGTGCAGTCTCACTGTGTCCGACGGTGCCTTCATGGCACGTGCAGGATGAGGGCGTCATCGATTGCACGCAGATCCCCTGGATCGGAGGTGACAACGTGCAGGTTCCGCTGTCGCGCGCAGAGGGCAACCGAGACATCGACCACATCGGCATGGCCCGACCTGCCGCACAGCAAGCCGACAGCGCGGGCGACCGGGTCGTCCAGGGCAATGACCTGCGTACGCTCGTCGCTGAGTAGCGCAGCGATCCGCGCTTGTCGAGGTCCGCCGCGCCACGCCTGAGCAACTGCACCCGCGGGCACCGCGACCTGCCAGTCACGCCGGTCGATCTCCTCCAGCAGGGCCTGCATCCGCGTGCTGCGACGCTCGATCGCGATGAGAGCGCCGGCGTCGAAGGTGATCGCGCTGGTCACTCGACTCCGAGCGCCCGGCGAGCCCACGCGTAATCTTCCTCGCTCGGCTGGCCGTCCTCGGCCCGCATGTCAGCGACCAGGCGGGAGATCGACCTGGTCCGCGCTGACTGCGCCATCGCATCGGCGATGTAGGCAGAGACCGAGGCTGCCCGGCCTTCGCGCACAGCCTGGCGTGCCTGCTCAGCCAGCTCGTCCGGCAGGCTCACAGCCAACTTCGTAGTCATACCAGCAGCCTACCACAGTCATACCGGGGTAGTGCCGTCCAGGTGGTCTGACAAAACGCCAGATCGACGGCCGTGCCCACCGGATCCGCCGAACCGGGATGCTCCCTCATCACGGCGGGCCGCCATCCGCCTGCCGCGACTACAGCGACGGACTTCGGCTCGGTCTCAGCTTGTCCGGCGCCAGGCTCAGGATTCGCCATGGCGTTGCCCCCTTCCCCGGGATGAGTTGACTGGGGCTATCCAACACATGGCCGCCGCAGGGGAACGCCAGGCTGCTCGCCCTCATCATCGCCGCAGCCGGCGTTCGGGCGGTGCCATCGCCGCGATCGCATCATCTCTAGCGCGTCATCCCCGGGCGGATACCGACGATCAGCCACAAGCATCGCCAACGAACTGCGTTCGGCAGTCGCATGACGGCACATCGCTGTAATTTAGGATATTTAGCCCATCTTGACGACGACCTTGCCTTTTACGCGTCCTTTCTCGACGTAAGCCAAAGCCTCCTTGGTCGATTCGAATGGAAAGACCCGATCCATGACTGGGTGCATGATCCCGGAATCGATGAGAGAGCTGATCTCGCGTAGTTGGTCGCCGCTTGCTTTCATGAAGAGAAATGAATAGCTAACATGGTGGCGTTTTGCTGCTCTCCTGATCCGGTAACTCAAGAGGCTCGTTGACCAGTCTCAGAATCCAGGACGATCCGATCTCTTTCGCGAAATCGGGATCGGGCGGCCCGGAGATGGAGATGAGCTTTCCGCCAGGCTTCAGCACTCGCAGGGATTTCTTGAGCGTCTCGCTGCCCAGGCTGTTCAAGACCACGTCGTAATCATGCAGGGTTCTTTCGAAGTCGTCTTTCGTGTAGTCGATCACGACATCTGCGCCGAGGCGTTTAACCAGATCGGTGTTCGCCGTGCTGGTTGTTGTAGCTACGGTCGCGCCAGCATGCTTCGCCAGCTGAATTGCAAATGTTCCTACACCACCGGAGCCTGCGTGGATGAGGACTTTCTGCCCTTTCTTCAGGTTCGCTCTTTCGATCAGCGCCTGCCAGGCGGTCAAGCCGACCAGTGGGACAGAGGCCGCTTCTTCCATGGTGAGTTGTTCTGGCTTCAGCGCCAGGTCATCTTCTTGTATTGAGATGAATTCCGCGAAAGCGCCGATCCGGTCTTTATCTGGCCGCGCGTAGACCTCGTCGCCAGGCTTGAATCGCCGCACCCGGGATCCGACCCGGACCACGACCCCAGCCACATCATTACCCAAGATGACCGGCAGGCGGTACGGCAAGATGAGCTTGAACTCCCCGTTTCTGATCTTGGAATCCAGAAGGTTCACGCCGGCCGCTTGGACCTGGACCAGTACGTCATTCTCCCGGACCACCGGGTCTGGCATTTCAGCGGCCCGCACTTTGTCGCTGCTTCCATAACGATCGACGATGAACGCCTTCATCTTATTTCACCTCTCCAATTTGCTGCTGACAAGAACGAGGGGAGCGCCTGTTCAGGGCAGACGCGGAGATACGGCAGGGCCGTTGCCCCGCCTGGCGGCCAGCGCGGTTTGCCTGACGCCGGCCAGTCGGTTGAGCTTGCGGATCTGCCTGTCAAAGACCCGGCGGGGACGACGCGGCGCAGCGTGCGGACGCGCCCGGCGGCCAGGCCAGCGGTTGAGGCCGAAGACGTTGACGTCGCAGACGCCCTGCGCCCGAGCGACGGAGTGGCCCGACGCGGTGGGCGCCGGCCGGGCAGGGGTCAGGCCTGCTGGTTGGCGATGCCGATGTACTCGCCCATCCGGTACTCGAAGTCGAGGCCCTTCTCGGCGACCAGCGCCTCGGCACCGGCCGCGCGCGTGAGGAACCCCGGCAGCGTCAGCGAGTGGGCGAACTCGCCGTAGGCCGCGGCCAGGTCAGCGTCTGGCGGCAGCGACGCACGGTTGACCATTGCCTTGGCGGACGCCAGGGAGGTCCCGTCGAAGGAGGCCAGGCGGGCCGTCATCGTGTCCACGAAGTTGTCGAGCTCGGCGTCCGGCAGAGCACGCGTGACCCATCCCCAGCGGTCGGCCAGGCCGGCGTCGTAGTCGCTGCTGCTCAAGATGATCTCCAGGGCGCGGTCGCGGCCGGCGAACCGGGGCAGTCGCTCAGTCCCGCCGCCCCCGGGCAGCAGCCCGCTGCCTACCTCGGGCTGGCCGAACATCGCCTTCTCCCGGCTCGCGTAGCGCAGATCGCAGGCCAGGGCGAGCTCGTTGCCGCCGCCGCGGGTGCGGCCGCGGATGGACGCGATCGTGATGTAGGGGGCCTTCGTCAGCCGCAGCATCACGTCGGTCCAGACCGGCAATGCGTCGTTGCCCTCTGGCGCGGGGAAGTCTGCGGCGGCCGCGAGATCGAAGTGGTTGAAGAAGAAGCCGGGCACACCGCTCTTGAAGACGACGACCTGGATGCCGGGGTCGTCGCCGAGTTCCATGACGAGCTCGTGCAACCGCGTCACGGTTTCGCCGACGATCAGGTTCACGGGAGGGTTCGAGAACGTGATCGTGGCGATCTTGGGTGTCGGGCGCTCGAGGCTGATCGTGCTGGGCTGGTTCATGGGGCGCTCCATCCTGTGGCGTTCGTGGTGGCCCTCAGCACGGTGCGGTATCCCGCGCCGGCACGTCGGACGAGGGCCTCGTTCTCGGAGCCGTGAGGCCCCGGGCTTGCGCTTTATAATATTACGATCATACTATGAATCACGCAAGGCCCCGCCCTCCGATGCGCGGAGGGTCGTCAGGTTCATCGCGCGGGTGAAGCCCCGCGACTGGGTTCCCGCTCCCGGTTCCGTCACGGGGCCGGGAACCGGCGATACCTGCAACCGCAGCTGAGCAACGACAGAAGGAGTGCGAACATGAATGAGTCAGCAGACGTGCACAGCAGCTTGATGACGTCGTGGAAGGACGCCCCCACGCGCACACTCTCCGCGGGTGGAGTGGAGTTCGCCTACCGTCAGCTCGGCCCGGGCACGGGGGTGCCGGTGGTCTTCCTCACCCACCTGGCCGCGGTCCTGGACAACTGGGACCCCCGGGTCGTGGACGGCATCGCTGCCAGGCACCGGGTCATCACCTTCGACAACCGGGGCGTTGGTACCTCCAGTGGGTCCACGCCGACGACCATCGAGGAGATGGCAAGGGACGCCGTCACCTTCATCAGTGCCCTCGGCTTCGATCAGGTCAACCTCTTCGGGTTCTCCATGGGCGGCATGATCGCCCAGGTGGTCGCGCAGGAGGAGCCGCAACTCGTGCGCAAGATGATCCTTGCCGGAACCGGCCCCGCGGGGGGCGAGGGCATCGACAAGGTGACCCGCATCTCCTACCTCGACACCGCGCGGGGGCTGCTCACCCGCCAGGACCCCAAGCAGTTCCTCTTCTTCACCAGGACTCCGAACGGGCGCCAGGCCGGGAAGGAGTTCCTGGCCCGGCTGGAGGAACGTACGAACGACCGCGACAAGGCCATCTCCATAGGCTCATTCCGCGCCCAGCTCAAGGCCATCCACCGATGGGGTCAGCAGAAGCCCGCCGATCTCGCGAGCATCCACCAGCCGGTGCTCGTCATGAACGGTGAGAGCGACAAGATGGTGCCCAGCAAGAACACACTCGACCTCGACCGGCGACTCCCGGACAGCCAGCTCGTCCTCTATCCCGACGCCGGGCACGGCGGGGTGTTCCAGTTCCACGAGGACTTCGTCAAGCGGGCTCTCGAGTTTCTCTGAGAGTTCCCGCGCCGCGCACACCCGCCTGGGGCGGACCGGCCTCCGCGCCGCGCCGACCCGCTGGCGCTCTTCCTGGTCCTGCTCGGCACGTCGCTTGTCAGCGGTGGTCTGACCAGGCCGTCGGGCCATGGCGGCCTGAACGCAGGAACACAGGAGAGCGCCCCGGTCGCGATCGACCGGAGCGCTCCCGTGCATCGGCAGCAAGGACCATTCCAAATTTAGATTATGATCGTACTAACAGGGCTGCGGGAAGGGCTCATCGGTCCTGGCGGTGGAGGAACGCGTGGCGCGGTACGGGAAAGAGCACAAGCAGGAGACCAGGCAGCGGATCATCCAGACCTCCGGCCGCCGGCTCAAGCAAGACGGCATCGACGGCTCCGGGGTCGCCACGCTCATGGCCGACGCGGGCCTGACCAACGGCGCCTTCTACGCCCACTTCGCCTCCAAGGACGACCTGGTCGCCTCCGCGGTCGCCGACCAGCTCCGCGAACAGCGCGAAAGCCTCAGCACCCTCGCGCCCGGCCGCGCCGGAATCGAGCAGTACGTACGCGCCTACCTGTCAGCCGGGCACCGCGACAACCCCGCCGACGGCTGCCCCTCCGCCGCCCTGCTCGACGAGATCGCCCGCGCCACCGACACAACCAAGCGCGCCTACACCGACGGCCTGCTCGCCGTCATCGACGACATCACCGCCCGCCTGAACCCCCACGACCCCCCGTCGGTACGCGCCCAGACACTCAACATCTTCGCCCTGATGACCGGGACCCTGCAGCTCTCCCGCGCCCTAGCCGACCGGCAACTCGCCGACCAGGTCCTCGACCAGGGCCTCCGCAACGCCCTCACCCTGCTGGACGCCACCCAGCAGCACTGACACGCCGCACCACCACACCGAGACACGCCCACGGAACTGCGGAACGCGCACGCGCCCCATCGGATCGGTGACACTGGCCGCCGCCAGGCCAGGGCCGGCTCAGCATGCTCTGCCCGAGGTGCGCGGCGACACAGATGCGTCAGCGCACCCCGCTCCTTATCGTCCGGCAGTAGGCAGCTACTGGTCGGGCCGGTCCGTGAAATTCGTGCGTCCAGAACCCACTTCGAACACGGCTTCCTGCCCACCGGGAGCGCCTGAAAGGGGGGATGTCCGCTGGTGGCCGGCGGCGCTGTCCTGGACGGCGCCCGCATCAGCGCTGGCCACGCACACGCTCAGCCTGACGTTCGGTGGCAGTCCGGATGACCGACTGGACGCGCCCGGGCGGCAACCAGCGCAGCTTCCGCGAGGGCGCCGCAGAGATCTTGCCCTCCCGGGTTGCCTCCCAGAAAGGCGCCCGGGCTCCCTACTCGATGCTCTCTGCGACCTGCGGACCCGTCCAACGGCCGAAACCGGAGACCTGCTCCCTGCACCGGAACCGCTCCCCAGTCATCCGTTAGAGGCGCAGTGCAGGTCACGGCCATGATCTGGACCCCGGGCCGTATCAGCAACTGCCCCCGGGGGGCAGATTCCGGCTCCACACTTACCGGACACATATACGAAAAACAGTCCGAGCTGAGCCCCCTTACGGAATCGAACCGTAGACCTTCTCCTTACCATGGACCACCAGGGCGCCCCTGTGGAGCCCGTATCGTCTCTGACCAGCCCTGACACTGGCTGTCGCCAGCGGCGACTGGCACCCACTGGCCCGCGCGGGCGGCATTCTGCCCCCGAATTGCCCCCCGGGGTGATCTTAGTGGAATCATCCGTCCGCACGGGGGACTGTGCAGCGTTCCTGAGATAGACCCCGCACGTCAGGCCATCGAACAGACGTTCAGGCGCGGACGCAGGAGCGCAGCCAGGAAGAGTGAGCGGTTTTACAGGGAGCCCATTCCAACCCATCGGAATACCACTGAGCTGCTATTTCTTTTTCCCGCCACATGAATGCCGGGTTCTGTCCGTGTGGCGTCCGTAGTCCCCGAGTGTGCCTGGTCGGTTTGCGGCGTGCTCATGTGCGTGCTCCTTGCGGGCGGGACGGGTCAGGGCCCTTTTTTGCGGATGGGGGAACGGGAACTGGCCGCTAGGTTTTAGCACCGCACGCCCGCCGGAGATGCCTGGTCGCAGCTGCTGGAGAGGATTAGCCGGTGATCTCCCGCGCCTGCGCAGCCACCGGGGTGCCGCCCAGGTCCGGTCGCCGAGCAGGGCGAGGGCCGCGGGGAGCAGGATGCCGCGGACGATGGTGGCGTCGATCAGCACGGCAGCGGCCATGCCGACGCCGAGGATCTTCAGGTCGATCAGCGACAGCGTCGCGAAGATTGAGAACACCGCCACCATGATGAATGCGGCGCTGGTCACCACGCCGGCGCTGGACGCGATACCGCCAACCACGGCCTCGCTTCGTCGACGACCCTCGCGACCGCAGCTCACGGATCCGGCTGAGGAGGAACACGTGGTAATCCATGCTGATCCCGAACAGGAACACGAACATGAACAGCGGGTCCCAGGCGATGATCCCGCCGAACGAGGTGTAGCCGAGCGGACCCTGCAGCCGCCCGTCCTGAAAGATCAGCGTGATCAGCCCGTACGCGGCGCCAACCGACAGCAGGTTCAGCAGCGATCGAGACCAGCGGGATCGCGATCGACCCGAACGCGACCGCCAGCAGAACGAACGCGACACCCGCGACCATGGCGAACACAAACGGCACCCGGGAGTGCAGCTGCTGGGTGAAGTCGTGGTTGCTTGCCGTATCGCCGGTCACCGGGTAGCTGAGCCCAGGAACCTTGCCGAGCGTTGACGGGCAGGATCTGGTTCCGCAACGTCAGCGAGCGCGGAATCAGACGCGGACCCTGACCCGTTCCCGGCCAGCGGCACCGACACCACCAGCCCGTGGCCGCCCGCCACCGACGCCACGGTGACCGGCGCGCGGAGCGGCCCGGAAGCCGAGGCGCGCCCCTGCAGCGCCGCGACCGCCCGGGCCACCGCCGGACCGCCCAGGTCCTGACCGGTGACCACCACCTGGGCCGGCGACGGCGCCTGCGGGAAGGCCCGCTGGATCGCTGTCCATCGTCTGGACCGCGGCCAGGCCCTTCGGTGCGTCGATCGCCGGGCTACCCGATCCGCATGCCGAGCGCGGGCGCGGCAAGGGCGAGCATCGCCACCGCCGCCACGCCGCCCCAGGTAAGCGGGATGCCGCACCACGCGCCGGACCAGGACCGCCCAGAGCCGGGAAGGACGGGCGCCAGCCCGCGCGCCGCAGGAACGGGATCCTGCCCCGATCGGCGCGTGGCCCCAGCCAGGACAGCAGCGCGGGCAGCACGGTCAGCGAGCCGGCCACCGCGATGCCGACGACCGCGATCGTGCCGAACGCGATGCCGTTGAAGACGCTCGAGCCCGGTCAGGAACAGCCCGGCCAGCGCGACCATGACGGTCAGGCCGGAGACCACGATGGCCTGTCCCGAGGTGCGCCGCGGCGATCCGCAGCGCCTCCGCGAACGACCTTCCGCGGGCCCGCTCCTCGCGCTCGCGGCGCAGGTAGAACAGCGAGTAGTCGATGCCGACCGCCATGCCGATGATCAGCACGACCTCCGAGGTGCTCGATCCCGACCGGCAGCCACTGGCCGACGACCGACAGCAGCGACATCGCGGCGATCACCGCGGTGAACGCGAGCAGCAGCGGGATGCCCGCCGCGATCAGCGCGCCGAAGACGACGAGCAGCAGGATCAGCGTGATCGGGACCGAGGTTTCCTCCGCCTTGCGGAAGTCGCTGCCCAGCGGATTGCCAACCGCGCCGGAGATGCTCGCGTCGCCGGACTCCGCGACGAGCAGGCCCGGATAGCGGGCCTGGACGGCGGCGACGGCGCGCTGTGCGGGCTCAACCTCAGAAGTGACGTCGCTCGACGTGCCAGGCACGGTGAACGTGACCAGGGCGCTGCGCCCGTCTGGCCGAGACCTGCGGGCCCCGGATGTCCGTAGCGGATCTGGGCAATGCAGCGAGCGCCGCGGTCACCGAACGCACCGCGTGGCGCATTGAGCCCAGCTGGGATGATGCCGTCGCCGCGAACGCGTGCCCCGGCGCCCGTATCTGGATCAGCACGCTCTCCTGGGCCGGCGCGGCGGCGTCGCCGGTGAGCTGATGCAGGGTGCGCTCGGCCTGCCCGGCCTGGCCGGCGTCGTAGCTTGGCACGCTCTTGCTGCCGAGCGCCTGGCCGGCCACGAAGATCACGACGACAAGCAATAGCCAGCCGAATACGGCCGTCTTCCGGTGCCCGGCGCTCCACCCGGCGATGCGCTCCACGAAGGGCCGTCGCGAGGCCGGCGGGGGGCGTTCAGGGGTGTAATAGGCCGTTTCCGGCAATGCTGAACTCTGCGCATGGCGCATGACTGAGACTCTTTTCGTGCGGGGGTAAAGGGAACGTGCGGAGGTTTCAGGAACCGTGCGGGGTTTCAGGGACCGCGTATGGGTTTCAGGGACCGGTTTCAGGGAAGGAGCGCGAGCAGCACGGGAACGCCGGCGATGCGGCGGAGCTGGGCAGGTGGCGGCCGATCAGCCGGGCCCGTCCAGGCTCGGGGTCCAGGCCAGCGGCCCGGCCCGGTCCACGGGCACCCGGCTGGACTGCCAGGCAAGTTCCCACATCAGGACCTGCTCGTCGTGGATGGCCCGCAGGGCCGCCGCGGCGCGGCGAGCGGCCCGCCGCACGGTCGCGCCGTGGCGCTGGGTGGACTGGGTAGCTGTCATCAAGATCACCTCGTTCGTCTGGAAGGCTGGCTGGTGAGGGCCGGCAGGCAGGGGTGGGGGGCGCGGACCGGCCTGACCTGTCGCGCCGGGCGGGCCTGAGGGCAGCGGTTCCTGTCCCGCCGCCGGATGTGTGTTGCCTTCTCCCAGCACGCTAGGAGCGGACGCGGGGCCCGGGCGTCGCCCGAAGGTGGCATGCGGGTGGAATCTTGCGGTGATGTGCGCGCCCATTCGGCATGGTCCGCTCGTGATCCTCGGCATGCCAGTTGACCGCCCGCCGACCTCAGGCCGCGACTGCCATAGCGCCAGGAAGACGAAGATGCCCCAGATCAGGAACCAAGGGTCCCAGAGGTATGCGTGCCATTTCATGGCCAGGCGGTCTGCATGGGCGGCCGCCTTGATCACACCGGCCTGGACCAGCAGCCCGCTCGGGGTCAGGACCAGGCCATAGCCGACCAGGATCGCCGCCTCGATCCAGGTCAGCACGCGAGCCAGCCTCCGCAGGCCGCCGTTCGCGGTTCGCGGCCAGACCCCTACCGTGAGCAACGGCAGGACAGCGGCGACGGCCTTGACTGCGGCCGCTCCCCACGCCGCGAGCAGCGCCGCCAGGTACCCGGCCTGCCCCGGCTGGCTCAGCGAGATGCCTACCGTATTGAGCAGCCACCTGCCGCCGACGGCCCAGTAGACGCTGATCGCGGCATAAGCCAGCCCGACCACGAGCCCGGCCAGCGCGGGCGGCATCCCCCGCCTGCTCGTTGCGCCATGGGGGATACTGGCCCGCGCTGCATGCATGGGCTCTCCGCTTTCTCTATGCCGGTGGGGGTGGCCGGTGGCCGGGACGCTATTAGCGTGCGGCGGCAGCGGCAGGGGAGACATCGGCCAGCTGGCCGATGTTGCCGCCGGTCAGGGCCGCAACGATGGGGCAGATGGAGATCCGCATCATCCTGAACAGGGCCGAGCCGCCCGTCGGCCGCCTCCGGGCCGTCCCCGATCCTGTGCCGCTCGGAAACTCGATCGTGTCGTTGACCTGCCCGTTCGCCTGCGAGGCTGGCGTGGTGATGGTTGGCTGGCCAGGTGCTGCTCAAGATCGTCTGTCTGCTGATGCGCTGGTTATTCAGCCTGGCTGTCCTGGTGGTCCGCGGTGACGGGGAGAAGAACGCCGAGTTGCTGGTGCTCCGGCACGAGAACGCGGTACTGCGCCGGAACGCCGGCCGGATACGGTACGACCCCGCGGACCGGGCCTGGTTCGCCGCGCTCACGCGGTTCATCCCGCGCCGGCGCTGGGCGGAGGTCTTCCCGGTCACGCCCGCGACGCTGCTGGCCTGGCATCGCAGGCTCGCCGCCAGGAAATACGACACGAGCAGACGGCGCAAGCCCGGCCGCCCGCCGACGGTCCGGAGCATCGCCCGGCTCACCATCCGCCTGGCGCAGGAGAATCCGCTCTGGGGCTACCGGCGTATTCACGGCGAGCTGACCAAGCTCGGCGTCACGGTCGCGGCGTCCACCGTCTAGGAGATCCTGCGCGCCGCGGGCATCGACCCCGCGCCGCGCCGGGACGGCCCGACCTGGCGGCAGTTCCTGCACGCACAAGCCGCCGGGATCCTCGCCGCCGATTTCCTGCACGTGGATACTGTGTCGCTGACCAGGCTGTACGTGCTGGTGTTCATCGAGCACGGTACCCGCCGGATGCACATCGGCGGAGTCACCGCCCACCCGACGGGCGACTGGACGGTGCAGCAGGCCCGCAACCTGGCCCTCGACCTCGGCGAGCGGTTCGGGGACTTCCGGTTCCTGATCCGTGACCGCGGATCGAACTTCACCGCGTCCTTCGACGCCGTCTTCCAGGCCACCGGCACCACCATCCTGCGCACCGCCGTGCAGGCGCCGCGGATGAACGCGATCTGCGAGCGCCTGATCGGCACCCTGCGCCGTGAGCTCCTCGACCGGACCCTGATCCTCGAACCAGGCGCACCTGCGCGCCGTCCTGGCCGAGTACCAGGAGCATTACAACACCGCCCGGCCCCACCAGGGCATCGGCCAGCGCGTCCCGGACCCTGACCCCGCTCCCCGCGTCACCGCAGCCGACCCCGGCACGTGGCAGATCCGCCGAAAACCGGTCCTGAGCGGCCTGATCAACGAATACGAGCGAGCCGCCTGACACCCTGAAGATCGCGCAGGTCACCTGCCGAATCCTGACCGGAAACAGAGCAGTATCCTCGGGCAGAGTCCAGCCATCCTCTGGCGCAATGCTGCCAGGGGCGGTGGGTGAGCTGCGGTAATACGTTAAGCGATTGCGCCGTCCATGCTGGTGACGGGTAGCCGGGGGATACGTGCTGTGGTCAGGCGGCGGGTGCCTGCCCGCCGGGTTCCGGGCGGGGCGTCAGGGTGACGGTCATGCCGGGGTTGAGCTTTTCGAGCTGGCGGATCTTGTCGCGGGTCTTGCGCCCGGGGTCGAGCTGGTCGTGGTAGTCCGGTCCGAGCTCGATGTAGCGGAAGCCGGGGTCGGCGATGACGCGCCAGGCGATCTCGATGATGGTGCGGCATCCGGCGACGATGGCCTTCTGCTTGCCGCGCCTGCGGGCGTGGCGCCGGTACCGGGCGCCGAGGAAGGTCTCGGTCCTGGCGGCGGTCATGACCGCGACTCCGGTCGCGCCGCGCAGGTACGGGTTGCCTTTGCCGGTGCGGCCGGCCTTGCTGGTGGCGCCGGACTGGATGGCGCGGGGAGTCAGCTTTGCCCAGGAGGCGGCGTGCCCGGGGGTGGGGAACTGGGTCATGTCGGTGCCCAGCTCGGCGACGATGACCTGGGCGGCGCCGCGGCCGATTCCGGTGATCTCATCGAGCCTGGCGATGACGCCCAGGACCGGCTCGCCGCATCCGGTGCACGGCCCGTCCGGCCCGGGCTGCCCGCAGCTCGTGCACACGCCGCCCAGGCCGGGCACGTTCTCCAGCTGGGCCTCGATCCGCTCGTCCAGCTCGGTGATCTTGGCGGACAGGTCATCGATGAGCTCCAGCAGCATGCCGATCTCGAAGCCGTGGATGTCGCGGAACCGGCCGGTCAGGGCCTCCTGCCAGCTCGGCCTTGCTGGCGTGCAGCCGGTAATCGCCGAGCGCGGCCAGCGCGGCGGGGCTGCGCTCGCCGTCCGCCAGGGCCTGCAGGAACCGGCGGCCGCTGCCGCCCATCAGGTCCGAGATCACGCTGGAGACCTTCAGCAGGGCATCCTCCAGGATCTTCTCGATCCGGTTCTGGTGACGGACCCGGTCATGGGTCAGGTTCGCCCGCAGCCGGGTCAGCGCCCGCAGGTCGCGGACGGGCTCCGGCGGCACGAACGAGCGGCGCAGCATGCCCCATTCGTTCAGCTTGCACAGCCACACGCAGTCCAGCCGGTCGGTCTTGGACCGGCCCGGCAGGTGCTTGACGTCGCGGGCGTTGACCAGCCACACCTCCAGGCCCGCCGCCTCCGCCAGGTAATACCAGATACGCCAGTAGTCGCTGGTGGACTCCAGCACCAGCCGCTCCACGCCCTGGCACACCAGGTGATCCATCAGCGCCACGACCGCGGCGAAGGTCGCGGTCACCTCCCACACCTTCTGGGTCCGCCGCCCCGCCCGGGACTCATGCGGCAGCCGCATGCACACCATCCCCGAGCCCTTGGCCACATCGATCGCCGCCGCCCGGCTGATCACCTGCACCGGCTCATCGGTCACCTCCGCGCCGGCATCGCCGGGCACCGGCGGTGACGCCGGCCTGTTCCTCGTCCTGGCCATGAACAACCACACCCTTTCCTGGAAAGCGACACGGTGAGGCTGCCCGGGGAACGAGAGGGGGGAAGCCGAATCTGATCGGCGCGCACGCAGCAGCAGTACCCAGCCCGCAAGATCGTCCCCAGCGCTCAGACTATTTTTCGGGCACGAGGGCTCCACGGATAGTTCCGGCGACACAGGC
Organism: uncultured Actinomycetes bacterium; assembly: GCA_963718305.1. Lineage (GTDB taxonomy): Bacteria > Actinomycetota > Actinomycetes > Streptosporangiales > Streptosporangiaceae > RYN-230. Next base: position 42,603 of record CAVQZG010000020.1, read on the forward strand.
AGCACGCCAGTACGATGCCCCATCAATCACGGCCGTGTACGCCAGTCCGCGGTGAACCGGGACCAGACACCAGCACCACCGCCCGGTACACCCTTAAGCTGAGAACGCCGCGGCGCGGCACGGCGGCCGGGCAGCACACTCGCGCACGCCACCCGCGCCGCGGCCACCGTACCCGCCACGCCAGCCCGCCCAGGACGGGACGCGGACAAGTTTCGTGGCCACCAAACGCCACCCAGACCCGTTGACTATTTTCGAGCGGCACAGGAACCGGGGCCGGCGGTTCGATCCGGGATCCAGGCGCGGGACGTGTGGTTTGTCATGGCCGGGCCGTGCGGATGTCACCGGGACTGGTGATGGCGGGCACGGGCGGGAATCCTGGTTCGCCGTGATGCTGGACCTATGAGCCCGGGTTCATCCCGGGACGTGACTGAACGGAGTCTGCCATGAAGAACTCGCAACGCGCTGGATCTCAGGATGATCGTGCCGGTACTGCCCGGATGCGCCGCTGGACCGAGGAGAAGCTCAGCGTGCGCCTGTTCCTGGTGGCGTTCGTTCTTGTCCTGACCGGGGCGCTGGTGTGGGCGGGGTGGTTCGCGTCCGCTAGCCAGAATGCCACGTGGAGCCCGTTCCTGATCACCATCGCCGTCGTCGGCGCAGTGGCCTCCGGGAAGCGGCGGTCTTGGATGTCACGATCTCGTTGACGGGATCTGCGGGCCTGCGGCCGGCCTGGCCGCGGCGAGCCCTCGCGATCGCGCGGGCGGGGGTCGCGGTGGTCGCGGTCGCTGCGTCCGGCGGTGGTTCCGCCTGCCCGTCCGTACCCGCTGATCGCGCCGTTTCGGGAGCTGCGGGTGCTGGCGCTGCTGGCCGCGGCCGGCAGCGCCGGCGTTTGCGCGGTCGTGATGCGGGGGCCGGCTGGGAACAGCGGCTTGGTCCGGCGTCCGGGCGGGCGGTGAGGTTTGTCATGGGCGGCCTGGGCGGATGTCACCGGGACTGGTGATGGCGGGCACCGGCGGGCGCGCTGGTCCGGCGGGAAGCTGGGTGGCATGGACGACAACGGCGTTATCACGGTCAGGGACCTGCGGCGGCGCTACGGCGGCACGGGTGGCCGGGGTTTTGAGGCGGTCCGGGGGGTCACCTTCTCGGTGCGCCGCGGGGAGCTCTTCGCGTTGCTGGGCACCAACGGGGCCGGGAAGACCTCGACGATGGAGGTGCTGGAGGGACTGGCACCCGCTGCCCGGGGCGCTGTCCGGGTGCTGGGCTGTGACCCCTGCCGGGAGCGGGCCCTGGTCCGGCGCCGGATGGGGATCATGCTGCAGGAGGGCGGGTTCCCGCCGGATCTGACCGTGGCGGAGACCGGCCGGATGTGGGCCGGGACACTCAGTGCGCCCCGGCCGGTTGCCGAGGCGCTGGGCCTGGTCAGCCTCGGGCACCGCGCGGGGGTCGCGGTGAGATCCCTTTCCGGCGGTGAGCGGCGCCGCCTCGATCTGGCCATGGCGATCCTGGGCCGCCCGGAGGTCCTGTTCCTGGATGAGCCCACCACCGGGCTGGACCCGGAGAGCCGCCGCCGCACGTGGCTGCTGATCCGCGAGCTGCTGGGCGCGGGTACCACCGTCGTGCTGACCACCCATTACCTGGAAGAGGCTGAGGAACTGGCGGACCGCCTGGCGATCATGCACCAGGGCCGGATCGTGCGCACGGGCACCCCCGCGGAGGTCGCGGCATCGCAGCCGGCCCGCATCTCCTTCGAGCTACCCGAGGACTCCCGCGAGCCAGTTCCGGACATAGCGGGGACGCGGGCCAGCGTCACCGGGCGAACCGTGCTGCTACAGACAGCGGACCTCCAGCCGACGCTGACCGCGCTGCTGGGGTGGGCGAACTCCCGGGACCTCGTGCTGGGCGCCCTGGACGCCCGCCCGGCCTCGCTGGCGGAGGCCTTCCACGCGGTGGCTGCCTCAGCCGGCAGTCCAGCAGACGACGACAACGCAAAGGACGTGGCGGCATGAGCGCCGGGACAGTGACAGTGAGCAGTTCGAGGCAGTCGTCGCACCGGGTCGCGGCCCTGGCCAGGGCGGAGGGGATACTGCTGTGGCGCAATCGCCTCGCGCTGCTGAACGCCGTCATCCTGCCCGCCGCCCTGGTCGGCTCGCTGAAGTCCTTCGGTGGTCTTGGCGCCAGCGGGGCCCATGACTTCGGCGCAATGCTCCTGACGGGGCTGACGGCGTTCGCGCTGCTGATTGCCGTGTACTACAACCTGGTGACGGCGATGGTGGCACGCCGCGAGGAGCTCGTGCTCAAGCGGCTGCGCACGGGCGAGGCCACCGACGGCGAGATCCTCGCGGGGACCGCCGCGCCCGCCATCGCGATCGCCTGGGCGCAGATCGCCGTGGCCGCGGTCGCCGCCGTCGCGGTGCTCGGCCTCAACCCGCCCGCCAACGCCGCGCTCGTACCGGTTGCGCTCATCCTGGGGACTGCGGTGTTCGTGCTGCTGGCCGCGGTCACCGCTGCGGTGACCCGCACCGTGCAGCTGGCGCAGGTCACGACGATGCCGGCACTGTGGCTGCCGCTGGTGTTCAGCGGCCTGCTGTTCCCGCTGGCGATGCTGCCCGAGCCGCTGCGATGGGTCGCGGAGGCGCTGCCGCTGACGCCGGTGGTGGAACTGATGCGGCTCGCCCTGACCGGAACTACTGCCGCCGGCGGTCATCACCTCGGCCTGGCCGCGAGCTTCGGCGCGGCAGCAGCCCCGGTCCTCGTGCTCGCGGCATGGATCATCGCGGGCGCATGGGCTGCGCGACGCTGGTTCCGCTGGGAACCACGGCGCTAAGCAAGCGTGACAGGCTGGAGGGATGACGGTGATGTGGCGTCGGTGGAACGAGCTGAGCGGCCCCGAGCGATACGAGTTCTGGACCCGGGCCGGCCTGTACCTGCCGTTCGCTGTGGCGCTCTTGTTCGACCTGACCCTAGCCCGGGCGCAGCAGGTGCGGGTGCCCGGCCTGGTCGTCTTCCTGCTGCTGTCCGTGGGGCAGGCGGGCGCCTGCGCCGTGCTGCTGCACGCTAGCGTGTCCCGCTACCTGGCGAGGGGACCAGCGCCGAGGCGATGGCTGGTCGCCGCCGCCATCGCGCTGACCGCGGCTGGCGTGCTGGCGGGAGCTGCCGCATTCCCGGCCTTCACCCGGCCCCCGGCGGGCGCGTTCCCGGTGAGCATGCTCGTGGCCATGCTCCTCGGCGGCACGCTGACGCTGGCGCTCGCGCCGCTGCTGAGGACGCGCGCGCTGCTCGCCGTGGTGCTAGTGGGCGCGGCCGCGGCCAGCGGCATGTCCGCGAGCATCGGCGGCGGCGGCGTCGGCGCCCACGGGCAGGCGCTCGCCGGGTCATTTCTGCTCTATGCCTTCTTCATCGGCGCCTTCGCTGTGCTCATCGGCCGCGTCTCGCCGGGGCAGCTGCGGATCATGTGGGAACTTGACCGGTCGCGGACCGCGCACGCCCGCCTGTCGGTCGCCGAGGAGCGGCTGCGCTTCGCCCGCGACCTGCACGACGTGCTCGGCCGGAACCTGTCCCTGATCGCCGTCCAGAGCGAGCTCGCCGCGGAGCTGGCGCGCCGGGGCGACCAGGACGCCGCCGGGCAGATGCTCCAGGTGCGCCAGGTGGCCCATGAGTCGCTGCGGGAAATGCGCGCGGTCGTCAGCGGATACCGCACCGCCGACCTCGGCACCGAGCTGGCCGGCGCGCAGGATGTCCTGCGGTCTGCGGGGATGAGCTGCCGCGTCATCGGCGACGCGGCGGGCCTTCCTCCTGACGTGCAGGCCGCCCTGGGCTGGGTGGTCCGCGAGGGCACCACCAACATCATCCGCCACAGCGACGCCACCGCCTGCACGATCGAGCTTCACATCCTGGATTCCCCGGGCGCCCCCCGCGCGGTGACGCTCAGCATGGACAACGACCGCGTGCACACGCCGGACGCCGGATCTGGCGGCAGCGGGCTGGCCGGGCTCGGCGAGCGGCTGGCCGGCCTGGGCGGCAGCATCACGACCGGGCATCCCCGCAACGGCCACTTCCGGCTGGAGGCCAGCCTGCCCGCCTGCGGCGCCGCAGCGGTGCCGCCTGGCCCGGGCCAGCGCGGCACCGGTGTCACACCAGAGACGCCCGCGCCGTGATCCGCGTGCTCCTCGCCGACGACGAGAACCTCATCCGCACTGCGCTGGCCTCCCTGCTGGCGATCCAGGACGACCTGGAGGTCGTGGCCCAGGCCGCCTCCGGCGACGAGGCCCTCGCGATGGCCCGCCAGCATCGCCCGGACGTGGCCGTGCTGGATCTGCAGATGCCCGGCCTGGACGGGATCGCCGTCGCCGAGAAGCTGGTCACCGAGCTGCCCGCCTGCGGCAGCCTCATCCTCACCAGCTACGGACGGCCCGGGCATCTCAAAAGGGCCCTCGCCGCCGGCGTCCGCGGGTTCCTGCCCAAGACCGTCTCGGCCCAGGTCCTGGCCGACGTGGTACGCACCGTCCACCGCGGCGGCCGCTACGTCGACCCCGAACTCGCCGCCGACGCCATCAGCGCCGGCGACAGCCCGCTCACCCCCCGCGAAGCCGACGTCCTGGAACTCGCGGCAGGCGGCGCCCCCGTCGATGAAATCGCGAAACGCGCGGCCCTGACCCCCGGCACAGTCCGCAACTACCTCTCCTCCGCAGCCGCCAAGCTCGGCGCCGCCAACCGCCACGAAGCGGTCCAGCTCGCCCGCTCCCGCGGCTGGATCTGACAGCCCACCCGACCGCATCCCCCGCACATACCGGTTTGCCGTCCCTGTTGTGATTGGGGAAGGCCAGGGCCGGAGCGAACAGAGACACGCCCATAGTCCAGCGAGTGCTGGCCCGGCCTATTCCAGCGGTGAAGTTTCGGGATAACGAACCGCTGTGCGCGGGCCGCACCGAGTCAGGACAGGCAGGGCCGAAGTATTCGCGAGGGAACCCTTTACGCACAGGCTGCCGCGCGTGGCCGGACTGCGGTTCCGGCATTGACTGTCTGACCTGAGTTGGGCCACGATTTGGCCTCTCAACGGCTGACGGCTCGCTGACGTGCGGTTTCGTGGTCCAGAGAAGGCCAAAGTTGCGCACTAAATCTGGCCCGTAGATTGAGGCCGTGTCCCCGTATCTGCGGCCGTTGAACGCCTGGTCTGGGGTGTGTGGGTGGTGCAGATCGTTTATTCGCCGCGGCTCGGGTCGCTGAATACGGGCACCTCGGGTCTGCTCACGACGAGCCGAAGCTGCTGAAGGCAGCCGCAGGGCTTAGCCCTCCATCCCGGCTACGGCCTGACCCCGGACCCGCAGGCGAATGCGCGGCGCGGCGCAGGCGGGAGCTGGGTCGGGACAGGGCCGGGGCGATCGTGCGCCGGGTGTTCGCTGAGCGGCAGGACAGATCCGGGGTTGTTGCGACTCAACCTTGACGGATGCCACGGCGTTAGGTGAGTAGATGGCTCGGCCAGGACCGGGAGGCGGGCGTGTCCTTCGAGGAGTTCGTGCAGGGCTGCTCGCCGCGCCTGTTCCGGACCGCGTTGCTGCTGGCCGGGCGAGACCGGGCAGCGGCCGAGGATCTGCTGCAGCTGGCGCTGGAACGGGCCTACCGGCACTGGGGGCGCGTGTGCCGCTCGGGTGATCCCGAGCGGTATGTGCGGCGGATTCTGGCGAACGCGGCGAATGACCGGTGGCGGCGGGCGGCCCGGCGGCCCGAACGGCCGCTGGGTCCTGGTGATGCTGGCCCGGTGGTGGCGGACCAGGCGGACGTGGTCGCCGAGCGTGATTTCCTGATCCGCGCGCTCGCCGGGTTGCCACCGCGGCAGCGCACCGTGCTCGTGCTGAGGTACTACAACGACCTTCCGGAGGCGGAGATCGCCGACGCGCTGGGGTGCAGCGTAGGGACGGTCAAAAGCCAAGCCTCGCGAGGGCTGGCCCGGCTGCGCGAGGCCGCCGTGCCCGATGCCGAGCCGGCCGGAGAGCACATGAGGAGGCGCACACTGTCATGACTGATCTGGAGGCACGGCTGCGGGCCGCGATGGAATCGGCGGTCGCCAGCGAGCAGCCGCCCGGGAACCTGATCGAGGTGGTCCGGCGCCGTCACCGGCGGCATGTGAGGCGGGCCGCTGTTGCCGGAGCCGCGTCGGCCGCGGTCGTGGCCGTCCTCATCCCGGCAGCCGCGGGGGTCTTGGGCCGCGGCCCCGGGCCAGCAGGGGGGCACGCGCCGCCCGCTTCCGCCGTCTACGTCGCACTGCGCGAAAAATTTGCCAGCGTGCTGGTCCCGGTCAGCGCGGCCACCGGCACGCCCGGCAAGCCGATCCGCCTCGGCGGATCGTGGGCGCACACCGGCGGATCGCTGGCGGTCACGCCGGACGGCAAGACCCTCTACGCCTCCGCCGCCGCCGAGACCACCCCGATCAGCACCGCCACCAACAAGCCCGGCAAGCCGATCCACATCAATGGTGGTTATTTCGCGATCGACCCGGACGGCAAGACCGGCTACGCCGTAGGCCCCGTCGGTGCAGCCACAGGCCTCGTCAGGGTCACGGTCACCCCGGTCAACCTGGCCACCGGCACGCCCGGCAAGCCGTTCCGCCTCTGCTCCAACCCCCACGCGATCGCGTTCACCCCGGACGGGAAGACCGCCTATGTCACCTGCCCCTGGACCGTCCCGAGCACGGTGATTCCGGTTAACACGGCCACCAACACGCCCGGCCGGCCGATCCCCGTCGGCAGCCGTGCCCGTGCCATCGCCATCACCCCGGACGGGAAGACCGTCTATGTCCTGGGGCTGGACACCGTCACCCCGATCAGCACCACCACCAACAAGCCCGGCAAGCCGATCCGCTTCGGGTCAAACCCCACTGCCCTCATCGCGATCACCCCGGACGGGAAGACCGTCTACGTCGGCGCCACCGGCACGGTCATCCCGATCAGCACCGCCACCAACACGCCCGGCACACCGATCCGCATCGGAGCCGGTATCCCCGCCGAAGACATCGTGTTCACCCCGGACGGGAAGACCGCCTACGTCGCCAACTTTGAAGGGCCCACCGGCCGGGTCGTCCCCATCAGCACCGCCACCGGCACGCCCGGCAAGCCGATCCTCATCGGAGTCGGTGCCATCATCGCGATCACCCCGGACGGGAAGACGGTCTACGCCGCCGCGGACAACAAGGTCGTGCCGATCAGCACCGCCACCAACACGCCCGGCAAGCCGATCCGGCTCCCCGGCGGGCTCCCAACCTGGATCGTGACCACACCCTGACCCGGAGCACACAACACATGGCCCGGTCAAGACCCCGGGCAGCCACTGTGAGCCACCCGGATGAGCAACCTCGTGCCCCGGTCGAAGTGATCACCCACGCCAGCTGACTTGCGCACTAAAGTGGCCCAACTCGGGCTTTACGCACAGGCTGCCGCGCGTGGCCGGACTGCGGTTCCGGCATTGACTGTCTGAGGCTCAACGGCGTCAGGCTCTGCCGCCGCGCCCATATCGGCACTTTGGCGTAGCGCCGGACGGCCGGATCTTCAGCAGCGACCGGGGCCACCCGGTCGCTGGCGTTGCTCAAGGCACGCGGCCGCGCCATCACCATCGCCATCGCGGAGTGCAACGTGTCACCTAGGACTGTGGCGCGGCGCTCGCCGGAGGTGGTGTCGGTAATTCCCGGCGTAGGTGCCCCGGGTGCATGGGTGACGGTCCGCGGAGCGGGATTCACCGCCGAAGGTGATGTTCGGCAGCCTGGCTGGAAGGCCGTACGGGTGGTGTCATCCGGGGATATCAGGGTCAGTGTTCCTGCCCACGGGCCGCAGACAGTAAATCTGCGGGTCGTCACCGCCTCCGGCCTGTCGCCGGTCACCAGGAAAGACCGGTACACAATCACATCACCGGCGACGGCCGCAGCATCTGTACTGTCGTCGGTGTCACCGAGGGCAGGCCCACCCTCGGGCGGCGGCACCAGGGTCACCGTCACCGGCAGTGGCTTCATCGACGTCAAGAAGGTCGCCTTCGGCACGGTAACGGGTACCAGCCTCAGCGTGGTCTCCGCCAGCGAACTGCCAGGTCACCGCGCCGATTCAGCTGCAGGCAGCAGCTCCACCCGTGTGCGCCGAGTGCCGGGCTAACCCAGGACCTCTTCCCCCGGTAGGGAGTCGCTCTGCGCGGCCCATCCCGCAGCAAATCGCCTGGTCACAAGCGCCCGCCTCACTAAGCGTTTGCCACTCAAATGCCACTCACCCGAAGGAGGTACTCGGTTTCATGTTCGAAAAACGCTCATAACCTGGAGCCCCCTTACGGAATCGAACCGTAGACCTTCTCCTTACCATGGAGACGCTCTGCCGACTGAGCTAAGGGGGCGAGTCTTAAGTTGTCTGACCTGGGCCTTCGCACCTCGGGGCGATCAACCCAGGTCGTGCACTCCCGTGACACAGGCTTCGGACCGAGCCTCATAGCCGAGGCCACGTCACCCGCTCCGGGCCTTGGAGAGCTTACCGTACCGCTGCCGTCCTGGCGCCTTCACCCGGGAGCCCTCGAACCTCACGAACCGCCGGCGGCGAGACCCCGGCCGCCTGTTCGCCGGCCCGCCGGCCGAGTCTGACGTGAGCTTGTTGCAGGAGCCGTTTGGCTTCCCGGATGCCGCTGGCCATCGCTCCGTCGGTGTACACCAGACGTGCGCTCTGGGTGTGCTCTCCGGCGAACAGAAGGCGACCGTGCAGCGGCTCGCCGAGCAGGTCCGCGTCGGCGGGGGCTGCTCCGGGCGGAATGTGGGAGTAGGCGCCGAGGCTGTACGGGTCGGTCCCCCAGGACGTCACCGCGACGGCGGTCGGCTCGGGGCACGTGGCGCCGATCGCTTCCGTGAGCAGCCCGCAGACCCAATCAGCCGCGCCGTCCGGAGTCGCATCGAGCACCCGGCCGGTCATGCCGTGGAAGATGAAGAAAACCAGGGTGGGGCCGGCGTCGAAGGCGTCGTGCCCGATCGCCCACATCGTCGACTCGTCCGGGTCACGCGGGAACAACATCAGGTGCGGCAGCCCCGCAGTGCGCCAGAACGCGTGGTCGAAGGTCAGTACGACCTTCTCGAAGCGGCCGAATCCCAGCCGGTCGATCGCGTCCAGCCGATCTGCCGGCAGCGCGGGTGAGAACTGTGGCCGCCGATCTTTGAGTACCCCGAGCGGCACGGTGACCACCACGTGCGAGCCGTCCTCAGCCGGGCCTGCGGCGCGCCGCACCTTCACGCCGTCCGCCTCGACGGCAATCTCGGCGACGTCGAACCCCAGCCGGACATCAACGCCGTCGGCCATGGCTTCCACCAGGCTTCGGTAACCACCGCTCGGCAGGTCGCCGAAAAACCCACCCTCGTACTCGAGTTCGTTCCACATCCAGCGCAGCGACTGACGCTCAGCCAGATCCGCGGACTCACCCTCGATGAGCGCCCGCAACCCTTGGCGCGCGCGCCGCCCCGCCGCCGCCGGCAGTTCAGCGCCTGCCACGAACGCGTCGATCCCCGCCGCGGCCGACGCCTCGGGGCCAAGCTCGTGCCGCAGGCGGTCAATCGCCGCCGGGAACGCCTCATACAGCGTGCTCAGCTCCGCGCGAACCTCGCCCGGCGACAGGCGGCGATTCTCGCCGAAGTCAAAGGCCGCCATCTCCGGCAACGGGTCACCATCGCGGCAGGCGACACCAACCTGGTCCGCGAAAGCGCGCATCGGGTTCCCGACCGGATGGTGGATCCACGACCCGCCCAGATCGACGGGGGTACCCGCGAGGTCGATCGTATGCAGCCGGCCCCCGATCCGATCACGCGCCTCCACCACCAGACACGGGACCCCGGCCTGCGCCAGCGCGTTCGCGACAGTCAGTCCCGCGATCCCCGCGCCGACCACTACCACCCGCTCTACCGGGCCCGTCACCCCACCCGGCACATCAGGTCGGCCATCGTCATACGTCCCGGCCTCCAGCACAGCCCCTCCCGTCCTCCCCGGTACGCCTTCCGCCAGCTACCGGGTCACGTACAGCTGAACCGGTGGCCGCGCTGTCCCCGAGGCTTGGCGCCGCCGTCCGGCCCGGCGTCACCGCGTCCCCCGGCGGCTCGGTCATTGTTCGGGTCGGTGCTCAACAATCTCCGGGCGGCGGCGTCTTATATGCATGCTGAGCGTCTACCGGACGCGCCCTGCCGCGCGCCACCATCGAAGCATGCAGGTCTGGTGGTGCGCATGACCATACGCAGGGCGAGCCCATCCGGCCTGCAGGCCACCGCGGTGGCGCCTGGCGCACCCGCCGCATCTGAGCAGTTCGTGGCTGAGCTTTACCGGGGTCATGCGCTGCGGCTGACCCGGATGGCGCTGCTGCTGGTCGGCGACCAGCCCAGCGCGGAAGACGTGGTGCAGGACGCGTTCCTCGGCCTGTTCCGCGGGCTGGGCCGCCTGAACGATCCCAGCCGGGCCGCTGCGTACCTGCGGATATCGGTGCTGAACGGCTGCCGTTCGGTGCTGCGGGCCCGCAAGCGGGCCCGGCTGCGCGGGGCGGCCACCGAGGACCCAGCGGTGTGGTCGGCTGAATCGGCTGCGCTGGCCGGCGAGGACCGGCGCGAGGTGCTCCGGGCGGTGGCCCAGCTGCCCCGCCGCCAGCGGGAGGTGCTGGTCCTGCGCTATTTCCTCGGCCTGAGCGACTCCGAGATCGCGGCCGATCTGGGGGTCAGCCGGGGCACCGTGGCCTCCACCGCCTCGCGGGCGCTGGCCGCGCTGGCCAGGAAGGCCGGGGAGCACGCATGAAAGGACGCGAAGAGATGCCTGCCCGGGTGATGGAGGAGCGGGTCCGCGATGCGTTCGATGCCGCCGCGGAAACGGTCACCGCGCGGGATCTGCCGGGACTACCCACCCCGGCGGGCCGCTCCTGGGTAGCGCGGGGGCTGCTGGGCTGGGCGCCGCGGGCCCGCATTCACGCTCTGGTCCCGGTGGCCGCGGCGGCGTGCGTCGCGGTGATCGCCGTCACCGCGACCCTGGTGGTGCCGAAGCTGCTGGCCGGCCCGCCAGGTGGCGAGGCGGCGGCCGGCCTGCCCGGCGCGCCCCGGTTCTTCGCCGGGGTGACGGAAAACCCGCAGCACAACGTGCTGAACATCTACCGTTCCGCGACCGGCCGGGTGGTCGCGTCCCTCCCTCCGCCCCGACCGGATCACCTGTTCGAGGCGGTGGCCAGGCTCGGCAACGACCGGACGTACGTGGCGGCCGCGGTCACCAGTGCGCGGGCCTGCACCACGCAGCTCTACCGGTTCACCATCAATCCTGGCGGCCGGCTCAGCGGGCTGACGCCGCTGCCCGTGCCGCAGATCACCGGCGTGGTGATGGAACTCGCCGGCAGCGCGGACGGGAACGTCCTGGCCTACAAGGTTGGCGGCCGGTGCGCGCCGCACCTGCTGACCGGGGTGATCCACCTCGCCACCCGGCAGATCACCACCTGGTCATACGGAGCGGGAGGCCTGCGGCCACCGATGGATGGCGACCTGTCGCTCACCGCGGACGGCTCGATGCTCGGCTTCATGGCGGGGTCCACCGATAACCCCTATGGGCTGACGAATGTATGGGTCCTGCCCACTGACTCGCCAGGCGGGCCGCTTACCCGCCACGCCCGCAAGGTGCTGCACCTGCGGGCCGGCGTGTTCCGGGTCTTCCTGAGCAACACCGGTTCGCACATGTATGTGGAGACCAAGCTGGCGCCTCGCGGGGGCGCAGTGGTCCTCAGCCTGTACAGCACCGCCACGGGCCAGCGGATCCGGCTGCTGGGCCGCCTGGGCCCCGGGGGCATGAACTTCGCCGAGCTGTCCGTCACCCCGGACGCCGCCGGGCGGCACCTGCTCATCTACGGCTACTTCGCCCCCCACCGGATGGCGGAGATGGACCTCACCACGGGCGACCTGATCTCGATAACAACCGCCCAGCAGCCCCGCGTGATGGACGGGGCCCAGCCCAGCGCTGCCTGGTGAACGCCCAGGCGTTAATCCTCTGGGCCGCCGCCGCGTCGCGGCCGCCAGGTACCCGGGAGCCGCGGCGAGACGATGAAGTACAGCTGGACGATGGCCAGGGCGATCACGCTGGCGGGGGTGCTGATCAGGCAGATCAGCGCGGCCAGCGCGTAGAGGGCCTGGGCCACCAGAATCCGGCGGCGGAAGGTGCTGAGCCGCGAGCGCGCCTGCCCGGTCCGGTCGGGCAGGAACGTGGTGCGCCCGTACCTGGCGCTCCATTCCAGCCCGATGCCGAGCAGCAGGATGTTGAGCCAGTACACGCCCACCGCCAGGCGCAGGTGGACGTAGTGCGCGAGCAGCGCAGCGGAAAACGGGAGCAGGGTTACCACGAACAGAAACCCCAGGTTGATCCAGGTGAGGGTCCGGTCACAGCGGCCCAGAATGCCCAGCAGGGTGTGCTGGGCCAGCCAGAACGTGCCCAGCATGGTGAAGCTCAGCAGGTACGCCGCGAAGCTCGGGCCCAGCTTCAGCAGCGCACCCCAGAGCGCGTGGTCAGAGGAGGCCAGCGCGGCACTGGCTGGCACCCGCACGTCGAGTACCAGCAGCGTCATGGCGACCGCGAACACGCCATCACTCAGCGCGGTCAGGCGCTCCAGGCTCTGGCCGGTAAATAGGTTGTACGGCTCGCCCATACCTGCATGATGTCGCGGCTGAGGCTGGCCGGTCGCCATCCACTGAATCAGCCGCCAGCGCCGGGCAGGTGCGAGCACGAACACGCGCCAGCAGAGATAGATCCACCGCGGCGGAACCGAACTCCGCCGCCAGCCGTCCAAGTCCCCGTGGACGACGCACCCGCACCGCGAAACTTTCAGCCGCCCGGCCCCCTCGCCACCGCGTCCTCCAGGGAGGAAATCCGCGGGCCGGCCACCCCCTCCAGACCGGCACATAACGGGCGGCTGGCCGGCCAGGAGCCAGGCCACCAGCGCGGCCCGCAGATGTCCGGACAAGTCATGACATGGCCAAGATCGGGACTTGCCCGACCGAATATTCTGGCGATGAGGCAGGCAGGCCCCGATGTTCACGGACGGTCCGCCTGGGCGCAGGTGTTGAACTCCGACAGCAGGGAATGGTTTCCGCGCACGGGCGATCTGATGAGTCAGAGGACACGCGAGGTCTCGACGAAGATGACCACGGCGATGAAGGCGCGGCCATGATTTCTGCCCGATCCGGATCTTCAGCGTTCGGCATCGTGGCGGGCGTGGCCATCGTCTCTTCCGGGATCATGGGCGGTCTTCTTGGTGGCACGGCTGCTGAGGCCGCGACGGTGAGGGCGGCCGCTACCAACGTGTGCGGCCAGCCGCCGGCCAGGACCTCAGCGGCCCGCTCTGTCCCGGCCAGCCAGACGGCGATAGTCCTGGACGCGGTCTCCCTCTCCTCCGGCCAGACTCCCAAGCCCAAGGCGACCACGTCGTCCACGGCCAAGTCCAGCAGTTCACCGTCCCCCTCGGCCAGCGCCAGCCAGTCGGCGACCGCCAAAGCCACCGCAAGCGCCTCGGCCACCGCCAAAGCCACCGCTAGTGCCACGGCCACCGCCAAAGCCAGCAGCACCCCCAAAGCCAGCAGCAGCGCGACCGCCACCCCCAAGGCCACGGACAGCGCCTCAGCCACCCCGAGCAGCAGCCCCTCAGCCAGCAGCAGCCCCAAGGCCAGTCCCAGCAGCAGCGCCTCGGCCACTCCCTCGCCCACTTCGACGGGGTCGAGTTCAGCCAGTCCGTCCCCCAGCCCGAGCCCGACCGGCAGCAGCCCTTCGGTCCAGCTCTGCCTGGAGGTTCAGGCCATCACGACCAAGTCGGGCGTGCATCCGGGCGGGACAGCCAGTTACGCCATCTGGGTCTGGCCCGCAGGCGGCGCGGCGAGCGGCGTCACGGTGACCATCACCGGCAAGGTGGCCAGCAAGGCCGTCACCCCTAAGTTCACCGTGTGCCCCACGGCCAGCGGGCGCACCTGCAAGGTAGGCGGGATCGCCAAGGGCACCTCGGACGAGCTCCAGGCCACGATCGCCGTTCCCAGCGGCACCGCCGCCGGCCGGCAGGCCGTCCTCACCGGCACGGCCAAATCCAGCGACGCCGCCGCTCCGCCGGCAGCCGGTGCCGGCATCAAGATCACCGCAAAACCGAAGGCGACGCACTCGCCTTCGCCGTCCCCGACGCCCACGCCCACCGACACGGGCCTCGGTGCCACCCTCCCCGCGGGCACCCTGCCCACCGTTCCCTTGACCACAGACCCAGGGGCCTCGCTAGGCGAACTACCCGGGCCGACGACGTCCGCGGGCTCACCCGGCGGCCTCTTCCCCACCGTGTCGCCGCAACCGAGCGCCAGCCCCAGCCCGTACTCCGCGGTGCTGCCCAGCGCCCGCGGCGTGCGGGTCACCGACGCGGCGGCGATGTTCCCGTTCAGCACCCGGCTGATCGGCGGCGAACTAGTGGGCCTGGCCGTGCTCGCCGCGGCCCTGGCCCTCGCGATCGTCCGGTTCTCGCTGCGCAGGCCACGCCCGCAGCACGGCAAGGACGCGGCCAGCTGAGCGCCGGCTCCACCCGCTGACCGCAACTCGCTGCACCGCCAACACGGCGCCGCAATCCGCCGGCCAGAACCAGGCGGCGTGACCCGCTCGCGCGCGAGTCCTACCTGACGACGTGCTCGACCATCGGCCGGATGGCCCGCAACTGCATGGCCAGCCTGGTCGCGCTCATCGTGGGCGAGGCCACCACGCCGAACGTGTCGTTGTCGGCCCAGGTGCATAGCGCGACGCTGCCCGGCACGCTGGCCTGGGCGTTGACGCAGGCCGCCGACCCGCCGAGCGACCCCGCGCTGGTCTCGAAGGCGCCCTTGGACTGCTGGGTGAAGCTCGCGATGAAGCCGCCTGGTGAGACCCCGGACAGGTTGCCGCCGATGAACAGGATCATCTGCGGCGGCGCGGTGCTGCTGGCGCTGGTGCCGTCCTCGTAGACCGCCGAGACGACATGGCTGGCCTGGCCCGCGCTCTTGGCGATGACTTGCTTCTGCAACTGCGCGGCGTTCATCTGCTTCTCGAGTTGCGGCCGCCGGACGTAGGACCCCAGCTTGTCCGGCGTGACCAGGACATGCGTAGGTCCGCCGCCCAACAGGCCCGACTTCAGGACGACCGCCGCTCCAGCCAGGACGACCGCCAGCGCCGCCCCGATGATGAGGAGCCGGCGGCCACGGCGCCGGCCTGACCTGCGGCCCGGCCGCGCCGCCCGGGGCGGCCGCTCGCCGCCGGCCGGGGCAACCTCGTCGCGGCGCGCAGCCCGGTCTGCGGGCGCCTCCCGCACCGCGGTCCGGCCGCGGGGCCGCCGGGCCGCACCCACCTCGTCAGCGGTCCGCGGATCCGCGGGCGGCTGGATCGCCGACGGCCCGGACCCCGGGTGGCCAGCGGGCCCGCGCTCCCGGGCCCGCCGGTCGTCAAGATCAAATTCCGGATCCGCAACGAAGCCCGCTGCGCCGTCGCGCCCCCGTCCGACCGGTTCGGGAGCCGGGCGCCGAGACGGGATGGGGCGGGAGTCGGTCCGGCCGGACGCGGTCCGGCCAGACGCGGCGCGGGCGCCGCCTGCGGGACCGGTGGCTGGCGCCTGACCTGGCCCGGCTTCCAGCGGGCGGTCCCAGCCCACCCCGGAGCCGCCGGGCACCCGGCCGTGGCGGCTGGGGCCGGTCCGCTCCGCCGGGCGGTCCCTGACTGCCGGGGCCAGGCCGACCTCGGGTGAGGGCTCGGGACGATGCCGGCGCCCACGCCGGGGCGTCGAGGTCCAGTCCGCGGCGGCCGGTTCCTGGGTGGCCTGCCCGCCCCGGCTGGCGCGTGCCTCATCCAGGCGCGCTTGCTGGGGCGGCGCGCTCAGGTAGCCGTCCATGCCCGGCGCCCCAGGTGGGATCGAGCGTCCCGCTGGCAGCGGCCCACCAGGCGGGCCCGAACGGCCTCCCGGCACCGACTCGCCACGCGAGCCCGGACCGCCCGAGGGAACCGGACCCCTGGCGGGAAACGCCCGACCGCCCGGCACCGAACGGCCTCCCGGCACCGACTCCCCACGCGAGCCCGGACCGCCCGGGGGAACCGGACCCCTGGCAGGAAGCGCCCGACCGCCCGGAAGCGAACCGCCTCCCGGCACCGAACCGCCGGGCGGAACCGACGCATCGCGCGGAACCCGGCCTCCGGGGGGAGCCGAACCATCGCGTGGAACCGAACCGCCCCGCGGAACCGGGCGGCCGGATGGGACTGAATCGCCAGGCGGCGCCGAGGGCGCCCCCGGTGCCGGCCGCCCGTCCCGCACTCCTGACCGCGCCGGGGCAGCCGCGCGAGCGGTCCTGCCCCGGCCGGCCCCGGCTCCTGCGTCGTCGTGATCAGGTTCTGGATCGGCTTCGCGGCCGCGCCTGCCGAACAGGCCGCGCCCCCGGCCGCGGCCTCCGGAGTGGCCGTCCCGGCCGGCATCATCGTCCGGCCCCGAGTCCAGGAAGTCGGTGCGGCCGAGGTACTCGCTCCGCGCCGGAGCGCCAGTTCTCCCGGCCACGCGGCCTTCCGCGGCCTGGCTGGGCGCCATCCGGCCGGCCGGGTCACGCCCGGCAGGATCACCGCGGCGCCTCCGGCCCCGATCGGGCGCCTGGTCAGGGGCCTGGCCGGGCGCAGGTCTCTCATCACTCCGGCCAGGCCGGGGACCGCGGTCGGCATAAAAGTCACGCGGCCCGCCAGGCTCCTCACGAGGTGGCGCGGCCCGCCGGCCCCGCCCCGCGCCAGGTGCTGGCGGCACATAATCCGGCCGGTGGTCATCGGGCCCGTACCCGGTCTCCCGGCCCGCATCGTCTCGCCCGCGGCCTATCTCTTCCCGCCCGCGCCCAGCGACGCGCCCGCGTCCCGGATCGTCCCGCACCGGGCCCGGCTCGCCGCCGCGACCCGGATCGCGGCCGCGACCCGGATCCCGCCCGGGATCACGCGGTCCGCGCGGAGGGGCCGCCGGGTAACTACGCCCGTTCCCGCCGGGGTCCGCTCCCCGTCCCTGACCCGGGGCTGCCTCGCCCGGCGCGGCGGGCCGGGCGTAGCCGGACCCCTCGCCTGGGACGGCCGGGCGCCCGTGACGGCGAGTCCCGTGGCCCGGTGAACCGGTACGTCCGTAACCGGATCCCGCGTCTCCCGCGATTCTCCCCTGGCTGCCTGGCGGGGCCGGATAGTCCCGGAAGGCCCGCGAATCCTCCGGGGCCGCCCGCCTGCGCTGGCCTGGCACCATCTCGGGGTACTGCGGCGCTGGGTACGCACGCCCGGGCAGGTCGCCGGGGTACTCGGGTCCGGGATCGACGGAGCCACGCGCCCGCCGCCCGCGCGGCGGTTTCTGCGGGCTCTCGTCGGTCATTTGTCCCCTTGCCGTGCCAGTGAAGCGATCTTGCCGGACCGGGAGTCACCCCATCATGGGGCATGGCAGCGACGCCTGCCACCGGGTCTGGCACGCTCGTCCACCCGGGCGGGGACGGCCTCGCCGCCGCGAATGTGGGCCGAATCGGCTGCGGGAACAGCGTTGCCAGCACACCTTCGGCCGCGGGCCCGTCAGCCCAGCCCCATCCGCGCCGCCGTGCCCCGTCACGTAACACCCCGGCCACACCGGCGAAATCGGACCGCCCGACCCCTTGACGAGCCCAGGCCCGAGCCGGACGATGGTCAGTATCCTGACGACGGTATACAATGTTAGGAGCTGCCCACGTGTATCACGAGCTCACGGTCTGGTCCCGCGGCATCATCATGGACAAGGAGGCCCGTGATGTCTCCTCGTGCATCGCGGCCACGGCCCGCGCACTCGGCTTGTTCGCCGACAACGTCAGCGACTATGTAGACGACCCGGACCGGACCAACTGCCTGGTCCGCAGGTACGCGCGGTTCGGTGACTCCCCCATCGTGGACCGCTTCGTGTACGAGAATCCCCGCCCCGACTGGGTCGTCCTGGTCGAGGAGACGATCCTCAAGGCGGTCAACTTCCTGCGCGGCACGCCGGACGGTGCCGGGGTGCTGGTGGTCAACTCCGCCCGCGAACCCGAGTACCTGCTGAAGTTCCTGCCCGACTCGATGCGGGCCAAGCTGGCCAAATTCGTCGTGGTGGATGCGGTCGGCCTGGCTGAGCAGCGGGGCAGCAGCCCGTGGATGTTCGTCCGCGACCTGGGCGAACTGGCCTACGACCGGATGTCCACCGAGGGCGCGGAAGAACGCCTCGCCATCGGGATGGGCATCGCCGCCCCGCTGATCGGTGCGCTGGCCGCCGCCACCGGCGAACTGCCGCTGGACGGGGTGGCCGAGCAGGTCGCCGACCGCGACGCGATGTTCCGCGGCGTGGCCCACCACCGGGTCATCGACCTCGCCCACTCCCCCGCTCCCACGTCCTGACCAGCGCCCCGAGAACCACCGCGAGGAGGCCCCATGTCCGTCCGCGGCACCCGGATCCCGCCGCATCTTCAGCTGCCCATCGCCGGCGTGACCCCGCCCCCGACCGAGAAAGAGGGCCAGCGGCTCTTCCCCACCGGCAACTTCCGGTTCTTCCGGCCGGTCTACAAGGACAAGATGCCGCCGTGCAACAACGCCTGCCCGACCGGTGAGCAGATCCAGAAGTACCTGGACTACGTGAAGCACGAACGCTACCTCGACGGCTATCTCACGATCATGGAAGACAACCCCATGCCGTCGGTGACCGGCCGGGTCTGCTACCACCCGTGCGAGACGGCCTGCAACCGGGCCGCGCACGACGAGCCGATCGGCATCCGCAGCGTGGAGCGCTTCCTCGGCGACTACGGCCTGGGCCTGCCCGAGAACCCCATCAAAGCGAGCCTGCCCGGACTCAACGGGACCACGATCGCCATCGTCGGCTCCGGCCCGGCCGGTCTCGCGGCCGCCTACCACCTGCGCCTCCGGGGCTACGGCAGCGTGATCTTCGAGGCGCTGGACAAGCCGGGCGGGATGCTGCGGGCCGGCATCCCGCACTGGCATCTGCCCGAGGAGATCCTCGACGCCGAGATCGCCAAGCTCCTCGATCTCGGCGGCATCGAGATCCGCACGAACACCCGGGCCGGCCAGGACATCAGCTGGGACGAGCTGCGCAACTACGCCGCGGTCTTCCTGGCCCTGGGCCAGGACGTGGGCAAGCGGCTGCCGGTCGAGGGAATCCAGGCCCGGGGCGTCGGCGGCGCGCTGGAGTTCCTCCGCGAGGCCGGGCTGGGCCGCCCGGTCAAGGTCGGCCGCGAGGTGCTGGTCATCGGCGGCGGCAATACCGCCTCGGACGCGGCGCGGTCCGCGATCCGGCTCGGCGGCGGCGCGGCCACCATCGTCTCGCTGGAGTCCGAAGAGGAACTGCTGATCGTCCCCGAGGACCTGGAGCAGGCCAGGGACGAGGGAGTGCTGTTCGCGCCCGGTACCTCGCTGGTCCGGGTGCTGTCCGAGCACGGCCACGTGACCGGGGCCGTGCTCTGCGACGCCCGGCTGGCCAAAGACGAGCACGGCGCGGTCCGCCCCGAGCTGATCCCGGGCACCGAGCGTGAGGTCATCTGCGACACGATCCTGGTCGCGATCGGGCAGATCCAGCAGCTGGACTGGCTCCCGGAGCACCTCAGCGACGACAGCGGGATCATCACCGCCGACGAGCACGGCCGGGTGGAAGGCAACATCCTGGTCGGCGGGGACGTCATGCGCGGGCCGTCCATGGTGGTGGACGCCCTCGGTGACGGCAAGCGGGCCGCCCGGGACATCGACCGGCTGCTCACCGCCCAGGCCCTCGAAGCCGACCCGACCCCGGAGATCATGCCGTATGAGGGACTGAATTCCGCCTACTTCCGGCACGCGCCGCGGATCGAGGCGCCGCTGTCCCCGGCCGCCGAGCGGAGCCGCAGCCAGCAGGTCGAGGTCACGCTGGCCTACAGCGAGGAGCAGGCGGTCGCCGAGGCCGACCGCTGCATGAGCTGCGGGGTCTGCAACGGCTGCGACAACTGCTACATCGTCTGCCCGGACGTCAGCGTGCTGCGCGACGCGCGGGAGAACGGCCACTACTCGATCCGCACCACCTACTGCAAAGGCTGCCTGGTGTGCGTGCAGGAATGCCCGACCGGCTGCCTGGAGAAGGTGCCCGAGATGGACTTCGACGCGCCCGAGGACGTGACCCGGATGGAGACCGCGTTCGCCCCCTACGACGGCGCGCACGCGGAGCAGTCGGCCTTCACCAAGCAGCTGATCGAGGAAACCATCGCCGAATACGACGCCGCGCGCCGGCTGGCCCCGCCGGGCCCCCCGCCGAACGGCAAGAGCCCATCTATCCCTAACGATCCGTCCGGGGTGAGGCCATGACCACGGTGCATGTCGACGGGACCTGGGGCCAGCAGCCGGCCTACGGCCCCGGCCTCCGGACCCCGGAAGGCGAGCGGCGGCTGGCGGAACTGGCCGGCACCCGCAAGCGGCTGAACGGCTGCGCGGCCGCGGCCTACGCGGCCTTGTACGCCAACGTGGATGTGATCACGGCGTACCCGATCCGGCCGTACACCGCGATCATGATGAACCTGGCCCAGTTCATCGCGGACGGCATCCTGGACGCCGAGTACATCACCGCGGACGGCGAGCACGCGCAGCTGTCGGCCGCGTTCGGCGCCGGGTCGTGTGGCGCGCGCGCCTTTACCGGGTCCTCCGGCGTGGGCGTCACCTACGCCTACGAGATGTACTCGATCATCTCCGGCGCCCGGATCCCGATCCAGATGACGATCGCCGACCGCACCCTGGACCCACCGGGTGACTTCGGCTCGGAGCACACCGATGCGCTGTGCACCCGCGACATGGGCTGGCTGATGGGCTGGGCGGCCACCCCGCAGGAGGTCTTCGACAAGACCCTCATCGCTTACGCCATCGGCGAGGACCCCCGGGTGCTGCTGCCGCAGATGGTGGTGCAGGACGGCTACTTCGTCTCGCACATCTCCGGCGAGGTGGAAATGCCTGCCAAGGAGCAGGTCGACGGGTTCCTGCCGCCCTACCGGCTGCCGTTCCCGCTGGACCCCCGTCAGCCGCTGTCCCACGGCCCGCAGATCCACCCGTCCCAGGGGCCGCCGCTGCAGCTGGAGCGGGCCCGCGCGATGGAGGACGCGATCCCGGTCATCCGCGAGAAGACCGACGAGTTCGCACAGGTCTTCGGCCGCCAGTACCCGCACTTCGTGGAGGAGTACCGGCTGGACGACGCGGAGATCGCGATCGTGATCTCCGGCGGCCACTCGGTGACCTGCCGGGCCGCGGTCAACCGGCTCCGCGAGCAGGGCGTGAAGATCGGGATGGCCCGGCTGCTGTGGATCAGGCCGTTCCCCAGTGACGATCTGCGGCACGCGCTGCGCGGGGTGAAGGCCGTGGGCGTGGTGGAGACCAACCTGGGCCTGGGCGGCCCCACCTACGGCGGGATCCTGGCCCCGGACGTGACCGCAGCCATGTACTACGCCGCGAACCGGCCGCACCTCACCTCGTTCATGGCCGGGCTGGGCGGCGAGACCGTGCCCACGGCCGAGTTCGAGTGGATGGCCGGCAAGCTGGCCCAGGCCGTCGAGCGCGGCGGTGTCGAGAAGGCCGCGCACTGGGTCGGATTCGAGGACTGATGACCGACTGCCAAGCACGAGGAGCGCACTGATGGCTATCGAAGTCACCCGCCAGTACCTCCCGCTGCTGGAGGAGGAGGGCCGCGGCGCGGCGTGCCGACGACGAGACGGGCCGCGACCGCCACTACCTGCCCGACCTGCCCGACGAGGACCCGTACCAGGCCGGCCACCGGACCTGCGCGGGCTGCGGGCCGGCCATCGAGTACCGCTGGGTGCTCAAGGCGGCCGGCCAGGACACCGTGATGGCCGGCCCCACCGGCTGCATGTACGTGGCCAACTCGACCTACCTGTGCACCCCGTACACGGTGCCGTGGGCGCACACCCCGATCGCCAGCGGCGGCTCGTTCACCTCGGGCATGGCCGCGGGCTACGAGGCGATGATCCGCAAGGGCCGCCACCCGGGCCCCTACCCCAACATCATCGTGATGGCCGGGGACGGCAGCGCCGCGGACATCGGGCTCGGCTCGATCTCCGGTGCGCTGTACCGCAACCACGACGCGCTGTTCATCTGCTACGACAACGAGTGCTACGCCAACACCGGGATCCAGGTCTCGCCGACCACGCCGTACGCGGGGCTGACCACGTTCACCCCGTTCGGCAAGGCCAACGCGGCGGGCAAGCAACTGCCGCCCAAGAACCTGGCCAAGATGATGGCCGAGGGGCACCCGCACTGCTACGTGGCCACCACCACGGTCGGCTACCCGGTGGACCTGATGAACAAGACCCGCAAGGGCCTGAACCGCCAGGGCGCCGCGTTCATGCACTGCTACACGCCCTGCCAGAAGGGCTGGGTCTACCAGACCTCGATGACGGTCGAACTGGGCCGCCGGGTGGTGGAGGCCGGGCTGTTCCCAGTCTGGGAATACGACCCGGACGAGCGGAAGTACCACTACTTCCACCCGCCGGTGCAGCGCCCGGTCACCGACTACCTGGCCATGCAGGGCCGGTTCGGGCACATGCTGCCCGAGCACGTCGCGGCGACGCAGCGGGCCGCCAACCTGAACTGGCAGGACATGGGCATGGACGTGCCCGCTGAGCTGCGTGAGGGTGAGGACCCGGCCCGGCACGTCCGGCTGAAGGAAGAGAGCTACTCGATGCCGCTGAACCGGGGGGTCGGCGCATAACAGGCTGTCGCGCCAGCGGCAGCCTCGGCGCGGAGCGACGATCGGGGGGTCGCCCCCCGGGATAGCAGAGTCGGGAGTGCCCCCATGGGCGATCACTGGCAGATCAGCTTCGACCACGGTCACCAGCAGCGCTATCTCCCTGACCGGCGCGCGGTGCTGAACTACGTGCTGTCCATCGGGCCGCAGGCGGCCAGCACGCGGTTCGAGGTGTTCGTGGAGCGGGCCCCGGCCCCGCGGGCCGACGGCCGCCCGGCGGGGCGGGCCTTTTCCCGGGCCGGGGTTATCGACCTCAGCCGCCCCGGTGAGGCCGACCGGCTCCGCGCCGAACTGGCCGAGCTGGACCGAGTCGGAACCGGACCAGCCGGGCAGCGCGGGAGGCCCGCGGTGACCGGCCCCAACGGGCAGCTGACGCCGGGCCCGGGCGCCAGGATCATCCCCTTGATGCCGGGCGTGGCCCGCCCGTCCGGCGGACGGCGTGAGCAACTCCGCGAGGCGGTCATCCAGGTGGTCAGCCACCTGGTCATCGAGAAAGTGCCTGACGACCGGCGCTCACCGCTCTTCGACCAGGCCGCCGAACTGCTCGACGAGGCCGGCTGGGGCCTGGATGAGCTGTACGCGGCCGCGAGCGACGGACCCGAGCGCAGCGCCCTGTTCCGGGCGCTGGGACTGGAGACCTAGGGCCCGCCGCGCTGCGCGCCCCACCGCGCAGCGCGGCCCGGCCCGGACCTGGAGGCGTGCATGACGGATCAACGGAGATCTGTCCGGTGGAGTTCACGCGCGCCCCCGGGGGCCGCGGGACCAAGGGCGCCGCGCGGACCGCTTGCACACCCCCCGCGACGCCCCTGCCCTTTCCCGGCCGGAGCTCCGGGGCGCAACCCGGAGCTAATCCAGCCGAGATCGATACCAACCTCCGCGGCGTCGCTCCCATTCCGCTAACCCGGGTATTCGGGGAGGCCAGCCGCCGCGTCCCAGCAGCCGCCCCGGCATTCGCCGGGCCGGAAATCGAGCCCACAGCATCTTCTGTGAGAGGTATCGGTGCGACCCATGGCCGCAACAACGGGACAAGCCAACTTCCAAGTAGTAACCAACACGACCGGCCGGGTCTTCAGGGTCGGCGAAACACCACGGGACGTCCTCGGCTACGGCCGCTGGGTCCCGATCATGGCGGCCTGGCTGGCCATGTGCCTGGCCGGCCTGCTCGAGTACACCTGGGGCACCGTGGCCGGCTCCCTCCAGGCCGCCCATCACTGGAGTCTCGCCGAGACGTTCTGGGCGTTCTCCTTCTTCGTGATCTTCGAGTCGTTCGTGCAGATCTTCACCGGGATCCTGCGCAACCGCGGCATCCTCAACGTCCGGTGGGCGACCATCATCGGCGGCGTGGTCTGCGGGATCGTCGGATACGGGCTGCTGGCCGAGTCGAACTCGATCTGGCAGGCCTACCTCGGCTACGCGGTCCTGGGCGGCATCGGCTCCGGGATGGTCTACTCCAGCTGCATCAACATCGTGGCCAAGTGGTACCCGGAGAAGAAGGGCTGGCGGACCGGGTTCGTGAACGGCGGCTGGGCCTACGGCGCGGTCCCGTTCATCATCGTGATCGGCGGGATCAATGGCGCCGCGATCAACATGACTCCTTCGCAGATCAGGACCTACATCCTGTGGCAGGGGCTGATCATGACGGTGGGCATCTGCATCGCCGGCGTGTTCATGAAGGACCCGCCGAAGAACTGGTGGCCTAAGGAGATCGACCCGCTCAACTGGCACAAGAACAGCACCCGCGACCTGCGCAGCAACCCGCCTGCGCTACGGCACTACACCCTGGGTGAAATGTGGCGCACGCCGCAGTCCAAGTGGATCGGGATCCAGTACGCCCTGTTCATCGGCTGTTCGCTGTTCGGCGTGGCCTACTACTACCCGTTCGCCAAGTCGATGGGCCTGGGCAGCGTGGCGGCGGTGGCCGGCTTCGCCGGCTTCGCGCTGACCGACGGCCTGGCCCGGCCGGTCTATGGGTACATCTCTGAGTTCATCGGCCGCCGGAAAACCATGGTCTACGCCTACTCGGGCAATGTGATCTTCCAGCTGGCCACGTACTTCGCGGGGGCGCACCACAACGCGCCGCTGTTCGTGGTCTTCGCGATCATCTCGGGCGGCCTGTCCGGGGCGAACTTCCCGATGACCGCGGCGCTCGTCGCCGACTACTACGGCGAGACCAACAACGCCGTCAACTACGGCTCGATCTACGCCTTCAAGGCGCTAGGCGGCAGCTTCGCCGGCGGCGGCGCAGCACTGATCATGACCGGCACCCTGTACGGCACCGCGCACTTCCACTGGGTGTTCGGCTTCTTCTTCGGCGCCGCGATCGGCGCGCTGGCCGCGCTGACGGTCGGGTTCTTGTGCAAACCGCCGACGACGCAGCAGATGGCGGCAGCCGTACAGGGCTCCGCCGACGAGGAGTCCCAGAAGGCCAAGCCGGCCATCGCCTGATTGCCGTCCCGGCCGTTACCGTGATCGCGGCGGGCCTGGCCCGGCCCGCCGCGATCACCGTCTGCCTGGAAGGAGCCCCGCATGTCCGGCAGCTACCCGTACGAGCTGAGGCTTCCGCTGGCGCCCTACCGGTTCGAGTGGCAGAACGAGCCCGCCACCGGCGCGGAGAAGCGGGCCGGGGACGGCTGGGCCGAGGAGCGCTACACCCACGCGGACGGCACGGTCACCATCATCCGGGAGTACCTGATCGATGGCTCGTACCACATCATGTCCGACCGGGCCGAGATCGAGCTGATCGACAACGCCGCCGACCCGTACGCCCGCGAGGCGGTCAGCGTGGTCCGCCTGCCGTAGGACTTCGCAGCCGCGACGGTGTTCGTTAGCGGGAACCAGCGTGCGGCGGCTGGTGGTAGGCCGAGCGGGTGCCCTCGGTGTGCTTGCGCGCGATCTCGGCCGCCTGCTCCTCGTCCTTGGCCTCGACGGCGTCGATGAGTTCCCGGTGCTCCGCCCAGGACTCCTGGCCGCGCAGCGGCGCGACCTGCCGGTAGTACCAGCGGACCCGGCGGCTGACGATGCGGGCCAGGTCGGCCAGCACGGCGTTGCCTGCCACCCGGGCCAGCGCGGCGTGGAACTCGTTGTTGGCGGCCACGACGCGTTCGGTCTCCCCCGACGCGACGGCGCTCTGCCCCTCGAACCAGATGGCCCGCAGGCCGGCTATCCCGGTGGGCGAGGCCGAGCGCGCGGCCAGCCGGGCCATCTGCACCTCGAGCAGCTCCCGCACGTCGAGCAGCTCATCGACCTCATGATCGGTGGGGACGTGGACGAAGGCGCCCTGGTTCGGCCGCAGATCCACCCAGCCTTCCGCCTCCAGCCGGTGCAGTGCCTCGCGGACCGGCTGGCGGCTCACCCCCAGCTGGCGGGCCAGCTCGGTCTCGACCAGGTGCTCGCCGGGGCCGAGCCGGCCACCGACCACCAGCTCGACCAGGGCCTCGTACACCGACTGGCGCAACGGCACCGGGCGCGCGACCGGGCTGATGAACACGGGCGGGCCGGCCGGCTGCGCGTCCGCGGTCACGATGCTCTCCCCATGCATTTAGCATATCGGCGGCTGTATCCAAAAAACGGTGTGCCCCCGGCGTGCTCCTGGCCGGACTGCGCGGGGCCCCGCGCGGGCCTGGCCCGCCGGGGTCCGGGCTGGTAGACACGGCACATGGTGCTGCATGTGCGCGGAACCGTGCTGCCGGAGCGGGAAGTGCGCTCGCTCTATATCGACGGCGGAGTGCTCCGCGAGGATCCCGTCGAGGACGCCGAGACCGTGGCCAGCGGCGGCTGGCTGCTGCCCGGCCTGGTCGATGTGCACACCCATCCGGGGGCGGAGAAGCCCGGCGACCCCTTCGACGAATCGGTGCTGCGCGCCGAACTCGCCGATCATGCCGCCGCGGGCGTGCTGCTGATCCGCGCTCCCGGGTCGGCGGCCCGCATCCCGGGCTGGGCGCACGACGCGGACGGCCTGCCCCGGGTCCGGTCGGCCGGCCCGTGGCTGGCCACGCCGGGCCGGTTCCTGGCCGGCTGGGGCCGTCACGTCACGGAGGCGGAACTGGCCGGGGCCGCCGCTGAGGAGGCCGCAGCCGCGCACGAAGCCGCGGCCAGGCCGCAAGCCGCCGGGCAGGCCGGCCGGGAGCCGTCGGGCGGCCTGGGGACCGGCCAGGCGGCCGCCTCCGGGCCCGGGCCGGCTGCCTGGCCCGCGACCGGCTGGTGCAAGATCATCGGCGACTGGGCCTGGGACGAGCCGCCGGTGCCGCTGGCGGTGCTGCGCGACGTGACCAGCGCGGTGCACGCGATCGGCGGGAAGGTGTCCGTGCACGGCCAGACCGCCGCGGGCTGTGCCCATGCGGTGGCCGCCGGGGCGGACAGCCTGGAGCACGGCATGCACCTCGACCCGGCCCTGCTGGACCAGATGGCGGCCCAGGGCACGGCCCTGGTGCCGACCCTCAACGCGTTCGCCGCGTCCGCGTTCCGGGTCCGGGCCTGGGATCCGGGGCCGCGGCGGGATGCCTACCTGGCGGGCTGGGCGGCGATGCCGTCCACCGCCCGCGCCGCGTACGAGGCGGGCGTCACGGTGCTGGCCGGCACCGACACGCACCCGTGCGGGACGGTGGCTGAGGAAGTGGAGCGGCTGATCAGCGCGGGCCTGCCCCGCGCGGCCGCGGTGGGCGCGGCCAGCTGGACCGCCCGGGCCTGGCTCGGCCTGCCGGGACTAACCGACGGCGCCCCCGCTGACCTGGTCATATTCGACGAAGACCCGGTAGCCCACCCGGATGTCCTGCACCACCCCCGCCGGATCATCCTGCGCGGCCAGATCCTGGCCTGACCGGCACGCACACACCTGTCGCACCTTTCCCTTCACGCACATTTCTCCCTTAAACGCGTTCATCCCCCGCAGCTTTGGCTGCGGGGGACGAAGTGGCTTCCCTGGCGCGCGAAGGAAATTAGTAGCTAGGGCGGAGGGGGGCGGTCTTCGACATGAACGGGGACCTCAGTCGAAGTACATATTCGGATGAGCCCCTGTAGTCACAGCAGAGACGACAGGAGCAGAGTTAACACTGGCGATGATCGACGGGACGGCGACGGCCGCTCCGGACAGAAGCGTGACCCCGGCCACGCTGAGAGGTAATACAGCCTTTATGGCGAGTGCCCGCGCTATACGCATGGCGCCTCCATAAGATAATGCCCGAGGGTGGTTACCCGTAAAGGGCGGTCCTGTGGATAACCCGGCGCATGCGTTCCGGCACGAGCACTGTACCGCGCCCTGACCTGCACTGTCCAGCCATATTACGTAATCGGCAGCAAATTAATGAATCCATAAGTTAACGGGTTTTAGAACCTAAACCGCCATTTATTCCCAAGGCGCATCGCCGCAACCTGACTTCCAGGTAAGAAACAACTTAGTTACCCGGTGGTAAGAGTGCCTGCGAGCTACGTTTAGCGGTTTAGCGACTAGGTGAAGCGTCACGTGCATTCGCTGAAGTAGGTAAATGCGAATTGCAAATCCGTCAGGCGCATGACGCCGGCCCGGCCAGCCAAGATCCTCTTGTACCGCCGTTTACCAGGGCGAAAGCGCTTGTTCCGGCCATATTCGGGAGGTACGATCCACCTCGTGCCCGAACCTGACTTAACCGGCCAACTGGTCGGCCGGGATCTTGAACTGTCGCGGCTTATCCGCTGCGCGGCTGAGGCGACCGCCGGGCACGGCCAGGCCGTACTCATCGAAGGTGAGCCGGGCATCGGCAAGTCGACGCTGGTGCGGGCGGCCTGCGCCGAGGCGGCGGGCCGCGGCTGCCAGGTGTTCTGGGGCGCCGGTGACGAACTGGGACAGGCGCTGCCGCTGCTGCCCATCCTGGATGGGCTGCGGGTCCGCGAGCCGTCGGCCAACCCCCGGCAGGAAAATATCGTCGCGCTGTTGCGCGGTGAGGTGGCATCCGGTCACGGCGAGGACGTGCCCAGCGCCCTGGCCGAGCAGTTACTCGCACTCGTCAGCGAGCTGTGCACGACGCTGCCGGTCATGCTGGTCGTCGACGACCTCCAGTGGGCCGATCAGGCCAGCGTCACGTTGTGGGAGCGGCTGTCCCGGTCGGCCCGGCACCTGCCACTGCTGCTGGTCGGCATGATGCGCCCGGTCCCGCAGCGGGAGGACCTGCTGGCCCTCCGGCACACCGCCGATCTGGCTGCGCGCGTCCAGCTGGGTGCGCTTCCCGAAGAGTCCGTGACCGAGCTGGTCGAAAGCCTGGCCGGGGGCAAGCCCGATGAGGAGCTGATGCGGCTCGCCGACGGCGCCGCCGGCAACCCGCTCTACCTCACTGAGCTGGTCAACGCGCTGGCCCGCAGCTCCAGCCTGACCGTCTCGGACGGGGCGGCGGAGCTCACCAGCGATCGCGCGCCCGGCTCCCTGTCCGCGGCCATCGCGGACCGGCTCCGCTTCGTGCCGGCCTGGGTGCGGGAGGTCCTGCGGGCCGCCGCCCTGCTCGGCGTGGACTTCGCGGTGCCAGATCTGGCCACCGTGCTCGGCCGGGGCGTCGCGGACCTGGTCCCGGCCGTGAACGAGGCCCAGGCCGCCGGCGTTCTGACCGAGTCCGGCGGCGGGCTGGGGTTCCGTCATCCCCTGATCCGCGCCGCCTTGTACGAGGAGATACCCGCTCCGGTGCGGGCCGCCTGGCACCGCGAGGCGGGACGTGCGCTCGCCGAGGCCGGCGCGCCGGCCGACCGGGTCGCCCGCCAGCTCCTGCCCGCAGTGGGCGGGTCGGCCGGCCCGGCCGAGCCGATGGACGACTGGATCCTGCGCTGGCTGGGTCGCACCGCACCGCTGCTGGTGGGCCAGGCGCCCCGGGCCGCCGCCGAACTTCTCCGCCACGCCGTGGCCCGGTCCCCGGCGGGCTCATCCGAGCACGACGGCCTGGTGTGCCGGCTCGCCGAGGCCCTGTACCGGGTGGGTGACGCGACCGAGGCGGAACAGGTGGCCAGCCGCGGGCTCGCCACGACCGTCGACCCTGACCTGCTCGTCGACCTGCACTGGACCCTGGCGCAGTGCCGGACGCTGGCCGGCCAGTTCCCAGAGTCCCTCAGCACGCTGAACCAGGCCCTGGCCCTGCCCGGGGTCTCCGCCCGGAACCGGGCCCGGCTGCTCGTCCTCATCGCCCGGGCCCACCGGCACCTGGGCCAGATCGAGATGGCTGACCAGATGGCCGCGGCGGCTCTCACCCAGGGGACCAGCGCGTCCGACGACTGGGCCATCGGCTGGGCCCTGCACATGCTGATCATCAGCGCGGGTATGCAGGGGCGGACCGCCGAGGCCCTGCCCCTCTACGATCGCGCCCTGGCCGTCACCCAGGCCGAACCCGCCCTGACCGACCTGCGTCTGCTGCTCCAGATCAACAAGGCCGTCACCCTCGGCGACCTGGACCAGTATGACGGGGCGTTCACCGCCGCCCGCGAGGCCCAGCGGCTCGCCGACCGGGCCGGCCTCAGCGTCCGGAACGCCCAGGCTCACTGCTGCCTCGGCCAGCTGGCTTTCCACACCGGCCGCTGGGACGACGCCCTGACCGAGGTGGGCGTGGTCCGCGAAGTCACCAAGGACCCGGGCGTGGCCTGCGCCGACCACGGCGTCGCCGCGGTCATCTCCATTCACCGCGGCGACATCGCCGCGGCCCAGCAGCACCTGGCCGCAGCCGCGCCGCACGCGGAACGGATCGGGAATCGCGTGGTCGGCACGCTAGCCCTGGCCCGCAGCGAGGCCCTTGAGCATGACGGCGAGCTGACCGAGGCGCTCGACGTGCTGACCGGGTTCGCCGACCACGCCGAAGAAGTCGACGAAGTCGAGGATCTGCTGGCGGACGGTGTCCGGCTGGCGACGACACTCGGCGACACGGCGGCCGCGCAGACCCTCGCGGAGCAGGCCGCGGCCCTGGCCGACGACACGGAGATCCCGCACCGCCAGGCGACCGCGTGGCACTGCCGGGGCCTGGTCGACCACGACCCCGGCCGGCTGCTCCGGGCCGCGGACCGTTACCACGACGCCGGCCGGCCCCTGCCCCGCGCGAAAGCACTGGAGGCCGCGGCGGGGGCCCTGGTGGATAGCGGCGACCGGACCCCGGCCCGGGCCGCGTTCAGCCGCGCCGTGGACCTCTACGCCTCACTCGGCGCGACCCGTGACGTCGCGCGGCTGCAGGCCAGGTTCCGGGCGCATGGCATCCGCCGTGCCCCGCGGGTGAAGCACCGCCGGGCCCGCCGGGGCTGGGACAGCCTGACCCCCGCCGAGGCCAAGATCGCCGCGCTGGTGGCCCAGGGGATGACCAACCCGCAGATCGCCGCCCGGCTGTTCCTGTCTCACCGGACCGTGGCCACCCACGTCTCGCACATCCTCGGCAAGCTCGACGTGCGATCCCGGATCGACATCGCCCGCGAGGCCACCGACCGCCGCAGCGCACTCGGCTGAGCCCGAAGCTGGCCGGCCCGGCTGACTCCGGGGATGCTGACTGACTCCCGGGCCCTGCTGGCTGACTCCCACGCTGGCTGACTCCCGGGGACCGCGTCCTGGATCCAGGCCCTGCTGTCGCCTGGATCCAGGACGGACCCTACTGAGCGAGCGTGAAGTAGACGGCCTTGCCGCCGGCCGTCTCGCGGTAGCCCCAGTCGGTGGACAGGCTGTCCAGCAGCATCAGGCCCCGACCGGCTTCGGCGTACGGCAGCGCGTGCACTGGCGAGGGGGCCGAGCGTGATCCGTCGTGGACTTCCACCCGTAACAGGCCACCGGCCCAGCTGACCACCAGATCGACGGGGTCGAGCTCGTCCCCGGCGTGCCGGATGGCGTTGGTGACCAGTTCGCTGGCGAGCAGGGCCGCGGTGTAGCCGTCGACAGGTATGTCCCAGGCCCGGATGATCGCCCAGACGTGACGGCGCGCTTGCGCCGCGGCGGCCGGGCCTGCGATCAGAGAGATTCGGTACGGGCGCTCCACCATCGCACGGACTGGCGCCATCATTGTCATCTGTTTCCTTGCCGGGCCTGCTCGGGCCAGTCGCGGAAGCGCAAGTAGCGCCGCCGAGCGTTGCGCACCAGGGTGAGGCCGCGCCTGGCGTCAGCGTCGGGCCGCGGGTCCGCCGGCCCTACTGCCGGTCCGGATCGCGCTGCCTCGTGCACTTCCACCTGCAATTGGCCATCCACCCAGCTGATCATCAACTGAACCGCCTCGTGCCCATCCGTGTGCTGCCTCATGGCGTTGGTGACCAGTTCGCTGGCGAGCAGAGCCGCGGCGTAGGCGTCGATGGGGATGTCCCATGCGTGGATGATCGCCCAGACGTGGCGGCGGGCTTCGACCGCTGCTTCGGGACCTGCGGGAAGGGAGATGCGATACGGGCGCGGAGCCGTCGCGCGGACGGGCGCCAACCTGTTCATCTGTTTCCTTGCCGAGCCTGGTCGGGTCGGGGGCCGGCATGTAACGCCGTTCTGCACCACACGATGGCTGGCCTGGCGGAGCGAAACATCGGTCGGCTGACGGATGTCGCAAGCCGGGATAGGCCGGCCCCGGCCTTCCGCTGCCCACCGCGATTCGGCACGATGGTCGGATGACATACGAAGTCCGGGGCGTCGTCGCCCCAGCTAAGGGCGCCAAAGTTGAGATCACCACCATCGTCGTGCCCGATCCGGGGCCGGGCGAGGCCCTGGTCCGGGTGCAGGCGTGCGGCGTCTGCCACACCGACCTGCACTACCGGGAAGGCGGCATCGGGGACGACTACCCCTACCTGCTCGGGCACGAGGCGGCCGGCGTGGTCGAGGCGGTCGGCGACGGGGTCACCGCGATCGCGCCCGGCGACTTCGTCATCCTGAACTGGCGCGCGGTCTGCGGCGAGTGCCGCGCCTGCAAGCGGGGCAGGCCCTGGTACTGCTTCAACACGCACAACGCCAGCCAGAAGATGACCCTGACCGACGGCACGGTCCTGTCCCCCGCGCTGGGGATCGGCGCGTTCGCGGAGAAGACCCTGGTCGCGGCCGGCCAGTGCACCAAGGTCAACCCGGCCGCCCGGCCCGAGGTGGCCGGCCTGCTCGGTTGCGGCGTGATGGCGGGCCTCGGCGCCGCCATCAACACCGCCCCGGTCACCCGGGGCGACTCGGTCGCCGTCATCGGGTGCGGCGGGGTGGGTGACGCCGCGGTGCTGGGCGCGGTACTCAACGGGGCGCGGACGATCATCGCGGTCGACATCGACCCGCGGAAGCTGGAGTGGGCCAGGCAGTTCGGCGCCACGCACGTGATCAACTCGCGGGAGACCGACCCGGTCGAGGGGATCCGGGCGCTCACCGGCGGGAACGGCGCGGACGTCGTGATCGAGGCCATCGGCCGCCCGGAGACCTACCAGCAGGCGTTCTACGCCCGGGACCTGGCCGGGACGGTGGTGCTGGTCGGCGTGCCGACCCCGGAGATGCGGATCGAGCTTCCCCTGCTGGACGTGTTCGGCCGCGGTGGGGCGCTCAAGTCGTCCTGGTACGGCGACTGCCTGCCGGAACGGGACTTCCCCGTCCTCATCGACCTGTACCTGGAGGGCAGGCTGCCGCTCGATAAGTTCGTTAGTGAAACGATCGCGCTGGACGCGGTCGAGGAGGCGTTCGCGAAGATGGAACGCGGCGAGGTACTGCGCAGCGTGGTAACCCTGCCATGAGCCCGCGCATCGAGAAGGTCGTCACCTCGGGCACCTTCTCCCTGGACGGGCAGGACTTCGCGGTCGACAACAACGTGTGGCTGCTGGGCGACGACCACGAGGTCATCGTCATCGACGCCGCCCACGATCCGGAGGCCATCCTGCGCGCGGTCGGCGAGCGCAGGCTGTCCGCCATCGTCTGCACCCACGCGCACAACGACCACATCAACGCGGCGGCGCAGGTGTCCGGCGCGAAGGGCGCCCCGGTGCTGCTGCATCCGGCCGATCAGGTGCTGTGGCGGATGATGTACCCGGGCCAGCTGCCCGACGGCGACCTGGCCGACGAGGAGGTCATCGAGATCGCGGCCACCCCGCTGCGGGTGCTGCACACCCCCGGCCACTCGCCGGGCAGCGTGTGCCTGTACGCGCCCGCGCTGCGGGTCGTGTTCTCCGGCGACACCCTGTTCCACGGCGGCCCGGGCGCCACCGGCCGGTCGTACTCAGACCACGACACGATCATCAGGTCCATCCGGGACAGGCTGATGGACCTGCCCCCGGAGACCGTCGTGCACACCGGGCACGGCGAGGACACCACGATCGGCGCCGAATCCGGCTCCTTCTCGCGGTGACCCGTGGCCAGTGAGCCGGTCCGGATCGCCATGTGGTCCGGGCCGCGCACGGTATCCACCGCGCTGATGCGGGCCTGGGAGAACCGCCCGGACACCGTGGTCGCGGACGAGCCGCTGTACGCCTTCTACCTGGACCGCACCGGGATCGCCCACCCGGGCCGGGAGCAGGTCATCGCGAGCCAGCCCACGAGCTGGCAGGCGGTGATCAGCCAGCTGACGACGGCGCCCCTGCCCGCGGGCCGGACGGTGTACTACGCGAAGCACATGACTCATCACCTGCTCCCGGAGGTGGACCGGGACGCGCTCGCGCCGCTGCGGCACGCCTTCCTCATCCGCGACCCCCGGGAGCTGCTGGCCTCCTACGCCCGGGTGCGCGCCACGCCCACCCTGGACGATCTCGGCATCTGGCAGCAGGCGGAAATCTTCGACCGGTTCGGCGGTCCCGTGATTGACGCCCGTGACCTGCTGGAACGTCCCGAGCCCGTGCTGCGCGCGCTGTGCGCGGCGCTGGGGGTCCCGTTTACCACGGCCATGCTGTCCTGGCCGGCGGGCCCGCGGGACACCGACGGGGTCTGGGCCCCGCACTGGTATGAATCGGTATGGCGGTCCACGGGGTTCGGCTCCTACCATCCGCCGGAAACGGCCCTCCCGCCGCGGCTCGCCGCGCTGGCCGGGCAATGCCAGCCGTTCTACGAGCGGCTGCGCGCGTCCCGGCTCACCGGGATCGCGCCGCCCGGCGGGCCCGCCCACGACCCGCACCCATACTCCGGAGCGCCGTAGTGCTGCAGACCTTTGACGACCGCAACCGTGACCTCATCGTGAACGTGGGCGGCGTGCTGTCGCATCGCGACCAGGCCGCGATCAGCCCGTTCGACTCCTCGGTCCAGGGCGGTGACGCGGTCTGGGAGGGACTGCGGCTCTACCAGGGCCGGATCTTCCGGCTCAGCGAGCATCTCGCCCGGCTGCGCCGCTCGGCGGCCGCGCTGGCCTTCACCGGAGTGCCCTCGGACGAGGAGATCACCGGGGAGATCCGCCGCACGCTGCGCGCGAACGCGATGACCGATGGCGTGCACATCCGGCTCACCCTGACCCGCGGCGTGAAGATCACCAGCGGTATGGATCCCCGGCTCAACCAGTCCGGGCCCACCCTGATCGTGCTGGCCGAGCACAAGGACCCGGTGTACGACCAGTCCGGGATCACCCTGATCACCTCGAGCGTGCGCCGCCCGCCGCCGGATGTCCTGGATCCGAAGATCCACCACAACAACCTGCTCACCTCGATCCTGGCCAAGATCGAGGCGAACGTCGCCGGGGCGGACGACGCGGTCATGCTGGACCACCGCGGGTTCGTCGCCGAGACCAACGCGACGCACTTGTTCCTGGTCACCAGCGGGCACCTGGGCACTCCGTCCACGGCCGCCTGCCCGGAGGGCATCACGCGGGCCGCCGTCCTCGAACTCGCCGCGCAGGCGGGCATCCCGCCCACGGTCGGCGACTACAGCCTGACCCAGTTCTACGCGGCCGACGAGGTGTTCGTGACCGGCACCATGGGCGGTCTGACCCCGGTCACCCGGCTGGACGGGCGCCCCATCGGATCGGGCGGCCCCGGGCCGGTGACCAAGCGGCTGACCGAACTGTTCGCCGACCTTACCGCCCGGACCGGGACGGTGCTGACCTGACGCGCGCCGAGTCAGCACCGCCTCAGCTGGGCAGAATGTCCCCTATGACAACGGCGCCAGAAATCCCCTCCGCCGCGCTGCCCGGCGGGGTCCGCATGCCGCTGCTCGGCTTCGGCACCTGGCGGCTGCGGGGCTCAGCCGGGTACGAGGCCGTCCTCACCGCGCTGCAGGTGGGCTACCGGCACCTCGACACCGCCACCATGTACGGCAACGAGGCTGAGGTGGGCCACGCGCTGCGGGACAGCGGCCTGGACCGCGGCGAGGTGTTCATCACCACCAAGCTTCCCCCGGGCAAGGCGGGCCAGGAACGCAAGACGCTGGCCGCCAGCCTGCGCGCCCTGGGCACCAGGTACGTCGACCTGTGGCTCGTGCACTGGCCGCCGCCTGCCCGGGCCATCGCGCCTGTCTGGCGGGAGTTCCTCGCCCTGCGTGACGAGGGCCTGGCCAGGACGGTCGGGGTGAGCAATTACTCCATCGCGCAGATCGACACGCTGATCAAGGCCACCGGGGCAGCGCCCGCCGTCAACCAGATCCCGTGGAGCCCGGCCCAGTATGACGAGGCCATGCTGGAGGAAAGCCGCGAGCGAGGGGTGACCCTGGAGGGCTACAGCCCGCTCAAGGGCACGGACCTGGGCCACCCGGTGCTGACCGGGATCGCTGAGAAACACGGGGTGACCCCGGCCCAGGTGGTGCTGCGCTGGCATCTCGAGCACGGGATCGCGGTAATCCCGAAGTCTGAGCGGCCGGCCCGGATCGCGGCCAACTTCGACGTGCTGAGCTTCTCCCTTACCCCGGACGAGGTGGCCCGCATCGACCGCCTGTCCCGCCGCTGAGGCCGGTCCGGCCCCGGGCTCGGCCCGGCCCTGGGCCTGGGAATTGCCTGCGGATGCGCTGAATTGACTGCTTCCCCGGCCCGGCCACCCCGGCCGGCCTGGCAGGATGGCGGGCGTGCACGCCACATCGCTTGGCCAGTTGTGGCACGAGGCAATCACCGCCGAGCCGCTGCCACCCCGTCTGCTGGTGCTGGGCACCGCGGTGGCCGCGCTGATCCTGGTCGGCTGGCGACGAGCCTGGCCGGTGTCCCGCACCGTGGTGACCATCGCCCACGAGGGTGGTCATGCGCTGGTCGCGCTGGCCGTGGGCCGGCGCCTCGACGGGGTCCGGGTGCACCGCAGCACGGCCGGCCTCACCGTGTCCGCGGGGAACTCCTCAGGTCCCGGCATCGTGGCCACCGCCGCGGCGGGGTATCTGGCCCCTCCGCTCCTGGGGCTGGGCGCGGCCGCCCTGCTGGCCACCGGGCACCTGGTGGCCGCGCTGCTGCTCAGCCTGGTCCTGCTGGCCGCCCTCACCCTGATGGTCCGCAACGCCTACGGGATCCTCGCCACGGTCACGGTGGCTGTCGCCGTGGCCCTGGTGACCTGGCGTGGCTCGTCGCTGCTGCAGGCCGCGCTCGGTTACGCGATGGCCTGGTTCCTGCTGGTCGGGGGGATCCGGCCGGTCCTGGAGCTGCAGCGCTCGCGTCGCCGCGGCCGGGCCTCCCGGTCGGACGCGGACCAGCTCGCGGCGCTCACCGGCCTTCCCGGCGGCGTCTGGGTCGCCCTGTTCGCACTGGTGGCGGTGGGCGCCCTGGCCGTCAGCGGGTTCTGGCTGGTGTACTGAGAATCATGGTTACTCGCGACACCGCCTGGCCGGCGGGCACACCGTGCTGGATCGACCTCGCGGTCAACGACATCAGCCAGGCCAGCGCCTTCTACACGGGCATGTTCGGCTGGTATGTCCAGCCCGGGCCGCCCGAGGCCGGTGGCTACGCCATGTGCCTGAAGGACGACCGGGCGGTGGCGGGCATCGGCCCGAAGCAGGGGCCGCCCGGGACACCGGCCGCCTGGACCACCTACCTCGCCTCGGACGACCTCGACGAGACGGTCAGCAAGGTCAAGGCGGCCGGGGGCCTGACCCTCATGGAGCCGATGGACGTGATGGACGTCGGCCGGATGGCCGTGGCGGCCGACCCCGGCGGCGCGGTCTTCGGCATCTGGCAGGCCCAGGCGCACACCGGGGTGGGTCTGGCCAACGAGCCCGGCTCGCTGTGCTGGAACGAGAACCTCAGCCGCGCCTACGACCAGAACCAGGTCTTCTACCAGGCCGTGTTCGGCTACGAATATGGCGATCTGAGCGGGGACGGTTACCGCTACGCGACGCTGAAGTGCAGCGGCCGCGAGGTCGGCGGGATCGGCGAACTCGAGCGCAGCGCGCCCGCTGACGCGCCCG
Organism: uncultured Actinomycetes bacterium; assembly: GCA_963718305.1. Lineage (GTDB taxonomy): Bacteria > Actinomycetota > Actinomycetes > Streptosporangiales > Streptosporangiaceae > RYN-230. Next base: position 80,584 of record CAVQZG010000020.1, read on the forward strand.
CGCACTGGGCCACCTACTTCGGAGCCGCCGACACCGACGCGGCCGCGAGGGCCGCGAGCGCGGCAGGCGGCCGGGTGATCCAGCCGCCCCGTGATTCCCCGTACGGCCGGATCGCCGTGGTCGCCGACGACCAGGGCGCCACCTTCTCCCTGATCAGCCCGCCACCCAGCTGAATCACCGCCGGGGCGGCACGCGGCGATCACCCGACCGGGACCGGCTCCTCTTCCTCCGACATCAGCCGGTCCGCGGTCCGGGCGGCCGTCTGCCGCGCCCACCGGCCGCTGGTCGCCAGGCCCACGGCCAGCACGACCAGCCCGCAGCCGGTGATGATCCACCAGCCCACGTGGCTGGCGGTGGTGAAGCCGGTGCGCATCGGGCCAACCAGCACCGAGGTGACCGCGGAGCCCACCACCGCCACTCCCAGTGACTGGCCCACCTGCCGGCTGGTGGACGCGATGGCCGACGCGACCCCCGCCTGCGTGCGCGGCATCCCGGACACCGCGGTGTTGGTGATCGGGGCGTTCACCACGCCGAAGCCGATCCCGAAGATCACATAGGAGGCGAGCAGCCACCCGGTGGACTGCTGCGCGGTCAGCCCGGTCAGCATCAGGGCGCCACCGGACATGCAGACCCCCGCGACGATCAGCGGGATCCGCGGGCCGCGGATACTGATCATCCGGCCGGACAGCGGCGCGAAGACCACCGTGACCGCGGCCAGCGGCAGCGTGAGCAGCCCGGCGTGCAGGGCCGAGTAGCCGCGCACGTCCTGCAGGTAGAGCGTGTTGAGGAAGAGGAACCCGGCCAGCGCCGCGAACGCGCTGACCGCGATCACCGTGGCCCCGGAGAACGGCGCGCTGCGGAAGAACCTCAGATCCAGCAGGGGCTCGTGGCGTCGCGGCTCGTAGACGAGCAGGGTCCCGAGGGCCACCGCGGACAGGCAGAAGCAGCCGATGATCTCCGGGGAGCCCCAGCCGTGCTGCGGCCCCTCGATGATCCCGTAGACCAGCGAGGCCAGCGTCACGATGACCAGCACCTGGCCGACCGGATCCAGCCGCCGCGGATGCGGGGCCTTGGACTCCGGCACGAACAGCGCGGTGAGCACGATCGCCGCCACCCCGACCGGGATGTTCACCCAGAAGATCCCCCGCCAGCCCACCGAAGCGATCAGCAGACCGCCCACCACCGGGCCGAGGGCCAGGCTGACCCCCACCGCCGCGCCCCAGACGCCAATGGCCCGGGCCCGTTCGGCCCGGTCGGTGAACGTGTTCACGATGATCGACATCGCTACCGGGTTGAGCATGGAGCCGCCGACCGCCTGGAGCATCCGGAACACCACCAGCCAGCCCAGGCTGGGCGCGAGGCTGCACAGCAGCGAGCCGATCGTGAACGTGGCCAGTCCGGCCTGGAACGTGCTGCGCCGCCCCAGCCGGTCCGCGGTAGAGCCGGAGAGCACCAGGAGGCTGGCCAGCACCAGCGTGTAGGCGTCCACCACCCATTGCAGCCCGGACACCGAGGCGTGCAGGTCCCGCTGGATGGACGGCAGCGCGACGTTCACGATGGTGTTGTCGAGCCCCACGATGACCAGGCTCATGCAGCAGATGACGAGGATCAGCAGTCGCCGGCGGCGGCTTGGCCCTCTCACGACTGGCCCTCTCACGACTGGCTCTGTCACGACTCCCTCGGGGGATGGGCGGCTTCGTTACTTGCGAAAATACAACTGACTCCCATGGACCCGAACGCATGGTTCACTGTCCCTATGCCTGACGACGGGCTTCCGGTGCTGGGCCCAGGTTCCCCCGACGAGTGGGACGCGTGGCTCAGCGAGCATCACGCCGACTCAGCGGGCCTGTGGCTGAAGATCCCTAAGAAGGGTTCGGGTGCCTCCGGGGTCTCCTACTCCGAGGCGCTCAGCGTGGCACTGTGCCACGGCTGGATCGACGGCCAGAAGGGCCGCCTGGACGACGACCACTGGCTGCAGCGCTTCACTCCGCGCCGGCCCGGCAGCAAGTGGTCCCGGATCAACCGGGACCAGGCCACCGCCCTGATCGAGGCCGGCCAGATGAGGCCGGCCGGGCTGCGCGAGGTTGACCTGGCGCGGGCGGACGGCCGCTGGGCCGCCGCCTACGAATCGCAGTCCACCGCCGCCGTGCCGGAAGATCTCGCCCTCGCGCTCGCTGGCAACGACGCGGCCGCCGCGTTCTTCGAGCGCCTGGACCGTGCGAACCGGTACGCGATCCTCTACCGCATCGCCGACGCTAAGCGGCCGGAGACCCGGGCGCGGCGTATCGCTACGTTCGTGGCAATGCTTAGCGAAGGTAAGAAAATCCATCCCTGACCGCAGACTGGGCCCGGTGGTCAGGGAGCTCGGATAGTCTTCGTCGTCAGTGCCTCCGTTTGGGCCCTCGGTCTGGGCCTGCCGGCCAGGCTTCCACTGGCCCGCTGGCCGGGCCGCCCACTGACCGGGCCGTCCGCCTACGGGGCCGCCCACCGACCGGGATGACCGTCATGCGAATGCCAGCCACCGCGGGCTCCGGCTCACCCGCGGGAGACGGGTCTGCTGACGGCCCCGCCGGGAACAGCACCGAGGCGGCCCGTGAATCCCGGCGCAGCCGGGGCGCGGTGGCCGCCGCCACCCTGCGGCGGCACTGGCTGATCACGGCGCTCCTGCTCGCGGGCCTGGTCCTGCGCGGCCTGTCCATGGCCGCCTACCAGCCTGCGCTGCTCTACATCGACAGCCTGAAGTACCTGTTCGGCGCCTGGCCCGGCAACGACCCGCTCGGCTACAACCTGATCCTCAAGGTGCTGCTGGCCGGCGGGAACCTCGACACGGTCACCACGCTCCAGCACCTCCTCGGCCTCGCCATGGCCGTGGTCTTGTACCTGCTGCTGCTCCGCCGCGGCGTCCCGCGCTGGCTGTCCGCGCTGGCCACCGCACCCGTCCTGCTCGACGCCTACCAGGTGCAGATCGAGCAGACCATCATGCCGGACGTCTGGTTCGAGGCCCTGATTGTCGCGGGGCTGGCGCTGCTGCTCTGGCGGCCCGAACCGGGGCCCCGGCTGATCGTGGCAGGCGGGCTGGCCCTGGGCGCCAGCGCGCCCATGGCCCAGGTCGGCCAGATCCTGATCCTGCCCGCGCTGGTCTACCTGCTGATCGTGGTGCCGGGCTGGCGGCGCAAGCTGATCCAGGCGGTCCTGCTCTGCGCGGCGTTCGCCCTGCCCATCATCGGCTTCTCGCTGCGCGAGTACGTCGTCACCCACCAGTTCTCGCTCGCCCCGGCCGCGGGAAGCACCATCTACGGGCGGCTGGCGGAGAGCGCGGACTGCGCGACGCTGAAGCTGCCGCGCTACGAGCGGGCGGTCTGCCCGCCGCGGGCGCTCGCGATCCGGCTCGGGCCGGACGGGCTGGTGCACAGCGACGTGTCTCCCGATCACACGTACGTAGCCCCGCCTGGACGCACCCACGGTGAGGTCATCGGGAACTTCGAGCACCGGGTGATCACCCAGCAGCCACTGCGCGTCGTGGCGGGCGTCCTCGGCGATGCGGGCAGGCTGTTCGAGCTGCACCGGGTGACCAGCACCGGCGACACGCCCATCTCACGCTGGCAGTTCCAGACCAGCTACCCGACCTACGGCGGCAGCATCTTCCTCAGCCGCGATCACACCATCATGCTGGGCTTGCACTTCGCCTCCAGCGGCGGCCCGGTCCAGATCCGGCCGCTGCCGGCCACCATGGGCGGGCGGGCCACGGTGGCCCGGCCGCTCGCCGCCTTCCTGCGCGGGTACCAGTTGCACGGCGGCTACACGCCGGGACCGCTGCTGGCTGTCGCGGCCCTGGCCGGCCTGGCCGGCGCCGTGATCGCCCTGGCCACCGGGCTGGCTGCCGCCCGCGGGCGCAGCATCCTCTCCCCCCGCCGCCGCGAGCTGGCCCTGGCCTGCCTGCTGGTTTTCGGCTCGGCCGCGGCCGTCCTGCTCGCCTCTGACCTGTTCGAGTTCTCCTGGCGTTATCAGTTGCCCGCTCTGGTCACCCTGCCGCCGGCGGGCGCGCTCGGCCTCGCCCTGCTGGGCAGCCTGCTGCGCCGCCGGGCCCCCGCAGGCCACCCCCAGGGCCGCAACGAAAACCATCCGGCCGGCTCCCCCGCCCCGGCCGGCTCCGCCACCCCGGCCGAACCCGCCGACTGACCCGTCTGTGGACCGGGCTGTGGACAGCCCGGTGGACAGTCACCCGTCGCGGGGGATAACCAGGCTGCTGATGTGGAAAAGCTGTTCATAACCACAAAATCTGTAACTTCACGGCAGAAAACCCTTGCGCCACCCCGGGGTAAGCGGTAGAAATTCTGCACCACCAAGTATGGAGATCAGCAAGGCCCCCGCACTCCATCGGACCGGGAAACCGGAACGGCTGGGCGGGCGCATGGAAAGCCGGGAAACCGGCCTTCCGGGCTGATTTTCCCGCCCTGGTGGAGCGGCCGGATGGCACCCCGGTAGCCGAGTAATCGGTGGCCCTGCCAGATGGCCGCGGCGAGGCCCCTCCATCTCATACATGGAGGGGCCTCGCTTATATATGCGGCATTCCCGCTCATCTCCCGCGTTCGCCTGGCCAGGCCCAGGCCGCCGGATGACCCAGGTGAGGGACCGGGCGTCATGGCTCGTCGCGGGCACTCCCGGTTACGTCCCCACGGACCCGGCTGTGGACCAGACTGTGGATAGCGCGGTGGACAGCCGCCTTTCACGGGGGATAACCCGCGCTTTCTTGTGGATTTCCCCGCGACTGGGAAAAATCTTGAAATTCCTGGCCAGAAACCCTTGCGCCCGTCCCCCCGAACGGAGTACAAATTCATTCATCGCAAGAGCGGAAGTCCTTCCGGGGGGAAACTCCCGGGACGCCGGGGAAACCCGGGTGACTGGAAAACCGGGCAACCGGGATTTCAGTGGCTGCTTCCAGGCTAGGCGGTGGGTCGCAGCGCACCAGGAAGCCGGGCAACCGGCGACCCAGGGCAATGCGGCCAGGTGAGGCCCCTCCGACTCATACTCGGAGGGGCCTCACTCTTATTGGCGGCGGAGCTTGCGGAGCCTGGTTGGCCTCCCCGTCGGCCAGGAGTCTCGCGGCATGGTTACCGTGACCCTGGTGGAAGACGATGATCTCGAAGAAGCGCTGTACGCCCGGATGCGCTGGAACGTGCCGCTGTCGGTGGAGCACGCCGAACTTCTGATGGACCGGCTGGACGTGCAGCCGGGAGCCCACGTCGCCGACCTGGGCTGCGGCTGGGGTGAACTCCTGCTGCAGGTCGTCGCCCGCGCCGGTCAAGCCACTGGGACCGGCGTGGACACCGATGCCGGGGCGCTAAGCCGCGCCCGACGCCTCGCCGCGGAGCGTCACCTCGACGGGCAGGTTCAGTTCACTGAGGCCGACGTCTCGGGGTGGAAGGGCCCGGCGGACCGGGTCCTGTGCGCTGGCGCGTCCCACGCACTGGGCGGCACCACCTCCGCGCTGGACGCGCTGGCCGGGGTCGTGCCGGCCGGAGGCCGGCTGCTGTTCGGGGACGGCTACTGGGAAACAGCGCCCTCGGCCGCAGCGACGGAGATGTTCGGCGAGCAGGTGCTGCCCCTGGCGGGCTTGCTGGAGGCCTGCCGGTCCGCGGGCTGGCGGGTCATCCACCTGAGCGTCGCCAGCCAGCTGGAATGGGACGACTTCGAGTCCACGTTCCGCGCTGGCCGTCAGGAGTGGCTGCTCGCGCACGCCGACGATCCGCGCGCCGCTGACCTACGCGACTGGCTAGATGCCCGCGAACGTCAGTACGTCGAGGTGTACCGGGGCGTCCTCGGCTTCGCCTACCTCGTCCTCGCGCACTAAGGGCCCGGGGGAACGACCAAGCGGGTGCCCATCGTCTCGCCCCTACTGGCCCTCCCCCACCTATACGCCGAACGTTCGCCGAAAACGCCCATAACCCCCGCCAGGACGCACGTCCGGCGTGACAAGTCAGCGTCGCCCATGATCAAAGCGGCACGCCCCACCCCGGATCACAGAAGATCGCGCCGCCGGAAGGCCACCAGCCCCGCCACGGCCAGCACCACCGCCACCCCCACCAGCCAGGCCAGCGGTGCCACCGTGACCGGCGCCCCCGGCAGCTTGGGTACATGGCTGAACGGGGAGATGTCCAGCGCGCCCTGGGCCAGCCTGATCGACGGGCCGAGCAGGGTGATGAGCGCGACCAGGCCGAGCGCAGTCCACGCCCCGGCCACTGCGGCCCTGGGCACCAGGCCGAACAGGGCCACCGCCAGGCCCCCCATCACCCAGACGGCCGGGACCTGCGCCAGCCCCGCGCCGGCCAGCCGCGGCAGCTGGGTAGCCAGGCCGCCCGAGGTCAGCCCGTCCCCCAGCGCCGTGGCCACGCCGCCGGCCAGGAGCAGCCCCGCGCTGCCCGCGGCGGCGACGAGCAGATGGCCGCCCGCCCAGCGAACCCGCCCCGCCAGCGTGGCCAGCACCGGCTCGGCCCGCCGCTCAGTCTCCTCGCTATGCAGCCGGAGGACGGCCGCCACCGCGTACGCGGCCGAGGCGACCCCCAGCATCCCGATCACGGCCGCGAGGTAGGCATCGACGAGGCCGCTGTGCCCGCCGAGCCGGATGAATATCTGCCGGGCCTGAGCGCTGGTGTTCAGCACCGCGCCGATCCCGCTGGCCGCCGACCCGAGGACCGCACCCGCCAGGACGACGCCGATCGCCCAGCCGAGCAGGGCACCACGCTGCAGCCGCCAGGCCAGCGCGAGCGGGCTGCGCAGCCACCTGGCCGCCTCCGGCCGGCCCGGCCGGACAGGCAGCAGGCCCGCGCCCAGGTCGCGGCGGGTGGCCAGCCGCGCGGCCCCGCCGGCCACGACGGCGGTGGCCACCACGAACAGTGCGCCGACCAGCCACCGCGGGCTCGCGTACACCTGCATCTGCTCGGCCCAGCCCAGTGGCGAGGCCCAGCGCAGCCAGGACGTCCCCGATGCCGCGTCGCCCACCGCGCGGAGCAGGAACGCCACCCCCAGCACGCCGATGGCCATCCCGCGGGCCGTCCGGGCACTGACCGTCAGCTGGGCGCAGACCGCGGCGATGGCCGCGAACACGCACCCGGACAGCCCTACCGCTGCGCCCAGGGCCAGCGAGCCGGCCAGCGGGTAGCCCAGGATGACCTGGACCGCGGCGATGAGCAGGATGAGCGCCAGGCAGCTGCCGAACGCCACCGCCAGGGCCGCCGCCAGCGGCGCCTGGCGGCCGACCGCGGTGGCCCCCACCAGTTCCAGCCGGCCCTGCTCCTCGTCGTCGCGGGTGTGCCGGACCACGGTGAAGATCCCCATCAGTCCCGCGGCCCCGGCCGCGAACACCAGCACCTTCCAGGCGACCAGCGAACCCGCGCTGTCCCCGAACACCGGCCCGCTCAGGGCCAGGACCGAGGCGTCACCGCGGACGCTGGCGATGAGCGCCAGGCGCTCAGGCAGGCGGGTGTAGAGGTGCCGGAAGCTGTACCCCGTGCTGGCGATGCTGCCGGCGAACACGTACAGCCAGACCGGCAGGATGATGCGGTCGCGGCGCAGGGCGAGGGAGATCAGCGCGGCGGTCCCGGTCAGCCCGGCCGGCCCGTGGCCGGCCGCCGGGCCGCCCGGCCGCTGCGCGCGGGCCGCCACCGCGGTCATGACGGGTCCGAGTAGTGCCGCAGGAACAGCTCCTCCAGCGTGGGCGGCTGGCTGGCCAGGGTGCGGACCCCCGCGGCGACCAGCCGCGCGAGCACCTCGCTGAGCGCGTCGTTGTCGACCTGGCAGCTGACCCGGTTCCCGCTGATGTCCAGGTCATGGACCCCCGGGAGCCCGGCCAGCCCGTCCGGCGGCCGGGCCACCTCGGCGTGCACCGAGGTGCGCGAGAGGTGCCGCAGGTCAGCCAGGGCGCCGGAGTCCACGGTGCGGCCTTCCCGGATGATCGTCACCCGGTCGCACAGCGCCTCCACCTCGGACAGGATGTGGCTGGACAGCAGCACCGTCCGCCCCGCCTGCCGCTCTTCCTCCACGCACTCCCGGAACGTGGCCTCCATCAGCGGGTCCAGCCCTGAGGTCGGCTCGTCCAGCATCAGCAGCTCAGCCCCGGATGAGAGCGCGGCGATCAACGCGACTTTCTGCCGGTTTCCCTTGGAGTAGGCCCGGCTCTTCGTGGCCGGATCGAGCCCGAACCTCTCCAGCAGGGCCGCCTTGCGCTTCTCGTCGAGACCGCCGCGGAGCCGGCCGAGCAGGTCGATGACTTCACCGCCGGACAGGTTCGGCCACAGGGTGACGTCGCCGGGCACATACGCGAGCCGCCGGTGCAGGGTGGTCGCTTCCCGCCATGGGTCGCCGCCGAACAGGCGGGCGGTTCCCCCGCCGGCCCGGATCAGGCCCAGCAGGACCCGGATGGTGGTGGTCTTGCCGGCGCCATTCGGCCCCAGGAACCCGTGCACCTCCCCGGGGGCCACGGTGAGATCGAGCCCGTCCAGCGCCCGTGTCCGGCCGAAGGACTTCGTCAGGCCGGCTACCTCGATCACCGCTGTCATACACCCGAGCCTAGCACTTGATTCACGAAATCATGAAAGTTATGTACCTAGTAAACTACCGGGCAGGTCGGCTATGAGAGGGGTGACAGCCAGTGCCGGAGGCGCGCGAAGCGCAGCAGGCCCAGGAGGCGCGGGACGGCGCCGCGGTGCGGGAGTTCGTCGAGCACTTCGCCTCGCTGCTCGCCGACTCGGGGATGCCGCGGATGCCAGCCAGAATCTTCGTCGCCCTGCTCACCTCGGACACCAGCCGCCTCACCGCGGAGGAACTCGCCGGGCTGCTCCGGGTCAGCCCCGCGGCGGTGTCGGGGGGCGTGCGCTACCTGGTCCAGGTGGGCCTGGTCAGCCGGGAGACGGAGCCCGGCTCCCGGCGGCATGTGTACCGGATGCCGGAGAACGTCTGGCACGAGGTGCTGCGGGTGCGGGACCGGATCATGATGCGCTGGGCGGACACCATGCGCGGCGGGTCCGAGGTGCTGGGCCCGGGCACGCCCGCCGGAGCCAGGCTCGCCGAATCGGCGCTGTACTTCGAGTTCGTGAGCAAGGAACTGCCTGCCCTCCTCGACCGGTGGGAGGATTACAAGACGGCCCACCGGGGCTGACCTGGGCTCCGGGACGCTCACGGTGCGAGTGGGCGATCATTGTCGCTAGCCTGGGCCTATGGCCGAGACCTATGACCCGTCCGCCGATCCAGGCGACGGCAGCTCCGAGTACACCTACGGCGGCGGCACCGGCGACTACGAGCGCGGTGGCGGCCCCGGCACGGACGGGCTCGAGGACACCGACTTCGAGGACGACGGCGTCCTGGACTCCTCCGACACGCTGGAGGACAGCGAGGATCCGTACGAGGACCCGCTGGACCCGGGCGTCGAGCCCGCCGACAAATGGTCGGCCGGTGAGCGGTTCGGTGACACGCTGGCCGAGGAGCGCGAGGGTGAATCCCTCGATCAGCTGCTCGCCGAGGAGGAACCGGAGCCGGACCCGTACGCCGATCCTGACCCGAAGGCCGAGAGCGACCTGCCCCGGGAAGGCCCGGAATCCTACGACGAGCAGCAGCCGCGGGCCGGCCGCCTGGTAGCCGAGGATGAGGGAGCCCACCCGGACACGGAGCCGGACCTCGTCGCCCAGGACGTGGGCATCGACGGGGGTGGCGCGGGCGCGGAAGAGGCGGCAGTCCACGTGACCGACGAGGACGAGGACGAGATTGCCGGCGGCCCGGAGGGCTGAGCCGGAGGCGACGACCGTCCGTCTTGCTGGGAGAATCCGGGCATGACGGAATCCCAGCCGGCGCCTTCTCCCCTGTCCGGCCGGACTGCGTGGGCGCGGAACCTTGAGACGCCGCTGCGCCAGTTCCTGCGCACCGAGACGGGCAGCGCGGTGATCCTGCTCGCCGGGACGATAGCGGCGCTGATCTGGGCGAACGTCGCGGCCGGGTCCTACGAGTCGCTCTGGTCCACCCGACTGTCGGTGAACCTCGGCAGCATGAGCCTGTCCGACACCCTGCACGGCTGGGTGAACTCCGGCCTGATGACGTTCTTCTTCCTGGTGGTGGGGCTGGAGGCCCGGCGCGAGTTCGACATGGGCGAGCTGCGCGAGCGGCGGCGGCTGACCCTGCCGCTGATCATCGGCCTGGGCGGGATGATCGTGCCCATCGGCATCTACCTGGCGGCCAACGCCGGCGGCCCGGGAGCCCGGGGCTGGGGCGCGGCCATGTCCACCGATACCGCGTTCGCGCTGGGGATGCTGGCCCTGGTCGGCTCCTGGCTGCCCGACCGGGTGCGCACCTACCTGCTCACCTTCTCTGTGGTGGATGATCTGGCCGGACTGGCCGTTATCGCGATTGTTTACAGCGCGAACCTGAAGCTGCCCGCGCTGTTCATGGGAGTGGGCATCCTGGTCGCGGTGGCTGTCGTCCGGGCCGCGGGCGTGCGGTTCGGCCCGGTCTACTTCCTCCTGGGGGCGGTGGCCTGGGTGGCCTTCTTCAAGTCCGGCGTGGACCCGGTGGTGGTGGGGCTGTTCATGGGCCTGCTCACTTACGCCCGCCCCGCAGCGCGCAGTGACCTGGAGCGGGCCAGCGACCTGTTCCGGCTATTCCGCGAGCAGCCCACCCCCGAGCTGGCCCGTGAGGCCCGCGACGGCGTCCGCCAGGCCATCTCCCCCAACGAGCGGCTCCAGCAGCTGTACCATCCCTGGTCGAGCTACCTCATCGTGCCGCTGTTCGCCCTGGCCAACGCCGGTATCGTGATCAACACGGGACTGCTCTCCCGCGCCTACACCTCCCCCGTCACGCTGGGCATCCTGATCGGGTACGTGGTCGGCAAACCGGTGGGCACGACCGCGGCCGCCTGGCTGGTCACCAAGCTCAGCCGGGGACGGATCCGGCCGCCCGTGGGCTGGGCAGGTGTCGTGGGCGCGGGTGCGATCGCCGGGATCGGCTTCACCGTCGCCCTGCTGATCGCCTCGCTCGCCTTCCACGGCCCCCTGCTGGCCGAGGCGAAGCTGGGCATCCTGTCCGCCGCGTTCTGTGCGTCTGCGATCACCTGGACGGTGTTCCGGGTCACCCGGCTGCTGCCTAAGCGGCTGAAGGTACGCGCGCTGCTGGGGACGTCCACGCTCATCACCGACCTGGCCGTCCCCGTCGACCCGGACCGCGATCACATCCGCGGGCCGGAGCGGGCGCCGGTCACCATGGTGGAGTACGGCGACTTCGAGTGCCCGTACTGCGGCCAGGCCGAGCCGATCGTCCGGGAACTGCTGTCCGACTTCGGCGACGTCCGGTACGTGTTCCGGCACCTGCCGCTCAACGACGTGCACCCGCACGCCCAGCTGGCCGCGGAAGGCGCCGAGGCCGCCGACCGGCAGGGCAAGTTCTGGGAGATGCACGACATGCTGATGGAGCATCAGGGCGCGCTCACCGCGCGGAACCTGATCCAGTACGCGGCCGACCTGGGCCTCAACACCGCACGCTTCACCGAGGATCTGCGCAAGCACGCGGGCGCGGCCCGGGTGGCCGAGGACGTGGACTCCGCGGACCTGTCCTCGGTGTCCGGCACGCCCACCTTCTTCATCAACGGCAAACGCCACTACGGCGCCTACGACATCGGCACGCTGTCCGAGGCGGTCCGCGCCGCCCGGGTGCGGGCTCTCATCACGACCTGAGGAGGCTGGGGCCGTGGGCATGGTCAACACGGTGGGCGTCGTGCTGCATCCCGGGCGGGATTGCAACTCGGCCATGTTCGAGCTGCTCGCCTGGGCCAGCGGCCGGAAGGTGACGGTCCTCGCGGCCGAGGATGAGGCCAGCCGGGTGCCCGGCCGCGTCGAGGCGGTCACCCCGCTGGACCTGGCCAGCCGCTCTGACCTGATGGTCAGCCTGGGCGGCGACGGCACCATGCTGCGCGCGATGCGCATGTCGTGCGGCCCGAAGCCGCCGGTGCTCGGCGTCAACGTGGGCAAGCTGGGCTTCCTGGCCGAGATCGACCCGCCGGAGATGGCCGAGGCCCTGTGCGCCATCGATGAGCACCGGTTCACCGTCGAGTCACGCTCCGCGGTGCGGGCCGAGTTCGCGGATCAGCAAACCGTCGCGTTCAACGACGTGGACCTGGCCCGCATCCCCGGCCACGGGTCCTCCATCCTGGTCGAGCTCATCGTGGAGTCGCATCCGTTCGTGCGCTACGCGGCGGACGCGGTGATCGTGGCCACGCCCACCGGGTCCACCGCGTATAACTTCTCGGCTGGCGGCCCGCTCGTCTCCCCCATGGCCGAGGGCCTGCTGGTCACCCCGGTGGCACCGCATTCGGCCTTCAACCGGGCGCTGTTCCTATCCAGCGGCGAGAAAGTGCTGCTCACCGTGTTGCCGGGGAGCGGCGAGCCGGCCCTGGAGGCGGACGGGATCATGGTCGGGCACCTGAAGCCGGGCGACACGGTCGAAGTCGGCACCATCCCCGCCGCGGCCAACGTGGTCCGGCTCGGCCGGACCACGTTTTACCAGCGTGCGCAGCGCAAGCTCCGGCTGACCGGCTCGGCTGAGGCCGACTGACGGGGTGGGCAGGCGGTAGCGTGGAGCGCAGATATCGTCTCGGGCGGGATGGATGACCAGCCATTCGTGGTTGGTAACCGGTAGCGGGCAGACTGACTGACACCCTGGAAGGGCAGTGAGCATGGTGCGAGATCCGGGAGACCTCTACGAGGTGAGCCCTGGCGCGCCGGTGCTGGACGGGGCAGTGATGCTGCACTACCTCGACGGGTTCATCGACGCCGGGGCGGCGGGCAAACTGCTGTCCGCCCATTTGCTGGGCACGCTGGAACACGAGGAAGTCGCCACGTTCGACGTGGACCGGCTGATCGACTACCGGTCCCGGCGGCCGCCGATGATCTTCTCCCGGGACCGCTGGGAGTCCTATGAGGCTCCCGAGCTGGCCATGCACCTGCTCAAGGACACCGCCGGGAGCCAGTTCCTGCTGCTCACCGGCCCGGAGCCGGACCACGAGTGGGAAGGCTTCACGCAGGCGGTGCGGGACGTGGCCGCCCGGATGGGGGTCCGGCTGGCGGTCGGCTTCCACGGCATCCCGATGGGCGCGCCGCACACCCGTCCGCTGGGCGTGACTGCCCACGCGACCACGTCCGGCCTGACCACGGGCTACCCGCCCCTGGTGGACCGGCTTCAGGTTCCCGGCAGCGTGGCGGCGCTGCTCGAGATGCGCCTCGGTGAGGAAGAGCGCGCCGCGGTCGGGTTCGCGGTGCATGTTCCGCACTATCTGGCCCAGGCCGCGTATCCGACGGCCGCGATCACGCTGCTCGACTCGGTGTCCCGCGCCACCGGGCTGCAGTTGCCCGATGACGCCCTGCGCGACGCGGCCCGGGAGACCGACGAGGAGATCCGGCGGCAGGTCGAGGGCTCCGAGGAGATCATGGAAGTCGTGCAGGCCCTGGAGCGGCAGTACGACGCGTTTGCCGAGGGAGCCGAGCGAGGCTCGCTGGTGGACGGGTCGGAGCAGCTGCCCTCCGCCGATGAGATCGGCGCGCAGTTCGAGCAGTTCCTGGCGGAGCAGCAGGGCCGGGCCGATTCCTCGGACTCCTGACCCTGCTGCCGCCGCGCCGGGGTAACCAGCGGTACAGGCTGGCTAGACGACCTCGTTGAGCTTGCCGGTGGCCACGTCGAAGACGAAGCCGCGGACCGAGTCCTTGTGCGGGATGAACGGGCTGGCCTTGATCCGGTTGATCGACTGGCGGACGTCTTCGTCCAGGTCGGGGAAGGCCTCCGCCGCCCATTCGGGCTTGATGCCGGTGTCCTGCTGGATGCTGGCCTTGAAGTCGTCGTCGGTGAAGGTCAGCATCCCGCAGTCGGTGTGGTGGATGAGGATGATCTCCTGGGTGCCGAGCAGTCGCTGGCTGATCGTGAGCGAGCGGATCTCGTCGTCGGTGATCACCCCGCCCGCGTTGCGGATCACGTGCGCTTCGCCGTCGTTGAGGCCGAGGATGCCATAGACGTTCAGCCTCGCGTCCATGCAGGCCACCACGGCGACGTGCCTGGACGGCGGAAGCGGCAGCAGCCCGCCGAAAGTCTCCGCGTAGCGGACATTGTTGGCCAGCAACTCGTCGGTAGCGGTCATGGCGCCAGTCCTCTCTGATTGGTGTGCCCCTGATCCGCACGGCGTTCCGTGATCAAGGGGGCCATGCTCATCTTCTGTACTCCCCCGGCGCCGGCGCTACTGAACGGGGCAAATCTCCGGCCCGGGCCTGCCCGGTTCCGGCCGGAGCAGGCCCCTTCCCCTGAGCCCCGGCTCTTTGATGTCCCGGGCCTCGAACCACGGACCCGCTGAAGCACCGGCCGTGAAACCGGCCCTGAAACACCGGCCCCTGAACACCGGCCCCTGAAACACCGGGCCGTGAAACGCAGAGTCCTGAGTCCTAAAACACTTAATTCCGATTGAGATAGTAACCTATAGCCCCTCCTATACCCAGATCCCCATCCGGCCCAGCAGCCCTCACGCGGACGCGGCGGCATGTCCGACACGGTCCGTCACGGGGTACACGCACTCCGGCTTCGTCATCACTAGACTGATCGGCGAGGAAACGGGGACGACAGCCATGAGCCGATCGAGTGCACGCGAATGCCTGGCGCCGGGGACCGTGGTGGCCCCCGGCGAGGTGCTGGTGGCCACGGAGATCGGCGACCCCGCGCACGGGCGGCTGAGCTGCCCGGCCGCGCCGCTGGTGGGCGGACTGCTGTACCGCCGGGGCGTGCGGGTCCGGTACGCGCCGGTGCCGCAGTCAGGTGACGCGTCCCAGGCCGATGACGGCGCGGCCCTGTTCGTCACCACCGCCCTGCACGCCGACGGCACGGCCACCGCGATCGGCGCCGCGGCCAGCAGTGTGGACGGCGTGGCCATGGCCGCAGCCCGCGGCGCCGTCGAGGAGTGGGCGGCGGTGGGCGGGACCCGGCGCCTGCTCAGCGCCGTGAGCCCATGGTGCCCGGGCGCGCGGCGGGCCCTGGAGGCCACCCGGCAGGCCCTGGCCCGGGGCCCGGTGTACGTGTGCGGGCAGCTGATGGCGAGCCCGCAGGCCTGCGCGGACCTGGAGAAGAGCGGTGCGGTCTTCGCCCGTTCCCTGGATGACGTGCCTGATGGCGCCCTGGTGCTGATCCCGGCGCACGGCGTCGCCCCGGGGGTACGCACCGGGGCGGCCGAGCGCGGCCTGGACGTGATCGATGCGACCTGCCCGCTGGTGGCCGGGATACAGGCCGAGGCCCGCCGGTTCGCCGAGCGTGGTGATCAGGTGGTCCTCATCGGCCAGTCAGGCCTCGCGGTGCTGCCCGCGATCCTGGGCGAGGCCCCGGATCACGCCATCCTGGCCGAGACCCGGGTCGGGGCGGGCGCGGTCCAGGTCGCGGACCCGCGGCGGGTCTCCTACGTGCTCGTGCCCGGCGTCCCGGTCGAGGACACCCCGATCGCGACCGCGGCCCTGCGGTCCCGGTTCCCGGCCCTGCGCGGCCCGGATCCGGACGGGTTCTGCTACGCGGCGTCCGACCGGGCCGAGACCGTCCGGACGGTGGCCTCGTCCAGCGACCTGGTCCTGGTCCTGGGCACCGAGGACGACCCGGACACGCGGCACCTGACCGCCCTGGCCCGGTCCAACCGGGCCAAGGCCAACGTGATCGCTGACGTCACCGAGATCATCCCGTCCTGGCTGGCCGGCACCTCGGCCATCGGGCTGGCCGAATCCACCGCCGCGGCCCCCGGGCTGGCCGCGCGGGTGACCGAGGCGCTGTCCGGGCTCGGCCCGCTCAGCGTGACCAGGCGCCTGGTCAGCACCGAGGTCACCAGCCGGGCAGAGACGGCGGGCCCGCCGCCCGCCGGATAACGCCGCCGCCGGATAGCGCCGCCGCCGGGGCTGCGCACCGGCGGCCGATCTGACATTGTGGCTGTCATGCTCTTCCCCACCTCCCTGGTCGGCAGTTACCCGCAGCCAGACTGGCTCATCGACCGGGCGCGGCTCCGCGGCCGGTTCCCGCCCCGGGTCCGGGCCACCGAGCTGTGGCGGGTCGCCCCGGAGTACCTGGAGCAGGCTCAGCGTGACGCGACCGAACTGGCCATCCGGGCCCAGGAAAGAGCCGGGCTGGACATCCTGACCGACGGGGAGATCCGCCGGGAAAGCTACTCGAACCGGTTCGCGACCGCCCTCGACGGGGTGGACATCGACAATCCCGGCACCGCGCTGGACCGTAGTGGCGAGCCCAACCCGGTGCCCCGGGTGACCGGCCCGATCCGCCGCCGCCACCCGGTCGAGGTGGAGGACGTGAGGTTCCTGCGGGCCAGCACCTCCCGGACCATCAAGATCACTGTGCCGGGCCCGTTCACCATGTCCCAGCAGGCCCAGAACGACTACTACACCAGCACCGAAGATCTCGCCCTCGGCTACGCCGAGGCGGTCAACGAGGAAGTCGCGGACCTGTTCGCGGCGGGGGCGGACATCGTCCAGCTCGACGAGCCCTACCTGCAGGCCCGTCCGGACGCCGCCCGCAAGTACGGCGTCCGGGTGATCAACCGCGCCCTGGAGGGCATCACCGGGACGACCGCCGTGCACCTGTGCTTCGGCTACGCCGCGATCATCCATGACCGGCCGTCGGGCTATTCGTTCTTGCCGGAACTGGCCGACTGCGTCTGCGACCAGGTCTCGGTGGAGACCGCGCAGTCCGGGCTGGACTGCTCGATACTCCGGAGCCTGGACGGCAAGACGATCATCCTGGGCGTGCTCAACCTGGGTGACGAGACGGTGGAGAACCCGGCCGAGATCGTCGCCCGGGCCCGCCGGGCGCTGAAGTACGTGCCCGCGGAGCGGATCGTGCTGGCCCCGGACTGCGGCATGAAGTACCTGCCCCGGGACGCGGCGTTCGGCAAGCTTGTCTCGCTGCGGATGGCGGCCGCCCTGCTCCGCGCGGACGCCAGCGTCGCCACCACTCCCTGACCAGGTACCTGCGGTCGCTATATGGCCGCAACCGCCTGATCACCGCGGTCCCGGGCCAGCTCTGCCTGCTCGGGCCGGCCCCGGCTACAGCCAGCCGATGATCGTCCCGAGAATGCCGTTGGAGTTGCTGCCGGAAGTCGATGTGGGCGTAGGCGATGCCGTGTCAGTCGGCGTCGGAGACGACGAACTTGCGGTCGGCGACGAACTGGTGCTCGGCGGAGCCGACGTGTGCCTGGACTTCGACGGTGTCGGGGAGGACGGGTGACTGCCCGGCTTGGACGACTTCCCGGACTTCCCCGCGCCCGGTGTGTACAACCCGGTGCCGCTGCCTGACCCAGCGCCGTGCTTGCCGTGCTTCTTGTGCCCGGACCGGGACGTCGAGGGCTTGGGCGTGTGCACCGCCGGCGCCGCGTCCGCAGACGGGACGGACGGAGCCAGCGCGGAGCTGACCGGGGGCGACGTGTGATGCAGCGAGTTCGCGGCGAGCATGGCCCCGCCCCCGAACATCACGAACACCGCGACCAGCACCCCGGCGGCCGGCACGAACGCGGCCGGCCCGCGCCTGGACGCCAGCGGGTCCAGCGGTACCGGGAAGCCGGACCGGGTGAACGGCTCGGCCCGCTCCGCGATCTCCGCCCGCTCCTGGGCCGCATCGGCCGAGGTGTCCGCGAGCAGGCTGAGCGCCTCGTGCTGCAGGCTTTCTGGCAGGACGGGCTCCGGCAGCGCGCTGAGCAGCGCTACCGGGTTCACATGCCGCCGCTCGTGCTCGCCGCAGATCTCGCAGGTGCCGATGTGCCGGCGGACCAGCTTGCGCAAGTTGGGGGTGAGGTCCCCGTCCCACTCCCCCAGGATCCAGGACAGCTCCTGGCAGGATCCCAGGCGGGAGCGGGCCACCATGTGCGCGCCCAGTGCGGTCTCGAACCGGGTCCGCGCCCGGCTGGTGAGCGTGTGCACCTGATTTCGCGGCACCCCCAGCGCGTCCGCCAGGTCCGCGCCGTAGAACTCGTGCCGCAGGTGCAGCTCGACGATTTCCTGGTCCGCCGGTTCCAGCTCGGCCAGCGCGGACGACACCATCTCCCGCTGCTGGGCCTGCTCCAGGGCCGGGCCAAGATCGGCGGTCGCCTCACCGGCGCCGAACTCGTCGTCGGTGAGCGGGACGGAGGCGCCATCGCCGTGCAGCCGGCGCCGGCACTCGTTCCGCGCCACCGCGTACAGCCAGGGCCGCAGGCGGCTCGAGTCACGCAGCAGCGGCAGCTTCACCTCGGCCACCACGAAGGTGTCGCGGACCGCCCCGGCCGCGTCCGACGGCTCACTCAGCAGCGATCGGCAGTATCCGTACAGCGACGGGGCGAACTGATCGTAGGCCGCCGCCAGCGCGGCCGGATCGCCCGCCGCGACCGCCGCCACCAAATCCCCGTCACGCATGTGATCAACGCTATGGCCTCGCGGGAGTTTTCGGATTGAGTCCGGCCGAATCGACGTGAACCAGGCGGCTGTCTAGCCGAGCAGCTGATAGGTGACCGGGACGCTGAGGCCGCCCGGGTTCACGGTCAGCAGCGCGGTGGAGAACAGGGCCGCACCCGCGGCAGTCACCTGGATCTGGACGCTCTGCCCGGCGGCCAGCGACCCGGAGGTCTGGCTGACGGTGAGGTCCTGGAGCAGGGGCACGGGCACGGCGACGTGGTAGGCGGACACCGGCCCGCCCTGGGCGGTGAGGGTCAGCGTCCCGGTCCACAGGCCGCTGAGGGACAGCTTGAGGCCAAGGCTCGCGGGCGACACGGTCAGCGTGCCCGCGACCACCGCGGATATCCCGGGCGACGGCACCGCCGAGGTGGCCGGGACGCTGGGGGACCCGGCCGGAGCGGTGCTGGCCCCGCCGCTGGCGGTGCGCAGCACCTGCGGCCCGGGGGAGGTGGCCCCCTCCCCGGCGCCGCCCCCGCCGGACGAGGGCGCCCGGGACGGGCCCGACGCGGGCGGACCACTGGTCGTGGGCTGCGCGCGGCCGGTACCCGGCGGCCCGGCCGGGCCGGGATGGGGCAGCAGCCCGCCGCCGACGATGA
Organism: uncultured Actinomycetes bacterium; assembly: GCA_963718305.1. Taxonomy (GTDB): domain Bacteria; phylum Actinomycetota; class Actinomycetes; order Streptosporangiales; family Streptosporangiaceae; genus RYN-230. The sequence goes on from CAVQZG010000020.1 coordinate 99,659, forward strand.
CCCCGCCGACGATCGCGGCGCCGCCCGCGGCTGCGCCGCCCCGTACCAGTGCGGAGTGCGCCCCGTGGTGCAGCCGGATCGGCGACGGCGGGTCGAGCGGCCGGGGGAATCCCCCCGGCCCGAGGGCGCCTGCCCGCTGCCCGACCGCCAGCCGCTGAGCCACGGCGCCGGGCGAGCCGTCCGCGATCAGGCCCAGCACCTGATGGCGCAGGGCGGCCGGCAGCGCGGCCACCGGCAGCACGCTCAGCAAGGCCACCGGGCTGAGCTCACGGTGCTGCCGGTCCCCGCAGACGTCGCAGCGCCGGATATGCCGCCCGACCCGCTTACGCAGCAGTACGGTGAGCCGCCCGTCCCAGCCCTCCAGGATCCCGGCCAGTTCCGGGCAGGCTTCCCGGCCGGAACGGGCGACCAGCAGCACGCCGAGCGCCGATTCGTAATGAGCCCGCGCCCGCGAGGCCATGGCGTGGGCCTGGTTGCGCGGGACGCCGAGCGCATCGGCCAGGTCCGCGCCGGTCAGCTCATGCCCCAGGTTCAGCTCGATGATCTCCCGCTCGCTGGGGGTGAGACCGCCGAGCGCCGACCACACGACTTCGCGGAGTTCTGCCTGTTCCAGATCTGATCCGAGATCGTTCGTATCGTCGGTCACCTCCGCCGCCTCGTCGAGCGGGGCGGCGTGGCCCGCGGTCCGGAGCCGCCGGCGGCACTCATTCCGGGCCACCGCGTACAGCCAGGGCCGGAGCCGATCCTGGTCGCGGAGCGCGGAAAGCTTCGCCGCCGCGATGATGAACGTGTCCTGGACCGCGTCAGCCGCGTCCGCGGGCTCGGTGAGCAGGGACTGGCAGTAGGCGTAGAGGCCCGGCGCGTAGCGGTCGTAGGCCGCGGCGAGCCCGTCTGGGTCGCCCGCGACGATGGCGGCCACGATCTCGCGGTCGAGCATGGCATCACGTTAGAACTCATCAGGGCAGATCCGGGCGGATTCCGCGGTATCGGGATAACCGCCTGGACGCGTGCTGCTGATGGCGCACTCCGGGCGGACGGCATGCTCCGGGGCGGGCCACCCCGGAGCCGACATGGCCAGGCCGGAGGCTGGTCACGCCGGCCCGGGGCCGGCCGCTGTGCGCCCCGGTGGCACCGCACCCCCGGCGTGGCCCGGCCGCCGGCTGACCGCCGGCCGGGCTGCTGGCGGAGGACTGCGATCCGGGTCTGGGCGTGCCCGACGACAACGTCGCGGCGGCGGAGGCCATCACGACCTGGCCGGGCGGGCCGGGGCCCCGCCAGGAACCGGCCGGCTTGCCGGGCACTAACAGCAGGACGCTGGCCGTCGCGGCGACGAGCATGCCGAGGGCGATCCCCGATCCCCTGGTCACTGAGTCCATGCCGCGTCCCCTCCTCGAGCCGGCCCACAGGCGCGCCGACACAGTTAGGAGTCCTCGTCCCGCTCGGCGCCAACAACTTTTCCCGGGTTTTTTCCGCCGCTACGGCGTTCGGTGCCGGAGCGGCAGCGGATGGGGTGATTCGCCGGACCAGCCCCGCGCCCCGCAACGCCCCGTCAAGTACATGGATGTTTCACCCACGCCCACCCAGATGACTGGTTGTTTCACCCACGCACACGGAGCTGGAACAAATACCCCGGCGGGGTTCTCCGCCTCCCCCGGGCTGGTATTGATTAATACCTCCAGGGGGTTTCCCAGATACCCCCAGCGGGTTTAATCCCCAGCGCGGACCATTGCGGCGTGCCTCTCGTTATGCCTGTTCAGGCCGCTTCTGATGGCCTCACGCTCTTTCCATCTTGCGGCCAGAATAGGCCCGCCTTTACGATTCTCCTATCACGACCGGACGCATCACAAATGCTCTAACGATCATCCACAGCGAACGCATCTAAGGCGAATTAAGTACGGGGCTAAGGAGAGTCAGCCGTGAGTGAGGCAGCCGTTACCCAGCGCGGTACCCGCGCGCCGGGCGACTACCATGCCGTCACCCCGGCGGACTGGCCCGCGCCTGACGCCCGGCGGCGGCTGCAGCTGGCCCTGGGCGCCCTGTGGCTGCTGGACGCGATCCTGCAGTACCAGCCGGTCATGTTCACCAGGGCCTTCAGCCAGATGCTCGCGGCCGCGGCGCAGGGCAACCCAGCCTTCGTGAGCCGGCCGATCCTCTGGAACGCCCAGCTCCTGGGGCAGCATCCGGTGGCGATCAACACGGCGTTCGCCACCATCCAGCTCCTGCTGGCCCTCGGCATCGCCTGGCGGCCCACGGTCAGGGTCGCGCTGGGGGCGTCGATCGTCTGGGCCCTGGGCGTGTGGTGGTTCGGTGAAGGGCTGGGCGGGGTGCTGACCGGGACGGCCAGCCCGGTCAGCGGCGCACCTGGCCCGGTGATCCTCTACGCGCTGCTGGCGATCCTGCTGTGGCCACGAGCCCGGGGCGCAAGCACCCCGGGCTCTGCTGGCCCGGCGGTCCCGTGCGTCGCGGCCCGGGCCGTGGGCGCCCCGGCCGCGCGAGCGCTCTGGCTCGTCCTGTGGGCCAGCCTGGCGTATTTCGCGCTGCTGCCCGCGAACCGTGCCCCGCAGGGACTGCACGCCATGCTCTCCGGGATGACCGAAGGCGAGCCGGCCTGGCTGGCCTCGATCGGCCAGCATGGCGCGGCGGTCCTGGCCCACCAGGGGCTGGCCGCCTCGGTCGTGCTGGCCGCCCTCCTGGCCCTGATCGCCATCGGCGTGTACCTGCCGCCGCCCGCGGCCCGGACGATTCTCGCCCTGGCCATGGTGGTGAGCGCCGTGATCTGGGTGGCAGGCCAGGACCTCGGTGGCATCCTCACCGGCACCGAGACCGACCCCAGTTCTGGCCCGTTGCTGATCTTGCTGGCCCTCGCCTACTGGCCCATGCGGACGGATGGGGCACGGACGGATGGGGCACGGGCCGATGGGGCGCGGGCCGTCCACGGTCCCGCCGCCGGAAGGGCCATGACGTGAGCGGACCCTTCTGGCTCGCGGGCATCCTGGCCGCGCTCATGCTCGCGACGGCCGCATACTGCGCCACCCGGCTGATCATCGCGCGAGCGCACCGGCGGCGGGATGAGCGCGACGTCGACCTGGTGCACACGGTGATGGGCGTGGCCATGGCGGGCATGCTGGTGAGCTGGCTCAACCCGCTCCCGGACGGGGTCTGGGCGGTGCTGTTCGGGGCGGGCACCGGCTGGTTCGGCTGGCGGGCCTGGCGCGGTCGCCGGGGCCGCGCCGACGTGACGGCCAGCGGCCAGCCGCCGCACCGTCACCACGTCCCTCACCTCGTGATGTGCGGCGCCATGGTGTACATGCTCCTCGCGGCCGGCGCAGTGGCAACGACCACGCATCCCGGGATCGCTATGGGCGGCCCGGCTGCGGCCGGCCGCTTCCCGCTCGCTCGCCCTGGTCCTGGCGGTGTTCATGGTGGGCTACGTGATGTGGCAAGCCGACCGCCTCCCCGCCCTCGCCCAGGCCAGCACCGAGCGCCCCGGCTCCCCCGTCCCCGTGACCACCCTCGCTCTGCGCACCACAGCCGGCGCCAAACCGGCCTCCCAGCCCGCCGCGACCACGCCTGACCCGGCCCCAAGCCCGGCCCCGAGAGTCCTGTCCCCCCGCCTGGCGGCCTGCTGCCAGATCGCCATGGCCGCAACCATGGGCTACATGCTCATCCTGCTGCTCTAGGCAGCGGGGCGGCGTTAGGGCATGTTCTCCCGGCGTTTAGTGGGCCGGGAGAACATGCCCTCGCCGCGTCGGCGTCACGATCCTGCGGCTGCTGCGTCCCGGTAACGGTCAAGAGCCGCCTGCCGGGCCGCCCTATGATCCACGATCGGCCCCGGATAGTCCCGCCCGATCCGGCAGCCTGCCTGTTCCTGTACCTGTGCAGGCATCCGCCACGGCTCAGCCAGGTACTCATCCGGGACCCGGGCCAGCTCCGGCACGTAGCGGCGCACGTACCGGCCACCCGGGTCGAACCGCTCCTGCTGCAGGGAGGGGTTGTAGATGCGCCGGAACGCGGGCTGCGGATCCACCCCCACCGAGGCGATCCACTGCCAGTTGCCGTTGTTGCTGGCCTGGTCGCCGTCCAGGAGCAGCCGCATGAACCAGTCCTCGCCGCGGCGCCAGTCGATGCCCAGGTCCTTGGTCAGGAACGAGCCGACCATGAGCCGGACCCGGTTGTGCATCCAGCCTTCCCGGCGCAGTTGCCGCATGCCCGCGTCCACCAGGGGGAAGCCCGTGCTGCCCTCGGTCCACGCGGTGAACTCCTCGTCGCTGCCCGCCCAGGCCAGCGTGCCGCGGTAACGGGACTGGAATTCCTGCCGGGCGTTGGCCGGGTGGTGCACCAGGACGTGCTGGTAGAAGTCGCGCCAGCAGAGCTGCCGGCGCAGTGCTTCTGAACCCTTAGCCTCGCCCCCGGCGGCCCCGGCGCCTGTACCGCCCGGCAGCTGGGCTTCCACGGCGCGCGGGGACAGGCAGCCGAACCGCAGATAGGCAGACAGCCGGGACGAGCCGTCGGTGCCGGCCTGATCGCGGCCGGAGTGATAGTCCCGCACCGCGCCGTCCAGGAACTCCGCCAGGCGGGTCAGCCCGGCGCTTTCCCCGCCCAGGGCCGGCTCGGCCACCTCCTGCTCCAGGCCCAGGCTGGCCAGGGACGGCACCCGGCCGGGCCGGGTCCTCGCGGGCAGGTCGATCCGCTTCGGCGGGTCCAGGACCGGCCGCCGGCGGACGCGTTCCCAGTTGCGGTAGAACGGCGTGAACACGGTGTAGGGGCGGCCCTGCCCGGTCTGGATGGCGCGCACGTCGTCAACCACGCTGACCCCTGGATGGGCGTGCCCGGTGACACCGGCCTGGTCCAGGGCGGCCCGCACCCGCCGACCCCGGATGGCCTCGTACGGGCCCGGGTCGCGGCTCAGGTGGATCTCGCTGGCGCCGGTTTCGCCGGCCAGCGCGGGGAGTTCCCGCTCCGGCGGCCCGTGCCGGATGACCAGCCGCGCGCCGCGCTCCGCAAGCTGGCTGTCCAGGTCGGTCAGGCACTCCAGCAGGAACGCGGTGCGGGGTCCGGACGCGTGGCGCCCGTGCAGCAGCCGGTCGTCCAGGCAGAACACCGGCACGACCTGCTCGTGTGCGGCCAGAGCCGCGCAGAGCGCCGGATGGTCATGCACGCGGAGGTCCCGGCGGAACCAGACAAGAGCAACCATGGACGCCGAGAATAGGGGGTACCGCGGACAAGCACGTGATGAGCTGCGACGACGCGCGAGTCAGCTGGCCCAGGGGTCAGGCAGCAGAGGGTCAGCTGGCCCAGGAGGTCAGCTTCGCAACGGTCAGCCCGCCGCGGGCAGATCCAGGTCCACCACGATCGGGGCGTGGTCGGACGGCCCCTTGCCCTTGCGGGCCTCCCGGTCCACGTAGGCGTCCTTGACCGCTGCGGCGACCGGCCCGCTGGCCAGGACCAGGTCGATGCGCATGCCCATGCCCTTGTGGAACATGCCGGCCCGGTAGTCCCAGTAGGTGAAGGGCTCCCCCTTGAGCGCCCGGGCGGGGACGTCGGTGAGGCCGAGGTCGAGCAGGCTGGCCAGGGCGGCCCGTTCCTCCGGGGTGACGTGGGTGGAGCCGATGAACGCGGCCGGGTCCCACACGTCGTCGTCGCGGGGGGCGATGTTGAAGTCCCCGCACACGGCGAGCCGCGACCCGCTGCCGTCCGGGCTGAGCTCGGCGGCGAGCGCGTCGCGCAGGGCCGCCAGCCAGGACAGCTTGTAGGCCAGGTGCGGGCTGTCCAGCGCCCGGCCATTCGGCACGTACACCGACCACACCCGGCAGCCCGCGCAGGTGGCCGAGATGGCCCGGGCCTCCGGGTCGGGGAAGCCCGGCTCGCCGGGAAAGCCCCGCCGCACGTCATCCAGGCCGGCCCGGGACAGGATGGCCACCCCGTTCCACCGGCCGGTCCCGTACAACGCGGCCTCGTAGCCGAGTTCCGCGACCTCCTTGACCGGGAAGCCGGCGTCGGGGGCCTTGGTCTCCTGCAAGCAGAGCACGTCCGGCCGGGTCTCCTCCAGCCAGCCGAGCAGCCGGGGCAGCCTGGCCTGCACCGAGTTGACGTTCCAGGTAGCCAGCCGCATGATTCCCTTTCCCCCGCCGGTCAGGCGTTCGCGTGCAGCGCCGCGTTCAGCGCGATGCCGTGCCCACCGCGCTCGGTAACCCGGACCGCGCCGGTCTGCGAGTCGCGCAGCCACAGCAGCCCGGGGCGGCCGGACAGGTCCCGGGCCTTGACCACCTGCCCGTCCGGCAGCGCGACCTTGGTCCCCGCCGTGACGTACAGCCCGGCCTCCACCACGCAGTCGTCGCCGAGCGAGATGCCGATGCCGGCGTTCGCGCCGATGAGGCAGCGCTCACCGACCGAGATCGTCTCCTGGCCGCCACCGGACAGGGTGCCCATGATCGACGCGCCGCCGCCCACGTCCGAGCCGTCGCCGACGACCACGCCGGCCGAGATCCGGCCTTCCACCATGGACGTGCCGAGGGTGCCCGCGTTGTAGTTGACGAAGCCCTCGTGCATGACCGTGGTCCCCTCGGCCAGGTGCGCGCCCAGCCGGACCCGGTCCGCGTCCGCGATCCGCACCCCGGCCGGCAGCACGTAGTCCACCATCCGGGGGAACTTGTCCACGCCGTACACGGCCACCGGGCCGCGCCGGCGCAGCCGCAGCCGGGTGGCCTCGAAGTCCGGGACCGGGCACGGCCCGTGGCTGGTCCACACCACGTTGGCCAGCGCCCCGAAGATGCCGTCCAGGTTGCAGCCGCGCGGGCGGATCAGGCGGCCGGACAGCAGGTGCAGCCGCAGGTACGCGTCGTGCGCGTCGGCCAGGGGCGCGGCCAGGCTGCCGATGGTGGTGCGCACCGCGACGACCTCGACCCCCCGGGCCTCGTCCGGGCCGAGCAGCCCGGCCACGTCGGGGCCGAGCGCCTCGGCCGCCTCGGCCGCGGACAGCCGGACGGTGCCGCTGGCCTGCGAGGCGGGGACCAGTTCCGGCGCGGGGAACCAGGTGTCCAGTACCGTCCCGCCCGGACCCGCCGCGCCGCTCACCACCGTGGCCAGGCCGGCACCCTGCGCCCCGGTCGCCTGAGGATCGATCCCTGACTGAGTCACGGCCCACATGCTAGCCGCCGCCCGCCGGCCTGGTTCCTCCTCGTGGCCGGCGCCCACATTTCACGCCGACGGTGCGCTTTCCCGGGGTGTTTTGACCGTTCCGGCGAACGTTCAGCGTGAAATGTGGGCTGGAGGGGCCGATGTGACTGGAGGGACTGGCCCTGCGGGCCAGGCTAGTCGCCGAGTTCGGCGCGGCGGCGGGTCACGAACTCCTCCAGTTCGGCGCGGATCCCGTCATCCAGCGGCGGCGCCTGATACTCCGCCAACGTCTTCGCGCAGATCTCCCCGGCCCGGGCGGTGGCATCCTTGGCGCCGAGGCGCACCCACCGCTCATAGTTCGCGGTCGAGGACAGCAGCGGCCGGTAGAAGCATTCCCGGAACCGCTCCATGGTGTGCTGCGCGCCGAGGAAGTGGCCGCCGTGGCCGACTTCCTCGTGCGCCCCGAAGGCCAGGGACTCCTCGTCGATCTCCAGCGGGGTGAACTCCACCCGCAGCATGCGCAGCAGTTCCACGTCGATGATGAACTTCTCGTAGCAGCTGACCAGCCCGCCTTCCAGCCACCCGGCGGCGTGCATGACGAAGTTGGTGCCGGCCAGGAAGGTCGGCAGCAGCGTCATCAGGGCCTCGTAGGCGGCCTGGGCGTCCGCGGTCTGGCTGGAGTTGAGCCCGCCGCCGGTACGGAACGGCAGCCCGAAGTGCCGGGCCAGCTGGCCGGTGCAGAACAGGCCGATGGCCGACTCCGGGGTGCCGAAGCTGGGCGAGCCGGACTGCATGTCGATGTTGGACAGGAACGAGCCGAACACCACCGGGCAGCCGGGCCGGATCAGCTGGGCCAGCGCGATGCCGGACAGCGCCTCGGCCAGCTGCTGGACCAGCGCGGCCGGGATCGACACCGGTGACATCGCGCCCATCAGCAGGAACGGGGTCAGCACCACCGGCTGGTTCGCGGCGCAGTACTCGAACTGGGCGTCCAGCATCCGGTCGTCCCAGCGCAGCGGCGAGTTGCAGTTGATCAGCGAGATGGTGGCCGGCGTGGCCTCGATGGCATCCCGGCCGCCGAACAGGATCTCGGTCATCTTGATGGTGTCGGCCGCGTTGGGCCCGGACACCACGTTGCCCATGTAGATCTTGTCGGTCACCGTCTGCAGCGCGTAGATCATGTCGAGATGGCGCGAGTCGAGCGGCGTGTCGTTCGGCTCGCAGATCACGCCGCCGGCCGTGTCGAGCTGGGGAAAGCTCTGGGCCAGCATGCTCAGCCGGCGGAAGTCCTCCATGGTCGCCTCGCGGCGGACGTCGCCCTCGCGGACGAACGGGCAGCCGTAGACGCCGCCGAACACCATCTGGTCGCCGCCGATGTGCACACTGTTGGCCGGGTTGCGGGCCTGGATGTCGAACTCGCGCGGCGCCTTGGCCACCTGCTCCATGACGAAGTCCGGGTCGAGGAAGACCACCTCGTCCTCGACCTTCTGGCCAGCCCGGCGGAACAGCTCCAGCGCCTCGGGCTTGGCGAACTGGACGCCGATCTCAGAGACGATGCGCCGCCACCCCTTGTCCAGCACGCCGATGGCGTCCGGGGAGAGGATCTCGTAGCGCGGCATCGTGTTGCGGAACATTGCCACCTCCGGCCCGTCTTGACCCTCCCTGGCACCGCTACGTAACATCACATAGTAGAACAGAGTTCCGTAATCTGGAACTCATGGACAGTGATCTCATGGGTGTGCAAGCAGAGCGCAGCAGGCAACCGCCGGGCACGCGGGAGGCAGCAGTGGCCACTCCCACCGGTACGCAGGCGGTGGACCGGGCCGTCCGGCTGGTCACCGAGGTCGTGCACGCCGCCGACTCGGTGACGTTCACCGAGCTGGCCGCGGCCACCGGACTGGCCAAGAGCACCACGTCGCGGCTGCTGGTCGCGCTGGAGCGCGGCGGGCTGGTGCGCCGCGATGACGACGGCCGGTTCCGCCCGGGTGACGTGTTCGTCCGGTACGCCTGGCGGGGCGGCGCCGAGGCGGGCCTCATCGAGGTGGCCCGGCCGTTCCTGGACCGGCTCGGCGCCCAGACCGGCGAGACCGTGAACCTGGGCGTGGCCCGCGACGGCCTGGTCGAGCAGGTCGCCCAGGTGGACAGCAAATACCTGATCGGCGGGACCAACTGGGTCGGCCGCCCGGTGCCCCTGCACTGCGCCGCGCTGGGCAAGGTGCTGCTGGCCTACGGCGCGGCGCAGCTGCCGCCCGGCCGGCTGGAGGCCCGCACCTCCCGGACCCTGACCAGCCGCGCCGCGCTCGAGGAGAACCTGCGCCAGGTCCGCCGGAACGGGTACGCGGTCACCGACGAGGAACTGGAACCGGGGCTGGTCGCGGTGGCCGCCCCCGTCTTCCGGGACGGCGCGGTGGTGGTGGGCGCCCTGTCGGTGTCCGCACCGGCCAGCCGGCTCGGGCCATCCAGGATCGCCGGGGTGGCGGCCCAGTGCGTGACCCAGGCCCTCGCCCTGTCCGCGGTGCTCGGCCACGTCCCGCTGCCTGAACCAGAGCCCGAACCAGAGCCCGAGCCCGGGAACGTGCCCGAGCCAGAACGGGCCCGGGCCCGAACCGCCCGGACCTGAATCCCCCGCGATAGAGAGAAGGTGCCTCGTGACGCAGGAGGAGCTGCTCCGCCAGCTTTATGACTTCACCCTGGTAGGCAACGCGCCCGAGGTGCTCAGCCTGACCAACGCCGGCCTGGAGATGGGCCTCGGCCCGGAAACCCTGCTCTACGAGGCCCTCATTCCCTCCCTGGAGGAGGTCGGTGCCCGGTTCGAGCGCGGTGACTTCTTCGTCCCGGAGATGCTCATCGCGGGCAAGGCCATGGCCGGGGCGCTGGAGATCCTCCGCCCGCTGCTGGCCGAGACCGGCGCCCAGTCGATCGGCACGATCGTGATGGGCACGGTCAAGGGCGACGTGCACGACATCGGCAAGAACCTGGTCAACATCATGTTCGAGGGAGCCGGGTTCCAGGTCATCGACCTCGGCGTCCAGGTCGCGCCGGAGAAGTTCATCGCCGCGATCCAGGAGCACAAGCCGGACATCGTGGGCTTCTCCGCGTTCCTGACCACGACGATGCCGATGTTCAAGGCGAACATCAACGCGCTGCAGAAGGCGGGGCTGCGCGACCAGGTCATCGTGATGGTGGGCGGCGCGCCGGTCACCCAGGAATACGCGGACGTGGTGGGCGCGGATGGTTACGCGGCCGACGCGTCGGCCGCGGTGGTCCGGGCCAAGGAACTGCTGCAGCAGCGCCGCGCGATGACACCGGCCTAGGGAGCACACCCATGGAAACCGTCCTCCGGTCCGCTTCGCGCGAGGTCGTGATCGGCCCCGGCCAGCCGTTCTGCATCATCGGCGAGCGGATCAACCCGACCGGCCGCAAGATCTTCCAGGAACAGCTGCGCCGCGGCGACCTGTCCCGGATCGAGATCGACGTGGCCCAGCAGGTGGCGGGCGGGGCCATGGTCCTCGACGTGAACATGGGCGCGCCGCTGGCCGACGAGGCCGAGCTGATGGTGGCCGCGGTCAAGCTGATCCAGGGGCTCACCGACCTGCCGCTGTGCATCGACTCCTCGATCATCGAGGTGCTCGACGCCGGGCTGGCCACCTACCAGGGCAAGGCGCTGGTGAACTCGGTGACCGCCGAGGACGAGCGGCTGGAGGCGATCCTCCCGCTGGTCAAGAAGTACGGCGCCGCGGTCATCGCGCTCCCCAATGACGAGGAGGAGATCCCCGACGACCCCCGCCAGCGGCTGGTCCTGGCCCGCAAGATCATCGAGGTGGCGACCGGCCGGTTCGGCATCCCCGTGGAGGACATCGTGATCGACCCGCTGGCCATGCCGGTCGGCGCGGACACCTCCCTGGTCATCAAGACCATGGAGACCATCTCGCTGCTGCGCGAGGAGTTCGGGGTGAACACCACGCTCGGCGCGTCCAACGTCTCGTTCGGCATGCCCGACCGGCACGCGATCGGCGCGGCCTTCCTGCCCATGGCCATCACCAGCGGGCTGACCAGCGCGATCCTGGACGCCCGCGCGCCGCAGATCGTCCGCGCCGTGCAGGCCGCCGACCTGCTGCTGGACCGGGACCCGTGGGGGGCATCGTGGATCGCAGTACACCGGGCTCAGCAGGCCGCGCAGGCCCAGACCCAGGCCACGACGTGACGATGGTGCCGCCTGACACGGCCGCTGCGGGCGACAGCATGCAGCGCTCGGTTCGCCGCAACGAAAACCGCCACGGCGCGCTCCCCCACGACGGTGCCAACGGGGACGGCGCCGCGGTCACCGACGGCCCGGTCCGCGTCGACCTGCGGTTCGAGCCCAGCGGCCGCCAGGTCCGGGTGCCCGCCGGGGTGAGCGTGTTCGACGCCGCGAGCTGGAACGGCATCGCCATCGACTCGACCTGCGGCGGCCACGGCACCTGCAAGAAGTGCAAGGTGCGGATGCTGGACGGGGCGGCGGCGCCGTCGGCGCTGGACATCCGCGCGTTCTCCCCCGACGAGCTGCGCGACGGCTGGCGGCTGGCCTGCCGGGTGCTGGCCGACGGCGACGCACGGATCGATGTTCCCCCGCTGGCCACCCGGCCCAAGGCCGCCACGGTCGGGGTCGGCCGCCAGGTCATCCTGCGGCCGGCGGTGCAGAAGCGCTACCTGGAGCTGGACGAGCCGTCCCTGGCCGACCAGCGCAGTGACATCGAGCGGATCCTGGACGGCGTGGACGACCTGGAGCTGCGCCCGGACCTGCACGCGCTGCGGGTGGCCGGCCGGGCCCTGCGCGCCGCGGACTTCAAGGTCACCGCGGTGATCGTCGATGAGGCGCTGATCGACGTGCAGCCCGGGGACACCTCCGGGCGGCTGTTCGGCATCGCGTTCGATCTCGGCACCACGACGGTGGTGGCCACCCTGCTCGACCTGTCCACCGGCACCCCGGTCGCGGTGGCCTCGGCGCTGAACCAGCAGCAGCCCTTCGGCGCCGACGTGATCACCCGGATCAGCGCCACCATGATGGACCCGGACACGCTGGCCCGGCTGACCGCCCTGGCCCAGCAGACCCTGGCCGAACTGGCCGCCGAGGCCTGCGCGGCGGGCGGGATCGACCCGGCCGAGGTGTACGAGGTCGCGCTGGCCGGCAACGCCACCATGACGCACATCGTGCTCGGCATCGACCCGGAGCCGCTGGGCGTGGCCCCGTTCATCCTGGCCACCCGGCTGCTGCCCGAGGTGCTCGCCGCCGAACTGGGCATCCCCGCCCATCCCCGGGCCCGGGCGGTGATCTTCCCGCCGTTCGGTGCGTACGTGGGCGGCGACATCACCGCCGGGCTGCTCGCCTCGGGGATGGACCGGGACGCCCGGACCCGGCTGTTCATCGACATCGGCACGAACTGCGAGATCGTGCTGGGCAACCGGGACTGGCTGCTGGCCACGGCCGCGCCCGCGGGACCGGCCTTCGAGGGCGCGGCGATCCGGTGCGGGATGCGCGCCGCGGACGGGGCCATCGAGGTGGTCACGATGACCCCGGACGGGCTGGAGCTCAAGGTCATCGGGGACACCGAGCCGGCCTGTGCGGCTCGGGCCTGGTGGACGCGGTCACCGGGCTGGTCCGGCTGGGGCTGCTGGACTCCTCCGGGCGGCTGGTCAGCGAGGAGCGCGCCGCGGAGCTGGCCCCGGGGCTGGCGGACCGGCTGACCCAGCTCGGCGCGGAGCGGGTCTTCGTGCTGCACTGGCTGGGTGAGCCCGGGAACGTGTCCCGGTCGGTGTACCTGTCCCAGCGGGACGTCCGCGAGCTGCAGTTCGCTAAGGCGGCCATCGCCACCGGGTGGCGGATCCTGCTGGAGGAGGCCGGGCTGGAGCCGGGCGACATCCAGCAGGTGCTGCTGGCCGGGTCGTTCGGCAGTTACCTGTCCCCCGCCAACGCGATCCGGCTCGGCCTGGTGCCCGACATCCCGGTGCTCCGGGTGGTCAGCGCCGGCAACGTGGCCGGTGAGGGAGCCAAGATGGCCCTGCTCAGCGTGCGTGAGCGGGCCGGTGGGCTGGCCCTGCTGGAGGAGGTGAGGTATGTCGAGCTGTCCGACCGGGCCGACTTCAACGACCGCTTCGTCGACCAGCTGGCCTTCCCCGGCTGAACCTTCCCCGGCTGAGCCGTCCCCCGGCGCCGCCGGACCAGGGTGGCATCCTCCCCACGCACCCCATCAGCCACGTCCGTCCCGCCAGCACCAGGAGCATCGGGCGGATCAGCAGTCGCGGGCGCCGCAGGTGGTCGTCATCGCCTGCGGGGCGCTCGGCAGCCCCATCCGGGAGATCGCCGCCCGCCGGGGCTGGCCCATCGAACTGCACTGCCTGCCCGCGCTGCTGCACAACCGGCCCGCCGCGATCGCCCCGGAGGTCGAGCGGCTGGCCGTGGCGGCGCAGGCCCGCGGCCTGCCGGTGGCGATCGGCTATGCGGACTGCGGCAGCTACGGGGCGCTCGATGAGCTGTCCGGCCGGCTCGGCCTGCGGCGGCTCCCCGGGCTGCACTGCTACGACCTGCTGGCCGGGCCGGAGCGGATGGCGGCGCTGTTCGAGGCCGAGCCGGGCACCTACGTGCTCACGGATTTCCTGGTCCGCAGCTTCCGCCGGACCGTGCTCGCCGGGCTCGGCCTGGACCGCTACCCGGAGCTGTGGCCGGACTACTTCGGCCACTACCGCCGGGTGGTATGGCTGGCCCAGTCGCGCGACCCGGCCCTGGACGCCGAGGCCGAGGCCGTGGCGGACCAGTTCGGCCTCCCGCTCACCGTGATCGACACCGGCACGGCCCGGCTGGAACGCGAACTAGAACTCCTCCTGGCCGGCGGCGCAGACGGGGCGGGGCGGTGCGCGGCGGGCTGACCAGCGCGGCGGCGCTGCTGGCGCAGCCGCGCTACGAGGTCTTCCCGTCCGGGTCGGTAGAGCAGGCCGTCGCGGACTGGGTCCCGCCCGGCATGACGGTAACCGTGACCGCCTCACCGGCCCGGGGGCTGGACGCCACGCTGGATCTCACCGAGCGCCTGGCGGCCCGGGGCTACCGGGTGGTGCCGCACCTGTCCGCCCGGCTGGTCGCCGACGACGCCCACCTGGCCGCCATCGTGGCCCGGCTGCTGGCCTGCGGGGTGGATGACGTGTTCGTGCCCGCGGGCGACGCTGATCCCCCGGCTGGCCAGTTCGACAGCGCGCTATCCCTGCTCACCCGGCTCACCGAGATGGGCCGCCCGTTCGCCCGCGTCGGGATCACCGGCTACCCGGAGAGCCACCCGCGGATCAAGGACGACATCACCGTGCAGGCCATGTGGGATAAGCGGCACCACTCCTCCTACATCGTCAGCAACCTCTGCTTCGATCCGGCCGTGCTGCGCAAGTGGGTGACCCGGATCCGGGCCCGCGGCGTCACGCTGCCGCTCTACGTGGGGCTGGCGGGCCCGGTGGACCGGGCGAGGCTGCTGCGGATGGCGGCCCGGGCCGGTGTGGCCGAATCCACACGGTTCCTGGCCGGGCATACAGACTTGTTTCTGCGCTTCGGTCTGCCCGGTGGCTACAGCCCGGAGCGGCTGCTGGACCGGACCGGGGCGGCTCTGACCGCGCCCGGCGCCGCCGTGGCTGGCCTGCACTTGTTCACCTTTAACCAGGTCAGGCAGACGGAGGAATGGCGGGCCGCGCTGCTGCAGCGGCTGGGCGGCCCGGACCGCGGGCGGCTGGCCATCTGACCGGAACCGGCCGGTGGCCCCTTTTTTGGTCACGCACCGCCGGCCGCGATGCGTTTCCTCGTGCCTACAGAACGCTGCTCATACGAGGCTGCGCCGTCATAGGCTGTCTTGTGCAACTGTTTCGATCGACTGCAACGGATCACTTGAGATGTCCGGATGTGGGTGGGAGCAGACGGTGAACAGCCACGCAACTGCAACGAGGTCGCCGGGACCCGCATGGCCATCGCGCCGGCCCGCCTAGTGGAGTGGCCGCTGCGATGCGGCCCGGTCCCACCCCTGGCTGACTGCCACAGCACCCGTCCGGAGACGGGGCTGGGCCGGATCGGCAAGCTCGATCCCGGCGACACGTTAATTCTCGTCCCGGCTCCGGGGGCGGCGTCCCCCGGACTGGACGATTCCGCCGTGGGCAGCCCCGCCGTCTCCGGCGGCCCGGCCAGCCTGTCCGACCCGGGCCACCCCGCGCGCCTGTCCGCCTCCGGCGACTCTGCTTACCTGTCCGCCTCCGGCGGAACGGGGAAGACGCAGCTGGCGGCGGCGCTGGCGCACCAGCTCTGGGACAGCCGCGCCGTGGACCTGCTGACCTGGGTGAAGGCCAGCAACAGGAACGCCATCCTGACCGGCTACGCGCTGACGCTCGCCGAGCTGGGCGCCGCCGACCCGGGCGACGACCTGCTCACCGCCGCGCGGCGCTTCCTGGCCTGGCTATCCAGGACCGAGCGCCGGTGGCTGGTGGTCCTCGATGACCTGGCCGACCCGGCCGACCTCAAGGGTCTCTGGCCGGCCGGGACAGACGGCCGGGTCGTGGTCACGGCCCGGAAGGCCGGCACCCTGGCCGCACCGAACCGGAGGATCGCACCCGTCCCCGGGTTCAGCACCCGGGAGGCCCTGGCCTACCTGAGCGCGCGGCTGGCCACCGACCCTGGCCAGCGGACCGAGGCCCTCGACCTGGCCGACGACCTGGACTGCCAGCCACTCAGCCTGGCCCACGCCACCGCCGCGCTGATCTGCACCGGGGCCAGCTGCCGCGACTACCGGGGCTGGTACCAGGACCGGAAACTGCGGATGAGCGCCACCAGCGCGCGGCGGCCCGGGCACCGCTGGCCCGGCCGGTGCGGACCTGCCTGGCCCGGGCTCGTCCGGCCCGGGCTCGCCTGGCCCGGGCCTGGACTACGCCGCGCTCGGCCACACCGGGGTGACCTGGTCGCTGGCCATGGACCTGGCCGACCAGATCCCGCCGGCCGGATTCGCCCGGCCCGCCCTGGTGCTGGCCGCCCTGCTCGACCCGGCCGGTATCCCCGGTGTCGTCTTCACCAGCCCGGCCGCCTGCGGCTACCTGACCGGTCATCCGGCCATGCCGGCCGAGCCGGCCCAGGCCCGGGACGCGGTGCACAGCCTGGCCCGGGCCGGGCTGGTCACGATCAACCCGGCCAGCACCACGCGGACCGTGCAGGTGCACCCGGCGATCCAGGCCATGACCCGGGCGATCATCCCGGCGCCCGAGCTGGAGCTCGCCGTCCGGTGCACCGCGGACGCGCTGATGCAGTCCTGGCCATCGGATCCGGTTCCGCCCCGGCTGGCCCAGGCCCTGCGGGACTGCACGATCAGCCTGCGCGAGTGCAGCGGCGATCTGCTCTGGGCGCCGGAGACCCATCCAGTCCTGATGCAGGCGGGCCGGAGCCTGGACAGCGATGAGATCAGCGGCCCGGGCCTCGCCTACTGGCAGGAGATGCTGGAGACCAGCACCCGGGTGCTCGGCCCGGACCATATCCAGGCCTTCCGCTGCCGCGACGGCCTGGCCTCGGCCTACGAGGCGGCGGGCCTGCTAGGCGACGCGATCGGCGTCCACCAGCGCACGTTCGCGGAGCGGCAGCGCGCGCTGGGTACCGACCACCCCGACACGCTGATGTCCTGCGGCCATCTCGCCCGGGCCTACGCCGCCGCCGGGCGGCACGCCGAGGCGGTGACCATGTACGAGCGGGTGGTCGCCGACCGGGAATGGGTACTGGGCGCGAGGCACCCCGACACGCTGGCCGCGCGCGGCGATCTGGCTGGCGCCTACCTGGCCGCCGGCCGGCCCGAGCACGCCCTGCCGGTGTACCAGCAGACCCTGGCCGACCTGGAGCGGGGACTCGGCCCCACGCACCCGGACACGCTGGCCGCGCGGGCCGGGCTGGCCCAGGCGTACCACACGGTGGGCCAGCTCAAGCAGGCCGTGCCGATGTACGAGCGGACCCTGGCCGACCGGGAGCAGGCGCAGGGCGCGGACCATCCGGACAGCATCGGCGCCCGGGCCGACCTGGCCTACGCTTACCGGACCGCCGGGCGGATGAAGCAGGCGCTGCCGCAGTACGAACGGGTGGTCGCGGACCGGGAACGGGTCCTGGGCAGCTACCACCCCGACACCATGACCGCCCGCGGCAACCTGGCCAACGCCTACCTCGCGGCCGGCCGGGTCAAGAACGCCATCCCGGTGTATGAGCGGACTCTGGCCGACCGGGAGCTGGCCCAGGGCGCCGACGCCATGGACACCATGACGGCCCGCGGCAACCTGGCCAACGCCTACCATTCGGCCGGACGGCTGAAGGATGCGCTCCCGCTCTACGAGCAGACCCTGGCCTCGTGCGAGCGGATGCTCGGCCCGACCCACCAGTCCACCCTGACCTCCCGGGCCAACCTGGCCTCCGCCTACCACGCCGCGCTGCGGCTGTCGGAGGCGATCGCGGTGTTCGAGCGCACCCTGGCCGACTGCGAGCAGGCCCTCGGCCCTGACCACCCGCTCACCCAGGCGGTGCGGGAAAATCTCGAGGCCGCCCAGCGGACCTGACCCCAGACCCGGCCGGTCCCGCGGACTGACCGGCCGGAGGCTGGGCCCGCCGGAGACCTCCGGCGGGCCCAGCACTCAGCCTTGTCGCTCAGGGAGCCGTCGGTTAAGGGCTGTCCCCGGACCGTGTCGTAAGCGGCCGTTCCTTCAGGACCGGTCGTTCAGTGCTGGACCTTTCAGTGCTGGACCTTTCAGTGCTGGTCTTTCAGTGCTGGTCTTTTCAGGCCCGTTCCTTCAGGGCGGCCACCAGGGCCGGGATCACCTCGGCCAGGTCGCCGATCACCGCGTAGTCGGCCCGGGCCAGGATCGGCGCCGAGGGGTCGGTGTTGATCACCACGATGTGCCGGGCGCTGCCGCAGCCCGCCATGTGCTGGATCGCCCCGCTGATCCCGCAGGCGAGGTAGAGCTCCGGGGTGATCTTGGTGCCGGTCTGGCCCACCTGCTGGGTGTGCGGCCGCCAGCCCTGGCTGGTGACCACGCGGGACACCCCGACCACCCCGCCGAGCAGGCTGGCCAGTTCCTCCAGCGGGGCGAAGCCGTCCGGCCCGCCGACGCCGCGGCCCCCGCCGACCACCACCCGGGCGGTGGCCAGTGACATCCCGCCGTCGCGGCCAGCCGACACCGTCGCCTGGACCCGCAGGTCCTCCGGGGCCAGGTCAGGCTCGTGGACCCGGACGGCGGGCTCATCCCCCGGCCCGGGGTCCACCGGTACGGCGGGAACGGCATCGGTGGCCACGGTCAGCAGGGCCGGGCGTCCCCTCCAGGATGGCGTCCTCGATGAGCAGCCCGGCCCAGCGCTGGCGGGACACGGCCAGCGCGCCGCCCGGGCTGGCGGACGACGGGGCGGGCTCGGCCGCGATGCAGTTCGCGGCCATCGGCTGCCCGGTGAGCGCGCCGAGATGGGCCAGCACCTCGCTGCCGCAGTCGGTTCCCGCTGCCACCACCGCGCCGGCCAGCGTCACGCTGAGCAGGCCTTCCAGGGTCCGGGCCCAGGCCTGCGGCGCATACCCGTCCAGCGCGGCCGGCTCGACCACGTAAGCCTCGCTCACCCCGTAGCGGCCCAGCAGGCCGGCCGGGACCCGGTCGGCCGGGCCGAACAGCACGGCGGCCAGGGTCTGGGTCCCGTCGGCGGCCAGGGACCGGGCGAAGGTCAGGGCGCGCAGCGACGCGTCCGCCACTCCGGCCTCGTCCAGCTCGACCAGGCACAGGACGTTCATGCCGGCCCGCTCACTTCGGCACGCTCATTTCAGAACCCCCAGCTCGTCCAGCAGCCGGACCAGGGCGGGTACCGCATCCGTCCCGGTACCGAGCACCGTCGCCTGCTGCCGCGGCTGCTCCGGCACCCGGAGCGCGCGCTTGCGCAGCCCCTCGGCCTGCCACTGCGGCTGGTGCTGCTCGATGACCGCCCGCTTGGCCCGCAGCCGCCCCGGCAGGGACGGGTAACGGGGCAGGTTGATGCCTTCCTTGACGGTGATCACCGCGGGCAGGCCGAACTCGTATGTCTCCTCGCGGCCCCGGTACTCCCGGCGGGCCCGCACCCCTTCCCCGGTGACCTCCAGATGCTTGATCCCGGTGGCGCACGGCCAGCCGAGCCCGTGCGCCACCCGCACCCCCACCTGGTAGTCCCCGGTGTCGGCCGCCTCGTTGCCGAGCAGCAGCAGGTCGTACCCTGGGCCCTGGCCGGCCTGGCGGCGGGCCTCGGCCACGATCGCGGCGGCGGTCGCGGCCGGGCCCCATTCGCGGCCGCCGTCCTCCAGCAGCACGGCCCGGTGGGCGCCGAGGGCCAGCGCCTCACGCAACTGATCGGCAGCCTCCGGCGGTCCGAGGGTCAGGACGGACACGGAGCCGCCCAGCCGCTCGGTGATCTGGACGGCCTCCTCCACCGCGCATTCCTCGTGCGGGCTGATGGCGAACCCGGACATCCGGGTGTCCACGTCCTGCCCGTCCGGGGTGACCACGATGCGCCCGCCCACCTGGGGGACCCGTTTCACGCAGACGGCGATCTCCATCGCCGGTCAGCTCCGGATCCGCGCGTTGTCCGGATCGAACAGGGGGGTGGCCCCGGCCACTGCCACCGTCACCGGATAGAGGTCCCCGAAGCACTCAACCTGGAGGCGGGTGCCCACCTGGGCCTCGGCGGGGGGCAGATAGGCGAGCAGCAGATGGCGGCCCACCGAGGGACCGGAGCCGGCGCTGGTCACGTAGGACGGCCGGCCTTTCGCGTCCACCAGCCGCTCGCCGTCGGCCGACAGGATGGGCTCTCCGCCCAGCATGTACCGGGCCGGGCCGCTGGCCGGGGTGTGCTCATCCACGGTGAGGGTGCACAGCACCGCGGCGGGCGGCCCGGCCCGCTGGGCCAGGTAGGCGTCCTTGCCGACGAACGGCTGGGCCTTCACCTTCGGGCGGGTCATTCCCGCCTCGACCAGCGTGTAGTCGGCGGTCAGCTCGTTGCCGAAGGCACGGTAGCCCTTTTCCAGCCGGCCGGTGGTGCCGTACACGCCGATGCCGGCCGGCACCAGCCCGTGCGGGGTGCCCGCCGCCCAGAGCGCGTCCCACAGCTTCCCGCCCTGTTCGATGGGCACGTGCAATTCCCAGCCGAGCTCACCGACGTAGGAGATGCGCGAGGCCAGCACGGACAGCCCGGCGATCTCCGCCTCCCGGCAGGTGCCGAAGGGAAAACCGCCGTGGCTCACGTCGTCGCTGGTGAGCGAGGCCAGCACCTCGCGCGCCCGGGGCCCCCACAGCCCGAGGGTGGCCTGGGCGGAGGTCAGGTCGGCGAGCGCGGCGGTGCCGTCGGCGGGCAGGTGCTCCGCGAACCAGGCCAGGTCCGACATACCGGTGGCGCCGCCCGTCACCACCCGGAACCGTTCCGTGCCCAGCCGCATGATGGTCAGGTCGGCCTTGAACCCGCCGTGCTCGTCCAGCAGCGAGGTGTAGATGACCCGGCCCGGGGCCACGTCGAGCTGCGCGACGGCCAGTGATTGGACGACGTCCAGCGCGGACGGCCCGGTGACGTCGAAGATCGCGAAAGCGGACAGGTTGACGAGCGCGCACGCGTCCCGCATGGCCAGGTGCTCGGCGTTGATGATCGGTGACCACCAGCGGGCGTCCCACTCGGCGTCCCGGGGCATCAGCCGCCCCGCGTACCGCTCCAGGAGCGGCTCGTTGGACGCATACCAATGCGGCCGTTCCCATCCGGCGGTCTCGAAGAAGATGGCGCCCAGGTCACGCTCCCGGTCGTAGACCGGGCTGACCCGCACCGGGCGGCCAGACTCCCATTGCTCGGCCGGGTGCACGATCCCGTACATCTTGTTGAAGCCCTCGCGGGCCCGCGCCTGCACATGCGCCGCGGTGCGCTGACTCGGGTAGAACCGGGCGATGTTGGCCTCGTCCACGTCGACGGACGGGACCTGGCCGCTCATCCACTCGGCCACGACGCGGCCCACTCCCGGCCCCTCCTTGATCCAGCTGGCCGCGGCCGACCACAGGCCGTCCACCTCAGGCGCCGGGCCGAGCAGCGGGTGCCCGTCCGGGGTCATCGAGATCAGGCCGTTGATCGAGTACCGGATGCCGACCTTCTCGTCGCCCAGCAGGTCCGGCATCAGCTCCAGCGCCTCGGCCAGCTGCGGGTCGAAGTCGTCCGCGGTGAACGGCAGCTCGGTCGGGGACAGCGCGGATTCCTCGATGGAGGGGATGTCGTCCGGGCGGACGATGATCGGCCGGTGCGCGTAGGAGCCCACCTCCATGTCGCCGCCGTGCTGCCGTTCGTACATGTTGGTGTCCACGTCGCGGACGATCGGGTAGGCGATCTCACCCTGGGTGCCCTCGAACAGCGGGATCGGGCCGACGCTGATCATCTGGTGCACGATCGGGGTGAGCGGGATCCGGGCCCCGGCCATCCGGGCGATGCGCGGGCTCCACACCCCGCAGCAGACCACGCAGATGCTGGTCTCGATCTCCCCCGCGGTGGTGCGCACCGAGGTGATCTTCGGCCGCCCGTTCCGGCCGTGCCCCGTGGTGTCGATGCCGAGCACCTCGGCGCCCGCCAGCACCTGGAGCGCGCCAGACTGCTGGGCCTCCTCCCGCATCAGGGTGCCGGCCCGCAGCGAGTCGACCACGCCCACGGTCGGAAAGTACGCCCCGCCCAGGATCACGGACTCATCCAGGTACGGCACCAGCTTCGCGACCTCAGCGGGCGAGACCATCTGGGCCGGGATGCCCCAGGCCTTCGCCGCGGTGCAGCGGCGCCGCAGTTCGTCCATCCGGGCCTGGGTCCGGGCGACCTCGATGCCGCCACTCTGGGTGAACACCCCGAGCTCCTGGTACTGCTCGGTGCTGTCCCGGGTCAGCTCCATCATCATCTTCGAGTACTCGATCGGGAAGATGAAGTTGGAGGCGTGCCCGGTCGAGCCGCCCGGGTTCGGCATCGGTCCCTTGTCCACCAGGACCAGGTCCCGCCAGCCGAGCCGGGCCAGATGGCAGGCCAGGCTGTTGCCGACGATCCCGGCGCCCACGATCACCGCACTCGCCCGGGCGGGTGTGTCATTCATGCCGCTGATTTCCTGCCCATCCGTATCGCGTCCCGTCCCCCACGCTGGGAGTCGGGGTTGCCTCGGCCCCGCCACCGGCAACTCTGGCGGCGGGGCCGGGCACTCCACTCATGCCGTGCCTTGCTACGGCGCCATGCCTATTCGACTGGGATCTCCTTGTTGATCAGTCTCAGGTCGATGCCCTGCCTGCTGCGCACGACCCGGGCGATCACGTAGATCACGATGGCCAGCACGTACATGGCGCCCATGTAAATGAGCGAGTCGTGACTGTTCACGAAGTAGTTGTCGTTACTGAGCCACTCATAGAGGTTGAAGACCAGCAAGCCGATCGTGATGACCCCGGCGACCGGGACGATCGGCACGCCGAGCAGCTTGATCCGGCTGGCCGGCGAGGCCCGCCACAGATCGGGCTTGACGAAGGGCAGCAGCACCACGGCGATGGCGCTGCCCAGGTAGGTGACCGCGATGACCAGTGTGGCGTCCAGCGTGTAGGACCGGAACGTGGTCGAGTAGGCGTAGATCGCGGCCAGCCCGGCCGCCGGGAGCAGCATCAGGATCAGCGACCACACCGGGACCTTGCGCCGCTCGGAGACCTCGGCGGCCCGGTCCGGGAGCACCCGGTCGAACGCGGCGGCGAAGATGACCCGGGTCGAGGACAGGAACAGGGTGCCGACCCAGGCGAAGAACCACAGGCTCAGGACGAGGATCAGGATGACCTGGAACGCCGTGTTGTGCACCAGCCAGCCCGCGAACATGAACGGGTACGGCCAGATGCCGAACTGCGGCGTGAGGTTGTAGTCCAGCGAGTTGAGGTTCTGGTAGAAGTCCCAGCCGACGGTCTTGACGATCAGCAGCAGGAAGATCACGGTCAAGATGACCGTCATCCACAGGCCGACGAACATGCCGGTGAATACTCGCCGGAAGTCACTCGCCCCGCGGACCTCCCCGTAGAGGGTGGTGCCCCAGTTCGGCCACAGGAGGAAGAACATAAAGGCCGGCACGAGCAGCATCGTCGGCCCGAGCGGGCCGAACCCGAACGGCGAGGTGGTGTACCCGGCCTTCGCGGCGGCCACATTCGTGGCGTGGTAGGCGTTGTGCACGCCGAAGAGCTTCTGGCCTTCGAGGTTGAACGAGCTCACGAAGTTGGCGTGCGAGTTGACCAGGAGCAGCACGACCACGACGGCGAAGCCGATCATGCCGCCGAGGAAGAACCACCTCTGGACCTTCGCGTACCCGGCCATCCCGAGCGAGACCAGCACGCCGGCCAGGACGATCGTGATGAGCGTGACGATGAAGATCCCGTTGTTGGTGCCGAACCAGGCGGCACCGCCCGCGGGCCAGGTCCATTTCATCGTGGCCCAGAGCGGCTGGAACAGCTGGACCGAGAGGATGTTGCCGTAGATGGGCGCCCAGAGCCAGAGGATGAACCACCAGCCGGTGGCGGCCAGGACAAAGCCGATGCCACTGCCCAGGATCCGGCTCTGCCAGACGTAATCACCGCCCGCCCTCGGGATCGTGACCACCAGGCCCGCGTAGGCGATGACGAGGAACGAGACCCAGACACCCGAAATCAGGACCGCGGTGATGAACTGGCCCTTGGGGAAGGCGGGCCCGGCGAAGGTGAACTCATAGAGCCCCAGCGTGACGAAGTTAGTCGCCAGGCAGGCGTAGATGATCGAGTCCCGGACGGACCAGCCACGGACCAGCCCGGTGGCTTTGCGTAGGAACAGTGTCGGCGTCTCGCCGCCAATTGCGTCAGTTGCCATGCTGATCTCCCGGTTGGGGCCTTTTGGGGGGTTGGCGGGGCCAGCCTATTGCTCAGGCACTGACAAGCCGGCCGGTTTCAGCCATTTATCAGAAGGTATTTAGTGACCTTCCCCTTCTTAGCGTTCAGTTCGAGTACGGCACCCTGCAGGACGCCGTCAGAGTAAACACTGCCGGGATTGATGGCCAGGGTCCGGCCCATGCGTTTGATGCCGCGGCTCTCGTGGATGTGCCCGTGCACCGAGAGCATGGGCTGGTAGTTGTTAATCGCGTCGCGCACAGCGGTCGATCCCACTGCTTTCATGACCGCCCCGCCATGCGTTGGCCGCAGCGTCTCATCGAGCGCGGGCGCCTCGTCCAGGCCGGTCCCGTAGGGCGGGGCGTGGAAATTGAAGATGGCCCGTTCCATGTCCGGGATCTGGCTGACTACCGCGTCTATCTTTTCCTTGAGCTGTTCCTCGGGCGCCTCGCGGAATGTGTTCCACGGGGTCGGGTTGGTCCAGCCCATCGACACCAGGTGGAAGCCGTCGAGGTCGAGGGACTTGGCCTCGCCGAAGGTGACGCTCGGCGAGGCCTCGATGATGTCGTCGATCTCCCAGATGTCGTCGTTGCCGCCGTTCAGGATGCACGGGATGTCGCTGCCGCCCAGCTTCCCGTCGGCCATGTCCAGCCAGCGGTCCAGGGAGCGGGTCATCTCGACGCTGAACCGGCGGTCAACCGCGCCCTCTTCGTCGCTCAGGGCCTGCAGTTCATCGGGGCTGACCAGGGCCGGGTAGTGCCCGGCGTTGCGGATCTTCTTCTCGACCTCTTCGAGCTCGGCCTTGGTTTCCATCCGGATCGTCTCGCCGCGCACCGTCGCCTGCCAGTAGCCGTTGTGCGCGACGACCGGCACCATGACCTTCCCGGTGACGTCACCGCCCAGGACGACCAGGTCAGCCTTGTAGAACGCCGCCGCATTCAGGAACTTCCGCCAGCAGACCTCGGAGCCGTGGATGTCGGTAGCAAAGAAAACTCTCATCTGACGCCACGCCCTCCTGGTTCACGGCATGCAACGTTCACCGGCGCGGTGCGCAACGCCCGTGCGTCCTGTGCAACGTCTAGCACCATGCCGAAACCGGCGTCAAGGCGGCGATGCGAATTTAGGCCGCAACCCGGGAAAGCCTGCTGCTAGTGGTCCACTTCCTCGGGAAGCTCGTACCAGCGGACCCGGTCGCCCACGTTCGCCCGGAGCTTCCACTTGACCCCCTTCGGGGTCTGCTCCGCGACGTCCAGCAGTTGCCGCGCCTGGGCCAGCGGGTCATACCGCGGGGCGGGCGGAAGCAGCCCGGGCTTTTCGGCCAGCAGGGCGGGCAGCTTGGCCAGGTTTCCGGTGACCGTGCGCCACCAGCCCCAGTCGGCGGCCAGCACCTTGCCGAACCGCCCGGTGTCGATCACCGGCGGGGCGCCGTCGCCGACCGGGATCCCGGACAGCAGGTGGACGATGTCCCGCGCGTCCTTCTCGTTCAGCTCGACGATCTGGAGCTTGGACAGCAGCACGTCCACGGAGTCCACAGTGAACGGCAGCCGCCCGAAGGCCGGCCGGAAGTCCAGCGTGTGGCACATGGTCAGCCGGTCCACCATCACGTCGATGGGCCGGCCGGAGGGGGCGTTGAAGTACATCTGCCGGTCACCGTTGAGGTTGTTGAACCGGCGGTCGGGAACGCAGCCCTGGTCGGCGAGCCAGGCCGCCACCTCCTTGCGGCCCTTGGCCAGGCAGGCAAAGTCCATGTCCTGGTCACGGCGCAGCCGGGGCGGGAAGTCCGGGCAGAGCACCCGGACCGCCAGCCCGCCGAGGAGCTTCAGGCCCAGCCCGGCCTCGGCGGCGGCCTGGGCCAGCCCCAGGGCCTCGGGAAGCGGATCGTGTACGGATCCGACGGTGGGCTCGTCATCGGGGTCGGCCATGCCCGGGCCTGCTCTCGTCCCTCGGGGGCGCCCGCGGGGATAACGGGCGGCCCAGCGCAATTTCGGCAGAACTCAACCGCGACATTCAACGGTGAGATTCCGGTGGAACTCGACAGCGAGTATGCCATGAGCCGCCCGTGACGGCAGTTGACGCAGAACGGGCAAATCGATCATTGTGGTTGCGTGAGTGAAAGCCTCGTTGCGGGGGGCGCAACCTATCAGTCGGCCGAGCGCGTGCTGACCCTGCTCGCCAGCTTCGAGGACAGCAGGCCAGAACTCAGTGTGACAGAGATCGCCGAGGCGCTGGGCGTGCACAAGTCCACCGCGTCCCGGCTGGCCGCCACCCTGGAGCGGACCGGCTTCCTGGCCCGGTCGGGCCGCCGGTACCGGCTGGGCGTCGAGATCATCCGGCTCGGCACCGTGGCCCTGCGCAGCGCCGACATCGTGGCCACCATGCAGCCCGCGATGGAAAAGCTCTCCCAGCTGACGGGCGAGACCATCAACCTCGCGGTGCCGGCCGGACCGGACGTGCTGAACGTGGCCGAGGTGGCGAGCACCTACATCCTCAGCTCCTCGGGCGGCTGGGTGGGCCGCCGCACCCGGCCGCACGCGGTGGCCAACGGCAAGGTGCTGCTCGCGTTCGGCGCCATCCCCGCGCCCGCCAGCCTGGAGCGCTACACCGAGCACACCATCACCGACCCCGGCGTGCTCCGCGCGGAACTAGCCCAGGTCCGCCGGGACGGCTACGCTACGGCGGTCGCGGAACTGGAGGAGGGGCTGGTCGCGGTGGCGGCGCCGGTGTTCGGCACGGGCGGCGGCTGCGTGGCCGCCCTGTCGGTCTCCGGGCCGGCCTTCCGGATGCCGCCGGATCAGCTTGGCGAGCTGGGGCGGCTCTGCGCGGACTGCTGACCGCGGCCGGGCCGCAGGGTCAGGCCACGCGGGACAGGCCACCGGGAACAGGCAACGGGAAGCAGCAGTGGGCGGGAGGCCTTCCATGGACGAGCACCTGCTCTATATCGGCGGTCAGTGGCGGCCCGGGCGGACGGCCCCGGACCCGGCGACCAGCCCGGCGACCGGCGAGACGTTCGCCTCGGTCGCGGTGGCCGGCCCGGCGGACGTGGACGACGCGGTGCGCGCGGCGGCCCGGGCCTGGCCGGACTGGGCGGCCCGGTCGCCGTTCGAGCGGGCGGCCTGGTGCGAGCGGGTCGCCGCGGCCATCCTCGGCCGCCGCGACGACCTGGCCCGGGTGCTCACCCTGGACCAGGGCAAGCCGCTGCTGGCCGAGGCCTACGACGAGGTCGACGAGCTGGCCGAATACTTCCGGATGGCGGCGGCGGACGTGCGGCGGCTGGACGGGGCCTTCCCCCCGTCCACCTCGGCCGGGCGCCGGGTGATCACTGCCCGGGTGCCGCTGGGCGTGGTCGGCGTGATCAGCCCCTGGAACTGGCCGTACACGATGGGCGCGGAGCTCTTCGCGCCCGCGCTGGCGGCTGGCAACGCCGTGGTGTGGGTGCCGGCCCCGAGCACCAGCGCGTGCTGCGCGGTGCTCGCCGGGATCATCGCGGCCGAAGATACCCCGGCCGGGGTGTTCAGCTTCCTGTCCGGTCCCGGGCCGGTGGCCGGTGATGCGCTGGCCGGGCACCCGGGGGTGGCGGCCGTGGGCTTCATCGGGTCGGTAGCCACCGGCGGGCTGGTCGCGGCCCGGGCGGCGGGCAAGACGCAACTGCTGGAACTGGGCGGCAACGGCCCGATGGTGATCCTGGAGGACGCGGACCTGGATCTGGCCGCCGAGGCTGCGCTGGAGGCCGCGTACCTGTGCGCGGGCCAGAGCTGCACGGCCGGCGAGCGGTTCCTGGTGCACGCCGCGGTCCGCGCCGAGTTCACCGAGCGGGTGGTCGCGGCCGCCGCGGACCGGGTCCGGCTCGGCGACCCGTTCGACCCGCAGACCACGATGGGCCCGCTGAACAACGAGGCCACCGCGGCCAAGTTCGACCGGCACGTGGCCGACGCGGTCAGCCGCGGCGCCAAGCTGGGCCACGGCGGGCGGCGCGCCCCGGGGTTCCCCACCGGGCTTTACGCGGAACCGACGGTGCTGGACGGGGTGACGCCCGACATGCTGATCGCCACCGAAGAGACGTTCGGCCCGGTCGTGCCGATCGTCGAGGTGACGTCCGCGGCGCAGGCGCTGGAGCTGACCAACTCCTCGCCGTTCGGGCTGACCGCGGCGGTGTTCACCGGCGACCTGGAGCGGGGCCTGGCCTTCGCGGAGCAGGCCCGGGCCGGCTGGGTCAACGTCAACGCCTCCACCAACCTGTGGGAGTCGCACCTGCCGTTCGGCGGCCGGTCCGGCTCGGTGAGCGGGCGCGGCCGCGTCGGCGGCCGGTTCGCGATGGAGACGTTCACCGAGCCCAAGACGATCCTCTACCCGGGACCGCGACTCAGCGGATAGCTTCCGGCCCAGGGTCCGGGCCGCGGGATTCACTGCCGCGATTTCCGCCGCGGCGGGTCCCGCGGTCAACCTGGCCGTCGGGGTGCAGGCCGAGGATCGTGAGCAGGACCATCAGCGCCCCGCCGCAGCAGATCGCCGAGTCGGCCACGTTGAACACCGGCCAGTGCGGCAGCTGGATGAAGTCGACGACCCAGCCGCGCAGCGGTCCCGGGCCGCGGAAGATCCGGTCGGTCAGGTTGCCCAGCGCCCCGCCGAGCAGCAGGCCGAGCGCGATGGCCCAGCGGCTGCTGGCCAGGGTGCGGGCCATCCGGACGATGGCGACGATGACGGCCGCCGCGATCAGCGTGAACACGATCGTGTACCCGCCCGCGCCGAGCGAGAAGGCCGCCCCGGGATTGCGCAGGTAGTCCAGCCGCAGCAGCGAGCCGGCCACCCGCACCGGCACGTTCTCGGTGAGCGTCGCCACCACGATCACCTTGCTGATCACGTCGGCCGCGTACACCGCGGCCGCCACCGCGACCAGCACGCCCACCCGCCGCCGGGCTGGCGCGCGCCGGACAGGTCGCCCTCGGTCCCCCGTAGCCTCATCCGGCCTCCGTTCGCCGGTGCCACGCTATCTCAGCGGGAAACGGCGCACGGAACTACCGCGCTCCGTTCTGCTGCCAGGCGAAGGCCAGCGGGGTCATGGCGGTCAGGTCGATGGCCGGCTCCACCGTGGAGTAGGACTGCACGTTGTCGGCGAACACGGCCTTCTGCCCGTTGTACGCCGCGTAGGGGATGTTGCCGGGGGCGTTGGCCGCGCAGCGCCGCATGTTGGGTACGGTGCCGGTGGCCGCGAACGAGTTCGGTCCCTCGACCGCCGCCCCGGCGAGGACGGGCGGCTGCCCGTCCAGCGATCCGGCCAGGTTCGCCACCTGGTGCTGCATGCAGTCGGGGAACACGGTCCCGTCCCCGACGATCAGCGAGACTCCCCACGCGTTGCTGCCCAGGATGTCGTCCAGCCAGCGCTGCGCCCAGGCCGCGTACACGGCCGGCCGGTCAGCGCGTCGTACTCGTCCGCCATCACGGTCAGCCCCGCGCCGTGCGTGGTGGTGTCCCACTGGTCCCAGGCGAACCCAAAGCGGAACGGGTCCTTCGCGCCGATGCGGATGCCCTTCTCGATCTGCCCGCGCAGGTTGGCCAGGAGCTGGGCCGTGGTCACGGCCAGGCCGGTGGCGTGCTGCGCGCGGATGGTGAGGACCAGTTCGTAGTCGGCCAGCGCGCTGACGTCGTAGAGGTTCAGCGTGTCGGCCAGCGCCTGCTTGCTGTGGATCCAGGCGCTGGCCCAGGAGGCCGCGTCGCGCAGGTAGGTGCCGGCGGACCGGACCGGCAGGCCGGCCGGGAGGGCCGCCGGGTGGCCGGCCTCCTGGAGCGCGCGGGCCAGTTCGGTCGCACCCAGCATCATGTCGTCCCGCCAGCTGGTCTCCGGGTAGAAGTCCCACGGGATGGCCGTCATCAGGTGACCCTTCCACTGCGGGTCGGCCAGCGAGTAGACGGTCTCGGCGGAGCGCAGGCAGCCGTCGGCGTAGCCCGGGTCGGAGTGGCGCAGCACCTGGTAGCACAGCGCGAAGTCGGCGGCCAGCCGGCCAGCCAGGTTCGGGCTCAGCTTCGCGCCGGGCCGCCCGGCCCGGAAGACGGGCGGGTGCCGGACGTAGAGATAGTGCGGGTTGGTGCCCCGGTAGTGATCATCGGCCTGGGGCAGCCGCCAGATGTCGTGGTCCGCGAAGTAGTAACTGTTCGCCTCGCCGGTGCCGACCTCGTAGTACAGCGTCCGGGAGCGCTCGTGCCACATCCGGCGCAGGAAGTCCAGGCCGAACTTGACCTCGCCGGTGAAGTCCGTGCCGGAACGTGATCCCATCTGCCGGGGGAACGACGCGACGCCCTGCAGCAGGACGGCCTCGGTGTAGCTGGTGGTCTCGACGAAGTGCAGGTAGTCCCCGGCGTCGAACCAGCCGCCGGTCGCGTTGATCCGCACCCCGGTCGCGTACTTGGCCAGGCTGCCCTTGAAGTTGCCGTTGCCGTCGACCGGCGGGGTCCGGTAGGTCATCGCGCTGGCGTCGTTGAGATGGCCGGGCGCGCTGCGCAGCGCGGTGTGGATGAAGTCGGGGCCGTCCCGCTCGTTCTCGTAAAAGTAGAGCGCGTTGGCCAGCGGCTGGGCGTAGAGCCGCGCGGCCGATCCGATCGCGAACCACGGAGAGGCGGCCGAGGCGTCACCCAGGATGCCGACCCGGTACCGGCCCGGCGCCCGGACCTGGGAGAACCGGGCGGCCCACACCCAGCCGTAGCGCTTGCTCCAGGCGCCGAGGTTCTGCCGGGCCAGCCCGGAGGCGGCCACCGTGCAGGACCCGGCCCGGACCAGGACCCAGCGCAGTCCACCACCGGGCAGATCGCCCGACGGCCGGGCTTTGGTCATGATCTCGGCCACCTTGGCCGCGCCCGACGGGTAGCCGACCTGATCCACCCGGATCGCGGCGGCCGGTGCCCCGGCGGGCTTACGGTGCGAGCCGGTGGTGAGGACCGCCCCCGAGGAGGGCTCGGCGCAGATCTTGGCCACCGCCGGCCCGCCGGGCTGCCCGCCACCCGACCCGGTGGAGGCGCTGGCCGCGCCGCCCAGCCCCGCCCCGGCCAGCGCTGCCCCGCCCGGTGCCGCCCCGCAGAGGGCCGCCGCGAGGCTGAAGGCCGCGGCACACGCCCCGGCCCGCGCCGCACCGCGCCTGGTTCTAGCTAGCTGCGGTCTGCCCAGCCGCGTTCTGCCCTGCCGCCCACGCCGAAGATCCATCGGCCCAGGCTAGGCCGCGGCGGCCGCGTGGACAATGGGCCAGTAAAGGTTGTTTCCGGTAGCTGGCTCGTTACGGCCGGGCGATGACCTGCACGGTGGCCAGGGTGGGATCGGCGGCGTAGGCGATCCGGCCGCCGTCGGCCCGGGCCGCGCGCAGCGCGTCCAGTGCCGCCGACGTGATCACCTCGCCCGGGGCGAGCACCGGGACGCCCGGCGGATACGGCGCCACCAATTCGGCGCTCACCCGGCCGACGGCCTCGCGGGCGGAGAGGGTTTCGTTGCGGCAGAAGAAGGCTTCCCGCGGCGGCATCGCCATCTCCGGAATGACCGTCCACGATGCGGCCGGAACTGGCCGCCGCGGCGGTCCCCGGTGCGCCTCGACGATGCTTGCGAGGGCGGCGGTGAAGCGGGTCACCGCGGCTTCGTCGTCAGCCAGGGTGACGATCGGGATGATCGTGTCGCGGTCGGCCATTTCCACCGGCATGCCGGCCGCGATGAGGTCGGCCTCCACCGCGATGCCGTGCGCCCCGGTCCCGGCCAGCAAGACGACCAGCTTCCCCGGCTCGACCGCCGGGCCGTCCAGCACGTCCAGGCCGGGCACCTCGCGCAGCCGGTCCCTGGCCGCCGCCACGACCCGCAGCAGCCGGGCGCACAACTCCTCGCCGTCGCGGGCCAGCAGCGCCCGGGCCGCGTCGATGCTGGCCATGATGGCGCCCGCCGGGCTGGTGGTATGCGTCGCCTCGAACGCCCGGTCCAGGCGGGCAGGGTCCAGGCGGGCAGGGTCCAGGCGGGCAGGGTCCAGGCCTGGCGCATCGAGCTGACCCAGGGTCGTGCGCGCCAGCACCAGCGCACCCTGGGTGTAGGCGGGCAGGACCTTGTGCGCGCTGGTCACCATGGCGTCCGCGCCCGCCGCCAGGGCATGCGGCGGCAGCCCCGGCCCGAACCCGAGATGCGCGGCCCACGCCGCGTCGACCAGCAGCGGCACCCCGGCCTGGTGCGCGGCCGCCGCGTGCCCGGCCAGGTCGCCGGTGGTGCCGACGTACGACGGGTCACCGAGGAACACCGCGCAGGCGTCCGGATGCCGGGCCAGCGCGTCCTGGACCGCCCGGACCGGGACCGGGCCGGGCAGCCCGGTCGCGGGGTCCACCTCGGGCAGCACCCATACCGGCTCCAGCCCGGCCAGCACGATGCCGAGCAGCAGCGAGCGGTGCAGCGCCCGGGTGACCACGATCGGCCGGCCCGGTTCGCCGACGGCCAGGGCGAGCGCCTGGTTGCCGTGCGTGGAGCCGGCCACCGAGAACCGGCACCAGTCGGCGCCCCACAGCTGTGCGGCCCGCCGCTCCCCCTCGGCCAGCAACTCGTCCGCGTGCTTGATGCTGTCCAGCCCGCCGTACAACGGCGCGTCACCCGCGGTCACCGTGCCGGTGAGGTCACGCCGCTGCTTGTGCCCGGGCACGCTCATCGGGGTCAGGGCCCCGGCGTCCGCCTCCGCGGTGAACCGCAGCCAGGCGTCCAGCAGCGGCGCGTCAGCGGCCAGCCCCCGGGGGTCCCTGGGGTCGGTCACCGGGCCCCGGCCGCGGGCTGCTGCGGCTCGTGCCGGTAGAACGGGACCGGTTCGGGGGGCAGCGGGGTGTTGCCCAGGATCAGGTCGGCGGCCTTCTCCGCGGTCATCATGACGGGGGCGTAGATGTTGCCGTTGGTGATGTACGGCATGACCGAGGCATCCACGATCCGCAACCCGTCCAGCCCGTGCACCCGCATCGTGGCCGGATCGGTCACGGCGTCCGCGCCGGTGCCCATCTTGGCGGTGCACGACGGGTGCAGCGCGGTCTCGGCGTCCCGGCGGACCCAGTCCAGGATCTGCTCCTCGGTCGCGACCTCGGTACCCGGGGACAGCTCGCCCGCGTTGTACTCGTCGAACGCGGGCTGGTTCAGGATGTCCCGGGTGACCCGGATGGCCTCGGCCCATTCCCGGCGGTCGGTCGGGGTGGACAGGTAGTTGAACCGCAGCGCCGGATGGACCGCGGGGTCACGCGAGACGATCCGGACCGAGCCGCGGGAGTCGGAGTACATCGGCCCGACGTGCACCTGGTACCCGTGCCCGCCGGCCGGGGACGAGCCGTCGTAGCGGATCGCGATGGGCAGGAAGTGGTACATGAGGTTGGGGTAGGCCACCTCGTCGTTGCTGCGGATGAACCCGCCGCCCTCGAAGTGGTTGGTGGCGCCGGGCCCGCCGCGCAGGAAGAGCCACTTCGCGCCGACCATGGGCCGGTTGCGCAGCTTGAGCGCCGGCGCCACCGACACCGGCTGCTTCGACCCGTACTGCACGTACACCTCGAGGTGGTCCTGCAGGTTCTCGCCCACCCCGGGCAGGTCGGCGACCAGGTGGACACCGAGCCCGCGGAGCAGCTCCGCCGGGCCCACGCCGGACAGCTGGAGCAGCTGGGGGGTATTGATCGCGCCGCCGCACAGGATGATCTCGGCGCCGCGGGCCAGCCGGGCGGTGCCGCGGCCCTGGACCGCGCCGCCGCGGGCCGGCCCGCTCCGGTACTCCACGCCCACCGCCCGCTCACCCTCGAAGAGGATCTTGGTGACGAAGGCGCGGCAGGTCACCTCCAGGTTGGGCCGGCTCATCACCGGGTGCAGGTAGGCCCGGGCCGCGCTGAGCCGGCGGCCCCGGTGGATGTTCCGGTCGAACGCGGCGAAACCCTCCTGGCGGTACCCGTTCACGTCGTCGGTGATCGGGTACCCGGCCTGCTGCACCGCGGCGAAGAACGCCTGGAACAGCGGGCCGGTGGCCGGGCCGCGTTCCAGCACCAGCGGGCCGTCGCCACCCCGGTACTCGTCCGCCCCGGCCAGGCAGGTCTCCATCTTCTTGAAGTACGGCAGGCAGTGCGCGTAGTCCCAGTCCGCCATGCCGGGGTCGGCAGCCCAGCGCTCGTAGTCCAGCGGGTTGCCACGCTGGAAGATCATCCCGTTGATGCTGCTGGACCCGCCGAGCACCTTGCCCCGGGCGTGATAGACGCGGCGGCCGTTCAGGTCCGGCTCGGGCTCGGACTCATATCCCCAGTCATAGAACTTGTTCCCGATCGGGAAGGTCAGCGCGGCCGGCATGTGGATGTACACGTCCCACGGGTAGTCCGGCCGGCCGGCCTCCAGCACGAGCACCCGGGTGGCGGGGTCCGCGGACAGGCGGTTGGCGAGGGCACTGCCGGCGGAGCCTCCGCCGACGATGATGAAGTCGTACTCTGCAGGAGCCATCTGCCCTCCCCCGGCCGCAGCCCGGCCGGGGCACCTGCCCGGCACGGGGTGGCGGCCACGGTCTCGGATACCAGGGGCGCCCTGGCGGCGAGCCGCACCGGCCGCATCGCACAATAGCGGCATCTCACCGGACCTGGTCGCGAAGACCGCAGCTCGGCGGGCTACCCTGCGGACGTGGTGATGCCCGAACGCGAATCCCAGCCCGCCCAGTCCCCGTACGGCGCCCCGGCGGCCGGCGGCCCGGCCGGCGAGCCGGCGGCCGGCGGGGCGCAGCCTGAGCCGCATCCCGGCGCGACCTCCTACCGGCAGACCCGGTTCCGGCCGCCGCCGGGAGCGACCGACATCCTGCTGATCCGGCACGGCGAGTCGCAGGCCGCGTACATGGAAAAACCCTTTCCGCTGGTGAACGGGCACGCCGACCCGGATCTGGCGGAGAACGGGCACGAGCAGGCCGAGCGGCTGGCGCAGCGGCTGGCCAAGGAGCACATCGACGCGCTGTACGTGACCTCGCTGTGCCGTACCGCGCAGACGGCCGCGCCGCTGGCGGAACGGCTCGGGCTCGCCCCGCAGGTGGAGCCGGACCTGCGTGAGGTCAACCTGGGTGAGTGGGAAGCCGGCGTGTTCCGCAAGATGGTCGCGGACAATCACCCGATCGCCGAGCAGATGTGGGCGCAGGAACGCTGGGATGTGATCCCCGGCGCCGAGCCCGCCGAGGTATTCACGGCCCGGACCAGCGGCGCCCTCAAGCGGATCGCCGCCGCCCATCCCGACCAGCGGGTCGCGGTCGTCACGCACGGCGGCGTGATCGCGGCGCTGCTGGCCATGGCCACCGGGTCGCGCCCGTTCGCGTTCCTCGGCGCGGACAACGCGTCGATCTCCCGCCTGGTCATCACGCCCCAGCGCTGGATCCTCCGCGGCTACAACGACACCGCGCACCTGGAGTCCTAGCCGGCCGGCCGCCACCGCGCGTAGAGCTGGTCATAGGCCCGCTGCCGGGCCAGGCTGGGGCGGGTGGCCGGCTCCGGGCCCGGGTCGGCCTGCCCGGCGCCATCCGGCTGCGGGCCGGGCGGTGGATCGCCGGCGAGCACCCCGGCCCCGCGGCCCGCGAGGATCGCCGCCCCGCGGGCCGCCGATTCGGTGTGCGCGGGCACGCTGACCCGGTACCCGAGCACATCGGCCAGGATCTGCGGCCACAGCCTGCTGCGGGCTGCCCCGCCGGTCAGGCTGACCTCCTGCCATGCGGCGGGGCCGAGCAGCTCGCTGAGCAGCCCGGCCGCGCGGCGGGTGGAGTAGGCGGCGGCCTCCAGGATGGCCCGCGCCTGCTCGCCCAGGCCGGCCTGGGCGGCACCCGGCCGGGGCGGGAACGGCGCCTGCCAGCGCGCCCAGGTCCACGCATCGGCCGGGACCAGCCGGGCAGTCAGCCCGCCCGCCCCGGGCGGGACCGCCGCGGCCAGGTCCTCCAGCTCGGCGTAGCCTGCCGTGCGGCCCGCTGGCTGGCCCGCGGCGGCGTGGTCCCGGAGCCAGCGGAACGCCAGGCCGGCGTAGAAGCCGATCCCCTCGACCAGCCACTGGCCCGGCCGGACATGGCAGATCGTGCGCAGGCGGCCGGCCGGTTCCACGGCGGGCGCGGGCGCCACCACGGTCTGCTTCCAGAAGCTCCCGCCGGTGACCGTGAGCCGGCCGGGTACCCCGGCCCGCGGGCCGGCCAGGCCGAGCGCGGTGTCCAGGCCGCCCGCCACGACCGGTGTGCCGGAGGCCAGGCCGGTCTGGCTGGACGCCCCTCCGGACACCTGGCCCACCACCGTCCCGGCCTCGACCACCTCGGGGAACAGGGCGGGCTCCAGGCCGCACCGGATCAGCAGCTCCGGGGACCAGGCCCGGCGGCCGAGATCGAACAGGCCCGAGGTGGAGCCGATCGACGCCTCGGTGGCCAGCGCCCCGGTGAGCCGGAACACCATCCAGTCGGCGATCATGCTGAGCCGGGTGGCGGCCGCCCACACCCCGGGCTCGTGGCGGCGCACCCAGGCCAGCCGGGGCGCGGCGCTGAGCGAGATCCAGCCGCCACCCCGCCGGTACAGTTCGGCCGCGGTCCCGTCGGCCAGCATGACCGCCGCCTCCCGCTCGGCCCGGGTGTCGCCATTGGCGCAGGCCCACAGCTCCTGCCCGCCGTGGCCGTAGAGCACCAGCCCGCCGCCCATGCTGGAGCAGCCGACGGCCCGCACCGCCGCCGGGGCGGGCACGCTGCCGAGCACCTCACGGATGCAGGCGCAGATCAGCGCCCAGTGGCCGGCCGGGTCGAAGGACTGTGAGCCGGGGATGCCGCCGGCGGGCGGATGGGACCACTCGCGCTGGGCCAGGGCAGCTGGCTGGCCGTC
The DNA here is from genome assembly GCA_963718305.1 of uncultured Actinomycetes bacterium. Classification (GTDB taxonomy): domain Bacteria; phylum Actinomycetota; class Actinomycetes; order Streptosporangiales; family Streptosporangiaceae; genus RYN-230. Next base: position 136,508 of record CAVQZG010000020.1, read on the forward strand.
CAGGGTGAACAGGGCCGCCCGGCAGCTGCCGGTGCCCGCGTCCAGGGCCAGCAGGTAACCGTCGCGCGCCGCCTGGGGTTCAGGCACCGCCCGCGCACGGCGGGCGGTCACGGCTGATGACCGCGGGTGGCGGCCGCGGCGGCCGCGATGGCGGCGGTCATGCTGCCCGCCCGGGCCACGCCCTGCCCGGCGAGGTCGAAGGCCGCCCCGTGGTCGGGGGACGTCCGCAGGAACGGCAGGCCCAGGGTGACCGCCACCCCCTCGTCCCGGCTGAGCAGCTTGACCGGGATGTGGCCCTGATCGTGGTACATGGCGACGGCCAGGTCGGCTCCTCCCGCCGCGGCCCGCGGGAACAGGGTGTCCGCGGACAGCGGCCCGTCCACGTCGATGCCCAGGGACCGGGCCTGCGCCACCGCCGGGCGGATGAACCGCTCGTCCTCCTCGCCGAGGATGCCGTGCTCCCCGGCGTGCGGGTTGAGCCCGGCCACGGCGATCCGGGGCGCCCGGCCGAGCAGCCGCCGCCCGGCGCCGTCGGCCAGCTCGATGGTCCGCAGCACGCTGGCCGGGGTGACCGCGTCGATGGCCTCGCGCAGCGAGCGGTGCGCGCTCACATGGACCACCCGCAGCGGGCCCGCCATGAGCAGCACCCGCAGGTCGCTCGCGCCGCACAGGTCGGCCAGCAGCTCGGTCTGGCCGGGCCACGGGTACCCGGCCAGCCGCAGGGCCTGTTTGGAGACCGGGGCGGTGACCAGCGCGTCACCGTCCCCGGCGGCCACCAGCGCCGCCGCCTCGCGGACCGCCGCCACGGCGGCCCGCCCCCCGGCCGCCGAGGGGTGTCCGAGCGGCACCGGGCTGGGCGCGCCGTCCAGGCCGCCTCCCGGCCGGTCTACCGGGTGGATGCGGGGCAGCGGCAGGCCGAGCGCGGCCGCGGCCCGCTCGAAGTCCGCCGGGTTGCCTATCGCCGTGAACTCGGCGAGCCCGCTGGTCCGCGGGTCCGCCAGCGCGCGGAGGACCAGTTCCGGGCCGACGCCACCCGGGTCGCCCGACGTGATCAGCACGCGTGGCCGGCCGGCCACTAGAGCGACGCCTCGATCTCGGTCAGCGTCTCGTCCAGAACCCCGGCGATCAGGTCGATCTCGGCCGGCGTGATGATGTAGGGCGGGCTCAGGTGGAGGTGGTCACCGCCCCGGCCGTAGTTGGCGCCCGCCACGCCGGGCAGGATGAGGACCCCCCGCTCCATCGCCCCGCGCACGATCCGCCCGGTCAGGCCGGCCTGCTCCGGGAACGGCTCCCGGCTGGCCCGGTCGGCCACGATCTCCAGGCCGGCGAACAGCCCCAGCCCCCGCACGTCGCCGATGATCTGATGCCGCCCGGCGAGCTGCTCGAGCGCCGTGCGCAGGAGCTGGCCCTTCGCGGTCACCCCCTCGAACAACTGGTGGGCCAGCGCGTACTGCAGCACCTGCAGGCCGACGAACGTGCAGAACGGGTTGCCGCTGTAGGTGAACCCGTGGCTGAACGTGCCCGAGCCCGCGGTGAACGCGTCGACCACCCGCTGGGCGGCCAGCACCGCGCCGAGCGGGACGTAGCCGCTGCTGATGCCCTTGCCCATGACCACGATGTCCGGTGTGACGCCCCAGTGCTCGATGGCCAGCCAGCGGCCGGTGCGGCCGTAGCCGGTCAGCACCTCGTCCGCGATGAACAGCACGTCGTAGCGGTCGCAGATCTCGCGGATCCGCTGGTAGTACTCGGGAACGGGGACCACGGCGGTGACGGTCGAGCCGATAACCGGCTCGGCGATGAACGCGGCGATGCTGTCCGGTCCCTCCATGACGATCGTCCGCTCCAGGTCGTCGGCACAGGCCACGCCGCACCCCGGGTAGGTGTGCCCCAGCGGGCAGCGGTAGCAGTACGGCGGCACGATGTGCGGGGCCGGCGGCAGCAGCGGCAGGTATGGCTCCCGCCAGGCCGGGCGGCCGGACAGCGACAGCGTGGCGAGCGTGCTGCCGTGAAAGCTCTGCCACCGGGCGATGACCTTGTGCCGGCCCGGCTGGCCGGACTGCAGGTGGTACTGGCGGGCCATCTTCACCGCGGTCTCGACACCCTCCGAGCCGCCGGAGACGAAGTACACCCGGGCCGCGATCTCCGGGTTCATCGCCACCAGCGCGTCGGCCAGCTGCTCCTGCCACGGGTTGGTGAACGTCGCGCCGTAGGTGAAGCTGAGCTCGCTGCCGTGCCGGGCGATCGCGTCGGTGATCTCGCGCACGCCGTGCCCGAGCACCACGGTGGCCGCGCCGCCGACCGCGTCGAGGATGCGCTGCCCCGACTCGGTGCGCAGGTACATGCCCTCGGCGCTGACCACCGACGGGTAGGCCGCGCGCAGGTCACGGTGGAACACCGAGGAGCTCATCCGGGGTCACCTCCGCCCGTCCGGGGGGCGTTCCCGGGCGGCAGCCGGCTCGCCTCCCCGGGCCGCAGGCAGACCTCGGCCAGGTGCAGGCCTTCCGGGTAGCGCCAGGACGGGTGACGCTCCCACAGCAGCCTCTCGTGGCCGGGCAGGATGCGGCTGGTCTCGCCACCGGTGACCCGCATCAGCTCGTCCAGGGCCAGCATGCAGTTCTCCTGGCTGCCCATGGCCAGGCCGATGGGGACGTAGCGGCCGTCACCGCCGATCCCCTCGATGTTCGCGTAGAGGTACATCACGTCGCCGGGCACCACCCAGACGCCGGAGGACTCGTTGCGGATCACCACGTGCTGGTGGCCGTAGGTGTGCGTGTCGAAGTCGGGCACCAGGCTGATGCCGGGGAACACGTCGTCGCACGGGCCGTCGACCAGCCGGAGCCGGCCCTGGTCCGCCAGCCGGAGCAGCCCGGTCAGGTCCTCGATGCTGACCCCCTGCTTCAGCCAGTCCATGGCCCGGGGCAGGCTGACCGCCCAGGACCACTTCTCCACCTCGCGCCGCTGGATGTAGACGGTGGCGTTGGGGAAGGCGGCGACGTTCCCGAGGTGATCGAAGTGGGCGTGGGTGACCAGCACCGCGTCCACATCCTCCGGGCGGGCGCCGGCCCGGGCGAGCAGTTCGGCGGGGTCGCGCCAGATCGTGATGCCATCCTCGTCGGCCAGTTCCCGGCCATGCCCGGCCGGCCGGTACCCGGCGTCGACCAGGATCGTGTGCCCGGCGCTGCGCAGCACCGTGAAGCAGTACGGGATCTCCCGGTCGCCGGCCTGGCCGTGCAGCAGCAGCCCGAGCGGCGAGCGGGCCCGGGCGAACTCGATCACCCAGATCGAGTAATCGGCCATGGGGGTGCCTCACGCCGTCACGCCCCCGTCCACCAGCAGCGGCGAGCCCGTGGTGAAGCTCGATTCCGCGCACGACAGGAACAGGGCCGCCCGGGCCACTTCGGCCGGGTCGGCGAACCGCCCCAGCGGATGGGCGGCCCGGTCGTCGTCCCGGACCTCGGCCAGCGGCCGCCCGCCGGGGCGGGTGGCCAGCCAGGCCTCGTGCATGGGGGTGGCCACCGAGCCAGGGCAGACGATGTTGACCCGGATCCCGTCGGCCGCGTGGTCCAGGGCCAGCGCCCGGCAGAGCATCAGCAGCCCGCCCTTGCTGGCGCAGTAGGCCGCCCAGTTGCGGTCGGCCATGAACGAGTTCGCCGAGCCGGTGATGACCATCGTCCCGCCGCCGGCCGCGGCCAGCTCGGGGAGGCCGAACTTGGCGAGCAGGAAGGCGCCGGTCAGGTTGACGGCCAGCACCCGGTCCCACTCATCCACCGTCATCTCGGGCACCGTCTTGGCCACGCCGATCCCGGCGTTGGCCCAGAGCAGGTCGAGCCGGCCGAACGTGGTCACGGCGAGGCGGACCGCGCCGGACACGTCATCCGCGCTCGCCGCGTCGCCCGCCACGAACTCGGCCCGGCCGCCCCGGGCGTTGATCGCCCCGGCGACCCGGTTCCCCTGGGCGGCGTCCACGTCCAGCAGGACCAGGGCCGCTCCCTGCGCGGCGAACAGTTCCGCGCCCGCCGCGCCGATGCCGCTGGCCGCGCCGGTGATCAGCCCGACGCGGCCCGCCAGCCGCCCGCCCGCCTGCGTCACCAGGCCGCCGGCCCGGTTCCTAGTGCCCGCCGGTCTGCTCGAACACCAGCTGCGCCCGGCGCATCCAGTCTTCCTGGCCGGTGACCTTGAGGTAGATCAGGATGACCACGGTGAGCACCAGGACGACGACGAAGGTCATCAGGCCCCAGAACACCGGCCCGGTGCTGGTGAACGGGGAGAAGTAGGACTTCCAGACGACCAGGATGCCCGCGGCCGAGGCGACCACCGGGACGACGATGTGCAGCAGCGGGTTGAACTGGGCGCGGCCCTCGGTGAGGTAGTACCTGACCACCCCGATGTTGCACAGCACGTACATCAGCACCAGGCCGATGGTGATCGCGTTGGCCCAGGAGAAGAACACGTTCTCGGCGCCCCAGATCAGCACGCACGCGAACGCCAGCACCTGCACGCCGACCTGCAGGGTGATCGCGTTGACCGGGGTCTTCCGGGCCGGGTTGACCTTGCCCACCATCTTCGGCAGCACGCCGGAGCGGCCCATCGCGTACCAGGTCCGGGTGCCGCCGTTGAAGCACGCGATGGACAGCGCGATGGCCGAGTTCAGCAGCGCGAACAGCAGCAGCACCCAGGCGCCGCCCCACACCCGCTGGGCCATCGTGGCGACCGGGAAGGCGGACGCGGTGGCGATGCCGCCGACCTTGGCCACGCCGATGCCGTTCAGGTAGCCCCAGGTCACGAACACGAAGTAGATCGTCAGCACGATGACCGAGCCGACCAGCCCGATCGGCACGTTGCGCTTGGGGTTCTTGCTCTCCTCGGCCAGTGGCCCGGTGGATTCCCAGCCGCTGAACGCGAAGATCGAGAACACCACGCCGAGGAACAGGTTGCCGGCCAGGCCGAAGTTACCGGGGTTGAGCGGCGCCCAGCTGAACCCGCCCGGGCCGGGTGAGAAGAGCCCGGTGAAGGCCAGCGCCACCATGATCACGATCTCGATGGCGCCGGTGATCAGCAATGCCTTCTCGGAGATGGAGATCCCCTGGTAGGCGAAGAAGATGACCAGGGCCACGCCGGCGATCACCCAGATCCACCACGGGATGTCCACCCCCCATTCGGCCTTGATCGACGGCTCCAGCACCGTCTTGGCCAGGAACGACATGGTGAGCGTGGCGACCGGCGGCAGCCAGATCGAGAACAGCACCCCGGCGAAGAATCCGGCCCGCGGATGGAAGGACCGGGCGATCCAGGTGTACCAGCCGCCGGCGGACGGGAACACCTTGGCCAGCTGGGCCGCCGACAGGGCCTGCAGCCCCAGCAGGATGCCGCCGAACAGGAACGCCCACGGCGTGACGATCCCGGCGAACCCCACGATGAACACGAACGACGCGAGGATCGCGAAGGACGGCCCGATGGTGGCGATGCCCTGCATCAGCATGCCGGGGAGGCCGACGGCGTTCGCCCGCAGTTCGGACTTGACGGTGCCTTTACCTGACTGACCAGTCTCGACTGCCACCGTGAGTCTCCTTCCTGCTACCCATGGGGAACAGGCTCACTCAAGCGCAGAGCATTCGCTCACGGAATGGTCATCCGTTCACAGGAGTATCGACCCAGCCGATGGATCTTGGCAAGAGCCTGGCCCAGGTCAGGCCAGGCCATGATGTCCTGGCCCGCGCGGGATGACGGGCCAGATGTCCACCACCACGCCGCCGGAGACCACGTGGTAGGCGTCGTACCAGTTGACCGTGCTCGGCGAGTACCCCGGCACCAGCGCCACCGGGTCGCCGACCCGCAGCGGGGATCCGCCGGCCGCGTCGAAGATGCCGTGCTCCTCGTCGAACCGGAACACCGGCAGGTCATGCCCGGCGATCGTCACGTCGGCCGGGTCGGCGACCGACTTGTTGCCCGCGTCCACGATGACCTTGCCGCTTTGCCGGCTGATCACGGTGGCCTGGATGGTGAGCGAGTGCTCGAAGCCCGGCACCATCACCCCGTGGAAGTTGTCCATGACCACGTAGGTGCCGGCCTGGATCTCGGTGATGCCGGGGAAGGCCGCGGTCCAGTTCCAGGTCGCGATCCCGCCCGCCGACCGGATCGGGCAGCCGATGCCGTCCGCTTCCAGCAGCGCCGCCACGCCGGTGAAGAACGTCATGGCCAGCCGCTGCCGCTCGTGCCGCAGGTCGTTGTCCCGGGTCAGCGAGCAGTGCCCCTCGTAGCCGGTGATCCCCTCCAGGCGCAGCCCGGGCAGCCTGGTCACCTGCCGGGCCAGGGCCAGGCAGTCCGCCGCGGAATCCACCCCGCAGCGGTCCATCCCGGTATCCACCTCGATCATGATGCCGAGCGTGGACCCGGCCGCGACGGCCGCCGCCGAGAGGGCCGCGGCGTTGCCCGCTTCGTCCACCGCGACGAGGATCCGGTGATCGCGGGCCAGTTCGGCCAGCGCCCGGAGCTTGGCTGGATGCGCCACGGTGTTGACCACGAAGAGGTCGTCGAACCCGGCCGCGGCGAGCACCACGGCTTCCCACACGGTGGCCATGGACAGCCCGCACGCGCCCGCCGCCAGCTGGCGGCGGGCGATGTCCGGGTTCTTGTGCGCCTTGTAGTGCGGGCGGATCACGGCCGCGCCGATCTGCTTGAGCTCGCTGGCCATGTGGTCGATGTTGCGCTGCACCGCGTCGACGTCCAGGACCAGGGCGGGCGTGACCAGCTCCGCCCGGCGCTGCCCGATGGCCGCACCGTAGTCCCTCCTGACCTGGTCGTAGGCCTCCCGCAGGATCTGTGCTGGATCGGGCACCGGCGATCTCCTCACAGCTCGGCGTTCACGATGAAGCCCCCGTCAACCAGCAGCGTGGCCGAGGTGACGTAGCTGGCGTCGGGCGACAGCAGCCAGGCGATGGCCGCGGCCAGTTCCGCGGGCTCGCCGCCGCGGTGCAGCGCGACCCGTTCGGTGTAGTAGCGCAGCGCCTCCGGGTCGGCGGTCAGCGGGGCGCTCATGTCGGTCTTGACCCAGCCCGGCTCCACCGCGTTGACCCGGATGCCGTGCTCGCCCAGGTCGCGGCCGAGCGCCTTGGCCAGCATGCTGATGGCGCCCTTGGTGCCGCAGTACGCGGTCTGCCCGGGCGCGCCGACGTGGGCCGAGATCGAGCTGACGCAGCAGATCGCCCCGCCGTGCCCCTCCCGGATCATCTGCTTGGCCCCCTCGGTGCAGGCCACCCAGGTGCCCCGCACGTTGGTCTCGAACAGCAGGTTGAAGTCGTCGACGCTCGTCTCGTCCCAGGCCATGAACGGGTTGACGGCGGCGTTGGACACCACGTAGTCGAGCCGGCCGCCCCGGCCGGCCACCTCGGCCACCATCGCCCGGACCTGCGCCGGGTCGCGCATGTCGGCGGCCACGCCGAAGCCCTCGCCGCCAGCCTCGGCGATCTGCCCGAGCGTCCCGGCCGGGTCCTGCTCCGGCCGGTGGTTCACCGCCACCAGCGCGCCTTCGGCGGCCAGCCGCGCCGCGGCGGCCTGCCCGATCCCGGTCGCCGCGCCGGTGACCAGTGCCACCTTGCCCTCAAAACGCCGTTCCATCACCGCCCCCAGGAACCTGCCGTTGTCTGAGTTGAGCAGATGTTAACAGTATGAGCAAACGCTCGCGCGGGCGACAGAGGTCCGCGGCCACGGCCCGGTGAACTGCCAGCAGGCGGGCCGGCGCCGCCCCGGTGTTTCCGCGCGGCGGCGGCTTGCGGGGTCAGGCGCGGAGGGCGGCCTTGCCGCGGACCACGTGGTTGACCAGCTCGCCGAGCTCCGAGATCGAGATGCGGATCTCATCCCCGGCCTGCAGCGTGAACGGCAGGTCCGGGACCAGGGACGTCCCGGTGGACAGCACCACGCCCGCCGGGAACTCGTCCTCGCGGAACAGGAACGCAGCCAGCTCGTTCACGGTCCGGCGCAGCCCGGCCGTGCTGGCCTGGCCGGTCCAGGCGGTCCCGCCGTCGCGGCGGATGGTCATCTCGATGGTCAGCCCGTACGGGTCGGCGACCTCCCACGCGGGCCGGATCCCCGGGCCGGCCGCGCAACCACCCAGGTAGATCTTGGCCTGCGGCAGGTAGAGCGGGTTCTCCCCCTCGATCGACCGGGAGCTCATGTCGTTGCAGATGGTGTAGCCGATCACGTCGCCGTCGGCGTTGAGCACGGCGGCGAGCTCTGGTTCGGGCACGTCCACCTGGGAATCGGCGCGCGCGTTCACCGGCGCACCAGGACCGGCGACCCGCCACGCGGCGGACTTGAAGAACAGCTCGGGCCGGGGCGCGGTGTAGACCCGGTCGTAGATGTCCGCCGAGTCCAGGCTCTCCTCCACCCGGGCGTGCATGCTGCGCTCGTAGGTCACCCCTGCGGCCCACACCTCGGTTTCCCCGTCCACCGGGGCCAGCACGCTGATTTCCCGCAACGAGGACCCTCCGGCGCCCGGCCCCCCGCCCGCGAGCACGGTCTCGCAGGCGCCGCGGATCCACGTCGCGGGCCGGGCCAGCAACTCGGCCATCGTCGCCACCCCGGGCAGCGGCGTGACCCGCCCGCCGTCCAGCACGCCGACCTGCGGCGCCCCGTCGCCCGCGCGGTACCTGATCAGCTGCACGGATCTCCCTCCGCCGGTCTGGTGGCCCGGCCGGGCCACCCTCCGGCAGGGTACGGCGGAGAGCCGGGCGCGTCAACGATTCATCAGATCAACAGCAGACTTCATCTGATGAAGCTGTTGACGCCGACGGGCCGGGACCGTAACGTCGGACCGGTCAGCACCCGGCCGCCGAGGCCCTGACCAGGAGATGCCGCAGGCGCCGGCCAGGCCCGCCCGACCGCGGAAGGAGCGCCGCCCGTGACCGCCGCATATCCCGGCCAGGCCCGGCACGCCCAGGTGGTACACGCGCTGGGGGCGGCAATCGTGCGCGGTGAGCTCGGCCCGGGCACCCCGGTCCCTACCGAGGACGAACTGGTCGGCCGGTTCGAGGTGGGCCGCTCGGCGCTGCGCGAGGGGGTGAAGGTGCTGGCCGGCAAGGGGCTGCTGGAGAGCAGGACCAGCGCCGGGACCCGGGTCCGGCCGCGCGAGTCATGGAACCTGCTCGATCCGGACGTACTGCGCTGGCGGTACTCCCCGGACGCCAGCCCGGCGGACATCCGGGCCCTGGCCGACCTGCGGGTCGCGCTGGAGCCCGGCGCGGCCCGGCTGGCCGCCGAGTCGGCCAGCGCGGCCCAGCGCGGCGTGATCGCGGCGGCCATGGCCACGCTGTGGGCCACGGTCGAGGTGCCGGACGCGTTCATCGAGGCCGACCTGGCCTTCCACCGGGCCGTGTTCGCGGCCTGCCAGAACGACCTGCTGCTGTACATCCACGACGTGGTCAGCGTGGCGCTCGGCGCGATCCGCCCGCTGCACACCCACTCGGTCGCGCACAACCGCGAGACGCTGCCGACCCATCAGCGGGTGGCCGAGGCCATCCAGCGCGGCCATCACCGGAAGGCCGAGGCCGCGATGCGCGAGATCGTCGAGGGCGCCCGCGCGGACGCGCTCGGCCAGCCCGGCGCGGATGCGCCTCAGCAGGGCACCGACCTGATCCGCGAGCAGAACGCGGACGGAGGCGGAACACCATGACACCTGATCCTGGCCAGGTCCGGATGGACCTGCACGACCACGTCGCCGTGCTCACCATCGACCGGCCCGCCAAGCTCAACGCGTTCACCCCGTCGATGACCGCGGCGCTGCTGAGCCACGTCACCCACCTGCACGAGGAACCCGAGGTGCGTGCGGTCGTCCTCACCGGCACCGGGCGGGCGTTCTGCGCCGGCAGCGACATCGCCGGGCTGGATGACTACGCCACCCCCTGGGAGTTCGGCAGCCGGCCGGACTACTGCGACGCGATCCGGGCGCTGCGCAAGCCGGTCATCGCCGCGGTGAACGGGTACGCCCTGGGCGGCGGCCTGGAACTGGCGCTGGGCTGCGACATCCGGCTCGCCGCGCAGACCGCGACGTTCGCCGCCCCGGAGATCAAGCTGGGCTGGATCGGCGGCGGTGGGATGTCCGCGCTGCTCGCGCACAGTATCGGCCCGGGCAACGCCGCGGTCATGCTGCTCACCGGGGACCCCATCGACACCGCCACCGCGCTGCGCTGGGGCCTGGTGACCGAGGTCGTGCCGCCGGAGGACCTGGCCGGCCGGGCCGCGGAACTGGCCGCCACCATCGCCAGCCGGGCCCCGATCGCGGCGGAGACCGCGAAACGGAACCTGCGCGCCGCCTTCGAGATGCCGCTCGGCCGGGCCATCGACTACGAGCGCCAACTGCAGACGATCTGCTTCGCCACCGAGGACGCCGCGGAGGGCCGGGCCGCCTTCGCCGAGCGCAGGCCACCGGAGTTCCGGGCCCGGTAAGAGTTCCGGGCCCGCCCGGGAGATCCGGGCCCGCTCGTCTCACGGCCCGCAAATATCCCGCCCCGTTAAGGAGAGCAGAGCAGATGGGCATCCTGTCCGGCTACCGGGTCATCGACCTGACCATCGCGATGGCCGGCCCGCTGGCGGCGATGCGCCTCGGCGACCTGGGCGCGGACGTGATCAAGGTCGAGCCGGTCAGCGGCGAGTGGCAGCGGCACACCCCGGCCGGCGGGGCGTCCGGCCACCAGATCAACGCGTCGTTCCTGTCGCTGAACCGCAACAAGCGCAGCCTCGCGGTCAACCTGAAGTCCGGCGAGGGCCGGGCGATCGCGCTGGACCTGGCCCGGCGCAGTGACGTGTTCCTGCAGAACTACCGCCCGGGGGTGGCCGAGCGGCTGGGCATGGACTACGAGTCCATCCGCGCCGTCCGCCCGGACATCGTGTACGTGTCGATCTCCGGGTACGGCGAGAGCGGCCCGTACGCCGGCCGGCCGGGCCAGGACATGCTGCTGCAGGCGATGAGCGGGGCCATGCTCAACGTGGGCCGGGCCTCGGACCCGCCCGCGCCGGCGGGCACCTACGCCGTGGACGCCATCACCGGGTACGGCGCGTTCGAGGGCGCCCTGGCCGGCCTGCTGCACCGGGAGCGCACCGGGGAGGGGCAGCTGGTCACGGTCAACATGCTGGACTCCGCGATCGCGGTGCAGGCCCAGGAACTGTCCATCTACACCGTGGGCGGGATCCCGCAGCACCGGGGGCGGGAGGTGCACGGGCACGCCTACATCCGGGCGCCGTACGGCACGTTCGCGACCGCCGACGGGTACCTGGCGCTGGCCTTCCCGCCCCTGGCCCAGCTCGGCGAGGTGCTCGGCATCGCCGAGTTCGCCGGGATGGACGACGACGTGGACGGGCACGCCCGCCGGGACGAGATCACCGCGCTGGTCCGGGCCCGGCTGCCGGAGCGCAGCACGGCCGAGTGGCTGGCCGAGTTCGACGCGCGGGGCATCTGGGCCGGCCCGGTGTACGACTACGCCGACGTGCTCGCCGACCCGCAGGTCCAGCACAACGGGTCGCTGGTCAGCTACGACCACCCGACCGAGGGACGGGTGACCACCCCCGGCTTCCCGTACCGGTTCAGCGCGACCCCGCCGGAGGTGTACCGCGGCGCACCGCTGGCCGGCGAGCAGACCCGGGAGATCCTCGCCGAGCTGGGCTACGACGGCGCGGCGGTGGACCGCCTGGCCGCCAGCGGCGTGGTCAACGAGCCCGCGCCGGGCAGCCAGCCCCCGCAGCCCGGCGCACCCGGGTCCGCCACCGGACCGGGGGAGATCACGTGACGGTCCGGCTGAGCGGGCTGACCTGGGACCATCCGCGCGGGTACCGGGTGCTGGACGCGCTGGCCGGGGCGCTGGAACCGGATGTGTCGGTGCACTGGCAGCGGCAGTCGCTGGAGGGGTTCGAGTCCCGGCCGCTGCGCACCCTGGCCGACGACTTCGACCTGCTGGTCGTGGACCATCCCGGGCTCGGCGAGGCGATCGGGGACGGCGCCCTGCTACCGCTGGACGAGGTGTTCGGGGAGGTGGAACTGGCGGCCTGGCGGACGGCCTCGGTGGGCGCGTCGTACGACAGTTACGTGCTGGACGGCCGGCCGTGGGCGCTGCCGCTGGACGCCGCCGCCCAGGTCGCGGTGGCCCGGCCGGACCTGATGGAGGCGAGGCCCGCGAGCTGGGAGCAGGCCTGCCAGGCGGCCCGGTCCCACCCGACCACGCTGTGCCTGGGCGGACCGCACGCGCTGCTGATGTTCAGCGCGATCTGCGTGGCGGCGGGAACGGCACCGGCCCGGGACGACGCGAACGCCGGGAACGAGGAGCCCACCCGGGACCACGGGCCGTTCGTGACCGACGCGGCAGGCACGGCCGCCCTGGCGATCATGTCGGACCTGCTGGCCTGCGCCGACCGGGAGCTATCCCAGCGCAACCCGATCGGCGTGCTGGACGCCATGGCGGCCGGCGGCGGACCCGCCTACTGCCCGCTGGTCTACGGGTACGTGACCTACCAGCGCCCGCTGGGCGGCGAGCCCGGATCCTCGCGGCTGGCGGCCTTCGACGCCCCGGCGGGACCGGGCGGGATCGGCAGCGTGCTCGGCGGCACCGGCCTGGCCATCACCCGGTCCGCCATCGAACTGGGCGCCGCTGCGGCCCTGATCAGGACGCTGCTCTCGGACGAGGTGCAGATCGGCCTGTACGCCGAACTGGGCGGGCAGAGCTCGGCCCGGCAGGCGTGGCAGCACCCGGGGGCCGACGCCGCGGGCGGCGGGTTCTACCGCGCCACCCTCGCCACCGTCGAGCAGGCCTGGGTGCGGCCGCGGTTCGCGGGCTACCCGGAGTTCCAGCTCGCCGCCTCGGCCGTGCTGCGCGAGGGACTGCTGGCCGGTGAGCCGCACGCCGGGCTGGTCCGGCGGGTCAACGAGCTGTACGCGGCCGCCCGGGCCGGTGTCCACTCCCAGGACCGCGCGCGGCCCCGCGAGCGGGCCCGCGCGGAAGGAAGGCCCGGGTGAAGGAGGCCCGTGTTAAGGAGGCCGGCGTGACGGTGGCGGTAGTGACCGGGGCGGGCGGCTCGCTCGGCCGGGCCATAGCGCGGCGGCTCGCCGCCGACGGGCACGTGGTCGCGGTGACCGACGTCGACGGCCCGGGTCTGGACGAGACCCGCGCGGCGGTCGAGGAGGAGGGCGGTCAGGCGCACGCCTGGCCGGTGGACCTGCGTGACGCGGCGGCGATCGCCGGGTTCTTCGACGCGGTGGCGGCCGGGCCCGGGCCGGCGGCCGTCCTGGTCAACAACGCGGCGATCTACCCGGCCACGCCGTTCCTGGACATCGGCGTCGACGAGTACGACGACGTGCACGCGGTCAACCAGCGCGGCTACTGGCTCTGCGCGCAGTCCGCGGCCCGGCAGATGCAGGCCGCGGGCGCGGGCGCGATCGTCAACATCGCGTCCATCACCATGCACGGCGGGTGGGCCAACCTGGCCTCCTACGTCGCGACCAAGGGCGCCGCGACCGCGCTGACCCGGGCCCTGGCCCGGGAGCTCGGGCCGTCCGGCATCCGGGTCAACGCGGTGTCCCCCGGCGCGTTCCCGACCGCGGCCGAGCAGATCTACGATGACCCGGCAGCGTACAACCAGCACGTCCTGGATCAGCAGTCGCTGAAACGCCGCGGCACGCCCGACGAGCTCGCCGCGGTGGTCTCTTTCCTGGCCGGCCCCGATGCCGCGTTCGTCACCGGCCAGACGATCGAAGTCAACGGTGGATGGGTGATGTCGTGACGACCGTGAGCATGCCCGATGGACGGCCCTGGCCAGGGCGTCCGGTCCTCGAACGGGTCACCGGCGACCTGGCTGCGGCGGGCGGCGTGCGGGCCGTGGTGCTCGACGACGGCAGCGAGCGCGGGATCCGCGTGCTCGAGTTCCGCACCGGCGGGGGCCTGCGTTTCGACGTGCTGGTCGACCGGGCCATGGATCTCGGCCTGGCCGAGTTCGACGACCTGTCCGTCGGCTGGCGGTCCGCCACCGGATTCCGGCATCCGGGACTGCACGAGCACCACGACGAGGACGGGCTGTCCTGGCTGCGCAGCATGTCCGGGCTGGTGGTCACGGCCGGGCTGGATCACACCCTGTTCGGCGGCGAGGTCCCCTCGGAGCAGTATCACTATCCGCCGCGGCGCAGTGTCCGGCACGGGCTGCACGGCCGGGTGGCCAACATCCCGGCCCGGCTCACCGGCTACGGCGAGCGGTGGGACGGGGACCACTGCGTGCTCTGGGCCGAGGGCGAGATCCATCAGGCCGCGATCTTCGCCGAGAACCTGGTGCTGCACCGCCGGATCGAGGCCGACCTGGGCGGCACCGAGATCCGGCTCACCGACCGGGTCCGCAACGCGGGCTTCGACCAGACCCCGCACATGTTCCTGTACCACATCAACGTGGGATGGCCGCTGCTGGAGGAGGGGAGCACGTTCGACGCCCCCATCGCGCAGACCCTGTGGCGCAGCGACAGCGTGGCCGAGCAGGAGGTTTCGCACCTGGTCTTCCCCGGCCCGCAGCCCGGCTTCGTCGAGCAGGTCTACGAGCACGCGCTCACCCCCGACCCCGACGGCCGGCAACGGGTCCGGGTGGTCAACGCGGCCCGGGGCCGGGCCTTCGAGCTGGACTACGATCCGGCCGCGTTCCCGGCCTTCTTCGAGTGGCTGAACCTGCGCGAGGGCAGCTACGCGGTCGGGCTGGAGCCCTCCACCCATCACGTGGCCGGCGACGCGGCCGCCCGGGAGGACGGCTCGATGATCTGGCTCGGCCACGGCGACGAGCGGCGCTACGAGACCGTGTTCCGGTTCATCCGCGGCTGAGCACCCGGGGTCAGGGCTTCGCGTGGGGCGGCCCCTGATCACGATCACCCCGCGGCGGAATCAGCGGACGGCGGACCCTGCGGACGCCGAAGAGCGCGATCGCGGCCGCCAGGACCAGGACGACGAATGCGATCAGCCGGGTGCTGGTGTAGCGGACCCGGGCCAGGCTGTACCGGGTGGTGGCCAGCGTGCCGTCTGAGCGCAGCGCCAGGCCGAAGCTGACCGCGGTTGCCCCGGACGGGACGGCGGGCGCAGCCCAGGTCCCCTGGGTCCAGCCGCGCGAGGCGGCCAGCGGCGGGCTGGTCACCCAGAACACCCAGGTGCCGGCGGCCGTCCGGTAGTAGGTGTTGAATACCACCGGCCCGCTCGACTTGTACCAGGCACCCAGCGTGTAGCGGACTCCCGCGGTCACCGCCGGTGCGCACGCGCCCAGGTCCATGGCGGGCACGAGCTGCGCCGGGCCAGATTTTCGTTGCGTCACGGAGATAACCTCAGCCCCCGCCCCACCCGGCCCGGCCCGGCGCTGGTAGCGGAAGGTGGCGTGGTTCGTGCCGTAGCGGCTGGCCTGGAAACAGGCTGGCATCCCGGCCGCGGTGATCGCCGACAGGCGGGAGTTGACGATCCCCGGCGGCGGGACGGGCCGCGGGCCGGGACCGGCCACTGCGGGCCGGACCGGGCCGCCGATCACCTGGCGGACGGTGCGCACGCTCACCCCGTGCCCGGCCTGCCGGGCCAGCCAGCCGAGCACGCTGCCCAGCTCGGGCCGGGTCACGCCCAGCGCACAGGCCCGGGCGCAGACGTCGTGGATGGTGAAGATGATCCAGCCACCCCCGTGCTGCTGGGCCCCGGTGACGATGTTCTCGAAGGTGGCCGGTGACCACCTGGTGCCGACCGACGCCACTTCGATAGGCGCGCGCAGCAGGTAGGGGTGGCGGGGCGGGATGGTCTCCGCCCAGGCGCAGTGCGGGCACAGCCCGGCGCCGCGCAATTGCCCGGTGCCCAGCGCGGAGTTGTAACCGCAGCGCCGCGCGAGTTCTTGGAGGGTCCGGTTCACCTGCGCGAACGGGTAGGCGAAATCGGTGACGCGGAAACCCCAGCGGGTCAGGTTGACCCGGTCGTCACAGATCTCCCGCTGGGCCTCCGCGGCGGGCAGCGGGGCGAGCGGGACATGCTGCACGGACAGGCCGCCGATCTCGTTGCCGTCCGCGGCGACCCGGCGGACCTCGCCCAGCGTCAGGTACGGCGAATGCGCGCAGCCCGGGCTGACCCCGGGCTGGCAGACCAGGCCGGACGGCACGTAGAAGGTGGCGTGCATCCGGTAGTGCTGGAAGATCGGCAGCGCGCCCATCTGATCTCCGAGGCCGCCGCCCCAGGTGAAGCTGACCACGGTCCGGGCCGCGGGGACTGTGCTGGTCCGGGATGGGCTGGCCCCGGATCGGCTGGCCCCGGATCGGCTGGCTCTGGCCGTGGCGCTCCCCGCGATCACCGTGAGTATCACGGCCGCGAGAACCACGAGCGCCGCCACCGCCTGGCGGGCGTGCCGCTGCATCCGTCCCCCGGTGCCAGCCGCTGCCCCCCGGCGCGGCCGTACCGATCCATCATGCGCCGCGGGCCACAGCCCGGCAACGCCGCCGGCCCCAGACCGCCCGCACCGCCGACCGGCTCCACGGCCGCCGCCCGCACGGACTGACCCCCACCCGGCCCCCACCGCCAGCCCCACACCCGCCCGCATCGCTGACCCCCACCGGCCCCCACCGCCGGCCCACACCGCCCGCACCCAGGGCACTCCCGCCAGATCCGGACCGGTCCACCCCAGCCCGGTCCACCTCCGCCCGGTGAGCGAACGCTCAGCACCTTGACATTTGCGCACAATTGGGAGAACTTTGGTATTCGCCCAGGTGAGGATGGCTGGCAACATGCCTGAACTGTTCGGCACGGGCTACCCGCGGGCCGGGTTGCTGCGCCGCGTCGGGCGCCTGGAGCAGGTCGCGGGAGTCCGGCTGGTCACGCTGGGGGATGGCCAGGGCCGCGGGGTCCGGGTGCTCGAATTCCGGACCGGCACCGGGTTCGCGTTCGAGGTGCTGATCGACCGCTGTTTTGACGTCGGGCGGTGCGAGCTGGGCGGGCAGCCGCTGAGCTGGCTATCCGGGGCCGGCGTCACCGGGCCGTGGTACTACGAGCCGGACGGCTGGGGCTGGTTCCGCGCCTGGGGCGGCGGCATGGTGGTCACCTGCGGCCTCGACCACACCCTGGGGCCGGCCGAGGACACCGCCGCCCACTTCAACCAGCCGCACATCCAGCCGTCGGTCCGGTACGGGCTGCACGGGCGGGCCGGCGGCCTGCCCGCCCGGCTGGCCGGGTACGGCGAGCGGTGGGAGGGCGACGAGTGCGTGCTGTGGGCCGAGGGCGAGGTGCTCCAGTCCGCGGTGTTCGCCGAGCAGCTCGTGCTCCGGCGGCGGATCGAGGCGCGGGTCGGCGCGTCGGTGTTCACCATCCACGACGTGGTCGAGAACACCGGGCACACGCCGGCCTCGCACATGTTCCTGTATCACTGCAATGCTGGCTTCCCGGTGCTCGACGAGGGCGCGGAACTCGTGGTCCCGAGCCGCCGGACCAGCACGGACTACGGCGTGCCGGTCGATGGGTACCAGCTGATGTCCGGCCCGGTCCGGGGGGCCACGGAAGCGTGCTTCGAGCATGAGCTCATCGCCGAGCCGGCCGGGACCGTGCCGGTGGGGTTGCTGAACCGGGCCCGCGGGCTGGGGGTTTACCAGGTGTTCCGGATCGGCCAGCTGCCCCACCACACGGTGTGGCGGATGCTGGGCGAGGGCACCTATGCCCTCGGCCTGGAGCCCGGCACGAACCGGGATGCGGGCCGGGCGGACGCCCGGGAGCGGGGCGAGCTGCAGTGGCTCGAGCCCGGTGAGACGCGCCAGTACGACCTGGAGATCGGCGCGCTGCAGGGGACGGCCGCCCTGGATGAGTTCGGGGACCGGGTGTCCCGGCTGCTTCCAGCGCCCGCTCCAGCACCTGGGGTTCCAGCAGAAAGCGTTCAGCAGACAGGTGGTGAGTGATTCCGTGACGACCCTGACCCGGCCCGCGCCGGTCACCCTGGCCGAGTTCGAGGAGATCTTCGAGGCGGTGAAGAACTGGGGGCGCTGGGGTGCCGATGACGAGCGCGGCACGCTCAACTACCTCACCCCGGACCAGGTGCGGGCCGCCGCCGCCCTGGTCCGGTCCGGGCGGCAGGTGACGATGTCGATCCCGATGAACACCGTGGCCGGGCCGGACAACCCCAGCCCCGTCACCCATCACGTGGTCCAGGGGCACGACATCGACATCGGCTCGGGCAGCCTCACGTTCGCCACCGACTACCTGGGCCTGGCCTTCCACGGCGACTGCCACACCCACATGGACGCGCTGTGCCACATCGCCTACCGGGGCCAGGTGTACAACGGCCGGCCCGCCCTGGAGGTGATGACGACCAGGGGCGCCACCGCGCTCGACGTGACCAGCTACGCCAACGGGCTGGTCGGCCGGGGCGTGCTGCTGGATATCCCCCGGCTGCGCGGGGTGAAGTGGCTGGAGCCGGGCGAGGCGGTGACCCGCGCCGAACTGGAGGCGGCGGAGCAGGCCCAGGGCGTCCGGCTCGGCGAGGGCGACATCCTGGTCTTCCGCACCGGCCACCACCGGCGCCGGCTCGAACTCGGCGCGTGGATCAACGACTACCCGCCCGCCGGGGAGGGCAAGGCAGGCCTGCACGTGGACACGATCCCGTGGATGCACGAACGGCGGATCGCGGCCTTCCTGCCGGACGGTGACGGGGAGACGGTGCCCAGCAACGTCGAGGGCATCCTGTACCCGATCCACCCGCTGCAGATCACCGCGATGGGCATGTTCGCCTCGGACAGCCTCCAGCTTGAGGACCTGGCCCAGGCCTGCGCGGAGGAGGGGCGGGACGAGTTCATGGTGGTCGGGCTGCCGCTGCGGCTGCCCGGCGCGACCGGGTCGCCGTGGAATCCGATCGCCATCTTCTGAGCAGCATCTTCTGGTCAGCATCGGCTGGTCAGGCATCTTCCGCGCTGGCAGCTTCCAGGCAGGCAACTTTCCAGACGGGACGTGAGTCATGGAGCGCCGTTTCGAGGGCAAGGTCGCGCTGGTCACCGGGGCGACTACGGGAATCGGGCAAGCCGCCGCGGTCCGCCTGGCGGCCGAGGGCGCCGTCGTGGGCGTGAACCAGCGGCCCGAGGGTGATCCGGAGGAGACCCTGCGGCGGATCGTTAACGCAGGCGGCACAGGGTTTCCCGTGGTAGCCGACATGCGTGATCCGGAGCAGGTCACCGCGATGGTGCGGGTCGTGGCCGAGCGCGCCGGCCGGCTCGACTGCGTGGTGTCCAACGCGGCCATCAACCCGTTCATGAAGTGGGACGAGACCAGCATCGCGGACTTCGACCAGCTGTTCGAGACGAACGTGCGCGGTACCTGGGTGGTCTGCACCGAGGCGGCCAAGCAGATGATCCGCGAGGGTCACGGCGGGGCGATCTGCTGCGTGAGCTCGATCTCCGCCCACGTCGGGGCGCCGTACCAGACCGCCTACTGCGGGACCAAGGGCGCGATCAGCATGCTGGCCAAGGCCCTGGGGGCCAACCTCGGCCAGCACGGCATCCGGGTCAACGCGGTCGAGCCGGGCTGGGTGCAGACGAACATGAGCGCGCCGATGATGGACGACCCGGCCGCGGTCCGGTACTACACCGAGCGGATCGCCCTGCACCGGGCCGCCCAGCCCGACGAACTCGCGGCCACCATCGCCTACCTCCTCTCGCCCGACGCCAGCTACGTGACCTCCGCGACGTTGCTGGTGGACGGCGGCTTCATCGTGAACGCGGAACTGTAGGCCGGGCGCGATGACGGTCCGGGCCAGCCCGCTCCGCGAGGCCATCCGGCGACCGCTGCCGCTGGACTACCACCCGCTGTACCGCTTCTATGAGGGCGGCTCGCTGACCAGGACGTTCCGCGGCCTGCCCGAACGCCCGGACGACTGGTGGTCCGAGGACTGGGTCGGCTCGTGCACCCAGGCCGGTAACGGCGACCCGGACGGCCGCCCGCAGGGCCTGAGCCGGGTCCAGATCCCGGGGGCCGGCCCGGTGACGCTCCGGGAACTGGTCGAGGCGCTGCCCGGGGAGATGGTCGGCCCGCGGTTCGCCGACCATTGGGGACCCATCACCGGGGTGCTGGTCAAGCTGCTGTCGCCCGCGGGTCAGGTCCCGCTGCATGCGCACCCGACCCGGGAGTGGGCGCGGCGCCACCTCGACTCGCCGTTCGGCAAGACCGAGGCGTGGATCCTGCTCGACACGCCGGGCGACGGCCAGGAGCCCGCCTACGCGGGCATCGGCTTTGTCCCCGGTACCTCCCGGGCCTGGTTCGCCGACGCGGCCCGGCGCCATGACACCGCCGGCATCCGCGCCACCCTGCACCGCACCCCGGTGCACCCGGGCGAGGTCTACGTCGCCCACGCAGGCGTCCCCCACTACCTGGGGCCGAGGATCTCGTTCATCGAGGTCCAGGAGCCGAGCGACCACATCGTGATCCCGGAGACCTCGGGAGGCGACGACGACGCGGCCACCATGGGGCTGGGCTGGGACCTGGCCCTGGACATGATCGACTACACCGCGGCCAGCCGGGCGGACACCCTGGCCCGGGCCCGCCAGCAGCCGCGGGTGCTGCGCACCAGCCACGAGTCGCGTGAGGTGCGCCTGTTCTCCGGCGACGTGCTGCCGTTCTTCGACGCGACCGCGCTGGAGGTTCCCGGCGAGATCGAGGTCAGCGACGGGCGCTTCTCGATCGCGGTGGTGGCGGCCGGCGACGGATGGGTCGAGGGCGACTTCGGCAGCCTGCCCATCCGCCGGGGCCAGACCTTCGCCCTGCCCGCCAGCCTGCCGGTCCGGATCCGGGCCGGACGCGAACCGGTCCGGGTGATCCGTTGCCTCGGCCCCGCCCGGCCATGACTCCCGCTGATCACCCCGGCGCTGGCCGACCAGCCGTGAGCGAACGCTCACTTAGTTGACATACGCTCAATGCGGCGCGAGCGTGGCGCCCCGTCTCCCTGGGAGTCCCTATGGCAGCGTTGCCGAGTCCTGAGGCACAGATCCTGGCTAACCCAGGACTAACGGGGGCCGTCATCATCGTGACCGGAGCGGGCAGCGGCATCGGTGCGGCGACGGCCCGCCAGCTTGGCGCCGCCGGCGCCCGCGTGGTCCTGGTCGGCCGGCGCCCGGACCCCCTGGAGGAAGTGGCGGGGAAAATCCGGGCCGCGGGCGGTGATGCGCTGTGCCTGCCCGCCGACCTGGCCGATCCCGCCAGCCCCGAACACGTCGCGGCGGCCTGCCTGGATCACTACGGCCAGATCGACGGGCTGGTCAACAACGCCGCCGTGGTGCGGCACAAACCGCTCGGCGAATGGGACGTGGCCGGCTTCGACGAGCACCTCGCCACCAACATCCGGGCGCCGTTCTTCCTGATCCAGGCCGCCCTGCCCGCCCTGCGTGAGTCTGGCGTGCGGGCCGTGGTGAACATCAGCTCCTCGTCGGGCACGCTGCACCGGGTCGGCCAGTCGGTGTACGCGATGACCAAGTCGGCGCTGGACTACCTGACCCGGACCCTGGCCGGCGAGCTGGCTCCGCTCGGCGTGCGGGTGAACGGCATCGCGCCCGGCCCCATCGACACGCCTATCCATGCGACCTGGGCGGAGGACCTGGACGAGGCCTACCGCTGGCTCCGCGGCCAGGTACCACTCGGCCGGATCGGCACCCCCGAGGAAGTTGCGCTCTGGATACTGCTGCTGCTAAGCCCGGCGGCGTCCTTCCTGACCGGTGCGGTAATCCCGCTGGATGGCGGCCAGGTGATCGACCGTGAGTAGTTGGCTGCGGGGAACAGGGGTTACCAGTGAGCACAGTTGAGAGCAGGTCGGGGGCGGAGGAGCTGCTGCTCCGGGTGGCCTGGTTTTACTACAAGGACGAACTGACCCAGGACGAGATCGCCCGGCGGCTGTCGGTGTCCCGGGCGTCGGTCGGGCGCATGCTGGACCGGGCCCGCAAGGTGGGCCTGGTCTCGATCAACCTGAACGCGGACCACCTCGATGCGTTCGAGGTCAGCAGCGAGCTGCGGCGCACCTTCGGCCTGACCGAGGCACTGGTCGTCCCGGATCATGACAAGGAACCCCCCGACCATCACCTGCTGAACGCCCGGCTGGGGCTGGGCGGGGCCCAGTTCATGAGCACCCACCTGCGCCCCGGCGGCTCCCTGGGCGTCGGCTGGGGGGAGACGGTCTCCCGGGTCATCGCCTCGACCAACTTCGGCGCCGTCGGCCCGGTGCATATGGTCACGCTGACCGGCGGCGTCAACGGCTACCTGCAGACCATCCTGTCGTCCAAGGGCGAAGGCAGCACCGAGCCGGAGGCCACCACGGCCACCATCATCCCGACCCCCATCGTGGCGTCCACGCCGAAGCTGGCCGCGGCGCTCAAGGCCGAGCCGGCCATCCAGCAGGTGCTCACCCAGGCGTGCGGCGTGGACCAGGCCATCGTCGGGGTAGGCACGCCTGCCGCTGACGCGACCATCGTGCAGATGGGCTACCTGGCCGCGGACGACGTGCGCCAGCTGCGTGACCGGGGCGTCGTGGGCGACATCCTCGGCCAGTTCTTCGACGGCGACGGCCAGGTGGTCAGCCTGCCCATCCACGACCGGCGGATCGGCATCGAGCTGTCCGAGCTGGCCTCTATCCCCAAGGTCGTCGGCGTGGCCGGCGGGCTGCACAAGGCGGAGGCGATCCTCGGCGCCCTGCGCGGCGGGTTCCTCGACGTCCTGGTGACGAACGAGCTCGTCGCGCTGCGCCTGCTCGAGCTGCAGCGGGGCTGATCCGCCCCGGCCGGGCCGTCTCCCGCCCTCAGGCCGGGAAATTCCCGGTCAGGGCCTTGCCAAGGCTGGCATACAGGCCGATACTTCTTCCACGCGAGCATATGCGCACTAGTTGAGCGAATGCTCCTCCGATGGAGGGAGGCGGTCCGTGGTGACCGTTCCCCGCCTGAGCGCCGGAGTGATCACCGCCGACCTGACCCGGCTGGGCGCGGAGCTGGACATCCTCCGCGGCACGGCCGCCTGGGCGCACGTGGACGTGATGGACGGCGCGTTCTGCCCGCAGCTCACCGTGGGCCCGGCGTTCGTGGCCGCGGTCGCCTCGACCGGCCTGCCGGTGGACGCGCACCTGATGGTCGAGGAGCCCCGCCGGCTGGTGCCGGACATCGCGGCGGCGGGGGCGTCGGTCATCACCGTGCACGCCGAGGCCACCCGGCACCTGCACCGCACGCTGCAGGAGATGACGCAGCTGGCCGGGGAGCCGCGCTCCTTCCTGCGCGGCGTGGCCATCAACCCGGGCACCCCGGTGCAGGCGGTGGAGCCGGTGCTCGAGCTGGCCGACCTGATCCTGGTGCTCGCGGTCAACCCCGGCTGGTCCGGCCAGTCCCCCGCGGCCAACACCCGCCGCCGGGTCGCGGCCGTCCGCGAGCTCGCCGCCCAGGCCGGTGCCGACGTGCTGGTCGGCGTGGACGGCGGGGTCAGCCTGGCCAACGCGGCCGAGATGGCCGGCTGGGACATCGACGTGCTGGTCAGCGGCAGCGCGATCTTCAACTCGCCCCGCTCCCCTGATCAGGGCCGGAGCCCGGCTGACAACCTTGAAGTCATCACCCAGGCATTGCTCCGCGCAGAGCCTGCGGGCTCGATCCGTGAGCTGGCAGAGCCCGCGGGCCCGATCCAGGAGGTAGCAGATGGCAGGCAGTAACGGTGCGCGCATCGTGGCCCCCCCGGTCCCGATGACCATCACCCAGATCGCGGTGGTCGTGGCCGACATGGACTCCGCGCTGCGGTCCTACACCGAGAACCTCGGCTGGGGCCCCTGGAGCGTGTTCGATTACAAGCCGCCGCTGCTGCACGACACCGTGGTGCGCGGCGAGAAGACCGAATTCCGCATGATCGGCGCCGAGACGTCGGTGAACGGGCTCGGCTTCGAGCTCATCCAGCCGGTCAGCGGCCCCAGCATCTACCAGGAATTCCTGGACACCCACGGCGAGGGCGTGCAGCACATCGCCTGCATGAAGCACTCCACCGAGGACAGCGAGGCGCTCAAGAAGCACTGGAGCGAACGTGGCGCGGAGATCCTGATGGGCGGGCGGATCGGGGAGTCCATCGAGTTCTACTACCTGGACACCTCGCCGCTGCTCAAGTTCGTCCTCGAATCCGGCAGCGGGCACGCGATCGACCTCGAGCCCACGTACGTCTTCCCGTGAGCAGCCCGGACCCGGTGCGTGTCCTGGTGATCGGCGATCCGTACATGCCGTTGTCCGCCTACGCGGAGCCGCTGGCGCGGCTCGGCGACGAGGTGAACGTGACCTCGATGCAGATCGAGGGGGTGGCGTTCGCACCGCCGAGCACCGAGTCGGAGCACCGGCTCCGCGAATACGTCGGCGACCCGGCCGACGTCGCCCGGGCGGTGGCCGGGCACGACGTGCTCATCGTGCACGGCGCGCCGGTGAGCGCCGAGGTGCTCGACGCCGCACCGCTGCGGCTGGTGTGCGTGGCCCGCGGCGGGCCAGTGAACGTGGATGTCGCCGCGGCGACCGACCGGGGTATCCCGGTGGTCAACACCCCGGGCAAGAACGCCGAGGCGGTCGCGGAGCTCACCATCGCGTTCGCGTTGCTGCTGATCCGGGCGGTCCCGCGGGCCAGTTCCGACCTGCTGCGCCGGGGCGCCTTTGCCGAGTCGGTGTTCGAGGGCAGCGAATACATCGGCCAGGAGGCCACCAGTGTCACCCTCGG
The DNA here is from genome assembly GCA_963718305.1 of uncultured Actinomycetes bacterium. GTDB lineage: Bacteria > Actinomycetota > Actinomycetes > Streptosporangiales > Streptosporangiaceae > RYN-230. The sequence continues at coordinate 161,209 of CAVQZG010000020.1, forward strand.
CCTGGTCGGCCTGGGCCAGGTCGGCCGGGAAGTGGCGGCGCGGGCGCGGGCGCTCGGCTTCACCGTCCTGGCGTACGACCCGCTGGTCACCGAGGCCGCGGACGGCGTCGCCCTGGTACCGCTGGACACCCTGCTGGACCGGTCCGACATCGTGTCGGTGCACGCCCGGGCCACCGCGGAGAACCGGCACATGTTCACCCGCGCCGCGTTCACCCGGATGCGCCCCGGGGCGTTTTTCATCAACACCGCACGCGAGTCGCTGGTCGACGAGGCCGCCCTCGTGGAGGCGTTGGAGGAAGGAATTCTGGCGGGCGCGGCACTGGATGTGCTGGAACGGCCGGAGCCGGGCACCCGGCATCCCCTGCTGGACGCGCCGAACGTGCTCGTCACCCCGCACATCGGCGGGGCCACGGCGGAGACGCTGGCCCGCGGCGCCCGCCGCGCGGTGGCCGCGGTGGCCAGCCTGGTGGCCGGGCGGGTGCCCGCCGACGTGGTGAACCCGCAGGTGCTGCACGCTGGGAGCGCGATGACATGACGAGCCGCTACCTGCTGGCCATCGACGCGGGCACGGGCAGCTGCCGCGCCGTGCTGTTTACCGAGGCCGGGCAGCAGGCTGCGGTCTCGGTGCGCGAGTGGGCGCATCACGAGCCTCCCGGGGTGCCGGGTGGCCAGGACTTCGACGTCCAGGCCGGCTGGCGCGCGATCGCCGCCTGTGTCCAGGACGCCCTGCGGGCCGCGGGCGCCTCCGGCGCCGACGTCGCGGCGGTCGCCGCCACCAGCATGCGCGAGGGCGTGGTCCTGTACGACCGGGCCGGGCGCGAGATCTGGGCCTGCCCGAACGTGGACAGCCGGTCGGCGGAGGAGGCGGCGGACCTGGTCCGCGAGGGCGCGGCCGAGAAGATCTACGCCGAGGCGGGCGACTGGGTGTCCATCACCACGCCGGCCCGGCTGCGCTGGCTGGCCCGGCACCGCCCGGACATCCTGGACGCGGCGGGCAGCCTGGGCATGCTCAGCGACTGGATCGTCTACCGGCTGTCCGGGGCACAGGTCACCGAGCCGTCCTGCGGCTCCAGCTCGGGGATGTTCACGCTGGCCCAGCGGACCTGGTCGGCGTCGATCCCGGAGCTGTGCGGGCTGCCAGCCTCTGTACTGCCGCCGGTGGTGGACCCCGGCACCGTGGTCGGCCAGGTGACGTCAGCGGCGGCGGAGCAGACCGGGCTGCGGGCGGGTACCCCGGTCGTGGCGGGCGGCGCCGATACCCAGCTGGGGTTGCTGGGCGCCGGGGCGGTCACCGGCGAGTACACCGTGGTCGCGGGGACCTTCTGGCAGAACACCGTGCTGCTGCCCGAGCCGCTCATCGACCCGCAGGCCCGGCTGCGCACGCTCTGTCACGTCACGCCGGGCCAGTGGATGCTGGAGGGGATCGGCTTCTACATCGGCATGAGCATGCGATGGTTCCGCGACGCGTTCTGCGACACCGAGGTCGCAGCCGCCCGGCGGCGCGGCGTGGACCCGTACGTGGTCATGGAAGAGGCGGCCGCCGAGGTCCCGGCGGGGTCCGGCGGGGTGGTCGCGATCATGTCGAACCTGATGAACGCGCGGCGCTGGGTGCACGCCAGCCCGGCGTTCGCCGGGTTCGACCTCGGTCACCCGGCGGCCAGCGGCCGGGGTGCCTGCATCCGGGCCATCGAGGAAGCCGGGGCCTACGTCGCCCGGGGACACCGGGACATCATCACCGAGCTGACCGGGCTGCGCTTCGGGGAGGTCACGTTCACCGGCGGCGCGGCCAAGGGGCGGTTGTGGCCGCAGATCATCGCCGACGTGCTCGGCGTGCCCGTGCACGTGCCCGTGGTCACCGAGAGCAGCGCGCTCGGCGCCGCGCTGTGCGCCGGACTCGGCGCGGGCAGCTACGCCAGCCTCGACGACCTGCGCCCGGAGCTGCGCCGCCGGGGCGCCACCTACGAGCCGGACCCCGGCGCCGCAGCCCGCTACGACGAGCGGTACCCGGCCTGGCGCGAGATCTACGCCAGGATGCTCGGCATCTCCGAAGACGGCCTGCTCAACCCGCTGTGGCGGGCGGCGGGTGCCTAGCGGCGGGGCCTGACCCACCCCGACCCGGCCGGACCAGTAGCTGACCCCCACCTAGACCCCACCAGACTGCGGCCGATACCGGCCGCCAGACCGCCACCCCGGGAGAGACCGACCATGGCCGACACCGACGATGCCACCAGTGGTGCCCGTTTCCAGCCCTCGGTGCCCGCGCCCGCCGCCGTGTTCCCGCTCAAGGGCTGCGGCAGCCTGGACTGGGGCATGCAGAGCCGGCTGGCCCGGATCTTCCGGCCGTCCACCAGCCGGACCGTGATGCTCGCCATCGACCACGGGTACTTCCAGGGACCCACCACCGGGCTGGAGCGGGTGGATCTGTCGATCCTCCCGCTGCTGCCCTACGCCGACGCGCTGATGACCACCCGGGGCATGGTCCGCTCCACGATCCCGCCCGCCTCGGGGACGCCCATCGTGCTGCGGGCCAGCGGCGGCCCCAGCATCCTCCGTGAGCTGTCCGACGAGCAGATCGCGGTGAGCATGGAGGACGCCGCCCGGATCAACGCGTGCGCCGTCGCCGTCCAGGTCTTCATCGGCGGCGAGTTCGAGACCCAGTCGGTGCACAACATGACCCGGCTGGTGGACCAGGGGCAGCAGTTCGGGATCCCGGTGCTCGCCGTCACCGCCGTCGGCAAGGAACTGACCCGGGACGCGCGCTACCTGCGGCTGGCCACCCGGATCTGCGCCGAGCTCGGTGCCCACGTCGTCAAGACCTATTACTGCGATGAGGACTTCGACACGGTCGCCGCGGCCTGCCCAGTGCCGCTGGTCATGGCGGGCGGCAAGAAACTGCCCGAGCTCGAGGCCCTGACCATGGCCTACCAGGCCATCGAGGCCGGCGCGGCCGGGGTCGACATGGGCCGCAACATCTTCCAGAGCGATTACCCCGAGGCGATGATCCAGGCCGTCGCGGCCGTCGTGCACGAGTCCGCGAAACCGGAAGAGGCGTACGCGGAATTCGTGCGTCCCAGGGCCGGTCACGCAGGCCCCGGTAACGCAGTCCCAGTGACTAAGAAATGAGCTGGCTAACAGCATGGGAGGGCATTGACAATGGCGCATTCATCAGCCGGGCCTGATAGAGCGGACCCGGCCGTCACCGAATCACCGGGAAGCCGCCTCAAGGCGGGCGTGGTCACGCTGCCCGGCGTGCTCATGCAGAGCGTCACCTCGATCGCCCCGGCGATCGCGGGACTGTTCACGGTCCCGTTCATCGTGGCGAACGCCGGGGTGGGCGCTCCCCTCGCCTACCTGGGCGCGTTCATCATCGCCCTGCTGCTCGGGTACGTGCTGGCCCAGTTCAGCCGGCACCTGTCCTCTACCGGCAGTTATTACACCTTCGTCTCCCGATCCCTCGGCGGGCGGGCCGGGTTCCTGGTGGCCTGGGTGTACCTGCTCTTCTACCCGGTGGTCATCGCCCAGGTGGGGTCGTTCATGGGCTCCACGCTGCAGTCCACGCTCAAGGCCGAGTACAACATCACCTTCGAGTGGTGGTGGTTCATGATCTTCCTCATCGTGCTGGTCGCCTGGACGGCGTGGCGCGGTGTGGAGCTGTCCGTGAAGCTGCTCATCGTGCTGGGCATCATCGAGGCCGTCATCGTGCTCGCGCTCGGCATATGGGGGCTGGCCAGCCCGGGGCCGGGCGGCCTGAACCTGCAGTGGCTGACCACGGCCGGGCATCTGGGAAACGCGCACGGGCTGTTCCTGGGCGTGGTGTTCGCCATCTTCGCCATCACCGGCTGGGACGCGGCGGCCCCGCTCGCCGAGGAGAGCCTCAACCCCAGGCGGAACATCCCGCGCGCGGTGATCGGCTCCATCGTCATCCTGGGCATCTTCCTGGTCGTGGTGTCCTGGGGCCAGATCACCGGCTGGGGCACCAGCCGGCTCGCCTCGTTCGCCAGTTCCCCGGTGCTGCCCTCGTTCGTGCTGGGCAAGAAGTACTGGGGTGACGGCTGGCTGATCGTGCTGTTCGCGCTGTTCAACTCGGCCATCGCGGTGTCCATCGCCTGCACGAACGCGTCCACCCGGTTCCTGTACGGGATGGCCCGGGCCAAGGCGCTGCCGACCGCGCTGACCAAGATCCATCCCCGGTTCAAGACGCCGACCAACGCGATCCTGGTCCAGACCGGCATCAACATCCTGCTCGGCCTGATCCTGCCGCTGGCCATCGGCGTGGCCAACGTCTACAACGTGACCGGCACCTGGTTCACGTTCGCGCTGGCCTTCGTCTATGTCGTCTCCAACGTCGGCCTGTTCGTGTTCTACCGCCGGGAGCACGCGGACGAGTTCAGCTGGGCCAAGCACCTGCTGATCCCGGCGATCGGGATCGTCGCCCTCGCCGTGGTCGTGTACTACTCGGTCAACCCGCTGCCGGCCTGGCCGGTGTCGCTCGCCCCGTTCATCGTGCTCGGCTGGCTGGTGATCGGCGGCATCGTGGTCTCGGTCGTCTACCGCGGCGACCGGGCCGGGAACCTGGCGCTGGCCGGCGCCGCGATGGGCGAGAGCATGGAGGCCGCCATCGTCGAGCGGTACTCGGTGAACGAGCCGGTGCCCCCGCCCGACGCGGTGCGCTGATCCTGGGCCAGCTGTTAGCTAGCCGAGTTAGCTGGCCCGTCGGCTGGCCCTCAGCTGGCCCGCTGGCTAGTCTGACGCTCCCCGTGGCCCGCAAGGCGGGCCACGGGGAGCGCGTTTACCCAGCGTCCCTGGTGAGCAGGCTGAAAGCAGCGTGTACGAGCGCCGTGCCTGACTACCATGCAGTGCGCGCTATCCCAACGACGGCCCGGCTGGTGGGGGCGGATATGTCCAGCTGGTTCAGCACGAACATCGTGCAGACTGGTCGGCTGCCGCTGTTCTGCTTCTTCTGCGCGTTCGTGGCCGGGTTCGGATTTATCCGGCTCTCGGTGCGGCTGATCCGCGCCCAGGTCCGCTGGTGGCCCGGCAACGTCACTCCCGGCGACTTCCACGTGCACCACATGGTGTTCGGGGTCGTGTTCATGCTCGTCGGCGGGGTCACCGGCATCGTGGCCCCAGGCGGCTCGCTGAACTGGCGATCCGGCGCGGCCGCGCTCTTCGGGCTCGGGGCCGCGCTGGTCCTCGACGAGTTCGCGCTCATCCTGCACCTGCGCGACGTGTACTGGACCAGCGACGGGCGGCTGTCCGTGGACGCGGTGTTCGTGGCCGTCGGCGTGACCGTGCTGCTGCTGCTGGGGATCGTCCCTTCCGTCATCCCCAGCCCCACCGACCGGCACGCAAGCGCCTGGGAGGCGGTTACCACCCTCACGGTGAGCGTCGGGGTCACCCTCATCCTGGCCGCGATCACGCTGCTCAAGGGGAAGATCTGGACGGGTTTGTTCGGATTGTTCCTGTTCCCGCTGCTCATCGTGGGCGCCATCCGGCTGGCCCGGCCCGGCTCGCCGTGGGCCCGGTGGCGCTATCAGCGCCGCCCCCGCAAGCGGGCCCGGGCCGCCCGGCGTGAGCGGCGGTTCCGGCAGCCGGTCATCCGGTTCAAGATGCGCGATCGAGGACGTGCTGTCCGGCCTGCGTCCGGATCCGCCGAAGAATTCCGCACCGGATGCCGCGCCGGACCCGCGCAAGGCCGCCGTGGGCCACCAGCCCGACGACCGGTAGCCACGCCGCGTCCTACCCGGGGGCCACCGCCTGCGTCTGCGTGACCTGGGCCGCCAGGCGGCCCCCGTCATCCGTCAGGTCGGTCTGGACCACGATCACCGCCCGCCCCGCGTGCAGCGGCCGGGCCACGGCCGTGACTACCCCACCGGTGATACCGCGGAGGAACACGCTGCTGGAGCTGACGGTGGCGGTCCGCGCGCCCCGCGGCAGGTTCAGGTAGGCGCAGATACCGCCCAGGCTGTCCGCCAGCGCCATCAGCACACCGCCGTGCAGGATGCCGCCGGCCGTGCACCGCTCCGGTGACCAGGCCAGGCGGCCCCGCACCTCCCCGGCGGAGGCGGCGTCGAGTTCGATGCCCAGGGTGACCGCGAACGGCATCAGCTCGAGCAGTTCGCGATCCGTTCCCGGCCGCGCCGGGCCACCGTCGGTCACGTGTCCTCCCCGTCTCCGCCCGCCTGCGGAGTTCCGCAGGTCACGCTATCCGTGACGGCGCGAACATCAGGCGCCCGCCCTCGGTTTCATATAACGGCATGTCGCGTAGACGGCTGAAATGAACATGACCAAGTGCATCACTTGCCCTGTGTAGCTGCGGGGATGAACTGCATCCCGAGCGCGCTAAGAAATACGACTACTGCATGAAGCCTGAGTGCCAGGCGAAAAACCTCAAGGGCCTGACCATGGTCGCGGTCGGGGTCAACAAGTCGGCTGAGCAGTACCTGCTGCTGGACGAGGACACCAAGACCGACCTGGCCCGGGGCAAGTATCACGACCAGCGGCGCGGCACCTTCGGCCAGCCCGAGCCGGCCCCGGCCCGCCCAGGACCGCCAGCCCGGCGAAGCCCGCCCCGGACGGGCCCGCCCCGGACGGCCCAGCCAAGGCCAGCCCAGCCCAGGCCAGCCCAGCGGGCCAGTCCAGCCGGGATCAGCGCCGCCAGGGTGGCCCCGGTGAAGCCCGCCCCGGTCTCCCCCAGGCCGCCGCGGCTGCCGGGCACGGCGTCACAGCGGCGCCTGGCGGTCCTGTACAACCAGCAGGGGCTGCGGCCGGACGAGATCGCCGGCAAGCTCGGGCTGAGCCGGTACGACGTCACGCAGATCATCCTGGCCGCACGGAAGGGCTGAGACCCGGCGGCCCGGGGCCGCGGGCCCGGGCGGGACCCGGGCCCGGGACCCGGAGCCAGACCCGCGGCCTGGAGTCAGCCTCCGTCGGCGAACTCGGCCCGTACCCCCAGCAGCCGGACCGGGCGCCGGTCGGTGAACCGCTCCAGCGCACCGAGCGCCGCCTCCCGGATGGCGTCCGCGTCGGCCGTCGGCCCCGGCAGAGACCGGGAATGACTCGAGGTGAAGAACGGGGCGTACCGGACCTTGACCACGACCCGCACTGCGGGCCGCTCCTCCGCCACCACGTCCGCGGTGACCCGTTCCGCCAGCCGGACCACCTCGGCGCGGACCTGCTCCCAGTCGTCCAGATCGGCCTGGAAGGTGACCTCCCGGCCCCGGGACCGGGGCAGGTACGGGGCGCTGGACACCGGCGAGTGATCCTGGCCGCGGGCCAGCCGGACCAGCCACGGCCCGGTCGCCGGGCCGAACTCCGCGGCCAGCGCCTCGGGGTCGGCCAGGGCCAGGTCGCGGACGGTCTCGATGCCCAGCGCGGCCAGCTTCCGCGCCGTCTTGGCCCCGATCCCCCACAGCGCGTCGGTGGGCCGGCCGCCCAGCACGTCGAACCAGGTCTCGTGGGTCAGCCGGAACACCCCGGCCGGCTTGCCGAACCCGGTCGCCAGCTTGGCCTGCAGCTTGTTCTGCCCGATCCCGACCGTGGCATCGAGCTGGGTCGCGGCGCGGATCCCGGCCGCGATCTCGCGGGCGAACCCTTCCGGGTCGTCGGTGTCCACGGCCACGAACGCCTCGTCCCAGCCCATCACCTCGGTGACCGCGCCGAACCCCCGCAGCGTCTCCATGACCGTGGCCGAGGCCGCCTCGTACTCTTCCCGGTCCACCGGCAGGAACACGGCGTCGGGGCACCGGCGTGCCGCGGTCCGCAGCGGCAGCCCGGAATGCACGCCGTACTCGCGCGCTTCGTAGGAGGCGGTGCTGACCACACCCCGCTTGGCCGGGTCGCCGTCCCCGCCGACCACGACCGGCCGGCCGCGCAGCTCCGGATGCCGGAGTACCTCGACCGCGGCGATGAACTGGTCCAGGTCAACGTGCAGCACCCAGGGCGTCCCCGGGTCCCGGGCTTCCTGGTCCGGCACTGGCAGCACTCCCTGACAACGATTTACCCCGGCCTAACGTCTCACCTGCGGCGTTCCCCACCCGGACCGGGGCCATGCCCGCTGCGGGAGGATGTCGGCAGCGGCCTGGATACTGCCTGGGCGGGCCGGGCCACGGCGGGAGGAGCGGGGCCACGATGAGCACACCAGACCGCCAGGACGGCCCGGTGCACCCTGAGCTGACCGGAAGACGGGTCCGGCTGCGCCCGGGGGACGAGCGCGACGCGCCGGTCCTGTCCGCGATCCTGGCCGAGCCGGAGGTGGCCTGCTGGTGGGGTAACCCGGATCCGGTCAGCGTGGTCGCGGCCGGCCTGCGCGGGGACGACGAGAGCGTGCTGCTCGTGGTCGAGACGGCGGGCCAGGTCATTGGCGGGATCCAGTATCACGAGGAGAATGACCCGATGTACCGTCACGCCGGTATCGACATCTACCTCAGCGCCCGCGGCCAGGGACAGGGTCTCGGCACCGAGGCCGTGGGGCTGCTGGCCCGGTACCTCTGCGAGCAGCGGGGCCACCACCGGCTCACCATCGACCCGGCGGCCGACAACCACCGGGCTATCCGCTGCTATGAGAAGGTCGGCTTCCGCCGGGTGGGCGTGCTGCGCCAGTATGAGCGCGGCCCGGACGGACGGTTCCACGATGGCCTGCTGATGGACCTGCTGCGGCCGGAACTGGCCGGCGAAGCCGGGTGAGTTGCCGCGGGCCGCGCCATGACCGGGAAGAAAAGAAAACCGCCTAGAGTTTTCATCTAGACGGAATTATTAGGCTTGAATGCGCGGCATTATAATGTAAAAGGAGGCCGGTTGTCAAACGGAGATTCTGACCAGGAGCAGGAATACATTTCCATGCTCTATGGCAGACTCGACGACCTCCGGGACCGGGCGTCGGGCCGGTTGTCCAAGGTTTTGCTGGAGACCGGTGGTACCCCCGCGGCCAGGTCAGAACGTGACGCTTTCGTGGAGATGTACTCGCAGCGGATCACCCAGCTGGACGCGGCCGAGAACGGGCTGTGCTTTGGCCGGCTGGACCTGGCCGAGGGCGACCGCCGTTATATCGGGCGGATCGGCATTCTCGATGACACCTCCGATTACGAGGCCCTGCTGGTGGACTGGCGGGCACCCGCGGCGCGCCCGTTCTATATCGCGACCGCTTTCACGCCCGAGGGCGTGCTGCGACGCCGGCATATCCGGACCCGCCAGCGCAAGGTCACCGGCGTGGACGACGAGGTCCTCGACATCGGTCCCGACGGCGAGGCGGGCCAGGAGCGGGCGGCCGGGCATGCGGGACTGACCGGCGAAGCGGCCCTGATCGCGGCGCTGTCCGCGACCCGGACGGGCCGGATGGCCGACATCGTGGAAACCATCCAGGCCGAGCAGGACCTGATCATCCGCTCACCGCACAACGGGGTGACCGTCGTCCAGGGCGCGCCGGGCACCGGCAAGACCGCGGTGGCCCTGCACCGGGCCGCCTACCTGCTGTACACCTACCGCGAGCAGCTGTCCCGGCGGGGCGTGCTGATCGTGGGGCCGAACCCGACCTTCCTGCGCTACATCGGGCACGTACTCCCCTCGCTGGGCGAGACGGGGGTGCTGATGTCCACCATCGCGGACCTGTACCCGGGGATCACCGCCCGCCGCGGCGAAGCACCGGAAACCGCGGAAATCAAGGGCCGGCCCGCCATGGCCGGGGTGCTGGCCGCCGCGGTGCGGAACCGGCAGCAGCTGCCCGCCGAGCCGCTGGAGATCACGTTCGAGCGTGAGGTCCTGACGCTGGACCGCAAGACCGTGCAGCGGGCCCGGGAACGGGCCCGGAGGTCACGCCGGCCCCACAACCAGGCCCGGCCGATCTTCGTCCGGGAGATCATCAACGCTCTGGTCCAGCAGGTCACCAGCAAGTTCACGGCCGGCCTGCGAGAGACCGACAAGATGGTCGCCGAGATCCTCGGCGAGGAGGTCCCGGCCGCGGACAGCACCGTGCTGGGGTCGGCCGACACCGAGGACATCCGGGCCGAGCTGCGCCAGGACCCGAAGGTGCGGGCCGCGATCGCGCAGCTGTGGCCGGTGCTGACCCCGCAGCGATTGCTGGATGACCTGTTCGCCTCACCGCGCCGGCTGGCCGCGGCCGCGCCCCGGCTGGCCGCGGCCGAGCGGGACCTGCTCCGCCGGGAACCCGGGGGCGGCTGGACCCCAGCGGACGTGCCGCTGCTCGATGAGGCCGCCGAACTGCTCGGCGACGACGACCGGGTGGCCCGCCAGCGGGCCCGGCGCGAGCGCCAGCAGCAGGTCGCCTACGCCCAGGGCGTGCTGGACATCGTCTCCCGTGACCTGGAGGACGACCCGGAAATCCTGATGGCCTACGACCTGCTGAACGCGGACCGGCTGGCTGGCCGGCACGAGGAGCTGAGCTACCTGACCACCGCGGAGCGGGCCGCGCTCGACCGGACCTGGGCGTTCGGTCACATCGTGGTGGACGAGGCGCAAGAGCTGTCCGAGATGGCCTGGCGGATGCTGATGCGCCGCTGCCCGAGCCGCTCCATGACGATCGCCGGGGACATCGCCCAGTCCTCCAACCCGGCCAGCGCAACATCCTGGGACCAGGTGCTGACCCCGCATCTGGGCAACCGCTGGCGGCTGGACCGGCTGACCATCAACTACCGGACCCCCGCGGAGATCATGACCGTGGCCGCGGACGTGCTGGCCAAGATCGACCCGGACTTCGACGTGCCCATGTCGGTGCGGGAGACGGGGACGATGCCGTGGCGGCAGGAGGTCAAGGCGGACGAGCTGGCCTACCAGGTGGCGGCGGCCGCGGTCCTCGAGGCCGCGGAGGCCGGGGGCGGCAACGTCGCGGTGCTGGTCCCGCCGGCCCTGGTCGGCGAGGTCACTGAGGCCGTGACCGCCGCCCTGCGGGCCGGCGCGAACGGCCATCGCGCCGTCGGCCCCGGCCCGGCCAGCACCGGCCCGGCCAGCACCGGCCCGGACCGCGCCGGTCAGGACGGCGCGGACCCGGGCGGCGCAGCCGCCGTGGACGGCCCGGACCTGGACGAGCAGGTCGTGGTGCTGACCGTCAGCCAGGCCAAGGGGCTGGAGTTCGACTCGGTGCTGATCGCCGACCCGGCCCAGATCCTGGGCGAGTCCCCGCGCGGCCTGAGCGACCTGTACGTCGCGATGACCAGGGCCACCCAGCGGCTCGGCGTCGTCCATCCCGGCCCCGTCCCCGAGGTGCTGCACCGGCTGACCCCCCGGCCATGACCACTCCGGCCGGGGGTGCCCCGAATCAGGGCATCTCAGGTCCGGGCCCTTCGGACCAGGGCATCCCCGCCTCGACCGCTCCGGCCACGGGCACCCCCGCCACGGGGCCACCCACCTTCTGGGACGCGGCGCAGATCCGCCGGGTCAGCCATCAGGTGGCCGACCTGGTCGCCGACTACCTGACCCGGCTGCCGGATGGCCCGGCCTACCAGCCGCCGCCCCCCGGCCTGGTCGAGGCCATGCGCACCGCGGAGTGGCCCGAGCAGGGCGAGCCGGCCGACGCGGTCCTGGCGGAGTTCACCGCGCACGTCGCCCCGTATCCCTTCGGCAACGGTCATCCGGGCTTCGCGGCCTGGGTCAACTCACCCCCGCACCCGCTCGGGGTCCTGGCCGAGGCGCTCGCAGCGGCGATGGATCCCAGCGTGGCGGGCGGCAACCACGCCGCCGTGCACCTGGAGCACCAGGTCATCCGGTGGTTCGCCAGCCTGCTCGGCTGGCCCGGCGGCTACTGCGGCCAGCTGGTCAGCGGCGGCTCGGCCGCGACGCTCACCGCGCTGGCGGTGGCCCGGCACCGGGCCGCGGCCCGGGCCGGCGCCGACGACCGCCGGGACGGGCTGACCGGCCTGGCGGGCCGCCTGGTGCTCTACACCGGGACCGAGAGCCACAGCTGCGTCACCAAGGCGGCCGAGGTACTCGGCCTCGGCTCCGCCTCGATCCGGGTGGTGCCCTCGGACCCCGATCACCGGATGCGGCCGGACGAGCTCGAGCGCCTGGTGCTGGCCGACCAGGCGGCCGGGAAGCTCGCGGTCGCGGTGGTGGCCACCGCGGGCACCACGAACACCGGCGCGATCGACCCACTCGGCGAGATCGCCGGGGTGTGCGCGCGGCACGGACTGTGGCTGCATGTGGACGGCGCCTACGGGGCGCCGCCGATCCTGCTGCTGGACGGTTACCAGACGGCCCGCGACGGCCTGGCCCAGGCGGACAGCCTCGCGGTGGACGCGCACAAATGGCTGTACGCCCCGGTGGACGCCGGACTGGTCCTGCTGCGCGATGGTGCGGTGGCCCGGGACACGTTCAGCCTGGTACCCGCGTACCTGCGGACCGACGGGGACGAAGACGGGCCGGGCGGCCCGGTGTGGTTCTCCGAGTACGGGCTCGAGCAGACCCGCCCGTTCCGGGCGCTGAAGGTCTGGATGCAACTGCGTCACCTGGGCCGGGACGGCTACCGGCGGCTGATCGCCGCCGATCTGGCCACGGCCGGGGAACTGCGCCGGGCCATCGAGGCGTCATCCGACTTCGAGCTGCTGGCCAGCGGGCTCAGCGTGGTGTGCTTCCGGCACCGGCCCGCCGGGATGGATCCGGCCGGGCTGGACCCTGCTGGCCTGGACCGGCACAACCAGGCCGTGCTGAAGGCCGTCCAGCTGGGCGGCCGCGCGTTCCTGGCCGGCACCAGCGTGGACGGGGTGTTCGCACTGCGAGCCTGCATCGTCAACCCGGGCTTCACCGCCGCCCGCGTCGCCGACCTGCTCCGCGACGTCCGCGACCGGGCCGCGGAACTGCTCAGTGCTGGCTAATCAGTGCTGGCTAATCGGTGCTGGCTAACCGGTGCTGGCCAATCAGTGCTTACCGAGCAGGCGGCCGATCGCCTGTACCGCGCGGCCGAAATCGGTGCCGAACGGGTTGTCCTGGACCACGTAGGTCCAGGTGGCGCTGGGCCGGGCCAGGCCGCCCGCCTTCAGGTCGGCCCCGTCCGCGGTGATCGTGACGGTCTGGAAAGCGTGCCCGGTCAGCGCCGTGACGTCGTCGAGGAACTGGCTGAACAGCCGGGTCATCTCGCGGTTGTACTCCTGAGCCGGGTTGAGGGAACCGCCGAAGGGGTTGGGCCCGTGCCCGAGCGCCCGCAGGTGGATGCCTTCCCGCAGGTCGGCCACCTGGGCCAGGTACTCCGCCCAGGCCTGGTCGAGCTGGGCCAGGCTGATCTGCCGCGCCGCCTCGGCGAGCACCTCCTCCGGGACGCGTTCGCGCAGTTCGGCGGCCCGCTCCGGGAAGGACTCCGCCAGCGTGCTCAGCGCGGCATCCGTGCGCAGCAACTCGTCGCGGTGCTCCAGCACGCTGCGCCGCTGGTCCTCCAGGAGCGTGTTGTACCGCCAGGTGTCCCGGTGGATCTGCAGGTGCACGCCCTCGGCCACCCGCTGGGCATGGCCGACCGTCCAGTGCGCCTTCGGGTCCGTTACCCGGCCGTCCGGTTCCGTGTCCGTCACGGGCGGGGCGTCCGGCACGCACGTGGTGATCAGCTCGTCCTCCATGCTCAGGAAGAACACCGAGCCACCTGGGTCGCCCTGGCGCCCGGACCGGCCGCGTAGCTGATCGTCGAGCCGGCTGCTCGCGTGCCGTCCCATGCCGATCACCAGCAGCCCGCCCAGCCCGGCCACCTCGTCGTGGTCGCCAGCGGTCCCGCCGAGCCGGATGTCGGTGCCCCGGCCAGCCATCTGGGTGGAGACCGTGATCGCGGCCAGGGCGCCCGCCTCGGCCACGATCGCGGCCTCGTGCGCGTCGTTCTTGGCGTTCAGCACCACGCAGGACAGCCCGGCCTGGCCCAGCTGCTCCGCGAGACGCTCAGATTCCGCCACGTCGAGCGTGCCGATCAGGACCGGCCGGCCGGTGGCATGCGTATCAGCCACCTCGCGGACGACCGCGTCCTCCTTGTCCGCGGCGGTCCGGTAGAGCCGGTCCGGCTCGTCCTCGCGGACGCAGGGCAGGTTCGGCGGGATGACCGCGATCTCCAGCCCGTAGAACTCGCGCAGCTGCTCGCCCACCGCCACCGCGGTCCCGGTCATCCCGCAGGCCAGCGGGTAGCGCCGGACCAGGGCCTGGATCGTGATGCTGTCCAGGATCTGGCCGCTCTCGCTGGCCCGCAGTCCCTCCTTGGCCTCGACCGCCGCGTGCAGGCCGTCCGGCCAGCGCTGCCGCCGGGCCACCCGGCCCCGCGAGGCGCTGATCAGCTGGATCCGGTCATCCCGGACGAGGTAGTCCACGTCCCGCTGGAGCAGGGCCCGGGCGTGCAGCGCGACGTTGAGCTGGGTGAGCGTGTCCAGGTTCTGCTCGGCGTAGAGGTTGATCCCGCCCAGGGCCTGCTCCGCCACGCGGGTACCGGCGTCGGTCAGGAACACGTTGCGGCGCTCGTCGTCCACTTCGTAGTGCAGCCGCGGTAGCAGGCGCCCGGCGATCTCGGCCATCTCGCGCCCGGAGTCGGCCGCCCCGGCCGAGCCGGCCAGCACCAGCGGCACCAGCGCCTCGTCCACCAGGACCGAGTCGGCCTCGTCGATGAGGATCACGTCCGGCTCCGTGGTGACCAGGCCGGCCACGCTGGTGGCCAGCCGGTCGCGGAGCACGTCGAAGCCGATCTCGCTGGCCGACCCGTAGCAGACGTCCGCGGCGTAGGCCTGCCGCCGCTGCTCGGGGGTGGACGCCTGGGTGACCCAGCCGACGCTGACGCCGAGCAGGTCGTACACCGGGCCCATCCATTCCGCGTCGCGCCGGGCCAGGTAATCGTTGACCGACATGACCTGGACCCGGTGCCCGCGGCGGACGAACCCGGCGGCGGCCAGCGCACCGGACAGCGTCTTGCCCTCCCCGGTGGCCATCTCGGCGACCTGGCCGGAGAGCAGGGCCAGGGTGCCGAGCAGCTGGACGTCGAACGGGCGCTCCCCCAGCGCCCGGCGGGCCGCTTCCCGGCCCACCGCGCAGATCCCGGCGTCGTCCGTGGCCGCGACGGCCGCCGCGGTCAGCGCGGCGTCGTCGAGGTCCCGCAGTGCTTCTTCCCGCCCGGCGATGTCCGGCAGCAGAGCCTCGTACCCGGCCAGGCTGGCCGATCCGGGTTTCTGCAGGAAGCGCCGGACCCGCGAGCGCAGCCCGCTCACGCCCCGTCCCCGTCCCGGGCCGCCGCGCCGCTCACCCCGGCCCGGGCCACCCCCGGCGCCCCGCGCAACGCGCCGATCCCTTCGTCCAGGGCCACTTCGAGGTGCGAGATCTCCCCGGTGGCCAGCATGATCAGCACTCCGCCCTGGAGACCGGCCAGCAGCGCGGCCGCCCGCCGGTCGGCGTCCACCGCAGGGCCGATCTGGCCGCTGGCCTGCATACTGCGGATCCCGTCAGCGATCTTCTGCTGCCACCGGCGGAACAGCCCGACCACCACCTCCTGGTGCTCCGGCGAGCCGGGCCCCAGCTGGGAGGTGAGCACAGCCAGCGGGCAGGACTGGCCCTGGGCCCGGTAACGCTCGACGACCCGGTCCCGCCAGGCCTGCCAGGCAGTCCAGGACGTCAGCTGGTCCAGCGCGGGCTGCTGGTCCGCAAGCACCCGGTCCGCCTCATGCTGGGCCACCGCGGCCAGCAGCTGGATGCGCCCGTCCGGGAAGTAGTGGAACAGCTGGCTCTTGCTGGTGCTGGTGGCCTCGCACACGTCGTCCAGCGACGTGCCCGCCACCCCGCGCGCCCGGAACAGCTCGGCCGCCCCGGCCACGATCCGCTGCCGGGTGGCCAGCCCCTTCCGGGTCAGGGTCGCGCCCATTCCGCCATCCTCCACATCCACGTCACCACGCCGCGCCGCAGGCCTCCAATCTCGCATAGCCCAGGAGTGGACTTGACGGTCCACTTTTCAGTCAGTAGGGTTCCTGCTGTTTGAACTATACAGTCCAAATTATTAGAGAGACCCGACATGACTGCTGTGCTCAAAGGCCGGACCGCACTGGTCACCGGCTCCACCAACGGCATCGGCCGGGGCGTCGCGCAGGCCCTGGCCGCGGCGGGCGCGCACGTGATCGTGCACGGCCGGGACTCCGGCCGCGGGGCCCAGGTCGTCGACGCCATCACCAGCGCGGGCGGCGCGGCGGACTTCCTGGCCGCCGACCTGGCCGGCGGGGGCGTCGTCATCACCCGGCTGGCGGCCCGGGCGGCGGAACTCGCGGGCGGCCCCCTCGACATCCTGGTCAACAACGCGGCCTACCTGGTCGGCCAGACCGCCACCACGGACACCACCGAGGCCATGATCGACGCGGCCCTCGCCGTGAGCGTCAAGGCCCCGATCCTGCTCACCGCGGCCCTGGTCCCGGGCATGACCGAGCGCGGCGGCGGCGTGGTCATCAACATGGGCTCGATCAACGGGACCAGCGGGATGGCCAGGGCCGCGCTGTACAGCAGCACCAAGTCCGCGGTGCACGGCCTGACCCGGGCCCTGGCCGCCGAGTACGGCCCGGCGGGCATCCGGGTCAACGCCATCGCCCCGGGCCCCACCCTGACCGACATCACCCAGGCCCACCGGGACTTCCTGGACCCGCTGATCGCCACCCTGCCGTCCCGCGGGTACAGCACCCCGGCCCAGATCGGCGCCACGGCGGTCTTCCTGGCCAGCGACGACGCCGCCAACATCCACGGCGCCGTCATCCCCGTCGACGGCGGCTTCACCGCCGTGTAGCCCCAGTCGGCCTAGCTGGTGGCCGCGGAGCCGGTCTGCCCGGGCATCGGGCGCAGCGGCGGGATGGGCGGCGTCGCGCGCCGCCGGGGCCCGGACCACAGGGCGGGCACCACGTCCACGGTGGCGGCTATCGCGTAAGCGGCCCGCTCGTAGTTGACCCGCCAGCCCACGAAGTGCTCCCAGGCCTGGGCCGGATCCCGCTCGATCGGGAAGTCCATCTCGCGCAGCCGGATGATGGCCTCGAGGTATTCCTCGTAGGTCAGGCTGATGCCCGCGGCGACGTCGGGTTCTTCCGGCACGTCGATCCCCATGGACCGGGCGATCTGGTCGAAGCACATCAGGCCACTGCGCAGGCAGAGCCGGGCCGGAACCTGCGGGGCGGCCAGCGGGCACAGCGACAGGTACAGCGCTGCCGAGTCCAGCACGGCCAGCAGCGCGGTCACCCACGAGGCCAGCGGGTCCGCCGACCGGAACCAGATCAGCGGCGAGTAGGTGACGTGGCTTTCCGTGACGTCGGACGCCCAGCGTTCCCACTGGGCGTACAGCTCCGGCAGCGTGTCCAGCGTCGAGGTGCCCGAGCCGAGCGCGTAATAGGTGCGGGCGAGCAACTCCGGCCCCCACGACGGTGAGCCCGGCCCGTGAGTTCAGCAATCCGATCTCGGTCTCGCGGCGGTTGAACGCGGCGTACAGGGTCGGCAGGTAAGCGATCTGAAGGGTGACGGTGACCAGGGCGGTCATGGCCGCGGTGTCCAGCAGCAGCTTCTCGTAGAAACCGTGGGCCTCGGCCGAGCCGAAGGTCCACAGCGCCGGCCCCACGGTGCTGAACGCCGTGGTGATATTCGCCGTCAGCGGCCACACCAGCAGCGCGAAGCCGATGAAGAAGGTGCCGAGCCACAGGGCCAGCTGGACCAGCAGGATGACGGCCGCCTGTCCGGCCGCCAGCCGGTCGCGCAGTTCATATTTCCGCACCGGCCCGGTGATCAGCCGGAACACCGCGGCCACGACCCGGTTGACGAGCCGGGTGAGATGGCTGCCGGTTTTGCGGGGGATGATGACGGTGCCGATCACGCTCACCGCCGCGGTCAGCACGAGCAGTGCGCCGGCGGCGGCCGCGACATCGCGGACCGCGATAGGGGCTATCAAGACAATCTCGCCTCAAGAGTGATGGACCTGCAGGTGGCCGTGACTGTGATCCGTCAGGCCGGGCTGGCCCGCGACGGCGGGTAGCGAGGCTAACTGATGGGCTGCACGATCGCCAGGTTCAGTGCGCCTGCGGCCGGGCCGGGTAAGCGTGGTGGCCAGTATCGGCCGGGCCCGGGTCGGCGTGCGTGAGCGCGTCCCGGATGGCCTCACCCAGGGCCCGGGCCACCGGCGGCGGGAAGGCGTTGCCCACCTGCCGGTACGCGGCGGTCTTCCGGCCCGAGAACTCCCACCAGTCGGGGAAGCCCTGCAGCCGCGCGACCATCCGGACGGTCAGCTTGGGCCGCTGGTCCACCGGGAACAACGGGCCGGGTGCGGAGTCGCCGATGCCCAGCCCGTCCACGCCGAGCCCCTGCCACGCCGCACGGGCCCGGGTGGGCCCCAAGTCCGGCCCGCCGTGCTTCTTGCTCCCGCCGACGATCGTGGGCGCGATCCCGCTGGCCCCCGCCGCCCAGTCGCCAGCCCCGGGCCAGCCCCCCGCGCCCATCAGGTCGGCCAGCATCTCTCCCACCGTGGGCGGCGCCGCCACCGCGGCCGGCGGCCACCGGAACCAGGAGGCCCACGGCTGCCGCACGGCGACCAGCACGAACCGGGGCCGCAGCTGGGGTACCCCGTGCTGGCTGGCCTGGACCACGTCCCACCACGTCTGGTAACCCAGGTCGTGCAGCCGCTCCAGGACCTGGGTCCGGTAGCCATCGAACTGCCGGGCCGCGAGCCCCCGCACGTTCTCGAGCAGCACCGCGCGCGGGCCGGTCTCCTCGACCAGGCGCAGCGCCTGCGGGAACAGGTCCCGCTCGTCGTCCCGGCCGAGTTGCTTGCCGGCGATGGAGAACGGCGGGCAGGGCACGCCGCCGGAGAACAGGTCGAGCCCGGAGAACCCGCGGCCGTCCACGTTGGCCACGTCGTCCTCGATGACCTTCCAGGAGTCGCCCCGGTTGCGGCGCAGCGTCTCGCAGGCGGCGTCGTCCAGCTCGACCACGGCCTCGTGCGTGAACCCGGCCTGCTCCAGGCCCAGAGCCTGCCCGCCTGCCCCGGCGCAGATCTCCAGGGAGGTCAGCTCGCCCACCGTCTGCCCCTCAGGTGTGCCCATACGACCGCGGCCCTCCCGCCCTCATCCTTGCGCCGATTGTGCCCGCAGGCACCGTCAGTTCGGTTGTCCCACGCCGTCACCAGGAGGCCAGCGTGCCGGCCAGCAGCTCATAACTGAGCACCCGGCGCTGCCCGGTCACCTCGTGCCACGCGTCCGCCTGCTCGGAGTTCGCCAGGCCGGCCACGCTGGCCGCCATCGCGTCGTAGGCGATGTGATACACCGCGTCCACCTCCCCGGTGCCCCGGGCGATGGACGCCAGCCGGGTCGGCAGCGGCTCGGCGGTGACCGTGACCAGGTGCGGCTGCCGGCCCCGGCGGTGCCGGATCATCTGCAGGCATTCGTGCCGGATGTTCTGCACCCGGTCCGAGCGGATCGTCCACTTGCAGGACACCGCCGCGTGCAGCGCGGGCAGCCCGGACGCGGTCCGCACCCGGGCCAGCGATACGGTCACGTCCGGCCTGATCAGGTAGTCCGTGCCGACCGTGACCCGCAGCTGGGGGTTGGCCCGCACCAGCGCGTCCACCTCGGACAGGTGCGCGTACTGGTCGAACCGGGTGATCACCGCGCCCCGCTCGATCCGCCAGCCACGCTCCGGGTCCTTGCGCTGCAGCACCCAGCCCAGGTGATCGCAGACCGCCTGCTCCAGCGGGCCGCCCGGGTCCTTGGGCACGTCGGAGACGCTGTCCCGGGCCACGGCGAGCTGATCCAGCACGCCCGCCGCGATGCGCATCGACTCGGCGCTGTCCACGTCGGCGAAATTCGGCACCAGAGTCCAGCCGAGCTTGTTCTTCCCGCTCGGCTTCCAGCCGAGCAGGGTCGTCGCAAACGGCGCAGTCACGTTCCTGCTCCCGGCTGGTCTCCGCCCGGCTGGCCCGCCCGGCTGGTTTCCGCACCACGGGCAGCGCCCTCACCGTAGCGAGCGGCACCGGGCCAGGCCGTGAACTTCCCGCAACCGGGACGTACCGTGGACCCGGAAACGGCAAGGCCCCCGTGCTGGAGGATCGCGTGTACCCAGACCCCGTAGAGCTCGACATCCCGCGGCCGGACGGCACGCTGCGGGTGCTGCGCTGGGGCCGTGGCCCCCGCCACGCGGTGGCCCTGCACGGCATCACCGCCAACGCCGTGGCCTGGCTGCCGGTCGCCGACGCGCTGCCCACCGAGTGGTCCCTGTTCGCCGTGGACCTGCGCGGCCGCGGGCACAGCGCGGAGCTGCCCGGCCCGTACGGGTTCGACCGGCACCTGACCGACGTCCTGGCCGCCGTGGCCCACCTGGGCCTGGAGCTGCCGGTGCTGACCGGGCACTCGCTCGGCGCCTACCTCGCGCTGCTCATCTTCGACCGTGCGCCGGATGTGTTCGACGGGCTGCTGCTGGTGGACGGCGGGCTGCCGCTGCCGGTCCCCGGCGGCGCGGACCTGGATGCGGTGCTGGACGCGACCCTGGGCCCCGCACTGGCCCGGCTGCGCGAGAGCTACCCGAGCGTGGACGCCTACTTCGACTTCTGGCGGGCGCACCCGGCCCTGAAAGACGCCTGGAACGGTTACCTGGAGGAGTACCTGCGCTACGACCTGACCGGCGTGGACGGGGTGCTGCGCTCCCGGGTGTCGGAGGAGGCGGCGCGGGCGGACGGCCGCGAACTGCTGGGGGCCAGCGCGCGGCTCGGCGCCGCGCTCCGCGGCCTGACCCGCCCGGCGCGGCTGCTCACCGCGCCCGCGGGCATGTTCGGCCAGCCCCCGGGCCTGCTCCCGCCGGAGCTCGGCCAGACCTGGGCGGCGCAGGCCCCGAAGCTCACGATGGAGACCGTGCCCGGGGCCAACCACTACACGATCGTGCTGGATCCCGGGCACGCCGCGACCGTGGCCCGGCGCCTCACCGAAGCCTGAGGCATCCCCGGCCCGGGCCCCCATAATTCGCCGCAACGAAAACCGTCCCCCGCCGGTCCCCCGCCACGTGTCATCGCCGAGACCCACGGACCGGGCACACTTGGTGACGAATAGGCTGGTGGGCGGCGCTGGCTCCAAGGACGCGGCCGGCTGATGAGCCTGGCCTGTGAACGAGCCAATGAGCCTGGCCTGCGAAGCGGGCCGACCAACCACCGGGAAGGGTGTTGACGCTGGACGCCGCGATTGGGCACGGTCGTGTCCTGCTGCTGGAGAACATTCACCCCGACGCCGCCACCCGGCTGAGTAAGGCCGGCTACCAGGTGGAGACGCGGGCCGGGGCCCTGGATGAGGACGAGCTGATCGCCGCGATCCGTGACGTTCAGGTGCTCGGCATCCGGTCCGGCACGCACATCACCGACCGGGTGCTGGACACCGCGCCCAGCCTGCTCGCCATCGGCGCGTTCTGCATCGGCGTCAACCAGATCGACCTGGCCGCGGCGTCGCAGCGCGGCATCGCGGTCTTCAACGCCCCGTTCTCCAACACCCGCAGCGTGGTCGAGCTGGTCCTGGCCGAGATCATCGCGCTGACCAGGCGGCTCACCGACAAGAACGCGCAGATGCACGCGGGCCTGTGGGACAAGTCCGCGGCGGGCAGCCACGAGGTGCGCGGCCGCCGCCTGGGCATCATCGGCTACGGCAACATCGGCGGCCAGCTCTCGGTGCTGGCCGAGAGCCTCGGCATGACCGTGTACTTCTACGACACCGCGGACAAGCTGGCCCTGGGCAACGCGCAGCGCTGCGGCACCATGGAAGAGCTGCTGGAGATCTCGGACGCGGTCACCCTGCACGTGGACGGGCGGCCGGGGAACAGCGGCCTGTTCGGCGAGCCGGAGTTCGCGGCCATGAAGCCGGGCAGCCTGTTCCTGAACCTGTCCCGCGGCTTCGTGGTGGACCACGCGGCGCTGCGCCGCAACATCGAGTCCGGGCACCTGTCCGGCGCGGCGGTGGACGTGTTCCCGCAGGAGCCGCGCAGCCGCGGTGAGGAGTTCCACTCGGACCTGCGCGGCCTGCCCAACGTGATCCTCACCCCGCACGTGGGCGGCTCCACCGAGGAGGCCCAGCAGGACATCGGCGAGTTCGTGGCCGGGAAGCTGCACGACTACGTCAGCTGCGGCACGACCTCGCTGAGCGTGAACCTGCCGCGGGTCGCGCTGCCGCACACCCCGGGCACGCACCGCCTGGTCCACCTGCACCGCAACGTGCCCGGCGTGCTGGCCAGCATCAACCAGCTGCTCGCCGAGCACGGCGCCAACATCGAGGGCCAGCTGCTCGGCACCCGGGACGAGCTGGGGTACGTGCTGACCGACATCGGCACCGAGTACCCCGGCGACATGCTGGCCAGCCTGCGCAGCCTGGACGTCACGATCCGGCTGCGCACCACCCGGCCGAGCTGACCGGAGCCCGTGCCGGGCGAGAGACCAGCGCTGGCCCGGTTTTCGTTGCGGAAAGAAATTCCGGGATTAGTCCGCGGAGGCCGCGGCCGGCGCTTCCGACGGGCGGGCGGCCGCCTCCGGGGCAGGGTCCTGGGTACGGCCCAGGCGCTCCTCGAGGCGCCACAGCATGTCCAGGTGCTCACTGGCCCACAGGACCAGCAGCGCGTTGCGGGCGACCGCGGGCGGGCCGTCGCTGATCGCCATCCGGGTGCAGTGCAGCATCCGCTTGCGGGCCGCGGGGTCCCGGTGCTCGGGCGGGGGCACCGCGGTGCCGTTGACCAGTGAGTCGCCGAGCGTCACGAACCAGGCCCGCAAGGCCAGCACGTTCTGCTCGAGGTTGTCCGCGCAGGGTTTGCGCCCGGTTTCCGCGGCGTCCGCCGGGGTGACCGGCAGTTGGGTGCGCGCCGGGTCCTGCGGCTGGTCCCCATTCTGATCCGGGGCCTGGCCCAGCACCGGGGGGCCGTCGGCCAGCGCGTTGAGGGCGGCGAGCGACTGGCCCGCGCGCAGGACCTTGGCCACCCCGCCGACCATGCGGCTGACCCGCTCGGGATCGACCTGCTGGGCGGACCGCTCGGCCAGGTACTGGGTGAAGGAGTCGTCGAGCCGGTGCACGGCCGTGGTCGCGGCCAGCTCGGCCCGGTCCGGGTTCGCGCCGCCGCCCAGCCCGCTCAGCTGCTCCACCATGGCGGCCACGTAGTCCGAGGTCCGTGAGTAGGCCGCGGCCAGGTTCTGCCGGAGCAGCGCGGCCGCGCCCCGGGGCCAGAACACCAGCCCCACCCCCAGGCTGATCGCGAAGCCGACCGCCACGTCCTCGATCCGCAGGATCCCCACCTTCCAGCCGGTGGGCTGGATGATGTTGAACAGGACCAGGACGACCACGGTGAACGCGGCCTGGCCCGCGGCGAACGAGATCACCCGGGGCGCGTACGCCCCCAGCAGCACCGCGACCGGGAGGATCGCCCACAGCACGGTGTCGTCGCCCTTCAGCGGGATCAGGATCGCGGCCCCGATGACGATGCCCACCGCCGTCCCGGCCAGCGCGCTGATCACCGACCGGCCGGTGCCCAGCGCGTTGGAGCGCAGCACCGACAGGGTGCCCAGCACGACCCAGAAGGAGTGCTGGAGACCGGATTTCTGGGCGATGAACACCGCGATGGCCAGGCCCACCGCGCCGCGGACACTGTTGCGGAACCAGATGGACCGGTAGTCGGCGTGGGTCGTGGTGAAGCCTTCCACGGCGTCCAGCAGGGAGCGCATCCAGCTGGGCCAGCGACCCGAGGCGGGCAGGACGCCGGTCAGCGGGTCGGGGCCGGGCTCGGGGACGGGGACGCGCGCAGCGGCCGCCAGCTCGGCGGGGCCTGGTACCCCCTCGATGGGCGGCCCGTCGGGCTGAGGGCTGGCCGCCCGCGCGTACCCGGCGATCTGGCGCGCGGTGTAGGAGATCGTGTACACCCGGAACCCGCGGTCCACCTGGGCCTGCAGCGCCTGCTCGTCCGGGATCCGCGGCTGTTCGGCGACCCGCCGGGCCAGCATCTGGGCCGCCGTCTCCCGGGCGCGTTCCAGTCGCTGGACGGGCTGCTGGCCCGCCCGGTCGCGGTCGGACAGGTCGGGCCGGCCGTCGAGTTCCCCGGCGCAGGCCCGGAGCACGGTGGCGACCGCACGGATCGCGGCGGTGTTCTCGGCCACGCACAGCTCGCCTTCGGGCGACCGGGCCATGATCTCCAGCGACTGGTAGAGCCAGCCCAGCTCGTCGATCATCCCGGCGAGGGCCGCCGTGGACCTGGT
This sequence comes from uncultured Actinomycetes bacterium, assembly GCA_963718305.1. GTDB lineage: Bacteria > Actinomycetota > Actinomycetes > Streptosporangiales > Streptosporangiaceae > RYN-230. Next base: position 185,375 of record CAVQZG010000020.1, read on the forward strand.
CGGCCCGGTCGGCCGGTGCGGGGTGGCGGTCAGCCGGCCGCGCAGGGCCCTGATGGACTCCCCCGCCGCAGCCAGGCTGGCGGCCTCGGCGGGCCCGTCCCCGCACAGGGAATCGGCCACGGTGGCCATCCCCAGGCAGGCCCGGGCCGTGTCCGCCCGCAGCGTGGCGCGTTCCCGCGGCGGCCAGATCAGCATCACGGCCAGGAGGCCGACCCCCGCGGCCAGGCCCCAGCCGGCCAGCCGCGGGCCGATGGCCGAGACCGGCGCGGGCACCGCGACGGACAGCACGAAGACCAGGACCGCGGCCGTGCCCCCGGCTGCGAAGTAGCCGTTGATGACCCCGGAGAACAGGATCAGGAACCCGACCACGGCCATGGCCGCGGCGGCCAGCCAGGCGTTGCCGGAGCAGGCGGTGCCCAGCGCGACCAGGGCCACACCGCTGACCCCGAGGGACAGGTAGGCGGTGAACCGGCTCCGCGGCGGCCCGCTGAACGAGGCGAGCACCAGCATCGCGAACGAGCCGAAGGCGGCGAACAGCGCGGTTTGCGGCTGGCCGATCACCTGGTCGGCGAACGCGAACACGGCCGGCATCACGATGGCCGCCCGCGCCGCGCTCTTCAGCGAGACCAGGCCGGGATCGTTGATGAGGGGGCGGGGTATTTTCATCCGCTGCGGTCGTCCTCCGCGCTCCGGAGCTGGTCGACGCGATCGTATACCGGAAGCCCATCCGCGGCGCGGCCCGGCCCGGTGCCGCTTTTATCCGGCCCTGGGTCTTATTCGCCGGCGCAGGCCCCGTTATGCTGCGCTTCAGGCGGCGTAACGACACATTCCTGGGGTGCGGGTGGCAGGCGAATGGCTGCAAAGATCGGCTTCAGGCCGCGATAAGGCCGCCCAGGTAGATGTCCGGCGCGCCCATTCGGCCCGGGTGTACGACTATTGGCTGGGCGGAAAGGATAACTTCGCCGCCGACCGGGACGCCGCGGAGGAAGCGATCGGGGCCAATCCCGGGATCGTCGAGGACGCCCGGGCCAACCGGGCGTTCCTGGCCCGCGCGGTCGCGTTCCTGGCCCGCGAGCACGGGGTGCGGCAGTTCCTGGACGTCGGCACCGGGCTGCCGGCCGGCCGCAACACCCACGAGATCGCGCAGTCGATCGACCCGGCCGCCCGCGTCGTGTACGTGGACAACGACCCGATCGTGCTGGCGCACGCCCGCGCCATGCTGGTCAGCGGCCCCGACGGCCACTGCGGCTACGTCGACGCCGACCTGCGTGATCCGGCGATCATCCTCAGGGCCGCCGCGCGCACCCTTGACCTGGACCGCCCGGTCGCCCTGTTGCTGCTGCTCGTCCTGCATCTCATCCCGGATGAGGACGGCCCGCACGAGGTGGTCAGCTCGCTGGTCAAGGGGCTGCCGGAGGGCAGCTACCTGGTCGTGTCCCATCCGGCCAGCGACGTCCGGCCTGACTCGGTGGCCGAGATGACCCGGCGGATCAACCAGCGGCTCCGGGGGCCGAACGCCACGGTGCGCGATCGCGAGCAGACGAGCCGCTTCTTCGACGGGCTTGAGCTGCTGGAACCCGGCGTGGTCCAGCCGCCGCAGTGGCGGCCCGATCCCGGTGAGCCAGCCCTGCCGGACGTGACAATCTGGTGCGGTGCCGGACGCAAACCCTGAGCCCACCCGGCGCACGGGCGAACCCGGCCCGGATGAGCTGGCCCGGGCGAACTCCGCAGGCGAACTCCTACGTCCTCAGGTAGGACGCGCCGTTGAGGTCGAGGATCGCCCCGCTCGCCCACTCGGCCTGCGCAGACGCCAGGTACAGCACGGCGGCCGCGACCTCCGCGGCACTGGCCACCCGGCCGAAGGGGCTCTGCCCGCGGATCTCGTCGCCGCCTGGGCCGGCCAGCAGGCCGGCCGCCATATCCGTGTCCACGAACCCGGGCGCCACGGTGGCGACCGCGATGCCGTGCGAGCCCAGCGCGATGGCCAGCGACTGGCCGAGCGCGTTCAGCCCGGCCTTGCTGGCCGCGTAGCCAGGATGCCCGGGCTCGCCGCGGAAGGCCCCGCGGGAGGAGACGTTGATGATCCGCCCGCCGCCCCCCGCGATCATGTGCCGGACCGCGCACCAGATGGCGTTGGCGGCGCCGGTCAGGTTCACCGCCAGCGTGTGCTGCCAGGCCGCCTGCCACTGCTCGTAGGTCCCCTCGGTGACCGGCTGCGCGGCGTAGACGCCCGCGTTGTTCACCAGCACGTCGAGGCCGCCCAGCGCCGTCCGCGGCCTGATCCACCAGGCCGCGCACCGCGTCCGGGTCGGCCAGGTCGGCCTGGATCATGAGGTGGCCGCCGCCGGGCAGGGCGGCGAGCACGTCGGCGGCCGGCCCGGCCGAGTTGCCGTAGTGCACCGCGACCCGGTCACCCTGGCCCGCGAACGCCTGCGCCACGGCCGCCCCGATGCCCCGGCTCGCCCCGGTCACCAGGACCGCCCGCCCATTCACCTGATCGACCTCATCCCCGTCTGCCTGTGCAGGCTTACGTCGCTGGTCCGGCACAATAGCGCCATGACCTCCACCCCGGCGGACGCGTGCGTGTTCTGCGGCATCATCGCCGGGCGGCGGCCGGCCAGCCAGGTCTACCAAGACGATCACACGGTCGCGTTCATGGATGTCCGGCCGCTGACCTCCGGGCACCTGCTCGTCGTCCCCCGGGTGCACGCGGCCAGCCTGGAAGTCCTCGACGAGGACACCGGGACCCTCGTGTTCGCCGTGGCTCACCGGCTGGCCCGGGCGTTGCGGAACAGTGCGGTGCCGTGTGAGGGCGTCAACTTCTTCCTGGCGGACGGAGTGGCCGCCGGGCAGGAGGTCTTCCACGTCCACCTGCACGTGATCCCGCGTACCCCTGGTGATGGCTTCCGGCTCAAGGCCAGGCCCCGCACCCCCGGGCGCGATGAACTCGACACCACCGCCGAACGGGTCCGGGCCGGCATGAGCAGCCTGCCCGGCTGAGGCCCGGGAATCTGATCCCAAAAGGGACGATTGCCTGGTATAGACGTCTGGCGCATTCTGGTCTCATGGGGTGGGTTATCGGCCTGGGCGTTCTGGTTGCGATCAGCTACCTGATTTCCCTGCGCTTGCACCCGTTCACCCGCTGCCCGGCGGGCCAGGGCTTAGGTACTCCGGGACGGCCCCGCGGGTTCATCTACGGTTATGCGCACCGGCGGTGCCGCCGGTGCGGCGGCACCAATCGGCAGGAACGACTGGGCACCCGGCTGGGCCTCGGGGACGCCGCGAGCGCCTGCCCGGGCGAGGCCGCGCGGCCCGTGACCAGGCTGACCGGTGACCGGGCCCGTCCTCCTGGCGCACCATGACCTAACCCGGCCGGCACCCATCCGGAACCCAAATACCGATATCCGGCCCGCCTATCAGATAGCGCAAAAGACCAACACGCTTCATACTAATTCCGGGGGGTTTGAATGGGATGGCTACAGCCGTACTTGCTGGCGGGGAGACTGAGCCAGCCGCACGTGCCCGTGGCCACTCTCTGGAAGGTCACCTGACCGCACTGGGCCGGCCGCACTGGCCCGCCATTGCGGACCAATATCACGCCACCGACGGGGGGATGTCGTGCCAGCCATACCGCTAGATCCCAATGGGCCCAGGCCTGCCGGGCCTGCCGTGTCCCAGCGCCAGGACCCTGCCCCGGACCCGGACGCCCCGGACCCAGGCGCCGCCGACGCTGGGACCACCCAGGACGTGCGGTTCGCCGTCGCCATGTCCGGCGGGGTGAGCCTGGCGGTCTGGATGGGCGGAGTGGCCCGGGAGATCAACCTGCTCCAGCAGGCGAGCCGCTCGCTTCAGCGCGATCCCGGCCCGGTGCCGGATCAGGCCGCCCGGCCTGCCCCCGGCGGGCCGGACGGCTCCACCGCCGCTGCGGCCGGAGGCCCGGGCCGGGGACGGGGCAGGGGCGACCCCCGGGCGCAGGCCAGCCTCTCCCGCGAGCTGGGATACGCAGGTACGTAACCTGTACCGGGGGCTGCTGGACTGCCTCGATATCACCGTCACGGTGGACGTGCTCGCAGGAACGAGCGCGGGCGGGGTCAACGCCGCACTCCTCGGGCTGTCCAGCGCGGCCGGGGCCGACCTGGCCATGCTGCGTGACCTGTGGCTCAAGACTGGCTCGATGGACCTGCTGCTGCGCGATCCTGCGGAGCGCAATCCCCCGTCGCTGATGCAGGGCGACAAGGTGCTGTTCACCCAGTTGGCCCAGGGGATCGAGGGCTTCTGGGAACGGCGCCCCGGACCGGGGACACCGTTCGCTCCCGTCTCCCCTCCCGACACCACCGTGTTCATTACCACGACGATGATGTCCGGTGAGACGAGCCAGTTCACCGACGATTACGGGACCGTGGTGCCCGACGTGGACCACCACGGCCTGTTCACGTTCCACCAGAAGGATCTGGCGCCTGACCCCGCGGACCGGTCGTCCCTGGACGCCCTGGCCCTGGCCGCGCGCTGTAGTGCCTCGTTCCCGGGGGCGTTCGAGCCCTCGTTTGTCCCGATCCACCAGAAGGTCACCGGGGTGACAGGGGTCCCGCCCCGGCCCGACATGGCCGATTTCGCCAACATGACCCGCAGTCACTGGGCCGCTGACGGCGGCCTGCTCGCGAACCGGCCAATCGCCCCGCTGCTGTCCACCGTGTTCAGCCGCAGTGCCACCCGGGAGGTCCGCCGCGTCCTGGCGTTCGTGGTTCCCGACGGCGGAGTGACGGGCCACGCCGGTCAGTCGCCTCCCGCGGACCAGTGGGCGAAACCGCCGACCCTGGTGCAGGCCCTCAAGCTGGACCTGGACGCCCAGCTGAGCCAGTCGGTCGCCAGTGAGCTGCAGCTGATCCGGGACCATAACGACCAGCTCACCGCCGCGAGCGACCTGCGCCGCGCCCTCGCGGGAATGGGGACCCGCCTGCATCCGGACAGCCTGGTCACCCCGACCCTGCTGGTTGACTACCAGGTCCAGCAGGGCCGGGGCCTGGCCCGCCCGCTGCTCGCCGGCATCATGCGCGCGGTCTCGGCCCTGGACCGCCTGCCCGAGGGCTGGGACACGGCCCTCCAGCCCGCCAGCCTGTCTGCTACCAGTCCGGACCAGGAACGGCTGACCACGGCGATGGCGACGCTGCTGGGCGCCGGGTGGAATCCAGCGGCGCTGGCCGCCGGTCCCGTGCCGGTCCCGGCCGGAGAGGCGGGGCAGGACCAGACCGCCGGCGAAATACTCCGGGACGAGACGGTGGCCTCGACCGCCTGGGACTCCGTCCCTGACCCGGTCAACCGGGCGACCCGTTTCGGGCTGCCCGCGGTGCGCGCGGCGCAGAGCATGGTGATGCATCTGATCCGGCTGGGTTACCAGCGGGCCGTCGAGCCAGGCCAGCGGCAGATGCTCGACCACCATCACGCGATCATCACCGCCGCCCTGGAGGGTCTGCCCGCAGGACGCGACGACGACCTGGAAGTGGCCCGCACCGTCCGAGCGTGCGCGGAGCCGGCTGGAGGCCGCCCGCCAGGCGACCTCACCCAGCTGATCCTGGGGCTGGCCGATCAGAAGCGCCGGATCCTGCTGATCGGGACCGGCTCAGCCGCGCTCGCCGACGCGTGGCACAAGCTCGCGGCCGCGGCCATCGATCTGCTCCGGGACCTGGCCCCGCTGGCGGTCCCCGACGGCCGGAAATCACGCCGGGAAGCGGCTCAGGCGCTGGCGACTTACCGCGAGTATCTGGGGTCCGCCAGCGACGTGGCGGCGGTGACGGACCGGCTGCTCAACCTCACGATCACGGAACGGGCCCTGCAGCCCGCTCAGCCGGTGATCGACCAGCCTGTGGAGTTCATCCAGGTCAGCGCCAACACACGGACGCTGCTGTCGCCGCACCAGGACCGGGTGACCAAACTGCGCGGGGTGGAACTGCACCACTTCGCGGCCTTCTACAAGAGTTCCTGGCGTGCGTACGACTGGACGTGGGGACGCCTGGACGGCAGCGGCTGGCTGGTGCACATCCTGCTCGACCCGCGGCGGATTCTCGCCGTGATCGAGAACCGCTACGACTGGCCGCGTCCCGAGCGGGCCAGGAAGTTCGCGGCCGTGCTGCGCGACGCCCTCGGCCTGCCTGCGGGCCTGCCCGGCGACTGCCTGGAACAAGACCTCGACTTCCTCAACGACGCCGGCGCCACGATCCCGGTCAGCCTGCCCAGCTCCGCCCTGTTCCTGGCCCGCGCCTGGCAGGAACGCATCGCCGCCAACGAGCTACCCACCATCGCCGAGCAAATGGCCGCCGACGGCGGGCATCCGCCCAAGTCCCCGGACCCGTGGGTCGCCAGAGTCCGCCGGGTAAAGGACACGGGAAGCGCCAAGGACCTCGCCGCCCTGCTGCCGACCTGCCCGGTGCGCCAGGAGACCCTGGCCGGGGAGGAGCGCACCCCCGTCTTCCTCGAGACCGCGACCAAGGCCACCGCGGTGGCCACGGCCGCTCTTACCGTCGCCCCGGAAGTGCCGAAACAGATCCGGCCCATCCTGACCAGTGCCCGGAGCGTGACCCGGACCGGCTATCTGGCCACGAAGGCCGTCGGCGGGAGCGGCCGCAACACGCTGCTGGCCGGCCTGGGACTCGCCATCGTCGGGATCGTCCTGGCCACCCAGGGGACGGTGATCATCGGCCTGACCGGCACCATCGTCGCCCTGGTAGGCCTGTACCTGATCGCCATCGGGGCCTGGGGCATCCACCGCGGCGTGCTCGGCGCGATCATCGGCGTCACTGCGGTGCTAGCCGTGGTGGCGCTCGCTCTGCCCTGGGTGCGCACCGAACTGTGGGGCAAGAACGGGAGCGCCAAAGACGGGTGGTTCCCGCGTGATGTCCTGCCGTGGCTGCGCGACAACTGGTGGGCCGGGCTGGCCTTGCTCGGCGGCATCATTCTCCTCGCCGTGCTGCTCAACCTCCTGCCCCGCAGCCGGGCGCCCCATAACAGCGGCCAGGAGACTCCCACTGGCGCCCAGCCACCCGCGAGCGTGAACCACGCGGCCTCCCCACCGCCCGGGGACACCGCTCCAGCAGTGGACGCCGGTCCCGCTGCGAATCAGGACAGTCCGCCTGCGGACAGGGGCGCCGCCCTTCGTTAGTGGGTATGAAGTACCGTCAGCGGCAGCAAATGCCGCCGCTGACGCACGGGATAGGGTTGTTTCGCGGGACCAGCCGGGGGAACTGCTGGCCCGTGACGACCGCCCGTCCCGGCTGACCGGCCTCGGCAGGGACTACATGGGCCCGGCCGCAGGGAGGATGAGACCACGGCTGCCTACGGCGAGTACAACTTCGTGGTCGCGGCCAGCCGGCTGCCGGTGGACCGGACCGAAGGACCGGACGGCGAACCCGAGTGGCGGCCCAGCCCCGGCGGCCTGGTGACCGCGCTCGAGCCGGTGATGCGCTCCGCCGGCGGAGCCTGGGTGGGCTGGCCGGGCACGGCGGGCGAAGCACCCGAACCGTTCGACACGAACGGGATGCACCTGGTCAGCGTGAGCCTGTCGGAAGAAGAGGTCGCCGACTACTACGAAGGCTTCTGCAACGCCACGCTGTGGCCCCTGTATCACGACGTCATCGCCCAGCCTGAGTTCCGCCGTCCCTGGTGGGACGCGTACGTCCGGGTGAACCGCCGGTACGCCGAGGTGGTCGCGGCCGAGGCCGCCCGCGGCGCGACCGTGTGGGTGCACGACTACCAGCTCCAGCTCGTGCCCGGGATGGTGCGCGAACTGCGGGCCGACGTGCGCATCGGCCACTTCACCCACATCCCCTTTCCCGGCTACGAGATCTTCGCCCAGCTCCCCTGGCGGCGGCAGATCGTCCGCGGGCTCCTCGGCGCGGACTTGCTCGGATTCCAGCGTCAGAGTGACGCCACCAACTTCTTGCGCGCCTGCCGCCGGTCTGCGGGACTGGCCACCCGCGGTTCGCTGATCCGGGTCCCGGATCCGGGGTACGACGAGACGACCACCCAGATCACCGGGCGGAGCATCCGGCGCCAGCGCGTGGCGCAGGACGACTTCCTGAGCGGGCGTGACGTGCGCGCCGCGGCCTTCCCCATCTCGATCGACACGCGCGGCTTCGAGAAGATCGCCCGCCAGCCGGATGTGCGGGACCGCGCCCAGGAGCTCCGCGAGGCCCTGGGCAAACCGGACATCGTGCTGCTCGGCGTCGACCGGCTCGACTACACCAAGGGCATCCTGCACCGGCTCAACGCCTACGGCGAGTTGCTGGACGAGGGGCGGCTCGGACCGCCCGAGGCGGTGCTGGTCCAGGTGGCCAGCCCCAGCCGGGAGCGGGTGGAGGAGTACCGCCGGCTGCGGGACGACGTCGAGGTCACGGTCGGCCGGATCAACGGGGAGCACGGCGAGGTAGGCGTCGCGCCCGTGCACTACCTGCACCAGTCCTACCCCCGGGAGGAAATGGCCGCGCTGTACCTGGCGGCGGACGTGATGCTGGTGACCCCGCTGCGGGACGGGATGAACCTGGTCGCCAAGGAGTACGTGGCCTGCCGGTACGACGACACAGGGGCGCTGGTGCTGAGCGAGTTCACCGGCGCGGCGGACGAGCTGAACGGCGCCTTCATCGTCAACCCGCACGACATCGAGGGGCTGAAGGATGCCATCGTGCGGGCGGCGACCGTCTCGCCCGCGGAGGCCCGGCGGCGGATGCGGTCGATGCGCCGCCGGGTTCTGGAGCATGACGTGGCGTACTGGGCCAAGTCCTACCTGGACGCCCTGAGCCAGGTCCCCATCCGCGACCCCGCCGCCGCGGACTTCGCTGCGGGGGGCGCTCTTGCGGGGGAGCCGTCTGTTTACCCAGCTGGGGACTCCACCATAGACGCGGCCGGGGATTCACCTGCCGGCTCAGCCGCGACTCATTAGCCCGGCGGACTCCCCCACGATGCGCTAAGTGCGTGTTTTCTAAACGGGCAGGCTGAGGCCGGGATGGATAGCGGCGGGTCGGCTCCGGAGCCCGCGGGCGAGTCCCGGTGAGTCGACATATGTAGCCTATATATGTAGCCTGGGCGTTGTGAAGATGACGGCGCCGCTGGAGCGGGTGCTGCGGGCGTTCCTCGATGACCCCGCGGTCCCGCGTTACGGCTATGACCTGATGAAGGCGGCCGGGCTGAAAAGTGGCACCCTGTACCCGATGCTGGGCCGGCTGGAAGGCGACCGGCTGGTTGCCTCCTCGTGGGAGACCCCGCAGCAGGACGGCCAGCGGCCCAGGAAGTACTACCGGCTCACCGGCGAGGGGATCCGCGTGGCCCGGCTGGAACTCGCGCAGGTCCCCGCCAGCCGCCCGCGCGCGCCGGGCCGCGCCGCCCGCCCGGTCCCGGGGAGCCTGGGGTGAGGGGGGAACGCCGGCTGCTGCGCATCGGCGAGTATCTGATCCGCTGCGCAGCCCGGCTCCTGCCTAGCGAGATACGCGACGAGCGCCAGCGGGAATGGACGGCCGAACTGCCCGCAATTCTCCGCGATCCCGATACCCGGCTGGCCGCGCGTCGCGCCGCCCGCATGCTGCGGTACGCGGCCGGCACGGTCCGGGGAACTGCCCTGGCTGCTGGCGGTGCACGCGGCCGGCTGACGGCGGTCCTGGCCGCGGTGGCAGGCCTGTGGACGGCCACTTCCCTGGCGCTTGTGGTCACGAACATCTGGCGCGCGGTGCAGGCTCCAGGAGATTGGGTTCCCTACTACTGGATCGCGCTCTGCAGCCCCTACCTGGCCATGCTGGGCTGGGTATCGGCCGTGCAGATCAGGCGGGCTGCTAAGCCGATGGAGGGAGTCAGGAACGCTGTCGTGGCCCACGGGGCCATGATCATCCCTGACCGGCTGCTGCCCCGGCTGCTCCGCGCGGTCGGCGCGGACCAGAGCGACCTGGCCGACCAGACGGGTGCGGCACGCCCAGCGGCCAGCGCGGAGCAGGCGATCAGCATGGCCAGAGAGACCGCGGGCCGGTTCTACCTCGCCCGCTGGCGCGTGGGCTACCAGACCGCTGAGGTAGATGAGTTCATCGCGCGGATCGAGGCCACGCTCGCTGGAGACGCCCGGCCCGGCCAGGTAGTCACCGCCACGGATTTCGAGACGGTGAAGTTCGGCATCACCCGGCGCGGGGGCTACGACGAGGAAGTGGTGGATGAGGCTCTGCACTACTACGCCGACGGGCTGGCCAGGCGCGCCCTTCCCCGGCCCCCCATGACCGGCCACGCAGGCTAACCCCGCGGGACTGACGCGCTGACCGCGCTGCCGCGGGACCAGTTCCCCGCGCTCGATCGGCCCGCGCAGGATGTCCTAGCCGGGCGTAGACCGGCGCGGGTCCCAGCGGTCAATCTCCGTTCGCATTGCTAATGCCCCTATGAGGGTGGCTGGCGGTCGTTCACGAAGGTGCCGCGTCCGTGCATGGTGATGATCAGTCCGCGGTCGCGGAGGATCTCCATCGACTTGCGAATCGTGTTGTAGGCCACGCCGTACTCGGTGGCCACGTCCCGCTCTGGTGGCAGCCGCTGGCCAGGCTCTAGCTCCCCCGCCTCTATCCGGGCCGCGATGTGCTCCGCCACCTGGACGTACATCAGCCGCAGTGGCGTGGGACTGAACGGCGGCACCTTGCTCATGGATAGCAGGCTAAAGGTCCCGTGACCAGCCTAAACGATCAGAAGCCTTCCGGAAGGCTTAGGAAGCTTCCTATACTTCTGTGAGGCACATCGATGCGTGACACACAGTCAGCACTCGAAGCGAGGGAGAACGGAACCGTGAACTTAGACCCCACCCGCAGCGCAACCGACCTGGCCGCACTTGACGCCGCGCGGCGTGACTTCCCCAGCTACCAGATCGACGTGGAACTCACCCTGGAACGTCCTCGCTACGTTGCCCGCCGGGCTCATCCCGGCCCCGGTCCGCACACACTCATCACTAGCGACCTGGCTGAACTGCGCACGGAACTCGGCGCCAGCCGGCAGGCCTCGCCCCAAGACCCCCACGGCTGACCCCAGCCAATCCATCGAGCCCGCGACGCCTAGTGAGGGAAATGCTACGAATCACGAACGTCCGCGCACAAACTGTGCACCGCCTGATTACCCTGAGGTTCAAGGCACTCGGCCGAAAGAGCCTGGGGACATCGATGACGGGGACGGCGTGGCAGCGACTGTCTGACCTCGATGCCTGTCCGCGTGACCCGGATCCCCCGCCGTCCGCAGGACGCCGCCGACCCGGCCCGTCCCGCCGACCGTGACACCGGCCGGCCGCAACGCGCCGCCGCACTGGCCTCCGCCTACCATGCGGGGGTCAGCCGCCAAACAGGCGCCGGTCCCATCGCCGTGGGCTGGGTCCGGGTCGCGTCCGGTGGCTCGGTGGAGGTCCTGGTGGCCGGCTCAGCCCTCCGTGGCAGCCCCCGGCCGGGGCCAGGCCACGAAATCTCACTGGCCTTACCGGCCGGAGGGTTAGGCCAGGTCATCGCGCCCGGAGGTATGGCCGCCGCGATGAACGCCCTCCCGTGCTGGACCCGGATCAGCGGGATCGCCGACGGCCTGCTCGCCGAGGAAGGCACCGACCTGCAACTGGATCGCGCGTCGCTGGAGGAGTGCCTGCTGGCCGCCTGGGACGGGCCCTTCGGCTGGCTGATCCTCGCCGACCCCCTCGCCCCCTCGGAGATCGCGGATTACGCCGCCCAGGTGGCCGACAAGCAGCGGCTGGCGGCAGGAATGGCCGAGCGGGACCCGGAAAAGGCCGTCCAGGCGCGCCGCCTCGAACAACGCCACACCGAATTACGCCAGGCCCTGTCCTCCGGCCTGTGGCAACTGCACGTACTGGCCGGCGCGGCCGACCCCGGCGCCGCCGCCCGCGTCGCCGGCCTGTTCTGCTCCTCACTCGATCTGGCCGGCCTTCCGTACACGCTGACCCCTTCACTTTCCCTAACGGAACCGCTCCCCGAACTCCTCAGCGCCCAGCCCGATGTCCTTGCTCCGTCCAGGACGGATTCCTCAGCGGCCTTCCCCTTCCACGCGAGCACCCTGTTGCTGGCCACGCTGGCGCGCGTGCCCGAGGTGGAGGTGCCCGGCGTGCGGCTGACGTTGCGGCCTGAATTCGACGTGACCCCCGAGCCCCCGCCGGGAGACGAGAACCAGGCAGCACCGCTGCCCCTGGGCCAGGTGCTGGACCGTAACGGCGTCCCGGCCGGGAACCTGTCGTTGCCGACGGCCTCGCTCAACCGGCACGTCTTCGTCTGCGGCGCGACGGGCGCGGGGAAATCGCAGACCGTCCGGGCTCTGCTGGAGGGGGCGTCCGCGGCGGGCCTGCCCTGGCTGGTCGTCGAGCCAGCCAAAGCCGAGTACCGGCTGATGAGCGTGCGACTGAACGGGACCGCCGGCGCGGCGGCCGACGGGGTGGTGCGGATCCGCCCGGGGGATGCGGACCAGATCGCCGCCGGGATCAACCCCCTGGCCCCGGCCGTGGACGCCTCGGGGCGGCGCTTCCCGTTGCAGACGCACGCCGACCTGGTCCGGGCACTGTTCCTGGCCTCGTTCGCGGCCGACGAGCCGTTCCCGCAGGTCCTGTCGGCCGCGGTCACCCGCGTGTACGAAGAGGCGGGCTGGGACCTGGCCCTGGGCGAGCCGGTCACGCCCGGCGTGCAGCCCCGGTACCCGACCCTGGGTGACCTGCAGGCCGCCGCTGAGCGGATCGTGTCCGAGATCGGCTACGGCCGCGAGATCACCGACAACGTGCGCGGGTTCATCACCGTCCGGGTCTCCAGCCTGCGGCTGGGCACTACGGGACGGTTTTTCGAGGGCGGTCACCCGATCGACTTCGGGAAGCTGATGGCCCGCAACGTCGTATTCGAGATCGAGGACGTCGGCGACGACCGGGACAAGGCGTTCCTGATGGGCACGGTGCTGATCCAGCTGACCGAGCACCTGCGGCTGCAAGCCCGGGCCAGCGGCGCCGCCGCCGCACCCGCGTTGCGGCACCTGTCGGTGTTCGAGGAAGCCCACCGGCTGCTGCGCCGCCCGGAGGAGCACCGCAGCGGGACAGGGGCCACCGCGCACGCGGTGGAAATGTTCGCCGGGCTACTCGCCGAGATCCGGGCCTACGGCGAGGGCCTGATCATCGCGGAGCAGATCCCCGCCAAGATCATCCCCGACGCGGTCAAGAACACCGCGGTCAAGATCGTGCACCGTCTCCCCGCAGCCGACGACCGCGAGACGGTCGGGGCGACCATGAACATGACTGACGCCCAGTCCAGGTATCTGGTCACCCTGCCGCCGGGCCAGGCCGCGGTCTTCACCGACGGGATGGATTATCCGGTACTGGCGGCGATGCCCGACGGCACCGCACGGGAAGCCGCCGCGACCGCGGTCACGGTGTCCCCGGCGGACATCGTGTCGCCGCGCTCGGGCACATGCGGGCCGGACTGCCGGGCCACCCCCTGCACGCTGCGGGACATGCGGGCCGCGCAACGGACCCTCGCCGCCGAGCCCGGCCTCGTCCTCTGGGCCGAGGTGGCGGTACTGGCCCACTTGACCGGATGGCTCATGCCGACTCCCGTTCCCGACAGCGAACTCGCTCACCGGATCGCCGCCTTGCCGGCCGGCGTGCGGGTCCGGGACTGCGCCGTGTCGCATGCGGTGGATGCTGCGGTAGCCGCACGAGCCAGCACGTTCTCCGCGCGGGTCAGCGCGGACGCATTGGCTTCTCACGTGGCGGCGGCCCTGCGCCGGTGGATTGCGGACGGGGGACGGGAGTGCGTGTTTCCCGAACCGCAGTGGCTGGCCCCTGCTTTTCGCTGGGCTCTGATCCTGGATGACCTGAAAACCCTGGACCGGAAGACCCCCGGATCCGGCCGGCATCCGCAGACTGCCGAGTGGGAAGCCAGCACCGGGCGGCCCATCTCCGGCGAGACCTGTGCCCGCCAGATCGGCGTGGTTCAGCGCTGGTACGACGCAGACCAGCGCAACCCGGCTGATGTTCGGCGGATCGCGTTCGGGACCATACGGCCGGCCGCCTTGGAGTCGGCAGTCGGTGCGAAATCCAGTGACGAAGACTGGGAGCAACGCCTGTCCGAGGCGCTCACCCAACTTCACGACTGCCGCTGGCCCCTGGACTACCTGCGGGGCAGTACGGGCATCACCGCTTCTGGAGTCGGAAGGTGAGGCATGAACGTTGACAGGCTCCCCGACGGTCGAGACGACGACCCTGACCGCGCCACCGAGACCGCCCGCTTAACCGAATCCGCAGGCCCAGAAACCCCTCCCCCGCCCGAGCCCCAACACGAGCCGCAGCAACGAAACCGATCGCGAACTGCAGCCGATGACTCCCCCGAGCCGACAAAGCCGCCCCACCGCCGGACCCGGCCGAAGCCCAAGAGACCGCTGAACCCCGAAGCCGCCAAGAACACGCCGACCAACCCCCGCCGCCGAAGCCACGGGTAGCCGCCGAGCGGAAGAGCGAAACGCAGACGAGGTACCACGAATCCGCTAGCGAGCTCCCGCAGCGCGGACTCATAGGTGAAGCACGACCAGAGATCGCGACCACTCCGCCAGACGAATCCCCAGACCGCGATGTCGAAGCGAGGAACCGCCAGGCGAGACAGGCACGAAGGAGACGAGGATCGAAAGACGGCGAGGAGCCCCGACAGGAAGCCCCGCACGAATCACGATGCCGCAAGCTCGGACCCGCCGAGAAACATCGCCTACGAAGATCGATCGACGCCCGACTGTCGACGAGCGACCGAACCTGTCTGCCCGCTCACCGACAGGAAGCGGCAGAGCACATCACCGAAGTCCGCGACGCGCCTCGATAAGGCTCGCGCTGAGGGCCTCGAGAGGATCTCCTGTAACGACGACTCGCACACCGATCCTGACTCTAAGGGTCGAAATCTGGTCAGCGACGCGATCACTCCATGATAGATCGTCTGGACGACATTTACGCGAAGCAGCTGATGTCCCATGCAATCACAAAGCCATAGTCGCGGGAGGACTAGGTGGAGCAGGAAAGACGACGGTTCTCGCAGACCAACCCGGTATCGATCGGTCAAAGTACCTGACTATAAATCCAGACGACATCAAAGAGAAGATGGCTCGTCGCGGCATGATTCCGGAAATAGAAGGGCTCTCCCCCATGGAGGCGTCAGAGTTAGTCCACGAGGAATCATCGTAACTCGCGAAGCAACTAGCCATCGAGCGCAAGGAGACGGCAAGAATTTGATCTGGGATATCACGATGTCCTCTCAAGAATCCACTCAACAGCGAATGACGACCTGCGTGACGCTGGCTACACCCGCATCGACGCCGTCTTCGTGGAAATCCCAGTCGAAACAAGCATCGAGCGAACACAGGCCAGACATCGTGAAGGCCACGACAAGTGGCGCAGAGGAGAAGGCCTCGGCGGCAGATACATTCCTCCTGAAGTGATCTGAGGCAGGCCGATCCAGAATGGGGAAGCAGGAACAGGAAGAATTTCGAGGCAGAGAAGGTGACGGTCAACAACTGGATCGAGCTGGACAATAGGTCGATGATCACCCCGCAGTCGTTGTCGAGTCAAGCGAGCCAAAGTATGTGAGCCAAGAGATCCGAGGAGTGGGCCCGATGAGCGAGGTTACCGAATTGATCGAGCACTGCAGAACGGCACCATCAGCCTAGACGAGGTCGCGCGGACGATTCCGCGAACGATCGTGGCCACGACACGTAGGACACTCCGCCCGAAGACTATCTGGACCTCGCGGCAGCCGCTCAGCACGATCCCGATGTGTACATCTCCGGATCATTTGACGATGTAGCTGCGGCACACCAGGACGGCCGGATCACAGACGCGCAGTACACGGTCCTGTCCGAGGCAGTCGCAGAATCCAAGCGTGCTGAGGATCTTCGGAACGGCTAACCGGCGGCGCCCAGGCAGTTAGGCGTTCCGTCTAGAGGCCAAGGAGTTGCCTGCCCGTCAGCCTGCCCAGGAAAGTTCGCCACTCGGCGGGTGAGATGAGCAACTTCGGGCCGTGAGGATCCTTGGAGTCTCGTACCGCCACGACCCCGGGCAGATTTTGCGCTACCTCGACACACGCGCCGTTGGCACTGCTATAGCTGCTCTTGGACCACTGGGCACGCGTTAGGTCCAGCTCGCCCATGCAGCACCGCCTCCCTCACCTCCCCGTGATGCCGGACGTCACCAGCGACAGGGATGCCTCCGGGCTGGCGGCCACTGCACGGAGATGCTCGAAGACGAGTTTATACCGGCGAACATCTGCCACTTCTTCGAGAAACAGCTCCCCTGCCATGGTGTCGACGTAGATGACGTCGGGGATGGCCGCATCGCCGAACTGCAAGAGGATGAACGAGCCTGGCATGCCCGGGTGCGCGCCCGCATCGAAGGGAATCACCTGGAACGTAACGTGCGGGAGCTCGGATACCTCGATGAGGTACTGGAACTGGGCCTGCATGACTTCCGGACCGCCAACCTGACGCCGGAGCGCGGCTTCGTCGAGGATGCTCCACAGGTTGAGCGGATTCTCGTTGTGTAGCAACGCCTGCCGCTCCATACGCACTTCGACCCTGCGCTCAACCTCGTCACGGCTTGCGTTCGGGAGGCCGCCGCGGATGACGGCTCGTGCGTAGTCTTCCGTCTGGAGCAGACCCGGCACAAACAGTGATTCGTAATCCCACACGCTGTGCGCTTCGCCCTCGAACCCGATATAGGTCGTGTAGTGCTCGGGCAGCTCAGACTGGTACGCGTGCAACCAGCCGCGCTGCCGTGCGTCGCGTAGCAGGGCAACGAGTTCGGCTTGTTGCTCCTGGTCCACGCTGTAGAGGTCGAGCAAGGTGCGCAGCGTCCGGGTCTGCGGGCGGACCGTCCATGCTCGATGCGGTAGAGCGTCGCGGCATTTATCCCGGTCCGCTCAACCACTGTCTCCCTCGTTAGACCTGATGCAGCGCGCAATGACCGCAGCTCAGCCGCCAGGCGGCGGAGTCGGACCGTGGGGGTCTGGCGCTTGCCTGGCACGGCAGTTCCTCCGAGATTGCTTAGGATTGCTTATGCAATATTGCATTGTAACTATCGCAGAGGCATGATGGCTCAGACAGCGTTGCACAGTCATTGACCTATTAGGTGGTGGAACGCACCATGAGTATCCGAGCGACCAGCCTCCGTGCTCATCAGGGGGCATCCCAGGAGCCAGACCCCGATGACCGGCAGGACCGACACAGTCGCGGGACGGCGAGCCCTGCGCGCGTTCCCCGAGCACCGCTCGACGCTTTGAGCATGAAACCAACGAATGGTTTCTTGGCGTGTCGTACTTGGCTCTGCTAACCAAGTAGATTCGGCCTTAGCCGGGATACAGGCCAAGGGTCCCCGAGCGGTAGCCGTCCGCCGGAGCAGCACTGCAGCCGAAGCCATCGATGCGGGGCAAAAATTGGTGATCGTCATCGTGGTCATAACCAGCGACTGCGACGAGGATCCGGCATCGCCTGTCCCGCCAGCCGCCAGGCCCGAACCCCGCACTCGCCAGGACCACGCCCAAGCCGGCACTCATCCCCCGTGGACACCGGGTGAGGACACAGAATGATCCGCCAGACGGGAGATGGGGTGGCGCCGGGCGGCGCGATTGGGTCGCCCGGCGCCACGTCTCAGCAGGAACCGTCGTTGTTCCAGGCGCCCGCTGCGCCGCCTGGGACCTCGTCATAGTTCCACTGGTTGGCGGTCCACTTGTCGCCCCCGTACGACACCACGTCGCCCGAAACGTAGGCCTGGTTCGAGACCCAAGCCGCCGCAGAGCAGCCCCCCGAACCGGACGAAGTCGTCGGCGTGGGTGTCGGAGTTGGGGATGACGTGGTCGGAGTGGGCGTCGGGGTCGGCGACGACGTCACCGACGTGTTCTTCGCGAACGCCACCGTGTAAGCGGTGAAGTCCCACGGGTTCTGCGTCACGCTGCTGCACTCGCTCGACAGGGACCCGTTGTTGCTGGGTGGGTTGCACTCCCGGTCCCGGTTGACCGACCAGAAGGTGTACCGGCCCAGCCCGTTACTCTCCGCGAAGTTCAGCACGGTCTGGAAATCACTCTGATAGAAGTACTCCGCCGAGTCGGTCCGGCCGTTCATGCCGGAGAAGCCCTCGTGCGCGTACGCCTGGGCACTGCTCCAGCCGAAAGTGCTGACTAGCTGGGAATGGAAATCCTGCAGCGCGGTGACCTGAGAGGAAGCGCCACTGAAGCCACCGTCGAACGGCATGATCGTGTAGTCGTTCGGGGTGAAGCCGAGGCTTTTGGCCTCGTTCAGCAGCAGCTGGCCGAAGTAGTTGGCGCCGGTCGTGGTGGACGGCATGGTGATGGAGATGAAGAGTCCCGGATCCTCGCTCTGCAGGATCTGCGCGGCGCCCAGCTCGTAGGCGATCGCCGTCGAGTTCTCGATCTCCGGCTCTTCCAGGTCGAAGTCAAAGGCATGCAACCCGTACGTCGTGATCACCTGCTGGTACGCGGCGGCGGTTGCGGCCGCGGAACTGCACACCTGGCCCAGCTTGGTGCCGTTGTAACCGCCCGCGGAGACGATGACATCGCCGCCGTCGGAGCGGACCTCGTTGATGACGCTGCCCACCTGGGTGTCGGAGGACACCGGGTCGGTGCCGTCCCAGGAGGGCGAGCAGGAACCGCCATTGGCCAGGATGAAGGCCATGTCGAACGCCTTCTGGCCGGTGGCGGACATGACTGACCCAAGGTCGGGTCCGCTGGAGTCCAGCGTGCTGTAATACGGTGCCGATTCGTACCAGTTGGCGGACAGCGCGGCCGCCGAGGCAGCGGCCTGGACGGCCGGCGCGGCCTGGGCCGTGCCGGCCAGGGTGGCGGCGGCGGCGCCGCTCGCGAGTAAGGCGGCTGCGGCCGCCCCGGTGACGGCGGCCACGGGCCGACGCGCGAAGCGCACCCGGCCCAGACGGCCGGGCGGGTGGAGCGGGGATGGGGGCACACTTCCTCCCTGAGTCGGGGCAAGGAGAGGGAACATAACTAATAGGAAACTTTCCTATTAGTTATGCCGATACGTTAGCCCCGTCCTGGGCGGCGGTCAAGGAAAAGCCAAAAATTCGCCGCAACGAAAACCTTCTCCCGCCAATCCCCACCCCGGCACAGGATTGGCGGCGAATGGCGTCGGCCCAGCCTGCCCCCACAGCAGCCGCCCCCACCCTCGGGGACTCAGCCCGGCATGGGTATCGCACCTGATCATGGCCAGCGCCGACCTTTCACGCTCGACGTGCGTCCCAGCGGGTGTTTTGTCCGTTTGCGGCGCACGTTGAGCGTGAAAAGTGGGCGGGTGGCTGGCGCCGGTACGGGACGTGGTTGGGCGGGGCGGTGGGTTAGGGGCGGGGAGAGGGTGTGGATGGTGCGGGGGAACGGCGGGCTGGAGGCTGGGCTGGGGAGCGGGGCATGGGGCGCCGGGCGGTCAGCGGCGGCGGGCATGGCCGCAAGCGTGGCTGGGTGCTGCTGCGCTAGACGCCGTAGGACTTGAGGAGCAGTTCGCCCATCTCGCGGGCGCGGCCCGCGGCACCGGTGTCGCCCTCGTGCGCGGCCATGATGCTGCCCTTCATGAGGATGTGCCATTTCCGCGCGAAAGGCTCGGGGTCAGCGATACCTGCCTCGCCCGCGAGCCGTTGCAGGTAGACCCGGATATTGGCCAGGTGCCGGACCGCGGCCTGGCGAATCGGATCCTCGTCGTCGCCGACCTCGATCATCGTGGTCAGGAAGGCGCAGCCCTCGAAGTCAGGCCGGGTGAACCATTCGGCGAACACATCGAAGATCGCGAGAAGCTGCTCGCGCGGCGTCGCCCCCCGGCGCAGGCTTTCCGCCTCCAGCCATTCGCGGGTCCACTGCTGCTCACGGCGCTGCAGGAAATCGATGATGAGGTCGTTCTTGGACGGGAAGTTCCGGTACAGCGTCATCTTGGCCGTGCCGGCGTGGGCGATGATCGCGTCCACGCCGACCGCGCGGATCCCGTCCTTGCTGAACAGCTCATACGCTGCGCGGCCCACGCGCTCGCGGCCGGTATCACGCGAGGCTGGTGAGAGAGCGGGTTCGGGTTCGTCCGATATCGTCATGGCTGCCTTATGGGTCTACCGACGAAGTATACGGTCGGCGCGGCCGGGCTCCCCGTGCCGCCAAGCTGCGCAGGTCATGCTGTGCAGGTCAGGCTGGGCAGGTCAGGCTGAGCGAAGTCAGGTTGACCCAAAGTCAGGTTGAGCAGATCATCGCGACGGGGTGGAGGCGGCGTGACGGTGCGTGTGGTGGCCCTGGACGACTACCAGGGGCTGGTGGAGCAGTACTCGCTGGCGGGCCGCCCGGACGGGGCGCAGTGGGTGGCCGTCCGCGAGCATCTGACCGGCGAGGCGCTCGTCGCGGCGCTGGACGGCGCGGCTGTCATCGTGGCCATGCGCGAACGGACCCGCTTCGACCGGGAACTTCTCGCCCGGCTGCCCGACCTGAAGCTGCTGATCACCACGGGCATGCATAACGCTTCCATCGATCTGCAGGCGGCCGCCGCGCAGGGTGTGGTGGTGTCCGGCACCAGCGGCCCGCGCACCACGAACACCGCCGAACTGACCTGGGCCCTCATCCTCGCCCTGGTCCGGCACCTGCCCGAGGAGGTGGCCGCGGTGCGGGAGGGCCGGTGGCAGCACACCGTCGGTACCGACCTGCTCGGCAGCACCCTGGGCCTGGTGGGCCTGGGCCGCATCGGCCACCAGATGGCCCGCATCGGCCAGGCGTTCGGGATGGACGTGATCGCCTGGAGCCAGAACCTGGACCCGGCTGTGGCCGCCGAAGCGGGCGTACGCGCGGTGAGCAAGGCGGACCTGTTCGGCGCGGCGGACGTGGTCAGCATCCACCTGATGCTGTCCGGCCGGACCCGCGGCCTCATCACCGAGCGCGACCTGCGCGCCATGAAGCCCACCGCCTACCTGGTCAACACTTCGCGGGGGCCAATCATCGACGCCGCGGCCCTGCTGCGGGCGCTCGACGAGGGCTGGATCGCGGGCGCCGGGCTGGACGTGTATGACACCGAGCCGCTGCCCGCGGACGATCCCCTCCGGCACGCACCGCGGACGGTGCTGACCCCGCACCTCGGGTACGTGACCGAGCGCACCATGAGCCACTGGTACCAGGACGCGGTCGAGGACATCGCGGCCTGGCAGCAGGGGAAGCCGGTCCGGCTGCTGACCCCCGGCTGACCCCGGCTGACCCCGGCTGAGCCGTGACCGACGCCGGGACCGGCCCCGGGAGCGGCCCGCTTGTCAGCGTCCTGGCCGTCGCGGTCAGGATCTGGCCGCGACCTGTCAGTGAGCTGGCCGCGACCTGTCAGCGCCGCCCGCCACTCTGAGGGTGACCAAGCGGCTCATGACGGGGAAGGCACATGACGAACACGATCGAGGCCGAGGGGCTGACCAAGAGCTTCGGCCAGACGCGGGCGCTGCGCGGCGTTGATCTCGCGGCCGGGCCCGGCACGGTAATGGCCCTGCTGGGCCCGAACGGGGCCGGCAAGACCACCGCGGTACGGGTGCTGGCCACGCTGCTGAAAGCGGACGCCGGGCAGGCCCGGATCTGCGGGTACGACGTGGTCACCGAGGCGGTGCAGGTCCGCCAGCTGATCGCGCTGACCGGCCAGTTCGCGTCGGTGGACGACGAGCTAACCGGCAGCGAGAACCTGGTGATGATCGGCCGCCTGCTGGGCTTCAGCCGGGCCAGCGCCCGCGCCCGCGCGGCGGAACTGCTGGAGAGTTTCGACCTGACCGGCGCCGCCGGCCGGGCGGCCAAGACCTATTCCGGCGGGATGCGGCGCCGGCTGGACCTGGCGGCCAGCCTGGTCGGGGAGCCCCAGGTCCTGTTCCTGGACGAGCCGACCACCGGGCTCGACCCCCGGGCGCGCATCCAGGTGTGGGAGACGATCCGCAGGGTGGTCGCGGGCGGCGCCACCGTGCTGCTCACCACGCAGTACCTGGAGGAGGCCGACGAACTGGCCGACCGGATCGCGGTGATCGACCACGGCCTGGTGGTGGCGGATGGCACGCCCGCGGACCTGAAGTCGAGGACCGGCGGCCAGACCCTGGTGGTCCGGGCGGCGGACCGCGCCGAGACCGGGCGGGTGGCGGCGATCGTCGCGGACGTGACCGGCACCGCGCCCGAGATCAGCGACGAGACCGGCCTGGTCACCGCGCCCGCCAGCAACCCGGCGCTGCTGCCGGCCGTGGTCCGCCGGCTGGACCAGGCCGGCCTGATGGCCGCCGAGCTGGCGTTCCGGCTGCCCAGCCTGGACGAGGTCTTCCTGACTCTGACCGGCCACCCCGCCGAGGACACACCTGGATCGACCGAGTCACTGATCGACGATGATGGGAGGGCAGCATGACTACGCTGCAGGCCCCGGCCACGGCCGTGGCATCGCCAGAACCCCCGCTGCGCCGCCGCATTGGCGCCGGCCAGGCCCTGGCCCACTCGCTCACCCTGGCCTGGCGCAACGTGACCCAGCTCAAGCATTCTCCGGAGAAACTGCTCGACGTCATCCTGATGCCGATCGTGTTCCTGGTGCTGTTCCTCTTCGTTTTCGGGGGCGCGGTAGCCGGCAGCACCCATGCCTACCTGGAACTGCTGCTGCCCGGGCTGGTCGCGCAGATGGCCGTGTTCGCGACCATGGGGCTCGGCACGGCGCTCTGCGAGGACATTCACAAGGGCGTGTTCGACCGGTTCCGCAGCCTGCCGATCGCGCGGTCCGCACCGCTGGTCGGCGCGGTGCTCGGCGATACGGCCCGGTTCTGCGTGGTGATGGTGGTGCTGACCGGGTTCGGCTCGCTGCTCGGGTTCCGGTTCCACACCGGGGTGCTCCCGGTGCTGGCCGCGTTCGCCCTGGCCTACGTGTTCTACCTGGCGGTGTGCTGGATCTCGGTGCTCATCGGGCTGGTCGCGCCCTCCCCGGAGACCGTGCAGGGGATCGCGTTCATCTTCATAATGCCGCTGGTGTTCGGCAGCAGCATCCTGATGCCCAGCACCGCCAGCATGCCGGGCTGGTTGCAGGCCTGGGTCAAGGTCAACCCGGTCACCTCCCTGGCCGACGCGGTGCGCGGGCTGACCGTGGGCGGCCCGGTGGCCAGCCACGCGATGTACGCGCTGGCCTGGGCGGCCGGCATCGTGGTGGTGGCCTTCCCGCTGGCCATGAGCATGTACCGCCGCCGGGTCTGACCGCCTGGTGCGCTGAGCGCTAGCGCAGGGACGGACGCCGTGGTGCCCGGGTCCTAGGGGACGAGCGCCACGGCGTCGTCGCGGGTCAGGCCCCGGCCGGCCGCGTAGGCCGCGTCGAACGCCTCGGCACCCAGCGCGGCGGTCGCGGCGGCGGCGGTGCGGGCCACCTCCAGGCTCGCCGCGTCGCGGAACCCGTGCAGCGTGTGGGCCAGGCCCAGCAGCTCGGCGGCCCGGGCGGGCTCGCCGCGGGCGGCGGCCAGCGCCGCGAACCCCTCGACCAGCTCGGCCAGGGACGGATGGTTGGGCAGGAAGATCTCCGGGCTCCCGGCGGCCAGGCCCATCGCCTTCGCGTGCCACCGGGCCGCCCCGGCCGTATCGCCCTGCTGCTCGTGCAGGCAGCCCAGCTTGCTGTAGGCACTCATGGCCACCGTGGTCATGCCCGGGCGGCGCAGGTGCGGCTCGGTGATCTGCAAGGCGCGCTCCAGGAACTGCCGCGCCTGGTCCAGCTGGCCACCCTGGCGAGCCAGCTCAGCCAGCGCGAGATACCCCTTGGCCTCGTCGTCGTGCTCGCCGATCCGCTCGGCGATGCGCACCCCGCGCTCAAGGTCGGCCCGGGCGCCATCGACGTCACCACTCCTGGCCCGGGCCAGGCCCATCGGGATGAGCATCATGTCGGAGAAGTTGCCGTGCAGCCCACTGGCCGCATGCCCGCGGGCCTCGCGCAGGATCCGCAGCGCCTCGCCGGGATGATCGCGGGCCATCTCCACCTCGCCCAGCCCGGACAGGCACAAGATCATTCCCCAGCGGTCACCGATGGCCTGGAAGTCCAGGTGACCGCGGGCCAGGTCCGCGGCCGCCTCGTCCACCTGCCCCATGTTCAGGGCCAGGTGCCCGCGGAGCGCATGCTGGGCCGCCCGCACCCACGGATCGGGGTGGTTCCCGAGCAGGCTCAGCTCGCGCTGCACCTGCTCCGGGTCCCCGCCGAAGTAGGCCAGCATGGGCTGGGCGATCAGCAGCAGCGGATGGCGGGGAGTCGGGACCGGCCAGGGACGCGGCGCTGGCCAGCGTGTCCAGCAGCAGGCGTGGGCGGCGGGTCCTCGGCCTGGGCCGCGGCCGAGATGACCGCCAGGATGTGGCAGATCGCGTACGCATCAGCCAGCGCCGGCGGCGCGGACCCGCCGGCCATTTCCCGGACCGCGGTCGCCCACTCCCCGGCTTCGGTCTCGTAGTCGCGCATGATCCAGAACCAGGCCAGGGCGGCGACCAGGCGCAGCCCGGTGTCGGTGTCCCGGGCGGCGAGCGCTGAGCGCAGCGCGGCGGCGAAGTTGTCGTGCTCGGCGGTCAGCCGGGCCAGCCAGGTGAGCTGCTCCCGGCTGCGCAGCATCGGCTCGCCCTGCTCGGCCAGGTCGAGGAAGTAGCGGGCGTGCGCGGCCCGGATCTGCTCCTCCTCCCCCGCCTCGGCCAGCCGCTCGGCGGCGTAGGCGCGCACCGTCTCCAGCAGCCGGTACCGGACCTCAGCGTCGCCGGTCGCGGTGACCAGTGACTTGTCCACCAGGGAGGCGATCACGTCGATGAGTCCAGCCGGGGCGCCCGCGGTCCCGCACACCCGTTCGGCCGCCGTGGGGGTGGCGCCCCCGCTGAACACCGACAGGCGCCGCAGGACCGTGCGTTCGCGCTCGTCGAGCAGGTCCCAGCTCCAGTCCACGATGGCCCGCAGCGTCTGGTGGCGCGGCAGCGCCGTCCGGCTGCCCGCGGTGAGCAGGCTGAACCGGTCGTCGAGACGGCTGGCCACCTGCCCGGGGGTCAGCGACCGGAGCCGCGCGGCGGCCAGCTCGATGGCCAGCGGGTTGCCGTCCAGCGCGCGGCAGATCCGGATCACCGGCTCCACGCTGACCTCGTCGACGGTGAACCCGGGCCGGACCGCGGCGCCCCGCTCGGCGAGCAGCCGGACCGACCCGTACTCCAGGGCCTCGGCCGGGGTGGCGCCGTCCGGCGGGAGCGGCAGCGACGGCACCGGGCAGAGGGTCTCCCCGGTCACGCCGAGCGGCTCCCGGCTGGTAGCCAGGATGCGCACCCCGGACGCCTCGGGCAGTACCCGCCCGGCCAGCCGGGCCACCGCGCCGATCAGGTGCTCGCAGTTGTCCAGGACCAGGACCAGCTGCCGGGTGGCCAGCATGTCGGCCAGCCGGTCCAGCGGGGGCAGGACGGCGCGGACCGGGTCCGCGTCCGGCACCCAGATCGGGTCCGGCGGGCCGATCACGGACAGCACGGCCTGGGGCACGTCCAGCGCGTCCCCGACCGGCGCCAGCGCCACGAACCAGACGCCGTCGGGCATCTGGTCCGTGAGCCGGGCCGCGGCCTCGATCGCCAGGCGGGTCTTCCCGGTGCCGCCCGGTCCGGTCAGGATGACCAGCCGGGACTCCCCGAGCAGCTTGCTGACCCGGTTCAGTTCGTCGTCCCGGCCTACGAAGCTGGTCAGCTGGGCGGGCAGGTTACTGGTGCGCGGGATGGCCGGGACGGGATCAGCCGGGAGGGGCGCTGCGCCAGGCGCCGCGGGCAGGCGCCGCCTGGACGGGCGCCGCCGGGACGGACCCGTTCCCGATGGGACGGCCGAGCTCCGGGTCGGCCCGCAAGATGGCGAGGTGCACGGCGGACAGGGCCGGAGACGGGTCCACGCCGAGCCGCTCGGCCAGGACCTGCCGGGTGTCCTCGTAGACCGCGAGCGCGTCACCCTGCCGCCCGGCCAGGTACAGCACGCGCATCAGCTGACCCCGCAGCCGCTCCCGGAGCGGGTGCGCGGTGGCCAGTTCCTCGGCCTCCGGCGCCAGTTCCGCGCCCCGGCCGAGGGCCAGGTCCGCCTCGATCCGGTCCTCGGTCGCGGCCAGCCGCAGCTCCTCCAGCCGGGCGATCGGGCCGGCGGCGAACGCGGCGTCTTCCACGTCCACCAGCGCCGGGCCGCGCCACAGGTCCAGCGCGCGGCGCAGCAGCGCAGCGCCGGCTCCCGGGTCTCCGGCGGCCAGGGCCGCCCGGCCCTGGCCGACCGCCCGCTCGAACTGGGTCGCATCCACGTCACCGGGATCCACGGCCAGCAGGTAACCACCGGCGCGATGCTCGATGATGCCGGGCCCCGCCGCGTGCCGCAGCCGGGACACCAGGGCCTGGAGGGCGTTGCCCGAGTCAGCCGGGGCGGCCTGGTCAGGGCCGTCGCCCGGCCACAGGTCCCCGGCCAGCCGGTCCGCCGCGACCGCGCGCCCGGGGTCCAGGGCCAGCCGGATCAGCAGCGCACGCAGCCGCGGGCCGCCCAGCCGCACGAGCTGGCCGGCCTCGTCCCGCACCTCCAGCGGGCCCAGGATGCCGATCCGCACCGAACACCTCCTGCTGCCATTGTCCCCGTTCTGGTGCCTGCGTGGGGTGGTCGCCGGGGACGGGCCGCCCGCCCGCGCCGGAATCAATGCCCGCGCCGGGGGGTTCACCCGGTATGGCTAAAGGGCACACGATTACCACGACCCCGGCGACCGCACACGTCGTCGTCACCGTCGGCGGCGAGAAGATCGCCGAGACCGACCGGCCGGTGCTGCTGGACGAGACAGGCCTGCCGACCCGCTACTACCTGCCCCGCGAAGACGTCCGCACCGACCTGCTGCGGGCCACCGACTTGCACACCACCTGCCCGTTCAAGGGCGAGGCGTCGTACTGGTCGGCCGAGGTCGGTGGCGAGGTCTACACCGACCTGGTGTGGAGCTATGAGACGCCCATCCCGCAGGCCGCGCAGATCACCGGCCTGATGTGCTTCTACCCGGACCGCGTCGAGCTGACCGTGGACGGGCAGCAGGCCTAGCCTGACCCGGCCGGCTAGCGGTAGCTCTCCGGCCGGCCGATGCGGACATCGACTCCCGGCGAGTAGTGCACCAGGGGCTCGCCGTGGGGTTCGGGCAGTCCGGCCGCGCTGATCAGGCTGTCGTCCACGGTCAGGGCCTCCGCGCGGTGCAGCGGCCAGGGCTGGTGCTCGGCGCGGGCGAAGAACTGCCGCCCGGCCAGCACGCTGAACAGCACCCACCGGGCGGTCAGGAAATGGTCCCGGTCACCGAGTTCGCCGGGCTGGTACGGCGCGCCGGCGCGGACCCGGACCTGGCTGATCGCCGTGCGCGGGCCGGGCACCCGGCGCTGGCAGGAGTACACGATCTCCTGGTCTCCAGCCGTGGTGAGCCGCATCGAGGACCAGAAGTAGGGCAGCCGGTAGCTGGTCCGGGCCACCGCGACCGCCCCGAGGCGCGCGGCGTCCAGCGACAGGAACCAGATGCCAGCCCGGCCCTCACCGTCCCGCGCGTAGGTGCGCACGTTGGTCTCGCAGAAGTTGGAGACCCAGGGGGCGCCGCGGTCTCCCGGCGTGTGCACCCGCATGAAGAACGGGACCAGGCCCACCCAGGCCGCCCCGTCGAAGGTATCCACCGTGAGGCCGCCGGGCAGGAGCCGCTGGACCACGGCCGGGTCGTAGGCCCAGTGCAGGAACGTCAGCTGCTCCCACCGCTGCCGCATGACCGGCTGGTCCACGGTGAAGGGGCACACCCCGGAGTAACCGGCCTGCCCTCCGGTGACCAGCTCTCCAGTGTCCATACGCCCATCATCCGCCCCCGCCTCCGATCACCGCCGCGGTGGCCTCGCCGAAGACCCAATCGCATCCCGAACGCCAACCACCACGGGCGGGCCGGCTACGCCAGGGTCAGGTCGCGTGCAGGTCCAGGACGCGGTCGCACCGCGCGGCCACCTCCGGGTCGTGCGTCGCCACCACCAGGGCGCCGCCGCCGGTGACCACATCGAAGATCCTGGCCAGCACCACGGCCCGGGCGGCCGGGTCGAGCTCGGCGGTTGGCTCGTCCGCGATGAGCAGCTTGGGCTTGAGGGCCAGCGCGCGCGCCACGGCGACCCGCTGCTGCTGGCCGCCGGACAGCTCCTCGACCAGCTGGTCCGCGTGCGCCTCCAGCCCCAGCTCGGCCAGCGCGGCGCGGGCCGCCCCCGGGGCGGCGGCTGCCGGGCGCCCGGCGGCACGCAGTGCGACCTCGATGTTCTCCGCGGCGGTCAGCAGCGAGACCAGGCCGTAGCCCTGCAGCACCAGGGCTACGCCGCTGGCCGGCCCGGCGAACCCGGTGATCGGCGCGCCGTCCAGGTACACCTCGCCGGCGGCGGGCCGGACCAGGCCCGCGATCACGGCGAGCAGGCTGGACTTGCCGGATCCGGACGGGCCGGTCACCGCCAGGCTCTCCCCCGGGTCCACGGTCACGTCCACTCCGGTCAGGATCGTCTGGCCGTCCCGTATGTACCGCAACCCGCGCGCGTCGAGCATGTCAGCCCCGTCCCCGGCCGGGCTCGTCACCACGGGAGCCCCGCTCCAGGTCGACCCGCCGCAGTTCCACGCCTTCCGGGGTCGCCACCGCGCGGGCCAGCGACCCGGGCGGCAGCGAACTGCGCAGGATCTCATCCGGCAGCTGCACCGAGCCGTCGCGGGAGACCACGAGGTAGTCCTCACCCTCGTGCCCCTCGGCCCCCACCCGCCCGTCGCGGATGGTCACGGTCCGGCCGAGCGCGCTGCCGACGTCCGGGTCGTGGGTCACCACGACCACGGTGGTGCCCAGGTCCTCGTTGGCCGCCCGGATCAGGCCGACTACCGACCTGGCGGTTTCGTGGTCGAGCTGGCTGGTCGGCTCGTCGGCCAGCAGCAGGCGCGGCCCGTTGGCCAGCGCGACCGCGAGGGCGAGGCGTTGCTGCTCGCCGCCGGAGAGCCGGCCCGCGGTCCGCCGGGCGGCCGGGCCCAGCCCCACCGCGTCCAGCAGGCCTGCGGCCCGGCGCCGTTTCACCGCCCGGGAGCGGCGGGTCGGGCCCTGCGCGAACAGCACGTTGCCCAGGGCGGTCTCGTTGTGCAGCAGGTTGCGGCCCGGGTTCTGGAGCACCACGCCGACGTCCCGCAGCCGCATGTCCGCGGCGGACCGGCCGGTCAGGTCGCCGACGCGTCGCCCGCACACCTCGACCACGCCGGCCGTGGGCCGCAGCAGGCCGGCCAGCAGCCACAGCAGCGTGGACTTCCCGGCTCCCGACGGGCCGAGCAGCGCGACCGTGTCCCCCTCGGCCACGGCCAGGTCAACCCCGCGCAGCGCGGTGATCTCCTCGCCAGGGTCGCCGTACACCTGGACCAGGCCTTCGCAGCGCACCATGACCGCACCGTGGCCGTCACGCTCTCCCGGGCTCGGGCCCGGGCCGGCCGCGTCGCCGGCGAAGCTGCTCATGTCGGAGTCTCCCGCAACTGGTCCAGGCTGACGCTGCGGATCAGCAGCAGCCCGGCCGTGGCTGCGGCGGCGCCCAGCAGCACGACCGCCACCCCGAGCAGCACGACCAGCGGGGCCGCGGCCGGCACGTAAGACAGCGGCACGGCCGGCGTGGTCACGAACTCGGGCACGGTGCGCAGCGCCAGCACCGCGGCGAGCAGGCCGGCCCCGATTCCGACGAAGACACCGAACCCGAGCACCAGGGCCATCTCGCTGAGCACGGCCCGGCGCAGGGTGCCGCGGTGCACCCCGGACGCGGACAGTGCGGCGTACTCGTAGCGGCGCCGCCGGGCCGACAGGTACAGCCCGAGGATGGCGGCCCCCGCGGCCAGCAGCGCGGCGGCGGCCGCGTCGGCCAGGAACAGCACGCTGGCCAGGGCGGGCCCCTGCCGGGTGAACCCCGCGGCCACGGACCCGGCGCTGCGCACCGACAGGATCCGCAGGCCGGCCGCTTTCAGCCGTGGCTCGACGATGCCCTGCGCCCCGGGCGCGAGCCAGACCTCCTGGCTGGCGTCCGGGAAGTTCTCTCCGGCCGCGAGCTCCGCGTAGCGGCGGTCCACGATCACGCCGCTGCGCAGGGTGCTGGGTACCACGCTCGCCGCGGCGATCACCCGGAGGTCGAGTGCGCTGCCGTCCAGTCCCACCCCCGACGCGAGGCGCTGCCCGGGGCTGAGCATCGCACCGGCGACCACCGCGGGCAGCGGGTATGGCCGGTTGGCGGACAGCAGCACCGCCCCCTGGTGCGGCCGCCCGGCAAATTTCCAGGTCAGCCCGGCCGCGGACGCGGTCAGCCGATCGGGCGGGTCATCGACGTGCCCGGGCCGCCACCGGCCCGCCGCGGACAGCAGCCCGGCGCCCGCCGGCACCCAGCCGGAGCTTCCGTGTACCTGCATCCCCGTGATGGTGAGCGACCCGCTCACCGGGCTCTGCAGCGCCCGCGGCGGCGGGGTGAGATCGAGATCCTGCAGCACGCACGGGCAGCCGGTGAGCGAGCCGGTGAGGGTGACCGGGCCATGCGCGGGCAAGGCGCCCAGGCTGACCGGCGAGGCCCCGGTGCTCACGTCGGCGAACAGCAGCGACCCGGCCGGCGACAGGCCGTGCACGTTCACGGTGATGCGGACCGCGCTGCCCCGCAGGACCACCGCGGCCGGGGCGGGCGGGGCCAGCTTCCGGGCCAGTTCGCTGAGGGGCTCGCTGGCGAAGCCAGGGCGCCACGCCGCGACCCGGGCGAACCGCTGCGGATCCACCGCCAGCATGGTCAGCCCGGCGGTACCGCTGGATGTGCTGGTGTAGCGGTCCACGGCGGCGGCGCGCCGGCCTCCCGGATCGGCCCGGTCCACGATGGCCCCGAGACTCCGGCCGGGCGGTACGCCCACGGTGAGCACCGTCGGCGCGCCGACCTCAGCGGCCGCGACCAGGCGCTCGTTGCCGCGGCCGACGGTCCAGGCCGTCACCGCGAACGTGCTGAGCGCGAAGGCCGTGGCCAGCACGATCGTGGTCCGGGTTCCGCCGGGGCGCCGGGCCACGTGCCGGAGCGCGAGGAACAGGCCGAGGCCGCCGCGGGTGCCGGTCCGGGCGAAAGCCGCCCGGCAGGCCAGTGGCAGCAGCCGTGACGCGATGACGGCCACGGCCAGGCCCAGCAACCCGGGGACGAGCAGCCCGAGCACGCCGCGGTGCGCGGAGCCTATCTGCCCGGTCACCGCCAGTTCGAGCAGCCCCGCGGCCGCCCCGGTGGCCAGCACCGCGTCGATGACCCAGCCCCGGCTGGCCGGTCTCCGGCCGGACCGCCGCCATTCTTCGACCACCGGACGGCGCAGGGTCCGCCGCGCGGCGAGCACCACGGCCAGCAGACCGCCGGCGGTGGCCAGCAGGGCCGTGGCCCAGGCCAGCGGGGGCAGCACCACGGCGGTACCCGGGCGGAGCAGCACGCGGCAGAGCGCAGCCGTCGCGGCCCAGCCGATCAGGACCCCGGCGGGCAGGGCCACCGCGAGCAGCAGCACGGGCTCGGACATCCCGAACACGATGGTGCGCCAGCCACCCCGGCCGCGCAGCTTGGCCAGGGACACCTCATGCCCGCGCGCGTCGATGGCGTCGGTGACCGACAGGAACAGCAGCAGCAGGCAGGCGACCAGCAGCTGCGCGGTGATCAGCACCACCGGGATCTCCACCGAGCGCCAGCTGGCCTGCACGGCCTGGAGGGTGGCCGGGATGCCGGTGATCACCAGGACCTGCTGCGCCTGGAGCGCCGTGGACTCGCTGAAGGCGGTCATGGCCGAGGCCAGCTGCGGGACCTCGCCGCCGGTGAGCCGGGATCCGTTCAGCAGGTCATCCACGACCGCGCGGCCCTGCTGTTGCGGGGGGCCCTGTTCGAGGGTGGCCCGCGGCAGTGAACAGGGCATCGATCGGGCTGGTGGCCGAGAAGTAGATCGAGCCCCGGCCGAACCAGTACCCGCGGCCCTGGTCGGGCGCCCGGTACAGGCCGGTGATCGTGAAGGCCGGCCAGCCGGCGAAGTGCACCTGCTGGCCGAGGTGCCAGCCGGTGAGAGCGGCGGTTCTGCGGCTGACCAGCACTTGTCCCCGGGCGGCCGGGCAGCGGCCGCTGATCCGGAGCTGGGTACAGACGCCGCTCCGCCAGATCAGCGGAATCAACGTCTGGTACTGCGGATAGGTCAGGGAGGTCTCGACCGCCTCGACGGGCGGGGCGAACAGCCCCTGGCCGGCCAGGCTACCCAGGCCATGGCCCAGCTGGCTGCGGACCGCGGGCGCCAGCTGGCCGAGCAGGCCGGGGAGCGCACCGGTCTCGTTGGCCTCGTACCCGCGGCCGCTGAACCCCGAGCTGGCCACGGTGTCGCGCAGGATCGAGGTCCGGGCGGCCTGGTAGTAGATAGGCCCGGCGGCCGCCGCGGCGGTGGCCACCAGGGCCACGGCCAGGATCATGATGGTGGTCCCGCCCCGCTGCCGCATCCCGCGCACCACCGCGGCCAGCCGGGTCATGGCAGCCACGCCACGGGAAGCCCGGGCCCGCGCGCGACGGCGGGCTGGCCGCCGGCCGCGGGGGCGACGACCCATTCCGACCCGCCCGCCGCCGGGCACAGGACCGACCGGCTGTCCGGTGACCACACGCACGTCCCGTAGCGGCCGGCTGACGACGGGAGCGGGCTGGTGGAGATGCGGCCGCCCCCGGACCAGACGCTCAGCGCCGGTGCACCGCTGGTGCTGGCGCTCAGGTAGGCCAGCGCCCGGCCGGACACCGACCAGACGGGGACGCCCAGGGCGGGTCCCGTCCCGCCGCGGGCGCGCAGCGTGGCGATGATCCGGCCGGACCGGCTCAGGATCACCAGGCCGCCATCCGACCCGCCCGCCGCGGGCCGGACGGTGACCGCGACCTCGGCCCCGCTGGGCGCGGGGTACACGGCGAGCGACACCGGGAGGGTGCGGGCCAGGCCCACGGCGTGGCTGAGGGTGCCGGCCCTGGCCAGCACGGCCTGCGGGCGCCCGGCGTCCCGCAGCACCACCCGGGCATCGGGGTTGCCCGTGAGCACCGCGGCTGACACTCGGGCTGGCGCGGTCACCGACGCGAACGCCCCCTCGGCCGCCGGGTCCCCGGCCACCTGGTCGCCGGTGCCCAGCGACACCGAGTGGCCGGTGGTGATCGAGACCACCGAGATGGGGTTGCTGGCCGATTGAGTGGGGTCCCCGAAGTCGCGCAGCATCACGACGGCCCGCTCATGGTCCGCGAACGGATCCGGCAGCGTGACCGTGATCAGGCTGCTCACCTGGACCTTGGCCGGGTAGCTGGCCAGCTCGGGACCGGGACGGACGCTGATCACCTGCCCGTTCAGCAGGGACAGGTAGTGGTCATCCGGCGCGGCCCCCACGGCGTTGCCGACAGCCCCGAGGCTGCGCGCCCGGGCCAGGTGGCTCCCGTCCGGGTTGGCCAGGGCCAGTTCGCCGGACGGGGTGACGAGGACGACCCGGCCGCCCGCCCGGACCTCCGGGGCCGCCGGCTGGCGGTGCTCCGCGCGGCCGGCCCGGCCGGCCGGCGCGGGGGAACCGGTGAAGACCGAGGGCAGCCACCGGACCGCCGTCACTATCACCGCCACCCCGGCGAGCACGCACGCGGGCACGAGCAGCCGCCGCCACCAGGGTCGGGGAGGCGGCTCAGGATCAAGGGCGGGAAACCGCCGCCGGGACTCCCCGTCCCTCTGAAATCCCGCCACGCTGCCACCCTAAATGGCCTGCATAACGATGAGATGAAGCGGGATCAGCGCCCGGCCCGGGCGAAGTCGAGTGCCTCCCGGGCCAGCGGCAGCCAGGCCAGCTCCGACTCCGGATCCAGGCTGAACCATTCCTTCATCGGCGTGCCCTTGTTCGCGTCGAAGCGGACCCCGTCGCCGCCGGAGACCAGGGCGTCGACCCGCGGCGCCGGCAGTTTCACCACCAGCCGCCCGCGGACCAGCATCGCGAAGATCTTCTTCTCCCAGCGCAGCGCGCTGCGGCCGAAGCCGCTACCCCCGCGGGGCGGGATCACGCCGGGGCAGCCGAGCAGCTCACCGACCAGATCCTCGAAGCGCTCCTCTGGAGCCCCGGGCTCTCCTGTCACAGGGCCAGGCTAAGCCGCACCACCGACAACACGGTGGCGAAACCAGGCTTCGGTCAGCACTCCGCGCCCGACTCTGAAGGTCTTAGCCTCGGCGTTTCGTCTGGATCAGGCCTGAAGGCCGGTCGATCAGGTAAAAGTGCCTCTGAACTGCGAGGATTGGGCTTGGCTAAGGTCCGTCCGCATCAGTCCCACAGGCACTTTCCGGGTGCTTCGGCGGCGGGCTGGAAGGTGTAGAAACGAGGTAGTAACCCGGCGGCGAGGAGTCTGGCGTGGCAGAGCTGCGGCTGGAGGGCGGCGAACTGGTGCTTCACCTATCGGGTGCGGAGAAGGCCGAGGCAGTCCGCGGCGACCTTCGTGTGCCGGTGTCGGCGATTCGCGGTGTCGAGGTGCTCGACGACGCCCACAGCTGGACCGGGATCGGGGCCGGGTTCAAGGTCGGGATGCGCGTCCCCGGCGTCGCCTCGGTGGCCACTGTCCGCGGCCATGGCGAAAAGGTGTTCGTCGCAGTCCACGGCGACACCCCCCGCGGCGTGCGGGTGCGCTTGGAGGGTGAGCCCTGGGATGAGTGGATCGTCGGCTGCGCAGATCCCGAAGCCGTCGCCGCCACCCTGGCGCCAGCGAGCTGAGCCGTCGCTGCAGTGAGGTAGAGAATTGTGGTACCGCCGTAGGCCGGCCAGACTCAGAACACGAAACATCGAGGTTAGGTCAGGGACGGTGTCAGAAACACTGTAAGAGATTCATGGTTCACCAAGAACGTGCCTACTAGACAGCCATTAAAAGCTGGGCGCAGAGGGGAGTCATCTAACTGGCTTCAGCGCAGGGTAGCGCATCGCTTAGGTAAGAAGCCCTGAGAGCTTACGCTGAGGGAATAAAGTAGCGAATAATTTCATCGCTTGTACCCATCGAGTCTTTCCGTGCGTTCCGTCTGGGCTGGCATGAGCTGGCGCTCCATATTTCCGACAATCATTCCGGCCCATAGCCGGACTGTTCATCCACTCAGTTGATTACCGGCTTGGGCTCGATGAGCTGGCCGAACACACGGCTCCAGACACCGCCATCCACTTCACCCTCTGATGCACGGGTCAGACGGTGGTCCTAGGGGGCCTGGCGGCCGGATTGGCGTACGCCGTGTTCCTTACGCCGCAGCTCAAGGCGGACATGACTCGCGGAAGCTGCTATGGCCACCGCTATCGCCCAGAGGATGGCGATGATGAGAAGAACTTGCGACTGATCCTTGGTGATGACGCCACCCGCGCTCGCCGCGACCATCATGGAAGGCACACCGGTGACGAAGATGCCGATCGCGACACCAGTTAGTAGCGTGCGGCGGCTATTCGACTGTGCTGGCTGCACAGGCTGCTCGCGGGACACCGGTCCGAGGCGTGCGTCAACACGTGCGGCGATTTCCCCGTCAACTCGCTCCAGGAAGGACTCGATCACTGCGTCGCTGTATTCGGGGCCAAGCTCCTTGTGCGCCGCGGCGGCGGCGCGGATCTCCTGTGGAGAAAGCGGCGATGTGCTCATGGGTGAGAATCCTCCCGTATAACCATGACCAAGACCCCCGCAAGACAAGATACATCTCGGCGCGAGAGCTTGTCAGCATTGGCAGGTCGCCGTGCGCGTTTCAGGCCGGGCCTCTGGCCTGCCCCTCGCCGTCGCCTCGGGCGGTTTTGACCTGCGGATCTTGGCGGTTCCTCACTGGTCTGTCATTTTCGCTCGGCGGGCCGCCCGGCCGGCACGTCACGGCGTCTGCGGAAGTTCCCATGCCGCCAATCATGACCGCCCGCACCACCCCGAAGGCCCTGCCTTCGGGCCAGGGTCATCCACACGGTGATGGCAGGTCGCCGTACCGACAACACGGCGCTGGCCAGCACAGGACCAGATATTCAGCCCTGGGCCAGCGGGCCGCCGCGTCGTGGCGGACACTAGGAGGATGCGCTATCTGGCCACCGGCACCGCCAAGCAGATTTCCAAGATCGGTCTGGGTACCTGGCAGTTCGGCTCGAAGGAATGGGGCTACGGCCAGCCGTACGCCGAGCAGGGGGCACACGCGATCGTGCGCCGCGCCCTCGATCTGGGCGTGACCCTCTTCGACACCGCCGAGATCTACGGGTACGGGCGCAGCGAGCGGATCCTGGGCCAGGCCCTGGGCGAGGACCTGAACTCGGTATTCGTGGCCACGAAGATCTTCCCGGTGCTGCCGCTCGCGCCGGTGGTGGAGCAGCGCGCGGTGGCCAGCGCCAACCGGCTCGGCGCCCGCCACCTGGACCTGTATCAGGTGCACCAGGCGAACCCGGTGGTCCGGGACACCCCTGCCATGCGCGGGATGCGGGCCCTGCAACGGGTCGGGCTGGTCGGCGAGGTAGGAGTCAGCAACTATTCGCTGGACCGCTGGCGGGCCGCCGAGGCCGCGCTGGGCGGCCCGGTGCTCAGCAACCAGGTCAGCTACAGCCTCGTCGACCGCGCTCCCGAACGTGACCTGCTGCCCTACGCCGAGGCCCAGGACCGCGTGATCATCGCGTACAGCCCGCTGGCCCAGGGCCTGCTATCCGGCCGGTTTCACCGCGACAACCTGCCCGCCAACCGGGTCCGCGGCGCCAACCCGCTCTTCCTGCCCGAGAACGTCGAGCGGGCGTCCGAGCTGATCGGGGTGCTGCGCGGGGTGGCGGATGCGCATGGGGCCACCCCGGCCCAGATCGCGCTGGCCTGGGCCATCCGCAGCCCGGCCGTGACCGCGATCCCGGGAGCGTCCAGCGTCGAGCAACTGGAGAGCAACGTGGCCGCGGCCGACATCGAGCTGAGCGACGACGAGGACCGGGCCCTGCGGGCGGCGTCAGACGGCTTCCAGCCGATCACCGGCCGGGCGGCCATCCCCCGCCTGCTCCGGGCCCGCTTCGGCCGCTGACCCGCCCCGGCTGACCCGCCCGGCTGAGCTGTCCCTGAGTTGCCCGCCGGGCCCGCCGGGCTCAGCCCCGGCCGATGAACGGCATGGTCGTCGCGGTGATGGTGAGGAACTGCACGTTCGCGTCCAGCGGCAGCCCGGCCATGTAGAGCACCGCCGCGGCCACGTGCTCCGCGCCGAACGTGGGCTCCGGGGCCACCGATCCGTCGGCCTGCAGCACCCCCTGTTCCATCCGGGCGGTCATCTCGGTGGCGGCGTTCCCGATGTCGATCTGCCCGCAGGCGATGCCGTGCGCCCGGCCGTCCAGCGAGATCGACTTGGTCAGCCCGGTCATCGCGTGCTTGGTGGCGGTGTAGGCCACGGTCTTCGGCCGCGGCACGTGCGCGGAGATGGACCCGTTGTTGATGATCCGGCCGCCGCGCGGGTCCTGCTCCTTCATCATCCGCACCGCCTGCTGCGCACAGAGGAACGCCCCGGTGAGGTTGGTATCGACCGCCCGCCGCCAGTCCTGCACCGAGATCTCATCCACCGCACCGCCCGGGCCGAAGATCCCCGCGTTGTTCACCAGCAGGTCGACGCGTCCCCACCGGCCGCGCACGGTTTCGAACAGGCCCGCAACGGAACCCGGCTCGGTGACATCGGTCACCACGGGCAACGCGGCGCGGGCGCCCGCAGGGAGTCCCCGGCCCGAGACGGCCTCGCGGAGCGCATCCTCCCGGCGGCCGGCCGCGGCCACCCGCCACCCGGCCCCGAGCAGCGCCCGGGCGATCTCCCGGCCCAGCCCGGACCCGGCCCCGGTGACCACGGCCACCCCGGTGGTGGTCATGCGGATCCCGCCGGGGTCCACTGGTAGGGCGTGGTCCGGGCCAGGCACCGGAAACCCAGGCGGCGCAGGATCGGCTCGCTGTCGGCGGAGGCGTCCACGGTCAGGTAGCGGTAGCCCCGGCGGGCGGCCAGCCCGGCCCGGTAGGCGATCAGCGCACGGTAGATGCCGCGCCCGCGCCAGGCGGGCAGCGTCCCGCCGCCCCACAGCCCGGCGAACTCCGAGCCCGGCGGGAAGTCCGCCCGGGCCGAGCAGACCGGCTCGTTCCCGGCCATGGCCAGCACCATGGCCACGCTCTGCGGCGCCTCGCGCAACTGGGCCAGCAAGTCCCGGCGGAGCCGGGACTGGTCCCGGCCGAAGACCCGTTCGTGGACCTGGATCAGCAGCCCCACGTCGGCTTCGGTGGTCACCGGCCGGAGGGTCACTCCCTCCGGGAGCGTGACGTCCGCAGGCACGTCGCGGACCTCCACGACCATCACCGCCTCGTCCTCGTCGGGCACGAACCCGGCCGCCGTGAGCCGGGCGCCCAGGTCAGAAGGCTGATCGTAGTCGTAGAGCTTCCATTCGAAGGGCAGCCCGAGCGCGCCGAAATAGCGGACCTGCGCGGCGATGGCCGCGTCGGCCCCGGCCGGGCCGGCCAGGTCTGACCAGGTGATGCCGGACCAGCCGCGGCCGCCCGGCGCGACCTGGCGGACGACCGCCCCGTCCGCCTCGGCGCGGGGTCCCGGCCCGCCATCGTGGGTGCGGCGGCGGACCTGCTCGTCGAACACGGCCCGCAGCCCAGCGTCATCCATCCCCGCAGATCACCATCCCGGACGCGGGTACGCAACTGGTTTGCGCCCCGGCCCGGCCGCCGGTGGGTTCGGTCACGTCCGGCAGACGTAGATGCAGTTCTGCGGCCGGGGCGAGTCCAGCATCTCCACCCGGCTGAACCCCGCCTCGGCCAGCATCTGGCCCGCCAGCTCGGTGCCCCACATGGCCCCGAGCCCGGCCCCGCCGCCGCCCAGGCCGACCGGGGTGCAGTACATGAGGCTGATCGCATAGCACAGGGCCGCCAGCGGGTTCCCCACGTTGCCCGCCAGGTGGCTGGAGAACTTCGCGTCCACCATGACGAACACCCCGCCCGGGGCCAGCGCGGCCCGCACCCGGCGCAGCACCTCCTGCGGGGATCGCTGGTCGTGCACCGCGTCGAACGCGGTGATCACGTCGAACCGGGGGCGGGCCGGCAGCGCCGCGGCGTCACCGATCACGAACGCGGCGTTGCCCAGACCGAGCCGGGCCCGCCGGGACTGCGCCGTGGTCACCGCGTGCTCGTCGATGTCCACGCCCAGGAAGCGTGAGGCGGGAAACGCCCGGGCGGCCACGGTCACCGCGTGCCCGGTCCCGCAGCCGAGGTCCAGCACGGCGGCTCCCGCGGCCAGCCGGGCGGGCAGACCGGGCACGGCGCCCAGGAAGCCGCCGACCAGGTGCTCGTCGTAGACCCGCCGCCAGGTGTCGCCCGGCTCCGCGCCGGCCGCCGCGAAGTGCGGCGCGAACGCTCCCGGGGCCAGCCCGCCGCCGGTCCGCAAGCACCGTTCCAGCTCGGGCAGCGCCCCCGCGAACGCCTGGAGCATGGCAGCCATGGGGCCCGCGTTAGCTGCGCCCGGGCCGGTGAGAAAGTGAGCGTGTTCCGCGGGCAGGGCATACTCCCGGGTGACCGGGTCGTAGCGGAAGAAGCCCCCGGTGACCATGGCCCCCAGCCATTCCCGGACATAGCGCTCCTGCAGGCCGGCCCGGTCCGCCAGGCCTGCGCTCGTCGCCGGGCCGGCTGCAGCCGCCTCGAACAGGCCGGTCCGGTAGCCGAGGCTGATCAGCATGGTCAGTGCCCCGCCGGTCAGCGTGCGGACCAGGTGCCCGGCGAACGCGCCGGGCGGCTCACTATCCACCGGCCCATCGTGACATGGGCTCTTCGCGGCCCGGGGTCATTGTCGCCCAGGGTCATCGTGGCCCAGGGTCATCGTGGCGCTGTGCGATTCCGGACCGCTTAGGCTGGGGAGATACTCGTCGCCGGGCAGGCGCCCGCCACGCGTGTCGCTGCGCAGGTGTTGCTGGATGAGGCTGCGGGGCATGCGGCCGCGACAGTAGGAGTGGCCGCGGATGACCCGGCCGCCGGAGGCAGGAGGTCGGCATGGCTGAGGCCGCGTCGGGACCAGAGAGTCCCGAAGACGACGCGAAGCGCAAGTTCCGCGAGGCGCTGGACCGCAAGCGCAACAAGCAGGCGGACCTGAACGCGCGGCAGTCCGCGCGGGACGGCGGCAAGGTGCAGGGCGCCCACGGCCCGGCCCAGAGCAAGCGCGCGTTCCGCCGCAAGAGCGGTGGCTGAGGCCTGCTCAGCCCGCCCCCTGGAGGCCCGCCCGGTGAGGTCGGCCCCGGTGGTGCGGGCGGTCCGGTGACGGCCCGGCTGACCCCGCGACCCGGGGGGCCGGCCCGGCTGCGCGCGTTGCTGGAGTCCGGCGAGACCATCGTGGCCCCGGGCGCGTTCGACCCGCTGGCCGCGCGCCTGGTAGAAGAGGCCGGCTTCCCGGCGGTGTACATGACCGGGTTCGGCACATCGGCGGCCCTGCTGGGCCGCCCGGACGTGGGCCTGCTGACCATGACCGAGATGGTGGACAACGCCCGCCGGATCGCGGACTGCGTGGACATCCCGGTGATCGCCGACGCGGACACCGGATACGGCAACCCGCTGAACGTGATCCGGACCGTCGGTGCCTATGAGGCGGCGGGCGTGGCCGGGATCCACCTCGAGGATCAGGTGGCCCCGAAGAAATGCGGCCACATGGAGGGAAAGCTGGTCATCCCGGCCGGGGAGATGGCGCAGAAGATCCGGGCCGCGGTGGACGCCCGGACCCGGCCGGACTTCGTGATCATTGCCCGGACCGACGCCCGGGCGGTGGAGGGCCTGGAGCAGGCCCTGGACCGGGCCCGGCTGTACCGGGAGGCGGGCGCCGACGCCCTGTTCATCGAGGCTGTGACGTCGGAGGACGAGGCTGCCGAAGCCGCCCGGGCCTTCCCCGACGTGCCGCTGCTGTTCAACTGGGCGGAAGGCGGGAAGACCCCGCCGATCAGCCTGGACCGGCTGCGGGAGCTGGGCTACCGCATCGTCATCTTCCCGATCAGCACGCTGCTCGCGGCGACCGCGGCGATGCGCCGGGTACTCGGTGAGATCGCCCGGTCCGGGACCCCGGCCGGGGTTCTCGCTGACCTGCCGGCGTTCGGGGATTTCCTGGACTTCATCGGGCTGCCGGAGGTGCGCGAGGCAGAGCAGCGGTACGGCTCCTAGCCTCGCGGAGTCAGAACCCCCGGCCGGGCCAGTCCAGCCTGGCCCAGGTTTCCCAGCCGGTGAACACGCTCCCGGCGACACCTGACTCACTGGCCAGCCGGCGCACGATCTCCAGGCCGTGCACCCGCCCGTCCGGGGCGGACGGGCGCCAGGGGCCGCCCTCGTCGGCGACCTCCAGCCAGACGTAGTCTCCGTCGTGCACCTCCACGCGGACGGTGAAGGTGCCGCCCGCGGAGCCACTCACCGAGTGGCTGACACAGTTGCCGGCCAGTTCCGAGACACACAGGATCGCGTCGTCGGCGACGGGGGTGTCCCCCAGGCAGCCGGCCACGAACCGGCGGGCCACGCCGACCTGCTCGGGGCGCGCCGGGAACACGTGCTCACAGCAGCGTGCCAGGGCCAGCGCGCTGCCTGCGGTGCTGCCAGCCCGGGTCCGGCCGATGTCATCCTTCCTCCTTACATATCGGCCTATAGTCTCTGCTCCCCGATTCGCGCCGCAAACCACCCCCGCTGGTTTTACCCAGCGGCTTCGCTGACCAGGCCCGGCCCCGCACGCCCCGCCCGGCCGGGTGGGCAGCCGGCCCGCGTTTTCCCTCCCTGGTTTGCCCGCCCTGGCGCGGGGGAGGCTGGGCCCGTGCACACGGCATTCGTTCTGGGCGGCGGCGGGATCCTCGGCGCGCACGAGGTGGGCATGCTCCGCGCCTTGTCCGAGGCGGGCATCCGGCCCGACGTGGTGGTGGGAACGTCGGTTGGCGCGATCAACGGCGCGCTGGTGGCGGCGGACCCGGCGGGAGCCGCCGAGCGGCTGGCCGGGCTGTGGCAGGGCGACGAGCTCGGCCAGGCATTCAGCGAGAGCGTCTGGGGACGCGTGACCCGGCTGGCCCGCTCCGGTACCCACCTGCATTCCCTCGAGCCCTTGGAGCGCATGCTGACCGGCGTCCTGCCCGGGAAGGATTTCGCCGATCTCGAGCTGCCCTTCCACTGCGTGGCGGCCAGCATCGAGC
The DNA here is from genome assembly GCA_963718305.1 of uncultured Actinomycetes bacterium. Classification (GTDB taxonomy): domain Bacteria; phylum Actinomycetota; class Actinomycetes; order Streptosporangiales; family Streptosporangiaceae; genus RYN-230. The sequence continues at coordinate 227,571 of CAVQZG010000020.1, forward strand.
ACGCCAGCGCCCGCTGGTTCACCGCCGGGCCCATCGTGCCCGCCGTGCTGGCCTCCTGCGCGGTGCCGGGGCTGCTGCCCCCGGTGGAAGTGGACGGCGAGCACTACTTCGACGGCGGGCTGGTCGATTCCATCCCGGTCGGCCGGGCCGTCGCCCTGGGCGCCCGCACGGTCTACGTCCTGCACGTCGGGCGGATCGAGCGCCCGCTGACCGTGCCGCGCCGCCCCTGGCAGGTAGGCCTGGTGGCCTTCGAGATCGCCCGCCGGCACCGGTTCCACGAAGAGATGTCCGCGTTGCCCAGTTCGGTAACGGTGCACGTGCTGCCGTCCGGGGGCGATCCACGCCCGCCAGATCTTTCCCAGCTCAGGTACCGCGACAAGACTAAAGTCGGGGTGCGGATCGAGCAGGCCTATCTCGCGTCCGCGAGTTATCTCGCCAGGCTGGCCGGGGACTGACCCGGTCGCCGGGGACGGGAGGAGCCGCATGATCCCACCCAGGCTGGTCCGCCGGATCGTGCTGGCGCCGCTGCTGATCGTGATCGCCGCCGCCGTGGTCGTGCTGTTCATCCCGCTCGCCCTGCTGGCCGTGGTGGTCGGGCTGGCCCAGGGCTCCCGGCCGGGCCACTCACGGCCAGCAGAGCCACGGTCAGCAGAGCCACGATCGGCAGGGGCGCCCGGGCAGGCCCGGGCTTCCCGGCTGGGCCGCCTGCGGGCCCTGCGGCTGCTCACCTTCGCACTCATCTGGCTGGTCGCGGAGACGGCCGCGCTGTTCATGTGCCTGGCCTTGTGGATCACCAGCGGGTTCGGTGGCCGGCTGCAGACCGAGCCGTACCAGAGCCGCCACTACGCGATCATGGAGTGGTACCTGGGGCGGATCTACGGCGCGGCGGTGAGCACCCTCGGCCTGCGGATCGAGGTCCACGAGCCAGAACTGACCGCCGGCGAGCAGGCCGCCCGGCTGGCCCGGCCCGTGATCGTGCTCAGCCGCCACGCCGGGCCCGGCGACTCCCTGCTGCTCGTGCACCATCTGCTCACCGTGTACCACCGGCGGCCCCGGATCGTCATGAAGGCCGCGCTGCAGCTGGACCCGGGGCTGGACGTGGTCAGCAACCGGGTGCCCAACGTGTTCATCTCCCCGCAGCGGGCCGGCGAGAAGATCTACACCGAGCAGATCAGGCGGCTGGCCGCGGGCCTCGGCCACGACGGCGCACTCGTGATCTTCCCCGAAGGCGGCAACTGGACCCCGGGCCGGTGGCGGCGCGGCATCCGGCGGCTGGAACGCCAGGGCCGGGCGGACCTGGCGGCCCGCGCCCGGGACATGCCGCACCTGCTGCCGCCCCGGGCCGGCGGGGCCCTCGCCGCGCTGGCCGCGTGCCCCAGCGCCGACGTGATCTTCGTCGGGCACGCGGGGCTGGATCAGCTGGCCAGCGTGGCCGACGTCTGGCGGGCCCTGCCGATAGATCACGTCGTCGAGGCCCGGTGGTGGCGGGTGCCCGCCGAGGGCGTACCGCGGGCCGCCGATCATGAGGCCCAGGTGCGGTGGCTCTACGACTGGTGGGCCCGGATCGACGCGTGGATCTCTGAGCACTCGCCGCAGCCGGAAACCCAGCCGCCCGGCGCCCAGCAGTCCGGCCCCAGCCCGCTGGACGAGACACTGACCTAACGAGACACTGACCTAGCTGTACTGACCGGCCACGCCGGTAAGCCCGGCTCAGTGACCGCCCTCAGCGGGCCGGGTGACCCGCTCGGGCGGCAGCTTGCGGAAGTCCCAGCTGGAGATCTTGCCCGGTGTGACGCGCAGCCATCCGTGCCGCCCGTCATGCACCATCGTGTCGCCGCCCATGTATTTCCGCGCGAACAGCAGCTCCATCGCGGCCAGCTGAGGGTCGTCCGTGCCGCGCCGCGGTACCTCGCCGACCGGCTCGGCGGTCCCCCTGATCTCGGCGCCGCGCAGCTCCTGGTAGTCCTGGCCGGCATCCACCACGACCGCGACCCGCGGATCGCGGATCAGGTCGGCCCAGCGCTGGCTGCGCACCAGCGAGCTCAGCCAGAGGGCCCCGCCGGTCCACACGAACCAGAGCGGGACGACATGGGGGCCATCCGGGGCCAGGGTCGCGACCCGGCAGGTGCGCGCCTGGGCCAGGAACTCGTCGAGCTCGGCCGGTGTCATGGCGATCGACCGGCCGCGGCGCTGCTGCGAGATGGCCACCACGCACTCCTCCGAAGATAATTGGCGGGCTCCGAGCGCTATTAATAATGCCAGCGTGGCCGGGACACCCTTCCGCGACCCGCGCTCCAGGTGCCCGATTGACCAGCGAACGCGCGCCAGGAACGGTGAATAGCCCGGCATCCTCCGCCACGGCCCGCGGGGGCGGCCGGCCACGCAACAGCCGGCTGTGACGGGATCCCCGTCCCCGCGCGGCCGTCATGCCGCCGCCCGCGCGCAGGCGCCGGGGCGGCCTCGGCTATCGGCCCTTTAGGGCACTGAACCGGCATCTTTTGCTAATTGTGCTAAGTGATGTAGTTCCGGTGTTACGCTCCCCCGGAGCCATTTCCCTGGAGGCACGCCGCTGACGGGGACATGCGGCGCAGGAGGCGCATGGTGCAGAGCGCAATCGACGGGGAATGCGACCTGAGGTGCCGTGGCTGACCGCGAGCGGCCGCCCCGGACCCGGTCCATGCGGATCACGCTGGCGGGCTTGCTCGTCGTCCCGCTGGTCTCCCTGGTCGCACTGTGGGCCTTCGCCGCGAGCATCACGCTCGGCAACGCGCTGCGCGAGCACAACTACAACCGGCTGGTGGCCCTCAGCGCGGCCCCGACCGACCAGCTGGCGAACCAGGTGTCGCGGGAACGCCAGCAGACCTTCACCTGGCTGAGCACCGATCCACGCCCCTCGGCAGCCAAGCTGGCCGCCAGCCGGGACCGCACCAGCGCCGCGGTCACGGCCTACCGCCGCCTCGTCGGGCAGACCCGGGGCCTGCGGCCGGCGTCAGCCGAGGGCGCCCAGGCCACCTTGATGACCCTGCTGTCCAGGCTGCCGACCATCCGGGCCGCGGTCGACGCCGAGGTACTCAGCCCGGCCGCCGCGTTCAGCGCCTACAGCAACATCGTGAACGCCATCTTCGCCGTGTACTCCGCATCGGAGCAGGTCAACAACGATTTGTCGGTGGACAAGCAGACCGACGCCAGCCTCGACGCGGCCCAGGCGCTGGAGTTCGCCAGCCGCGAGGCCACGCTGGTCGGCGGCGCGTCGGCCGCGCACGGCCAGATGACCACCGGCGACCGCCACCTGTTCGCCAACGCGGTGACCAGCCAGCGCCTTCTGATCGCCAGCGCGCTCGGGGAGTTCGACGCGCAGCTTCGCGCCCCGTGGGAGCACGCCTACACCTCGCCCGCCCATCAGAGGTTCGCGGCCCTGGAGAACCAGATCTCCGGGAGCATCGGCAGCCGCGCCGCCATCCCGGTGAACGTCAGGACCTGGCAGGCGGCCTCCCGCCCGTTCCTGGCCGAGTTGCAGGAGGCACAGCTCCAGGACGCCCCTCCGCTGGCCGCCATGGCGAGCCGCCTCAGTGACAGGCTGGTGCTCGAGGCCGCCCTCGCGGGTGGCGTCGGCCTGGTGGCCGTGCTCCTTTCCATCTTCGTGCTGCTGCGCTACGGGCGCCGGCTCAACGGCGAGCTGACCAGCTTGCACGACACGGCCCAGGGCATGGCCGACCAGCGGCTGCCTGGTGTGGTGGAACGGCTGCGCAAGGGCGAGCAGGTGGATGTGGACGCCGAGTCGCCGCCACCGCCGCCCGGCACGATCACCGAGATCGCCAGGGTCGCGCAGGCCTTCGCCACCGTGCAGCGCACCGCGGTGGAGGCCGCGGTTGGCCAGGCCAACCTGCGGCGGGGAGTCAACCGGGTCTTCCTTAACCTTTCCCTGCGCAACCAGTCGCTGCTGCACCGCCAGCTGGGCATGCTCGACACGATGGAGCGGGCCACCAACGAGCCGGCCGCGCTGGGAGATCTATTCCGCCTCGACCACCTGACCACCCGCATGCGCCGGCACGCGGAAAGCCTGATCATCCTGTCCGGCGCCACACCCGGCCGGGGGTGGCGCGACCCAGTGCCCGTGATCGACGTGCTGCGGGCCGCGATCGCCGAGGTCGAGGACTACGTCCGGGTAGACGTGGCCAGCGAGTCGCCGGACGCGGTGGTGGGCAGCGCGGTGAACGACGTGATCCACCTGGTCGCCGAGCTGGTCGAGAACGCCACCACGTTCTCCCCGCCCACCACCCGGGTCGAGATCAGGGCCGACGCCGTCGGCAGCGGCTTCGCGGTGGAGATCGAGGACCGGGGGCTGGGCCTGCCCGCCGGCGAGCTGGCCGAGATCAATCAGCGGCTGGCCAGCCCGCCCGAGTTCGACCTGGCCAACACCGACCAGCTCGGCCTGTTCGTGGTCGGCCAGCTGGCCGGCCGGCACGGCATCAGGGTCTCGTTGCGCGACTCCCCTTACGGGGGCACCACGGCCATCGTGCTGATGCCGCCCAGCATGATCGTGCGCGCCGACGAGGCGCCCAGGACGGCCAGCACGCCCGGGCCGGCCAGCGTCGCCGGGCCGCCGGCCCCGGCCAACGGCAGCGGGTTCCCGGCGGCCGGCCACCATCGGCCGGGAACGCGCGAGCGGGCGGCCACCTTCAGCCTGACCGGCCGGCACCAGCCCGCACCGGAGTCACCGGGGGCCGCACCAGAGCCCGGGCCAGGCTCCTGGATTCCGGCTCAGGCCCGGCTCCACCCCCGGGCCCCGGCGCAGGCCGCTGCCCCGCCCCAGCCGCCCTGGGGACCCGCCCTGCCCAGCACGCCCGGAGAGTCGTCCGACCCGACCTACCGGGGCCTGCCGCGGCGGGTCCGCCAGGCGAGCCTGGCCCCGCAGCTGCGCGGGCAAGCCCGGACCCAGCCGCCCGCTGGCCGCCCCGCGCCCGCGGATCCGCCGGACCGCTCCCCCGAGGAACACCGTGACCTGATGTCCTCGCTGCAGCAGGGATGGCAGCGCGGGCGGGTGGACGACCTGGATGACCCGGATGACGGCCTGGACAACTGGCCAGGCGGCCCCCCTGGTGCCGCCGCGGATTCGAGCGACGGCGAGGCTCCTTGATGACCGAGGAAAGCGCGGCGGGACAACTGAGCTGGCTGCTGGACAACCTGGTCACCAAGGTGGAGCACGTGCGCCAGGCGGTCCTGCTGTCCCAGGATGGGCTCGTCGTGGCGACGTCGCGCAGTATGAGCCGTGAGGACGGCGACCATCTGTCGGCCCTGGCCGCCGGAGTGCAGAGCCTGGCCCGCGGGGCCGGGCGTCATTTCGAGGGCGGGGATGTGCGGCAGACGATCATCGAAATGGAGTCGGCTTTCCTCTTCATCATGGCCGCGGGGCAGGGTACCTGCCTCGCGGTGGTCAGCTCCGCCGAGGCCAACATCGGGGTCATGGCCTACGAGATGGCCATGCTGGTGCGCCGGATGGGCAAGCACCTCACGGCTCCGCCGAGATTTGCCGATCACGAACCTGCGGCGGGGTGAATGGGCATGATTGCCCCGAAGGACCAGTGGCTTGACCGGGACGCAGGACCCGTGGTGCGGCCGTACGCTATGACCAGGGGCCGTACCGGGCCGGCGGCGGGAACATCGCTGGGGATGATCGACGTCGTGGTGGCGGTGGCGGGCGCGCAGCCTCCCGCCGGGGTCCGGATGAGCCCTGAGCACCGCCAGATCCTGGCCCTGTGCTGGGAGCCGGTGACGGTCGTCGATCTGGCGTCCGACATCGACCTACCAGTCGGCGTGGTCCGGGTGCTGCTGGGCGACCTGAGCCAGCATGGCATGATCCGGATCCTCGCGACACCCAGGGGGCCGGTAACCAACGAGCGGCTACTGAGGGACGTGCTCGATGGACTACACGCACTCTGACGGCGGCGCGGACGACCCGGTCCCGCCGACGACCGCCAAGATCCTCATCGCCGGGGGCTTCGGCGTGGGCAAGACCACCCTGGTGAGCGCGGTCAGCGAGATCCGGCCGCTGCGGACCGAGGAGACGCTCAGCGACCGGAGCGTCGGCGTCGACGACATCAGCGGCGTGGCCGGCAAGACCACGACCACCGTGGCCATGGACTTCGGCCGGATCACCTTCCGGTCTGACCTGTCCCTGTACCTGTTCGGCACGCCCGGCCAGGAACGGTTCTGGTTCATGTGGGACGAACTGGCCTTTGGTGCGCTCGGTGCGGTGATCCTGGCTGACACCCGGCGCCTGGCCGACTGCTTCGCCTCGGTGGACTACTTCGAGCGGCACGGCACCCCGTTCGTGGTGGCGGTCAACTGCTTCGACGACGCACCGCACTATGAAGCGGACGATGTCCGGATCGCGCTGGACCTCGATCCGGGTACGCCGGTGGTGCTCTGCGACGCGCGCGACCGGGAATCGGTCAAGAACGTGCTGATCACCCTGGTCCGGCAGGTACTCGCGCAGACCAGCCCGGCCGCTGAGTACCAGAGCGCGCCGCTGCCCGCAGGCTGATCGACGGCCCGGGATTATCTAGCCACCCGGCGGCGTTGTGCTGTATGGTCGCAGTAGGCGATGTCAATTCCGCCTATATGGCGAGCGTGCATGACGAGCCCGGCTAGGTCTCTCGACTAGCCGTTCCGGCTGATTCACCGACCCGCGAAGGGGTTTTCCTCCGGCTCCGCCTGCCCAGGACTAAGTCCAGGTCCAGGCGTAGAGCGACTCCGGTACCAGCGTAGTGAACGCCCGTTCCCGGATAGCCCCGTGTCATGCACGTGCGCATTTCCGCGGCGCCGCCCGGCGCTTATCTTGGCGTACCCATTTTGAGGGTCGCCTCCGAAAGGAATTCTCTTTATGACCGCAACTACCACCCTTCCCCAGACCGCGGCCCCGCCGCGGAGCACCACCCCACAGCAGCGCCCGCCGCGCAAGCAGTCCCCCGCGGCGGGCCAGGCCCGTAACGCCACCCGGCCGCCCTCAGCGGCCCCGGTCCAGGAAAGCCCCGCGCAGCCGGTGTCGGGCCTGCTGGACATCACCGACGGCCGGGCCTTCCTGCGCCGGGCGGGTTACCAGCGCGGCCCGGACGACGTGTACCTGTCCCAGGCCCAGGTCCAGCAGTACGGGCTGCGCAAGGGCGATGCCGTGGACGGCACCGCCCGGCCGCCCCAGCCCGGCAAGCCGGCCGGCAAATCGGCCGGGACGATCGTCTGGTAGCCGGGACCGGCTGGACAAGTACCCGGTGCTGGCCACGGTCAGCGCCGTCAACGGCAGCGACCCGGAGCTGGCCGCGCGCCGCCCCGAGTTTGCCAAGCTGACCCCGCTGCACCCGCAGGAGCGGCTCCGCCTGGAGAACAGCTCCGGCTCCGGATCGGCGACGGGCCGGATCATCGACCTGGTCGCCCCCATCGGCAAGGGGCAGCGCGGCCTCATCGTGTCGCCACCGAAAGCCGGCAAGACCATGGTGCTGCAGGCCATCGCGGCCGCGGTGGCCGCCAACCACCCCGAGGTGCACCTGATGGTGGTGCTGGTCGGCGAGCGCCCCGAGGAAGTCACCGACCTGCGCCGCTCGGTGCGCGGGGAGGTCGTCTACTCCACCTTCGACCAGTCCGCCGAGGAGCACATCCAGGTCGCCGAGCTCGCCATCGAGCGAGCCAAGCGGCTGGTCGAGCAGGGCCGCGACGTGGTCGTGCTGCTCGACTCCATCACCCGCCTCGGCCGGGCCTACAACCTCGCCGCGCCCGCCAGCAGCCGCATCCTGGCCGGCGGGGTGGCCGTCGGCGCCCTGTACCCGCCGCGGAAGTTCCTCGGCGCCGCCCGCAACGTCGAGGACGGCGGCTCGCTGACCCTGCTCTGCACCGCCCTGGTGGACACCGGATCGCGGATGGACGACGTGTTCTTCGAGGAGTTCAAGGGCACCGGGAACATGGAACTGCGGCTGCGCCGCGATCTCGCCGAGAAGCGCATCTTCCCGGCCATCGACGTGGCCCCCTCCAGCACCCGCCGCGACGACCTGCTCATGACCGCGGAAGAGCACGACGTGACCGCCAGGCTGCGCCGGGTCCTCGCCGAGCTCGACCCGCAGCAGGGCATCGAGCTGCTGCTGGACCGGACCCGCAACACCGCCTCCAACGCCGAGTTCCTGCGCCAGATCCAGCTCAGTACCTGATCAGTGCTGGGCGAAGCCGCCGTCCGCGCTGATGGCGGCCCCGGGTCTCCCGGGTTCCTCTTGACCCCGGGCATCACCGGCCCTATCGTGGCCCAAGTTGTCAAGGAAATTGTCGCCAATATTAGCGTTCCAGCGCACACCGTGCGGAAGCGATCAACACTGGTCAGGTAGCCCATGCATGATGGCCTGCGGATGACCGCGACGTGCTGAACTCGACGAAGCCGAGCGAGTGGGCCCGCCTGCTGGTGCGCGGCGCGTACGACCTGCACGTGCACGTGGAGCCCGACGTGATGCGCCGCCAGGTCACCGATCTCCAGCTGGCCCGCCGCTGCTGGGACGTGGGGCTGGCCGGATTCGCCCTGAAGTCGCACTACGTGCCGACCGCGGAACGGGCCGCGGTGCTCAACGAGGCCCTGGGGGGCGAAGTCCGGGTGCTCGGGGCGCTGACCCTGAACGCGTCGGTGGGCGGCCTGAACCCGATCGCGGTCGAGATCGCGGCCCGCGAGGGCGCCCGGATCCTGTGGATGCCGACCCTGGACGCGGCCAACCACCGGGCCAAGCACGCCGACCTGCCTCCGGGCGCGACCCCGCCGATGTGGCTGGCCCTGCAGCGTGACCTGGACGCCCAGGGCATCACGGTGCCCGTGGTGGACGTCCTGGACCAGACCGGCCAGCCGCTCCCGGCCACCCGGGAGGTGCTCCGGCTGGCCGCGCGCCACCAGCTGGTCGTGGCCACCGGCCACCTGTCCGCCTACGAGAGCCGCGTGGTGGCCGAGGCCGCCTTCGAAGCCGGCGTCCGGCACGTCATCGCGACCCACCCCGAGTTCCCGCAGCAGGACATGAGCCTGGATGACCAGCTGGCCCTGGCCGGGCAGGGGGCCTTCCTGGAACGCTGCTTCACCACGCCGTTCACCGGCAAGTACGACTGGGCCCGGATGGTCGGCAACATCCGGGCCACCGGCGCGGAGCACACCATCATCACCACCGACCTCGGCCAGCCGCACAACCCCCCGGTGGAGGACGGGCTGCCGCTGATGGCGGACGCGCTGCAGGCCGCGGGATTCACCGACGAGGAGATCACCACCATGATCGTGTCCAACAGCCGGCTGCTGGCGGGCGCGGACCGCCCCAGCGCAGGCCAGGCCGGCGCCGGAGACGCCGCGTGACCACCACGGACGGATTCGGGCGGCTGCTCGTGGTCAGCGCCCACGCGGCCGACTTCGTGTGGCGGGCGGCCGGCTACATCGCCGTCGTCACCTCGGCGTTCGGCGAGGCTCACGTGGTGTGCCTGTCCTACGGCGAGCATGGCGAGTCCCCCGGGGCCTGGAAGCAGCCGGGCATGACCCTGGACCGGGTCAAGGAGATCCGCCGGGCCGAGGCTGAGGCGGCCGGCCAGGTGCTCGGGGCCACCATGCATTTCCTGGACCAGGGCGACTATCCGCTGCCCGATAACCAGGAACTGGTGCTGCGGCTGGCCGACCTGATGCGCGAGCTCCAGCCGGGAGTCATCCTCACCCATTCAAAAGTGGATCCTTACAATTACGACCACCCGCTGGCCGCCGACCTGACCCTGCGAGCCCGCATGGTCGCCCAGGCCCAGGGCCGGCCGTCGGCGCACCCGACCCTCGGCGCGCCGCCGGTGTTCCGCTTCGAGCCGCACCAGCCCGAGATGTGCGAGTTCCGGCCGGACGTGCTGGTCGACATCACCCCCGTGTTCGACCTCAAGCAGCAGGCCATGGCCGCGATGGGCTCCCAGGAACACCTGGTCCGCTACTACGAGGACCTGGCCCGGCGGCGGGGGGTCCAGGCGGTGCGCAACGGCGGCCCGGCCGCGATCCGCTGCGCCGAGGCCTACCAGCGGGTCTTCCCCCAGGTGAGCGGGGTGCTGGCGTGAAGCCCGTGGTGATCGTGGACCCGCCCCGCGCCGGCGCCGCAGTGGTGGCCGAGCTAGGCGAGCTCGGCGTGGCCACCGTGCACGAGGCCGCGGGCAAGACCGGGCTGCTCGGCACGGCGCTGCGGCCGGCCTGGGCCGGGGCCCGCGCGGCCGGAACCGCCCTGACCGTGCTGTGCGGGCCGGGCGACAACCTCATGCTGCACGTGGCGATAGAGCAGGCCCGGCCGGGTGACCTGCTGGTGGTCACGACCACGTCCCCGTCCAGCGACGGCTTCGTCGGCGAGCTCATCACCACCTCGCTCGCCGCCCGCGAGGTGCGCGGGCTGGTGACCACCACCGGCGTGCGCGACGTCGCCGCGATCACCGCGGCCGCCTTCCCCGTCTGGTCCCAGTACGTCAGCGCCCAGGGCACCCAGAAGGCGTTCGCGGGCGCGGTGAACGTGCCGGTCAGCATCGCCGGCACCGTGATCCGGCCGGGGGATGCGGTGGTGGCCGACGACGACGGGGTGGTCTGCATTCCCCGGGAATCTGCCGCCCAGGTCGCCGCGGACGGGAAGCGCCGGGCGGAGCGGGAGGACGAGGCCCGGCTCGCGTTCGCCCGGGGTGAGCTGGGCCTGGACCGCTATCAGCTGCGGCCGGTGCTGGAACGGCTCGGCGTGACCTACGAGCGGGCGGAACACGAGGAGAGGTAAGCGTGACCGACGAGGGGGCCGTACTGGATGCGCTGCGCGACGCCATCCTGGCGGGAGAGTTCGCGGCCGGGCAGCGCCTGGTCGAGGTCGACCTGTGTGAGCGTTTCGGGTGCAGCCGGTTCGCGGTGCGCGCCGCGATCCCGGTCCTGGCCAGCGAGGGGCTGGTGGATGTGCAGCGGCACCGGGGCGCCCGGGTCCGGGTCATCCCGCTCAGCGAGGCGATCGAGATCACCGAGGTCCGGCGGCTGCTGGAGGGGCTGACCGCCGCCCGGGCCGCGGAGCGGGTCACCCCGGCCCAGGCCGCCGAACTGCAGGACATCGTCGCGGAGATGCGGGTGGCGGTGGGCGCGGCTGAGCTGCTGCGCTACAGCGACGCCAACGCCCGGCTGCACGCGCGGATCCGCGCCATCGCCGCGCACGACACCGCCACCAGCATGATCGAGCGGCTCCGGGCCCAGCTGGTCCGGCACCAGTTCTCCGTGTCCCTGATCCCGGGACGGCCGGCCGTGTCCCTGGCCCAGCACGAGCAGATCGTGGCCGCCGTCGTGGCCCGTGACCCGGCCGCGGCCGAGGCGGCCATGCACGACCACATCACCAGCGTCATCGAGGCCCTCAACAGCCTCGCCGAGGAGCAGGCCGGGGCCAGCCGTTCGCCCCGGTAAAGAGCTAACTACAGAGCGCCAGGAGGTAATGCGTCGTGTCCCCGCAGCGCTGCCGTGATATCGCCCACGTGTCGGCGGTGGAGCTCCGCACCCAGGTCCCGGCCGAGACCGTGGATTTCTTCGTCCGGCTGATGGGCCTGTCCGAGGTGGCCCGCGCCGGACCGCGCACCTACCTGCGCACCTGGGACGACTACGAGCGGTTCACGGTCTGCGTGGTGGACGCGCCGGCCGCGGGCATCGGCCGGACCTGGCTGCGCGCGGCCGGGCCGGAGGCGCTGGACCGCCGGGTGCGGGCCATCGAGGACTCCGGGCTCGGCCTCGGCTGGGCCGACGGCGAGGAGGGGATCGGGCCGACTTACCGGTTCACCGACCCCGACGGGCACGAGTTCGGCATCTACTGGGAGAGCGAGTGGTACGAGCCGCCCGAGGGGCAGCGTCCCGCGCTGAAGAACCAGGCCGCACCGTTCCCCGGCCGCGGCGCCAACGTGCGGCGGCTGGACCATGTGAACTACCTGGCCGCGGACATCCCGGCCGTCACGCGGTTCCTGCCCGAGGTTCTCGGAGCCGAGTTGACCGAACAGATCGTTATGGATGATGGGGTGCCGTCAGCGGTCTGGTACCACGTCGGGGACAAGAGCTACGACCTGGTGTACACGTCCGACTGGACGGCCAGTACCGGCCGGCTGCACCACGTCGCGTTCGCCACCGACCAGCGCGAGGACATCCTCCGCGCCGCCGACGTGATGCTGGAGGCGGGCATCCACATCGAGACCGGGCCGCACAAGCACGCCATCCAGCAGACGTTCTTTCTCTACGTGTACGAGCCGGGCGGGAACCGGATCGAGCTGTGCAACGCCGGCGCCCGGCTGGTGCTCGCCCCGGACTGGCGGCCTATCTCCTGGTCCCGCGCGGAGCGGGCCAAGGGCCAGGCCTGGGGCCTGAAGACCATCGACAGCTTCCACACGCACGGGACGCCCCCCGTGGACGTGGGAGCGGACCTGGGGGCGGACGTGCCCGGGACCGCCCGGTGACCGCCGGGATGGCGCCCGCCACGCTGACCGTGGCGGTGCTGGGGCTCGGCGAGGCCGGCGGCACGATCGCCCGCGACCTGGCCGCCGCCGGGGTGCAGGTGCGCGGTTACGACCCGGCCGTGCCTGCGCCGCCCGGCGTGACGGCGGCCGCCAGCGACGCGGACGCCTGCCAGGGCGCCGACCTGGTGCTGAGCCTGACCACCGCAAACGAAGCCGAGAAAGCGCTGGAGCAGGCGCTGCCCGGCCTGGCCGTGACGGGCGGGCCGGGCGGAACGAGCCCGCGACCCGGGGCGGGCGCGCCGGACGACGCGGACGGGCTCAGCGGGGCGCCCGGCCAGACCGTGTACGCCGACGCCAACACCGCGTCCGCCGGTCTCAAGCAGGGCCTGGCCGCGATCGCGGACGAGGCCGGGGTGCCATTCGCGGACATCGCCCTCATGTCCCCGGTGCCGGGGCGGGGGCTGCACACCCCGATGGTGGTGTCGGGGCCGGCGGCGGAGGACGTCGCCCGCCTGCTGGGGGCATGCGGGGCCACGGTGAGCGTGCTGCCCGGGCCGGCCGGGGCGGCGGCCACCCGGAAACTTCTGCGCAGCGTGTTCTACAAGGGGATGGCCGCAGCGGCCATCGAGGCCCTGCACGCCGCCCGGGCGGCCGGCTGCGAGGACTGGCTCCGCGAGCACATCGCGGCTGAACTCGCGGCGGCGGACGCCGGCACGCTGGCCCGGCTGGAACGGGGAAGCTACCAGCATGCGCGGCGCCGCGAGCACGAGATGGCCGCGGCCACGGACCTGCTCAACGAGCTCTCGGTTCCGCCGCGGGTGACCCGGGCCAGCCAGCGGTGGCTTAATCAACTGGCCAGCGAAGGCTGAATGACGGTACAGTCCGGATTCGGGGCCGGATCCGGGAGTCCGCAGCCTGGCGCCCCACGGCAGGGCTACGGCGGCAGCCGCACTGGCGCGGCAGATCGGGTAGATAGCGTGTGCACGGCGTGACGCGGGCATGACCTCTGCTCCGCCCGTCCTTACCCGGCCGAAGCTGCCGACCCGGCTGCGGGTGCTGATCGGCTTCCTCTGCGCGCTGGTCCTGGTGGACACGGTCTTCTTCACCGCACTGACCCCGCTGCTGCCGCACTACACCCAGTCCGCCGACCTTTCCAAGTCCGGCGCGGGGATCCTGGTCGCCGCCTACCCGCTGGGCACCCTGGTCGGCGCGCTGCCCAGCGGGGTGCTCACCGCGCGCTTCGGCGACCGGGCGGTGGTGCTGATCGGCCTGGCCCTGATGAGCGTGTCCACGCTGGTCTTCGGCTTCGCCACGGCCGCCCCGGTGCTGGACGCGGCGCGGTTCGTGCAGGGCCTGGGCGGGGCGTGCACCTGGACCGCGGCCATGGCCTGGATCGCCACCGCCGCCCCCGCCGAGCGGCGGGGTGAACTGCTGGGGACCGGCCTGGCCGCCGCGGTGGTCGGCGCGCTGTTCGGGCCGGTGGTCGGCGCGGTCGCCGGGCAGGTGGGCACGGGACCGGCCTTCGCCGCGGCCGCGGTAGCGGGGATCGGCCTGATGGTGGTGGCGTTCCTGGTCCCCGCCCCGGAGCGGTCCGAGCCACAGCGGCTGCGGGCCGCGCTGCCCGCGGTGCGCGACCGCCAGGTCGGCGCGGGCATGTGGCTGACCTTGCTGGCCGGCCTGGCGTTCGGCGTGGTGGACGTGCTGGTGCCGCTGCGCCTGGCCCAGCTGGGCGCGACCACACTGATCATCGGCGGGACGTTCCTGGCCGCCGCGGCGATCGAGTCGGCGCTGTCCCCGCTGGCCGGGCGGCTGTCCGACCGGCGCGGCGCGCTGGTGCCCATCCAGATCTCGCTGTGCGCCGCCGTGGTGGTCAGCCTGCTGGTGCCGTGGCTGGCCCCGGCGGCGGCGCTGATCGCGCTGCTGATCGTGGGCATGCCGTCGTACGGGACGCTGTTCACCCCGGCCTCGGCCCTGCTCAGCGACGGCGCGCACCGGCTGAACCTGAATCAGGGCCTGGCCTTCGGGCTGGCCAACCTGGCCTGGGCCGGTGGCCAGACGGTCGGCGCGGCGGCCAGCGGGGCGCTGGCCCAGGCCACCTCCGACCTGGTCCCGTTCGTCCTGCTGGCCGCCGTCTGCCTGGGCACGCTCGTGGTGCTGCGCGCCCTGGGCGCCCGCTTGCGCTAGTCCCGGTCCGGTGAGCCGGCCGGTCAGGTCAGCTTGGCGTAGAACTGCCGGATGTCCCCGGCCAGCAGATCCGTGGCCTGGTGCGCCGCATAGTGCCCGGCGGCGTCGCGCGGGCCGCCCGCGGGCAGGCCGGGGTCGTAGGAGTTCCAGCTCACGATGCCCTGGTGGTCCCGGTCGGCGAACCGGCGGATGGACTGGAAGTCCCCGGCGAACATGGCCAGCGCGGTCGGCGCGGTGGTCGGGCCCTCCGGGTGCTCGCTGGTGTGGGCATCCTCGTAGTAGAACCGGATCGCTGAGCCCGAGGTGCCGGTCAGCCAGTAGAGCGCCACGTTGGCCACGACGAAGTCACGGTCCAGGCTCTCCCCGAACAGCTGGGCGTTCCAGGCCAGCAGGCCGGCGAGTCGGCCAGGGCAAAGGCCAGCGTCTGCGGTTGCTGGCTGTGCAGGGTGTTGAAGGAGAACATGTTGTCGTAGAACCACTGCAGGTGCCCCAGGGCGGCCTGGTCGGCCTCGGTCAGCCCGTTGAACTCGGCCGGGTCGCCGGCCGGGAACGAGAACAGCTGGGTCACGTGGACGCCGATGACGTGCTCCGGGTCCACCCGGCCGACCTCCGGGGAAATCATCGAGCCCGCGTCGTTGCCGACCGCGCCGTAGCGTTCGTATCCCAGGCGGCGCATCAGCTCGGCCCAGGCCCGGGCCGTGCGGTAGCGGTCCCAGCCCGCGCTGCGGGTCGGGCCGGAGAACCCGAACCCGGGCAGCGACGGGATGACCAGGTGGAACGCGGGCAGGCCCGGGTCCTCCGGCTCGGTCAGCGGCGCGATCAGGTCCAGGTACTCCAGGACCGAGCCGGGCCAGCCGTGGGTGAGCAGCAGCGGCGTGGCGTCCTCCCGTGCGGACCTGACGTGCAGGAAGTGGATGTCCTCGCCGTCGATGCCGGTAACGAACTGCGGATAGGAGTTCAGCCGGGCCTCGACCGCCCGCCAGTCGAATCCGTCCAGCCAGTACCCGGCCAGGTCGCGGACCCGGGCGGAGGTCATGCCGTAGCTGCCGGTCGCGCCGGGCAGCTCGTCCGGCCACTGCGTCCGGCGCAGCCGGCCAGGTCGTCCAGCGCGGCCTGCGGGATGTCCACGCGGTAGGCGCGAATGGTGTCGTTCATGATCCCTCATTTCAGAACGGAATGATCTGTTCCGTTCTGATTCTAACAGAGCGGAACGATCCGTTCCAGTGCTACGGTGGACGCATGGCGGACGAGACCAGCACGGCCCTGCCCGGGCGCCGCGGGCAGGCGCGGCGCAACGATGCGCTGATCCTCGAGGCCGCCCGCGAGGTGTTCCTGAGTGATCCGAAGGCCCCGGTGGCCGCCGTCGCCGAGCAGGCCGGCGTCGGGATCAGCGCGCTCTACCGGCGGTACCCCGGCAAGGAAGACCTGCTGCGCCGGCTCTGCCACGACGGGCTGCGCCGGTTCATCGCCGAGGCCGAGGCCGCCGCGGCCGATCCCGACGCCTGGCGGGCGCTGGCCGGATTCCTGGAGCGCATCGTACGGGCCGACGTGCACTCGCTCACCGTGCACCTGGCCGGGACCTTCACCCCCACCCCGGAGATGGACGACGACGCGTGCCGGGCCGGGGCCCTGGCCGCCGGCCTGGTGGAGCGGGCCCAGGCGGCCGGCCGTCTGCGGCGGGACGTGGTGCCCGCCGACCTCGACCTGGTGTTTGAAGGGTGCGCCGCGATCCGTCTCCCCGACCCGGCCCGGACCAGCGAACTGCGGCAGCGCTATCTGCGGCTGGTGCTCGATGGCCTGGCGGCCAGCCCGGACGCCGCGCCGTGGCCGCCCCTCCCCGGCCCGCCCCCGGGCGGCGAGCTGAACTGGCGCTGGCAGCGGCCCTGAACCGGCCGGCGGTCCGTCAGGGCGCTGACCGCGGCCCGCTCCCCCGCTGGTGCTAGCGGTCGAGCCGGGCGGCCAGCCGGGCCGGGGCGATCACCCGGTACGCGTCCTGGCACAACTCGGCGATCTCCGCCCAGTCCACGTCGCCGTCCAGCCGGACGCCGATCCATCCCCGGCCGCCCACGTAAGGCGGCCGGAAGAACCGGCCGGGGCCGGACGTCACGAGCTCGTCCTGAGCCCCGGGCAGGCCCGCACACCACAGATGCGGAAAGTCGTCAGCGTGGTGGCCGTGCGCCCACAGCGTCACGAACGCCTTCTTGTCCCGGACGAACCAGGTCGGCGCACCGTGGCTGGGCCGCTCGGTGACTTCAGGCAGGGCGAGGCAGATCGCCCGGACCTCCCCGGCCAGATCGGCGGTCATCGGGCCTCCTGACGCAGGTCGGCGACGACGGCAAAATGATCCGAGGGCCAGACGCCGTCCACCGGGGTGGTGCCGCCCAGCCCGGCCGACTGGACCTGGCCGAGGCCCTGCCTGGGCAGGCCGGACAGGATGTAGTCGATCCGGGAGTCCGGGAGCACGGTCCCGGCCTGGTAGCCGTTGCGGTGATCCCAGGTAAACCCCGGGTCGCCGGGCTCGGCGTAGCGCCAGGCGTCCACGAGCACCAGGCCCGGCACGGCCGGGGCGGTGAGCAGCCCGCCCAGCAGCCGCACTTCGTCCGACCCAGGCTCGGCGTTCAGGTCGCCGGTGACCACGGGCGGGTAGGCGCAGTCCGCGGCGTGTTCCGCCACGAAGGCGGCCAGCCTGCGGACCTGCTCCGTGCGGACCTGCGAACGGCCCACCCCGTAGGTCAGGTGGGTGGTGAACAGGGGCAGGGCACCGCCCGGTGCCTCGATACGCGCATGCACCGCCACCCTGGCCTCACCGGCCAGCTCGCCGGCCGGCAGGGCCACCTCAGCCTGCGCGGCGATCGGCCATCGGCTGAGGATCGCGTTGCCGATGGACAGCTCCTCGTGGCCCGCACCGCGGCCCCTCGCGGCCTCGGCCCAGCACCAGTGCATTCCCAGCCGCCCGGCCAGGTCGGCGGCCAGGTTCTCCCCGGGCGCCCCCCACACCTCCTGCAGGCCGCACAGGTCGGGCCGGAGCCCGGCCAGCGTGGCAGCGATCGCCTCCCGGCGCTGCTGCCAGGGCCCGTAGCGCCACCACAGGTTCCAGCTCAGGATCCGCATCGCGGGTGCAGACCTCCTCTCACCTGGGCGCGCAGGCATCCGGTGACATCGAGGCCACCATAACTGGTCACCCGCGGGGCACCGGAGGCGATCTCGTCTGCCCGGTAGAGTCCGGGCATGGCACCTCAGCGGGACACGAGCGAGGCGACCACGCTGGCCCGCGTCGCCGAGGCTGAGATCGGCCCGGACGTCAGGCAGCAGGTCCAGGCGCTGCTGCAACTGTGCTTCCCCGGATACCCCAGCCGGAGCTACTTCAAGCTCCCACCTCATTTCCGTTACCTGGCGATGGCCCATGGATCCCTGGCAGGCCAGATGGGGGTCGAGCTCCGGGTGATCCGGGTGGGCGGCGAAGTCGTCCGGACCTTTGGTGTCGTCAACCTGTGCGTCAGGCCAGATGAACGGTCGCACGGCCTGGCCGCCCGGCTGCTCACGGAAGTCACCGGGTTCGCGCGCTCCTGCGGGATGGACTTTGTCATCCTGTTCGCCGACGACGACCGCGTCTACGCCCGGAACGGGTGGACGCGCGCAGCGAACCTCTGCACCTGGGTGAAGATCCACGATCACACCACGCTGGGGCTGGCCCGGGCGGAGCAGACCGGTGCGCTGATGGTGAAAGCGATCGGACCGCAGGCCTGGCCCGAGGGTGAGGTGGACCTGCTGGGCCACTTGTTCTGAGCGACTCTCCGCGGCTCAGCGGCCGGAATGCGATGCGTAGCTTCCCCCGGCGGCTGGAGCACTAAGCCGACGTGGTGATGAGCTCGTCGGTGACCCACTGTGCGACGCCGGCGGGGTAGGGCGCTGGCAGCCCGAGGACGATGTGCTGGAAGCCGGCGCCGATCGCCTCGCCGATCGCGGCCCGGGTGCTGCCCGGCTGGTCGTAGGAGACTGACAGGTAGATCGAGCGGGTGACCGAGGCGGGGTCGCGGCCGATCTCGGTGCAGTAGCGGTCCAGCAGTGCGCTGCGGCTGATCGCGTCGTCGATGTCGCCGCCGGGGATATTCCACAGATCCGCCTGCTCGGCGACCACGCGGAGCACGGCAGCCGAGCGTCCGCCGATGAGGATCGGCGGGTGGGGGCGCTGGACGGGTTTGGGGTTGCAGAACGCCCCGGTGAGCTGGATGTAGCTGCCCTCGAAGTCGAACGGCTCGGTCTCGGTCCACAACCGCCGGATCACGGTGCAGGCTTCGGCCAGGTTCCCCACGGAATGGCCGAAGTCATGGTAGGGCAGGCCGTTTGCTTCATACTCGCGCCGGGCCCACGGGATGTCGGGCCGCGAGCCTGCGCCGATGCCGAAGTCGAGCCGTCCGCCGGAGACGATGTCGACGGTCGCGGCGATCTTGGCCAGCATCGCGGGCGGCCGGAAGCGGTTGCTGGTCACGAGCACGCCGAGGCGCAGTCGCTGGGTCTGCGCGGCCAGGGCCGAGAGCAGTGTCCAGCCTTCGAAGATCGGTCCGGCCGGGTCGCCGCCGATCGGCATGAGGTGATCGAACAGCCACGCATGCTCGATCTGCGGGATGGTGTCCGCCTCGTGCCAGACCCGCAGGATGTCGTGGTAGTCAACCTGTTGCGGGGCGGTCGCGATCCCGAAACGGGGCCGGGGTGTTTGCGGCATGGGTCCGTTCGTCCTTTCCGGATGTTCTGGCATCATGAACAAGCGGATCGTTGTTCCGGTAACTAACATACGGAACATGGTTCCGTTTGCCAAGTAGAGAGACGGAGGCAGCGGCGCAGTGGCCGGCATCGACAGCGGATCAGGGCCGTCAGCCCCGCGGAAGCGGGCCGACGCCCGGCGTAACGAGAAGGCACTGCTGGACGCGGCCGCCGCGGCTTTCATCGCTTCTGGCGTCGACGTGCCCGTGCGCGACATCGCGGCCCGGGCCGGCGTGGGCCTGGGCACGATCTACCGCCACTTCCCGACGCGAGCCGATCTCATCGTCGCCGTCTACCGGCACCAGGTGGAGGCGTGCGCGGAGGCCGGTCCGGCGCTGCTGGCCAGCAGCAGCACACCGCACGCCGCCCTGGCGCAGTGGATCAACCTGTTCGTCAACTTCCTGGTCACCAAGCACGGCCTGGCCAAGGCGTTCCAGTCCGGCGATGCCGCCTTCGAGACCCTGCACGCCTATTTCCTCGACCGCCTCGTCCCCGTGTGCGCCCAGCTGCTCGACGCCGCCGCCGCAGCAGGCGAGATTCTCCCCGGCATGGATGCCTTCGAACTGATGCTTGGCGTCGGCAATCTCTGTATCGGCGCGGACAACAACCCCCGCTACGACGCGCGCCGCATGGTCGAACTCGTGATCGCGGGACTGCGCCTCCACCACGCAGAATCAGCCGCGGGTTCCCCATCTGGCGGTCCGGTCGAGGCTGGATGACTGCACGGCTTACGGCCCAGGAGCAGCGGGCACCAGCTGGACGTCGATTACCTCGGTCTTCGCGATGGCCTTGTCCCGCTCGTCCGCGAGCGACTGGCGGCGGTCGTCTGTCATGAACGCGTCAAGGGCCTGCGCCGAGGGGAACTCCAGGAACTGGATCTCCAGCGGTTGCCCGGCGGCGCCGCTGCCCCTGGCGCGCTGCAGGATCCGCCCACCGTGCTCGGGGATGAGGCGCAGGACGCGGTCCTCATAGGCGATCAGGCCATCTTCGGCCCCGGGCCAGGCCCAGAGCAGGACACACAGCGTCAACCTCATGGTAAAGATCTTGGCACCACTCCCCGCGTTCCCGCAGGGGCTGGGTGACGAATCCGGCTTTCAGGGTTTGCGGCCGAGGCCGCCGTACACGGAGACGGCCGCATCAGTCGGCTGCCCGGGCTGGCCAAGGTCGTTTGGATCAGGGCGCCATCTGGGCAGTGACACCACACCCGGGTCCACAACGTCCAGGCCGGCGAAGAACCGCTCGACGGCCGCCAGCGGACGGACCTGCATGGTTACCCCGCTGCGCCGGTATACCGCCGCCACTCCCTCCCACGCGGCCGGGTCGAAGTCTCCGGTGAGATGTGACAGCGCCAGGTAGCTGCCCGCGGGCAGTTCCGCGAGCAGCCGGGCAGCCAGGTCCCAGGGATCGTCCTCGTCGGCGATGAAGTGCATGACCGCGATCAGCAGCAGCCCGACGGGCCGGTCCATGTCCAGGTTCTGCCGCAGGTCAGCAGAGCTGAGGATCTTGCCGACGTCGCGCACGTCGGCGTCGATGTAGGCGGTCCTGCCCACCGGGCCGGAGGTCAGCAGCGCCCGCGCGTGCGCGAGCACGATGGGATCGTTGTCCACGTACACCACCCGGGCCTGCGGATCCGCGTCCTGCGCGATCTCGTGCACGTTGGGGGAGGTCGGGATACCCGTACCGATGTCCAGGAACTGGCTGATGCCCGCGTCGCGGGCGAGGTAACGCACCACGCGCCGCAGGAACGCGCGATTCTCCCGGGGCGGGATCCGTGAATTGGGATTGGCTTCCAGGCCCGCCTGGGCGGCGGCGCGGTCGGCGGCGAAATTATCCTTCCCGCCGAGCAGGTAGTCGTAGACCCGGGCTGGGTGCGGCCGATCCAATTGCAGGTCAATCTGCGGCTCCTCCGGGTCAGCGGGATCCCCGCTCATCCAGCCATCCTCCGCCATTCTGGTTTCCCCTGCCTTAGGCCGTTGACCACGCGCGCCCGATCGTGGCTAATGATAGGCCCGGCTGGCCCCGGGCCGCTCTCGGCTTATGCGGAGCGGTGTTCGCGCGCGTACGCGTCGAGCCGGTTGAGCTCGTCCAGGTAGATGGCGCGCATCACCCTCGGCGCGAACATGCGCTCGAAGAAGCCACCGATCCCGGGCGCCCCATCCCAGGTGGTCGAGATCTGCACGAGCGACGCGCCGCCCTGAGGGGAGACCGTGAACGTCGTGACCGCGCTGGAACTGGTGTCGGACTCGGTGAGGACCCGGCCCGGCTCGGGCTCGGCGACGTTCATCTGGTACTCACGGGTGCGCCCGCCCGCCGTCAGCTTGAATCGCGTGACGGTGCCGGCCCCTACGCCACCTGACTCGACCCGGAAGTCTGAGAACGCCGGGGGCAGGAAGCGCGGATGGTGCTCGCGCATGTCCGCGATATAGCCATAGACCGTGTCCGCAGAGGCATCCACCGCACGCTCGGCGGAGATGAGAATTCTTGCCATAGAGGCCTGTCTATCACGGCAAATCAAACGCACTCAGGTGCCGCGGATGCCGGCTAGACGTGCGCGGTCTTTGGGTCAGGGCCGCGATGCTGGATGGCTCCGTCCTTCATGACGAAGACAGCGTTCTCGAGCAGGTGTACGTCCTGCAGCGGGTTGCCGTTCACGGCGATGATGTCGGCGAGGTATCCGGGCGCGATACGGCCGACCCTGTCGTCCCAGCGGATCAGTTCGGCCGCGTGGATGGTGGCGGACTGGATCGCGCCGAGCGGGCTCTGGCCGCAGCGGACCTGGTAGGCGAACTGGCGGGCGTTGAGGCCGTGCGGGTAGATGCCGCTGTCGGTACCGAATGCGATGCGCACCCCGGCGGTCAGGCACTTGGTGAATCCTTCTCGCTGCGCCAGGGTGGTCTGGTCGTTCTTGGCGAGCACGTCGGCACGCCAGCCCTGTTGGCGGCCGGTCTCCGCGATGTAGTCACCGTTGTAGACATCAGCGACCAGGAACGTCCCGGCCGCAGCCATCATCTGGATTGATTCATCGTCCATGAGCGAGCCGTGCTCGATGGAGCGCACGCCGCCGCGCACGGCGCGCTTGATGCCCTCGGCGCCGTGCGCGTGAGCGGCGACATCCGCGCCGGAAAGTGACGCTTCCTCGACGGCGGCCCGGATCTGTTCCCCGGTGAGCTCGGGGGCGCCGGGCACGCCTCCCGGTGCCATGACAGCGCCGGTAGCGATCAGTTTCACGAAGTCCGCGCCGCCGTGCAGCACCCGGCGTACTGCCCGGCGCATGTCGTCGACTGAGTCGGCCACCCCCACCCGGAACTCGTGCGGCAGGACCGCATCGACGTCGGGGGCCAGGCCGGTGATCTCACCTCCCCCGCCGGAACAGGTCACGTACGCTCCCGCGACCCGCATGCGGGGGCCAGCCACCCAGCCCTCGTCGATTGCATCGCGCAACGCGACATCGACGAAGGCGCGGAACGTCCCCACATCACGCACCGTGGTGAAGCCAGCCAGCAGGGTGTCCCGCGCATTGCGCGCACCCGACAGCGCCTCCTGGGCACCGGTCCGCGCCAGCAGTTCCGCGTACCCGTGGCCGCTGTCGGGCTCGCCGACCAGGTGAGTGTGACAGTCGATCATGCCGGGCAGCACCGTCTGGCCCGGCAGGTCCACGAAGAGGGGACCTTCGGCCGGTGCATCGCCAGCGGCGACAACACCGGCGATGCGGTGACCATCGATGACGACAGCGCGGTCGGCCAGCAGGTCCCCGGTCACCACATCGAGCAGCAGGTGCGGACGGATTACCGTGCGCATGGAACTGGTCATCCTGCCACGATAGAAAGAGCGCCGGATGATGGATACGACCGTGCCGCTGGTGAAGGAGGCCAGCCGGAGGTCCTCCAGCGTGTCACCGGTGGCTGCCGCCACAGCTGGCCGGCCCGTCAGCGCCGCTCACAACCACGGGGCTCCTGCAGAGCAGCGCCTTTACCGGGTCTGCCGAGTAGCGGGCGTTGCGTGCATGAAAGTTTATGCGTCAACGAGGGATTGGCCGGATCGCCAATTCTGGGCGCGAGGCAGTTGCGCCGAACGTTGCGGGTAGCGCGCAGAATATTCCGTCTTCGGTGTCTGCCCGCCTGGAAACTATCGTGGGGTTCTTGCTCATGGACGCGCGGCCCAGACGACTATCCCTTACGGCACCGGAACGGGGGGTGTTGTGGCAGCCTTGCCGAGGAGGCTCAGCCCAAGGGCGTTCTCCGTGCCAGCCAGCAGCCCATAGTGGTTAGTCGCGGTGCTGAAAGAGGTTCCGTTCGTCACGCCGGCACCGGCCACGACGGTAAACAGTGCTGAACCGCCTCCTTCGTCATACGTGACCACTACAGTCGCGCCGTCTGCCACTAGGTTCGGCACGATGGTAGCCAGCCAGTTGTCGCTGCGCTGTTCGAGAGCGCTGGAGCTGGTGATGCAATTGGTGAACCCGTTCCCTGGGGCAGCCCGTGCATGTCGTCGCAGTAGTTGGGGGTGAGGAAGGTGAACTGGGGCAGGGCCGCGCCTGCAAGGCCGGGCAAGGCGGTGACGTCCGTCTTGCAGTTCGCCTGGTTATTCCAGATGTCGGACATGAGGATGGCCGGTGTGTGGCCCAGCCCGTACCGGCCGTCCGTTACCGGGTCGTTGTAGGAAGTGACGGCTGAGCAGGCCGCAGGGATGCCTTCGGCGTACGCCTTCCAGGTGATTCCGCCGGCATTGAGCTGGCCGAAGATTGAGGGGTTGGTGTCTTCGCCTGCCCTGGGGCCGGTGGTCTGCTGCTGCATCAGGCCAGTAGCCAGGGCCTCATAGTTGGACATGGATCCCTGCGTGCAGCCACTGCTGGCCAGGCAGGTCTGCTTGTAGTTGGTGATGTCCTCGGTTGGGACGCCTGGTGCGGTATGCGACCACAAGGCGTTCTGGTAAGGAAGGTCTGCCCGGTCTCCTGTGATCTGGGACAGGCTGTGGTTCTCCATCACTATGAGCACAAGGGGCGGTGTGCTCGCGCCTGCCACCGCTGGCCAGGCTGCCGCGAAGGTCAGGGCAGCTATGGCCAGAGCGGCCGCCTTGCCCAGATGTGCGTATCGACTGTCTTGCGCAAGCTCAACGTCAGCGCCGCTCATCGTCTTATCCCCCCGCCGGCAGTCCCGAGCCCCGCCAGGGAAGGCGCTGAATAGCGCAGCTAGTCCCCAGGTCGCTTCGTGCCGGAATTCCCCCTACCCCTGAAACAGGGTTACTGCAGGGACACGACATATGTCAAGGTCCTGAGCCGGGAATCCTGCCCAGCAAGCAACGTGACGATGAGAGGCGGGCCTGGCTACCAGCAGCAATTGTCCCCGGGCATGAACATGCGGCGGATACCAGCAGGCTTCTACTTGACGAAAAGAACGAGTCAATTTCCTGCTAGCCGTGACCCCCGGGATTTCCTTACCGAAGCCGCCATATCGGCGGGTACCGCGCTGCATGTGCCAGTCGCCGGTCAACAGATCAGGAGACCGGGCGCGTCGAGGTCGCATAGTCATGCGTCGAAATCCTGCGGGGGAAACGTCCGCTATTGCCGGATACAGAGCGCGCTCGGCTGCTGATCGCCGCCAGCCAGATGATCATGCGAAGCCATCCCGGCTCGCCGGAGCCTGGTGGCGGGAAGGCCTGCCCGGTCAACGGCGCATAGGCCAACCCTGGCAGGCGGCGACTGGTGCCGCATTGGTTATCGCGGTCACCGTGGCCACCGGCCTTAGAGTGGGGGTGTGCGGGTGCAGATAAGCCAGGAAGCTGCCGAGTTCGTCGCTGCCCGCGGCGGCAGCCTGTGGGTGTGGGCGGCGCGTCCGCGCATGTGCTGCGCGGGGACACCGGCTTACATGCACGCGGCGACCGCGGCACCGCCGGGCCGGTCAGGCTTCACCCCTATCCCGGCGGCGCGGCTGGACCTGTGGTTCCGGGCCCCGGCTGGCCCGCAGCCCGATGTTCTGGAGATCGGCCTGCGGGGAAAGCGCCATCCCCGGGTAGAGGCCTACTGGGACGGGTGCCTATTCGCGCTCGGCGCCTGACCCGGGCCCGCCAGACCAGCGGCCTGGTTAGCGTTCCTGCGGCCGCCGTGAGTGCGGATAGTCCGGTGAACGGTCCTGGAAGGACAGGATGCGCGGGTTGCGGATGACCCCGTCGCGGATTTCGATGGCCCGCCGGATCGTCTCGTTCGCGTCCCACCCCCGGGGGCCGGTGAGCACCGGGCGCATGTGCGGAAGCACGGCCTCGCTGATCTCCCAGGTGGCGGAGTTCCACAGGTACGACGGGCTGTGGTCCACGGCGTAATAGCTGACGTTATTGCCGACCGTGACCATGGGCTCGGCGAAGCTGGTGGGCCGCGCCCAGCTGAAGCCCATGCCCTCGTCGCAGGACACGTCCACGATGAGACTGCCGGGTGCGAAGGAGCCCAGCTCGCCGGTGGTGACGAACATCAGCGGTGCGTCGGTGTCCTGCAGCACGCAGTTGACCACTATGTCGTGCTCGGCGAGGAAGGCCGCCAGCGGTATCCGGCCGGTCCCGCGCAGCACATGGCAGCGGCTGGGGTCGTCGGTGTCCTGCTCGAAGTGCACCATGCGCGCCGAGTGGATCGGGGAGGCGACGGCGTTGATGTCACGGTGGGTCAGGACGTCGACGTCGCTCACGCCGTGCGCGTTGAGGGCCGTCACGGCGCCCCGGCCGGTAGCCCCGAAGCTGATGACGGCGGCCCGGAGCCGGCGGCCATAGTCACCGGTCGTCCCGATGAGTTCCAGGGCGTGCAGGACCGAGCAGTATCCGGCCAGTTCGTTGTTCTTGTGGAAGACATGCAAGCCGAACGAGCCGTCGGTCTTCCAGTAGTTCATCGCCTCAAAGGCGATCAGGGTCAGCCGCCGGTCGATGCTCAGCTGGGTGATCTCCTCGTCCTGGACACAATGCGGCCAGCCCCACAGGACCTGCCCCTCCCGCATCTGCGCGAGGTCCTGGGGCTGCGGCTTGGGCAGCAGGATGACATCGCATTCGGTGAGGAGTTCTTCACGGGTGCGAAGCCCGGCCACGCATGATGCCAGCTGGTCATCGGGCACGCCGAACCGCTCGCCGTAGCCTCGCTCGAGATAGATGCGTTCCCGCAGGGCAGCATCAATCCGGCCGACGTGCAGCGGATGGATGGCCAGCCGCCGCTCGTCCTCCTTCCGTGACCGCGATATCACTCCGAGGCTGAGCTGATCCACGCGCGCTCCCTTGCTCAAGGCCGACCCTGCGAATCATCCGCGGTTCCCGTGAGCCAGGATGGCCCGGAAGCTCATGCGCGGAGTCTGTCGCTCGACACCAGCCAACCACGGGAACGGTGAGCTCTGTGGCCTCCGGTCACTCACCCTCATGCCACGTTCAGGCCAGGGCCCGGCTGGTGAGGCGCAGGCCGTAGCCAGCGGGATCGAGAATCCGGAAGCCGGTCAGGCCCTCTCCTGGAGGGCGCCGCCCCCGAAATTGCGGTCGTGGTCCATGGTCATCCGCATGAACGGGTAGACGTAGTCGCGCATGTCCTGCTCGAAGGTGCCGATCCCGGCCACGAGCCCGGTCTCGTCGCGCGCGGCCCGGGTCAGCTGCTCCAGCAGACGGCTGGCGTCACGCAGGGCCAGGTTGGCTCCCATGCCGAGGGTGGGCAGCATGGCGTGCGCGGCGTCGCCGATCAGCGTCACCCGGGACGGCGTCCAGGCGGGCGCGGGATCCAGGTACCCGAACGGGATCACGAAGATCGAGCTCAGGTCGGTGCGTTCGACGATGCCGCGCAGCGCGGGATCCCAGCCGTCGATGGCCCGGAGCATGGAGTCGCGGAGCCTGGCGGGGGTCTCGCCGGTCCACTCCCCGGCCGGCGGGATGACGGTGCCCGGGGCGACGCTGCAGCTGACCATCAGGTAGTCCCCGACCGGCTCCAGCGTCACGTCCGGGGCCAGTTCCGCAGCCGCCTCGGCGGCCGGCCGCCGGGGCTGGAACGCGGCGAGCAGCATCCGGGAGCCGCGGCGGTCGGCGGCGATGATGACGCCCTGCAGCAGCAGGGACGGCAGGTTCTCCCGGACGTCAGGAGTCAGCGGCGACCGGCCGTACACCCCGAGCCCGCGGATACCGGCGTCGATCACGGGGACCCCGGGCAGGCGCTGGCCGCGGACGGCCGAGCGGATCCCGTCCGCGCCGACCAGCACATCGCCGTCGGCGGTGCTGCCGTCGGCCAGCTTCAGGCGGACCCCGCCGGGCTGCTCCTCGTACGAGACGGCGGTCCGGCCCGGCCGGAACGAATCGCCGAGCCGGGCCAGCAGGATCTGGCGGAGGGTGCGGCGGTCAACGCCGGTGTGCGGGCGCGGGCCCTCGTTGGGCGGCCCGAGATGCGGTTGCGAGCTGAGCACGTTCAGCTGGTCGTCGAGCACGATCGATTCCCGGCGGCCGGGAGTCTGGCGCGAGGTCTCAGCGTAGAGCTCGAAGAGGTCGCCGGGCAGGCAGCGGCGCAGGGCCTCGCCGCCGTCGGCGTTCATGTGCAGGTAGTAGCCCCGCTTGCGGCTGAGATCGGCGTCACGCTCGAACACCTCGCAGGTGTGGCCGTCTTTGAGGAGTCCCTGGGCCAGGCAGAGGCCGCTGAGGCCGCCGCCCGCGATCAGTACGTGAAGCGGCTGCTGCGTCACCATCCACGGCCCCCTCGCCGCCCGGCTGCGAGCCCCCGGTAAAGCCCGTCTATGAAAGTGTAGTTTGCAGGGTGAAAGCGCTCTCTGGCAAGGGGCCGAGCATCAGGGCTACGGGCGGGCGGCCCGGTCCTGTGCGCTGGCGTCATCGCGGTTCCCGGTGCCGTGCAGGAACACCGAGGTGACGAGCGCGGCGGCCTTCTCGACGCCGGGCTGGTGCCCGGCGGCCAGGCGGGCCGCGGTCTCCAGCAACCCGCCGAGCAGGAAACCCAGTTCGCTGGCGGAGATGTCGTCGCGGAACGTCCCGTCGTCGATGCCGCGCCGCAGCAGCCCTTCGATCATCGTCCTGATCTGCTCTTGCTCCCCGCGGGCGGCGTTACCCGGCCCGAACTGGCTGACGAGAGCGGCGTACTTGCTGCCGGCCGCGGCGACCACGCGCGCGACGCGGGCGATGCCCTCGGCCACCGGGACCCGGTCCAGGTCGGCCTCCGCGAGCCGGGTGGCGGTCGCGTCGATGGCGGCGGCGGTCAGGGCCTGCAGCAACTGCTCGCGAGTCGGGAAGTAGCGGTACAGCGTGGCCCGGGCCACGCCGGCCGCTTCGGCGACCTCGCTCATGGTGGGCGGCTCGCCGCCCTCGGCGAGCAGGTCCGCAGCCGCGTCGAGGATCGCCGCGGCGACCCGGTCGTGGATGGCTGCGCTTCTGGTCACGACCCAGACTTTACATCACTGACCCGCTACCGTACAGTGACGTCTATTCATGAGACATTGATGTCTCAACATCAAGCTCTGATGTGTCAAGGAACAGGGGAAACTGACATGGCTGCTATGGCGCGCTGGTGCTTCCGGCGCCGCGCCTGGGTGCTGATCGCGTGGCTGGCACTCCTGGTGCTCCTAGGGGTAACCGGCCGGGCCGCGGGGTCCGCATACTCCGACACGCTCACCTGCCGGGAACCGGCTCCACGGCCGCGCTGAACCTGATGGGGAAAGCGTTCCCCGGGCACGCCGGGGACCAGGACACGATCGTCTGGCGGGCCAGCGACGGCGCGCGCACCCCGTCGGTCGAGGCCAGGATCACGGCCATGCTCAGGAAGGTCGCCGCCGCCCCCGCGGTGGCCTCGGTGACCAGCCCCTACACCGCCCGGGGCGCCGCCCAGGTCAGCCGGGATGGCCACATCGCCTACGCCACCGTCGTCTTCGACGCCCAGGCGAACAGCGTGCCCCCCTCTGACGTCACCCGCGTGGTTCACCTCGCCGAGGCGGCACGGGCCCCGGGCCTGCAGGTGGACCTGGGCGGGCAGGCAGTCGAGAACGCGCTTCGGCCCTCGATCGGCATCAGCGCGGCTGTCGGGGTGGTGGCCGCGGCGGTGGTGCTGCTCATCGCGTTCGGCTCGCTGCTGGCCATGCTGGTGCCCCTGGTCATCGCGATCGCCGCGCTGGCCTCCGGCCTGATGACGGTCGGGCTGGCCACGCACGCGGTCAGCATCCCCTCGATCGGCCCGACGCTGGGCATCTTGATCGGGCTGGGCGTGGGCATCGACTACGCGCTGTTCATCGTCACCCGGCACCGCAGCAACCTCAAGGCCGGGATGTCCCCGCCCGAGGCCGCGGCCGCCGCGCTGAACACCTCCGGGCGCGCCGTTCTGTTCGCCGGGACCACGGTCTGCATCGCCCTGCTCGGGATGCTCGTGCTCGGCGTCGGCTACATCTCCGGCCTCGGCATCGCAGCGGCGATCGCGGTCCTGTTCACGGTGGCTGCCGCGACCACCCTGCTGCCTGCGCTGCTGGGCTTCCTGGGGATGCGGGTGCTGTCCCGCCGGGAACGCCGGCGGCTGGCCGCCGCCGGGCCCGCCCATGAGGGTACGGCCGGGGCGTGGGCGCGGTGGGCCTCGTTCGTGCAGCGCCACCCCGTCCCGCTGGCCGCCGGCGCAGCGGCCGTGATGGTAGTCCTGGCGATACCGGTGCTGTCGCTGCGGCTCGGCTCCTCCGACGCCGCCAACGACCCGGCTGCCACCACCACCCACCACGCTTACGAGATGCTCGCCGACGGCTTCGGCCCCGGCTTCAACGGCCCGCTGGAACTGGCCGCGCACGACCACCTCAGCCGCGGACACCGCCGCGTTCACCCGGCTGGCCGGCACGCTGCGGACGGAGCCCGGGATCGCCGCCGTCTCTCCGCCCGTCTCCGGTCACGGCGCCTCGCTGATCAGCGTGATACCCGCCACCTCCCCCGAGGCCAAGGCCACCAGCACCCTCATCGGCACTCTGCGCGACAGCGTGATCCCTGCCGCCGAGCGCGGCACCACCCTGCATGTCTACGTGGGCGGCATCACCGCGACCAACGGCGACTTCGCGGCCGTGATCACCCACAAGCTGCTGCTGTTCATCGCCGTCATCCTCGGCCTGGGGTTCCTGCTGCTGATGCTGGCCTTCCGCAGCCTGCTCATCCCCGCGGTCGCGGCGGTGATGAACCTGCTCGCCGCCGGCGCCTCCTTCGGCGTGC
This sequence comes from uncultured Actinomycetes bacterium, assembly GCA_963718305.1. GTDB lineage: Bacteria > Actinomycetota > Actinomycetes > Streptosporangiales > Streptosporangiaceae > RYN-230. The sequence continues at coordinate 258,165 of CAVQZG010000020.1, forward strand.
TGGTCGCCGTCTTCCAGTACGGCTGGGGCCTGCCGCTGCTGGAACCTGGGCCAGGCCGGCCCGGTCGAGTCGTTCCTGCCCGGTCCTGATGCTCGCGGTCTTGTTCGGCCTGTCGATGGACTACGAGGTGTTCCTGGTCTGACGGATCCGCGAGGAATGGGCCGCCACCGGCGACAACCGGCAGGCGGTGCCGGGCCGGCCAGGCCAGCACCGGCCGGGTCATCATCGCCGCGGCCACCATCATGATCTGCGTGTTCAGCGCGTTCATCCTGTCGGTCAGCAGATCACCGGCGAGTTCGGGCTCGGCCTGGCCGCCGCGGTCCTGCTCGACGCCTTCATCCTGCGCACCGTCGCAGTGCCGGCCCTGATGCACTTGTCCGGCCGCGCGAACTGGTGGCTGCCCGGCTGGCTGGACCGCATCCTCCCGCATCTGTCCATCGAACCCGCCACCCGGCCACCCGCACTGCCCAGCCCCGCACCCGCCAGCGAGCTCGCGCACAGCAAGGCAGCCGGGTAGCGGGCAGCCAGCCGACCGTTCCCGCCGGCCAGGAGGTGATTGGCGGGAACGGCGGGCGGGCCAGACGCCACTGCGCTGTCACAGAAAGGCTGAGACTGAAGACCGCACCGGCGCGGTCAGGCCTGGGAGCGGGAGGCGAGGAGCTGGGCCAGGTGGGTGCCGCGGACCCCGCCGAGCTGATCGGCCTGGGTGCGGCAGGAGAACCCGTCGGCCAGGAAGACCGTGCCGGGGGCGGCACGCCCGCAGCGCGGGCAGCAGCGCCAGCTCCGCGACCGCCGCCGAGACCTCGTAGTGGCCTTTCTCCATGCCGAAGTTGCCCGCCAGGCCGCAGCACCCGGCCAGCGTGGTGACCGTGGCGCCCGCCGCGGACAGCAGGGCCCGGTCCGCGCCGTAGCCCATCACCGAGTAGTGGTGGCAGTGCGGCTGGGCGATGATCTCGGTGCCGGCCAGGTCCGGCGGCGTCCACTGCGGTCCCGGGCCCAGCGGCGGCGGCGCGGTGAGCAGCTCGGCGAGGGTGCGGGTCGCGGCGGCGACCGCGGCGGCCCGGGAGTCGCCGGGGAACAGGTCGGCCAGATCCGACCGGAGCACCGCGGTGCAGGACGGTTCCAGCCCGACGATGGGGATCCCCGTCTCGGCGTACGGGCCGAGGATGTCCAGCAGCGCGGCCAGCCGGCGCCGCGCCCCGTCCAGCTGGCCGGTGCTGATCCAGGTCAGCCCGCAGCACGCGGACCGTTCGGGGACGATCACCTGGTAGCCCGGCGCGGCCCAGCACCGTGAGCGCGGCCTGCGGCACCTCGGGGTCGAAAGCGTCGCTGAAGGAGTCGGCCCACAGCACCACCGGGCGCTGTCCGCCCGCCGGACGCTGGCGCGTGCCGGAGGGCTGAACGCGACCCGTTAGAGCGGCGGAACGGGACCGGGGCAAAGGACGGGATCGCTCGCCGGGTGTCCATCCCGCCCGCGGCGAGCACCGCGGCGGCCAGCGGCCCGATCCGCAGCAGCGCGTTGACCAGCCGCGGGCGCGACTCCCGCCCAGCCGGGACCAGCGGGGCAGCCAGCCGAGCGCGTAGTGCGAGCGGGGCCGCAGCCGGCGGCGGTAGGCCCGGTAGGCCACCTCGGACTTGTACCGGGCCATGTCCACGCCCGCCGGGCAGTCCGCCGAGCAGGCCTTGCAGGACAGGCACAGGTCCAGCGAGTCATGCACCTCCGGCGACCTCCAGCCGCCGGAGATCAGGGTGCCGTTGGCCATGTCCTGCAGCACCCGGGCCCGGCCGCGGGTGGAGTCCTTCTCGTCCCGGGTGGCGAGGTAGGACGGGCACATGAAGCCGCCCGACGCCGGAGGAGTCGGCCCGGCATTTGGCCACCCCCACGCAGCGGTGCACGGCCGTGGTCAGGTCGCCGTCGTCCTCACCGAACGCGAAGCCCCCCAGCCGGGGCAGCGGGAGAGCGGCCGGTCGGCGCAGGTCGGCGTCGAGCGGCCGGGGCGGACCAGCACCCCCGGGTTGAGCAGGTCAGCCGGGTCCAGCAGGTGCTTGAACGCCGCTGAACGCGGCCAGCGCGCCGGGTGAGTACATCACCGGCAGCAGTTCGCTGCGGGCCCGGCCGTCGCCGTGCTCCCCGGACAGCGACCCGCCGTGCCCGGTCACCAGGTGCGCCGCGTCGGTCAGGAACCGGCGCATCACCTGCACGCCGCCCGGCCGGTCCAGCGGGAAGTCGATCCGGACGTGGATGCAGCCGTCCCCGAAGTGCCCGTAGAGCAGCCCGTCCAGCTGGTAGGAACCCATCAGCGCGCGGAACTCCCGCAGGTAGGCGCCGAGCCGCTCCGGCGGCACCGCCGCGTCCTCCCAGCCGGGCCAGGCTTGCTGGTTACCCGGAGTCCGGCCACCGAGTCCCGCGCCATCCTCTCGAATACGCCAGACCGCCGACGCCTCCGGGCCCGGCCGGGATCACCTCGGCGGCGATGGCGCCCGCGTCGGCCGTCATCGCCTGCGCCAGGGCCAGGGCCTCCGCGGCGGACTCCGCCGCCCATCTCCACCATCAGCCAGCGCATCACCGGGGGGCAGCTCGGGTACCCGGGACGACCCCTTGCGGCGGCGCACCACGTCCACCATCCGGGCATCGAGGCCCTCGATGGCCAGCGGGGCGTGGGCCAGGATCGCGGGCACCGCGTCGGCCGCGTCGGCCACATCCGGGTAGCCGAGCACGACCAGCGCGTGCGCCCGGGCTACCGGCACCAGGCGCACCGTGGCGCCCAGCATGGTGACCACCGTGCCCTCGGTGCCGGCCAGCGTCCGGGCCAGGCTGGCCCCGTTCTCCGGGAGCAGGTGCTCCAGGGAGTAGCCGGACACCTGGCGCCGCAGCCGCCCGAACTCGGTGCGCAGCAGGGCCAGGCTGGCCGAGACCAGCTTGTCCAGGCCGGGCACCGGGTCCAGGCCGCTGGCGGCGGTGAAGCGCCGCCCGGTGCCGTCCACGACGTCGAGCTCGAGCACGTTGTCGGCGGTGCGGCCGTAGGCCAGGGCGTGGGCGCCGCACGCGTTGTTGCCGATCATCCCGCCGAGCGTGGCCCGGGACTGGGTGGACGGGTCGGGGCCGAACCGCAGCCCGTGCGGGGCCGCGGCGGCCTGCAGGCTGGCCAGGACCACCCCGGGCTCGACCCGCGCGGTCCGGGCCTGCGGGTCGAGGTCGAGGATCCGGCCCAGGTGCCGCGAGGTGTCCAGCGACGATTCCCGGCCCGACCGCGTTACCCGCGATGGAGGTGCCGGCGCCCCGGGTGGTCAGCGGCGTCCCGGTCTGCCGGGACACCTCCGCCACGGCCAGGATGTCCTCGGTGTCCCGGGGAAAGGCGACCACCTGGGGCACGACCCGGTAGTTCGAGGCGTCGCTGGAGTACTCGGCGCGGCGGCGGGCGGAGAAATCCACCTCGCCATGCATCGCCGCGCGCAGGGCCTGGGCGATGTCTGCTGGATCCACGCATGTCATCCTGCCGTGGCCCGGCGGCCGCCTGGCGCACCGGGCCCCGCCCCCGCTGAGCGGCGGGCCCGGTGCGGGGGCTAGCGGGGCGGCGGGCTGGAACGCCGGGGAGCCGCTCCGGTAGCCACGCTGGTCAGCGGCGGTACTTCCAGCTGGTGCCCACCCCGGACAGGTGCAGGGCCAGGCAGACCAGGCCGAGCAGCATCAGGCTGGTCGGCGAGAAGATGGCGTTGCTGACGGACACGTTCGCGGCGTTGATGATGAAGGCAATGGCAAAGAGAATGGCTGCGACGAAACCCAGCATGGGGGCAGTCCTTCCGGCAATGGTGCGGCTGACTGGGCATCGGCGGCGAAGCCTGGGCCAGAAACCCGCGACCCGCCGCTTTTACCTGGAACGGCCGGCAAGTACCCAAGAACGGCGAGGTAAACCGCGGACCGCGTGCATCAAACGTCACGATTGGGGCACTCTGGGCGCGTGGCCATCACTCCGCCTGACCCTCCGCCGCCCAGCGGGCCAGCCGGGGCCTCAGGCTCCGGGACCCCAGCCTCTGGAGACCTGGGCTCCGGAGGCACCGCCGCGTCACCACCCTGGCGCACCGCCGCCTTCGTGGTGGGGGTCGTCGCCGTCGTCGTGCTCACCCTCGTGCTGGCCGCGGCGGCCCGGAACCGGGGGCACGGGCCCGGCGACACACGTACCGTCTCGGTCGCCGCGGACTCCGTGCGCACCGTCGATCTCCAGGGACCGCCCGGGCAGCTGAACATCGTCGCCCTGCGGACCAGCCGGGTCACGCTGTCCGGGCCGGTGCACTGGACCGGCCGCTCGGCCGTGATCGTAACGGGGCCCCGGCTCGTCAACGGGGTGCTGCACCTGGGCTACCGGTGTGCCGCGCACAGTCCCTGCACCGGGCGCCTGCGGCTCACGGTCCCGCAACGGTGCGGGATCATCCTGCGCCAGCCGTCCGGCCACGTGATCGTGACCGGCCTGGCGGGTCCGCTGCGGATCAGCGCGCGGAGTGTGGACATCAGCGCGACCGGGCTGCGCTCACCGAGCCTGGCGGCGTCGATCACGTCCGGGCACCTGGACGCCTGGTTCGTGTCCCCGCCCGGGCGGGTCGGACTGACGCTCGTCTCCGCGCAAGCCGCCCTGCACCTGCCGGCCACTGTCCCCTACCGGGTTAGCCAGCAGGTCACCTCGGGGTATGTCCACGCGGGCATCCCGCAAGCCAGCCACGCGGACCGGACGATCACCGCCCGGATCGACTCGGGTGAACTCGAACTGCTCCCACGCTGAACCCGGCCGGCTCCCGAATCGTGACCGGGCCACGCTCAGCAGCCGGCGGTGGCGTTCAGATATCAATACGACTCGAAGCGACTATGCCGGACGTCTGGGAAGTGGTCCGCGCGGTGAAGTCCGCCCGCGCCGCGGAGCCCGGCCTGGCTGAGGATGATCTGCTCGCGCTGGTGGCTGAGAACACGGGTATTCCGGTACGCATCATCCGCACTGCCATCCGGTACTGGGCCTTCTACGCCGAGGAGATCGAGGCCGAGATAGCTGCCGCGGCCGCCGAGGAGGCCGCTGAAGACGCCTGGCGGAGGGAACGCCAGTTGCTCGCCGACTAGGGCCGTGAGCTGTCCGCTGCTGCTGGATGAGATGTTCTCCGGCGCCATCGCTGAGCACTTGCGGGCCAAGGGCCATGACGTCCTCGCGGTCGTGGCCGACCCGGCCCTGATCGCGCTGCCCCACGAGCAGATCCTCGCTCACGCCGCCAGCACCGGGCGCGCTTTAGTCACCGCCAACATCAAGGACTTCATCCCACTAGGTGCCCGCTACCGCGCGGCCAGCCAGGCACACGCCGGGCGAGGTGATCGCCCGGGTGGTCTGACCCGGCGCGGCGGCCGGCATTTTGGTGATCCGGTGAGCTGGGCCCAGGGTCCCAGAAGCAGCTCTAAGGGGTTCCAACGGCCTGGGCTGAAGGATAGGTTTAGGTCTTCGTCACCGGGCGTTCCCGCCACGCCGAGTGGGCCAGAAGCTAAGTTCAGGAGGGGGCGCAATGACAGATCAGGTGATTTACCCAATTATTTACGTGCGGGGATTCGCCGAGGGCACGTCCGGAATCGACAGCGCCGCCGATGACCCTTTCTACGGCTTTAACGCCGGCGCCACCCATGTGCGGGTGGACGGGGACGGAAATCCACAGTTCTACCAGTTCGAGGGGCCGCTGGTAAGGGCGATGGAAGACGAGGACTACCGGATCCTGGTGCACGGCGGCCAGCAGGCGTATCTCGCCAGCGTGGGAGACGGCACGCAGCCCATTAAGTCGATCTGGATTTACCGCTTCTACGATTCCGCGGCGGACACGTTCGGCGCTGCCGCCACTCCTTACAGCCTCCCGGTCGCGGCGAAAGGCCTGCTCACGTTCACCGATCTAGTCCGGAGCAAGACCGGCGCGCAAAAGGTCTGGCTGGTCGCCCATTCGATGGGCGGGCTGATCTGCCGCAGCATGATCCAGAAGGTGTGCCCCGATACCGGCCGCCGGGCCGGCGATGTCGTCGACAAGCTCTTCACCTACGCCACACCGCACAACGGCATCGCGTTCTCGGTCGCCGGGCTGAACATCGCCGTGCCCGAGCTCGCCCCGTTCGGGGCCCAGATCTTCAGCCGCGATGTCATGTACGGCTACCTGACCCCCGAGAGGACGCTCAAGACCACGCCCGAACGCCCCGATGGCTGGGATGCCCACGACCTCCAAGGCGGCTTCGACCCCGCCCGGGTGTTCTGCCTCATCGGGACCAACGCCGCCGACTACGGGCTCGTCTCCAAGGCGGTGGGCCCGAAGAGCGACGGGCTGGTGCAGATCGACAACGCCTACGTGCGGCGGGCCAACCGGTCGTTCGTGCATCGCTCGCACTCCGGCACCTACGGGGAGGTGAACTCCGAGGAGGGCTACCAGAACCTGCGCCGGTTCCTCTACGGAACCCGCCGGGCTATGGCCGAGCTCGTCGGCGCCCAGCTGCCCCCGCCCACCGACCCGGATGTGACCGACATCTGGCAGGCCGAGGTGCGGGTCAGCATCCGGGGACTGCCGGTGCTGATCAGCGAGCAGACGGCGGCCCACTACTGCCCGATCGAACTCGGCTCGGTCGCCGGTGCGAACGCCCGGAACGGAGGCGGCGCCGACGACGACGCGGTATCCCCCGGGACCGGCCCGGCCGCCGCGGGGGGTGCGGCCGTTCCCCTGGCCGCGGTCTTCCTGCTCGACCCGCAGCGGGCCGCGCAGATGCAGCGGGAGAACCTGCAACCGGGGACGACCTCGCCGCGCTGCCGCTACTTCCTGCACCTGAAACTGCTGCACCTGCAAGAGAAGCACGGCCTGTTCTTCTGGCAGAACCACCTTGAGACGCTGCCCGAATGGGAGGATGCGCTGATCGTCAACGTCGGCCCGGACGATAACGGTCAAGGTGAATTTCTGTGGGCGGCGTGGCAGTCGGAGAATCCCGACGTCACCTCGGTTCCGGACCCGATCAGCGCTCAGCCGCGACGTCCCGACCCCGGTGCCGCTGGCCCGCTCACCTTCACCATTTCATTGCCGCCGGCCGGCCAGCAGCTGCTCGGCCCCCGGCCCGCGGGAGGCACCCCGGCGGCCGTCAAGCTGACGGTGCAAGAGCTGTCGTAGCTACTCGAAGGCCTTGGGCGGTAGCGAGCGCCCATCGCATCCGGCTCGCGCGTGACGCCGAGAACGCCCTGGTCAGCTAGCGAATGGCCGTTCCTGGCTAGGGTGTGGCGGGCGCCTCGTCGCGTCCCCTGTTGTCGAGTACGAGCGGTTGCCGGCCGTCGATCTTGTAGCGGATGTGGGTGACGTCTGGGGTGGCGATCACGCGGGCGGGGGTGAGCTCGATCCCTTCCTTGTTGCCGAGGAGGAGTTCGGGGCCGAGCAGCCGCATGCCGTCCCCGAGGATCACGGGGACGACGTGGAGCTCTAGTTCGTCCACCAATCCGAGCTGGATCACCTGCCGAAGCAGCGTGCCGCCGCCGGCGATCGCCACGTTCTTCCCGTTCGCCGCGGCCCGGGCCTGACCGATGGCGCTCTCTATGCCGGTTGTGACGTAGGTGAAGCTGGTGCCGCCTTGCCGTTGCAGCGTCTGCCTGGGCCGGCTGGTGACCACGAACACCGGGGCGCGGAAGGGGGGCACTTCCCCCCAGGGAATCTCGCCGCCATCGGCCATGCGCCGGCCCATCACGTAAGCGCCTGCCGACCCGAACGTCTCGGCGATGATCTCTGAATTGGTGTTCTGCTCGCCTCCGTTAAAGCCCAGCCGCTCACGCCATGCCTCGGCGTCGATGACCCACCGGGTCACGCGGAAGAAGCCGGCGGCTTCGGGACCCTCCAGCCAGGTCTGCATATCGGTGTGCTTGGGGCCTGCGTAGTAGCCGTCAACGGAGACCGACATCTGAGCTGTCACGATCGTCATGGAACTCTGCCTTTCGCTGGAAGCGGGATTGCCGGCCGTCAGCGGCCGCGGACGAGATGGAGGAGCCGAGCAGGCCGCCGCTGCCTTCTTCCCGGCCCTCAGGGCTGTCCAGGCCGTCGGAGTGGAGGCCCTGCTCGGCATAGGCCAGGCGGGTCTGGCCGCCGTCGGGCTCCAGCGCGTGCCAGACCGCCTGCACGGGCACCGGGTAGGTGCGCTCAAGGACGAAGGTCGCGCGGGCCTGGCTGCGCTCGATGGTGTCGTTCATGTAGTTCACTCCCTGGTAGCGGTAGCAGGGCGGCTCAAAAGATCGCCGAGGCGGTCCAGGCGGCGTTCAGCGGGCAGCCGCTGACGGCTGATCCAGTCCGTGGCGGGCTCCAGGGCCCCGGGCACGAGCTGGCAGGTACGGACCCGGCCGGCCTTCGCCGAGGTGACGATGCCGGCCTTCTCCAGGACGCCCAGGTGCTGGACGACCGTCGGCAGGGCCATATCGAATGGCCTGGCCAGCTCGCTGACTGATGCAGGACCGCGGGATAGCCGCTCGACCATGGCACGCCGGCTGGAGTCGCCGAGTGCGTGGAACACCCGGTCGAGCTCTTGATACTTAGGCACATACCTAAGTATCAGGAATGCGGGAAGCGCTGTCAACTTCACGCTGCCGGTCTGGCCCGGGCGGGCTCATCTCACCCGTGAATCCCCCCACCGCACCCGGCTCGCCCGAGACGCCGAGATCGCCCTGGTCAGCTAGTAAATGGCGGTTGCCGTACTAGGACGGCACACGGCCCGTAGCCGGATGTGCCCCTCGGAGCCGTGCAAGCCCGGCCATCATGCCGCCGGACAGCCGAAACGCGAAAGTGCCTCGCTGCGTGGTCGAATCTTCGGCGATTTATCGGCAGCACGTGAGCGGCAAGGTCTTGTTTGCGCGCCCGGAAATCATGGGCCATCCAGACGCATCGGATCTAACCGTCACTCTCCGGGCGGCACAAACCGGCCGCGAGACGGTCTGACGACTGCATGCTCATGCATTGCTGTGCTCCGGGCAGACACGCGCCCATGCCGCTGCGTGCGCCTTGCGGTTAGGGCGTGTCCCGTAGATCTTGGCAGGTTGTTTCCGCTTGGATTGGGCCGTGGATGAGGACCGGCTGAACCGGCATGACCTCAGTGATGCGGAGTGGGCACGGCTGGCGCCGTTGTTGCCTGGGCATCCGCGGCAGGGGCACCGGTGGAATGATCACCGGCTGGTGATGGACGGGATTTTCTTCCGGGCCCGGGTGGGGTGCCCGTGGCGGGATCTGCCGGGGCGGTTCGGGAACTGGAAGACCGTCTATAACCGGCACCGCCGCTGGTGCGGCGACGGGACGTGGGAGAAGATCCTGGACCAGTTGCGCGCGGGCTGCGATGAGGCCGGGGGGAAGGCCTGGACGGTGGCGGTTGATGCCACGGTCGTGCGGGCGCACCAGCACGCGGCCGGGGCGCGGCATGCGCCGCCGGCGGATGTTGCCCCGGCGCGGCTGGCGGTGGCTGCGCTGAGCGCCCCGGTGCGCATCAGGGGCTGAGCCGAATTACAAGGACCGGGAGGCGTTAGGCCGGTCGCGGGGCGGGCTGACCAGCAAGATTCATCTCCTCGCGGACTCGCGGTGCCGGCCGCTGGCCCGGGTGACCAGCCCGGGGCAGCGTCACGACTCGCTGGCCTTCGTCCCGCTGATGGACCGGCTCACGGTCACGCGGCGGGGCCCTGGCCGGCCCAGGACCAGACCCGGGCGCATCCTGGGCGACAAGGCCTACTCCAGCACCGCGATCCGCGCTCACCTGCGACGGCGCGGGATCAAGGCCACCATCTCCGAACCTGCGGACCAGATCCGGAGCCGGCGCCGGCGCGGCAGCCGGGGCGGCCGGCCGCCCGCTTTCGACCCAGCCGCATACAAGCAGCGCAACACCGTCGAGCGCGCCTTCTGCCAGCTCCGCCAGCACCGGGCCGTCGCCACCAGGTACGACAAACGCGACTACGTCTGGCGCGGGACTGTGGACGTGGCCTCAATCAGGATCTGGCTCCGCCACCCAGTCTCATGATCTACAGGACACGCCCTAGACGGCACCTCGGCGTGGGGCGCTGGTGAGCTGGCCGCCGTGCAAATTCCGGAGTTCAAGCTGGGCACCCACAGAAACGATGGTCGTGGGCATCGCGTTGGCGGTCGGCGGCCTGTTGCTTAGCATCGCCACGCAGTGGGACAGTTTCGGCGAGAGCAGCCAGCGGTGGCGGATGACAGGATGGATCGGCACTGGGCTGGATGCCTCGTGGCTGGTTGTGGTGTCCGCGTGGTCAGTTGAGGGAGCGGCCGGTGAACGGCACGGTGCTGGTCCGCGCGCCTAGCAGCAGGCTGGCCGAGGGCATCGTCACCCACATCAGGCGGACCCCCGTGGATGTGGCCCGCGCCCGGGCCCAGCATGCGGCGTACGCCGATGCGCTGGCGGCCTGTGGCTGGGTGATCGCGCAGGTGCCGGCCGCTGAGGACTGCCCGGACTCGGTCTTCATCGAAGATGCGGTGGTGGTCTGCGAGGACCTGGCGGTGCTGGCCCGCCCGGGCGCGCCGGCCCGCCGGGCCGAGGTGGCCGGCGTCGCCGGGATCCTCCGGTCGATGGGCCTGCGCACCGCCGCGATCGCCGAGCCTGGGACTCTGGACGGCGGGGATGTGCTGCAGGCCGGCCACACCGTGTACGTCGGGCGCGGCGGGCGGACCAACGGCGCGGGCATCCGCCAGCTGCGCGCGCTGCTGGCGCCGCTGGGCCGCACCGTGGTCGCCGTCCCGCTGAGCGGCGTGCTGCACCTGAAGTCCGCGGTGACCGCGCTGCCCGACGGCACGTTCCTGCTGCTACCGCAGCTGGTGCCAGCCGGGCTGTTCCCGGCGGTCCGCCCGGTGAACGAAGAAAGCGGCTGCCATGTCGTCCCGCTGGGCGCCGACCAGGTGCTGATCGCCGCGTCCGCCCCCCGCACCGCTGAGCTCCTGGACGACCTGGGCTTCACCCCGGTCGTGGCAGACATCAGCGAGTTCGAGAAACTCGAAGGCTGCGTCACCTGCCTCAGCGTGCTGCTGCCCGGACAGTAACATCGGCCCCGGGGCGGTCAGCAGACCGGCCCTTATCAACGCTAGCCCCCGACGCGGGCTGGTCCGCGGATGGCAGGAGGTGTGCGCATGGCTGTTGTCGCGCTGCGCCCGGTACAGGACGGGGACCTGGATGCCTTGTTCGAGCAGATGCGTGACCCGGAAGGCGTCCGGATGGCAGCCTTCACGCCTCCGGACCCTGCGGACCGGAACGCCTTCGACGCGCACATGGCCAAGGTGAGAAGTTCGCCGGGCATCACTTTGAGGGCAGTAACCTGCGACGGCCACCTGGCCGGGAGTATCTCCAGCTTCCCCGACGGGGAACAGATGGAGGTTACCTACTGGATCGACCGGCCAGCCTGGGGGAAAGGCATCGCGACGCGGGCCCTGGCGCTGCTCCTGGAACTGGTGACCACCCGGCCGTTGCACGCCCGCGCCGCCAGCGACAATGCCGGTTCACTCCGCGTCCTGCAAAAATGCGGCTTCAAGGCAGTCGGAACGGAGACATCGTTCGCCGCGGGACGGGACGAGAACATCGAGGAAACCATTCTGCGGCTCGACACCTGACGGCCGCACTCACACTCAATCTGCTGCAGGGATCGGGTCGTCCCTGATCCGGGGCCAGCGAGAATCTGGCGTCTTTCTGGCCGCCGGCCGCCGGTTGCGCGGCTTTGTACCATTCGTGGTGTGCACGACCCGACGCGGTGCCTGCCATGAAATGGTTCCTTCTCATCGTCCTCGCTGCGGTGCTGCTGGTCATCCTCGTGTCCGTCATCCGGCTCGGTATCGCAGCGCTGGGCACCCCGGACGACCGCGCCGCGGCCAACGAGACCTTGCAGTGCGTGGCCGGACTTCTCGGCGCGCGGTTCCGGGACCGGCGCGAATACCCGTGGTACCGGCGCCCGGCCCAATACGGGACCGTCGAGGGCGACCTGGGCGATGTGGGGTATGAAGTGAATATCTTGCCGTGGAACACCGAAGACGCCGGCGGCAGCGCCATGTTGCGGATCTGGTCACGCGTGGGCGCCAGGGTGGCGGGTGACCGACCCGAACGGGTGATCTTCACCCCGGAACAGGTATGGCACTGGCCGGATCTGGCCGATCCCGCCGCGCTGGCCGCCTACGTCCGCCAGGCCACCGCCATCGTGGACTCCGGTGGGATGCCGCCAGATGCCTCGTAAGGCAGCCAGATCCGCCTCCAGCCCGAACCACGGCGGGAGGCCACGTCGCCGGGCATGAGAGCCGAGGGCGATCGCGCAAGACGATGGATCTGGCTGGGTACTGAGCCAAAGACCCCGGGTTGGAGGAGAATCTGGCCATGGGTGAGCCAAAACAGCCGCCGGGCAGCTCCGGCGAGAAACCAGGCCAGGATCCTGGCCTGGAGGACGAGGCACGCGAGGCTGCCTTGATGCAGGAGATCCTGCGCAGGCAGGAACAGCACCGCGAAGGCGGGGTTGAGCCCGAACTCGACGAGACGAACGAGGATCCCCAACCCGAGGCATAAGCGGGCGATGCCGAGCGGAACAGTGCTGTCCGCCGGCGGACGGTTGCTGTGCTCAGCTCATGGTGTGGTCGAGCCAGTCGAAGGCTGCGGTCCAGAACACGATGGGTGCCATGCCCTCGCAGTGTCCTTGCATGCCCAGAAGATTTGCGAAGCCGAACACAGCGCAGCCCACCAGGTGTTCGACCGGGAGGTGAACTGACATGACGTCACGGCACTCCTCTTACGAGGAACTCGCCGCCCAGCGCCGTGACAGTGACGAGTACCGCGAGGGGTACGCCGAAGCCCGCCGGGCGTTCCTCATCGGCCAGGCGGTCCGCGAACGCCGCCTGGCCCTGGGACTGTCCCAGGTCGAACTCGCAGCCCGCGCTGAGATGACCCAGCCTGCCCTCTCGCGCCTGGAAGCCGGCGGCGTCGTCCCCACGATCCCGCTGCTGGAACGGATCAGCGCAGCCCTCGACGCTGACCTCATCGTCCAACTCGCGCCCCACGCCGCCTGATACCGCCGCCAGCCTGGGGCCAAGTCCCCGGCGGCTTTACTCAGTTTACCGAATTGGGTGCCTGAGCACGTAAAGCAGCCGGTCGAGGCTTGCTGTCAGTGCGAACCGGCTCTTGCCATACAGCGTTATAACGACCGCGCCATAACATGCCACCCATTCATGTGCAGGCCAGCGTCCCGGCACATTTGCCCAAGTCGCCTGACAGCATCATTGCCAGTTGACCACGGACCCAGCCGGGCGCCGCGCTGCGATGATAGGCGTCGTGCGCGACGACGCAGGCGACCCGGATGATGATCCTGGCGCCTTTGACCGCAAGGTCGCTGAGGTGCTCGATGCTGAGGCCGGGATGCTCGGCGAGAAGAGCGAGAGGCTGCTGGCCACGGGGTCAGTCAGCATTGAACGGCCCGCCGGGGTGCTCCACGCGTCACTGCGGCCCCCGCGCTGGTGGCGGCCCGGGGTCTTCCGGCAGCAGGCAGTCAGGGAGGACGGCGCTACCTCCAGCGGCGTTGTCCCGCTCGGCCGGACCATGGACGCAACATTCCTGCTCAGCGAGATCACGCTTCAGCTGGCCGTCACCGTTGCCTGGCTGGATGAGGATGAGTAGGACTCCCGGCTCATTCTCATCTGTCACACACCGCGTGGTCCGCGGACCAGCTCAAGGTCTACGGGATATATCCCAGGTGCGGCCAGCCAGCCACGCCTCGAAGCCGACGGCGACGATGCGCTCGTCGTGCACGTCACGAGCCTGCGGTGACGCCAGCCAGACGATCGGCGGTCCCATGACCGCCGGGTCGATCAGGGTCAGCCCGGCGGGACGGCCGCCCGCGCCGGGCACCATGCCGGTCTCCGTGGCGCCGCCCGGCAGCAGCATATTGACCCGGACCGGGGTGCCGGCCAGATCGGCTGCCATGATCCGGGACAGCGCCTCCGCGCCGGCCCGGGACGGCCCATACGGGACAAAACCGCGGCGGTTCATCGTGGTGTGGTTCATCGAGATGTTCACGATCCGCCCGGACCCGGCGTCCAGCATCCTCGGCGTGACCTCCCGGGCCATCAGGAAGTAGCCGGTGAGGTTCACGTCGACCACCGCCCGGAAGCCCGCCGCCGGGACGTCCCAGAATCCCTGGGGCTCGACCATGAACCGGGGGTTGACCGTCCGCATCCCGAGGCCGGCGTTGTTGACCAGCAGATCAAGGCCGCCGAGCCGCGACCAGGCCTGATCGACCGCCCGGGCGACCGACGCCTCGTCAGCGGCGTCCGCGGCCACGCCCAGGGCGCCGGGCAGCCGGGCCGCAGCCGCGGCGGCCCGCTCCGCCGACCGGCTGGTGATCACGACCGTGGCGCCGGCCTGGGCCAGCGCGCTGGCCATGGCCAGGCCGAGCCCGCTGGTTCCGCCGGTGACCAGGGCCCGGGTGCCGTCGAGATCCATGCTGCTGCCTTCCCGTGCTCCCCCATCACATCATCGGGTGCGCGGGGAGACAGACGAACGGCCCGGCCTGCGGGCGGGGGTTACCGCCTGAGGCCGGCGGCCGTCCGGGAGTCCTCCGGGACGTCGCTGGTCACGGGCGGCCTGCCCGACTCCACCGAGCCGGACTCCCCCGGGCCGGACTCTCCCGGGCCGGGCTGCACGCTGTCAGCCTGCACGGCGCGGTCCTCACCGGCCGGCTGCCCGCCGGTCTCCGGGACCTGCTCCACACCGACCACGCCGTGCTCCTCGTGCACGTACCGGCGGCCCCGCAGCAGCGAGGCGACGGCGGCGATCAGGCAGGCGGCGATCGCGAAGTCGAAGGCGATGGCCAGGCCGTTCGAGAAGGAGGGGGAGATCAGCGCCGGGAAGAAACTGCGGCCGGTCAGGTAGGCGGCGTGGCTGGCCGGCAGCTTGGTCAGGGCGTGGCCGAGCAGCGTCTGGATCGGGTTGTAGCCGAGCAGCGCCGCGAACATGACCGAGACCGGCGGCAGGGCCGCGACCCGGGCCGCATCGGCGGGCGACACACCCTGCGCCACCAGGCCGTGGTGGAGTGCGGCCGGCAGCGATGAGGCCAGGCCCAGGATGATCAGCGTGAAGAAAATACCGATGGACAGCACCATGGCCGAGTTCTGGAAGGTGGCGCTCATCCCGGCGCCCACGCCGCGGCTCTCCCGCGGCAGGCTGTTCATGATCCCGGCCCGGTTCGGTGAGGCGAACAGCCCCATGCCGAGCCCGTTGAGCAGCAGGATCAGCGCGAACTGCCAGTAGGTGAAGTTGATCGGCAGCAGTTCGAGGAGCAGGAACGAGGCCGCGGCCACGACCATGCCGC
Organism: uncultured Actinomycetes bacterium; assembly: GCA_963718305.1. GTDB lineage: Bacteria > Actinomycetota > Actinomycetes > Streptosporangiales > Streptosporangiaceae > RYN-230. The sequence goes on from CAVQZG010000020.1 coordinate 273,515, forward strand.
CGGTCGAGAACGGGCGGGCCCCGAAGCGGTCGGACAGCCAGCCGGACACCGGCCCGGCGATCAGGAAGCCGACGGTGAGCGGGAGCATGTAGATCCCGGCCTTCAGCGGGGTATCGCTGAAGCTGACGCCATGCCGGGGCAGGTAGATGCCCTGCAGCCAGATGATCAGCACGAACATCAGGCCGCCCCGGCCGAGCGAGGACAGCAGGCTGGCCAGGTTGCCGGCGGTGAAGGCGCGGATCCTGAACAGCCGAAGCTGGAACATCGGCTCCTCGACCCGGGTCTCGACAAAGCAGAAGAGGACGAGCACGGCCAGCCCGCCGAAGATGGCGGTCAGCACGAACGGGCTAGTCCAGCCCATCGTGTGGCCACCGTAAGGCTGGATGCCGTAGGTGATCCCGACCAGCACCGCGATCAGGCCGACGGCGAAGGTGACGTTGCCCAGCCAGTCCAGCCGGGCAGGACGGCGGACGCCGAGCTCGCGGAGCTTCAGGTAGGCCCAGAAGGTGCCGAACACCCCGAACGGCACCGAGACCAGGAAGACCAGCCGCCAGTCGACGGGGCCGAGCAGGCCGCCGAGGACCAGCCCGATGAACGAGCCCGCGATGGCGGCGACCTGGTTCAGCCCGAGGGCCAGCCCGCGCTGGTTGGCTGGGAACGCGTCGGTGAGCAGGGCGCTGGAATTGGCCAGGAGCATGGCCCCGCCGACGCCCTGCAAGATGCGGCCCGCGATGATCCACCAGGCCGCGGCGGAACCATGCAGCCAGGTCAGCGCCAGCAGCACCGAGAACACGCTGAACACCGCGAAGCCCAGGTTGTAGATCCTGACCCGCCCGAACATGTCGCCGAGGCGGCCGAAACTGACCACCAGCACGGCGGTGACCACCAGGTAACCCATGATCATCCACAGCAGCAGGCTGGTGTTGCCCGGCTGCAGCGGGTTGACCCCGATGCCGCGGAAGATGTCCGGCAGCGCGATCAGCATGATCGAGGCGTTGATGGTGGCCATGAGCACGCCGAGCGTGGTGTTCGACAGCGCGATCCACTTGTACCGCGGGCCCGGGGGCTGCGCCGCCCGGCCGGCGCCACGCCGGAGGATCCCGCCGCTGGACGCTTCGTGATGTCCGTGGCCGCTCAGGTGCCCGTGGTTCCCGTGAGCGCCCGGCGCGTGGCGGCCGTTCGCCCCATGGTGCCCGTTGAGCGTGTGATGGCCGTTGAGCTGTGCAGAGTTATCCGGCTCAGCAGAGGAGGCCCGCATGCCTACCCTTCCCTAACGGTCTGATCCCGGCCGGGTTCTGCGGCCGGGCAGTTCCGTCCCCTGGATTTTTAGTTGCTTAATCAAAACTAACATCTGGAAGCCGCGAAGTAATCCCGCGGCAGGGCGGCCGCCCAGGGGGCGGCCGGGAAGGGAGTCCCCCGCAGGGGGCGGCCGGGAAGGGAGCCCCCGCAGGGGGCGGCCGGGAAGGGGCCTCCGCAGAGGGCAGCCGGGAAGGGAGCCGCATCCTGGAGGGCGTGGCCGGAACGAGCCCGCTACCCGCCGTGGTAGACAACCTCCACGTTGTGGCCGTCGGGATCGCGCAGGAAGACGCCGTAGTAACCCGCGTGATACTCAGGCCACTCGCGCGGGGCGTGCAGCACCTCGGCTCCCTCCGCGACCGCGGCCTCGTGCACGGCGTCCACCTCAGCCCGGCCGGGAGCGCGGAACGCGACGTGCAGTTCCCTGGTCTCCGGCCCCTGGGCGGGGCTCAGCCAGAAGTCAGGCGCGCCCTCCGGGACGGCCAGGCCGACGACGAAGGATTCGCCGGCCGGGAAGCGCATCGCCTCGCGCATCCCGATCGGCCCGAAAGTCCGCAGGTAGAAGGCGAGCGACGCCTCGACGTCGGCCACCTGGACACCTATGTGATCGATCATGAGCGCAGGCTACCGGCCTGCTCCGACGGTTCCCGGTCAGCGGACCAGGTCGTTGAAGAGCCGGTCCAGTTCGGCGGCCGGGTCGGTAGTCAACCCGCTGTGCACCGGGCCGGGCTGCACGATCGTGCTGCGCGTGGCGGTGAGCCAGCGGAACCGCACCCCCGGCGGCTGCCCCGCCGCCGGGCCGGTGCGGCAGCCCTCCTCCAGGGCGCCGAGGGCCGCGGCCACCGCGGCCAGGTCCGTGCCCGGGTCCAGCGCCCGGAGCCGGTCTTCGTTGAGGAGGATCCGGCAGCCGAGGTAGCGGTGCTGCTGGCAGTAGAGGATCACCCCGGCATTGATGGCCTCGCCGCGCTCCACTCTCGGCACCACCCGGATCAGCGCATACTCATACGGCTCGGCGCTGGTCACCCCCTCGCCTGCCAGCCCTCCGGTGCTAGCCAAACCCTCTGTGCTAGCCAAACCCTCCGGGCCGGCCAGCCCCTCGGTACTCATCAGCGGATCACCTCCAGCACCCGGGGAGCGCGTTCCAGCAGGTGCGCGGCGTAGTCCCCGGGCTGCCCGTCCCCGAACCACGCCGGGGGCACCAGGGCGAGCACCTCGCCGAGCAGCGCGGGCGTGATCTGCGGGGCCAGCGCCTCGTGCGCCCCGGGGACCAGGGTCGCGGCGCCGCGCAGCACGTGATCACGGGCGTCGAACGGGGCCAGCGGCCGGGCGGCCGGCCAGTTGTGCTGGAAGTACAGCGCCGATCCGTGGTCGATCAGCCAGACGCTGCCGTGCCAGACCAGCAGGTTCGGGTTGCGCCAGGTCCGGTCCACGTTCTGGATCAGCGCGTCGAACCACAGCACCCGGCTGGCGAACTCCGCGTCCACCGGCCAGCCCGCGGGGTCGAACCCGGCCGACCCGGGCAGGAAGTCCACGCCCACGTTCAGCCCGTCACTGGCCCGGAGCAGGTCCTGGATCTCCGGGTCGGGCTCGGTGCTGGCGATCCGCGGGTCCAGGTAGGCGAGCACCAGCTCGGGGGTGCGCAGCCCCAGCCGCCGGGCCAGCTCACCGCCGATGATCTCCGCGACGAGGGCCTTCGGGCCCTGGCCGGCGCCGCGGAACTTCAGCACGTAGGTCCCGAGGTTGTCGGCCTCGACCAGGGCAGGCAGCGAACCCCCCTCGCGCAGCGGGGTCACGTAGCGGGTGACGCTCACCTGTTCCAGCACGCCGCACAGGCTATCGGGCCCGGGTCAGCCGGGCCGGCCAGCCACGGCCGGGCCGAGGTCAGCCGGTCACGCCGCCGCGGCCCGCGGCGTACCAGGACGGGAACTCCAGCAGCGACTCCAGGACCACCTCCGCCCCGGCCGCCACCAGGTCCGCGGCGCTGAACGACCCGGTCGCCACGCCAACCGCGTGCACGCCGGCCTCCGCCGCAGCCGCCATGTCGGCCGGGGCATCACCGACATAGACGGCCGCCCCGACCTGGGTCAGGACGGCAGCCTTCTCCGGCCCGTACACGTGCGTGTAGAGGTCATCGGCCTCCAGCCCCGCCGCGATCAGGCTGGGCCCGACCGAGGCCGGATGCTTCGCGGTGATGATGATGGCCCGCTCGCCAGCCGCCCGGACGGCCGCGAGGGCCTCGCCCGCGCCGGGCAGCGGCGTGGTGAGCTCCGGGCCCAGCCGCAGGTAGTGCCGCCGGTAGACATCCGCGGCCGCGTCCCGCTGGCCGGCCGGGAACCAGTAGGCCGCTTCGTCTTCCAGCTTGATGCCGAGCCGGCGGGTCACGGAGTCCGGGTCGATGCGGGTCCCGGTCTCCCGGGCGACCTCCGCCCAGGCGGCCAGGATCGCGGCCTGGGAGTCGATCAGGGTCAGGTCCAGGTCGAACCCGACCGGCCCGGCCAGGCTCATTTCCAGGCCCGGTGCCCGCCCTGCGCCGCCGGGAGTCATGGGCGCCCCCTCGTAAGCGGAGATCTGGGAGCCTGGATCAAGAGGCGGCCCGCCGGGTAATCACCGTACGGGACCAGGCCGCGATGGCCGAGCAGGCCCGTGGAGGCACGACGTGAGCAGTTCGGAGCAGCCGGCACCGGATCAGCCAGCCCGGGATCAGCCGGCACCGGGCGCGCCATCCGCTCGATCCGCTGACCGCCGGGGAATTCCGGCAGGTCGCCGCCGTGCTGCGGCGGGACCGGGAGGTGGGCCCGCGGTGGCGGATCGCCTCGATCGAGCTCCGCGAGCCGGCCAAGGACGCCCTGGCCGGGCACGTCCAGGCCGCTGCGCCCCGCGAGGCGCTGGCCGTCTGCTGGAACACCGACGATGGCCATGCCTATCGCGCCGTGGTGTCGCTGGACTCCGGCGCCGTCACCGGCTGGGAGCCGCTGCCCGGTCAGCAACCGAACATCACGCAGGACGAGTGGCACGAGTGCGACGAGATGCTGCGCAGCGACCCGGCCCTGGCGGCGGCGCTTGCCCGGCGCGGCATCACCGATCGCTCTCGCATCCTCACCGACCTCTGGGCGTTTGGCGCGGACCTGGTCCCGCCACGCTACCGTGGCCTGCGGCTGGGCTGGGCGGACGTCTGGTACCGCGGCAGCGAGGAGGGCAATCCCTACGCGCACCACCTCAGCGGGCTGCACCCGATCGTGGACCTCAACCAGATGACGCTGCTGGAGGTCGGCGACGAGGCCGACCCGGGCGGCCAGCCCGAGGTGATGGGCGAGTACCTGCCCAAGCTGATCCCGATGCCGCTGCGCGAGGTGGCGCCGCTGGAGATCAGCCAGCCGGAGGGGGTCTCGTTCCGCCTGGACGGGCACCTGCTCCGCTGGCAGAACTGGGAGCTGCGGCTCGGCTTCAACTACCGCGAAGGCCTGGTCCTGCACACGGTCGGGTTCCGCGACGCGGGACGGCTGCGGCCGGTCGCGCACCGGATGTCGTTCGCGGAGATGGTGGTGCCCTACCGGGATCCGACCCCCGACCACTTCCGGCGGACCGCGTTCGACATCGGCGAGTGGGGGCTCGGCTTCATGACCACCTCGCTCGAACGCGGCTGTGACTGCCTCGGCGAGATCACCTACCTCGACGCGGTGGTGCACGACTCGGCGGGCGAGCCCCAGCTCATCCCGCACGCCATCTGCATCCACGAAGAGGACAACGGCGTGCTGTGGAAGCACGTGGACCACGAGTTCGGCCCGGAGGTGCGCCGGGCCCGGCGGCTCGTGGTGTCCTTCCATGTCACCGTGGCGAACTACGAATACCTGGTCTACTGGCGCTTCTACCAGGACGGCAACATCGAGTGCGAGGTCCGGGCGACCGGGATCATGGTCACCTCCACCCTCCCGCCCGGCCAGCAGCCGCCCAACGGCACGCTGGTGGATAACCGCACCTACGCCCCGTTCCACCAGCACTTCATCGTGGCCCGGCTCGACCTCGACGTGGACGGCCGGGCGAACACGGTGCACGCGGTCGAGTCGGTGCCCGCGCCGCCGGGGCCGGACGACCCGTACGGGCTCGGCCTGCGGCTCCGCCAGACCCCGCTGCGTACCGAGGCGGACGGCCAGCAGGACTACGACTGGGCCAGCCAGCGCAGCTGGAAGGTGGTGAGCACCGGCACCTCGAACTCACTGGGCACCCCGACCGGGTACAAGCTGGTGCCCGGCGGGTCGTTCCCGGCGCTGCTGGACCCGTCGTCGGCGGTGCTGCGGCGGGCCAGGGTGATCGAGCACACGCTGTGGGTCACCCCGTACCACCCGGACGAGCGCTGGCCCTGCGGCGATTTCCCCACCCAGAGCGCGGCCGACTCCGGGCTGCCCGTGTGGACCGCCCAGAACCGCTCCATCGAGGACACCGACGTCGTGCTGTGGTACGTGTTCGGCATCCACCACATCACCCGGCCGGAGGACTGGCCGATCATGCCGGTGGACACGGTGTCGTTCTGGCTCAAGCCGTTCGGGTTCTTTGATCGTAATCCCGCCCTTGACCTGCCCCCGGACGGGAATTCCGGCTGCCACCCCGGCGGGGACGGCGCCGGATCCGGCTGAGCACGCGGCCGCATGGCTAGGCTTTGACGATGCGCAGCCGCCTGGCGCTGCGGACGGCCGGGTGGGTCGCTGGCCTGACCGCCGCCCTCTGGATGACCGCCGGCGGTCCGGCCGGTGCCATCTCTTTCGCTAACGCCTCCTCCTCCCCCGGCGCCGGTTCCTGGACCGTGTACCACGGCGACCCGGCTGGCAGCGGGGCCGCGGCGGCGTCCGGCCGGGTCGACACCGGGTCCCGGGCGTGGACCTCGGCGGCGCTGGACGGCGAGATCTACGGAGAGCCGCTGGTGTCGGCGGGCCGGGTGTACGTGGCCACCGAGAACAACACCGTGTACGCGCTGTCCGCCGCGACGGGGGCGGTGGCCTGGTCGCGCCATCTGGCCACCCCGGTGCCGTCCGGCTCGCTGCCCTGCGGCGACATCGCGCCCACCGTCGGGATCACCGGCACCCCGGTCATCGACCCGGCCCGGGGCGAGATCTTCGTGGTGGCCGACGAGGTGGCCGGGGGCCGGCCCACGTGCTGACCGGGCTGAGCACCTCGACCGGCCAGGTCGAGATGACCCGCGACGTGGACCCGCCCGGGGCAGACACCGCGGCGCTGCTCCAGCGCACCGGGCTGACCCTGGCCGGCGGGCGGGTGGTGTTCGGCTTCGGCGGCAACGACGGGGACTGCGCCACCTACCGCGGACGGGTCGTGGCCGTCCCCGAAGCTGGCGGCGCGCCCGCCATGTTCACCGTGGACGCGAAGGCCGGCCAGTCGCAGGGCGCGGTCTGGATGGGCGGGGCCGCCCCGGCCGTGGACGCCCAGGGTGACGTGTGGGTGAGCGTCGGGAACGGTTCGGTGTACCAGGCCTCGCGCGGCTACGACGACAGCGACTCCGTGCTCGACCTGTCGCCCTCGATGCGGCTGCTGCAGTACTTCGCGCCGGCCGACTGGGCCGCCAACAACTCCCGGGACCTCGACATGTCCGCCGAGCCGGTGCTGCTGCCCGGCGGCCAGGTGCTGCTGGCCGGCAAGTCCCCCACCGCCTACCTGCTCAACGGCGCCCATCTCGGCGGCATCGGCGGCCAGCTGGCCTCGCTGGCGTCCGCGTGCAACGGCGACATCGACGGCGGGGCGGCGGTGACCGGCCGCACCGTGTACCTGCCCTGTGTCAGCGGGATCGTGGCCGTCGCCGCGGCGACGTCACCACCGGGCCTCCGGCTGCTGTGGCGGTCCGGGACCGGCGGCGGGCCGCCCATCGTGGCCGGCGGCCTGGTCTGGACGATCAGCCTCACCGGCACCCTGTACGGCCTCGACCCGCAGACCGGCCAGGTGCGGCAGCAGGCCACCATCGGCGCGGTGGCGAACCACTTCCCCACCGCCAGCGTCGGTGCGGGCCTGCTGCTGGCCCCGGCCGCCAACCGGGTGGTCGCGTTCCGGGCCACCGGCACCCCGGGTGCTCCGGCCAGCACGGCCGCGGCCAGCACCCCTCCGGCCAGCTCGGCTCCGGCCAGCTCAGCTCCGGCGGCGCAGGCCAGCGCGCCGGGGCAGGCGGGCGGCCCGGACCCGGGAAGCGGGGGCCTGTCCGGCGGGGCTATCGCGGGCATCGTGGCCGGGGGGGTGCTGCTGCTCGGCGGGGCGGGCTGGCTGCTGTGGCGGCGGGTGCAGGCCCCGCGCCTCATGATCTCCCTGGACCCCTTCATGATCACGGTCAAAAAGGGGTGCTCACTGGCAGAAATTGACCGTGATCATGGAGGACGACCCTAGAGGTCGTCGTCTTCTTCCTCGCGGCGGCGGGCCCCGCGGACCGGGCGGCCATAGAACCGGGCGTTCCGCTCGATCTCCGCGACATCCTCTTCGGCGGCCTGCCGCACCCGCCGGCTGTGCGTGGTCCGCAGCCGGGGGCGGCTGACCAGCAGCCGGGTTCGCCGGCCGACCAGCGCCACGGTCACCAGCAGCGCGACGATGACCACCACGAAGATCACGATCGCGTCGGTCCAGGAGAAACTGCTCGATGCGGACGCGCTCGCCGCCCACGCACTGGTCACGCTGACCCCGGACGTCATTGTTCCGCCTCCCGGCCCCGAGCCAGCTGCGCGGCTCTGCCGCGACGCCACCGGCATCCCGGGCCGTCATTCCCAGTGTAAAGCGCAGGCTAAATCTGGCGTACCGGCCGAGGAGGGAGAAGCGCCGGGGGAGCAACGCCGCAGGCCGCCCGCCTGCCGCAGGCCGCCGGCCCGCGACCCCGCGGTCCGGGGCCCGGCGGCCCATTTACAAGCCGCTCCGGGGCGTGTGGACTTGAGCACGGAACGTCCGCCTGATCCATTCCGCCATGCCTTTCCACCCACCTGCCGAAGGGAGCCCCGTCGTGTCTGAGAAGGTCGTGCCCGAGAACGCCGGGCCGGAAAATCCCCCAGCTGAAAACCCCGTGCGGCAAAACCCTGTGCCGCCAGCCGCCGTAGCCGGGAACGCCCTAGCAGGGGACGCCGCACCCGGGGACGCGGGTCCCGGGGACGCGGGTCCCGGCTTCCCCGGGCCTGGGGAGATGTCTTTATACGCCGCGATGCTCGGCGAGTCCGGCCGCCCGCTCGCCTGGCTGCTGGAAGGCATGATGACCGCCCAGGTCGCCTCGGTGCTGGCCCGGTTAGGCGTCGCGGACGAACTGGCCGATGGCCCGCTCACGGCCACCCAACTGGCCCTCCGGGTGGGCGCCGCGCCCGACGCACTGTCCCGGCTGCTGTCCGCGGCGGCCGTATACGGGCTGGTGCGCAAGGACGCCGCGGGGCGGTTCGCGCTGACCCCGGCCAGTGATCTGCTGCGCACCGCCGCGGACGGCTCCGCGCGGGGCGTCGCAGTCGGGTTCCTGGCCCCGCCGCTGTGGCAGAGCGCCGGGCGCCTGGCCGAGATCGTCCGCAACCCCGAGCCAGTGAACCCGGCCGAGCCGGGCGGCATCTACGAGTACTTCGGCCGGCATCGCGAGGAGGCGGCCTGGTTCGTCCAGGCCATGGGCCGGGTCACCGGCATCCTGGTGGACCAGTGCGCCCAGGCCGATTTCCGGCCGCTGGCCTCCGGCCGCATCGTCGATGTGGGCGGCAGCCGCGGGACGCTCCTGGCCTATCTGCTCGGAGCCCTCCCGTCCGCGCACGGGGTGCTGATGGACCGCGCCGAGGCGCTGGCCGGGGCGCCCGAATTCCTGGCCGCGGCCGGCGTCGCCGACCGCGTCGAGCTCGTGGTCGGCGACTTCCTGCGCGAGGTCCCGGCCGGCGGCGACCTGTACGTGCTGAGCCAGATCCTGCACAACTGGGACGACGAGCACGTGCGCACCATCGCCGGTAACTGCCACCGGGCCAGCCGGCCCGGCAGCGCGCTGATGGTGATCGACTACGTGCTCCCGGACGGGCCGGAACCGTCCCTGGCCCATCTGATGGACCTGATCATGATGATGGTCCTGGGCGGGCGGGAGCGCACCCGGGCCGAGCACGAGGCGCTGCTGGGCCCGGAGGGCTACACCCTGGTCCGGGACACCCCGCTGACCGAGGTGCTGCCCTGGCGGGTGCTGGAGTTCGAGCGCGGGTGACCGGGCACCGTGACGGCATCGCCGCCGCGGTCAGGGCTGCCGGGCTGCGGTCAGGGCTGCCCGGTCAGGGCTGCCCCGGTCAGGGCCGGGCCGCGGCGGTGAGCCAGGCGGAGGCCAGCCGCTGCGGGCCCTGCCGCAGCCAGGCCCGCACCTCCCCGGGTTCCCGGCTGGTCACCAGCTCCGGCTCGGCCCCGGGCAGGATGGGCCGGTGGTATTCGAGTTCCGCGTGGCCGGGCAGCCAGTCCAGGCCGGCCAGCTCATCCTCCACGGCGGCCCAGTGGACGGCGTTGTTGACGTGGCCGGCGGTGTCGAAGTCCACGGCGCGCAGCGGCCAGGGCCGCCCCCCGGCGGACCCGGGCAGCCCCGGATGGGAGAGCCGGGCCGAGACCTGCCGCCCCTCCGTCGAGGGCCCGTAGACCCGGTGGAACTCCTCGCCCAGCGTGACCGGCCGCCCGTCCGCCGCCGAGACCGCGACCCAGATCGCGGTGGACTGGATGAGCTCCCCCTCCGGCCCCGCCACGACCGTGGTGCGCTCGGCCCACCGCGGGCCCGTGGCTGAGCAGTAGGTCCGCAACGAAATTCGCTCACGGTGCGCGGGGAACCCCCGGATGGCCAGGGCCACCCGGCGCAGCAGCCACAGGTAGGAGCCGTCCCAGCCGGCGTCGCCGACGTCGTCTTCGGCGGCCTGCTGCAGGAACCGGGCCAGCGCGTCGAGCCGCAGCCGTCCCGCCGGGGTCACCTCGGTGCTCTGGACCATCCGGGCGGAGGTGAACACCCGGCCCCGCGCGGGATCGGCGCGGAACACCGGGGCCGGACGGGGCAGCAGGAAAGTCATATCCCTGGCATTGTCGCCGACGTGCTTACCTCGTGATGACATCGGGCCAGCCCGGGTACGTAACGGGCTACCCTCGCGAATGACGACGAGACTTTCCGAGGAGCCACGGATGACTCAGCAGGGCAGCGCAGACATCGGCGTCACGGGCCTGGCGGTGATGGGCCGCAACCTGGCCCGCAACCTGGCCCGGCACGGGCACGTCGTGTCGTTGCACAACCGCTCGCCGGAGCGGACCCGCAGCCTGGTCAAGGAGCACGGTGACGAGGGCACCTTCGTGCCCGCCGAGTCCATGACGGAGTTCGTGGCCAGCCTCAGCCGGCCGCGGGCCATCATCGTCATGGTCAAGGCGGGCGAGGCCACCGACGCGGTGATCGACGAACTGGTGCCCCTGCTGGACGAGGGTGACATCGTCATCGACTGCGGCAACGCGCACTTCATGGACACCCGGCGGCGCGAGGCCGCGCTGCGCGAGCACGGCCTGCACTTCGTCGGGTGCGGCGTGTCGGGCGGCGAGGAGGGAGCCCTGCTCGGCCCGAGCATCATGCCCGGCGGGTCACCGGAGTCCTACCAGAAGCTCGGCCCGATCTTCGAGTCGATCGCCGCCCAGGTCGACGGCACGCCGTGCTGCACGCACGTGGGCCCGGACGGCGCCGGCCACTTCGTCAAGATGGTGCACAACGGCATCGAGTACGCGGACATGCAGCTCATCGCCGAGGCCTACGACCTGCTCCGGGCGGGCCTGGGGGCGTCGGCGCCCGAGATCGCCGGCATCTTCCGCACCTGGAACGAGGGCGACCTGGACTCGTTCCTCATCGAGATCACCGCGCAGGTGCTCGCGCATACCGACGCCGAGACCGGGAAGCCGTTCGTGGATATCGTGCTCGACCAGGCCGAGCAGAAGGGCACCGGCCGCTGGACGGTGCAGAGCGCGCTCGATCTGGGCATCCCGATCACCGGCATCGCCGAGGCCACCTTCGCCCGGGCCCTGTCCGGGCACGCGGACCAGCGGGCGGCTGCCCGCGCGGCGTTCGGAACCGCGGTGACGTTCCCGCAGGTCAGCGACACCGAGGCGTTCGTGGACGACGTCCGCCGGGCGCTCTATGCCTCCAAGGTGGTCGCCTACGCCCAGGGCTTCGACCACATCGCCGCGGGCAGCGAGGAGTACGGCTGGGACATCGACCGGGGTGCGATGGCGACCATCTGGCGGGGCGGCTGCATCATCCGGGCCCGGTTCCTGGACCGCATCCGGGAGGCCTACGACGAGGACCCCGCGCTGCCCAGCCTGCTGGTCGCGCCGTACTTCGCGGCGGCGGTCCGGGATGGGGTGGACAGCTGGCGCCGGGTGGTGGCCCAGGCCGCGACGGCCGGCATCCCGTCCCCGGCGTTCTCCTCCTCGCTGGCCTACTACGACGGCCTGCGCCAGGAACGGCTGCCCGCCGCGCTGATCCAGGGCCTGCGGGACAACTTCGGCGCCCATACCTACCACCGGGTGGACAAGCCGGGCACCTTCCACACCGAGTGGGCCGGCGACGGGCAGGAGCATCCGGCCTGAGCCGGCGGTCCGGGCCAGGCGGGCTCCGCGTCAAGAATTCACAACAGGCGCGCCGGAAGGGGCGCGGATTCACAACCCATCGCCCTGGCGCTCGTATTCTGTCGGGCATGCATTCGTCGGCTGCCCGGACGCGTCGCCGCGCGTGGCTCCCCGTAGTTTCGGGCTCACTTTTCGTTGCTATGGCCGTGTCGGGCTGCAGTATGTTCACGCCCGCCAGCCAGCATTCGGCGGCGCTGCCCTCGGGCAGCACGTCCGGGTCGGCGCCGTCCTCGCCGACCCCCAGCCCGTCGCCCACGCCCAAGGTGTGCGCCAGGAACGCGCCCGGCTTCCCCTGCACGATGCGGAACCGGATCAAGGAGATCCGCGGGTACATGCGGCATCTGCCCGGTTCCATCGGCATCGTGATCTACAACCGGAAGAACGGGGCGATCTGGCATAACGCCAACGCCGGCGTCTCCTACCCGGCCGCGTCCACGATGAAGCTGGCCATGATGACGGACATCCTGCAGCGCAGCGACGCGGGAAGCATCAACCTGACCAGCGCCGACCGGCAGGCGATGTTCGAGGCGCTGTACACCAGCAACGACGACGACGCCAACTACCTGTGGAACAAGTACGAGGACGCCAGCTTCCTGAACCGGATCCGGGCGTTCGGGATGAACGACGCGAGGTTCACCTCGTCGTATATCAACTGGGGCTTCATGGACTGCACGGCCCGGGACCTGGACAACCTGATCAATTACGTGCTCAAGGACGCCCCGGCCAACGTCCGGAACTACCTGGTCTACCGGCTGCAGCACGTCGCCGCGCTCGACCAGCAGTGGGGCGTCTGGGGCGCGGGGCCGGAGAACCACCCGGGCAACAAGGACGGGTGGGAGCAGGACGGCAATATCTGGATCACCAACACCGTCGGCTTCGCAGGCCCGGACCAGCAGTACACCATGGCGATCATGTACAACCTGGGGGGCTTCCGCGGGGTCGGGGACGCCGGGTTCAAGTTCGGGTCGAACAAGCTGACCCAGATCGCGTCGATCCTGTTCCAGGGCCACCACACCACGGCCCCCACCCCCCAGGCCTCCGCGGTGCCCTGACCCGGTTCACTCGCCTGTGGTTTGCGGCTATGGTTTGCGGCCCACCGCGCAATAGGTGGGCAGGCCGGGTGAGTCGAACTGCTGGGGCGGGCCCGGGTGCCACTGCCCCAGCGGCACCACGCCGGGGTCGACGATCTGCAGGCCGTCGAAGAACCGGGTCACCTGGGCCCGGGTCCGGGGCGTGATCGCGACCGCGGACCGCTGGTTGTAGCGCTCGGCCCCGGCCGCGACCCGCCCGCTCTGGATGTCGCCGGTCGCGTGGGACAGGGCCAGGAAGCTGCCCGCGGGCAGGGCCTCCATGAGCCTTGCCGTGATCTTGTACGGGTCATCCTCGTCGGGCACGAAGTGGAGCACGGCCAGCAGCATCAGCGCGACCGGCTGGCTGAAATCCAGGGTCCGCGCCGCCTCGGCCAGGATCTGGTCGGTGTCCCGGATGTCCGCGTCGACGTAGGCGGTCTCACCGTCAGGTCCGCTGGTCAGCAGCGCACGGGCGTGAGACAGCACGATCGGGTCGTTGTCCACATAGACGATCCGCGCCTGCTCGTTCGCCCGCTGGGCCACCTCGTGGGTGTTGTTCGCGGTGGGCAGGCCCGTCCCGATGTCGAGGAACTGGCTGATGCCCCCGTCGGTGGCCAGGTAGTGCACGGCAGCGGCCAGGAACGCGCGGCCCGCCCGGGCCACCATCGCCATGCCGGGCATGACCTCGAGAACGCCCTCGGCCGCCACCCGGTCGGCGGCGAAGTTGTCCTTGCCACCGAGGAAGTAGTCCCAGATCCGCGCGGGGTGCGCCACGCTGGTATCGAACCCGAGCGGCGCGGCCCCGGGGCTGTTATCGGGCCCCATCACGCCCCTCTCCGAGAGCCGGTACCTGCTGCCCACCCTATGCAAACGCATGCAAAGTGATCACGGACAGACTATTACCGGCCGGCACCGGGGAGGGCGCGGAGGGCGCTCAGCGCTGGTCAGGGAAAGCTGGCCAGGCAGAGCCGGTCAGGACGCGGCGGCGTGCTCCGCGGCCAGGTCCGGGCCGTCATCGGCCCCGTCGCAGCCGCAGTCGGCCTCGTGGCAGGCCAGCACGAACAGGTGCAGTTCGGCGGTCAGCCGGCAGTCCGGGTCGTCCGAGCAGTCGGCGAGGCCGTCCGGGTGCAGGATCGCGGTCCCGTGGCAGTGCTCCAGATCCTGCTCACATCCGGCGCACGCTTTGATGATCACAGCTGACTCGGGCATCACGGCTCCTTCCGAGTCTGCTCTATCACCACTGGCCGACAGTCGCAGCCCGCCGGGCCGGCGTCGGGCAGATTCCCGGAAATCGTCCGCGGCCTAGGAAATCTTCCGGGCCCGCCGTTTCGGCCGGCCAGCCGCCTGGATCGCCTTGATGAGCTCGGGCTTCGGCATCTTCGACCGGCCGGGGATGTCCAGCTCCGCGGCCCGGGCCAGCAGGTCCGCCTTGGACAGCGCGTCCAGGTCCGGCGCCCCGGACGCCGCGGCCGGGCCGCGGGCCGCCGCCGGGCGCCCGCCTCCGGCCGGCCGGCCGCCCGCCCGGGCCTGGCCGGTCCCGGTCTCGCCGGTGCCCCCCGCCGCCGTCGGCCCCATCTTCTCGACCGACGCCTCCAGGGCCGCCATCAGGTCAATCACGTTCGACTTGGGCCGCTCCGCCTCGAACACCACGGCCTGGCCTTCCCGCTTGCGCTCGATCAGCTCCTCGACCCGGGCCCGGTAGGTGTTGTGGTAGTCCTCCGGCGCCCACGGGACGGTGAGCGACTCGACCAGCCGCTTGGCCACCTCCAGCTCACGGCCCTGGAAGCTGGCGTCCTGGGGGAGGGTCTCGAGTTCCTCGCTGGGCGAGCGGATCTCATCCCCGAAGTACATGGTCTCCAGGATCAGCACGTCGTCCCCGGGACGGATCGCGACCAGGTGTTCCTTGTCCCGCAGGATCATGGTGGCGATGCCCACCTTGCCCGTCTCGTGCATGGCCTGCCGGAGCAGCGCGTAGGCCCGGTCCGCGCCCTTGCCGCGGGGGGCGAGGTAGTAGGTCTGCCGGAAATGCACCGGGTCGATCTCGCCCAGCTCCACGAAGTCGCTGATCTCGATGGTTTCCGACTTACCCGGCGCGATGTCCTTCAGTTCCTCCCGGTCGACCACGACGTACTCGCCGCCGCCGAGGGGGAATCCGTTCACGATGTCCTGGGTCGCGACTTCTTCCCCGGTGACCTCGTCGACCTTCTTGTACCGGATCCGGTGGGAGGTGCCCTTGTGCAGCTGGTTGAAGTGGACGGTCTGGTCCGCGGTGGCCGTGTACAGCCCCACCGGGACGTTCACCAGCCCGAAGCTGAGGAACCCCGACCAGATGGAACGCGCCATGCTCTCTCCCAAGGTCCAGACGTCACGGCCGGCGTCCCAGCGATCCTTCGTGGCGGGCCGCCGCCCAGGCGGCATCCCGGGCCGGACGTGGCTGCTGAGCCGCGTCGTGGATCTTGATTCTATGCTGCGACCCGGCGGTGACCAGGGACTACCTACCCCGGGTGGGAGCGAGCGGGAGCTGGCGGGAGAGGGAGCAGGAGCTGGCATTAGGCGCCCCCGGGGCGGTGGTCCGCCCCGGGGGCTCGGCCTGCCCGGCGCACTGGCCGGGTCAGGCCGGTGGCCCGGTTTAGAGCGGTGGCCCGGTTAGAGCGGGGGTTCGGTGTAGCGGCGCTCCTCGTACACCTCGGTCCGCGGGACCGCCGCCGAGGTGGTGGTGACGGTCCGGCGCCTGCGACCGAACATCCACACCAGCGAGATGATCAGGCCCACGATGCCGGCGATGATCATGATCACGCCGACGACCTGCAGGTTTATGCCCGCAGGCGAATAGCTGATGGCAAACCTTAAGATCGCACCGATCACGATGAGCGCGATGCTGCCGCCGTAGGTCATGGACAATTACCTCCTGTCGCCTCGGGCGGGGCAGCTGCCGCCGCCACGCCCGGGACAAGGCGTATTCGCCCCCGGCCGATCAGTCCGCAGGGCCCGTGGCGCCCAGCTTCCCCGTAACGGACGTGACACACGTGGCGCAGCGTGATTCTTGGCTGGCCCGGTTGCTGGCTGGCCCGGTTGGGCTGGCCCGGCTGGCGACTCAGCCAGCGGCCCGGTTAGCCCGCACTGGGCACCGGATCGGCGCTGGCCGCAGCCGACTGCGCCGCCGGGATCGGGTCGCCGGGCGCGAGCACCGGCACGTCGACGGCCACCAGGTCCGGGTACTTCAGCCCGGTTCCCGTGTTCAGGACGACCACCTCGTCACTGGCGGCCAGCCAGCCGGACTCGCGCAGCCGCCGGACGGCCGTGACACAGGCGGCCCCCTCGGGGCAGATCAGGCTGCCTTCCAGCCGGGCGATCTCGCGCTGGTCCGCGAGCAGGTCCCCGTCGTCCACGGCGACGGCCGTCCCCCCGGTCCCCCGCACCGCGTCGAGCACCAGGAAATCGCCGAGGGCCTTGGGGACGGTGATGCCGAAGGCGACCGTGCGGGCGTCCGGCCAGGGCTGGCTCTCCGCGGCCCCGCTGGTGAACGCCGCCACGATCGGCGCGCACCCGCTGGCCTGCACCGCGACCAGCCGGGGCAGCTTGCCGTTGACCCAGCCCAGGTCGCGCAGTTCCCGCAGCGCCTTGTGGATGCCGATGATGCCCACCCCGCCGCCGGCCGGATAGACGATCACATCGGGCAGCCGCCAGCCGAGCTGCTCGGCGATCTCGTACCCCATGGTCTTCTTGCCCTCGAGCCGGTACGGCTCCTTCAGGGTGGAGACGTCCTGGTAGCCCGGGCGCCCGGGGAGTGCCGCGGCGATCATCGCGCCCGCGTCCCCGATGAGCCCGTCGACCAGGTAGAGCTCCGCACCGGCCGCGGCGCACTCGGCCCAGGTGATCGAGGGCGCGGCGGCGGGCATCACGATGAGGCTGCGCAGCCCGGCCCGGGCGGCGTAGGCGGCCCAGGCGGCGCCCGCGTTGCCGTTGGTGGGCATGGCCACCCCCCGCACGCCGAGCTCGGCCGCCCTGGACACGCCGACGGCCGCGCCGCGGGCCTTGAAGGTGCCGGTCGGGGTGAGCCCTTCGTCCTTCATCCAGAGCCCGGGCACCCCGATCGACTGGCCGAGCCGGGGCAGGGGCAGCAGCGGCGTCATGCCCTCCCCCAGGCTGATCACCCGCCGGGCGTCGGTGACCGGAAGCAGCTCGTGATAGCGCCACAAGTCAGGCGGCCGGGCAGCGATGTCCTCGCGGCTGACCTGGGCACTGACCCGCTCGAGGTCGTAGCGCGCCAGCAGCGGCGCGCCGCAGGTGCAGGTGCCCTGCACCTGGCGCGCGTCGTAACCGGTGCCGCACCGGGAGCATTCGAGGTGGCTGAGGGCTGAGTAAGGCACGCAGGTGTTCATGCCCAGCCGCCCGCGTTCTCACCAGCAGCACGGGCCACCCGGCGGACCCGCTACAGGAAGTCGGCGACCTCGCGCAGCAGCGCGGCCTTGGACCGGGCCCCGACCAGCTCCTTAACCACCTGGCCGCCGTCGAACACGCTGACCGTGGGGATGAGCATGACGCCGTATTTCACCGTGGTTTGCGGGTTCTCGTCCGCGTTCACCTTGACCACCTCGATCGCGTCCGCATGTTCCGCGGCGATCGCCTCGAGGACCGGCCCGAGCTGGCGGCACGGGCCGCACCACTCGGCCCAGTACTCCACGATCACCGGCTTGGTGCTGCGCACCACCGAGGCCTCGAAGCTGTCGTCGGTTACCGTCTTGACCGCACCCATGACGGTGCTCCTTTCGTGAGACGTGCCGCTCAGCGTGAGCTGGAGAGGGCGCGATTGGAGAGCTGGCCGGGCCGGTCGTCGAGGTGACCGTCGTGGAGGTGGCCATCGCCAGGGTGAGCATCGCCCAGGTGCCCATCGCCAACATGCAGGGCCAGGCAGTCGTCGCTGCTGCCGTGCGCGCAGACCTGGACCAGGCGGCGCAGCCGGCACTGCAGCCGGGCCAGCTCGGCGAGCTGGCCGGCCACCGCGGCCAGCTTGGCCTCGGCCGCCCGGACGATCTCGCCGGTGGAGCGGGCCTCAGCGGGGCCGAGCAGGTCGCTGATCTCGGCCAGGGTGAAGCCGAGCCGCCGGGCCCGGCGGATGAAGGCCAGCCGCCACCGGTCATCCTCGGTGTACTCACGGAACCCGGAGCTGCCCCGGGCGGGCTGCGCCAGCAACCCGCGCCGCTGATAGAAGCGGACCGTCTCGACCCCGACCCCTTCGGCGTCGGCGAATTTCCCGATCGTCAACCCAGCCATGCTCGGCAAGCTAGCAGCCGTACTCCGGTACGGAGTCAAGCGCTGCGCCGCCCCAGCCTGACCCGGTAGGTGGTGAGCAGCCACGATGCCGGCGAGAATGTCTCCATGACCGTCCCCAGCCGGCCTCTGGTCAGCCCGTGCAGCCAGCTCCGGCCTCGCTAGCGCCCGGACCGCGTGCGGCGGCGGCGCGAGCCCCCGTCCAGCTCGCGGTGTCCGGGCTCCGGGTCCGTTTTGGCCGGCTGACGGCCCTGGACGGGGTGGATCTCATCGTGCGGGCGGGCGAGGTGGTCGCCCTGGCCGGGGAGAACGGTGCGGGTAAGAGCACGCTGATCCGGTGCATCGCCGGGGACATCGCCCCCACCTCGGGCGTGATCGCCCTGGACGGGCGGCCGGTGCCAGCGGACACGCGGGGCGCCAAGCGCCAGGGCATCTCGGTGGTCTGGCAGGACCTGGCCCTGTGCGACAACCTGGACATCGCCTCCAACGTGATGCTCGGCCGCGAGCGCCGCCGCCAGCTACTGTCCAGCATCCGGATGCGCACCGATGCCGCCGCCATCTTCGAGCGGCTCGGCGTACCGCTCCCGGACCCGGAACGCTCGGTCCGGTCGCTGTCCGGCGGGCAGCGGCAGCTGGTCGCCGTGGCCCGGGCCGTGGTTCACCAGCCGCGGCTGCTCCTGCTCGACGAGCCCACCGCCTCGCTGGGCGTACAGGAATCGGCGCTGGTGGAAGAGCTGATCGCGCGGGTGCGGGCGCAGGGCACCACGATCGTGCTCGCGTGCCACGACATCAGCCAGATGTTCCGGCTGGCCGACCGGATCGCGGTGCTCCGGCATGGCCAGCTCGTCGCCGAGGTGGCGCCGAGTGAGGTGCATCCTGGTGACGTCGTGGCCCTGGTGTCCGGCCAGGAGGTGGATGCCTCGGCCCGGCGCCAGCTGACCCGGCTGCACGGCCTGACCGACCGGCTGGTGTCGGCGGACCCATCGTCCAGCCTGTCGCTGATCCTGTCCGCCCTGGGCGCCGCGCTGGGCAGCGAGCGGCTGTGCATCCACCTGCTGGCCGACTCCGCGCTGGTCTGCGCGGCGTCGCTGGGGCTCGGGTCCCCGCTGCTGTCCGCCTGGTCCGACCTGCCGCTGGGCCCGGCGGGCGGTCCGGCCGGGCTGGCCGCGGCCGCCCAGTGCCCGATCATCGAGGAGGACGTGCAGGCGGGGGCGGCCTGGGCGCCCTTCGCCGAGCTGGCCAAGTCGGCGAAGGTCGCCAGCTCCTGGTCGGTCCCGGTGCTGGGCCCGGGCGGGCTGCTGGGCGTCATCACCGTATTCCGCGCCACGGCCGGCAAGCCGCAGCGCGACGACCTGGACCTGGCCACCCTGTACGCCGGGTACGCGGCCAGCGCTATCGAGCGGGACCGGCTGCTCGACGAGGTCACCTCCCGTAACCGGGTGCTGGAGACGATCCGGGAGATGCTGGAGACCCTGGCCGGGCCGATCCCGGTGGCCGACGGGCTGGCCATCGCCCTGCAACTGCTCCGCCGGGGCCTGGAAGCCGACGAGGTGGCACTCATCGTCCGCCCGCCGGACGGCCCGCCCATCTGCCGGGCCTCAGACGGCGTGGCTAACCCGGCAGACCCGGATGCGAAGGACGACCACCCGGCTGCGTCCTCGGCCGCGCGCCAGGCCGCGGCGGCGGCCCTGACCCGGGCGGGCCAGGAGGACGTGGCCGTACAGCCCAGCCACAGTGACCGCGACTGGCTGCTCTCGGTGGCCTTTCCCGCTCCCGGCGGCCTGGCCGCGCTGGTCGCCCGGTGGCGGGCCGGCCCTCCGCCAGCGGATTCCGCGGCCCTGCTGGAAGACGCGGCCCACTCGCTGCGGCTGGCCCTGGAGCGGGAGGAGGCCTGGTTCGCCAACCAGGAAACAGCCGCCCTGCGCCGGTCCCGTGAGCTGCAGCGCGGCTTCCTGTCCCGGCTGAGCCACGAGCTGCGCACCCCGCTCACCGCGATCAAGGGATACGCGTCCAGCCTGCTGCAGACCGATGTGACCTGGGACGACGAATCCGAGCAGCGGTTCCTGACCCGGATCGCGGCGGAGTCGTCCCGGCTCGGCCGGCTGGTGGACGACCTGCTGCGCTTTTCCGCGATCGAGTCCGGCATCCTGCAGCTGCAGCGGGACTGGTGTGACATCCCGCTGGTCCTCGACGCCGCGATCGCGTGCCTGCCTCCCTCGGAAGCGCTGCTGATCGGCGTGCGGTGCGCGGCCGACCTGCCGCCCGTCTGGGCCGACCACGACCGTCTGGAACAGGTCTTCGTGAACCTGCTGACCAATGCGGTCGGCCATAACCCGCCCGGCACCCGGGTCATGGTCACCGCGAGCGCGGACGGCCCGGACACGGTGCTGGTCAGCGTGGCCGATAACGGGCCCGGCATGCCCCCCGACGTCGCCCAGGCCCCGTTCGAGCCGATGCGCCGCCGCCGCTCCCCCAGTTCCGGCTCGGGCCTGGGACTGTCCATCGCCCGGGGTATCGTCGAGGCGCACGGGGGCGGGATGGAGCTGGTCCAGCCGACCCAGGGCACCTGCTTCCGGATCTTCCTGCCCGTGGAGAACCCCGAGAGCCAGGCCGCGAGCGCGGCCGCTCCCGAGGAGGCCGGAGAGCCGGGGATGGCCGGGGGGACCGGGAGAGCCGGCGAAGCCGTGGCGATGCCCGCGAGGGGAGCCCGCTGACATGCTCAAGCAGGCCGGGAACACCCGGGCCCTGGTGGTCGAGGACGACCCGAACATCGTCAACCTGATCCGGTCCAACCTCGCGGTGCGCGGCTACGACACCGTGGTCTCGGTGGACGGGCTGCGCGCGCTCAACCTGCTGGAGACCGAGGAACCCGACATCGTCCTGCTCGACCTCATGCTCCCCGAAGTCGATGGGTTCGAGCTGTGCCAGCTGATCCGGGAGCGATCCTCGGTGGCCATCATCGTGGTGTCCGCGCGTGGCGGCGAGCGGGACAAGGTGACCGCGCTCAACATGGGGGCGGACGACTACCTGACCAAGCCGTTCAGCATCGAGGAACTGCTGGCCCGGATCACGGCGACGCTGCGCCGCACCCGGCCGGCCGAGACCGCGCCGAAGAGCGTCCCGCCCGTGATCACCATCGGCCAGCTGGAGATCGATCTGGCCGGCCAGCAGGTCCGCCGGGACGGGGCGGCGGTGCATCTCACCCCGACGGAGTTCGCGCTGCTGCGCGAGCTGGCCATCAACCGGGGGAAGCTGCTGACCCACGCGCATCTGCTGCGGCGGGTCTGGGGCCGCGGCTACGAGACCGAAACCGAGTACGTGCGGGTCTATGTCCGCCGGCTCCGCGCCAAGCTCGAACCGGACGGCAGCGAGCCGCTGATCCTCACCCAGCCGCGGGCTGGTTACCGCATCGCCGCCGAGTGATTCCCGCCGGGCGATTTCGGCCGCGTGAACCCTCCCGGTCTCAAGCGGGTCTCAGGCCAGTCTCAGGACGACCACAAGTTCGAGTGTGAGCGCGAACAATATCGGATACCCGAACATTGTTAATGCTTTTTTCACGATGTTACAGAAATGTTTACGGCTCTGTTTATCCTCGTCGTCTTACTGTTTCCCCAGATAGATGGGGGTGCTGCGGCGATCAGGCCGAAAGGCCGGGCCGCGCACCCTGACATGTCCCCGCCCACAGCGAGGTGGTTCCTTTGCATTCAGTGACCAAGAAAGTCGCGCTCACGGCCGTGGCCGGCAGCGCGGCTCTCGTCATCGCCGCCTGCGGCAGCAGTTCGTCGAATGGCTCCTCCGGGAGCAGCACCAGTTCGTCCACGCCGAAGCTGTCGCTCAGCCAGATCGACAACACGTTCTCGGCCATGGCCACGCTCAAGCCCCTGGCCGCCAAGGGCAAGGGCAACGTCGCGGTCATCCTGCCGGACACCGTGTCGTCCACCCGGTACGTCGAGTTCGACGCCCCGTACCTGAAGGAGTCCTTCCAGAAGGCCGGGCTCACGTCGTCGCAGTACACCGTGGAGAACGCGCTCGGCAGCGACGCGACCCAGTTCAGCGACGCCCAGACGGCCATCACCAAGGGCGCCACCGTGCTGGTCGTGGACGCACTCGACTCCGGGGTCGGCGCGCACATCGAGTCCTACGCCAAGGCGCACGGCGTCCCGGTCATCGACTACGACCGGCTGGTCCTCGGCGGCCAGCGCAAGTACTACGTCAGCTTCAACAACGTCCAGGTCGGCAAGCTGATCGGCCAGGGCATGGTCAGCTGCGTCGCCGCCTGGGGCGTGAAGAAGCCACAGCTCATCGTCATGAAGGGCGCGCCCACCGACAACAACGCGACGCTGTTCGCCCAGGGCTACAACGCGGTCCTCGCGCCGCACTTCAGCTCGGGCTGGAAGGACGTCAGCAACCCGGCCGGCACCTGGGACCCGCCGACCGCGCTGAGTGAGTTCCAGCAGCAGTACACCGCCCACCCGAACATCAACGCCGCGCTGATCCCGAACGACGAGAACGGCGCTCCGATCATCCACTACCTGACCAACAAGGGCATCAAGCCCAAGACCTTCCCGACCACGGGCCAGGACGCCACGCTGACCGGCCTGCAGAACATCCTGGCCGGCTACCAGTGCGGCACCGTGTACAAGCCCATCTACCTGGAAGCCCAGGCGACCGCCGCGCTGGCCATGTACGTCCGGGCCGGGATCGTGCCGCCGGCGACCCTGGTCAACGGCACCACCGAGGACACGCAGTCCAACGTGGCTGTCAAGTCCGCGCTGCTGGCACCGACCTGGGTGACCACGGCCAACATGAACTCGACCGTGATCGCGGACAAGTTCGTGCCGGCCTCGCAGCTGTGCGCGGGCAAATACGCCAAACCGTGCTCCGCCGCTGGCATCTCGGGTTGATTCTGTGGTCGGATAGCCGACCGGGACACCAGCAGTGACAGGTAGCTCGGCACACGGAGCCCGGCCCGCCACCGCGGGCCGGGCTCCGTCCGGTATCAGTGAAGGAACTTATATGGACGGGCCGCTACTGCAGCTACGCGGCATCGGGAAGAACTTCGGCCCGGTGCAGGCGCTCAGCGGGATCGACCTCGATATCCCCGCCGGGCAGGTCACTGCCCTGGTCGGGGACAACGGGGCCGGGAAGTCAACTCTGATCAAGACCATCTCCGGGATCTGGGAGCCCTCGCACGGCCAGATCATCTGGCAGGGCCAGCAGGTGCACTTCCGCTCCCCGAGGGACGCCACCGACGCCGGGATCGCCACCGTCTACCAGGACCTGGCCCTCTGCGACAATCTGGACATCGTGGCGAACATGCTCCTCGGTCACGAGATCCGGCGGCATCTGCTGCTGGACGAGGTGACCATGGAGCAGATGGCCAAGAAGACCCTCAGCGATCTGAGGGTGGTCACGGTCCGCAACATCCGCCAGCCGGTCGGGTCGCTGTCCGGCGGGCAGCGCCAGTCGGTGGCGGTGGCCAAGGCCGTGATGCAGGAAGCGAAGCTCGTGATCATGGACGAGCCGACCGCCGCCCTGGGGGTCACCCAGACCGCACTGGTGCTCGACCTCATCCGGCGGCTGGCCGACCGCGGCATCGCCGTCCTCGTGGTCTCGCATAACCTGACCGACGTGTTCCAGGTCGCCAACCGGGTGGCGGTCTTGTACCTGGGCGGCCTGGCCTCGGTTGGCCCGGCGTCCGAGTACGACACGTCGTCCGTGGTCGAGCTGATGACCACGGGAGGCCTGGAGCGGAACGGCCGCGCAGGCAACGGTGCCCCTACCCCCGACAGCGGCCGGGAGGGCTGACCCTTGACATCCACGAATCCAGCACCGGAGCGGGGCCAGACCACCCCGGCGGACAGCCCGGAAGACATAGCGGTCCGGACCGGGGTCCCAGCTGAGCTGGTGGCCAACTCGGTCGGTGAGTACGTGCGGATCTGGGCCAAGCAGGTCCGCGGCGGCGGGAGCGGCGCACTGCCGGTCATCATCGGCCTGATCGTGATCGTGATCTTCTTCCAGATCAAGAGCTCGGTCTTCCTGTCCGCGGGCAACCTGGTCAACCTGATGACCCAGGCGGCCTTCATCATCACCCTCGGCATGGCCGAGGTGTTCGTCCTGCTGCTCGGCGAGATCGACCTGGCGGCCGGCTACACCGCGGCGTGCGGGGCGGTCGTCGCCCTGTGGATGGTGGCCACTGGCTGGCCCTGGTGGGTCGCAGTCCTGGTCACGCTGGCCGCCACCGCGGCTTACGGGGCGCTCCAGGGCTTCATCATCACCTGGCTCCGATTGCCCTCGTTCGTGGTCACGCTGGCCGGCTACCTGGGCCTGTCCGGTCTGCTCATCTACCTGATCAGCGCGACCGGGAGCATCGGCAACGGCGGCGTCATCCGGCTGAACAGCAACGTCCTCAACGACATCGAGGGCGGCGCGCTCAGCGCGGCCGGCAGCTGGATCGTCACGATCGTGCTGGTGGTGGCGGCGGGGGTGGCCCTGTACATGCGGGACCACCGCCGGCGCTCCAACGGGCTGGTCGCCCCGCCAGTGTCCATCACGCTGCTGAAGATCGCCACGATCGCGGTGGCGGGCCTCGTGGTGGTGCTGGTGGGCAACACCAACCGCGGCACGCTGTTCCTGGCCGTGCGCGGGCTGCCCTGGGTCGTCCTGGTCGTGCTGGCCATCCTGGTCATCTACACGACCCTGCTCGGCCGGACCCGGTTTGGCCGTTATATCTACGCGATCGGCGGCAATACCGAGGCGGCCCGGCGGGCAGGTGTCAACACCAACCGGATCCGCGTACTGGCGTTCGCGCTGTGCGGCCTGACCGCCGGCATTACCGGCATCATCTACTCCTCCTATCTGGGGTCGATCTCCAGTGGCGTCAACGGCGGGGCCAACGTGCTGAACGCCGTGGCGGCGGCGGTCATCGGCGGCACCAGCCTGTTCGGTGGACGCGGAAAGATGATGGACGCGCTGCTGGGCGGCCTCGTCGTCGGCGTCATCGCCAACGGGCTGCAACTGCTGGGCCTCGGCGCGGCGGCGCAGCTGATGTGGACGGCGCTCGTGCTCCTCGCCGCGATCACCGTGGACGCGCTGACCCGCCGCGGACGAGACACCGTCTAACCAGCCGGTCTAACCAGCCGGTGCCCAGCGGCCACGACTGGGTGTTCCGCGGCCCTCGCGCCGTGGAACACCCAGCACGTGGCCGCTTCGCAGGTCCGGCCGCGCCAGCCAGCCCCGCACCGGTCCGCGGCCGCTTACCGGTGCCCAGCGGTCTCGGCGGTGGCGGCCCCCCAGGTGCCGCCGCGCTCGGCGGCCTGGGCGATGTTCTTCACCATGCCGCCGAAGACAGCGCCGTGAAACGGGGAGATCGACCGCCAGTACGCGATGCCGGCCGCGCCGCGGGGCTGGAAGATGGCCCGCTGGTGGTAGACGGTCCGGTCCTGGTCGTCCCGGCCGACCGAGAGCTCGAGCCAGGCCAGGCCGGGCAGCTTCATCTCGGCGCGCAGCCGGAGCAAGGACCCGTGGGTGATGGCCTCGACCCGCCAGAAGTCCAGCGCGTCGCCGGCCAGCAGGTGCTTCGGGTCGCGCCGGCCCCGGCGCAGCCCGACCCCGCCGGCCAGCCGGTCCATCAGGCCACGCACAGCCCAGGCGAGCGGGAAGGAGTACCAGCCGGTCTCCCCGCCGATGCCCTCGATGACCCGCCACAGCGCCTCGGGCGACGCCTGGACCACGGCGCTCCGGTCGTCCACGAACAGGGAGCCGCCCGCCCAGGCCGGGTCGCTCGGCAGCGGATCGCTCGGCGCGCCAGGGGTGCCCGCGGAGGACCACCGGGTGGACACGTCCCCCTCGGCGGTGTGCCGCAGCGCCAGGGCGATGGCCTGGCTGATGGGCAGCAGGCCGTCCGGCGGGTCCGGGACGTACTGCGCGATGTCGTGCTCGGCGCAGACCACCTCGTTGCGCAGGGATTCCACCAGGGGCATGGCCAGTCCGGCCGGCACCGGGGTGACCAGGCCGACCCACAGCGACGACAGCCGCGGGGTGAGCAGCGGCACCGGGACCAGCACCCGGGGCGGCAGCCCGGCCGCCTCGGTGTACCGCCGCATCATCTCCGCGTAGGTCAGGATGTCCGGGCCGCCGATGTCGAACCGCCGGCTCACCCCGTCCGGCAGCGTCGCGCAGCCCACCAGGTAGCGGAGCACGTCGCTGACGGCGATCGGCTGGATCCGCGTCCCCACCCACTTGGGGGTGACCATGACCGGCAGCCGCTCGGTGAGGTACCGGAGCATCTCGAACGACGCCGACCCGCTGCCGATGATCACGGCGGCCTGCAGTGCGGCGGTCGGCACCCCGCTGCGCAGCAGGATGTCGCCCACCTCACCCCGGGAGCGCAGGTGCGGGGACAGGTCGGCGGCCGGGCCGGACACGATCCCGCCCAGGTAGACGATCCGGTGCACGCCCGCGGCCGCGGCCGCCTCGGCGAACCGCCCCGCCGCCTGCCGGTCCCGCTGCTCGAACGAGGGCCCGGTGCCGAGGGAGTGGATCAGGTAGTAGGCAACGTCCACGTCCTGCAGCGCCCGCCGGACCGCGGCCGCGTCCATGACGTCGGCCGCCGCGATCTCCACGTCGTCCGTCCACGGCCGGTCACTCAGCTTCCCCGGGTCCCGGGCCATGCACCGGACCCGGTAGCCCGCGGCGAGGAGCTCGGGCACCAGCCGGCCACCGATGTACCCGGATGAGCCAGTGACCAGGCAGCGCAGCGAAGTGGGCATGTCCTCGAGTCTCGCATCGGGGGTGATGCCTGGTATTCGGCAGAGGGTGGCCTGGCGGTTGTCGGCTCTTCCCCTCAGCCGGTGTACTTGAGGAAGATCCTGGTGAAGTCCAGCGGCTGCTGGCTGATCTGCGAGCAGGCGGGCAGCCCGCTGACCGACCCGCCGCACGGCTGGTCGCGGTCCACCGACCAGAACGCCAGCCGTCCCAGGTGGTTCTGGGTGGCGAAGCTGACCAGGGTCTGCGCGTCCGCCTCGGTGAACACCTCGGCCGGGTCATCGTTCTGGCCGATCATCGGGGTCACGCCGATGTTCGCGTAGGTCATGCGCGCCTCATCTGCCTGCCGCTGCGCTCCGCCACTGCACCCATCCGCCTGCCGCCGCGTCCCGCCCACACGGCTGCCACCTGCCGCGACGCCCTACCTGACCTGGCCCGGCAGGCTGACCCCGGTTCACGGAATTTTTGCGCAGACTGTAATGTTGACATGACCGCAACATTCGATGCGTTATCAGCTTTCAGTGAGCGCAACATGACTCTGGCCGACACCGCCCCGCTGGCGGAACCCACCGCCCCACTGGCGGAACCGCGCACCTCGCTGCGCGAGCGCAAGAAGCTCGCCACCCGCCGGTCGCTACGCCGGCACGCCCTGGACCTCGTCGCCCGGCGTGGCTTCATACACGTCACGGTGGAAGACATCGCCGAGGCGGCCGACGTCTCGCCGCGGACCTTCTTCAACTACTTCCCGTCCAAGGAAGCCGCCCTGTTCGGGGCGGATCCCGAGCGGATCGCGCGGATGCGGGAGCGGGTCGTGCACCAGGCCCCGGGCGAATCAGCCCTGAGCGCGCTGCGCCAGGTCCTGGTGGCCGAGGCCCGGATGATCACCGATGAACTCGGCGAGCTGGGCGGCGATCCGCTGGACATGCTGCGCCGGATGAAGGTGGTCCGGGCCGACCCGCACCTGCGGGCCGCCCAGTCCGCGCACATGGCGAATATCGAGTGCGCGC
Organism: uncultured Actinomycetes bacterium; assembly: GCA_963718305.1. Taxonomy (GTDB): domain Bacteria; phylum Actinomycetota; class Actinomycetes; order Streptosporangiales; family Streptosporangiaceae; genus RYN-230. The sequence goes on from CAVQZG010000020.1 coordinate 301,539, forward strand.
TGGCTGAGGCGATCGCGGAACGGCTCGGCACCGATCCCGCCCGCGACCCCTACCCAGGCTTGCTGGCCAGCGTGGCCGGCGCGGTGATCCGCGCGACCACGGTCTTCTGGGCCAGCTCCGGCGGTTCGGTACCGCTGGACCAGCTCACCGAGCGGGCCTTCCAGGCCCTGGCCGGCGGACTGCCCGAGAACTGCTCATTGCGCCAGGTCACCGTGACCCCGGCGCCCGGAAAGGACGATGCATGACCTCCCCCACCACCAATGCCCTCGCGCCGGGGAGCGCGATGACCGGGCTCAGCCAGCGCCGGATCTTCCTGATTATCGGTGCCCTGATGCTCGGCATGCTGCTGGCCGCACTCGACCAGACCATCGTGTCGACCGCGCTGCCGACGATCGTCGGCGATCTCCGGGGCGGGTCGCACATCGCCTGGGTGATCACCGCGTACCTGCTCGCCACCACGGTGTCCACGCCGCTGTGGGGCAAGCTGGGCGACCAGTACGGCCGGAAGATCTTCTTCCAGGCCGCCATCGTGATCTTCCTGATCGGCTCCGTCCTGTCCGGCCTCAGCCAGTCCATGTTCGAGCTCATCGCGTTCCGCGCGGTGCAGGGCCTGGGCAGTGGCGGGCTGATGGTCGGCGCGCAGGCCATCGTGGGTGACATCGTCTCCCCCCGCGAGCGGGGTAAGTACGTGGGCCTGTTCGGGGCGGTCTTCGGCGTTTCCAGCATCATCGGGCCGCTGCTCGGCGGGGTCTTCGTGGACAACCTGTCCTGGCGCTGGATCTTCTACATCAACGTGCCCATCGGCATCATCGCCCTCGTGGTGGTGGCCAGCCAGGTTCCGGGCGCGCTCAGCCGGGTGCACCACGTCATCGACTACCTCGGCACCCTGGTGCTGTCGGCCGCCGCGACCTCGCTCATCCTGCTGACCAGCCTGGGCGGCACCACCTATCCGTGGAAGTCCACGCCCATCTACATCCTGGGCGCCGCGGGGATCGCGCTGATCGGCCTGTTCGTCCTGGTCGAGCGGCGCGCGGTGGAGCCGGTCCTGCCGCTGCACCTGTTCCGGCTGCGCACCTTCTCCACGACCAGCATCGTCGGCTTCATTGTCGGCTTCGCGATGTTCGGCGCGATCACTTACCTGCCCGCGTTCTTCCAGGTCGTCCGGGGCATCTCCCCCACCATCTCCGGGGTGTACCTGCTCCCGCTGATGGCCGGCCTGCTGCTGACGTCGATCGGCTCCGGTCAGGTCATCTCCAGGACCGGGAAGTACCGGTTCTTCCCGATCATCGGAACCGCCCTGATGACCCTCGGCTTGTTCCTGCTGCACCTGATGGGCGTGCATACGTCCGCGTTCATGGACGGGGTCTACATGCTGATCCTCGGCCTGGGCCTGGGCAGCGTGATGCAGGTGCTGGTGATCATCGTGCAGAACGGGGTGCCGCACAGCGAGCTGGGCGTCGCCACCTCGGGAGCCACGTTCTTCCGCTCCATCGGCGGGTCGTTCGGCACCGCGATCTTCGGCGCCATCTTCTCCAACGTCCTGATCGGCAACCTGGCCAGCCACCTGCACGGCATTCACCTGCCGGCCGGCTTCAGCGCGGCGGACGCCACCCCGGCCCTGCTGGGCAAGCTGCCGGCCGTGGTGCACGCGGGCTTTGTCGCGGGGTACGCGGAGTCGATCCAGACGGTGTTCCTCGTGGCCGTGCCGATCGCTGCGCTGGCCTTCATAGCCACCTGGTTCATCCCCCAGGTGGAGCTGAAGCAGTGGCCGGAGCCGAACGCGGACGCGACGCCGCAAGACACGTCCATGGCGGTCGCGGGCGCCGCGGTGTCCGCCGAGGTGCTGGACCAGCCGGGCACCAGCCCGGCCCCGGCCCGGAACACCGTATCCCCCGAATCCCTGGACCCCCAGGACGCCACCACCGACACCTGACCGTCCCACTCCCCGAAGGCCCCGGCGCGCCCAGCGCGCCGGGGCCTTCGCGTACCACGCGCCCCGCCACTTCCCGCCGCACGGAACCACCCCGCGACCGCCCCCCGCCCGGGCCCTTCCGGGCCCCGTCATCCCCAGTCACACTGGCCCCTCCCGCCCACATTTCACGCCGAACGTTCGCCTTAACCGGGCAAATCACCCACCTCGGCGCACGTCCGGCGTGAAGAGTGAGCGATGGTCATGATCAACTGGGCCGCCGCCGACCGAGCGCCAGGCGCATGGTGGTGGTGTGGAGGACCGGCGGGGTGCCTGCCATGCTGGCTGGGTGACCGATGCGCGCATGGCCCGGGACGTCCGGGTCACCCTGGCCGGGGACGCGCTCGATGACTTGCGGGAGCGGCTGCGGCGGACCCGGCTGCCCGCGGCGGACGGGGACGGCTGGGCCCGCGGCGTGCCCCGGTCCTGGCTGGCCGCGCTGCTGGCGGACTGGGAGAAATTCGACGTGGCCGCGTTCCAGGCCCGGCTGGACCGGCTGACCCACCGCGAAGCCACCGTGGACGGCCAGCGGATCCACCTGGTGCACGCGCCCGGGCAGGGCCCGGACCCGATGCCGCTGCTGCTGACCCACGGCTGGCCCGGCTCGTTCTGCGAATACCTGGACCTGATCCCGCTGCTGGCCGACCCGGCCGCGCACGGCGGTGATCCCGCGGACGCGTTCACCGTGGTGGTGCCGTCGCTGCCGGGCTTCGGATTTTCCGCCGCCCCGCCGCCGGGCGGGCTCACGGCCGCCGCGGTCGCGGCGCTCTGGCACGGGCTGATGACCGGGAGCCTGGGCTATCCCCGGTTCGCCGCGCACGGCAGCGACCTCGGCGCGGGGGTCACCGCGTGGCTGGCCCGCGACTTTCCGGCGGCGGTCGCGGGCATCCACCTGGCCACGCCCGGGCTGGCCGTCCCGCCGGGCCCGGGCCGCCCCGGAGCGGAGCGGAGCCCCGCGGAGGAGAAGTTCGCCGCCGAGGTCACGGCCTGGACAGCCGCAGAAGGCGGGTACGCGCACGAGCAATCCACCAAGCCCGCCACGCTCGGCGCCGCGCTGCACGATTCCCCGGCCGGACTGGCCGCCTGGATCGGCGAGAAGGTCACGGCCTGGAGCGCGGCCGGCCGCGACGGCCAGCCCGCGTTCGGCCGGGATCTGCTGCTCGGCACGCTGACCCTGTACTGGGTCACCGGCACCATCACCTCGTCGCTGCTGCCTTACTGGGCCTACGCGCACGACCCGGGCGCCGCGCTGCCGGCCGGCGATCCGCCGGACGTGCCCACCGCGGTCAGCATCTTCGGCGGCGAGCGGGTCCCCTTCCCCAAACCGCCCCGCGAGCTGGCCGAGCGGTACTTCACCGTCACCGGCTGGGCCGAGCACGACCGGGGCGGGCACTTCCCCGCGGTGGCCGAGCCCGGACTGCTGGCGCAGACGCTGCGCGATGTGTTCCGGCCCGCGCGGAGCGCCCGATGAGCCAGCGGAGCGCCCGATGAGCCAGCCGCCCATCACCCAGCCGGAGGTGGTGCGCTACAGCGACCGGCCGGAACTGTGGGACAGCCTCGAACACCTGTCGTCCGAGGTGTGGCCGGAGTACAACCTGCACGGCGACGTGCTCAACCAGTACTGGGACCAGCTCTACACCACCTTCCCGGAGTGGCAGTTCGTGCTGGTCGACGCCGCCGCCGGACAGGTGCTCGCCGAAGGGCACACGATCCCGGTGGCCTGGGACGGGACCGACGCGGGGCTCGGACCGGGCATCGACGCGTCGATCGCCGCCGGGTTCGCCCTGCGGGCCGCGGGCGGGACACCGTCCGCGGTGTGCGCGCTGGCCGCCGAGATCCCGCCGCGCCACCAGGGCCGCGGCCTGTCCCCCGTCATGTTGCGGGCCATGGCCGGGCTGGCCACCGGCGCCGGGCTGGCCCACCTGATCGCGCCGGTCCGGCCGAACCTGAAGGAGCGCTACCCGACCATCGCGATCGAGCGCTACGCGGCCTGGACCCGGGAGGATGGGACACCGTTCGACCCGTGGATCCGGGTGCACACGCGGCTCGGCGCGCGGCTGGGCCCGGCCCTGCCCCGCTCGATGAGCATCACCGGCAGCGTGGCGGACTGGGAATCCTGGACCGGGATGCGTTTCCCGGAGACCGGCGAGTACGTGTTCCCGAAGGGCCTGGCCACCGTGCACATCGACCGGGACCGCGACACGGGCCAGTACTGGGAGCCCAACGTCTGGCTCATCCACCGGAGCTGACCTGGACGTGGCGGCCAGCCTGCGCGCGGCCGCGGCGCAGGCTGGTCCGACTCCAGCTGATCCCAGTCAGTCAAGACCCATCAGGCGGTGGGCAGCTCCGCGAGCTGGCCGACCTGGACGCCGGCGCCCTCGGCCAGGGCCGGGCAGTCCTTGGCCAGCGTGACCGCGGCCTCCAGGTCGTCCGCGGAGATCAGCGAATAGCCGCCGGGCCGGGTGCCTGCCCCGCAGTGGCCGACCTCGGCGGTCTCGGACACCGGCTGGCCCACGTCCACGACGTGGTCGCCCAGGGCCGCGAAGAACGCGGTCCAGTCCGCGATGGATTCCGGGCGGCCCAGCCGGTAGTCCTCCGGCATCCGGTAGGAAAACAAGAACTTAGGCATGGTCAGTTCCTCCTGCGTCGGGCCACCGGCGCCGCAGGCCCGGATCCGGGCCGGGGCGCGAGCGCCCGGTGGCGTTTTCGTTGCTGATGGTGTTGACACCAGGGGACCCGCAGACTGGGCGGCTTCGTGCGGAGGCGCGGCGCGGATTTCGCGTCCCCGTGGCCCAGGGGCAGGGAATCGGGGCGGCGAACCGGGGCGGACGCGAGCGCCCAGTTTCCGGCCCGCGCGGGGTCAGTATGGGCAGCAGCGGGAAGCAACACGGGGAAGAGGTGATGGGGTGGTGACCACGGAGCTGATCACCCGGGCCCGCTCCGGCGACGGCGAGGCGTTCCACCAGCTCATCGGGCCGCATCGGCGGGAGCTGATGGTGCACTGTTACCGCATCCTCGGCTCGACGCAGGACGCCGAGGACGCGCTGCAGGAAACCCTGCTGGCCGCATGGCAGGGGCTGCGCGGCTTCGAGGAGCGTGCGTCGGTCCGCACCTGGCTCTACCGGATCGCCACCAGCCGCTGCCTGAACGCGCTGCGCGCGGGCAGCCGCCGGCCGAAGGCCGGGACGCCGCCGCCCGGGGTGGCGCCGCTGGAACCGACCGGGCTGGGCGAAGTGACCTGGCTGGAGCCGTTCCCGGACGCCCTGCTCGAGGGGCTGGCCGACCGTGCACCCGGTCCCGAGGCGCGGTATGAGTCCCGGGAGGCCATTTCACTGGCGTTCGTGACCGCGCTCCAGCTGCTGCCCCCGCGCCAGCGGGCCGTGCTCATCCTGCGTGACGTGCTGGGCTTCCGGGCCAGCGAGGTGGCCAGCATCCTGGAGTCCACCGAAGAGTCGGTGACCAGCGCGCTCAAACGGGCCCGCGCCACCCTGTCCCGCGAGCTCGGCCCGGCGGCCCGGCGGGAACCACCGCCGGCGCCGGGCTCCCCGGCCGAGCAGCAGCTCGTGCGGCGGCTGACCCAGGCGTTCGAGAGTGGGGCGGTGCCCGACATCGTGGCCCTGCTCACCGAGGACGTGCTGCTGTCCATGCCGCCGCTGCTGCTGGAGTACCAGGGCCGCGAGCTGGCCGGCCGCTTCTTCACCGCGGTCTGGGGGAACCGCCGGTACCGGCTCGTCCCGGCCCGGGCCAATGGCCAGCCGGCGTTCGCGCTCTACGTGCGGGATCCGCAGGCCCGGGTGGCGCACGCCAACGGACTGCTGGTGGCTACCCTGGCCGGTCCGCGGATCTGCACGCTGACCAGGTTCGACAACAGCGTGCTGCCCGGCTTCGGCCTGCCCAGGACGCTGCCGGACTGAGGACGGCCCGGGGGTGCTGCCGGGCTTCGCCCGGCCCCCGATCGCTACCGGAGAGCACGGCCATGACATTTGTCATGCGCGGGTCAGGACAGCGCGCCTAGGGACGCCGGAGCGGGCCGCCTTAGCGTGACATGGCACCGTGAAACCTCCCGGGGAGACAAACCGTGGTCACCGAGATCGTCATCGGCCTGGCCGTCCTGGCCCTGCTGATTTACCGCCAGCTCCGCACCCGTCCGGTCAACGCCTCCGGGTTGCGCATCGTCGCCATCATCGGCGTGATCGGCCTGGTCGAGGCCTATCAGTTCCTGCAGCAGCATCACCCAGGCGCGGTGACCTACGCCGCGCTGGCGGGCAGCCTGGCCCTCGCCGCCGGGTTCGGCGTCCTGCGAGCCGCAACGGTCCGGATCTGGCTGACCGGCGGCCAGCCCTGGTCCCGGGGCAGCTGGATCACCGCGTCGCTGTGGATCGTGGCGCTGGCCGTTCACCTGGGTTACGACGCCCTGGTCGCCGGGCCCGGCCGGGACAACGTGGGTGCCGCCACCATCGTTCTCTACCTGGCGGTGAGCCTGGCCATCCAGCGGCTAATCGTGCGGCTGCGGGCCCAGCGCCTGCAGTCCGGGTCCGTCCAGAATTCCGACCGACTGGGTGCGCTGAACCGGTGAAGGCCGAGCGCGGGAAAGAGCCTGCCAGCCTGTCGTAGGACGCCACGCCGAACTGCGTGGCAGGAATTAGCCGGCGGATGGCGTTCCTGCCACTGGCGGCAGGGCTCTCGGGCAGGCAGCGTAGCTCCGTGGTCAACGCACCGGAGGAGACAGGGGAACGGGCGTCGGCCGGTGGCGGAGGACATCCGTTTCGCGGGACGGCGGACGACGTCCGGCGGACCGGCTGGCTCGCGCTGCTGGTGGTCTGGGTGCTCTGGGGCAGTACCTATTTCGCCATCCGGGTGGGCGTCGAGACGCTGCCGCCGCTGCTGATGGCCGGTATCCGTTACGTCGTGGCCGGCCTGCTGATGTTCCCGTTCGCGCTGCGTTCCGGCGGGCCGGAAGTGCGGGCCGCCGACCGGCCGCGGGTGTCGGGATGGTGGTCCGCGGTCCTGGTCGGCACCCTGCTGCTGGCCGGCGGAAACGGCGGGGTCTCGGTCGGCGAGCGCAGCGTCCCGTCCGGGCTGGCCGCCCTGCTCGTGGCCACGGTTCCGCTGTGGCTGATCCTCATCGACCGGATCCTCAACGGAACCAGGATCGGCGTGCTCGCCCTGGCTGGCCTGCTCGCGGGCGTGATCGGGGTGGGGTTCCTGGCCGGGCCGTTCGGCGGCGGCACGGAACACGCGGGTGCCGGGCACGGCGGCGCCGGTGGTTCGCCGGGGACCGGCATCGTGATCATTCTGCTGGCCAGCGTCAGCTGGGCGTCCGGCACGATCGCCTCCCGCCGGGTGCCGTTGCCCTCACGGCCGTTGCTGGCCACGGCGATGCAGATGCTCGCGGGCGGGGTGGTGCTGCTGGCGGCCGCCGCGGTGACCGGGGAATTCAGCCGGTTCCACCCGTCGCAGGTCTCGGCCGCCTCGTGGCTGGCCCTGGCCTACCTCATCGGGCCGGGCTCGATCATCGCGTTCAGCGCTTACATGGTGGCGGTGCGCCGCCTGCCCACGGCGACCGTGGCCACCTACGCCTACGTCAACCCGATCATCGCCGTTTTCCTCGGCGCTACCTTCCTGGGCGAAGCCCTGACCGCGTCGATGCTGGTCGGAGGCGCCCTCATCGTCGTCGCCGTGGCGCTCGTGGTGCGGTCCCAGGCGGCCGCGACGCGCTGATTTGCCTCCGCTCCCGGTTGCCCATAAAGTGAAGGCACACCGACGCGGGGTGGAGCAGTTCGGTAGCTCGCTGGGCTCATAACCCAGAGGTCGCAGGTTCAAATCCTGCCCCCGCTACCAAGGTCAGAGGCCCCTTCCGATCATGGAAGGGGCCTCTTTCTTGTAGTTAGTGCACGGATTTGTGCACGGGAGCTGTTCAGTTCACGCCTTGTCGGCCGGGCGGGGTTGTCCGCCCTGACCGTCGATCTCGCTGCCGATGATCAGGTCGGCCAGCGTGCTCGCAACCTCGCGGTCGATTTTGAGTACGTGCGCCACCATCACCGAAGCTGCCCCCATCTCGTGAGATCTCCATGTTTCGTGAAATATTGACTTCTCGTGCCGGATATGAACCGGCTGGGCCGCTGCCTTCTTGCTCGGCTTGGCCTTGATCCGTCCCTCGACAAGGCGGCGCCTGCGGCGCCGCGTCCGGCGCTCCCCGCGCCGGGCTCTGGCCTTGGCGAGGCCCCGCCCGGCGCGCCCGCGCCGGCCAGCCCGTCGCCTTGGCGAGGCCCCGCCCGGCGCGCCCGCGCCCAGCCCGTCAAGCGCACCTGATTGAGCAGGCTGATTCGTCATGCATTTGGTGCAGCAGGAGGAGCCGTCTTCCTCCGCGTACCAGTGTCCCGGTCCTGGCCGCCGCGTCAAGGGCGCCTTCGGCGTCGCACGCGATCGCCTCGCGACCCGGACCCGGCGACCACTCCCCAGGTATTCCGCGGCTGCGACGAAAACGGGGGGAGAGCAGGCCGACCCAGGGCACTCGAGCCATCCGGGCGCCCTGCCGCACGTGGGCCTCGGCCATGTGGCCGTCCAGGTCCATCGTCATCGCGGCGGCGGGCGTGCCGAAGGAGGCAGGACCGAGGCGATGGGCTTGCACGGCGCCTGGTTGCCTGGCGGAGGGCCTAGGGGAAGGGGGGCTTGTCGGCGGCGCAGACGGTGCCGCGCGGTGGGGTGACCAGATGCACCAGATAGCGGATTCGCCATTTGAGGACGCACCTGCTGGGGTCATTGACGGTCAGGTGGCCAAAGCCGTTCTCGGTCAGCAGCACGGCGTTGCCGAGCCGCCGCTCGGCGACCAGGGCGTTGGCGTAGCCGGTGGCCGGGTCGTGCCGGTTGCTGAGCAGCAGGATCGGGGTCTTGGTCTTGGCGTTCCACGGTCCGGCGTAGCGCTCGGTGGCGTGCCCCGGCCAGTTCGCCGCGCACGGGGCCCACAGCGTCCAGCCCTGGAACGGTGCCCACAGCCTGCCCACGTGCGTGGCGTGCCCGATGACGCGCGGCCAGGCGCTGACCGGCTTCCTGGCAGGACCGTCCAGACACGAAATCGCCGATGACCCGGTGGACTTGGCGAACCCGGCAGGCGATCGCATCAGACGCGCCGCCGTCTCCAGGGCCGACGCATCGCCGTTCGCCGCGGCGTTGAGATCCTTGGCGTACCGGGGCCAGTCAACCGGGAGCCGCAGCGGCGTGAACGTGCTGAGCAGGAGGTCGGAGTAGTCCAGCACGCCGGGAGGCTTCGCGTGCGGCGCGGGGATCGGCGCCCGGCGCGCCCGCGCGAACAGGCGCGCGACGCGCTGGGCGACGGTCTCGGAGTGACCGGCGAGCGCGCAACCGGACGGGCCGGCCCGCTGGCACTGGCCCACGAACTGGCGGAAGAAGACCCCATCGGCGAACCTGACGTCGTTGGCGAGCCTGCTCTCGGCGCTGGCGGTGTCTTTGACCGGGTCGACGAGGCCGTCGAGCAGCATCGCCCGCACCCGGCCGGGGAACATGTTCTCATACGTCTGGCCGATCATCGTCCCGTAGGACAGGCCGACGTAGGTGAGCGTGCGGTCCCCGACCAGCTGGCGCAGCCGGTTGAGGTCACGGGCGGTGTCCGCGGTAGAGATGTTGTCCAGCAGCGGCCCGCTCACCCGGCCGCACCGGGGCGCCAGCGCGGCCGCCTTGCGCGCGTAGGCCCGCGACGCGGCCGGCGTCACCGGGATCTGCACCCCCCGCCAGAACCGGTCCCGGCTCGCCTTGCTGGTGAAGCAGCGCACCGGGTCGCTGGCGTTGGTGCCCCGCGGGTCCCAGCCCACCACGTTGAACCGGCCGCGGCCCCAGGCACTGAGCTCTGGCCCGCCATCCCGCACGAGCTCGACGCCGCTTTCGCCCGGTCCGCCGGGGTTGACGAACATCGAGCCGATCCGGTGCTTCTGGTCGCTGCCCAGGTAGCGCATCACCGCGAGCTTGATCTGCGGGCCGGCCGGCCGGTGCCAGTTCAGCGGCACCGCAACCCTGGCGCACTGGAACCGCTTACCCATGCCCTTGCAGCGCTTCCAGGCGATCCCGGCCTGCCCGGCCGCGGGTCCGGCGGCACCGGCGGGCGAACCCGTAACACTCCGGACGTGGCTGCCGACCGCGGGAGTGGTGGCGCTAGCGGGCGAGGCCAACGGCAGCGACGCAGCCGCCGCCGCGCAGATCGCGATGAGAGTAAGCGGAACCTTGCGCATCCTGCCCCCCGAACTTGGGATGCCCTCCGCCCCCGAGCATTGACCTGTCCTTGACCAGAAGTCAACCTTCATGATAAATATCCGCAAATCCTGATAATCAGGGCATCGAATGCACAAACCCACCCCCGTACCCGATCGATCGCGGGCCGCGGCTGCGGAAGCGACTGGCGACCGCGGAGCGCAGCGGAGCCACGCTTGGCCCCCCGCATCTAGATGCCCGGGAATTACCCAGGCATGGACCAGTATCGGTGGCGGGTATCACCGGAAAGGTCGCTGGGCTCCGCAGACCGTCCCCGGTGGCGGGGTGACGAGATTGACGAGGTAACGGGTTCGCCATTTGTCGGTACACGGGCTGGGCAGCTCAACCGGGTGGCCGTAGCTGGCCACGGTGAGCAGCACGGTGTTGCCCAGCCGGCGTTCAACGCGCTGGGCGCCGGAGTAGCCGGCGGCCGGGTCATACACGTTGTTGATGAGCAGGATCGGGGTCTTGGTCTTGGCGTTCCACGGTCCGCTGTAGCGCTCGGTGGCGTGCCCGGGCCAGTTGGCCGCGCAGGGAGCCCATTGCGTCCAGGCTTGGAACGGTCCCCACAGCTTGCCCGTGCGGTTGATGTTCTTGACGACCCTGGGCCAGGCGCTGACAGGCTGGGCGGCCGGAGCGTCGAGGCACTGGATCGCGGTCGAACGTCGTCGCCTTGGCGAATGCAAAGGGCGTGAGCATCTGGCGCGCTGCGGTTTCCAGGGCAGAGCCGTCGCCGCTGGCAGCCGCGTCGAGTTCCCGTGCGTACCGGGGCCAGACGTCCGGATACCGCAGCGGCATGAACGTCGTCAGCAGCAGGTCGCTATAACTCAGCACGCCGGGCGGGGATGCGTGCGGCGCCGGGATCGGCGCGCGGCGCGCCCGCCGGAACAGGCCTGCGACGCGCTGGGCTGCAGTCTCGGGGTGGCGGGTGAGCGCGCAGCGGGCCGGGCCGGCGCCCTGGCACAGCGCCACGAACTGGGTGAAGACGGCGTCGGCCGAGCTGGCTTGGTAGGTGGTCCTCGCCTCCGCGTTCTTCACCCAGGGGACCGCGTTGACAACGGAGTTGAGGAGCATCGCTCGTACCCGGGTCGGGAACAGGTTGGCGTAGATCTGGCCGATAAGGGTGCCGTAGGAAAGGCCGAAGTAGGTGAGGGTCCGGTCCCCGACGAGCTGGCGCAGCCGGTTGAGGTCACGGGCGGTGTCCGTGGTGGAGATGTTGTCCAGCAGCTGCCCGCTCACCTGGCCGCACCGGCGGGCCAGCTCGGTGGCCCGGCGTGCGTAGGCACGCGACTGGGCCGCGGTGGTCGGAATGTGCACGCCCCGCCAGAACCGCGCCTCGGCCGCCTGGCTGGTGAAGCAGCGCACCGGGTCGCTCCGGTTCGTTCCCCGCGGGTCCCAGCTCACGATATTGAACCGGCCGCCCCCGGCAGTGTTGAAGTCAGAACCCTTATCCCGCACCAGCTCGACGCCGCTTTCGCCCGGGCCGCCGGGGTTGACAAACATCGAGCCGATCAGGTGTTTCTGATCGCTGGCCAGGCGGCGGATGACCGCCAGCTGGATCTGCTTGCCGGCCGGCCGGTGCCAGTTCAACGGCACCGAAACCCTGGCGCACTGCAGCCGCTTACCGAACTTCTTATAGCAGCTCTTCCAGGCGATCCCGCCCTGCCTGACCGCCGCAGCGGCCGCCGCTCCGGATCCGGCGGTCCCGGCGGCCGAACTCGTAACCCCCCTGCCGTGGCTACCGTCCGCATGAGTCGTGGCGTTAGCGGGCGGCGCTGACGGCAGCGCCGCAGCCACCACCCCGCAGATCGCGATCAGCATGAGCGGAACTTTGCGCATCACAGCCCCCCGCTTAGATGCCCCGGCGCTCAAGCATTGGCCTGTTCTTGAACAGCTGTCAACTAAATCCCTGACCAATGCCAACAAATCCTGACAATTAGGCACCGACGGAGCGGGCGCACCTCCAGTGCCCGATCGATCGCGGGCCGCGGCTGCGGGAGCGGCTGAGCGGCCCGCGCCACTGCGGGGAGCGGGTGCACGGCTCCGTGGAGCGACGGTCCACCCACCGCCTGGCTGTCCTGGGGAGGCCGCATGCATGGGCGGCCACGGCCAAGACGGCCAGCAGCGTCGCCCTCATGCGTTTGCCGATGCGCATGCCGCCCGCACCCCAGCCCTGACCAGCCTCGGCACCTGACCCGCACCATCACAAGCGCCTGCCCGCCGCGTGCCGATCAGGTGGTCTGCCACGAACTCTCACGGTCACTCGCGGACAGACGCCAGCGATCCGCCGATGATCAGCGCGGCTAGCGTGTTGGCCACCGGCGGTCGGCCTGCACACGGCGGCCACGGGCAAGAGATGGCAGCTAATGCCGGACGCGGACGACGAGCTTGCCGGTGGCGCGGTCGTGCTCCATGTCGTCGTGGGCCTGCGGCACCTGCTCCAGGCCGTCGTAGACGCGGTCTGCGGGGAAGGCCAGCCGGCCGGCCGCTACCGCGTCGAGGATGTCCTGGAAGACCTCCCGGGGTAGGTCGGCGGCGTCGCCGAAGTAGCCCGCCAGGCGCACGCCTTTGGGCAGGTACTCGTTCGGGGAGAAGTCCCGCACCGTCCACTGGCCGGAGAGGCTGCCGCCGAAGCAGGCCGTGCCGTGCACGCGCACCGCGCGCAGAGTGTCGGGCAGGGTCGGCGTGCCGACGAGATCAAGGGCGGCGTCGACGCCGTCCGGGTACAACTCGCGCACGGCGGCCGCGACCTCGCCGGTATCGAGCAGGGGGTGGTCGACGCCGTGCTCCTTCAGCACAGCGAGGCGGCCGGCCCGCCGGGTGGTGGACAGCACCGTGGCGCCGCGCCATGCCGCCAGCGCGGCGGCGGCCAGGCCCACCGAGGAGGTGCCGCCGCGGATCAGCACGGACTGACCGGGCTGCAGGTCCAGGCCGATGGTGAGCGAGCCGTAGGCGGTCTGCACCATCTCCGGCAGGCCGCCCAGCACCTCCCAGGGCAGGCCGGTGTCGACGGGGATGACCTGGGACAGCGGCACCGACGTGTACTCGGCATAGCCGCCGTCGTAGGTGCGCCCCATGTCTCCCATCATCGCGACGACCTTCTGCCCGGGAGCCAGCCCGCTGCCGGCCGGGGCCGCGTCGACGGTGCCGGCGGCCTCGATACCCGGCACCCGGGGAAAGCTGACGCCCACGCTCAGACCCAGCCGAAGCTTCAGCTCCGAGCGGTTGAGGCCGAATGCCTCAACTCGGATGCGCACCCAGCCCTCCCGCTCGGGCGGGAGCGGGAGCGTGGTCAGCCGCAGATTGCCCACGGGGCCGGGGGCGGAGAGCCGGACGGCGCGCATGGTGGCCGGCGAGGACGTCATGGGCCTGGTCTTCCTTCCCGGGGAGTAGGAGAGTCGGTCGGCGGTGGTCAACATGCGGCCACTGCGGCTTCATTCCCGACATGCCATCGCCTCGCCGAGCAGTCCGGTCGCCGTCCTCAGCTCGGACTCACTCGGAAGCGCGAAGCCAAGGAGCAGCGCCGGCGCCGATGACGCGTGCGTTGTGCAGTGGCGGTGCAGCTCATGCACGCCGACGCCGGAGCGCCGAGCCCGCATCGCCGTCGCGTGCTCGTCGGTGCCGTCCGGAAGCCAGGCGAGCAGATGCAACCCGGCAGCCGCCCCGCTGATGCGCACCTCTGGGAGGTGGGTCCCTAGCGCGTCGATCAAGATGTCTCGCTTGGCGCGATAGCGCCGGCGCATTGAACGCAGATGACGCTCGAGCGCGGCGTCTTCGATAAATGAGGCCATGGCCATCTGGTCGAGCGTCGGCGGTGTCACACCAGTGACGAGCAACACGTTCTCCACGTCGTCGATCAGGTGCGACGGGGGGACGACCCAGGCGAGACGCAACGCGGGCGCCAGCGTCTTGCTCGTCGTCCCCACGAACGCGACCAGGTCTGGTGCCAGGCCCTGAAGGGAGGCCACCGGCTCCCGGCCGAAGCGGTACTCGACGTCGTAATCGTCTTCGACGATCAGCGCCCGGCGCTCGCGCGCCCACCTGATCAGGGCGGAGCGGCGCTCTGCCGTCATGACGACCCCGGTCGGATACTGATGCGCCGGCGTCATCACCACTGCATCCACGTCGGCGGCAGCGAGCTCGGAGACGACCAGGCCGTCCGCGTCCACCCGCACAGGGACCGCCTCAAGCCCGGCATGCTCGACCGTGTACCGCTGCCAGCGCCAGCCAGGATCCTCGACCGCGACACGGCGCCCGCCATGTGTCCGGAGCGCCTGCCAGAGTACGGTCAGCGCCTGGGACGCCGCGCAGCAGACCACGACGTGCTCCGGCTCCACGACCACCCCGCGCACGCGGGCCAGATATCCGGCGACGGCGTTCCTTAGTTCGGCGACGCCGCGGTGGTTGGCGTAGCCCAGCCGTCTGTCAGGCAGTTCACGCAGCGCGCGCATCAGCGACGCCTTCCAGCGGGCGCGAGGGAAGGCGTGGAAATCAGCCTGGCCCGGCCTCAGGTCATACCGGAAGTGCTCCGGGGGGCTGACCTGCCGCGCCATCGGTGGCGTTCCAGAGGCCGGCAGCAAGGCGACGCGGGTACCCGATCCGCGTTTCGCCGTCAGGTAACCCTCCGTGGCTAGCTGAGCATAGCTATCGACCACGACGCCGCGCGATACGCCGAGTTGGTCAGCCAGATCCCGGCTCGGTGGCAATACCGATCCTGGCACCAGCCGGCCGGAACGAATCGCCACCCGCAGCGCGCCCTCAAGCTGCCGGCGGAGCGGGACACCAGGCTTGAACTCCATCTCCAGATCCACGCTCCGAAGCTATCCAGTCCACGTCGCGGGACGTCGATTGGACTCACTTATGCGCCAGCAATTGGACCCGTCCACTGAACCACTTGCGACTTAGGCTGGCTGCCACACCCGACCAGTAGACCGTTTCGGTGGGTAAGAAGGGATCGATCGCATGCGCAAGGTGGCCGCGGGGCTGTTCAGCTCGATTGATGGTGTGGTCGAGGCGCCCAACGAGTGGCAGCCCAGCTTCGATGATGAGATGGGCGCGGCGTTGTCGCGCATGCTGGAGGAGCAGGACGCGGTGTTGCTCGGCCGGGTGACGTTCACTGAATGGGCCGGGTACTGGCCGAACTCGACCGACGAGCCGTTCGCGAGCTGGATCAACAGCACGCCGAAGTACGTCGCCTCCAGCACCCTCGATTCTGTGGATCAGTGGTCGAACACCACGCTGATGAAGGGCTCAGTGGCCGACTTCGTTGCGGAACTACGCCAGCAGCACGGCGGGACGATCGGTACGGCCGGCAGCCCGTCGCTGGTCCGGTCGCTGATCGCCCACGGGCTGCTCGACGAGCTCACCCTGATGATCAGCCCGGTCGTCGCTGGCGGCGGCCGCAAGCGGCTCTTCCCCGCGGACACCGTGCTGACCAAGTTCGAACTGGTCGAAGGCCAGCCAACCAGCAGCGGTGCCCTGATCGCGACTTACCGCCCGATCCGGTAGCCGATCGACAGCAGGTACGCCTGCGTCTCTAGCTCTGCGCCCCGATCCGAGGGTGGCTCAGCAAAGCCAACGACAGGAGAGATTCCGATGAGCGACTTCACCGTCACCCGCACCCTGAAGAGCCCGCGCGGGAGGGTCTGGCAGGTCCTCACGCAGCCCAGCCACTTCGAAGGCTGGCTGCCGGCCAAGCCCGGGACGGCGGTACTGGACGTGCGGACCGGAGGGTCCTGGCAGGCGACTGTTATCTCCTCCGAGGGCGAGGAGATCGCCCTGACCGGCCGTTACGACGAGGTGTCCGAGCCGGACCACCTGGTGATGACGGTGCCCGGCGATGTGGTCACCGAGATCGCGCTGACTTCCGCCCCGGACGACAGCACGCAGATCGCCTACACCTTCGACGTCGATGAGTCCATGCAGACCATGGTCACGGAGGGTGTCGATGACGTTCTCGGCCGGGTCTCCAAGGTCCTGGCCGAGATCGCGTAGGAAGGGCAGGCCGTGTACGCCGACATCAACGGCCTGAAGATGTTCTACGAGATCCGGGGCACATCAGATCCGGCCAAGGTCCCGGTGGTGCTCCTGCACGGCGCCCTCTCCGCGACCGGAAGCTCATTCGGGACTCTGCCAGATCTGCTGGCCCGAACCCGTCAGGTCATCACCGTGGAGCAGCAAGGGCACGGCCGGACCGCCGACATCGACCGGCCCATGTCGGTCCAGGCGATGGCCGATGACACACTGGCCCTGCTGGCCAGCCTGGGCATCGGCCAGGCCGACTTCTTCGGCTACAGCCTGGGCGCGGGCATCGCGCTGAACATCGTCATCAACCACCCAGCAGTGGTCCGCAAGGCCATCCTCGCATCGGTGACTTACGACAAGAGCGGCTTCCACCCTGGAATGTTCGGCGGGCCCGAATCCGGGGAGTCCGCAGGTACAGCAGGACGCGACCTGCAGACTCCCTTCGAGCGGGAATACCGGGCGCTGGCCCCCGACCCAGGAAACTGGCCGGCCCTGCTGGCTAAGGTCCAGGCGATGGAACTGCCCGAGATCACCCCGCAGATCATCTCCGCGATCAACGTCCCCATCCTGCTGATCATCGGCGACAGCGACATCGTCACACCCGAGCACGCGGTGGCGATGTTCCGGCTGCTCGGAGGAGGAGTGCTGGGCGACCTGATGCCCATGCCGCCCAGCCGTCTGGCGATGCTGCCGGGCACCTCCCACATCGGGGTCACCGGCCGCGCCGACACTCTCATGACGATGATCCCGCCCTTCCTGGACGCACCATGAGCGGTTAGTGCCGCGCCGGCGGACATCGTCGGGTGGTCTTTTGGGTTGCCAGAGAGGCGACTCGTGGGCCTAGGCCGCGTGGCCTGGGCTGGTTGTACTCGGGCCGGGGCAGGCCGGCGGGTCGCACAAGGTGATCCCGGCGTATTCGGACCGCGCGCCGCTGGCCAGGTCGTCAAACACCGACCAGGGCGGCGGGGTAGAACTCCCGCAGCCCGGCGCCAGCTCTTCTTAAAAGGCCAATTCCTCCCAGGCAACTGGCCCTCTGATCTGCTGCCCGGCAGGTCGGGCTATAGGTCGTCGGGGAGGAGCCGGAACCATTTGTGCGGGGTGAGGGGGCGCATCGCGCGGAAATCCCGGCGGTCGAGCGTGAGTATTGCGTCGGTCCGGTACTGGGCAGCCAGGGCAACATTGACCGCGTCAGCCAGGTCCAGGTCCAGGCTTGCGTAGTGGCGCTGGACCATGCGCGCGGTATCCAGGACCTCAAGGCTGGTTTCCGGGATCTGGAAACGGGATTGCCCGGCTTGGGCGAGGACGAAATCGATGATCGCGGTCCGGGCCTGGGACCCGAAGCGGGCCTTGGCCAGGTGATCAACCTCGGTGAGCACCATCGGCGAGATGATCACTGTGCCAGCTTCCTGCAGAAACGCCCGGCATGCTGCGGACTCGGGGGCGTTGCGATCGGATGCGGCGATGATGCCGGAGGTGTCAGCGACCGTGATCACCGGCGGGCGGCCGCCTGGGCGACTGCCTCTGTGACCTGGTCACTGGTGGCCGGGTCACCGCTTCCGTCGAAGGTGGGCCAGTCGAAGGAACCGTCCCAGACCCGGTTGCTCATGGCTGCCAGGTGGATACCTTCCCGGATGATCTGCGCCTCGGGCACGCCGCGGCGGGCGGCGATCTCCTTGATCAGCGCCAGATCGTCGCTGTCGGCATAGACGTTGGTTCTCTTAAGCGACATGTACCGATGCTAGCACACGTCCATGTCGGGCATTGCCTGCCCTCCAGCCGATCGGGCGGGACTGGCAGAGAACGGCGGCACCGACCGCCTGGGAAGCTCGGCGAGGGGCCACTGTGGTTGCGACTGCCAGTAAGCCCTGGTCAGAGGGCTCACGCCTCGACATTCCGGTATCCCACCACAATTCCTGCCTTCACCGGCCACAACGGCCCAGGGGGCGCGCACTCCGCGTGTCCGTCCCAGTGGCCCGGGAATTCCAGCCGGTGCGCAAGCGCAAAGCCCAGCCGCAGGCTGGGCAGACAAACCGCAACGCGGCCTTCGCCTGGCTGCGAAGACCCGTGAAAGCCAGGATGCGGGGACTGGACATGCCTCATCCTGGCGTCCCGCACCTCGGTCGCCCTGGCTTGGCCGTTCAATCTGGATTTCCCGTTACGGCCTGAATTGTGACGGCAGAATGGCTCGGAGCGCTTCGGATGCGACTGGCCCGGTGGAGTCAGTGAGCGAGGTGCTCGATAGCCTGCGTCAGGCCCGGGCCGGCGATAGGGGTGAGAGCTGGAATGCAGCCTCTGGCAGCGGATGACCCGCGGCAGGTCGGCGGGTATCGGCTGCACGCCCGGCTGGGGGCGGGCGGGATGGGCCAGGTCTTCCTGGGTTTCTCCCCGGCGGGCCGGGCGGTGGCAGTGAAGGTCATCCATCGGCAATTCGCCCGCGACCCGGAGTTCGTACGGCGGTTCGGGCGCGAGGTAGCGGCAGCCAGGGTAGTCAGCGGCGCGTACACCGCGCCCGTCGTGGCGGCAGGTCCTGACGATGATCCCCCCTGGCTCGCCACAGTCTTCGTTCCCGGCCCGTCGCTGGCCGAAGTGATCGCCCACGCGGGACCCCTGCCAGAGCCAGCGGTGTGGAGACTGGCCGGAGGCCTGATCGAAGCGCTGCAGGCGGTACATGCCGGCGGTCTGGTGCACCGGGATCTGAAGCCAGCTAACGTGCTCCTCGCTGCCGATGGGCCGCGGCTGATCGACTTCGGGATCTCCCGGGCACTAGAAGGCGGCGCAACGACCGCGACCAGCCTCATCGTGGGGACACCGGCGTACATGTCGCCTGAGCAGGTCGAAGGTCTCCCAGTCCAGCCAGCCAGCGATGTGTTCGCCCTCGGCAGCGTGATCGCGTTCGCCGCAACCGGGGCCGCGCCATTCGGGGCCGGGACTAGCGGCCCGATCGTCGTGGCCTACCGGGTCGTCCACGCCCAGCCTGACCTCAGCCGCGTCCCGGTCCCACTGACAAGCCTGGTAGCTGCCTGCCTCGCCAAGGACCCTGCCGACCGCCCGCAGTTGGCACAGCTGATGGAAACCGTCAGGGACGGATCGGCGCCTTACCAGGCCGGCTGGCCGGGGAGCTACTGGCCAGAGCCAGTCGCGGGCATGGTCAGCTCCCGTCAGGACAGCTTCCACCCGCCGTCCCGGGGCAAGGCGCTGCTCACGACCGTGCAGCTGTGGGCAGAGCGCCGCCTGCACCTTCGCTGGCCTGCTCAGACCCGGTGGCGGGTGCTCACTCTGGCCGTCGTGGCCGCGGTGCTGCTTGGCGCGGCCGCGATCAGCATCGCGCTGATCCCCAGCAGCTCCGCCCGGGCCCCGGCTGGGCCGGCCGCGGACGGCCCGACGCCCACTTCGCCCGCCATCCGGGCGGCCGCGGCGGCCCACACGGCCGCGGCCCGCTGGATCGCCGCGCAGGTGTCTACGGACGCGATCGTGTCCTGCGACCCGCAGATGTGCGCGCTGCTGGAGGCCTACCAGATCCCTGCGGGCCGCCTGCTACCGCTGGGCGGGAGCAACCCTGCCCCGCTGGGCAGCGATCTGATCGTCTCTACCGCGGCCGTGCGCAGCGAGTTCGGTGCCCGGCTGTACAGCGTGTACGCGCCGGTGGTGCTGGCCAGCTTCGGGACGGGCAGCGCGCGCACCGCGATCCGGGTGGTGGCGGCCGACGGATCCACCGCGTACATGCGCAGCCTGCGGGCCGACGTGGCGGACCGGGCCACAGCGGGCCGCCTGCTGCTGCAGAACCCCCGGCTCCATGCTTCCGGGCCGGCCCGCCGTGCGCTGGCCGCCGGCCAAGTCGATTCCCGCCTGCTCAGCACGTTCGCCACACTGGCCCAGATTTACCGGGTGCAGGTGGTCGATTTCTCCCGGCCTGCTCCCGGGGCGAGCCGGGGCATGCCGCTCCGGGCCGCGGACATCGCCCCGGTCGGACCGGGGATCCGGCATCGATCCAACACGATGGCCTCGCTGGCGCGTTTCCTGCGGAACCAGTTGGCCCCGTACCGGCCCGCGAGCGTCACCATTGTCCGGCTGGCCAGCGGCCGACCGGTCCTGCGTGTCGAGTACGGCGCACCCAGCCCCCTCGGACTGCTCGCGAAGGGCTGACCGAGCCATGCGCGCATGGAAGGCGCATGGATCATTCGGTTCTGTGCATGAGGGGTGTTAGGACCGGAAGCGCTCCTGACTGTGCAGTGTTTCAGCACAAGTGGCTGGCCGTAGAGGGCAGCCCTTCAGAAAGAGCAAGGAAATGTCTGGAATCGTGGTAAGCCTTGACGGCTCAGCTGACTCGCAGCATGCATTTGAATGGGCAGTGACGCACGCGACGCTGGAGCACACTCCGCTCACGGTGCTGGCTGTCCACCAGGTCGCGGCGAGCCCTTGGACTGGCAATCCGATCATCTATCCCGCGGACCGGCCCGAAGCGGAGAGGACCGTGGACGCGGTCAAGGAGACAGTAACCAAGACGATGAGCAAGCTCGGCGATGACCGGCCCAACTCGGTCACGGTGCGCGGGTTCATCGGCCAGCCAGCCGACGCGCTCATTGAGGCCTCGCATGACGCGGACATGGTCGTCGTCGAGGAGCACGACGGCTTCGCCCGGTGGCTGCCTCGCTCGGTGAGCGCTCAAGTCACACATCACGCGGCCTGCCCAGTGGTCGTCATTTCCGGCCAGCGGTAGCCGCCCGGCTCTGACGGAAGATCGACTACGGCACGCCTGCGGGCAGCGCTCAGCTGCCTCGGCCGATAGTTTCGCGCCCGGTGACGGGGCCGCCTTAGCGGTCCGGCCACCGGGCGCTTGGCTGCCGCGGAATCGGTTAGTGCTTCGTCTTCGATTTCGGGGGGCACGTTGATGTGCAGATGTGCGGTTTCGGGCCGGTGACCTGGACGCGGCCCGCCCGGGTATAGCCCGCCGGGATCACCGGGCGCAGCTTGGCCAGGTTCTCGGCCGTGGGCGGGAGGAAGACGTAATCGAAGACGCTCTGCTCTCCATTGGACCAGTGCGTATACCCCCGCATCGGCAGGTAGGTCGTGGCGTCCACCCACATCAGCTCCGCGGTCACATGGGGCGAGGCTTCGTTGCTGGGCGGCACGTTGATCTTCAGCTCGACCGCCCTCTGTCCGTGCAGTTCTGTCCGCCCGGCGACCGTGAACTGGCCGTTGGCGATCTCGGCGCGGATACCGGCCGCGTCGAGGGTGAACCCGAGGATGAACTTCGAATGCCACTCACCCCAGACGTGCCTGAAGTGATTGACCACCATGACCGTCCCGGACAGGTTCAGCCCACCCTGATCGAGATTGGCCGTGTAGTGGTTGATGTAGTTGTGCAGGGCGGTCTCGGAGGGCATCTTGAAGGAGTACTCCCCGTCTTTGTACACCTTCCCGTCCGAGCCGACGGCCGGGCCGACCCGGACATGGACTTCCTGGCCAGGCCGGGGAAACGCCGGATGACTGCCCCCCGGTCAGCGGCTGGCCCGGGGCGGGCGTGTACAGGATGTCACCGCTGGCGTTGTCGATCGCCGCGAGCAGGCGGGCGCGCAGCGCGGGCGCCGAGATGGCCGTGGCCTTGGTGGCAGGTCCATGGGCCACCGCCGCGATCACCGCGGCCAGACCCACAACGAGGGCTGCGCCGGTCGTGATGCCTGCAGCCAGCCGCCGGTTCCCCCGGCGGGGGTGGTAATTGCGCTGAAGCAGCCGCTGGCGGGCCTGGTCCGGATTCTCGAAATCGGCAGCAGCCCTGGCGAGGGTACTGCGGAGCTGACTCTCAAGTTCGTCGGTAGGCATCAGATAGTTCCTTTCATGGCCGGGTGGCGGGTCCGGTGGAAGGCAGCCCGTTACGAGTAAGCGCCTGAGCTAGCCGGGCCGCTGCGCGGGATGCGGTACTGGTGACCGTCGCGGCTGAGCAGCCGAGGACCTTCGCGACCTCGGCGACGGGCAGGTCCTCCCAGTAGCGCAGCACCAGCACGGCCCGCTGCCGCGCAGGCAGCTGAGCCAGCGCCCAGCGGAACTCCGCGAGGTCATCAACCTCGCGTAGCGCCCGCGTCGCGCTCTCGTCGGCGGCTTCGAGGCCGGCGTCCTGCGGCCCTAGTTCCGCCTGCTGCCGGGACCGGCGGCCAGCATCATCCAGCACGAGATTGATCAAGATGCGCCGGGCGTAGGCAGCCGGATGATCCATCGACCGCACCCGGTTCCACCGCCGGGCCACCCGCAAGAACGTCTCCTGGACCAGGTCCTCGGCGTCCCTGACGTCCCCAGTCATCAGGTAGCCGGTGCGCAACAGCGAATCTGACGCCTCGGCGGCGAAACCCTCGAACTGGCGCTTCGACGCCGCGTCGCTGACCCAGTCCATGCGCACCTCCTCAAGCCCGACTCTCGCGCTCATCTGTATAAACCCGCCAGTCCGGCCCGAGACTGAGCGCAGCACGCGGGTATTTTCGTTATCGCTGGACGCCCGCCGCCTGGGGCCGCGGTCAAGGCAGACCGAACCCCTCTCTCCAACGTGGGTCCGGCCGTGGCGTGGCCTGCCTGATCGAGGTATCAGGGAGATGCAGAAACCCGCGATAATCGAGGTCGCTCCTCCTCGCAGGAGCCGGCGCTGTTCGCCGCCCAGGTCCGCGCTGCTTTCCGGACACTACGCTGGCCAGAAACCGGCGGGGCGCCGCGCACCACCCGCGCGCCGCCCCACTACACGCAAACGGCACCGGCCCGGGGCCCCTGGCCGGGACATCCAGCCACAGGG
The DNA here is from genome assembly GCA_963718305.1 of uncultured Actinomycetes bacterium. Classification (GTDB taxonomy): domain Bacteria; phylum Actinomycetota; class Actinomycetes; order Streptosporangiales; family Streptosporangiaceae; genus RYN-230. The sequence continues at coordinate 324,569 of CAVQZG010000020.1, forward strand.
ACGTGTTGTCATGGGAACGAACTGGCGCATGCCTGCCGGGCTGCACACAGCTGCGCCCCGGCTGCCTTTCGAGGGCGAACTGCCGTCTTTTGACGGCGCGACCGGGTGGCTCAACTCGCCGCCGCTGACACCAGAAGGCCAGCGCGGGAAGGTTGTCCTGGCCAGTTTCTGGACTTATACCTGCATCAACTGGCTCCGCCAGCTCCCCTACCTGCGGGCCTGGGCCGAGAAGTACTCCGGACAGGGACTCGTGCTGATCGGCGTCCACACACCCGAGTTCCCGCCCGAGCGCGATTTCGATAACGTCCGCCGGGCCGTCCAGGAGATGCAGATCGATTATCCGGTCGCGACCGACAACAACTATTCGGTCTGGCGTGCCTTCGACAACCACTACTGGCCCGCCCTCTACTTCGCCGACGCACGAGGGCGGCTGCGGCATCATTATTTCGGCGAAGGTGGATACGGCCAGTCTGAAATGGTCATCCAGCAGCTCCTGGCCGAGGCCGGATCGGCCGGAGCAGGGCAGGACCTGGTCTCGGTCGATGCCCGCGGCGTGGAGGCCCCGGCCGACTGGGACGACCTCAGATCGCCGGAAAACTACACCGGCTATGAGCGCACCGAGAACTTCGCATCCCCCGGTGGCACCGTGCCGGGCGAAGCCCACGTCTATGCCGTCCCGGCGGAGCTGAGGCTCAACCAGTGGGGTCTGTCCGGGGACTGGACGATGGAAGAACAGGCCAGCACGCTGAACAAGGCCGGCGGTCAGATCGCCTGCAGATTCCGTGCCCGCGACCTCAACCTCGTCATGGGACGGGGCGGGTCACCGGCTGCCGCGCCATTCCGCGTGCTGCTGGACGGGCAGCCGCCCGGCACCGCGCACGGAATCGATGTGGACGGCGAGGGCAACGGCACGGTCACCGAACCGCGGCTCTACCAGCTCATCCGGCAGCCCGGCCCGGTTACCGACCGCACCTTTGAGATCACCTTCCCCGGCCCTGGCGCCCAGGCCTTCTCGTTCACCTTCGGCTAGACCGGAGCCCGCAGCTGCACCAGGTCGGCCCGCCAGGTTTCGGGCCATCGTCCCGGTCCCAGGCACCAGGCTAGTAACCGACCGCGTTAACGGGATTTAGCTGCCTGCTCAGCCATGGTGAAAAGCCGGCGCCGGTTCAGGCATCCCGGGCTGGTACGCCTGGGGATCGCTGGCTGGCTCCTGCGGGGCCTGCGGTCCGGTGGCCTGGGTCAGGCCGGAGAAGAAGTCGCCAGCACCGGTGACGTCAGCCATCGGGCGGCGGCCCCGCCACCTCGACGGGACAAACAGCGGGATGACCATGGCCAGTCCGGCTGCCCCGAGAATCCCGGTGCGGAGCATGGCCTCAAGACCTGTGCCGTAGGGGTGGGACTTCAGGGGGATCAGGCCGATGGCGTGCCGGGTGCTGACCACGTACAGGACGGTTAGGCCGAGTAGCAGCAGGCCGGGCAGCCCGGCGGCGAGCGGTGAGATCCGCGGCGCGGCCACCAGGATCCCGGCCAGCATCCCGGTGCCCGCTACCGCGATGAGCGCGGCCAGCGTCCGATGGTCGGAAAGGAGGGAGCTACTCCCGGCCGTCATCGGGGACAGGGAGGTGCGCAGCAGCTGCAGCGATCCCCAAGTCCCCGCGAGGAACAGGACGACCGCCATGACGATCGCCAGGGCGATCCCGATGAAATGCCGCATACCGTCACCTTCCGCCAGAGTTTCGCGCTCCGCTCCCCCACTGAAGAGCGCCATGGGCGCCGTGGTGTTACCCCGCCCCTGTGCGGGCCGCGGCAGCACCCAGCACCGGGAACACCAGCCAGGGCTATGACGGGATATTCAGGTCCTGCCAATCTGGCTGCGGGGCGGTGAGTTGGTCCCGATACTCCCAGCTGTGATCGGTGACGACTTTCCGGTGGTGGTGTCGGCCGCCCAGGCGGGCGACGAGGCCGCGTTCTCGGTGCTGTGGCGCGACGGTAACCCGGATCTGCTGCGCTACCTTCGCGTAGCCGCGCCTGAAGCCGTCGAGGACGTCGCGGCGGAAGTCTGGGTGCAGGTCTGCCGGGGCTTGCCGGGCTTCTGCGGGGACGAACGGGCCTGGCGATCCTGGCTCTTCACGATCGCCCGCCGGCGGGCCATCGATGAGGGCCGCCGCCGGTCCCGCCACCCGGTGGCCCCGCTCGACGACGTGCCGCGCGGCCGGGAACCCCGGGCCGCCGATGCGGAGGCGCTGGCCATGGAGAATCTGGCCACGGCGGCGGTGATCGAGGCGGTCCTGGCCTTGCCGCCCCTGCAAGCGGAAGTGATCGTGCTGCGGATGCTGGCCGGCCTGGACAACGAGGCGGTAGCCCGGATTGTAGGCCGGAGCCAGGGCGCGGTCCGGGTCGCCGCCCACCGGGGCCTGCGCCGCCTGGCCCAGATCCTGTCTCCGGCGGGAGTAACGCGATGACCGGCGATGGAGCTTGCGGGGGTGACATGCCGACTTTCCCGTCCCCAGCGCATGGCGAGATCCCCCCGGTCGGGGATCCCGCCTACGATGCGATGCTCGCCAGGGCCCTCCCTCCCGGGGACGCCCCCGCAGGGCTGGGCCTCGTGGCGGGAGCTTTCGCTGCGCTCCGCGCGGCGCCAGCGGACAGCGGAATGAGCGCCGAGGCCGACGCCCTGGCGGCGTTCCGCGACGCGGTCGGCAGGCCATCTGAACCCGCTCGCCCGCGCCGTAGGAGGCACCCCATGCTCGCATCCTTGCTCAGCGCCAAGCTGGCCGCGCTCGCCGCGGCCGCGGCCTTCACCCTCGGCGGCGCCGCCGCTGCGGCATACGCCGGGAAACTGCCCGCGCCGGTTCAGAAATTCGCCCATGACACCATTGGCGCACCCAGGACTCCGGGCGCGCAGCCCGCACACTCAGCGACCCCGCAGCCGACGGTGCTGCCCGGGCACTCTGCCTACGGCCTGTGTACCGCCTATGCACACCTGAAACTCCACGGCAGTGCCGCACAGAAAGCCACGGCGTTCCGCCAGCTGGCTGCCGCCGCCGGTGGCGCCGCCCGCGTCAGCGCGTACTGCGCTGGGGTGGCCCACCCCGGGAACCCCTCCCCCGGAGCGAAATCCGGTCACACCACCGGCAAGCCCTCCACGCATCCTTCGCACGCAAAGCCCACCCACCCAGCAGGCAAGCACACCCCGCCTTCGCACGCGCGGGCCACCCATCCGGCGGGCAAGCCCACCAGCGGCTCCTGACTACCGGCCACCCAGGAGAGCGGCGGCAGCCCAGCACTACCGCTCCCCCGGCACGGCTCCCGGGACACCGGGGACCAACGCCATGTGGCTGAGCCGCACGCCCCGCCGGGCGGCACGTCGCGAGATAACGAGAAGGGGCGCCGTGTGAACACGTCACTGGACCTGAACTGGCTGATCACCGCGTTCGCCAAGCGTGTCCCGTCCATCGCGCACGCAGCCCTCGTGACCTCCGGCGGGCTTCCGCTGGCCTGCTCTGACGGCTTGCCGGCCGATCGGGTGGATCAGCTGTCCGCAGTGGCCTCGGGCCTGACCAGCCTGACGCACGGTGTGGCCCGGCTCTTCCAGGGCGGACCGGCCGCGCAGACGGTCGTCATCATGGAACAAGGCATGCTGATCCTGAAGCCGATCAGCGACGGCATGGTGCTCGCCGTGCTGGCCGCTGCCGACTGCGACCTGGGAATGGTGTCCTACGAGATCGCGCTGCTGGGCGACCAGGTGGGCCGGTTCCTGACCCCGGAAGCCCTCCGCCGAGCTCACCCGCCACGTGGTCCCGCCGGCAGCTACTGACCGGATGGCGCCGGGATAACTAGCATCGCCCGCCCCGGGCTCCCGCGTCCTGTGCCAGGTGGTGATGTAACCGGGACCAGGTCACCGGAGCTTGCCCTGATTGCAGGGCCAGGCAGGTCAGGCAACGATGCGCACACAAGGCGGTGGAACATGGCAGCGGATAACCCCCCGGCCCGGCCGCCCGGACGCCCCATGGACGTAACCCTGGATGCGGCCATCCTGGCCGCCGCCCAGCGCCACCTGGGCGAACGCGGCTACACCGGGATGTCCATCCAAGGCGTCGCGGCCGCCGCGGGCACCAGCGCACCGAGCCTGAGGCGAAGATACCGCGACAAGCTCGAGCTTGCGATGGCGAGCATCGATGCCATGCAGACCCAGCCACTCCCCGCGAAGGCAAAGGATCCACGAGCTGAGATCCTGGCGATCTTGCGGAACACGCACGACACCATGATCACCGGCAACGGGCTGGCCATCCTCGCCGCCGTCGTCACCGAGCAAACCCGCCATCCCGAGCTCCTCGCGAATTTCCGGCGCCAGATCGTCGACCCATTGCGGGCGCGCCTGCGCCACGCACTATCCGCTGGCGTGGAAACCGGCCAGCTGCCGGCTGGCGTCGACCTCGACACCAGGGTCAGCATGCTCACAGGATCCCTTTACGCTCACTACCTGGACGGCCAGCGGCTCCCCGAAGACTGGTCCGAGCGCGCCCTGCACGTCATCTGGCCTGCCAGCCCAACGCGGCCAGCTCACTCAGCCGGCACCCACCCGGCATAGGCAGCGGGATGGCCCTGCCCGGCGCGCGGGCCGGGCCAGATTTCTGCCGGCGGCGTCCGGGAGCGGGCATGGTGTGGTTGTGGCATCGAATCCGCCGGGCCAGTATGCCGATGACCGGAACCTGCGTGCACGCCAGCGCCTGTGGCGGTACCAGGATCCATACCTTGACATCGTGGCCTGGGTTCTGGATCTTGCCGGGCTCGCGCCGGGGCTGCGGGTGCTGGATGCTGGCTGTGGCAACGGTGAGTACCTGAGCGCGCTGGCCAGGCGGCCGGTACGCGCGGCCGGGTGTGATCGGTCGATGGGGATGCTGCGAGCGGCCGCCTGCCCGGCGCTGCTCAATGCCGATGTCGCCGCGTTGCCTGTCCGGGATGGTGTTTTTGATGTCGTGCTGGCGGTCCACATGCTCTATCACGTGCCTGACCGGGAAGCGGCCGTCCGTGAGTTGCGCCGCGTCCTGGCGCCAGGGGGCGTGTGCATCGCGGTGACCAACGGCGCGCGGCATACCCGCTCGCTGCGCACCCTGGTCGAGCGCGCCGTCCGCACCGCAGCACCGGGCTGGCGCATGCACCCGGCGACACTGGCGTTCAGCGCCGAGAACGCGGCCGGCCAGCTGGCCGTGGCGTTTGAGTCCGTTACCCGCGTCCGCCCGGCCAGCGAACCGCCGGTGGTGATCCGCGACGCCGCGCTGGCGGCGGACTACGTGGCCAGCCTGGCCAGCCACTACCGGGATGAGGTCGCCCGTCCCTGGCCCGATGTCGTCGAGGACGTGCGCCAGGACGTGCAGGCCGTGATCGACCGTGATGGTGCCTTCATCACCTCCGGTGACCTGGCCGCCTTCGTATGCCGCTAATCCGGCCCGCCACTCCCGCCCGAGGCGCGTCGATGCTGACGCGTCTGCCCCCAGGAACCAGGTCACCCCCCCGGGGGTGATGCCAGAAGCCTCATCGTGCGGCAGGCTGGTGGTGTGGCGCGGGCGCTTCAGGGCGGGGAGGCAACATGTCAAGATCAGGACAAGGTGCCGGGGAGGCGCCGCCGGCCAGCATCGCCGCAGGCAGCAGCAGGTCGGCGGCGCAGCCGCAGGACTCGGGCTTTGCCGGTAAGGCGGCGCTGGGGCTGGTCGGGCTGGGCGTGGTGAGCCATATGGTGCGAAGCCGCCGCTTCCATGAGCGGGTGGTCCTCGGCGCCATCGTGCTGGGAGCGCTGCGAGGGCTGGGCCAGGACAGCCGGGCCAGTACTTTCGAGCGCCTGAGCACCTGGAACCAACGGCAGGTCGACCTCCTTCAGCGCAAAGCTGAACGGCAGACCGGACGCGTCGAGCGCAAAGCCAAGCACCTTGAGCGCAGAGCCAGACGGCACGTCGGCGCCTTGCCGAGGTAAAGCTGAGCGGGCTCCACGGCACCAGGGCCAGGCCCTGGTCGTGGGCGAACGGCGCGAGCTCGGCCTCGACGGTGCGGGCCAGCAGTGAGTACTCGACCTGAAGCACGATTAGGGGGTCCACCCCCGCAGCAGCGCCACGGTGTGGGCCTGGGCGGTGAGCCACGCCGGGGTGACAGCCGGCCACGAAGCCCTGGCCGGGGCTCCACGGCCGCCTTGACGGCCCACAAGGGCGAGCGCCGCGAACCGGCAAATCTGGGGAGCCGCGCCTGAAACATGGGGGCTCGCTCCCGATTCGGGCTGAGCACCACCCTGCTTACGGTCGCATCGATCCATCGTGCGATCGGGGGCGTCGTGGTGTTTCGCATGGCCGTTCCATCACCAGTGCCGTGGCTGCGCCGTCCGGCCGTCGCGCTGGTCGTGGCCGCCGGGTTGTGGGGGGTGGCGGTCAGCGGGACGAAATATGCCCTGGGCGGCTTCGATCCCGTGACCCTCCTGAGCATCGAACTCCTGGCGGGTGCGGGCGTCCTGTGGGTCGCCCTGCTCGTACGCGGCTACCGGCCGCCGAGGTCGTGGTGGCTTCCTGTGGTGCTGGGGCTGCTCGAGCCGGCGCTGGCGTATCTGGGTGACACGTTCGGCCTGTCGCTCACCAGCGCGGTGCACGGGGCGGTGATCAACGGCCTCGAATCAGGGCTGGTGGTCCTGCTGGCCGCCGTGCTGCTCCGGGAGACCGTCACCCGGCCGGCCATCCTCGCGATCGTGGTCGCGCTGGGCGGACTGGCCGTCCTGGCCGGCGTCGGCACCGGCGCGGGCGGCGGCACGGCCGCCGGTGATCTCCTGGTGGCCGGGGGGGTGCTGAGCGCGAGCCTCTACACGATTGTGGCCAAGCGCTTCGAAGACGGCTCGGATGCCCTCTCGCTCACCACCTGGCAGTTCACGGTGGCCGCGCTCGTGTCGCTGCTGGTGACCACCGCGCGCTGGACCGCGGGGTCCGGGACGGGGACCGTGTCGTCAGCCCCCCGGTTCTGGCTGGTCGCCGTGCTCGTGGGCGCCGGCGGATTCGGGCTTAGTTTCCTGCTGTTCAACATGGTGATCGTCCAGGTCGACGCCGGGCGCGCGGCTGTGGTCCTCAACCTCATCCCCGTGTTCGGTGTCGCCAGTGCCGTGATCTTCCTCGGTGAGGGCATGACCGGCCGGGACGCCCTCGGGGCCGTCCTCATCGGCTCATCGGTGCTCTACTTCGCGATCGCCGATCATCGCGAGGCCACGGCCCAGGCCTTGCGCGCCGAGCAGGATGCGCTGAAGCTCCTGCCCGTCCCCGTCCGGGCGCTACCTCGGTGCGACCAGCGACGATATCGACCGGACCGCGCGGACGAAGTTGCTGATGATGTCGTCGCCATAGGGGGTGAGGATCGATTCGGGATGGAACTGCAGGCCCTCGGCCGGATGCTCGGTGTGCCGGAGTCCCATCGGGATTCCGCCGGGGCCTCGGGCGGTGATCAGCAGACCGGGCGGCAAGGAGCCCTCGTTGACGATCAGGGAGTGGTAGCGGGCGGCTGGGAAGCGGCGGGGCAGGCCCGCCAGGAGGCCGCCGCCGTCATGGGTGATGAGTGACGCCTGGCCGTGAACGGGCTGGGGCGCCGTGGCGATCCGCGCGCCGTAGGCCGCCGCGATGGCCTGGTGGCCGAGGCAGATACCCAGCAGCGGGATGGTGGCCGCGCAGGCCCGGACGATGTTGACGCTGACGCCGGCGTCGGCGGGGGTCCCTGGGCCGGGTGAGATGACGATGCCGTCCGGGCCGGAATCGGAGACGCTGCGTGCGGAGATCTCGTCGTTGCGGACCACCTCGACCTGGCATCCGTGGCTCAGCAGCAGATGGGCCAGGTTGTAGGTGAACGAGTCGTAGTTGTCGACCAGGACGATCGCGGGACCGGCCCGCCCCGCGCGTCCCACCCGCCCCGCGAGACCGGCCCGCCCGGCGCGGCCAGCCCGGGCTGGCCCCGGCCCGCGCTGGGACTCCGGCCAGCCGCCCGGCGAGAGGGCGCGGCACGGCGAAGGGGCCCCGGACAGCGGAGGGACGCTGACCAGGGAACGGGCACCGGACGGTCGCCGGGCGAGCGCGGCCTGAAGCCGCCCGGCAACCGGTCCCGCTGTCCAGGCCGCATTGGTGCCGGCGAGAGACCGGACCGGAACGACACCCTGGACCGAGTTGGTCACGAACACCTCGCTGGCGTTCAGCAGCCGCGGGCCGCTGATCAGCGTTTCCCTAGCCGGGATACCCTCACCTCCGGCGAGCCGCAGCACCGCTGCCCTGGTGATCCCGGGCAGCAGCCTGCCGTCCGCGGGCGGGGTGTACAGCACACCGTCGATGACCGCGAAGACGTTGGCCCGGTCGGTCTCCAGAACCTCCCCGTGGTCGTCCTCGATCAGGAGTTGCTCATCGGGGCCGAGACCGGCCCCGCCGGGGCGGAGACCGGCCGCGCCCGCCAGGCGGTCGAGCAGGCGGCGGTCCCGCCACTTATGCGCGCCCAGGCCACCAGCGATGGTGACCGGGCGCAGGGCCACCGTCTCCGGGCCCGGACCCGCCGGTATCACCTCCACCGTGACCTGGAGCGGGCCGCCGACCGGCCGGGCCGTGACCCGCAGCCGCCCGGACGGCCTCCCGGCCAGACAGGCGCCCAGGTCGCCGCGCAGGCTGGGCGGGAGATGCTTGCCGAACAGCTGCCACGCGCTGGCATCCAGGCGGGCGAGGTGGTTGTCCAGGTCGTGGCCGTGCCCGTCAGCGACGCGGAGCGAGGTGAACGCGCCCAGCGCGGGCCGCGGCCGCAGCGAGGACGGGATGCTCCCAGGGCTGGCCGCCAGCGGCTCCTCGATGAGCGTGGCGTCCAGCGCCTCGATCAGCGGCGTGGCTTTCAGCAGGCACTCGCGGTATTCAGCGGCATCGTCCGAGCGGGCGGTGATCCCGCCGCCGCTGCCCAGCCACACCCGGTCGCCAGCGAACTCGAAGGTGCGGATCGCGACGTTCAGCTCCAGGCCGGCCACGGGGCTGCGGTAACCGACCGCCCCCGTGTAGACCTCCCGCGGCGTCGCCTCGAGCTCGTGGATGATCTCCAGGGCCCGGACCTTCGGGGCGCCGGTGACCGACCCGGGCGGGAACGCCGCGGCGATCAGCTCCCCGTCACCCGCGCCGGGCCGCAACGTGCCGCGCACGTCCGAGACCAGATGCCACACGCCCGGGTGGGGTTCCGCGCGCAGCAGCGCGGGGACCCGCACGCTGCCCGGCACGCAGACCCGGCTGAGATCGTTGCGCATCAAGTCGACGATCATCACGTTCTCCGCCCGGTCCTTGGCGGAGCGCTCCAGCCGCTCGCGCTCCCGCCGCGCGGCCTGCTCATCCGCAGGCCGGGACCGGGTGCCCTTGATCGGCTGCGACCATACGGTGGTCCCGGTCCGGCGCAGGAACAGCTCAGGCGACAGGCTCGCCACCGCACCGCCCGGGGTCCTCATGAACGCGGCGTAGGGCGGGTTCAGCCGGGTGACCGCGTGGCAGAACGCATCGAGCGGATCCCCGGCGAATTCCGCCTCCAGCCGCAGGCAGATGTTGGCCTGGAAAATGTCGCCGCGGCGGATGTAGCTGATCGCCTGGCGGACCGCTGAGCGGTGCTCGTCCGCCGACGGGATCAGCCGGAAGCCGCCGCAGGAATAGGCGCGCGGCTGACCGCCGGCCGCCCGCCCCCGCCGCGACAGCTCACGGAATCGCCGCTCGAGCGCGTCCCCTCGCCCCGGCGTCCATAGCATCTCGAACGCCCACCGGCCGGTGTCACGGTCCTGCCGAAGCACATGGTCGTAGTAGCCGAAAAACGAGCCGGGGAGCTGGCGCGGCCCGCCAGGAGCCGGGGGAACCGGCAGAAACGTCTCCGCCAGGCCGAATCCCAGATATCCGATCCAGCCCCCGCCGAAGCCCACCCCGGCCGCCGGAGAGGATGGTCCCGCCGGCCCGCCCGAGCCCACCCCGGCGGGGCCAGCCAGCGGCGCATCCAGCACCTCCCCCAGCGCGTCGGAAGCACCGCAGACCCGCACCGGGTCGGAGGCCACGATGTCGCTGCCGCCGGCCCAGGCCCCCACCAGGGCCACCGGGTGCGGGTCGGCCCGCACCAGCCGCAGCACCTCGGCCGCGCCCAGCTCCCAGTCCAGGGGACGGCGGATCATCCGGAACGGCGCCTCAGACGGCATGTCCCCCAGCCTGCCCTACCCGGCCCGCGGTGTCCGGGCGGCCCAGGCCGCGGCCACCCGCATAGCGTGTCATTCAGGCGAAGACGATGGTGTGGTTGCCGCTGCGGATCACGCGGTCCTCGCTGTGCCACTGCACCGCGCGGGACAGCACCGTCCGTTCCAGTCCGCGCCGCGGCGCTGGAGATCGGCGACGGTACGGCGCCCTGGCCGTCATCGGCTTCGACGACATCGAGTACGGCGCCCTGACCACGCCCGCACTCACCACCGTGCACGTCGACGCCGAAGCCCACGGACGCCAGGCCGCCCGCGCCGTCCTCGGGCTCGAGCCCGGCGACCTGGCCCACCCGCCGGGTTACGTCATCGTCCGCGACTCGGCGTAATCAGCAGGATCCCCCGGAATTTCTCCTCACTGCTATGAGTGCTATAGTTCTGTCTAGTCTGTCTAGGCCTTAGAGGAGGGTTCATGGCGTGGCAGGTTCAGGACGCCAAGCAGCGCTTCAGCGAACTCCTCCGTTCCGCGCACGCCGAGGGGCCGCAGGTCATCACGCGTCATGGCCAGGAGGTGGCCGTCGTTATTGATATCGCCGACTACTGGCACCTCACCGGTGATGTCACGGATTTCAAGGATTACCTGCGGGCAGGTTCCGACTTCGACGAACTCGATCTCAGCAGGGCAACCGCGGGGCCGCGGGATACCGACTGGACGAACGACGCATGATGTATCTGCTCGACACCAATGTGGTCTCCGAACTCCGCAAACGGGACCCTGATCCCCACGTTCTGGCCTGGTACGGCACGGTCACCTCGGCCGAGATCTTCATCAGTGCGCTCACCATCGGCGAGATCCGGCTGGGCATCGAACGGCTGCGCCGCAAGGACGCCGCCCTGGCCGACCTCCTGGAGCAGTGGCTTCGCGGCCTGCAGGCCGGCTATGGAGATCACATCATCGATGTGGACGCCGCGGCCGCCGAGGAATGGGGCCGGCTCAATGTGCCCGATCCGCTCCCGGTCATCGACGGGCTGCTCGCCGCCTCAGCCAAGATCCGTGGATGGACCCTGGTCACCCGGAACGCCGCAGACGTGGCCCGCAGCGGCGTCGCGCTGCTCAACCCCTTCGAACCCGCTGCGCGCTAGGTCCCCGGGGGATCAGTCGGCGAACAGGTGACGGAAGTAGGAGTCCGGCTCGGTCAGGAAGCGGCGCCAGGCGCTGACGATGTACAGGTCTTCCCACCGGGAGCTGCGGATGCCCCAGTCCCCGAGTTCCAGGATGGCCGCGCCGGGGACGGCGGCGATGATGGGCGAGTGGGTGGCCACGATGGCCTGGGATCCTTCCTGGGCCAGATCGTGCAGGAGGGCGGCCAGCCCGAGGGACGCGGTGAAGGACAGCGGCGCGTCAGGCTCGTCCATCAGGTAGAAGCCGGGCTGGTTCACCCTGGTGCGCAGGATCTCCAGGAAACCCTCGCCGTGGCTCAGCTGATGGAATCGCTCCGGGCGCCGGGGGTTGGGGTGGTCTTCCAGGTAGGTGTACAGGCTGTGCGTGGTGTCGGCGCGCAGGAAGTAGGACCAGCGGGGCCGGCCGGCGCCGCGCTCGACGATCAGGGACGGGCCCGACCCTGGTGGCGGGGTGTCCCTGGTCCGGAACAGCTCGGCCTGGGCTGAGCCGCCCGCGGGGTTGAGCCCGTACGCCCGGGCCAGCATCTCCACGATGGTGGACTTCCCGGAGCCGTTCTCGCCGACCAGCACGGTCAGGCCCGCGGCGAACTCCAGCCCCTCGCAGAGCAAGTGCTCCACCGCTGGCACCGTCGCGGGCCACTTCGTGGTGTCCACGGGCTGAGCTGGATCGTGGCGGACCAGGCGGACCGCGCGGCCATCGCCCACCCACCCCTGGTTACCGCCGCTGGCCACCTGCCCATCATGCCGCGAGGCTCAGACAACCCGTCGCGGGCGATGAGTCCGGGGCGCGATGGCCGTCTTCACCAGGGGTACCCGAGAGAAGGATGGAGTTGCTGCCATGAGCCAGCCAGTGCGGATCGAACTGCGTGCGGCCCAGCCTTACGCCGGAATCGGAGTGCGCGTCAGCATGGACGGTCTTTCAGGCGCGGTGGATGAGGCCTTTCCCGAACTGTTCGGGTGGCTGGCCGCGCAGGACATCCCGGTGGCGGGCCCGCCGTTCATCCGCTACCTCGTCATCGACATGGCGGCGGAGCTGCAGATCGAACTCGCCGTACCGGTCAGCGCGGAGATCAGCGGCAGTGGGCGCATCCAGCCCGGCGTCCTGCCCGCCGGCCGGTATGTGACGCTGCGGCACACCGGTCCCTACGACGGCCTCGTGGCCAGCAACGCGGCGCTGCAGCAGCAGGCCCAGCAGGAGGGCATCACGTTCGACACCTGGGACACCCCGGAGGGCACGGCGTGGCGCGCCCGCGCCGAGCACTACCTCACCAACCCCGCGGCCGAGCCCGACCCCGCGAAGTGGGAAGTGGACGTCGCCTACCTCGCCCTTGAGGCCTGAGCCCGGCCGTGCCTCCGGCACCCCTCAGGGCCGTAGCAGTTCCGTGCGGTAGTGCGGGGCCAGGGCCTGGGATTTCGCGATGAACGCCGCCTGGGCTGCCTGGTCAAGCCCGGGCGGCGGCTCGGTCCGGGTGGCGACCGGCTGCCCGACCTCGAGGAAGAACTGCTCCTGCCCGGACGGCGAGCACATGCACAGCAGCCGCGCGGGCCCGCCGGAGGCGTTGGTGAAGGCGTGCGGGGCGTTGGCAGGCACGTTGACGGTCTCCCCGGCCCGGGCGACCATGCGTTCGCCGCGGAACGTGAGTTCCACCTCGCCGTCGAGCACGGTGAACATTTCCTCGAAGTCGTGCCGGTGCGGCGGTGGACCACCGCCGGGGGGAACGTGCATGTCGATGAGGGTGTACCGGCCCGCGGTCTGCTCGCCGGTCAGCAGGATCGTGTAGGTGTCGCCCACGAGGCCCAGGTGCGTGAGTGACGGGTCCTCGTCCGGCCGGGCCACCGCCAGCTTCCGCCGCGGGTCGTCAGGCGGGAGTGCCGGGTGCGGTGCGCTATCCGGGCGGTCGGTCATCGCGGTGCTCCTGGTTCCTGGCTGGCCTGATGCCCCGCGTGACGAGCCGGATGCTGAAGGCCGGCGAGCCACGTGACACAAGATGCGGACGAATTCGTCCGCACGAGCCACACTAGGCCGCCATGTCCCGCTGGCCGGGAGCGGCCCGGCCGGGCTGCCGGGCCCCGCGGTGACCCGCCAGGACATCGAGACGGCCTTCGCGCTCCGCGCCGCCGGACATTGACGCCTGAGTGCCCGGCGAACGCACGCCGTAGCGGGCCCAGGACGGGCAGGCACCAGATGTGGCCGATAATCGCTCGTATGACGCCTCTCGATGTGACCAAGCCGAACACCGCGCGCATGTACGACTACTGGCTCGGCGGCAAGGACAACTTCGAGGCCGACCGGGAAGCGGCCGAGGCGATCCGGCAACGCCGGCCTAACATCGCCGCGCAGGCGCTGGACAACAAGAAGTTCCAGACCCGGGCCATCACCTACGTGGCCGGGCAGGGGGTGCGGCAGTTCCTGGACATCGGCTCGGGCCTGCCCACGTCCCCGGTCCGGGGGGAAGGGGCGGCGCCCCTGTGGCTGGCCACGCACCAGGCGGCCCGGGCCGTCAGCCCGGACGCGATGGTGGGTTACGTCGACTACGACCCGGTGGCAGTGGCCCATTCGCAGGCGCTGCTGGCCTCGGGCAGCCGCCAGGTGGTGGCGGTGGACGGGGACATGGGCGACCCGGAGGCGATACTCACCCACCCGGGCATCCGCCAGGCCGGATTCAGCCTGGACGTCCCCGCGTGCGTCATCCTGTGCTGCGTGCTGCACTTCCTGGACGCCGAGACGGCCCAGGGTGTGGTGGCCAGCTTCGTCCGGGCCCTGGCCCCCGGTTCCTACCTGATCATCTCCATCGGGTGGGCTCAGGGCCAGGACGGCCACGACTTCGCCAGCACCTACAACGCTCAGGACGGGTCCCGGATCTACGCCCATTCCCGCAGCGACATCACGGCCATGTTCGACGGCACGGATCTGCTGCCACCGGGGATCGTGGACTGCGCGACCTGGCGGGTGGACCCGGCACCTCCCCGGCCGGCCGACCAGACCTCGATGATCCTGGGTGCCGTGGCCCGCCGCCCCTGAACCGGTTATCTGGCGCCCGCCCAGCCGTCTTAATCAGGAGACCCGGGCGCTCAGGAGACCCGGGCTCTGAGGTAACTACGGCTTCTGGAAGAGGTAGCGCGATGACGACGCCAGTGACCACCCTGGACCCGCGATTCAGCGATCCGGCCGCGACCGCGACCAGCTGGGATGAGACCAGCAAGGCGCTCGAGACCGCGGGGCTGTTCTGGATCTCCACGGTCCGGGCCGACGGCCGCCCGCACGTCAGCCCGCTCGTGGCCGTCTGGACCGATGGCGTCCTGTACTTCTGCACCGGCGACGCCGAGCAGAAGGCCATCAACCTGAGCGCCAACCCGCACGTGGTGCTGACCACCGGATGCAACGGCTGGGAGGCTGGACTCGACGTCATGGTCGAGGGAGATGCCGTCCGGGTCACCGACGAGGACACCCTCAAGCGGCTGGCCGGAGCGTGGACGACGAAGTGGGACGGCCGGTGGCACTTCGAGGCCCGGGGCGACTCCTTCCGCAACCCCGGCAGCGAGGCGCCGGTCCTGGTGTTCGCGGTAGCACCCGCCAAGGTGCTGGCCTTCACCAAGGGCACGTTCAGCCACACCCGGTACCGGTTCTGAATCTCCCCCCGCAGGACACCTTCCCCTTGGGCGGATCCCCTGTTAAGGAGGATGCTGTTGGTACGCCCGATGTGGAGGGAGCACCGGAGATGATCCGTTACCGTGGTGCGGTCGCCGGGGCGGCGAGCCTGGCGCTGATCCTGGGGGCCGTCACGGCCGCCACTCCCACCCTCGCGGCTACCCGGGCCGGCGGCGGCTGCACCGCCGGTGCCCACACCCTGGCCCCGCCCGGTTCCCGCCTCTACCCGGAGACCGGCAACGGCGGCTACACCAGCGTGCACACCTCTGTAAGCCTGGTCTACGACGCCGCCAGCAACCGCTTCCTGCCCGGCAACCACGTCACGCTGACCGACCGCGCCACCCAGTGCCTGACCAGCTTCAGCCTGGACTTCGAGCGCCGGTCGGTGAACAAGACGGCTGGCCCGGACATGACCGTCACCTCGGTCCGGGTGAACGGCCGGCCCGCGTCGTTCACGTTCGTCCAGCCGACCTACCCCGGCGACCCGAACGGCCAGAACGACCCTGACCCGCGGGCCCACCAGGCCTCCGAGGTCAACCCGGTCGGCGGCCCGGACCACAACCCGCTCCCGCCCGCCTGCACCCCTGAGCTGACCTCCACCAACCCGGCCACGAAGGAATCCGGGAACGGCACCCCGTGCCCGGCCAACAAGCTGGTCATCACCCCGTCCGCGCCGGTCAGCAACGGCGCCACGTTCCGGGTGACCGTGGCCTACACCGGGCGGCCCGGCGTGCACAACGACGGGGACGGCACCACCGAGGGATGGTTCCGGTCTAACCGGCCCAAGGGTGACGGCGGCTTCGTGACCACCGAGCCGGTCGGCACCGAGGACTGGATGCCGCTCAACGACTACCCGCGCGCCAAGCCCACCTATGACTTCTACGACACCGTCAGCGCGGGCAAGACCGTGCTCGCCAACGGCATCCTGGAGGGAACCCGCCGGCACCCCGCGAACGCGCAGTTCCCGCACGGCTCGGTGACCTGGCACTGGCACTCGGCCGCCACCGTAGCCAGCTACCTGGTCGAGGACAGCATCGGCAGCTTCGACCTGACCAAGCGCACCGTCCGCGGAATGACGTTCTACCAGGCCCAGGCCAGCTCGCTGAGCGCGGCGCGGAAGGCGAAGAACCGCGCGATCATGGACAAGCAGCCGGACATCACCCGGTTCGAGAGCATGTTCAGCGGGCCGTTCCCGTTCACCTCGGACGGGGTGGTGGTCGGCCGGCCGTCCGCCTCCTTCGAGGAGGAGATGCAGACGATGATCACCTTCGCGGGCGGGGAGATCGACACCGACACCCTGTACCACGAGAACATGCACCAGTGGTGGGGAGACCACGTCACCGAGCACGGCTACACCATGACGTTCTACAAGGAGGGGCTGGCCACCCTGGCCGAGTTCCTGTTCGCGGCGCGGAAGGCGCAGGGCCAGGCCGGCGGCCCGGGCACCGCGGCCGGCCGGCGCGCCTTCCAGCGCAGCCTGGATTCCACGTTCGCCAGCATCTACGCGGCCAAGGACGGCTTCTGGACCGTGGCGCCGTCCAACCCGACGGCGTGGGGACTGTTCAGCGGCTCCTCCACCTACGACCGTCCGGGCATCGCGTACATCGCGCTGCGGCAGATCCTCGGGCACGCGAACTTCACCCGGGCGCTGGAGCAGATCCAGCGTGCAGTACGGGGGGGCCTCGATCACCGAGGCCCAGCTGGAGGCGGGCTTCGGCCGCTGGCTGCCGACCCGCAGCAGCGCCTGCCGCCAGCGGCTGAGCCACTTCTTCACCGAGTGGTTCGACACCGCGTACCCGCGCGGCGGCGGGGCCGCCCGGCCGCACATCACCGGGCCCGGGCTGGCCGGCCCCGGCTTCTACACCGGCAGCTGCACGCGCTCGTAACCAGCCCGGGATCCCGCCGGTAAGCACCCCGGGGCCCCGGCGGTGAGCATCCTCGGGGCCCGGCCGTAAGCCCCCGCGGCCGCGGCCGGGCCGGCCTGCGGCAATCCATCCCGGAACGGTTTTGGATACCCCTTGACCGACGCTTTTCCTGAAGTTACGTTACGGGATGAATTAAGGCTTGTATCAAGCCCTGACAACGGTCGGCGCTGGATCCGTGTCATTTCGACCACGCTGTTCAGCAACGGCTGCTCAGCGGCCCCGCAATGGCTCTTCACAGGCAGGAGTAGCCCATGAGCCCAACGAACGTGCTCCGGTGGTCAGCGTGGCGGCGGATCGTGATTCTCGGGATGGTGATGACGCTGGCGGCCGCCTTAGCGCTCGTCGCCGGGCCGCCGGGCCGGGCCGCCGCCGCGTCGACCCTGCTCTCCCAGGGTCAGCCCGCCACCGCCTCGTCCACGGAGAGCGCCGCCTACCCGGCGTCGGACGCCGTGGACGGCAACACCGGCACCCGCTGGTCCAGCGCCTTCTCCGACCCGCAATGGCTGCAGGTCGATCTGGGCGCGACCGCCTCGATCACCCAGGTCACCCTGCAGTGGGAAGCGGCGTACGCGACCGCGTTCCAGATCCAGACCTCCAGTGACGGCACGAACTGGACCACGATCTACTCCACGACCACCGGCACCGGCGGCACGCAGACCCTCACCGTGACCGGCACCGGCCGGTACGTCCGGATGTACGGCACCGCCCGCGCCACCCAGTACGGCTACTCGCTGTGGGAATTCCAGGTCTACGGCAGCCTGGGCAGCGGCAGCACCTGCGGCACCACCGACGCCGCCCTCAACCAGCCCGCCACCGCCTCCTCCACCGAGAACAGCGGCACGCCCGCGGCGGACGCGGTCGACGGCAACCTCGGCACCCGGTGGTCCAGCGCCTTCAGCGATCCCCAGTGGCTCCAGGTGGACCTCGGGTCCAGCAAGACGATCTGCGGGGTCACGCTGAACTGGGAGACCGCCTACGGGAAGGCGTTCCAGATCCAGACCTCGCCCGACGGCACCAACTGGACCACGATCTACTCCACCACCACCGGCACCGGCGGCGTCCAGGCCCTCACCGTCTCCGGCACCGGCCGCTACGTGCGCATGTACGGCACGGCGCGCGGCACCCAGTACGGCTACTCGCTGTGGGAATTCGACGTGTACACCACGGGCAGCGGCGGTGGCGGCACCGGGAACACCGTGACGGTGACCAACCCCGGCAGCCAGAGCTCCACCGTCGGCACCGCGGCCAGCCTGCAGGTCCACGCCACCGACTCCGCGTCGGGCCAGACGCTGACCTACAGCGCCAGCGGGCTTCCCGCCGGGCTGTCCATCAATTCCTCGTCCGGCCTGATCTCGGGCACCCCGACGACGGCCAGCACCACCAGTGCCACCGTGACCGCCACCGACACCACGGGGGCGGCCGGGACCGCCACCTTCAGCTGGACCGTGGCCACCGGCGGCAGCGGTGTGTGCCCGGCCCAGTCGAACACCCCGAACTTCGGCCCGAACGTGGACATCTTCGATCCCAGCATGTCCAGCGCGTCCATCCAGTCCACGCTGGACTCCGTCTTCAACACCCAGAAGCTCAACCAGTTCGGGACGCAGCGCTACGCCCTGCTGTTCAAGCCGGGGACCTACAGCGCCGAGGCCAACATCGGCTACTACACGTCGATCCAGGGCCTCGGCCAGAACCCCGACGACGTCACCATCAACGGCGACGTCACGGTGGACTCGTTCGACGGGACCGGCAACGCCACGCAGAACTTCTGGCGGTCGGCGGAGAACATGGCCATCAACCCGTCCGCCGGGTCGGACCGCTGGGCCGTGGCCCAGGCGGGCCCCTTCCGCCGGATGGACGTGCACGGCGGCCTGGAGCTGTACCCAGCCAGTTATGGCTACGCCAGCGGCGGCTACATCGCTGACACCAAGGTCTCCGGCCAGGCCTCCTCGGTCTCCCAGCAGCAGTGGTACTCCCGGGACAGCAACTTCGGCAGCTGGTCCGGCTCGGTCTGGAACATGGTGTTCTCGGGCGTGAACGGCGCCCCCGCGCAGAGCTTCCCGACCCCGCCGATGACCACCCTGGGCACCACCCCGGTCTCCCGGGACGTGCCGTACCTGTACATCGACTCCAGCGGTAACTACCACGTGTTCGAGCCGTCGCTGCGGACCAACGCGTCCGGGCCCAGCTGGGCCAACGGCCCGACCCCGGGCACCTCGGTGCCGATGAGCCAGTTCTTCGTCGCTGACCCGTCGATGAGCGCCGCGACCATCAACACCGCCCTGTCCGAGGGCTGCAACCTGCTCTTCACCCCGGGCGTCTACAACCTGAACCAGACGCTCAACGTCACCCACGCCAACACGACGATTCTCGGCCTCGGCTTCCCCACGCTGATCCCGCAGAACGGCGTGAACACCATGCAGGTCGCGGACGTCGACGGCGTCCGGATCGATGGCCTGCTGTTCGACGCGGGCACGACCAACTCGGCGGCGCTGCTGACGGTCGGCACGGCCGGCTCGTCGGTGAGCCACGCCAGCAACCCCATCTCGGTCCAGGACACGTTCTTCCGGATCGGCGGGGACATCGCGGGCCAGGCCACGGCCAGCCTGGTCGTGAACGCCAACGACACCATCGTGGACGACATCTGGGCCTGGCGCGCCGACCACGGCAACGCGGGCACGGTCGGCTGGACGACCAATACCGCGGCCAACGGAATGGTCGTCAACGGCAACAACGTCGAGGCGACCGGCCTGTTCGTCGAGCACTACCAGAAGACCGAGGTGGCCTGGAATGGCCAGAACGGAAAGGTGATCTTCTTCCAGAATGAGATGCCGTACGACCCGCCGAACCAGGCGGCCTGGATGAACGGCAGCTCGAACGGTTATCCCGCGATCGCCGTGGCCAGCAACGTCACCTCGTTCGGCGCCTGGGGCGTGGGCAGCTACTGCTACTTCAACGTCAATCCCGCGGTCAACTCGGCCATGGCCTTCCAGTCGCCGACGGGCTCCGGGATCGCCTGGCATGACCTGCTCACGGTCTCGCTCGGGAACGTCGGCACGATCAGCCACGTGATCAACACGACCGGGGCGGTCACGCCGACCAACACCACGCCGAGCACCGTGACCAGCTTCCCCTAACCATCCCTCCCCCATCGCGCCGCCGGCCGGCCCCTGTCCCCTCCCGGGCCGGCCGGCGGCCGCCATTTCCGGGCTCACTGCGCTCTTGACGCTCATCTGCGCCGGGACTAGCCTCCCCAATCAAATAGGAAACTTTCCTATTTGTATCCGTGGATGGTTTGGGCCGCCGCGCCCGGCGCGGCACGAGGCAGAAGGATCCGCGCATGAGACGACGCTCCCCCCTCCGGGCGGTCCTGACCGCCGCCGCCACGGCCCTGGTCACGGCGGCCACCCTGGGCGCCACGGCCACGGCGGCCGGCGCCACGGCGGCCAGTGCGGGCACCTGGCCGGGCAGCCGCCCGCTGCCCGCGCACGTGTTCTCCCCGTACTTCGAGACCTACGACACCACCGACGGCGGCCTGGCCGCCCTGTCCCAGGCGTCCGGGGCCCGGTACCTGGCCCTGGCCTTTCTGCAGACCGCGGCACCCGGCTCGTGCACGGCGTACTGGAACGGCGACACCACGCAGCCCATCTCCGCGTCGTCCCTCGGCGCGGACATCGCCGCCATCCAGGCCCGGGGCGGCAACGTCATCCCGTCGTTCGGCGGCTACTCGGCGGACACCACCGGCACGGAGCTGGCCGACAGCTGCACCAGCGTGGCCGGGATCGCCCGGGTCTTCGAGCAGCTGATCACCACCTACCACGTGCCCCGGATCGACCTGGACGTCGAGGCGGACTCGCTCAGCAACACCGCGGGCATCAACCGCCGCAACGAGGCGATCGCGCAGACCGAGGCCTGGGCCAGGGCGCACCACCGCAGCATCCAGTTCTCCTACACGCTGCCCACGTTCGCGACCGGGCTGACCCCCGCCGGGCTCGCGGTCCTGCAGAACGCGGTCGCCGACGGCGCCCGGGTCAGCGTGGTGAACATCATGACCTTCGACTACTACTACGGCACCGCCCAGCAGATGGCCACGGACACCGAGACCGCCGGAGCGGGCCTGGTCAGCCAGCTCCAGACGCTGTACCCGGGCGCCAGCCCGGCCCGGCTGTGGCACATGGTCGGCGTCACCGAGATGCCCGGCATCGACGACTTCGGCCCGGACGAGACGTTCACCCAGGCCGACGCGGTCACCGTGGAGCACTGGGCGCGCAGCCACGGGCTCGCCGAGCTGTCGTTCTGGGCGCTGCAACGCGACAACGGCGGCTGCCCGGGGACCAAGGGCGCAGGCAACTGCTCCGGCCTGACCCAGCCCGCCTGGTACTTCAGCCACACGTTCGAGCCCCTCACCCGCTGGTAGCCCCCCGGCGGAGGCCGGGCGTCCACCGCGCTGGCGCCCGGCCTCCGCCGCTCCTTCGCCGTGGCAGCATGGGGACCAGCCCCGCTGACATGCGGCGGGCGGGCGGACGGAGGACCTGGGTGCCAGCGGACTACGCAAAGATCCGCGACGAGAACATCGCCCGGTACGGCTGGGATACCGCCGTGCTTGATCTTCTCGGGCACCTGTACAGCGAGCGCACCCACTTCATCTTCGAGCTGATCCAGAACGCCGAGGACGCGGGCGCGACCGCGCTGGCGTTCGAGCTGTTCGGCGACCGGCTGGAGGTCCGGCACGACGGCCGGCCGTTCACCGAGGCCGACGTGCGGGGCGTCTGCGGGGTGGCCCAGAGCGGGAAGTCCGCGGACCTCACGAAGATCGGCCAGTTCGGCATCGGCTTCAAGTCGGTGTACGCGTACACCGCGACCCCGCGCGTGCACAGCGGCGCCGAGCACTTCCGGATCGACCACTACGTCCGGCCGTCCCCGGCGGAGCCGCTGGAGAACCGGGCGGACCCGGTGCCGGACTCCCCGGAGACCCTGTTCGTCTTCCCGTTCGACCACGAGACCGTGGCCGCGGCCACCGCCGTCGGGGAAATCTCCGCCGCCCTGAACCGGATCGAGCCCGCGACCCTGCTGTTCCTGCGGAACATCAGCCGGCTGCGGGCCCACGGTGTCCAGATCACCGACACGGTCATCGAGCGGCGGACGCAGCCGCGCATCCCGGCCTCCCCGGCCCTGTCGGGCCGGCACATCACGCTCACCCGCAGCCGCGGCCCGAACCAGGGCCAGCGGGCCGCCCGCGCCGAGGACTGGTTCGTCTGGGACCGCCCGCTGGATGACCTCGGGCACGCCGGCCAGCGGGTCGAACTCGCGTTCCGGGCCGACACCGCGCACGGCGTCCCCCGGCTCGTCCCCCGGGAGGGCTCCCCGCTGGTCGTGTTCTTCCCGACGCAGAAGGAGACCTTCCTCGGGTTCCTGATCCAGGGCCCGTACCGGACCACCCCCGCCCGCGACAACGTCCCCGGCGACGACCCCGCCAACCAGGCCCTGGTGGGCGCGACCGCCGCCCTGCTCGTAAGCGTGCTGCGGGAACTTCGCACCGGCGGGCTGCTTACCGGCGAGGTTCTGCAGGCGCTGCCCCTTGACCCGGCGCGGTTCGCGCCTGGCTCGATGCTGCGGCCGCTGTTCGACGCGGTGCGCACGGCCCTGACCGAGGAAGACCTCATCCCCGCCGCCGGCGGCGGTTACGCGGCGGCGCGGAACCTGAAGCTGGCCAGCCCGGAGGACCTGGGCGAGCTGCTGAGCCCCGGCCAGCTCGGGGCGCTGTTCCAGACGGACCACCCGCTGGCCTTCGCCCAGCTTCCCCGGGGCGATAACCAGTCCCCCGTACTGGCCCGCTACCTGCGCGAGGAGATCGGCGTCGGGGAGGTCACCCCGGCCGACCTGCTCGCCAGGGCCACGAGCGGCTTCCTGGAGGCCCAGCCCGACGAGTGGATCACGCGCTTCTACGGGTTCCTGTATTCCGATCCCGCCCTGTGGCGGGAGCCGAGGGTCCCCGGGGAGCCCGCGGGCCCGGCCCGCACCCGGCCGATCATCCGGCTCGAAGACGGCCGGCAGGTCGCGGCCTTCGACAGTGCGGGCCGGCCCGCGGCCTACCTGCCCGCCGGCTACGAGCCAGGGCCGGCCGGGACCGGCTTCCCCACCGTGCGGCGCGCGGTCGCGGACGCCCCGGCAGCCCGGGCGTTCCTGGAGGCGCTGAAGTTCACCGAGCCGGACATCGTGACCGAGGTGCTGGAGATCATCCTGCCCCGGTACGCCCTGGGCGGGGTGGACAGCGGGGCCGGCCGGGACGGCCCGCTGGCCGTGGCCGCCCTCGACCCCGCTCAGCACGCCGCGGACCTGGAATGCATCATGCGGGCCCTGGACGAGGCGGACGCGGCCCGGCGCCAGCGGCTCCTGGAGCAGCTGCAGCAGACCGCGTTCCTCATCGCGGAGAACGCCGCCACCGGCGAGCAGCGGCTGATGCCGCCGCCGGCGCTGTACCAGCGCAGCCGGGACCTGGAGATCTACCTGGACGGGAACCCGGACGCCTGGTTCGCCGGGGATGCGTACGGGCCGTGGCTCGCCCAGCTCCGCGGCATGGGGGTCCGTGACCAGGTCGAGGTGCAGGCCCGGGCGCCCGGGCCGCTCGGCCACGTCCTCCTCGTCGCCGGGTTCGCCCATCACGAGCGGGGCGTGGACGGGTTCGACCCGCAGGCGCGGATCGACGGCCTGGAGTTCGCGCTCCGCCATCCCGGGCACGCCCGCGCCGAGTACGTGTGGAACGTCCTGCTGGCGCCGAACTGGCGGCTGGTCGGCGGGGTGGTGGAGAAGTCCGTGCGCGAGCAGTTCGCCGACTCGCGCACCGAGCACGTGCAGTCGTCGATCGGCCTGGCGGCGGCGGGCGAAGCCTGGCTCCCCGGGCCGGACGGGAACTTTCACCAGCCCGCCGACCTGTCACTCGACGACCTGCCACCGACGTTCACCCGGGACGAGGGGCTGGCCCAGGCGCTGGGCATGAGCCAGCCGGTGGTGTCGCAGGCCAGCCGCAGGCTCGGCATCCCGGTCGAGGTCTTGTGGGGGCTGAGCGCGCACCCGGACCTGATCGCGGGGATCGAGCGTGAGCTTAAGCTCCGCTCCGCCGGGCGCAACCCCCTGGACGGTCCGCCCCCGGATCCGGCCTGAGGGCGGGCCGCAGCCTCAGGCCTCAGCGCAGCACCTCGCCCAGCAGCACCCAGGCGTTGATGGCGGCGATGACGATCGCGAGCACGAACGCGGCGGGCAGCCAGTACAGGCCGCCGCCATGACCGGTGGCCAGGGTCGCCCCGCTGAGCAGCAGGGTCACGGTCAGGCCGGCGGCGGTGACCAGCCGCAGCAGCAGCGGGAGGTCGATGGCCGCCTGCTGGCGGCTGGCCAGCAGCGCCCGGATCGGTGACGTGGCGCTGCCCAGCCCGCACAGCAGGATGAACGTGACCAGCGCCCAGCGCGGGATGCCCGGAGTCAGCGCGACCAGGCTGATGACCAGCACGATCAGCAAGGCGGCGAGCGCCTCGAGGGCCCGGCCGGTCAGGAAGTTCTGGCCTTCGCGCTTCTCGGTGCCCAGCACGGTCCTGATGCTGACGCTGAGCCCGACGAAGATCAGCCCACTGAGCGCCGCGGTAGCCACGGCTGCGGCGAGGAAGAAATCACCCCATCCTTCGGGGCTGTACCCGGCGATCATGGGCTCAGGGTATTGCGTACGGTCACGCGCTAGGTGAAATTTGTTCCCATGCCAACATCACCTGAGAGGTTCCTGGTCACCGGCGCCGCGGGCTGCATCGGCGCGTGGGCGCTGCGGCTGCTGCTCGACGAGGGCGTGCCGGTCGTGGCCACCGACCTGAGCCCGGACCTGCGCCGTTTCCGGCTCATCTCCCAAGGACAGACCGACGACGGGCTCGAATTCGCCGAACTCGACGTGACCAGCGGCCGCGACGTGACCGCCCTGGTAGCCGACCGCGGCATCACCCACCTGATCCACCTGGCCGGCCTGCAGCTCCCGTTCTGCGCCGCGGACCCGCCGCTCGGGGCCATGGTCAACGTGGTCGGCACGGTCAACGTATTCGAGGCGATCCGGGCCGCCGGGGGCCAGATCGGGCTGGCCCTGGCCAGCTCCGCCGCGGTCTTCGGGAGGCCGGCCGGGCACCCCGCCGGGGTCGTCGCGGACAACTCCCCGCTGCTCCCGGAGTCCTTCTACGGCGTGTACAAGGCGGCCAACGAGGGGACCGCGAAGGTCTACGCGACCGACCACGGGATCGGGTCGATCTGCCTCCGCCCGTTCATCGTCTACGGTCCCGGCCGGGACCAGGGCATGACCTCCGACCCGACCAAGGCCATGCTGGCCGCGGCCGCGGGCGTCCCGTTCCGGATCAAGTTCAGCGGCAGCATGCTGCTCACCTACGCGCCCGACTGTGCCCGGGCCTTCATCGCGTCGGCCCGCGCGGCCGCGGGCTCGGGCGAGGCGGTCAGCCTCAACGTGCCGGGCCACCGGGTCGGCATCCCCGCGCTGGTCGACCTCATCGATGATGTCCTGCCAGGCGCCCGGGACCTGATCACCTGGGAGCCCAACCTGCTCCCGGTGCCCTCGCTGCTCGCCGGGGCGGCCCTGCCCGACGCGGTCGGCGACGTCCCGAACATCCCGCTGGCCGACGGGGTGCGCGAGACCATCAAGAGTTTCCAGGACGCGCTGGCCGCCGGCCTCCTGTCCCCGGATCAGGCGTGATCAGCCCCGTGTCGTATTCTGCGGAAGGCTACGAGGCCGGCCGGCGAGCAAGGGAGACCAGCGGGTGAAATTGGCGGCACTGTACCGGGGAGACACCGGCGT
This sequence comes from uncultured Actinomycetes bacterium, assembly GCA_963718305.1. Taxonomy (GTDB): domain Bacteria; phylum Actinomycetota; class Actinomycetes; order Streptosporangiales; family Streptosporangiaceae; genus RYN-230. The sequence continues at coordinate 350,350 of CAVQZG010000020.1, forward strand.
TCCTGCTCTGCACGTCGCGGTGGAGGACGGGTTCGCCGCGGTGGACGAGCTCGCGGCCGCAGGCGGCGCGCCTGACCTCGGTGGCCTGCACGACGTGGGCGAGCTCTACGCCCGGGGACCGGCCGCGGTCGGCCGGCTGCGCGAGCTGGCGTCCGGCGCCCAGCCCCGCGTCGGCCAGGCCGGCGCCCGGTACGCGCCGCCGGTGCTGCGCCCCGGCAAGATCCTCTGCGTCGGCCTCAACTACGCCGACCACATCGCCGAGAGCCGGGCCAAGCCCCCGGAGCGGATCGTGCTGTTCGCCAAGTTCTCCTCCTGCCTGATCGCGCACGGCGAGCCGATCATCCGGCCCGCCATCACCTCGGAGCTCGATTACGAGGGAGAGCTGGCCGTCATCATCGGGCGGCGGGCCGCGGACGTCGCGGCCGGGGACGCCCTCGGCTACGTCGGCGGCTACACGATCATCAACGATGTCTCCGCGCGGGACCTGCAGAGCGCCGAGCCGCAGTGGATCCGGGGCAAGGCGCTGGACACCTTCGCCCCGCTCGGCCCGGTCGTCCTCGACGCGGCCGCCGCGCCGCCCGTCGGCGAGATGACCCTGCGCACCCTGGTCAACGGCGAGGTGCGGCAGGACGCCAGCTGCTCCCAGATGATCACCGGCGTGCCCGAGCTGATCGCCTATATCTCCCGGGGCATCACCCTGGAGCCCGGTGACATCATCGCGACCGGGACGCCGTCCGGGGTGGCGCTGGGCATGAAGCCCCCGGTCTACCTGGAGCCGGGCGACAAGGTGAGCATCGAGATCTCCGGGATCGGCGAGCTGGCCAACCCCATCGCCGGCCCCCGGTAACCGGCTGCGCCCTGGAACCGGCCGCGCCCGGGAAGAGGCGCTACCGCCTGACCTCGAAGAGGTCCGGCGGCGGGACGGGCGGGGGTTCCGCCCGCGCGTCGGTGCGCGGCCGGGCCCCGGCCGCGAAGCGGTCGAGTTCCGGCCCGCCGGTGACCCGGCCGGGGAACGGGTCACCGGCCGTCCGCCGGGCCAGCCCGGCCACCGGAAGCTCCGCCCGCGAGGCGGCCAGCACCAGGTTGCCGAACCGGCGGCCGCGCAGCACCGCCGGGTCCGCGATCAGGCACGCGTGCGGGAAAACAGCCCGCACGGTCGCGACCCGGGCCCGGGCGTGCGTGAGCGGTGGGCCGTCGCCCAGGTTCGCGGCGAAGATCCCGGCCGGCGTGAGGGCGGCGGCCGCCGCCGCCGCGAACTCGACCGTGGTCACGTGGGCCGGGGTCCGGGCCCCGGCGAACAGGTCGGCGATCACCAGGTCAAACGACGCGGGCTTGACCTCCTCCAGGACCGCCCGGGCGTCACCGACCCGGACCCGGATCCGGGCCGCACCGGCCTGGCCGGCACCTCCCCGCGCGGCACCGGCCCGTCCGGCCGCAGCGCGGCGGCCCGGCTGGTCCAGGGGCAGCAGCCGCCGGACCAGATCGACCAGGGCCTCGTCCGAGTCCACGGCCAGCTGCCGGGATCCGGGACGGGTCGCCGCCACGTACCGGGCCAGGGTGAGCGCCCCGCCGCCGAGGTGCAGGACCCGCAGCGGCTCCCCGGAGGGTACGGTCAGGTCGGCCAGGTGCCCGAGCCGCCGCATGTACTCGAACTCCAGGTACCGCGGGTCGTCGAGGTCCACGTGGGATTGCGGGATGCCATCCACCCGCAGCGTCCAGGCCCGCGGCCGGTCAGCATCGGCCACGAGCTCGGCCACGCCCGACGCCACATCTGCCTGGACGGCCTGCCCGGTCCTGGCCTGCTGCCGGTGTGGCATATCCCCAGTATCGCCCGACTTGACCGCAAACCATGCTGGTCCCATCAGACGGCCGCGTGGAGCGCTCTGTGACCCCGCCCGTATCGTGGGCAGTGTCGCGTGCCTGATGTTGCCGCCAAGCCCCGGGGAGCGCTCGTGACCGAAGCCCACGCTGATCTGTCCGGCCAGGACCAGAGCCAGCCCAGCCAGCCGGGCCCCGGCGGCGGGGAGCCGGACCGGCGCGGGAACAAGTGGTGGACGCTGGTCGCGGTGTGCCTCGGCACCTTCATGCTGCTGCTGGACATCACGATCGTGAACGTCGCGCTGCCGGACATCCAGCGGGCCCTGCACTCGAGCTTCGCCGACCTGCAGTGGGTGGTGGACGCCTACGCGCTGACCCTGGCCGCCTTCTTGCTTACCGCGGGCAGCCTGGCCGACATGTTCGGCCGCCGCCTGATGTACCTGATCGGCCTGGCCATCTTCACCGGCGCCTCGGTCCTGTGCGGGTTCGCGACCAGCACCCTGATGCTCCAGCTCTCCCGGGGGCTGCAGGGCGTGGGCGGGGCGATCATGTTCGCGGTCTCGCTCGCCCTGCTCGCGGACGCGTTCCGCGGCCGGGACCGCGGCACGGCGTTCGGGGTCTGGGGCGCGGTGACCGGCCTGGCCGTGGCGATCGGGCCGCTGCTCGGCGGCCTGCTGACCTCCGGCCTGTCCTGGCGGTGGATCTTCTTCGTGAACGCGCCGATCGGCGTGATCGCCGTGGTCATCTCGGTGCTGAAAGTCTCCGAGTCCCGCGCGCCGCAGGCCAGCCGCCCGGACTGGGCGGGCTTCGCGCTGTTCACGGCGGCGCTGGCGTTGCTGGTCTACGCGCTGATCGAGTCCAATCAGCGGTCGTTCACCGACGGCCTGGTGCTGGGCTGCCTGGCGGCCTCGGCCGTGCTGCTGGTCGCCTTCGTCTTCGTCGAGCGGTACATCGCGCACCCGATGTTCGACCTGAGCCTGTTCCGGCTGCCGACGTTCACCGGCGGCAGCGTGGCGGCGTTCGGCCTGAGCGCCTCGATCTTCGCGATGCTGCTGTACCTCGTGCTGTACCTGCAGGACATCCTGGGGTACTCGCCGCTGGGTACCGGGGTCCGGGTCATGTTCCTGTCCGGGGCCATCCTGGTGAGCGCCACGGCGGCCGGCCGGCTGACGTCCAGGGTGCCGATCCGGCTGCTCATCGGGCCGGGGCTGATCCTGGTCGGGGTGGGCCTGCTGCTGATGCGCGGGCTCAACGCGCAGTCGGGCTGGACGCACCTGATCCCCGGGATGATCGTGGGCGGGCTCGGCGTCGGCCTGGTCAACCCGCCGCTGGCCTCCACCGCGGTCGGCGTGGTCCGGCCGGAGCAGGCGGGCATGGCCTCCGGCATCAACTCCACGTTCCGCCAGGTCGGGATCGCTACCGGCATCGCGCTGCTGGGCACCCTGTTCTCCAACAAGGTGGCCAGTGAGGTCCGGGCGGCTATCGCCGCGGTGCCCGGCCTGTCTCACCAGGGCCCGAAGATCGCCACCGCCGTGCAGTCCGGCGAGATCGGCAACGTGATCGCGAAACTCCCCGCGCCGCTGCGGCCGAGGGTGGGCGAGATCACCCGGGCCGCCTTCACCACCGGCCTGAACCACATCCTGCTGGTCGCGGCGATCATCGCGCTGGTGGCGGCCGTGGTCTCGCTGGTGACCATCCGGACCAGGGACTTCGCCCAGCAGGGCTAGCGGCCGGGTTCCCCGACCAGATGGAACTCGACCCGGTAGAGCAGCGTGTCGTCGGTGACCGGTCCCGCGTGCGCCGCGCGCCTGCGCAGCGACTCCAGGTCCGGCTCCCCGGTACGGCGCAGGTCGGCCGGGGTGATGGAGGCGAACGGCATCAGCTCCACCGAGTCGACCTCGATGCGGGCCGGGCCGACCGGGTAGCGGCCGCCGGCTTTCACTTTCGGCCGGCGCCACAGCCGGAAGGACACGGTGATGTCGCCCGCGATCACGTCATCGCGCAGGTCGCGGCTGAACTCCATGCGCCGAGCGTACGACGCGCCGGGCCGCCCGCCTGCCTGCGGGCCCATCGCCGGGTCTGACCGAGGGCGGGCAGGCCCCTATCCTGGGCTGAGGGGATGCGGGGCGGGCTCAGGGTCAGCGGATGCGGGGCGGAGGCGACGGCCATGGACGATCGTCCGGACATGCGGGCCTCAGACGCGGAACGCCAGGACGTCGTAGAGCGACTGCGCGCCGCGCTGGACGATGGCCGGCTGAAGACGGACGAGTACGTCGAGCGGATGGGCCGTGCGTACGAGGCGGTGACCCGCGGGGACCTCGTGCCGCTCTGCCGCGACCTGCCCGAGACCACCACCCCGGCCCCGGCCCGGCCGGCCACGCCGGCTGCGCCGGCTCCCGCCCCGGTCCCGGCGCCGGCGCCGGATCACCGCGGGCTGTTCGCCCGCCAGCCGGCCGCGCTCAAGGTGCTGTGGACGATCTGGCTGGTGGCGGTGTCGGTCAACGTGGTGGTCTGGGTCCTGGCCAGCGCCACCACCGGCCACCTGCAGTATCCCTGGCCACTGTGGGTGGCCGGCCCCTACGGCGCGGCGCTGTTCGCCATCTCCGTCGCCACCGCCCAGTTCCGCCGGGGCCGCGGGCCAGACGGTCCCCCGTCCCTGCCCCCCGGCCAGTCCTGATTCCCGGCGCGGCCTTCGCTCAGGAGGGCCGGGGACGGCCGGCGGCCGTGGCGCTCGTCCTAGTGGCGGGCGGGGAGTTCCTGCGGCAGGCCGAACGTCGCGAACAGCCGCGGCTCGATGAAGGAGACGATCCGCGCGATGCCCGTCCCGGTACAGGTGAGCACCTGCACCGCGTGGGCGCGGTACACGCCGTCGTCACCGCGCAGGTAGGCCGCGAGGGACGGCTGGCCGTTGGCGGCGGCCGGGACGATCCGCAGGCCGCCGGGCTCGCGGAGAACATGGGCGGCCAGGAAGCGGCTGATCTGCTCATGGCCGGCGAACCAGGTGGGCACCGGCGGCATCTCGACCACGGCATCGGCGCGCAGCAGCCGCATGAGCGCGGTCAGGTCGGCGTTCTCCAGCGCCGCCGCGTACTGGTCGAGCAGCTCTCGCTGGCCGGCGTCGGAAGGTTCGCGGATCTCGTCCTCGATGGGGGCAGCGTGCTGGAGGCCTGCCCGGGCGCGCTGCAGCACGCTGTTCACCGCGGCGGTCGACATCCCGAATAGCTCACCGACCTCGGCCGCCCGCCACATCAGCACGTCACGCAAGATCAGCACGGCCCGCTGGCGGCCGGGCAGGTACTGCAGGGCGGCGATGAGGGCCAGCCGCGTGCTGTGCCGGGCCGTCACGATCGCCGCCGGATCCGCGGATGGGGCGCCGAGCAGCGCGTCAGGGAAAGGCTCGAGCCACGGCACCTCGGGCCGGGCCGCGTCCAGCGGACCCTCCGGGTCGCTGGACGGGCTGCCCAGGCCCGCTGGCAACGGCCGGCGGCGGCGGTTCTCCAGCGCCCGCAGGCAGGTGTTCGTGGCGATCCGGTACAGCCAGGTCCGCAGCGACGACCGGCCCTCGAACTCGCCGTAGGACCGCCAGGCCCGGACCAGGGTCTCCTGCACCTGGTCTTCGGCGTCCTGTACCGAGCCGAGCATCCGGTAGCAGTACGCGAGCAGCTCGGGCCGCAACGGATCGGTGAGCCGGGCGAAGTCCTCACCGCCCGGCATCGCCCCGGCCGCCGCCCCGTCCCGGCCGGGACTACCGCCGCCCAGCACGCGTTCTCCCGGCTCTGCCGTGGCCGCTGATCGCATCACTGCTCTCCAGTGCTCGCCCGGTGCAGGCTTCTCGGACCTCTGCCGAGACCCCTGCCGACACCGGTATAGACCCCGCCCGGCCGCGAAAGTCACCGGCCGGCGGCGTGCGCCCGGCGGCAGGCGCAGCAGCAGGCGCGGCACCAGTGAGTTTCACCGGCGGCCCGGATCTGTAGCAGTAAACGGGCATGACCTGCTGGTCCTGCCCCCGGCAAAGGAGATCGTCATCATGGTGAGCATCGCAGACAGGGCAGTTCTGGTGACCGGAGGCAATCGCGGCATCGGGCGGGCGCTGGTCGAGGAGGCCCTGAGCAGGGGCGCGGCGCGAGTGTACGCGGGCACCCGCCAGCCCTTCACCCACCCGGATGGGCGCGTCACGGCTCTGACCCTGGACGTGACCAGCGCGGCACAGATCCAGGCCGCCGCCGATCAGATCCGGTCCCTCGATGTCCTGATCAACAACGCCGGCATCGCGCTGTACGACGACCTGAGCGATCCGTCCCCGCTCGAGCGGCAGCTCGCCGTCAACCTCTTCGGCAGCTACGCCGTGACCCGGGCCTTCCTGCCGCTGCTGACCCGGTCCCACGGCGCCATCGTCAACAACGTGTCCACGATGGCCCTCGCCCCGCTGCCGCTCACCCCGGCCTACTCAGTCTCCAAGGCGGCCGCCTTCTCCCTGACCCAATCGCTGCGCGCCATCCTGGCCGGACGTGGCGTCAGCGTGCACGCCGTCCTGACCGGCCCGACCGACACCGACATGACCCGCGGCTTTGACATACCCAAGGCCTCCCCCGAGTCCGTCGCGCGGGCCATCTTCGACGGGGTGGAGAACGGCGAGGAGGACATCTTTCCCGACCCCATGTCACAGTCCATCGCTGAAGGCTGGCGCGGCGGTGTCGCCAAGACGATGGAGCGCCAGTACGCGGCCATCGCGGAACAGTCCGCCGCCGCCTGACATATGCCTGCGGGGCCGCGCCCGGACGGGCGCGGCCCCGCATCGCTGCCGGAGGTCAGGACTTGGGCATGAGCACGGAGCCGATGATGTAGACGGTGGCGTTGGACGTGGTCACGTCGCCGCAGACCACCTTCGCCCCGTTGACGGTGTAAGTGGAGCCCATCTTGCCCAGCGTCACCTTGGCGCCTTCCAGGGTCTTCTCCTTGGTACCCATGGAGAAGTCGCCGGTGCTGACCGTCCCGCCTACCACGTGGTAGGTGAGGATCTTGGTCAGCTCGGCCTTGTTGGCGAGCACCTTGGTCAGCGTGGCCGGCGGGATCGCGGCGAACGCGCTGTTCTCCGGGGCGAACACGGTGATGCCCTTCGCGGAGTTGAGCGTGTCTACCAGGTTCGCCTTCTTGACCGCGGTGACCAGGGTGGACAGCACCGGGTTGTTCGACGCGGCGGTGGCCACCGGGGCGGTGGACATGCCCGTGAAGCTGCCCGCCCCGGAGGACGGGACCGCCGAGCAGGCCGGGCCGAACGGCTTGGACGCGGTCTGCGCGGACTGGGTGGGCACGGAGGACGCGGACGAGGACGGGGCGGGTGATCCTGAGCTGGCCGAGGTGCCGCTGGAGCCGCACGCGGCGGCCCCGAACGCGAGGCCGGCGGACAGGACAGCGATAGCCGGGACCTTGTATTTCATGGTGGTGAACTCCTCTTTCATGTGCGTTGACGAACATCTGGGTTGATGGGCATCTGGGCTGCGGGCCAGGGCGGGGGCTAGGCGACGGTGACCGTGACCGTGTCCCAGCCCGTGGCGCCGTTGGGGAAGATGGGCACGCGGCGGGATGGCTGCGTGGCGTGGGAACCGTCGGTGGCCCGGACCTGCAGCGTGTGCAGCCCGTGTGGGGCGTCCCACTCCCACACCCACTGCCGCCACGTGTCGATGCCGGGCACCGGCGCGAGCCGGGCCTCGTTCCAGGGGCCGGCGTCCGCGCGGACCTGCACCGCGTCGATACCGCGGTGCGGCGCCCAGGCCACCCCGGCTACCGCGGTCCGGCCCGCCTTGACCTGGGCCAGCGGCCGGGGCACGTCGATCCGCGACTCGGTCTTGATCGGGGCGCGGGTCGAGTAGCCCCGCTGCACCCAGTAGGACTTCGCGGCCGCGAACGTGGTGATCTCCAGGTCCACCACCCACTTGGTGGCGGACACGTAGCCGTACAGGCCGGGGACCATCATGCGGGCCGGAAAACCGTGCGCGACGGGGAGGGGCTGCCCGTTCATGGCCACCGCGAGCAGCGCGTTCCGGCCGTCCATGACCGTCTGGATCGGGGTGCCGCAGGTCCATCCGTCTGCCGAGGTACTGAGGATCTGGTCGGCGCCCCGCTTGACCCGGGCCTCCCGCAGCAGGGCCGCGAGGCTGGCGCCCAGCCACCGGGCGTTGCCTAGGTATGGCCCTCCGACCTGGTTGGACACGCAGGCGAGGGTGATGTCCGCCTCAGTGAGCGGCCGCTTCAGCAGCTGGTCGAAGGTGATGTCCAGCTCCCGCTCGACCATGCCGTGCACCCGCAGGTGCCACGTCTCCGGCGGGACCTGGGGCAGGCTGAGCGCCGTGTCCACCCGGTAGAAGCTCCCGTCGGGCGTGGTGAACGGGCTGATCCCCGGGACGGCGAGCTGTGCGCCGCCCGGCGGCCGCGGCCCGGTGACCGCCGGGGCGGGAAGCGTGATGCCGGACCGCGCCGCGGACACGTTGAACCGGGACAGCAAGGCCTGGCCAGCCCCGGCCCCGGCCACCGCGAGGGCAGCCGCCCCGGCCGCGGTCAGGAGGAATCTCCGGCGGTCGGGGGCACCGCCAGGAGCATGCCGGCGGGAGCACCGGGTCCAGGTGCCCCGCTACCCGGACCACCACTGGGCGCGCCGCCGGACTGCGGGGCAGGGCCGGCCGGGACCACGACTGGTTCCGTCGCGGAAACGACGTTCTCGCCGCGCTGGCCGGCCGGCGCCGGCGCGGCGCGGACCAGCAGGGCCATGACCAGCGCGCCGGCGATCACGCCCACGACCGTGGGCACCGCGTTGACCGGGCTGGAGACGGGACGGGTCGCGGCGGCCGCGGCGCCGAGTACCGCGAACAGGCCCAGTCCCGCCAGCCCGTAGCCGATCCGGCGCCGGGCCAGGATCCCGGTAACCATCGCGAAGAGCGCCAGCACGACGTAAATCCCGGTCAGCAGCACGGTTTTGTCGTGGCTGCCGAAATGCACGATCGCGAAATCCTTGACCGGAATGGGGGTCAGGTCGATGGCCGCGCCGCCGACCGCGATCACGGGTTCTCCCGCGATCCCGGTAAAGCCAGCCACCAGCTCGGCCACGCCGAGCGCGGCCGCCGCGGCCAGCAGGCCGATGAGGCCGCCCACCACGATGGCGCCGAGGGCAGCCCGCGAACGCTGCGCGAATTTCTTCATCATCACGAGGCCATTCGGCCCCGGTGCGGTCGCAGATTGGATGAGCTGAATAAATCGTGGCATTTCGAAGCGTTATGAACGTCACACCAATCCGGGCTCCGGAACGCTCCGAATAACGAGGCTGTCGTGGTTAGGCTATTTACGTGAAAGCGCATGATTCGCAGGATTGCGGGGCCGCCTGATGGATGATCCTTACGGCCTGGAGCGGTTCGTGGCCGCCCAGGATGCTGGCGGGACCTTCGACCAGGCGGTGGCGGAGTTGCGCGCGGGCCGCAAAGTGAGCCACTGGATGTGGTTCGTGTTCCCGCAGATCGCGGGGCTCGGCCGGAGCGCCACGGCCCAGCAGTTCGCGATCTCCTCACTCGACGAGGCCCGGGCCTACCTGCGGCATCCGGTGCTGGGCCCGCGGCTGGCCGACTCGGCCCGGGTGCTCACCGGCGTTGCGGGACGGAGCGCGGAGCAGATCTTCGGCGGCCTGGACGCGCAGAAGCTGCGCTCGTCCATGACCCTGTTCCACCGGGCCGATCCAGCCGGGCCGCTGTTCGCCCAGGTCCTCAGCCAGTATTTCGACGGCCAGCCCGACCCCGCGACTGACCGGCTGCTGGGCCGGGACCGGACCAGCCCGGACTGACCAGGCTGCTGCGGACACCGGCCGTCACCGACGGGCCGGCGCACCCTGCTCGTCCCCGGCCCCCGTTGACCAGGCATCATGGTCCCCGTGCCGAACCGGATCTTCATCGATCTCGGCCCGTTGCGTGAATCCCGCGGCTTCCGCCTGCTGTTCGCGGGCGAGTTCGTGGAGGTGTTCGGCAGCCAGCTCACCGCGGTCGCGATCCCGTACCAGGTGTACGCGCTGACCCGGTCCTCGCTCCAGGTAGGGCTGGTCAGCCTGGTCCAGCTGCTGCCGCTGATCGCCGGAGCGCTCATCGGCGGCTCGCTCGGCGACGCCTTCGACCGGCGGCGCATCCTCCTGGTGGCGTCGGTGCTGCTCGCGCTGACCAGCGGCGGCCTGGCCGTCAACGCGGCCGCCGCGCACCCGTCGCTGATCGCCCTGTACCTGGTCAGCGCGCTCGCGGCCGGCCTGGCCGGGGCGGCCTCCACGGCCAGCAACGCGTCGGTGCCCGCGCTCGTGGCGCCCCGGCACCTGGTCCCCGCCTACGCCGCCACCCAGGCGGTGGGCCAGGTGGGCTCGGTGGTCGGGCCCGCCCTGGCCGGGCTGGCGATCGACGCCGTGCACCTGCAGTGGGTGTACGCCGCGACCGCCGTCATCTTCCTGCTCACCGCGCTGACCGCAGCGCGCCTGCCGGCCATCCCGCCCTCCCCGGAGGCGGGCCGCCCCGGGCTTCGCGCTATCGCCGAGGGGCTGCGGTACCTGCGCGGGCGGCAGGCGATGGAGGGCGCCTACCTCATCGACCTCAACGCCATGGTGTTCGGCATGCCGCGGGCGCTGTTCCCGGCGCTGGCCGTCTCGGTGTTCCACGGCGGGGCCCGCACGCTCGGCTACCTGTACGCCGCGCCCGCCGCGGGCGCCCTGGTCGGCGCGCTGACCACCGGCTGGCTGGAGCGGATCAACCGCCAGGCCTGGGCCGTGATCGTGGCCGTCTGCGTGTGGGGCGCCGCCATCGTCGCGTTCGGGCTGGTCCACTTGCTGTGGGTCGCGCTGGTGCTGCTCGCGCTGGCCGGCTGGGCCGACGTGCTCTCAGCGGTGCTCCGCTCGACCATCCTGCAGACAGCCACCTCCGAGGAGTACCGGAGCCGCGTTTCCGCGGTGCAGATCGCCGTGGTCACCGGCGGTCCCCGGCTCGGCGACCTGGAGGCCGGGGCCGTGGCCACCCTGGTGTCCACCGGGTTCTCGATCGTGTCCGGCGGCCTGGCGTGCATCGCCGGGGCCGCCCTGCTGGCCACCCTGCTGCCGGGTTTCCGTCGCTACGACCGTCGGCACCCGATTTCCCAGTACGAACCTGATCATCAGGGCTAGCATGAGGCGCCATGCGCCCCATGGGTAGTTTTGGCGGGTTCCTGCTGGCCGTTTCGGCCGGAGCCACACTGACCGTCACCGGGCTGGCCACGGCCAGCGCCTCGGCGAGCACCACCGCAGGCACCTCGGTCGGTACCGCAGTGCAGGCTCAGGCCCAGGCCGCCGCCCACGGCCTGCCGGACTTCGGCAACCCCGATGGCCACGCCAGCGTCCCGCAGGCCGGCGCCGCGGTGAACACGAGCCATCCGGACCACGTCATCGGGGCCGGCACGCCCGCCGGCTGCACCTCCGCGGCCGTGGTCAAGGCCGTGGCCCGCGGCGGCATCATCACGTTCGACTGCGGCCCGAACCCGGTGACCATCACCATGACCGCCACGGCCAAGGTCGTGAACACCAGCCACCAGGTCGTACTGGACGGCGGCGGCCTGGTCACCCTCAGCGGCGGCGGCAAGCGCCAGATCCTCTACATGAACACCTGCGACAAGAAGCAGAAGTGGACCACCTCCGACTGCTACAACCAGCAGTGGCCCGAGCTGACCGTGCAGAACATCACGCTGAAGAACGGCAACTCACAGGTCCGGCAAACCCCCAATGGCCAGTTCGGCGGCGGGGGCGGCGGCGCCCTGTTCGCGCTGGGCGGCCAGCTCAAGGTGGTCAATTCCCGGTTCCTCAATAACCGCTGCTACCAGTCGGGGCCAGACCTTGGCGGCGCCGCGATCCGCGCGCTGGCCCAGTACCGCAACCGCCCGGTGTACATCACCCGCGACACGTTCTCCGGCGGGCGGTGCTCCAACGGCGGCGCGCTCAGCAGCATCGGCGTGTCGTGGGTCGTGACGAACAGCGTGATGACGAACAACAAGGCCATCGGCTTCGGCGCGAACCCGGCTGCCTCCGGTACCGCGGGCGGCGGCAGCGGTGGCGCCATTTACACCGACGGGGACAAGTACAAGCTCAAGGTCGTGGGCACGGTCATCCGCAATAACCACGCCCGCGAGGGCGGTGGCGCCATCTTCTACGTCAGCAACAACTTCACCGGCTGGCTGACCATCAAGAACTCGACGCTGCACGACAACCCGAGCGCGGTCTTCTGGACCCGGCCCTATCCGGGCATCTTCTTCCACAGCGCCGGGCACCCCCGGGTGGTCAACTCACACCTCAGCTGACCCCTCCGGACCGCCGTGGCAAGCTGGCCGCATGGCGACGGTGGTGGCCTTCCACGCGCATCCCGACGACGAGGTACTGCTGACCGGGGGCACGCTGGCCCGGCTGGCCGCCGAGGGGCACCGGGTGGTCATCGCGGTAGCCACGGACGGGATCATGGGCCCGGCCACCGGGCCGGGTACCTGGCCCGGCACCCGGGACCGGCTCGCGGAACTGCGGGCCAGCGCGGCGCAGCTGGGCGCGGCCCGGGTCGTGCACCTGGGCTATGCGGACAGCGGGCACGGGCCGGTGCTGTTTCCGGACCCGCCGGACCGCCCGCGTTTCGTCCGCGCCGACCCGGGCGAGGCGGCCGCGAGACTCGCCGCCCTGATCCGGGACGAACATGCTGAGCTGCTGCTGAGCTACGACCGGAACGGCGGGTACGGGCACCGTGACCACGTCCGGGTGCACGAGGTCGGGGCCCGGGCCGCGGCGCTCTGCGGGGTCCGGGTCTGGGAGGCGACACTCCCCCGGGAACTGGCCGTCCCGTTCTTGACCCTGCTGCGGCTGCTGCGGGTGGTAGGCCGTTACGACGCGGCGGGGCTCCGGGCCGGGTTCAGCCCCCGGTCGGCCATCACCCACCGGGTCAACGTGCGCCGCTTCGCCGCCCAGAAACGGGCCGCCCTCGCCGCCCACCGGTCGTTCGTGCGCGACGGCCGCGGCCGGGCCCGACACCTGCCCCGCGCGATGGTGGCGCTGCCGGCCCCGCTCTTCGGGCTGGTCTTCGGCCGGGAATGGTTCGTCGAGCCCGGCACCAGACAACCCTGAATTCCCGCAACGAAAACCGTCCCGGTCTGACCGAATTGCTCAGTGGCAGGTGGTGGCCAGCCGGCAGTAGCAGGAGGCGGTGATCGGCACGTCGGCCCGCGCGGCGGCCACCGTGAGCTGCTGCCCGATGATCCCGGCCTGCTCCTGCTTGCCCAGCCGGGTCAGGCATTCGTGGTAGCCGTGCAGGCTCCACACGTTGCCGGGGTGCTGGCAGGCCCGGGCCAGCGTGCCGTCCAGGCCGAGATCGGCGCGGTAGACGGCCTCGGCCTCTTCCACCCGGTCCTGCTCCAGCAGCAGGGCGCCGTAGGCGTGCCGGGCCGGCTGCATCCACCCCCACGGCTCGTCGTAGGGCAGCCCGTCGTCCAGGTCGATGCTGTGCCGCAGCGCCGCGAAGGCCGCGTCGTAGTGTCCCCGGCGGTATTCCAGCTCGCCGTCCAGCATGGCCCCGGCGACCTGGAGGATGTCCTCGCAGGTGTTGTTGAACACCATGCGTGCGGCGGGGACCCGCGCGGCCGCGTCCGCGAACCGGCGCTGTTCCCCGTCCGCCTCGTCCACCCGGCCCGTCGCGGACAGCGCGACCCCCTTCGCGTAGTGCATCATCGCCGTGGTCACGCAGTACAGGTCCGGGTCGGCGGGCAGCGGCGCGGCGATGATGTCCGCCCAGCGCCCGAACCGGACCAGCACGTGCATCTTCATCGGCACGAACCCCTCGAGCCAGTCCGCCATCGGCGGGACCTGGACCCGCAGCAGGTCCTCGGGGATGGCCGCGGCCAGCTGGTCCGCCGTGTCGAGCGCGACCTGCGCCTGGCCCAGGAACATCGCGCCGTAGATCTTGAAGTGATAGTCGTGCGCCCGGTACAGCGTGTAGAAGTTCATCGCGCCCCGGCGGGCCCGGAACTTCTCGTCAACTCCGATCGCGGCGGTGTTGGACGACACCACGCGCGCGTAGTCGCCGCACAGCACGTCCAGATGGGTCGGCATGTGCCGGAGGTGGCCCGCGTCCGGCACCAGGTCGCGGAGCAGGTCACCAGCCTGGAGGGCGGCCTCGGGAGTGGGCGACATCTCCATCAGGTGGATGTACATGTGCAGGATCCCGGGATGGGCCCGTCCGCCGGGGAGCGCCAGGGCCCGCTCCAGCACGGCCCGGGCCTCGGCCGTGGCCGCCCCGGGGGCCGGCTGCCCGGTGGCCTGGTCCCACAGCGCCCACGGCGTGAGGTTCATCAGCGCGTCGGCCAGCAGCGCGGCCACGTCCAGGTCGTCGGGGTGAGATCGGTACACCTCGCGCATGGCGCCGGCGTACCCGGTGTTCCACGGGCTGCAGTCCGCAGCGGGGTCCGCCGACGGGTACCGGGCGGCCAGGGCGACCGCCAGCGCGCGCTCGGCCGGCGACGCGTTCCCGGCCCGGGCGGCGGCCTCCCGCGCGGCGGTGAAGGCCCGTGACACCGACGACGTCAGCTCGGCTTCGCCGAACGCCTCCCAGGGCTTGTTGTAGTTGGGTCCCAGCGCGTAGGCCAGTCCCCAGTACCCGAGCGCGCACTGCGGGTCGGCCTCGATCACCCGCTCGAAGCACGCCACCGCCTCGTCATGGTTGAACGCGTACGCCCACACCAGGCCGCGGTCGAACCAGAGTTGCGCGCCGGGCGAGGAGGTCGTCACCGGCCGGGTGTAGTCACCAAGATCGAAGTACTCATCCATCAGCAACTCCCCCCGCCCGGCCAGCGCGTGCTGCCGAGTATGCCAGCCGGGCCGCGTGCGCTAGCCGGGTGAGACGAGACCGGGGACCCCCGGGATCTTGATCAGCGCGGGATTGCCGGTCACCCTCGGCGTGGGCGTGGCGGGTACAGGCGCGGCCGGCGTGGCCGTGGCGGCGTGGGCGCTGCGGCCGGGCCGGGGCTTGCGGATCAGCGTGCCGGGCGCTTGGCCCCGGACGTAGATGGGCGTACCGCGGCCGGGGCTGATCCTGATCTGCCGGTGCAGCAGGCCGGCCACGTCAACCGGGATCCGCACGCAGCCGTGCGAGGCCGGCTGGAGCGGGATGGGGATGTCGCCGTGGATGGCGAAGTTCGCGCCGATGAAGAAGACCGGGTTGTACATCCGGCCCAGCGGGACGTGCAGCCAGCCCCCGGCGAACCAGTGTGCCCGGTAGTTCCCGTCCGGGGTGAGCGCCGGGCCGCAGATCCCGCCGCCTGGGCAGCGATAGTAGTAACCCCCGCCCGCGGAGATATGGCTGATCAGCGCCACCTGATGGTGCTGGTAGAGGACGAGCACTTCGCGCGGCAGGTTGACCTCGATGCGCAGCCCGCCTCCCTGGGGGACCAGCACGGGCGGCAGCTGAGGGCGGGCCAGCGCCCGCCGCATGGCCGGGTCGACGTCGTCGGCACCGGCCGTCGTGGGCAGCCCCTGCACCTCCTTGAACGCCCAGACGGCTTCGAGGGTGTTGGTGCCGAACTGCCCGTTCACGGCGCCCGGGTAGTAGTGCAGCTGGGCCAGCCGCTGCTGCAGTCGCCGGACCGCTGCGCCCTGCATCCCGGGGCGCAGCGTCCCGCTGGCCGGCGCGGGGATCCAGGCGGCCTCCCGTACCTGGGCGCCGTGGCCGGACGGCCACGGGCTGGCCGCCTGGGCCACCCCGGCCTGGCTGATCAGCCAGGCCGCGAGGGCGAGCAGCGTACCGAGCGCGGCCGCGGCCATCCTCACGGCCCGGCCCCGGGGGTAGCGGGACGGGGCGCCCGGCCGGGGCACGGCGGCAGGCTCATGCGCGATGTCCTCCCTCGTTCGCTTGGCCCACATCAGTCCGCTATGGCCGCACGCCAGGACACCAACGTCATGCAGGGATCAGCCGTTGATCGCGGGGGGCGGGGACGGCAGGCAACTCGATAACCGAAAGTATCACTCTGATTACGCTCCGTCGACGCAGTGCGCGGATCTGGCCGGCTGTTGCGGTCCGTTCCCCTGTTCACGGTCAATTCCTGACCCACGGCGCCTGTGCTTGACCGTGATCACGGAACCAGGCCCGGCCGGAGTGCGGGCGGCGGGAACATGGCTGGATGAGCGGCGAACGGGTGCTGGGTGTCGACGCCTGCCGGGCCGGCTGGGTCGCAATCGCCCTCTCCAGCGGAGGGGCGCGGGCTTATTTCGCGCCGGGGATAGCGGAACTGGCTGGCCGCGCCGCCGCGGACGGCCCGGTGCTGGTGATCGCGATCGACATTCCCATCGGCCTGGCGGATGCCGGGCGGCGTCGTGCGGATCAGCTGGCCCGGGAGGCGCTCGGCCGCCGGTGGCCGTCCCTCTTCATCACGCCGGTCCGCGCCGCGGTGGAGGCGGACGGCTATCAGGCCGCCGCGGCCGAGAACCGGCGGCTGGCCGGGGAAGGCCTCTCCCGCCAGGCGTTCGCCCTGCGGGCCAAGATCCTCGACGTCGATCAGTGGCTCCAGGCGGTGAGCCCGGCGCCGGCCCGGGTCGCGGAAGCCCACCCGGAGCTGAGCTTCGCCGCTCAGGAGGGGAGCCTGGCTCCGGCCCGGGTGGTGGAAGCCCACCCGGAGCTGAGCTTTGCCGCGATGGCTGGCGCTCCACTCCGGTCACGCAAAATCACCTGGGCCGGGGCGGTCCAGCGCCGGGCCCTGCTCGCCCAGGCCGGCATCCTCCTGGACGGCGACCTCGGGCTGGCCGGGGAGCAGGCTGGCGTCGACGACGTGCTCGACGCGGCCGCGGCGGCCTGGACCGCCCGGCGGGTCAGCCAGGGGGTCGCGCGGTGCCTGCCCAGCCCGCCAGAGGTTTTCAGCGACGGGATTCCCGCCGCCATCTGGACCTGAGCACGCTCTGAACCTGGGTACCGGTCAGCTGCGCTCCTGGGTGCGGCGGCGCAGATGCTGCCACAGCCGGGGCAGTAGCTCGTCCTGCACCGCGCGCCATGACGCGACCTCCTGGGCGGACAGCGCCGTCGCCGGACCGCCCGCCCGGGCGGCGAGGAACGTGTCGCAGGCCGCGGACAGCAGCCACATGCGGGCGACCGCGAGGCCGGGGGTGGCCCCCAGCGTCAGCGCGCCGTTCCCGCGCAGCAGCAGCGCCTCGCCCTCGGGCAGGCGGCCGGCCGCCGACCCGGCCAGCTCGGCCGATCGCAGCAGCAGCGCGCTGTCGTGCACGGGGACGGACGCCCCGAGCCACGCCGCCTGGCCGTGCAGCGGGAGCAGGGACCCGGCCGCGGCGGCCGCCGCGAACGCGGCCGGGGGGTGGGCGCGGGCGATCGCACCGGCATCGTTCCGGGCCCGGTAGAGGGCCAGGTGCGCCCAGGCCTCGGCAGGCGCGCCGGGCGGCAGGGCCGCCGCCGCGAGCGGGACCTCGACGAGGGCGGACCTGGTGACCGTGGCCAGGTCGGCGGCTGGCGTGATGAGCATGGCCGTCCCGGTGCGGGCGGACACATGCCCGTAGGCGGTGACCAGCCCCAGGGCGGACAGCACCCGCGCCGCCTCGGCGACCTCGTCCCGGCCTTCCGGCGCTGGAATCACCGCACGCACTCCTCTCCGCCGCGCTGTGAAGACCCGGCTGGCCGGCCTTCACGGTGCTGGTCTTCACGGTGCCGGTCTTTACGGTGCTGGTCTTCACAGCGACCCACATCTCTGCAAAACTGTATGCAGTTTAACGAGGAAGGGGAAGCGCCGTGATCTCAGGGCTGCATCACTACGCGCTGGAAGTGCCGGATCTCGAGGTGGCCGAAGGGTTCCTGCAAGACTTCGGGCTGGAGACCGGGGAGAAGGACGGGTCGCTGGTCGCCCAGTGCCCCGGCCGTACCCAGGAACAGGTCCGCCTCGTCCAGGCGCCGGCCAAGCGGCTGCACCACGTCTCGTTCACGCTGAGCCCGGGGTCACTCGACTCGGTCCGCGAGGCCCTGGACCGGGCGGGCACGCCGGTCATCGAGCCCCCGCCCGGCGCGACCGAGGACGGGCTGTGGATCCGCGACCCGGACGGCACCGCCGTGCAGCTGCTCGACGAGGCCCAGGCACCGGCCCGGCCCGCCGACGAGGTGCTGTTCAACGTGGGTGGCAGCCGGCAGCGGATCGGCGTGGCCCAGTGGCGGCAGGCCACCGGGGACGTGCTCCCCCGCCGGCTCGGGCACACCCTGCTGTTCACCGCGCAGCCGCAGCAGATGACCGACTTCTACACCCAGGTGCTCGGCCTGCGGGTCAGCGACCGGATCACGGGCCTGGTCACCTTCCTGAACGCCGGGCCCGGTGATCATCACATCTTCGGGTTCATCGCCAGCTCGCATCGCGGCTTCCACCACGCCAGCTTCGAGGTGCCGTCCATCGACGCGATCGCGATCGGCGCCGACCGGATGCGCGCCCGGGGCCGCGAGCCGGGCTGGGGCCTGGGCCGTCACACCATCGGCTCGAACTTCTTCCACTACAACCCGGATCCGTGGGGCTCCTGGATCGAGTGGTTCTCCGACATCGACCAGATCGATGACTGCTGGGTGGCCAGTGACTGGGAGGTCCCGCCGCACCTGTGGGGTGCGCCGCCGCCGGAGGCCTTCCTGGCCAACCAAGAACCCGAGGCCTGAGCCCGGGCACCATTGCAGAATCCCGGCCAACTGCATACAGTTCGAACTGCATACACTTTCGGCCGGACGGCATCCCGCCCGCCTCTGCGGAGGCTCCCGGGATCCGCCCGCCGGTCCTGCCCCGCCGGCCTCCAATGAGGGAGAGCATCATGAGCCGAGACGTAGCCCAGACCTTCGCGGACATCGACGCGTTCGACCCCGACAAGTTCGTCGCCCACCTCACCCCCGACGTGACCTTCCGCTTCGGGAACGCCGACCCGGTCACCGGGCGGGCGGCAGTCCGGGAGGCGGTGGCGGGCTTCTTTTCCACGATCGACGGCCTGACCCACCACATCAAGAACGTGTTCGAGTCCGGCGACACGGTCATCGCGCAGATCGACGTGGAGTACCGGCGCCTGGACGGCAAGACCGTCACCGTGCCCAACGCGGACATCCTCGTCTACGACGGAGACCTGGTCCGCGACTGGCAGATCTATATCGACGTCACCCCGGTCTACGCCTGAGCTGCCCATGATCACGCTTACCGACATCGCCTACGTCCGGTCCGGCGTCGCCGACCTCGGGACGGCCGTCCAGTTCGCGACCGACATCGTCGGCCTGGAACTGGTCACGCCCGCCGAAGCTGGGCTGGCCGAGGCCGGGGTGGCGCATCTGCGCGCCGACCACCGGCATCACTGCCTCGCGCTGGTCGAGGGGCCCTCCGGGGTCATCTCGTCCGGCTTCGCCGTGGCCGACTCGGACGCGCTCGCCGCGGCCGAGACCGAACTGGAAGCCGCCGGGTTCCGGGTGCGCCGCGGTGATCCGGCGCAGGCGCGGTCCCGGCGGGTCCGGGAGTTCATCGCGTTCGACGACCCGTTCGGCAACCGGCTGGAACTCGTGAGCCAGCAGGAGACGATCACCCGGCCAGTGGCCTTCACCCGGCCGGCCGGGATCACCGAGTTCGGCCATCTGTGCCTGGACGCGCCGGACGTGCACGAGGCCTACCGCTTCTGGAGCACCCGGTTCAACGCGCGGGTCTCGGACTGGCTCGGCGACGCCGCCTGCCTGATCCGGATCGACCCGGTGCACCACAAGCTGGCCGTGTTCCGCGGCGAGCGGCCCGGGCTGTGCCACATGAACTTCCAGGTGGCCACCATCGACGACGTGTTCCGGAACTGGCATTTCCTGGTCTCCCGCGGCGTCGAGATCGAGATGGGCCCGGGGCGCCACCCTCAGTCCACCGCGATCTTCCTGTACTTCCTGGGCCCGGAAGGCTTCACCTACGAGTACTCGTTCGGCGTGCGCCGGATTGAGGACGACGAGGCCTGGCGGCCGCGCACCTTCGACCCGGACGAGCCCGGGTCCATCGACATGTGGCTGGGACCCGTGCGCCGCGTCTCCTCCCAGCCCCAGCTCGGCCGCGAGCGAGCCGGCCAGCCCGCAGCCAGCCCGCCCGCAGCCCGTGAGCACCGGAAGGACCGCATGACCACGACCACCCTGCCCGCTGGCCAGATCGACGTGGCGGGCGTGCCCACCGCGGTCATCGACACCGGCGCCCCGGCCGGCGCAGCGGACGGCCAGCAGGCGCCGCCCGTGCTGCTGCTGCACGGCTCGGGACCCGGCGTGACCGCCACCGCGAACTGGCGCCCGGTGATCCCCGCGCTGAGCCAGGAGCGCCGGGTGATCGCCCCGGACCAGCTCGGCTTCGGCGGCACCGCCACCGGCGAACCGCGCACCTACGGCCGGGCGGCCTGGACCGCGCACGCCCTGGCCCTGCTGGACACGCTGGGCACCGGCCCCGTCGACATCATCGGCAACTCGATGGGCGGGGCGATCGCCCTGTCCCTGGCCGCCGTCCGCCCGGAAGCCGTGCGGCGCATCGTGCTGATGGGCTCGATGGGCGTGGCCATGGCGCTGCCCCCGGGCCTGAACACGGTATGGGGATACACCCCGGGGGTGGCCCAGATGCGCGAGGTGATCGGCCTGTTCGCGCACGACCGCGGGCTGATCACCGATGAGCTGATCGAGCTGCGCTACCAGGCCAGCCTCAGCCCGGCGGTGCGCGACTCCTGGGCGGCCATGTTCCCCGAGCCGCGGCAGCGCTGGGTGGACGACCTGGCCCTGTCCGGGGCCGAGCTGGCGGCCATCACCGCTCCCGTCCTGCTGGTGCACGGCCGCGATGACCGCGTGGTGCCCTGGCGGGTGTCCTCGGCCCAGCTGGTCGACCTGCTGCCCGACTCGCGGCTGCACGTGCTGTCGGGGTGCGGGCACTGGACCATGATCGAGAAGACGGCCGACTTCCTGGCCGTGGTCCAGCCGTTCCTGGCTGCTTAAGAGGCCGCCCGGGCGGCGGAGGGCTCCCGGTCGATCAGCGCGACCGCGTGCGGCACGGCGACCGGCACGAACTCGGGCGCGCAGTCAGTCAGCACCCGCAGCGCGGTCCGTTCCAGGTGGTGGGCCATCCCGGTGAGCGCGCCCCGCTCGTCGCCGGCGATCAGGGTCTCCAGGATCTGCGCGTGCTCCACGTCGCCCGGCACCTGCCAGCTGCCCGGATCAGACAGCTGGTAGATCCGGATGTACCGGGTGGTCCGGTCGGCAAAGGCCTGCAACTGGCGCTGCAGCGCCTCCCCGGCCGCCGCGGTGACCAGGCGGTGGTAGTCAGCATGCGCGGCGAACCAGGCGCCGAAGTCCCCGGTCCGGCCCGCCCGCCGCATCGCGGTCAGCAGCCGCTTGGCCTCCTTGCGCGACGCCGCGCCGAAGTGGCCGATGGTCATGGACAGGGCCAGCGTCTCCAGCAGGATCCGGCTCGCGTAGACGTCGTCGAGTTCCTGGGGATCCAGACCGGCCACCCGGGTGCGCTGGTTCGGCTCGATCTCGACCAGGCCCTCCTCCTGCAGCATCCGGAGCACCTCGCGGAGCGGGGTCCGGCTGATGCCGAGCTGGCGGGCCAGGCTGACCTGGGACAGCTTCGTGCCCGGGGTCAGCGTGCCGTCGAGGATGCACTCCCGCAGATAAGCGTGGACGTGCGGGATGGCCTGGCGGGCTTCGGGGAGGTCCACCTTGCGGATATCGGGCACCTGGGCGGCACGGGGCATGGCACCTATTCTCCCTGATCCGCCTGGAGCTGCATACACTTCCCCGTTCTGAGTCTTGATCACTCGCCTAAAACTGCATACAGTTTAGCCCAAGGCGGGCAGTCGGGCCCAATGCGGTCTCCTGCACGCGATCTCGTGAGCCAAACTGTATGCAGTTTAGCGCCAACCCCTTGAACCTTCCGGCGAAACTGCATACAGTTTCAGGTATGACCAGCCAGGACAACACGACGCCGCCCGGCCGGCCGGGCCTGCTCGGCCGCGACTACTGGCTGATCCTGTCCACGCCGGTGGCCGGCACCGGCCAGGCGGACATCGACGCCTGCGCCCCCGACCACGTCGCCTGGCTGCTGGGCCTGGAGCGGGACGGCGTGCTGTTCCTGTCCGGGCCGCTGCTGTCCGGCCCGGGCACGGGGCCGGGCTCCGGGGTGACGGTCCTGCGCGCCGCGGACGAGAACGAGGCCGGATCGATCGCGGCGGGCGATCCGTTCGTGGTCAAAGGTCTCCGGACGTTCACCGTGCACCGGTGGCGGCTCAACGAGGGCAGCATCGGCGTCCGGCTCTCGCTGGGCGCCGGCCGCTACGACTGGCGATAACCGCGGCGACCGCGAGGAGGCGGCGATGCACCGAGTCGGACTGATCGGGCTGGGCAAGATGGGCCTGCCGATAGCCCGCAACCTGATGGAACGCGGGTTCGCGGTCACCGGGTACCGCCGCAGCGGCTCCCCCGAGCTGGCCGCGGCGGGCGGCACGGTGGCCGGGTCGTCGGCGGAGGTGGCCGCCGAGGCCGAGGTGCTGCTGTCCATCGTGCCGGACGCGGCCGCCGTCGAGGAGATCATCTGCGGGCCGGCCGGCACCCTCACCACGCTGCGGCCCGGCACCATCCACATCGAGATGAGCACGATCGACATCGGGCACAAGACGCGGCTGCGCGACGCGGTCCGGGCCCGCGGCGGTGACCTGCTGGACTGCCCGGTCAGCGGCAGCCCGGGGATGGTCGCACCGCGCCGCGCCACCACGTTCGCGTCCGGCGACCGGGCCAGCGTGGACCGGGTCGCCCCGGTCCTGGACGCCGTGTCCGGCCCCTGGGTCTACACCGGGGAGTTCGGCACCGGCGCGCGGATGAAGTACATCGCGAACCTGCTCCTCGCCGTGCACACGGTCGCGGCCGCCGAAGCGCTGGTGCTGGCCCGCCGCAGCGGCCTCGACCTCGATCTCGTGCAAGCCACCCTGGACGGCTCGATCGCTGAGTCGGCCATCTTCAAGCAGCGCGGCCCGCTGATGCGCGACCGGGCCTGGACACCCGCGCCCGGGCCGGTCGCCACCCTGCATCCCATCCTCGAGCAGATCGAGGACTGCGCGGCCGCGGCCGGCCTGTCCGCCCCGGTATTCAGCGCGGCCAAGGATGTCTTCGACAAGGCGCTCGCCGACGGCTGGGGCGACCTCGACATCGCGTGTGTTCACGATCAGATCTCCGGCGCATCCGCCCTGAGTCAGGAAGAGCCTTCATGACCTGGTCCCTGGTTACCTATCTCCGCAACGGAACCGATGGCGTGGCCATCCTCCGCGACGACGGGACCCTCGCGGCGCCCACCGAGCTGAAGCGCTGGACCACCGTGCTGGAGCTGCTCGAGGACTGGGGCCAGGCCGAGGGCGTGCTGCGCGGCATGGACACCGACGGCGCGCCAGCGGTCGAGCACGACGCCCTGCTGCCGCCGCTGCGCTGGCCCCGCAAGGTGATCTGCGCGGGGGTCAATTACCGCCGCCACATGCAGGAGATGGGCGGGGAGATCCCCGCCGAGGGCTGGCGGCCGTACTTCTTCCTGAAGGCCCCGACCACGACCATCGTCGGCCCGCACGACCCCATCATCGTCCGCGCCCCGGACGAGGCCCGCTACGACTGGGAGGCGGAGCTGGCCGTGGTGATCGGCATCGGCGGCCGGGACATCCCGGCGGCGGACGCGCTGGCCCACGTGGCCGGCTACTGCGTGGCCAACGACGTGACCGCCCGCGGGCGCCACCGGCGGCAGGCGGTCCCCGCGGAGGCGTTCACCTACGACTGGTTCGCGGCCAAGTCCATGGACAGCTCGCTGCCGCTGGGGCCGGGCATCACCCCTGCCTTCCAGGTGCCCGACCCGCAGGATCTTCGGCTGCGGCTGTGGGTGAACGACGAACTGCAGCAGGACGAGTCCACCTCCGACATGGTCTGCCCAGTCGCCGAGCTGATCTCGGCGGCCAGCGAGGTGGTCACGCTCGAGCCGGGCGACGTCATCGCGACCGGGACCCCGTCCGGGGTTGGCGCGGGCCGCGGCCTGTACCTCCGGGCCGGCGATGTCGTCCGGGTGGCCATCGACGGCCTCGGCATCTTGGAAAACACCGTGATCGATCCCGCGGGAGGAACATCGTGATCTTCGTAACCCACCAGCTGCCCGTCAACGTGCCGGGCGAGCCACGCCTGGACCGCGCCGCGGTCTGGGACGGTCTCGTCCTCAAGGCCAACAACGCGCTGCCGTTCGTGCCGAGCATGACCTTCTGCGAGGTCACCCAGCGCTACGGGGACATGGTGTTCGACCGCGACATCGACTTCCGCGGCGACCGCTTCACCGAGCGGATCACGCTGGAGGCCCCGCACCGGGTGGTGTTCACCCGGATCGCGGGCCCGGTGCTCGGCACCATCGCCAACGAGATCGAGGGCCCCGATGACGACCTGCAGCTGCGGTTCAGCTTCGCGCTGGTCGTGGCCGGGGTGGAAGGCGGCTCGGACGCCGAGCAGGAGTACGCCGACTCGATGACCGAGGACTACCTGAAGGCCGTGGCCGCCACCCTGAACGCGATGCGGCGGCTGGCCGAAGACGCTTCAGCCAGCGCTGGCTCGTCGGCCGGCACTGGTTCTGTCGGCCAGCAATGGGGCGGTGTCGGCATGAGCGCCGGGCTCATCGATGAGGCGCTGCGCCAGCAGATCACCGAGCAGCTGGCCGGCCAGTTCAAGGGCGACATCATCGGCCCCGACCACGCGGAGTACGAAGACGCCCGCCTGGTCTGGAACTCCATGATCGACCGGCAGCCCGGGCTGATCCTGCGCTGCACCAGCACCGCGGACGTGGTGGCCGCGGTCAACGTGGCCCGCGAGCACGGCCTAGCGCCCTCGGTCCGCTGCGGCGGCCACAACGTGGCAGGAAAGGGCATGTCCGAAGGCGGGCTGACCATCGACCTGAGCGGGCTGCGCGAGGTCACCGTGGATCCCGGGCGCAAGCTGGTCCACGCGGGCGGCGGCTGCCTGCTGGGCACTGTGGACGCGGCCACCGCGCCGCACGCGCTGATCGTCCCGGCCGGGATCATGTCCGAGACCGGGGTGGCCGGCCTGGCGCTGGGCGGCGGGATCGGCTGGTTCTCCCGCAAGCACGGCCTGACCTGCGACCAGTTCGTCGCCCTGGAGCTCGTGCTGGCCAGCGGCGAGGTGATCGAGGTGTCCGCCGACTCGCACCCCGACCTGTTCTGGGCGCTGCGCGGCGGCGGCGGCAACTTCGGCATCGTCACCCGGTTCACCTTCGCCGCGCACGACTTCGGCCCGATGATGCGGATCGGGGTGTCCCTGTACGACGAGGAGCACGCGGCCCAGGCGCTGCGCGAGTACGCGGCACTGGTACCCACCCTGCCGCGCACGGTCGGCTGGCACGCGGCGCTCAAGCACGACATGCCCGCCCTGCCGTTCGTCCCGCCGGAGATCGTGGGCAAGCGGGTGGTGATGCTGTTCTCGATGTGGCTGGACGACGCCGAGGACCCGGCCGGCGCCGAGTTGATCGAGCGCCTGTGCGAGGTGGGCGAGCCGATCCTGAAGGCCTCGACCGTGCTGCCCTTCGCCGCGGGGGTGCAGCACCTGATCGACAAGGAGTTCGAGGACGGCCACCGCTACTACACCAAGGAGGCGCACGTCGCCGAGCTGGCCGATGAGGCCATCGACAAGCTGGTGGACTTCTGGAAGGACATGCCGATGGAAGGGGAGGTCGAGATCATCGGCCTCGGCGGGGCCATCGGCGACGTGGCCGAGGACGCCACCGCCTTCTCCAACCGCGGCTACCTGCTGTGGCTGAACTTCGCGATGCGCTGGGACGACCCGGCCCGCGACGGCGAGTACATCGAGATGACCCGCAGCGCGGTCACCGGCCTCAAGCCGTGGACCGGCCGCGGCGTCTACGTCAACATGCTCAACTTCGACGAGATGGACCGGGTCGTGGAGGCGTTCGGCACGGACAAGTACGCCCGGCTGGGCCAGGTCAAGGCCCAGTACGACCCGGAGAACCTGTTCCGGGTCAACGCCAACATCGTCCCCGCCCCGGCCCCGTCACCCTGAGGCCGCGACCCCACTCCCGGGCGTCACTTCAGCCCCATCCGCCCCCTGAGCCACGCCGCCCCGTTCGTGATCAACCGATTGGTGTCGCTGCAGCGACACCAATCGGTTGATCACGCAGAGGACGCGATCCCCGTGCGGGGCTGGCGGGGCCAGTGTGATTGGAGAGGGCTGAGGGCGCGGGGTCAGGGGAGGAAGACCGAGCCCAGGTGGGTGAAGTGGACGGCGACCGAGGTGCCCTCGGGCACCGGGACCGCGTCGGTCATGCCGCCGGTGAGCACGATCCAGCCGGGCTCGATGGCCAGCCCCCGGCGGCCCAGGTCGTTAGCGGCCAGGGCCAGCGCCTCAGCGGGATGACCCTGCACGGCCGCGCCCGCGGCCGAGTCCACCACCTGCCCGTTCACTTCGAGGAGGCAGGCTTCCAGGGCCAGGTCCAGGCCCGCGGGCGGCACGCCGACCGGGCCGGTCACGAAGCGCCCCGCCGAGGCGTTGTCGGCCACCACGTCGGGCAGCGTGAACCGGAAGTCGCGGTACCGGCTGTCGATGATCTCCACGCCACCATGCACCGAGCCCACCGCGGCCAGCGCCGTGGCCGCGGTGACGCCGGGCCCGGCCAGCCGGTCCCGCATCACGAACACGATCTCCGGCTCGGCCCTCGGGTGGATCAGCCGGTCCCGGGGCACCGGCTCGCCGGCGGCCAGCACCATGGCGTCGGTCAGCCACGCGGTCAGCGGCGTGGCGATGCCCATCCGCTGCTGCTTGGCCCGGCTGGTCAGCCCCAGCTTGAGGCCGGCCAGCCGCTCGCCGCGGCCCAGCCTGCGGCGCAGCGTCTCGTCCTGCACCGCGTACCCGGTGGCCAGGTCCAGGCCGGGCCACTCGTCGGTGAGCGGCTCCCGGTCCGCCCTGGCCTCCTCGGCGTCCAGCAGCGCCGTGGCCGCCGAGTCCACCGTCCAGTCCGTCATCCTGCTGCTCCTGCCGTCTCGCGCTCCCGCTGGAGCTGGAGCGCCACGTCGATGATCATGTCTTCCTGGCCGCCCACGTACCCCGCCTCACCGACCCGCTGCAGGATCACGTGCGCGGGCACGCCGTAGCGCTCCGCCGCGCGCTGGGCGTGCAGCAGGAACGAGGAGTAGACCCCGGCGTAGCCCTGCACCACCGAGGACCGGTCCATCCACGGCAGCCGGGGGATGATCGGCCGGACGACTTCCTCGGCGGCGGCCAGCACGCCCGGCACATCCACCCCGGTGCGGATGCCCAGCCGGTCGAACGTGGCCGCCAGCACCTCGGTCGGTGAGTTGCCGGCCCCGGCGCCGAGGGCACACAGCGCCCCGTCGATCTGGGTCGCACCCTCCTGGTAGGCGAGCACGGAGTTGGCCACCCCGAGGGACAGGTTCTGGTGGCCGTGGAAGCCCACCTGCGCATCGGGGCCGAGCTCCCGGATCAGGGCCCGGACCCGCTCCTGGGCATCGCCCAGCACCATCGCCCCGGCGGAATCGACCACGTACACGCACTCCGCGCCGGCGTCGGCCATGATCCGGGCCTGCGCGGCCAGCGCGGCGGGATCGAGCCGGTGGGCGAGCATGAGGAAGCCCACGGTCTCCATGCCCAGGTCCCGCGCGGCCGCGAAGTGCTGGAGCGACACGTCGGCCTCGGTGCAGTGGGTCGCGATCCGGGCCACCGACGCCCCGGCTTCGCGGGCGTCCTTCAGGTCCTCCACCGTGCCCAGCCCCGGCAGCAGCAGCACCGCGATCTTCGCCGCCGCCGCTTCCTCGGCGGCCGCGCGGACCAGCCGGATATCGTCCACCGCCGAGAAGCCGTAGTTGAACGACGAGCCGCCCAGCCCGTCGCCGTGCGAGACCTCGATGACCTCCACCCCGGCCGCATCCAGCGCCGCGACCACCTGGCGGACCTGGGCCTCGGTGAACCGGTGGGCCATCGCGTGCGAGCCGTCCCGCAGCGTGGAGTCGGTGATGCGCAGGTCGCGGGTCATGCCGTCACCCCCGTGCGGTCGGCCGCGAGCAGGTCCCCGACCCGCGCGGCGGCGGCGGTCATGATGTCCAGGTTGCCGGCCCACGGGGGCAGGTAATCGCCGTGGCCGCGGACCTCCAGGAACACCGCGACCCGGGCCCGCCCGCCCCACTCCGGCGCGGGCGGGTCGAACTGCGGGTCGGCGCGCAGCGTGTAGCCCGGCACGTACCGGGCCACCTCGGCCACCATGGCCAGCACCGAGTCCGTGATCGCGTCACGGTCGGCGTCCGGGCTGATCGCGCAGAACACGGTGTCCCGCATGATCATCGGCGGGTCGACCGGGTTCAGGATGATCACCGCCTTGCCGCGCTCCGCGCCGCCGATCGTCTCAATGGCCCGCGCCGTGGTCACGGTGAACTCATCGATGTTGGCCCGGGTTCCCGGCCCGGCCGAGCGCGACGCGATAGAGGCCACGATTTCCGCATACGGCACCGGCGTGACCGCGGACACCGCGCGGACCACGGGAATGGTGGCCTGGCCGCCACAGGTGATCATGTTGACGTTGGGCGCCGCCAGATGCTCGCTCAGGTTGACCGGCGGGCACACCATCGGCCCGACCGCGGCCGGGGTCAGGTCCACCACCTGGAGGCCCGCCCCGGCGTACCGCGGCGCGTTGGCCAGGTGGGCCCGCGCCGAGGTCGCCTCGAACACCAGGTCCGGCAGTTGAGGCTGGTCCAGCAGCCAGTCCACGCCCCCCGCGGACGCTGTCACCCCGAGCCGCCGGGCCCGCTCCAGGCCCTCGGAGGCCGGGTCCACCCCGACCATGTACGCCACCTCGACATGCTCGCTGCGCTGCAGCTTGGCCAGCAGGTCGGTGCCGATGTTGCCCGGTCCCACGATCGCGGCCGTTGCCTTGGTCATCGTTGCTCCGTTCGCTCGCCGGGACCGAACCGGGCGGTCACGCTGCCGAGACCCGCGAACGTCGCGGTCACGGTGTCGCCCGCACCGACCGGGATCGCGGCCGTCACCGACCCGGGCAGGATCACCTGGCCGGCCTCCAGGACCACGCCCCGGGCCCCGACCGTGTTCGCCAGCCACACCAGGGAGGTGAGCGGCGAGCCGAGCACCGCGCCGCCCGCGCCGGTCCCGGCCAGCTCACCGTTCTTGTGCAGGGTGCAGCCCGCGAGCCGCAGGTCGGCCGCGGCCAGCGGGACCGGGCTGCTGCCCAGCACCACCCCCCCGGACGAGGCGTTGTCCGCGATGGTGTCGGCCAGCCCGATCTTCCAGTCCCGGATCCGCGAGTCGATCAGTTCCAGGGCGGGCAGCACGAAGTCCACCGCGGCGATCGCCTCGGCCACCGTGACGCCGGGGCCGCGCAGCGGACGGGCCAGGACGAACGCCATCTCCGGCTCGACCCGGGGCTGCAGGAAGCGGGAGATGGGGATCGGCTCGTACTCCAGCCAGAACATGCGGTCCAGCAGATGGCCGTAGTCCGGCTGGTCCACGCCCAGCTGGCGCTGCATCGCGGCTGAGGTCAGGCCGACCTTGTGCCCCTTGATCCGCGCTCCCCCGTCGAGCCAGCGGCGAACCTGGAGCAACTGGATCTCGTAGGCGTCCTCGACGGTGAGACCGGCGAACTTCGCGGTCAGCGGCTCGACCGGCTCATGGCTCGCATACACCTCCAGCAACAGCTCGGCGATCTCCTCGCGCTCCTGCTGATTCACGGCCGTCTGCCTCCTGGTGAGCGATCCATCCCCCGACAAACTGTATGCAGTTTAGCGGCAGAAGGGAAGTTCGGCCGCGCTTGCCTTTACCCGGCGCGGCCGAACTGCCAGCCTGGTCGGGTGAGGCCGACGATCAGGTACACCAGCACCTCCGCGGGCCGTATCGCCTACTCGACGTCGGGGTCCGGCCCGGCTCTGCTGTGCGACTCAGGCTGGGTGACCCACCTCCGCGGGCAGCTGGAGCTCTTCTCCTTCGCTCCCTTCATGGCCGGCCTGGCTGACCGGTTCACAGTGATCCGCTACGACAAGCCCGGCTGCGGGCTGTCTGACCGGGACGTGATCGATCTGTCCTTCGACGCGCAGGTGACGGCGGCCCTGGCCGTGGCCGACGCGGCCGGGGCCGGCCGGTTCAGCCTGTTCGGCGCGTCCCAGGGCGGCCAGCTCGCCGCCGCGATCGCCGCGCGGTACCCGGAGCGGGTCGACGCGCTCGTGGTGTACGGGACGTGCGCCGCCGGCCGGGACCTGGCGCCGCCCGAGGTCAGGGACTCGATCGTGGCCCTGATGCGGGCCCACTGGGGCCTGGGATCAAAGGTGCTGACCGGCATCTTCATCCCGGACCCGGACGCGGCGGAGATCGAGGCGCTGGCCCGGCTGGCCCGGGCCAGTGCGTCGGCGGCGGTGGCCAGCCGGCTCCTGGAGCTCTACTACAGCACCGACGTCCGGGCGCTGCTGCCGGCTATCGGGGCCCGCACCGCGGTGCTGCACCGCGAAGCGGACCCGGCCACCCGCTTCGAGCTGGGCCGGGAGATCGCCACGCTCATCCCGGGCGCGGCACTGATCCCGCTGCCGGGCTCGAGTCACCTCTACTACCACGGCGAGTGGGCCGCGGCGCTGGACGCGACGCTCGGTTTCCTGGGCGAGCCGGCCACCGCGGGACCCACGCTCACCGCCCGCGAGATCGAGGTGGCCGCGCTGGTCGCCGAGGGGCTGACCAACGCGTCCATCGCCACCCGCCTGTCGGTCGCGCCGCGCACGGCCGAGACCCACGTCGAGAACATCCGGCGCAAGCTGCAGGTGCGCTCGCGGGCCCAGATCGCGGCCTGGGTAACCGAGCACCGGCTCCGCTCCTAGGTAGTTCGCCCGATGCCCGGCCGGGCCAGCCTTCCTGGCCCGGGACTGACCCCGCAGATCACGGTAGTTCACCCGATAGCCGCCCCGCCCACGACCGGCCTAGCGTCGAGGCATGTCAGAGGCTACGAAGGCGATCCGGCCCCCGGGCGCCACCCCGCGCCCGCCCGCGGCGCGGGGTGGCGCGGTACTCATTCTCGGTTACGCGGCGGCGGTCTACGGGCTCTTCGTCGCCGTGCTGGTCTACGCGGTGGGATTCTTCGCCGGTTACGCCGTGCCCAAGGACATCGACGACGGGGTTCGTTCCGGCTGGCCGCTCGCGGTGGCCATCGACGTGGGGTTGCTGGCGCTGTTCGCCGTCCAGCACACGGTCATGGCCCGTCCGCGGTTCAAGCGCTGGCTGACGCGCGTGGTGCCCGGACCGGCTGAGCGGGCGACGTTCGTACTGGCCGCGAGCCTGACGCTCGCCCTGCTGTTCTGGGCCTGGCGCCCGGTCGGCGGGGTGGTCTGGACGCTGTCCGGGCCGGCCGCCGCCGTGCTCCTCGCGGTGCAGCTGGCCGGGTGGGCAGTGGCCATCAGCTCGACGTTCATGATCAGTCACTTTGATCTGTTCGGGCTCCGGCAGGCCTGGCTCCACCTGCGCGGGACCGGCTACACGCCACCGGCGTTCACCGAGCGCGGCCTGTACCGGCGGGTCCGCCACCCGCTGATGGCCGGGTTCGTGATCGTCTTCTGGGCCGCCCCGGTCATGACCGCGGGGCGCCTGCTCTTCGCCGCGGCGGCCACCGGCTACATCCTGGCCGGGATCTGGTTCGAGGAACGCGACCTGGTGCGCTCCCTCGGCCCGGCGTACGCCGCCTACCTGGCCAGCGTGCCCGCGCTCATCCCGGGCCCGCGGCGGTGCCGGTCATGAACGCCACCTCCCCCCGGGTCGGCATGTTCCCGCCCCCCGATCTGCTCGACTGGGATCCGGCCACGGCCCGGGCGTTCCTGGATCAGATCGCCGCGGCAGGCATCGACCATGTCTGCTGCGCCGACCACGTGAGCTTCATCGCGGGCCTGGGCTTCGACGGGCTGCTGCAGGCCACGGCGCTGGCCGCGCTGCACCCCTCGTTGCGGATCTCCTGCGGCCTGTACCTGCTGCCGCTGCGCCATCCAGTCCTGGTGGCCCGGCAGCTCGCGGACATCGAGCGGCTCGCGCCCGGGCGGCTGAGCTTCGGGGTGGGCATCGGCGGCGAGGACCGTCACGAGGTGGCGATCTGCGGGGTGGACCCGGCTACCCGGGGCGCGCGGATGGACGAATGCCTGACCGTGCTGCGCGGGCTCCTGTCCGGCCAGGCGGTCACCTTCCACGGGCGGTTCTTCGACCTGGACGAGGCGCTCATCGCTCCGCCGGCGCCGGGGATCCCGCTCATCGTGGGCGGCCGCTCGGACGCCGCGATCAGGCGGGCGGGCCGGTATGGCGACGGCTGGCTGGGCATCTGGAACTCGCCCCGGCGCTTCGCGGCCGCCGTCGAGATGGCGGCCGGGGAGGCCGCCCGCGCCGGGCGGCCCGGGCCGCCGGCCCGGCATGCGATGCAGGTCTGGTGCGGGCTCGCGGACTCCAGGGAGGCGGCCCGCGCCTGCCTGGCCCCGGCCATGGAGGCCTTCTACCAGCTCCCATTCGAGCGGTTCGAGCGCTACTGCCCCTACGGCACCGCGGACGACGTGGCCGGGTTCCTCGCCCCGTATGTGGCGGCGGGCTGCACCGAGTTCAACCTGATCCCGCAGTCGCCCGGCCCGCATCAGGCCGTGGCCGGGGTGGCCGCCGTGCGGAACCTGCTGGCCTACCCAGCCAGCACGCCGCAGGCACCGGCCTCACAGGCGGCGAGCGCGCCGCGGATCTCACCCTGAACCCGGGCCAGGTCCGCGATCCTGGACTCGATGCGGTCCAGCGCCTCGCGCAGCCGCCAGCGTTCCGAAGCGCAGGAGGCGTGGCCCGCGTCCTGGGCGTGCAGCGCGCCGATGATCTCGTCCAGGGTCAGGCCCAGGCCCTGCAGCCTGCGGGTGAGCCTGATCCGCGGCACGGCTGCCTCGGTATAGACCCGGTATCCCGCCGCCGTGCGCGGCGCGGCCGGGAGCACGCCGCGGCGCTCGTAGTAACGGATCGTGTCGATGCTGACGCCCGCCTGGGACGCGACCTGGCCGATCTTCACTGTGGCCCCCTTAACGGCTCCCTTGACCCTGGACCTGAGTCCAGACTCTACGGTGGTGACGGCCCGCCGCCCCGGACGCGGCACCGTAACTTCCCCGGGAGCTACCGTGGACTCAGCTGAGCGGCTCCCGCCGCTGCCCGTGGCGTGCACGCTGACCGGTATCCCCGGTGCCTTCGCGGAGCGGATGGCCGAGTACCAGCGGCTGTTCCGCCAGTACCTGACGGGCCGCAGCCAGACCGAGGCGGGCATACAGTTCCGCTTCCGCGCGGAGCCAGGCGTCGAGGACTGGGTCCGTGACCTGGCCCGCCGGGAGAAGGCGTGCTGCGGCTTCTTCGACTTCACGGTGAGCACCGACGGTCAGCAGATCCGCTGGGACGCCGCGGTCGCCGGCGACGGGCCGGCCCGGCAGGCCCTGGACGGGTTCTACCGCCTGCCCGACACCCTGACGGCCAGCGGTCAGGCGTCCGGTTACTCGAAGGAGCCGTACCGGGCCGGCCCATCAGGCTCGTAAGTCGCGATGATGACGCCGGTACTTGTGGTCGAGGTACTGGTGAGCCGCAGGGCGGCCGCGCGGGTGCCGTCGCGGAACAGCTTCTTGCCCGAGCCGAGGTGCACGGGAAAGGTCAGCAAGCGGTATTCGTCCACCAGGTCGTGGTCGATGAGCGTCTGAGCCAGCTGGCCGCTGCCGTGGACCTGCAGCTCACCGCCGGGCCTGTCCTTGAGCTTGGCCACCTCCGCGGCCACGTCCCCGCCGAGGAGCGACGAGTTGTGCCAGCCGACGTCCTGGAGAGTCGTCGAGGCCACGTACTTCGGCAGCGTGTTGAGCTTGCTCGCGATGGGGTTACCGGGGTCGGTGACCTTCGGCCAGTAGCTCGCGAAGATCTGGTAGGTCTTGCGGCCCAGCAAGAACGCGTCCACCTGGTCGAACCAGCCCGTCATCGCTGTGCCGAAATCCTGGTCATCGTAGGGGGCAGACCATCCGCCGTGCTCGAAGCCCGCGTCGGAGTCTTCGTTCGGGCCGCCCGGCGCCTGCATCACGCCGTCGAGGGTCAGGAAGGTGTGCAAGGTCAGTCGCATCGTCGTCTCCTCCGGTCATCCGCACTCGCGGTCACGGTGTCCTGCCCCCGTAGACGGACCACCAGCCCGCAACTCATCGCTTGCGCAGCGCCGTCCGCGCCGCGTGATCCCGCACGGCAATCCCCCAGGCAGCGGTTGCGCGACTCCGCCGTCAGTGATCCCGTGGTGTCTAGGCGAAGGGGAGGGTGGATGACCGGGGAGAGCGGGGCGCGGCCGCGCCGGTGTGCGGTGATCGGCGCTGGGGTGCTCGGCGTGTGCCTGGCCGCCCGGCTGGCCGAAGCGGGGGCCGAGGTGATGCTGCTGGAGCGGGACGAGCCCGGCCAGGCCGCGACCCGGTCCAGTTTCGCCTGGCTGAACTCCAACGACAAAGCGCCCCGTGCTTATCACGATCTCAACGAGGCCGGCCTGCGGGCCTGGGACCGGCTGGCCGCCCGGCTGGACGGCGCCGCGTGGTACCGGCCCGCCGGGAATCTGGAGTGGGCCGTCAGCCCGGCACACCGCGCGGAACTGACCGCCCGGGTGGGCAGGCTCACCGGATGGGGCTACCCGGCGCGCCTGATCGACCTGGCCGAGGCGCGCGCGCTCGAGCCGTCGCTCCGGCTGCCCCGTCCGGCGCCCGCCATCGCGTGGTTTCCCGGTGAGGGGTACCTGCTCACCTCGGCGATGGTCAGCCATCTGGCGGAGCGTGCCGTTCAGCAGGGGGTCAAGGTCATGACCGGCGAGCCGGGCCGGGTGACTGGCTTCGGGATCGCCGCGGAGGCCGGCCGCCGCGTGCGGCTGGTCCGGACCGCCGACGGCCAGGAGATCTGCGTGGATGTGGTGGTGTGCTGTGCGGGCACGCAGGTTCCCCAGCTCGCCGCGTTGTCCGGTGCGGCCTGCCCGGTCCCGCTGGTCCCCTGGGCGGAGCCAGGCGCTACCGCGCCGGGGCTGGTGGTCCAGGCCGGCCCGGTGGCCGCCCCGGGTCCGACCCGGGTGATGCACACGCCCCAGGTGCACCTGCGCCCGCACACCGGGGGGCTGGTGCACCTGGAAGCACCCGACGCGGCCGTGGACCTGCACACGCCCGAGCCGGATCTGCGGCGCTGGGCCGCGGAGTTGCTGAGCCGGGCCCGGGCCGTGGTGGACGGGCTCGACTACGCCTCCGTCACCGGGTACCGGGTGTGCGTGCGCCCGATGCCTGCGGACGGCCGGTCCATCGTGGGCTGGCTGCCCGGCGCGAGCGGGGTGTACGCAGCCGTCACCCACAGCGGCGTCACGCTCGGGGCGCATCTGGCCGAGCTCATCACCGTCGAGGTCCTGGACGGCGTGGCCGAGCCCGAACTCGCGCCGTTCCGGCCAGTCCGCTTCATGGCCGGATAGCCTCCGGCCGGTGAGTTCCCGCGCCCCCGCTCGTCCTACCAGCAGACACGAAGAGAACAGCCCCCGAGAACAAGGAGCTGCTGGTGAGCACGTTTGTGCTGATCCCCGGGGCCGGGGGGACCGCGTCGTTCTGGTACCGGGTGGCCCCCCTGCTGGAGGCCGATGGCCACGAGGCGATCGCCGTCGACCTGCCGGGCGCCGACGAGTCCGCGGGACTGCCCGAATACACCGATCTGGTCCTCGCGGCCATGGCGGGCCACGAGGACGTCGTGCTGGTGGCCCAGTCGATGGGCGCGTTCACCGCGCCGATGGTGTGCGCCCGCGGGCCGGTACGGCTGCTGATCCTGGTCAACGCGATGATCCCGCAGCCCGGCGAGACGCCCGGTGAGTGGTGGGGTCACACCGGCTCGGACGAGGCGCGGATCGCGGCCGCCCGGGACGGTGGCTACCCGGCCGAGCTCGATCCGGAGACCTACTTCCTGCATGACGTGCCCGCCGAGGTCCTGGCCTCGGGCGAGGCTTCGGGCGGCCCTGAGGCCGACATCGCGTTCGGCCAGCCCTGCGCCATCGACCGGTGGCCGGACGTCCCTACCAGGGTGATCTCCGGTCGCGACGACCGCCTCTTCCCGCTGGAGTTCCAGCGCCGCGTGGCCCAGGACCGCCTCGGGCTCGAGGTGGACGTGGTCCCCGGCGGCCACCTGGCCGCCCTGTCCTACCCGGCTGCCCTGGTCAACCAGCTCCTCCGGACTTCTACCCGGACGGGTAGCTGACTGCCCGTCGCCGGAGCCGATACGGTTCAGCACATGCGTCCACCCGCGGCCCTCATCCTCGAGTTAGCGCACGGCGCGATGTCCACGCACATCCTGGGCGCGCTGGCCCGGCTGGACATCGCCGAGCACCTGGCGGCCGGCCCGCGCAGCCTTGCCGACCTGGCCGCGGCCACCCGCACCGAACCAGAGCTGCTGGACCGGCTGCTGCGTGCGGCCACGGTGCTGGGACTGGTGGAACGAACCCCCGCGGGATTGGTCACGATCACCGAGGCCGGTGCCTGCCTGCGCGCCGGACCCGGGTCGCTCCGGGACTTCGCGCTGATGCTGTCCGCCCCCGGGCAGCTGCGCCCGCTGGAGCTGCTGACCGACGCGCTCCGCGGAAAACCGGTCGCCGAGGCGGCTCTCGGGCAGCCCATCTGGGACTACTACCGCGATCACCCGGACGAGGGTGCCGCGTTCGCGGGCGCGATGAGTGGGGTGTCCGCGACCATCGCCGGGCAGGTCGCGGAGACGGCGGAGGTCGGCGGGTGCCGGCGCATCGTGGATGTGGGCGGCGGCCACGGCACGCTGCTTCGGGCCTTACTCACCTCCGCGCCGCAGGCCCAGGGCGTCGTGCTCGACCTGCCTGAGGTGGTCCGTATTGCCCCCGCCGCCGAGCGCATCGAGTTCATCGCCGGTGACTTCATGACCAGCGTTCCGGCCGGCGCCGACCTGTACGTCCTGTCCCACGTCCTGCACGACTGGGACGACAACGCCGCGCGGCGCATCCTGGCGGCCGTCCGACGGGCGGCCCCGGGCCACGCCCGGCTGCTGATCGTGGAGGCGGTCCTGGCCGACGAGCCCGGCCCCCTCACACCGGAGGTCCTGAGCCTGCATGTGCTCGTGATGGGGGGCGGCGGTGAGCGCCGCCGTGACCAGTTCCGCCAGCTGCTCGACTCGGCCGGCTGGCAGCTCGGCGAGATCACCCCGCTGCCCAGCGGCCAGAGCATCCTGACCGCCCGGCCGTCCTGACCCTCGCCCTCTGACGAGTTCCCCGCGATTGAGACGGGGGTGTGAACCGGCGATGGTGTGGTGCCAGCCCGCCCGATCGCCGTCCTGGCAAGATGGCGGCATGGAACGTGTGATTGGAATCGGGGGATACTTCATGCGGGCCGCCGACCCGGCGGCCCTGGGCGCGTGGTATCGCGATTGCCTGGGCCTGGACGCCGATGAGAACGGCCTGTGGAGTCAGGAAACCGGGCCGACGGTGTTCGCGACGTTCGAGTCCGAGACCGGCTACTTCGGGTCCCGTGCCCAGCAGGCCATGCTCAACTTCCGGGTCCGCGACCTGGATGCGATGCTCGCGCAATTGCGCGACAAAGGAGCGGACGTGGCTAAAGAGACGCAGGACATGGAGGGCGTCGGTCGATTCGGCTGGGTCACCGATCCCGAGGGCAATCGGGTCGAGCTGTGGCAGCCCGCCTGACTGCGTCTTCACGCAGGCGATGACGTGCTGGTGGCCGACTAGTGCCGTAGCAGGCATTCGCGCCCACGACCCCGGGCTCGAGCCGGCCACCGCCCTGCGCGCCGTATTCGTCTGGAGCTGGCTGCACGGTTTCGTGAGCCTGGAGATCGCCGTGAACTTCGCGTCCATGGGCATCGACCCCGGTGAAATCTTCCGGATCCAGCTGGCGGCCCTGGCCGCCTGAAGGCACCTGGTCAGGATCGCTTTAGCAGCGCAGCAGGCCGAACCTCTGCTTGGCCGCGAGCACGTGCGCGGCCGCCGCGCCGACCTCGTCGCGGAAGGGCCGCGAGGCGCGGGCCCGGGCCAGCACGGCCTGGGCCATGACCTGCGCCGGGGCCACGTACTTGGAGGTCACCAGGTCACCGCCCGCCGCGATGAACTGGACCGCCCGGACCCCCGGCGGCACGCTGGCCACCGCCTGGGCGGCGCCCAGGTCATCGGAGATGATGACGCCGCCGAAGTGCATCCGGCCGCGCAGCATCGTCCGCATCACGACCGGGGAGAAGACGGCCAGGTGACGCGGGTCGATCCGGGTGTAGGTGGCCAGGGCCACCATCACCAGCGGCACGCCCGCGCCGATGGCCGCCTGGAAGGTCCGCAGGTAAGGGTCGTCGCGGGTGGTGACCGTGTCGACCACGCCGGCGCTGAAGTCGGTGTTCCCGCGCACCCGGCCGAGCCCGGGGAAGTGCTTGGCGGTGGTCACCTCGCCCGCCTGGGTCATGCCGCGGATGAACGCGACGCCGTGGCTGGCCACCACGGCCGGGGTGTGGCCGAACTCCCGCATCAGCTGCCCGATCGGCGCGTTCTGGGTGGTGTCCGCGGCCGGCACCACGTCCATCACGGGGGCGAAGTTGAGGTTGACCCCCGCCGCCCGGAGTTCCTGACCCCACGTCCGCGCCAGCCGCTGCAGCTGGGCGGGGGCCAGCATTCCCTGGGCGACGGCGCTCGGCATGGTGGCGAACCCCGGGCCCTGCAGCGCCTGGACCTCGCCCCCTTCCTGGTTGGCGGCCACGAAGAACCGCACCCCGCCGGTCACCCGGGGCGACGACAGCGACTGCACAGCCCGGCTGACGGCGGCCACGCCCGCGACTCCGGCGGTGTCCGTGGCGATGAAGCTCACCGAGCCGAAGTGGTACGCCCGGATCGCGCTCGCGGTGGCGGCATCCAGCACGCTGCCGGCCAGCCCCACGACGAACAGCTGCCCGACCCGCTGGGGGAGCGTCATCTTGGCCAGGACCCGGTCCGCACACGACCGGGCCGGGTCGGAACTGGCTGCCGCGGAATGCCCGGTAGCCGGGACGCCAGTGGTGTGGCTGCCCGGGGTGGCCGGGCCCGGCGAGGAAGGAGCCCCGGCGGTGCCCGCGCACCCGGCCACCGCGGCGAGCAGCAGGCTGGCCAGCACGGGGGGCACCCAGGCCCGCCGGGCCGGGTGAGCCTCGTCCCGGGTCAGCATCCGCCCAGCCTAGGAGCAGATCAGCCGCGAAGAGGTCGTGAGCCGGGGCCGGGACGAGGTCCAGCAGCGCCGGGTCGGGCCTGCGATACAACGTGTCGCGGCGTCCGCGATGCCCGTTCTTTACGTGATCTTTACGTCAAGCGGCGGGAGTGGAAGTCTTTCCCCATGGGCGGGGACATGGTCGGCCGTGATGCGGACCTCCGGACGATCATGCGCATCCTCGACTCTCCGGCCGATCAGCCGCCCATCGTCGTACTCCAGGGTGAGCCGGGAATCGGGAAGACCACCCTGTGGCTCGCGGGCATCGGGCAGGCACGTCAGCGTGGCTTTCGTGTCCTGTCGTGCCGCCCGTCGGCGGCCGAAGCACAGTTGTCGTATGCGTCGCTGGCCGATCTGCTGGCCGATATCGACGATGACCTGCTGAAGTTCCTGCCGGACCCGCAACGGCGCGCGATCGACTTCGTCTTGCTCCGGGGGCCCGCGGAGCAAGCGGTCACGGACTACCGGGCCACCGGCGCCGCGTTGCTCTCGGTCCTGGACCGGCTCGCGGACGATATGCCGGTCATGCTCGCGATCGACGATCTCCAGTGGATGGATAGCTCAACCGCCCAGGTGGTTGACTTCGCGCTCCGGCGGCTGAGTTCACCGGTCGTGGTCCTTGGGGCGCTGCGGAGTCCCGGCGCCAGCGACCCGGAGCTGCCCCTGCTGCGGTCAGATCCGGACCGTATCCATCGGATCCGGGTGGGGCCGCTGACCCTGGGGGCCCTGCATCAGATGCTCCGCACCCGGACCGGCTGGTCGTTCCCCCGGCCCACGCTGACGCGGATCGAGCAGATCTCGGGCGGCAACCCGTTCTACGCCCTCGAACTCGCCCGGGGGACACGGCGGGAAGGCACGGCGGATCCGTCGTCCCCGTTGCCGCAGACGCTGGCCCAGCTGGTCCGGACCCGGATCGACGGAATCCGCCCGGAGGTGCAGCCGGCGCTGCTCGCGGCGGCCGCGCTGGGCGAGCCCACGGTCGAACTGGTCCAGCTCGCCCTGGACACGGGGCCGGCCGAGGCCGAGCGCCTGCTCGAGGCGGCCGAGGAGTACGGCGTAATCGCGCTGGACGGCCACCGGGTCCGGTTCACTCATCCCCTGCTGGCCACCGGCGGTGTATACGGCCGCGTCGCCGGCTCTCAGGCGCGGCATACATCGCAGGCTCGCCGGGCTGACCGCTGATCCCGAGGAACGGGCGCGCCATATCGCCCAGGCCGCGACCCGTCTCGATGCGGCCTCCGCGGCTGCGCTGGACCAGGGCGCGGCCCGGGCCCGGGCGCGAGGTGCGCCCGCGGCCGCCGCGGAACTTCTCGAGCTGGCGATCAGGCTGGGCGGGAACACACCTGAGCGCCGGATCACGCTGGCCCAGGACCACTTCGACGCCGGCGACCCGGCGCGGGCCCGCACGATACTGGAGGAAACAGCCGCCGGCCTTCCCGCGGGCCCGAGGCGGGCCGGCGCACTGCGCCTGCTGGCCGTGGTACGCCTGCATGATGACAGCTACCGGGAGTCGGCAGGCTACCTGGAGCAAGCCCTGGCCGAGGTGGGCCCGGACCTGAGGCTACGCGTGCAGATCTTGAACCAGTTGCTGTTCGTGCTGGTCAACCTGGGCCGCATCCCGGACGCCTTGCGATTGACCGGCGAGACAATGGCCGACGCGGAGCGGCTCGGTGATCCCGACCTCCTGGCCAAGGCGCTCGCCGCCGCAGTCATGATCCGCTTTCTCAGCGGCCAGGGACTCGACGAGACCCGGCTGGAACGTGCGCTCGACCTCGAGGATCCGGACGTTCCTACCCCGGTCATGCTCCGCCCGACGTTGATCAGCAGCCTGCTGCTGGCCTGGACGGGACGGCTCGACGAGGCGCGGGAAGGGCTGCAGGCCATTCGCCGGCGCTGCCTGGACCGCGGCGAGGAAAGCGACCTGATGTTCGCCGCCTTCCACGCCGTGATTATCGAGTGCTGGCGCGGGAACCTCGCGGACGCTCACCTGATCGCCGAGGACACGCTGGAACGGGCCCTCCAACTGGGTACGGAATTTCCGCTGGCCATCGCGCTGGCCACGCAGGCCAACGTGTCCGCCTACGCGGGCCAGCCGGACGAGACGCGCCGCGCCGCCCTCGAAGCCCTGGCCATCTTCCAGCGGGGAAGCTGCCTGGCCGTCACCGTCTGGCCCGCGGTGACGCTGGGATTCCTGGAGGTGTCCCTGGCCGACTATCCGGCGGCGGCCGCGACGCTGGGCCCGCTCGCTTCGGCCGCGGCCGCCATGGGATACGGCGAGCCCACGGCCGCGCCGTTCGCTCCCGACGCCGTGGAAGCGCTGATCGGGGTGGGCCGGCTGGACGAGGCCGCCACCCTGCTGGATCAACTGGAGAGCAACGGCCGGCGGCTGGACCGGGCCTGGGCGCTGGCGCTTGGCGCGCGCTGCCGGAGCCTCCTGCTCGCCGCGGCCGGCGACCTGGATGCGGCCGCCCAGATGGCTGAGCACGCCCTCGACGAGCACCGGCGGCTGCCGATGCCGTTCGAGCGAGCGCGGACCCAGCTCGTCCTCGGCCAGATCCAGCGCCGCCGGCGCCAGAAACGAGCGGCTGCGGTAGCGCTGCAGGAGGCGGCCCGGGTCTTCGGCGAACTCGGCACGCCGCTGTGGGCCGACCGGGCCCGGGCCGAACTGGAACGGGTCAGCGGCAGCAGCCCGGCCGGGAGCAGCCAGCTGACGCCCTC
Organism: uncultured Actinomycetes bacterium; assembly: GCA_963718305.1. GTDB lineage: Bacteria > Actinomycetota > Actinomycetes > Streptosporangiales > Streptosporangiaceae > RYN-230. Next base: position 392,216 of record CAVQZG010000020.1, read on the forward strand.
CGAGCGGCGGGTGGCCGAACTGGCCGCCGGCGGCCTGACCAATCGTGAGGTAGCCGGGGCGTTGTTCATCAGCCCGAAAACCGTCGAGGCCAACCTGGCCCGCATCTATCACAAGCTGGGCATCCACTCCCGGGCCGAACTGGGCCAGCGGATGGCTGAACGGGGCAGGTAGGGAAACACCCGATTCCCCGGGCCGGGCCGCGGATCTACCGTCGGGCCATGCCAGAAGGCTCCTCGCCCAGTCCGTCCCGGTATCTCGTCGAGTGGTACCAGCCGGCCCTCAGTGCGGCGCTGCTGGAGGAAACCGCGCGCCAGCTCGGCCGGTCCGCGGCCGAGGTGTCGAGGGAAGGCACCGCGGTGAGCCTCCTCCTGACCCTCTTCATGCCCGAAGACGAAGTCGCCTTCTGCCTGTTCGCGGCCGGGTCCCCCGCCTCGGTGGAGCAAGCATGCCGGCGTGCGGAGCTTCCGTTCGAACGCATCAGCCGGGCCATCACCGGGCCCTGTGAGGTGATCTGAATGCGCGATCGCGCCATGGGTGTCCTGTTCATCCTGTCCGGCCTGTGCTTCGTGGCCGGCGTCGTCAACCCGCCCCTGCTGTCCACCTGGGGCGGATCGGTACCCGAGGCGGTCCGCACGGCCTCGGCGCACCGCACCGCGTGGTTCCTCTCGACCTGGCTGATCGCGCTGTCGGTGGTGGCTGGCCTCGCCGCCGTCGAACTCCTCGTCCGGTCCCTGGATAGCGACACCGCCCGGGTGGGCCGGTCGCTCTACCTGGTCGGTGCCGGACTGGCCCTCGCGTCCACGATCTGGGACCTGTCGGTCACCAGCACCCTCCTGGGCACCAAAGTGCTGCCCTCCTGGTATCTCGGGGCCGGGCACTGGGCGGAGGGCCTGGGCACGGCCTACTTCGCCCTATTGGCGCCGGCCGCGATGGTCTGCTTCGGGCTCGCGATCGTCTCGACCCGCAGGTTCCCGCGCTGGACCGGGGTCGTCCTGCTGATCGCGGCGGCCACCCTGTTCGGCCAGTTCGCCGTGTTCCGCGGCGCCCTGCCTTTCCCGCAGTTCCTGGCGTTCATCGCGCTCGGCATCGCGGCCCTGGTGCGCCCGCCCGCACCGGCGTCGCCCGCGCCGGGCCCCGTATCGCCCCACCTGGCCGCCCGTGACTGACCTGATGGCACTGTTCCTGATCGCACTGTTCTGGGGGATCCCATGGCCTCATCCGTCGAGACCCGTACTTCATCATCAACCGACACCCGCCTGCGGCGCGCGGCCCGGACGGGGTACCGCTGGCTGCTGCTGGCCTTCCTGGTGCTCGGTGCGGTCCAGATCTTCCTGGCCGGCCTGGGCGCCTTCCGGATCGACAACCTGGGGGTCTCTGGTGATACCGCGTTCGCCCCGCATCGCGCGGTGGGGTTCGCGATGGGCGGGGTGGCGCTCTTCATCCTGATCCTCGCGCTGATAGCCCGGCCCGGCCTCCGCGCGGTCATCGGGTCGGCTCTGCTGTTCCTGCTGGCTTTCCTGGTCCAGAGCCTGCTGGCCAGCCTGGCCGACAACACCGTGTGGTTCGGCGGCCTGCACGCCCTGGACGGGCTGGCCATCCTGGGCATCGCCGCGTTCTTGTATCTGGCCGCCCGCCGTCAGCACTCATGACGGGAGGAACTCATGACGGCGAGCACGGATAGCCAGGCGGCGGCCACGCGAAGCTCAGAGGTGGCCAGCGCGCCTGGCCGGTCAGGCACGCGCCTCATCGACGTCTTGTGGACCGGGTCGGTCCTGATCGCCGTCGCGAGCGCCGTCCTGACCGTACTGACCTGGAGTGACTATAAGGCGAACGACGCCATCTCCCAGGCGGGATCCTCGGTCTCGACGGTGGCGTACGCCACTCTCGGGGCGCTGATCGTCCGCCGGGTCCGCAACCCGATTGGCTGGCTGCTGCTGACGGCGGGAGTCAGCGTCGGGCTGATGGGCCTTTTTTCCGCCTATGCCGTGCTGGGGATCACGACGCATCCCGGCGCGGTGCCCGCGCCCCAGCAGGTCGGCGCGGTGGCCGAGTGGCTCTTCTTTCCCGGTCGTGGCCGTGCTGGCCTGCGCGTTCCTCCTCTTCCCGACCGGGACCTTGCGGTCGCGGCGCTGGCGCCCGGTCGTGGTGCTGAACTTCCTGGCCACCGGGCTGCTGATGATCGGCTATCATCCTGGTCCCGCGACCGGTGGCCCTGCCGGCACCCGGCGGTTCACGCTCACGTACCAGAATCCGTTCGGCGTTCCGGCCGTCGGGAGTGCTCTGGCCGGGACTCTGATTAACAATTTCAATTCCCTGACCCTGCTGTCCGTGCTGTTCCTCGCGAGCGGGAGCGCTGTCGCTGGTGCTGCGCTACCGGGCGGGCGGCGGCGAGCTGCGGCGCCAGATCAACTGGGTGGCGCTGGCCGGCGCCGCGTTTGCCCTGGTCCAGCTGGTGGCGATCGCAGGCATCGTGGCCGACCACGGTAAGCAGCCGCCCATCACCGGCGCCGCCTATGCCGCGTCCGCCGTCATCGGCCTGATCGGCTTCCCGGCCGCGATCACGGTCGGGATCCTGAAGTACCGGCTGTACGAGATCGACGTCATCATCAACCGGGCCGTCGTCTACGGCCTGGTCTCGGCCGGGCTGACCGCGGTGTACGCCGGGATCGTGCTGGGTGTCGGAACGCTCGCCGGGCAGCAGAACAGCACGGTGCTGACGATTGGTGCGGCCGTCGCGGTCGCCCTGCTGTTCCAGCCCGCCCGGCAGCGGGCCCGCCGGATCGCCAACCGGCTGGTGTACGGCGAGCGGGCCACGCCCTACCAGGTGCTGTCCGATTTCGCTGACGACGTGGCCGGGCAGTTCGACTACGACAAGGCGGTGGCCAAGATGGTGACCGTCCTGGCCAGCGCCACCGGCGCCATCCGGGCGGAGGCCTGGATCCGGGTCGGGCCCGAGCTGCGCCCGGTGACGATCTGGCCGGGCGGGTCCCCGCCCGGGGCGGCGCTCCCCCTGGCCGAAGGCGAGCAACTGCCCCCGTTCGAGACGGCGTCCCGGGCGGTGGCCGTCCGGCACGGGGATGAACTGCTGGGTGCGCTGGCCCTGCAGAAGCCGAGGAACGAGTCGCTGACCCAGACCGAGGACAAGCTCCTGCAGCACCTGGCCTCCCAGGCGGGACTGGTTTTCCGCAACGGCCGGCTCACCGCGGAGCTGCAGGCCACGATCGAGGAACTGAAGGCCTCGCGGCGGCGGCTGGTGGGGGCGCAGGACGAGGAGCGGCGAAAGATCGAGCGCAACCTGCACGACGGCGCCCAGCAGCAGCTCGTCGCCCTCTCCATCCAGCTCGGCCTGCTAGAGCAGTCGGCCGACGACGCCGCCTCGGTCCGGCAGCTCACACCGGAGCTGCAGAAATCAGCCCGGGCTGCGCTCGACGACCTCCGGGCTCTCGCCCGGGGCATCTACCCGCCGCTGCTCGCCGAACAGGGCCTCGTCCTGGCCCTGCAAGCTCAGGCGCGCAAGACCGCGGTGCCGGTCACCATCGAGGCGGAGGGCATTCAGCGTTACCCGCAGGACGTCGAGGCGACCGTGTACTTCTGCGCCCTGGAGGCCCTGCAGAACATCGCCAAGTACGCCGAGGCCTCCCGGGCGGGCGTCTGCCTCTCCTGCTCCGGGGGAAGCCTCCACTTCACCATCACTGACGACGGAGCCGGGTTCAATACGGCGGCCGCCCGGGACGGCACCGGACTGCAGGGCATGGCCGACCGGCTGGCCGCCCTGGGCGGGACGCTGCACATCCGCTCCCAGCCCGGACACGGCACGACGGTATCCGGCCGGCTGCCCGTGCCCGGGAGCTGAGGAACGAGGCCCGGTCCCGGGCACGGCCGTCATGGGGGCCGGCCGTCACGGGGCCGGGCTGAGACCTCCCGCGGTGAGCAGATACGCGCCGTGCCCCTTGACCCGGCCCGCGGCGAGGTCGGTGACCGCCTGGCCGGCTTGCTCCGTGGTCAGGGCCGGACCGGCCCGGTCCAGGAACGCGCTGACCTCGATCCCGTCCCGGGCCGCGTACCCGGCCACCGCGGCGGCCCCGAGGCCGGTGACCGGGGTCAGCTGGGGCAGCAACGACACGAACCCGATGTCGAGACCCTCCCGCTCGGATTCGGCCGCCGCGTAGGCCGGTAATGAACCGGATGGTGGCCTTGGCCCCCGCATACCCGCCGCTCAGCGGCGACCCGCGCACCGCGGCCCCGCTGGACAGTGTGATGACGACGCTGCCGGGCTCCAGCGGCGCCAGGAGCGCCTCACGGGTCCAGTGGAAGACGTGCTGGACGTCAACGTCCCAGTTCCGGCTGAACGTCTGCCAGGTGTGCCGCTGGATCGGCCGGGCCAGCGGTGCGGCGCCCGCGTTGAGCACCAGCAGGCCGGGCCGGTACGCGTCGATGAGCTGCCCGGCCACGACCGGGTCGGCGGCGTCCGCGGCCACCGGGGTGAACGAGCCACCTAGTTCGGCCCGCAGGTCCTCCAGCGGGGCCGGGTCCCGGGCCACGCCGACGACGCGTGCGCCCTCCGCACCCAGCGCGATGGCGATGGCCCGGCCGAATCCCCGGCTGGCCCCGGTGACGAGCGCGGTCCGGCCCGCGATGTCGATAGTCATGAGCACCCTCCGTAATCTGTGACCGCCCTTGGGGACGGCTACACAGATAGACCAGCGGGAGTCAGCAGAGTCGCCGCCCCGCGCTTGCTGATCTCTGCTGGGAGCTCAGCAGCCGCCTGCGGGCCCGGGGACGCCCGGGCCGGTCGCGGGCGCGTCCACGACGCCCCCAGCGCCGGCCCGCAGGACCGCACCGAAGTGCACCACGTACCAGCGGCCACGCCAGGAGATGAGAGACGCGATCCCGATCGAGCGCAGCTGGCCGCGGTGGCGGTACACCAGCCGCGCACCCCCGACGTGCCAGTAGCCCACGGCGTTGTAGCAGACCCCGGGGTTGATCCAGGCCGCCCCGGCCGCGGGCACGATGACCCGGACCAGGGTGTCGTGCCGGGCACCTGCACCGAGGAAGTGATGCGCGGCGGCCACGTCGAGCCGGAAGTCCCCGAAGAGCCGCGAATGCCAGTCCGCTGACGGGTCGGCGATGGCCTTGACCTGCGTGTAGGCCGCCAGGGGAAAGAACGCCTGGACGGCCAGGCTGGCCCGGCCGGCCACCACCGCGGCCCACAGGTCGGTCATCTCCGCGCGGAACACCCGCGTATGCGAGCTGGGCAGCGTACGGGTCTGATGCAGCGCGCCGGGTGGCGGCGGCACCGGGATCACCGTCGGCCGCCCGGCGGCTGGGCTGGCGACCGGGGTGCCGCGGGGCGCGGGCCTGGCCGTGGAGGTCGCCGGCGGGGCCGTGGCCGGGAGAAAGGTCGCGGGCCGCTGCTGCCCCGCTGGCGCGGCATCGTGAGCGGAGCCCGGGCTGCCGCATCCCGCCGCGAGCAGCCCGAGCCCGGCGGCCAGGATCCCGGCCAGCACTGGTGCCCGCCCTCCCCGCCGCGCCCGCCACGGGGTGCCATCCAGGCCTTTCACCCAGCCAGCGTACCGGGGCGACCGCCGGCATCCGGTGACCGTCGCTGTTCAGCGCGTCACGGCTACCCGCCACCCAACCTCGGCCGGGCCGCACGTCCGATCCGCACGCCCGCTGGCCCGCGATTGAGTAACTACTGCGTGCAGTACTTAATGACCTGCGGAGGCGGGCGCCGCGGCCGCCCACCGCAGCGTGAACTGGTCGAGCGTGTAGCCAAGGGCGTTCAGCGTCGGCTGGATGAAGCTGCCGCGGATGGTCTGCGTGGCCTCGTTCTCGGCGCTGCCGATCAGCGGGCGCGTCACCTGCGGCGCGTGGGTGGCCTTGTAGAAGGCGATCTGCTGCGCCTGCGGGTACAGCACGGACGGCGCGAACTGAGGCCGGAGCACCACGCCGCAGCCGAACCCCGGGTAGGTCCAGCTGTGCTGGCTGGCGATGGGACGGGATGGAAGGTTGTCGATCGTGATGTCGTGCACCGTCTGGGGGAGGCGGGGCTGGGGCAGCACCATCATGACCGTCACGTGGCCGGGCTTCCCTCCGGCTGGACGGCTCAGCACCTGCAGCCGGTAGTGTCCCGCCGCCGGTGCCCACCACGCTGGGCCGGGGTTCAGGTTCACGGTGGCCGAGGCGTGCCCGACCGCGTAGAACGTGCTGGCATACCAGCACGGCCAGGGGCCGATGTTCTTGGACACCTTGCGGGTGAAGTAGAAGTCGAAGTTCGCCTGGCCCAGGGCGGGCTGGGAAATGCCCTCGATCTTCTGCAGCACCCACGGCCCGAGATCGGTGTTCGTCGTGGTCCCCGCGGTGACGACCTGCCACGGCCAGGCGAACCGGACGCTCGGCAGGTGCACGTTGAGGCCCACCAGGTGCAGGGCCGCGGAGAGCGCGGCCAGGACCACGGACGCGATCGCCTTGCGGAAGATGAGCCCGGCCAGCACGAGGGCCGTGACCCAGATGACCCGGGTGCGCAGCCGCCGCCGGGGCGGGCCCGGGGCAGGCGGCCATCCTGGGGGGCCCGCGGGTGCGCCCGCCGGTGCCCCGGCTGGCGCGATGACCGGCGAGGCGGTGGGCGCCCCCGGGCCGCCGGGGCCGGCCAGCACGACGGTCGGTTGGGTGGCGCCGGCCTGTGTGGCGCCAGCTTGTGTGGCGCCGGCAGGTCCGGCCGCATACGGGCCGGCGGCCGCGGGCCACCCGGCAGCGCCGGGCCAGCCTGCCGCGGCGCGCCCCTGGCCAGCCCGGGCCGAGCCGCGGGCCGTGAGCAGGCTCAGCAGGGCCAGCACGATGCGAACCATGCGGTCCACCTTCCTTCCAAGCGTGTGCGGAGTCTGGGCACGATGGCGGCCGTTCGCTACACGGTCGCCGGGTAGTCGAGGCCGAGCACGATGGGCACGGCCCCGAACGGCCGCCGGTACCGGCTGCCCGGCCGGTCGCCGGTTCCGGTGGCGGTGATCCTGGGCCAGCGCATGCCGAGGTGATGTTCGGTGAGGCCCGCGACCGAGTACGGGAACTCCAGGGCCGAGCAGTCATGGGTCTTGAGCAGCGCGCCCCACCGGAAGGCCGCGAACGCGTTGGCCAGATCCCGCACCGACAGGTCGCGCCGGCCGGTCAGGTCGATCCCGTACACGGTGCGGGCCAGCCGGATCAGGTCGTCCGCGCAGCGGGCCAGGGCCGCGGACCTGGACGTGTACACGGTGCCGTCTGCGTTGCGGCTGCCGAGTCGTTCGCCGTATACCGGCGAGCGCCGGGGCCGGGCGTCACACTGCATCCAGTCGCAGGCGGCCAGCAGTTGCCAGTCGATCCCGCGGAAGCTGGCCACGTCGCGGTAGAGGGTTTCCTCGCTGAGCAGCGGCCCCTTGGCCGTCTGCACGAAGGAGTTGAGCACCGACCGCGGCATGTGCGGCTGGTATCGCCGCGTGCTGACCAGGGTCGCGCGGACCGGTGCCGCACCCGAGCGAGCCTTAGCCGCCCGCCGGGCCGCCGGAGCGGGCCGGGCTGGGGCCTGAGCGGAACGGGCCGAGGCAGTACGGGCCGAAGCGGAGCGGGTCACGGGCACGAATCGGGCCCCCGGCCCGAAGCTGACCGCGGAAGTCAGGGGGCGGTCGTGATTCGGACTGCGTGGTCAGGCCGGGGATGTCCGCCTGGGAGGAGGCCGGAGGTGGCGCAACCGTGGGTCGCGAAGCCGATGGTGACGGCCTGGCCGCGGGGGTGGCCCGGCGGGTCTTGGCGGGCGGCCCACTCGAGTCCGCTGCGCGCGGGCCGGCCGCCGGCCGCGGGGTCGCCGTCCGCGCCCCGTTCGGGCTCCCCGTCGCGCTCGGATCAGGAGCACCCGTTTGCGTCGGCTGGGGGCGAGCCGTTCCAGCCGGCTGCGGACTGCGGGTCTGAGTGGGCTCCGGACTTGCCGTCCGCGTGGGCTGCGGGCTCGCCGTCCGGGTGGGCTCCGGGCTGGCCGTCCGGGTCGGCGCCGGGCTCGCCGTCCCCGTCGGCTGCGGACTGCCGTGCGGGTGGGCTGGGGGCTAGCCGTGCCGGTCGGCTGCGGACTGGCCGTCCGCGTCGGCTGCGGAGACGCGGCGGGCGGACTCGCGGACGCCCGGGGCGGGGCCGGTGGCGAGGCGGAGCCGGGCACCCCGGGAATGGCCGCGCTGCCCGGCGCCGCCACGGCCGGCCTGTGGTGTGGTCGGCCAGCATGCGAGTTGCTGTAGCGATACAGGTCGTAGCGGCGCATGAGGCTAATGAGGTTCGCGCCGTAGTTGGGGTCGGTGGCGTACACACCGGTGAGTGCGGCCGCGAACCGGTCCGGGTGCTGACGCTCCGCCATGGCGTGCTGGTAGTAGCCACTTCCGGCCAGGAGCCGGCCGTGGTCGTCGATGCTCTCGGCCGCGTTGTGATAGACGCGGAAGGACGCCGAGGTGCTGACGGGCTGCCCGTTCACGTACTCCTGGGTGGGCATCGGCACGCTGCCCGCCGGGCCGGTGCCCTTGATACCGAACAGGTTGTGGTCCTGGGCGGCCAGCTGGCTTTGTCCCCACCCTGACTCGTCAATGGCCTGGGCGATCGTCACCGCGGCGGGAACCCCGTAACGGTGCTGGGCCGCTATCGCGCCGGCCGCCACCTCGCTGATGAACGCCTGCTGGACCCGCGTCTCGGAGACCGGCTTCCGCGCCGGTGAGGGATGGTGCCTGCGGTACGCGGCACCATGATGCCCGGACGTCAGGTCGGCGGCCACCTCCAGCCCAGGGATGGCCGCATCACCCCGGGCAACTCGGGCGACCCGCGGCGCTGACCTGCGGTCTGCCGCCTTCTCGGCCGCTGGACCGGATCTTGGCGCGGGCACTGCGAGGCCGGGGATGGCCGCGTCGCCGGCCCTGCTGTGCGCGGAGTTGCGGCTCCCGCCTTCCGCGCTCCCCGGCGCCCGGGACCCCGATTGCCGGGCCCCCGCCTCACTGGTCCCCGGGATGGCCGCGAGTCCGACCGTGGCCCCGTGGGCCGCATCCGCCGTGGCTCCCCCGCCGCTGGGAGATGTTGCGTCCTGGCCGCCTGACGGCGTCGCACCCTGGCCCCCCGAGGAGGTCGCACCCTGGCCCCCCGAAGACCTCGCGCTCTGGCCACCGGAAGCGGTCGCGTCTGGTCCACCGTTAGCCTTCGCCGCGGGCCGCGAACCGTTGTTCACGAACCCGACCACGCCCGCACCAGACAGCGGCGCGCGATATTCGTGGGCGTTGACCGAGAAATTGGGCAGCGAGTCACCTCCCACGGTGCGCAGGACCCCGTCGCTGTCCTCCGTGATCACCTCGACGTGCCCGTCGAACAGCACCCAGTCCCCCGGCCGGGGCCGGTAGCCGTCCCCCAGCGGATGCCAGCGGTGCTGGGCCTGCGCGTCCTGCTGGATCGAGATGATGCCCAGTGAGTCCGGGTTCGGTCCCACCCGGACGTCTGCCCAGGAATGCAGGGGCCACGGATAGGAACTACCGCCGGAAACCCAGCTCTGCTGGCCCACCACCTGGGCGCCCAACTCGAGCGTGAGGCTGGCAAACGCCGCGCACGATTGACCGTGGTCAGCCCCGTCGATGCTGTCGTGCTGCCAGATCATCGCCTCCATCTCGGCCGGGGTCTTGTTCTGCGCCATCCGGAGGTAGTACTCGGCGACGTTGACGATGGCCGTGCGGAGCATCGCGTCGGCTCCCGGCGCGGGCCGGGCCGAGTGGCCCGACTGCCGGAGGGCGAGCAGGTTCAGCGGCATGCTGGCCGGCGAACTGATATCGGCGGCCGCCTTCGGCACAAAGGAGAACCCGGTGATGGCTCCGCCCGCGCTGAGACTCACCAGCGCCGTCATCTGCTGCCACCGCGGTCGGCCGGCCGAAGGCAACGAGTTCACCTCTTTCCTGCGAATTGATCATCCCCGCGCAGAGCGCGGGTGCTGTTACTGGAACCGCCCCTAATCCGGCGGCTGATAATGGGGAATGTGCGGCCAGGAGCGCAGTCACATCAAGCTGCCAGGGTCTCGTGGCCCAGCTGCCTCAAAATGGCCTGCACCTGAGGATTACCGGGATTGCCTGCGTTGGTGAACAGCAAGGCGGCGTCATGAGCGGCCCCGGCGGAAGCACCCACGATCCATTTCTGGTAAACATCGGCTACTAGGGCGGCCTGGCCCCCGGCAGTGGTTACCCGGTGAGTACACAGATCAGGGAAACCCTGACGGGAGGTAACCAGGCCCGAGCCGGTATAGCGCAGGCAGTTCCGGGATTTGCCCTCCAGTCCGGACTGGACTACCGGATTGCCGTCGGTTCCGGTCAGGGTCGCCCCGCCGATGATGTCGTTGATGGCGCGGGCGGCCACCGCGATGCTGTCGATCGGGTTGGCGGGATCGTAGGGATGGTGCAGGTTCAGCGATGCGGCGACCTGTCCGCCCTGGGCGGGCGTGATGGGCTCCAGACCTTGCCGGCCCGTCCTGGTGTCCTCGAAGTTCGGATTGTTGTCGCTGGTCATCAGGGCGAAGACCCAGAGCACCTGCCGCGTGGCCTTCGCGCAAGCGAAATTGACCTGGCCAGGTTCGGAGACCACGTCGGGGTTCTGGCAGGCCCTGGCGATTTCCGCCTGCACGGTGGCCACACTGGCCGGCCATGACGCCCCGCCACTGCTGATGATGACGGCGAGCACGACCGCCAGGGCGGCCGCGGCCCCCGTTAGCGCGATCGTGGTGCGACGGGAAAACCCACGCCGGTAGGCGCTCTGCCGGCCGTGATTGACGATTCCCATCGTCGGATCCGGCGGGTCAACCGGATCCGGCTGGCCTCCGGTTTCATAATGCGGCCCTTCTCCCACGAAAGGCGGCTCATCCGCAGAATAGTAGACGTGGCTGTCCGGGGAATAGTGGCTTGGCATAGGGTCACCCTGAGATCCGGGAAGCGCCTCTTCAAGAGGTCCGAGGTACAAGTCGGGAATCTGTTCCTGCATGACCTCATGGCCGCGCGGGGACCGGCTGAGCTGACGTTCCAGTGAAACCCGGGCTTCGGAAAGCTCCCTTTGCAGATCCTCGGTAGTTTTCCTCAGGTCGGCGAGCCGCTGGCTGTTCTGGCGGATTATGTCTTCGAAGTGGGTCGTCACTGTTTCACCTCTAGCGTGCGGCCGTACCGGGCCAATCCCGGGCCTTCATGACCGGCCCGGATCCGCCCATTAGGTCAGTGATCGTCGGGTAGCTGAGAGCGACGGCGCGGCCGCGACCGCTGGCAGCGGACGGGACTGCGCCGGACTCTCAGCTGCCCCCGTGGCAGCCCTAGCCCGGTCTGGCTGAGGCCTGGCGGCTATTAGAACACATGTGCGATGCTGATGTGAAGTCACATGTCATTCGAACATGCGTTCGGTCAGGAGGTGAGGCCAGTATGCCCGGCGTGACTACGAGGTCCAGCATCCGCAGGACCGCGAGCCGGCTACGCGCCCGGTACCGAGGTGCTCTGCGCCGACATCCACAACTGGTAGGTGATCGGCCACGGGGCCGCCGGCGGCTGGGTCAGATTGTGCGCGTCCTGCGTGGTGACCAGGTGAACCGCACGGCGCGGGGTCGTCCCGAACGCGGTGAGCTCGGACGGCCGGGTGGCCAGCAGGATAGGCTCACGGCCCGCGCCCGCGATGCCCCGGATCACCGCCTGGACCTGCGCCATCGGCGCACCCGCCATCACCGCGGTCGGGACGCCGCACATCCCCCGGATCACCTGGGCGAACTCGCCCGCGGCCACCCGGTCGAGGATCACCACCGACATCCGCGCGCTCATCGCCCCGCACAGTTCCTGGACGGCGGCCGTCTGACCCGCGCCGGTCCGGGTCACGCCCAGCCCGGTAGCCGCGGGCCCTGAATGCCCGGAACCGCTGTGGCTGAACGTGATACCGAACGTGGTCGCGGCGGTCGGCACCACCATGGCCAGAACGAAGCAGGCCGCCGCCAGGGACACCGCCGCCAGCCCGGCGCCGCGCTCCCTCGCCCGGCGATCCAGCCATGCCGCCACCCAGACCGCGCACAAGATGAATCCGGGCAGCACCAGCGGGACCAGGGTCCGGCTCGCCCACGGCTGGTCTGGCACCGTCCGCGGATCCCAGAGCACGATCACCGTGGTCCAGCCGAAGATCAACAGTGGCAGCCCCCAGGCCCGGGCGGCACCATCCGCGTCGGCCCACCGGAGCAGCGATCGCGCGCAGCGCCGGACGAGCATGGCCGCCCCGAACCCGCCGAGGAGCAGCGCCGGGACCCCGATGTACCAGATAACCCAGTACAGGCTGTCCTCCGCGTACGAGCGGGTGGGCTCGACCGGGAGACCGAGCAGTTTTTGCAGCGCGCCCACATAGCCCGCGGTGCCCGGGCCCGGGTCCCAGTGCGCGGTCTGCACCGACGGCCGGATCAGGAAGGCGATCAATACCACCGGCACGAGCCCCGCGGCCACCTCGGGCAGCCGCCAGCGCAGCGCTGCCCGGATCGCCACGGGCGGCCCGGGCCCGGGCGGGCGGCCAGGCTGCGACCGCTACGGCGGCCACGGTGGCCACCGCGACCACCGCCGCGATGAGGCTGGCCTCGCGGACGGGGAAGCTCGGACTGGCCAGCGCGGCCGGCGCCGTGATCCAGGTGGCGGCGATGGCGTACCCTGCCCCGGCGAGCACGCCGAGGCCCAGCGGCAGCGCCTGGGGCCGGCGGGCCGCGGCCAGCAGCCCGACGAACGGGATGACGGGAATCAGGTCGGGGAGCACGCTCAGGGAGGCCAGCGCGGCCAGCCCCAGGGCCAGGCCCCCGAGTGCGGCCGCGGCCGTGCCCGGCGACAGCCATCCAGGCCAGCTCAGCCACCCCGGGTACCTGGGGCGCCAGGCGGGGCCGGAGCGGACCGTGAGCGAGTCGGCCACCAGGCACAGTCCGCCGAGCAGCAGCAGTTGCGCCAGGGGCTCGGCGAAGGCCGACCGGCTCGTGTACTGCTCGGGCAGGGTGACGGCCAGGACCACGGCCGCGGGTGGGGCCCACTGCGGTCCGGCCAGCCGTCCCGCGAGGCCACCGAAGGTGAGCACCGCGAGGGCTCCGAGCACCGGGCTGACCAGCGCGGCCGTAGTCATGCCGTGGATCCACCAGCCGCCGGCCGCAACGATCGCCTGCCCCGGCGGGAACTGGGGGGCCAGGCCGCCGTGGGTCACGGCCAGGCCGGTGCTGGCGAACGTGAGCCCCGGGTGTGCTCCGCCGAAATCATGCAGCGACTCGGGGATGGGCAGCGAGCCGTGCCCCGCGATCCAGTACCCCACCTGGAAAAGCGCGCCGGGCTGGCGCGACACGATGACCTGCGGCGAGTTGAGCCGGATCTGCCAGGCCCCGAAGCCGGCCGCCACGGCTATCGTGCCCGCCAGGCCCCACCAGCCGGTCCAGGCCGCGGCCGCCCGGCCGGGCCGGGCCGCGCCGGGCGCCGTGATGAGCCGCTGCCCGGGCACCCGGCGTCCCACGGCCGCGACCAGGATCACGGCCAGGGGAGCGGCGATCAGCACCAGCGGGGCGGGCCGCAGCCGGCCCGCCATCAGCAGGGCCGTGCCGGGGATCAGCCAGGCCATGGCCAGCAGCACCGGCAGGACCGTGATCTGGTTGAAGCACCACCAGGCCCAGGGCACCCGGCGTCCCAGCCTCACGGTGGTGGCAGGCTCGCGGCTCTCGGCTGCTGGGCCGGCCTGACGGGCTCCCGGGTGCACGGGTTCCACTCTAAGCGGGGGCACCGACATTGCCGAGGAAGCCGCGGTGACCGATTCATCCCATTGACGCCACATGGGGTAGCTGTTCGGTGAACAATGGTCGGCATACCCCCGCACCCCCGCGCCAGCCGCGGCCCCACGCCACGAGGAGCGATGACCCGCTACGACGACATGGATGAGCCTGGGGGCGGCATCTCAGTGTCCGGGCGCGCACCCGGACCGCCACGGCCGACAGCATCGGACTCGCACGGGGACACGGACTGGCAGCTGGCCCTGTACGGCCCTGAGCCGGACGAGCGCCCGGATCCGCGGGCAGGACGCTCCGGCGGTGGCGGCGCGCAGGACGGAGGCGGGCCGCGCCGGCGGCGGCCCAGCCGGCAGGCCCTGCTCGGCGCAGCGGCCATCATCGCGATGTTCGCGGTGGTGGCCACCTCACTGGCGGCTTACGCGAAATACCGCGGCGTGGTGGGCAGCATCCACCGGGAGAACGTCACCGCGGCGATGCTGGGCAAGCGGCCGCCGTACACCGCGGGGCTGAACATCCTGGTCATCGGCTCTGACTCGCGCCAGGGTCTGGGGCGCAAGTTCGGGTCCGACGTCCTGGGGGCCCGCTCGGACACCTCGATGCTGCTGCACATCGCTCCCGGTCACACCCGCGCGGACATCATCAGCTTCCCCCGTGATTCGATGGTGCCGGTCCTGGCCTGCAGTAACGACGGGCAGGGCCACACCGGCCAGACCGTGCAGCCGGGCGAGGTCGAGCGGCTCAACTGCGACCTTCTCCGCGGGCGGGGCACCATGCCTGTGGAAGACCCTGGAGCAGGAGACCGGGATCCGTATCCAGCATTTCGTGGAAGTGAACTTCGCTGGGTTCCAGTCGATCGTCAACGACGTGGGCGGGGTGCCGGTCTGCCTGCCGTTCGCCATCAACAACCCCCAGGCCCGGTTGCACCTGGCGGCGGGCAAGCGCGTGGTCAACGGGGCGCAGGCGCTCGCGTTCGTCCGGCTCCGGGAGAACGTCGGCGAGGGCTCGGACACCCAGCGCATCCAGCGCCAGCAGTACTTCCTGGCCGCGGTCATGCAGAAGCTCAAGTCGACCAACCTGCTCAGCCAGCCCAGCCGGATCTTCAACGTGGTCCGCGACGTGGCGAAGTCCCTGACCACCGACAGCGGGCTGGACCTGTCCACCATGCTGCGCATCGCGGACAGCATGAAGAGCCTGAGCTCGAGTTCCGTGCAGCTGGTCACCGTACCCGTAGTGCCCTATGCCGGGGATCCCGCCGCCGAGCTGTCCTGGGAGCAGCCGCAGTCCGACCGGATGTTCCGGGCCATCGAGGCCGATCGCGACCTGCCCACGGCGGCCAAGGCCAAGGGCAACGCCAAGACCGCGAAGACGGCCACCGCGGCAGCCGACGGTCAGTCCGGCTAAGGTCAACGTCCAGGTGCTGAACGGGTCGGGCGTGAACGGGGTGGCGGGCTCGGCCGCGACCGCCCTGACCAGCAAGGGCTTCACCGTGACCGGTACCGGCCCGGCGGCCAATTACAGCTACACCGCCACCACGATCCAGTACTCCTCCGCAGCCCAGCTCCCCGAGGTCAACACGCTCAAGGCCGCGCTCGGCTCGTCGGTCGTCGTGCAGAAGGACACCGCGCTGGGCGCCGGGTCGATCAACCTCATCCTCGGCTCGAACTACCACGGCCTGAGTACGGGCCAGAGCGCGGCCAAATCATCGGCCAAGACCCTCAGCAACCTGGCCAAGAGCTACGGCGGCATCACCGCGAACGCGAACATCTGCAAGGACTCGGCCGCGTTCAATGGCCCGGACAACCCGCTGCCGGGGGGATGATCCCGCGGCCGGTCCGGCAGCGAGAGACCAGAGCCGTGGCCGGGGCCCGCGCTAGGCGGCGCTGGGCTGGGCTACGCCGCCTGACGGAGGTGGCCTCCCGGGGGCGTCCTCATCCGGGCGGCCCGAGGGCAGCAGGCGCCGTGCGCCCAGCTGGGACACGATCAGCCAGGCCCACAGGCCCAGCGGGTACATGAAATAACCGAACCTGGTCGCCGGCGCCAGCACGAACATGAGCGCCAGTCCGATGATGAGCCGCCAGGTCGCGGATGGGACATTCCGGGGCGGGCGGACCACCAGCGAAATCAGCACCCCCAGGCCGGCCAGGCAGAGCAGCGCCACCGCGATCGTGTGGCCCGCCGGGCCGGTGTCCGCCAGCACGTGCCCGGGCAACGGGCTGACCGCCTGGGACTTGATCTTGGCCAGCCCGAGCGGGAACAGAATCGTGTTCTCCACCAGGGAGTGGGGCCAGACCGCCGCGATCGGCGCGATGATGACGGCCGCCGCAGTGATGGCGGCCAGCATGAACCGCACCGCCGCGCGCCTGCCGTCCCGGACGGTGAGCATGGTGGCGGCCACGATCAGCGCGGGCCACGCGGTCGCCTTCGTGGCCGCGGCGACGCCTAGTACCAGGCCAGCCAGCACGGGCTGCGGGCGGCGCCACAGCAGGGCCAGGCCGAGGCAGAGCAGCGCCAGCACCGGGACGTCGGTCCCGCCCACCGTCAGCGAGAACGCGATCACCGGGGTTGCGCTGACCAGGATGGTCCAGCGCAGCACGTCCCGGGCACCCGCCGCGGCCAGCGCGGCCGCGAACACGGCCACAAACCCCACCGTGAACCAGACCCGCGGATCGGTGATGATTCCCGGGCCGAACAGCGCGCGCGGCAGGCCGAAGATGGCCATCACGGGCAGGTAGGGGTTGTAGATGTTGGGATCGTGGGAGGCGGTGACCATCGCCTGGCTCTCGTAGGGGGAGCCGTGCTGGAGCAGGAGCCGGGCCCCCCGGGCGATCACGGCTACCTCGGGCTGCCACCGGCCCTCCTCGGCCAGCAGGGTGAGCGGCGCGACCAGCGCGCCACCGATGCCCAGGAGCAGGGCCAGGTCCACCGCCCGCGACGATTTCCAGGCCAGGACGACCCCCGCGGCCAGCACGTAAGCCACGGCCGCGAACAGCCCCCACAGCCGGTGCAGGGAATCCGTGCTGAACACGCCCATGCCCGCGGCAAACAGTGAGCAGGCAGCGAAGATCGCGGCCAGCCACAGGCGAGGGATGGTTACCGGTGACCGCCATCCCTGGCCGGGGCCGCCGATCAGCAGCGGCGCTTGTCTGAGCAGGAGCATCGAGATACACCCTCCACGGGGCGATCCTAGCCTTCCGCCCCTTCGGCGCTGCGGCGGCACCCCGGGGCACTGCTGCCCAGCCCGGGCCGCCGGACACCTATCCGATAGGCCCGCGCCGCCAGCCAGCTGGCCAGGCTGCCCGAGGACAGGAGCCAGATCAGGTACACGGCCAGGGCCAGATAACACGAAGGTGGCCGCGCCGAACATGGCGCCCACGCCGGCCACCAGCATCCGGCCCTCCCAGCCGATCCCGCCGCGCAGATCACCCCCAGGCATCGGATGCCGGGCCCGGTAGGCGACGTCCAGCTGGCGAAGGGCGATGAGCGCGGTCAGCGCGAAGATCAACGGGCCGGGCACGCCCTTGGCGAAGCCCAGCGCGGCCAGGTAGACGTACTGGCCAGCCTGGATGACCAGGGGGGTGAGCCAGTCAAGCGGGCCGTCGTGCGGATGCGCAGAGCCCGGCGCGGCGAGCAGCATCGCGGCCACCGGGGTCAGCAGGACCAGGCCGGCCAGGTCGCGCAGGCCCAGCGTGGCGAGCAGGACGGTCGCGGTCAGCCCCGCCACCGCCGGGGGCAACGGCACCAGCTGGCCGCGTACGAGCGCGCCGGCGTACCGGGCCAGCGGACCGTCGTCCCGCGCCGCTGCGATGTCGGTCTGGCGGACCGGGCCGCGGCGCGATCACCGCTCCAGGCTGCAGGGCGCCTCCCGCCGGAGAGTCGCCCTCCGCCGGAGAGTCGGTTCCCGCTGGCGGGGCGGTTCCCGGCTGCCGGGCGGTTCCCGGTCGCGGGCCGGCGATCGCCCAGGCCAGGGCGACCGCCCCCCAGCAGGTGAGGACGAGCAGGGACATCCGGGTGCCGTAGAAGGCCGCGGTCACGGTGATCACCGCGGCCCGCTCCCCCGCGGGCAGCCCGATCAGGCGGCCGGCCAGGACGGCCAGGGCCCGGACCGGGCCTACGGCCGGCAGGCCCTCGTGCTCCGACGGCGCCGGATGCTCAGCCGGCGAGCGGGCCGGACGGCACAGCCGGGCCACCTTCCGCATCCCGAGCAGCAACGCCGCCGCGGTGGCCAGGGCCCAGATGCGGCCCGGTCCGGGTGCCGCACCCGCCGCCAGCCCCACGTACACCACCAGCTCGCCCGCCAGGGCGCAGGCGCCCGCCAGCCAGCCGTCAAACGCCCCCACGGTGAGCTGTCCGCCCACCCGCCGGGCCAGGTATCCGCCGCCCAGCGCCGCGCCACCAGCCAGCGCGGTCAGCGGGGTGCCGGCGCTGAACCAGACGGCCGCGCACAGGGCGCAGGCCAGCTCGATGCCGGTCAGGGAGTTGCGGGCCAGGGCCCGGCGGCTGGCCCAGACGGCCACGCGCCGGGGCAGCACCACCACGGCCGTGGTTACCGTCATGTCCCTCTCCCGTCGCGCGCGTCTCAGGAGTGGCTGACCAGCCACTGGTTAGGTTCGGTTGAGTAATCCCTGCCTTTCCTACCCGGAGATGACCGGGCATACCATCCCCAGCTCACCCCCGGAGGCCCCAGGACCCCTCCCAGGCCCCAGCTCACCGCCGGAGGGTCCAGGTAGAGTCCGCTCATGCGAACGGTGGCTGTGGTGCTGGCGGCCGGCTCGGGGGTGCGCTTCGGCGCCGCGCTGCCCAAACAGTTGCTCCCGCTGGCCGGGCGGGCCCTGCTGGAGCATTCGGTGGCCGCGTTCGACCAGGCCCCCGACGTGGACGCCACCTTGGTAGTGATGGCGCCCGGGCATGCCGCGCACGCCCGCGAGCTGCTGGCCCTGGGCGGGTACCGCAAGGTGACCGGGATCATCGAGGGCGGGAAGACGCGGCCGGAATCGACCCGGCGGGCGATCGCGGCGCTGGGCCCGGCCGAGGGCAACGTGCTGTTCCACGACGCCGCCCGGCCGCTGCTCGACCAGGCCACCATCGCCGGCTGCGTGCGCGCCCTGGACACGTATGAGGCGGTGGGGGTCGCGGTGCCCACCTCCGACACCATCGTGGTGGTCGAAGACGGCCTGATGACCGGGATGCCGCACCGCGACACCCTACGGCGCTGCCAGACCCCGCAGGGCTTCCGGCTGTCGGTGATCCGCAAGGCACACGAGCTGGCGGTGGCCGACCCCGCCTTCGCGGATCTCGCCACCGACGACTGCGGGGTGGTCATGCGTTACCTGCCGGACGTGCCGGTGGCCGTGGTGCCCGGCACCGAGCGCAACATCAAGATCACCTATCCGGTGGATCTCAGCATCGCCCAGGCCCTGCTCAGTGACAACGACCTGGGTGACAACGACCTGGGTGACAACGAGCTGAGTAACGACGCGCTCAGTGACGACGCGCGCTGACCGCCTGCTTGACCAGGGTCTGGCCGAAGTCCCAGATCAGCCCGCTGCCCCGGCTGGCATCGTCCATCACGTCCACGAACGCGTCGCGGAACAGGTCGACTTCGGCTTCCCCGATCATCAGCGGCGGCAGCAGCTTGATCACTTCGGTGAAGTCCGCCGCCACCTGGGTGAGGATGCGGTGCCGCTGGAACAGTGCGACCACCACGGTCTGCGCGAACAGGCCGTGCCGGGCGGCCTGGAGCACGTTCCACGCCGCCCGGGGGCGCATGGCCTTCGGCCGGCCAAACTCCAGGCCGATCATCAGCCCGCGCCCGCGGACCTCGGCCAGCAGTTCGTACTTGTCCACCAGGAGCTGCAGGGCCTCCCGCAGCAGGGCGCCGGTCTGCTCGGCGTTCTCCACCAGGTTCTCGTCGTCGATGACCGCGAGGGACGCCAGGCCAGCCGTCATCGCGGCCGCGTTGGAGCCGAACGTGGAGTCATGCACCAGCACCCGGTCGATCGACGAGTAGACCTTGTCGAAGATCCACTCCTTGGCCAGCGTGGCCCCGACCGGGATGAACCCGCCGGACAGCGCTTTGGCCACGGTCACGATGTCCGGTTCGACGTCGTCGTGCTGGTAGGCGAAGAACCGGCCGGTCCGCCCGATTCCGGACTGCACCTCGTCACAGATCAGCAGGGCGCCGTGCTCGTGCAGCAGGGCCCGGGCCGCGGCCAGGAAGCCCGGCGGGACCACCGCGACGCCCTTGCCCTGCACCGGCTCGATGAGCAACCCGGCCACGTCGCCGCGGCGCAGTTCGGCTTCGAGGGCCTCCAGGTCGCCGAACGGGATCATCGTGTCCGGCAGCAACGGGCCGAAGCCCTTGCGGAACTCACTTGACCCGTTGGCAGACAGCGAGCCGATCGTGAGCCCGTGGTAGGCGTGGTCGCAGTAGATGATCCGCTGCCGCCCGGTGGCGTACCGGGCGAACTTCAGCGCCGCTTCCACCGCCTCCGTGCCGCTGTTGCAGAAGTACACCCGGTCCAGGCCCGGGGCCTTGGCCAGCAACCGCTCCCCCAGCAGGCCGGGCAGCAGCGGGGTGTCGAACTGGACCAGGTCGGCCAGTTCGGCGTCGAGCATGTCGTGCAGCGCCTTGCGGACCACGGGGTGGTTGTGACCGACGCCGAAGACCCCGAAGCCCGCCAGGAAGTCGGCGTAGCGCTGGCCGTCGGAGTCGTAGAGGTACGCGCCTTCTGCGCGCTCGTACACGCGGTCGAAGCCGATGGCGTGCAGCATCCGGGGGAGCTGGGGGTTCAGGTGCTGGCTGGCGAGGGCGTAACCCTCACCGCGGCGGGCAGCGAGAAGCTCCGGCAAGTCGAAAACCATGTGGAGTAGTCTGCCGACTTGCCGGGGCCTCCCGCTACCCGGGGCCTATTACAGGCCCGAGTCCTCCAGCATCTCGGTGACCAGGGCCGCGATCGGGGAGCGTTCCGACCTGACCAGGGTGACGTGGGCGAACAGCGGATGCCCCTTCAGCTTCTCGATGACCGCGACCACCCCGTCGTGCCGGCCCACCCGCAGGTTGTCGCGCTGCGCGATGTCGTGGGTCAGCACCACCCGGGACCCGGAACCGATCCGGGACAGCACGGTCAGCAGCACGCTCTGCTCCAGAGACTGGGCCTCATCGACGATGACGAACGAGTCGTGCAGCGAGCGCCCCCGGATATGGGTGAGCGGCAGCACCTCGAACATGTCGCGGGCCAGCACCTCGTCGATCACATCCTGCGAGGTGACCGCGGACAGGGTGTCATACACCGCCTGGGCCCACGGGTTCATCTTGTCCGCCTCCGAGCCCGGCAGGTAGCCGAGCTCCTGGCCGCCTACCGCGTACAGCGGCCGGAACACCACCACCTTCCGGTGCTGGCGCCGTTCCATCGCGGCCTCCAGGCCCGCGCACAGGGCGAGCGCGGACTTGCCGGTCCCGGCCCGGCCGCCGAGCGAGACGATCCCGAGATCGGGATCGAGCAGCAGGTCGAGGGCGACGCGCTGCTCGGCGCTGCGGCCGTGCAGGCCGAACGCCTCCCGGTCGCCGCGCACCAGCCGGACGGACTTGTCCGGCAGCACCCGGCCGAGCGCGCTGCACCCGCCCGCGGCCAGCACCAGCCCCGTGTGGCACGGGAGGTCACGGGCCTGCTCGCAGTCCAGCTTGCCGGTGTCGTAGAGCTCCTGGATGTCGTCCGCGGTCACGTCGAGCTCGGTCATGCCAGTCCAGCCCGAGTCGGCCGGCAGCTCAGCCCGGTACTCCTGGGCGGTCAGCCCGATCGAGGCCGCCTTGACCCGCAGCGGCAGATCCTTGCTGACCAGGACCACGTCTTCGCCCTCAGCCGCGAGGCTGCGCCCGACTGACAGGATCCGCGTGTCGTTGTCGCCGAGCCGGAACCCCGGGGGAAGCACCGAGGGATCCGAATGGTTCAGCTCGACCCGGACCGTTCCGCCCTCGTCACCGATCGGCAGGTCGGCATCCAGCCGGCCGAACTCGATCCGCAGGTCATCCAGATGCCGGAGGGCCTGGCGGGCGAAATACCCCAGTTCGGGATGATGACGCTTGGCCTCCAGTTCGGTGATGACGACGATGGGGATGATCACGCGGTGCTCGGCGAACCGGCTGATCGCAGCCGGGTCGGCGAGCAGGACGCTGGTGTCCAGCACGTAGCTGAACCGGCGGCTGCCGGACACAGCCGGAGCCCCACCGTCCTTGTCAGTACTGGCATTGCTGGGCCGCAGCTCGCGGCGGGCAGAAGAACTGGCCACTCGTTCTCCCCTGGGCGCCTGAAGTGGCGCCGCGCTCGGACACAGATGTGTCTCCAGGACCGGGACGGCCCTTCAAAGGGCCAGATCCCGGCCCTTCGCTCGTCTCGCCTGCGTGCCAGGACACGAAGCTCGAGGATGTCGAGGGCCTTCCCGGGGGGACGGCTAGGCACCGCCCACCTGATTGAAAGGTACCTGGGCTGTGCCATCCCCGGAAGACCCAGACGAGGTGTCGCACACCACGCCGGATCAGGTTTAGGACAGGTTTAGGACCCGAACCTGCGCTGGCGGGCCGAATAGGAGCGCAGCGCGCGGAGGAAGTCCACCCGCCGGAAGTCCGGCCAGTAGGCGTCGCAGAAGTAGAACTCCGAGTGCGCGCTCTGCCAGAGCAGGAATCCGCTCAGCCGCTGCTCTCCCGAGGTCCTGATGACCAGGTCGGGGTCGGGCTGCCCCGCGGTGTAGAGGTGCTCCGCGATGTGCTCCACGTCGAGGACCTCGGCCAGTTCCTCGATGGTGGTGCCCTTGGTCGCGTGATCTTGCAGCAGGGAGCGGACCGCGTCGGCGATCTCCCGCCGCCCGCCGTACCCGATGGCCACGTTGACCAGCAGCCCAGGGCGGCCCGCGGTGGCCTCGCCCGCGTCCTTGAGCACCTGGGCGGTCTCGGCCGGCAGCAGGTCGAGCGCTCCCACCGGCTTGACATGCCAGCCCGCGTCGGCCAGCGCGCCGACCGTGCTCTCGATGATCTTCAGCAGCGGCTCCAGCTCGGCCGCGGGCCGGGTCAGGTTGTCCGTGGCCAGCAGCCAGAGGGTGACCACCTCGACCCGGGCCTGGCTGCACCAGCCGAGCAGTTCGAAGATATGGTCGGCGCCCTTCTGATGGCCGTTGCTGACGTCGCTGAAGCCCGCCAGCCGGGCCCAGCGCCGGTTACCGTCCAGGATCACGCCCACGTGACGCGGGATAGGATGCCCGGCCAGCGAGGCTTCCAGCCTGCGCTCGTAGGTGCGGTACGCGAGATCGCGGAGCCCTATCCGAACCTCGCGCAGACCCATGCGAACCTACTCCCGCCGCTAGCCATCCGGCCGATGGGCATGGCCTGCCCGTATCAAGGATGTCACCACTGGGGCGGGCTCGTGACACGACCAGGTCCCCCGCGGACTCATCCGGCCCTAGAGCTATCTTAACAGAAAGTAGCGATATTACGACAAGTCGTTACGCTTTGTTCACCAAAACGAGCCAGCCCCTTGGTAAAGGGAGTGCCATCCGGGCGATGCGGTCAGGTCTGGGGTCCCTCGGCCCGGACCGCCTCAACCCGGCGCAGTGCCTCGCGCAACTGTCCGAGCCAGGATTCCTCGTGCTCGCCGACCAGGCGCACGCACCAGGCCAGGGCGTCGCTGCGACTGCGGGCCACCCCAGCGTCCACCAGCGTGTCGAGCACCCGGCGTTCGGACTGCCGCAGGCGCGTCATGACCGGGACCGTCAATGTGGTGAACATCACCTTCTGGCCCCCGCAGATGACGCCCCAGGAGACCTTGCGGCTGAACTTGACCTCGGCCTCACGCGCGATCTCGATCCGGTGATCGCGGGTTTCCTCGCGGAACCGGCGGGCCCGCCCATCCGCCGCAGCCGCCTGCGCGGCCGGTGACGGCGTCCGCGGCCACGTCCAGGTCATCCAGGGGGCCGACCACGGTGATCTCTTCCCGGTCCACCAGGACCTCGGGCGCCTCGGTGAACCAGCCCGCGGGCAGCCGGCCCGCGAACCAGCCCCGGACCTCTTCGCCCGGCGCGGCATCTTCGCCGTGTTTCCCAGTACTCATGTAATGATGTAATCACGCACCCGGAGCGGCGGCAAGCACTAGACGCCGCTTAGTACCAGGCCCGGGCCAGACCAGGCGCGGGCACCAACCCGGGCGCGGGCACCAACCGGGCGCGGGCCAGAACTGGGCTGCTCAGCCCCGCGGCCCGGCCAGATCCGCGCTGGGGCCGGTCAGCCCAGCGGGGCGGCGGCCACCTGGGCCGCGATGGCCGGGGAAACGCGCACCGCACCGGCGAATTCGCTGCCCAGCGCCACCGGGACGATCTGCACGTTCTCCCCCGGCTCGGGGGCCTGGATCATCAGCCCCTTGCCCAGGTAGATGGCCACGTGGGAGATGTAGTCGGGGGCGGTGGGATCGGTGCGGTAGAACAACAGGTCACCCGCCTGGGCCTGGCTGAACGGGATCGCGGGCCCGGTCCGCGCCTGGTCCGCAGCCACCCGCGGCATGACCACCCCGGCCTGGGCGAACGACCATTGCACCAGCCCGGAGCAGTCGAACGTGGTGGGCCCGGAGCCACCCCACACGTACGGGTAGCCGACCCGGCTGGCCGCGGCCTTGAGCATCGCGACGAGCTCGGCCATGCTGAGCGCAGCCCGCCCGTTCGCCCCCGCGCTGCCGGTGGCGGTTCCGGCGAGCGACGAGCCCGCCACCCCGGCCGCGGCGGGGGTGCCTTGCGCCGACGTTGTGACCAGGGACTCGACCACGGCTCCCCGTGGCATCCGCGTCTTGATCTCGCGGACCAGGGCGGCGACCCTGGCGTGCGGGGCACTCACCACGATCGCGTTGCCGGCCGGGAAACCGAGCGCCTGGGCCTGCGTCCGGGAGATCACCGCGTCCACCCCGCCGATCCCGACCGTGCCGAACCCCGCGACCCGCAGCGACCGCATGGTCCGCCCGGCCACCTGGACCGTCCCGCCCAGCGGCAGCCGGTCCTGCTTGCCCATGGTGTAGGAGACGGCGATCGCGCCGTTCGCCACGTTCTGCCACAGCGGGCTGGACGAGGCGGTCGGTCCCGCGGCGAACGCGCGGAACGTGTCCGGGTCCACCCCCAGGACCGCCGCGAACTTCCCGTTCACCCGGATCCGCGCCGCGTTCGACCGCGCGGGCCGCCTGGACGCCGCGCAGCCGGGCCACCCGGGCCACGTCTTTGGCCGCCAGCGCCTTCTGGGCCACGACCATCACGTCGGCCCGGAGCAGCTTGCGGGGCGCGGTGTGGGCGGCCACCGTGGCCGGCACGCTCGCCGACGGCTGCGGGTCCGCCCACCGGCACCGGCACTCGCGCGGCCGCGGTACCGGCCAGGGCCACCCCCGCCAGCAGCACGGCGCCGTAGCGGCGTGCGCCGACACGGAGCAGCACGGCACCCCAGCGTGGCGCACCACATCGTGCCATCGCCCGAGCCGGATTCACGAGGTCCGGTATACCCCGGTGTCGGCCTGCTTACCAGGCCGCCGCCGCCCGGGTTGCTCCGCCTGGCCGGCCGGGGCGAGCGGACGCCCAGGCCAGCGGAGGGGTAACCGGGATCACGATCCGGGAAAATTACGGTGCCATTTACACAACGCTCATGCAGCGGGCTTGGAGGCCCCGCCCAGCGAGCGCTCAGCCTCAGCCGGCGGGCGCCGCACCGGACAGCGCGGCCCGCAGCGCCTCCGGCTCCGTCACCGGAGCGAGGCACGCGAAGCCGCGGCACACATAGGCGGCCGGGGCCCCGCCGACCAGGCCCCGCCCCTCGAGCAGCGGGATCCCGTCCGGCACTTCCCCGTCGCCGAGCGCGATGACCGCACCAGGCGGGGCGGCGCGCAGCGCCGTGACGTGCAGCCCGGCCGTGCGCGGATCGTCCGCCGGGCCGACGACCGCGATCTCGGCGGGCCCGGAGATCAGGGCCTCCGCGACGGCCAGGCCCGACCCCGCGGCCCGCGGGAACCGGTCCGCGATCGGCCGCAGCAGGCCCAGCCCGGCCACCGCGGCCTCCCGGTGGCGCATCGACCCGGTCAGCGCGGAGTAACTGAGCAGGGCGCCGGCCACGGCGAAGGCCCCCGACGGGGTCGGGCCGTCCGCGGGATCCGCGGGCCGGTAGACCAGCGCCTCCCCGTCGTCCGCGGTGTCGTAGAAGCCGCCGCTCCCGTCGCCGAACCGCTCCAGCGCGGTATCCAGCAGTTCCCCGGCCAGGGTCAGCCAGCGCGCCTCGCCGGTCACCCCGGACAGGGTCAGCAGCCCCTCGGCCACGCACGCGTAGTCCTCGAGCACCCCGGCGCTGCCGGACGCCACCCCGTCCCGCGACGTCCGGGCCAGCCGCCCGCCGGTGAGGTGCACCCGGGCCAGCAACTCCGCCGCCCGCCGGGCCCCCTCCACGAAGGCCGGCTCGCCGAGCAGCAACCCGGTCTCGGCCAGCGCCGCGATAGCCAGCCCGTTCCACGCCGCGACCACCTTGTCGTCGCGGCCCGGCCGGACGCGCTGCCCGCGCGCGGCCAGCAGGGCCGCCCGGACCCGGTCAAACCGGCCGGGGTCGGCGGGCTCGGTGCGCCGCTGCAGCACCGAACGGCCGTGCTCGAACGTCCCGGCGGCGGTCACCGCGAACGCGGCCGTGGCGTACTCCGCGTCCTCCGCCCCGAGTACCCCGGCCAGCTCGTCAGGCGTCCACGTATAGAAGAGGCCTTCTGCACCCTCGCTGTCCGCGTCCAGGGCCGAGGCGAGGCCGCCTTCGGTGGTCCCGAGCTCGGCGAGCATCCAGGCGCAGGTCTCCCGGGCCACCCGGCGGCCCAGCCCCGACCCGGTGCGCCGCCACAGATGCGCGTACACCCGGGCCAGCAACGCGTTGTCGTAGAGCATCTTCTCGAAGTGCGGCACCACCCAGCCGCCATCCACCGAATACCGGGCGAATCCCCCGGCCAGCTGGTCATACATGCCCCCGCGGGCCATTCCCTCCGCCGTCCCGGTCACCATCTCCAACGCCGTCGCGCCCGGCTCGCCGTTGCGCTGTCGCGCGCTCTCCGCCTGCCGCAGCAGGAATTCGAGCACCATCGACGGCGGGAACTTAGGCGCGCCGCCGAAACCCCCGGCGGCCGCGTCGTAGCTCTCAGCCAGGGTGACGACGGCCTGGTCGCACGATTGCGCGAGCACCGCCTCGGCCTCGCCCGGGACGCCAGCGGCCAGGTCCAGGACCTGCCCCCGGGGCGGCGCGGCCCGCTCGGCCAGCGCCACGGAGATCTCCCGGGCCTGGCTGGTGACGTTGTCCCGGTCCTCGCGCCACGCCTTGGCCACCCCGAGCACCAGGCGCTGGAAAGGTTCCCGGGGGTAATAGGTTCCGCAGAAGAACGGATCCCGGTCCGGGGTCATGAACACGGTCATCGGCCAGCCGCCCTGGCCGGTCATGGCCTGGGTGGCGGTCATGTAGACCGCGTCCACGTCCGGGCGTTCCTCCCGGTCGACCTTGATCGCGACCAGGTTCTCGTTCATCAGCGCCGCGGTCTGCGGATCCTCGAACGACTCGTGCGCCATCACATGACACCAGTGGCACGCCGAGTACCCCACGGACAGCAGGACCGGCACATCGCGGGCCCGGGCGGCGGCGAAGGCCTCGTCGGACCACGGCCACCAGTTGACCGGGTTGTCCGCGTGCTGCAGCAGGTACGGGCTGGTGGCGTTCTTCAGTCGGGTGGCCATGTCCCCATCCTGGGCTATCCCCGTTCACGTTGCGACCGGTACTCATAACGGTTATCGTTTTCAACATGCCTCTCGCCAAGACCGTCGCGACCGCGGCGCTCACCGTCAGCACGGCGGTGCTGGCCGCCGCCTGCTCGTCCGGTACCGGCTCAGCCCCGGCGGCCAATTCGAGCACCACCATCGTCGCGGTCGGGGCCGAGAACGAGTACGCGAACGTCATCAGCCAGGTCGGCGGCAAGTACGTGCACGCCAGCGCCATCGAGAGCAACCCGAACACCGACCCGCACACGTTCGAGGCCAGCGCGAGCGTGGCCCAGCTGATCAGCAGTGCCCACCTGGTCGTGCAGAACGGCCTGGGCTACGACACGTACATGAACAAGATCGAGGCCGCCTCCCCGGACACCGGCCGGAAGGTCATCGACGTGCAGCATCTGCTCGGGCTGCCGGACAGCACCCCCAACCCGCACCTGTGGTACAAGCCATCGACCATGCCGGCCGTGGCCAAGGCCATAGCCGCGGACCTCTCGGCGCTCCAGCCCGCTCATAAGGCGTACTTCGCGGCGAAGGCGGCCGCCTTCGACCGGTCCCTGCAGCCCTGGTATCACGCCATCGCGCAGTTCAAGGCGCGCTACCCGGGGACGCCGGTGGCCACCACCGAGCCGGTCGGCGACTACCTGCTGCAGGCGGCGGGAACCCGGAACCTGACCCCGTTCGCCTTCCAGGCGAACATCATGAACGGCGTCGATCCGGCCCCGCAGTACGTGTCCCTCCAGGACGGCCTGTTCTCCGGGCACAAGGTCAAGGTGTTCCTGTACAACCAGCAGGTGACCGACTCGCTGACCGCGTCGTTCCTGGCCGCGGCGCACCGCGACGGGATCCCGGTGGTCGGCGTGTACGAGACCATGCCGGAGCCGGGCTACGACTACCAGTCCTGGATGATGGCCGAGACCGCCGCGCTCGCAACGGGCCGTGCAGCACAACACCTCCACCGAGAGGCTGAAGTGATGGCCCGGCCAGTGGGAGAACGCCGAGCGGGAGAACGCCCAGCGCGAGAACTGCGCGACGCCCAGGAGAACCCGGGCGAACTGCTCGATGTGCAGGACGTCAGCCTGTGGCTCTCGGGCCGGAAGGTCCTCGACGACGTCAGCTTCGCCCTCCGCCCCGGCGAATTCACCGCCCTGATCGGCTCGAACGGCGCGGGCAAGACCACCCTGCTGCGGGTCATCCTGGGCCTGCAGACCCCCTCGGCCGGCACGGTGCGGGTGGCGGGCCAGCCGCGCACCCGGCGCGGCTCGCTGATCGGCTACGTCCCGCAGAAGATCCTGCTCGACCCGGACATGCCGCTGCGCGCCCGCGACCTGGTCGGACTGGGGCTGGACGGGCAGCGGCTGGGCCTCCCGCTGCCGTCGGCCCGGCGCCGGCATCAGGTCGACGAGATGCTGCGCGCCGTGGGCGCGGACCGGTTCGGCGACACCAGGGTGGGCCTGCTGTCCGGCGGTGAGCAGCAGCGGGTGCTGATCGCGCACGCGCTGATCAGCCGCCCCCGGCTGCTCCTGCTCGACGAGCCGCTGGCCAACCTGGACATCGCCAGCGAGCAGGACGTGGTCGAGCTGCTCGGCCGGGTCGCCCGCGAGCAGCAGATCGCGGTGCTCATCTCGGCCCACGACATGAACCCGCTGCTGCCGTTCATGGACCGGATCGTGTACATGGCGTCGGGCCGCGCCGCCAGCGGAACCACCGCCGAGGTGGTGCGCCCCGAGGTCCTCAGCGAGCTGTACGGCCAGCACGTGGACGTAATCAGGGTGCATGGACGGATCCTGGTGGTCGCGGCCGCGCACGGGGTAGGGCTTGAGGTCCCGGAGCCGGAGCCGGAACCAGTCATTCACGAGGGCGCGTGATCCGTCCGTGC
Organism: uncultured Actinomycetes bacterium; assembly: GCA_963718305.1. Classification (GTDB taxonomy): domain Bacteria; phylum Actinomycetota; class Actinomycetes; order Streptosporangiales; family Streptosporangiaceae; genus RYN-230. The sequence goes on from CAVQZG010000020.1 coordinate 421,670, forward strand.
CCCACCTGCTGCGCTTGATTGTCGAACCGGGTTTCTTCGCCAGCGCCCCGGTGCACGTGGCGCTGGCCGCGGGCGGGGTCGTCGCGCTGGTGTCCGCGATCGTCGGCTCGTTCGCGGTGATCCGCGGCCAGTCCTACGCGGGGCACGCCCTGGCCGATATCAGCGTCACCGGCGGCTCCGCGTCCTTCCTGGTCGGGGTCAGCCCGCTGTGGGGCTTCGTCGGGGTAGGCGTGCTGGCCGCCGGGGTGATGGACATGATCGGCGTCCAGCGGCCCCGCGGCCGGGACCTGGCCACCGGGATCGTCCGGGGGGCGGGGCTGGGCCTGGCCGCGCTCTTCCTCTACTGGGACACCACGCACAGCAACGTCACCGGGGCCACGATCACGATCCTGTTCGGCTCCATGTTCACCATCAGCAGCTCCCTGCTGCCGGTCATCACGCTGCTCAGCCTGGTGGCCGTGGGCATCGTGGCCATCTTGTACCGGCCGTTGCTGCTCAGCTCGATCGCCGCGGACCTGGCCGCGGTGCGCGGGGTCAGCGTCCGGCTGGTCGGCCTCCTGGTCCTGGTGGCGATCTCCATCGCCGTCGCCCTGTCCGCCATGACGATCGGCACCATCCTGTCCACCGCGCTGCTGATCGGGCCCGCCGCGATCGGGCTCCGGCTGACCAGCCGTCCCGGGCTGGCCATGGCCTGGGGCGCGCTGGCCGGCCTGGCCGCCACCTGGCTGGGGGTGCTGCTGGCCTACGACAGCTTCTACTGGCCGCCGGCCCGGCACGGCTGGCCGGTCAGCTTCTTCGTGGTCACCCTGATCTTCCTGGGCTATGTGGCGGTGCAGGGGATCACCAGCCGGGTCAGGCGGGCCTGAGCCGATGTTCTCCGGATTCATGACCAACGCCTGGCTGGTGGGCACCATCGTCGCCGTCGTGGCGGGCACCGTCGGGTTCTTCATCGTGCTGCGCGGCGCGGCGTTCGTGGCGGACGCGGTCCCGCAGGGGGCGTTCGCGGGCGCGGCCGCGGCCAGCCTGCTCGGGATCAGCACGCTCGTCGGGGTGGCCGTGGCGGCCTTGGCCGGCGCGCTCGGGATCGGCTGGCTCAGCCGCCACGGACGGCGGGACGTGGCCACCGCCCTGGCCCTGGTGGTCCTGCTCGGCCTGGGCGCGCTGTTCCTGAGCTTCAGCACGGAGTACGCACCGGAGATCTACGCCCTGCTGTTCGGCGAGGTGCTCGGGGTGAGCAGCAACGAGGTCCTCCCGGTCGCGATCCTCGCCGCGGTCAGCGTCGCGGCCATCATCGCGTTGTACCGGCCGCTGCTGCTCTCCTCGGTGATGCCGGAACTGGCCGAGGCGCGGGGCATCCGGCCGGCCCGGGTGGAGACCCTGTTCCTCGTGGTGGTGGCGCTGGCCACGAGCATGACCCTGCCCGTCGTGGGGGCACTGCTGATCTTCAGCCTGATGATCGGCCCGCCCGCCGCGGCCCGCTCGGTGACCAGTAAGCCGCTGCCCGCCCTGGCCCTGTCCGCCGTCCTCGCGGTTGTGGTGGTCTGGGTGTCGATCGCCGCGGCCTACCAGACGAACTGGCCGGTTGGCTTCTTCGTAGGCGCGCTCGGGGCAGTCTGCTATGCCGCCGGGCGAGGCTGGGCCGCGCTGCGCGAGCGGCGCCCGGCCGGGCCCGGGGCCTGGCGCGGAGCTGCTGAGCAGGGGGTCACGGCTGCTAATGTGCGGGTGTGATGACGCCGGTGCCTGCTAAGCGTCCGCTCGGGGGTACCCGGGTGCGCGGGACCCGGCAGGCCGAGGCACTGTCGGCGGTTCTCGGCGGGCTGCCCGGGTTCTGCAGCGCCCAGCAGATCCACGCGGAACTGCGCCAGCGCGGCGAGCACATCGGCCTGACCACCGTCTACCGGCACCTGCAGGTGCTGAGCGAGGACGGGCAGGTCGACACGATCCGCGACGCGCACGGCGAGACGCTGTACCGCCAGTGCGAGAGCAACGCCCACCACCATCACCTCATCTGCCGTAACTGCGGGACCAGCGTCGAGGTGGAGGGCCGGGCCGTGGAGCGCTGGGCCGAGCAGGTCGCGGCCGAGGCCGGCTTCACCGCGGTGGACCACACCATCGAGCTGTTTGGCCTGTGTCCCCAGTGCAGCAAAGACGAGGGCAGCCAGGACCAGCGTGGCCAGGACCAGCGCAGCCAGGACGAGCGGGCCGGGGAATCCCTCGGGACATGAGCAAGTCCGGGCGGGCCGCGGCCCGGGAGCGAATCCGGCTGGAGCGGGAGCGCGCGGCCCGCCGCCGCCAGCGCAACCGGGTGCTCATCGTGGTGGGCAGCGCACTGGGCGCGGTGGTGGTCGCGGTCATCGTCATCCTGGTGGTCCGGCCGGGCCAGAGCACCGGCACGAGCACCGGCCCGGTGCATAACGCGTACTACAACGGCCCGTTCGCGCCGGTCACGAAGAACGCTGATCACAGCGTGACCAACGCCCAGCCCGCGGTGAAGACCCCCGTACTGGACATCTACGAAGACTTCCAGTGCCCGGTCTGCGACGCGTTCGAGAAAGCCAACGGCGCGGTGGTGCAGAGGCTGGCCCACCAGGGCCAGGTCCGGGTGGTCTACCACCCGTTCACGATCTTCCTGGGCGAGCAGCCGGCCCAGGACAATTCGGTGCGGGCCTGGGCGGCGGCGCGGTGCGTGCCCGCCGGGTCGTGGATGAAGTACCACAACCTGCTCTACTCCAACCAGCCGGGCGAACGGGTCCAGAATGGGTTCCCGATCAGCCTGCTCCTCGCGCTGGGCCAGAAGATCGGGCTGACCAGCACGGCGTTTACGCACTGTGTCTCGTCCCAGACCTACGCCCCGCAGGCTGTCCCGTTCAGCGAGCAGGTCATCAAGGGCGGCATCGACTCCACCCCGACGGTCAAGCTGAACGGGAAGACGGTCAGCAACGCGACCCTGGTGCAGCCCGGGACCGCCCTGCAGAAGCTGATCCTGGCCGCCCGCTAAGGCTGGGCGCGGCCCAGCACCTCCAGGGCGCAGCGGACCAGTTCGGCGTTGCCGCTGACCGGCTCGCCGTCCGGGCCGGCCACGGTGTCTTCCAGGCCGATCCGGGTGGCCAGTCCCTCCCGGGCCGCCTGCGCCACCAGGGGCCAGCAGCTCTCCTCCTCGCCGTGCAGCAGGCGCGGGAGCCCGCGCACCGCGGAGGCGTCGAGGGCGCGCAGGATGGCCTCGGCGGCCCGGGGAGCCGCGAGAGCCGGCTCCCCCATGACCTCGACCAGGATCCGCAACGGCGGCTGGGGCAGCCCGGCCGCCGCGAGCACCGGCACGTCCGCAGCCGACCACACCCCCGCCTCCACGGCGATCCCGGCCGCGCCGAGCACGCGGGCCAGGCCGGCCCAGCCTTTCTCGCTGACGTTCACCGAGGCGAAGTCGGGCCGCGCGGCGGCGTCCAGGCCCGCCCAGGCCGCGACGGCGGCGTGCCGGGCCGCCGCGTCCCCGTGCGTGATCCACAGCCCAGTGGACACGCCCACGGGGGTGCCCGGGCAGGCCGCGCGGACCGCGGCCACCGCCGCGCCGACGTCAGCGGCCCGCACCGACTCGGCACCGTCCGGGCCGCGCGCGTGGAAGTGGATGGCCTCGGCCCCGGCGGCGACCGCATCCGCCGCGTCCCGGGCCAGTTCACCGGGGGTGACCGGGACCGCAGGATAGTCGGACTGGCTGCGCTTGCCGTTGAGGCAGGCCTTCAGCTGCCTGATGACGCCGTTCATCCCGTGCGTGATTGCGCCGTCCATCCGGCCATGCTCCCAGGGCGGCCCGCCGCCGGGAAGCGGCGGGCGGGTACCGGCGCCGCGAGGAAGCGGCAGGCCGGGCACGGGGCGCAGCCGGGAAGCAGGGGGCCCGGCCACCCGTGGCGTAGCGTGCTAGCCGTGCGGACCCCGGTGATCATCGCGGCGACCTGCGGCCCGGTGCTCGCGGCCGCGGCCGTCCTGGCCGTGGCGCCGCCCGGCCCGGCGGTGCCGGCCCTGCTGAGCCAGGGCATCGCGCAGCGCCCCTGTGCCCCGGGAGACGTCACCGCCGTGCCGGCCGGCTCCCGGGACCAGTTCCTGGGCGGCAGCAGTGTGCTTCGGGGCAGCGTTCAGGAGAGCGGCGTTCAGGGGTACGGCGCCCAGGGGGCCCGGGCGCTGGGCGGCCCGGACTGCACGGCCGCCGCCGCGGTCGCGGCGAGCCGGGCCTGGCTGACCTCGGGGATCATCCCCGGGAACAGCGCCGCGCAGCGGTCGATGGCCACCCGGGCCGCGCGGCCACCCCGCCTCGGTCGCCCCGCTGGCCTGGACCGACGCGATCGTGCTGCTGGCCCTGGTCCGCCAGGGCCAGCCGCCCCCGGTGCCCCGGATGGGCGGTTAGGTCCGCGCCTGGTCAGCCGTCCAGACGGCGGTACTGGAGGACGTACGTGCCGCCCGCGCCGGTGGACTCGTCCCTGATGGTCACCGTGGCCTGGCCGCGCAGCAGCTGGATGCGCACGTAGACGGTGTCGCCCGCCGCGGTGTCCAGGCTGATCCGCTGCTCGTTCGGCCGCTGCGGGGCCACCCGCCACCACAGGTAGGGGCCGAAGTACCCACCCGCGGACGAGCCCGCCTGGACCAGCGGATTCCCGGCCCGGCCGAGCCCGATGCCAGCCCAGGACGACCAGGCGGCGGTCGGGTCATGCTTTGGCCGGGTGACCCGCCAGGTGCCGTAGACCACAGTCGAGGTGGCGGCGCTGGCCCGGTTGCCGCCCGGGCTGGGCCGCGGCGCCTTGGCCGGCGGGGTCAGGGTGCCGAGCGCCGGGGTGGCGTCGCCCACGATCGACTGCGGACTGGCCTGCTGCGCGTCACCCACGATGGACTGCGGACTGGCCTGCTGTCCGTCACCCACGATCGACTGCGGACTGGCCTGCTGTCCGTCACCCACGATCGACTGCGGATTGGCCTGCTTCGCGTCACCGACGATCGAGGCGGGCTTGGCGTCGCCCACGATCGAGGCGGGCTTCGCGTCGCCCACGATCGACCGCGGCGCGCTGGCCGGGGTCACGGCGGCGAAGACACATGTGGTGCGGGCCGCCCGCACTCCCCCAGTGACGAACTTCCGCCACGCGGCCAGCTGAACCCGGCCGGTGGGCCGGAGCGGCAGATCGTTGGCGGCCAGCTGGGCCGGAGTCGCGGTCAGCGGGTCGAAGCCGGCCGGCAGCCGGACGTTGACGGCGGAGACGCCGGCCCCGCAGGAGGTCACAACCCGGACGCCAGCCCGCGCGGCCGCGTTCCCCGCAGTGCCCGCCAGGGCGGGGGCCGTGAGGAAGACGGGAGCGGCGGCCACCCCGGCGATCGCCAAGGCGCCGATCGCCCGTGGCCGCATAGCCAGTGACCACAGTGGTTTGCGCGCAACAGCGCGCATTAACCCGGCAGCGATCATCAGCGACCTCCTCGGGCCACAGGAACTATGCCTTTGGCGTACGCCACCGGGGCGTGCGCGCGACTGCAGGGCGGGGGGCTGCCGTCAGGTCCGGTACGTGCAGCATAGCGAAGTAAGGGGCCACCTGGCCTGCTAGAGGATTACTACGTTGTCATGAAACGTAATGCCGGGACGGCCGGCCCTCGCTCCCGCGGCGCCCGCGACGCCGCTGGTGCACGGCGATATACGACGTCACAGCCCTGCGCCTCGCTAGAGGTCGGATGGCTGACGATCAAAACGCCAGAGATCTATTTCCTGCACGCGAGGCCCCAGGAGCCATAAAACCTTGCTTATCTTCACTAACTGCCCACATATCGGTTCGATGACGGTCTGACCGCTCGGCCCCGGAAGGCGTTGACAGGCTCGATACATCCGATCTATTTTCCTGACACACGACCGGCGGAGCCGTTCCACTGGCGGCGCGCGAGGGCGCGCGCCGCGGCCCGAGGGAGTGGACACAGGAGGACCGATGGTACTTCGCAGACGTTTTGGCCTGTCTGCCTCGGCCGCGGTTGCGGTCGTGGCCCTGCTCGCCGGATGCGGCTCTAGTAGCGGCAGCGGCTCAGGCGGCGGCAGTTCCGGCAGCACCAACAGCTCAAGCGACACGTCCAGTTCCTCGCCGGTCAAGGTCGGCGTGGATCTCACGTACAACAACACGGCGTTCTGGTCCGCCTACATCAACTACCAGAACCAGTACGCCAAGCAGCTGCACATCAAGCTCCTAGGGCCGCTGCTGTCCGCGGCCAGCGCCAGCCTACAGAACCAGCAGGTGGAGGAGCTGGTCAACGAGGGCGCCAAAGCTGTCATCGTGAACCCGGAAACGGCGACCAGCCTCGGCCCGGCCATCTCTTACGCGGCCGCCCATCACGTGAAACTGATCTCGGTCGACACCATCGTGGGCGTCGGCAAGGTGTACATGGTGGTCCGGGCGTCCAACCTGCTCTACGGCGAGGACGCATGCGCGTACATCAGCTCCAAGGTGAAGTCCGGGTACGTCCTCGAGCTCGAGGGCGACCTGACCTCATCGAACGGCGCGGACCGGGCCAACGCCTTCAACGCCTGCATGGCGGCTAACGATCCCGGGGTCAAGGTGCTCAAGGACCCAACCGTGTGGACGGACGCGACCGCGGTGACCGACGCGCAGAACGCCGTGAACGCCTACGGCAGCAAGCTCAAGGCCATCTACTCGGCGTGGAGCAGCCCGGACACCGGAATCATCCCGCTGCTCAAGACCAAGGGCCTGACCGGCAAGGTCGCGATCGTCAGCGACGACGGCGTGCCATTCGAGATGTGCGACATCTCCAAGGGCCTGACCAGCGCTTCCCAGTCGCAGCCGGCCAACCTGTACGCCTACTGGGCTCTGAAGTACGCGATGGACGCGGCCAAGGGCGTTGCGCTGAAGGCGGGCCAGCCGGGCGGCGGCGCACCGACCCTCCAGCCGGTCAGCTACCAGGGAGACACCAATCTGGCCGACCCGATCGTCGCTCCCTTCGTGACCAAAACGGCGACGACCTTGACGGTCAAGCCGGTCGACAGCCTGCCGGGCAAGGTGGCGACCACCCCGGTGACCAACGCGCAACTGTGGGGCAACGTCTACGGAAACGCCCACGGCGGAGTGTGCAACGCCGCCGCCTCAGCTGGATGACCGGGCAACTTGGCACCGCTGCCTCGGCCGCCGTCCCGGCGGCCGAGGCAGCGGGAATCTACAAGCAGTTCGGCAGCACCCAGGCGCTGCGCGGAGTCGATCTCGCCCTGTGGCCCGGGCGCTGCCTGGGCCTGGTCGGCCGGAACGGGGCTGGCAAGTCCACCCTCGTCTCCATCCTGAGCGGCATCTACCCGGCGGACCGCGGCGAGGTGCGCTTCGACGGCGCCCCCGCTCCCGACCTGGGCGCGGTCGGCGCCTGGCGCCGCCAGATTGCCACCGTGTTCCAGCACTCCATGGTGGTGCCCGGCCTGACCGTGGCAGAGAACGTGTTCCTGGGGAGTCAGCCGCACCGGGCCGGCCTGGTGGACTGGCGGCAGATGCGGAACCGGGCCGAGCAGATCATGTCCGAGTGGGGTTTCTCGATCGATGTGAGGCTGGCCTGCGGGGACCTCACCGTGGAGCAGCGGCAGGTCGTCGAGATCGCCCGGGCGCTCGCCGCGGGGACCCGCTGCCTGCTGCTCGACGAGCCGACCGCGGCCCTGGAACGCGCCGGCATCGAACGGCTCTTCGCGCGGGTCAGGCAGCTCACCGCGAGCGGCGTCGCGATCTTGTATATCTCGCATCATCTCGAGGAGGTCTTTGAGATCTGCCAGGACGCCGCGGTGATCAGAGACGGTGAGCTGGTGCTCACCGGTGCCACTGGCGGACTGTCCAAGGACCAGCTGGTGTCCGCGATGGTCGGCCCGGATGTCGCCGCTACCCGGGCCGAGCTGGGCGGAACCCGGGCCAGGCCCTTGCCTGCCACGCCTAATGGGCAGCGGCCGGCTGAACCCTGCCTGATCGTCGATCATGTGTCGTCCAGCTCGCCCGGTGGCCAGCTCAAGGACGTGTCATTCGAGATCCGGCCCGGCGAGCGGATCGGGGTCACTGGCCTGCTCAGCGCCGGCGTCGCCACCCTGGCCCGGATCGTCGCGGGCGCGGTTCCGTACGAGACAGGCCGTGTCCTGGTGGTGGGCTGCCAGCCCACCCCGGGGCGGCCTGATCGCGCCCTGCAGGCAGGTGTCGGCTACATCCCCGAGGACCGCCAGGCCGAGGGATTCGTATCGGTGCTCAGCGTGGCCGAGAACGCCACTATGACCATCACTGACTGGCTGGCCCGGGTGGCGGGATTCCTGCGCCCGCGGGCACGGGCCGTGGCCGCGGCGCCGCTCGCCAGGCGGCTGTCCATCGTCTCGGCGGGTCTCGGCCAGCTCGCCAGCGAGCTGTCGGGAGGAAACCAGCAGAAGGTGACCGTAGCGCGGGCCCTGGCCCGCAAGCCACGGCTCATTGTCGCGATCACCCCGACCCGCGGCGTGGATGTGGCGTCCAAATCCCTCCTCCTAGCCGAACTGGCCCGGGTGACCGACGAGACCGGGGCCGGCCTGTTGCTGGCCAGCGACGAACTCGATGATCTCGTCATATGCGACCGGGTGATTGTCCTGGTCCGGGGAGAGCGGTTCACCGAGTTCAGCGAGCCCCCGTTCGATCGCGAGGCTCTCATCGCGGCCAGTGAGGGGATGGCCCGGGGTGCAACCCCAGGCAATGGCACCGATCTGCCGCCCGATTCCGATCCAGAGGTGTCACGATGAGCGAAACCCCTAACGCCCCCGACACCGCGGTAGCTGACCGGGGTCGGGCGGCGGTGGAGGTGATCCTCCAGGGGCGCAGTCGCAGCGCGGTCGCCATCTCGCTGCTGCGCGAAGCAGCACTGCTCCCCGTCCTTGTCATCCTGATCGTGGTCGGCACGTTCGTGAACAGTGCGTTTCTCACCGTGTCGAACATCTCCGGGATCGGGCAGCAGATCTCAGCCCTCGGGGTGGTCGTGGTCGGGGAGAGCCTCATCCTGCTCATCGGTGGGATGGACCTCTCGCTGGAGGGCACTTACGGGCTGGCACCTATGGTCGCCGCCTGGCTCATCGTCCCGGTCGCGGCGTTCGGCAACGGCGCGGAGCTGAACCCTTACGTCGGGATCCTCATCGTGCTCGCGGTCGGCGCGGCCGTCGGCCTGGTGAACGGCGTGCTGATCGTCAAGGGCCGGCTGAACGGATTCATCGTCACGCTCGGTATGACGATCGTGCTCGCGGGCCTGCAGGAGGGCATCGTGAAGGGCAACACGCTCTTCAACCTCCCGGCCGCGTTCAGTTATCTCGGGTCGGCGTACGTGGGCAAGGTACCCGTCTCCCTGATCGTCACCGTGATCATCTTCGTCGTCACCGGGCTGTTCCTGCGCTATCACCGGATCGGCCGGGCCATCTACGCGGTGGGCGGGAATCGGGAGGCCGCCCGCGCGGCCGGGATCAAGGTGGACCGGATCCGGCTGGGTGTGTACGTCGCGGGCAGCATCCTGGCCGCCATCGGCGGCCTGATGGAGGCGGGGCGCGTCTCCGCCGTCACCGGCCAGCAGGGCTACCAGGAGGGGATCATCTTCGCGGTGTTCGCCGCCGCGGTGATCGGGGGCGTCAGCCTGCAGGGCGGCCGGGGCAACATGGTTGGCGCCGCGTCCGGCGTCATCCTCCTCGGCCTGGTGCAGAACATCCTCGACCTGGCCAACGCGCCCAACTACTGGATCGAGGCCATCGACGGTGCGGTCATCCTGTTCGCCCTGGTCATGGCCCGGCTAATCGGCGGCGAGGCCACGGCTGAATGAGCGTCCGTGCACCCACACCAAGATCGCACGGCACCGCACTCACGGAGACCTACCTATGACGACGATCCTTGGCTTCGAGACCCATGACGTCCGCTTCCCGACCTCGCGGATGCTGGACGGCTCGGACGCCATGAACCCGGACCCGGACTACTCGGCCGCGGCGCTGATCCTGCGCACCGACGCGCCGGACGGCCTGGCCGGGCACGCGCACGTGTTCACCATCGGCCGGGGCAACGAGATCCAGCTCTGCGCGATCCGGGCGCTGGAGCCGTTCCTGGCTGGTCTCGACGTGGACGAGGTGCTCTCCGACCTAGGCGGCCTGGCCCGGCGGCTGACCGGGGACAGCCCACTGCGCTGGCTGGGCCCGGAGCGCGGCGTCGTGCACATGGCCATCGGCGCGGTGCTCAACGCGTGCTGGGACCTGGCCGCCCGGCGGGCGGGCAAGCCGCTCTGGCTGCTGCTGGCCGAACTGTCGCCCGAGGAGATCGTGGCGCTGGTCGACTTCCGCTACCTGAGCGACGTGCTTACCCCGGACGACGCGCTGGCCCTGCTGGAGCGTGGCGCCGCCGGGCGGCCGGGGCGGGTCGAGACCCTGCTGGCCGAGGGCTACCCCGCGTACACCACCACCCCCGGCTGGCTGGGCTATTCCGACGACCGGCTGGCGGAACTCTGCGCGGAAGCCGTCCAGGACGGCTTCACCCAGGTCAAGCTCAAGGTCGGGGCGCGGCTCGACGACGACAGGCGGCGCCTCGCGATCGCCCGCGCGACCGTGGGCCAGGACATCGGGATCGCGCTGGACGCGAACCAGGTGTGGGACGTGGGCGACGCCATCGCCTGGGTGCGGGAGTTGGCCCCGGCCCGGCCCGAATGGATCGAGGAGCCGACCAGCCCGGATGACATCCTGGGCACCGCGGAGATCCGCCGGGCGGTGCACCCGGTCCGGGTGGCCACCGGCGAGCACGTCTCCAACCGGGTGGTCTTCAAGCAGTTGCTGCAGGCCGGGGCCATCGACGTCATGCAGATCGACGCGTGCCGGGTCGCCGGGGTCAACGAGAACATCGCCAACCTGCTGCTCGCGGCCAAGTTCGGCGTGCCGGTGTGCCCGCACGCGGGCGGCGTGGGCCTGTGCGAGATGGTCCAGCACCTGTCGATGTTCGACTTCGCCGCGGTGTCCACGGCGGCGGCGGGGCGCCAGATCGAATGGATCGACCACTTGCACGAGCACTTCACCGAGCCGGCCCAGGTGAAGCGCGGACGGTACCTGGCGCCCACCGCGCCGGGGGCGTCCGCGGAGCTGCGGCCCGAATCCGTAAAGGAATTCAGCTACCCCCTGGGTCCGGCCTGGCGCGGGTCCTCGCCCCAGTAATGCAGTCCGTGATGCGGCACGTCCCGCTGGCCTCCACGGGGCTGGAGATCACCCGGATGGTCTTCGGCGGAGCGCCCATCGCCGGCCTGTTCGCGCCGGTCAGCGCGGCCAGCGCCCGGGCCACCCTCGAGGGCGGCCTGGGCCTGCGGCATCCGGGCCTTCGACACGGCACCGCACTACGGGGCGGGCCTGTCCGAACAGCGCCTGGGCGAGTTTCTGGGCGAGAAGCCCCGGCACCAGTTCGTTATATCGACGAAAGTGGGCCGACGGCTGGTCGCAGCGGGCGCGGGCGCGCAGCCAGAGGGCGCGGAGGGGTTTTACGGTGCGCCGCGGCTCAGCCGGGTCCGCGACTACAGCCGGGACGGGGTGCTGGCCTCGCTGGAGGCCAGCCTGACCCGGCTGGGCCTGGACCGGATCGACATCGCGCTCATCCACGATCCGGACGATCACGCCGTGGAGGCGCTCGACGGCGCGTTCCCCGCCCTGGCCGAATTGCGGGCGGCCGGGGTGCTCGGCGCGATCGGGGTCGGGATGAACCAGGCACCGCTGCTGGAGTGGTTCGTCCGCCGGGCCGACCTCGATTGCGTTCTCGTGGCCGGGCGCTACTCCCTGCTGGACGGCCAGGCTGCGGCCACGCTGTTCCCGGCCTGCCAGCGCCGCGGGGTCGCGGTCCTGGCCGGCGGGATCTTCAACAGCGGGTTGCTGGTCTGCCCGGAGCCCGGGGCCACCTACGACTACGCCCCGGCCCCGGCCGCGCTGCTGGACCGCGCGCACCGGATCGCCGGGATCTGCGCGCGGCACGGGACAGCGATTGGCGCGGCCGCGCTCCAGTTCGTGCTGGCCCACCCGGCCGTGACGGCGGCTGTGGTCGGCGTCCGCAGCCCGGCCGAGATGACCCAGGACGCCGGGTTCCTGGCCTCCCGCGTGCCGGACGGGGTGTGGGCCGACCTGGCCGCCGAGGGATTGCTGCCCGCAGACGGGATCGCCGGATGATCATCGATGCGCTGCGGACGTGGCGGCGGTCCTGGCCGGGAACGCCTGGGCGATCCATCACCTCTGGCCGTTAGAGCACCGACGCGAGCCACTGCTGGACACTGGCGATGTGCACGGTGGACCAGGACCGGGCCACCACCGGATCGTGGGACTCCAGCGCGTCCAGGATGGCCCGGTGCTCGGCGAGCGTCCGCTGGGTAGATCCCTCCTGGGTCAGGCCGCGCCAGACCCGGGCCCGCGACGTCGGCCCGGACAGCGAATCGAGCAGGGAGGTGAGCACGCTGTTCCCCGAGCAGGCCGAGATCCGGCGGTGGAATTCCAGGTCGTTGGCGACCAGGTCCTCGACCTCGGGATCCGGGCCCAGGCTGTCCAGGAGTTCGCGGAGCGCGGTGACCTCGGCCGCCGAGATCCGCTCGGCGGCCATCGCGGTGGCCTCCGGCTCCAGGATCCGCCGCACCTGAAGGAACTCGAGCACGGTCCCGTCCCGGTGGAAATCCACGATGAAGCTGAGCGCCTCAAGCAGCAGCGGGGGCTGCAGGCTGGTCACGTAGGTGCCGTCGCCGCGCCGCACGTCCAGGATGTTCATCAGCGAGAGCGCCTTGACCGCCTCGCGCAGCGAGCTTCGGGACAGCCCCAGGTCAGCAGCCAGGTCCGCTTCCCGGGGCAAGCGGTCCCCGGCCCGCAGGGTCCCCGAGACGATCATGGATTTGACCTTCTCGATGGCCTCGTCCGTCAGCGCCACAGCTGTCCTCCGAACCCGCCGTGCCACTGCGCCGCTGCCCGGCCACGCTCACCGACATCCCCGAACATCCGATGTCTGCCACCGAGTATTCCACAGCACGAGGGATGCGATGCGCGAAGTGCCTGGCCAGTACGCACGGGGCGGACACCGCGGGAGGGGTGTCTCCCCGGCGGCGGCCGCGCCGGGCCCCGGCTGTCGCTGGCGCCTGATACCAAGGACTCATGGTTTCCGACTCCGGTCTGCTGGTTTCCGAGCCCGCCCTGCGCGAGGAGGCGGAGAACTGCCTGCGCGCGCTGGCCGGGCCGTCCGCCCAGCTCCGCGAGGATCAGTGGACCGCGATCCAGGCGCTGGCCCGCGACCGGCGCCGGGCCCTGGTCGTGCAGCGCACCGGCTGGGGCAAGTCGGCCGTGTACTTCGTCACGACCGCACTGCTCCGGGCCCGGGACATGGGGCCGACCATCATCATCTCCCCGCTGCTCGCGCTGATGCGCAACCAGATCGAGGCGGCGGCCCGGGCCGGGTTGCAGGCCCGGACCGTGAACTCGGCCAACATGGCGGACTGGGACGAGATCTACGCGGAGATCGCCGCAGGCTCCGTGGACCTGCTGCTGGTCAGCCCGGAGCGGCTGAACAACCCGGGCTTCCGCGACCTCGTCCTGCCCAAGCTCGCCGCCACCGCGGGCATGCTGGTCGTGGACGAGGCGCACTGCATCTCCGACTGGGGGCATGACTTCCGGCCTGATTACCGGCGGCTCCGCACCGTGCTGGAAAACCTGCCGCCCGGTGTGCCGGTGCTCGCCACCACGGCGACGGCCAACGCGCGGGTCACCCGGGACGTAGCCGAGCAGCTGGCCAGCGGGGCCGACGGCGAGGCGCTGGTGCTGCGCGGCCCGCTGGACCGGGAGAGCCTGTGCCTGGGCGTGGTGGAGCTGCCCACCGCGCAGCAGCGGCTCGGCTGGCTGGCCGAGCACCTGGACGAGCTGCCGGGGTCCGGCATCATCTACACCCTGACCGTGGCCGCGGCCCACGAGACCGCGGCCTTCCTGCGCGAGCGGGGCCACAATGTCGCCCCCTACACCGGGCGTGACGAGCAGGAGCAGCGGCTGGCCGCCGAGCGCGCCCTGCTCGACGGGGAGCTCAAGGCGCTCGTGGCCACCAGCGCCCTGGGCATGGGTTTCGACAAGCCCGACCTGGGCTTCGTGGTGCACCTGGGCGCGCCGCAGTCGCCGGTCGCCTACTACCAGCAGATCGGCCGCGCCGGGCGGGCTGTGCCCCGGGCCGAGGTGGTCCTGCTGCCCGGACGGGAGGACCGGGACATCTGGGCCTACTTCGCCTCGCTGGCGTTCCCGCCCGAGCCGCTGGTCCGGATGACGCTCGGCGCGCTGGGCGAGGCGGCCGGGCCGCTGTCGTCCGGCGCGCTGGAGACCCAGGTCGACCTGAGCCGGGCCCGGCTGGAGATGATGCTCAAGGTCCTGGACGTGGATGGCGCGGTGCGCAAGGTCAGCGGGGGCTGGGTCGCCACCGGGCAGCCGTGGGAGTACGACGCCGAGCGCTACGCCACGGTGGCGGCGGAACGGCACCGGGAGCAGCAGGCCATGCTCAGCTACCTGCGCACCCCGGGCTGCCGGATGGAGTACCTGCGCGAGCAGCTCGACGACCCCGCGGCCCAGCCGTGCGGCCGGTGCGACAACTGCACCGGGCGCCCGTGGCCCGCGGAAGTGTCAGCGGAAGGGGCCGAACTGGCCCGGGCCCGGCTGCTCCGCCCGGGTATCGACATCAGCCCGCGCAAGATGTGGCCGCCGGGCATGAAACCGCTCGGCGTGGACGTGGCGGGCAAGATCCCGGCGGAGTTGTCGGCGGACACCGGCCGGGCGCTGGGCCGCCTCACCGGCCTCGGCTGGGGCCCCCGGCTGGGCGCCCTCCTGGACCGGGAGGACGACGGGCCGGTCCCTGGCGACCTGGTCGGCGCACTGGTCCAGGTGCTGGCCGCGTGGGACTGGGAACAGCGCCCGGCCGGCGTGGTCACGCTGCCCAGCCACACCCGGCCCCAGCTCATCGCCAGCCTGGGTGAGCGGATCGCGGAGATCGGCCGGCTGCCCCTGCTGGGCTCCCTGAGTTACTCCGGCGCCGGGCCCCGGGTGGGGGCCTCCGGCGGCCAGCAGTTCAACAGCCCGCAGCGGCTCCAGGCGGTCTGGCGCGAGCTGCGCCTGCCCGGTGCGCTGGCCGGGGCGGTCGCCTCGCTCGGCGCCCCGGTGCTGGTCATCGACGACCGCATCGACAGCGGCTGGACGATGACGGTCGCGGCCAGGCTGCTCCGCGAGGCCGGCGCGCCGCGGGTATTGCCCCTGGTCCTCGCCGTCAATGCGGGCTGACCAGTAGTCCGGCCGGCGTCACGCCCGGGCCGGCTCCACTTCGCGCGGCGCCGGCTCCTCCTCCCGGAGGCCGTACTTCCGGTAGACCCGGCGCAGCGGCCCGGGTGCCCACCAGTTCGCCCGGCCCAGCAGCCGCATGGTCGCGGGCACCAGGAGGATCCGCACGAGGGTGGCGTCCACCAGCAGCGCGACGATCATGCCCACGCCCATCAGCTTGATGAACGTGATCCCGGACGCCGAGAACGCGCCCACCACGATGACCAGCAAGAACGCGAGGCTCGTGATGAGACCCCCGGTGCGCTGCAGCCCGCTGGCCACCGCGGCGGTGTTGTCCCCGGTCACGTCGTAGCGCTCGCGGATCCGGGACAGCAGGAACACCTCGTAGTCCATGGACAGCCCGAAGATGATGGCCAGCATGAGGATCGGCATGGACGGATCGATGGTGCCGGTCGGGGTGAACCGCAGCAGGCCGGACAGGTGGCCCTCCTGGAAGATCCAGACGATCACCCCGAACGTGGCCGCCAGGGACAGCACGTTCATCACGATCGCCTTGAGCGGCAGCACCACCGAGCCGAACGCCAGGAACAGCAGCACGAACGTGGCCAGGCACATGACCAGCGCCATCCACGGCAGGGTGTGGCCGAGGCTGGACAGCTCGTCCACCAGCTGCGCGGTCACGCCGCCCACGTAGGCGTGACCGCCAGCCGGTGGCGGCACCGCCCGGACCGCCGCCACGATGTCCCGCGCGGCCGCCGAGTACGGATCGGCGGCGTACCGCAGGTCCATCCGGGCGATGTCCCCCCGCACCCCGGTCAGCGCGGCCGACGAGACCCCGGGCACGCGATCAAGGCGGCTGACGTACGCGGCGAGCGCGGCCCGCTGGGCCGGCTGAGCCGCGGGCCCGGCCGCCGGGCCCGCCAGCTGGGTCACGACCTCGATGGGACTGGACGGGTTACCCGGGAAGTCATGGTTCAGCGCCTCGGCGACCACCCGGGCCGGAGCGCCGGCGGGCAGCGCCCGCGCGTCGGTGCCGCCCCAGGTGATCGAGCGGAACGGGGACGCCAGGGCGAGCAGCGCGAGCAGGATGACCACGACATAAGCCACCGGGCGCCGCATCACGCTGCGCGCGATCCGGTACCAGGCGCCGCTCTGCTCGTCCCGGGCCGGGCGCTGGACGTGGCGGCGGACCCGCAGCGCGTTCACCCGGGGACCGAGCACCGCGAGCAGGGCGGGCATGACGGTCAGCGCGGCCACGACGTCGACCAGGACGGTGGCCACCCCGCCGTAGCCCATCGAGCGCAGGAACATCTCCGGGAACAGCATGAGGCTGGCCAGCGCGACCGCCACGGTGATGCCGGAGACCGCGACGGTGCGGCCCGCGGTGGCGACCGTCGCGGCTACCGCGTCCGCCGTCGTGTCCTGGCGGTGCAGTTCCTCGCGGAACCGGCTGACCATGAACAGGCCGTAGTCGATGGCCAGGCCGAGGCCGAGGATCGTGGTGATGTTGATGGAGTAGATGGACACGTCGGTGACCAGGGTGAGCAACCGCAGCGCGGCGAACGAGCCCAGGATGCCGATGCCCCCGATGGCTAGCGGCAGGCTGGCTGCCGCCAGGCTGCCAAAGATCACCAGCAGCAAGACGAGCAGCACCGGCAGGGAGATGCCCTCGGCCCGGCCGATGTCCGACGTGACCTGCTTGTTGATGGCCGACATGGTGGGGACCAGGCCGCCCACCTGAGTTGACAGGCCCGGGGCGGCCAGGTGTCCCTCGATGGCCTGGTAGTTGGTGGTCCGGGCCGAGTCCGTGCCGCCGGCCAGTTCCAGCACGGCATAGGTGGCGTGGCCGCCCGACCCGGCGAACTGGGGTGAGCCGGTCGACCAGTAGGTGGCGGCCGACCGCACCTCATGGGCGGGCAGCGCGGCCAGGGTCCTGGTGACCGCCGTCCGGAAGGCGGTGTCGTGCACGGTGAGCCGCGGGCTGGAGTACAGCACCACGACATCGGCAGCGTCGCGCCCGAACGCGCGGGCGGCAAGGTCGCTCTCCCGCTGGCTCTGACTGCCGGGAGCGGTGAATCCGCCCGCGGACTGCAACGAGCCGAACACCCCCGTGCCCCAGACCGCCGCGCCTGCCACCACAATCGCGGCGAGGATCAGGACCAACCGCCGTCGCGCGTAAACCACGCGCCCCCATGACTCGAACACCGGGCCCTCCAGCACCTAAACTGCTACCAACGATCACGTTCGTGAACACCGTAAACTGCTAATGGTGTTAACCTTGCATACGTCGTTTACGAGTGTCAAGGCTGTTAACCTGTTGGTCACCCTGGTGCCAGCTGGTTCTCAGGAAGCAGGGCTGTACCACCGGCGGCTTTGGTGCCGGCCGGGCCTGAGCGTGGGTGCTAGGTTCCGGTCCATACGAAGTCCCGGTCGCACGTGTCAGGAGGGTCCGTGGTCCAGATGCTGAGCCGGCGCGATCGCGTCCGGGCGGAGACGACCGCGGAGATCAAGCAGACCGCCCGGAAGATCCTGGTCGAGCAGGGACCAGAAGCGGTCACGCTGCGCGCCATCGCCCGGGAGATGGGCATGACCGCCCCGGCGCTGTACCGGTACTTCGGCAGCCACGAAGACCTGATCCAGCACGTGGTCGGGGACATCTTCAACGAGATCGGCGCGGGGGTCGAGGCAGCGATCGACGGCGCCGGGGGCGGCATGACCGAGAAGATGATCGCGGCCTGCCGCGAGTTCCGCCGCTGGGGGCTGGGCCATAAGGCCGAGTTCGGCATGCTGTTCGGCACCCCCCTGCCCACGCTCGAGGCGGCGCACGACGACCTGGTCGCCGAGTGCGCGGGCAAGTTCAGCGGGGTGTTCTTCGCCCTGTTCTATGAGCTGTGGACCAAGCAGCCCTTCCCCATCCCCCGCGACGACGAGATCGACCCCCGCCTGCGCGTGCAGCTGGCCAGGTACCGGGAGGGGCTCGGAGTGGATTTGCCACTGGGGGCCGGGCTGACCTTCCTGCGCTGCTGGGTCCGGCTGTACGGCACGGTCAGCCTGGAGGTGTTCGGCCACCTGCACTTCGCGCTGGAGGACGCCGAGCCCATGTTCGAGATCACGCTGGCCGAACTGGCCCAGCTGGTGAACCTGGAGTACCCGCCCCGGCAGCCGTAGCTTCCCCGGGGCTGGCGTCCGGCGGCACACCGGCGTCCCGGCGGTTTTAGTGCGTGAGGCCGTCGATCGCCTGAAGGATCACGTCCGTGGTGGCCTGCGGCTGGGAAATCATGATCACGTGACGATCCCTCGACCTCGGTGATCGCCGCTCCGGCGCGCTGGGCCATGGAACGGACGACGTCGCTGCCGGCGGCCTTGTCGCCGGTCGCTACGACCGCCCACGATGGCAGGTTCTTCCAGCCTGGCGCACCGTTGGGTTCGGTGAATGCGGCGCTGGCGACGGGGCGCTGGGTGGCGGCCATGATGGCAGCTTGGTCCTCGGGTAGGTCGGCGGCGAAGGCGGCGTGGAACTTGGCAGGGTCGATGGCGAATTCCACCGCGGTCTCGGTGCCGTGCTCGGTCGGGTACTGCAGCTGGAGCAGGGCGGTATTCAGGACGCTGTCCTTGGAATCAGCTTCGATGTCCCCCAGGGCCTCGCCTTCATCGGGGGCGAAGGCGGCGACGTAGACCAGGCCGACGATGTTGGCGGCGTGGGGGGCGGCATTGGTGATGGTCGCACCGCCGTAGGAATGACCGACGGCGAGCACTGGTCCGGGGATCTGCTGGATGGCGCTGGCGACGTAGGCGGCGTCGGCGGCGATACCGCGCAGCGGGTTCGAGATGGCCTGGACCGCGATCCCGGCGGCTTGCAGCTGCCCGACCACGTCGTTCCAGCTGGAGCTGTCGGCGAACGCGCCGTGGACGAGGGCGACGGTGGGGCGGAGCCGGCCGCGGCAGAGGCGTCGGTCATGGGTTTCCTCCTGGGTGGCGATGACGGGCGAGAGGGCTGCGGTGCCGGCGTTTCATTGGTCGTTCGGCTCCCCGGTGAGTGAGGCCAGTGGCTGCCCGGCCTCGACGATGTAGGTGGACAGCATGTGCCCGGTGCCGGGACCGAGGTCACGCGCGTTGTGGGGTGTGCGGGGCGGGATAAGGAAGCCGTCGCCAGCCCGCAGGGTCAGGGTGGGCCGCCCGTGGATAGCCATCTCCACCGTCCCGGCGACGATGTACCCAACTTCTTCGCCGGGATGGATGTGCCAGCCTGACTCCACGCCGACCGGGATTTCTGTGAGCACCTGCACGATCTCGCGCCCGGGGATCGAAGACGGGCTGTGCTGGATCTCAGTGCGTTTGAGCGCGCCGGCCAGCGCATCGCGCGGTGGCTGCGGGCTGTCGGCCGGATACGTCACGAAGGTCTCCTTGAATGAGGTGACGGCCGGATGGCTGGTGATCAGAGGGCGGCCAGACTCCGCCACCAGGCACTCACGACCGGCTTCCCACCGGAAGCCTCACCGAGCAACATCGTAGCGCACATCGCCCGCCGAGGATGATTGCCACCCAGAACCCCGCGAAGTTGCGCGGGTCCAGCGGAGCGCGCTTATGTACCTGGACAGTTACGTAACTACCTTGGTACATTCATGCCATGGAAGCTGTTCTGCGGGCACTGGCGGACGAGAGCCGGCGGACGATGCTGGACACCTTGACCGGCGGTCCGGCCACCGCGGGCGAACTGGCGGCGCTGCTGCCGATTGCCCGCCCGGGGGTATCGCGGCACCTGCGGGTACTACGCGAGGCGGGACTGGTCGAGGTCCGCCAGGAGGCGCAACGGCGGGTCTACAGCCTTCGCCTTGAGCCGCTCGGCGAGGTCGACGAATGGCTGGGCCGGTACCGGGCCCTGTGGGAGCAGCGGCTGGATGCCCTGCACACCGAGGTGGCCCGGGGGAAACGCGAACGAGGGAGCACCAGATGACCAGCAACGCAGGTGGCAGCGGCCGCATCCTCGGCAGCCTGCGCTCAGCAGATGGCAAAGGCATCGTGCGCATGGAAGACCGCTACGACACCGATATCGACGACCTGTGGTCGGCACTCACCGATCCCCGCCGTCTCGCCCGCTGGCTCGGCGACGTCGAGGGCGACTTGCGACTCGGCGGTGCCTTCCGCGCACGCTTCTTCGCCAGCGGATGGGAAGGCACCGGGCGCGTGGAGGCATGCGAGCCCCCGCAGCATCTCCTGGTGCTGACCAAGGACCCGGACGTGCCGTACGAGCTGGTCATCGAGGCCACGCTGACCGCCGACGGCGACCAGACCATCCTGGTCCTCGAGGAACGGGGCATGCCCCTGGACCAGCTCGCCGGCTACGGGGCCGGGATCCAGGTCCATATCGAAGATCTCGCCGCCCACCTCGCCGGGCGTGAGCGCTGCGACGCCGAGGCGCGTTGGGGGGAGCTCCTCCCTGCCTATCAGGACCTGGCCGCCAACCATCGGCTAGCAGCAGAGCAGCCAACCGGGGGCTGCGCACCGCTGACCAGGTGCAGCCGGGAGGCAGCCAGTTCGGGCTGTCCGGCCGTCCGCTGGGGTTCCCCGGCCGGGCGTCGCACTGAGATAACACAGATTTGTGTTATCTCAGTTATGTCTGTATCTTAGCCCTCATGCCGACCGATGCAGAGATCACTTTTGCTGACCACATGGGGCGCTTCTACGCACGCCGCTACGCCTATCCGCCGATGGTGGGCCGCCTGCTCGGGTACCTGGCGGTCTGCGACCCTCCCGAGCAGAGCATTGGCGAGCTGGCCGAGGCGCTGCTGGCCAGCCGCAGCGCGATCACCGGCGCGGTGAAGGCGCTGGAGGCCACGCACGCGATCCGCCGCACCCGGTCGGCGGGCGAGCGGATGGACCGGGTCCGCCTTGACCTGACGGCCCCGGAGGCCAGGGGATTCGACATCACCGAATACCAGGAGCTCAGCGCCTTGGCGCGCGAGGGCCTGGAGGTGGTAGCGGGTGCCCCCCTCGAGCGGCGGGCGATGCTGCTGGAGATGGTCGCGTTCGCCGATTTCCTGCAGGAACGGGTCGCGCTGCTGCACGAGGAGTGGATAGCCCATCGTGACGCGCTGCGCGCCGCGGGTGAACTCCCCGGCGAGACCGGCGAGTAGAGACGAGGATGATCATGAGTAGCGTGCCAGCGATCACGGTAGCCGGGCTGCGCAAGTCATTCGACGGGAAAGTGGTGCTCGACGGCATCGATCTCACCGTCGCCGAAGGCACGATCTTTGCCCTGCTCGGACCCAATGGCGCAGGCAAGACCACGATGGTGCAGATCCTGTCCACCCTGATCCCGGCCGACTCCGGCCAGCTCGTCGTCGCGGGCCACGACGTGGTCACCGATCCGGACGGGGTGCGCGCCGCGATCGGGGTCACCGGCCAGTTCTCGGCGGTGGACGATCTGCTGACCGGCGAGGAGAACCTGCGCTTGATGGCCGACCTGCACCATCTCGGGCGCGGCCACGGCCGGCGGCGGGTGGCCGAGCTGCTGGACCGGTTCGACCTGGCCGACGCCGCACGCAAGCACGTGTCAGCGTATTCGGGCGGGATGCGCCGCCGGCTGGACCTGGCGATGACCCTGGTCGGCACGCCACGGCTGATCTTTCTCGACGAGCCCACCACCGGGCTGGACCCGCGCAGCCGCCGCACCATGTGGCGCAGCATCCGCGAGCTGGCGGCCGCCGGGGTGACGATCTTCCTGACCACCCAGTACCTCGACGAGGCCGATGAGCTGGCCGGCCGCATCGCGGTGCTGGACCACGGCCGGATCGTGGCCGAGGGCAGCCCTGGCGAGCTTAAGCGCCGCATCCCCGGAGGTCACGTCCGGCTCCAGTTCACCGCCCCGGATGCGTGGAAGTCGGCCGCTGGCCTGCTCGGCCCGGTATCGCGCGACGAGGAGAACCTCACCCTGCAGGTGCCCGGGGACGGCACGGTCGCCTCCCTCCGGCGCCTGCTCGGCCGGCTCGAGGACGCTCATATCGAGGTCGAGCAGCTCTCCATCCACACCCCCGACCTCGACGACGTGTTCTTCGCCGTCACCGGCCGCCCCGCCGCGGAGCAGGACCAGAACGCCGAGAAGGAGGCCACCCTGCGATGAGCACCCTCGCCTATACCCTCACCGATTCGGCCACGATGCTGCGCCGTAACCTGCGGCGGCTGCAGCGCTACCCATCCATGACGCTGCTGCTGATCGGTATGCCGATCGTGTTCCTGCTGCTGTTCGTGTACGTCTTCGGCGGCCAGCTCGGGGCCGGGTTCACCGGCGGGCACGACAGCCGGGCCGCCTACCTCGATTATGTGATGCCGGGCATCCTGCTGATCACCGTGGCCGCCGCCGCGCAGGGCACCGCGATCACCGTGGCCATGGACATGACGGCGGGCATCATCGACCGGTTCCGCACGATGGCCATCGCTCGCGCCTCGGTGCTCACCGGCCACGTGATCGCCAGCGTGATCCAGGCCCTGTTCGGCCTGGCCGTGGTGCTCGCCGTCGCGTTCGCACTCGGTTTCCGGCCCAAGGCGAGCGTGGGGGCATGGCTGGCTGCCATCGGCCTGCTAACCCTGTTCGCCTTCGCCCTGATATGGCTGTGCGCGGCGCTCGGCCTGGCCGCCAAGACCGTCGAGACCGCCAGCAACACCCCCATGGTGCTGACCTTGCTGCCCTTCCTCAGCAGCGGCTTCGTACCCACCGCGACCATGCCGCCCGGGCTGCGCCAGTTCGCCGAATACCAGCCGTTCACCCCCGTCACCGAGGCGGTACGCGGGCTGCTCGACGGTACCGGTGCCGGGACGAACGCGATCGCCGCGATCGCCTGGAGCGTCGGGATCGCGCTGGCGGGCTACCTGTGGGCCCGGCACCTTTACAACCGCCGCCGCGCACACTAGGCGCACCTGCGGCGCGCCCCGGCGAGCCGGACGACCCGGCCGGGGCGCCCGCCGCCTGCCTCAGCCGTGGCCGAGGATGGGGTGCGGCACGTACGGCTCTTCCAGCCGGGCCATCTCCTCCGGGCGTGAGCTCGAGCTGCTCGGCGGCCAGGGCGTCCTCCAGATGGCCGACCTTGGTGGCCCCCACGATCGGCGCGGTCACCCCAGGGCGGTGCAGCAGCCAGGCCAGCGCCACCTGCGCGGAGGACACGCCCCGGGCCGCGGCGACTTCGTTCACCCGGTCGGCGACGTCGAAGTCAGCCGCCTGGGTGTAGAGGATGTCCCCGAACGCGTCGGAGTTGGCCCGCACCGTGTGCTTGCCGCCGTCCCGGGTCCGGGTCCCGGTCAGGAACCCGCGGGCCAGCGGGCTCCACGGGATGACCCCGACGCCCTGGTCGATGCACTGCGGGATCATCTCCCGCTCCTCTTCGCGGTAGACCAGGTTGTAGTGGTTCTGCATGGACACGAACCGGGTCCAGCCGTGTTCCGACGCGGTGTGCTGGGCCTTGGCGAACTGCCAGGCGAACATGCTGCTCGCGCCGATGTAGCGGGCCTTGCCGGCCCGGACCACGTCGTGCAGCGCCTCCATCGTCTCCTCGATCGGCGTGCGGTCGTCCCAGCGGTGGATCTGGTACAGGTCCACGTAGTCCATGTCGAGACGCTCGAGGGAGGCGTCGATGGAGTCCATGATGTGCTTGCGGGACAGCCCGCGGCCGTTCGGGCCGGGCATCGTCTCGCCGTGGACCTTGGTGGCGACCACGACCTCCTCGCGGGTGAACATCTTGCCGAGCAGCCGGCCGGTCGCCGTCTCGCTGGCCCCCGCGGAGTAGACGTCCGCGGTGTCGTAGAAGTTGATTCCGCCGTCCGCCGCGGCCCGCACGATCGGCTCGGCGGCGTCCTCGTCCAGCACCCATTCGCGCTGGGAGTCGTTGCCGTAGCTCATCATGCCGAGGCAGATGCGGGAAACCTGCAGACCCGTCGCGCCGAGGTTGACGTAATCCATGGATCCTCTCCGGGAAGTCATGAGTAAGTCGGGAGCTGAGTCGGGAAGCCGGGAGTCCGGGTGGTCTTTCCACCCTACTGAGATGCCGGGGGCGCCCCCGAGGCCCCTCACGCCCTGAGCAGCCTGCGGCTGAGCTCTACTGCTTCAGCAGCCTGCGGCTGACGAGGGCGACGACCGCCACCAGCAATACCGCGAAGCCCAGGACCGCCACCCGCGCGGACAGCAGCTGGGTGGCCACGCCCAGGGCGATGACCGGAACGGCCAGGCCGACGTACCCGGCCAGGAACAACCCGGCCAGCGCCTCACCGCGGGCCTCGGGCCGGGCGATGCCCAGCACCGTGGTCACGCTGCCCTTGAACGCGGCGCCCGCACCGCTGCCCGCCAGCACCCCGCCGGCCAGCAGCAGCGCCAGGCTGGCCAGCCAGAACGCGGCCGTGACCAGAGCCAGGCCCAGGACGAGGGCGGCCAGGCCGAGGGCCAGCTGGCGGCGCAGCGGAGCGCGGCTCACCACGATCTGGGCCAGGGCCGCCGCGCCGAACACCGCGAACGCGGCCGCCCCGGCCAGCGCGTGCGACGTGTCGTGCAGCGTGCCGCCGATGAAGCCAGGGGCCAGCGACGTGAACAGGCCGAACAATGCGAACTCAGCCGCGGCGGCCGCGCTCGCCGCATAGAACGCCGGGCGGTGCTGCGCGGGCACCGACACCCGCTGCGGCCGGTACCGGGGGCGGACCTCCGGGCGCGTCACGGTCTCGGGCACCAGCGCCAGCCCGAGCAGGCCGGCCAGCATGAGCCCCTCGACCACGAGGTACGGCACCACCAGCGGGTGCCCCGCGTACTGGGCCAGGACGCCGGACACCAGCGGGCCGAGCCCGATCCCGCCCAGGTTCGCGGCGGTCGCGCTGATCTCCGCGCGGCGCCGGGACATGCCGCCGCGACCGGATGCGTCCAGCTCGCTCAGGTAGGCGGTGGCCGTGGCGGTCAGCATCCCCACACTCACCCCGGACACGACCCGGGCGATCAGCAGCCCCGGCACCGAGGGCCAGAGCAGGAAGATCACCCCGGACGCCACGTTGACCGCCACCGCGATAACGGCCATCCGCCGGCGTCCCAGCCAGTCCGACAGGTGCCCGGCCAGGAACAGGCTGGCGATCACGCCCACGGCGTAGGCCGCGAAGATGACCGTGATCATCAGTGGGCCGAAGTGGTCACGCGCCGCGTAGAGCACGTACAGCGGGGCGGGCACGGCCGAGAAGGCCATGGTCACCAGGAACACGAAACCGACCAGCCAGAACCCGCGCCGGTACGCCCGGCCTGCACCGGACCGGCCAGCACCGGACCGGCCAGCACCAGGCCGGCCAGGCGGACCGTCCTCACGGAAGACCTCCGGGGAGGTCACACCGGAGATCTCCCGGCGCCGGCTGGCGAGGGGCGTGAGCGCTGGCATCTGCGGCTCCTTCGGAGAAGTAACTTCGCCCGGGACAACACCAGCCGCAGCCCAGATCATTGATCTACAGCGATGACAAGTCTTGCTAAGCAAAATCTCCCCAGGAGATAATGCCCGGATGACGTACGGGGCGGCGAGGCCAGCTCGGCCCGGATCCCGGGAGGATCCAGGTCAGCTGCCGTCACTGGAGAGCCTGAGAAAATTCGTGGTGGTCGCCGAGGAGCTGTCCTTCACCCGGGCCTCGCGCCGCCTGCATGTCGTGCAGTCCGGGGTATCCAGCGCCATTCAGGGGCTGGAGCGGGAACTCGGGGCGACCCTGTTCGACCGGGACCGGCACCGCGTGGCGCTGACCGACGCGGGCCTGGCCCTGCTGCCAGAAGCGCGGGCCACGCTGGCCGCGGCCCAGGCCGCCCGGGACGCGGTGGCGCAGGCCCGGGCGGGCCTGCGCGGCACGCTCACGGTCGGCACGATGCTGTCCACCGGCTCCTTCGATCTCGCGGCGCTGCTCGGCCGGTTCCACGCCACTCATCCCGGGGTGTCGGTCCACCTCCGGCAGGCTCCCGCGGGGTCGGCGGGGCTGGCCGCACTCGTAATCAGCGGCGAACTTGATTTGGCTCTCGTGGGCCTGCCCGGACAGGCGCCGGCCTGCGGCTGCAGCCGCTGAGCGAGGAGCCGCTGGTCCTCATCGCCGCCGCGCGGCACCCGCTGGCCGGCCAGCGCGGGGTGAGTCTCGCCCGGCTGGCGGAGGAGGATTTCGTGGACTTCCCGCCGGGATGGGGGAACCGGACGCTGGCTGATCGCGCGTTCGCCGGGGCGGGCCTGGACCGGCGGGTGCCGTTCGAGGTAGCCGAGTTCACCTCGGCGGCGGCCCTGGTCCGCAACGGCCTGGGCATCGCGTTCATCCCGGAGTCGGCGGCCGATCTCACCGGGCTGGCGGTGATCGGCCTGGACGGCCCGGCGCTCGTCTGGCGGGTCTCGGTGGCTACCCCGACCGCCCGGCGGCTGTCCGCAGCGGCCCGGTCGTTCGTGGCCGAACTCCTCCCCTGATCACTGCTCCCTCATCGCTCGCGGTGATCACCAGGCTGACCGTTTTCGATCACCAGCGGGGCATGTCCCGCTGCTGCGGGCAGTTGCGTTAAGCAGAACCGACGACACATCTGGGAGCTCATATGCGCACGAGGTCCATTGGCGGTCTCACGGTCAGCGCGATCGGCCTGGGCGGCATGCCCATGTCGATCGAGGACCGGCCCGGGGAGCAGCGCTCCATCGCCACCATCCACGCCGCCCTGGACGCGGGCGTCACGCTGATCGACACGGCCGACGCCTACCACCTCAAGCCGGGCGAGGCCGGCCACAACGAACGGCTCATCGCCCGGGCCCTGGCCACCTACGGCGGCGACACCAGCGGCGTGCTGGTCGCGACCAAGGGCGGCCATGTCCGGCCCGGCGACGGCTCGTGGACCGTGGACGGGTCCCCGGCCCACCTGCGCGCGGCCGCCGAGGCGTCGCTGAAGGCGCTCGGGGTGGACGTCATCGGCCTCTACCAGTTCCACCGCCCCGACCCCGCGGTCCCGTATGAGGAGTCGATCGGGGCCCTCAAGGACCTGCTCGACGCGGGCAAGATCCGGCTGGCCGGCATCTCCAACGCGACGATCGAGCAGATCGACACCGCCCGGCGGATCCTCGGCCCGGGCAACCTGGCCAGCGTCCAGAACGAGTTCTCGCCGGCCTTCCGGTCCAGCGAGGACGAACTGCGGCACTGCGCCCGGCACGGCCTCGCGTTCCTGCCCTGGAGCCCGCTCGGCGGGAGCGACCGGGCCGGTGAACTCGGCGCCCGGCACTCAGCGTTCCAGGAGGTCGCCGACGCTCACGGCGTCTCGCCGCAGCGGGTCACCCTGGCCTGGATGCTGGCCCTCGCACCGGTGGTGATCCCGATCCCGGGCGCCCGCCGGCCGGAATCCATCACCGACTCGGCCCAGGCGGCCGACCTGGTGCTCTCCGACGCGGAAGTGCAGCAACTCAGCGCCGCCTGAGCTGGCCGGTTCCCGTGCAGATAACCCACCTGGATCCGACACGATGAAACAAGTCTGGACACCATAGAACAAAAGTGTTACCAGTGAAGCGTCAGACCTTCCCCCTGACCGGCGAGGCGGGCGATGCGACCATGACCAGACCACCGGCGGATCCGCCCAACCCTGCTGACCCGGCTGACCCGGATCCCCGCCCGAGCATCCCCGCGCTCTCCCGGCGCGCGTTACTCACCGGGACCGCGCTCGCCGCGGCGGGGCTGGCCGCGCGACCCGCCTTAGCGGGCGCCGCGGTCAGCCCGGCCGCCGGGTCCGCACCGGCCGCCGCCGCGCTCACCAGCGCCGCGGCGGGCACCAGCGGCGCGCACCAGATCACCTTCGACCCCTACTCGCTGCTGGTCGATGGCACCCGGCTGTTCGCCTGGTCGGGGGAGTTCCATCCCTTCCGGCTGCCCAGCCCCTCGCTGTGGCTGGACATCCTGCAGAAGATGAAGGCGGCCGGCTACAACGCCGTCTGCATGTACTTCAACTGGAGCTACCACTCCCCTGCGCCCGGCGTGTACGACTTCACCGGGGTCCGGGATATGGACCTGGTGCTGCGGATGGCCGCGGACACCGGCCTCTACGTACTGGCCCGGCCCGGTCCGTACATCAACGGCGAACTGAACGCGGGGGGCTTCCCGGGCTGGCTGACCCGCACCGCCGCGGTGGCCCGCACCAATGACCCGGTCTACCTGGGGTACGCCGACGAGTGGCTGACCGCCATCGACGCGATCCTGGCCCGCCACCAGCTCACCGACGGCGGCGGGTCCGTGCTGCTCTACCAGATCGAGAACGAGTACGCGTCCTACGTGACCAGCGCGACCGGCCTCGACTACCTGGCCCACCTGTACGCGAAGGTCCGCGCGGACGGCATCACCGTGCCGATCTACCACAACGACAAGGGCCGCAACGGCTACTGGGTACCGGGCAGTTTCCCCGCCCCGGACAGCAACTACCTGTACGCGTTCGACGGCTATCCCTCGGCCAGCGGCGCCCCGCCTGACTGGGGTTACTACGGCCCGGGCGGGGCCAAGGGGGGCGCCAGCGCCAGCCCGTCCACGCCGGGATTCGAGGCCGAGTTCGGCGGCGGGTACTTCGACCCGTGGGGCGGCGCTCCCTGGCAGGGCCAGGGCTACAGCTACGAGCGGGCCTTCGATGGGCCCGCCTACGAGCGGCAGTTCTACCTGACCAACGTGGCCAACGGGATCAAGCTGCAGAACGTGTACATGACGTTCGGCGGGACGTCCTGGGGCTGGCTGCCCGCCTCCGTGGTGTACACCTCCTACGACTACGGTGCGGCCATCAGCGAAGCGCGCCAGCTCACCGCCAAGATCCCGGCGATGAAGGAGATGGGTTACTTCCTGCAGTCGGTACCCGACATCAACAAGATCGACAAGGCCGACCCGGTCACCGCGTCGAACTCGCTGCTGGTCACGTATCACCTGGCCAACCCGGACACCGGCACCCAGTTCTACTTCGTCCGCAACGACCACACCGCGGACCTGACCTGCACCCTGCCGGTCAGCGCGGCCGGCGGCTCCTACACCGTGCCGCAGTCCGGCGCGCTGCAACTGGACGGCAAGGACCTGAAGGTGATCGTCGCGGACTACCAGATGGACTCCGCCCATCTGGTCTACTCCACCTCGCACCTGATGACGCACGCCCCCTTCGGCCGCCAGGACGTCGCGGCGCTGGCCAGCCGGCCCGGCGACGACGGCGAGACGGTGCTGCGCTACCCGGCCGCCGCGACCGGCCCGCAGGTGAGCAACCCGGCCGGGCCCGCGCTGGCCAGCCAGGGCGTGACCAGTTCCTGGGACGCCAGCACCGGGGATCTCCGGCTCAATTACCCGCACCAGGGCCTGACCCGGATTCTGGTCACCCCGGCCAGCGGCCGGCCGCTGCTCCTGCTGGCCGCGGACGACACCGCGGCCGCGGTGATCTGGCGGACGGACACCGCCGCGGGCCCGGTACTGGTCAGCGGACCCGCGCTGGTCCGCACCGGCACAGTCCGGGGAGCGGTGCTCGCGCTCACCGGCGATACCAGCGCGGCCACGCCGCTGGAGGTCTGGGCGCCCCGGCCGGTCGCTGCGGTGTGGTGGAACGGCCGCCCGGTGCCGGTGACCCGGACCGCCTCCGGCAGCCTGGCCAGCCGCGCCCCGCTCAGCGGCCCGCCCGCCGTGCCGCTGCCCGCGCTGGCCAGCTGGAAATACGCCACCGAAAACCCGGAAGCCGAGCCCAGCTTTGATGACAGCGGGTGGATCGTAGCCAGCAAGACCACCTCGGCCAGCGCCACCCCGGTACCCGCCGGGCAGCCGGTGCTGTTCATGGACGACTACGGCTTCCATTACGGCGACGTCTGGTACCGCGGCTCATGGTCCGGCACGCCCGGCGCCACGTCGGTGACGCTGAACTACCAGACCGGCCAGGTCGGCATGGTCCTGGCCTGGCTGGACGGGCAGTTCCTGGGCGCCGGGCAGATGCCGACCCCGACGTCCAGCCAGTCCACCACCCAGGGCTGGTCGGCCGCGGTGCCGCTGCCGATCCCGGCGGCTGGGCAGGACGACGGCGCGCACGTGCTGGCCGTGCTGGTCCGGCCCATGTCACATCAGGAGGACGGCGGCGCCAACAACGCCTTCAAGCAGGCCCTCGGCCTCACCGCAGTCACGTTCTCCGGCGCGGCACCCCAGGTCACCTGGCGCATCCAGGGCACGCTGGGCGGTGAGGCCCTGGCCGACCGGGTCCGCGGCCCGCTCAACAACGGCGGCCTGTACGGCGAGCGCTCCGGCTGGTACCTACCGGGGTTCGACGACCGGGGCTGGGCGGACGTCACGCTGCCGAACGCCGACCCGCGGCCGGGTGTTTCCTGGTACCGGACGGCGTTCCGGCTGTCCGTGCCGCCTGGTGCGGACGCCTCGCTCGGCCTGACCATCACCGACGCCGTAGCCCGGTCCTACCGGGCGCAGATCTTCCTCAACGGCTGGAACGTCGGGCAGTACATCAGCGACGTCGGCCCGCAGTCCACCTTCGTGCTGCCGGACGGCCTGCTCCGGGCGCAGGGTGAGAACACGCTGGCGATCGCGGTCCTCGCGGACGGGGCCACCCCCGGCGGGCTGGGCAGCGTGGCCCTGGCCAACCTGGGCACGGTGTCCGGCGGAGTCCCGGTGCTGCCGGTGTTCTCCCCCAGTCACGCCACGTAGGGCGTGGTCCCCGACTCGTTCGTCATCGGGCGCCCCGCGGCGGCCCAGCCGGTCATCCCGTCACTCACGTTCACCACGTCCCAGCCCGCTCCGGCCAGCGCGTGCGCGGCCTGGTTGGAGCGGCTGCCGGCCCGGCAGATCAGGTACACCCGGCCGTCCTGCGGGATCTCCGTGTAACGGGCCCCGAGCTGGCCCAGCGGGATGTGCACCGCCCCGGGCGCGTGCCCCGCAGTCCACTCGTCCGGCTCCCGGACGTCCACCAGCAGGGCGTCCGCGGGCACCTCCGCCGCCGGAATCTGCTGCGGCCGCGCTTCGTCCGTCATAACGCTCGCCCGGACATGATCGGCTTCCGGTCCATCTGGCACCCTCCCCGCAAACGCTTGCCGATCAACCCATTGTGGCGCGCCGGACACAGTCGTGTACACGAATCTCCCGGCCTACTCGGGCTCCGGGACGTCCTGCCCCTCGCCCGGCAGCTCCTCCGGCCCGGCCAGCCGCAGGTAGGCGGGGGTGAGCAGGGCGGTCAGATCCTGCCCCCGGATCTGGACCCGGGGCGGCTCGAACGAGCGCAGCACCAGGTCCGGAGCGGTGGCCGGAACGGCCTGGGCCGCGCGCAGCCGGGCCCGGGACAACCCCGGCGACCAGAACCGGTCCAGGCCCTCCGCCAGCGGCACGGTATTTACTTTCCCCAACGAAAACCCGGCCGGGCCCGTCACCCCACCGGGACCGGGGTCCGGCGCGGCCGACTGGCGGCGCAGCGCGCCGAGCAGTTCCTCCCGGCCGCGCCCACGCCAGGCCAGCATCGCGAACGGGTCGTCGTCGAACTTCTCGGCCAGTACGTAGCAGACCGCGGCCAGGTGCTTGCACGGGACGCCCCAGTCCGGGCAGGAGCAGGACATCTCCAGGTCGCGCGCGGACCGGGGGAAGAGCGGGGTGCCGCACGCCGCGAATACCTCCTCGATCTCGTGCGGCATCTCCCCGGCCAGCAGTTTGGCCCGGAACAGCGCCTGCGCGCCCAGCGCCGCGGTGACCGAGCGCCACTGCGCCGTGGTCAGCGGCAGCACCCCGATCCGGACCTGGTACGGGGCGGGCCGCGAACCCTGCACCCGGGCCCGGACCTTGCCCGTGCCCAGCTCGAACTCCATGACCTGGCCGCGCCGGGCGTAGTTCCGGCCCCGGGCCAGCCGGCCACTCATCCCGAACGACTCGAGCACCTCCACGAACCGGCGGGACCACCATTGCTCGCCGATCGCGCCGCGCTTGCTGCGCGCCTTGATGCCGTTCTCGACCTGGCGCGGCGCGGACGCCTCGTGCCACCAGGAGGTGTCCCGGCCAGGGCCTTGGGGGGCGTACCTCCGGGGGGCGGCCCGTTCTGCCCGCTCATCCGTCCGGCTACCGCCTCCGGGCGACAGGGCGAGGACCTCGCGCAGGTCGGCGCTGGACAGCTCGGTAAGCCAGCCCTCGCCGGTGCCCACGATCCGCTCCGCGAGGGCCTTCTTCTCCTCGATCATGGCGTCGATCCGCTCTTCCAGCGTGCCTACGCACACGAACTTGCGGACCTGGACGTCCTTGCGCTGCCCGATGCGGAAGGCCCGGTCGGTGGCCTGATCTTCGACCGCCGGGTTCCACCAGCGGTCAAAGTGGATGACGTGGCTGGCCGCGGTGAGGTTGAGCCCGGTCCCGCCGGCCTTCAGCGAGAGCAGGAAGACGGCCGGCTCCGTGGCGTTCTGGAACTCAGCGACCAGCGCGTCCCGGGCGTTCTTGGCCGTCCCGCCGTGCAGGTAGAGCACCGGGCAGCCGAGCCGGGCGGCCAGGTATGGCTGGAGCACCCGGCCGAACTCGGCGTACTGGGTGAAGCAGAGCGCCTTGTCCCCGGCCGCGACGATCTCCTCGCAGATCTCTTCCAGCCGGGCCAGCTTGCCGGACCGGCCGGGCAGCCGGGAGCCATCCCCCAGCAGGTGGGCCGGATGGTTGCAGACCTGCTTGAGCTTGGCCATGGTGGCCAGCACCAGGCCGCGGCGCTCGATGTCCGCCTCGGCGGCGTCGATCCGGGCCAGCATGTCGGTCACGGTGGCCTGATACAGCGAGGCCTGCTCCGGGGTCAGCGTGCACCAGATCTTCATCTCGATCTTGTCCGGCAGGTCGGAGATGATGGACCGGTCGGTCTTGACCCGGCGCAGGATGAACGGGCCGGTCAGCCGCTTCAGCCGGGCCGCCGCCTCCTCGTCGCCGTGCCGCTGCACCGGGACCGCGAAATGCTCCCGGAACTTCTCGGCCGGGCCGAGCAGGCCGGGACTGGTGAACTCCATGATCGACCACAGCTCGCCCAGGTGGTTCTCGACCGGGGTGCCGGTCAGCGCGAGGCGGGACCGGGCGGGCAGGCCGCGCACCGCGCGGGCCTGCCGGGTGCCCGCGTTCTTGATGTTCTGCGCTTCGTCGCAGACCACCCGCTGCCAGGGCACCACGGCCAGCGCCTCGCGGTCCCGGGCGGCCAGCGCGTAGGTGGTGATGACCAGGTCCGCTCCGGTCAGCGCGGTGTGCAGGTCGGCGCCGGACAGCCGGTCCGAGCCATGGTGCACGTGCACAGCCAGGTCGGGGGTGAACCGCTCCGCTTCCCGCTGCCAGTTCCCCACCAGCGACATGGGGCAGACCAGCAAGGTCGGGCCGGTGCGGGGCGGCGCGCCGGGTACGCCCTGCCGCACCCGCTCGTGGTCCAGCAACGCCAGCGTCTGCACGCTCTTCCCCAGCCCCATGTCGTCGGCCAGGATGCCGCCCAGGCCCAGGTCGCTGAGGAAGGCCAGCCAGGCCAGGCCGCGCTCCTGGTAGGGGCGCAGGTCGCCGCGGAACGACCCGGGCGCGGTGACCGGGGTCAGCGAGCGGTCACCCGCCCCGGAGAGCAGGTCGCCCAGCCAGCCGTCGGCCGCGACGGCGGTGACCTCGAGATCCTCCTCCGGGCCGCGCAGCCCGGCCACCAGGACGTCACCAGCCCGCATCACGCCCTCGCGGCCGCGCGCCATGAACTTCAGCGCGGCCTGGAGGTTGCCTTCGTCCAGCTCCACCCACTGGCCCCGGACCCGGACCAGGGGAATCTTCAGCTGGGCCAGCTCGGCGAGCTCATCGGCGTCGAGCGTGGTGTCCCCCACGGCCAGGTCGTAGCGGAACTCGACCAGGTCGTTCAGGCCGAAGCCGCTCCCGTTGGGCGCGCTGGCCGAGGCGGAGGGGGTGGTGCCCTGGGAGCGGGAGGTGAGCTTGAGGCCCAGCCGGGCCTTGCGGGCCCAGTCCGGCAGCAGCACGCCGAACCCCGCACCGGCCAGCAGCGGGCCGGTCTCCTTCAGGAAGCGGAACGCCCCCGCGGTGTCCAGCGCGATCCCGGCGGGCTCCGGGTCCCGCAACGCGTCCTCCAGCTCACCGAACAGCCGCGCCGCCGAGCCCAGCCCGAGCAGCAGTTCCTCGTCCGGGCGGGCGATCCCGCCCGGCGCCCAGCCGCCGGTACCCGCCCACACGTCGTCCGCGGCCAGCATCAGGCTGGGATCCTCGGCCGACTGGAGGGTGAATTCGACGTGCCATTGGTCGTCGGAGGGTTCGGCGGGCTGGCCGTCCTCGGCTGGCCCGGGGCCTTGCGGTCTGGGGTCTGGCGGGACGGTGTCTTGCGGCACGGGGTCTGGCGGCACCGGGTCTTGCGGCACGGGCTCCACCAGCCGGAAGCAGGTGCGCACGGGGCCCGCCGGGGCCTGCGCGGCCACGCGCCAGGCGTCCAGGGCAGCGGCCAGCTCGGCCGCCTCCGCCTCGTCCTCCGCGGTGGCCACCTCGACCCCGGCATCCGGGCCGGTCAGCGCGGCCGCCCAGCGCTCGGCGACCGGGACGCGGGCAGGCCGGCGCCCGCGGCGCGGCGGGAGCAGGGTCCAGTGCGGCGAGGCCCCGGGATGCGAGGCCCCGGGCTGGCCGGCGGAGGTCGGCCCTCGTGTCGCGGACGTGTCCAGCCGGGCCCGCGCGGCCGCGTCGGCCAGCGCGTCCAGCGCCGCGGCCAGCAGCGGCCCGGGCGGCTCGCCGCCGGGCTCACCCGCGCGGCACACCGGCGGCATCGCTCCGGCCAGCTCGGCGGCCCGCGGGGCGTCCGGCCCGGTGAGCACCGGGCGCCAGGCCGCGGCCCAGCCCTGACCCGCAGACCCCGCGCCAGCCGACTCCGGGCCAGCCCACCCCGGGCCAATCGACTCCGGGCCAGCAACGCTGTCGCCCCGCCGGCCGAGCACGGGCAGAACCCGGCCGCGGGCGCACAGGTCGGCCGCGAACCGGGCCACGGCCGCCCAGTAGACGGCCGAGCCCCCGGCGATCAGGTCGGGGTGCGCGGCCGCGGCCGGCGGGCTATCCACCGGATCCAGGGCGGCCAGGAGGGTGAGCGCGGCGGCGGGACCGAACGCCAGCGCGGGAACCCGCCAGCAGCCGAGGGCGGCGCGGCGCGCGGCGGGCACCTCGGTCCCAGCCTCCCGGATCAGCTCGGGGGCACACCCGGGCCCGGGACCCGCAGACGGCAGCCAGACAGACAGTTCGTCCGCGGCCGCCTTGCTGGCCAGGTCCCGGGGACCCTCGCCGAGCAGGCCGAGCGCCTCGCCGAGGACGCCGGGATCAGCCGCGAACGGGTGCGGCCGCGGGGCCCGGGAAGGCCGGCCGCCGGCCGGAGCGTCCAGGCTGGCGGGGAGCGCGGAGTCCTCCGCCCACAGGCAGAGCGCCTCCCGCGCCCAGATCCCGTGGATGACCAGCATGCCTGCAACTCCTCGCCGGCCCGACCAGGCCACGCCTTGCTCCCGACCGACGGTAGCAACCACCAGGGACAGCCGTGGCACGCTGGCGTCATGCCCAGGACAGGAACCGCGCACTGGATACACCGGGCCCGTGAGCTGGCCACCGGGGTGCTCGCCCCGGCCGCGATGCGGGTGGAGGCCAGCCGGCGGGTGCCGCCGGAGCATCTGGACCTGCTCGCCGCCGAGGGCTTCTACGGGCTGGCCGGCCCGCGGGCGGCGGGCGGCCTGGATCTGCCGTCCGCGGCGGCCAGCCAGATCATCGAGATCCTGGCCGGGGCGTGCCTGTCCACGACGTTCGTCTGGATGCAGCACCACGGCGTGGTGCGCGCGGTCGACGAGACCGCCAATACCGCGCTGCGGCAGGCCATGCTCGGGCCCTTGTGCCGCGGCGAACGGCGGGCCGGGGTGGCCCTGGCCGGCCTGCTGCCGGGGCCGCCCCGGCTGCGCGCCCGGGCGGCCGAGGGCGGGTACGTGCTCGACGGGACCTCGCCCTGGGTCACCGGCTGGGGGTATATCGACACGCTGCACGTGGCCGCCCGCCGGGAGGACGACACCATCGTGTGGGCCGTGCTGGATGCGGGGGCGCGATCCTCGGTCACCCCCACCCTCCGCGCGGAACCGCTCGACCTGGTGGCCGTGATGGCCAGTTCTACCGTGGAGCTCAGCTTCACCGGCCATCCCGTCCCGGCCGGGCGGGTGACCGCCACCCTGCCCCTGGCCCAGTGGCGGCCACCGGGACGCGGCCGGCCTGCGCTCGAACGGGTCGCTGGCGCTCGGCCTGGCCGCGCGGTGCGGGGAGCTGATCGGCCCGGGCCCGCTCGACGAGCAGCTGGCCCGGTGCCGGGCGGCGCTGGAGCGCGCCGATCCGGCCAGCATGCCCGCGGCCCGCGCGGCCGCCTGCGAACTGGCCCTGCGGGCCACGGCGGCGCTGGTGGTCAGCCAGGGCTCCACCGCGATCCTGGCCGATCAGGACGCGCAGCGGCTGGCCCGGGAGGCCCTGTTCCTGCTGGTGTTCGGCTCCCGGCCACCGATCAGGCAGGCCCTGGCTGGGCTGCTCACCCGGCCCCCGACTTGACTACAGCGGTTTAGCTACCGTGGTTCAGGTACCGCGGCCTAGGTAGAGTGCTCCGGTGTCAGAGACTCGTAGCACGGGATCGACGCCGCCGCCCGCCCAGGCCTCTCCCGCACTGATTGTTCGTGACGCCCGGCCCGCTGAGCTGGCCGAGATCGGCGATCTGCGGGTGGCGGCCTACCAGGCGGGCGGGTTCCTCTCCGACGCCTCGCACTACGGCGAGACGCTCCGCACCCTGGGTCAGGATGGCAGCGGCCAGATCCTGGCCGCGGTCGACGAACCCACGGGGCAGATCCTGGGCACCGTCATGCTGCAGCTGTGGCCGGACGCCGGGCACGTGGTGCGGGGCTCGGATGAGGCCGAGATCAGGGCGCTGGCGGTGGCACCGGAAGCGCGCGGCCGCGGCGCGGGCCGGGCCCTGCTGCAGGCGGTCATCGACCGGGCCCGGGCCAGCGGCGTCCGGCACCTGCTGCTGTGCACCCAGACGACCATGCTCGCCGCGCAGCATCTCTACACCGAGGCCGGATTCCGCCGGCTGCCCGAGCGGGACTTTTCCCCGGTGCCCGGATTTACCCTGCCGGCCTACGGGTTGCTGCTCCGCAGCTGAAGCACTGGCCTACGGGCCGGTGCTGTCCGACTGATCGTCAGCCCCGGGCTCACGGGCGGCATTACGGGCCCGGTAGGCCGCGAGGCCAGGCCGCGGCGGCCGGACCGGGCCGGGCGGGGCGCTGGACGGCTGGCCCGGCGCGATCTTGTGCAGTTGCTTGTTCATCGAGCGGAACAAGAAGAACAAGGCCAGGCCCATGCCCGCGACCACGAGGAACCCGATCAGCCCGGGGTACACCTGGCTGGCGGTGCTCTCTGCGGCCAGGACGCTCACTGGCTCACCCTCTCCCGCACCCCGTCGAACAAGTCGTCCTCGGGGAATTCGGTGTCCACTACCGACCTGGCTAGATGGTAGTCCTCCGTCGGCCAGGCCGCGCGCTGGACCTCCACCGGGCAGGCAAACCACGAGCTCTCCGGGTCTATCTGGGTGGCGTGAGCCAGCAGCGCCTGATCCCGGACGGGGAAGTAGTCGGCGCACGAAACCCGGGTGGTGATCTCCACCGGCTTGCGGTCCGCCGCCCGATCCTCCCAGCGCTCGAACCAGTCGGCGTAGGGCGACTCCAGCCCCCGCTGCAGCAACTCCTCGTGCAGCGCGGTGATCCGGTCCTTATGGAACGTGGCGAAGTAGTAAAGCTTGAGCGGCTGCCACGGGTCCCCCGTCCCGGGGTAGCGGTCCGGGTCCGCGGCGGCCTCGAACGCCTCCACCGCGACCTGGTGGGTCTTGATGTGATCCGGGTGCGGATAGCCGCCCTCTTCGTCGTAGGTGAGGATCACATGCGGCCGGAATTCGCGGACCGCGCGCACCAGTGGCTCGGCGGCCACCTCGAGAGGCTGCAGCGCGAAACAGCCTTCCGGCAACGGCGGCAGCGGATCACCCTCGGGCAGCCCGGAATCGACGAAGCCGAGGAATTCCTGGCTGACCCCGAGGATCTCGCGGGCCCGGGCCATCTCCTCACGCCGGATACGGGCCAGGTTTTCCCGCACCTCCGGCCGCTCCATGGCCTTATTCAGGATGTCCCCGCGCTCACCGCCGGTGAGCGTGGCCACCATGACCTCCACGCCTTCCCGCACGTAGCGGGCCATGGTGGCCGCACCCTTGCTTGATTCGTCATCCGGGTGCGCGTGCACGGCCATCAGCCGCAACGGCGTGGAGGGCGGAACCACCGGATCATTCGTGGCGGCAGACAAGCGAATCGAATTCCCCTCGGCACCATCGCAGTCAATAGGAACCGGCGCTCCGCTTCCCGGCCGGTGCACCCGGGGCAGTACCTCGCCGACAGAACATTGTGCAGGACAACGCGCTGGGCCGGTGGCGACATTCCCGTATAGTGGCGGGCTCTGATGACGCTGCGGCGTCGGGGCTGGCGCGGCCGGAACTGATTGGGCGCGACGTACTTGTCCGGCCTTGTTAGCCTCAAAGGATTACCCCCGAGGAGCCGCGCACGGCTCAAGCGGACCTAAGTGTCCGCACTGCAGGCAAGGAGTACCCGTGACCGAGACGAACAGCGACAGCCTCACCTGGCTCACCCAGGAGGCCTACGACCGGCTTAAGTCGGAGCACGACTACCTCTCGGGCCCGGGGCGGGTCGATATCGCCAAGAAGATCGAGGCCGCCCGGGACGAGGGCGACCTGCGCGAGAACGGCGGCTACCACGCCGCCAAGGAGGAGCAGGGCAAGATCGAGGGCCGGATCATCCAGCTCGCGCACATCCTGCAGCACGCCAAGGTGGGTGAGCCGCCGCGGACCGACGGGGTGGTCGGGCCGGGGATGACGGTGACCATCCGGTTCGCCGGTGACGACGATGAGGTGACGTTCCTGCTGGCCTCGCGGGAGGAGAGCGGCGCGCCGATCGACGTCTACTCCCCGCGCTCCCCGCTGGGCAGCGCGATCAACGGCAAGAAGATCGGTGACACCGCCACCTACCAGCTGCCGAACGGCCGGGCGGCCAAGGTCGAGATCCTCGAGGCGGTCCCTTACATCGGCGGCTGACGCCGGAACACGTCAGCGGGGTGCGGTTTGCGCCGCATCCGGCGCGAGACCCGCGCCACGCTGGCGTTGATGCCGGGCAGGTCAGCCGACGAGTTCGGCGGCCGGGGTCTCGGCGTCGCCCGGGGCGGTGTGCCCGCGCAGCGGCACCTCCTTGATGAACCAGGCCAGGACGAAGGCCAGCGCGGCCGCCGGGATGGCCCACAGGAACACCCCGTGAATCGCGTACGAGACGGCGTAGTACACGTCGTGCTGGATGGCCGCGGGCAGCGACCGGACCGTGGCCGGGTCGAACTGGCCGCCGCTGGTGGACAGGTGCACGCCGGGCGACACCGTGGTCATCGCGTCGGCCAGCCGCCGGGCGAAGATGGCCCCGAACGCCGACACCCCGATCGACCCGCCGATCTGCTGGAAGAACAGCCGTGAGCTGCTGGCCACGCCGATGTCGCGGAGCTCCACGCTGTTCTGCGCGATCAGCGTGGTCATCTGCATGAGGAAGCCCATGCCCAGGCCCAGCACCACCATGTACAGGCCGGAGGTCACCCGGCTGGTGTCCACCCCCAGCAGGGACAGCAGCCACATGCCGATGGTCATGCCCGCCGCGCCGAGGATCGGCAGCGCCTTGTACCGGCCGGTCCGGGTGGTGATCTGGCCCGCGATCAGCGAGGTGATCATCACGCCGACCATCATGGGCGTGAGCAGCAGGCCGCTGACGGTCGGCGAGGCGCCCTGCACGGTCTGCTGGTACAGCGGCAGGAACGTGATCGCGCCGAACATGGCCAGGCCGGCCAGGAAGCTGAGCCCGCTCACCACCGCGAAGTTCCGGTTCCGGAACAGGTGCAGCGGCAGGATCGGCTCGGCCGCGCGCGCCTCGATCATGATGAACAGGGCCACGGTCACCACGGCCAGGCCGCCCAGGCCGAGGATCTGCGGCGACGCCCAGGCGTACTGGCTGCCGCCCCAGGTGGAGACGAGCACGACCGCGGTGGTGGCCACGGCCAGGACCAGCGCACCCAGGTAGTCCACCCGGTGCTCGACGCGGCGCCGGGGCAGGTGCAGGGTGGCGGCCAGGTACGCCAGGGCCACGCCGCCGAGCGGCAGGTTGATGTAGAAGATCCAGCGCCAGGAGAAGGTGTCGGTGATCCACCCGCCCAGCAGCGGGCCGCCGATGGTGGCGACCATCATCACGGCCATGATGTAGCCCATGTACTGGCCCCGCTCGCGGGGCGAGACCAGGTCCCCGATGATCGCGATGGCGCTGACCATCAGGCCGCCCGCGCCGAGTCCCTGGATGGCCCGGAACGTGATGAGCTGGGCCATGGACTGGGACAGCCCGGCCGCCGCGGAACCGGCCAGGAAAATCACGATGGCCGCCATGAACAGCTTCTTGCGGCCGTACATGTCGCCGAGCTTCCCGTACAGCGGGGTGGTGATGGTCGACGCGAGCACGTAGGCGGTGACCACCCAGGACAGGTGCGCGACGCCGCCCAGGCTGCCCACGATGCGGGGCAGCGCGGTGCCCACGATGAGCTGGTCGAGCATGGCCAGCATGATGGCCAGGAGCAGGCCCGGCAGCACCACGAGCACCTCGCGGCGCATCTTCATGCCGCCCTGTGGCGCGGTTGGCGCGGCTTGCGTGTCTGTCATGCCCGACCCCACTGAAGCTTGGCTACGCTGCCGATGACTACTTACTTGCCGACCGGCTAGTATGACGGAGCCAGGCTAAGACGCCAACTAACCGGGCGTCAAGTAAGTTTAGCGAGAGGAGGGCCAGTGAGTGCGGAGCCGGTCCGGGTGAAGGCGCCCAGGGGTGACACCCGGGAGCGGATCCAGTCCGTGGCCCTCGAACTGTTCGCGGAGCACGGCTACGAGAAGACCTCGCTGCGGGAGATCGCCGAGCGGCTCGACGTCACCAAGGCCGCCCTCTACTACCACTTCAAGTCCAAAGAGGACATCGTCCGCAGCTTCACCGAGGACTACGTGACCGACCTGGACGCGCTCATCGCCTGGGGCGCCGCGCAGCCGCCCACCGAGGAGACCCGGGGCCTCCTGCTCGACCGCTACAGCCGGATCGTCGGCCATCGCCTGGGCGTGATGCGGTTCCTGGAGCAGAACCAGGCCGCCGTGCACCAGCTGATGAGCCGAGGGCCAGCGGGACCGCAAGAAGCTGTTCCGGACCCAGTTCGAGACGCCTGCGCGATCTGCTGGCCGGGCCGGACGCCCCGCTGCGGGACCGGGTCCGGGCGTCGGTGGCCGTGGTCTCGGTGGGCATCTCGTGCCTGCTGTTCGAGAAGGACGCCGGCGCCCCGGGCGAACTGCACGACATCGTCCTCGAGACGGCCTGCGAGCTGGCCGGGGTCAAGCCTCCGGTGGCTGAGCAGACCGCGAGTTAGCGCCCGCAACCGCGTCCACCAGCGGCAGCACCCGGTAGGGCAGCGGGCGTGGCCAGCGCGATCACCGTGGAGGCCCGCTCCACCCCGGCCACGTCCACGATCGCGTCGATGACCCGCTGCAGGTCGGCGTTGGTCCGGGCCACCACCCGGCACAGCATGTCGCTGGACCCGGTGATCGTGTGCGCCTCCAGCACCTCCGGGATCGCGGCCAGCCGCCCGGCCACCGGGTCGTGCCCGCCCGGCTGGCGGATCTCCAGCGTGACGAAGGCCGTCACGCCGTGCCCCAGGGCCACCGGGTCCACGTCCGGGCCGTACCCGGTGATCACCCCGCGGGCGTGCAGCCGGTCCAGCCGGGCCTGGACGGTGCCGCGG
Source organism: uncultured Actinomycetes bacterium (assembly GCA_963718305.1). GTDB lineage: Bacteria > Actinomycetota > Actinomycetes > Streptosporangiales > Streptosporangiaceae > RYN-230. The sequence continues at coordinate 463,839 of CAVQZG010000020.1, forward strand.
GCCACGCTGAGCCGGCGCGAGGCCTCCAGCACCCCGACCCGGGGTTCGGCGGCCAGCAGGCCGATGAGCCGGGCATCCAGGCTGTCGATCATCACGGTGCACCTCCTGGGTCACCAGCCGCGGGGAACTCCAGGCATGGTGTACAGCTTTACGAGAGATAGGCGTAAATGAATATACAAGATGTGTAGTAAATAAAGAGAGTGTTGCACAGTCTGCCGTACCCGGCGGATGCTGCTGGCATCATCAGCCAACGCACGGGGAGCATGCCATGAGCGCCACAGATGAGTTCCCGGTCACCGGCATGGACGCGGTGGTCTTCGCCGTGGGCAACGCGCGGCAGGCCGCGCACTACTACTCGTCCGCGTTCGGGATGCGCTGCGTGGCCTACCGCGGCCCGGAGACCGGATGCCGCGACGAGACCACGTACGTGCTCGAATCCGGCCAGGCGCGGTTCGTGCTGCGCGGCCCGGTGCGGCCCGGCACGGCCCTGGCCCGGCACCACGCCCAGCACGGCGACGGGGTGATCGATCTGGCCCTGGGCGTGCAGTCCGCGGAGTCCGCCTACGATTACGCCACCCGCCACGGCGCCCGCGGCCTGGCTGAGCCGCGGATCGTGGAGGACGAGCAGGGCAAGGTGGTGCTGGCCGCCATCGCGGCCTACGGGGACACCCAGCACACGCTGGTGGAGCGGTCCTCCTACAGCGGCCCGTACCTGCCCGGGTACCAGGCGGCCCGGCCCATCGTGGCCCCGCCGGCCCAGCCGCTGTTCACCGCGATCGACCACTGCGTGGGCAACGTGGAACTGGGCCGGATGGACGAGTGGGTGGGCTTCTACCAGCGGGTGATGGGCTTCACGAACATGAAGGAGTTCGTCGGCGACGACATCGCCACCGAGTACTCCGCGCTGATGAGCAAGGTGGTCGCGGACGGCTCGCGGACGGTCAAGTTCCCCATCAACGAGCCCGCGGCGGGCAAGAAGAAGTCCCAGATCGACGAGTACCTGGAGTTCTACGGCGGGCCCGGGGTCCAGCACATCGCGCTGGCCTGCGACGACATCGTGGACACGGTGCGGACCATGAAGGCCGCGGGCGTGGAGTTCCTGGACACGCCGGACAGCTACTACGACACCCTCGGCGAGTGGGCCGGGGCGACCCGGGTGGCCGTGGAGACCATGCGTGAGCTGCGCATCCTGGCCGACCGGGACGAGGACGGCTACCTGCTGCAGATCTTCACCAAGCCGGTGCAGGACCGGCCCACGGTGTTCTTCGAGCTGATCGAGCGGCACGGCTCGGACGGCTTCGGCAAGGGCAACTTCAAGGCGCTGTTCGAGGCGATCGAGCGGGAGCAGGCCCGGCGCGGCAACCTGTAACGCCGGCCAGCGGCTGATTCACCGGGACAGGCTCACCGGAACATCAGGTGGTAGCCGTCCTGGCGGAGCTGGCTGATCACGTCGTCGCAGTGCGCGGGGCCGCGGGTCTCGACCTGCAGCAGCACCTCGACCTCGTCCACCCGCAGCCGCGGCGTGACCCGCTCGTGCATCACGTCGAGCACGTTCGCGCCCAGGCCGGCCACCGCGCCCAGCAGGCCGGCCAGCGCGCCGGGACGGTCCGGGATCCGGCACCGGAAGGTCAGGTAGCGGCCGGCCGCGGCCAGGCCGTGCCGCAGCACCTTGGCCAGCAGCAGCGGGTCGATGTTGCCGCCGGACAGCACGGCCACCACCGGCGGCTCGAACATGCCGGCGTTCTCCATCAGGCCGGCCACGGCGGCCGCCCCGGCCGGCTCGACCACCTGCTTGGCGCGCTCCAGGCACAGCAGCAGCGCCCGGGACAGGCTCTCCTCGGACACGGTCAGCACGTGATCGGCGAACTTGGAGATGATCCCGAACGGGATCTCCCCGGGCTGGCAGACCGCGATGCCGTCGGCCATGGTCGCGGCGGGCTGCACCCGGACCGGGTGGCCGGCCGCCAGTGAGGCCGGGTAGGCCGCGACCGCCTCGGCCTGCACGCCGACCAGGGCGATAGACGGGTCCGCGGACTTGATCGCGACGGTGACCCCGGCGGCCACGCCGCCCCCGCCGACCGGGATCGCGACGGTGCGGACCTGCGGGCACTGCTCCAGGATCTCCAGGCCGAGGGTGCCCTGGCCCGCGACGATGTCCGGGTGATCGAACGGGTGGATGAGCACCGCGCCGGTTTCGGCCGCGTACTCGCGCGCGTACTCCACCGCGTCGTCCACGGTCGCGCCGCGGGAGATGATCTCTGCCCCGTAGCCCCGGGTCGCCTCGATCTTGGGCAGCTGGGCACCCTCCGGCATGATCACGGTGGCCTTCACGCCGAGCAGCGCGGCCGCGAACGCCACCCCCTGGGCGTGGTTGCCGGCGCTGGCCGCCACCACGCCCCTGGCCCGTTCCGCTTCGCTGAGCCGGGAGATCCGGAAATAACCACCGCGGGCCTTGAACGAGCCGGTGCGCTGCAGGTTCTCGCACTTGAGGAACACAGGTCCGCCGAGCCGCTCGGACAGCACCCGGGAGTGCAGCAGCGGGGTCGGCGGCAGGATCTCGCGTATTACCTCGCGAGCGGCGGCCACGTCGTCGGCGCTCACGGTGGGGGAGGTCATCGCCATCCCTGCAGTGTCGCACCAGCGCGCCCGTGGCCGGGATGCCCCATGGTCATATGGCCTGCGGCCGGGATGCCGCGGCCGGGATGCCCGTGGTCGAGATGCCCCGTGGTCAAGATGCGGAGCGCGGGAACATGGACGTAGTGTCGAAAGAGTGCAGCCAGACAACGAGACTTATGCAGCCGACGGAACCCCGCCCCGCCCCGCCGCCACCACCCTGGGCGCGCTGCGCGCCAGCGGGCACGAGATCGAGACCGTTAAAGAGGAGCTCCGGCGCAACCTGCTGGCCAGGATGCGCGCCGGAGAAGAAAGGTTTCCCGGCATCGTCGGATTCGACCAGACGGTGCTCCCCCACGTGGAGCGGGCCCTGCTGGCCGGCCACGACACGATCCTGCTGGGCGAGCGCGGCCAGGGGAAGACGCGCCTGATCCGGACCCTGTCCGTCCTGCTCGACGAGTGGACGCCCGCGGTCGCGGGCTGTGAGATCAACGACCACCCCTACCAGCCGGTCTGCGCGCGCTGCCAGCGCCTGGCCGCGGAGCAGGGCGACGACCTGCCGGTCACGTGGCGGCACCGCAGCGAGCGCTACGGCGAGAAGCTGGCCACCCCGGACACCAGCGTGGGCGACCTGATCGGCGACATCGACCCGGTCAAGGTGGCCGAGGGCCGGACGCTGGGTGACCCGGAGACGATCCACTTCGGCCTGGTACCGCGGACCAACCGCGGCATCTTCTGCCTCAACGAGCTTCCCGACCTGGCCGAGCGCATCCAGGTCGCCCTGCTCAACGTGCTGGAGGAACGGGACATCGGCGTGCGCGGCTACGCGCTGCGGCTGCCGCTGGACCTGATCCTGGTGGCCAGCGCCAACCCCGAGGACTACACCAACCGCGGCCGGATCATCACCCCGCTGAAGGACCGCTTCGGCGCGGAGATCCGCACCCACTACCCGCTCACGCTGGACGAGGAACTCGCGCTGACCCAGCAGGAGGCGCTGGTCGCCTGGGACGGCGCCGACCCCGGCGCGGACCTGCCCGACCACCTGGTGGAGGTCATCGCGCGGTTCACCCGGCTGGTCCGGTCCTCCCCCGCGGTGGACTCGCGGTCCGGCGTCTCGGCCCGGTTCGCGATCGCCGCGGCCGAGTCCGTGGCCGCCTCCGCGGTGCGGCGGGCCGCGCTGACCGGGGAGGCACAGCCGGTGGCCCGGATCTGCGACCTGCCGCCCGTCGTGAGCAGCCTGCGCGGCAAGGTGGAGTTCGAGGTCAGCGAGGAGGGCCGGGAGACCGAGGTCCTGGAGCACCTGCTCCGGCGGGCCATCGCCGACACGTTCCGGTCCCGGCTCGGCAGCGCCGACCTGAGCGGGCTGCTGGCCACCTTCGAGGAAGGCGGCTCGGTGGAGACCGGCGACCTGGTGCCCGCGGCCACGCTGCTGAACCGGATCGGCGAGGTCCCCGGCCTGGCCCGGATCATGGACCGGCTGGGCATGGACGGCGGCGAGTCGTTCGGCGAGGCCGCCGCGGCGCTGGAGTTCGCGCTGGAGGGGCTGTACCTGATGCGGCGGCTGTCCAAGGACGTGATCGACGGCAGTGCGGTCTACCGCACATGAGTGGCTACCGGTACGGCGAGTATCACGACGGGCCCGATCCGCTGGCGGCGCCGTTCGACGCCCGCGGCGCCCTGGACGAACTGGGTGACGCGGTGCTGGACGGCGCGGACCCGTCCAGCGCCCTGCGTGACCTGCTGCGCCGCGGGGTGAACGGCCGCCGCGGCCTGGATGACCTGCTGCGCCGGGTTCGCGATCAGCAGCGCGAGATCCGCAGCCGCGGCCGGCTGGACGGCATCCTGGAGGAAGCGCGGGCCCTGCTGGACACCGCGGTCGGCCAGGAGCGGGCCGAGCTGTTCCCCGACCCCAGCGATGAGGCCCGGCTCCGCGAGGACGAGCTGGACGGGCTGCCGTCCGACACGGCCCAGGCCATCCGCAGGCTGGCCGACTACAACTGGCGCAGCCAGACCGCCCGGGAGACCTTCGAGCGGCTCAAGGACCTGCTCCGCAGCGAGGTCCTGGACAGCCAGTTCCGCGGCATGAAGGAAGTCCTGCAGCAGCCCGATCCGGAGGCCATGCAGCGGGTCAAGGACATGCTGGCTGACCTCAACCAGATGCTGGAGGCGGATGCCCGGGGCCAGCACACCCAGGCGGACTTCGACAGCTTCATGGACCGCTACGGCGAGATGTTCCCGGAGAACCCGCGCAACCTCGAGGAACTGGTGGACTCGCTGGTCCGCCGGGCCACCGCCGCGCAGCGGCTGCTCGGCTCGCTGACGGACGGGCAGCGTGACGAGCTGGCCGCGCTGATGGAGCAGACGCTGCAGGACGCCGGGCTGGCCGCGGAGATGTCCCGGCTGTCCGACGCGCTGCGGGCCCGGCGGCCAGAGATGGACCAGGCGGCCTGGTCGGGCGACCCGATGACCGGCGACCAGCCGCTCGGGCTGAGCGATGCCACCAGTGCCCTGGCCGACCTCGCTGACCTGGCCGACCTGGAGTCGGAGCTGCGCCAGGACTACCCCGGGGCCCGCCTCGACGACATCGACGAGGCCGCGGTCCGGCGCGCCCTGGGCCGCCAGGCCGTCGACGACATGGAGGCGCTCCGGCAGACCGAGCGCGAGCTGGAACGGCAGGGCTACCTGCAGCGCAACGCCGGCCAGCTGGAGCTCACCCCCAAGGCGGTGCGGCGGCTGGGCGAGACCGCGCTGCGCCGGGTCTTCGCGGACCTGCCGGAGGGCGGCTACGGGGATCACGAGCAACGGGACGCGGGGCAGGCCGGGGAGTACACCGGCGCCACCCGCCGCTGGCAGTTCGGCGACGAGCAGGCCATCGACGCGCCGGCCACGGTGCGCAACGCCCTGTTGCGGGAGGCCGGGACGGCCCGGGATGGCCAGTCCCCCGGGGTCCGGCTGTCCGGCCGCGACTTCGAGGTCGGCGAGACCCAGCGGCGGGCGTCGGCGGCCGTGTGCCTGCTGGTCGACCTGTCCTACTCGATGGCGCTGCGCGGCACGTGGGGCGCGGCCAAGCAGACCGCGCTGGCCCTGCACGCGCTGGTGCGCAGCCGGTTCCCGCAGGACTCCATCCAGGTCATCGGGTTCTCGAACTACGCCAGGGAGCTGCGCGAGACCGACCTGGCCGGGCTGGGCTGGGACATGGTGCAGGGCACCAACCTGCACCACGCGCTGGTCCTGGCCGGCCGCTACCTGGACCGGCGTCCGGAGCACGACCCGGTGGTGCTCATCGTGACTGACGGCGAGCCCACCGCGCACCTGCGCCGGGATGGGCGATCCTGGTTCGACTGGCCGCCGGCGCCGGAGACGATCCAGCTCACCCTGGCCGAGGTGGACAAGATGACCCGGCGGCACGCGTCGCTGAACGTCTTCATGCTGGCCGAGGACGAGCGGCTGACCGACTTCGTGAACGAGGTGGCCCGGCGCAACGGCGGCCGCGTCCTGAACGCGGTGCCGGAACGGCTCGGCGAGTTCGTGGTCCGTGACTTCCTGCGGACCCGCCGGGAGGCGCGCCGCTAGCTGCCCGGTGCTGGGCTGCACGCCGCTAGCTGCGCAGTGTTGGGCTACGGCGGCCCGGCGGACCGGGCGCCCGGAAAACGAGGGATAGATTTTGCTTTAGGGCTTTTCGGACGAGACGCAGCGGCCTGGATCTCGTAGTAGCGTTCGGCCGTTAAAGCTATGGGCGGGCCGAAGGGGTGGCAGCTGGCCAGGCCTGCATATCTCTTAGGAGGATCACGTGAGTACCGTTACCGAATCAGGCACGCGCTCGTCGGGGAAGCGGATCGGCGCCCTGATTCTCGCCATCGTGGGGATTCTGCTGGTCATCCTGGCCGTGATCTACCTGGTCACCGCGGCTGGGTCACTGCCGAGCTTCATCCCCGGCCATATCCAGGGCTCGACCGGTCACCACCCGCTGCGGGCGGGCGTGGCCTTGGTGGTGGGCCTGGTCCTGCTGGGCGGGGCCTGGTGGCTCGGCTTCGGCGGCCGGAAGTCCACCGGCGCCAGCTGAAGTCCCCGGCGCCAGCTACGGTCCACCGGCGCAACACACGACCCACTGGGCCGCCCCCGCCTCATGCGGGGGCGGCCTACCCCTAGGATCGGGCCATGTCTTTTACCGACCGGTTGCTGCTGTGGTTTCATATCGGCTTTGTCATTTTCGCCATTGGCCCGGTCACGATCGCCACCATGTCCACGCCGCGCTATATCCGGGCCCGCAACGTGGGCGTGCTCCGCTACCTGTCGCGGATGACCCGGATCTTCGGGGCTGCGTCGCTCGGCGTGCTGCTGTTCGGCATTATCGCGGGCCAGTCTCTGCACGACATGACCAAGACCTGGGTAACCGCGTCGATGACCCTGTTCGTGGTGGCCCTGGTCCTGCTGGTGCTCATCATGCGCGACCAGCACAAGGCGATCGTCGCCGTCGAAGGCAGCCTCGCCGCCGCCCCCGGGGATAACCCTGCGGGGGCGCCCGCGGCAGCCCCGGCAGCTAGTTCCGCCACGGCCAGTTCCGCGGCGGCCGGCGGCCCGGAGCCCACCGCGGCGGACGTCGAGCCCGCCCCGGCCAGCCAGCCCGCCAGCGGTACCGCCACGGCGACCGCGACCGCGACGCGGGTGCATGTGGCCACGGTGGAGCGCGGCCGGATCGCCTCGCTGGCCGGCGTGGTCAGCCTCATCTGGCTGGTCATCCTGGTGCTGATGGTCTGGAGGCCCTGACCGCTCCCGGCCCTCGTGTGGTCCGGGTTGCCCAGCGCTACAGGCCGGCCAGCGCCTGGCGAAGGTCCTCCAGCAGGTCGGCAGCGGTCTCGATGCCGACCGACAGCCTGATCAGGTCGTCCGGCACCTCCAGCGGCGAGCCGGCCGCCGAGGCGTGCGTCATCCGGCCCGGGTGCTCGATGAGCGACTCCACTCCGCCGAGGGACTCCCCCAGCGTGAACAGCCGGGTCCGGCCGCAGGCCGCGACGGCGGCCTCCACGCCGCCCCGGACCCGGAACGACACCATCCCGCCGAAGTCACGCATCTGCTTGGCCGCCACCTCGTGGCCCGGGTGGCTGGGCAGCCCCGGGTAACGCACCTGCGTGACCGCCGGGTGGCTGATCAGCATGTCCGCGACCCGGGCCGCGTTCCGCGAGTGCTGGTCCATGCGGACGGCCAGGGTCTTCACGCCGCGCAGCGTCAGCCAGGCGTCGAACGGGCCGGCCACCGCGCCCGTCGTGTTCTGCAGGAAAGCCAGGCGCTCGCCGAGCGCCGGGTCCGCGACCACCACCGCCCCGCCGACCACGTCCGAGTGGCCGCCGAGGTACTTCGTGGTGGAGTGGACCACCGCGTCCGCGCCGAGCGCGAGCGGCTGCTGCAGGTACGGGGAGGCGAACGTGTTGTCCACTACCAGCAGCGCGCCCGCCTGGTGGGCTACGTCCGCGAGCGCGCTGATGTCCGCAATGGACAGCAGCGGGTTGGTCGGGGTCTCGGCCCAGAGCACCCGGGCCGGGCGCTCGGCGAGCGCCTCCGCCACCGCGGCGATGTCGCTGATCGGCACCGGCCGGTAGCTCACGCCCCATTCGACCAGGACCCGGGACATGAGCCGGAACGTCCCGCCGTACGCGTCGTCGGGGATGACCACGTGATCCCCGGGGGCGCACACCGCCCGTAGCAGGCAGTCCTCGGCTGCCATCCCGGACGCGAACGCCAGCGCGCGGCGGCCGCCCTCCAGCGCGGCCAGGCACTCCTCCAGGGCGTGCCGGGTGGGGTTCGCGGTCCGCGAGTACTCATATCCATCGCGGAGCCCGCCGACCCCGTCCTGCTTGTAGGTGGACACCTGGTAGATGGGCGGGACCACGGCACCGGTCTGCGGGTCAGGCTCCTGGCCAGCGTGAATGGCCAGCGTCTCGAACCCGTCCGGATTAGCGGCTGAGTTGGTCGTCACCTTCACACTCTGGCACATCCACGCCGGTCATCTCAGGCACTGGTCATCTCAGGCACTGGTCATCTGATGCACGGGTCATCTCAGGTACGGGTCGATTCACGTACCGGTCAACTCACCCGCCGCCGCCAGGAAAGTTAGTACGTCCTGCCGGGTGATCAGGCCGGACGGGCGGCCGTCCACCAGGACCACCGCGGCGCCCGCCTTCTCCAGCGCGCCCACCGCCCGGCTTACCGGCTCACCGGAGCCCACCATGGGCAGCGGCGCCGACATGTGCCCCTCGATCGGGTCATGCGGCCGGGCCCGGCCGGAGACCAGCGCGTCCAGCAGGTCACTTTCCACGATGGAGCCGACCACCTCCGCGGCCATGACCGGCGGCTCCTCCTTCATGACCGGCAACTGGGAGACGTTGTACTCGCGCAGCAGCCCGATCGCGGCCGAGACGGTCTCCTCCGGATGGGCGTGCACGAACTCCGGCAGCCCGGGCAGCTTCCGGCCCAGCACGTCAGCGACCCGGGGCTCCTTGGTCTCGGAGGTGAGGAAGCCGTAGTCGGCCATCCACTCGTCGTTGAAGATCTTCGCCAGGTAACCGCGCCCGGTGTCCGGGAGCAGGACCACGATCACATCGTCCGGCGTCGCGGCCGCGGCCACCCGCAGCGCGGCCACCACGGCCAGGCCGCACGACCCGCCGGTGAGCAGCGCCTCCTCCCGGGCCAGCCTGCGGGTCATCAGGAACGACTCGGCGTCGCTGACCGCCATCACCTCATCGCACACGGCCGGGTCATAGTTGGCCGGCCAGATGTCCTCGCCCACCCCCTCGACCAGGTAGGGGCGCCCGGTACCGCCGGAGTACACCGAGCCCTCCGGGTCGGCCCCGATCACCCGGACCCGGCCGCCGGATACCTCCTTGAGGTACCGGCCGGTCCCGGTGATGGTGCCGCCGGTGCCGATGCCCGCCACGAAGTGGGTGACCCGGCCGTCCGTCTGGGCCCAGATCTCCGGGCCGGTCGAGTGGTAGTGCGAGGCCGGGTTCTCCGGGTTGGCGTACTGGTCCGGCTTCCACCCGCCCGGGGTCTCGGCGGCCAGCCGGCTGGACACCGAATAGTAGGAGTCGGGGTGCTCGGGGGACACGGTGCCCGGGCAGACCACCACCTCGGCGCCGTAGGCGCGCAGCACGCTGATCTTGTCCTGGCCGACCTTGTCCGGGCAGACGAACACGCACCGGTAACCCTTCTGGGCCGCCACGATGGCCAGGCCCACCCCCGTGTTCCCGGAGGTGGGCTCCACGATGGTGCCGCCCGGGCGCAGTTCACCGGAAGCCTCCGCCGCCTCCACCATCCGCAGCGCGATCCGGTCCTTCACCGAGCCGCCCGGGTTGAAGTACTCGACCTTGGCCAGCACGGCCGGGGCCTGGCCCCCGCCCACGGCCTTCGTCACCGACTGCAGCCTGACCAGCGGGGTGTTCCCGACCAGCTCGATCAGGGACTCATGGACCTGCATCGCCACCACCTCATCGGAACCACGGGCTCGGTCGTGGTTGCCCAGGGGGACCGGCGGCCCGCCCCGGGCATGCTCTGAAAGCACCGACGCTATCCCAGCTGACCAGCACGACTGTCCCTGCCCGGCCTACCCGGGGATGATAGTCAGGCCCGCCGTGGTTTAAGCTACTGGCCAGTAATGAGACGGCCGCGTGACCACACCCCGTGATCCGCTCACGCCCGCAGCGGCAGCAAGGGAGCCCGCCATGCCCGAGGCAGTCATCGTCGCCACCGCACGCTCGCCTATCGGCCGGGCCTTCAAGGGATCGCTTACCTCGATCCGCCCGGACGACCTCACCGTGCAGCTGGTGTCCGCGGCCCTGGCCAAGGTCCCGCAGCTCAGCCCGGACGACATCGACGACCTCATGCTCGGCTGCGGCCTGCCCGGCGGCGAGCAGGGCTTCAACATGGCCCGCGTGGTCGCCGTGCTTCTCGGTTACGACAACCTGCCCGGCACCACGGTGACCCGGTACTGCTCCTCCTCGCTGCAGACCACCCGGATGGCCTACCACGCCATCAAGGCCGGCGAGGGTGACGTGTTCATCTCGGCCGGCGTGGAATGCGTCAGCCGTTTCGCCACCGGCAGCAGCGACAGCTGGCCCGACACGCACAACGCTGTCTTCGCGGACGCCGAGGCCCGCTCCGGGGCGCTCGGCGCGGGCGGCGTCCCGGTCTGGCACGACCCCCGGGAGGACGCCACGATCCCGGACGTCTACATCGCGATGGGCCAGACGGCGGAGAACGTCGCCGCGCTGCGCGGGATTTCGCGGGCCGCCCAGGACGAGTTCGGTGTCCGGTCGCAGAACCTGGCCGAGAAGGCGCTCGCCAACGGGTTCTGGCAGCGGGACATTACCCCGATCACCCTCCCGGACGGGACCGTGGTGAGCGCGGACGACGGCCCGCGGCCCGGGACCACCCTGGAGAAGGTGGCCACCCTGAAGCCGGTGTTCCGGCCGGACGGGACCGTCACCGCCGGGAACTGCTGCCCGCTCAACGACGGCGCAGCCGCGGTCGTGGTGATGAGCGACGTGAAGGCGGCCCAGCTCGGCATTACCCCGCTAGCCAGGATCGTAGCGACCGGCGTGACCGGTCTGTCCCCGGAGATCATGGGGCTCGGGCCGGTGGCGGCCTCGCGGCAGGCGCTGAACCGGGCCGGGATGACCATCGACGACATCGACCTCGTGGAGATCAACGAGGCGTTCGCGGCGCAGGTCATCCCCTCCGCCGCGGACCTCGGCATCGACCCCGACAAGCTCAACGTGAACGGCGGGGCTATCGCGGTTGGCCACCCCTTCGGCATGACCGGGGCGCGCATCACCTCCACCCTGCTGAACAGCCTCCAGTTCCACGACAAGACCTTCGGCCTGGAGACCATGTGCGTAGGCGGCGGGCAGGGCATGGCCATGATCGTGGAGCGGCTCTCGTAAGAGACGCCCAGGTAAAGCCGGACTATCCGGGGCATTGCGGAAGCCTTAAGCCAGGGGGTTGTCAGGGGCGCACCGGTGGTGCAGGCTCGACAGGGAGAACAGCCTGCCCCTGGAGGTGGCCATGTCACTGAATCACTCTCCGGAGATGCACAAGAACATCATCGCCCGGATCCCCTCGGTGACCGGGCGCGAGCTCCGTGAGTGGTTCATCCGGCTGGAATCCGGGCCCCCGTTCTCCCGCTGTGAAGAACGGGCTCATTGGCTGTCCGACGAGCACGGGCTGTCGCACGGGTACGCCTCGGCGATCGTGCACGAGTACGAGTTCCGCCGCCGTCTCCGGCTGAACAGCGCCTGAGCTGGGCTAGCCCAAACCAGTGCAGCCAGACCAGGCCCGGGAGTTCCTGCGGGCCAATCACCGGGCCGTGCTGGCCACGACCCGCGCCGACGGGCGGCCGCAGCTGTCCCCGGTGGCCTGCGGCGTGGACGCCGCCGGGCGGGTGATCATCAGCACCCGCGAGACGGCGGTCAAGACCAGGAACCTGCGGCGCAACCCGCTCGCCTCACTCTGCGTGTTCACCGAGGCCTTCTTCGGCGGGTGGGTCCAGGTCGAGGGCAAGGCGGAAATCGTTTCGCTGCCCGAGGCGATGGAGTTCCTGGTCGAGTACTACCGGCTGGTCTCGGGCGAGCATCCGGACTGGGATGACTACCGCGCGGCCATGCGGCGGGAACGCCGGTGCCTGATCCGGATCGAGATCGAACGGGCCGGGCCGGACATCAGCGGCTAGTCCCGGATGGTCGCCGCCCCGCGGCCGTCCCGCGCCACCCGGCGGCCGCCTGCGCCGCTCCCTGCTGACCAGAGCCGGTTCAAGCTCACTGCCGTCCCCTGCGTCACCTGCGCCGCTGCAGTGCGCTCAGGCTTGCCAAGTCCGGTGCCAGCTACTGCAAGGTCGCGCTGCAGGCTGCAATGCCGGGCACACTCAGTCAGCGTGACGGCCCGCGATCACAAGTTAGATCACCGAGCCGAAAGGGGCAACTGTGGCCAAACACGATTCGCCGCGGGTTGCTCTCGGCGCGGCCGGAGTTCGCGTGCAACAACCATGCTGCTCATGGCAGGTATGGCCGGATTTGCTGACTGACGATTTAGGCGGTGAACATGGATCGGCAACGGCGTGAATGGCGGCCTTTTCGCACTGAGTGCCGAGATACCCCCGGCGGTGTGCGACAAGCGAACGGCGCGTATGCCGTGGCCAGCGGGCTTTCCCGGCCAGATCAGGGCAGCTCGGGGACCACTTACATGCGAGTGCCCCCGGTCGGAGTCGAACCGACACTGGGGACCCTTTTAGGGGCCGGCCTCTTCCCTTGGGCTACGGGGGCTGGGTAATAATACCCCGGAGCGTCTGAGCGACTCTCGGGCAGCCGAATTGATACAGAATGTTTCGCCCGGGGGGAGTTTTCTATTTTCACTTGGACGCCGAATGCAAAGCGTAACCATTTCGATTACGTTCGACGGCGTTTGCTTACGGAGCGTTACCGATCCACCTCAGTGCGCCGGATCCGCGCCCAAGCCAGCCTTCAGGCGAGCTCGCTCGAAGACCGTATCCAGCATGCCAGGGGTGACCCGGCCAGTGAACGTGTTCTGCTGACTCGGGTGATAACAGCCGATCAGAACCAGGTCGCGGCCGGGCCCGGGGCCGGGCAGCGTGACCTCTGCACCGTGCCCGAAGGCCGGCCGTGGCCGGGGCGGCGGGTAACCGGAATCACGCAGCACCGGCCATAGCGCCTGCCAGGCGTATCCGCCCAGGCACACGAGGACGCGAAGTGACCGGCTCAGGAAGCCGATCTCCGCGGTCAGCCAGGGTGTGCAGGTGTCGCGCTCGGTCACGGTGGGCTTGTTGGCCGGCGGGGCGCACCGGACCGCGGCCCCCACCCACGTGTCCAGCAGCCGCTGCCCGTCCCCCGCTCTGACGCTGGCCGCCTGGGCGGCCAGGCCGCAGCGATGCAGCGAGGCGAACAGCACGTCTCCGCTCCGGTCCCCGGTGAAGATCCGCCCGGTCCGGTTCCCGCCGTGGGCGGCCGGGGCCAGGCCCACGATCAGGATGCGCGCGTGCTCGTCACCCCAGCCGGCGACCGGGCGTCCCCAGTACGGTTCGTCGCTGTGCGCCCGGCGCTTGACCCGGGCCACCTGCTCCCGCCACTCGACCAGCCGGGGGCAGGCGCGGCAGACCGATTCCCTGGCCACCAGCTCGGCCAGCGTGCCGGCCCCGGCCGCCAGCGCGCGGACCCCGGCGGGGTCGTGGGCCACCGGGGTGTCCGGGGTGGCGGGGTCATCCGGCCAGCCCGATCCCGGCTCAGCCGGGCCGTGCAGATTCACTGGCGCACGCCGGCCGCCAGCGACCAGGCGATCCCGTCCAGGATGTCGTGCTCGCTGGCCAGTACCTCCCCGAAGCCGAACCGCCGCATGATCTGGTCCAGCACCATGGCTCCGCCCGCGATCACATCGACCCGGCCCGGGTGCATCACCCCCAGCGCCGCGCGCTCCTCCCGGGTCTGGCTCAGCAGGCTGCGGGTCTGCGCGGCGACCTGCGCGGCGGATACCCGGGCGTGGTGGATCCGGGCCGAGTCGTACTCCGCGAGCCCCAGGGCCAGCCCGGCCACCGTGGTCACCGAGCCGGCCAGGCCCACCAGGGTCCGGGCGGCCGAGACCGGGATGGTCCGGGCCACCGTGTCCAGGGCCGCGTCGATGTCGGCGGCCGCCGCGCTGATCTCGGCCGGCCGGGGTGGGTCGGAGTGCAGGTGACGCTCGGTCAGCCGGACACAGCCGATGTCCACCGACACCGCGCTGACTCCGGCGGGCCCGGTGGCCCGGTCACCCGTGGTCCGGTCACCCGTGGTCCGGTCACCCGTGGTTCGGTCACCCGCGTGGCCGTCGCCGACCACGAACTCCGTGGAGCCCCCGCCGATGTCTACCACCAGGTACGGCCCGCCACCCGGCCCAGCAGATCCGGCGCCGAATTCGGCGGTGGCACCCACGAACGACAGGTACGCCTCTTCCTCCCCGCTGAGCACCTCCGGCTCGAGGCCGAGCACGCCGCTCACCCCGGAGACGAAATCGGCGGCGTTGGCCGCGTCCCGGGTGGCGCTGGTGGCGACCATCCGTACCGCCTCCGCGGACCGGTCCCCGATGATGCGGGCGTATCCGCGCAGCGCCCCCAGGGTGCGCTCCAGCGCCTCCGGAGCCAGCCGCCCGGTGGAATCCACCCCCTGGCCCAGCCGGACGATCTCCATCCGCCGGTCCACGTCGGTGAGCCGGCCCGAGCCCGGATCGACGTCCGCTACCAGCAACCGCAGCGAGTTGGTGCCACAGTCGATGGCCGCGACCCTCATGGGACGCACGGGCCGGGCGCCCACCATTCGCCGGCCGCGTCAGCCGCCTCCCGGCCCAGCGGGTTGGCGCCGGGCGCGGCGAGCTCGTGCGCGACCAGGGCGTGCAGGCATTTCACCCGGTCCGGCAGGCCACCCGCGCTCTGCATGCCGGGCGGGAGCGGCTCCACCCCGGCCGCCGCCGCGGCCGCCGAGCGCCGTTCCACGTAGTCACGGTGCGCGGCTTGCTGCGCGGCGCGCAACTCCGGGTCGGCGGCCAGCCGCTGCTGCATATCCCGCATCAGGCCGCCGGATTCCAGCCTGCTCACCGCCGCGACCGCCCGCGGGCAGGTGAGGTAGAACAGCGTCGGGAAGGGGGTGCCGTCGTCCAGCCGGGGCGCCGTCTCCACCACGTCAGGCCGACCGCACGGGCAGCGGTGCGCCACCCCCCGCAGTCCACGGGGCGGCCGGCCGAGCTGCTCCCCGACCACCGCGGCATCCCGCGCCATCCCGGGGTCATCGGGCATGCGGCGCGCCTTGACCGGCACTGCCTTGACCCGCACTGCCCTGACCCGCACTGCCCTGACCGGCACTTCCCTGATCGGCCTGGCGGACCGAATGCCACAACCGCTCGTACCAGGGAGTGCCCGCGGCCGCGGCCAGCGCGGAACTGCCGCAGCAGGCCGGCCGCCGATGATCACGTAGCAGCTGGCTCCGGGCAGGCACATGTGCAGCCGGTCCCGCGCCTGCTGCTCGATGTACGCGGGCTGGTTGAGCCGCAGGGCCTCGGCCCGCAGCCGCGCCAGCTCGGCCGTGGTCGCCGCGCTCTGCGCCTGGAGCTGGTCGAGCTGGCGGCGCTGGGCGATGTACTCCCGTACCGGGTAGGCGAGGCTCAGCGCGATGGCACAGACGACCACCGCCAGCACGGCGGCCCGGCTGGTGAACCGGGGCCGGTCTGGCGGCGGCGGCCGCCTGGGCTGCGCGCCGGACATCACTCAGCCGCGGTCCAGCGGGGGAACGCGGTGGCGCCCGCGTAGCTGGCCGCGTCGTCGAGGAGTTCCTCGATGCGCATCAGCTGGTTGTACTTGGCCACCCGCTCGCCGCGGGCCGGCGCTCCCGACTTGATCTGGCCCGCGTTGGTGGCGACGGCGAGGTCGGCGATGGTCGTGTCGTCCGTCTCCCCCGAGCGATGCGAGATCATGCAGCTGAACCCGCTGCGCTGGGCGAGGGACACCGCGTCGAGCGTCTCGGTAACCGACCCGATCTGGTTCACCTTGACCAGCAACGCGTTCGCGCCGCGCTCGGCGATCCCCCGGCGGAGCCGTTCCGGGTTGGTGACGAACAGGTCGTCCCCGACGATCTGCACCCGGTCCCCTACCGCCGCGGTCAGCGCCTGCCACCCGGCCCAGTCCTCTTCGGACAGCGGGTCCTCGAGCGACACGATCGGGTAGGCGTCCAGCCACTCGGTGTAGAGGCGGGTCATCTCGGCCGCGTCCCGGGCCGCGCCCTCGAACTGGTAGGCGCCGTCGGAGTAGAACTCGGTGGCCGCCGCGTCGATGGCCAGCGCCACGTCGAGACCGGGAGAGAACCCGGCCTTGCCGATCGCCTCGACGATCAGGTCCAGCGCGGCCCGGTTGTTCTCCAGGTCCGGGGCGAAGCCCCCCTCGTCCCCGACTCCGGTGGACAGGCCGTGCTGCTTCAGCACTGACTTCAGCGCGTGGTAGGTCTCCGCGCCCCACTGGACCGCCTCGGTGAACGTGGCCGCGCCGATCGGCGCGATCATGAACTCCTGGATGTCCACGCTGTTGTCCGCGTGCGCCCCGCCGTTGAGGATGTTCATCATGGGCACTGGCAGCAGGTACGCGTTGGGGCCACCCAGGTAGCGGAACAGCGGCAGGCCGGCGGACTGCGCGGCGGCCTTGGCCACCGCCATGCTCACACCGGTGACCGCGTTCGCGCCCAGCCGGGACTTGTCCGGAGTCCGGTCCAGGTCGATCATGGCCTGGTCGATCAGGCGCTGATCATCGGCGTCGTAGCCGAGCAGTTCGGGCTGGATCTCGTCGATGATGCCCTGGACGGCCCTGGCGACCCCCTTGCCGCCGTACTCGTCCCCGCCATCGCGCAGTTCCACCGCCTCAAAGGCGCCGGTGGACGCCCCGCTCGGGGCAGCGGCGCGGCCCAGCGAGCCATCGTCGAGAGCGACCTCGACTTCGAGGGTGGGGTTTCCGCGGGAATCCAGAATCTGCCTGGCATGCACCGCCTCGATCGAGGCCACGACGACTCCTAGCTCGGCTGACTTTTGTCAATATTGGAGCCTAGTGGAGCCCTGGCGGGGCTCGGCACCGGCCACGCCGGGACGGGCCGCCTCACTCGCCCGCCTGGTCCGCCTCCGCCCGGTCCCGTTCCCAGCGGCGGACCTGGTCGGCGTAGCGGCGGGCGGCGGCGCGCAGCTCGAGTTCGGGATCGAGGCCGGCCGCCTGAGCCTGGGCCACCAGCTCGAACAGCTCCGCCCCCAGGCGGCTGCCGTCCCCGGGACCCCCGGCGACCGCCAGGTCCGGGGGGATGCCCGCCCGCTCCGCTCGGCGCTGCAGCTGCGCGGCCAGGGCCAGCGCGGGCTGGCCGAACGGCACGCCGTCCAAGGCCGAGGCGGCCCCGGGACCGTCAGCCCGCTCGGCCCGCTCGGCGGCCTTGATCGCGTCCCAGTTGCGGGTCACGTCGTCCGCGCCGGACACGGTCACGTCCCCGAACACGTGCGGGTGCCGCCGGACCAGCTTGGTCACGATGCCGTCGGCCACATCATCCACGGTGAACCCGGTGCCGTCGGACCGCTCAGCGGCGACCCGCGCGTGGAACATCACCTGGAGCAGGACATCACCGAGTTCCTCGCGCAGCGCCGCCCGGTCGCCGCTTTCCAGCGCGTCCAGCGCCTCGTAGGACTCCTCGATGAGGTAGGGCGCCAGCGACTCGTGCGTCTGCCGGGCGTCCCACGGGCACTGCCGGCGCAGGGTGTCCATCACCGACACCAGGGTGAGCAGCTCCGCGCCGGGCAGCGCCGAGGAGCCGTAGACCACCTCGACCGCGGTATCAGCCGGGCCCTCCGGCCCACCCAGCTCATCGGCCAGCGCCAGCGGTCCCGGGGTCACCCCGGCGGGCCGGCCGGGCGGGTCAGCAGGGCAGAGCCACACCACGGTGCCGGCCGTCCCGGCCACCGCCCGGGTGAGCAGCCGGGCCACGGCGGCCGGATCGGCCGGGCCAGCACCGGCCTGCGCACTACGGGCCTGCCCACCACCGGCGCGGCCAGCACCGGCGTGCCGCACCGGCCTCCCCCGCCAGCAGTTCCCAGCCGATCCCGGCCTCGTCCAGTGCGGGCAGCAGCGGGTGATCAGTCGCCGGGGCCAGCACCCGCGAGGCACCGGCCAGGGTCTGCCAGGCCGGCCAGCTGAGCAGCCCGGCCCGGACCGTGGGCGCGGTGACCAGGAGCACCAGCCGCGCGCCTGCCCCGGTATCGCCGGCCAAGTCGTGTCCTAGCAAGCCGGGGTCAGCTGCGGGGACGCGCTCGGGGACGCACTGGGGCTCGGGGACGCGGTGCCGGCCGCCGCCAGCTTGTTGGCGGCCGGGACCACGGAGACCTGGTTGTAGTCGAGCTCCCCGAACTGCGGGTTGACCGAGATGCCCATGCTCTTGGCCGCCCGGCACTGGTACTGGTTGAACGTGGTGCCCAGCGTCTGCAGCGCCCCGGAGGAGGTCGGCAGTTTCCCGCCGTCCAGCCGAGCCAGCAGCTGGTTCTGGATCGCCACGTACCGGCCGAGCTCGGGCAGCTGGTCCGGCGGCACCCCGTTAGCGACAGCCAGCTCGTTGAGCGTGACCCCGCTCTGCTTGGCCTGCGCGGTCGCGCCGGCCAGGGCCGCCTGGACCTGGCTGCGGGTGATGGTCAGGTGGTTGCGCTCCGCCATCTTGTCGCGCACCTGGAACCGGAGCAGCCAGCTGAGCACCTGCTGCGGCATCTGCGACGCCGGGAACTGGAGCTGGACCTTGGCCTTGCCCGCCTTATAGGCGGCGTCCAGGTTGTTCACCTCGGCCGTCACGGTCGCCGTGGGGATGCGCGACGTGTTCGTGACGGCTGCCGCGCCCAGCCGGACGGTCCCGCAGGCGGACAGGGCGAGCGTCGCGGCCAGCGCCGCGACGGTCAGCGTGATGGGGGTGCGGAGCACGACGGCGTCCCTTCCTATCCCTCGGGTTTCACCGGTGCGTCAGGCTCGAAAACGGCCTCGATGAGCTGGCCGCACCAGGTCAGGAGTTCAGTGTCCCGGAGCAGCGGGGCACCCGGCGGGGCGGGCTGTCCCGGGCGCCGGCCCGATCCTGCCCTGGGCACCGGTACGAGCATGTTACGCATCGCCGGCTTGAGCACTGTCTTCGGGTACAGCCGCTGGACCCGGACCTGCCGCGAGTCGGGCAGCTCAACCGGGGAGAAGCGGATGAAGGTGCCCTGCTGGACGATGTCGGTCAGCCCGGCCCGCCGGGCCCGGGCCCGCAGCCGGGCCACATCGAGCAGGCTGGCCACCGGCTCCGGCGGCGGGCCGTAGCGGTCCGCGAGCTCGTCGTGCACCTCGGCGGCATCCTCGGCGGAGTCGATGGCCGCGATCCGGGTGTAGGCCTCCAGCCGCAGCCGCTCGCCGGGCACGTAGTCGTGCGGGATGTGCGCGTTGACCGGCAGCTCGACCCGGACTTCGGGCCGCTCGGCCGGCCCGTCGCCCTTCAGCTCGGTGACCGCTTCGCCGATCATCCGCACGTACAGGTCGAACCCGACCCCGGCGATGTGCCCGGACTGCTCGCCGCCGAGCAGGTTCCCCGCCCCGCGGATCTCCAGGTCCTTGAGGGCCACGTACATGCCCGCCCCCGCCTCGGTGTGCTGGGCGATGGTGGCCAGCCGCTCGTGCGCGGTCTCGGTCAGCGGGACCTCGGGCGGGTACAGGAAGTAGGCGTACCCGCGCTCGGTCCCGCGCCCGACCCGGCCGCGCAGCTGATGCAGCTGGGGCAGTCCGTAGACGTCGGCCCGGTCCACGATCAGGGTGTTGGCGTTGGGGATGTCCAGCCCGGATTCGATGATCGTGGTGGACACCAGCACGTCGAACTTCCGGTCCAGGAAGTCGCCCATGATCCGCTCGAGCGTGTGCTCGTTCATCTGGCCGTGGGCGATCGCGACGCGGGCTTCGGGGACCAGTTCCCCGAGCCGGGCGGCCACCCGGTTGATCGAGCTCACCCGGTTGTGCACGAAGAAGACCTGGCCGTCGCGGAGCAGCTCACGCCGGATGGCCGCGCCGATCTGCTTCTCGTCGTACGGCCCGACCAGGGTGAGCACCGGATGGCGCTCCTCAGGCGGGGTGAGGATGGTGGACATCTCCCGGATGCCGGCGATGCCCATCTCCAGCGTGCGCGGGATCGGGGTGGCCGACATGGCCAGCACGTCCACCTCGGTCCGCATCCGCTTGAGGTACTCCTTGTGCTCCACGCCGAATCGCTGTTCCTCGTCGAGGATGACCAGCCCGAGCCGGGAGAACCGGGTGTCCGGGGACAGCAGCCGGTGCGTACCCACCACCACGTCCACCTTGCCCTCGGCCATGGCCTCCCGGACCCGGGCCGCCTCGGCGTCGCTGGAGAACCGGGACAGCATGGCCACCGTGACCGGGAACGGTGCGAACCGCTCGCTGAACGTGGCGTAGTGCTGCTGGGCCAGCAGCGTGGTCGGCACCAGCACCGCGACCTGGGTGCTGTCCTGGACCGCCTTGAACGCGGCCCGCACCGCGATCTCCGTCTTGCCGTAACCGACGTCCCCGCAGATCAGCCGGTCCATCGGAGCGGACCGCTCCATGTCCCGCTTGACCTCGTCGATGGCTTCCAGCTGGTCGGGGGTCTCCACGTACGGGAACGCGTCCTCGAGCTCGCGCTGCCACGGGGTGTCCAGGCCGAACGCGTGCCCGGGCGAGGCCATCCGGGCCGAGTACAGCCGGATCAGCTCGGCCGCGATCTGGCGGACCGCCTTGCGCGCCCGGCCCTTGGTCTTGGCCCAGTCCGCCCCGCCCAGCCGGTGCAGGCTGGGCGCCTCGCCACCGACGTACCGGGTGACCTGGTCGAGCTGGTCAGTAGGGACGTAGAGCCGGTCCGGCGGCTGGCCCCGCTTGCTGGGCGCGTACTCGATGACCAGGTACTCCCGGGTCGCACCCTGGACGTTGCGGCTGGTCATCTCCACATAGCGGCCCACGCCGTGCTGCTCGTGCACGACGTAGTCGCCCGACGTGAGCTGCAACGGGTCGATCCCGCCGCGGCGCCGGGTCGGCATCCGCATGTCCTTGCTGGCGGTCCGCTGCCCGGCCAGGTCCTCCTCGGTCAGCACGGCCAGCTTGACCGACGGCCAGGTGAACCCCTGCCCGATCAGGCCGGTGCTGACGTAGGGCACCGACGCCTCGGGCGGCTGGTCCAGATCGCCGAGCCGGGCCCCGATTTCCTCGCCGCGCAGCGTCTCGGCCAGCCGCTGGGCCGGACCGTGGCCCTCGGTGACCAGCACGACGCGCCAGCCGTCGGACAGCCACTGGCGCACGTCCGCGAGGGCGCGCGAGGTATCGCCCCGGTAGCCCGGCACGGGTGCGGCTTCCATCAGCAGCGAAACGCGTTCCCCGGCTCCGGGATCCGGCTCATCCGTGTCCTGGGTGAGGGTGTCATCGGCCCCGCTCATATCGGTACTGCTGAACGGGGTGACCGTCCACCAGCCGATGCCGAGATGCTGGGCGGCCGCCCGGACCTCGGGCAGCGGCTGGAACGCGGCCGCGCCGAGGTCGATGGGGGCCTGGCCGCCGCCGGCGGCGTTCACCCAGGAGGCGTCGAGGAACTCCTGGCTGGTCCGGACCAGGTCATCGGCCCGGGCCCGGATCCGCTCGGGATCGCAGGCGAGGACCAGGCCGCCCGGGGGCACGTGGTCGAGCAGCAGTTCCATCCGGTCGGCCAGCACCGGCGCGAACGCCTCCATGCCCTCGACCGTGATGCCGTCCGCCAGTTTGCCCAGGATTTCGGCCAGCCCCGGATATTCCCCCGCGAGTCGCCTGGCCCGCTGGCGCACCTCCGGGGTGAGCAGCAACTCCCGGCACGGCGGTGCCCACAGCCCCTCCGCGGCGGCGTGCAGGCTGCGCTGGTCGGCGGCCCGGAAATAGCGGATCTCCTCGACCGTGTCCCCCCAGAACTCCACCCGGAGCGGATGCTCCTCGGTGGGCGGGAACACATCCAGGATGCCGCCCCGGACGGCGATCTCACCCCGGTGCTCGACCAGGTCGGTGCGCGCGTACCCGATGTCCACCAGGTGCGCGATGACCTCTTCGAAGTCAGCCGCCTGGCCGCCCCGCAGGGCCACCGGCTCCAGGTCGCCCAGACCGCTCACCATCGGCTGCAGCAGGCTGCGCACCGGGGTGACCAGCACGCTGAGGGCGCCGGAGCGGGCACTGCCGGCGTCAGGGTGGGCGAGCCTGCGCAGCACGGCCAGCCGCCGCCCCGACGTGTCCGAGCGCGGCGAGAGCCGTTCGTGCGGGAGGGTCTCCCAGGCCGGGAAGCAGGCCACCGTACCCTCGGGCAGCAGCGACTCCAGCCCGCTGGTGAGGACCTCGGCCTCGCGGGCGGTCGCCGTCACAGCCAGGACGAACCGGGGCTGGTCCGCAGAGGGATAACCCGCGACCGAGGCGGCCAGGAAGGGGCGGAGCGCGGGCGGCGCGACCAGGTCGGTGTCAGCGTCGCCCTGGCCCAGGGCGCGCTGCAGCTGGGGATCCGCGGCGATAACGCTGAGCAGTCCAGCGAGGCTCATGGTGTCCTTGGGGCAGGCATTAGGAGATCAGGCAGCACGAAAGGCCCGCGCTGGCGGGCAGATGGGCATCCAGACCCTCACGCGGGATACCTCCAGTTTACGTTCCGGGCCAGGCGGCTTGGACCCCGGTGGCCAGATACACGGATCTGATTAGCGACTATCCGCGCACGAGGGACTACGCTAAGGCTTTGTGACATCGGTGAGCGGTGTTCCCGGGGGCGGCACGACCGGCCCCGATGTTGCCCGCGGCCAGGGACGCCACGTCCAGGCCAGGCGGCCGCGGGTACAGCAGCCCCAGGTAAAGCAGGCGGAGTCGCAGCAGCCGGGCGCCCGGCAGGCAAAGGCCACCCCCTCGGCCGAAGCCGCGGAGACGGCCCTGTTCAGCCACTGGGCGGAGGGCTACGCGAGCGAGCGCTTCGGGCAGCCGATCGCCGTGCTGCTGGCGGGCGCGGTCACCGCGGCCGGCGACCTGGGCGCGGCCAGCCTGCGCGCGGCCGGCGCGGATCTCAGCGTCGGCCTGGTCGACGACGATCAGCCGGTCACCCGGGCCGCGGTGGGCAGCCATCCGGGCCTGAACCGCTGCGCCCTCGGGGACCTGCGGACGGTGCTGCTGCCCCAGCGATCCTTCGACATCGTGCAGGCCACCCTGCTGCTGGAGCGGATCGAGCACGCCGAACTGGTGCTCGACCGGCTGGTCGGCGCGCTCAAGCCGGGCGGCCTGCTGTGCCTGCAGGTCCGTGACCGGGACTGCGCGGCCGGCTTCCTCGACCGGGTGCTGCCCGGCGGGGCCCGGCGGATGATCTGGCGTAAGCAGCGCCCCGGCCGGCCGGGGCCGCATCCCGCCGTGTACGAGCGGGTCACCTCGGTCCGGGGCATCCAGTCCTACGCGCTGATGCGCGGCCTGGTGATCGCCGGGCATCAGCCCCTGGGCGCCTGGCCGGCGGCCTGCGCCCGGCGCCGCGCGGCTACCTGGCCGCCCAGAAACTGGTCGCCGCGCTGTCCCGGGGCCGGCTGACCGCCGCGCATGAGGAACTCCTGTACGTCATGCGCAAGCCGGAGAACCGCTTCGCCCGGATCCTCTGAACCTGCCTGCGCACTCGCCGCCGGCCAGAGCACGGGGGAACCTCGGTGAAACGTGCCTGGCCCGGAGCTGGCGGCCCGTGTAGCCTCTGGGTGCCTAGCGGATACCCGCGGCCTTGAATCAGCCCGCCCCGGGAGCGGGCGCGGCGCCCGACGGAGGTGAACGTGACCGCTGAGGCGTCCGCCGGGCTGTCCGCGGACATAACGGGGCTGCCCGCCTGGACCCTGGACGAGGGCCAGCTCGGGGACCTGGAGCTGCTGCTGTCTGGTGCCCTGCCCCCGCTGCACGGGTTCATGTCGCCGGCCGAGGTGGACTCGGTCACGGCGGAGGGCAAGCTGCCCGACGGGACCGCCTGGCCGGTCCCGGTGACCTTCGAGGTGCCGGCCAGCGCCATCAAGCCGGATGCGACCCGGCTGCTGCTGCAGGACCCGGAGGGCACCCCGCTCGCGGTGCTGGAGATCACCGACCGCATCCCCGCCCTCCCGGACCTGGTCCGGCTGGGCGGCCCGGTGACCGCGTACCGGCCGGCCGAGCACGGCCCCTTCCGCCACCTGCGGCGCCCGCCCGCCGAGGTACGGGAGGAGTTCGCGGGCGCCCCGGTCCTCGCCTATGTCACCAACGCGCCGCTGCACTGCCACCAGATCGGGCAGCTCCGGCACGCGGCCAGCCAGCTGAAGGCCCGGCTGCTGCTGCTGCCCATGGTGGCCGGCCCCGCGGAGATCGTGATCCGCCCGGACGCCCTGGTCCGCACCGTGCAGGCCGCGGCCCGCAACCTGCCGCCCGGCACCCAGGTCATCCCGGTACCGCTCCGGCCTTATCGCGCCGCGGCCCAGGACGAGCTGGCCCTGCGGGCCATCGTGGCGGCCGCGTACGGGGCGACGCACCTGCTGGCCGACAAGCCGGTGGAGCGCGGCCGGCCGGGCGAGGATGAGAGCCGGCCCGGGCCGGTCATCCCGGTGCTCTCCCCTGGCGACTGGGCCTACGACCCGGCGGCCGAGGTCTGGCGCCCGCTGGCCCTGATCGAGGCGGGTACCGAGCGTACCGACCTCACGTCCGGCGAGCTCGAGGACATGCTGGACCGCGGGGTGGAGGTGCCAGCGTGGTTCACCCCGCCCGCGGTAGCCCAGGAACTGCGCCGGGCCCGGCCGCCGCGCAGCGAACGGGGTCTCGTTATCTTCCTGACTGGCCTGTCCGGGTCCGGCAAGTCCACTCTGGCCCGGGCCCTGCGCGACGCGCTCAGCGAGCGGGGCGAGCGGACCGTGTCGCTGCTCGACGGGGACCTGGTCCGGTCGCTGCTGTCGGCCGGGCTGACGTTCTCCCGGGCCGACCGGGACCTGAACATCGCCCGGATCGGGTTCGTGGCCACCGAGATCGCCCGGCACGGCGGGATCGCGATCTGCGCCCCGATCGCCCCGTACGCCCAGGCCCGGCAGGACGTTCGGCGGGCAGTCCAGGAAGTCGGCGACTTCCTGCTGATCCACGTGGCCACGCCGGCCGAGGTGTGCGAGGCGCGGGACCGCAAGGGCCTGTACGCCAAGGCACGCGCGGGCCTGATCGACCACTTCACCGGGGTGTCGGATCCCTACGAGGAGCCGGACGACGCGGACCTCGTCATCGACACGTCCGTGGTCACCCGCCAGCAAGCGCTGG
Source organism: uncultured Actinomycetes bacterium (assembly GCA_963718305.1). Lineage (GTDB taxonomy): Bacteria > Actinomycetota > Actinomycetes > Streptosporangiales > Streptosporangiaceae > RYN-230. The sequence continues at coordinate 489,322 of CAVQZG010000020.1, forward strand.
AGGCCGTGCTGCGCCTGCTGACCGACGGCGGCTGGCTGCCCGGGGAGACGGAGCGGCGCTAGTCGTCGTCCTCAGCGCGGCTGCCCGCGTCGAGGCGCCCGCGGAAACTGTGTATCCGTGACGTGATGGCGCTGGACATCGCGTCCCGCTGCCGGGACAGCACCACATAGCTGAAGATGCCGCTGACCAGCAGCGCGGCCCCCAGAAGCAGCACGCTCCTGAGACCGGCCAGGTAAAGCAGGCCGGTCGCGGCGACGAACAGCAGGATCCGGGCCGTGGTGTAGGCAAGGGTGGACCGCATAGCGGGACCAGCCTACTCGCCGTTCTCCGGCCCAGCGGACGGGTCACCGGCCAGGATGTCCAGCAGCATCCCGGGGTCGATATTGCCGCCCGACAGCACGGCCACGGTCGTCCCGGCTGAGGGCAGTTCCTTGCGGCGGAACAGGCACGCGGCCACGGCTGCGGCGCCGCCGGGTTCGGCGATCAGCCGGGCGTCCAGGGCCAGCCGCCGGACCGCCGCCCGGATCTCGTCCTCGGTGACGGTCACGATGTCCGCCACGTACTCCAGCATGTGCTGCAGCGGCAGGGCACCGACCTGATCGACGCGGAGTGCGTCGGCGATGGTCTGCTGGGTGAATTCGGGCGGCCAGGCCACCTGCTGGCCCTCGTGCAGCGAGTCGCGTGCGTCTGCGGCGAGCTCGGGCTCCACGCCGATCACGGTGGCGTGCGGGCACAAGGACCGGACCGCGGCGGCCACGCCGGCGATCAGCCCGCCGCCGCCCACCGGGACAACGACCAGGTCCACCCCCGGGCAGTCGGCGGCGATCTCCAAGCCGACCGTGCCCTGGCCCGCGATCACCCGGCGGTCGTCGAACGGCGGGATCGACACCGCCCCGCGCTGGGTGGCGATCTCCCTGGTGGCCGCCAGCCGGGCGGCCAGGCCCGGCGCCGAGACCACGATCTCCGCACCCAGCTCGCGGATGGCCGCCACCTTGACGGCGGGGGCGTTATCCGGCACCACCACCACGGCGGGCATCCCGAGCAGCGCGGCGGCGTAGGCCACGGCCTGGCCGTGATTGCCGCTGGAGTGGGTCACCACCCCGATCTGCCGGGCGGCCGCGGGGAGCGTGCTCATCGCCGCGTAGGCGCCGCGCAGTTTGAACGCCCCCACGGGCTGCAACGATTCGGGCTTGACCAGCAGGGAGGGTTCGGCCCATGGGAACGGAACCAGGGGAGTACGGACGGACACCCCGGCCAGAGCCGCTGCGGCGGTCCGGATCTCGTCGATCGACACGAGCGGCTGCACGCGATCACCCTAGATGAGCGTCACGGTTTTAAGGAAACTAGGGAGAAAACCGTCGTTAGTCGCCACACTTGGGACAGGCCCGATCATGAGCCCGGGGCGGCAGTTCAGGAGGGGACGTGCGTGGACGGCAGCAATGAGCGCCTCCTGACACCGGGGGAGGTCGCTGCGCTGTTCCGGGTGGACCCGAAGACCGTCACCCGGTGGGCGGCGTCCGGCCGTATCAGCAGCATCCGCACGCCCGGCGGGCATCGCCGATTCCGTGAGTCCGAGGTCCGTGCGCTGCTCCGCGGTGAAGGCGGCACCGGCAAGGACGAGGAGCAGGGCAGCTAGTCCTGGTTAGCCCGTAGTCCTGGTTAGCCCGCTGGACCCAGCCCGCGTCCAGCTCAGTCCCGGCTGGGATCGGTGGCTGGCGCGCTCAGACTGGCGGGCTCAGATGTTGGGCTCACTCCGCGTCCGGCCGCTTCACCGGACCGGGCGCCACACCCAGGCTGGCCCGGTACTCCGCGAACTGACGCTGCAGGTCCGCATCGCCCTCGCGCCACCGGCGGCGCTGGGCCTCGAGCTCGTCCTCGGTTATCGCGTGCGCGGCCAGGCGGTCGTAGTCCGCATCGGCGGGCCCGATTTCCACGTACGCATCACCGATCAGCTGCCCCTCGTCAGCCAGCACTGACTCGGGAACCAGGAGGTTCCCGTTCGGCAGCTGGATAACGTGCATCACCCAACACTCTAAAGCCCATAGCGGAGATTGAAGTAGAGCATCACATCAAGAGCGGTCCGGATGTTGCCGCCGAGCATGTCCACCAGCGCCGGGCGCTGGCGGGAGGCGATCGCGGCGAACGCATCGGCGAAGAACTCCCGGCGGCCCAGATCACCGGGCTGCCGGTGGAAGTCGCTCACCAGTGATCCCTCGCAACGCTGGTACAGGTGGCGGAACTCGGCCGAGTCGGACTGCCAGCGGCCCTGCTCCCGGTCGATGTCGTCCAGGGCGTGCCCGACCTCGTGGCACATGACGTCGGGCGCGGACGAGGGCCGCGAGCCTACGATGATCTTCTTCTCGCCGTACGCGCCCGCGCACGCGTCCCAGGTCGCGCGGCCGGACGGCAGCGGGACGCCACGAAGCCGCGCCATGTCGTCCAGTTCCGGGACGCCGCCCTCACCCACATGGATCGCGTCCACACCGGCGGCGAGGATCTGCTTGATGATCAGGGGCAGTTCGGCGAGGCGGTTGACCGCGCGCACCACCGGGGCCGAGGGCACCTTGCTGGGCGGCCATTCACGGCGCAGGACCCGCTCCAGCGGTCCGCAGTTCTGGTAACCCTCCGCGGCCCGCTTCGCGTGGGCGACCTCATACCAGGGCAGCTTGGCCGCGTCGGCCTCGGCCGCGCGCGCTGACTCCCCCGCCACGCCGCGGGCCGCGTCCGCCGCGGGCCCGGATCTGGCCCGTGCGTCACTGCTGGCCGCGCCTTTGGCCGCCCGTCCGCTCCCCGCCCGGCGGGGAGCGGCGTGCCCGGGAGCAGGGCGGATCGCGGCGCGATCCTGCCCGGCCGGGCGGCCGGCCGCCCGCGTGGCCCCGGTGCCCGGGCTGTCACGGCCGGCGGACCCGGCGCCGCTCACCCCGGGCCTGCTGGTCCTGGCCGGCGGAGTCTCCGTCCCGGCCGCGGCGGATTCCGTCGCTCCGGTCCCAGTTCCACCAGTTCCAGTCCGGCCAGTCCCAGTCGGGCCGGTTCCCGTCGGGCCGTTCCGGCCCGGGGCTGGCCCGGTTCCTGGTGTCCCGGGTCCGGCTGGCCCGGTTCCTGGGGCCCCCGGCTCATCCGGGCCGGTCCCGGCGGCACCGGCTGCGGCCGGCCTGATCCGCGGCGTCCACGGTCCGCCGCGTCTGGTCGCGGCGGGACCTGCGCCGTCTGCCCCGGGTCCTGGTGGCCACGGCTCTGGTCCCACGGCGCTCGGTGGCCACGGTCCGCCTGGCCTGGTACCGGCGGGGCCTGCGCTGTCTGCCCCGGGCTCTGGTGGCCACGGCCGGGCGCGGCGCACCCGGCGCGGCAACTCCACCTGCGGGGCTGGCCCTGCGGATCCTCCGCTGCCGTCCAGAGCCCCGGCTCCGTCCGTCATCGCGGGTGAACTGGCGGACCCCTGGCCCGGTGCGGAAACGTGGTCGCGGCGATGCCGGCCGGTCGGTGGCACGACGGCAGAGCCGCCCACTGCCGGGGGACCCGGCCTGGTGCTACCGCGTGATCGCGATCTCCCAGGACCCGGCCGGATGTACCGGCGAACGCGATCGAAAAGCCGCAGCCGCATAAGTCGCACTCCCAGCGATCGCGTGCAGAGTGCCAGGGTATGACGAAACTGCGCGAACGTCATCTGGCGTTACCCGCTGTTACCGGTTATGGATCTCGGACCGTTACCGAATGACTCCTCTCATTTACTGACGAAGCGGTCTCGGCTTGGCTAGGCTGCGCGCATGTGGCTAGTCGGTGCCCTATCTGCGCTGCTCGCCTTGGCTTTCTGGGCCTGCTGGTCCCGGCGGCCACGGCGGCTGGCCCGGCCGGAGGGATCAGCGGCGGAGGCAGCCTTCCGCCGGCACCCCGCAGGTCGCGGGCGGTACGCTTCAGCCGATGACCGTGTGTCACTAACCGGGACGGCGGTGTCCGAAGATTGGGCCGCACCCCGCGGCCCCGACGACGATGCCGACTTCCTCGGCGAACTGGACCGGCTCATCCGGGGCCACCGGGAACCCGGCACCGAAGACTGACGATCCGTCCTAGCAATCCTTGGCCACCCCGGGCGACAGCCCGCTGCTGGCGCGCCTGACCGCGCCCATGTCGTTGGCCACCCGCCGGGCGCTCGGGCCGCCCCGCCTGGGCTCAGCTCAGGCCGGCGTAGGAGTGCAGGCCGGTGATGAACAGGCTCACGCCCAGCAGGTTGAACAGCAGGCAGCCGAACCCGACCAGTTGGATGACGGCGGCCCGGCGGCCGCGCCAGCCCGCGGTGACCCGGGCGTGCAGGAAGCACGCGTACACCACCCAGGTGATGAAGGCCCAGGTCTCGGTGGGGTCCCAGCCCCAGTACCGGCCCCAGGCCTCGTCCGCCCAGATGGCCCCGGCCATGATGCCGAAGGTCCAGATCGGGAACGCGAACACCACGGTCCGGTAGGCGATCTGATCGAGCCGCTCCGCACTGGGGAGCAGCCGGAACACCTCGCCGTAGCGGCTGCTCAGCCCGGCCGCCACCCGCCGGGTGTGCCGCTCCGCGAACAGGTACACGACGGCGAGCACCGCCCCCACCATGAACGTCCCGCTGGCCAGGGTCATCGCGGTCACGTGAATGGCGAGCCAGTAGGAATTCAGCGCGGGCACCAGCGGCCCGGCCGGAGTGTAGATGACGGTCTGGGCCAGCCCCATGATGATCACGATCGGGGCCATGAAGAACAGCCCGAGGTGGTAGGGCCGGTACTTGATCATCAGGCCGAGGAAGAACAGCACGGCGACGCACGAGACCGAGATCACGAACTCGTACATGTCGCCCCACGGGACCCGGTGCACGGCCAGGCCCCGGGTCACCACCCCGGTGAGGTGCAGGGCCAGGCCGGCGGTGGTGAGGAGGAGGGCGATCCGGACCAGGCGGCTCGGCGGCACGACGGTGCGGTCTCGCTGGCCGGCGGTCACGGCCCGGCCGCCCGAAGCACCGCCGTCGGCAGCGCCGCCCCCCACGGCAGCACTGGCCGCCGCGCCACCGGCAGCCGCGCCACTGCCGGCCGCACCACTGGCCATCGCATCACTGGCCGGCGCACCACCGGCCACGGCAGCGCCGTCCGCCGCCGCACCATCCACGGCACCAGCGCCCGCCCCGACCACCGCGGGTACCCGGTCGCGCACGCTAGCCCCGGCCCGCGTCACGACGGGGCTGCGCCGCCCGAAGGCGAAGTCGGCCGCGAACGCGATCACCGCCAGGGAGTACAGCACGACGGCGACGATCAGGAAGTGATCGCTGAGATGGGACAGGCCCTGGTTGTCGGGCATCAGTCTGACTTCCCCTCGGTGGTCGTGGTGAGGGACGGGGTCCCGGTGGTGGTCGTCCCGGGCTGCGGGGCGGTCTCCTGAGGTACGGCCGGGCCCCCCGGGCCGGGCGCCGCGGCCCCCTGGTAGCTCGCTTCGAGCGCCCCGGCCAGCCGGGTGAACTCCTCATCGAAGCCGCCCGCCGGGTCGGAGCGGGCCAGGCCGCCCACCTCCACGACGGTCTGCCCGCCCGGGCCCGGGTAGGCCCGGACGAACACCCGGCGGCGCCGGACAAAGAAGGACAGGAGCAGGCCAGCCAGCGCCGCCAGGCCCGCGATCAGCGCGGGCAGTTGCCCCGGGTCATAGGTGATGGCCAGGCTGATCCACTGCCGGTACCCGGCGAAGGTGAGCGTGCCGGCGCCGCCCGGCAGCTTGATCGACTGCCCGACCGCGAGCGGGCGGGGCGCGGTCGGCAGCTGGGTCAGGCCGGCGGTGTTCAGCTGGTACACCGATTGCGACGGCCCGCTGTCCATGCCCAGGTTGCCCTTATACGAGACCAGGCTGACCCGGGGGTTGAGCGGGGCCGGGAAGGCGGATTCCAGCTGCCCGCCGACGTCGACCGCGGTGGGGAGGAACACGCCGGCGAACCCGAGCTGGTCGGGGTGCGCGTCCGGGACCTTGACCACGCCTTCGGAGGTGAGGCCGGAGGTGTCCACCGCGATGAACGGGACCGGCTGGTCGAAGACCACCTTCCCGGTGCCGTCGGTGACCTTGAACACCGGCGCGTACCCGTGGCCGATGATGAAGACCCGCACGCCGTCCACGTTGATCGGGTGGTTGACCCGCAGGTTGTCGTGGCGGACCGCGGCGCCCGGCTGCGCGGAGTAGCTCACGTAGGCGTTGAACGACAGCGGCTGGCCGCGCGACTGGCCGGAGGTGACGTAGGAGGCCGTGAAGCGGTTCAGCGTCATCGTGAACGGCTGAAGGTCCGACGGCGACACCAGCCGGCCGGGGCGGAACTCGTCCAGCGCCGTCACCGTATTGGCGAACGAGGTCCCGCTGACCAGCAGCCGGTTGGCCTTGTAGCCGAACACGCCGCCCAGGGCCACCGCGCCCAGGAGAGCCAGCAAGGCCAGGTGGAACACCAGGTTCCCCAGTTCGCGGCGGTAGCCCTTCTCGGCCGACACCCAGCCGTCGCCCATCCGCAGCCGGAACTTGCGGCGGCGCAGCAGAGCGGTGGCAGCGTCGAGGGCGGCTGCCGGGTCGAGGGCGGCATCGTGCCGGGCGGACTGGGGCAGCCGGGCCAGGTTGCGCGGGGCGGGCGGCGGCAGCGCCCGGGCCGACCGGACCAGCCGGATGCTGCGCGGCACCACGCAGCCGGCCAGGGAGACGAACAGCAGCAGGTAGATCGCGGCGAACCAGGGCGCCGCGAACACGTTGAACAGGGACAGCCGGCCCAGCCAGGGCGCCAGCGCTGGATGCGAGGCGTAGTACTGCTGGACCGCCGCCGGGTCGATGCCCTGCTGCGGCAGCAGCGAGCCGGGGACGCTGGCCACGGCCAGCAGGAACAGCAGCACCAGCGCGGTGCGCATCGAGGTGAGCTGGCGCCAGCCCCAGCGCGCCCAGCCCACCAGGCCGAACGAGCTGGGGTTACCGGTGGGCGGGGTCGCCGCGTCCGGCGTGGCATCCTCGTCCGGCCGGGCGCCGCTGGCTGGCCCGGGCGGGACGCGCAGTCCGGTCATCGGGTCACCACCCGAGGTCGAGGTGCGTGGGAGTCGCGGTCATCCGGGCTCCGCTGCCGCCCGCTGGACCAGGGTCTTCAGCCCGTTGTACGTGGCCCCGCCGATCACCCGCGCGGTGATCCGGCCACTGCGTGAAATCACCAGTGTGGTCGGGATCCCGGCGGGCGGCACCGTATTGCGGAAATCGAGGGCGAGGTTGTCGCTGGGGTCGTTGAGGCTGGGATAGCTGATCCGGAAGTTGTTCATGAAGGCCTCGGCGCTGGGCGGGCTGTCCCGGATATCGATGCCGAGGAAGCGGACCCCGGACGCCTTGAAGTGCGTGGCCAGCGCGGCCAGGCCGGGGGCTTCTTCCCGGCACGGCGTGCACCACGAGCCCCAGAAGTTCAGCACCACGACGTGACCGCGGTAGGCCGTCAGCGCGAGTTTCCCGCCGCCGACCACCTGGCCGCTGACCGACGGGGCCACCGGCCCCGTCCCGCTCTTGAACACCGTGGTCCCCGGGCTCCCGGCTACGAAGCTCTGCCCGTTGCTGGCCGGGGTGCTCGCGGCGATGTTGCCTGTGGTGCAGCCCGCCACCGCCAGCGCCGAGGTGACCATGAGGGCAGCCGCCGCAGCGCCGCGCCCCGCCCCGGCGGGGCGGCGGGTCCGGCGGGTGAGAGGGGGCACGGGAAAAGATTCTCCTACAGGCAGTAGTACCAGGCCCTATTGTGCCTGACCGGGGTCGGCCCGCCCACGGCGGGGCGGCCTGGGCGGTCTCCGCGGCCAGGCTGGTCACCGGTTCCCGGCCGATCAGGCACCGGCCCCTCAAGCACCGGCCCCTCAAGCACCGGGCGTCGGCGGCGGCCCGGAGCCCGCCGGCTCGCAGTAGGTGACGCTGGTGATCGTGTCCCCGGTGTAGCGGACGGTGGTCACGCTGGCCAGCGCGCACTGCCGGTGACGAGGGTCGTGCCACAGATGCTGTCCCTCGATGGCCCGGCGGGCGGTCCAGATGGGCAACTGGTGGCTGACGCAGACCACCTCGTGGCCTCGCGCAGCCCGCGCCGCATCGGCCATGGCCGCGAGCATCCGGACGGCGATGGCCTTATAAGGCTCGCCCCAGGACGGCCGGAACGGGTTGTACAGGTAGCGCCAGTCCACCGGGTGACGCAGTGCGCCGGAACCGACGCCGAACGTGGTGCCCTCGTAACGGTTCGTCGGCTCGATCAGCCGCTCGTCGATGTCCACCTCGAGACCGAACTGCGCGGCCAGCGGCGCCGCAGTCTCCAGCGCCCGGTCCAGTGGCGATGAGCGCAAGAGCACCACGTCCCGTCCGGCCAGGAACCCGGTGGCGGCCTTGGCCATCAGGCGGCCCTCTTCGGACAGGTGGAAGCCGGGGAGGCGGCCGTACAGAACCCCGCCCGGGTTGTAGACCTCACCGTGGCGCAGCAGGTGCACCACGGTGCTGGCGGACGGCCCCGATGCTCCGCCGTCCCCCGGATTCGCGCCGCTCGTCTCAGTCATGGCCGGCCCAGCCTACCGGGACAGCTGCGCTGATCCTGGCCCGGGCACCGGAGCAGGTGAACAGCGGGTAAACTCCGGCTAGCTCGTGGCTGCGCCTAGGGTTCCGCGCCTCGCCCGCACCGGTGACGACCGCACCGGCCACCACAATCAGGACGAGGCGGGCTGGACCGAGCGGCGCCAGGCGCCTCCGGCGCCCACACCTGACGGGATAGAAACCTCGAGGGCTCTCAGTTCGCCCTGCCCTGGGCAGCCGCTCGCCGGCTCCCGGGGCCCGGACCTGGAGCCGCCCCAGTGAGCGCCACCGCCCTCGCCCTCATCCTCGTCGCCGCCCTCGCCCACGCCACCTGGAACCTGTTCAGCAAGCAGGCCGCGGCGGCGGGCGCCTCTTCCTTCGTCTGGCTCATGTCGCTGGCCGCCACGGGGCTGTACGCCCCGGTGGTGGCGGTGAGCGTGCTGCTCAGCCCGCCCCGGCTCACCCCCCTGGACTGGGTGTTCATGGCCGGCACCGGATTGCTCCAGGTGGGTTACTTCCTGTTCTTGCAGGCCGGTTACCGGCTCGGCGACCTGTCCCTGGTCTACCCGCTGGGCCGCGGCACCGGCGCTTTGCTGGCCGCCCTGGCCGGGATCACCCTGCTCGGCGAGCGGCCCGGTCCGGCGGGCATCACCGGGATCGTCCTGGTCGTGCTCGGCGTGCTGGTACTGGGCGCACCGGTCCGCGGCGGCGACTCCCCCTCGCCGGTGCCGCCGGGGGCCCCGGCGAGCCCCCGGCTCTCCCGGGCGATCGTGTTCGCGCTCGTGACGGGCACGTTCATCGCGTCTTACACACTCTGGGACAAGTACGCGGTGAGCACGCTCAGGGTGCCCCCGCTCATCCAGGGCTACGCCTCACTCCCGGTGATGGCCCTGGTCCTGGCTCCCTCGGCGCTGCGCCAGCGAGCCCGGACGGCGCGGGTCTGGCGCGGCTACCGCCGCCAGGTGACCGGCGCGGCGGTACTGTCGCCGCTGGCGTACATCCTGGTGCTGATCGCGATGAGCTTCACCGCGGTCAGCGCGGTCGCCCCGGCCCGTGAGGTAAGCGTGCTGGTCGGCGTGCTGCTGGGGCGCAGGCTGCTCGGCGAGGGCAGCCTGGCCCGCCGCCTCACCGCGGCGGCCGCGATCGCCGCCGGCATCATCTGCATCGCCGTCGGCTAGCTACCCCAGGGTCACGGCGGCCGCGCGGGCCGCGGCGGGCAGCGCGGCGGCGATCCGCTCCACCGCTTCGCCGTCGTGCGCCGCGGACACGAACCACGCCTCGAACGGCGACGGCGGCAGGTACACGCCCCCTTCCAGCATCGCGTGGAAGAAGGCGGCATAGGCGGGCACGGACTGGCCCCGGGCCTCGGCGAAGTCGCGGACCGGCTGCTCGGTGCCCAGGAACACGGAGAACAGGCTGCCCGCCGACTGCAGCCGGAACGGCACCCCCGCGGCCGACAGGGTGTCGCTGGCCAGCTTGGCGATGGCGGCGGAGACCTCGTCTACCCGGGCGTACACCTCGGGCGTGCAGGCCCGCAGGGTGGCCAGCCCGGCCGCGGTAGCCAGCGGGTTACCGGACAAGGTGCCGGCCTGGTAGACCGGGCCGGTCGGGGCCAGCCGGTCCATGATCTCGGCCCGGCCGCCGAACGCGGCGGCGGGCAACCCGCCGCCCATCACCTTGCCGAAGGTGATCAGGTCCCCGGCCACGCCCTCCAGCCCGAACCAGCCGGAGGCGGTGATCCGGAAGCCGGTGAGCACCTCGTCCATGATGAGCAGCGCACCGTTGTCCCGGCACAACCCGGCCAGCATCTCGTTGAACCCGCCGACCGGCGGGACCACGCCCATGTTGGCCGGGCAGGCCTCGGTGATCACGCAGGCGATCCGGGGCCCATGGTCCACGAACGCCTGCCGGGCCGCGAGCGCGTCGTTGTAGGGCAGCACCAGGGTGTCACCGGCGGCCGCGCCGGTCACGCCGGGCGAGTCGGGCAGCCCGAACGTGGCTACCCCCGAGCCCGCCGCGGCGAGCAGCGAGTCCACGTGGCCGTGGTAGCAGCCGGCGAACTTCACCACGACCCGGCGCCCGGTGAAGGCCCGGGCCAGCCGGACCGCGGTCATGGTGGCCTCGGTACCCGAGTTCACCAGCCGGACCTTTTCCACCGGCGTGCGCGCCACGATCTCCTCGGCCAGCGTCACCTCACCCGCGGTCGCGGTGCCAAACGAGGTGCCCTTGGCTGCCGCGGCCGTCACCGCCTCGGTCACCGCGGGGTAGGCGTGCCCGAGGATCATCGGCCCCCAGGAGCAGACCAGGTCCACATAGCTCCGGCCGTCAGCGTCGGTGAGGTACGGACCGCGGCCCGAGTCCATGAACACCGGCACCCCGCCGACCGTCCCGAACGCCCGGACCGGCGAGTTCACCCCGCCCGGGATAACCGCGCTCGCGCGGCTGAACAGCTCACCGGATCGGCCGGATCCACTCACCTAATCTCCTCGTCGCACGCGTCCGCCAGAATCTCGAGCAGCCGCACCGCATCGGGCAGCGAGCGGCCGCCCTGCTCTTCGGGCGCGTGCAGCCAGCGCCCGGCCGGGCCGGCACCGTCCCGGGATGGCGGGGCCAGCACGTAACTGTTCCGGCAATGCCAGCGCAGGCTGACCACCTCCCCCACGTCCTCGGGGGCGCAGTCCAGGTGGCACGACCACCACTCGTCCTCGTTGTCAGGCGCGCCGCGGGACGCCACGAAGAACAGGGTGCGCCCGCTGCCTACCGCCACCGGCCCGGTCTCCACCCCGGCGTCCCGCATCATGGCCAGCCCGGCCAGGCCCGCGGCGGCCGGCACGTCGAGCACGTCGAACACCCGGCCGGTGGGCAGGATCACGTTCGCCTCGGGATGGTGCGTCCACCGCTGCCGGGCCTGGCCCGGATCGCTGGTGGCCTGGATCTGCCAGGCCGGCGACATGGGATGCGCCGCCGGGGCCGGACAGCCGACCCGGTCGCAGGAGCAGGCCCGGCCCGCGCTCCGCGCGTTGCCCCGCGGGTACGCACCCAGAGCCACCGGCCAGCCCATGGCCGCGTAGGCGACGGCCGCGGCGGCTAGCCGCCCGCTCTCCCTGCGCCGGCTCCGGCGCAGAACGGGTGCGACCATTCAGTGCTCCAACTCCGCAGTGCTGGCAAAAATCGTGCTGGCAAATGACTGGGGCGTGCTCTCCTTACAGATGATGACGGGTCGAGTGCTCTGCGCGCAGGATACCGGCCCGTCAGATGCCGACATGTTGCCGAACACACACTTTCCCAGGGCGCTGCGGCCTCTCCGGCCACACGAGCCACCTGCGACGCTCAGTCCAGTCTCCGGGCGAGTTCGGCCGCCCAGTAGGTCAGGATGATGCTCGCCCCCGCGCGGCGGATCGCGGTCACCGTCTCGTCGATGACCCGGTCCCGGTCAAGCCAGCCGTGCGCCGCGGCCGCCTCGACCATCGCGTACTCCCCGCTGACCTGGTAGGCGGCCACCGGCACCGGTGAGACCGCGGCCACCTGGGTGATGACGTCCAGGTAGGCCAGCGCCGGCTTGACCATCACGATGTCGGCGCCCTCGGCCACATCGAGGGCCACCTCGCGGAGCGCGTCGGCAGACCGCGGGTCCTGCTGGTAGGAAGCCCGGTCGCCGAACTGCGGGGCGCATTCGGCGGCGTCCCGGAACGGCCCGTAAAAGGCCGAGGCGAACTTGGCCGAGTACGCGCAGATCGCCACGTCCGGGTACCCGCCAGCGTCGAGGGCCGCCCGGATCGCGCCGACCTGGCCGTCCATCATCCCGCTCGGCGCCACCACGTGCGCGCCCGCCGCCGCCTGGGCGACCGCGATGGAGCCGTACCGCTCGAGCGTCGCGTCGTTATCCACCTCGCCGGAGGCGGTCAGCACCCCGCAGTGGCCATGATCGGTGTACTCGTCCAGGCACAGGTCGGCCAGGAGCACGGTGGCGTCGCCCACCTCGGAGGCCAGGTCGCGGAGAGCGAGGGCGAGGATCCCGTCCGGATCGTCGGCCGCCGAGCCCCGGGCATCCTTCGTGGCCGGCACCCCGAACAGGACCAGGCCGCCGACCCCGGCGTCGACCGCCTCGGCCGCGGCCTTGCGCAGGCTGTCCCGGGTGTGCTGGACCACGCCCGGCATGGAGACCACCGGCTGCGGCTCGCTGATCCCCTCTTTGATGAACATCGGCAGCAGCAGGTCCGCGGGCCTGACGCTGGTCTGCGCGACCAGCCTGCGCAGCGCCGCGCTGCGGCGCAACCGGCGTGGCCGGGCTTGGGGGAACTGCCCGCTGGGGAATTCAGCCGTCACCGGTTCTCCTGTCTCGTCCTAGCGGAGCCGCCGCCGTGCACCCCGGCGGCGCTCACTGGGCTTGCGCACCGGATCCCCGGCCGCGATGGCCGCCTCCCGCACCCCGGCCGCGTACTCGGCCAGCGCGTCCACCAGGCCGGTGGCCGAAGGCCTGGGTGCCTTCACGTCCACCCGGAGACCGAACTCGGCGGCGGTCTTGGCGGTCTGCGGCCCGATCACGGCGATCACCGTCACCGCGTGCGGCTTGCCGGCGATGCCGATCAGGTTCCGCACCGTCGAGGACGAGGTGAACAGCACGGCGTCGAACCCGCCGCCCTTGATCGCCTCGCGGATCGGGGCGGGCGGCGGCGCCGCGCGCACCGTCCGGTACGCGGTGACATCCTCTGTCTCCCAGCCGAGGTCGTTGAGCCGGGCGACCAGCGTCTCGGTGGCGATATCGGCCCGGGGCAGCAGGACCCGGTTGATCGGGTCGAGCACGCTGTCGTAGGGCTGCCAGGCCGCGGCGAGACCCTCACCAGACTGCTCGCCCTCAGGCACCAGGTCGGGCTTGATGCCGAAGTCCAGCAGCGCCCGCCCGGTCTGCTCGCCGACCGCGGCGACCTTCACCCCCGCGAAGGCCCGCGCGTCCAGCCCGTACTCCTCCAGCTTCTCGCGGACCGCGCGGACCGCGTTGACCGAGGTGAACGCGACCCACTGGTACCGCCCGGTGACCAGGCCCTTGACCGCGCGCTCCATCTGCTGCGGGGTGCGGGGCGGCTCGACCGCGATGGTCGGCACCTCCTCCGGCACCGCGCCGTAGGCGCGCAGGCGCTCCGAGACCGACCCGGCCTGATCCTTGGTCCGCGGGACCAGGACCCGCCAGCCGAACAGCGGCTTGGTCTCGAACCAGGACAGTTCCTGCTGCGTCCCGGCGGCCTCGCCTACCACGCCGACCGCGGGCCCGGTCTCGGTGAGCAGGCTGACCCCGGCCGACTTGAGGTCCGCGGACACCGACCCCAGCGCGCACCGGATGGTCAGCTGCTCGGTCGTGGTCCCGTTCCAGGTGATGGTGAACGGGGTGCGCTCCGGCCAGCCCGCCGCCATGAGCATCTTGGCCAGATCCGCCGGCCCCGACTCCACGCCCAGGATGACCAGGCTGCGGGGCGGCTGGGTGTCAGCGGACAGGCGGCTGACCTCCGCGGCGTGGACGATGCGGATATCCCCGCCTGACTCGGACGTCAGCGGGATGCCCGCGTAGGCGGGGACCGCGGTGGCGGCGGGCATGCCGGGCACGATCTCGAACCGGACCCGGGCCTTGGCACACGCGGCGGCACTCCCGGCGGCCGACCCGAACAAGAGCGGGTCGTCCTCGTAGGCCGCCACCGCCAGCTGGCCGGCCTTAACCGCCTTGACCAGCGGCCGCGGATCGGCGTCCAGCTCGGACAGGTCGCGGACCTGCGCCCCGGCGGGTAGCAGATGCCGCACCCGGTCAGCCACCTCGGCGGTGGCGAACACCAGGTCGGCCCGGCCCAGCAGCCCGGCGGCGCGCACGGTGAGCAGCTCCGCGCTACCGGGCCCGGTGCCCACGAAAGCCGCCAGACCGGGCTGGGCTGCCCGGTTCGCCGCCGCGGCACCGTCCTGATCGGACTGGCCGGGCGCGTCCTGCTTCGACGTGGAAGTCACACTCACAATGCATCGTCCCCGTTGCTGATGTATTCCGAAGACCCTGCCGCGTAGGCCGCCGCGCCCTGGCGCAGCAACTCGGCGGCGACGTCGCGGCCGAGGCGTCCGGCCTCGGCTGCGGGGGCGGTCGCACTGGCCCGCAACGCCGATCCCCCGTCCAGCGCCGCGACAACCGCTCTCAGCTGCAGTATCTCCGTTCCCGCAGCATACGCACCTACCGGCGCGCTGCAGCCGGCCGACAATCCGGCCAGCACGGCGCGTTCCGCGGTCACCGCGGCCCGGCTGAGCCGGTCGTCCACCTGGGCCAGCAGCGCGGCCAGGTCGGGGTCGGCGGCGCGGCATTCCACCGCCAGCGCGCCCTGGCCGGGCGTGGGCAGCATCTCTTCTGGCTCGAAGATCTGGGTCACGGCGTCCAGCCGGCCGATCCGGGCCAGCCCGGCGCTGGCCAGCAGCACCGCGTCCAGCTCCCCCGATTCGACCTTGCCCAGCCGGGTGCCCGCGTTGCCACGGACTGGCACCGGCCGGATATCGGGGCGCAGCAGCCGCAGCTGGGCGGCCCGGCGCGGCGAGCCGGTGCCGACGGTGGCCCCGGGGGGCAGGTCGGCGAACTTGGCCCCGTCCCGGGCGGCCAGCGCGTCCCGCGGGTCCTCCCGGGCCGGTACCGCGGCCAGCACCAGCCCGGGGGCGGGAGCCACCGGGAGGTCCTTGAGTGAATGCACCGCCAGGTCGACCTGGCCGGCCAGCAGGGTTTCCCGCAGCGCGCTGGCGAACACGCCGGTGCCGCCGATCTGGGTCAGCTCGGCGCGGGTCACGTCGCCGAACGTGGTCACGCCGACCAGTTCCACGCTGACCCCGGTGCGCTCGGTGATGAGCCGGGCCACCTTGCCGGACTGGGCCATGGCCATCGGGCTCTTGCGGGTGCCGAGCCGCAGCGGCCTGCTCACGTGTCCTCCTGGGTCCGTGCGGGACCAGACATGCTGTCTGGCTTAGCGCTGGGGGCGCCGGGATCGGTGTCAGCCAGCGTGACCGCGGCGACGACAGCGGGGTCGAGATCGAACAGCACCCGCAGCGCGTCCTCGTACGCGTCGCCGCCCGGGGACCCGGCCAGTTCCTTGACCCGCACCGTCGGTGCGTGCAGCAACTTGTCTACTACCCGGCGCATGGCCCGTTCCACCTCGCCCAGGGTGCGGTGGTCGGCGGGCAGCCGCCCGGCCAGCCGGGCCAGCTCGGCGTCCACCACCTTGGCCGCCTTGGCCCGCAGCGCGACCACGGTAGGCGCGACCCGGGCCGCGTGCACGGCCGACACCCGGGCCGCGAACTCCTCGGCCACGATCGCCCGGACCTCGTCGACATCCGCGTCGCGGGTGGCCAGGCCAGCCAGTTCCGGTTCGCCGGAGGACCCGGCGGGCCGGTCCCCCAGCGTGTCCAGGCCGACCAGCTCGGCCCCGGGCAGCCTGGCCACGGCCGGATCGACGTCACGGGGCATGGCCAGGTCCAGCAGGACCAGCGGCCGGCCGGGCTGGCCCCGGCGCGCCAGCGCCTCGGCGACCAGCTCCGCGCTGATCACCACGCCGGCCGCGCCGGTGCAGGAGATGACCAGGTCAGCCTGGGCGACCGGGCCGGCCAGGTCGGCGAGGTCGGCGACGGCGCCGCCGACCGACGCGGCGAGCCGCCCGGCCCGGTCCGCGGTGCGGTTGGCCACCACGATGTGCGCCGCGCCCATCCGGGCCGCGGTGGTGGCGGCCAGCGAGCTCATCGAGCCGGCCCCGACGACCAGCACCCGCAGCCCGGCGAGCGGCCGGGACGGATCGGCGGCCGGGACCTGCCCGGCCCCCGCCTGGGCCTGCGCCGTGGCTGGCCCCGTGGTCAGCCTGCCGTGCGCGACCGCGATACCGATGCTGACCAGGTTCGCGCCCGCCTGGTCGATCCGGGTCTCGGCGTGCGCCCGCTTGGCGGTCCGCAGCGCGAGCGTGCCCAGCTCACCGAGGCCGCGGCTGAGCGTGCCCTGCTCACGGGCCACGGACAGGGCCTGCCGGACCTGGCCGAGGATCTGGCTCTCGCCCACCACCATGGACTCCAGCCCGCAGGCCACGGCGAGCAGGTGCTGCACGGCCCGGTCCTCGTAGTGCACGTACAGGTTCGGGGTCAGCTCGCTGAGCGGGATGCCTGAGTGCCGGGCCAGCAGGTCACAGATGGACGACACCCCGCCGTGGAACTTGTCCACCTCGGCGTAGACCTCCACCCGGTTGCAGGTGGACACCACGAACGTGCCCCCCACGTTCGGGGCCTGCGACACATCGCGGATCAGCTTGCTGAGGGTGTCTCCGCTGACCACGGCCCGCTCGAGGACGGGGAGCGAGGCGCTCTTGTGGCTCAGGCCGACCACGAGCACGCTCATCGGCCAATCACCTGGGCATCCTGCGGGACGCGCACCACCGACCTCCGCTGCGCGTGGAAAGCGAGAATCTGCAACTCGATGGACAGGTCAACCTTACGCACGTCTACGCCGCTGGGCACATTAAGGACCACAGGCGCGAAGTTGAGGATGCTGGTCACCCCGGTCGCGACCAGACGGTCGCAGACGGCCTGCGCGGTGCCCGCGGGGGTGGCGATGACCCCGATGGATACCCGGTGCCGGGCCACGACCTGCTCCATCTGCTCCACGTCCAGCACGCCGTGTCCGGCGATCTGGGTCCCGACCACCCCTGGGTCGCTGTCCAGCACGGCCGCGATACGGAATCCGCGCGAGGCGAACCCGCCGTAATTGGCGAGCGCCCGGCCCAGGTTCCCGGCGCCGACGATGACCACTGGCCAGTCCTGGGTGAGCCCCAGTTCCCGGGATACCTGGTAGACGAGGTATTCCACGTCGTATCCCACGCCCCGGGTGCCGTAGGACCCCAGGTGCGACAGGTCCTTGCGGAGCTTGGCCGAGTTAACCCCCGCGGCGGCCGCGAGTTCCTCGCTGGACACGGTCGGGATGTCCTGCTCCGCGAAGGCGTACAGGACACGCAGGTACACGGGGAGGCGGGCGATGGTGGCCTCCGGGATGCCCTGGCCGCCGTTTGCTGCTCTGCCGTTCGCGGATGCTGCCCGCCGTGACATGCGCCGACGCTCCTGAGGGATCGAACTGCACTACGGGCTGCCCAGAAGCCCGCCGAAGGGTTGCGGGTTTCAACGGTACGCTCTTGTGAACGTTTGCACAAAGTCGGCCGGCCCCGGCCCGGTGCTGCGGCCCCGGGCTGCGGATCAGCGCAGGCGGAACCGCATAACCGGGCCAGCGCCGCCCGCAGGCGTTCCTCGCTGACCCGCCAGAAGTCGTGCTGGACCCCGTCGATCAGCGTGACCGGGATCTTGTCCCAGTACTCCCGCATATCCGCGGCTGAGCTGGTGATGTCGCGTTCCTCCCAGGGCACGCCGAGGTCCGCGGCGACCCTCGCGATCACCTCACGCGCACTGTCACACAGGTGGCACCCGGGCTTGGAGAGCAGGGTGATCGCGTGCGCGCCGGACCTCCCGGTGCTGGATATCCCGGTACCGGAGATCACAGTGACACCCCCGTCACGGGACCCGGCGCGGCGTCACCGCCGCGACCTTGGCCTGCCGGACGCCCAGCTCGATCACGTTGGTGGCCAGCACCAGCGGCCGCCGGCGGGCCTCGAAGTCGGCTACGTAGGGCCGCTCCTGGTGCCAGTCGTAAGCGGCCCGGTCGGCATAGAGCTGGTAGAGAATCCTCTGCAGCGGCGCGGACGGCACGCCGTGCACCACGTAGGCGAGCGTATCCGGCTCCCCGGTCCGTACCTGCTCGACCACCTGCTCAGCCAGCCGGTCGAACTCCTCCGCGCCCGCGTCCAGCAGGGTGTAGATGGCGATCCGGCCGTAGAGCCGGTCGGTGTCCACCGCGCCCGCGACGGCGGCCTCGAGCACGTCGTCGAGGGCGGGCAACTGCATGCCGGTGGCGAACTCGATGTCCTCCCCGGGGGTCAGCCCCGGGCCGGCCCGGTTCAGGGTGGCGGCGTCGCCGCCGGGGCGCCCGGCCGCCTGGCCCTGGGCCGAGGATGCGCTGGGCCGGAACAGCGGGTCGAAGGCCCCGGTGACCGGCTCGACCGGGTCGGCGTGAAAGCCGCCGGTGTCCTCCGGCGGGAAGCCACCCGGGCCCGGGTAACCGCCGGCCTGGAATCCGCCCGTGCCCCCGTACCCGGCGGCGCTGTGGGACTCGCCCGGGGCGCGGTAGCCCCCGGTGTCGTACCCGCTGTTGACGTACGCGGCAAAGGCCGCACTGTCGTCGAAGTGGCGGTAGCCATCGCGGTACAGATCCAGCGAGTCGTCGCCGTCGTAGCCCGGGTTCCCGGCCGGCCGCGGACCGCCGGGGCCGCCGGCCCCGGCCCGGAGCTGGCCCACGTTCACCCCCGCGGCCCGGGTGGCGGCCAGCCAGGCCGCCACCGCGGCCACCAGGGTCAGGCCCGGATACGCCACGTTCGCGGGCAGCTTGACCAGCAGCCCCTGGGTGGCCAGCGCGGCCACCGCGGCCAGCGCGATCGCGGCCAGGGGCCCCCGCCAGGCGGGATTGTGGCGGCTGCGCAGCCCGGTAGTGATCAGCGCCGCGATCACGGTCAGCACTACCGCGGCGGCGACCAAGGCGAGCAGGCTCAGCGAGACGTACTGGAAGTAGTCGCGGGGGGCGGGCCACTGCTGGGTGAACCCTCGCGCGCTCAGTACGTCAGTGGCCAGGATCACCGCGGCCACGACGAACAGCCCGGCCAGGCAGAGCCGGGCGGCGAACCGCGCGACCAGGCTCTTGGCGGCCAGCTCGGCCATGCCCCAGGAGAGCGCCACCGGCGCGACCAGCGCCGCGCCGAGCTGGGTGGCGCGGAACGTGGTGGGCACGAAACCGCGCCGGTAGCCCGCGGCCTGCGCGGCCAGCCCCACGGTGAGGCCAGCCAGGGCGATGACCCAGGCCACCATGTCGGCCCGGGGTTTTCGCAGGCAGAGCCGGATGGCCAGGCCGGTACCGACCGCGGCGAGCACGGTCCCGGCCAGGGCAGCGGCGAACGAAATAGACATTGCAGCCTATGGTGCACGACGGGCGGCGATGATGGAGACCAGATCGACGACCAGCCCCACCGGGACGAGGTCCGGTTTGTAGACTCGCCGCATGAAGCAGCTGCGGGACCAGCTTCCCGGCGGCGCCAGATCCCTCCGGCTGCGCAAGTCTGCCCGGGTGCGCCGGGAACAGGCGGAGCTGGCCGGGGCCGCGTCCGCCGCGCTGGCCACGGTGGTCCAGGTGCCACCCCGCGAAGACCCCACGGCGGGCGCGTTCTTCGACGTGGACAACACGCTGATCCGCGGCGCATCCATCTATTACTTCGCCCGCGGGCTCGCCGCGCGGGACATGTTCGGCCCGCGCGATCTGGCCCGGGTGGCCTGGGGCCAGGTGTACTTCCGGCTCCGCGGCGCAGAGAACTCCGAGCACATCGACGCCCTGCGCCAGGCCGCGCTCACCTTCGTGGCCGGGCACAAAGTGACCGACATCATCAGCCTGAGCGAGGAGATCTTCGACGAAACCATGGCCGACCGGGTCTGGGAAGGCACCCGCGAGCTGGCCCAGGGACACCTGCGGGCCGGCCAGCGGGTCTGGCTGGTCACCGCGACGCCGGTGGAGCTGGCCACGGTCATCTCGCAGCGGCTCGGGCTGACCGGCGCGCTGGGCACCGTCGCGGAGTCCGCGGACGGCGTGTACACCGGCCGCCTGGTCGGCGGCCTGCTGCACGGCGAGGCCAAGGCCGCGGCCGTGGCGTCACTCGCCGAGCGGGAAGGGCTGGACCTGACCCGTTGCTCGGCCTACAGCGATTCCAGCAACGACCTGCCCATGCTCCAGCTGGTCGGCCACCCGAACGCGGTCAATCCGGACGCCGAGCTGCGCGCCGAGGCCCGCCGCCAGGGCTGGCCGGTGCATGATTTCCGGTCGGGCCGCAAGGCCACCCTGGTGGCGCTGCCGACCGCGGCGGGCCTCGGCGCGGTGGCCGGGGGCATTGCCGCCGGGCTGGCCCTGCACCGCCGGCACCAGCGCAACAGCCAGGGCTGATCCATACGGACCCATCCCGCGGTTCAGCACCGCGGGGCTCATCCGAACGCGGGGCCACGCTCCACGATCAGGTCGTCCAGCTTCGCCTGGATGCTGCCGCTGACCGCGGCGGTCAGTTCCGCGATCACCGCCGGGTCCCGCCACGCGCCCTCCGGGTACCCGGAGGTCTCCACCGGCGGGCCGAAGTCGATGATCCACCTGGACGGCAGCGGGACCGCGCCCAGCGGGCCGAACCAGGGGAACAAGGGCGTGATCGGGAAATAAGGCAGCCGGAGCAGCCGGGCGAGCGCCCTGGCGTTGCCGACCATCGGGTAGATCTCCTCGGCGCCGACGATCGCGCAGGGCACGATCGGCACCCGGGCCCGCAGGGCGGTGACCGCGAACCCGCCCCGGCCGAAACGGCGCAGCTGATAACGGTCGCTGAAGGGTTTCCCGATGCCCTTGAACCCCTCCGGGAACACGCCGACCAGCTCACCGTCATGGAGCAGGCGGTCGGCGTTCGCGGGGCAGGCGCGGGTGTGGCCGGCCCGCCGGGCCAGGTACGCCAGCCCGGGGATTTCGTAGACCAGGTCCGCGCCGAGCAGGCGCAGGTTCCGGTGCTGCGGATGCTCGTCATGCAACCCGGTCTGCAGCATGATCGCGTCGAACGGGAGCACCCCGGAATGATTGGCGACGAGCAGCGCACCCCCGGCGGACGGCACGTGCTCGAGCCCGCGCATCTCGACCCGGAACCACTGCTGGTACAGCAGCCGGGCCAGCGGCATCAGCAGCCGGGTGTTGAATTCCGGGTCGAAGCCGAACTCGTCAACCTCACCCTCGCCGGTGACCTGGCGCCGGGCGAACCGCAGCGCCTCAGCGAGCTGGCCGCGCCAGTCATCGCCGGCTTCCCCGGAGAGGGCGCCGTTGGCCTGGGCACCGCCATCGTGGACGGACCCGCCTGGAGTCATCCCGGGAAGCTTCCCCGTGCTCCCCTCCCAGCCCACCGTCTTCCTTTCTGCCGCGCCCTCCGGCAGCGCCCCGGGCCGGCCGCCAGCGGGCCAGCCGCCAGCATCCCGACCGCGGGGGCCAGCACGGCGCTACTTCTTGTTCCGCCGCTGCACGCGGGTCTTCCGCAGCAGCTTGCGGTGCTTCTTCTTCGCCATTCGCTTGCGGCGCTTCTTGATAACGGAGCCCACGACACCACCCTCACTCGGGATTCAGGCAAACAGGCTTGCGACGTATTCGCCCGATGCCAGCCGGCTGGGCCCACGCCAACGCCCCAGGGTACCTGCCCCGCGCCTGCCCCCGTGATGCCCCCGTGGGGAACGGCATCAGCTAGCGGCGACGAATGACCCTTTCAGGTACCGGTTGACCGCCTGCTCGGGAACGCGGAACGACCGGCCCACCCGGATCGCCTCCAACTCCCCCGAGTGCACCAGCCGGTAGACGGTCATCTTGGATACGCGCATGATCGAGGCCACTTCGGCCACGGTCAGGAACCTGACGTCGCTGAGCGGAGTTTCGCCTGCAGCCATCTGCTTTCCCCTACTTCCGCACGGAGCCGAGTGCGCCTGGCATATTTCAGCGCATCAGTCACCTCCGTCCCCAGCGTAAGTCTTGTGTGGAAAAGGGCAACCCCGGCGCGGGACGCGCTTTGGGTCACAAGCCCGGGAACAGGCCGTGAACGGGAAAGACCGCGCTGCGGGTGGCCATGATGGTCCGGTCGATCGCGTCACCGGGGTCATAGCCGGACTCAAACGGGGTGAAGACGGCCGCGCTGCCGTCGGTCATCTGCCCCGGGGCGGGCACCCCGGTGCGGGCCAGCGTGTACTCCTGCCAGTCCGCCGGGGTGGCCAGGCCGGGGTCCACCGGCCGGCCGGCCGCCACCGCGAGCAGGTGCGTCCAGGTCCGCGGCACGACCTGGACCAGCTCGTATCCGCCGCCGCCAGTGAGCAGCCAGCGGCCGCCGGCGACCTCGTGCGCCAGTTCGTGCAGGGCCTGGTGCGCAGCCCGCTGGCCGTCGATGGTCAGCTCCAGGTGGGCGAGCGGGTCGAGCCGGTGGGTGTCGCAGCCGTGCTGGCTGACCAGGATCTCCGGGTGGAACGCGCGCAGCAGCGGCGGCACCACCGCGTCGAACGCACGCAGCCAGCCGGCGTCCCCGGTGCCCGCGGGCAGCGCCACGTTGACCGCCGTCCCCTCGGCCCCCGGGCCGCCCGTGTCACCGGGCAGGCCGGTGCCGGGGAACAGCGTCATCGGGTGCTCGTGCAGGCTGATGGTCAGCACCCGCGGATCATCGTAGAACGCGTCCTGGACGCCGTCCCCGTGATGCACGTCGATATCCACATACGCGATCCGCTGGGCGCCCTGCTCCAGCAGCCAGCGGATCGCGATGGCCGGGTCGTTGTAGACGCAGAAGCCGCTGGCGGAGCGGCGCATGGCGTGGTGCAGGCCGCCGGCCACGTTGACGCCGTGCGCCGCCTGCCCGGTCCACATCGCGGCGGCCGCGGCCAGCGTGGCCCCGGCCACCAGCGCCGAGGCCTCGTGCATGCCGGGAAAGACCGGGTCATCCGGGGTGCCCAGCCCAAACGACGGATCGGCCGCCGCGCGGCGCACCGCGTCGATGTACTCGGGGTCATGCACCAGCTCGAGCTGCTCCTGGGTCGCGGGCTCGGGCGCCGCCAGGCTCACCCCGGCGGCATCGAGCACCCCCATCGACCGGGCCAGGGCCATGGTGAGTTCCACCCGGACCGGCGCGAGCGGGTGCCCCGGGCCGAAGTCGTAGCTGGTCAGCCGGTCGTCCCAGGCCACATGCAGCGTGCAGGTCATCCGCTCCCCAGTTCGCGTCCGCGGTCCCGGGCCGCCTCGATCGCGGCCAGGATCGCGGCCCGGACCCCGTGCCGCTCCAGTTCGCGGATGGCGGCGATGGTGGTCCCGCCCGGAGAGGTCACCGCCTCGCGCAGGATCACCGGGTGCTCCCCGGTCTCCCGGAGCATGGTGGCCGCGCCGAACACCGCCTGGGTGACCATCTCCATGGCCGTGCCGCGCGGCATGCCGAGCAGGATGCCCGCGTCCACCATCGCCTCGACCAGGAAGTAGACGTAGGCCGGGCCGCTGCCGGACAGGGCCGTGGCCGCGTCCTGCTGGGACTCCGGGATGCGCAGCACCTTGCCGACCGGGCGCAGCAGTTCCTCGGCCCGGGCCAGATGCTCGGGGCGGGCGAAGGCCCCCGGCGAGATGACACTCATCGCCTCGTCCACCAGGACCGGCGTGTTGGACATGACCCGGACCACCGGAACGTCCACGCCGAGGCGGCGCTCGATCACCGCGGTGGTGATGCCGGCCGCCACCGAGATGACCAGCTTGTCCACGGGCACGTACGGCGCGATCTCGTCCAGCATCGGCAGCATGTCCTGCGGCTTGACCGTGATGATCAGCGTGTCCGCGCTCTTGGCCGCCTCGGCCGCGCTGGCGACCGTGATCCCGTACCCCTCGCGGAGCTGCTCGGCGCGTTCTGGCCGCCGCACCACCGCGACCACCCCGGACGGCGCCCGGCCGGCCCGCAGCAGCCCGGAGATGAGCGCCTCGCCCATTTTCCCGGCCCCGAAGATCCCGATCATGGTGCGGAGCCTACGCTTCCGGCTTTCCGGGTCACCGGGACGACACCAGGGAGCGGGCGAAGAACGCGACGTTCGCGGGCCGCTCGGCCAGCCGCCGGACCAGGTAGCTGTACCAGTCCTGGCCGTACGGCAGGTACACGCGGAGCCTGGCCCCGGTGGCGGCCAGCCGCCGCTGCTCGGCCGGGCGGACCCCGTAGAGCATCTGGTACTCGTAGCTGTCCGGGGCCCGGGCCCCCAGCTCCGCCTGGGCGGCCGCGATCCGGAGCAGCCGGGGGTCGTGGGTGGCGATCATCGGGTAGCCCGGGCCGTCCATCAGCACCCGCAGCGCGCGGGCGTAACTGCGGTCCACGTCGTGACGGGCCGGGTAAGCCACCTCGTCCGGGGCGTTGTAGGCCCCCTTGCACAGCCGGACCCGCGAGCCGGCCTGCGCGAGCGCGGCGCAGTCCGCCACCGAGCGGCGCAGCGACGACTGGATGACCACGCCCAGGTCCGGGTAGTCCAGCCGGACCTCACCGGCGATCCGCAACGTCTGGTCCACCCTGGTGTGGTCCTCCATATCCAGGGTGACCGTGGTCCCGGCCGCCCGCGCCGCGGCGCAGATCCGGGCCACGTTCTCCGCGGCGGTTTTCTCCCCGTGCTCGGCCAGGCCCAGGCCGACCGCGGTGGGCTTGACCGAGACCTCCGCCCGGCCTCCCTCGGCCAGCCCGGCCCCGGCCAGCTGGGCCAGCAGCCCGGAGTACTCGGCCGTCACCGCGGCGGCCTGCTCCGGTTCGGTGGTGTCCTCACCCAGATAGTCCAGGCTGACCAGCAGGCCGCGCTGCAGCAGTTCCCGGGTGACCTGCCACCGCCTGCGCGGTGGTGTCCCCGGCCACGTAGCGGTTCACGACGCCCCGGGTGAGGGGAGCCGAGCTGATCAGGCGCCGCGCTCGGTCACTGCCCGAGGCGGCCAGCAACGCGCGCCGTAGCACCGTTGACGACCTCCAGTTCTCACGCGACGGACCGCCGGGACTAACGCACCAGCCCGGGCCGCCGCTTCAGCGTCACCTTGACGTTGGCGCCGGCGTCCGGCGGCACCACGACCTCCTGCGCCGCCGGCAGGCCGGCCGCCTGCAGGGTCGCGTCCACCGGCGTGGTCCGCTTGATCAGCGCGAGCCCGATCGGCCCCAGCTCGTAATGCCGCGCGGCCGAGCCGACAAACCCGATGGTGGCCTCCTCCAGCTGGACCGGGTCACCATGCTGGGGCAGCCGGTCCTCGCTGCCGTCCAGGTGCAGGAAGACCAGCCGCCGGGGCGGATGGCCGAGGTTGTGCACCCGGGCGACCGTCTCCTGGCCCCGGTAGCAGCCCTTGTTCAGGTGCACCGCGGACTCGATCCAGCCGACCTCGTGCGGGATCGTCCGGTGGTCGGTGTCCAGGCCGAGGCGCGGGCGGCGGGCGGCGATCCGCAGCGCCTCGTAGGCCTGCATCCCGGCCAGGGTCAGCCCGCCGTCAGCGAATTTCGTTGCGGCCCGGTCAAGGTCGCCGCGCGCGACCAGCAGATCGGTGCCGAGCGCACCACGCACGGCCGCCGCCGTGCCTGGCGGAAGAGCGTCCCCGGGCAGAGGGCCGGCTTCGGGGAGGCCGCCAGTCACCGTGAGGACCGCGTAGTCGCCCGTGACGTCGGCGGGCTCGACCCGGAGCATGAACCGCATCGACTCCAGGAAGGCCAGCAGCGCCCCGGCCGTACCCGGCTCGACGTGCGCCCACAGCGCGTCCCCGTCGTCGGTGAGGGTCAGGTGGTGCTCGATGTGCCCTTGCGGGCTGAGGATCAGTGTCTCGGCGGACTGGCCGGGCTCGAGGTGCTCGAGATCCTGGGTGCTCAGGCTGTGCAGCCAGGACAGCCGGTCCGGGCCGGTGATCCGGACCACGCCGCGGTGCGAGCGGTCCACCATCCCGGTGCCCGCGGCCAGCGCCCGCTGTTCCGCGTAGGGGTTCCCGTAGTGCGCGGCGACCCCCGCGTCGGGGGCGTCGCCGGGCACGGCGCCAGGGGCGTTCAGCAGCGGACTGTCCATACTGTGAATCTATCCTCTGGCAAATCTATGCCGTGTGGTGCGGGGTTCCGGCGCGGTGCCCCCCGGGGCCGGCCTGCTGGCACTCGGCGCAGCGGCCGAACACGGTCAGGTGCCCGACGTCAGTCTCGAAACCGTGGTTCTCGGCCAGCGCGGTCACCAGCGCCTGCACCGCGTCCGGCCCGACCTGGGTCACCCGGCCGCACTCGGCGCAGACCAGGTGCACGTGCTCAGCCTCGGCGGCCAGGTGGTAGCGCGGCGCGCCGTGGCCGAGGTGGGTGTGGGTGACCAGCCCGAGCTGTTCGAGGAGCTCCAGGCTCCGGTAGATCGTGGAGATGTTGACCCCGCGCGCGGTCTGCTGCACCGAGGCGCAGATCTCCTCCGGGGTCGCGTGCTCCAGCTTGGTGACCGCTTCCAGCACGAGCTGGCGTTGCGGGGTGACCCGATAGCCGCGGGCCCGCAACTCCTCGTCCCACGCCTGCCTCATGGGCCGAGACTAACGCCGCGCTGGCGGGACCGCGAAACAAACCTATTTGCCTGCCCCCCGGAGGCTGGCATAGCCTCATCTCAACGCGGGAGAGGAGGTGGTCCAACAGCATGCATAGCAGTAGGACTCGCGAGGTGGCTGTCCGCTAGCCGCCGTCCCGCCGACGTACTGGCGGGCCCGTTCCGTTGTGACCGGCCCGCCGTGCGATCACCGGCCCGTGCGTAGGGCCTTACCCTGCGGCTTAGGCCGTGAGGTGCCCCGCGTGCCGCGCGCGAAGGCGGCGGCCGGCGAATACTCGGCAGACACCGGACCCCCGGGCTGACTGGCCTGTCCAACCAGTCCCCCGGTGGCTCATCCCGAGCCACCAGGGAACCGCCCGGGGGTTTTAATTTTCCCCTTTTCCGGGTTTTCATGGCGTTGGGTCGTTCGCAATTATTTAGCCGGCAGATGCCTATTTTAGCGTCGCACCTATTGCTTTGCTGCCGCATAATACTGACATCAATTGATTCGTCAGGCGCCCGCGAGAGACTACTCATAGAAATGAGCGCCAGTTACCGCTGCATTTACCTCACTGGGCACGGTCGCACCGGGCACGGCCGCACCGGGCGGCCCGATGATCGTCGCCGGGCACACCGGGCCAGCCAGCGCCGCCCGCCCCGGGCGCACGGTCATCCACTCGCTGAACTGGGCTGGCTACGCCGGCAACCGGGCGGGGACCGCGTTCCGCTACGTGAGCGCCGCGTTCGCAGTGCCGTACCTGGACTGCGCGGCCGCCACCACGTCCTACTCCTCGCACTGGGTGGGCCTGGACGGGCTGGGGTCGGCCAGCGTGGAGCAGGTGGGCATCGAGGCCGACTGCGCCGGATCGACGCCGCGGTACTACGCGTGGTACGAGATGTACCCCAAGCCCGTGTCTGTCGCTTTCACGGTGCGCGCGGGTAATGCGGTCCAGGCCAGCGTCACTTATAAGAGGTCAGCCAGGAAATTCGTCCTGATGCTGCGCGATACCAGCAGCGGAAGGCATTTCACCCGGACCCTGAAATGCGCCGCTAAAGTGTGCCTGCGCTCCTCAGCCGAGGTGATCAGCGAGGCTCCGTCGGGCGGCTCGGGGGGAATTCTTCCGCTGGCGGATTACCGCGCGGAGGGTTTCTCCAGCGTCACGCTGACCACCTCGAGGGGACACCGCAGCGGCCTGAGTTCCCGGTTCTGGAACACCTTCCAGATCGTCGGGGTGGGCGACTCCAGCCACGAACTGGCGGCCCAGCCCACCTCGCTGTTCCGGGGACAGGCGTTCAGCGCCTACTGGTTCCGGGCCAGCTGACCTTAGCTCCCGGCGCGCTTGAGCTGCGCGGACAGATGCGGCTGCAGCGGCTGGCCCATGGCCGCCATGTCGTAGGCCCAGCCGAGGTCCAGGTCCGGCCCGACCAGCCCGTAGAGCCGGTGGCCGGCCGTCACCTCCTTGGCCGACGTGGTCCTGGCCACTACGTCCGTCCGCAGCTCGATCTTGGTGCCGGTCACCTCGCCCACATAGATCTCGGCGATCCCGGTCGGGTGGGCCAGGATCAGCTCGAGCTGGCCGCCGGGCTGCGGTCGCCAGTACCCGGTCTCGGTCGCCAGCGGGCGCACCAGGTTCCCGTCCTCGTCCAGCAGCCAGCTCCGGCTGGCGTAGATGAGGAACGGCTTGCCGTTGTGGCTGAAGGAGATCTCCTGGCCGAACCGGAAACTTTCGATGGTCGGGTAGCCACCGACCCCGGCGCCTTCCCACCGGCCGAGCAGGAAGCTCAGCGGGGCCAGGTCGGGGTGCAGCTCGGGGGGATACCAGTCAGGGCCGGCGCCGCCGGGCCTGACCCCACCGGGCCCGTCATCGTGGGGCTGGACCTCGCCGGGCTCTGCTCCGCCTGGCTCTTGCGCACGGGGATCTACGCCACTAGGCATGGGGCTTCTCCCCGGGAGCGGCCCCGCGAGTGGCCCGCAGCAGCCGCACCGACAGCAGCGCGGCCGCCGCCACCACCGCCGCGAACGCGGCGACGAGGAGGATGCCGCTGACTATTCCGTGCATGACCGGCCTCCCAACCAGAGCAGTGTACGGACCGGGCCGGAATGGCAGGCGTCCGCCATGCCGGCCCGGGCACGTCACGTTAAGGTGCGTCCATGACCGCGCGGAGCCTCGTTATCAAGATCACTGCGGGCCAGGACGACCCCGAGCGCTGCAACCAGGCCTTCAACGTGGCCGCGGCCGCGATCGTCAGCGACGTGCCGACGTCGCTGTGGCTGACCGGGGAGGCGTCCTGGTTCGCGCTGCCCGGCCGGGCCGGGGACTTCACCTTGCCGCATGCTCCCCCCCTCGCTGATCTGCTGGCCAGCGTCCTGACGGGCGGCCAGGTCTCGCTGTGCACGCAGTGCGCGGCCCGGCGTGACATCTCCCCGGAGGACGTGATCCCGGGGGTGCGCATCGCGGGCGCGGCCACTTTCGTCGCGGAGGTCATGGCCGACGGAGCCCAGGCCCTCGTCTATTAGGTCTATCCACGGGCACGCTCTACCCCAAGGGCACGGGCTTACCCCAAGGGCACGGGCTTACGCCACGGGCACGGCGGCCAGCCGCTGGTCGCGGAATCGGGCGGTCCACGTCTCGTACTCCTGGTCCAGCGGCGGCAGCGCCCCCACCGCCCAGCCGAGCAGCAGGTCGGCCAGGCCGGGGTTGCGGACCAGGGCCGGGCCGTGCAGGTAGGTGCCCAGCACCCGGCCCGCATAGGCACCCTCAGTCCCGTCCCCGTTGCCCACCCCGGTCAGCACCCGCGACAGCGGCCTGGCCCCGGGACCGATCCGGGTCACGCCCTGATGGTTCTCGAACCCGCTCAGCCGGGGCACGCCCAGCGCCGGATCGACGTCGGCCAGGATCTCCCCGACCCCCCGGCGCTCGCCGCGGCCGCTGCGGATGTCCAGGATCTCCAGGCCCGCCACGGGCTGGCCCTCTTCCCCGCCGAATTCCGCGCCGATCAGCTGATAGCCGGCGCAGACCGCGAACACCACCGAGCCCTGAGCGGCCGCGGCGGCCAGGCCCCCGTCCGTGCGCAGCCGGCGGGCGGCCAGTACCTGAGGCAGGTCCTCACCGCCGCCCAGCAGGTAGATGTCGCCGTGCCGGGGCACCGGCTGATCCGAGTTCACCTGGACCGCCTCGACCCCGATGCCGCGCAGCCGGGCCCGCCGTTCCAGGACCAGCAGGTTGCCGCGGTCCCCGTAGGTGCTGAGCAGGTCCGGGTAGACCCAGACCAGGCGCAGGTTGGCGGGCCCGCGGGCGTGGGCGCCGCGGCGCCCGCTGGCCGGTGCCGGATGTCCCATTCGGCTCTCTCCTCCCGGGGTCACGCCGCCCGGCCGACGGCCGTGCGGATCTGCTGGAACGCGGTGTAGTTGGCGATCACGTCGAGGGTCCCGCCGGGGCTCACCCGGCTCACCGCGTCGTCGATCCCGCCGACCAGCTCGAATCCCACCCCGTCGGCTTCCAGCCGGACGGCCAGGTCGAGCCCGCGTTCCCCGGAGACCAGCACCGGGCGGTCCCGGACCACGCGGTAATCCACGTCCCACAGCCACGAGGTGTCCCGGCCGTCCGGCACCTGCGCGTTGACGGACAGCAGCACCGGCACCGGCGCGGGATCCAGCACGTCGAACGCTTCGAGCCAGCCCGCCGGGTTCTTGGCCAGCAGCAGCCGGACGTTACGGCCGTTCCGCTGCACCTGGGTGTACCGGCCGGCCACCGACGTCACCGAGCGCATCTTCTGCAGCGCTTCCGCCGGGCTGACCCCGAACACCTCCGCGACGGCGAGCGCCATCACGGCGTTGGACCGGTTGGCCCGGCCCGGCAGGGCCAGCGACAGCTCGGTCACCTGACCCGAGGAGTCGATCACCGAGGACCCGTCCAGTACCCAGCGGGCCGAGGGCCGGCTGAACTCGCACTCGCCGCACCGCCAGCCCAGATCGTCGCGCCGCAGGTGCGATCCGCACCGGGGGCAGCACCAGGAGTCCTCGTGCCACCGCTGGCCCGCCGCGACCCAGGTGACCTGGTGGGCCCCGCTGGCTGCCCAGGCGATCAGCGGGTCGTCGGCGTTGGCCACGACCCGGCAGTCCGGCGCCGCCTCGAACGCCTCCCGCCAGCGCCGTGCGACCAGCCAGATCTCCGCGGCCCGGTCCATCTGGTCCCGGCTGAGGTTGAGCAGGGTCACGACCCGGGCGCGGGTGGCCCGGAGCACGGCCGGGATGTACTTCTCGTCCACCTCCAGCACCGCGTACGGCGCGTCGGGCGCCTGGCCGAGCGCGGCGACCAGCCCGGCCTCCATGTTCGCGCCGAACGCGTTCGAGGCCACCTCCTGCCCCGTGGCGCTGAGGGCCGAGCTGATGAGCCGGGTGGTGGTCGTCTTGCCGTTCGTCCCGGTGACCAGGACGATCTGCCGGTCGGCCGCGAGCAGCGACAACAGGCCCGGTTCGACGCGCAGGCCGATGACCCCGCCGATCACGGACCCGTCGCCCCGGCCCGCGAGCCGTGACATCCGGCCCGCGGCTCCGCCCAGTGTGGTGGCGGCACGCGCCCGGATCGGAAGCTTGCCCATGGCCGACGATGCTATCCGGCCCGCGGCCCGCGATGGCACTGGTCCGCCGCACCGCAAGCTCAGAGCAGGCTCAGAAGCCAGGCACACGGCCGGGAGAGGGCGGGGCGGCACAGTGGAGGCAGCTGAGGACAACAGACGCCAGCGGGGCCTACCGCCGGCGCGGAGATAAGGAGACACCCTGATGAACGCCCTGGTCCTGGCCAACTTCCCGATCGCTGCCCTGATCTTCGCGGCCATAGTCGGCATCCCGCTGTGGCTGACGTTCAAGCGCCCCGACCGGGCGCCCCGCTACAGCCAGGCCGCCACCGCCGCGCCCGCCACGGCCGCAGCCGCCCGCCCGGCTGCTAGCCCCCAGCTGTCCCTGGCCCGCCAGCACGCGGCCGCCCGCGCCGCGGTGCCCGGCCGCCAGCACGCGGCGAAGACCCGGGCCGCCCGCGGCCACGCCGCCGCCCAGCGTGACGACCGTTACGTGGCTTAGTCCTGGCGCCAGTCGAGCGGCCCGGGCGCCAGACCCAGGTTCGGCGGCGGCCCGTCGTCCCGCCAGCTGAGCGGCGCCTCGGCCGGATCGCGGACCGGCGGCGGGACCGGCCCGGCCCAGCGCGGCGCGGCCGGGCGGGCGGGGCGGGCCCGGCGGGCCGGCTGGCCGGGATCGGCCGGCCGTGCTGACGGCCGCGGCCGTGCCCCCGCCACCGCCGACCCCGCAGCCGGTGTCCCCGCGGCTGGCCAGCCCGCGGCTGGCCAGCCCGCGGCCGGCGACCCGGACCGGGCCTCGTCCAGGCTGGCCAGCGTGGCCGTGGGCAGGGCCAGCAGGCCAGGGTTGGCGTCCGCGAACACGACCCGGCGCCCGGCCGCCGACGCATAGCTGACGATCATCGCGCTGGGCGGGAGTTGCTGCAGCTCATGCTGCTCGACGAGGAACTCCCGGGACCGCTGGCTGGTCCGGGCGGCGGACGTGCTGGCCGCCACGGCCCGTGCGGTCTGCAGCCCCCAGGCGGTGCTGGCGTTGTAGCCCCCGGTCCAGGACAGGGATTCGCTGATCCCCTCCGACCAGCTGCTTTCCTGGTGCCCGGATGCGGTCCGCGGCGCGAACGCCCCGAGCCCGGACCAGCTCTGCCCGTGCCCGCGGCCGCGGCCGCGGCCCTGACTGGCCGAGGCGGACACGGCCACGGAATCCGCCGTGCCCACGGTGCTGGTGTAGGAGGAGCTGCCCGTATCGCTGACCGAGTCACCCACGGTGTCGGTGAGCTGGGAGACCACGAAACGGTGCTCGGTGCCGATCTGCTCGCTGGCGGCCCTGGCGTCGTCGGCGTTGCCCAGCCGCATGAACGCGACCGCGGCGTTGCCCCGCCCCAGCCGCTCCCGGACGTGGGCCGGGAGCGAGCGGTAGGTCAGCACGAGCCCGGTGCCGCTGGCCTCGCACGCGTCCGACAGCCGGTCCAGCAGGTCACCGCGGAGCTTCTCGGCCCCCGCGACCAGCAGCGTGTGCTGCCAGGCCGGGCCGCGCGGCTGGCGGCGCAGCAGGTGGGTGAGCGCCGCGGTGAGGTACGTGGCGAGGACCTGGGTCCCGGTCATCTCCGCCGCGCGGTCCAGCGCCAGCACGCGCAGCCGGCTCGGCGGCAGCGTGACCGGGGCCGACCCCAGCGTCTCCAGCGTGCGCAGCCTGGCCTCGAGCCCGAGGGCCCGCTCGGTGATGACCTGGTCACTGGCGGCCCGGCCGTACAGCCCGGCGATCGCCTCGGCGTGCGCCGCGCTGATCCGCCCGCGCCGGATATCGTCGCGCGGATCGCCGATCTGGACCAGGACCCGCAGGCCCGCGGTCAGCTGCGCGATGTCTGGCTGGCCGCCGAGGACCCGCGCGATGCGCTCCAGGATGGCGCGGTCCGGTACCGGATCAGGCGGGCTGGCCGGGTCGGCGGTGGCGGCGGCGGCCACGGCCAGCACGTCGGCCAGCGCCCCGCCGGACAGCCCGGCCCCGAGGTCCAGCCGGGGCAGGTCCCCGGGCAGCACCCAGACCAGCGGGTCCACCCCGGCGTGGCCGGCCAGGGCCAGCAGGTCCTGCGCCACCACCCCCTCGGACAGGTCCAGCACGGTGACCTGGCCGCCGGCCGCCAGCCTCAGTCCGGCCAGCATGGCCATCAGCGCGGACCACCCGGCGAGCGTGCCGCCCGCGACGTCGACCCGGTCGATCCCGGTGGGCAGGTCCACTCCGTACCACTGCCGCTGGGCCTCGAAGGCCCGGCTACGAGCCTCCCAGTCACGGAACCGCCTGGCGTGCTCTTCCTGCCAGCCGGCCAGCCGGCGTTCCTGCGCCGCCCGGGCCCGGGCCACCCGCTGCTCCTCGGCCGCCACCCGGTCGCGGAGCTCCCGGGCGCCACGCCAGACGCCGCGTGCGCACCAGAGCGTCACGGCCAGGAAGACGAGCACCCCGGTCGCGGTCAGCGCCGGGGTCAGGACGCCGGCCGCACCCAGGGTCCCGGTCAGCGCGGCCAGCCCGGCACCGGCCGCCGCGCCGGCCTTCAGCGGCAGGCTGAGCCGGCGTTCCTCCCGCTGCTGGGCCAGCACCCAGCCGGGATCCAGCCGCTCCTGGCCGGGCGGGACGGGCCGCCGGGGCGGCGGGCCGGGGTGCGGGTGCAGCACCGCGTACTCCCAGCCGAGATACACCCGGTCCGGCTGCCCCGGGGTCATCGGATCCGGCCCGGTACGAACCGCCCCCGCGGCACCTGCTGCTCCTGGCTCCTGATCACGAGGGCGAACTGGTCCCCCGCCAAGACGGTGCCGTCCAGGGTGGTTCCGGCCAGGACGGCGGCCGCCGGGTCGGCGCCCGCCAGCGAGGTATCGGCCGGGCCCCGGATCAGCAGGACGTTCGCAAGCGCGGCGAGTCGCCCCGCGGCCTGCGCCGACCCGGTGCTGAGCACGGTGGCCAGCCCGGCCTGCGCGCCGGTGCTGATCAGCGGGGCCAGGGCCGGCGCGGCGATCGCGTCCGCGTCGCCGAACCAGGCCAGCCCGTCGCCGCCGGTGCCCAGGCGCCGCGACTCCGCGAACACCGCCGCCGTGTCGAGGGCCACGAGATTCGCGATCATCCGCGCGGACCGGCCATGCCGCGACTGGTCCAGCGGGAAGAACGCCACCGCACGCTCGCGGATCACGGCGCTCAGGCTGATCTGCGCGGGGCCGGGACCAGCGCTGGCAGCACGGGCACCGGCACCACGGGCACCGGCACCACGGGCACCGGGTCCCGCACCGGCGGGCCGCAGCCAGCGGCCCAGGGCCGAGGCCCGCAATCCGGCCAGTTCCCCGGCCAGGAAGGCGGCCGTGGCCGGGTCGGCCTCCAGCAGGCTCGCCGAGACCCTGACCCGCTCGCCCAGCGGAACGCGCCGGGGGTGGTACGCGGGCACCTGCCTCATCCGGGCCCGCAGCGCGTCCGGGCTGAGCAGCGCGGCCACGTCGTCGAGGACCGGCCCGCGCGGATCACCCGGGGCCGCGGCCGCCACCGCGAACAGATCGTTCAGGTACGCGCCGCACGTCCGCCGGGCGTGATCAGCCACCGGCCCCCAGTCGATCATCCCCATCACCAGCGCGGCCTGGCGGGCCGGATCACCGCCGCGCAGCGGCTCATAGCAGCCCTGGCCGGCCGGCCCGAAGACGTGCAGCGGAGCGCCGGTGTCCGCGCAGACCGAGGCGAGCGCCCCGGCCAGGCCGCCCAGGCCGCCCAGCCCGTCCGGGCCGCCGAGGTCCACCACCAGGACCGGCTTACGGCGCCGGATGGCCGCATGGACGAGCTGGAAGCTGGCCGCGGACACCTCCGGGGCCGCGGCGCCGGTGACCAGCACGCCGCCTTCCGCGGCGTGCCAGCTGATCCCGGCCGGCCGCCCGGTCCGCCAGTCCGCCCCGAGGCAGGCCCCGGTCCGGGTGACCACCCCGCCGGAGCGGACCCAGGCCACCGTGCCCAGCCGCCGGGCGGCCACGATCAGGCCGGGACGCGGCGGCGGTAAGCCTCGTTCGCCCGCCCGCCGGGCCCGCAGCCAGCCCGCGGCCGCGACCTCGGCGGGCGCCAGGATCAGCGCGAGCGGGGCCTGGCGGGGCAGCCAGCGCCCCACCCCCGCGAAGGCCCGGGCCGGATGCAGGACGCGGGCCGGCTGGCCGGCCGCCCCGGCCAGGTAGCCCAGCACCTGGTGCGGGCCGCCGGTGAAACCGGCCAGGGCGTGCGCCGGGCCGATGGCCAGTACCCAGAGGAACCCGGCCGCCGCCGGGCCGGCCAGCCACAGCGGACGCCACCTGACCGCCCGGCCGGTCAGGTCCAGCGCGACGGCCAGCAGCAGGGTGAGCTGAGCCAGCAATAAGTGGGCCAGGAGCCCGGCCGCTGCGAGCGCAGCGGCCAGCTCACCGCGCCGCGGGGTGTCCCCGGGGCCAAGGGTGCGGGCACGGCGCGGGTCGCGCTCCGCCGTCGCAGAGGCAGGCATTTCGGGGTCAAGGCTCCCAGTCCCTGGCGGCTCATGTCCAGGCACCCGGAAAAATGCCCGGACGAAAGGCGGGCTGGGGATATCCGGAAAAGATCTGTTCCCTGGAACGGAAAGGAATCCACCCGAGGGAGCGCGCTGAGGGATCGGGCCGTTCGCGCAGGCCAGGCCAGGCGTCCTGGCGACCAGGTCCGTCAGCCCTGCCTTCTGGCTGGCGCGCCAGCGTACCTAGTACTTAGTAAATTAGAATGGACAATATGGGCCCGGAAATGCCCGGAATCATGGCCGGGACGGACGGCCCGGACCATTCAGCCGGCCGGACCCGCATAGGCCAGCCTCAGCCCATCCGGCCGGTGACGTAGGCCTTGGTGCGGCTGTCGTTGGGGTCCTGGAACATCTTGGCGGTCCGGTCGTACTCGACGAGCACTCCGGTCCGGGTGTCGCTGTGCTCGTTGATCAGCACGGAGAAGAAGGCGGTGCGATCGCTCACCCGGGTGGCCTGCTGCATGTTGTGGGTGACGATGACGATGGTGTACTTGGACTTGATCTCCTGCATCAGATCCTCGATGGCACCGGTCGCGATCGGGTCGAGCGCCGAGCAGGGCTCATCCATGAGCACCACGTCCGGCTCGACGGCGAGCGTCCGGGCGATGCACAGCCGCTGCTGCTGCCCGCCGGACAGGCCCAGGGCCGACTTGTTCAGCCGGTCCTTCACCTCGTCCCACAGCGCACCCTGGCGCAGCGAGCGCTCGACGATCTCATTCAGCCTGCCCTTGTTGCGCTCACCGTTGATGCGCGGTCCGTAGGCGACGTTGTCGTAGATCGACTTAGGGAACGGGTTCGGCTTCTGGAAGACCATGCCGATGCGCCGGCGCACGGCGATCGGGGAGACCTCCTTGGCGTACAGCGACGCCCCGCGGTAGTGCACGTCACCTTCGACCCGGGCGCCGACCACGAGGTCGTTCATCCGGTTCAGCGTCCGCAGCACGGTCGTCTTGCCGCAGCCGGACGGGCCGATGAACGCCGTGATCTCGTTTTCGTGAATTGTCAGCGACACGTCGGTGACGGCACGGAAACTTCCGTAATAGATCGAGGTGTTTTTCGTTTCGAACACAGATTCGCCCGGCGCGGCGTATACACCAGAATCTGCTGACACCTCCTGCTGCGGGACAGCAGTCTCGGTCTGCGGAAGGTTGGCCACGGTGTTCTGCTCAGGAGTTTCCATTGTTTCCCTACTGCAAGTTTCTGGCGAATCGCGCAGTGACGAGACGGGCCACAACCATCAGGATAAACGCAATTGCGATGAGTGTCAGGGCCGCACCCCAGCCGCGAGCCTGGGCACCGACATACGGCGATGACGCGTTCACGAAGATCTGCGAGGGCAGCGAGGTGTTGGCGCCGCTGAACACGTTCCGGTTCACGCTGGTCACCGTGAGGATGGTGAACAGCAGTGGCGCCGTCTCGCCTGCGGCCCGGGCGACCGCGAGCAGGGCGCCGCTGACGATCCCGCCCAGCGCCGTCGGCAGCACCACGGTGACCGTCACGCGCGCCTTGCTGGCCCCCAGGGCATAGCTCGCCTCGCGCAGCGGGTCCGGCACCAGCCTGAGCATCTCGTACGTGGAGCGGATCACGATGGGCAGCATCAGGCAGCCCAGCGCGAGCGCACCGGCCAGGCCCGAGTAGCCGAAGTGCAGCACCCAGATCGAGAAGATGAACAGCCCCATGACGATCGAGGGGACGCCCGTCATCACGTCCGACATGAACCCGATGACCTTCGCCAGCAGCTTGTTGCCGCCGTACTCGTTGAGGTAGACGGCGCCCAGCACGCCGAGCGGGACCGCCAGGACCGTGGCCAGGGCCGTGATCTCCAGCGTGCCCACGACCGCCGGCCCCATGCCGCCGACGCTGGCGGGCAGCACGTTGGGCGGGATGTCGGCGGTCAGGAACTGCCAGCTGATGATCGAGATACCCTTGGCGATCACCGTGTACAGGACGAACCCGAGCGGGATGATCGCGAGCACGAACGCGATGATCATGAGTACGGTCATGATGCGGTTCTTGCTGCGCCGCCAGGATGGCGGCTCCCGCAGGTTGACCGTCTGCGGCCCGGCGCTGGCAGCCATCACGCACCCCTCTGTCGCCGGCCGGAACGCTCCACGACCGCGCGGGCAATAATGTTGATGATGATCGTGAACGCGAACAGGAGAACGCCCATCCCCATGAGTGCCGCCCGGAACAGCCCGGAGGCCTCGCCGAACTCGTTCGCGATGACCGAGGGCATGTTGTAGCCCGGGGCGAACAGGTGGGACGTGATGGTGGCCGAGGAGCCGATGACCAGCGCGACCGCGATGGTCTCGCCCATGGCCCGGCCCAGCCCGAGCAGCACCGCCCCGACGACGCCGGCCTGGCTGTGCGGCCAGACGGCACCGCGGATCATCTCCCAGCGGGTGGCGCCCAGCGCGTACGCGCCCTCCTTGTCGATGGCCGGCACCGTCGCGATGACCTCACGTGACAAGGAGGTCACGATCGGCGTGATCATGAAGGCCAGGATGATGCCGGCGGTGAAGAACGAGGCCCCGCTGGTCGGCGCCCCGAACAGGGAGTCCAGCACCGGGATGCCGTTGACCCCCGAGGCGACCGAGGCGTAGATGTGCTGGATCCAGGGCGCGAAGACCAGGATCCCCCACAGCCCCCAGACCACCGACGGGACCACCGCCAGCAGGTCGATCACGTACACGATCGGACGTGCCCAGCGCCGCGGCACGACCTCGGTCAGCAGCAGGGCGATGCCCACGCTGACCGGCACGGCCATCACCAGCGCGATAATCGCCGTGACGGCCGTCCCGTAGATGAAGGGGAGCGCGCCGAACTGGTTGGCCGTGGGATTCCAGGTGCTCGAGAAGATCTTGACGCCCTCGGTGGAGAACCACGAGGAGGCCTGCTGGCTGGTGGAGACGGCGATCAGGACCAGGATCACCAGCACCAGCAGGCCGGCCGCCAGCGCCAGGGCCTGGAAGGTGAGATCGCCGAACGGCCGCCGCTCCGACAAGGGGCGGGCGGATCCGGCCGGCCCGGCCGGATCCGCCTTCGTCACCGTGCTCACGGAGGCGAGCCGATCTGGTCAGTGTGCGTCATGGTGGTCACCACAATCAGGAGCTGATCTGGCTCAGCTGCGCCTTGGCCTTCGAGTCGATGCTGGCGGGCAGCGATGCGAAACCCGATGCTGGGGAGCAGCTTCTGGCCGTCTCCGATCAGGTAGCCGATCCAGGCCTGGAGCATCTTCACATCGTTCGCATTCGGCTGCTTCTGGTAGACCAGCACCCACGACTGAGCGGTGATCGGGTACGAACTGCCACCGGGGGCCCAGATCGCGCTGAAGGTCAGGTCGGGCTTAACCGTGGTCTGGCTGGCGGCGGCGGCGGCCGAAGACACCGACGGCAGCGACGTACTGTGCCGTCCTTGTTCTTGATTGAGGCGAATACCAGCCCGGAGGCCTTGGCGTCGGCGTAGTCCACGTACCCAATGGCCCCCGGGGTGCTCTTGATGATCTGCGCTACCCCGCCGTTGCCGTTGCCGCCCCGGCTGTTCGCGGGCCAGTTGATGGTCGACCCACTGCTGAGCTTCCACACCCCCGGCGCGCCTTCGACGAGAAACTCGGAGAAGTTCGCCGTGGTGCCTGAGGAGTCCGAGCGGTGGGCAATGGTGATCGCGGTGCTGGGCAGCTTGACCCCGGGGTTGAGCGACGTGATCGCCGGGTCGTTCCACTTCTTGATCTTGGCCTGGAAGATGTTCGCGATCACTGGTGCCGTCAGCTTGAGGTTCTTGATGCCGGACAGGTTGTACGAGACCGTGACCGGCGCGATCACATCGGGGAAGTAGAGAACAGTCTTGCCCTTGAAGTTCGCTGTCTCGTCGGACGGGATGGGAGAGTCCGAGCCCGCAAGTTGACGGTCCCCGAGGCCAGGTCAGTGCGGCCCTTGCCCGAGCCGCCACCGCCGTAGTTGACCGTCATGCCGGACTGGACCGACTTGAAGGCCTGGATGGCCGCCTGCTGGTAGGTGAGCTGAAGCGTCGATCCGCTCCCGTTGAGCGTGCCCGAGAGGGCCGCGCTGCTGCTCGACGAGGATGAGCCGCCCGAGGAAGATCCGCCACCGCCCGAGGACGAGCAAGCGGCTACAAACGAAGCCATCGCGACCGTGGCGAACCCCACAGTCGTTACGCGCTGGATGCGCCGACGTTGCATGTTCAAAAACCCCATTCTCCGGTATTCCCCGGTCGATTGCTCGGGCGCGAGGAGCACCGGGCCCCCCGCGGCCAGCCAAGCCAGCCCGATCACAGGTGATAACCCCGCGAGTCTGACGTGCCGGCCGTACCCGCGAGTTAAGGAAGCAAGGCCAAAAGGTGAATAGTGAGGGGACGCACGGTGAAAGTGGACGTGCCAACGGGGCACAGACCGGGTGCGGCGGAGCAGGTTCGCGCGTCGGCTGCGGGTCATCAGGGCCCGCACCCAGGTCAGCAGCGAGGCACCGTACTGTTTCCGCCGGGCGCCCTGGGGAAGGGCTAGCCTGGCCGCTGCCCCTGACGGGGTGATACCCGCTCTGCACGGTAAGTGACGACAATCCAGGTCCGCCCGCAGGCCGTGGCCGGGTCGCGGATCCGGGACCGCTAATCCGGTGGCTGGACTCCGGCCAGGTAGACCACCCGGCGGGCGATGTTGACGGCGTGCGCCGCCAGACGCTCGTAGGAGCGGGCTACCAGCGTCATCTCCATCGTCACCGGGATGCCCATCTGCCCCGAGGCAAGCTCGGCAATCAGGCTGGCGTGAAGCTCGTCCATCTCGTCATCACGTTCCCGGAGCGCCCCCGCGGCCGTGCCATCGCGCTGGTACCAGGAGTCCGCTGCCTCGCGCCACATGCTGGATACGAGCTTGCCCATCTGCTCGACCAGCCCCCGGGTGCGCGGCGACAGGTCCTGGCTGAGAATGTGATTGGCGCGACGAGCGATTTCAATGACGAGGTCGTGGGAGCGCTCAAGCTCGGGCACGATCCGCAGCACGGAGAGCAAGAAGCGGAGATCCGAGGCGACGGGAGCCTGCAGCGCGATCTCCCGGTTGACCAGTTCCTCGATCTCCGGGTAGAGCGCGTCGATGGCCTTCTCCCGTTCGGCCAGCGCCTCGACCAATTCGACGTTACCGGTCAGCAGAGCCTCGGTCGCCCCCGGCAGATCCTCAGCGACCATGGCGAACAGCTCGATGACCTTGCCTTCTATAGCCTCCAGCTCACGCTGGAATTCCTGCCGATGTTCAACCATGGCTAATGCCTTCCGTTGCAGAGACAGCCATTTGCGGTCAAGCTTCCCCGCCGTCCAGGGCATGTGTCCAGCCGCCCGGCGGACCCTCCGGGCCGACGGCCGGGCTCGGAATCCCCGGGGACTCCACCACGATGCGGAACAGATCTGGCCTCAGGACGGCCACGGTCAGGGCGACCACGCCAGGCTGCGCGGCGTCCTCGGTCCGGATGGTGATCGTGGCGGCCGACTCACCGGCGGACAGCCGCAGGCTGCGGGCCACCGCGGGGGCGGGCGGCTGGAAGTCCACCTGGAAGGCGCGGGGGCGGGTGTGCCGCGGCCCGGGCCCGGCGGGCGATGACGCGCTGGCCAGTTCCCCGGCCAGCCCTTCCAGCTGCGGTGGCAGGTAGCTGGCCGAGTAGGCGGCGGGCTCGCCGCCCACCGTCCACAGGCAGCGGATGGTGAGCACTTCCTGGCCGGGCGGCACGCCAAGCGCCCGGGCGACGTCTTCCGCGGGCCGCCGTCTGGAAACGTTGCGGCTCTTGCAGACCATCTGGCCACCCATCGGGTCGACCTGGGTAGCGAAACCGGGCAGTCCCTCCAGGACCAGCCGGTATTCGGCCGGGCTGGCCCGGAATATCTGGCCGTCAGGCAGCCGGGTCAGCAGGTGCCGCGCCGCGAGCAGCTCGATCGCCGCATCGATCTCGGCCGTGGTCACGTTGTAGCGGCGGGCCAGCGCGGTGTGCCGGGGCAGCCGCCAGCCTGGCTCGTGGTGCAGCAACGCCGCTGCCATCCGTTCCGCGAGCACGCTCGCGGCCGCGGCACGGCCTGACGCTGGCGCCTGGACGTGCCTCTCCCCGCGGATGTCGGTCATTCCGCATTTCGCAGAGACACTAGTGAGGGCCCGCCTCGTCGCTGGGATGGTCGCGGGCCAGGCTGCCACCACCCCTGGCCACTTCCCCTTGATAGGGATCGAAGATGACACTCAGGTGAACGATCAGGCACAACGAACTTGACAAGCAGATGAACAGGCGGGGACTTCGGCGGAACGTATCCCCGGCTGGCCGGGCATGACTGAGGGGCGGGTGAGCAGAGTCACCCGCCCCTCAGCTGCCCATGAGCAGC
Source organism: uncultured Actinomycetes bacterium (assembly GCA_963718305.1). GTDB lineage: Bacteria > Actinomycetota > Actinomycetes > Streptosporangiales > Streptosporangiaceae > RYN-230. Next base: position 531,543 of record CAVQZG010000020.1, read on the forward strand.
CTGCGCCTCAGACGCTGACCTCCACCGCGGCCACCCGGCCGGTTTCCGCGGTCACCGGCCGGTCGGTGTTCACCCCGCCCGGGGCGAGGACCCGCACCGTCCAGCTACCCGGGGCCGCGAAGAAGCGGAACCCGCCGTCGGTGCCCAGCGGCACCTCCGCGACGAACTCGCCGCCCTCGTTGAGGAGCCTGGCGTAGCCGACCGGCACCGCCTGGCCGTCGCGGGTCACGCGCCCCTCGACCACGGCCTCGCTGCCTACGTTGGCCGGAAGGGCAGCGCCGCCCGCGGGTGCCCCGCACCCGTCCGCACTCACCTGTGTATTCATCTCTGGGCCAGTCACTGGCCATCCCCAATCTCGATCGGCACGCCCACCAGCGAGCCGTACTCGGTCCAGGAGCCGTCGTAGTTCTTCACGTTCGGCTGGTCGAGCAGCTCGTGCAGGACGAACCAGGTGTGCGCGGAACGCTCACCGATCCGGCAGTAGGCGATGGTGTCCTTGGCGAAGTCCAGCCCGGCCTCGTCCCCGTAGAGGGTGCGCAGCTCGTCGTCGGACCTGAACGTGCCGTTGTCGTTGGCCGCCTTGGACCAGGGCACGTTCTTCGCGGTGGGGATGTGCCCGCCGCGCTGGGCCTGCTCCTGCGGCAGGTGCGCCGGGGCCAGCAGACGGCCCGAGAACTCGTCGGGCGAGCGCACGTCGACCAGGTTGCGCTTGCCGATGGCCGCCACCACCTCGTCGCGCAGGGCCCGGATTGCCGCGTCCTGCTCCTGGGCGGTGTAGGACGTCTTGGGCCGGTCCGGGAGGTCCTTGACCAGCTCGCGGGAGTCCAGCTCCCACTTCTTGCGGCCGCCGTCCAGCAGCTTCACGTTCTGGTGCCCGTAGAGCTTGAAGTACCAGTAGGCGTACGCGGCGAACCAGTTGTTGTTCCCGCCGTACAGGATCACGGTGTCGTCGTTGGAGATCCCGCGCTCCGACAGCAGGGCCTCGAACCCGGCCTTGTCCACGAAGTCCCGGCGCACCGGGTCCTGCAGGTCCTTCTTCCAGTCGATCTTGATGGCGTTGGGGATATGCCCGGTGTCATACGCGCTGGTGTCCTCGTCTACCTCGACGATGGCCACCCCCGGGTCATTCTTGTGCGCCTCCACCCAGTCTGCGTCCACCAGGACGTCTGGACGGCTCATACAGCAACCTCCTTGTCGGACTCCGGGTCAGCCATCCCCTGGCGGCCGGGCCGGAGTCGTTTAATAAGCAGATACATCTCGCAGCCCAGGCAGAACCCGAAGGCTGCATTGAGAAACGCCGCGGCGAGCGCCGCCGCCGCGGCGGCCATGCCGAGCGGGACGACCCCGACCGCGTACCCGATCACCCCGATGATGCTGATGACCAGGCCCACACCCTGGGCGAACCGCGGCGGCGCCTCGGCTTCCATCTCCGCCGGCGGCCCCAGGCGCGGCCGGACTGCGAACCGGTAGATGAGGCCGTACGGCGCGTACCGGAGCCCGAACACGGCTCCGATACCGAAGACCACCGCCTGGAACCCCAGCAGCCACCCGCTGCCGGTGATCAGGACAATCACCAGGACGATGGCGGACAGCGTGGCGTTGAAACGCTGACCCCTGGGATCGACGTTCATGAGTGGTATCTCCCCCTTGCGGGATCTCGGCAGGATCAGGCCAGAACGCCAGGAACTGCCTGCGGGCCGCCCTATTCCGGTGGCCCGGCCGCGCACCGCGCGGCCGCCGCCAGGCTCAGGAACAGCCCTGCGGGCAGGGCATGCCCGGACACAGCGCGCCGGCGACGTGACAGTAGTCCACGACACGTCGCCGGGTCAGCAGCGGCCGTGACCAGCCGTCGCTCACCAGGTCATCCGGGATGGCCAGGGAAAGCACGTCCCTGATGGTATGCGCCAGCGGCCCCGGTGTCACTCCCCACCCCTTCGGTAGGATATTATCCCGCACGGACTTCACCCAGAGCGTCCAGCACGTCGGCCTTGTTCATCAGGCCGCTGCCCCGCCGGGCGATCCGCCCGTCGGGCCCCAGCACGAACACCGTGGGGGTGCGCCGCACGTCCAGCAGGCGGACCAGGTCCATCCGCTCGCCCGCGTCCACTTCCACGTGCCGGACGCCCTCGGCGCCGCTGGCCACGTCGGCCAGGATCTGGCGGGTGGCCCGGCACGGGGCGCAGAACTCCGAGGAAAACTGCAGCAACGTGGCCCGGGGGCCAAGGGGCTGGCCCAGCTCGGCGGCACCGAGCCGCGGACCGCCGCCCGTGGCCGCCGACCCGGGGGCCGTCAGCCTGCCGTCCCGGCGGCGCCAGGCCACCCCGAACGCCGTCGCCCCGGCCAGGACGACCAGGCACGCGATGAGTCCGCCTATCACGGGGGCTACAGCGTGCCCATGGCCCATCGCATTCCCGGCCCCTGCGCCGTTAGTGCGCTGGGACCCTGACCAGGATCTTGCCGTGCGTGGTGACCTCGAAGCTGCGCACGCTGTCCATCGTGACCCCGGACGAGCCGGGGTACCAGACGGAGCCCTCGTCGTAGGTGGTCGTCCAGCCGCCGACGACCGTGGTGTGCCCGCTGGAGTCGGTGACCAGGAGCTGGCACCGGTCCCCCTCCGGCACGTTCTTCACCCGCGTATCCAGCACTGTGCCCCAGCCCTTGGCCGCATACCTGACGGTCACGGCCACGTGGCTGAGCGGGTTGGTCGCCGACACCGAGGTGAAGTGGGCGGGCAGCGCCGAGTTGCCGGGGCTCCCCGCGCTGTTATGCATGGCGCTCCATCCGGCCGCCCCGGCGGCCCCGGCGATGACGACCGCCGCCGCGGCGGCGGCCAGGCCGCGCCACCGGCGGGCCTGCCGGACCTGGGTCGTCCGGCCGAGCAGCGAGTGCAGCATCTCGTCCGAGGGCACCTCGGGCCCGGGCAGACCGCCGGCCATCTCATCCAGGTCATCGTCGGCCAGCTGCTGAGCCTCCCCGACGGGAATCCGGCGCAGCAGGGCCGGCAGGCCGGCCAGCCCGGCCAGTTCCTCACGGCACTCCGGGCACGTGCTGAGGTGCGCGTCCACCATCGAGCGATCGGCGGGATCGATGGCCCCGAGCACGTAGACACCGAGCGCATGCCGGATGTCACGGCAGTCCGCTGAGCCGGTCATGGCGCGAGCCCCCGTTCCTCAAGCGCCAGTTTGAGCGCCTTGAGCGCGTAAAACGTCCGAGATTTCACTGTCCCGCCCGGGATGCCGAGTTCCGTGGCGGCCTCGGCTACTGAACGGCCGAGGTAGTAGGTCTGCACGAGCACCTGCCGGTGTTCTGGCCGCAGGTCACTCAGAGCGTCGGCCACCGCCCACGATTCGAGCACGCGATCCGCCTCGTCGGCCACGGGTACCAGTTCCAGCGCTGCCTCGCCGACTTCCCGGGGCCGCGCGTTGCGGGCCCGGTGCGAGTCCACCGCGAGGTTCCTCGCCACGGCGAACAGCCAGGGCCGGGCCGGACGCTCCGCGATCGCCTCGGGATGCAGCCAGGCCCGGAGCAATGTCTCTTGCACAATATCCTCTGCCCGCTGCCGGTCGCCGCTCGTCAGCCGGAGGGCATAGCGCAGCAGCGGCGCCGCGTGCTCCGCGTAGAGCGCGCGGACCAGCGCCTCGTCACAGGCGCGCTCACTGGGCTGGCGGCCCTGAGTCCCGCGGTGATGTGCCACGACTCAGGTAACGGGCCGCCTGGGCAGCCGGTTCACCGGCTGGCCAGGCTTTACCGGCTGGCCAGCGCTTACCGGCTGGCCAGCTTTGCGGAACGCGGCGGCTTTCATCCCCCGGCGAACGGGGGCAGCACCTCGACCACCGCCGCCTCCCGCAACGCCACGGTCTCGGGCGCGCGCCCGCCCACCGGGGTGCCGTCGACCACGAACGACGACCTGGCCAGAACCGCCCGAAGGCCGCTATCCGCGCCAGGGGCGGCATTCCGCTCACGGGCGGACAGCGCCACCTCAAGCGCGGCAGCGAGCGTTTCGGCGCTGATCGTCTCCTCCGCGACCCCTGCGGCCTGCTTCGCCGCAGCCCAGTAGCGCAACGTCACTGTGCTCATGTCCGCTATCCTCGCTCACATCGGATCCGGGCAATGCCGCCGACGGGTCCTTGTGTGCATTGATGGGTAGTTTCTCCAGCAAGGGACCCACAGGGCGGAGGTGGCAGCATCATGAGTGACCTGCTGCTGCTCACCGGGGCCCTGGAGCCCGCCCCTGAAATCCTTCCTTCCCTGGGATTGCTGCTGCACACGGTACGCGTCGCGGCTCCTGAGGTGCCCGCACTGGCGGACGCGCCACCCGCGGACGCCATCCTGGTCGACGCCCGGCGTGACCTGGCCCAGGCCAGGAGCCTGTGCCTGCTGCTGCGCACGGCGAGCCTGGACGCCCCGCTACTGGCCGTGGTCACCGAGGGTGGACTGGCCGCGGTGACCGCCGAATGGGGCGCCGACGATGTGATTTTGCACACCGCCGGCCCGGCCGAAGTGGAGGCCAGGCTGCGGCTGGCCATCGGCCGCAAGGCCAGCCTGGCCCCGGCCGCCCCGGATGAGATCCGCTCCGGCGACCTGGCCATCGACGAGGCCACCTACACCGCCCGGCTGCGCGCCCGCGCCCTCGACCTGACGTTCAAGGAGTTCGAGCTGCTGAAGTTCCTCGCCCAGCATCCGGGGCGGGTGTTCACCCGGGCCCACCTGCTCCAGGAGGTCTGGGGTTACGACTACTTCGGCGGGACCCGCACGGTGGACGTGCACGTGCGGCGGCTGCGCGCCAAGCTCGGCACCGAGCACGAGGCCCTGATCGGGACCGTCCGCAACGTGGGTTACCGCTTCGTCCCGGCCAAAGGCGGGGACGAGGTCCGGGTCCCCCGGTCTTCGCGCCCGGAGGACCCGGACCCTGGCCTGACCGAAGCGAACGGCCTGGCCCCGGACGAGCAGAGGGACAGGGCACCAAGGGACAGTGCCCTAAAGGACAGGGCACCGAAGGACAGAGTGCGGGCGGACAGAGCACCGCAGGACACCGAACCGAAGGAAGCCAGTGCCGCACCCGCCGACCGGCGATAACGCGCCGGCCACCGGGGATGAGGCTTCCGTCGTCACGGTGACCGGGCCGCTGACGCAGGCCCAGGCGGCCAGCGTGCTGCCGCTGGCGGAGGCGGCCACCGAGCGCGACTCGGTCGGCCCGCTGTCTGAGCACGTGCTGCTGCACCTGCGTTACGGCGGCGACGCGCAGGCCCGGAACCTGCTGCTGACGGCCGGCCCCGGGCTGGCTGGCTACGCTCACCTGGATCCGGGCGATCCGGGCGAGGGTCCGGCCGCGGAACTCGTCATCCATCCTGACTACCGTGGCCGCGGGCTCGGGCTCGCCCTCATCCGCGCGCTGCTGGCCGAGGCGGCCCCGCAGCCGCTGCGCGTGTGGGCCCACGGCGACCTGCCCGCGGCCGGCGCCCTGGCGGCCCGGGCCGGGTTCACCCGGATCCGGTCCCTGTGGACGATGCTGCGCCCGCTGGCGGACCCGCTGCCGGACCCGGTCTTCCCCCCGGGGGTCACGCTGCGCACGTTTTCCGTCGGCGCGGACGAGGCGGCCTGGCTGGAGCTCAACCGGAAAGCGTTCGCCAGCCACCCCGAGCAGGGCGGCTGGACAGCGGAGGACCTGTCCCTGCGCGAACGCGAGTCCTGGTTCGACCCGGCCGGGTTCTTCCTGGCCGACCGATCCGGGAAATTGGCCGGGTTCCACTGGACCAAGGTCCACACCAAGGAAGAAAACGAGAACCCGGCCGGGCTCAGTCATGAATCCCGGGGTAACGAGAGCATCGGCGAGGTGTACGTCGTCGGCGTGGATCCCGCCGAGCAGGGCAGCGGACTGGGCCGCGCGCTGACCCTGGCCGGGCTGGATTACCTGCGCTCCCGGGGCCTGCCCTCGGTCATGCTCTACGTCGACGAGGACAACACGCCGGCCATCCGGCTGTACGAGTCACTGGGTTTCGCCCACCAGGGCACCGACGTGATGTTCCAGCATCCGGCCGGGGAGTAATCCCTGCTTAGTCGCCCGTGCTCAGTCGACCCGTGCTTAGTCGACCGTGACCACAGAGTCGATGCCGAGCACCGCGTCAAGCTCCGCGTCGGTCAGCGGACGATCGCAGATCGCCACGGCGCTGAGAACCTCGGCGTAGAGCTCGATCTCGTCGAGCGCAACGCGATCGGGGACGCGAAGATCGAGTTGCTCGCGCACCGCGCCCACCTCCATCGCTAAGCGGATTCGCGGAAGCTAGACCACAAGGCTACGACGCGGCCCTATGCCCCCGCATGACCCATCAGGGTCATTTCTGGACCACCCTCAAGTGGGATTTTACCCAGAACCCCAGTAACAATTCCAAGAAGCCCGGGGCGATGACTCCGTCGGTACGGTAAAGGGCGCCTGCGACTCATAGTGGTCTGAGTGACTGGTGAAGTGGCCTCCCGGGGAGTTATCCGGGATTGGCGGGGAGATCACTCCAGCGGGCGCCGCGATGCACCGCGGCGCGGGCCAGGTAGCTGGCGGCGGTGCCGGAGAACGTGGCCCGGTCGGCGTCGGTCAGTTCCCGGACGATCCGGCCCGGCACCCCCGCCACCAGCACCCCGGCCGGGACCTGCTGGCCCGGCCGGATGACGGTGCCCGCCGCCACCAGGGAGCCCGCGCCGATCCGGGCCCGGCCGAGCACGATCGCCCCGATGCCGATCAGCGCCCCGTCGCCGACCAGGGCCCCATGCACGGTGGCCCGGTGCCCCAGGCTGACCCGCTCGCCCAGCACCACGGGCTCGCCGGGGTCCACATGCAGGCAGCACTGGTCCTGGATGTTGCACTCCGCGCCCACGATGATGTCGTCATCATCGGCGCGCAGCACCGACCCGTACCAGACGCTCGCCCCCCGGTCGATGGTGACCCGGCCGACCAGGATGGCCCCGGGGGCGATCCAGGCCTCCGGATGTACATCCGGGGTGTTACCGTCGATCGAGCCGAGCGGGCCCATGGTGCCTCCTCTGCCCCGTTCACCGGTCCGCAGACCGAATTATTTCGGGTCAAACCGGGATACTCGCTCGTTTCGGTTGCGCGCGAGGGGCTTACGGACAAGAGTCTTGCCTGCTGTTCTAGATCTTCCCTGCAACGAACCCGCTCCCATCTCAGGTGAACCCGACCGAGCCTCGTGCCGGGCCCGGGTTGTAGCCTGGCCTGACCCACCTGACGGGTGACACCATGACTGAGCACAGCGACCTTATCCCTGACCTCGACTCCGAAGACGCGTTCGAAGTACAGATGCGCGGCTACAGTCGCCGGCAGGTCAACGAATTTGTAGCGCGTTCCCGCAGCCAGACCCGCGATCTGGAGGAGCGGCTGTCCCGCTCGATCGATGAGGTCGAGCGGCTCCGGGCCGAGGTGAGCGCGTCCCGCCAGCGGGAGATGGAAGACAAGCCGGCCCATCAAGAGCTCAGCGAGCGGATGGCCGCGATCCTCAAGCTGGCTGACGACGAGGCCAAGGCGCAGAAGGCGCACGCCCTCGACGACATCACCAAGCAGCGCAACGACGCCAAGCAGGAGATCGACCGGCTCAAGGCTGAGGCCCGCGAGCAGACCGAGCGGATGCTGGCCGCCGCGCAGGAGCAGGCTGAGAACACCATTGCCACCGCGCGGAGCGAGGCGGAGAAGGCCCGTAGCTCAGCCCGCAGCGAGGCGGAGCGCACCGTCGGTGACGCCCAGAAGAAGTCGGAGAACGCGGTAGCGGCCGCTCAGGCCCAGGCCAAGCAGATGCTGGACGAGGCGACCGCGCGGGCAACCGCCATTCACGATGGCGCGGAGCGCCGCCTGAACCTGCTGGTGGCCCGGCACACCGAGACGGTGCGCAGGCTCACCGAGGTCCGCGACGTGGTGACCAACCTGGTGGCCGGCGAGGCGGCCCGCGGCTCGCTGGAGGAAGAGGTAGCCCGGTCCGTGGCCAGCGCCGTGTCCGGCAATGGCGGCGGCAACGGGACCGCGGCCGGAGCCCGGCCCGGCGCCCCCGCGGCGGAGGGCCGGCACGCCCCCGGGGCGGCTCCCGCGGCCGGCTCGCGTCCCGCGGACGGCCCCGGCAACGGGGCGGCGGACGCCGCGGCCCGCAGCCACCGCGGCAGCCCGGTACCTGGCGAGCGAGTCCCGGCCGAGCGGCCCGCGGCCACCCCGGCCGGCACCTCGGGCGGTGCGGCACCAAACAGCCCAGCAGCAAACAGCTCAGCACCGGCCAGCTCAGCGTCTGGCGGCCCAGCTCAGCGGTCTACCCCGGCCGAGCGCCCCGCCCCGGCGGGTGCGGACCGGGCCCAGGGCCGTGAGCCGGCCAAGCCGGTCCGTCCCACCGCGGGCCGGGGCACGCCGGGCAGCCTCGGCGACCGCGCCGAGGGCGCGCCGCCCGCGGACGGTGGCCGCCTGCCGGAGTAGCCGGCGAGCACACGCGACAAAGGGCCGGCCCGGGGCACGCACCCGGGCCGGCCCTTTCGCGTGCCTGGTCAGGCCGCTCGCGGTCCCAGGTCCGGCCGGGCCTGGCTCAGCGTCCCGGCAGGCCGGTGGTGAGGGCGTCCAGCCGGCGCAGGATCACGCCTTCGCGCAGTGCCCACGGGCAGATGAACAGCTCCTCGAGATCGAACAGGTCCATGACCGCGTCGGCCACGATGGCGCCCGCGGCGAGCTGGGCGGCCCGGCCGCGGGACACCCCGGGCATCTGCACCCGGTCCGCCTCGGACATGCTGGCCAGCTTGTCGGACAGCTTGGTCAGGTCGGCGTGACTGAGCCGCCGCCGGACGTAAGGACCCTCACTGGAGGGCGCGGCCCCGGCGGTGCGGGCCAGCTGCCGGAAGGTCTTGGAGGTGGCCACCGCACGATCGGGCCGCCCGTCCCGCATCACCTGGCCCGCCTGCCGCCCGATCTCGGCCCGCACAAAACGGCGCAGCCGGCGCACCTCCTCGGGCGAAGGGGGATCGCTGGTCAGCCAGTCGCGGGTCAGCCGGCTCGCGCCGAGCGCCAGCGAGATGGCCACGTCCGGCTCCTCGTCCACGCCCTCGGCGATCTCCAGCGAGCCGCCGCCGATGTCCAGGACCAGCAGCTTCCCCGAGGACCAGCCGAACCACCGCCGGGCGGCGAGGAAGGTCAGCCGCGCCTCGTCCTGGCCGGACAGGACCTGGATGTGCGCGTCGCTCTCCTCCCGGATCTGGGCCAGCACCTCGTCGGCGTTGGCGGCGTCGCGGACCGCGGAGGTGGCGAAGGCGAGCAGCTCCTCGACCCCCTTGTCCTCGGCGATCTGGAGCGCCTCACGGACGAAGGCGCGCAGCTGCTGGGCGCCCTCCTCGGAGAGCCGCGTGCCGCCTTCGAGGTGGTCACCGAGCCGCAGCTCGGCCTTGTGGGAGAAGACCGGGGTGGGCCGCGCGCCGCGATAGGCGTCGACCACCAGGAAGTGGACTGTGTTGGAGCCGACGTCCAGGACACCGAGTCGCATACATTGACGCTACTGGGCGAGAAGCGATGTCACAGCCACGACCCAGAGACGGGAGGCGACCTATGACCGGGATCACGGGGAGCAAGACCGCTGGCCGGGTCCGCACCGAGCCGGGCCGCAAGCGGGTCCGCGCCTACCTCGGGGGCCAGCTCGTCGCGGACACCAGGCAGCCGGTACTGGTCTGGGAGTGGCCCTATTTCCCGGCGTACTACTTCCCGGCCGGGGACGTCCGGGCCGAGCTGGTCGAGGCCGGGGAGACCGAGCACTCGCCCAGCCGGGGAGACGCGCAGCTCTACCACGTGCGGGTGCCCGGGACCACCGCGAAGCGGGCCGCCAAGCGTTACCCCGACTCTCCCCTGGAGGACCTGCGCGGCCTGGTCAGGCTGGACTGGGACGCGATGAGCGAGTGGTTCGAGGAAGACGAGCCGGTCTACACCCATCCGCGTGATCCCTACTCGCGGGTGGACATCCTGGCCAGCTCCCGGCACGTCCGGGTCGAGGTGGACGGGGTGACGGTGGCGGACTCCCGGCAGCCGCGCATCCTGTTCGAGACCCACCTGCCGCCGCGCTACTACGTGCCCCTGACCGACGTGCGGATGGACCTGCTGCAGCCCTCGGCCACCCAGACGCACTGCCCGTACAAGGGGACGGCCAGCTACTGGTCGGTGCAGGCCGGTGAGCAGCTGCACACCGACATCGTGTGGATCTACCGCGCCCCGCTGCCGGAGAGCCAGAAGGTCGCCGGCCTGGCCTGCTTCTACGACGAGAAGGTGGACGTCTACCTGGACGGCGAGCTCCAGCCCCGGCCGAAGACCCACTTCAGCTGATCGCCGTGCCAGCCGGAATCGTCGCCACCGGGGTGCCGATCGACTGCGTCAACGCGGTTGAGCCCGGCAGCGAGCCGTTCGGCACGGAACTGTCCCCGGCGGCCCTGCGGGATGCGGGGCTGCTCGACGCGATCGGCGCGGCGGATGCCGGTGACCTGCCTGTCCGGCTGGTTGGCCGGGACCGGGATCCGGGAACCGGGGTGCTGGGCTGGCCGTCGGTACTGGCCACCACGCAGGCGCTGCGGTCGCTGGCCCGCGAGCAGATCGCGGCCGGGCGGCTGCCGTTCCTGGTCGGCGGCTGCTGCACGCTGCTGCCCGGTGCGCTCAGCGGGGCCCGGGACGCGCTGGGCGCGGTGGGGCTGGCCTACCTCGACGGCCACCTGGACCTCTACGACGGCCAGACCTCCACCACCGGCGAGCCCGCCGACATGCCGATCTCCGTGATCACCGGACACGGCCCGGCGGCCTGGTCAGCCGATATCGGGGCACCGCTGGCCGGCCCGGGTCAGCTCGCCCTGCTCGGCCAGCGGGACCGGGATGAGGCGGCCGAGTACGGCTCCGTCCTGCCGGAAGATGCCGGGCTGGACCCCGAATTGACCCCGGGCAGACTGCGCGGGCAGGGGATGACCGCGGCTGGTGCCGCGGTCCGCGACCAGCTGATCGGGTCCGCCGGCCGGTACTGGGTGCATCTCGACGTGGACGTGCTGGACGAGCTGGCCTTCCCGGCCACCGACTACCTGATGCCGGACGGCCTGTCCCGCGACGAGCTCGCCGGCCTGATGCGCCCGCTGCTGGCCAGCCCGGCCCTGGCCGGGCTGTCGCTGGCCTGTTACAACCCGGCCAAGGATGCCGGCGGGGACGGGGCGCGCTACCTGGTGAGCCTGTTCCGCGACCTGCTCTGATCCCGGGTGCCGGCCGGTGGGTCAGGGGCCGTCCAGGTCCCCGATCCGGGCTGTGGACGGCGCGCGCTGCGCAGACAGTTCCCGGGCCGCCCCGGCGGCCTCGCGCATGACCCGCAGGATGTTGCCCCCGGCCAGTTTCGCGCAGTCCTCCCCGGTCCAGCCGCGGCGCATCAGCTCGGCGAGCAGCGCCGGGTAGCACGAGACGTCGCCCATCCCGTCGGGCAGCTGGTCGGTGCCGTCGAAATCGCCGCCCAGGCCCACGTGGTCGACCCCGGCCACCTCGCGTACGTGGTCGATATGGTCGGCGACCTGGACCAGTGTCGCCCGGGGCAGCGGGCTGGCCGCCACGAGCTCGCGCCGGACCCGGTCCCGTCCGGACAGCTCCCAGGGGTCGGCGCCGCGCCGCTCCATCTCGGCGGTGAGCTCGCGCTCCCAGGCCCAGCACTCGGGCGAGACGAACGAGCTCACGAAGGTCACCATGCACACTCCCCGGTTCCCCGGCAGCCGTCCCAGGATGTCGTCCGGCACATTGCGCGGGTGGTCGCACAGGGCGCGGGCACTGGAATGGGAGAAGATGACCGGCGCCTCCGCGATGTCCAGCGCGTCGCTCATGGTGGCCGGCGAGACGTGGGACAGGTCGGCGAGCATGCCCAGCCGCTGCATCTCGCGGACTACCGCCCGGCCGAACTCGGTCAGTCCCCCCGCCTTCGGCTCGTCGGTCGCCGAGTCGGCCCACGCCACGTTGGCGTTATGGGTGAGGGTGAGGTAGCGGACGCCGAGCGCGTAGAGCGCGCGGAGCACCCCCATCGAGGAGGCGATGCTATGACCGCCCTCCGCGCCGAGCAGCGAGGCGACCCGGCCGGCCGCGAAGATCCGCTGTACGTCCTCCGCGGTCAGGGCGAGTTCAAGCTGGCCGGGGTAGCGCCGGATCATCCGCCGCACCAGGTCGATCTGCTCCAGGGTGGCCGCCACGGCCGCCTCACCGGCCAGCGTCGCGGGCACGTACACCGACCAGAACTGGCCGCCGACCCCGCCCGCGGCCAGCCGCGGCAGGTCGGTCTGGGTGAAGCTGACCGGCTGGCTCAGGTCCGTGCCGTCCAGGCCGGCGCACCCGGCGTCCTGTAGCGCCCAGGGCAGGTCATTGTGCCCATCCAGAAGTGGAACCTCACTGAGCAGCTGCCGCGCCCGCTGCTCCCCGGATGCCTCGCTCATGCTCGGTTTCCGCTCGCTTCCCTCAGGCCATGGACAGGACGGCGGCGCCGTGCACCCGTTCCGCGGCCAGGTCGGCCAGGGCCTGGTCGGCCTGGTCGAACCGGTACGGCGTGGTGGTGACCTTGATCCGGAGCCGCTCGGCCAGGGTCAGGAACTCGGTCGCATCGGCCCTGGTGTTGGACGTGACGCTGCGCACCTGGCGTTCCTGGAACAGGTGCCGCTCGTAGTTCAGCTCCGGGATGTCGGTCAGGTAGATCCCGGCGATCGCGAGCGTCCCGCCCCGGTCCAGCGCGCTCAGGGCGGGCGGCACCAGGGTGCCGACCGGGGCGAACAGGATCGCGGAGTCCAGCGGCACCGGCGGCGGGTCGAAGGAGTCCTGGGCCGAGGCGACGCCCAGGGAGCGGGCCAGCTCCCGGGCCGACTCACCCCGGGTAAAGACGTGCACCGCGGCGCCCTGGGCCATGGCGACCTGGGCCGCGAGGTGCGCGGAGCCGCCGAACCCCCAGATCCCCAGGGTGCCGCCCGGCGGCACCTCGGCCCGGCGCAGCGCCCGGTAGCCGATGATCCCGGCGCACAGCAGCGGGGCCAGCTCCGCGTCGCTGAAACCGTGCGGCAGCGGGTGGGCAAAGGCCTCCGCGACCACCATGTACTCGGCGTAGCCGCCGTGGAAGTCCCAGCCGGTGTAGACCGAGGCCGGGCAGAGGTTCTCCTGGCCCCGGCGGCAGAACACGCAGGATCCGTCGGTCCCGCCCAGCCAGGCCGCCCCGACCCGGTCGCCGGTCGTGAACCGCCGGGTGCCTGGCCCGGTCGCCACCACCTCGGCCACGACCTCATGCCCGGGCGTGGTGTCCGGCCGCTTGGGCGGCAGGTCTCCCTCGGCCAGGTGCAGATCGGTCCGGCACACGCCGCAGCAGCGGATCCGCAGCAGCAGCTGGCCCGGACCGGGCTCAGGGACCGGGCGCTCCACCAGGCGCAGCGGGCCGGAGGCGACCGGCCCGGGCTGATGCACTACCCATGCACGCATGGTCCCACCGTAACGGGCCCACCGCACGGGGTCAGGATCGGATGAAACGCGCCTCCACGTCCACGGTGGACGCGCCGGTCAGCATGCCCAGCTGGTTCCAGGTGCTGCCGAAATCGGCCCGGTCCACCACGACGCCCTCGGCCCGCAGCGTGAACGCCGCCGCGGTGACGTCGGCCAGTGTGGCGGTGAAGCTGAGCGGCCGGGTCACCCCCGCGACCGTCAGCGTGCCCTGGACAGCCACGCGGTCACCGGTCCGGGTCGCGCTGGCCAGGTCGGCCACGATCGACGGGTGCTCGGCGGCGTTGAAGAAGTCCGCCGACGCCAGGTGCCGGTCCCGCTTGGCGTTCTTCGTGTTCAGGGAGGCCGCGCCGATCTCCAGGCGGCCGCGGGCCGCGCCGCCGGGCAGGATCTCGGCGCTCCCGGCCAGTTCACCGAACGCACCGCGCACCGTGGCCAGCCCCCACATCGTCTTGGAGTGCAGTGAGACCGACGAGCGGGCCGGGTCCAGGCTCCAGGTACTCGGCCGGCCAGCACGCTGTCCGGCGTATCACCCGCCGGTGCCCCGGTGGCTTGCGATTGCCCGTCGGCTGTGGTCATGGCTCAGCGCTCCTGGAATCGTTTGAGGGAAAGTCTTTGCTCAAGCTGTGAAAATTACCTCTTACATATTACCCCTTGTAATAATAGTGTCAACGAAGCATCCCAGGTAGGCTGGTCACGTGGGGGTGGATCAGGTACCCGAGCCGATCGTGGCTGGCGGCTGCGCTGGGGAGGGCCCGGAGCCGCCGGGTGGCCTGCCCGGGGACGGCCTGGGCCCGGCGGGCATGTTTGCTGGCCGGAGGACCCCGGACGGCGTGTCCCTGGCCGGCCTGCCCGAAGCGGAACGCCGCCGGCGGCTCGTCGCGGAGACCGCGCGCTTCACGTCCGCGTTCATGCGCTGGATGGAGGGCCGGGCTTGCGGCGGCCTCAGCTACGCCCGGCTCCGGCTGCTCCAGGCGCTGCACTGCGGTGGCCCGGCGATCATGCGCGATCTCGGCGTCCAGCTCGGGGTCAGCCCGCGGAACATGACCGCGATGGTGGATGCGATGGAGGACGCGCAGCTCGTGGTGCGCCGCCCGCACCCCACCGACCGCCGGGCCACGCTGGTCGAGCTGTCCCCGGCCGGGGCCCGGGAAGCGGAGCAGGCCCTCGAACCCCGGCTGGATGCCATGGCCGAGCTGTTCGAGGAGTTCTCCGCGGCGGAGCAGCAGGCGTTCGCCGACGCGCTGATCCGGCTGGGCCAGGCCATCCAGGCCCGCCAGGATGCCTGCTGAGGGAGCGCTGAACACGGCACCGCGCCGGACCCTGGTCGGCTCACGTGCCCGGCTGGTTATCAGGCATCCCAGCCGCCGCAGGTGCCGCCCGCCGGCTCTTACGAGGTTCTTACCGTCCGGTACGAAACCGCCCTCACCTGCACTGATGTGCATACCGTCGGATCATGGCTGGGGCCGGAACGAGGGGACCAAGACAGCGTGCTGCCCGGCTGCGGCGTACCGCCCAGTTGCGCCGCGACGCTCGCAGGCGCCGGGCCGCGCGGCGCCGCCGCGCCCTGGCGGCCTCGGCCGCCGCGGAGTTCAACCGGGCGGCGATCATGGTCCGCCGGGCCGCGGACGTGGCGAGGCATCCTGCCGAGCACCCGCCGCCCGGCCCGTTCCGGCCCCGGGTCTGGCGCAGCCCGCTGCGCGGGCTGTGGCTCACCTCGGTCCTGGGCGTGGTGCTGCTCGGGGGGCTGACCATCCTCGCGCTGACCGGCCTGCTGTCCTACGCGGCCTACGATCCGCTGCTGCCCGGCAACGACCAGACGCCCGGGGCGGGGCTGCTCCGGTTCTACCTGTTCTCCTGGCCGACGCACCCGTCCTGGCTGTACCGGGTGGACCAGGGGGTGCACATCACGCTGGGCCTGGCGCTGCTGCCGGTGGTGCTGGCCAAGCTGTGGTCGGTGCTCCCCCGCCTGTTCGCCTGGCCCCCGGTGCGCTCGCTGGCCCAGATCCTGGAGCGGGTCAGCCTCATCATGCTGGTGGGCGGGGTGCTCTTCGAGTTCGCCACCGGCATCCTCAACATCCAGAACTACTACGTCTTCCCGTTCTCCTTCTACACGGCCCACTTGTACGGCGCCTGGGTCTTCATCGCGGGGTTCGTCATCCACGTGACCCTGAAGTTCCCGCGGATGGTGCGAGGCCTGCGGTCCCGCAGCCTGCTCCGGGAACTGCGCACCCCCCTGCCGGAGACCAGGCCCGAAGAGCCGGACCCCACGGCACCGGACGGCGAGAGCCTGCGCGCCACCCACCCGCGCGCCCCGACCATCTCCCGCCGCGGCCTGCTGGCCGCGGTCGGCGGCGCCTCGCTGACCCTGGCCGGGCTGGTCGTCGGGCAGTCCATCGGCGGGTGGACCCGGCGCACGTCCCTGTTCGGCCCCCGCGGGCTGTCCGCGACCGCCCCGCACTACCTGCCGGTCAACCGGACCGCGGCGTCGATCGGCCTGACCGCCGCGGACGTGGGCCCCGGGTACCGGCTCACATTGGTCGGCGCGCGCACGGTCACGCTGACCCAGGCCCAGCTCCTCAGCCTGCCGCAGCAGGCCGTGGAACTGCCGATCGCCTGCGTGGAGGGCTGGTCCGTGGCCGCCCGCTGGACTGGCGTCCGGCTGGCCGACCTGGCCCGGCTGGCCGGGATGCCGGAGCCGGCCGGGGCACAGGTGGACTCCATCCAGCAGGTCGGCGCGTTCAAGTCGGCGGTGCTGTCCGCGGGCCAGGTGGCCGACCCGCAGGCGCTGCTGGCCGTCACGGTCAACGGCCACGTGCTGCCCTGGGATCATGGCTACCCGGCCCGGACGATCATCCCGAATGCGCCCGGCGTGCATAACACCAAATGGGTCAGCAAGATCACTTTCCTGAAGCAGGTGTGACGGGCGTGGCGGCCCGTGGCAGGACCATCACCAGCCGGATCCGGCACTGGTACGGCGCCCACCCGCTGCACCTGCTGGCCCTGCTGGCCGCGTTCGCGCTGGCCGGTTACGCGGTCCGGGGGGTGATCGAAGCCGGTCAGATCCGCGGCTTCGCGATCTGGTTCGCCGTCGCGATCGTCGCGCACGACCTGCTGCTGTTCCCGCTGTACTCGCTGGCCGACCTCTCGGTGCGGCGCCTGCTGCCCTGGGGGGCGGGCCGCAGGCGCGCCAGCCGCCAGGCGGCCACCGCTCCCGGTACGGTCGCGGGCCCGCCGGTGCTGAACTACGTGCGGATCCCCGTGGCGTTCTCGCTGCTGCTGCTGCTGGCCTTCTTCCCGCTGATCCTGGGCTTGTCCGAGCCCGAGTACCACCGCGCCAGCGGGCTGACCACGCAGCCGTACCTGTGGCGCTGGCTGGCGGTGACCGGCGTCCTGTTCGCCGCGTCGGCGGTCATCTACGCGCTGCGCTGCCGCCGGGCGTCATCCCGGGCCCGAAAGCAGGCGGCCCGGGCCCGCGAACGGCACACGGCCCAGACCCGCGAACGGCAGGCGGCCCCCACCGCCCACGACGTCGTCGCGTCACCGGCCGCTCCCACGCCCGGCTTCGACGTCTGGCACCCGGTCCGCCCGGCCCCGGACTCCCCGACCCGCACGGCCCTGCATGATCACGGTCGATTCCTGACGCATGGCGCCCCTTTTCGACCCTGGTCAGGGAAGGAGGACGGCCTCCGGAGTCGCTGCCGGGAGGGCGGGGGCTGCTGGTGCGGGCTGGAGCGGGGTGCGGGACCGGCGCCACCGGATGAGGGCCACGACCACCACCATGGCCAGGGCCAGGCCGTATGCGGCGCGCAGGGCGTCCAGGACGGGAATCCGCACCCCGGGCAGGGGTGCGCTGTTCGCCAGGTAGCGGACCATGGCGAAACCGAGCCACTCCACCCGGCCGTCGAAGGCGACCAGCATGACCAGCAGCATGGCGTACCAGGGGAACGGGGGCGTGGCCACGGCGAGGGCCAGGCCGGTCATCACCACGGCGCCGCGCCAGGGCCGGTCCGGGTCACCGCGCCGCAGCACCAGCAGGGCGACCGTGGCCAGGATCGCGAACGCCGCGAGGAAGCCCCACTTCCCTGGCACCAGCATGCCGACCAGCAGGAACCGGGAGCCGTTCGCGTACCCCTCCTGCTGCATGTAACCGGGCAGGAACCCGATCACCCCGCTGCCCACGGCCAGCACGTGCGGCAGGTACACGATCACCGTGGCGCTGATGCCCGCGCAGATCACCGCGACCGGGCGGCGGCGCAGCACGGCGGGCGCGACCAGCACCGGGGTGACCTTGGTCCAGATAGCCAGGGCCAGCAGCGCACCCCCGGCTATCGGCCTGCGCAGCGGGTGACCGAGCGAGCCGGGCCGGGCCAGCAGGATCAGCGCGGCCGCGGTGAGGCCCGCCGCGAGCACGTCCACGTGCCCGTTGTTGCCCGCCTCCAGGGCCACCGTGGGGCACCACGCCCACAGCACCGCCAGCCTGCGGTCCCGGCCCACCTTCGGCAGGCCGTATAGCAGCAGCAGAGTGAGCAGGACCGCGCAGACCGCCGCGCCCGCCTGGATCGGGGTGCTCCCGCTCCCGGCCGGCGACACGTAGTGCACGCCCAGGAAGTAGGCCTCGGCCACCGGCGGGTAGATGGTGTGCACGATGGGACGGTTGATCCTGGTGCAGCCGGGGTCCGCGAGCTGGGTCGAGCCGTCCAGCCGCAGGCCGGCGGGGACGCAATGCGGGGCGTGCGCCGGCCACAGGAAGGGGTCGCGGAGCGAGGCGAGCTGCGGCGCGGCCGGCGCGTACTGATACGGGTCGATGCCGGCGGCCTGGACCCGGCCGTCCCAGATGTAGCGGTAGAGGTCGTCGCTGCCCTGGGGTCCGGCGGACAGCGCCGCCAGCTGCATGGCGATGCCCCCCACGATGATCAGGGCTACCGCCCAGCGGCCGGGCAGCCGCAGCACCAGCCAGGCACCGATAGCGAACAGGGCCCACAGGCCGAGCGCCACCGGGAGCGTACCGATCCGCGCGAACAGCACCGAGTGAACCGTGAGGACGATCAGCGTGGTGAGCGCGGTCGCGGCCGCCGCCGCGGCGGCCATCCGGAGCTTCGTGGTCACGAATCAATCCCCCGGGACAGGGCGGCGAACCAGCGCCCCGCGTCGGTCCAGACCTCGGTCACGGCCAGCCCGGCCCGCAGGCCCAGCTCGCTGATCTGGTCGGCCCCGATCGACGCCCACGGGAACCAGGAGCTGCACTTGCCCGCGTGGCTCAGCCGGACCATGTCCGTGGCCAGCGGCGCGCCGGGCGGCTCCACCTCGACCAGCGCCTGGCCGAGCGGCTTGAGCAGCTCGGCCACCCGGCTGAGCAGGGCATCGGGGTCACCGCCGATGCCGATGTTGCCGTCGGCGAGCAGGACCCGCGCCCACCGCCCGGTCCCCGGGACCGTGGCGAACACGTCCCGGTGCAGCGCCAGCGCGCCGCACGACCGGGCCAGCTGCACGGCCGAGGGCGTGATGTCGATGCCGAGGGCCGGCACGCCGCGCTCGGCCAGCGCCACGGTGAGCCGCCCGGGACCGGACCCGACATCCAGGGTGTGCCCCTGGCAGCGGTCCAGAATCGAGCTGTCGCCCGGGATGGCGTGCAGCCAGTCATCGATCCGCAGCGGGGCCCTCCGGCCGTCCTCGTACTCGATTTCCGGCCGCGCGAGGCCAGTAAGAGCGTCTTCATACAGCTCACCGAGCACGCGGTTCCCCTCCTTCCGGGGGTGTGGCTTCCGGGGGCTGGCCGGGACGACGGCCCGGTCCGGTGGCAGCGGCGTTGAGCCTAACGTCGGGGACAGCGGAATGACCCTTACAGACCGATGACGGATCTCTCCCGGTCAGAGGCACAAAGGCGGTGCGGCATCTACGGTGTAAGGGTGAATACCAACCCCGACCGGCCGGGGCGCATCATCGTGGTTGATGATGACGCGACCCTGGCTGATGTCGTCGGGCGTTACCTGACGCGCGATGGGCACCACGTGGAATGCGTTGGCGACGGCTACGAGGCGCTGCGCCGGGTCGCCGCTGAACCGCCGGATCTTGTCGTCCTGGACCTGATGCTGCCCGGCATCGACGGCCTGGAAGTCTGCCGGAGACTGCGCGCGCAATGGCCCATCCCGGTGGTGATGCTGACCGCGCTGGGCGAGGAGACCGACCGGGTGGTCGGCTTCGAGACCGGGGCCGACGATTACGTCACCAAGCCGTTCAGCCCCCGTGAGCTGGCCCTCCGGGTCCGGTCGGTGCTGCGCCGCGCCCGGGGCGGAGGCCTGCCCGACCCGCCCGCGCTGGGCGTCATCAAGGACGGCAACCTCATCGTCAACCTGGGCGCGCACTCGGTCATGCTGGCCGAGAGCACGCTGGCCCTGACCTCCCGGGAGTACGACCTCCTGGTGTTCCTCATGCGCCGTCCCCGCCAGGCGTTCAGCCGTGAGCAGTTGCTCGCGCACGTGTGGGGCTGGACCTTCGGTGACACGTCCACGGTCACCGTGCACATCCGGCGGCTGCGGGAAAAGATCGAGCCGGACCCCACGGCACCCCGGCGGATCGTCACCGTCTGGGGCGTTGGCTACCGTTACGAACCGGGAGAAGCATGACAGGCATCGACGCGCCCACGCTCTGGCAGGTGACGTACACCGTCGCCGGGGTCGCCGTCGCCTCAGCGGCGGCCGGGCTGCTCTGCGTCCGGCTGCTCGCCCGGCGCTCGCTGGCCACGCTCCTGTTCGTGGTGGCCGCGGTGGTCATCGTCAGCACCAGCGCCGGGGTCGGGGTCATCGCCTACAAGATGATGATCTCCACGGACGACCGGAACGTGGTGCTGGCCGTGGTGGTCATCGCGGGCGTGGCCGGTTTCGCGGTCGCGCTGCTGGTCGGCCACCGGGTCACCGCGGCCAGCCGGATCCTGCTCGCGGCGGTCCGCAACGTCGGCAGCGTCGGCTACTACGAGCCGCCCCAGGCCCACCTGCCCGCCGAGTTCGCCACCCTGTCCGACGAGCTGGCCCTGGCGCACGAGAAGCTCGCCGAGTCCTACACCCGGGAACGGGCGCTGGAAGCCAGCCGCCGGGAACTGGTCGCCTGGGTCAGCCACGACCTGCGCACCCCGCTGGCCGGGCTGCGCGCCATGGCGGAGGCGCTGGAAGACGGCGTGGTGGTCGACTTCGAGACGGTGACCACCTACCACACGCAGATCCGCCGCGAGGCGGACCGGCTGTCGGCCATGATCGACGACCTGTTCGAGCTGGCCCGCATCCACGCGGGCGCGCTGCGGCTGTCCCGACGCCTGGTCGGGCTGGACGACCTGGTGGCGGAGGCCCTGGCCAGCACCGAGCCGCTGGCCCGCGCCAAGGGGGTCCGGCTGCGCGGCTCCTCGGTGCGCGGGCTGCCGGTCCTGGTCGACGCGGATGAGTTCGGCCGCGCGCTGCGCAACCTGGTGACCAACGCGATCCGGCACACCCCCTCGGAGGGGATGGTCGAGGTCCAGGGTGACCTGCACCGCGGCATGGCCTGCGTCAGCGTGGTCGACGCCTGCGGCGGGATCCCGCCCGAGGCGCTGCCGCGGGTCTTCGACGTGGCATTCCGCGCGGAGACGGCCCGCACCCCCGGCCCGGACAACAACGCCGGTCTGGGGCTCAGCATCGCCCGCGGCATCGTGGAGGCGCACTCCGGCCAGATCGCGGTGCAGAACATCGCCCGCGGCTGCCAGTTCGTGATCCGGCTCCCGCTGGCCCAGTCGGGAGCCCGGCAGCAGACGGCCCCGATCGTCGTGGACCCGGACTACGCGCGGCAGGCCGGCTGAGGGACTTCCTGGCTGGGCCGCCCGGCATTCACGGGGTGGCGCAGCGGCGCGTGAGCGAACTCGGTCATCCCGTCGCCGAATCCGGTCTCAGCCCGGAACCCGAGCCCCTGGGCGGCTGCCTCGGGCGACGCCACGATGTGCCGGACGTCGCCCAGCCGGTAGCGGCCGGTCACCGTGGGAGCGGGACCGCCGAACGCGCCGGCCAGCGCCCCCGCCATCTCGCCGACCGTGTGCGGCTCGCCGCTGGCGATGTTGAAGGCCCGCAGCGAGCCCGGCTCACCCGCCCGCAGCGCGGCCAGGTTGGCCCGGGCCACGTCGCGGCAGTGCACGAAGTCGCGCCGCTGCTGGCCGTCCTCGTACACCTGGGGCGAGCGGCCTCCCTCCAGCGCGGACCGGAAGATCGCCGCCACCCCTGAGTACGGCGTGTCACGCGGCATCCGCGGCCCGTACACGTTGTGGTAGCGCAGCGCGACCGCGGACCCGCCGGTCATCCTGGCCCAGGTGGCGGCCAGATGTTCCTGGGCAAGCTTGCTGGCCGCGTAGGCGTTGCGGGGATCCAGCGGGGCATCCTCGGTGACGGTGGCCACGGTGAGCGGCGCTGAGCACTGCGGGCAGCGGGGCTCGAAGCAGCCCGCCTCCAGATCGCTCACATCCCTCGGGGCAGGCCGGACCCGGCCGTGCCCGGCGCAGTCGTAGGCGCCTTCCCCGTAGACCACCATGGACGAGGCCAGCACCAGGCGGGGCACGCCACTGCGGCCCATGGCCTCGAGCAGCACCGCGGTGCCAGTCACGTTGACGTCGGAGTAGGCAGGCAGATCGGCCAGGTCGACCCCCAGGCCGACCAGCGCGGCCTGATGGCACACGACGTCCGCGCCCGCCACCGCCCGGCGGACCGCGTCGGGGTCACGGACGTCCCCCACGGCCAGGTCGAAGTTGTCCGGCAGGTAATCGGGCCGGCCGGCGTGCACGGCCGGGGCCAGCGAGTCCAGGCCCTGGACCTCGTGGCCTGCCGCCCGCATGACGTCGACTGCATGGGAGCCGATGAATCCCGCGGCCCCGGTCACCAGAATTCGCATGGCAGCAGCGAATCACGCGGCCAACCTGGGCTCATACGGTGCGCGACGATACGTCACAGCTCTGTAAGGGTCGATCCGGGTACTCCCGGGCTACGGTCGGGCCATGCGGATCGACGTCATCCTGCCCTGCCTGAACGAGGCTGAGGCGCTGCCCTGGGTCCTGTCCCGGATGCCGGCCGGGTTTCACCCCATCGTGGCCGACAACGGCTCCACCGACGCGTCGGCCAGCATCGCGGTGGAGCACGGGGCCACGGTCGTCCGGGTACCGCAGCGCGGCTTCGGCGCCGCCTGCCACGCCGGGCTGATCGCGGCGACCAGCGACATCGTCTGCTTCATGGACGCGGATGCCTCGCTCAACCCGCGCGATCTGCCGCAGGTGGCTGATCCGGTCCGGCTCGGCTCCGCGGACCTGGTGCTGGGCCGCCGGATGACCCGCAGCCTGGGCAGCTGGCCGGTGCACGCCCGGTTCGCGAACAAGGTCCTCGCCGTTGAGCTGCGCCGGCGCACCGGGGTGCGGCTGCGTGACCTCGGGCCGATGCGCTGCGCCCGCCGCGCGCAGCTGGTCGCGCTGGGCCTGTCTGACCGTCGCTTCGGCTACCCGCTGGAGATGGTGATGGCTGCGGCCAACGCCGATTGGAGGATCGACGAGGTGGATATCCCCTACCTGCCCCGGTCTGGGCGGTCCAAGGTCACGGGCACCGTGAGCGGGACGGTGCGGACCGTCCGCGACATGCGGCGGGTGCTCGCCTCATGACCGCTGCCAGCGGAGCGCCCGCGAGGGAGCCAGGAAAAAGGCCGGCTGCCGAATGGCCCTTCGCCCCGGCGACCGGCCTCTCAGGCACCGGTCCCTCAGGCACGGTCGCGGCCCAGCTCATCGTCCTGGCCAAGGCTCCGGTGCCGGGCCGGGTCAAGACCCGGCTCACCCCGCCGTTCACCCCGCAGGAAGCCGCGATGCTGGCCGAGGCGGCGCTCGTCGACACGCTGGAGGCCGGGGCCAGCGCCTCGTTCGCCCGGCACACGCTGTCCCTGGATGACCAGCGGGCCGCGCCGGGCGCCCTGCGGGCGGAGCTGCCAGCCCGTTTCGAGGTGTCGCCGCAGCGCGGCCAGGGGCTGGACGAGCGGATCGCCGCCGCCTTCGACGACGCCTACGCGCAGCTCGCGGTCCCTATCGTGCTGATTGGCATGGACACCCCCCAGGTGACCCCCGGGCTGCTGGAGACCGTGGCGCAGCCCCTGGCCGCCGGGGACGCGGACGCAGTGTTCGGGCCGGCCGAGGACGGCGGCTTCTGGCTGCTCGGCCTGCGCAAGCCGGATCCGCAGCTGATCCTGGGCGTGCCGATGTCGGTGGATCACACCGGCCGGGTCCAGCTGGACCGGCTGCGCGACGCGGGCCTGTGCGTCCGCCAGGTGCCGGAGCTGCTGGACGTGGACACGGCCGAGGACGCGGAACGTGTCGCGCGCCAGGCCCCCGGCAGCCGGTTCGCGGCCACCCTGGCGTCGCTGGTCCCGGGTGGCCACGCCCAGCCGGCCCTCACCGGGCGTCACCACCAGGCCCGGCCGGCCCCGGCGGGCGCGCTCGGGTAAGCCCACCGGCTGGGCCGCGGGGCGCGCCGCGGCGCGCTCGGCGGCGATCAGCCGGAAGCACAGTTCCACCAGCAGCAGGCCGACCACCGCTTCGACGACGCCTTCGCCGATGGACCGCACGATCAGGGTGGTCACCACGCTGGTGTGGCCGGACGGATCCGGCAGGATGCCGACCACCCCGTTGGCCAGCAGCAGCGGCAGGGTCGCATACGCCGCGACCCGCCAGAAGTGCGGCCGGACCAGATGCGCGGAACGGCGCAGGCCGGCCACGGCGTGCTGGCGCTCGAGCTCGATGACCGGCCCGACCACGGCCAGCAGGGTGATGGCGATCAGCCCGGGAATGATCAGGGCCACCAGCCCGATCACGATGATCAGGGCGGCCAGCAGGTCGGCCAGGATCAGCGAGCCCCAGGGCAGTGAGCGCAGCACGTCGCGGATCCGGCTGCCGTCAGACCCAGGCTCGGTCTTCCCCTGCTCCGTGTTCTCGTGCTCCGGCTTCCCGTGCTCGGTCTTCCCCCGCTCGGTGGCCCCGTGCTCAGTGCTAGTGACCAGCCGGCACAGGAAGCCGGACAGGAACACCGCGCCAAGCAGGCTCACCGTCGAGGTGGACAGGGCGCCGACCACCGCCGAGGTCACGTCGGACCGGTCCAGCAGGTGGTCGGCGGCCAGCTCCACCGCCACAGTCACGGCGGACACCACGATCGAGACGACCAGGATCCGCCACGCATGCCGCCGGGCGGTATGCACCACGGCCACGGCGATCGGCCGGAATCGCAGCGTCGGGTCGCGGGTCGCCATGACACGTCACGGTACGTGAGTGCCGTCCCGGGAGCCTCCTCCGGGGCGTCTGGCACCACAACGCCCTCGCGGCGGCAGCCGGGGATCCGGTGCCGCCGCGAGGGCGTTAGAGATCAAGCGACCATGCGAACGGTTACTCCTGGCCGGGAAGCTCCGTCATCAGGTCGTCGGCGGTCTCCATGCCGGCCTTCCAGACCGAACGGGCGATGATCTTGGAGGGGTCGGCCCGGTGCGCGTAGTGCTTGGCGATGTCGGTGCCCTCACCGAGCAGGCCCTCCGACAGGGTGGTCGGCTGCAGGCCCAGCGCCAGGAACTGGTCGTTCCGCACGACGAGGTCGTTCTCCTCCGCCTCGACCCGCGGGTTCGGCAGGTACGCGATCTCCACGCCCATCACGTCGCCCACCATCTTGGCCAGGTCGAGCACGCGGTGGGTTTCGGTGATCTGGTTGAGTACCCGGGGCCGGTCCCCCGCCTCGGGCGGGTTGCTGATGGCCAGCTCGATGCACCGCACGGTGTCGCGGATGTGGATGAACGCCCGGGTCTGCCCGCCGGTGCCGTGCACCGTCAGCGGGTGCCCGATGGCGGCCTGCATCAGGAACCGGTTGAGCACGGTGCCGTAGTCGCCGTCGTAGTCGAACCGGTTGATCAGCCGCTCGTCCTGGCCGGTCTGCGGGGTCTGCGTACCCCACACGATGCCCTGGTGCAGGTCGGTGATCCGCACCCCGTCGTTCTTGGCGTAGAACGCGAACATCAGCTGGTCGAGCGTCTTGGTCATGTGGTACACCGACCCGGGATTCGCCGGGTGCAGGATCTCCCGCTCCAGCTCACCGTCCGGGGTGGGCACCTTCACGGTCAGGTAGCCCTCGGGGATCGGCGCACTGCCGGACCACCCGTACCCGTAGACGCCCATCGTGCCCAGGTGCGCCAGGGCGGCGTCGATCCTGGTCTCCACGAGCGCGGCCAGCAGGTTGTGCGTGGCCCGGACGTTGTTGTCCACCGTGTAGCGCTTGGTCGCCGTGGTCCGCATCGAGTACGGCGCCGCCCGCTGCTCAGCGAAGTGCACGATCGCGTCCGGCCGCAGCTCGGACAGCACCGCAACGAGCTTGTCGTACTCGGTGGCCAGGTCCAGGCTGATGAAGCCGATCTCCTTGCCGGAGACCTCTTCCCAGACCCGGATCCGCTCGCCGATCGGCCTGATCGGCGTCAGCGACTCGACCTCCAGGTCGATGTCGATCTTGCGACGGCTCAGATTGTCGATGATGGTCACATCGTGGCCACGGTCCGACAAGTAAAGCGAGGTCGGCCAGCCACAGAAACCATCGCCGCCCAGAACCAGAACGCGCATTCCGACTCCCATCACGTTCCGCCGTTTACAGGGACGCCCTTCGGCCGCTGCCGTTGGGGCCGGGAACTCAAGGCGGGCAGGCATGCTACCCAGGCCATGGCGTCCCGTGGCCGGCCAGTCTACCCGGACAGGCTCAGCGAGCCTGCCGCCAGATCGGCATATAAGCCGCGAATCACCATAGCCCCCGCCCGCCAGCCTTGGCATCCTAGCCAGGCGCGGGGCCCAGCATCCAGCGAACAGAAGAGGCCGCAGGTCAGCAGCCTGGCGACTACGTACCCAGATCGTGCCACTTAATCAGTCCTGATCCGGTTTTCCTGAGCCCAGGAGGCAACCGCAGGTGAGATGAGTCACAGGAGCAACGGCGCCCGGGGCGGCTGGACCTGACGTAACCGGGCAGAAACATCCGCCGTGGACGATAGGAATATGAGACGCCGGCGTATTCAGGTGGGATGCGACTTCACCTACCTGGCCGCCATCGACACGCCGGTCGTCTTCCAGGTGCAGCCGCGCGGGTCCGCATACGTTGTCGTGGACCACGAGCGGTGGTCGGCAGGGCCGCAGATGGAACTGCGGAGCTACACCGACCTCTACGGCAACCCGTGCGCCCGGGCCATGCTCCCGGCGGGCCGGTCCAGTTTCGGCTATCACGCGATCGCCGACGTTCCCGACGCCACCGAGGACGCGGATGAGGACGCCGCTGAAGCTACGCCCAACGCGCTGCCCGACGACACGTTGATCTACACCCTGCCCAGCCGGTACTGCCTGCCCGACGTGCTGGGGGACGAGGCGTGGTCCCGGTTCGGCGCGCTGGCCCCGGGCTACCGCCGGGTCCAGGCCATCTGCGACCACGTGCACGGCCATCTGGAGTTCAGGTACGGCAGCAGCACCGCGCTGTCCACCGCCGCGGACGTGAACGCGGCGGGCCGCGGGGTGTGCCGCGATTTCACCCACCTGGCCATCTCGTTCTGCCGGGCGCTGAACATCCCGGCCCGCTACGTCTTCGGCTACCTGCCCGATATGGACGTCCCCCCGGACCCGGCGCCGATGGACTTCGCGGCCTGGATGGAAGTCTGGCTCGGCCAGCGGTGGTGGACCTTTGATCCCCGCAACAACATGCGGCGCAAGGGCCGGGTGGTGATCGGCCGGGGACGCGACGCGTCGGACGTGGCCATGGCCACGACGTTCGGCGGCCCGGTCCTGGAATCGATGGTGGTTCAGGCTGAGGAGGCGCCCGGATGACACTCGATCCCCAGCAACTCAGGTCCCGGCTGCTCGATCACCGGGGGCTGGACCTGGACGCCGCCCGGCGGGTGACCTACGTCATCGAGCAGAGTTTCCGCTACGACTACGACGCGCCGGTGCAGTCGCTGCGGCAGCGGCTGGTCATCGTGCCGCCCACCCGGCACGGCGGCCAGCACCGGCGGGCCCATCAGCTCGAGGTGACGGGCGCCCAGGCCCGGCGCCGGGTGGCCCGGGACTCTCGCGGCAACGTGATCACCTGGCTGAAGGCCGAGCACGTGGCCCAGACCGTGGAGTTCCGGCTGACCGCCATCGTCGAGCGGATCCGCCGCGACGGGCCCGCCGTGCTGCCGCTCGAGGCCACCCGCAGCCCGGCCCTGCTGTCCCCCACCCGGCTGACCGCCGCCGATGACCGGCTCCGCGAGCTAGCCGCCCGCCTGCCGGCCAGCGCCGTGGCCCCGCTGGACCAGGCGGAATGGATCTGTGACCTGGTGCACGCGTCGCTGGACTACGCCGACGGGGTCACCTCGGTGCGGACCACGGCCGCCGAGGCGCTGGCCGGCGGGCGCGGCGTCTGCCAGGACATGGCCCACGTGATGCTGGCCCTCTGCCACCTGGTGGGGCTGCCGGCCCGGTACGTGTCCGGGCACCTGATCGGCCAGGGTGGCACGCACGCCTGGGTCGAGGTCGTGGTGCCCCGGGCCCGGGACGCGATCGCGGTGCCGTTCGATCCGTGCCATGGCCGCCGCGCGGGCAGCGCCTACGTCACGGTCGCGGCCGGCCGGGACTACAGCGACGTGGCGCCGACCTCGGGCAGCTACGTCGGCACCTCAGCCAGCCGGCTGACCGCCGAGCGCCGGGTGGGGGTGCTGGCCGCCGCCTGAGGCGCCATCGCTTGCGCCCCAGGCGGCCAGGTCCGGATCGGGGGCCGGCGGCGCGACCTCGGCAGGCGTCTGCGGGGTGCTGTCCGGCGCGGGGGCGCCGGACGGGCGATCGTGGAAGGACACCTCGATGTGCTGCTCCTCCCGGCGCTGGTTCTGCAGTGCCTGCAGCGCCATGCTGGCCCGGTCGGCCTCGGTGAGCGGCGGCTGGACGATAGAGCGCGGCCACAGCCGCCGCGCCAGGACCACGTTTATCTCGGCCGCGTACACCGTGATCTGGATGGCCAGGTAGATGTAGGCCACCAGGCCGAGGACGGTGCCGAAGTAGCCGTAGACCGAGTTGCTGTGCAAGAAGTGGTGCACCAGGTACGTGCCGAGGATCTGCAGCACGGTCCAGGCGATCCCGCCGGCGATGACGCCCGGGATCAGCCGGCGGGTCGGGATGCCCTTCGGGGTGAGCACCCGGAACGCGACCAGGTACATGCCCACGTTGACCAGGGCGGCAGCGAGCTCGGCCAGGACGACGAAGATGGCGGCCTTCTGGCCGTAGGTGTTGAGGCTGGCCAGCAACGTGGTCAGGATGACTCCGACGCCGAGCACGCCGAGGAACTCCATCGCGCGGCCGAGCCGCTGCGCATACCCGGGCCGCGCGGGCCCGGGCAGGTTCCACACCTGCGCCATCGTGAACAGGCCCGCCTGGGCCAGCCCCGTCGCGCCCCAGACCAGGCCGACCAGGCCCACGATGAGCCCGATCACGCTGGAGCGCCGGAGCTCATGCACGTGCTCGGTGAGCTGGCTGCCAATCTGCGGGATCTGATGGGCCACCGCGTCGATGACATCCTGCCGGAACCCCGCGTCCACCGAGGCGGCCAGGCCCAGCAGGGTCACCAGAATCAGGAGCAGCGGGAACAGCGCCCGGAAGGCAGAGAACGCGAGGTTCGAGACGAGCACGCCGCCGTTGTCGTCGCCGTACTTCTTGGTCACCCCGAAGACGAAGGCCGCCGGGGTGAACCGCTGCTGGGTCGCGTCTACCCGCCGGATCACCCGCTCCACTGGATTCATCGCGACCACCCGCCTCTGACCCGCATGAACTGCCCCCGGCTGGCCCCATCAAACGGTGGGGCGGACCGGGGGCAGCTCGGGGGCAGCTCGCCGGGCGGGATTATCCGGCCGGGAGAGGCTCCCCCGTTTCCAGCAGCGTCTTCAGGTCAGACATCAGCCGCGGCCAGCCCTGGCTAATGCCCGGCAGGACGGCACTGCCCGCAGCGAAGCCGCCGTGCACCACGGTCAGCTTGACCAGGTCGCCGACGGGTTCCAGGTCGAACGTCACCGTGGAGCGGGGCTCGGCGGCCACCTGGGCCAGGTGCCCATCGCTCACGTCGTAGGCCGCCGCCCATTCCGGGGTGAACGTGTGCCAGGTGTAAGACAGCCGCCGGAACGGGTCGGATTGCAGTACGACCTGGGCCGGGTCGGCGATCTTCACGTCGCCCTGGTCGAGTTTCAGGGTGTAGGGCGATCCGGCGAGGCCGGAAGAAGCTCCATTACCTCACCGCCGCGGTCAGTTCACGCAGGGGATGCCGTTTCCAGCGATGACCGCCCCGCCTTGCGGCCCGGCGGTGGGGATGACCGGGCCCGGCGACCGGGCCGGGGCGGAGGCCGGGATGTGCGGGAGCGTGGCGCTGCCGCCGAGCAGGATCTCGACCTGGTGGGGCGGCACCGCACCGCTGGCTACGGCGGTCACGCCGAACAGGGCGGCGATGGGGCCGGCCTGGGCCGACGTTCCCGGCCCGTAACGGACCTCGGTGCTGGCGAGAGCACTGGTGTTCCCGACCCGTCCGGCCCGGAAGCCCGCCCCCGCCAGGGCCGCCGCGACCCGCGCGGCCAGCCCCGTCGTGTTACCGCCGTTCAGCACGTTGACGGTGATCGCCCGGCTGCCGGTGAGGCCGCGGTGATGGTGCTGCGGAGGGCTGGGCTTGGGGTAAAAGGTGCCCCGGACGATCGACGTGATGTAGGCGGGGTCGATCACGTTCGCGGCCTGGCCGTCGATCGTGGCGAAGCCCTTGATCGGCAGCGTGTGGAAGACCAGGTTGCCGCTGGACAGGCTGCGCATCTCCGTGGCGAAGTCGAGCAGGTTCCACCCCGCGTCGGTGATGGCGTACTGCTTGGCCACGGACAGCAAGGCGTCCAGTTTGGTCAGGTCGCTGAGCACCCCCTCGGCCCGCAGCTGGTGGATCACCGAGTCAAGGAAGGCCTGCTGACGGTGGGTACGGTCCAGGTCGCCGTTGGGCAGGCCGTCGCGCTGGCGCACGAACGCCAGGGCCTGGGCGGCGTCCAGATGCTGGAACCCGGCGGGGAAATTGGCGCCGGAGTTGATGTCGTGGACCCGATGCTTAAGGCAGACCTCCACCCCGCCGAACACCTTGGCGAGCTCGTAGAACCCGTCCATGTTGACTTCAGCGAAGTGATCGATGTGCACCCCGGTGAGCTTCTCCACGGTCGCCACGGCCGCGGTGCGGCCGGCCTCGTTACCGAGGAAGGCCAGTTGGTCCTGGCTCATAGCGGGATGCTGCTGCCGCAGCTTTCCCTCCTCGTAGAACATGCTCACGCCGTAAGCCTGGTCGATCTTGCCCTGCTGCTGCGGCCCGACCGTGCCCGCGAAATGCACCCAGTCGTCGCGCGGGATCGAAAAGCCGATCGCTTTCTTGCCGCCGGCCGGTATGTGGATGAGGATCAGCGTGTTCGTGTCATTGCCGCCCGCGCCGTTGGCGACGGCCTGGGCGTTTCCCGCATGCAGCTTGGACAGGATGTTCGCGGGCAGGATGTTGCCATTCCAGTCCCGGCGGCTTTCCAGTCCCATAAGAAGGATGTTCTGCGGGCCGATCGAGGGGCCGCTGGCGATAGCGTGCGAACTCCCGATGCTGCTCACGTCCTGGACGAGCGAGTGTGAGAAGCCGCTGACCAGGAGGATCAGTGCCGCGAGGACACAGCTCAGCCAGTATCCGGTCTTCCGCCGGCGCATCGCTTCCCTTCCGGCCGGGTAGTTACTGTTGCGGCGAAGACTACCCGTGCAGTTCCCGCGGCAAGCCGAAGCGGCTAACCTTTAGGACCACAATGCCGACCTCACGAGGATACGACGCGGACCCGCGGCCGCTGTATCGCGGCGCGCCGGGTCCTTATCCGGGCCCGCACGAGCCCGATCCCGTAATGCGTAGGCAAATGCACCGGCGCGATCCGGTAATGCCTCAGGGCTATTCCGTAATGCGCGGGCAAATGCACCGGCGGCCATCACCGCCCGGTCCGATGCCGTCGTGGTGGGGGTCGCTGACCGGCCGGGGCGGGGTGTGCATCGTGGTGGGCGGGGCCGCACTCGGCGCGCTCATCACCGTGCTGGCCGGCACCGGCCCGGGCCCGGTACTCGGCGTGTCCCTGGTAGCGGCGACGCTGGCCGCTGCGCTCGCGATCCAGCCCGGGGCCGTCTACCGGATCATCCCGGTGCCCGCGCTGGCTTATCTCGTCATGGCCACCGGGCCGGACTGGCCGGCGACCGGGCGGCCGGTACGTCCCACACGGCCCTCGCCGTCAGCGCCGCCCAGTGGATCGCCAGCGGATTCCTCCCGATGACCGTGGCCACCCTGCTGGCCATCGCGGTGACCACGATCCGCTGGTTCATTCAGTCCAGGATCCGGTGACGCCAGCCGCCGCTGCATGGCGGGCCGTTGCCCGGGTGGCTGCCATCGCTCAGCCCGGGCGCCCCCACGGCTGGGCGGCGAGCACGGCCAGGTGCAGGTCGACCAGCGTGTCTTCCAGGTCGCGTACGGCGTCGATCCGGCCATGGCGGACTTCGGCGCGCACCAGCTCGGCCGTGGCGCCCGCCAGCGCGTAGTAGGCCTCGTAGGGAACCTCAGGCCAGGCCGGGTGCTGGCGGCGGGCCCGCTCGTGCCAGGCCTGATTCAGTCCGGCGAACCGGTGCTGCGCGGCCTCGAGCCGCCCCACCGCCCGGGGCCCGGCCGCGGGCATGTCCACATAGAAGGCCCGGGCAAACGCGGGCTCCCCGGCCAGGAAGTCAAGGAACGCG
Source organism: uncultured Actinomycetes bacterium (assembly GCA_963718305.1). Classification (GTDB taxonomy): domain Bacteria; phylum Actinomycetota; class Actinomycetes; order Streptosporangiales; family Streptosporangiaceae; genus RYN-230. Next base: position 563,858 of record CAVQZG010000020.1, read on the forward strand.
GCCAGGCCCGCCCGCAGTACGTCCTCGGCGCTCGCGGCCGCGGTCAGCTGGCGGGCCGCAGCCGCCACCCGGTCCACCAGGAGCTCCCCTCCCTCGCGGGTGGCGGCGAGGAAGCAGTCTTCCTTGTCGGCGAAGTGGGCGTAGAAGGCAGCCTTGGACACGCGCGCACCGCGCACGATGTCCGCGACGGTCACGTCATTGAATCCGGTCGCGGCCACGGCGGCGATGGCCGCCCTCAGCAGCCGTCCGCGCTGCGCCGCCCGCACCGCCTCGAGGGGCAGCCCGTTCCGGCCGCGGGGCAGCCCGGGCTCACCTTCGTGGGTGCGGGCGAGAGCACCCCCTTGTCTCTCTGCGGACACGCTCTTAAGCTATCAGCGCTAAAGTACACCGCCGTACTTCTGTGGTCGCTGCTCCGGCACGGCCACGCCGAGCAGGGAAGGCCGCCATGAGCGCGACTGCGACAGATTTAATCCCTGGCCGCCAAGGAAAGGGGTCGTGGCTGTGGCGCCGCCAGCTGGACGCCTATCCCGATACCGGGCCGCGCGTGCTCTACCTGGGCATCACGGTGCTGGCCACCATCACGCTGTACTACGAGCTGTATGTGGTCGGCTCGGTGTCCACGCTGGTCCTGGCCGACCTGCACATGAGCTTCACGTTCTTCGTGCTCATCCTGGCCTTCGGCAACCTGATCGGCGCCTTCGGCTCGTTGTTCGCCGGGCTGGCCGACCGGCTGGGCCGCGCCAATCTCGTGGTCGGCGGGCTGCTGCTCACCGGGATCTTCACCGCGTTCGTCATCCCCGCCACGACCAACAAGTGGGCGTTCGGCATCGCCACCTTCGTGGTCGGCCTGGTCGAGGGCATCTGCCTGGTCGCCACCCCGGCCCTGATCCGCGACTTCTCGCCCCAGGTGGGGCGGGCCACGGCCATGGGGTTCTGGACCAGCGGCCCGGTCGTGGGCAGCCTGATCGTCGCGGTGGTCGGCAGCGCCACCATTCCCGCGGTAGTGCATGATCCGCGGATCTGGACGCACCAGTACCGCATCTGCGGCATCGCCGGCCTGGTCGTGTTCGTGATCGCCCTGGTCGGGCTGCGGGAACTGTCCCCGCGACTGCGTGACCAGTTGATGGTGACGATGCGCGACCGCGCGCTGATCGAGGCCCGGGCCAAGGGGATCGACATCGAGGCCGCGCTGCGGCACCCATGGCGTCAGCTGCTCAAGCCCGACGTGATCATCTCGGCTATCGGCGTGTCGCTGATGCTGCTCATCTATTACACGGCCGTCGCGTTCGCCGTCATCTACCTGACCACGGTGTTCGGGTTCTCCGTCAAAGACGCCAACGGCCTGGGCAACTGGAACTGGGGATTCAACGTCATCGCCGTGATCCTGATCGGGATAATCTCCGACCGGTTCCGGGTCCGGAAGCCGTTCATGGTGATCGGCGGGGTGGTGGCCGCCGTGATGACCGTGGTGTACCTGGAGCAGGCGGGCCACCATCCCAGCTACTACACGCTCGCCATCATCCTGGCCCTGGGCTCGTTCTTCCTGGGCGTGGCCTACTGCCCCTGGATGGCCAGCTATACCGAGACCGTCGAGGCGCGCAATCCCGCGCTCACCGCCACCGGCCTGGCCATCTGGGGCTGGATCATCCGGGTCACGATCTTCGTCGCGTTCCTGATCGTCCCGGCCGTTATCAACTCGGTCACGCCACTGATCAGCTACGGGCCCACCGTATCCGCGTACGCGGCCCGCTACGGCAGCGAACTCACGTTCGCGCAGACCCACCCGCAGGTCGTAGCCACCGCCACCACCTATAAGACCCAGCTGGCCAACGCGCAGAAATTCGCACCCGAACTGGCGGTGATCCAGGCCAATCCGGCCCTGTTCGCCAAACTGGCCACGTACCCCAGCCCGGCCGCCATCCCGCCGAAACTGGCCGCCCGGGCCGTCGCGGCCGCGGGCGGGGGTGCGAAGGGGCTCGCCATTCTGTCCACTATCAACGCCAACGGCACGGCCATTACGGGCGTCATCGCGGTGGCACCCAAGCTGGCCACCGTGGCCCCCTATGCGGCCCAGCTGACCGCGCTGTCCAAGGTTCCGCCGCAGGTGTTCGCGTACATGAAGGCCCACGCCGCCGCGGTCCAGAAAGCCGCCGCCCAGGCCCCCGGCCAGTGGAAGACCTGGTACTGGGTGTGCTTTGGCGGCATCGTGTTCTTCCTACTCAGCATCCCGCTGCTCCGGGGCCGCTGGAAGCCCTCCGACGCCCGCCGGGACGAGGAGGAGCACGAGGCGATGGTCACCGCCGAACTGGCCAAGCTGCATAAGCTGAGGAGGCACAGCGCGCTGCCCGGATCGGCTGATCCGGGCAGCGCGCTGCTCACCTGGGCGGCCTGCCGTTAGCGGCCTGCCGTTAGCGGACCGCCGTTAGTGAGCCGCCGCGAACTTGCGCTCGACATCCGCGGGGATCCGGCCCCGGTCGCTGATCACTATGCCCTGGGTCCGGGCCCAGTCACGGACGTCAGCACTGTGCTGCCGGGAGCTGACCGTCCTGCGCGGGGCCGACTCCCTGGCCACCTTCCGGGCGAACGGGACGAATTTCTGGGCCGCCTTGTCCAGGGCCCGGCCGTCCTTCCCGCACAGGTCGATCTCAAGAGCCCGGCCATCCAGGGAGATAGTCCGCGTCCGGGCGTCCTTCGTCCCGCCGCAAATGTCGCATGTGACCGTGACAGTCGTCTGAGTTGCCATACTTTCCCACCCCTATATTCATTTGCTGCTCCGCGGAAGGATACCTGACCAGCGCATTCCCTCTCGTCAGGGGCGTACTCCGCGAGTCTGCGTGCCGAATGCCATCCAGAGCAGAATCGGCCGCTGTACAAGGACCTTCACCGGGTGTCACGAGGCCGCCTCTCCAGGTGCCGGTCAAACCACGCCTGGGTTCGCTGGAGTGCGTCGAGCAAATGTGCGCGCTCGACCGGCACGTGGCCCTCTCGCGGATAGACGACGAGCTCACATTCCGTGCCGGTGCGCGCGATCGCGCCGAAGAGTTCCTCCCCCTGCCCCACCGGTGTGCACCGGTCCATCTGGCCCTGGATCACCAGCGTCGGCGTCGAGCACCGGTGGGCGTGGAAGACCGGCGAGCGATCGGGGAACTGGCCTGCCGGATCAGACCAGGCGCCGTCGAGGATCATCTCGGCGTAGCCGGCCACCTCAGACGTGAGGAAAAACGACTGGTTGTTCGCGACGACCGAGAACGCGACGGCTGCCTTGAACCGATCGGTCTGGGTGACAGCCCATCCGGACATGAAGCCGCCGTACGACAAACCGGAGATGCCCAGCCGATCAGGGTCGGCGACCCCATCGGCGATGCACTGGTCGACGCCCGACATGATGTCCTCGAAGTCCTTTCCCCCGCTGTCACCGATGACGGCCTGGGCGAAGGCGTGTCCCCGGCCGGTGCTCCCTCGCGGGTTTGGCAGCAGGACGGCGTACCCGGCCGCAGCGAGCAGGACGGCGTTCGGTTCCGAATCGGAGAACACGGCGTTCCAGCACCACGTCGGCCCGCCGTGCACGAGCACAAGCATCGGAAGAGGCCCGGTCGCACCCGGAGGGGTCAGCAGCCGCCCCTCGATCTCGAGACCATCCGTCGAGGCCCAGCGGATGGTACGGGCGTCGGGGAACTCGACCCCCTCGACGATGTCGTGGTTGAACGAGGTGAGACGGACCCAGGTGCCGCTACCGGGGTCGAATCGGGCGAGTTCCGGTGGCACGCCGTGCGCCTCATGGGTGGTCATGACGACGGCGCCGCCAGCCGAGACGGCCACCTGCGGCTTGCAGACATCGGCACCGATGTACTCCTCGCCGGCCCAGACTTCGTCGCGCTCCCCGGCGAGCCGGATGCGTCCCCAGGCCGTGCCGGTCCCGTGCATCCGGCCGTAGGCGAGCGACTCCTCATCGCACCAGGTCGCGACGCCGACCGTCTCGAGCCCGGGCCAAGGGTCGGACACGGAGCCGCCGATGAGGTCGACGATCAGGACGCTCCCGTTGAGCAGCGCGGGATCGCTCGAGTAGCCCTCGATCACCGAGGCGTGCCGTCCATCCGGTGACAGGGCGAGTCCTTCGAGCTGCCACCGGGGCTTGTACAGGACGTCTGCCGTGCGGGCCTGGAGATCGAGGCGGGCCAGCCTCGACCGGTACCAGCCGTGGCCGGCCGGATTCTCCGCGATCAGGCCGACGGCCGTGCCGCCTGCCCCGTCCCAGGCGACCTCCCACACGCTCCATCCGGGCGGGCCTACCTCGGTAACGTCGCCCGTGGTCAGGTCGACCATCAGCAGGCGGCGCCAGGCACCGCTCGAACGCCGGATCCCGCGCTCGAGTTCCGACGCGCCGCCAGTGACGAATGTCCCGGACACCTCCCGGGAATACGAGCCAGGATCGGCGGCGATGACCAGCAGCCGGTGACCGTCGTCCGACCAGGCCACCTGCTCGGCCGATCCCGGGAAGCTCGCCGCGAGCACCGGCTCCTCGCCGGGCACCATCGTGTAGGGCAGGTGGTGGCCGGCCACGGCGCGATCCGAGATGTAGGCCAGACGCGATCCGTCCGGCGACCAGACGGGAAGGGTGTCGGCCCACGGACCGTCGGTGAGCCGGACCGGGTCGGCATCTCCCTCGACCATCCACAGATCGGCCGGCTGTGTTACCCCGTGTTCGGAAACCACCGCGTGCAGGGTGAACGCGAACCGGGACCCGCTAGGGGCGTATTCGATCTCCATCGGCGTGCGCACCGCCAGCAGGCCCGCCGCGGTCGGCGGTTGCCCTGCACCACGCTCGGTCATGTCTGGTTCCCTCTGGTGCGGGCCGCCAGACCCCTGCCTATCGCGGCTGGCCGCCAGGGCTGGATCTCGGCTCTAGTTCGGTCCGGGCGCTGTCCATAGCCAGCTGGGTCAGCCGGGTGCTGGACAGGGCGGGCATCTGCCGCATGTGCAGCATGGCGAGCCCGTCAAGCATCGCGCAGAAGCGGAGGGTGAAGTCGCCGATCGGAACCAGCGGCTGGAAGGTGCCCTCACGCGTGCCGTGCTCTACGAGCTCGGCCAGGTCCTCGCGCCAGGGGCGCATCAGCTCGTCCAGGAACTGGCTGACATGTGCGTTGTGAGGGGCGCGTGCCCAGGCCTCCGTCCACAAGATCCAGACCGGGTCGGTGAGGCTGGAGGGCAGGTAGAGCGTGGTGAATAGTTCCAGTCTGGGCCATCCGGGTGCAGCGCCCGGGAGGGCGATCCGCCGCTGGCTGGACTCTTCATGCTCGCGCGAGGCCAGGGTCTCGAGCAGGATGTGCTCCTTGGAGGTGAAGTAGTACATCACCTGCCCGGAGCTCATGCCGGCCCGCCGGGCGATCTCGGCCAGGCGGACCTGGTCAATGCCTACCTCGGTGATCAGGTCGAGCGACACCTGGAGCACCCGGTCGCGGCTGCGGCGGCCCTCCGCCGTACTTCCCGGGCCACGGCGCTGCGTGCTCGATGCGGCAGCCCGCGCGTCCGGTCTTCCCGGCAACTCGCTCCTGGCCTGTCCCGCGAATGGTGCCTGAGCGTCAATGGACCGAGTATAGCGATGCACCGGGGCCTGGCCGTGGTGGTCAGATGGCCTTCAGCGCGGCGCGCTCGTGGCGTTCCGGAGCACCCGGACCTGGCCGGGGATCGGCCGTGCGTCCAGGGCAAACGTAGCCAAAAAGGTTCTTAGAGCATTACTCTAGAATTCTGCTCTACAACTGCATCCACCAGGCCAGGTTTCCTCCCCCCGGGGAGAGGTGCCGCCGCGTCCGTTGCAGCACCCGCTCTCCACCCGGCCGGGCCGCTCGTCCAACCCCCCAGTGGCGAGCGGCCCGCGTCCGGTTTCCTGGGCCAGGGCCGCCGATCGTGTCCGTGAGGCGATCCCGCCGGCCAGGTCAACCGGGCTCTGGCGCGGTGCTGAGGACCATGAATGCAGGGCAGCGGCCAGCCCGCTCGGAGGAGATCAGCCGCTCGCTGTTCTGGGCAGTGAGCATGGTTAGGCCGTCGCACGGTTTACACTCTCTGCACATTCCGTGGCAGGCTGGCTGAAGCAATCGCGGGATGCGGGTCTCGCCGCCCCTGGCGGGGATCGTGTCCACACCGAAGAAGGTCAAGATGACGCAGGGCACTGTGAAGTGGTTCAACGGCGACAAGGGTTACGGCTTCATCGAGGTCGAGGGTGGCCCCGACGTGTTCGTGCACTTCAGCGCGATCACCGGTGACGGCTACCGCAACCTGGACGAGGGACAGAAGGTCGAGCTCGACATCACCCAGGGCCAGAAGGGCCCCCAGGCCGAGAACGTCAGGGTCATCGGCTAACCCACCGGCAGGCCGGGCCTGCCGGTGGGGGAACGACTCATCCGGGCGCTCGGGTCAGAAGGTCCGGATCGCGATCTCGGCCGGTGCCGCGAGCAGTTCCTCGACCTCCGGGTCCAGGCGGCTGAGCGTGATCGACGTGCCCGCCATGTCCAGTGATGTGCAGTAGTTCCCGACGTAGTTGCGCCGGACGCTGATGCCTCGCTTGGCCAGCTGCTCATGTGCGTAGCCATAGAGCAGGTAGAGCTCGCTGATCGGGGTGCCGCCGAGCCCGTTAACCATCAGCGCCACGTCATCACCCTTGCCGTAGGGCAGGTCACTGACCACTGCGTCGAGCAGTTCGTCGACGATCTCGTTCGCGCTGGCCAGCTTCTCCCGGCGGCGTCCCGGCTCGCCATGGATGCCGACGCCCATCTCCATCTCGTCGTCGCCGAGCTCGAAGAGCGGCGAGCCCTTGGCCGGCGGGGTGCACGAGGTCAGCGCCATGCCCATGGTCCGGGTGACCGAGTTGACCTTGGTGCCGATCCGCAGCAACTCGTCCAGGTCGGCGCCCTGCTCAGCGGCCGCGCCGACCGCCTTGATCACGAAGAAGTTCCCGGCTACGCCGCGGCGGCCGACGGTATAGGTGGAGTCCTTCACCGCCACGTCGTCATCCACCAGCAGGGTGCCGATGGTGATGCCGTCGGCCTCGGCCATCTCCGCGCCCATCTCGAAGGCCATCCGGTCGCCGGTGTAGTTGTTGATGATGTGCAGCACACCCTTGGGCGTGGCCAGTAGCTTGCTCGTCTCCAGCACGTAGTCCATCGGCGGGGCGGCGAACACGTCGCCGGGGCAGGCGGCGTCGAGCATTCCCTTGCCCACGACCATGACATGCGCTGGCTCGTGGCCAGACCCGGATCCCTGGATGATCGAGACCTTGTCGTCGCGGGGCACGTCGGTCCGCATGATCAGGTTGTACTCCGGCACATAGCGGAGCGTGCCCGGGTTGGCCAGGGCGATGCCCTTGAGCATCTCCGGGACGAACTGCCTGGGGTCATTGACGAACTTCTTCACGCCGCGCCTCCGGTAGTAGTCAGGACTGGGCCGGTAACTCCGGCCACAGGTCGGTAAGGGCCTCGAACATCACCGCGACGGCGACGGCGCCCGCATCGAGGGTGCCGATGCTGCGCTCACCGGTGTAACTGGCCCGCCCGCGCATGGCCTGCATGGGCCGGGTGGCCTCGGCCCGTTCGCGCGCGGTGGCCGCCGCTGCCCGCAGCGTCGTGGCGGCGTCGCTGCCCACGCCGATCTGCGCTTCGATGGTGTCCACCGTCGGCACCAGGGCATCGAGCAGCGTCTTGTCCCCGACGTCGGACCGGCCGCGCGCCTTGATTCCCTCGATCGAGGCGCGCAGCATCGCGACGACCTGGGCGGGCTCCAGCGCGCTGACAGCCCCCGCTGTCGTACCAGCCCGCAGGAACGCCGTACCCCAGATCGGGCCGGACGTGCCGCCGATCCGGCTGGTGATGACCACCGCGATCTTCTTCAGGAAGGTGCCAATGTCGGCCCGGTCGAAGCCGTCCCAGTCCCGCAGCACCAACTCGAACCCACGCGCCATCGAGTAGCCGAAGTCGCCGTCGCCGACCACCGCGTCCAGTTCGCCGAAATACTTCTCGTTGTCCACCGCGACCTGCGCAATCGTGCGCACGACGAGCTCAACGTCGGCAAGGCTGGCCGTGGCCATGGCTGCTCCTTGGGTCGGGCGCCGCGCCGCGCCGGCGCGCAGGCGCGCACTGCTCTTTGGCTGCAGGACGCTGGCCAGGTCGCTCAGGGTGATCCAGGCGCCCGGGGTGGCCGGGCTGCGATTGGCCAGCACGGTGGTGCGCTCGCCGCCCGGGTCGCCCAGTGAGGACACGACCAGCGCGGCCTCGGTGAAATCCTCGGCCGCGGTGAAGTCGTTCACGGTGATGACACAGGCGGCGCCGGCGCCGGTCGCGGCCAGCAGGCCGTTCCTGGAGTCCTCCACCACGACCACCCGGGCGGCGGGCAGCCCGAGCGTGTCGAGGGCGAGCAGGTAGATGTCCGGGGCTGGTTTCTTACGCGGGACGATGTCACCGGCGAACACGCTGACCGCCCGGGCCAGCTCAGGCCCGACCGCCCGGTCCAGCGTGGCCCGGACCGATGGCTCAGCTGAGGTCGAGGCCACGGCCAGCAGCCAGCCCGCCGCGAGTGCCTCGGCGGCCAGCCGGGCGATGCCCGGACGGGGCGGCACCGCCCCGGCGGCCACCAGGCCGGTGTAGATCTCCGTCTTCCGCCGGTGCCATTGGGCGACCGCGTCCTGCTGCCCGGCCAGATCGGCGGGCAGACCCGCTGCCGCCACGAACTCCGGGGTGAGCAGGCTCGCCAGGCGTTCCTTGCCCCCGCCGATGTGCAGCTTCTCCAGGTAGTCCGCGGCGCTCCAGCGCACCGGGAGGCCGAACTCCGCGAAAGTCTGGTTGAACGCGACGAGGTGGCCGAATCGCTCGGTGTCGGCCAGTACCCCGTCGCAGTCGAACACCAGCGCCTGGGCCGCCGAGCCGGTCATCCGCTGTCACCAGGCCTTGCCCACGCTGCCGAAGCGGCGCATATGGTCGGCGGCCAGGTCCAGCACGGCGGCCCGGACCGAGGTGAACAGGGACGGCGGATCCCAGCTGTCCCGTTCCTCCGCCGTGCGCAGGTAGGCGAGGTTGGCTCTCATGTAGCTGACCTTGAGCGCCGTCGAGATGTTGACCTTGGCGCATCCCCGCGCGATCAGGTCGGTGAACTGGGTGTCGGTCATACCGGTGCCGCCGTGCAGCGCGATGGGGATCGGCTCGGCCGCCACGATGTCGGAGACCCGCTGCGCATCGAGATGCGGTTCGGAGTGGTAGACCCCGTGCGCGTTGCCGATGGCCGGGGCGAAGACGTCTACCCCGGTCGCCCGGATGAACTCCAGCGCCACCGGCAGCGACTGCCGTTTCGCCTCCTCGTCGGAGCCGATGCCGTCCTCGACGCCGGTGATCGCCTCGATCTCCCCTTCCACGTTCGCACCGTAGGACCGTGCCTCTTCCACCACGGCCACGGTCTGCCGCAGGTTCTCCTGCACCGGCAGTGACGACCCGTCGAACAGCACCGAATTCCAGCCCTGCCGCAGGCAGGCGCTGAGGAACTCGCGATCCGGGCAATGGTCGAGGTGCAGGGTGACCGGTACCTCGATGCCCCGGGTGAGCTCGCGCCACATGGCGAACAGCAACTCGGGCGCCGATGGACCGTACCGTCTTGACCGAGGTCTGGATGATCACCGGGGAGCGCTGCTGTACCGCGGCGGCGAGCACCGCTTCCAGGGTGAGGTCGTTGACCACGTTGATCGCCGCCACGCCGTAGCGCTCAGCGAATGCCCGGTCCACGATCTCTTTCAGCGGCACCACAGGCACGCGGGTACCTCCTCGGGGGACACTGTGAACCTAAGCGGCGCGGGCCACGCCCGGATCGGTGGAAACCCCCATCCCGGGGGAGGATTTCCCCTACCGGACAGGGCTCAGCCCGCGCAGTTCACGGGCGGTGACAGTTCCCGGCCAGCCGGGCGCGGCCTCAGCCCAGCCGGGCGCGGCCCGCCATCGCGGCGAGCTCGGTACGGTTGCGCACCCCGGTCTTCCGGAGCACGGCGCCCGCGTGCTTCTCGACGGTCTTCACCGAGAGCACCAGGCGCTCGGCGATGACCTTGTCCGGCACGCCCTGCTCCATCAGGCCGCGCACCTGACGCTCCCGCTCGGTGAGCGCTTCGGGGTCATCGGCGCGCAGCCCGCGGTGCAGCCCCCGCAGTACCGGGCCGGACAGGATCGCCTGGCCCCGGCCCGCCGCGATGACCGCCCGGGCCAGTTCCGGCCCGTCGATGTCACCGTCCACGCAGCCGCGGGCACCAGCCCGCATGGCCAGGGCGATGCGCGCGTCGTTACCAGCCCGGCAGACGCCAACCACGGCCAGGTGCGGGTCACGGTCGAGCAGCAGGCTGGTCACGCCGTCGCCGGGGCCGGCCCCGGCGGCCGGGCCGGGGGTGCCCCTGGCGGGCAGGCCGGAGGTATCCCCGGCGGGCAGGCCGAGGTCGACGAGCGCCACGTCCGGCCGCAGGTCAGCGCAGGCCTCTAGGGCTTCCGCCGCCGTGCCCACCTCGGCGACCACCTCGATCCCTGGATCGGTCCAGGACAGCAGCCGGGCCAGCCCGGCCCGCAGCACCGGCGGCCCCGCGGCCACCAGCACCCGCAACCGCGGCCCAGCCTGGTCAGCTTCCCGGAGGTAGGGGAAGCGGGTCCGGATCCGGGTACCCCAGCCGGCCAGCGAGTCGACCTCCACCGTCGCGCCGAATTCCCGGGCACGCTCGGTCATCGCCCGTAGCCCGAAATGGTCACTCTGCCATTCCGACTTCGTGTCGAACCCCTGCCCGTCGTCCTGGACCAGCAGGGACACGGCCGCGCGCTCATAGAGCAGGCCGAGCCGGACGGAATGGGCCTGGGCGTGCCGGACGATGTTGGTCAGCGCTTCCCGGGCGACCCGGAGCAGCTCGCGTGGTATCCGGCCGTCCAGCGGCACCGGGGTACCCGCGGACACGAACCTGACCTCGAGCCGGCCGATGCTCTGCGCCCACGCCGCCTCGGCGCGCAGCGCGGCGTCCAGGGTCCGTCCGTCCAGCGGCGACGCGGCGAGTCCGAGCAGCGTGCGGCGGGCTTCGACGAGCGCTTCCCGGGCCGCCTCGCTGGCCTGCCGGAGGTGCTCCGCCACGTCGCCGTCGGCCTGCCCGGCGCTGTCCAGGTGGACCCGGATGCTCACCAGCCGCTGGGCTAGGCTGTCGTGCACCTCACCGAGCAGCCGGTCCCGCTCGGCTGCGGCCGCCTCCGTACGGGCTCGTTCTTCGGCCGCCTCATGCATCCGGGCATTAGCCAGCGCGATCGCGGCATGCCTGGCGAACAACTCCAGCAGCTCGGCGTTGACGGGCCCGAACGCGCGCTTCTCGTCGCGGCTGAACACGATGCATACGCCGATGATGCGGCCACGCCACTCCAACGGGACGCCGATGACGCCGCGCAGCGTGGCCCGGGCCGCCACGGAAACGTGGCCGCCGGGTACGTCGTCATAGCGGGCGAACCAGACCGGGCCACGGCGGGCGACCACGGCCCCGGTCATGCCCTCGGTGAGCGGGAAGACCCGCCCGGACTGGCAGGCGACACCGACGTCGGCTTCCTTGCGGTACGTACCGGCCGCCTCGTCCACACTGCAGATCGAGCCCGCTTCGCAGCCGAGCAACTCGGTGCACCGGCGCAGGATCCGTTCCAGCAGGGGCCGCAGCGAGAGCTCACCGGCCAGGTCTTCGGCTACCGCGATCAGCCCGGCCGCCCGCGCGGCCGGCTCGTCACGGGGGGCTAGACCGCCGTCAGCTGGGCCCGCGGCCATCCGCCCTCCTCACGCCAAGTACTGCGACAGTGCAGTAACGGAGGTGCGATCACAACCCACAACGCCCCGTATATCAGCATTTCCCGGTCGGCTGCAGGCCGTCAAGGCGCCTAGCGTCGCATCGTCTTGGCCCGGGGAGAGCACGCCGGGCTCTGCGTCCCGGTGGCGGCGACCTCCGCGACGAGGCGTGCCGGCGGAACCGGCTGGCCGGGCGTCAGTCAGTACCCGTATCCGCCGCGACCGCCATTGGGCTGTCTCCCCCCCAGCACGTAACCGGCCGCCATTCCGTTCAGGCAAATGGCCTGTTCAGCGAATTAAGGCCCGGCCTGAACCGCCAAGCCTGCGCGGACGTATCTGCCCGTAGGGACCGGACGGGGGAGCTGCGTGCTGGGCAATCTGATCAACAGGCATGACGCGGTGCGGCTGTGCCGGAAGCTGCGCCAGGGACATCTGCAGCAGATCGCAGCCAAGGTGGCGACCCCAGGGCCGCAACGGGTCGTGGGCTTCTGGTCAGCACCCGGACATGGGGCAGCCCAGCTGCAGTGGGACGACATCCCCGCGATCCGCCGCCGCTGGCACACGTTCGGTGGCCTGGAAACCAGGTTCGCCGAGCATGTGACCCGCCGCTGGCTATCCGGCCGGTCAGGCCTCCGGGGCCTGTCTTTGGGGTGCGGTTCCGGTGACCGGGAACTCGAGTGGGCCCGGCTGGGCGTCTTCGCGCAGATCACTGGCGTGGACATCGCCCCCGAGCAGACCGAGCGCGCCACCAGGCAAGCCAAGGAGGCAGGCCTGGATAACACGCTGAGCTTCCACGTCGCCGACGCCCGGCAGGCGCTGCGCGAGGCAGAAGGCCAGTACGACGTGGTGCTCGCACTGAACGCGCTGCACCACTTCGACCACCTGGGGGAGACCATGCGGCTGATCGCCCGTGCGCTCAGCCCAGGCGGACTGCTGATCATGGACGAATACGTGGGCCCTTCGAGGTTCCAGTGGACCACCGCGCAGGTACGGGCCGCGAACGCGCTGCTCGCTGCCCTCCCCGAACAGCGGAGGCTCCAGCCCGACGGCCGGACCAAACGCCGGGTGATCCGCCCGAGCCGGCTGTCCATGCGGTTGGATGACCCTTCCGAGGCCGTGGAATCCAGTGACCTGATGCCCGCCCTGCACCGCCGTTTCGCCGTCCTCGAAGAACACCCCTACGGCAGCATCCTGCACCTGGCGTTGCATGGCATCGCTGCTAACTTCCTGGCTGGCGACCCCGGCACCGCCCAGCTGATGCGGCAGTGCCTGGCCGCCGAGGACCAGGCACTCTCCCGCCTCGGACACGACTTCACCTACGCCGTGTGCTCCCCCCGCCTTGAGCCCGGGCTGAGTCTTCAGGCAGGACACGTCGCGGCCACGCGGGCCGGGCCCGCCGCCAGGCGGGGATATGACGCGGCGTAGGACCCAGGGCGGGAAGACACCCCCGATACGGCTGGCAGGCATAGGCCTGGTGGCCACCGGAGTGGCCGCGACGCTGTATGTGGCGGGCCGGGTCCACATCGCCGACCCTGCGGCCAGCTTGTTCGGGCGCCAGTACCTCGCCGCGGTCGCGCTGAAGTCCCTGCTGGCCAGCGCGGTCCTTGGCCTGGCCGCACTGCAGGTGCTGCTAGCCCTGTGGATGTACCGGAAGCTGCCGCTGGCAGGCGGGCCACCGCGCCCAGTCCGGCGGGCGCACCGGCTCGCGGGTTTCGCACTGTTCGCGCTCAGCCTCCCGGTCGCAGTGCATTGCCTGATCGCCTACGGCGTGCAGCTGACCAGCGTGCGGGTCGCGGTGCATTCCCTGGCCGGATGCTTCTTCTACGGTGCGTTCGCCGCAAAGGTCCTGCTGGTGCAGGCCAGGAGGCTCCCCGGATGGGTGCTGCCAGCCGCGGGCGGGACACTCGCGGTGACTGTGGCCGTGCTGTGGTACTCCTCCGCACTGTGGTTCTACAACGGCTACCAGCTCCCGCACCTGTAGGCGGCACGCCCTCTGGCCAGCCGGCCGATACCGGACCGATCAAGCGGCCCAGCCGGATCGTGAACTACCCGCGTGTGGTGTGTCCCGATCCTGACCCGGTGCCCGGCATCGACCGCTGGGCGCTTGAGACGAGGTGGGTCTGCCCGTCGCCGGGCGGGCAGTGGGAGATGGTCATCAAGGCCAGCGCGGGCGCGGAGAAGGCCAGAGCGGGCGCGGCGATGAGTGCCAGTACGGAGGTGGCCGCCCGGCGGCCCCGGCTGGCCGGGGGCGGCGAGTCAATGAGACGCCGGATCCGCTGCGCGCCGGCGGTTCCCCCGGCACCCAGGGTCCCGGCGGGCACCCGGGCCGCAGCCAGAGCCAGCAGCGCCCCGGCTAGCGTCAGGCGGTGCGCCCGCCGTGCTGCAGTGTCGTCCGCGGCCATTTCCACCAGGCAGCTGACCTGGCTGGCCGCGGCGGCGAAGAAGGGGAAGTGCGGGAAGGCGGCGCGCAGTCCCCCGGCCAGGATGATCACCAGGTGATGCCGTCCGGCCAGGTGCGCACGCTCGTGCGCCAGCACCGCATCCAGCTGGCTGCGGTCCAGGCGCCGCAGCGCCCCGGTGGTGAACACGATGCGCCGACGGCCCGGCACGCAGAACACGGCCGGGCGGTCATCCTCCAGCAGCACCATGCCTGGCACCGGGCCACGCCGCCCGACCACGGCAAGCACTTCGTCGTGACGAGCCCGGCTGCGCCAGGACCTGGTTACCGCTGTCCCCGTGAACCAGGCCAGCCGGCCCATTGCCCCCAGGGTGAGCACCCATCCAGCCGTGCTCGCTATCGCCCCGCCCACCGATGCGTACTGCGCGCGCGCCGACATCACGCACTCCCTCAGACTGGCCCAGTCCGACCAGACCCGCAGGCACGGAATGGCCAGGACCAGCCCGGCCAGCAGCGCTGAAGCGACAACCGTGACGGTCAGCGCCTCCCACACCGCGATACCCAGGCGGGGGGCACGCTGGGGCCAGGACGCCCGCGGCAGCCACCAGGTCCCGGCGGCGGCCACCGCGACCGCGTAGCCGGCCAGCAGCAACGGCACCGTGGCCCTCACGGCGGGGACTCCCGCTCAGCGGCCGCGTCCAGCGCCACCCGCAGTTGGGCGATCTCGCGAGGCTCCAGATCCTCGACCAGGCGCACCAGCGTGGCCGCCGGGTCCTGTGCTACCGCGAGCGCCTCACCCAACAAGCCGGCCACATAATCCTCCCGGGACCGCACGGTGACGTACCAGTACGCCCGGCCGCTCTTCTGGCGGTTCAGCCAGCCCTTGCGGAACAGGTTTTCCATCACCGTCTGCACAGTATTGAACGCAAGCGGGCGATTCTGGTTCAGCTCATCGGCGACCTCACGGACGCGCAGCGGCCCGCCGGCCGCCCACATCACATCCATGATCGCGGCTTCCAGGTCACCAAACCGGGCCATCCCACCTCCGCCCTGACGGTTCGCCCGCATCCTAAGCGCCGCAACGCTTCTGCCACAGGCACCACTCATGCTGACATGTCGTACTCAGCACGAGATGACCTATTTACCTTAGGTGTTAAGGTGAAGAAAAATCTCGCCAAGTCCGCAACGGGGGCGACTGCCGAGAGGACGCGAAGCCGTCCACGGCGCGGGCTACGACTGGGGGTGCCGGTGAACGGCGGCTATGACCAGCGGGAAGGTGCACGGCAGGCTGCCGATGTCGTGGCCACTGACCTGAGCCGCGTGTGCGGGCTGCTCGAGGAGGTGGCCACCCTCTGGCGGCGGGCCCGGATCTACGGGCCAGAGTCATCACTTGTCGCGCCCGGCAGACTCCAGGACGCGGCACGAAGCCTGGCTGATGCGTTGCGCCTTCTCCCGGACGCCGACTCCAGGGAACATCCCGCTCTGGCCTTCGCCGCCGTGGCCCAGCTGGCCGCCCTCGAAAATAATGCCGTCCGCGCCGCAGCCATCACCGCCGACTGTCACCTCGGCGACGCCGGGATATGGGCAGCAGTGGAGGGCGCCCTGCTGCAGGCCGGGAAACAACTATGGAGCCTCATCACCCGCCTCGCGGAAATCGGGGAACCGGGCCCGGCTCAGGACCCGACGGCCGCCTGGAAAGCAGTCACGACATGGGCGGACCCGCCGACCGCGCCAGCGGCCGGCCCCAGAGAATCACGCCAGGCCTTGGCGATCCAGCGGGCGGCGATCGACGCACTGCCCGAAGGCGAACTTCGCCGCCTGCTCGTCTTGATCAGCGGCATGGACCCGGCCGCGCTGCAGCGCGCCGCCGCCATCTACACCGAAACATTCTGCGCAGTTGCTGAAATGAAGAGCAGCGTAGCTGCGCTTCGCCCGGTAGCCCTGGCTATGCCCGGTAACTGCCCGCAGGGTATCGGGCCGTAGGGCAGCCCGGCCGTCAGCGCGGGGGCAGGCAGTCACGGGAACTGGCGGGCGAGCGGCTCCCAGTAGTTCGGGCGCCAGCCCGCATCAAGGTGCTCCCCGGTGCCATCCGGATAGCCCGCGTGGTCCAGGACGACCTTCGTCTTGCCACTGGCCGGCGTCAGCTCGAACCGGACCACTGAGTAGACCCCGTCGTCCCAGCTGCTGGCCCGCCAGGCCTGAACGAGCCGACTGCCCGGCACACACTCGATGTTCCGGCCGCAGATCGCGCCGCCGAAGAGGGAAAACTCGCCGCCGGCCGCCGGATCGATCTGCGCGGGAGCGCCAGTCATCGCACCGAACACCGCCGACTGCGTCAGCGCGGCGAAGATGTCGGCCGGCGACGCGGCGAAGGTCTGCTCCTGATGGATATGCGTGGTCATGCTGTCTCCCTCGGACTTCCATCGTGGCACCGGGGCAGACCCTGGCACTCAAGGCACACACACTAAACCATATGGTTTAATATTTACCACCCGGATCAGTGACCCGAGTACGAACGGAACACGATGACCACGTCCACCGACGAACACCTCGACCTTGTCTTCGGGGCGCTCGCCGATCGCACCCGCCGGCAGCTGCTCGCGCAGCTGGCCAGTGCGCCTGCCTCGATCACCGAGCTGGCCGCACCGCACAACATGTCCCTGCCTGGGGTCTCCAAGCATGTACGCGTCCTTGAGCACGCCGGCCTGATCAGGCGCACCGTCGACGGCCGCGTCCACCGGTGCACCCTCGATCCCGCAGCGATGCGTGCCGCCGATGAATGGCTGGCTCACTACCGCGCCTTCTGGGATCACACCCTCGACGCCCTGACCGACTACATCGGCGAGGACCCACGGTGACCAGCACTGCGGGCCTGCGACTGGTGACGAGGCGGCTGATACCCGCCAGCCCGGAACGCCTGTTTGAGGCGTGGACCTCGCCGGCGCTCCTGCGCCAGTGGTGGGGGCCGCCCGGTGGCCGCTGCACCAACGCCATCGTCGAACCGGTGGTTGGCGGCACGTACCGGCTCGACAACACCCTCGCGGACGGTTCGGCCGTGGTCATCTCGGGCCAGTTCACCCTCATCGACGCGCCGCGCCGGCTCGCCTATACCTGGCAGGTCCGGCCCGGCCCGGACCGCTCCGAACTCGTGACCGTCACCTTCGACGCATGCGACGCCGGCACCGAGGTGACCGTCGAGCACGTACAGATCCCCGACGAGCACTCAAAGACTGGCCACGCAGCCGGCTGGGCCGCCTGCCTCGACCGCCTCGCCGCATACGCCTGACCACTCCAGACTTGCCCTAACCGCTCCTGACCCTGACCTGCTGTCACCCCGTATCAGGGAGCCGCCTGACCGCTCTGTATAGCTGCCAGGTGCATTCGGGAAGAGATCCATTGCCGTGCTGCGCGCACCCAACTACCATCCACAAGTAGGCCGTTAATACCGGTGATCAGAATTGTCTTTTAATTCTCCACCCGGGTGCAGCGGCCTCGGGGATTCACGGGTGAGCCACATCTCGCTGAGGGGAAATCATGGAACTGGCCGCAAACTTTGCCTTCCAGCCACTGGACAACGACACCGCCGCGGGCGCGCCAGTGGCCGCCGTTCCTGACCAGGGGCTGGGGCCGCTCGCTGGTCTCGCCGGAAACTGGAGCGGCCAAGGCTTCAATGCCATATGGCGCCCGCATAGGGGCCCGTCGGACCATTTCCTCGAGCTTAACGTGACCAACGACCAGATCGGCCTGGAGGTCATTAACGGGCAGATCCCGAACCGCGGCCTGCTCCAGGCCCGGATCGGCTTGCATGGGCTGACGTACCTGCAGCAGATCTCCGACGCCAACGTGGAGGTCAACGGGGCCCCAGCCGGGCTGCATATCGAGCCGGGTTTGTGGATCAACATCCCGCCCACCACCGACCCGCAAGAGCCCACCACCATCGCCCGGCTGGCCTCCATCCCGCACGGCACCACGATCCTGGTCCAGGGAACCGCCGCGACTGCAGCCGGGGGACCCTCGATCCCGGCCGTCAGCCTCACCCCGTTCGGCATCGGCCAGCCGAAACAGACGGTCGACTTCGACGAGCAGCACCTGAACAAGACCACGCAGTTCCGGACCTCCGGTGTGGGGCTGACCGGCATCACTCAGGCCATGCTCGACAACCCCAACAGTGTGCTCACCAGGAATCCACCGACCGTCACCTCGACGACCAGGCTGCACGTATCCACCACCGCGGGCACCATCGTGGGCGGCGGCACATCGAACACGGCTTTCCTCGTCGGAACCAAGGACGGCCCGAACGCCGATGCCGCACACGTCGTCGCCACCTTCTGGCTGCAGACGCTGCAGGGCGATACCGAGCCCAAGCGGCTGCAGTACTCCCAGACTGTGCTGCTGAACTTTGCTGGCCTGAGCTGGCCGCACATCACGGTGGCCACACTGACCAAGGCCTGAGAGCTGCCGGCGATCGCTGCCCCGCTGCCGCGCCCCGCTTCGGCCGGGCGCGGGCGCGGGGCGGACCCTGAAGCGGCCGGTCAGCGAGGCTGGATCTCGCCCATCGGACCGAAGCCGTCATGCGGCGTGTCGATGTAGATGATCTGCGGCTGCGCGGACACGAGGTCGGGCGCGGCGTCGAAGAACGCCTTCACGTACGGCTGCTTGACATGGGTGGCGCCTGCCTCAGCATCCTTGAAGCCCTCGATGCAGACGAACTCGTGCTCATCGGCCAGGCTCCGGGCGAACTGGAAGAACAGGCAGCCGTCCTCGGAGTTGACGTCCCTGGCGTAGGAATCGGCCAGTGCCAGCCACTCGTCCATCTTGTCGGGCCGGATCGGCATCTTGATGTTGATCAGGATCATGCGACCGCTCCTTTGAGGTGACTGTCGTATTAAGCCTGGTGCGATCGCCGGCGACCGTCAACCGCCCGGAGCGCGGACGCGGCGCTTGCCGCCGGGCCGACCCCGGCCTGGATCGGCGGGCTGGCCCCGAGTGAGGTTCAAGATCGCCGGGTAGATCTGTCGATTCGCGGCGGTCCCGTCCGTCGGACTTAGTATCAGGTCCTTTTTCCGGCCGCAGACACCGGCCGGCGAGCGTAAGGAGAAATCGATGGCGAAGTTCGTGTATGTCTACGTCGGCGGTCAGATGGCAGAGACACCAGAGGCGCAGGAGCAGGCAATGCAGGCCTGGGGGGCATGGTTCGGCACGCTCGGCGACTCGGTGGCCGACGCGGGGAACCCGTTCGGTAACTCCGCGACGGTAAGTTCCGGCGGTGTCACCGACGGGGGCAAGTCCGGCGCGGGCGGCTACTCCATCGTGTCGGCCGACTCGCTGAGTGATGCGGCGGCGAAGGCAAAGGGCTGCCCGGTGCTAGCCGGCGGCGGGTCCGTCGAGATCTACGAGGCCATCCCGATGTAGTGGCACTGGCTCAGGCCGCGGGCGGGCGCGAGCCGCTGGGGCAGGGCGTTCCCGCGGCAAAGCTGGTCCTGCTGCCCGGCGCGCGGCAATCCGGATACATCTCGTGCGGATTGCCGCCCGCCGTTGGGGTCCGGCGCCCTGGCTGGCGGGGGTCAGGCCGCCCGGCGGCGGACCAGCCAGAGGGTGACGGCGATGAGCAGCACCGACAGCGCGAGCAGCCAGCCGCCCTCGATCCACTGGAAGGGCCAGAACCGGCTGCCCGGCTGGTAACTGGTCCACGCCGTGTAGCCGTGCTGGGTGAGGCACTGTGCGGGCGAGAGTCCGGAGGTCCCGATCCTGGGCGGGCAGAGCTGCGAGACGGTGTGGACTAGCTGGGAGCCCTGGGCGCCGAACGCGAACTTGCCGCCCTTGGTGTACCACTGGCTCACGCTCCACGCGGAAGCAGGCAGGTTGGGGTGGCTGGTGAGCAGGGGTGTCATGTAGTGCTGGCGCAGGTACCCCGCGGTCGCGAGGGTGAGCCCGGCGTAGGCGGCCAGGGTGGCGGCGATCGCGGGGACGGTCCGGCGGATGAGCATCCCGGCCAGGGCGCCGATCGAGAAGGCGGCCAGCGTCCAGGCGGCGAACGCGACCTCGCCCAGGTCGAACACGCGGGTAGCGAACGGGATCGCGTAGCCCGAGGCGAAGAACGGCTGGTTGTACCAGGAATACAGCCCGCTGAACGCCCCGGCTACGGCGGTCACCACCACCGCGAGCAGCACCAGCTTGGCGAGCGTCCAGCGCCACCGGCCGATGCCCTGCGTCCAGGCGAACCGGAAGGTCCCGGTCTCCAGCTCCCGGGCCAGCACCGGCGCCCCGGCGAACGCCCCGATCAGCACCGGCACCGCCTGCAGAAAGACGCTGACGAGGATCCCGGTGGTTCCGTATCTGCCGCTGAAGTTAATGCTGCAGGCCAGTGAGCCTGCTGGGTGGCAGTCGGTCGCGTAGGCGTGGTGTATCTGAAGGCCGGACAGCCACAGGAACACCGCCAGCGCGCCCAGCAGCACGGCCACGCCGGCCAGCGCGGCACGGTGCTGGCGCCAGGTGACCCAGGCCATCCGCGGCCACGGCACCGGCCGCAGGCCGGCGTCCTGCTCCGGGCGGGCGGGCGTGGTCAGCGCGGTCATCGCGTCATCTCCGACGGTTCGCTAGATTCAAGCGGCGCAGGCCGGCCGCGGGCCGGGCCGGGCAGCGCCCCGGCGCCGGGCTCGCGCAGGTAGGCCAGGGCAAGCTCTTCCAGGCTGACCGGATGCGCGTCCCAGCCGGACGGCACCGGGTCGGCCGTCCCGTTCATCCGGACCAGCAGGTGGGCCTGCACCCCGCCCCGCCGGGCGTGCACCACGTTCAGCCGCCCGGCCTGCGTGCCAGCCTCGGCGGCCGGCCCGGTCAGCACCCGGTGGCTGGCGAGCAGGCCGTCGACCTCGCCGGCCACCTGGACCCGCCCCTGCGACAGCAGGACGAGGTAGTCGGCCACCCGCTCCAGCTCCGCGAGGACGTGCGAGGACAGCACCACGGACACCCCGCCCACCTCCCCTTCCCCCTCCCCGGCCACCGCGGACATCACCGTGGCCATGAAGTCGTGCCGGGCGACCGGGTCGAGCATCGCCATCGGCTCGTCGAGCACCAGCAGCCGGGGCTTGCGGGCCAGCGCCAGGGTCAGCGCGAGCTGCGCCTGCTGGCCGCCGGACAGCTGGCCGGCCTTGCGGTTCTCCGGGATGCCCAGCTCGCCCAGCCGGGACTGGGCGTAACGCTGGTCGAAGCGCCGGTTCAGGTTGCGGGTCAGGTGCAGCAGGTCAGCAGCGGACAGGTTCTTGTACAGCGGCGTGTCCTGGGCCACGAACGCGACACCGTCCAGCGCGGCGGGCGACCCGGCGGCGTGGCCGCCGAGCACCGTGACAACGCCCGTGGTCGGGGCGGCCAGGCCAACCGCGAGGTTCAGCAGGGTGCTCTTGCCGGCGCCGTTCGGGCCGACCAGCGCGGCCACGTGCCCGGCGGGTATCGCCAGCGTGCACTCGCGCAGCGCCCACGTGCTGCCGTACTGCTTGCCCAGGCCGCGGGCCTCGATAACGTTCACGCTCATGCGACACCCTCCGTTCCGCCGTCGGCCGCGCCGCCGCGGGTGCGTGACCCGCCGCCGCGCTCATAGAAATCCCGCAGCGCGCTGGTGAACAGCGCGACCATCCCGTCCTCGTCCAGCCCGGCCCCGTCCGCGGCGGTCAGCCAGCCCGACAGGGAGCGGCGCAGTGCGGTCAGCTCCGGGAGCGCGACCTGGCTCAGCGTGGCCTGGACGAACGTGCCCTGGCCGGGCCGCCCGGCCGCCAGGCCCTTCATATCCAGGTCGCGGTAGGCCTTCAGCACCGTGTTCGGATTGATCGCCAGCGCGGCGACCACATCCCGGACCTTAGGCAGCTGATCGCCCGGCTTGAGGTAGCCCAGCCGCAGCGCATGCTCCACCTGATGCACAAGCTGCAGGTAGGTCGGCACACCCGAGGCCGCATCCAGCCGGAACTCGATCGGCGACGCAGCCGTGGCCCGGCCGGATGGGGCCGTGCTCCCGCCGCCCGCGCCCGCCGGGGAGACGTCGGCCCCGTCCTCGCTGGTGCCTTTATCTATATCCATAAGACAAAGATACAGCGATGGGCTCCGCAGTCAAGCGCGGCCTCCCGCACGTAGTGGACCGTTCCGTGCCAGTCCGGCCGGGCCGGGGGACGATGAGGCTGAGGTGGGTGGCTGGCTGAATTCGTTTGCCACCGGCCAGGCCCCACCGGGAGCATGGGGCTATGGCGGAGCGATTCGAGGCCAGCCTGGCCACGACAGGCGCATAGCGGGTCAGCCGGGATCGCAGCGTGATGACCGAGCCGCTGGCCTGGGATGAGGTAGCCACCCGGCTGGCCCGCGCGCTGGGCGAGCCGGTGAGCGGCGGGCCGCCGCTCACGCCCGGCTGGAGTTCCCGGATGACCTGGGCCGCCCAGGGCGAGCGGACTGGGTCGCTGGTGGTGAAGGCCCGGCGCGGAGAGCGTGCTTACCAGAAAACCGCGTGGTGCGCGGCCCGCCTGCCGTTGCTCGGAGCGCGCGGCTACCCGGTCCCGGCGATCATCTGGCACGGCATGGCCCGCGATCAGTGGCATGTGACCGTCCAGAACCGGCTCCCCGGCCATCCCCTGACCACGCTGGGCGGGCGGCTGCTGGAGGAGGTGCTGCAACTGGTCGAGCGGCAGGCCGACGCCGCCATCCCGGCTGATGACCGCGACTTCACCAGCTACATCGCGAACGTGCTCTTCGATGACTGGGACCAGGTGTGGGCCGATGCCGCCCGGGCAGGCGGGGCGGCCCGCCCGCTGTGCGCGCGGATCAGGCGCTGGCTGCAGCCGGCGTGGGGACTGCGGCTGCCGCCGGCCGACTACGCCCACAACGACCTGAACCTGTCCAACATCCTCACCGACGGCGAGAAAATCACCGGCGTGGTCGACTGGGACGAGTTCGGGCTGGGCAGCCGTGCGCTAGACCTGATCGTCCTGGCCCTCGACTGCCAGCAACGCGGCGCCCATGCCGCGGCGGACCGGCTGCTGGCCAGGGCGGAATCGGCCGTCGGCAGCGCGGGGCTGCGCTGCCTGGTCAGCTACCGTGCCCTGGCCGGGCTCGCCGAGGACACCCGGGAGGGCCAGCCAGCACAGGCCGGGATCCAGGCAATCTCGGCCGTCCTCGACAGACTGCAGGCGCCAGGAACCTAACCCAGCCGCCCAACGCCCGCTCAGCCAGGCCGATGAGCCTTCTCGGTGTGATCAGTCAAGGCAGAATCTCGACGTACCCGTCGGTTCCGTGCACGCGGATCCGCTGCCCATCGGGGATCAGCCGGGTGGCATCTACCACACCGACGACGGCCGGCAAGCCGTACTCCCGTGCGATCACTGCGCCATGGGTCATCAGGCCTCCCACCTCCGTGACCAGGCCCGTGATCGCCACGAACAGCGGCGTCCAGCTGGGGTCCGTGTAGGCCGTGACCAGGATGTCGCCCGCTTCGAGATCGGCCTGCGCCATATCCAGGATGACGCGGGCCCGCCCTTCGATGACCCCGGCGGAGACCGGTAGGCCGACCAGGGCACCGGTCGGCACGTCGTCGCGTCGGTACGCCCCGGTGATGGCCTCGCCGTCCGATGTGAGCACCCGGGGCGGCGTGAGCGCTTGATACGACCTGAACGCGTCCTTGCGCCAGCAGATGAGCTGGTCATCCACGTGGTTCGTGCGCGCGACGTCGTGGAGCTCTGCGAACCTCAGGTAGAAGATGTCTTCCTTCTCACGAAGCACGTGGGCCTGCACGAGGCGCTCGGCCTCTTTCAGCAGGGCCTGCTTGTACACGAAGTAGCGGCTGACCATGCCGTACTTCGGGTACTCCCGGTACCCGATGAAGGTCCGCACCCGGTCGATCATCCGCTTGGCCTCTTCGGACTTCCGCTCCCCGTCCGGCAGGGCCCGCAAGCGCTCCAGCACGTCCTGTTCCTTCGCCCATGCCTCCTGCCGCCCCTGCTCGAAGCGCCGCGCGCCGGCGCCCGGCTCGAAGTTCTTGATGTTGCCGAGGATCACGGGCACGAGCGTGGAGGGGCGCTCGCTCCAACGCGGCCGCGTGATGTCGATCTCGCCGACGCAGCGCATGCCGTACTTTTCGAGCCACGCCTCGATGGCGTCTCGCGCTTCCCGCCCGCCCGGGAGCTTGGCCAGCTCGTCCAGGAAACCCTCGTCCTCGACGTGGTGCAGAAACGCCACCACGTCCGGATGCGGGCGGATCACGTCCGCGACGTCCAAGAGCGCCAGCCCCATCTCCGATGTGACGTTATGGGGAACGGACTGCGTGAGCGTGTCAGCCGCGTTCTTCTCGCCCAGCCACGCCTGCAGCTGATCGTTGAGCCACCACGCGGCCTCCATCGCCGACATGAACACCTGATGGCTCTGCGGATCGAACAAGATCCGCCTCAGCTCCTGGATGTCCGCCTGGATGAAGTCGAGCAGCGCCTCTCCGGACTTCGTCCGGATGTCGCGTTCCAAGGCGGCGATCGATGCCTGGCTGCGCCCGATCAGCTCGGTGACGATGGCCGGATCGGTCTCGATCGGAGCTGACGCGCCGCCAAACAGTGGCCCGGGGGGACCCTCGCCAGGCAGCGGCCGGATGAAGCCGTCGCGCTCGAGGATGGTCTGCAGCGCGTCCCCGGTCAGCGGATCGGATCTCCCCAGGGCCTCCAGGAGGCCGGCGCGGCTCGCCGGCGAGGCCAGCCTCTGGGTGACGTCGACGAACAGGCGGCCGCCGGCCTCGGCCATGGGCGCGGGGGTCGTCATCTGCCAGAAGGACAGCCCGAGGGGCTTCATGGCGTCGGTCATCATCTGCTGATGACCGACGGAGACATAGACGTGGTTCTCCCGGTCGCCGGACTCGGGGATGGGGAACAGCGTGGTGATCGGCCGGCTCTGGACGATCTGGAAGCCATCATCGACCAGGCACCATTCGATGTCCTGCGGACGGCCGAAGTGCGCTTCGATCCGCCGGCCGAGTCGCGCGAGCCGCACAACCTGCGCATCCGTCAACGCCGGCTGCTCCTGCCGCTGCGGGTCGATCGCCTGTTCCTGCGTCCCGCCAGCCGGCGAGGCGTGAACCGCACGCTGCTTGGCGGCGATCGTCTTGGCGACGACCTCGCCGTCGCGCACCTTGAAGACATCCGGGTTCACCAGGCCGGAGACCAGGGCCTCACCGAGGCCGAAGCTGGCCTCCACGGAGGTGACCTTCCGGTTGCCCGTGACGGGGTCGGCCGTGAACAGGATGCCGGCCGCATCCGGGAAGACCATCTGCTGCACGACCACGGCCATGTGGACCTTCCGGTGGTCGAAGCCGTTCCGCAGGCGATAGGTCACGGCCCGCTCGGTGAACAGCGACGCCCAGCACCGGCTGACGTGCTGGAGGATCGCCGCCGGCCCCACGACGTTCAGGTACGTGTCCTGCTGGCCGGCGAAGGAGGCCGTCGGCAGGTCCTCTGCCGTCGCGCTGGATCGGACGGCGTAGGCGGCTTGCTCGCCGAGCTGGGCGAGAGCGCGGGTGATCGCCGCCGCGAGATCGCCCGGGATGGCGATCCCTTCGATGGTCCGGCGGATCTCCGCGCTGAGCGTGCGGATCGCCTCCCGGTCGTCCGGGTTCAGGCGCGACAGCTGATCGAGCCGATCGTCGATCGAGGGCGCTTCCGCCATGATCCGCCGGAAGGCGTCCGTCGTCACGCAAAAGCCAGCCGGCACGCGGATGCCGTCGATCCGCGACAGCGCCCCCAGGTGCGCGCCCTTGCCGCCAACGACCGCGACCTGCATCTCGTCAACCTCTTGAAGACCCAGCACGTGCTGCTCGCTCACCGCGATACCCCCGAGGCAGCCGTGCTCCGTTGCACTGCACTGGCCGATCGAATCATCCGCGCCGACAACAACACACGCACGTCGTGCCCCCATGTCTTCGTCCGTTCTTGGTCCGGCCGCCGATTCTGCAGCACGACCCGGGTCTTGCCGCAAGCCCCCCGGCCTGCTATACGTTAAAAGTGGCAGGGAGTGAGATCTCCTTGCCTTTGCTTTTGGTCGTCGCGCCACGCGAGCGGCTGGGCGAAGTTCGCCAAATGGACGACCGCCGAGCTACACGGCCGCCGTAGCCCAAATCGGCCGGCACCCAAGCGAACGGCCCCGGGCATAGTCTGCCGCAGTGACCTGGATCGCACCGGACGTCGAGCGCTCGGAGGACTACCCGGAGCGCCGCAACGAACCCGAGCAGGAAATGCTCCGCGACTGGCTCGACTGGCACCGGGCCACCCTGCTGCGCAAATGCGCGGGCCTGGACGCCGCCCAGCTGGCCACGCGCGCCGTGCCACCGTCGAACCTCTCGCTGCTCGGGCTGGTCCGGCACATGAGCGACACCGAGCGCGGGTGGGTCAGGCAGACCTACCGGGGCGAGCAGGTGCCCGACCTGTACTACCGATCCGATGCCCCGGACGCGGACTTCGAAGAGGCCGACCCGACCGACGCCGAGGAGGACTTTGAGCGCTACCGGGCCGAGTGCCGGGCCGTCGATGCCGCGCTCGAGGGCGCGAAGCTGGATGAGACCTTCATCTTCCGCGAGAAGACCACTTCGGTGCGCTGGATGTGGCAGCACCTCGTGGAGGAGTACGCACGGCACAACGGGCAGGCCGACCTGATCCGCGAGGTCATCGACGGCTCGGCTGGCCTCTGAGGCAATCGCTGTGGCTGACACAATGGACCTCACGAGGTTGCTGGTAGCGATCGCGAAGCTTGACCACAAGGCCGCTGTGGACCTTCTCAAAGCGACACCGTCGTTGGCTACGGCCAGGCTGGCGCGACGCGACGAGTTCTTCCTCGCCGAGCGTGCCGCCCAGGTCTACGAAGGCGACACCGCGTTGCATGCTGCGGCGTTCAGTTACGACCCCCAGATGGCACGAGAGCTGATCACACGCGGCGCCGGCATTCGGGCCAGAAACCGGCGGGGTGCCGAACCACTACACGCGGCGGTGATCGGCGCTCCCGGCTCGGCAAGCTGGAACCCGGCAGGCCAGCGGGACGCCATTTTCTATCTCATCGAGGCGGGTGCTGATCCCAACGCAGCCGCCGCCGGCGGTGTGACACCACTGCACCGAGCTGTCCGAAACCGATGTTCGGCTGCTGTCGAGGTCCTCCTGCGCGCCGGCGCCGATCCTCGCCTCCCAAACGACCGCGGCTCGACCGCATTCGACCTCGCTCGCTGGACAACCGGGCGTGGTGGCACGGGCTCCGCAGCGGCCAGGGGCGAACAACGAATCATTATCGAACTGCTCGAGATGAGCACCGGATAAGACACAATCTCGACCCGCACGCGTTCCTGCGATTTCCTGCGCGCCCCATGAAGTGGCCCTTGTCCGTGACCAGGCACAACGCGCGACGTTACCGCCGCTCTGTGCAGAGAAGCAGACTTGTGACCAGGCAGCTTTCGTGGAGGAAGGACCTCATGATCAAGGGCGTCAACCTCGGCAACTGGCTGGTCTTGGAGAAGTGGATGAGCCCAGACTTGTTCGCGGGCACGGAAGCCGAGGACGAAACCCAGTTGTGCTCGGACCTCGAAGACGTCGCCAAGCGCGAGCGGCTGAAGGTGCACCGCGACTCCTACATCACCGAACGAGACTTTGCCTACCTCGCGAATCGCCACATCGACGCGGTCAGGATCCCGGTGCCGTTCTTCATCTTCGGGGACTATCCGCCCTACATCGGCTGCGCCGAGTACCTGGACCGGGCCTTCGACTGGGCGGAGAAGTACAAGATCAAGATCCTGATCGACCTGCACACGGTGCCGGACGGGCAGAACGGTTTCGACAACGGCGGCATCTGTGGTGTCTGCAAGTGGCACAAGAACCCGGCGCACGTCGAGTTCGTGCTGACTGTGCTCGAGCAGCTCGCCAACCGTTACCGGGCCCGGACGGCGCTATGGGGCATCGAGGTCTTGAACGAGCCGATCTCCCAGGAACTGTGGGAGGTCATCGACCTCCCCCACCGCTACCCACCCCGCGACCCCGAATACGCGCGAGGATCTGAGCCCGTCCCGACCGACTTCCTGAAAGACTTCTACATCAAGGCGTACCGGAAAATCCGGGCTCAGTCAGACGACGTCACCATCGTCTTCCACGACGGGTTCCGCATCCGGGAGTGGGATGGTTTCTTCACGAGTCCCCAGTTCGAACGGATCATCGTGGACACTCACCTGTACCTGATGGAGTACACGCCCGGAACCGGGGATGATTATCTCGGCGGATACCTCGGCCACATTCAGGACAAGTTCAGCCCGACCGTGCAAGAGATGTCCCAGCAGTTCTCCCTCATCATCGGTGAGTGGTGTCTCGACCCGATGTCCTCCAAGGCCGCGGCCCTGACCTGGGAGCAACGGCGCGGGTTCTACCGCAGCCTGGCCAACGCCCAACTGGCGGCCTGGGACGGCGCGGCAGGCTGGTTCTTCTGGAACTACAAGCTGCTCATCAACGGCTCCAACCTCGACGGCTGGGACCTGGGCAAGTCAATCGAAT
This sequence comes from uncultured Actinomycetes bacterium, assembly GCA_963718305.1. Lineage (GTDB taxonomy): Bacteria > Actinomycetota > Actinomycetes > Streptosporangiales > Streptosporangiaceae > RYN-230. The sequence continues at coordinate 592,598 of CAVQZG010000020.1, forward strand.
TGGGATACCTACCGGAAAACTTCCGGTAGACGTCCAGCGCATCAGGCCCGGTATCTAGAGTTCCTGGGGGGCGGTGCCCGCCCGCCGATATCCGGTGGTTCTTAGCCGGTCTTCAGACCGCAGGGACCGAGGAGAAGAGGTTGAGGCCCAGCGCTTCTGAGAGGTACCCGGTGATGTGCTGCCCCCGCACGCTGTTGCCTGCGGCGTCGAGCGGCGGAGAGAACGTGCCCAGGCCCCCTTTGCCTGGCGACACTGTGACGATGCCGCCGCTGACCCCGCTCTTACCAGGGAGGCCGATGTCGTAGAGCCACTGCCCAGATTGCTCGTAGAGCCCGGCCGTGGCCAGTACGGCCAGCACCCGCTTGCAGTAGCGGGTGTCGATGGCTTGCTCACCGGTGACCGGATTCACACCGCCGTTCGCTAGCGTGGCCCCCATCACGGCCAGGTCCCGCGCGCTCACGCGCAGGGAACATTGGCGGGTGTAGACGTCGGCGGCGAGATCGGGGTCGCAGTACATGCAGCCGTAACCGTCGAGCAGGTGGGCGATCCCCCTGTTGCGGTCGTTGGTCGCCGCCTCAGATTCGTAGACATCATCGTCCATTACTAGCCGCCGCCCGGCGAATCGCGACAGCGCGGCGACAATACTCTCGAATTTCTCGTCAGCAGTCGTGCCGGGCACCAGACTTGTGGTGGCCATGGCACCAGCGTTAACCAGAGGATTCATCGTCCGGTCGGCGTTGAGTTCGATGGCCATCACCGAGTTGAAAGGCAGGCCGGTGCTGTTGACGCCCAGTTTCCGGCGCGCCTCCTCATGGCCCAGGGTGTGGCAGATCAGGGCGAAGACAAAGAGCTTGGAGATGCTCTCGATTGCGAACTCCTGATCAGCGTCCCCAATCGAGAAGAGCTGTCCGCGAACCCCGGCCACGCACACGCCGAACGCGCTGGGTGACGCTGCCGCGAGAGCAGGGATGTAGTCGGCGACGGCCCCCTCGTCGAGATGGAGAAACCGCTCGTAGCCGGCGGAGACGAGAGCCTGCACGTCGGTATCGGACGGAAGCACCCCCGTCGATACCCGTTCTGTCCCGGGGTGGTCATTAGGCAGGGTACCGAGGTCCATGTATTTCCTTAATTTAGCAAGTGCTTTCTGGCCTCTACCAGATACTCACACCAGCCACACCCCGATGCCTCCCCCACCACGGGTGGTCTGTCGGTCAGGTGTGACAGATGTCCAGGCCGGCGACGTTACCGCGGCGTGGACGGCCGCCGAGGTGCGTCTGTGGTCGGGGTTGTGCTTAGTCGAGCGTCGGCTGCTGACCTTGGTCGAGCCGCGCATCGCGGCGGATCAGGCGCGTTGTCCGCTCACGCGGCATGGTCGGGCCAGGAAAACAAGGCGGCCACCACGAAGTCGCGTTCACGCACGTGGTGGGAGACTTGGAACTCGAGGTGCACGAAGCCGATATCGTCGGCTGTGAAGACGTGTGTGCTGTAATGGCGGTCGCCTGGCGCTTGCTGCGATGCGCTGGTGCGCCATGCTTCGGCTGCGGTGGCGGGGAAGCCCCACTGTGCGGCGTACTCGCCGATGAGCCGTGCCGCGGTGTCCAGGCCGGCGGGCGGGAGCTGGACTGTCAGCCGGTCCGGATCGCCGGCCTGGGCGGAGCTGAGCATTACGGCCATCTCCGCTCGCGCGTGATAGACCCGTCCGCCGGGCAGCGCGATGGTGACGTCGAATGGCGCGCGGGCGGGGTTCATCCATACCCGGCTGCCGGTTCCAGGGGCGAAGCCGGCGGACTCGCGGGTGGGCGCGGCGGTCAGATCGATGGACGTGGCCGCCGCTTGCAGCGGCATGGCCGGCCGGGTGCTTGGGGTGGACGGCCGGGGCGGGGCGCGTAGCTCCAGGTCCCAGTGGGTGAGCGCGGCGGCGGCGAGCTGGCCGGCTCGCGCCAGCAGCCGGTAGCCGGTCACCCGCTGGGACAGGGGGGTGGCCAGCACAGCGCGTGCCTGGTCGGGGTGGTCGCGCAGGAATGCCAGATAGGCCGGCAGCGTGTCGGTGTCGATCAGCTTCCACCGGTCTGTGAACACGGCGATGTTCCCGTCCGCCAGCGGTGTCCGAGCGCTGACCGTGATCCGCGGCAGCCACGCGTCCACCCTGAGCGGGTACTGCTCGGGATAGGAGTGGGCGCCGGGTACTGACGGCGCCCCAGCGAGGGTCAGCAGATAGGTGAACGCCTGGCCCAGCGGCCGCCGGTACCCGAGCATGCCCACGTAGAACCGGTCGATGATGTCGTGTTGCTCCCGGAACAGCAGTGCCCGGTTGCCATCAGCGACGCCAGCCGCCGCGGCGTCGCGGCGGCCACTGTCGATCTGCCGCCACGCCTGCAGCGTGGCTGCGTCGATGATCCGCGCCCGGTAGAGCTCCTCGATCTCCCCGACGCCCCCGGCCAGGTAGGCCTCATGCATCCCGGCCAGGTCCTCGAAGATCTTTTTCTGCATGGTAAGAAACGTCGTCTCGTAGAAGCCGAGATCACCCGCGTCGCGGCGGGCGAGCCGCCTCGACGCCCGCCCGAGCACTGCGATCACCGCGGCACGCACGGCATCCGGGAGAAAGCCCAGGTCCCTGAACCCGGCGTAGAAAGCCGGGCCGATCATGCCCGCCAGGCCGGCCCACTGCAGGTAGGGATGCTCGAGGAACAGCCGCCCGTAGTAGCCGTAGACAGCCTCGACCGTCCGCCGGTTCTCCTCCACACCACGGCCGGGGCGCCAGCTCCTGCGATCAATACCCGCGCTGTCAAGCGCCCGGTCCAGCCAGGCCTCCTGCAAGTCGTGCGCCTCCACGCCCACGACGCTACAGCCCGACACCGCCGACGCCGGGCGGAGAGCGCCCAATCCAGCGCAGTTCCGCTTCGACCCTTGCCCGGTTGGAGGCGCACAGATTGCGTGTTCTGCACGCTCAGGACGCAGGAGGCCCGGGTCCGCCGACGCGCCATATCGAAGTGGCTCGGCGCGCCTGAGTCCGGCCTCCCGTGCCGGCGAGGGCAGTGGCGTTCTGTGGCAGGCCGGTGCATGCACTTCAGGAGAGCTCATGAGCGGAAAGCGCCCGAAGTTGGCGGGGTGGGCGAGCGCGGCGGCTGGCTGGTTCCCAACCTCGTGCTCCGGCGCGGATTTGAGCCTGCCGGGGGCGGCATCGCCCCGTGCCGCCCGGGCCGGAATCCCTGGCGCTGGCTTGGTGTTAGCACAAACGTTCGAGAGGGTGATGACGTGAAGAAGCTCAGGAACCGCAACGCCGGTCTGGCGCTGGCACCGCCGTTCGAGGGACACGGACCGGACGGAGCCGAGCGGGCGACCTTCGCCGCCGGATGCTTCTGGGGTGTCGAGGCGGCCTTCCGCCAGATCCACGGCGTGCTGCAGACCGCTGTGGGCTACACCGGCGGGCACGTCCCGGACCCCAGCTACGAGCGGGTCTGCCGGCACCGCACCGGCCACGCCGAGGCGGTCGAGGTGTGGTTCGACCCGGCCCAGGTCAGCTACGCGGAGCTGCTCCAGGTGTTCTGGCGGATCCACAATCCGACCACCCGCAACCGCCAGGGCTTCGATATGGGCAGCCAGTACCGGTCGGCGATCTTCTACCATGACGCTGGCCAGCAGGAAGCCGCGATCGCATCGCGCGATGCCGAGCAGCCATCGCTGAGGCGGCAGATCGTCACGCAGATCACCCCGGCGTCCGCGTTTTACCGGGCCGAGGAGTACCACCAGCGTTACCTCGAAAAGCATGGCCAGCCCGGCTGCGCAGCCACCATCCGGTAAACGGGACGGCGCTCGGCAGAGCTGCTGCGATCGCTGCTGTTCGCGGTTCGGGCTGTCGGGGGCCGGGTGCAGTGGCGTCGTTCCGGTCCGCGGGGGCGGGGTGCTTACGGGGTGATGTTCTGGTTGATGTGGAAGAGGTTGCCGGGATCGTAGGCCCGCTTGACTTGAATCAGCCGGTCGTAGTTTTGCCGGTAGTTGTCCCGGATCTTGTGGTAGTCGTCGTCCTGCATGAAGTTGATGTAGCCGCCAGGCTCTGAGTACGGCGCGAGCGCCTGGTAATAGTCCCGCACCCATTGGATCCGTTCGGCGTCCTTGGCGGGGTCGGTCCAGGAGGCGAGGAAGACCATGCCGTATTTGGCGTCACGGTAGGCAAAGGCGGTGTCGGTGGGCCCGACGTGGTGGCACGCCCCGTTGATCGGGTACAGGTGCATGGTGGCGCTCACCTCAGGCACCCGGGATCCGTGCTCGACATGTGCGGCGATGGCCTCGGCGGGCAGTTCTTTGACGAAGGCGCCCTTCCAGTAGGCACGGATGCCCTTGGGGTAGAGGGGGTCGAACGCCGCGTTCAGCGCCGGATAGGGCAGCGGGCCGGCCCCGTTGGCCACAATCGGGGCCACATCCCAGAAGGGCTTCAGGACCTTCTGGGCCTGCTCAAGCGGGCCCGCCCAGTGCACCACGGCCAGGGCGAGGGTATCGCCATGCCGGTCTTCGGGGATGAAGGGCAGGGGCGGCGCGACCTGGAACGCCGGGAATCCACCGAACTGCTCCGGTGCGTCCTGGATGAACTCGTCGAACATGCGCAGCAGCGAGTCGGCGTCCTCAAGGTTGTAGAAGATGGGCCCGGCGAACACCTGGTCCACTTCGTGGAGCCGGAACTCCAGCGACGTCACCACCCCGAAATTGCCGCCGCCCCCGCGCAGGCCCCAGAACAGGTCCTCGTTCTCATCCGCGCTGGCGGTGACGAACTTCCCCTCCGCGGTGACCACGTCGGCTGAGATGAGGTTGTCGATGGAGAGCCCGAACGCCCGCGCCAGGTAGCCGATGCCACCCCCGAGGGTCAGGCCGGTGACGCCGGTGGTCGAGATGATGCCGCCCGTGGTGGCCAGTCCGAAGGCGTGGGTGGCATGGTTGAAGTCACCCCACGTGGCGCCGGCATCGGCCCGGGCCGTCTTGTTCCCCGGATCCACATGCACGCTATGCATCGGTGACATATCGATGACCAGGCCGCCATCGTTGGTACCGAAACCAGGTGCGCTGTGCCCCCCGTCGCGAATGGAGAGGTCGAGCCCGTTATCGCGGGCGAAGTTCACGCCGGCGATCACGTCGGCCACCTGCTCGGCGCGGAGCACCGCCAGCGGGCGCTTGTCAAACATGCCGTTGTGAACGGTGCGCGCCTGGTGGTAGCCCTCGTCGTCAGCGGTGAGCAGCTGGCCCCGGACGCTCTCACGCAAGGACGCGACGCTAATCCCGGTAGCCGGCTGCCCGGCAGTTGATGCTCCCATCGCCACTCTCCCGCTCTTTAGTCGTTCCTCAGGCGGGGACGGAAGGTCTGCCGTCCCCGCCTCGCGCCAATCGGCGCCGGCTGGGGCGCCCGGAGCCCTCCTGGCACCACGAGACCAGGTGCGCGTGGCCGCTGCGGAAAGCAACCCGGCCCGGCGGGCTGACACCCCTCCGGCTGCGTCGTCACCTATGGCTGCAGCTTGACTAAACCGGCTGATGAGGGAAGCGTCTATACGCATATTGCGCACTGGGCGCGGTGGCCGGGGGGTGCGGCCGTGTACGTCTCGCTGGAAACCCTGCAGCGGGCGGTCAGGCTGGTGGACAGCCTCGCCGAACTCGACGACCCTGCCAGCTTCGCCCGGATCGTGCTCCCCGGTTTGGCCACGCTAGTTGGCTGCGATGTCTTGACCTACAACGAAGTCGGGCCAGCTCACGGCCAGGCGCGCTACACGGACTACCCAGCCTGTGCCCTCGACCCGGCGACCCAGCCAGTGTTCGCAGCTCATGTCCACGAACACCCGCTGGTCAACCACTACCGTGCCACCGGCAGCGGGGAGCCGGTGATGATCAGCGACTTTCTCACCCAGCAGCGATTCCACCGCCTCGGCCTCTACACCGAGTTCTTCCGCAAGATACCCGTCGAACATCAGATGGCCGTCAGCCTGCCCGGCCCCGAGCGACAGGTCATCGGCATCGCAATGAACCGGGGCCGCCGCGACTTCTCTGACCAAGACCGCGCCCTGCTCAGCGTGCTCCGGGCCCCGTTGAACGCCGCCCTGCACCGGGCTCGCAGACGTCAGCAGGCCAGGCAGGCGCTCACCACGATGGCCGACCACTGGCTTGCCGCTCTGACCGAGCGCGAGATCCAGATCCTGCGACTCGTCTCTGAAGGCCGCACCAACACCGCCATCGCCCATGCGCTGGAGGTCAGCCCGCGGACCGTTGCCAAACACCTCGAGCACACCTACCGCAAACTCGGAGTCAACAGTCGCGCGGCAGCCGTCTCCCGCATAACCATGCCAGAAGGCCCGGTGAAATCAGCACCGCTAGATGACTGACGTACCAACCGTGTGGCACCCGGCCAGCAAATACCACGCCAGGCCGCGTCGACGCCGCGCCGCGGCCAGCCACTCAAACCGGCTGGCATCCACCAGCCCGCGATCGACGCTGAGCACATACCCGCCGCCACGCGCCACCAGCCTGACGTCCGGGTCAAGCAGCGCCCGCAACCGAGACACATAAGAACGCAACGTCTTCGCCACCCCCGGCGACGGCCCGCCCCGCCAGACCTCCTCCACCAGGCGGTCCGTCGGCACCACCTGGCCCCCCTCCAGCAGCAGCAAAGCCAGCACCGCCCGCTGCTCCGGCCCGCCCAGCCCAACCTCACGCCCGGCCCGGACCACCCCCACCGGGCCCAGCAACCGCACCTCAAACCCCGGCGTCCCTCCGGAAGGAAACCGGTCATCACGGGTCACGAGAGCATGATCCCCCTAAGGCTAAGCGCTGGCAACCCGCTGCATACGCTCAGTAACTGTCCAGAACGGCCGACAGTCACCGCCCTGCGAGCAAGACAGGGTTGAGAAGTAATGGGCTACTGCCGGGCTGCGTCACGCCGTACCTACCGATGCCAGTACGCGTGATTCGCCTTCAGGGTGTCAGTCATACTCGCTGCGTGTCCCCTTCACAGCAGCCCCCATCACCGGAGCAACGGCTCATCATCATCAGCGGGGAGGAAGGCGCTGGCAAGTCAACCATCGTGCGTACGCTACTGCCGTCCACGCCGTATGGCGCTCGGATCGACGCCGAGGACATCGGCCAGACGAACCCCTGCCCGATGGACGACACATTCTTCGACCTGCTTCGCCGGAATGTGGCCGGCCTGGTGGAGAACTTCTGGGCCGCAGGCTACGTCAACGTCATCGCCGGCAGCTTCCTGCGCCGCTACTCCGACTACGTGTCTTTCCGCCAGATGCTACGGCCCTCGGCGGTATTCCTCGTAGATCTCCTGGTCGACAAGGAGGTCCGCGATCACCGGCGAATCACCCGGGCGAAGCGGACGACGCAGGAATGGCGAGACATGGTCGACCAGACTCCGGAAGATCGGACAATCCGGCGGGCCACCGATGCTGACTACCGATATATCGGCATTGACACGACCGACCTAGACGTCGGCGGAACCGTGCAGCGGATCAAAGGCGCCATCCCGGAGGTGTATGCAGGCTAGGCAGGGCGTGTGCCTGCGAAGGGCCGATGAACCGGGGCGACTCACGGCTACCGACCTTCCAGCTCAACGGATCTGCGATTGGTTAACGCGCTGCCAGAGAGTAACGCCGTTGGTCCCGACGTAGGGCCTGGTCGGCCGGGCCACGTATGGGCCATATGCCAGGGAGGCGAAACGACAGGCACGGTCACTCACGGTCGGCCGAGCCTGCAATCGCCCTGGTGATTCCTTGCCTGGTCAATCAGGAGATGACGCCACCGATCTTCCAAGCTGGTGATGGACCCGCGGAACGGAGAGGGTGACGAGGTCTTTGGCACTAAGCGTCGTGGCTCTGACGTGCAGGAACGATGTTGACTCTGTGACACTCCTCTACAGGAACGTCATGAACGTCAAGTGATTTTTTTTGAAGGGGCAGTTAGGTAAGCAAGCGCCGCGGCGGTAGCTGCGGCCCGCCAACCGCAACTCCCATCAAAGGACCGTGAGCCAGGCCAGCCAGAGCGGACGCGACGGCACCGACCGCGGCAAGCAGTCCTGCCAGCGTCCGAGGCATCGGACCTCCCACAACAGCCTGCGTGCACTCCGCGTGCACCAACGTTCGGCAAGACACGGTCAACAACGGGCGTCCAGAGTCATTCAGCGACCACGGCCGCGAGAAGCACAGAGTTGCATCTGCGCAGGTCACAGCCCTGTTGACCTGGATCCGACTGGTGGTCAGGGGCGGGGTCGAACCGCCGACCTTCCGCTTTTCAGGGGTTCTATCCCCCTTTACGACCATGATCTCGTAAGTATCATGCAGCCCAGCTCACCAGCATAAGGGCTGGTCAATAGCCGATACCACCATCATAGCGACTGTGCCGCCGTGTGCCGCGTAGTCCCGTTTCGTCTGTGGGCTTCCCGTGGTCAGCCCTTGGAAGCAAGGGCTTGTGGGGTTTCTGTGGGGCCCGGCGATGTGCGGACGGGCTCACCGATTTCGCCGGGCCCGGAATCTGAGGCAGTCGTCCGCAACCCGCAGCCATCGAGCGGGGCCAGGAGCACTATCCACATCCTCTCTGCCGATTACGCGCGAGTGGTCAACTAGCTGACCCGCCGTGGCTCGACGGCCAGATCCATCAATTCTGTGCGAAGACGTGTCTGATATGCCGCGTTCATGTTGAGGTCCTAGCGGGCGGATGGATATATCGGGGTGGCTGGCACCCCGGCCCCCGGTCAGGCTGTCACCCTTGGCGGCGCCGCGGCGATGTGCGTCAATGAGCTGGGCCCCGGTGAGGGAGCGGCTCGGATGGGTGTGGTCTGGTATCGGCTGCGGGCGGACGTGCGGGTCAGGTGGCGCACGCTGGCGCTGATCGCGGTGCTGGTGGGGGTCGGCGGGGGGGTGGCCCTGACCGCGTTCGCTGGTGCCCGGCGCACGGCGGCGGCGATCCCGCAGATGCTGGCCTACAGCCGCCCCGATGACGGCCAGGTGGTCGTCGGCGGTTTCTCCTGCCCGCCGCTCCCGGTGACTGGCCCGGCGGCCAGGTCCCTGGCGCCGCTGCCCGCGGCGGCGCGGGTACTGCGGCTCCCGCAGGTGGCGGCCTACATGCGCATGTCCTACCTGTTCTTCTCGTCCAGCCGCTCCGGGTTCGGTGTGGGGAGCGTCAACGTGACCGCTTCCGCCGACGCCCAGGGCTTTCGCGCCATCGACCGCCCGCTGATGGTCGCGGGCCGCTTCCCCGACCCCCGGCACCCCTTCGACGCCGCCATCAACGACACCGCGGCGCGGCGACTCCATCTCAGCGTCGGCAGCCGGCTGACCCTCTATGCCTACTCGCAGGCGCAGGCATGCGGCCTGACCACGGCCGGCCGGCTTCCTGCCCCGGCCGGCCCGCGGTTCATGGTGCGGGTGGTCGGGATCGCCAGGCTCCCCTCCGACGTCAACGCCATCACACCGCTCGCCGCCGCCCAGAACGTCAACTACGAGGGACAGGGCAACCTCTTCCTGACCCCGGCCTTCCTGCTCCGTTACGCCGCCGCGGTGGGTATCCCAGTCCAGGACGTGACCGGGATGAACTCCTATTACGTGCGCCTGCATGGCGGGCTCGCCGGGTGGAACGCCTTCGCGGCCCGGGTCTCCCGGGCCGATCACAGCGCCTTGCTGGGGGGCAGCAGCGGCGGAGGCGGCGGGGCAGGACTGCAGGTCGCCGCGGCCAGCGCCGAGCGGGGCACGCAGCTGGCGGTCGTGGCCCTGCTGCTGTTCGGGGCGCTCGCCGCGCTCGTCACCGTGCTGCTGGCCGGGCAGGCGCTGGCCCGGCAGGTGCTGCTGGACGAGGCCGACCTGGCGATCCTGGCCGGCCTGGGGATGAGCCGGGCCCAGATCGTGGCCGTGGCGGTGCTACGGGCGGCGCTGGCCGGTATGGCCGGGGGCGTGCTGGCGGTGGCGGTGGCGGTGGCGGCTTCACCGCTGATGCCGGTAGGCCTGGCCCGCCAGGCGGAGATCTCACCAGGGATCTCGGCCGATGCCCTGGTGCTGGCCGCCGGGTTCTGCGCCCTTGTGGTGCTGATGGCGGCCCTGGGCGTGCTGTCCGCCTGGGCCGTGAGCCGCCGCGGTCCCGGGCGTGGTGAGGCCGCCCGCCGGGCAGGCGGCCCGCGGCTGGCCGGCTTGCTGGCCCGTTCGCCGCTGCCGCTGACGACGGTGCTGGGCGTGCGGTTCGGGCTGACACGTGGCCGCGGCCGGACCGCGGTGCCGGTCGGGACCGCGCTGGCCGGGGCGGCCACGGCGGTGCTGGCGGTCGCGGCCGCGCTGACCTTCGGGGCCAGCGTCGATCAGCTCGTGAACTCGCCCCGGCAGCAGGGCTGGAACTGGGATGTGCTGGTCGGCAACCCGAACGCGGAGACGGACCCCGCGGGACAGATCGTGCCGCGGCTGGCCGCCGACCCGCAGGCCGGCTCCTACTCGGCCCTGACCGACCTGCAGGGGGGCGCCACCGTCGATGGCACGGCGGTGGGGACCACCTTCGTGTTCGACCCTCTTAAAGGCGCGGTGTTCCCGCCGCTGCTGGAGGGCCGGCCACCCCGGACGCCGGGGGAGATCGTGCTCGGAGGCAGCACGCTGCGCCAGATCGGCCGGCAGGTGGGCCAGACGGTCAGGCTCGGGACACCTGCGGGCACGACCACCATGCGGGTCGTCGGCCGGATGATCGTCCCGTCGGTCGGGGACGTCCTTACCAACGGGCTGGGTCAGGGGGCCTGGGTGTCGGCCAGCTACTTCCGGTGGCTCAACGCCAAAGCGGCCCGCCTCCACCTGGGCAACGCGCCGCCGCCGTTCTACCAGCTGTTCGCCGTCCGCTATGCCCCAGGCGTGCAGCCAGCGGAGGCGTTCGCCCGCCTGCAGCACGACTTCGGCCCCACCGTGCTGCGCCAGCTCCCCGCCGAGAGCGTCGTCAACCTGCAAAGCGTCAACGGCCTTCCGCTGGTGCTGGCCGGACTGGCCGCCGTCCTCGGCGCCGCTGCCATCGGCAACACGATGACGATCTTCGTCCGCCGCCGCCGCCGTGACCTGGCCATCCTGAAGACCCTGGGGTTCCGGCGGCGGCAGATCGCCGCCACCGTGGCCTGGCAGGCGGCCTCCTTCATGCTGGTCGCCCTCGCGGTCGGGCTGCCGCTCGGCGTGGCCGCCGGACGCTGGGCCTGGGACCTGACAGCCACCCAGCTCCAATCGGCCGCGCCACCAGCCGTCCCAGTCCTCGCCATCGCGCTCATCGTGCCCGCCGCGCTACTGGCCGGCAACGCCCTGGCCGCGGGGCCAGCCCGCACCGCAGCCCGGACAGCACCGGCGATTTCACTCCGACAGGAATAACGGCCACCAACGCCAGCTCCACCAGTCCCCCCGCTCAGAACGCGCTCACCCACCGCCCAAGCGAGCCGCCTCAGCCAGCCGCGCGCGGCCGTACAGATAACCCCCATAGGGCACCACGCCGGGCCGATCAGCAAGGCGATCGGAGCCGTTCATATCGGCGGCGATGTGCGCCCGATCATCCATTTACGGCGAACACTCTGAGTGACACAGGCCCGGACTGCCCGTACCCTTGGGCAGCGCCTGCCGAAGACGGGCGAGTGTGCTGGTTCCCTGAACCGCCGTCTGCGCGCACAGACTGGCCAGTGCTGGCTGGCGGGTGGCCGGTGAGGGTGGACGAGGGGTCAGCGTTTGCGGGCGAGGGTGACGCCATCGCGTACGGGCAGCATCACCGACTCCACGCGACCGTCGCCGACGATGATCTCGTTCATCTGACGCATGGCCACAACGGCGTCGCCCTGGAAGGCCCGGTCCAGCACCTGGCCGCCTTGCAGCACATTGTCGAGGATGAGGAGGCCACCGGGGCGCAGGCGGCTGACCAGCTCCTCGTAGTAGAGCGGGTAGCTGGGCTTGTCGGCGTCGATGAACGCGAGGTCGAGGACCGGCTCGGCGGGCAGCGCCCGCAGGGTGGTGAGCGCCGGGGCGATCCGCAGGTCGATCCGTTCCTCAAGGCCGGCCCGCTTCCAGTAGCGCCGGGCGATCGAGGTCCACTCCTGGCTGACGTCGCAGGCGAGCAGGTGGCCGCCCGCGGGCATGCCCCTGGCGATGCAGATCGAGGAGTAGCCGGTGAACACGCCCACCTCCACAGCGCGCCGGGCTCCTGCCAGCCCGGTCAGCATGGTGAGGAGCTGGCCCTCGTCGTGTGAGACCTGCATGCCCGCTGCCCCGGGGAAGGCCTCGCGAGTTTCGGCGGCCAGCTGACGCAGCAGGTCGTCGGCGGGCGTGCAGTGCGTGAGCAGGTAGTCATCGACAGCCGGATTGATGATGTCCACGGGGGTCGCCTCCATGCGCCGCGCGTTGAGCCTCTACTACCGAGGATCTGCCCAGCGCCTGTCGCTCGCGACCATAAGCGCCTGTTCGGTGCGTCATCGGCGGCCGCTGGGCCGGCTGTCGCAAGTGTACGGAACGGCGGATCAGGCGCACAGCCATATGGCGACGGTCCCGAACGGCCCAGAACGGGCCGTGCCGGTGTCGGGCAGGTGGCCTGCCTGGACGACCGCTGGTGATCACAAGACAATGATCTCAGCGTTGCTCAGACACAACAGGAATACGCCGACGTGCACGAAGGTCTCCGCAGACGAAGGTAAGCGCCAGTATGGCTGCACTCAAGGAGTCCCGCTTTCCGATGGAGCGAAAGCTCGCGAGGCTGGCAGCCGAGTCGAGCGAATCACTCGCCAATGCTGTTGTGGTCCAGCGGCGGATATCCCGAACGTCGTTCGATCTTGCTGCGGCGACGGTGCCCACACCCAGGACAAGGTCACGGATGCCGATTGTCCTCATGAGCAGCAAATCAGCACCGGTCGGCTCCTGGCGACCTGACAACCGCATCGGTGCTCCAGGCGCCACAATTAGCGCGATACCGACTGCAGTCCGGAGCCACCCCATCGTCTCGTAGCTCGTGATCGACACCGTCGCAGCGTAGTTCACGCGCACCCACCCGTCAGATGCGGCCTTGCGTGGCCATAACGATCTATCCGGACATCGGCTACAACTGATCGCCCAGGAGCCATGCTGGGCGAGGTGGCGCACACAGACCACCCTGTTCTGCCCGCTGCCTGGTCTCGGCTGCGGAGGCACGATGGAATCGTGCGGCCAGCAGGACGACCGCAGAGCCCGCGACGGCTGGGCACCTGGCAGCTGTCATTTCAGGGGGCTATGCTTCTCGTGGCAGCTAACACACCTGCCTGTCTCCGAGTTACCCTGGCCCGGCGCTGGCGGTAGCGGCTGAGGACAAGAGCGGCGCAGCCCTCGTGTGGATTCCTTCCTTCCCATCGTGATCACTCTGCGGTGGCTGGACGCCGGGACGAAGCCACCGGATCGAGGAACGATGGCGCACGACAAGATCAAGGCGGCTGCCCGCAGGCGCATGGCGAAGACCGGCGAGTCCTACGCCGCTGCCCGGCGCGAGGTCATCAGGGAGTTCCGGGCAGCCAGTAGCAGCGATCCGGCCAGGGAGCCGGAATGGTTCGCGATCAGCTATAAGGACATGGGCCCGATCTCCACCTGGGCCGACACCCGGCTCGGCGGGGGCCCGGCCGGAGGGCGGATCGAGGTCGGCGCCGCCGAACTCAGGCTCCGGATGGCCGACTTCAAGGTCAACGTGCCGCGCGCCTCCGTCCGCCAGGCCGCCCGGTCCTCCCATCAGACGAGGGGAACGATCGGCGTGCATGCCAAGGGAGGCAGCTGGCTGGCGAACGGCTCGGCTGACGGCCTCGTGGAGATCGAGATCGACCCGCCCTGCCACACCGAGCGCAGCCTCAGCACCTTGTTCCGCCGGATGAAAGTCACCGAACTGATCGTGAGCCTCATCGATCCGGACGGCTTCATAGCC
>CAVQZG010000021.1:0-22091 GCA_963718305.1 uncultured Actinomycetes bacterium
CCGAGGGGGGACTTGAACCCCCATGCCCCTTTCAGGGCACTAGCACCTCAAGCTAGCGCGTCTGCCTATTCCGCCACCCGGACGTCTGCCAGACCACGGTATCTCCCGGGTCGGCCGCCTCACGATAGCAAATCCAGCCGCGTCCGGCGAAGCAGCCGCCCGCCGCCCGTAGAGCTAGCCCGGGGACATGCTCACCACCCGCCGAGGTGCGACCATGGGGTGATGACACAGACTCCACCCGCCTCGGGCCGCAGCAGCAATAACGTCACCGCTCAGGACGAGGTCGCGGGCCTGTGCAGCGACCTCATCAGGATCGACACCTCTAACCGCGGCGATAACCAAGGACCAGGTGAGCGCCTGGCGGCCGAGTATGTGGCCTGGCTCCTCGCGGAGGTCGGCCTCGAGCCAACCATCCTGGAATCCGACAAGTCCCGGACCAGCGTGGTGACCCGCATCTCCGGGGAAGACCAGACCCGGCCCGCCCTCCTCATCCACGGCCACCTCGACGTGGTCCCCGCCGACGCGGCGGACTGGCAGGTCGACCCCTTCTCCGGCCACATCGGCGACGCCGGCAGCAAGAGCGCCACCGGCACCAAAGGCACCAAGAGCACCAGCAGCGATAAAGACGACCCGTGCGTCTGGGGCCGGGGCGCCGTGGACATGAAGGACATGGACGCGATGATGCTCGCCGTGGTCCGCCAACGCCTGCGTGAGGGCCGCCGCCCGCCTCGCGATGTGGTCCTGGCCTTCCTCGCCGACGAGGAGGCGGGCGGCTCCTACGGCGCCCGCTGGCTGGTCGACAACCACCCGGGCCTCTTCGAGGGCGTTACCGAGGCGATCAGTGAGGTCGGCGGGTTCAGCGTCACCCTGGGCGGCCAGCGCCTCTACCTGGTCCAGACCGCCGAGAAGGGCATGGCCTGGCTCCGGCTGACCGCCCGCGGCACCGCCGGGCACGGCTCGATGCTCCAACCCGACAACGCGGTCACCGAGCTGGCCGAGGCGGTCGCGCGGATCGGGCGGCACGAGTGGCCGGTCCGGCTGACCCCAGCCGTCGAGGCCTTCCTGGCCGAGGCCTGCACGGCGCTCGGCCTCGAGTACGGACCGGAGGCCTACCGGCAGGTCATCGACAAGCTCGGGCTCGCTGTCCCGGCTCACCGGCGCCACCTTGCGCAACACCCTTAACCCCACCGTCCTGAAGGCGGGATATAAGGTCAACGTCGTTCCCCAGGTCGCCACCGCCGAGGTGGATGGCCGCTTCCTGCCCGGCTACGAGGACGAGTTCTTCGCCGAGGTGGACAGCCTGCTCGGCCCGGGTGTCCGGCGCGAGTTCATCCATCACGACATCGCCCTGGAGACCACGTTCGACGGCGACCTGTGCGACGCGATGACCGCCGCGCTCCTGGCCGAGGATCCCGGGGCCAGGGTCGTCCCGTACTGCCTGTCCGGCGGGACCGACGCGAAGTCCTTCAGCCGGCTCGGCATGCGGTGCTTCGGGTTCGCCCCGCTGCGGCTCCCGGCGGACCTGGACTTCTCCGGCATGTTCCACGGCGTGGACGAGCGGGTGCCGGTGTCTGCGCTGCAGTTCGGCACGCGCGTCCTGGACGGCTTCCTCGACCGCTGCTGAACGCCAGCACTTTTCGCCGAATAACCTGATGCGCACACTCGGTAGTGCTATCGTGACGCATTGTGTGAGGCTGTCCACCCCGAGGGGAGCAGGACATCCGGCAAACCCTGTCTGGTCAGCCCGCACAGCACCGGTGACGGCGAGGATGGTCGTCCTGCTGATCCGGCGCCGGAGAACGACTGGGGGCCGCGCGTGTAACCCGCGCCAGGGGCGGGCAGGACGCGACACGGCTGGGCACTGCTGGCGCCAGGACCTGCGGAAGATCGCCGTGACCGGCGTGGCTCCCCGCCCAGGCGGCCACGGCCAGCGGAAACTGCCCCCCGCAGTGCCCCCTGACCGTGGCCGCCGCCGCCCGGACGGAGGCAGGCACGGAAGGTCAAAACCGAGAACTTCATGGCCCGCAACGAAGACCCAGCCAGGCCGCCGCCCCACCGTCTGCGGGGGCCGGAGGGAGACGGCCAGCACCGCCTGCGGCGTCACGGCCTGCGGACGGCCCGGGCATACCGGCGCCCGGGCGTTGATGAGCAAGCGGTGTTCAAAGGGTCAGTACGGGGCGTATGATCGGGCGCCGCAGGGTGACCTTCCTGCTGCCGTCTGCATACAGCCGGAGTCTGGCCAGTTCCCACTCGCCGTACTCGGCATGGTCCGTCAATAGGCGCCGGGCGGCGTCTCGTGACGTTCCTCGCGGCAGGTACAGCACGAGGTAGGAGTACTCGGCCATCACCTCTTATTGTGCGCGGCGTTCGCGGTGGTTCAATCGGCAGCGGCGAAAAATTCGCCGGCGGGGCTGTCGGGGGGCCCACCGGGATGGGTCAGGGAACACCCACGCCGGCCCTGGGAGTTGAGAGAAGCAGAGCCGGTTGGCGAGGGGGCTTGAGCAAGCACACTTGACAAAGACGCTTGAGCAAGCCAAGGGTTCAGCAGGGTTGAGGGTTGCCAGCCCGAGGTTGGCAACTGAGTTTTTCCGAAGCAGGATCGAGCAATAGACAAGACCGGGCCGGGCACAGGCGCCGGACTAGAAGGTGAATGCGTGGCAGCAAGGACACCTCCCGCCGCGAAGCGCGCGGCGGGCAAGGGCAACGCCGCGAGCAACGGCGGGGGCACTCGCCTGGTAATCGTCGAGTCGCCCGCCAAGGCGCGGACCATCGCGGGATACCTCGGCCAGGGGTACGTGGTGGAGTCCAGCATCGGTCACATCCGTGACATGCCGGACAAGGCCGCCGAGATTCCTGAGAAGTACCGCAAGGAGCCGTGGGCGCGGCTCGGCGTCAACGTCAACGATGACTTCGGCGCGCTGTACGTCGTGCACAGCGACAAGAAGTCCCAGGTCTCCAAGCTCAAGTCCTTGCTCAAAGACGCCGACGAGCTCTATCTCGCTACTGATGAGGACCGCGAGGGCGAGGCCATCGCCTGGCACCTGCTGGAGGAACTCAAGCCCAAGGTGCCGACCCGGCGGATGGTCTTTCACGAGATCACGCCCGAGGCCATCGCGCATGCGGTGGACAACCCGCGCGAGCTGAACACCGGCCTGGTCGACGCGTACCAGACCCGGCGGGTCCTGGACCGGCTGTACGGCTATGAGGTCTCCCCGGTCCTGTGGAAGAAGGTCATGCCCCGCCTGTCCGCGGGACGTGTCCAGTCGGTGGCCACCCGGCTGGTGGTCGCCCGGGAACGGGAGCGGATCGCGTTCCACGCTGCCCGCTACTGGGACCTGCAGGCCGTGTTCGCCCGGGCCGACGGCGCGGGAGACGGGGACGCGTCCTCCTTCCCGGCCGGGCTGGTCGCGGTGGACGGGCGCCGGGTCGCCCAGGGCCGTGACTTCGCCCCGTCCGGTGAGCTGCGCAACCCTGAGGTGCTGTACCTGGAAGGCGCCGCCGCAAACGGTGCCGCCGCAAACGGCAATGGCGTCCCGGGCGGCGTCGTGCACCGGCTGTCCGCCGGCGAACTCGCCGACCGGCTCCAGGGCGCCGACTTCTCCGTCAAGTCGGTCGAGCGCAAGCCGTACCGGCGCTCGCCCTACGCGCCGTTCCGCACCACCACCCTGCAGCAGGAGGCGTCCCGCAAGCTTGGCTTCTCGGCCAAGTACACGATGTCGGTGGCGCAGCGGCTGTATGAGAACGGCCACATCACCTATATGCGGACCGACTCGACCACGCTGTCGCAGACGGCGATCGACGCGGCCCGCCGCCAGGCGCGTGAGCTGTACGGCGCCGAGTACGTGCCGGACGCGCCGCGCGTCTATACCAGCAAGGTGAAGAACGCGCAGGAAGCGCACGAGGCGATCCGCCCGGCGGGCGACTCGTTCCGTACCCCGGCGCACTCCCGGCTGTCCGGTGACGAGCTGCGCGTCTACGAGCTGATCTGGAAGCGCACGGTCGCCTCGCAGATGAAGGACGCCACCGGGGAGTCGGTGTCGGTGCGCGTGTCCGGCCGTTCCTCCGCGGGGGAGGAAGCGGAGTTCGGTGCGTCCGGGAAGATCATCGCCTTCCACGGCTTCCTGAAGGCCTACGTGGAAGACGCGGACGACGACGGCGACCGGGATGACCGGGAGCGCCGCCTGCCGCCGCTGTCCGAGGGCGACGCACTGAACGCGCTGGAGCTGGCCGCGTCCGAGCACGCCACCCGGCCGCCGGCCCGCTACACCGAGGCCACCCTGGTCAAGGACCTGGAAGACCGGGAGATCGGCCGTCCCTCGACCTACGCGAACATTCTCGGCACGATCCTGGACCGCGGGTACGTGTTCAAGAAGGGCACCGCGCTGGTGCCCTCGTTCCTGGCCTTTGCCGTGATCACCCTGCTGGAGCGGCACTTCTCGCAGCTGGTGGACTACGACTTCACCGCGCGGATGGAGGACGCCCTCGACGCGATCGCCCGCGGCGAGGCGGCCCGGGTGCCCTGGCTGCGCCGGTTCTACTTCGGCGCCGACGGCGAGGAGGGGCTCAAGGAACTGGTCAGCGACCTGGGCGACATCGACGCGCGCGACGTCAGCTCGTTCCCGCTGGCCGGCACCGACATCGTCGTGCGGGTTGGCCGGTACGGGCCGTACCTGGAGCGCGGGGACCAGCGGGTGAACGTGCCCGAGGGCACGGCGCCCGACGAGCTCACCCCGGAGAAGGCTGAGGAGCTGTTCGCCCAGCCCAGCGGCGACTTCCCGCTCGGCACCGACCCGGGCACCGGGCGGGAGATCGTGGCCAAGGCGGGCCGGTTCGGCCCGTACGTCACCGAGGTCCTGCCCGAGGGGGACTCCAGCAAGCCGCGCACCGCGTCGTTGCTGAAGTCCATGGCGCTGGACACGGTCACGCTGGAGGACGCGCTCAAGCTGCTCACGCTGCCGCGCACGATCGGCGAGCTGGACGGTGAGCCGATCACCGTGCAGAACGGCCGGTACGGGCCGTACGTGAAGAAGGGCACGGACAGCCGCTCGCTGGAGAGTGAAGAGCAGCTGTTCACGCTCACCCTGGCCGAGGCCAAGGAACTGTTCGCGCAGCCGAAGGCCCGCGGCCGGGGCCGCGCGGCCGCCACGCCGCCGCTGCGTGAGCTCGGCGAGGACCCGGCCAGCAAGCGCCCGATGGTTATCAAGGAAGGCCGCTGGGGGGCGTACGTGACCGACGGGGAGACCAACGCCTCGCTGCGCCAGGGTGACGCGGTCGAGTCGATCACCGCGCAGCGGGCGGCGGAACTGCTGGCCGAGCGCAGGTCGGCCGCGCCCTCGGCGCCGCGGCGCCGGACCGCGGCGAAGAAGCCGGCGGCCAAGAAGCCCGCCGCGAAGAAGGCCGCCCCGAAGAAGCCCAGCCGGACCTAGAGCGGGTGCGGCCGGCGCCCAGGTGGCGCCAGAAGGCCGCACCTGCCGGACATTTCGCGAGCTTGCAGGCCACGCGAGCCCCTCTGGTGTGGATACCCTGACCCAGTGAACTTCCGATCCCCTTCGCGCGAGCGGCGCGGCAACGTCCTGTCTATCAGGCCGTTCCGGCGGCTGTGGATCGCGACCTCGCTGTCCAGCCTGGGGGATTGGCTGAGCCTGGTCGCGCTGGCGTCGCTGGCGTACACCCTGGCCGGCTCCGGTGCCGCCGCCCAGTACAGCGCCGTGGGCGGGGTGTGGCTGGTGTCGCTGCTGCCCGCCCTGATCCTCGGGCCGGTGGCCGGCGCGGTCGCGGACCGGCTGGACCGCCGGGTGAACATGATCGTGGGCGACGTGCTGCGCGCGGCCCTGTACCTGACTATCCCGCTGGACCTGTCGATCCACTTCGCGAGCGCGCTGACCTGGATCTACGTGGTGCAGTTCCTCGCGTCCTGCGTCTCGCTGTTCTGGACGCCGGCCAAGGACGCCTCGGTGCCGAACCTGGTGCCCCCGGACCGGCTAGAAGAGGCCAACCAGTACAGCCTGTTCACCACGTTCGGCACCGCCCCGATCGCCGGGATCGTGTTCAGCCTGCTGTCCCTGGTCAGCCGGGCGCTCGAGGGCCTCTCGCATTACTTCACCACCAACCCGGTGAACCTGGCGCTGTACTTCAACGCCGCGACGTTCGTGGTGTCCGCGCTCACCATCTACGCGCTGCGGGAGATCCCCAAACGGCAGTTCAGCTCGCACATCTCGGCGCCCTCCGTGGCCAAGACCATCTGGGAGGGCTGGCGCTACATCGGCCGCACCCCGGTGGTGCGCGGTCTGGTCATCGGCATGGTCGGGGCGTTCGCGGCCGGCGGCGTGGTGGTCGGCCTCGGCCAGCCGTACATCACGAACACGCTGCACGGCGGCAACGCGGGCTGGGGCGTCGTGTTCGCCGCGATCTTCGTGGGGCTGGCCGGGGGGATGTTCCTCGGCCTGCGCATCCTCAGCGGGTTCAGCCGCCGGCGGCTGTTCGGGCTGAGCATCGTCAGCGCGGCCATCCCGCTCGGGCTCATCGCGCTGATCCCGAACCTGGTCGTCACCGTCCTGCTGGTCGTCCTGCTCGGCGCCTGCGCCGGCGTGGCCTACGTGACCGGCTACACGATCGTCGGCCTCGAGGTGGACGACGACACGCGGGGCCGCACGTTCGCGTTCCTCAATTCCGCCATCCGCGTCATCCTGTTCAGCGTGATCGCGGTAGCCCCGTTCGTAGCCGCCGGTTTCACCGCGCTGTTCCGTGGCGTGTCCGGGGCGGGGAGCCTGCGCATCGGTCACGTCAGCTACGAGGGGATCGGCTACAACTGCGTGATGCTGCTGGCCGCGGCGATCGCGGTGTGGGTGGGCGTGATCTCCTACCGGCAGATGGACGACCGCAAGGGCGTGCCGCTGCGCGACGACCTGGTGTCGGTGGTCCGGGGCGAGGAGTTCCAGCCGGTGCCCGGCCACGTCAACGGCTACGAGTCGGCGCCCACTGCCCGGCACGGCGTGTTCATCGCGCTGGAGGGCGGTGAGGGGCCGGCAAGACCACCCAGGCGCGGCTGCTTGCCATCTGGCTGCGCGACCAGGGTTACGACGTGGTCACCACCCGGGAACCCGGCGCGACCAAGATCGGCATGCGGCTGCGCGCGGTCCTGCTGGACACCGCGCACGCCGGTCTCTCACCGCGGGCCGAGACCCTGCTCTACGCGGCGGACCGGGCCGAGCACGTATCCACGGTCATCCTCCCCGCGCTGGAACGCGGCGCGGTCGTGGTCACCGACCGGTACGTGGACTCCTCCCTCGCCTACCAGGGCGCGGGCCGGAACCAGCCCACGGCCGAGGTGGCCAAGCTGAACCAGTGGGCGACCGGCGGGCTGATGCCCGACCTCACCGTGCTGCTCGACATGCCACCCGCCAACGGCCTGGGCCGCCGGGCCCGGTCGGCGGACCGGCTCGAAGCCGAGCCGCTGGACTTCCACGAGCGGGTCCGGCGCGGCTTCCTCAGGCTGGCCGACGCGGAACCCGACCGCTACCTGGTGCTCGACGCGTCGCGCTCGCCGGAGGACGTGAACCGGGCGATCCAGGAGCGGGTCCGTGACATGCTGCCGGACCCCATCCCGCCGATGGCCGAGGCCAACACCGGCAGCTTCCCGGCTATCGTCGATGAGGTATGGACGGGGAAGTAGCAGTGAGCAGCGCGCCGGTCTTCGGCGACCTGGTCGGCCAGGAGCGGGTGGTGGCCCAGCTGGAGCAGGCCGCCGCGGTCGCGGCCCGGCTGCTCCGCGGCGAGCACGCGCTGGGCATGACGCACGCCTGGCTGTTCACCGGGCCGCCCGGATCGGGCCGGTCGGTGGCGGCCCGCGCGTTCGCGGCCGCGCTGCTCTGCCCGGACCAGGGCTGCGGCCAGTGCCCGAGCTGCCATCAGGTGCGCGCGGGCACCCATCCCGACCTGATGCTGGTCAAGCCGGCGGGGCTGTCCTACGGCGTTAAGCAGACCCGTGACCTGGTGCTGCGCGCCGCCGGGGCGCCGTCGGGCGGCCGCTGGCAGGTGGTGGTGTTCGAGGACGCTGACCGGGCCACCGAGCAGGCCGCCAACGCCCTGCTCAAGGCCATCGAGGAACCCTCGCCGCGGACGGTCTGGCTGCTCTGCGCGCCCTCCGCGGAAGAACTCGTCACCACGATCCGGTCCCGCTGCCGGCTGGTCACCCTGCGCACGCCGCCGCCGGAGGCGGTGGCCGAGGTGCTCGCCTTCCGGGACGGGGTCGACCCGGCCCGGGCCCTGATCGCCGCCCGCGCGGCCATGGGACATGTGGGCCGGGCGCGGCGGCTGGCCACCGACCCCGAGGCGGCGCAGCGCCGCGCCGAGGTGCTCCGTCTCCCGGGCCGGATCACGAACCTGGGCACGGCGCTGAGCGCTGCGGCGGGACTGGTGAAAGCGGCCGAGCAGGAGGCGGCCGCGGTCACCGAGGAGCTCAACACCCCGGAGCGGGACGCGCTGCGCAAGGCGTTCGGCGAGGGATCCACGGGTAAGGGCGTGGCCAAGGCGGTCCGCGGTTCGGCCGGCGCCATGAAGGATCTGGAGGACCGGCAGAAGTCCCGGGCCACCCGGCTGAAGCGGGACGCCCTCGACCGGGCACTGCTGGACCTGGCCGCCTTCTACCGTGACGTGCTGGTGGTCCAGCTGGGCGCCGACGTGGACCTGGGCAGCGCGGGCCACGAAGAGGAACTGCGCCGGCTGGCGGCGGCCAGTCCCCCGGAGGCCACGGTCCGCCGGATGGAAGCGATCATGACCTGCCGGGAGCGCCTGGAGCTCAACGTGGCGCCCCTCCTGGCCGTCGAGGAAATGGCCCTCGCCCTCCTGGCCGGCTAGAGGAGCCATCATCGTGGTGCCTTTGCGCCGCCGCCGGGCCGCCGGCGGCGCAAAAACCACCCCGATCATGGGGATCCCCGAGATCGGGGGCAACGGAATGGCGGCTCGCGCGTGCAATAGGTATGAGCTACCAGATCTGGGGGGCCGGTTTCGGCGATCCCGCCACGGAGGGGCCACCGGGGGTGGTGGCCCGTGAGGTGGCCGGGGCTGGCGGGGTATCTGGGGCTGGCCAGGCCACCGGGGTTGGCGGGACTGGCTTGAGTCCGGGGGCATCCCATGAGGCGGGCGGTCCCGCCTACGGCGTGACCGCGCTGTTCCGCGCGCACCACGCCGAACTGGTCCGGCTGGCCGCACTGATGACCGGGGACCAGGCGTCGGGCGAGGACATCGTCCAGGACGTGTTCGCCCGGCTGTGCGCCCGGGACCAGCTGCCTGACCCTGACGGCGCGCTGGCGTACGTCCGGGCCGCAGTCCTGAACGGGTGCCGCAGCGCGTTGCGCCGCCGGGCCGTCGCACGCCGCTTCGGGGGCGCGCGCGACGCCATGGCCGGTGACGTCACCCAGCCGTCCGCGGAGCACGAGGCGCTGCTGGCCGAGGACCGCAGGCAAGTGCTGGCCGCGGTGGCCAGGCTGCCCCGGCGGCGCCGCGAGGTGCTGGTGCTGCGCTACTGGCTGGGATTGCCGGAAGCCGAAATCGCCGCCGTGCTCGGGATCAGTCCCGGCACGGTCAAGTCGACCGCCGCGCGGGGCATCGCTGCCCTGACGCGCCAGCTCGGGGAGTCAGCATGAGCAGGACCGAAGACCGGCTGACCGACGCGCTGACCGCCGCCGCCCGTGCCATTCCGGAGGACACGCTCCGCCCGCTGATCGCCCCGCCGCCCCGGCGGCGGCCGGCATGGGTAGCGCCACTCGCGGCTGCGCTGGGCGTCGTCCTCGTGGTTGGCCTGGCGATCGCCCTCGGGACCAGGCTCACCGGATCCGGATCGCCGGGCGGGCCTGCGGGCGGCCCGGCTCCGGTACCCGCTTACTACGTGGTCGAAGGCCTGCAGGGCGGCGCTCCGGTGGTGCGCTCCACCGCCACCGGGAAGGTCACCGCGACGGTCCCGGTCCCCAGGGGGGCCAACGTCAACGTGGACGACATTTTCGCCGCCGCCCGGGGCGGGGTGTTCTTCGTCGCGGCCGCCGCGCCGGGCACGTCGGGGGAGCGGCTGTACCGGTTCTCGCTGACCAGGTCGGGCCAGGTCACCGGCTTTGCCGCGGTGCCCGGAGGTGCGTTCGGCGACCGCTACTGGACTCCCGACGCCATGGCCGCGTCGCCCGACGGGTCACAGGTCGCCGTCTCCTTCGCCTTCGCCTACGTGGGCCCCAGCTGTGGCAGCACGGGAGAGCGGCCCTGTCCCCCCGCGCGTCCGGACTACATCGACATCATCGATACGGGAACCGGGACAAGGAGCGTATGGCGGGGCGGGACCGGTCCCTCGTTCAGCGTGGCCAGCCTGTCCTGGGCTGCGGACGGCCGGCAGCTCGTCTATCTCGGCCAGTCGTGCCGCCGCCTGCAGCTGAACAGCGAGGCCTGCGCGCATGGCGGCCGGACCGCCGAGGTCCGCGCGCTCAACCCGGCCGCGGGCGGCGGCCGCCTGGACAGCGGCCCGGTCCTGCTCCGCCAGTCCGCGCGGTACCCCTATATCGCCCAGGCGCAGATCACCCCGGATGGCACGACGATCACGGCCGTGGTGCTGACTGGGCGGATGAGCAGTGCGCATGGCGTCAGCGATATGGTTCCCCCGGACCTGTCCGTGATCCAGGTGTCGAGGGCCACCGGACAGCTGCTGCGGGTGCTGTACCAGCGGAACCTGGGCCGGACCACCGAGATAAACAACGGTCCCGACTTCCTGCAGCTCAGCCAGGACAGCGCCGGCCAGCACTGGATGCTCAACGGCGGTCTGTGTGCCGGACCCTGCACGGACGGGTTCAACGGCTGGCTGCGCGACGGGGCCCTGGTGCCGCTGGTCCCGCTCAACGGTCGCGAGCTCAACCAGGCCTGGTGAACGGCGCTGGGCTCCCCGGAAGGACACTGCGCCGCCCCGCCCGGATGGGCGGGGCGGCGCACGCCTGACGGAACTCAGGTCAGAGGCACAGCGGCGTGACGCAGTCCTCCTCCACCTCACGGGCCGGGCCGGTGAGGTGGTCGTCCTCCAGGTCCAGTGGCGCCTCCACGTCAGCGACCGCGCCGGCCTCGACGATCACGGCCGGGACCCGCGCCGGGACCCGCGCCGGAACCTGCACGGGCGCCGGCCTGGCCTGGCGTGCCGCGGACCGCAGGCCGCTGATCGCGGCCACCGCCCCGAGCGCCGACACCAGCGTGATGAGGGCCAGGGCGGGCCGGTAGGCGCCCAGGGTCGCCTGGGCCGAGGTGATCCGGCTGGCCCCGCCGGCGTCCACCACCGCCGTCACCACGGCGAGCACGATCGCGCCGCCGACCTGGAACGAGGTCTGGAACAGGCTGGCCGCGAGGCCCTGCTCCGCGTCGGCGACCCCGTCGGTCGCGGCCAGGCTGAGCGCCGAGAAGCCCAGGCCGAACGCGACGCCGATCAGGATGACCGCCGGCAGGATCACCGCGGGATAGTCGGGCTGGACGCCGACCCGGAGGAACACCGCGTAGCCGGCCACCAGGCTGGCGAACGCGAGCACGGACACCCGGGCGGTTCCGAACCGCCCGATGATCGCGCTCATCCGGGTGGACAGCACCGCCACCATCACGCCGGCCGGCAGGAACGCCAGCGCGGTGGCGATCGCGGACCAGTGGGCCAGGGTCTGCAGGTACTGGGTGACCAGGAACTGGAACGAAACGTACGAGCCGAACAGCGTCATCGCCCCGATGTTCGCCCGGGTCAGCCGCCCGGAGCGGAAGATGCCCAGCGGCACCAGCGGGTCCACGCTGCGGCGCTCGATCACTACGAAGGAAGTTAGGAGAACGGCGACGATCGCGAACGAGCCCACGGTCCGCACCGATCCCCAGCCGGCCTGCTGAGCCGAGACCACGGTGTACACCAGCAGCAGCATGGCGCCGGTCACCGTGACCGCCCCGGGGATGTCGAACCGGCGGCTGCCGCGCGGCTCCCGCGAGGCGGGGGTGCGCGGGATGAACCGGATGCCCGCGATCAGCGTGATGAGCGCCACCGGCGCCGGCACCAGCAGCGTCAGCCGCCAGCTCACCTCGGTGAGCAGGCCGGACAGCACCAGGCCGAGGGAGAACCCGCTCGCCCCGAAGGCCGAGTACACGCTGATGGCCCGGGTGCGCATGGGGCCTTCGTGGAACGTGGTGGTGAGCAGCGACAGTCCGGCCGGGGCGGTGAACGCCGCCGCGACGCCCTTGATGAACCGGGCGGCGATCAGCAGGCCGACGCTGCTGACCAGCCCGCCGAACAGCGACGCGACCGCGAACACGGCGAGGGCCGCGAGGAAGACGCGGCGCCGGCCCAGCAGGTCGGCGGCGCGGCCGCCGAGCAGCAGCAGGCCGCCGTAGCCGAGCACGTAGCCGCTGATCACCCACTGCAGCGACGACGTGGACAGCCCCAGGTCCTCGCGGATGGCGGGCAGCGCCACGCCGACCATCGACACGTCGAGCGCGTCGAGGAACAAGGCTCCGCAGAGCACGATCAGGATGGCCCACAGGCGCGGGCTCCAGCGCTGGCCGGAAGCCGGGGACGGGGGCCCCTGCGGCCGCGCACCCGGCTGTGCATCCGCTGTGCCCGACTGGGCCGGGGAGGCTGACGCCGGCGGGCGGCTGGCCGGCGCCGCCGGGGAACGAAGGGACAGGGAGGGAGAGGCCGCCTGGGCGCGGCTGGTTGACTCCATAGCCCAGACAATATGCATGCACGAGCACTAGATGCAAGTGCAATTAATGTAGTTGCATCTATCCGGGGATCGCGCTACGATGCGCTCGTGAGCGTGACCAAGTCAGCCCTGGACCCGGCGGTCGCTAAGCCGGCCGCAGGGACGGCGGCGCCGCCATCCACCCCGCCGGCGGATCAGGCCGTGGTGAGCACCTGGCGGGCCATCGCCGCCAGCCACGCGGCCGCCAACGTTGCGCTCGAGCACGAACTGGCCCGGCTGGGTCTCGGCGTGAGCGAGTTCGAGGTGCTGGACCGGCTGTCGGAGAGCCGGGAGCACAAGTTCCGGGCCCAGGAACTGGCCGACGCCGTGCACCTCAGCCAGAGTGCCCTGTCCCGGCTGATCGACCGGCTGGTAAAGAACGGCCTGGTCGAGAGGTGCTTGTGCGGCGAGGACCGGCGCGGCATCTATGTGCTGCTCACCGAGGCGGGCCTGCAGCGTCATGCGGAGGCCGCCCCCGTGCACCGGGAGGTGCTGGCCCGGGTCATTCATCCCGCGCTGATCCAGTGCCAGTGCACCGACGCCGTCTCCGGCTGATCACCGTTCCGCCGAGCCGGACGGCTGACCTCACCCTCTCCGTGCCCCAGGCCCGCCCGCGCTGTGACCTCGTAATCCGCGCAAATCGGCCGCCCGGCGGAGCAGATCGCGTGATCTCCCCGTAACCTGGGGCGATGGGCATGATGATGGCCGTCAGTTTCGAACGGTACGGACGGCTCTACTACCTGGATCCCGGGTCTCTCACGCCGAGGGTCGGGGACAAGGTGCTCGTGCCCACCGACGCCGGCCCCGAGGTGGCCGACGTCATCTGGGCCCCGCAGTGGGTGGATGACGACGTGGACGGGCTGCCGGTGTGCGCCGGGCTCGCCACCGACGACCACCTGTCCCGGGACGAGGCCAACAAGGGCCGGCGCGCCGAAGCCCGGGTGGCCGCCCGCCGGCTGGCCCGCGAGCACGGCCTGCCCATGAAGATCATCGGCGTGGATTACGTCAACGATCCCAACGTGTACACGATCTACTTCAGCGCGCCGGGCCGGGTCAACTTCCGCGCGCTGGTCCGCGACCTGGCCGCCAAGCTCCGCGGCCGGGTGGAACTGCGCCAGATCGGCCCGCGGGACGAGGCGCGGCTCCAGGGCGGCATCGGGCCCTGCGGCCGCGACCTGTGCTGCTCCACGTTCCTGAAGGACTTCGAGCCCGTGTCCGTCCGGATGGCCAAGGACCAGGAACTGCCGGTCAACCCGCTGCGGATCGCCGGGGCCTGCGGCCGCCTGATGTGCTGCCTCAAGTACGAGCACCCGCTGTACCAGGACTTCCGCAAGGACGCCCCGGGCATCGGCTCCTCGGTCGAGACCCCCGAGGGCCCGGGCGTCGTCACCGGCCACAGCGTGCCGGGCGACAAGATCGTGGTGAAACTGGCCCGGGACGGCAGCAAGTGCGCCTGCCCCAAGGCCAGCGTCTGCGGATCACGGCAGGCCTACGAGGCCAAGTACGGCGACCAGGCGGCCGCGACACCCGCGGAGTAGCGTCGCCCCGTGGCTTTCCCGATCCGGCGCGGCGCCGGTGCGCACTGGCGCTGACCGGCGCGCTATGCGCCGTCGTCCTGGCGGCCTGCAGCACCAGCGGCACCGGGCACCCGGTGGCCAGCGCTCCGCCTCCCGTGCGGCACCCAGCCCGCAGGCCAGTGCGCCGATCGCCGGGCCGTCCGGGCCGCCGCCGGCCACGCTGGCCGCCTACTACGCCCAGAAGCTGCACTGGCAGGCCTGCAACCAGGGGTTCCAGTGCGCCCGGCTGCTCGTCCCGTTCGACTACCGCCGGCCCGCGTGGCGGCGGTTCTCGCTGCCGGTGATCCGGCTGGCCGCCACCGACCCGGCTCAGCGGATCGGCTCCCTGGTCGTCAACCCCGGCGGACCCGGCGGCTCCGGGATCAGCTACGCGCTGCGGGCCCGCAGCGAGATCGCCGCCCCGGTCCGGGCCCGGTTCGACATCGTCGGCTTCGACCCGCGCGGGGTGGGCGCGAGCGAGCCCGCCATCGGATGCCTGACCGGCCCGCAGCTCGACACTTACTTTTCCACTAACGAAAACCTCAGCGGGGCCAGCCACCTGGGCCCGGTCATCGCCGAGGCGAAGCAGTTCGCCCGGGGCTGCGAGCGCGAGTCCGGAGCCCTGCTGCCCTGGGTGGGCACGCCCAACGCGG
This sequence comes from uncultured Actinomycetes bacterium, assembly GCA_963718305.1. Lineage (GTDB taxonomy): Bacteria > Actinomycetota > Actinomycetes > Streptosporangiales > Streptosporangiaceae > RYN-230. The sequence goes on from CAVQZG010000021.1 coordinate 14,941, forward strand.
CGCGGGACATGGACGTCCTGCGCGCCGCCCTGGGCGACGCGAAGCTGACCTATCTCGGCAAGTCCTACGGCACCTACCTGGGCACCTGGTACGCGCAGCTCTTTCCCTCCCATGTCCGGGCCCTGGTCCTGGACGGGGCGATCGACCCCGCAAGCTCCTCGTTGCGGATGAATATCGTGCAGGGGCAGGGCTTTGAGGTCGCGCTGCGCGCGTTCGTGGCGGACTGCGTCGCGCGCGTGGGCTGCCCCGTGGGGCGCGGTTCCGTGGCGGCGGGCGTGGCCCGGATCCAGGCCCTGGTCAGCCGGGCCACGGCGCATCCGCTGGTCAACAACCTGAGTAACCAGCGCGCGGACGGGGCCCTGGTGCTGAACGGCATCGCGACCGCGCTGTACAGCCAGGCGTACTGGCCGACGCTGCGCGAGGCGCTGACGTCCGCGTTCGGCGGCGACGCGACCGTGCTGGTCGAATTGGCCAACGCGCTCTGGGAGCGGAACGCCAGCGGCCAGTACACCAACCTGGCCGACGCGAACATGGCGGTGGAGTGCCTGGACCGCCCGTGGCCCGCTGCCCTGGCCCGCTGGCGCGCCGCGGCCGCGGCCGCCGCCCGGGCCGCGCCAGCCTTCGGGACGTCGATCATGTGGGGCAGCCTGCCCTGCGCCTACTGGCCCGTCCGCTCGTCCCCGCTGCCGTCGATCCGCGCCGCGGGCGCCCCGCCGATCCTGGTGATCGGCAACCAGCGGGACCCGGCCACGCCGTACCGCTGGGCCCAGGCCCTGGCCGGGGACCTGAAGTCCGGGGTGCTGCTGGGGTGGGATGGCAACGGGCACACCGCGTACATGATGGGCAGCTCGTGCGTGGACGGCTTGGTGAACCGGTACCTGGTGGACCTGGCTGTCCCGCGTCACGGCACCGTCTGTCCCTGAGCCCGCTGGCTTAGCGGGTGGCCCTGTAGATGCTGGCTATGGGCTTGGGAGCGATCGCGGTAGCCCGAACGATGGGAGGACGCTGTTCTCGAAGCGGGTCATGGCGCAGATCCGGTCGCCGGTCAGGGTCAGGACGTAGAGTCCGGTCCCGTGCCTGATGCCACCGGGGGCGCGCAGGTAGGTCCCGAACGCCGGCTGGCCGTTGGCTCGCGTCGGCACGAGGACGGTCCGGCGGCCCGCGCCGAAGAGGCAGGCGCAGAAGCGGGCCACCACGTCCCGGCCCTCGTATTCGAAGGGCATCGGCGGCATCGACATGAAGACGTCATCGGTGAGCAGGGCCACCAGCGCGTCGAGATCGGCGGACTCCCAGGCGCGGACGAACTTCGCCACGAGCGCATCCTCGGTGGGTGAGCCGACGGCGGGCGGCGGTTCGCGGTCGTCGGCCGGCGGCCACCTCTGCTGCAGGCTGGCGCGCGCCCGTTTGAGGGCGCTTTTGACCGACTCGACGGTCGAGTCCAGCATGTCGGCCACCTCGCTGGCGTGGAATCCGAGGACGTCGCGCAAGATGAGCACCGCGAGCTGGCGAGGCGGCAGGACCTGAAGCGCGGTCACGAAGGCCAGGGAGATGGATTCGGTCTGCTCGTAGCGGGCCTCCGGGCCGAGCGGCACGTCGATCGCCCCCTCGAGCACGGCGTCGGGAAACGGCTCGAGCCAGACGACCTCGCCGAGCCGGGTCGGCGCGGGCGGTTCAACATTGGGCACGTCCCACTCCTTGGGTGGGCGCCGGCTGGCCGACCGGCGCGCGTTGAGGCACCGGTTGGTGGCGATCCGGTAGAGCCAGGTCCGCAGCGAGGCGCGTCCCTCGAACCCTCCGAAGCCTTGCCAGGCGGCTAGCAGCGTGTCCTGCAGGGCATCCTCGGCGTCCTGCAACGATCCGAGCATCCGGTAGCAGTGCACCTGCAGCTCCCGGCGGTGCGGCTCGGTCAGCTCCCGGAACGCCTCACCGTCCCCGGCCCGCGCCCTTGAGATCAAGTCGGCTGCTACTTCTCCCACCATCGGGTCACCCCCTTCCCGCGTCATGTCGCACTACCTGTATGGACACCGGCCAGGGGGCGAACGGGTCGGTTGGCGGGCGCCACTTTCTCGACGGCGCGGTGTCTACATCGGGTGGTAGCCGACAACACGGCAAAGGGAGAACCGACATGGGAAAGATCGTCATCAGCACGAACGTATCCCTCGACGGAGTGGTCCAGGACCCCGACGGCGAGGAGGGCTTCAGGCTGGGCGGCTGGTTTGTCCAGGATGGAGGCAAGGACCTCGAAGAGTGGGGCAAGGTCGAGTACGACGAGGCGCTGCGCACCGAGGCCCTGCTGCTGGGCCGGCGCAGCGACGAGTGGTTCGGCACGCGGTGGGCATCCCGGCCTGGCGAGTGGGCAGACCGGCTGAACAGCCTGCCCAAGTACGTCGTGTCCGCGACCCTCGAAGACCCCAGATGGACCAACGTGACGGTCCTGAAGGGCGACGTGGTCGACGAGGTAACGAGGCTGAAGCAGGAGCTGGACGGAGACATCGTCGTCTACGCCAGTTATCAGCTCGGGCGCACGCTGATCGAGCACGACCTCGTTGATGAGCTGCGGCTGTTCGTCTTCCCGGTCGTGCTCGGGGCCGGCGAACGCCTCTTCGGCGAGACCAGCGGCAAGAAGCCGATCCGCCTGGTCGACAGCCGGACCGTCGGTGACGGCCTCGCCTTCCTCACCTACGAGATCGTCCGAGGCGCCTAGCTACCGCAGCGTCGACGTCTGCGGGCGAGCGCCTCCCCGGGGTCACCGGCCGCCACCCTGCGCGCCTCATTGCCGCGCAGGGTGGCGGCGCCTGCCCCGGCGGCACGCGGACCGGAACCATCGAGACGTAAAAGGAATCCATCATGGGAATCAAGGCACACGCAAATAAGAAAATGGTCCTCGTCCTGGCGTGCGCGGCGCAGTTCATGGTCGTGCTCGATGTTGCGGTCGTGAACGTCGCGCTGCCCTCGATCCAGCAGGATCTCGGCATCGGGAAGAGCACCTTGCAGTGGATCATCATCGCGTACGGCCTCATGCTCGGCGGGTTCCTGCTGCTCGGCGGCAGGATGGCCGACCTTCTGGGGCGCCGCCGCGTGCTACTGACGGGACTGACAATATTCTCGTCCGCCTCACTGCTCGCGGGCGTGGCGGGATCCGCCGAGCTCCTGATCGGCGCCCGGGTACTGCAGGGTTTCGGGGCGGCGCTCATCCCGCCGGCCGCCCTCTCGATCCTCGCCGTGACCTTCGCGGAAGGCGCCGAGCGCAATCGCGCGCTCGGGCTCTACGGCGCCGTCACCGGGGTGTCGGGGTCGGTCGGGGTACTCGCAAGTGGCCTGCTCACCGAGGGTGCAGGCTGGCACTGGGTCTTCCGCATCAACGTTCCGATCGGCATCCTTCTCATCGCGATGGCGGTTATCTTCCTGCCCGCCGACGCTGGCGCCCGGCGCAGGAGCGAACGCTTCGACGTCGCCGGCGCGGTCACCGTCACCGCGGGCCTGCTCCTGCTGGTCTACGCGCTCAACTACGGCGCCGGCCACGGCTGGGCTTCCGGGTCGACGCTCGGACTGTTCGCCGCGTCCGTCCTGCTGCTTGCCGCTTTCGTGCGGATCGAAGCGCGGTCCCGGTCGCCGCTGGTGCCCGGTTCGTCGGTGCGCAACCGCACGCAGGTGGCGGCGAACCTGTCAGCGTTCTTCACGTTCGGAGCGTTCTTCGCCTTCATCTTCCTCGGCTCGCTGCTGATGCAGCAGGTCCTCGGATATTCGCCGACGCAGACGGGCGTCGCCTGGCTGGCCACCACGGCCACGTCGTTCGTGGCGGCCGCGATCACGGGAGGCAAGCTCGTCGCGGTGGTGGGCGTGCGGCGCCTGCTCGTCGTGGCCCAATCGCTCCTCGCGATCTCCGTACTGCTGCTGACGCGGATTCCGGCTGGAGGGAACTTCGCCACCGACCTGCTCCCAGCGCTGCTCCTAGCTGGCGTGGCCGGCGGGATGGCTGCTCCGGCCGCACAGATCGGCGCTCTGTCCGGCGTCACCCAATCGATGACCGGCCTGGCGTCCGGGCTCCTCGAAACCATGCGCGAGATCGGGGGCGCCGTCGGCGTGGCTGCCGTGTCGACCGTCCTCGTCTCGCGGGCCGGGGTGAACGCTTTCCACGCCGCGTTCTGGGTGATATTCGCCGTCGCCGCCCTGGGTGCGCTGACCGCCGCGATTGGCTTCCCCCGGCGCACAACGCACGAGACCGGGCCGGGCCGGCTCCGTCCAGCGTTTCGATCGCCACGGAAACCGACGTAAGAGCGGGATGACGGGAACTACCGTCAGCCTGACCACGGGCAGCCTGGATAGGACGACGTAGCCTCTGCGGCGCAGAGCTGGTAGCCGGGGTTTGCGGCCTGGGTCTGGCCTGAGGAGCAGACCGGTAGACTCGGTGGGCCGCGAGATCGCGGCATGCCGCCTTAGCTCAGTCGGTTAGAGCGACGCACTCGTAATGCGTAGGTCATCGGTTCGATTCCGATAGGCGGCTCCCACGTCAGAGGCCCCTTCCGATCATGGAAGGGGCCTTCTTGCTAACAGGCTTGCTAACAGCGGCACGGTCCTTATGCGGCCTTCACGGCCTTGGCGAAGATCTCTGCGGCGGCAGCTTCGGCGGTGCGGATGATGTGGGCGTAGACCCGGAGGGTGATGGCTGGGTCGGCGTGGCCCAGGCGGGCGGCGACGACGTGGACTGGGACGCCGGACAGCAGCAGGGTCGTGGCGTGGATGTGCCGCAGGTCGTGCAGCCGTGCGTGCGGGAGCTGGCCCTCGGGTGGGGCCCTGCTCGGGCTGGTTGTGGGCGCGGATGAGCTTGGTCATCAGGGAGGTCACGGTGTCGGGGTAGATGGGTTCGCCCCAGCCGGTGGTGAACACGTAGCCGTCCTTGACGCCGCGCCAGGAGTCGCCCGCCTTGAGCTGGTCGGCGGCCTGGTCGGCCTTGTGCTGGCGCAGCACGGCTACGGTGCTCGTCATCGATGGACACGACGCGGGTCCGGCCGCTCTTGGTGGTGCCGTCGATGCGCTCGCCGGCGATCACGGCGGTCGACCCGGTGATGGTGATCTCTTTGCCTCCAAGTCAACATCTGGCCAGCGGAGGTTGAGCAGCTCGCCCCGGCGGGCTCCGGTGTAGGCGGCGACGTGGAAGAAGGCACCCAGGCGGTGGCGTGCTGCGGTGTCGAGGAAGGCCCGGAGCTGGGCCACGGTCCAGACAGTGCCGGGTTCGTGCGCCTGGGCGTGCGGGCGCTTGGCCCGCTCCACCGGGTTACTGCTGATCAGCTCGTCAACGATCACGGCATCACGGAACGCCTTCCGCAGCACCGCGTGCAGGTGAGTGACGGTGGCGATGGCGAGGGGCTTGCCGCCGCGGCCTCCGCTGGTAAGCAAGTCGCGGTACAGCTTGGTGATGGTGGACGGCCGCACGGCCTGGATGGGCAGGTGGCCGATACGCGGCGTGACGTAGAGCCGCAGGCAGGACCGGTAGTCGTACAGGGTGCGCGGCTTGATCTCCATGGCGTGACTGTCGATCCAGTCATCGAGGTACGCGGACACGGTGATCCTGTTGCGGTCGATGTACTCGCCCCGGTGAGCCTTTACCCGGGCCCCATCGCGGGCGACCTTAGCTTCCTGTTCGGTAGCGTAGCCGCCGACCCACCGGGGCTTGCTAATGCCGGTCCCGGTGTCCTTGACCCGGATCACGTAGGACCAGGAGGCTCCGCGCTTCATGACGCCATCACGGAGCCTGGGGTTGGTATTGCGGGGCATTACGCGGCGGTCCTTTCGGCGAGCAGCCTGGAGACATACGCCTCCAAGGCGGTGAGGGGGATCCGTCGATGCGGATCGAGGCGATAGCACCACTGGCCAACAGCTAGTAGAGCTTGCTGCGGGAGATGGCCAGAGCCTCGGCGGCTTCGGGGACGGTCAGCAGGAGCCGGGGCATGGCGCACCTCCCATCAGCGGCAGGTAGGCGCGTCCGGCGTAGGTCCAGTCGGTGGCGCTGAGCGTGGCGTCGCCGTCGAGGTCGGGCAGGAGACCAGCGGCTATTGCGGCGTCGCGCTGGTAGGCGGCGCGGTCGGCGCGGAGTGTGCCGAGGGTGGTGGAGTACGCGCGGCTCTTGGTGGAGAAGTGGCCGCCAAAGCCGAGCATGTGTGCCCAGGCGGTCAGGTGCAGGTCCTCGAAGGCGGGGAGCTTGGCCAGGCGCAGGCATTCGGCGATGTGCCGACGGGCGTGGTCGCGGACGGGCAGCTCGGCGAGCTGGTCGGCCGGAGTGATGCGGCGGTCGAGGGTGCCGGTGCATTCCGCGGCCTTGGTGGCGTACTTGGCCACGTACGCGGCGACCTTGGAATCGGTCAGGTCCCCCGTGGTGGTGACTGGGCGGGTGTCGAGTTCGCGGCCCCACGCCAGAGTCCTTGCGGTCAGTCCTGGTGCGGCGGGGGTCTCGACGTGGACGGTGCGGGCGGCCTGGGCGATGGCGTCGGTGAGCAGGGCGAGGGTGGCCCAGGCAGGCGGGGTAGTGGCCGGTCCGGTGGGGCCGTCGAGGCGGATGATCGCGTGGAAGTGGACGACCCCGCGGCGCTGGTATTCGGCGACCTTGGCGTAGGAGAGCCGGGCCTGGGCGGTGAAGGCCTTGCCGGTGTGCTCGGACTGGTGGGCGAGGGTCCGGCGCAGGGTGATGGTGAAGCGCCGCCACAGCTCGAGGAACCCCGAACGGCGCAGGACATACGTCTTCGGGCTGGAGCAGGCGGAGCAGATGTTCCGTGCGGCGGCCGTTGTGGGCCCAGCGACACGGCCGTGCTCATCTTTTATGGACTGAGCCAGGCTGGCCGGGCGATCGCTGCGGCTGCTTCGGGGATCAAGACGGACGATGGGTGGCGTTTGGAAGGTCATGGCATTAGATCCGTGCCGGGCAGTCTGCAGGGCCCGCTACCAGAGATCCGTGTTGAGGCCGATCCTTCCGGGAGTAAGGGTAGCTTCGTCAAGCTATCGGAACTTCTCGATTCGCAGATTTGGGATAAGTCGTACCCTGTAATGCTTAATGCATTGTGGGACATCTTGCCTGAGAATCGTCTTTCACCGTTGCGTGACAGCGGAAAATCACGCCGGACCCCTCTATGTCGAACGTCCTGTAGCAACCATCCGGA
>CAVQZG010000022.1:0-272924 GCA_963718305.1 uncultured Actinomycetes bacterium
AGGTCAGAGGCTTGCGGAGACCGGATTATGATCATCCGGGAGCAAATCGGGGAGCAAGCCGCCAGCTATCCTTTTAGCCATGGGTAGTCACACCGCTGGCGCCCGCCGCCGCGGGCGCGGCGAGGGATCGATCTACAAGGACGAGGCCAAGGGCCGCTGGTACGCGGCTGTCTCCGTCGGCTACGGGCCGGATGGGAAGACATGGCGGCGGCATAAAATCTCCGGCCGCACGAGAGCCGAGGTCGCCGCGAAGCTGCAGGGAGCTCCAGGCCGAGCAGGACTCCGGCGCGCAGCCCGCGCCTGGCTACACGGTCCAGCGAGCCGTGGATGACTGGCTTGCCGAAGGGCTGGACGGCAGGTCCGCCGGGACCGTCACGCTCAACCGGACATGCTGAAGCCGGTCACCGCCATCATCGGTGACATCGAGTTGCGGAAACTGACCGCGCATGATGTGCGCCGGGCCTTAATGCAGCTGGCGAGCATCCACTCCAGCCGGACGGTCGTGATCGCGCACAACGCGCTGACGCGAGCCCTTCGCCATGCCGAGGCCAACCGTCACGTCCTCCACAATGCCGCCGCGCTGGTCGATACCCCGAAGGGTCAGACGCGGCAGGCCGAGCAAGGCGCTGACCGCCGAGCAGGCCGCAGCTTTGGTGAAGGCCGCCGGGCAGGCCAGGCTCGGTGCTTATGTCGTCCTTTGCCTGCTGACCGGCATCCGCACAGAGGAGGCCAGGGCGCTTCGCTGGGATCACGTGGACCTCGATGCGAGGGACCGTGGCAGTGTGGCGATCGGTGCGTCATCGGCGGCGACACCAAGACCGCGAAGTCACGCCGGACGCTCGGACTGCCGCACGCGGCTGGTGAAGCGCTGCGGGAGCATCGCGAGCGGCAGGCGAGGAGAAGCTGGCCGCCGGGGCGCTGTGGAAGGATCACGGTCTGGTCTTCACGACCAGGGTCGGCACGCAGCTGGATGCGGGGAACGTCCGGCGGCAATTCAAGGCCATCTGCAAGGCCGCCGGGATCGGGGAGGACTGGGCGCCGCGGGAACTGCGGACAAGCTTCGTCAGCCTGCTGTCGGCCTCGGGCGTGCCGGTGGAGGAGATCGCCCGGCTGGCCGGGCACTCGAGCTCGCGGACCACGGAGGTCATCTACCGGAGGGAAATCCGCCCGGTGCTGGTCAAGGGCGCCGAGGTAATGGACCAGCTCTTCGGTTGATCGACCGCAGAAGCGGTAGCGCTGCGGGTCCTTGGCGCGGTCATTCGGCGGGGAGTGGTCCCGCGAAAATGCACTCTTCGCAGCACTGGAGATCCACGCCAGAGGCTATGCCACGTAGGTACCTTGCCCGTGGACAAATGACAATCAAACCGCATTCGCAGAGCATTACCAGGGTCCGCTGCACGGTGTTGTAGGCCGCAACCTGGATTACTCACCCTCCGCTTTTCAGAAGGTCTGTCGCTGCCGATGCCACCGGGTGAGTCTTGATCAGTCAGCCCAGCTAGAGCGCATCCATCCTGGTAGTTGGGCTGACACAACAATTTTAACACCCGTGCCAAAGTGTGCCGGGGAATGCCGTTTCGTCCGTGTTGCTCGCGTGTTGGACGCCTCCTGGCCCGGACTTGTGTTGCTCTTGTGTTGGCCACAGCAGCCCCGGTCAGCCGTCGCGCCTGCACCCCGGACCGGCCCAGTCACACTGGCACGCGCCCGCCCGCGGCTGTCAACGCCGGCCATTTTTCACCCGATGCCGACAGCCGCCCGAAGACCGGCTGCCGCCGGCTACCCGCTGGCCTGCCAGCCATCCCGTTACCCCAGCCAGGCCGGGAATGACCCACCGTGACGGACAAAAGCATGCGCCGACGGATCAAAAGCACCCATATCGAGTGATATACGGGTGATCATCTCCGCATATCGGATCGAAAAATCTAGCGATGATCACCCGTATATCTAGCGTTATACGGCCGAAGGGTAGTGATCTGATCTTCGATCACCCGTATAACGATGCTCCTATGCCTTGTCAAGGGATTCGTGTGCCATTTTCCTGGTCTCATTTCTGGGTTCTGAAGGATGGTGAACGGGGTATTTTGCTGGGTTGCGGACAAGACAGGGAAGGTCCACTCGGGTGAGGGAAAGCTCTTATGAGGTCACGCCCAGCAAGGCAGGACAGGGTTCCGGGGACGGCCGGCGAATCGTTAGCAGGCCAGCACGGGTGCGGCAGCCGATTTGAGGGTCAGGCCGTCCCCGGAGAGTTAGCGTTAGCCGGCGGCGCGGAGGTGGCGGTAGACCTCGCGGGCGACGTAACGCTTCAGGCAGCGGATGATCTCTTTCTTCGACAGGCCTTCCTTGGTGCGCCGCTCGACGTAGATGAGAGTCGGCGGATGGGCGCTCATCCGGGTGAGCACGATCCGCCATAGGGCGTGGTTGGCCTGGCGGTCACCGCCGGGATTGAGGCGGTAGCGGGTGACTTTCCCCGACGATGCCGGGATCGGGGCGACCGCGCACAGGTGCGCCCAGGCGGCCTCGCTGCGCAGCCGCTCGGGGTGGTCCCCGGCGGCGACCAGGAGCAGGGCGGCGGTGTCGGGGCCGACACCGTGCAGGGCGAGCAGGCCGGGGGCACGAGCGGCGACGAGCGGGGCGATGAGCTCATCGAGGCGCTCGAGCTGGGCGTCGAGGAACTCCGCGCGCCGGCCCAGCTCCCGCAGCGCGATCCGGGTGGCGTAGCCGACGACGTCGCCGGGCCGGGGCCGCAGCGACGCCAGGCCGCTGACCAGGCTAGCGGCCGTGTGCCGGGCGAACCGGGTCGCGCAGGTCGTCGGGCCCGGTCAGGACCAGGGCCCTGGCCTGGTTGATCGTCTGGACCCGCTCGGAGCGGGCGCTGCGCTTGGCGACCATCAGCGCCCGGATCGCCTCGACCGCGCCGTCCCGGCCCTTCGGCGCGCCGCGGGCCCGGCCCGACTGGGCAGCCCGGGCGGCACTGACCGCATCCAGCGGGTCGGACTTGCCCTGGCGGCGGCGGTCCTGACGGTCGGAGCGGTCCACTTCGACGACCCGGATGCCAGCCGTGGTGACGTGGCGGGCCAGGCCCGCGCCGTAGCTGCCCGTGCCCTCGATGCCGACCAGGGCGACGGTCCCGAACCCGCCCAGCCAGCCCAGCAGGCCGGCGTACCCGGCCGCGGTGGCCGGGAACTCCTGGACGCCGAGCAGCCCGCCGATGGGGTCCAGCGCGGCCGCGACATGCACGTCGGCGTGAGTGTCCACGCCACCAGTGATGGCGCGTGTCTTTACGATGGTCATAGCCATCCCTTTTCTGAGGTTGAGGGATGGCACGCACCCGCTGGCCGCCGGACCTGTGAACCCCGGCCTCTTGCACAGGACGGGCAGATCGGGACGGCACGCCGGTGGGTGCCAAATAAACCTGGGACCCGGCCGACGAATCGTTAGCAGGACAGCCCGAGAGGGCGTCAGCCGATTCGCAGGTCAGGCCGGGACCCAGGCTCCCGACCCTACGCCCGTACTCAGCAAAATCGGGGAAGCCGGGCCGGAAGCACTATCCACATCCTCCCTGCCGATTCCGTGTGCAAGGTGATCAGTGATCCGCAGGGCCAAGGTGCACACAGATCGCCCAGTTCGATGTGCTGGGCCTGCCTTGCAGGACGCTTCGCGCGGCCATGCCTTAATTGTCCTGCCCCGCGGGTGCGGTGTCGGTCCGCCTGGTAGGCGTCGCTTCGCGATGACTGGCCTGGGAACTGGTCGTCGGGCTTGGTATGTAGCTCGGGTGCATCTCGTCGGGTGTCGCCTGGTAGGGCGCTACAACCTTGCAGGAAAGGTCGTTCTTGCCGCCGCAAGGAAACGATCCGCGCCCCTTGAGGTCCTTGAGGGTGGCACCCTTCATCGCGGCGCCTCCGAATATTGTTCTTGTCACGTTGGTGCCATCCAGCCTGGCGTGCTGCAGATCTGCGTCCTCCAGGACCGCATCTGTCAGGTCGGTCAACCCAAATTCTGCTCCCTGCAGGTTAACTTTGTCCGTTGATGCTTCAGCCGCCGTGTACTGGCCGGACGTGGTGAAGCGTGCTCGTTTCGCGCTGGCCAGGGCGAAGCAGGCGTACCGGCCGTCGAGCCGGGCGAGCTGGGCATCGTCAAGCGCAGCGTTCTCGAGGTCGGCCAGCGCCACTTGGGCGCCGGTGAGATTGGCGGCCCGGAGATCTAGTGTCCTGAGTCGGTAATCCGTTGGCAGTATTCGGCGACGGTCTCGAGGATGTCGTCGGCGGATTTGGTCCACACGAACGGCTTGGGATTCTTGTTCCATTCGTTGATCCACTTGCGGATGTCGGTCTCGAGCTCGGTGACGCTGCGGTGGGCTGACCGGCGGAGCTTGCGGTTGGTCAGCTCGGCGAACCACCGCTCGACGAGGCGCGCTGACAAGCGGATCACCGTGGCGGTGAACACGGCTCGGCGGCACGCGTGGATGCAGGTCACGGCCCGGCACGGCGCGCTGCCGGGGGTGCGGGTGGCGGACAAGATCCTGGACGGCGTGGTCTGCATCCCGCTCGATGCCACCGTCACCGTGGCGCGCTCGGATAAGCAGCTCGCTGAGGGCAATTTCAAAGGCTACGGCCATCACCCCTTGATCGGGGTGTGTGATAACACCGGCGGGGAGCCGCTGGCCTGGATGCTGCGCCGCGGATCGGCGGGCAGCAACACGGCCGCCGACCATACCGCCGTGACCGACGCGGCGATTGCCGCGCTGCCGCCGGGTTTGCGCCGCAGGCTGATGATCACCGTCGACGGTGCCGGGGCCAGCCACGAGCTGGTCAAGCACCTGGATAAGCTGGCCGCCCGCCCCGGTTATCAGGTGATCTACTCGGTCGGCTGGGCGCTGACGGAGCGGGAGAAGACCGCGCTGCGGCTGGTCCCGGAGCAGGCCTGGCAGATCGCCATTGACGGCCGCGGCGAGGTCCGCGAGCGCCGCGCCGATGAGGCCTGCGGCAACGAAGCGTGCGCGCACCGGGCCTGCTGGATCGAAGAAGCGCACGTCGCCGAGCTGACCGGGCTGCTGCGCGAAGGACCCGCCGGGGATCAGCTCAAGGGCTGGCCGGAGAAGATGCGGATCTTCGCGCGCCGGGAACGGCCGCATCCCGGCGCGCAGCTCACGCTGTTCGAGGCTGAGGACGGCTAGCGGTACAGCCTGTGGGTGACGAACCGGCCCGCCGCCACGAAAGGGTGGCTGGGGCAGAACGCGTACATCGACGCCGCCCACCGGGTCCAGGCCCGGGTGGAGACCCTTCCGCACGGGCAAGGACACCGGGCTGGGCCATTTCCCGTCCTTTGACTTCAAGGTCAATGCCGCGTGGCTGATCGCCGCCATGATCGCGGCCATCCTGCTGGCCTGGCTCAAGCTGCTGGCCCTGGACGGCGACCTGGCCAGGGCCGAGCCCAAGACGCTGCGCTACCAACTTAGCCTGGATCCACCGATGATATTGAAGGCTGGCAGCCGTTCTCCCAGGTCAGACCCCCGTTGTCCCTTCCAGGAGGCTGCACTTACCAGGTGCAGTCGTCAACAGCGCCAATCAGGGCGCTGACCTGCTTAAACACCGATAAACCCGAAAAGGCGTCGGTGGATCGAGGCTTGAGACGATCATGGTTCGAGGTGAGGGGGACGGTGGCCTGAGGCGTGCATGAAGGCGCTGATCGCGAGCGTGAGGTTGTGCTCGTCGAGGCCGGTGAGGGCGTCGCGGAGATTGACCGGCAGCCCTGCGGCCAGGCTGGCTGCGAGGTGGAAGATCCTGCGTTCTCCGCCGGAGCAGGGCAGGGTGCCGGTGCCGAGGGCGGTGGCGGCGGCGGTCCAGTCGATTGCGGCGTGCGCAGCCGCGCCGCCGGGACGGCCGTGCTCGCCAGTGGTGATGTGCCTGGTGAAGTCGTCGCGGTCGAGGAAGGTGCCGTGACCGATGAGCAGTTCGATGGCGGCCTCGTCGGGATAGATGCCGCGTGCGCAGGCGCGCAGGGACCGTGCGAGCGGATGCTGGGGTGCCGGGCGGCCGTTCACGGAGCTTCGTCTTTGCTGTCCGGCTGGGCGCCGGAGACGGAGGCGCTGCGGGTGAAGGCCGGCATGCCCAGGTCGGTCACGGCGGGCTGGCGGGCGATCCGCGCATCCAGCGACTGGAGTTTCTCCGTGACCGTCGCGAGGGAGACCCGGAGGCCTTCGAGCTCGCCGAGCCAGCCCTGCGCGGTGGCCTCGGTGACCCGTGCGGCCAGGCTGTCGCGGATGAGGATCAGGCGGGGCCGCTGGGCGGGGTCGATGCGGAGCAGGGAGCATCGTTCGCAGGCCATCTCGTGGACGCAGCCTGTCCCGTAGGCGCGGCCGCAGTCACCGAGGGCGACCTTGCGCCGTTCGAAGTGGCCGAGGAACTCCTCCCATTCGGCTTCGGTGGGCGTGCGGTATTCCTCTGCCGGGCGCAGCTGGCGGCGGCGGGCGAGGAACGCCCGGTGACCGGTAATGACCTTCTCCGGGTAGACCGTGTTGTAACCCATGGTGGTGTTGAGGTTCTTGTGACCCAGGATCAGCTGGCAGATGTGCGGCGGCAGGCCGTTCTGCAGCGCCTCGGTGGTGAAGATCCTTCTCATGTCGTGGGGAGTGAAGGTAAGCGGGCCGCCGGTGCTGGCCGTGAGGCCGGCCGCCATCGCGGTGTCCTCGATGCGCCGGTTTATGTAGTGGCGGCTGAATGGCCGGTCCTCCGCGCCCGCGCGGCGCTGGAGCAGCAGCGGCGACGGCGGGTTCCACACGCGCTCGAGCGGATCGTAGGCCGTGACCAGGGGGACGGCCCCGGTGCCCTGGCTGCGGACCCGCGCGATGACGACGGCTAGGACCTCGCTGAGCTCGGGCGAGATGACCAGCATGCGCTCGATGTCGGTTTTCGACGGCGCGATGTGCAGGAGCGGGATCAGCTCGGCGCCGGGCAGCTGGTAGCGGACGAGGCTGTGATGGGACAGCTCGGCCAGTTCCTCGATCCGGATCCCGGAGTGCCGGAGCAGCTCAATGCTGGCCCATGCCCAGAACGCGTGCTCTTCCTCTTCTGTCAGGTTCCGCCGTTTCCCGGTGCCGCCGTCCTCGGCCCAGATCCTCGGGCTGGGATCTTTCAAGATGGCGCGCGCCAGCGTCTGGCCGCCAGCGGTGAACTCCTGACCAGGCGCGGCGGCCGCTGCCGCCGCCAGCCGGGACGCGGCGCCGGCGAGTTCCCTCTCCGCGGCGGCGATCAGGCGGGGCAGTACGGGCAGGCGTTCGCGGGTCCGCTGGTCCGTGCGTGACTTGCGGCGCCTGAGCGCCTGCCGGTGAGTAAGGTCACCGGGGCGAACCGGGCAGGGGACCGCCCACTGCGCCCACCGGGACGGGTCGGTGGCAGCCCACTCGGCGATGTCGAGGTAGAAGCTCCGCACGATGGTCAGGTGATCCACCACTGACAGGCGGGGCACCCGGGCCTGCGTGCGCTCCCCGCCTGGTCCCGTGGTCTGGACCGTGCGGGACTGCATCCGCTGCTTCCACGCCACCGCCACGTCCGGGGCCAGGTTAAGGGAGCCGATTCCGGGGTGATGGGTTTCCAGGTCCTTCCAGAAGAGCAGGCCGAGCTGGTAGGCCAGGCCGTTCATCGTCACGTAGTCGATGCCGGGGCGGCGCTCGTTCAGGTAGTCGGCCAGCAGGTCCCGGACCGGGCGGCAGGCCAGGTCATAGCGGTCGATCAGCTGCCCGGCGGACAGCTGGCCGCGGACGCGCGGGTTGAGCATCCCCGCCCTGGGCGGGGCGCCCGCCGGCAGGAAGCCCGCCGCGTGCAGCAGCTGGTAGAAGTACGTTCCTCCGTTATCGCTGTCTCCCTTGGCACGCGCACGGGCCTCCAGCAGCTCCAGGCAGTCCCCGACGGTGACATCGCCGGCCATGCCGCCCTTGACGGCCATGATGACGGCGACCTGGAGCATCGCCCGGCGGGTGGAGGAGACGCTGACAGATGCCGGCCCGGCGGCCTCCTCCAGCGCGGCGAAGCCGGCAGGATCCCGGACGCGGGCCATGTCGGCGGCCAGATGCGCCGGCGTCGCCGAGGCCAGCAGCCAGCCCAGGTCCGGCCGGATCACATCGCGGCCGATCAGCAGCCCCAGGGCGCCGCCGAGGCTCTGCCACACGGCCCGGTTGCCGGCCGCGATCCGGCCGGTGTCCTTCAGCCACCGCTCAGCGACGTCGCGCCAGTCCTGGCCCGCCGCGGACCGGCAGCCGGCCTGCCACCGGTCCTGCCAGGCAGAACCAGGCTGCGCCTCCAGCCAGTCCAGCATCCGGATAATCCCCAGCCGCCGGGAATAACGGGACTGATCGTTCTCGACGGCTGCGTACGGACACGCCATCGCCTCGGACACCACTGTGCCGCGGCCGGCCCGGGTCGCCGGCCAGCTAGCTGTGACGGCGCGAGGCGGGAACTTCTGCCACAAAGCGGCGGCCTCGGCGGACAGGCGGCGAGCCCGCGGTGCTGCGTCCCCCGCGCCCGCCGCCGGGACCACGGCGACATCTGCCGTTATCACCGTGAATCCCCGAACAATGCGTCCAGTGCCTCAGGCCGGTAGTGCAACCGGGTCCCGGATGGCTCCGGCATCGCGTCCTTCGCCGCGGCGCGGCGCTCGTAGTGGGCCAGCACGACGCCGATGGCGTCCTGGGGCGTCGTATTCAGATACAGCTCCGTCGTAGACAAATGCGCATGACCGAGGATCCACTGGACATCTGTCAGCCGCACCTGCGGGTCCCGGGCCAGCCGGTAGGACGCCGAATGCCGCAGGTCATGAAGCGTCCAGTTCGCTCCCAGAACCTGGTTGGCCCGGCCGAACATCGCCCTGGCCGCCGGATAGGACAGCACCCGGAACGGCCGCCGCAGCGTCCACCACACCGGATCAGCGGGACCAGCCGGCACCAGGCCATGCACCTCCTGCTGGTAAAGACGCAGCCACACGAATGCGTCAGGCGAAGCCGGCAGCTGCTGGACTGCCCGCGACCCCTTGCGGATCACCGTGACCAGCTGCTGGCCCGGGTCGATCCCCCCGGCCAGCACGCCCAGCAGCTCCGATGCTCGTGCCCCGGTCGAGATCCAGAACGCCAGCAGCGCCCGGTCCCGGTGCGAGCCCAGCGCGGCGAACAGCTCATCGAACCTGCCGTCCGGGATCTGCCGCGGGACCCGCTGAGCGACCCGCGGCCGGAACAATCCAGCCCGCTGCCCGCTGAACCGGTCCATCGGATTGTGATGCGCGTGCGTCCGGCCGGCCCTTGCCAGCGGGAAGGGGTTCACCAGCGGTCCTGTCCCGGCCTGCAGGTGAAAGTCGTAGAACGACCGCGCCACCGTCTCGCCGTGCGCGACCGTTGCGGTGGCGAACTGCGGCCCGGGCGGCGACTTCCCTGTCACGCGGTTCGGCACCGCAACGCCCGGACGGACCCCGGCCGCGTCATCATCAACACGCCAGTGCCGGCGGGCCGGCTTGCCGGCGACCTGCACCCACCGGACGAAATCTCGTGCCTCCACCCGCGTCGCCTGATCCCACGGCACCCCGGCGGCCCACAGAAACCGGAACCACCGCAACAGCGCCATCGAATACGACCGCTGCGTGGCCGCCGCCCGCCCGCACGCCTGCAAGTCGGCGAGGAACACCATCACCGGCGAGACCAGCTCACCCGCAGGATCGGTCAGCCGGTACGGCTCGAACGGATCCTCTGTCGCCTGCACCGCACCCACCAGCGGCACCACCAGGCCCGCCAGGCCCAGCGGCCCATCGTCTTCGATCATGACCCCGGACGCTAGAACCGCCGCAGGCGGCCCGTCCCTCGAACCAGGGAGCTCACTCCGCTAGTTCGGTTAACAGGACGGCAGCGTGTCCGGGTCGGCTTCCCGCAGGTCCGCGTCGTCGTGGAGGCCGAGGAGGCGGGTCCAGGCGGCCAGGTCGGCGGCGATGTTCGCGGCGATGACCCAGCCGCAGTTGACCTGCCAGGACTTCGACGGCAGGTTCCGCAGGCCCATGGCCTTGGCGGTGCGGACGCCGCCGGTCTCGACGACGGCGTGCTCGCGGTGGACGACGTCGATGTACTGCGGGTGGTGGCTGCCCGGGACGCCGCCGATCCCGGCGTCCGGGATGTTCGTGCAGGTGATGGAGTACTTCCAGCCGGTCTTCTTCTCGTAGTCGGTCAGGTTCCTCAGGTGCCGGCGGGACGGCTTGACCCGGCGGGCGATCCACCGCAGCCCGTCGGGCCAGTTCCCGGCGCGGCTCATCAGGCTGCGTGATCTCCGCGACGTCCTTGTCGTCCTCGGCGCTGCCGTCCTGGCCGGTGCCGGGCTTCCACGCGCCCGCGGGGACCTGCCGGATGGCGTCCTCGTCGGCGGCGGTGATCATCCAGCCGCAGGTGAACAGCACGTTCCGGCGCGGGGAGGACAGGGACAGCAGGTGCTCGATGAGCTCGTGGCTGGCGCCGGCCCCGTCGACGCGGACCAGGATCTTGCCGCCGGAACCGGGCCGGGACCTGCCGGATCGCCGCGGCCAGCACCTCCTTGTGGTCGGTGAACGTGTTCGACCCGGCGTTGCCGGGGCGCAGCAGCATGGCCAGGCACTCGCGGGTATTCGCGCACCAGGCCCCCAGCGGGTGGAAGCCGTAGCCCTTCTTCCAGGTGGGAGCCGCTCCTTCCTTGTCCGAGCTGGCGGTGACCAGGGTGGCGTCCATGTCGATGACCAGCCAGCCCGGTCAGGGTCTTCCCGGCGATGACCAGCCACGGGAACCCGGCGGGCGTGTCCTCGATCAGCGTCCCACACGTGCGCCCGGGCCTTCGCCCGGGCGCGGGCGATCCGGTCCAGCATGGCCGGCGTCCCGGCCAGGTCCAGGGCGCGGCGCACCGTCGGCCCGCTCGGCGCGTCCCCCAGCACCGGGGCCAGGTGCGCCAGCACCGCGATGTCGCTCATGCTGGTCGCCCCGAGCGCGATCGCCGCCGCCAGCGACACCAGCACGGTGCCCCGGTCGAAGACGGGCGACGTGCCCTGCCTTCCGCAGCGCCGCGCCCAGCCAGCCGGTCAGTCCCGCCTGGTCGGCGGCCTTGCGGAGCAGGACCGCGCCGGCGTGGCCGACCAGGCCCGTCCCGTCCGCGGTGACCTTCAGGGCATGGTCCCACCCGTTATGCTGCATGGCGAAGAGCGCTCCAGTTCCGGGAATTACATGCGTGTGGTAACCCGTAATCTCCCAGAACCAGGGCGCTCTTCGCCTTAAACCAGCAAGGGACGGCCGCTCCGCGGCCGTCCCTTCGCCATTCCCGGGCCCGCCGATCGCCCCGCACCCATAAGGTGCACCCGCAACCCAGCCCGCCGCAGCGCGAAACCCCAGCTCACAGCCACAGGCAAGCCACCAGCCCGCTCAACTGCCCATCAGCGCTGAATAGCGGAGGCTAATGCGGGCGGGCCAGAGCGGCCCGATCGCCAGGCCAGCTTACGGGCCATCGCCCCTTATCAAATCCGCCGCTCTGACTGCCGAGAGGTACCGGCACAGCACCACGCCAGATGACGCGAGCTAGCCCAACCGCCGCAGTGACCGAGCTCCGCGGGCTCGCCGGCGGGCGGCCAGGCCGATTTGCTCGCCGAGGTAGCCGGGATCCTCGAAGGTGTGGAATTCCGGGCGGAGAGCTGGAGCAGCCGCCCGTCAGACAGACCGCGCGACTGTGCCGTCTGGCGGGCGCGGATAGACCCGGATCACGCAGTGGATAAAGGAGGAACGCCGCTGCGATGCTCGGGGCCGTTGACGAGGGCATGACAGCAGAACTGTAGAGCATGATAAGGAGGTCACTGGTTCGATCCCAGCATCGCCCAGCACCTCGGCACCCTCCATGTCTGCCCCCTCCTGCGGGATCGTGATGTATCAAGCATTCCCCCAGGGCCTCCTAGATAAGTAGGTCCTGGCCGTCAGATTAGCTTCAAGCCTGCAGTAGCAGGCGGCGGAGGCGTCGGTGCCGGTCAGGGGTCCGACGAAGGAGCAGCTCATGACACCTACGTGCTGCGGTCCCGGCCGGACTCACATGAGTGCCACTTGCAGAACGCGCTCTAGTGAGGCAAATACCGATAAAAATCCTGAGCTATACCACTGGGGTGCCGTTATACTTTCAAGATTCGGTAAACGGATCTTGAAGATCTTTTATCGGGGGTGGATGCTATGAGCAAACGAAACAGGAGACGCTCCAGCCAATCTTCTAGACCACCGACACGTCAGGCTCACCAGGCCAAACCGCCTCCGCCTCGATGGTGGAACCGCGTTACCAAGACGATAGTTGCTGCAGGGGGCCTTGCCGCCGCCATCACTGCAGTCCTCAACTCTACTCTGTCACTCTTGCCCAAGCATTCCCCTCAGAACATCGCCCGTTTCATTTCTGTCCAGACGCTCTCACAGATTCCTCTCAGTGAGTATCCGCAAAGAGCCGCGATATTCAAATTGCGATCCGCAGAGCATCGGGAGAAGGACGTTCCCGGGCTCGTCTTGGCTGCTGCCGAGCAGACATCACCGCCATCGATCCAGGGCGGTACCACGACTGCGACCCCCCTGCCCACGGAGACGGGCTCACCCACCAAGACGGCTCGCCCCGAGACGGGCTCACCCACCGAGACGGGCTCACCAACCCAGACGGGCTCACCAACCCAGACGGGCTCACCGACCCAGACGGGCTCACCGACCCAGACGGGCTCACCGACCCAGACGGGCTCACCGACCCAGACGGGCTCACCGACCCAGACGGGCTCACCGACCCAGACGGGCTCACCGACCCAGACGGGCTCACCGACTTGCACGACCGCCCCGATCGGAACGGCCGCACCGGCTTGCACACCCTCTCCGACCGGAACGCCTTCCCCTACGGGGGCAGGTACCTCCACCGGATCGGGCTCACCAACCGGCGGAATCGAATCGCTTCTTCCACCCGGCATGTCGCTCCATAAAGCCGCTGACTATGCAACACAGGTCATCGCTCTCATAAGGAAATTGGATCCGGGACTCAATCCCTTCCCGTACTCTCCCCCCTGTACAAGCACAAGCACCGGATGTACAACTTACATCCTCACTAACTGGTGTCTTGACGCCGAATGGCGAGGCGGCAACTATGCTCAGCTGTGCAACAGAAACTTGCTGGGACGTTGGGGGACTCCCGATGGCAACCAGTCGGACCCGGCAGCACGGGGGCGGGACCGGCGGCCAGGGCAGCGGCGGGACCGGCGGCCAGGGCAGCGGCGGGACCGGCGGCCAGGGCAGCGGCGGGACCGGCGGCCAGGGCAGCGGCGGGACCGGCGGCCAGGGCAGCGGCGGGACCGGCGGCCAGGGCAGCGGCGGGACCGGCGGCCAGGGCAGCGGCGGGACCGGCGGCCAGGGCAGCGGCGGGACCGGCGGCCAGGGCAGCGGCGGGACCGGCGGCCAGGGCAGCGGCGGGACCGGCGGCCAGGGCAGCGGCGGGACCGGCGGCCAGGGCAGCGGCGGGACCGGCGGCCAGGGCAGCGGCGGGACCGGCGGCCAGGGCAGCGGCGGGCCTACCTCCGAGAGGCAGCCATTGGGAGAACTCCTCAGCGTCGACATGGAACTCGCCGGTCTACAAGGTCAGCCAATGCTCTTGTCATGGTCGATCTTCCAAGAAGGCGGCCAGAGTCACATGTCTAGGAATTGGCTTGGCAATTTCGCCGCCTACCGCTTGGAGGCGACCACTAGTGACGACAGTGGAACCCTGGAAATGTGGATTCCCCTACCCAGGCAACCCGGGCCATACTTCGTTCGCTTGACCATAGCCACCACTGGCGGTGTCAGCCTCGCTAGCATGGACAGCGGCCCATTCGGCTGATCGCAGATATCGAGAACAGTATTGCCAACAGCGTTCCCAATGCTGTTCAGCTTTCCGATGACGCTTAATGCTAGGTTCCTTAAAGGGTGTACACAAAGCGTCGGCGGTAGGAGCGTGGCTGGGGCTCGGGTCGTCCCCGAGATCCAGGGGCGGGCGCGGGCGTTGAGCTGGGCGGCTGCCACCCGGGTGGCGTGGGCGATCTCGTCGGGCCTGACTCGTGCCACCCTCGTGGGCCGGCAGTGATCGCGGGTCGTTGACCTGCTGACTCGCTTCGCGATTGCGTGCGATGTGGTCACTAAGAACCTCGTCGTGGAAGCCTTCGGGGGTGGTCTCGCGGTTCGTGCGCAAGGTCCGCACTGCCTCAGGGGCGGTCGCGGTTCAGGTCGTCACGCGCCGGGGCCGGCAGGTCGAGCGGGTCGAGCACGTGGGGTCCGCGCATACCGATGCCGAGCTCGCGTTGCTGCTGGCAGCGGCGCGTGAGCGGCTGTCCCCGGGTCAGGGTGTCCTGGATCTGGGGGACCTGCCGGTGGTCCCGGCGCGGATGGACGAGGTCGCGGACTGGACCGGCGAACCGGAGTTGCCTCTGCAGCCGGCGACGCCGGCGGCCGGTGGGCGTCCCGCCGCCGTCGCTGCGGGCGGGCGGGTCGTGGGGACGTCCGCTGATCTGCTCTGGGCGGTCTTGACCAGCGCGTATGCGCGGTTGGGGTTCGACGTCCTGGGCGATGACGGGTTCCGCGCGATGGTCCTGGCACGCATCGTGGAGCCGACCTCCAAGGCCGAGGTCGTGCGGGTCCTGGACGAGATCGGCGCGCCGGCCGTGAGCCTGCGCACGTTGTTCCGGTCCCTGGCCCGCTCGCAGGCCCGTGACTACCGCGGGCAGCTGGCCACGGCCGCCTGGGCGCACTCGGTCCGCACGAGCGGCACCGCCGCCTTGGTGCTCTACGACGTGACGACGCTGCACTTCGAGCGCGGCGACGAGGACGAGCTGCGCAAGGTCGGGATGAGCAAGGAGCACCGGGTCGACCCGCAGGTCCAGGTCGGGCTCTTGGTCGACCCTGGCCGGGTTCCCTCTCGAGGTGCACCTGTTCGAGGGCAACAAGGCCGAGACCACCACCCTGATCCCGGTGCTGAGCGCGTTCGCGCAGCGCCATGGCGTGACGGGACATGGTCGTGGTCGCTGACGCCGGGATGCTCTCGGCGGCGAACCTGAACGCGCTGGAGGACGCCGGGTTCGGGTTCATCGTCGGCTCGCGGATCACCAAGGCCCCCTACGACCTGGCCGAGCACTTCGCAACGGCACGGCAACTACTTCACCGACGGGCAGGTCCTGGAGTCGGCCCGGCTGATGGGCACGGGCAAGGCCGCCCGGGTCCGGCGGGTGGTCTACCAGTGGAAGTTCAAGCGCGAGCAGCGCGACAACAAGGCCATCAACGCCATGATCGAGCGTGCGGAGAAGATCGCCGACGGCCGCGCGCCGTTGAAGAAGGACACGGTTCCTGAAGGTCACAGATGCCACCACCGAGCTCGACCAGGTCACGATCGACCGGGCCCGCCAGCTCGCCGGCCTGAAGGGCTACGTCACCAACCTGCCCGCCTCGAAGATGGACGGCGCCGCGGTTATCGCGGCCTACCACGACCTTTGGAAGGTGGAGCAGTCGTTCCGCATGACCAAGGGCGACCTGCGGGCCCGGCCGGTGTTCCACCATCAGCGTGAGGCCATCGAGGCCCACCTGACCGTCGTGTTCGCCGCCCTGGCCGTGGCCCGTCACCTGCAGGACGCCACCGGCACCAGCATCAAGAAGATCGTCCAGACCCTGCGCACGGCACGCTCAGCGACCATCGAGATCAACGGCCAGCGCCTCACCCTCGACCCCGACCTCACCGACGCCGCCCGCGACATCCTCAAGCGGCTCGAAACAGGTCACTAAGCGATTGGCACGAGTCAGGTCAGGCTAGGGGGTAGGTGAGGCGGACAGTCCGTAGGGCGGGAGTGCCCTCTCGTCGTTAAACGATGTGAACCAGTCTTAGAATCGCATAGGAGCCATCCCAGCGGTTCGCTCACGGGGTCTTCTTCGATGCCCCTTAAGCCGGGTCCTGCAAGAGTCAATGGTCCAGGTCCTCGAAGTGGGTCTTCAAGGTGTCAGTGCTTGTAGTCAGCAAGGCCACGTCAGTCGTCTCAGCGATCACTTCCACTTAGTGGCCCAGGGAGGATCTGGTCAGTACGGCCAGCGCAGCGCGGCACTCCCGCGCTTAAGGGCATCCAGACCAGTCAGGCCGGGCGCCTCCTAGGTTCTCAACCAACTGGTCGATCAGGCCGGTGGTCCTATCCTAGGTATCACTGGGCAACGACTCGTGCTCAGCCGTAGCGGCGCAGCTCGTGGAAGAAGTCGTCGATGACGTGCAGCTCGCCGGAGCGGGCGACCTCGTCGTAGACGTACTTGCCGACCGCGAGGTCGAGCACGCCCAGGCCGAACGGCGAGAACACCACCGGCCGGTCCGCCGGTACGGTCACCCGCCCGGCCATCACGTCGTCCAGCGTGCCGAGCAGGAAGTCCCGGTTGCCGGTGAGCTGCTCGGCCAGGTGCGGTGAGGTGTTGGCCTTCAGGCAGTGGTCGACGTCGTCGACGATGTTGGCCGAGGCCAGCAGGATCTCCGGCGCGAGGTCGCGCAGCGACACGTGCAGCACCAGGGGGTTGTGCTTGAACCACGACACCTCGGTGACGTGGGGCTGGCCAGCGATGGTGGCGAAGACGATCAGGTCGCTGGAACGGATCAGGTCCTCGGCCTGGTCGTACACGGTGATCCGGCTGGCGGCGCCGGACCCTGCCGGACTGCTCCAGGTAGCCGCGGAAGCCGGCCGCGCTGTCGGCGGACAGGTCGTGCACGCCGATCTCGTCGAACGTCCAGCCGGTGGCGGCCAGGAAGGTGTGGATGTAGCGGGCGATCAGGCCCACGCCGAAGAACCCGATGCGCGTCGGCCGCCCGCTCCCGCTCCGCGCCGCTCCCGCGCCCGCGGCTGAGCCAGTCCGCCGCCAGGGCCGCCGACGCCGCCGTCCTGGTGGCGCTGATGATCGAGCTCTCCAGGCAGGCGAACGGATAACCCGTGTCGTGATCGTTCAGGATCAGCACGGCCGAGGCTCTCGGGATGCCCGCGGCCACGTTCTGCGGGAAGCTGGAGATCCACTTCAGGCCGTCCACCCGGACCTGCCCGCCGATCGAGGCGGGCAGGGCGATGATCCGGGACGCCGGGCGGTCGGGGAACCGCAGGAAGTAGGACGGCGGGTTCACCGAATCACCGGCGCTGTGCAGCCGGTAGGTGGCCTCGACCAGCTCCACGATCTGCTTCTCGCGCCCCCGTAGCGACGCGGCGGACCTGGCCGCCCGGGATTACGGCGAACGGTGGCACGGTAACCGGCCCGGCCACAGGGGACCCAGCCACGGACGACCCAGGCACCGAAGAACCGACGGCAGTCATCGGACCGCCACCTCGATGGTCGGCGAGCAGTCGGCCAGGCGCACCGGGTCGGCCATCGCGGCCAGCACCTCGCGCGGTCCCTCGTAGGGCTCCCGGCTGTGCGCGGTGCGGATGTTGTCCACCAGCATCAGGTCGCCGGCCTGCCACGGCTCCCGTACGGTGCAGGCCTCGTATGTCTCGTTGAGCAACTGCACGACGTCCTCGCCGATCGGGTCACCGTTGCCGAACTGGGTGTTGAACGGCAGCCCGTCGGCGCCGAACACGTCCACCAGGTACTCGCGCACCTCGGGGTCGATCGTCCGCTCGTTGAGGAAGGCGATCTGGTTGAACCAGCAGCGCTGGCCGGTGACCGGGTGGCGCACCACGGCGCTGCGGTGCTGCCGGGTGCGCAGCCCGCCGTCGGGCTGCCATTCGAACTCGATGGCGTTGGCGCGGCAGTAGCTCTCGACCGCGTCGCGGTCGTCGGTGCCGAACGCGTCGGCGACGGACGCCCCGATGTCCTCGTTGTAGTTGCGGATCAGTACCCAGCCCTCCCGCTCGAACCGCCCGACCAGCTCGGCAGGCAGCGCCTCCAGCACCGTGGGGGAGTCGGACACCGCGGTCGCCCCGCCCTCCGTGGGCGCGCTCAGGCACGCGAACAGCAGCAGGCCCGGGAACTCGAGCATGTAGCTCAGCTCGTGGTGCATGCACATCTGCTGGTTCGCGGGCCACTTCGAGGCCGAGTACACGCCGTCGGCGTAGGTCCGCCGGGCCGCGAACGCCTCCCGCTCGGTCATCAGGCCGTCGGCCAGCCCCCGGAAGACGGCGCCGACCGCCGATCCGCGTCGCGCAGCCCGAGGCCGCGGACCAGGACGCAGCCGTGCTCGGCGACCACGGCCCGCAGCGAGTCCCGGTGCTCAGCTGCCCACCCGGCCGCCCCGCCGGCATCCGAGCCCGCCGCCTCAGCCCGCAGCACCGGAGGCCTGCCGGGTCGCAGGTCCACGTCAAACACCGACGCCGGTGATGAATACGACATCATGATCCCCTTTCAAGACCCTGTTCACGAATAAGTCGCCTGGTCACGAAGAAACCGAAGACCGGCCGTCGATCACCCCGGCCAGATCGCCGAGGACCGGATGCTCGATAACGTCCTTGAGTGACACCGCCCGGTCCAGGGCGATCGCCAGCCGCACCGCCGACAGCGACGTGCCGCCCCGATCGAAGAAGTCGTCCCGCCGTCCGATCTGGTCCTGCGGGACGCCCAGCACGGACGACCACGCGGCCGCCAGCCGCAACTCGGTCGGCGTCCCAGGCGCGTCATGATCCCCATCGGCAGCGGAAAGCTCCCCGGCCAGCGCGGTCAGCGCCTTCCGGTCGATCTTGCTGTTGGCGGTCAGCGGCAGGCTCTCCCGCCAGTGGAACGCCGACGGCACCATGTATCCCGGCAACGACGCAGCCAGCCGGTCCCGCAGCACACCGGCGTCCACCGGCCGCGGCCCCGCATAGAAGGCCACCAGGTGCTTGCTCTGCCCGTCCCGCCCCGCCACCACCACGGCGCCGTCGCGGACCCCCGGCACCCGCAGCAAGGTGTTCTCGACCTCGCCGATCTCGATCCGGAAGCCGCTGATCTTGACCTGGGTGTCCATCCGGCCGAGGAACTCCAGCTTCCCGTCCGGCCGCCACCGGCCGTAGTCGCCGCCCAGGTAGAGCCGCTCCCCAGGGCGGTGCGGGTCGGCCATGAAGGCCTGCCGGGTCCGCTCGGGGTCGTTGACGTACCCGCGGCCGACACAGACCCCCGAGAACGCGATCGCGCCGGGCGCCCCCAGCGGCACCGGGGACAGGTGCTCGTCGAGCACGTAGACGTGCACGTTGCTGACCGGGCGGCCGAGCGGGACCAGGTCGGCGTCCGGCACCCGGTCCATGACCTCGTGGTTGGTGTCGTCCGAGGTCTCGGTCAGCCCGTACGCGTTGACCAGCTTGATCCCCGGCATGGCCGCGAACCACCGCTGGGTGAGCTCCTTCTTCACCGCCTCGCCGGTGACCGACACGAACCGCAGGTCCGGCAGCTCGCGGGGGTGGCGCTCCAGGTAAGACAGCACCGCTTCGAGGTAGGACGGCACGACCTGGAGGACGTTGACCCGGCCGCGGGCGATCGTGTCCACGAACCGTTCGGCGTCCAGGATCACGTCCTGCCCGACCAGCAGGGTCTGGCCGCCGGCCAGCAGCGCGGAGACCAGCTGCCAGACGCGAGATGTCGAAGCACTGGGGGGCGGTCTGGGCGACCACCTGACCGGCGCCGATGTCCAGGTCGTCGAGCTTGGCGTACAGGTGGTTGAGCATCCCCGCGTGCTCGCACATCGCGCCTTTGGGCTCCCCGGTGGAGCCCGAGGTGAAGAAGATGTAGGCCAGCTGATCCGGCGCGACGGGGATGCCCAGATCACCGTCGGCATGGTCTTGCTGGTAGGCGTCCCCGGCCAGGAAGGCCTGGACTCCGGGCAGCGAGTCGAGGGCGGCCTCCAGCGTGCTGGTGCTGCCGGGTTCGGTCAGCACCAGCTCACAGCCGGCCCGCGACAGCGTGGTCGCGATCCGGTCGGCCGGGAAATGCGGCTCGATAGGCAGGTACACGCCGCCGGCCTTGAACACCGCGAGGACGGCGGCCATCCAGTCCAGGGTGCGCTCGGTCACCACCGCGACGACACCTTCGCGGCGCAGGCCCCGGGCCAGCAGGGCCCGCGCCAGCCGGTTGGCCCGGGCGTTGAGCTCCCGGTAGGTCCACTGCCGCTCGCCGCACACGGCCGCGACGGCATCCGGGTGCGCCCGCACCCGCTGCTCGAACAGCTCGTGGAACCGCCGGTCCGGCAGCGACCGGCGCGGGCCGGCCAGCCCTTCGATCTGGTACTGGAGTTCGTCGGCGGACAGCAGGCTCTGCCGCCCGTGCCCGGCCTCAGGATCGGCGGCGATCAGTTCCAGCGCGGTGCGGTAGTAGCCGAAGATCCGGGCCGCGCCGTCGGCGTCGACCACGTCGGCGCGGTAGCGCAGCCGCAGGACCAGCCGTCCGTCGTGCTGGGCGACTCCCTACCCCCAGCACGGTGTCCCGGTCCAGCTCACCGCCGGAGTCGCCCTCGGCCGGATCGAACACGGTCTCCGACGACGGCCCGGTCAGGCCCAGCTCACGGCGGAGCTCATCGACGCCGAAGTGCTGGTGGGCGAGTAGTTGCGACTCGGCCCGGCAGGTGTCCAGCAGCAGCTCCCGCCACGATCCGGCCCCGGTCGCCAGCCGGCAGGGCAGCGCCTGGCCGCCCGGCCCGGCCACGTAACCGGTCGTGACCTCCCGCTCGCCCGACAAAGCGGCGAGCACCTTGGCGTGCACGGCCAGCAGTACCGAACTCAGCGGCACGCCCATCGCGTCCGCAAGCCGCCGCAAGGCCGCCACGAGGTCGCCGGGGATCGTCCCCGCGTGCTGGCCGACGCTGGCCACCGGGGTGAGAGTCCACCGCGGGATCGCGGTGGACCCTCCGGCGAGGAGCACGCCGCGCCAGAACTCCCGGTCGGGGTCGGACGTGGTGGTGCCAGGCAGGCTGAATGTAGTCATTGGTCACATCTCCCGGGCCGGGTTACCGCCCCACCGGGCGTGCTGAGGAATGTCCTCGCCCTTCATGAGGAACGAGTCGGGGGCGAGCACCGAGCCGTCGCCCATGGTCACGCCGTAGTGGACCATCGCCTCGACGCCGAGCGTGCAGCCGGCGCCGATCGTGGTCCGGTCGGATTTGAAGGTGCCGTCCTCCTGGGAGTGGCACTGGATCTTGGTGCCCGTGTTGAGGATGCAGTCATCGCCGAGGGTGGTCAGGGTCCGCTCGGTCAGGTAGCAGCCGTCGTCGAAGACCCGCTTGCCGATCCGCACGCCCAGGGCCCGCCAGACCAGGTTCTTGAACGGGGTGCCGTCGAACGCGTGCAGATACAGCTCCCCGGGCACCTTCCAGAGCCGCTCGTGCCGCCAGAAGTACTGGTCGTAGATCGAGCAGTACCTGGGCTGCAGCCGCCGGAACCCCCGGAGCCCGCGCTCGACCAGGATGAAAAACAGCGGGGTGAGCAGGGTACTGAGCGCGAGGAACGCGGCCGTCACCAGCTGCGCGAAACCGCTGAACGCGTCGAAGGCGGCCAGGGCGACCACGGTGAGCAGGAACACGTACAGCCAGCGAGAGGCCAGGAAGAAGGCCATGGTCCGCAGGTTGTACCAGTTCTTGGCGTGCAGCCGGCCGCGCAGTTCCTCCCCGGTGCGCAGATGGTCGAACCGGCTGTCCCGCTCGACCGAGCGCGGGATCTCGAACGGCGGCGAGCCGAGCAGCCCCACCCCTTCGCGGATCTCCCCGTCGAGCGGGATCATCGCCTTCGTGGCGATCAGGCAGTTGGCGCCGGTCCGGCCGCCGACCGGATAAGCGATGTTGTTCCCCACGAAATTCTGCGGTCCGATCGACACCCGGGACACCCGGAAGGACGTGCTGGAGAGGTCGGCATTCATCATCGTCAGTCCGTCGGCGACCATCGTCCCGCTGCCGATCGTGGTCAGGTACGGGGTCTCGTGTCCCACCTCGGTGCCGAAGTTCGACCCGGTCTGCTCGACCTGGGACAGGTCGTAGCCCAGCCAGCGCAGGTAGTAGACGATGTAGGAGCTGTCCCCGAACAGGTGGGTGAAGAACTTCACGCCGGTCAGCCGGGTGATCATCCGGTGGATCCGGTCGTGGAAGCCGTACAGGGGATAGACCGCGCCCGGTTTGAGGAAGAGGTTGAGCACCCGGGGCACGGTGAGCACGACGGCCAGGCCGCCGAGGAGCAGGCCGAAGAACAGCGCGCCGGAGATGATCAGCGCGCCGAGGTAGAGATCCGGCGAGGTGATCGCGGTGCTGCCCGGCTGCAGCAGCTGGTTCAGTGACGGCAGCCCGGTCAGCAGCAGGTACAGTCCGCCCTCGATCAGCGGCAGGTACAGGAAGAACACGAGCAGCAGGGTGAGGGTGCAGAACTGGACGCGGCGCAGCCTGCCGCAGCGAGCCGGCCCGACCCGGGCGTAGTTCACCTCGGTCGGCTGGGCCGGGGACCCGTGCCACCGCTGGCCGTCGGGTACGGTCTGGCCGCTGTGCAGCGCGGAAGCGTGCCCGATCTGCGCCCCGTCGCCCAGGGCGGAGTTGATGTCGAGGACGGTCTTCTCGCCGATGAACGCGTCCCGGCCGATCGTCACCGCGCCGGTCTCGATCCAGCCCGCCTCGGCCCGGTAGCACTGGATGAACGCGTCCTTGCGGATCACCGTGCCCGCGCCGATGGTGAGCAGGTCGGTGCAGACCGGCACGTGGGCGGAGAAGATCGCGGTTCCCGGCCCGATCTTCGCGCCCAGCGCGCGCAGGTACAGCACGAACAGCGGGGAGCCCGCGCCCACAAGGGCCAGCGGGTTCGACCGGACCAGCGTCTTGACGACCCAGAACCGGACGTAACCCAGGCTCCAGATCCGGATCCGCTGCGGTTTCCACCGGCCGATGAGCACCCACTTGGCCAGGATCGGCACGGTGCACACCACCAGGAAGGCGGCGCCGCCGAAGACCGCCGCCCGCAGGTAGATGTCGGCGAAACCCGAGCCGTCGGAGATCCACCCGTAGGCCCACGCGCCGACCAGCGCGACGATCCACGCATAGCCCAGGAAGCACAGGAACTGCAAAACCCCGCACATTACATAACGCCCCGTGCTGGCCGGCGCCGCCGCCTCGGCCGGCGCGGGACGCGGGGGCCTGGCGGCGACGGGCGCGGCGTCCGCCAGCGCCACCGCCAGGCTGCTGATGGTGGGATGGGCGTAGATGTCCTTCATCGACACCGGCGGCAGATCCCCGCGCTTCCTGACCCGGGCGCAAAAATGGGCCATGACCAGGGAGTCGGCCCCCAGCTCATCGAAGAAGTGGCTGCCGGCCGGCAGCTGGTCGGTGTGCATGACGCCTGCCAGGACCTCAGCCAGGGTCGCCTCGAGGCCGGCCGCCGCGTCGGTGGTCAGGGTGCCGGTGGTCGAGGTGCCGGTGGTCGGAGTGCCGGCAGTCGGGGCGCCGGTGGTCAGGGCGTCAGCGAACTTCCCGGTCACGCGAGCCCCCGGACCTGGGCGTGGGCCAGCAACCGGGAACCGGCCGTCACCTCATCCGGGCTGAGTACGTCCTCGCCGTAGAGATCCTGGAACCAGCTGGCCCGGTAGATGGTGTCGAGATAGCGCTCACCGAGGTCCGGGGCGACGGCGACCGCGGTGAGGTCCCGGGCGTCAGGCCGGGCCAGCCAGCCCAGCGCGCCGCAGACCACCGTGCCGGTGGAGCCCCCGAACAGGAATCCGCGCCGGGCCAGGCGATGGCAGGTCCGGATGGTGTCCGCCTCCTCCACGCGGACCACCTCGTCCACGTAGGACTCGTCGAGGAGCGGTGGCCGGATGCTGGTGCCCAGGCCGGGGATCATCCGGCGGCCCGGTGGTCCGCCGAAGGTCACCGAGCCGGCGCTGTCCACCGCGACGACCCGCACCGGCCGGTGCCATTCCCGGAAGTACCGGGCACAGCCCATCAGCGTCCCGGTCGTGCCGGCCCCCACGAACAGCACGTCCAGTTGCGGGAACTGCCTGGCGATGGCCGGTGCGGTCGTGCGGTAGTGCGCCTTCCAGTTGCCCGGATTGCTGTACTGGTTGAGCCACACGTACCGCTCATCGGTGGCGCACAGCGCGCGGACGTAGTCGAGCCGCGCGCCCAGGAAACCGCCGGCCGCGTCCGGCTCGTCAACGATGTGCACCTGGCTGCCCAGCGCCTCCATCAGCATCCTGGTGGACAGGTTGCAGCGGGAGTCGGTCACGCACAGGAACGAGTAGCCCTTGCTGGCCGCGATCATGCTCAGCGCCACGCCCAGGTTCCCGGACGAGGACTCGACCAGGACCGACCCGGGCGTCAGGACGCCGTCCCGGTCGGCGGCCTCCACCATCTCGGTCGCGGCCTTCAGCTTGATCGACCCGGCGAAGTTGAAGCCCTCACACTTCAGGAACAGCGGTTGCCCGAAGATCGACTGAAGGTCAACGTACAGTTCGTCTTCGTTGAATGCCTGGGGAACGGATATGACTGGCACGCCAGCCCCCCTCAGCCGCGGCGTGTGGCGTGGCCGCTTCTCCGGGCCGGCATTCGTCTTCTGTTAGGAAGCCCGTTTTCGCAGGCCGTTGATTCCCTCGTGGCGCACATATCCATGAGTGCGGAGATCCCCACCTCTGCAACCTTCCCCTGTCGTCCGGCCTGGGCATCCCTGCCCATGGCCCGCCCTCGGTGACGTCGTGATCGGGTGCATGGCAATGCTGTGGCCCGGCCGGGAAGCCGCGGATCAATGTTGCGGCCCGGCAAAAGCCAAAGTGGTATTTAAGGTCTCGATAGCAAAGCGATCAGTCCGGACTTGCGTGAGCCGGACCCGCCCCCGTGGCGTGCTGCGCCCATGTCAAAACCTGCACCAACGTCCCCACCGCCATCAGTACATCTGGCTGGCCCCCTGAGCCAGCGCGAAGAACCTGATCAACGTGTCCCCATGCCACGGAAAAATCCTCGCGCCGGCACCTGCGGGACGAATCCCGCAGGCGCCGGCGGCGAGCACCCCCCCGCTACAGGTTCAAGAACGAGCACCGCCGCGGAATGGTTCAGATTTTACTAAGACAAAAGCTGGAGATGGTCATCTGCCTCCAGCCTCGCGCTGGGTGGGTCAGTTGTTGCATGCTCTATGTGATTGACAAATCACATTAGGTCGCCAATTAGGCACCACTAGCCTCGTTGATCACGTCGCTCACCGTTGGTGCCGACGTCCCGCACGCGGCATGCTCTGCGAGCTCGTGGTGACGCGCCTGGCCTAGGTTCGGCGGCGAGACTCCGGTCTGGCCGGCCTTCGGCCCCGGTTACGAGGTGCCTTTGACCTGGCGTCCGCCGACCCAGACCGTCGTGATCCGGCCCGGGTCCGCCAGCACGGAAATATCGGCCAGCGGGTCCCCATCCACGGTGATGAGATCGGCGTCGTAGCCCTCGGCCAGGAGGCCGCTGCGCGGCGCCTGCGGCCCGAGGGTGCGCGGCGCGGTGGCGGTGGCCGCTTCGATCGCCTGCCGGGGCGTCATGCCCAGCGCCACCAGGTGCACCAGCTCCGTCCCGTTGGTGCCCCAGGCGCCCGGCAGGTCCAGCCCGGTCAGTCCGAGGTCGGTGCCCATCGCGATGGTCACGCCCAGCTCGATCGCCATCCGCACCATGTCGGCGTGGGTGTCCGCGACGGCCGTCAGCTTGGCCGCTGCGTACGGCGGGACCTTATCCAGGTGGGCCAGGATGTTCTCGATGATCGTCCGGGTGGGGACCAGGATGGTGCCGGTCTCGCGCATCGCGTCGCAGGCTTCCTCGTCCAGGTAGGTCCCGTGCTCGATGGTCGCGACCCCGGCCCGCAGCGCGGCCATGATTCCGGGCTTGCCGTGGCAGTGTGCGGCCACCACCCGGTCGGCCAGCCCGGCCACCTCGACGATGGCCCGCAGCTCAGCGTCGGTGAACTGCTGATGGACGGGATGGTCCACCTCGGACATCACGCCGCCCGACGCGCAGACCTTGATGACGGC
The DNA here is from genome assembly GCA_963718305.1 of uncultured Actinomycetes bacterium. Taxonomy (GTDB): domain Bacteria; phylum Actinomycetota; class Actinomycetes; order Streptosporangiales; family Streptosporangiaceae; genus RYN-230. The sequence continues at coordinate 25,937 of CAVQZG010000022.1, forward strand.
CGCGCCCCGCCGCAGCTGCTCCCGGACCGCGCGCATGCACTCGGAGGTGCCGTCGGCCAGGCGGAACGTTCCGTCGTAGTGCCCGAAGTCGTGCATCCACGACAGCGGGTAAGAGTGCAGGTCGCCATGACCGCCCGTGGTGCTGAGGACGGCACCCGCGGCATAGATCGACGGCCCGTCGAGCAGCCCTTCGCGGACCGCCTGCGCCAGGTAGACGCCGAGGCCGCCGACCTCGCGCACCGAGGTGATGCCGGCGTTCAGCGCGTTGGTCAGGTCACGGGCCGACCGGGCCGCGCGCAGCGGCGTGGGCTCCTGCGGCAGCCGGGCCAGGTCCAGCGCCCGGCTGCCCATGAAGTGTCCGTGGCAGTCCCACAGCCCCGGCAGCACGGTCGCTGCGCTGCGGGCGACCGTGCCCGGCGTGGCCGGCGCGCTGGCGGCCGGCCCCGCGTAGCTGATCCGCCCGCCGTCGATCAGGACTGTGGCGTCGCGGACCGGCTCGCCGCGGCCCGGGATCAGCAGCCCGGCGTTGATCCGTTCCATGAGTCTCCCTCGTCGTCCGCTGCCGCTAGGCCCAGGCCTGGTGGCCTGGGCCTCCGGGAAAGTCTGGCCCTGGGATAGAGCCCCGCCGGTGGCGGGGTCCGGAGCGGACCCGAAAATGAGACCGTCCGGCCTCGGGGTCGCGCACCGACCTGTCGGTGGCGGGCCGTAGGCTCGTTGCCCATGCACATCGATGCGATTTTCGGTGCACTCGGCCGCTGGTGCGTCAAGCTTCGCTGGCTGGTCCTGCTGGTCTGGGTGGTCGGCGCGATCGCGGCTGTGACGCAGCTGCCGTCGCTGTCGAGCGTGACCCAGAGCAACAACTCCAAGTTCCTGCCCGCGAGCGCGCCCAGCCAGCACGCGATCGACCTGTCCGCGCCGTTCGGCAGCTCGAACCTGCTCCCGATCCCCGTCATCGCGGCCACCACCAGCGGGCCGCTGACCGCGGCGGACATCAGCGCCATGACTTCCCTGCAAAACCAGTTGCACTCCGTGACCGGTATCAAGCAGGTACTTGACGTCGGCCGTTCCGCCAACGGCCAGGCCGTGCAGCTCCTCGCCCTCGCCGCCAACAACAGCGGCAACCAGAACTATCAGCAGGACCTGATCGACAGCATGCGCGCCAAGATCGCCAGCGCCGGGCTGCCGGCCGGGCTGCGAGTCCACCTGGCGGGCAGCATTGCCGTGCAGGTGGACCAGCAGAAGGCGTCCGGTAACACCGGCAACAAGGTGCAGGATCTGTCGCTGATCTTCATCATCGTGCTGCTCGTGCTCATCTTCCGGTCGCTGACGCTCGCCATCACCACGGTCCTGCCTGCGCTATTTTCTGTGCTCATCTCCGGTCCGCTGGTGGCCGAGGCGGCCAAGCATGGCCTGCAGGTGTCACCGCTCGCCCAGTTCCTGCTGATCGTCCTGGTGCTCGGGGCCGGCACGGACTACGGGCTGTTCCTGGTCTTCCGGGTCCGGGAGGAGCTGCGGGCGGCCGGCCATGACGTGACCGGGATGGACGGGGCGCCCGAGCATGGCCTGTTCCGGTCCGTGCTCTCGGACCTGGCCGGAGCCCGCCCGGCCGCGCGGACCGCGCTGGTCGAGTCGGTCACGCGGGTCGGCGAGTCGATTACCTTCTCGGGCGCCACGGTCATCGCGGCGGTGCTGACCCTGCTGGCGGCCAGCTTCCCGTTCTACTCCAACCTCGGCATCCCGTTCGCCATCGCGATCGTGGTCACCCTGCTGGCCGGCCTCACGCTGCTGCCCGCGCTGCTGTCGATCCGCCTGTCGCTGCTGGCGGTGAAGCGGACGCTGTTCCAGGCCATGTTCCACAAGCCCAAGCTGCTGCCCTGGAGCATCCAGGGCAGCGGCGGGATCGGCGTCTGGGGCCGGGTGGCCGGCCGGATCGTACGCCGGCCCGCGACCACGCTGACCATCGGCGTGCTGGTGTTCGGCGGCCTGGCCCTGGCCGTATTCGGCTACACGGCGTCAGGCTTCGGCGGCAGCACGGCCCCGCCGGCCGGCAGTGACTCGGCGAAAGGCACCCTGCTGCTGACTCAGTACTTCCCGGAGTCGGCCGCCAACCCCACCTCGCCGATCTTCAAGTTCAGCCAGCCGGTCTGGACCGATCCTCAGGTCCTGGCCAAGGCGACCAGCGAGCTCAAGGCGAGCAGCCTGTTCACCACGGTGGCCGGGCCGCTCAACCCGAGCGGGCTGACGCTGCCACCCGCGGACTACGCCCGGCTGCACGCCGCGCTCGGCCCGGCCAAGGCCCTGCCGCCGGTCCCGCCACCGGGTCTGGCCAGGAAGGTGCCGCCCGCCGTCTACCAGCTCTACCGCAGCACCTCGAACTTCATCAGCGCCGACGGGCGGACGGTGCAGTACTCCGTCGGGCTGAAGGCCGGCGATCCCGGCGGCACGCCCGCCCTGAAGGCTGTCCCGGCGATCCGCTCCGAGGTCACCAGGGTGGCCGGGTCCATAGGTGCCGCCGACTCGGCGGTCGGCGGCGAGGCGCCGGCCCTGTACGACATCAGCTCCGTGTCCAACAGTGACCTGGTCAGGGTCATCCCCATCGCGATCGTGGTGATCGGGATCCTGCTGGCGCTCGTGCTGCGGAGCCTGGTCGCCCCGCTCTACCTCATCGCCTCGGTGGGCTTGTCCTACCTGGCCGCGCTCGGGCTCTGCGTGCTGCTGTTCGTCGACATCGGGGGGAGCGACGGACTGGTCTTCTTCCTGCCGTTCCTGATGTTCATCTTCCTGCTCGCGCTAGGCGAGGACTACAACATCCTGGTCATGACCCGGATCAGGGAAGAGGCGCGCAAACAGCCGCTGCGTGAGGCGGTCGTCAAGGCGATCGGCGTGACCGGCACCACCGTGACCTCGGCCGGCCTGGTCCTGGCCGGCACCTTCGTGGTGTTCGGCATCGTGGCCGGCGGCGGGGCGGGCGGCAGCCAGTTCCGCGACATCGCGCTCGGCCTCGCCCTCGGGATCCTGATGGATACCTTCCTGGTCCGGACGCTGCTGGTGCCCTCCACGGTCGTGCTGCTCGGCCGGTGGAACTGGTGGCCATCCAAGCTGGCCATGGACCGCCCGGAGGTGCCCGCGCCTGCGGCCGGGAAGGCCGTGGCCGGGTCAGCCGGGCCGGAGTCCGCCGCCACGACGCAGCCAGAATCGCGCTAACGGCGGCCCGGAACCAGGAAGACCGGGGTTCACTGCCCGACCCCACTTCCGGCGTACTCCACTTCTGCGGGCACGGTCATCGCGGTCCGGTGGCGGGCAAGGTGGAGCGGCGTTTGTGTTGGTTTCTGCTTGTAGACAAAGGCCCGGCGCAGTTGCGGGTACGGCTCGCCTGGCCCGCGGAAGTTCCGGCTCATCACGGCGAGTTCTGCCTGGCGGTAGCTGTCGAGCGGCTGGGTCGTGGCGATCTCCGCCAGCCGTCGTGCCTTGGCGGCCAGCCGCGATTCATAGTCGGGGCGGCGGGCCAGTTCCTCGGCCAGGGCAGCTACCTGCCGGCGGTACCCGGCGATGTCGCTGCTGATTACGCGGTTGACCAGGCCGCACCGTGCAGCCGACGCGGGACTGACCGGAAGGCACGCCCGGGTGAGCTCAGCCGCCTTCTCCGCGCCGACCCGGCGGGGCAGCGTATAAGTCCAGTACTCCGAGCCGTGCAGGCCCATCAGCCGGTAATGCGGATTGAGCACTGCGCCGCTGCGGCACCAGACCTCATCGGCGGCGAGCGCGAGCATCAGCCCTCCGGCGGCGGCGCTGCCTGCCAGCGCGGCCACCGTGAGCCGGCCGGTAGTGGTCAGGATCGCCTCGACCAGGTCATCGATGGCGCTGATGTTCCGCCAGGACTGCTCCGCGGGGTCGTCAGCGGCCTCGATGACATTGAGATGAATCCCGTTTGCGAATACGTCTGCTGCTCCGCAGAGGACGATTACCCGCACGTCGCGGTGCTGGGCGTGCCGGTATGCGGCGAGGAGCCGGCGGCACTGATCGGTGCTCATGGCACCGCCGGGGAAAGAGAATTCCAGGTAGCCGACGCCGTCAGACTCTCGGTAGCTGATCTCCTGGTAGGTCCGCCGGCCCGGCGGCACCTGCAGAGGAGCGTCGACCTCCGGCACGGAAGCGGCGGCCTGGCCGAGCGCCAGCGTGGCTGGCAATTTGAACGTGGCCGGCCCGCCGGGCGCTGGGCGGCGGCGCAGTTGCGGGATCCAGACTGCTCCGTCGATTGTCGCGCAGCAGATCGCCCCGCCTCGCCGTGCGACGATCGTTCCAGGCTCACCGCGCAGGTGATCTTCCTCATGCCCGCCGTACAGGAAGTACTCGATTCCCCCCAGCATGTCGAGAACACCTGGCCTGGAGTCGGCCGCCCGCAGTTTGGCCAGCACCGAGGACGTCGGCTCGGATGACCAGTCGATCCTGCGGTGCTCCTGCCGGCATGGCCCGCGGAGCCTGCCAGTTACGCCAGGACGGCTGTAGTCCAGGGGCTCAGGCCGGTAGGTTCCGCCTTCGAAACGCGCTACCGCCAGCAGCAGGGCTTCCAGCGCCGCGTCCGACACCTCGGTGCGGTATAGCGAGCTTTTCGAGCAGCCGCGAACCGTGAACTCCGCGCTGGCCCAGATGTCGCCGGCGTCCATCTCGGCGTTGGCCTGCAGAATGGTGACGCCCCAGCGTTCCGCACCGTCCATGATCGCCCAGTCGAGTGAGGACGGACCGCGGTCCCCCCGGGGGCCCGGGTGAATGATGAAGCAGGGACGAGCCGACCATATGTCGGCGGGAATCGCCGTGGTCAGCATCGGCGCTATGACCAGATCAGGATCGAAGCGGCGGACCGCTTCCCGCATTACGTCAACGCTGAGCGCGAGTTCGACTGACACTTCATGACCGCGGTCGGCCAACTCGACGTGTACCCGCTGGGCGAGGTTGTTATAGGCGCTCGAAATGAGCAGAATCCGCATCTGCCTGTCCCCCTGGTCTGGCCGTGGCGAGCCCCGCATCTCTGGGCAGCGCCGCCACGTGGCTTCATATGTGCGGAGGTGCCAGCGGCCTGTCCGATACACCGACGTCCTCCTTCGGGTGCGCTTGCATGTCACGCCGCGCTCGGGGATTCGGGCCCGATTCCGCCGATGCGGCCGGTCCAGATCAGCCACAGCGGCAGCAGCAGGAGGCCGTCAGCGGTCAGCAGCAGGTCCGAGAGGCTGCCGTTTCCGGCGGCATATGACCAGGCCAGGACCAGCAGCGTCAGCGCGACGACGATCGTATAGACGGCCCATGCGCGATAGGCAGCGTGCTCGCGGGCTGCCGTGACGGCGAAGGCGAGCATTCCCGCGCCGGTGATCCACAGGAGGGCACCGGCGCCGATCGTAAATGAGCCGATCCTGGCCAGCGCGCGGTCACGGGCCAGCAGGTCCCGGAGGAAGACCGCGGCCACGGCCAGGCACAGGAATCCGGCGATCGCAATCGATGTGTAGAACCGCTCCTGGGTGAGGGTCGTGACCTGCCAGCGGTAGTAGATACGCATCCCCTGCTCCAGGGGCACGCTGGGTCCTACTCGCGGCGCTGGCGCTACCGTCACTCTCTTCGTGGCGAGCCAGAACCAGGGGCGGATCGGTCATCGATCCGGACATAGTGACCCAGCTGCTCCGGCACGGGGAGAAGGCAGCGCCCTGGGCGACCTCACCGGCCGCGAGCAGGAAATCCTCGCTCTGATCGCCGAGGGCCGCTCGAACCATGCCATCTGCGAGCGGCTGTTCCTGTCACCGAAAACGGTCGAGACCCACGTCGGGCCAATCTTCGCCAAGCTGGGCCTGCTGCCGCGACCGGCGACCACCGGCGCGTCCTCGTCGTACTCATGTACCTCAGGAAGGCATGACGATCTCGACGTGATCCCCCGATCCGGCGTTCGGCGATCGCGTTTACGCGGGGTGCCGGGTGCGCGGTTAATAGTTATGGCTGGAGGCAGGTGCGCAGGGGGGTGGAGGGAAGGCTGGGGTAGGCCTGGTGGATGCTGGTCGCGTCGTGGGTGAGGTCGGCGCGGTCCATGACGAGCGCGGCGCCCGCTTGCCGCGCGAGTTCGGGCTTGACGCGGCCGAGGGTGCTGGCCATGAGCCGGAGGATGGGCGGGGGCACGTGGCGTGGGGTGGCGGTGCGCCCGGCGGCTGCCTGGAATGCGGCGGCCAGCTGATTGAAGGTGTGGTCAGCGGGGCCTCCGATTTCGAGGATCCGGCCGCGCACTGCTGGGCTGGTAATGGCGTGCTCGACGAGCGCGGCAACGTCTGTCACCGAGACGAAGTTGACGGGGTTGTTCCCGCGGCCGAAGATCACCGGCCGGCCTGAGCGGGCTGCGGTCTTGGTGAGCACGTCGATCCAGAGCTCGAGGAATGCGGTGGCCCGCACGATGGTCCAGCTTGCCCCGCTGGCCTTGAGGTGCTGCTCGGCGGCGTACTTCATGCGGGACAACTCCATCGGGCTGTCGGCTGCGGCTCCGACGACTGAGACCAGGACGAACTCGGCCCCCGCTTCTGTTGCCGCGTCGATGAGGTGGACGTTGCCCTGCCAGTCGACCGTGGACGGCGACACTCCACCGGGTCCGGCGAATCCGTGAACCGCGGACACCACGACAGCCGCGCCGCTGACGGCGGACACCACGCTGGCGCGGTCGCGCACGTCGCCGGTTGCCACCTCGACATTGCGCCCGGCGAGGTGAGCGGCGCGTGCGGGGTCGCGGGTCAGGACCCGGACCGCCAGTCCCTGGCCGGCCAGCCGGGCCGTCAGGACACTGCCGAGCCGGCCGGTGCCGCCGGCGAGCAGGATCATGGCTGGCCGCCTGACGTGACCTGTCTGCGTACCGCCGCACCGGCGTCGCCGCCGCCTTCCTGGACCGGTTCGAGATAGAAGCGGGCCCAGTCGGCGAGGCCGTCAGCCACACCGAAGATCACCACGCCGCGCATAAGATGCCGGGAACCATCTGGCCGGGTGCCACGGTGCTCCCACTCCGTCCAGATCGTGTCGTCGTCCACCGCGCTGGACAGTATCTCGGTGCTGAGGTCGGGGATTGCGGCGAAGATCTGCTCCCAGTTCCTGCGCACCTGTTCCCGGCCGGTGAAACCGCGCTCCGGATGAGCCGGGGTCATGTTGCGGTAACCAGGAGCGAAGCAGGCCAGGAGGCCTGCCAGGTCGTGATCGTTGGTGGCCTGGCATAGGCGCCGGGTCATCGCCGCCGGCCCGCCATCGGCCTCGTCATCATCCATGTCGTCCCGCTTTTCTGTTACAGTTGAATGTAATCGATACATGACTATGGAACGGAATAGGGTTGACTGTCAAGCCCAGGCGCCGGTACGACTCGCCGCGGCGAGCCGAGCAAGCCCGCCAGACTCGCGCTGCGGTGACCAGCACCGCGCAGCACCTCTTCCTGCGCGATGGGTTCGCCGCGACCACCATCTCGGCGGTCGCCGCCGGCGCAGGAGTGTCGGCAGAGACGATCTACAAGGCCTTCGGCGGCAAGCCGGGCCTGGTCCGCGCCATCTGCGAAGAGGCACTGAGCGGCGAGGGACCCGTCCCGGCCGAAACCCGTTCCGACGACCTGCAAGCCAGCGAACCCGACCCGCGTAAGATCATCCGGGGCTGGGGCAGGCTTTCCGCCGAGGTCGCCCCCCGGGTCTCGCCCATCCTGCTGCTGCTTCGCGCGGCTGCCTTCACCGATCCGGAGATGGCCAGCCTGCGGGCGGAGATCGAGGCCAGCCGCCTCACCCGGATGACCCGCAACGCCCGCACCCTCGCGGACGGCGGCCACCTCCGCGCCGGGATCACCGCCGAGCACGCCGGCGAAATAATGTGGACCTACAGCTCACCCGAACTCTACGAACTGCTCGTCATCGGCCGCCGCTGGCCACCGCAGGAGTACGGCACCTTCATCGCCGACGCAATGATCGCTGCCCTGCTGCCACCCCAGCCCCCGGCGCCCCCGCCCGGCCAGAATCCCTGACGGCTCCCATTTGACCGCCACCAGCCTGGCTACCGCTCAGTTTCGTGATCTTCGACGACCTGAGTCTGCCTGGCCGCAAGCTCCCGACTGGGCTGCGGTTTCGTCCTCTTGACTCGATAGTTTAACGATGTATAAGGTTAGCGAACGATGTCTAAATCACCGGTAGCGGGCGACTGGCGTGAAGCGCGACGGAAATCCGCACGGGACGCGATCGTTGATGCGGCCTGGGAGCTGGTTCAAGCCGAAGGCCTGGCCGCGCTGACGCTCCGCGAGCTGGCAAAGCGTGCCGGGATCACGACGCCAACGGTTTATGCCTATTTCAATGCGAAGAACGCGATTTACGATGCCATGTTCGGCCGTGCGGCCCATGAGTTCGCCGACCGGATGTCCGAGCCCTATGAGTGCGAGGATCCCCGCGCGATCCTGGCCGAAGGCGTGCGCCGCTTCCTGGAGTTCTGCACGAGTGACGTGGCTCGCTACCAGCTGCTGTTCCAGCGCACGATTCCTGGATTTGAGCCGACAGCGCAGTCGTTCAGCCCGGCGGTACGCGCCCTCGACGGGGTGCGTGAGCGCCTAGCCCTCAACAATGTCACCGACCCTCGTCACGTCAACATGTGGACCGCTTTGACCACGGGCCTGGCCGACCAGCAGATCTCCAACGACCCGGGCGGGGACCGCTGGGCACGTCTCGTCGATGACTTCGTGGCGATGTTTCTCGCCTACTGCCGGGCAGACCGAACGCCAGCCCGCCCAGCGCCGCCGGCATCCACCGCCGGACCAGCCCGGTCATGACCACCAACGGCCGGGAAGTCCATCCGTCACACCGGATGCATCCATCCATCCACGAAAGAGGAGAACTCATGTCAACGGTCACATCTCCCCGGCTGCACCATCTCGCGCTGACAGTCACCGATGTCAACGCGAGCGTCCGATGGTATGAGGACGTGTTCGGCGTCCGCTTCCAGATGGACGTGCCACACCCCGGCGGAGTCGGCAAGCTCCTCGCCGATGACGGCCGCCAGCTCATGATCGTGCTGCACCGTCACGACACCAACGCTGGCGCACTGTTCGGCGAGTCGATCACTGGCCTCGACCACGCAGGCTTCATGGTCCCAGCCCGCACCGACCTCGAGGCCTGGCAGGCTCACCTTGAGTCCAAAGGCGTCCTCAGCGCCGCTGTCGCTGATAAGCCGCTGACCCAGTCGCCGATCGCCGACGAGCCCTACGCATCTGTCCTGGTGTTCCGCGACCCCGATAACATCCAGCTCGAACTCTTCGCACCACTCCGGTAACCAGACCGAAGGGGTGCGCAGCGGGCTTCCGCTGATGTTCTCCTGGGTGCTACGTCAGGCACCCTTGTGGGCCACGGCCGGAGGAGGCGAGAGATGGACAGTCAACCGGATCATGAACGGCCCGGCATCCGATCAATCTCGTTTCTTCCGGCACGCGGTAACCGCCCACATGCCGTGCTCACGGTCACCGCCTCGACCGAGCGCATCGACCACGTGCTATGGATGGTCAACCCCGAGAAGATCACGGCGGTGTCCGTCCCGGCCTGACCCGCCGATGTCACAAACCAGCGTGCTATCCGGTCCTAGTTGTAGAGGCGAGAGAACAGAGGACCGCATGCGTACGATTCTGGTGGTTGGCGGCGGCTACGCCGGCTTTTACACCGCCTGGAAGCTGGAAAAGAAGCTTCGGCGGGACGAAGCGCGGGTCGTGGTGGTCGATCCGCGGCCGTACATGACGTATCAACCCTTTCTTCCTGAGGTGCTGGCCGGCTCGGTCGAATCGCGGCACGCCGCGGTGTCGCTGCGCAGGCACCTGCGCCGGACCAGGCTCATCTCGGGCACGGTCACCGCGGTCGACCACGCACACCGGACGGCCACCGTCCAGCCGGCCGAGGGCCCGGAGTTCACGCTCGGTTACGACATCATCGTCGTCACCGCGGGGGCAGTGACCCGCAAACTGGCCATTCCCGGCGTGGCGGAGCAGGCCATCGGGATGAAGCATGTCGAGGAGGCGGTGGCGATCCGGGATCGGCTGCTGACCGCTTTCGACCAGGCCTCGACGCTCAAGCCCGGGCCGCGGCGTCAGCGTCTGCTCACCGTGACATTCGCGGGCGGCGGGTTCTCCGGCGTCGAAGGCTTCGGTGAGCTGCTGTCCCTGGCGACTTCACTAATCCGGAAGTACCCCGAGCTGAACCTGGGCGAACTCGAGTTCCACCTGGTGGAGGCGGGGGACCGGATCCTTCCCGAAGTCTCCGACAAACCGGGCCGGTGGGTGGTGCGGTCGCTGGAGAACCGTGGGGCCCACGTGCACCTCAAGGCCAGCGTGGTCTCCGCGCTCGACGGTCGCGTGGTCCTGTCGACTGGCGAGGAGTTCGACTCCAACCTGCTCGTGTGGACCGTCGGCAACGACGCGAACCCCATGGTGCGCAGCCACACCGACCTGCCCATCGACGGGCGCGGAATGCTGATCGTCCGGGCCGACCTGCGGGTCGGCACCGAGAATGAACCGGTGCCGGACGCCTGGGGCGCCGGCGACGACGCGAGGGTTCCGGACCTTGCCGCGGGCCGGCCCGGTGCCGCGACGGTGCCGAACGCCCAGAACGCCGTACGGCAGGGAAAGCTCCTGGCCAAGAACATCGTGGCCACCCTCCGCGGCCGGATGGCGAAGCCCTACGTGCATCACAGCCTCGGCACGATCGCCACGCTGGGCCTCGGCCGCGGCATCTTCCAGTACCGCGGCATCGTCATCAAGGGGCTTCCGGCCTGGCTGATACACCGCGGATACCACGTCCTCGCCGTGCCGAGCTGGGAGCGGAAGATCCGGGTGCTCGCAGTCTGGCTGACCGCTGCGGTGTCCGGCCGCGACATCGTCTCGCTGGCCGCGGTGCAGGACCCCCGCCGTGCGTTCGTCACCGACGGCGAACCGGCAGAACCACCCGCGCAGCCGCCGGTCCGATTCGGCTATGCAGATCAGCATGACGATGTCGTGCGCAGGTTCGCTGAGGCGTGCCAGTTATTGATTGCCGAAGGGCTGCCGGGATCACGTTCAAGCTGCAGCACGCGGGTAGAAGCGGGTCCGCTCGGCCTAGTTCACGCTCGATGCTGATCAGCGGCCGATTACGCGGCGTCAGATATGTTGGCAGGTATCCGGCGCCAGGGCGTACCTGGTTCACGGCTCTCCGGGCTGACCTCCTGCGAGAGGACCAGACGAGAGGATCGCGGGCGATGGCACTGCCTGCCGGGATGGAAGTGGGTGCACGCAGATGAGCGGGAGTTCCTCCCGCCTGCCGGGGCAGGTCCACGAAGCCGGCTTCTACGGTTCTGACGCCGAATTCCGCGCCCTGATCGTGCCGTTCGCCGAAGAAGGCATCGCCGCAGGCCAGCCGGTCATCCTCGGCTATGACAAGCGCAAGTCAGGCCTGCTGCGGTCGTGGCTCGGCGACCCTGCAGGGGTCACTTTCATCAACGACACGAGCCTGTACGCCACACCCGCCAGGGCAATCGCCGGCTACCGCAAGCTGTTCGCCCGCCACGTCGCGGCGGGCGCCGCGCAGATCCGGATCGCCGGGGACGTGCCGCACGAGGGCAACGGCGGCAGCTTCGAGGGCTGGGACCGCTACGAATCAGCGGTCAACACAGTCTGGGACGACTTTCCGGTGCACAGCCGGTGCCTGTACGACATCTCCATCACCGCTCCCCAGATCCTCGAGAGCGCGCTGCGCACTCATCCCTGCATCGTCCAGCCGTCAGGCACACGCCGTCTCAGTGACCGCTACCAGGACCCCGCCGCGTTCAAGCCTCTGCCGCCGCTGCCTGATCCGGTAGAGCGGTCCGCGCCCGCGCTCGACCTGGCCGAACCATCCACAGCCCAGGCCCGGCACGCCGTCACCGCGACCGGCCGCGGCCATGTCCCTGACTCCAGGCTCCAGGAGCTGGTCCTGGGCGTGTCCGAAGCCGTAACTAACGCGCGGCGTCATGGCCGCCCGCCGGTGACCCTGCGTATCTGGGCCGTGGCCGGCCGTGTCGTGGTTCACGTGCACGACACCGGCCCCGGTCCTGCCGACCCGCTGGCCGGGCTCACCCCCGCAGCAGGCGCGCCTAACCTGCCAGGTGCCGGGCTCTGGCTGATCCACATGCTCAACCTGCATCCCGCGCTTATCCGTTCCGGCGACGGGTTCACCCTGCGGCTGCGCGCCACGGCAACTGAGCTGCCTGCCGTGGCCACGCCCGGTTGACATCACACCACCACTGGCCTGTCCGTGGGCCCAGCTGGATCGCTGGGCAGAAAGCGCCTGACCCAGTCCACCCGCTGGCTCACTGTGAAATGGTGGTTCAGGGGGTCTCATGAACCAAGTCCAGCAAATCCTGGCGGGCGTCGATCCGGCCAGGCCAGCACCGGCACGAATTTACGATTACCTCCTAGGCGGGACGGCCAACTTCCAGTCCGACCGGGACGCGGCGGAGCGGATCACGGCAGTGGTCCCCGAACTCAGGGACTGCGCCTGGGCTAACCGCGGATTCCATCAGCGGGCAGCCAGGTGGATAGCCCAGCATGGCAGTCCGCCAGTTCATCGACATCGGCTCCGGGCTGCCGACCGTGGGTAACACTCACGAGGTCGTGCGTCTCGTGGATTCCGACTGCCGGGTCGTGTACGCCGACAATGACCCGATGGTCTGCGAGCAGGCAGGCGCTCTGCTGAGCGAGGATCACGCCGTCCGCATAATCCGCGGGGATCTGCGTGAACCTGAGCACCTGCTCGGACATCCGGATGTACGTGAGCTGATCGATTTCAGCCAGCCGGTCGGCCTGCTGATGACCGCGGTGGTGCATTTCGTGCCAGACGAATCCGACCCGCAGGCCCTGCTGGCACGTTACGTAGATGCTCTTGCGCCAGGGAGCTACCTGTCCTTGTCGCATCTGACCGACGATCACAAGCCGCCGCGCGCGGTGCAGGAGTTCTGCCGGGTCTTCGACCACGCCACCGAGCAGATGCATTTCCGGTCAAAGCCTGAAGTGGAGCGCTTCTTCACCGGCCTGGACCTTGTCTCAGCCCAGCACGGAAACGCTGAGGGACAGCTCTGCCACGCCGGTGACTGGGGCGCGGAAGACCTGGCGCTGGCCGACAGCGATGGCTCTCACTGGCTCTACTGCGGAGTCGCCCGGCGCCCCTGATCGTGACCATGCGCCGTGATGGCCGGTGCTCAGGCTGCGACGAGCAGGACGCCGAGCGCGGCGAGCCCGAGGCCGGCCCGCTGTACCCAGCGCAGCCGTTCGCCGAGTACCACTCTGGCCAGCAGCACGGTGATCCCGGGGTAGAGCGAGGCCAGCACGACGGCCAGGCCGAACATGCCGGTCCTGGTGGCCGCCACGTAGCAGATGTTCGCGACGACATCGATCACGCCTGCGCCGGCCGCTACCAGCAGGAGCGATCCGCCCGCGCGGCGTAGCCGCAGGCCGGGCCGCAGCACGGCTGCGGCGATCAGGACGACCGCTAGCTCGCCGATCCGCGCGGCCGCCACCGGCCATAGTTCCCCGGTCTGGCCGGCGTTACGGATGAGGAGGAAGAACAGGCCAAACGAGAAGCCTGCCGCGATGCCGTAGGCAATGGCCCGGCCCGGGCGGGCGTGCTGTTGCGCCGCGCTGGTCTCGCCGGCCGAGCTGGCCAGCACGATGGCGATCAGGCAGAGGAGCGCGCCGGCGTAGACGCCAGCCCCGGGCCGCTCGCCGTCAGCCAGCGCCACCGCGACCGGCAGGACCGTGGATACCAGCCCGGATACCGGCGCGACGACGCTCATCGGCCCCGCCGCCAGGCCGATGTAGAAGATGATCAGCCCGAGGCCGCCGACCAGGCCGGCGCCGATTCCCCAGGCCAGGCCGGCCAGGCTGGGCGAGCCTGGCGACAGGGTCGCGGCGGCGAGCGCGACGACCACGCCAGCGCCTTCAGCCAGCGTGAGCACCGCCAGCACGTGCGCCCGGCGGGCCGCCAGGCCGCCGAGGAAGTCACCGCTGCCATACAGCGCGGCAGCGGCCAGCCCCAACAGGATCACCATGACTTGCACCTCCGATCGGCCAGCCCGTCCGCGGGTCGCGGCGCCTGCTCTTCATAGGTGACTAGTAAAACTAGTTTAGAGGTCACTCAGAGACCCGTCAAACCTCTTAGATGGTCACGTAGTGATACGCTAATGAGCGTGACCTTGCCCTCGTGGGTGCCCGGCGAGGAGACCAAGCCGGCCCCGATGCCGCTGCTGCTGGTGCAGTCGTTCGTCAACACCTGGGATGCCGACCACGGCTCCGACCTGCTGCTCGATCCCGCAGCCGCCCGTACCTGGCTGACCCAGGCCGGACTGTGGAGCGCCGAGCGCCCGCCGGACCCGGCCGAGCTGCACCTCGCCCGCGGCGTCCGCGAGGGCATCCGCGCGATGCTGGTCGCCAACAGTGGCGGCCCCCCGCCCCCGCCCGGCGACCTGCTGCCCCTGCAGGACGTCGCACACGCCTCCCGGCCCGCGCTGCAGGTCAGCCCGGGCGGGCAGGTCAGCCTCGGCCCTGGCCCCGCCGACCCGCCCGGCGCGGCTTTGCTCTCACTGCTCCTGCTGATCCGCGACGCTCAGCGCGATGGCACCTGGCAGCGGCTCAAGGCCTGCGGTAACCCGGACTGCCGGTGGGCCTTCTACGACCGCTCCCACAGCGGGGCAGGCGCCTGGTGCGACATGGCCACCTGCGGCAACCGGATCAAGAACCGCCGGCTCCGGCAGCGGCAACGATGACCGGTTGCGCCAGGCGCAGGCCGCGAGGCCTCATCGGCGTACCCAGCCCTCACTGAGTGGTGCCTGATCTCCCGTCGCCCTCATCACCTGGGGACAGCCCTCAGGCGAGCGCGATACCGTCGCGCCCGATCAGGAACTGGCGGATGGCGGGATCGTGATGGCTGGCCCGGGTCTTGATAACCGATATCGTCCGCTTGATCGAACCATCATCCTTGAGGTAGCTCAGCATCACGACGTTGTCGGACAGCGGCGAAACGGCATCATCCGAGAGGCGCTCGGCGCCGAAGAGATCTGGTATCTCGAAGGTCATCACGATGCTGACGCCTTGTCTGGCGAAGCGCTGCATGAGCGAGTAACAGAACTCCCGGAAGCGTGTCGAGTCTGACGCCGCCGCCCTGATATCGCTGACGCTGTCGATGAGGATACGCCGGGCCCCCGTCCGCTTCACTGCCTGTAGCAGCTCATAGGCCCATTCGTCGATGTGGATATCGACTGGCGAGCGGTACATCACTTCGATATTCGGTTCATTCAGTGACCAGCCGAAGCCGCCCGCAACCCGCTCTAGCTGCGTCTCATTCTCCTGGAGGGTGGCAATGACTCCGGGTTCGCCCTGACGCGCGCCGTTAAAAATGAAGTGGAGCCCTAGCAGGGTCTTCCCCGAGCCGGACGGACCGGCGATGAGAGTTGACGCACCAGGCCAGTACCCGTCTTCGAGCATGTCATCCAGCGCGGGGATTCCGGATGAGGCCCGCACATCGCTTTGCGCGTACTCCCCCTCGATTGGCGCGTCGGCCAGCCGGGGGAACAGGTGCATCCCGTCGGCGGTGAGCCGGTATGCGTGCAGTCCGGACCGGAAACCGCTTCCGCGGAGCTTCCTGACCTCGAGAAACCGGAGGTCGCGCTGGCCGCTCCGGGCCGTGGTCAGGTCGAGTATCGCATCCGCAACCGCGAACTCCGGTACTGATCCGATCTCGGCGTCCTCGTATTCCCCCACCCACAGGGAGGCGACCGGGAACGCGCCCAGCCTCTTAGACAGGTCATGCAGGAACCGCCGGAACTCCGCATGGCCGTCCGCGAATGCATGCAGGGCCTTGAAGCTGTCGATCACGATCAGTCCCGGCCGCCGCTCCTTGATCGCGGTCGTGATCTGCTCCGTGACGCCGGCCAGTCCGTGCTCGCTTACCTTTGCCCCGAGGTCTTCATAGAAGACGGATGTTCCAATCGCAGTGCGATCGAAGAAATCCAGGCTCTGCCCGAATCGGACGATCTTTTCAAGCGGCTCGGAAACCGTTGAGAAATAGATCGAGGGACGTTCCGGCGTTGCATTCCGGAAGACATATTGCTGAGCGAGGATCGTCTTGCCGCTCCCCGGGCGTCCCATGAGGAGGCTTATGGCGTTCGCGGGCAGCCCCCCGTCGAGAACTGCATCGAGTGGCTCGTGCCCGCTCGTAAGCCGGCCATTCACGCCAAGTCTCCTGCAGGTTCATGGAGGAAGGAACTCGATCCCAGGAGATCCCTGACCGTGGACACGAATTGCAGCGGATCCAACGGTTTCAGCAAGAAGGCATCGGCACCGGCCTCGAGCGCCTGATCACGGCACTCCAGCACAGATACGACGACGACGGGGACGCCGTCTTCCTTGGCCGAGCGGCACAGGCTCAACCCTGAGCCACCCGATACGAGAAGCTCGATCACCGCCAGCGAGGGAGGGTCCTCATGGAATGACCGCCTCGCGGCTTCCTCGTCGGACGCCATCTTGACCTCGAACCCCTCCGTCTTCAGGAAGTACTCCTGATACTCGGCGGCGTATGGGTCGGGCTCGACGAGCAGGATGAGGAGCCGGCCCCGGCTGGCCTGGGTGGTTATGGGCAGCCCAGCCCCGAGTTCCTCGTCCAGGAGACGATGGGCGTCAGCGGCACTGAGGCCCTCTGCCATCCGGGTCCTGATGAACCTGAGTTGCTCGACCTGATCCCGGCTGTACAGCCTGTGGCCACTTGCATTCCGGTCAGGGACCACGAGTGCGTACCGGTCTTCCCAGGTGCGAAGGGTGGCAACAGGAAGCCCGACCATGTGCCCGACGGCGCTGATGCTGTAAAGCGCCCGGCCCCTGTCCTCCACCTCCATCACCCTATCTGCCTGTCGCCCCTCAGCCTCTGCATGCGGCGCCCCCAGGCTAAGCAGGGCTGCTGCCCGCATCCGGCACCGCCGTGTCGGCACGTCTCGTAAACTCTTCAGCTACTCAGCACTTCCTATTCAACAATTCAACGGTACAGTACTACAACCGAGCTTTGTCGGGGGAGGCAGGGACAGGTGAAGAGAGGTTGAAGAACCTTGGCCGACCTAGCGCAAGGGCCCGTAGTGACCATCTCTCGCCCCGCCTATGACGACGGAGTGCTCCGGATCACCTGCAGCTCGGCAGCCCGGCTAGCCTGGCGATAGCCGGCGACATCGACGAGTACACCCACGCCGCTCTGGTGGACACGCTGCGGAAAGCTCACGGACGGGCTCCCTGAGATCCACATCAGCCTGGCCGACGTGGCGTACTGCGACGTCGCTGGGCTGCGAGCCATAATCCTCCTGGCCGGAGGCCGCGCCAACCACAACGGCGGCGGCACCCGCCTCGTCCTGCATGAAGTTCCCGGGCTGGTGAAAACCGTCCTGCAGATCCTCGGCTGGGACACCACACCGGGCCTCGCCATAGAGGAATCCGGCCAGCGATCCGTACCGGCCGGCTCATTACCCTGATCAAACTTCAGCGCCAGCGCGCGGGCCCTGGCTATGCCCCGCTGATTCGCGTGTCGTGTCCTGCCCACTCGGGGTCGCGCAGGACGAATTTTTGCACCTTGCCGGTTGAGGTCTTGGGCAGCGGCCCGAACTCGATCGTGTCGGGGCATTTGTAGTGGGCGAGGCGTTCGCGGCAGAACGCGATGATCTCTTCGGGGGTGGCCGCGGCGCCGTCGTTGAGGGTGACGAATGCTTTGGGCCTCTCTCCCCAGTGGGGATGCGGAACCCCGATGACGGCGCACTCGAGCACGTCAGGGTGGGCGGCGATGGCCTGTTCGACTTCGATGCTGGAGATGTTCTCGCCGCCGGAGATGATGATGTCCTTGTCGCGGTCGCGCAGCTCGATGTTGCCGTCGGGGTGCCACACGGCCAGATCCCCGGAATGAAACCAGCCACCGGCGAACGCTTTGCTGGTGGCGGCCTGGTCGTGGAAGTAGCCGCTCATGACGTTGTTGCCGCGCATCACGACCTCGCCCATCGTCTGCCCGTCCTGAGGGACGTCGTGCATCTGCGCGTCGACCACGCGCACCAGGTCAGCCGAGATGTAGGCCTGGCCCTGGCGGGCCAGGCGCCTGGCCCGCTGGCCGGCCGGGAGGTCGCGCCACCTCTCCTGCTCGGGGCTGACCGTGATCGGGCCGTAGGTTTCGGTCAGCCCGTACACGTGCACGACCCGGAAGTTCAGCTCGCTCATGCGGGCCAGCATCGTCGGCGACGGCGGGGCGGCTGCCACCATCGCGGTCACCGGCCGCTCCAGGCGGTGTGCCCGTGGGTGATTGAGGATCATCAGCTGGACGGTCGGTGCTCCGTTGTAGTGCGTGACGCCTTCACCATCGATCAGGTCCCAGACCAGCTCCGGGTCCACCGCACGTATCGTCAGGTGGCGGGCAGCGACCGCGCTGACCGCCCATGGGAAGCACCAGCCGTTGCAGTGGAACATCGGCAACGTCCACAGGTACACCGAGTCGGGACTCAGGCCGGCGTGGATCACCTCGCCCAGCGCGTTCAGGTAGGCGCCCCGGTAGGTGTACTGCACTCCCTTCGGCTGGCCCGTGGTGCCCGAGGTGTAGTTGATCGAGATCGTCTCTTCCTCGTGCTCCAGCCAGCTTTCCGGCCGTGCAGGCGGTGCGCTGGCCAGGAATTGCTCGTAGGGATCCTCCGGCCCGCCGGTGTCCGCGCAGCGGATCACGGTCACCCCAGCCAGCTCCAACGGCCCGGCCAGCGCCTCCAGCGCGGTGTGCAGCAGCAGGTAACGCGCGCCGCTGTGGGACAGGATGTACCCCACCTCGGCGCTGGACAGCCGGTGGTTGACCGCCACCAAGATCCCGCCCGCCGCTGGCACGCCGAAATGCGCCTCCAGCATCGCCGGAGAGTTGACCAGCAAGGTGGCGACCCGGTCTCCCTTATCCAGGCCTGCTGCTCTGAGCGCATTGGCCAGCCGCCACGAGCGCTCGGCGAGTTGCCGGTAGGAGTACCGCCGCTCGCCGTGCACGACCGCGGTCTTGTCCGGGTATATGTACGCCGCCCTGTCCAGGAAGTTGACGGGGTTCAACTCCGAACGAAACACCTGGCCCGATGCCGCCCCGGCCGCGGACGGATCAGGGGCCGCAGAAAGCCCATCGCTCATCGCTGTCTCCCCCTCGTAACAGGACTGGCAGGCCTGTCTCACCAAGTAGACAGCAGCGGCGGCGGATTATCTCGGTCTGGAGCCGCCGGACCTTGGGCTATCTTCGCGTCCACGCGACAGCCCGGACCGGACTACCAGGAAGTGACAGGGAGCGTACGGGCGCGACGCGCCGCGGAACACCAGTGGCCAGATCCAGAACAGCGCCCGAGGTTAACGGATAGAGATTATGAAGGAATCCTCCGGAGGAGGCAGCGATGTCCCAGACGTATCGCACGCTGCGTGTGGCCCGCAGCGATGAGGGTGTGCTCAGTGTCGTGATCGATGCCCCGCCGATGAACCTGATCGGGCCGGAGCTAGTTCGCGACCTGGTTGGGCTGTTCGGCGAGCTGGAATCCGATCAGGACATCCGGGTCATGGTGCTGGAGAGCGCCGACCCGGAGTACTTCGTGCCGCACGTCGATCTGACCAAGGTCGCGGAGTACACCGCCGAGGCGGCCAAAGCAGGCGGCCCGGACGACGCGTCGCTGGGCATGCTGTGGCACAAGCTCAGCGAGCTCCCGGTCGTGACGATCGCCAAGCTCCGCGGCCGGGCCCGCGGCGCCGGCAGCGAGCTGGCGCTGGCGTGCGACATGCGGTTCGCCGCTCGGGAGAACGCCATCTTGGGGCAGATCGAGGTCGGTACCGGCGCGGCCCCGGGCGCGGGCGGCGTGCAGCACCTGGCGCGGCTGCTGGGGCGCGGCCGGGCCATGGAGGTAATCCTGGGTGCGGCCGACTTCAGCGCCGACGAGGCCGAACGGTACGGCTGGGTCAACCGGGCGCTGCCCGACGCCGAGCTGGACGCGTTCGTGGCCCAGCTCGCGCGGCGCATCGCGTCCTTCCCCGCCGAGGCGGTGAACTCCACCAAGCAGGTGCTCAATGGCCTGACCCTGCCCGGCGCGGACGCGATCCGCGCCGACGCCCGGCGATTCCAGCAACTGGTCCGCTCGGACGCGGTCAAGGTCCGCTTGGCCAGCCTGTTCGCGCAAGGGCTGCAGACCCGTGGCCCACTCGAGCTCGACCTCGGCGACCGCATCGGATCCCTCTGACAGAAGGAAGGTCAGGGCGATGCCGGCGCATATCCCGGATCGTTGACCCGGAGCACGTGGCCAGTAACGCGGTGGCCACGGTCGGTGAGCAGGTACGCGACGACGTCGGCGACCCGGTTGGGTGCGCACGGCATATCGACCTCGAGTGAGACCGCGTTGACGGTGATGTCGCGCTCACGGAGCTCGAGTGCGAGCGCTCGGGTGAGCACGTCTGTGGCGGCTTTGGTCGCTGCGTAGAGGCCGTAGGCCGGCAGCGATGAACCATCCGCTGAGCCGGTCAGATTGACGATGGCGCCGCCGTTACGAAGGTGACGGGCTGCCTCTCGGTTGACGATGAAAGTAGCCCGCGTGTTGATCCGGACCAGTGCGTCCAGCACGTCGAGATCGAACTCGGCCACGGGAGTCGCGATGACCGGGCTGCCGAGAGCGTGGACCACGACGTCGATGCCGCCGAACGCTGCGATCGTCTCGGCAAACATCCTCTCTACATCCAGATCGTCGGCGACGTCGGCGCGGATGGCCACGGCGTCTCTTGCCGGCCAGGATCGCTTCGACAGTCGACTCCGCCGCACGCCGGTCGTGGAGGTAGTTGATGACGACCGCGTAGCCCCGGGCCGCCAGCAGGCGGATCGTCGCCCGGCCAACCCCACGGGACCCTCCGGTAACGATTGCCACGCGACCCGCAGGTGACCCGTCGAGCGGGATGTTCATGGCACGAGTCTGGACGGCAGCACACCCCCTTCGAACCAGGGTATTCCCGTGCCCTATCACCGGCCGTATCGTGACGACATGGCCGCAGACCGGACGCCGGCCTTCCGAGGACGTGCTCGCGAACGCCAAGTCCTCGACGGCCTGCTGGACCGTGTTCGAGCCGGTGAGAGTGCGGTGCTGGTCGTCCGGGGTGAGGCGGGGATCGGCAAGACTGCGCTGATGCGCTACTGCGCCCGCCAGGCGTCAGGCTGCCGCCTGGCTCAGATTGCCGGCCTGGAGTCCGAGATGGAGTTGCCGTTCGCGGCGCTGCATCAGCTCTGCGGGCCGATGCTGGGCGGCCTGGCCGCGCTACCGGGGCCGCAGGAGCGCGCGTTGCGTGTGGCGTTCGGGTTGGCGACGGGGCCTGCTCCGGACCGGTTCGTGGTGGGCCTGGCCGCGCTGAGCTTGCTGGCCGAGAAGGCCGCCGCGCGGCCGCTGGTCTGCCTGGTCGATGACGCTCAGTGGCTGGATGAAATCTCGTGCCAGGTGCTCGGGTTCGTCGGACGGCGGTTGCTGGCTGAGTCTGTGTTGCTCGTGTTCGCGGTCCGGGAGATGGCCGATGAACAGATGTTTCCTGGTCTGCCGGCGCTGACGGTCGAAGGGCTCACCGACGAGGACGCGCGCGGGTTGCTGACCGCCGCGGTCCCAGGTCATCTGGACGAGCGGGTTTGCGACCGGATAGTGGCCGAGACGCGGGGGAACCCGCTGGTGCTGCTGGAGCTGGCGAGAGGGCTGAGCGAAGCCGAGCTGGCAGGTGGCTTCGCCGACCGGCCCACGGCGAGTCTGCCTGGTCGTCTCCAGGACCACTACCTGCAGCTGGTGCGGGCGCTGCCGGAGCCGACCCAGCGACTGATGCTGCTGGCGGCGGCCGACCCCACGGGGGACGCCACGCTGCTGTGGCGTGCCGCACCGACGTTGAGCCTGGGACGTGATGCGGCGGCCGCGGCCGATGCGGAACAGCTGCTGCAGATCGGCTCCCAAGTGCGGTTCCGGCACCCCTTGGTGCGGTCGGCCGCCTACACGGCCGGGTCCCCGGAGGATCGCCGCGCCGCCCACCTGACGCTGGCCGCGGCGACGGACGCCCAGACCGATCCGGATCGCCGGGTGTGGCACCTGGCTGCCGCGGCCACCGGGCCGGACGAAGAGGTGGCCGCCGCGCTCGAGCAGGCGGCGGTCAAGACCCAGGCCCGCGCCGGGCTGGCGGCTGCGGCGGCCTTCCTCCAACGGTCGGTCGCCTTGACCGCCGAGCCGGGACGGCGCGCCGACCGAGCGCTGGCCGCCGCCCTCGCGAACCTGCACGCAGGCGCGTTCGACGCCGCGCTCGGCCTGCTGGCCCAGGCCAAAGCCGACGCGATCGACGATCTGCAGCGTGCCCGCGTGGAGCAGCTCCGAGGGCAGATCGAGTGGGCATCGGTGGCCGGGCGCGAGGCACCGGTTCTGCTGCTGCAGGCCGCCAAGAGACTCGAATCACTCCATGTCGGGCTCGCCCGGGAGACCTACCTTTACGCCTGGGTGGCATCCAGCGTCGCTGGTCCTCTGGCAGGACCCGGCGGCCTTCTTCTGGAGGTTTCCCGAGCGGCACGCGCGGCCCCGCCGCCAGCAGGTGCTCCGCGGCCTTGTGACCTCCTCCTCGATGGTCTGACGACGATGGTCACCCACGGGCATGCGGCAGCCGAGCCGACGCTGCGGCGAGCAGTGGACGCATTCCTCGGTGATCAGGTGTCCGGGGAAGAGTGGCTGCAGTGGGGGATTCTCGCCCAGATGGCGACCATGGCCCTGTGGGACTTCGACAGCTGGGTCCGGATGAGCACCCGGCATGTCGAGCTCGCCCGCGCGTCGGGTGCACTCGCCCCGTTGTCCATCGCCTTGAACGGACGCGGGCAGGTGGCCACGCAGTGCGGTGACTTCGAGACAGCGACGTCGCTGGCCGCAGAGAAGGACGTCGTCAATGAGGTGACCGGAATCCGCCTGGCTTCGACCTGTGACCTGTTGCTCGCCGGGTACCGGGGTCGGCCTGCGGAAGCGATACCGCTGTTCTCGGCGACCATCGAGGACTCGATCGCTCGCGGGGAGGGATCCGCTGTCCAGCTCGCCAACTGGGCCGCAGCGGTCCTCCACAACGGTCTCGGGCACTATGCAGAGGCGTTGGCTGCGGCGGAACCGGCAACCGAGGAAACCTACCAGCCCTTGGGCACGCAGTTGGTTCTGCCCGAACTGATCGAGGCCGCCGTGAGAACCGGGCGGGCGGACATTGCCCGGGAAGCGCTGGAGCGGCTGTCGGCCATGACGGCCATCGAGGGTTCCGACTGGGCGAAGGGCCTGGAGGCACGCTCGCGAGCGCTGCTCAGCGAGGGCCAGGATGCCGAGCACCGCTACGCCGAGGCGGTCGAGCGGCTCGGCCGCACCCAGCTGCGGCCCGAGCTCGCCCGGGCCCACCTGCTCTACGGCGAGTGGCTTCGTCGCGAGCTCCGGCGGGGCGACGCACGCCACCAGCTACGCGCCGCCTACGACCTGTTCGCCGTGATCGGCGCCGAGGCCTTCGCCGAGCGCGCACGCAGGGAATTGCTCGCCACCGGCGAGACGGTCCGCAAGCGGCAGGTCGACACCGACACCGAGCTCACCCCGCAGGAGGAGCACATCGCCCGGCTGGCCCGGGATGGACGCACCAACCCTGAGATCGCCGCGGAACTGTTCATCAGCGCCCGCACCGTGGAATGGCACCTGCGCAAGGTGTTCACCAAACTGGGCATCACCTCCCGCATGGGCCTCCACGACGCCTTGCCTCCGCGAGGTGAGCACGCGCCATCCGGCTCTCGCCCAGCGTTACAGCCTGAGCGAGGCAGCGATCACGCACGACCTCATGAGCCCACGGGACCAGGGCAGACCAGGGGAACCGACCAGGGTGTTCCCTGGTATGGCGCACCGGCTGAAAACTTAGCGTCATCCCTGACACAGCCCCAGGGAGGCGGCAATGAGCACCACCGAGGACCGCGCAAGCGGCGAACTTCGTGAGGGCTACGCCGAGGTCGGCGACCAGCGGCTGCATTACGTCGAGGCCGGCGAGGGGCCGCTGATCGTGCTGCTGCACGGCTTCCCCGAGTTCTGGTACGGCTGGCGGCTGCAGATCGAGCCGCTCGCGGCGGCGGGGTTCCGCGTCGTCGCACCCGACCTGCGCGGCTACAACCTGTCGTCGAAGCCGGACGGCGTCCATGCCTACGACATCGACCAGCTGGCCGCCGACATCCGCGGTCTCATCCACGAACGCGGCGCCGAGTCCGCGCTGCTGGTCGGTCACGACTGGGGCGGAAGCGTCGCCTGGGCCACCGCGATGAACCATCCCGAGGTGGTGGACCGGCTGGCCATCCTCAACGCGGCCCATCCGCGGAAGCTGTCGCAGGGACTGCACCACCCCGGCCAGCTCCGCAAGTCCTGGTACTTCTTCTTCTTCGACCTCCCCGACCTGCCCGAAAGCGTCGTGCGCGGCCAACCACTGGCACTTCTTCCGGCACTTCCTGCGCGACGCCCACCCGGCCTACACGCCGGAGGAGACCGACCGTTACATCGAGGCGTGGTCGCAGCCCGGCGCGGCGACCGGGATGATCAACTACTACCGGTCCTCGGTGCGGACCCCGCCCAAGAAGGCCGAAGCGGCGATCCGCCCGATCAAGGCGCCCACCCTGGTCATCTGGGGCCAGCGCGACCGCTACCTCGGCCCCGAACTCGCCGAGCCCGACCACGACGACGTGCCCAACCTGGACCGCGTCGAGCGCCTGCCCGACGCCTCGCACTGGGTCCACCACGACGAGGCCGAGCGCGTCAACCAGCTGCTCATCGACTTCTTCGCCCCCGCCAAACCAGCCAGGGAACTGACCAGGGGCTTGGCCAGGGATGTTCGCTGGCCCAGCGGACGGGTCGGATCTGGAGGATTGCTGCATGCCACGACAACGTCCTGCACGTCCAGTTCCGGACTATCGACGGAGTCCGGATCCGGTACGCCGACAGCGGCGGTCCGCACGAGACCACGGTCGTGCTGACCAGTCCCTGGCCCGAGAGCGTGTACGCGTTCATGCCGATGTGGGCGCTCGCTGTCCGGGCACGCCCGCCTGTTCGCCGTGGACCTGCCGGGTTTCGGTGCCTCCGAACGCCGGGAGGACCTGCTGTCCCCGCGGGCGATGGGCGAGTTCATGGCCCAGCTCGTTGCCGAGGCCGACCTGGGCACGCCGCACATCGTCGCGCCGGACGTCGGGACCGCGGCCGCCCTGTTCGCGGCGGCGACACATCCGGACTGTATCGCCAGCCTGATCGTGGGCACCGGCGGAGCCGCGGTTCCGATCCAGCTCGGTGAGCCGCTGGCGTCCTGGGTCCTGGACCCCGACCTCGGCAAGTACCGCGCGATGGACCCGCGGGTGATCGTCGGCGTGGCGGTGGACACCATCGCCGGAGGGATACCCGACGACATCCGGGCGGACTACCTGGCCTGCTACGACGGCGACCGCTTCGCCGAGTCGATGCGCTACGTCCGCAGGTATCCCGAGGAACTGCCCGTGCTGGCCGCGCTGCTACCGCAGATCACGGTGCCAGTCACGATCATCAACGGCCGCCACGACCGCGTCGTACCGCTCGCTAACGCGGAGTTCCTCGACCAGCGGCTGCCCACGAGCCGCCTGGTGATCATCGATGCCGGGCACTTCGTCTGGGAGGAGGAGCCGAAGGAGTACGCCTCGGCTGTCCTCGACTCGATCACGGGCAACTGGCCTTGACGCAGCGCAAGCCCGGTGCTCCCCGACGTCAATTCAGTAGTCGTGGCGGGGCACCGGATGCGGGTCCTCGCCGCGCTCGGCGACCGCGCCGTCGCCAAAGCGGTCTGGCACTGCTCGGTCCGCGCCGCCCGCGCCGACCACATCCACCTCGTCGCGATGCTGGCCCGCCAGGACGGCACCCGCCCCCGCCTGTGGAACGACTACTACCAGGTGGGGGAGGCGTGCCGGGCCGCGGAGCAGCGGTTCGGGCTGCGGCAGACCGCGCCCCGCGACCGTACCGCGGCCCGCCGCCCGACCCGCGCGGAGTCGGAGAAGGCCCGCCGCCACGGGTTCCAGGAGGCCCCCCGCGTCGCACTCCGGCGGGCGGTCAGCACCGCGGCCGCCGGGGCGGCCAGCGAGCAGGAGTTCTTCGCCCGGCTGGACCGGGCCGGAGTGCTGGTCCGCAAGCGGTTCAGCACCCGCAATCCCGGCGAGGTCACCGGGTACGCCGTCGCGCTGACTGGCGACACCACCCGGGAGGGTGGCCCGGTGTGGTTCGGCGGCGGGAAGCTCGCGGCGGACCTGACCCTGCCCAAGCTCCGCTGCCGCTGGGACCCCGCCCGCACCCGGGCCGCCGAGAGATTCACCGCGGCCGAGCGGAACGCGATCTGGGAGCATGCCGCCCGCACCGCCGACGCCGCGGCCAGGAACATCCGCTTCACCGGCCCGGACGATCCGGCCGCGGCCGATGCCGCCTGGGCTGCGGCCGACACGCTGCACGCGGCCGCGGCGGCGCTGGGCAGCCGGGTGCTCCGCCAGGCGGCCGATTCCTTCGACCGGGCCGCGCGTGCCCCGTACGGCCGGGTGCCTCCGGTGGTGGCTCCGGACGGGATCAGCCTGCGCCGGTCAGCCCGGCTGCTGTCCCTGGCCGCGTCCGCCGGTGACGAGACGGTCCGGGCCCAGATGAGGCTCGTTCTCCAGCTCTCCAGGCTCGCCCGGGCGGTCGCTGAGCTACGGGAGGCACAACGGCACGCCGCTCAGGCCGCTGCCGCCCGCCAGGCCGCCGAGGAACTGCGCGCCGCCTGGCGCGCTTCTACCTCATGGTCACCGGAGGAGCTGGCCAGCGCGCGCACCGCGGCCGAGCGGGTCCGCCTGGACTTCCCGTTCCCGCCGGGCCCGGTCCGGCCCGGAACCGGGCCGCAAGCCGGCGCGCACCGCTCTGGGCCACGTCCCTCATACCGGCCGCCAGCACCCTCGCGGCGCGGTCCGGGCCGATAGCCGGGCTGGCGGATACACGCGACAGCACAGCAGGAAAAACCACCAAGATTCCGCAACGACAACCGCCTGCACGAAATGCCCTTGCCTTGGGCGGATGGTTGGCGGCTCAGTCGAGACCGAGTTCACCGCGCTTGACGGAGGTGGTGAACGCCCGCCACTCGTCGCGGCGAACGTCAGCGTTCGGCCCGCCCGGGTCCTTGGAGTCGCGCACGGCGACGATCGCCGGGCAGGTTGTCGGCGACTTCGACGCAGTCGCCGCCGTTGCTGCCGCTGTAGCTGCTCTTGCGCCAGATGGCGCTGTCTAGGGTGTGGCCCATCGCTCCTCAGCTACCTTTCCGATCAGGTCTCGTGAGGCTCCACGGGGTAGCGCGTCAGCTCTCAACGTGTCGAAGGTGAGCGAAAGCCTCCTGACCACGGACGGCAGCTCGGTGGTCTGCCCCTGGTCGGGTGACTCCATGTACACGGTACCCGGTGCATTATCGAAGCTAGCGATCGCGAATCCGCCCAGCAGGCCAGCGTGCGCGCCGATCTCGGCGGGCACGATCTGGACCGTGATGTTGCTGCGGCACGACGTGTCGGCCAGGTGCAGCAACTGGTCATACATGATCTTGCGCGAGCCGATGAGCCGGTGCAGCACGGCTTCATCCAGCACCACCCACAGCGTCGGCGGGTTGGGCTGATCGAGGATCGCCTGCCGTTCCAGCCGGGCGGCGACCAGCTCGTCCAGCTGGTCTTCGGTCGTCTCCGGGTCAGCGGCCGAGAATGGCCCGCGCGTAATCGGCGGTCTGCAGCAGGCCAGGTATCAGCAGCGGCTCCCACCAGCGCAGCGACGTGGCCCGGCGCTCGGAGTCGACCCACTCGGCGAACCACGAGGGATAGCCGCCGTCCCAGCGCCGGGCCAGCTGGTAGATCCGTCCGAACAGTCCGCCCGCGTCCGGGAAGGCCCGGTCGCAGGCCTCCGCGAAGTCCTGGGCGGGTGCCCGCTCGCCGGTCTCGACCTTGCCGACCTGGGCGCCGGAGTAGCCCAGCCGCTGCCCTAACTGATCCTGGCTGAGCCCGGCCGCGGTCCGCGCCCGGCGCAGCTCGGCGCCGAAGAACTGTAACGGTCCCGCGCTCGGGTCAAGCTCACGTACCAGCGGCACCACAGCCCCGCTTCCCGGACGGCCCGGACGCCGATCGTCACGTTCGGACACGTCCTGACGACAGCCTGTCTTGGCTACCGATCGTAGGGCCGCCCGGTCAGGATGGCTAATTGAAATCGGCCGCGCGCCATTCGGGCGTTAGTTAAAGGAGCGGGAGAAGGCATGCGTGAGACCACCACGGCCCCGCTGATCGGCTGGTCCCGTGCTTTCCCCGCCACTCCCGCGCAGGTCCGGGAGGCTCGCCAGTTCCTGGCCGGGATACTGGACGGCCACCCGGCTACGGACGACGCCGTCCTTTGCCTCTCTGAGCTGGCCACGAACGCCACCATCCACAGCCGATCCCGTGAACCAGGCGGCCATTTCCGCGTCCGTGCCGAAGTGCACGGTAGCCGCGTGCGGGTGGAAGTCTCCGACCAAGGCGGCCCCTGGGAACAGTCCGCGAAGGAAGACGAGCAGAATGGGCGCGGCCTGCTGGTCGTCGCCCAGCTGGCCCGCAACTTCGGGCGCACCGGGGACGACCAGGCGGGGTGGACGGTCTGGTTCGAGTGCGGGTGACCACCGGCCAGGACAGCGCCGGCCCGCAGCCCGTCGCGGCGAATCACCCGCCCGGCCCAGCCGCAGACCTTCATTCTCGACGGCCAGCGACTGCGCCAGCTGCGCCGGCAGCGCGGCCTGTCACAGGAAGAACTGGCCGACCAAGCCGGGGTGAGCCTGACGACCGTCGGCCCGGCTGGAACGGCAGGCGTGCGCATCCTGTCGTGGCTGGACTCTCGGCCGCCTTGCCCGGGCGCTCGGTGAGCATCCAGCCACCACCACGCTCCGCCCATCTGGCGGGTAGGGGTTGAGCAGCAGTACATCGCTGCTGGCTGGACGAGCACATGATCGGCGCTGCTCGTCTTTCCGCAGGTAGGCGCTTTAGGAAGGCTTCCGGCGCAGCTCCGTTCGCGCAAGAGCGATTCGATGATCTTTCTGCCGGGAATACCTCCATGGCAGATTGTGTCAGTCATAATAGTGCGATGCTGGAGATCCGGTTCACGCAGGCGGCGCGCAGGCACCGCATCGGCCGGGCTTCGGTCCGCCACGTGATGGCCACCGTCGCTCCAATAGGAACTATCACCGCACAGGGGAGCCCGGCATGGATCTACACCGGCCGTGACGAGCGGGGCCGCGAGTTAGAGGTGATCGCCGTCGAGATCGAGCAAGCAGAGGGGCGCGATCCGTTCCTGCTAGTCATCCACGTCATGCCCACCAGCCTGCGGAAGGGGAACCGTGATGCCTGAGCGCCAGCCGCCGCGGGTCAGCGACGATAGCCCCATCGGCCCGGACGTTGATCTTGAACGGGATGACATCAGGCTGGCCGATGGGACCCGGCTCACTCCCGACATCGCCGCAGGCATCGCCGAGGACGTGCGCCGGGCGGCTGGGCGGCCATCATTGACTGGACCGGGTCGGCACTCCCCGCAGGTTTCGGCCCGCGTGCCCGCCGAGCTCCGGGACGCGGCGGAACAGCAGGCGCGGCGCGAGGGCAAAAGTGTGTCGCAGCTCATCCGGGAGCTGCTGGAGCGATATCTCTCGGGCAGCCCGGACGGCGTCCGCCACTGAGACCGCCCGGGCCGGGCCACGGCCCTCCCGGGGGAAGGTTGTTCAAGAACCGGGGAACCCTCAGAGCTGCGGGGTCATGAGACCGCCCGCTCGGTTCCGCCCTTCCCTGCGGAGAACCGTCACGTTGCAGCACAGCTGACTTGCGGCCGACGTGAGTGCGGCAAGATGAGGTGTGGCACGGACTCGGACCCAGATGGCCAGCGGCAAGCCCACGACACTGCGCGAGTTCCTCGTTCGGCAGGACCCGGCGTGGCTGGCCGATGAGCTACTGCGCATCGCGGACGCAGATCCGCTGGTCGCGGCGCGGCTCAAGGCGGCGGCCGGGGCGGACCGGGCCGGCCTGGTGGACCTGTCCGGGCTGCGGCGCGAACTGGACGCAGCCATCCTTCCCGGCGGCTTTATCGATTACGAGATGGCTTTCGGCTACGCACGTGGCATCGAAAGGGTCCTCGACCGGGTGGAAGAACTGAGGAACGAGGGGTTCCCGGACGCTGCGATCGAAGCGGCCGAGCACGCCTTGGGCCTCCTGGAGGATGCCCTCGGCCAGGTTGACGACTCAGACGGCGAGATGGGCGCCGTCAAGGCCCGGGCGCAGGACATCCACTTGGCCTCGTGCGAAGCGGCGCGCCCAGATCCGGTGCAACTTGGCGAGCGGCTGGCCAGGTGGGCGTTGCGCTCGGACTGGGAGATCTTCCTGGAGGCGCCATCTGCCTATGCCGGTGTGCTTGGCCAGGAAGGCCTGGCCACGTTCGAGGCGGTCGTCGACGAGCAGTTCCAGAAACTGCCCCGGCTGGCTCCCGGCGACGATGAAGAGGACACCGACTCCTGGTTCGACCGGTTCCGGCCGAGATTCCTCAAGGAGTCGCTGGCCGCGCTGCGCGGTGCCGACGAGGTGGTCGAGGTGATCGCGCATGATCTGTCCTCGCCGTACCAGTTCTTCCGCGCCGCCGAGGTGCTCGCCGCCGCCGACCGGATTGACGAGGCGCTCGATTGGCTGTCGCGTGGACAGGCGGCGTTCGGCAATGCTGATGAGCGGCTCGCGGACATGGCGGCTGACCTGCATCACCGGGCTGGCCGCCACGGGCAGGCCGCTGACATCGCCCGGCAGCGGTTCACCGCGGACCCCAGCCTGGGCGCGTACCAACGGCTGCACGAGTTCGCCGCCGCAGCCGGTGACTGGCCGGAGCGCCGCGAGGCGGCCCTGGAGTTGCTGCGCGCCCAGCCGATCGCTGGTGCCGCCCGCCCGGGGCCATCCTGGGCCCAACCGCCCGGCCACTCCATTCTCGTCGAGGTGCTGATGTGGGAGGGGGACATCGACGCCGCCTGGCAGGCGGCCCAGCACGGCGGATGCACCCGCCGGCATTGGCTGGAGGTGGCCCGTGCCCGCGCCGGGCAGCACCCCGCCGATGCCATCCCCGTCCTTGAGCAGGAGACCTTGCGCGCCATCGAGGGCGCCAATCGCTCCGCGTACCATGCGGCCGCCAAACTGGCCAAGGAACTGCGCGGTTATGCCGAGCGCGCTGGCAAGTCCGCCGAATTCGCCGCGTGGATGCGTACGGTTCGCACCGACAACTCCCGGCGCCGGGCCCTGCAGAACGAATTCGACCTGGCGCACCTGCCACGTTAGCCAGCCGCCATGGTGGCTGGTCACCGCGGCGTGGCCAAATCAGCCGCGACGAAAGCAATCTCGGCTTGGCACTTCCAGGCTCGGGTGCCAGCTCCTGCTCTACGGCGCGTGGGAGGCCATTCCCTATGCCGGTGCGCCGAAAATTCAGGATGCTGAAGGCCTCGAGGTGAGATGCTGAACATCCCGATCCGCAGGTGTGCCGGGCTTGGGAATGCGGGGTGTCTTGCTGTTCTAAGATCGGTTCCCGTGCAGCCCGATGAGCGTCTCGAATCTGTACGTCTGCTGCGGGAGCGGGGGCAGACCCCCAAGCAGATCGCCCGTGCGCTGGGGATTAGGCCCGGCGAGGCGGCCCGCCTGGTTCGCGTCGCGGCCGCCGGGGCGCAGGCCGAAGCGCCAGGGCCCGCGCTGGCCGGCTGCTGGATCAGCCCGGGCTGGAGCACTGGCCTGACCGTCTGCGGTCATCCCGATTGGCTGCTGCACGAGGATCCGGCCGCGGGGATCGACGGCCTCGCCGCGGTGCTGGTCGCCCGCAAGCACAGGCATGGCAAGGTATCGGTTTGCGGCTATCTCGCCGATCTCTACTGTCTCGGGGTGAAGAACGCCCTCGGCCCGGAAATCGTGGACGACCTTGGCCTGCAGGGGTTCGTCCGCGACTTCTTCTCCGGATACGACGGTGATCCGGTCGAGGTGCCCATCGAGCTGGCCCGCGAGGTGGTGCTGGGTTCGGCGGGGTACGCGCGCAGCCTCGGCTTTGACCCGCACCCCGACTTCGCAGCCGCCGAGGGGCATCTCGGCCCGTGGACCGGTCCGGGCGCCATCACCTTCGGCAAGGACGGCAAGCCGCTGTACATCTCCGGTCCTTATGACGATCCGCGCCCGGTCATCCGCACGCTGGAACGCACCGTCGGCCGCGGGAACTTCGAGTACCTGGTGGCTGCCGGATAAACCGGCCAGCGCTGGAGCGTGACGGTGAGCCTGGCAGCCGGGCTCCGGGAGCGCGTGCCGCGCAGCACCCCCGGCGGTCATGACGGCGGGCCACCGCTGATCATGCTCCCTGTCCAGAGAAGATGATTACGATCGAGGCTGTCGTGGTCAGAGTGCGCGACGCCGCTCAAGCCGGTCCGCTCGGCGGCTGCTCACTGGTCTGCCCTGCTGGTAGAAGGCTTGGCCAGCGCGGTTGGCCCGCACCCGCCACCGGATCCCGTCAAGGAGCTGTCATCGCGTCGCCATTGGTGTCCTTCTTCCTCAGCGCCGGGCATGAGCGCGGCGAGGGTCATCGCAGCACCTCGTCCAGGGTCGCCAGAGCGTGGCCGACGTCGTCGCTGCTGTTGTAGAAGTGCATGGAGAAGCGGGTGGAGCCGACGCGCGGGGAGACGATCACGCCGCGCTCGGTGAGCGCGGCGGCGATGGCCTCGCCGTCGTGGCCTGGGAAGCGGGCGGTGACCGTGCCGGCCCGGCGGGCCGGGTCGCGGGGGGTGAGCAGGCGAGCGCCGCGCTGGGCCAGCCCGTCGGCGAGCTGGCTGGCGAGCTCGCGGTTGTGCGCGGCGACCTCAGCCAGGGACAGGCCGGAGATGTAGCCGATAGCGCGGCCGAGCGCGATCGCTGCGGCGTAGGACATGGTGGAGTACTCCATCCGCCGTGCGGTGGCGGCCAGGGGAAGCCACCGGGCGTCGAGGGAGTAGGGGTGCTCGGTGCTGCGCCAGCCCACCAGCGGCGGCCGGAATTCGCTGAGCAGGGTGGGGCTGAGGTAGCAGACCGCAGCGCCGAAGGTGCTGCAGAGCCACTTGTAGGACCCGGAGATGAGGACGTCCACGCCGGAGGCGGTCACGTCGATCGGCACCTGCCCGGCGGACTGGGTCGCGTCCACGATCAGGACCGCTCCGTTGTCGTGCGCCAGTGCCGCGAGTTCGCCCAGGTCGAGCACGTGGCCGGTGAGGTACTGGATATGGCTGATGCAGATCGCCGCGGTGGCGGAGTCCACGCTGTCGGCGATCTTGTTCACGTCGAAGCTGTCCGGGTCATCCAGCACGCCGACCAGCCGGACCTGGCAGCCGGTGTCCTCGGCGATGCGGTGCCAGGGGTAGGTGACGCTGGGGAAGTCCACCTCCGAGGACACGATGTTCTGGCCGCGGCCGGGCCGCAGCCACCAGGCCACCTGGTTCAGGGCCTCGGTGAAGCTGGTGGCGATCGCGATCGTGTCCGGGCTGGCGCCGAACAGCGCCGCGGCGCCGTGGCGGGCGTCGTCCAGGATGCCGATCTCGGTGTCCTCGTCCATACCGGTGGTCCCGGCCTGCGCCAGCTCGAGCTCGAACTCGTGCGCGGGGGTCACGACCGAGGCCGGGACCAG
The DNA here is from genome assembly GCA_963718305.1 of uncultured Actinomycetes bacterium. Taxonomy (GTDB): domain Bacteria; phylum Actinomycetota; class Actinomycetes; order Streptosporangiales; family Streptosporangiaceae; genus RYN-230. Next base: position 59,702 of record CAVQZG010000022.1, read on the forward strand.
GCCGGCGGAGGCGGTGTTGAGGTAGGTGAGCCGGTCCAGGACGGGGAAGTCCTCGCGGCGCAGCCCGGGCACGGACATGGCCTCACTCCTTCTTGCGTCGTCTTGCCAGATTGCCGGACAATATGGCAATCTAGTGCACGACAGGCAAGGCTTCAAGGGAGGGAGACTGGGTGGTCCGGGTCCTTGACCGCGATGACGTCCGGCGCCTGGTCAGCATGGCGGACGCGATCACTGCGGTGCGCGAGGCGCTCGCGGCGGCAGACCGGGGCGGCGCGGTGACGCCGGCGCCGTTCGGGATGTACCTGCCCGATGCTGGCGGCGAGCTGCACGTGAAGGGTGCTTACCTGACCGGCGCGCCGGTGTTCGCGGTCAAGACCGCGACCGGGTTCTACCGCAACGCCGAGCTGGGGCTTCCGGTCAGCGGCGGGATGACCATGGTCCACGACGCCACGACAGGCGCGCTCCGGATGCTGATCGCCGATGGCGGGCTGCTCACCGAGCTGCGGACCGCTGCGGCCGGGGCGGTTGCCGCTGACCTGCTGGCCCGGCCCGGCGCGCGGTCGGCGGCGGTGATCGGCACCGGCGGGCAGGCCCGCTACCAGCTGCAGGCACTGCTGCAGGTGCGCCCCATCGAGCAGGTGACGGTCTGGGGCCGCCGCCGCCAGGCCGCTGAGCAGTACCGGCGTGACATGGCCGCGGCTGGCGTACCGGTCTCCATCGCCGCGACCGCCCGCGAGGCGGTCCAGGGTGCCGAGGTGGTCATCACCGCGACCAGCAGCACCGGGCCCCTTATCGAAGCCGGCTGGCTGGCCCGCGGCGCGCACGTGACCGCGGTCGGCTCCGACATGCCGCACAAGCAGGAACTTGACCCGCAGGTCCTGGTGACAGCGGGCAAGTATGTGCCGGACAGCATCGACGCCGCTGCGGCGTCAGGCGAGCTGCACCACGCGCTGGAGGCCGGCCTGCTGGAGGTGGGTTCGGTGTATGGCGAGCTAACTGCCGTGGCATCGGGGCGCTTGGCCGGCCGTACCGCCGACGATGAGCTGACCGTGGCCGACCTGACCGGCCTGGGCATTCAGGACGCGGCGGTGGCCGCCCTCGCCGCCCGGCTCGCCGGTGAGCACGGCGCCGGCCGGGATGTGCCGCTGGGAGACTGGTGACCGTGGCGAGCCCGATCACCGGCCTGGGTGCGAGCATTCAGCGGCAGAGCACCACCGAGCAAGCCGCCGAAGCCGTCCGGCAGGCCATCTTGTCCGGCCGGCTGCTGCCGGGCATGCCGCTGCGCGAAGCCGCCGTCGCCGCCGAACTCGGCGTCTCCCGCAGCACCCTCCGCGAGGCCGCGCGGACCCTCGAAAGCGAGGGCCTGGTCCGCTACCAGATGAACCGCGGCATCGTCGTCGCGGACATCACCGGGCCGGATGCCGCAGACATCTACGCTGCCCGCGCCCCCGTGGAGCTGGCTGCGGTGGACGCTCTCACCGGGCACCGGGACCCGGCGGTCTACGGGAACCTAGCCGACCTGGTTGAGCAGATAGAACGCGCCTTCAGCCGCGGCGACGTCGCCGCCGTGCTCGACGGTGACCGGCTCTTCCACGCCACCCTGGTCGCGGCTACCGGCAGCCCCCGGCTGCGACGCTTCCATGGACAGCTCCAGCAAGAGCAGCGCCTCGCCCTGGCGCTGGCCGAGCGCTCCAGCCGTGAACTCGGCCGGACCGCAGACGACCACCGCCAGCTGCTTGACGCGCTGGGCGGCAGCCGGGCACAAGCCCGGGCGCAGCTCACCGCGCACCTGCAGGCCGGCGCCGCCGAGCTGCAACGGCTACTCGACCTGCTTGCCCATCGGAAAGCAAGAGAGACAACCGTGGCTGATCACCAGTAGCGCAGCCACGCAGGGCTTGCCCGGGCGCTCGGTGAACACCCAGCCACCACCACGCTCCGCTCACCTGGTGACTAGCGATCATCCGGATCACGGAGAATGTGCTGAAGTTCTACCGGCGCAATCAGCAAGGGGCGCAGCGCTGACTCAGCTCATCCAGCCCGGGCCTGACTTCAGGCATCTGTTCGAGGTGTTCGGGCACACGGCCTTCCGCTCCAGGCCGTCGTTGACCGGATCCGGGTTCCTCGCCTTGGTCCGGGCCGGCCGCACCCGCCCGGACCGGGTGCTGGCCGACAAGGCTTACGGCTCGCGTGCCAACCGTGCCTACCTGCGCCGGCGAGCCATCGCCTGCACCATCCCCGAGAAGGCCGACCAGGTCCGCAACCGCAAGAAACTCGGCCGCGCGGGCGCCCGCCCGCCCGCATTCGACCCAGAACGCTACAAGCAGCGCCACGCGGTCGAATGCGGCATCGGCCGGCTCAAGCGCAACCGGGCCGTGGCCACCCGCTACGACAAGCTCGCCGTACGCTACGAAGCCACCGTCCGCATCGCCGCGATCAACGAGTGGCTCCTCCTCGGCTCCTTAAACAGGCCCTAGCGCATCAGCCATCCGCCCTGACCTGCCCCATACCGTGCTGACACCGCACATCGGGTACGGCACCGAGGAGATATACCGGATCTACTACCGCGCAGGCCGGTGTTTTGCGGCATTTTGCCTCCGGAACCTCCGCGGCGGTTCATGCCGCCCAAGACGGGGTACCTTTGGGGCTGTGCCGGATCCGGGCCGAAATGCACGTTGGGACCGGTAAGGCCCGCTTGCTCTGTGATCACCTCGTCTCGGTGAACGGGAGCCGCCATGACCGCCGCCCGCCGCGCCGTCCTCCTCGTTGTCGTCGTCCTGGGCACCGCCATGAGCGGCGGCATGGCAAGCGCGCAGGACGCCCCAGTCGCCAGCACCGCGTGCGGGTTAGCCCAGCGCATCACCCAGCAGGTATCGCGGGCCCTGTGGGTGATCAGCCGGCCCAACGCGTTCGACACCAGCGGCCAGCGGCTGTGCATCTCCGGGTCCACCAGCCGCCCAGGGTTCACGGTGATCAACAACCTGCGCTACACCGGCGCCTGGCAGGCCTACCCGTTCACCGGCGCCGGCTGCGCCTACCACCTGTGCTCCCCGCGCACCGACTTGCCCAAGCAGGTACGCCGGCTGCCGCCGTCGGCAAACACCAGCTTCTCCTGGCACGGGCCGGCGCCGGGGAACTGGAACGCCTCCTACGACATCTGGTTCGACCATCATGACCAGATCAGCACCCAGGACAACGGGGCTGAGCTGATGATCTGGCTGCGGCCCAATCCCCGTTACCGGGGCGGCGTGCTTGTGCAAGTCGGCAAGCACCGGTACTGGTTCATGCACTGGCGGACCTGCGACCCTGCCCGGATCTGCTGGAACTACGTGCAGTTCCGGTTCCCCCGCGTGGTGCACGGTGTGCGGCAGCTGCGGCTCATGCCGTTCATCCGGTTCCTGGAACGGCGGGGCCTGGTGTCCCCCTCGTGGTGGCTGACGTCGGTCCACGCCGGGTACGAGCTGGTCAGCGGCGGCAAGGGGCTGACCACGACCTGGTTCAACGTGCACATCTGACCGGGCGTGCTGCGCGGCCAGGAGCCGCCCCCGCTGGTCTCAGCGGGACGGCTCCTCGCTGATGAACGTGCCGTAGCCGCTATCCGAGGAAATGATCGAGGTCGCCGAGGGTAAGAGCGAACTGCCCGAGTACTCGGCCAGACCGCGCCCGGCGGCGCACAGACGGCAAGACAAACGGAGAGACTGGTCGTCAACTCATCTACCGGAGACCTCACGGCTTCCGGGCAGCGACACGCGGCCACCAGCCATGATCAACAACTGACCCAGCCGACTTCTTAACAGGCCCTAGCTAGCTGCTCCCCGTTGTGCCTGCCGTCTTCGCGTCCACGTGACAGACGCCGTCCGCAACGATTGCCGCGGAGAAGGGTGGCAGTCGGATCCTGCTGCGCAGGTCGCTGATCTGTCCGGAGCCGGGTGTAGCTTGGGTTGCATGTCCGCCGAGCCGGTGCAGGTAGAGGATCCGAATGATCCCGAGGTCATTCTCCGGGACCTGCCCGAGCGGGAACGCGCCGAGTTCCTCCGCCAGTACCACGAGGCTGTAGACGCCGCGCATGATCCGGCTGGCTACCGACGGCTGCAGCGGCTCCTGCACGCATGGCGGCTGACGGTCATCGCGACCAGCCGAGCCGGATACTACGAGGAACTTGAAGCGGTGCGCAGCGGCACCGCCCGGACGACGCCAGCAGAGGAAGTCATCCCGGACTGGCAGGAGCGGCTGACGGCCGCGCGGGCTCAGACGCGGTGACCTACCGGGCCGAGTTAAGCGAGCGGGCACTCGGGCAGCTCGGCGACTTTCCGGCGAAGGCGTTAGATGCCCTGATCGCGACCATGGCATCGGTGATCGAGTACCCGGACGATCCGCTGCGGACATTCCCGACGGGCGATCCGTATGTCCGGCGTGCCGAGTTCGGTACGGCAGGCATGGTCACCTACACGATCAGTGACGCCCGCCGGACAGTCACGTTGACCGACGTGACCTGGGCAGGCTGACCCGCCCCACCCGGCGCAAAAAACGCGCCTGCTTGTAGCGCAGGATGGCCACGGTGGTGGCGCGGATGCGGGCAGGCTGCCTCAAATGTCGTGCAGGGACCGCTCCGCCAAGGTGCATGATCCCTGAGGTCACAATTCCCTTACCGTGCCAGCTCTTTCCGCCCACACGCAACAGCACTGAATCGAACTGTGCATAACTGCGCCTAACCAGTCAGCACCAATCAGCACCGCTGACGGCCATCTGATCAAGTGGTTCTCGTTTGACAGCAGCGCAAGTGATTGACGTAACTTTGGACACGATCTCGTCGTACCAGGTGAGACACGGGAAGTATCCGTTGGCTCGAGCTACTTCCCCTTGCGGAGAAGCGGAGTGGCAATGGCTGATCAGCTCTATACTGCTGCCGAGGCGGCAAGTATTCTCAAGGTGCGTGAGTCGTGGCTCAAGACAAAGGCTGCGGCGCGGTTGATTCCATGCACGTTCATTGGCAAGCATCTGCGGTTCAGCGATGACGACATCGCCGAGATCATGAAGGCCGGGGCGCGTCAGCCGGTCACCTCACGCGAGCGCCGGGTGGGCCACAGAACCACCTGATGCCGCTACCAGCACCGGCCAGCACGACCAGAGACATCACCCGGAGGACAGCATGGCGTACGCGGAGAAGCGGGGGAGAAGCGCGAAGCCGTGGCGGGTGAAGTACAAGCTGCCCAGCGGCATCGAGACCAGCGAGTCCGGGTTCGAGACCAAGGCCGCCGCGCTCACCTGGGGACGCGACCAGGAAGCCAGGATCCGCGAAGGCCGGTGGACCGACCCGAACGCGGGGAAGATCACCGTCAGCGCATGGATCGACCGGTGGATGACCCTGCAGGACGTCGGGCTCAGCACCGTGGAGAACCGCGAGTACCTGATCCGGCGGTTCATCCGCCCATCCTTCGGCGCCAGCGAGCTGGGCTCGCTCACCACCGAGGACATCACCCGGTGGGAGAACTCCATCCCCGCCCGGACCGGCGTCTCCCGGCGCGTGGCCCGGGACGCCCGGGCCGTGCTGTGCACGATGCTGGGCGACGCGGCCGCGGCCAAGCCGCCGCTGATCCCGTACAACCCGGCGATACGGCCCCGCAACCGCGGCCGGCGGACCGGCCGCAAGCTCGACCGCGGGCCGCAGCGGGTGTGGGCCACGCCGCTGCAGGCCTTGCTGGTCGCCGAGCGGGCCGCGCTGCTGTCCGGCCGGGACGAGGACTTCACCATGGTCGTCACGATCGCCTACACCGGGATGCGCTGGGGCGAGACGATCGGCCTGGAACGCGACTACGTCCACGACGACGAGATCCACGTCGAGTGGCAGCTCCGCGAGATCCGCAGCACGTTCCACCGGCTCCCGCCGAAGGACGACTCCTACCGCAGCCCCAACTGGGAACCCTGCCTGCCCGTCGACCTCCCGCCGTTCCTGGCCGAGCTGCTGGCCCGCCAGATCAAGGACCAGCCCCGGCAGCGGTGCGCCTGCGCCGCCCAGCACGGCGGCAGCGGGCAGTACGTGTTCCTCGGCCCGGACGGCGGCCACCCGCGGCGCAGCAACTACGCCCGCCGCGTGTTCCGCCCCGCCTGCGACGGCCGGTACCAGCCGCAGCCCAGCAAGCCGCCCCGGCTCACCATCGTGGACGCCTCCGCGTGGCCGGGCATCCCGGTCACCACCTGGGCGCCCGCCCCGCCCGGCGACGCCCGTTACACCCGACCGCGGGGACGGGGCATCCGGCCGATCCCCGAGGACATCCCGGTCGCCTGCTGGCTCCCGGTCAAGTACGGCCTGAACCCGCACGGCATGAGGCACGGCCACAAGACCTGGATGGCCGAAGACGGCATCCCGGAGATCCTCGCCGAGCATCGCCTCGGCCACGAGGTGCCCGGCATGCGCGGCCTCTACGCCCACACTTCCGACCGGATGCGCGAAGACCTCAAGGCCGCCCTCCAGGCCCGCTGGGAGGACTCCCTGCGCGAACGGGCCGCCCTCCACGAGCACTCACCCGTCCCGCTGCTCGACGAGCTCCTGGCGCCCTTTCGCGCCCCAGCACCGGACGCAACGACACCACGAGACACCCAGCCGGACCACCCAGCACCGGGAGGCAGGGAGAAGATGATCTCCCAAATTCCTCCCAACCAAGCCGAAAGCCCCAGCCCTGGAAGTAGGCTGGGGCTTAAGGAAAGAGCTTCTGACCTGGTCAGAGACCAGATCCCAGAGGTGGAGCTGAGGGGATTCGAACCCCTGACCCCCTCGATGCGAACGAGGTGCGCTACCGGACTGCGCTACAGCCCCTGGAACAGCCGTCAGCGTAGCAAACACCAGCGCCTGCTCGCGCGACGAGCCGTCCTCGCAGGTACTTCGCGCATCGCATCCGCCGGCCGGATCGGCCATGGCCGACAGGTTAGCCTGCCGTCGTGAGCGTGATCGACTGGCTGCTCGAAGGTGACCCCGCCATCCGCTGGCAGGTGCTGCGGGATCTCACGAACGGGTCGGCTGATGACGTGGCGGCCGAGCGGGCCCGGGTGGAGCACGATGGCTGGGGCGCGCGCCTCCTCGCGCTGGAGGATCCCGACGGGCTCTGGGACGGCGGCGCTTGCTTCCCGGCGTCCTATACCGGCAGCGAACCGGGGCAGCCCTGGACGGCCACGATGCACACGCTGCAGACCCTGCAGCTCCTGGGGCTTGACCCGGCGTCGGAGTCCGCCCGCCGGGCGATCGGGCTGGTTGCGGAGAACGGGCGCTGGGAGCACGCCGGGCAGCGCTACTTCGACGGGGAGGTCGAGCCTTGCATCAACGGCAGGACGATCGAGACCGGGGCGTACTTCGGGGTGGACGTTGGAGTGATCGTCGAGCGGATCCTCGTCGAGCGGCTCGCTGACGGCGGCTGGAACTGCGAGGTCGAGAACGGATCGGTGCGGTCCTCCTTCGACACGACGATCAACGTGCTCGACGGCCTGCTCGAGTTCGAGCGTGCGACCGGCGGGTCCGCGGAGGTGCGCACCGCCCGCCGCAGCGGTGAGGAGTACCTGCTCGAGCGCGGCCTGTTCCGCCGCAAGACCACGGGGGCCGTCGTCCAGCCGGCGTATCTCGAGTTCGTGTTTCCGTACTACTGGCACTACGACGTGCTGCGTGCGCTCGACTACTTCCGGCGGTCGGGTGCGGACCCGGATCCCCGGATGGCGGAGGCGGTAGCGGTCGTGCAGTCGAAGCGCCAGCCCGACGGCCGGTGGCTGCTCGACCGCATCCATCCGGGTCGCGTCCACTTCGATCTTGAGGGCGGCGTGGGCACGCCGAGCCGCTGGAACACCCTCCGCGCGCTCAGGGTGCTCAAGTGGTGGGACGGAATCGCCTGACGACCGAACGACGGAAGACGAGCGGAGTGCTCGCGCGCCGCCTGCGTTTTCAAGCGGGCCCTTAGCCTTGGGTGGTGCGGGTGAGGTGGCGGGAGCGCTGGCGAGTTCAGCCGCCGTGGTGCCGATCAGCTTGTTCGGGCTGTTCGTCCTGGTGACCTTCATCCCGCTGTGGCGTTCGCTGTCCGCCGCGGAAAGACGAACGGGCGGCCCGGCGCCCGAGCTCCGGACGCGCCCGGCGTGGCGGGCTAATCGCCGACGGCGCGGTTGGCGGCGTCGGTGTACTGGTCGTAGAGCTGGTCGTTGACCCGCCCCGAGATGTCGATGATCTCGGCGGAGTAGGCGACGACCTCGATACCGGCTCCGGCTGCTCCGCCACGTCCGGCGCCTCAGGCTTGCTGGTCAGGCGCTCCAGGGTCTCAGCGGTCACAGGAGCAGCCTCGCGCTCGACCCCCGCCTCGGACCGGCGACGGCGCGTCTCCTCGGCGTGGGTCCGCCTGCGGGCCTGCGCAGCATCGCTGCGTGACGCCTCACGCAGCAGCAACACGAACGCGCCCAGCATCACGCCCGGCGGGATGACGACCCACCAGGCGGCAACCTTCAGCACCGCGAGGGCGAGCGCCCCGACCGTGAGGAACATGAGCGTGCCGAGCATGCGGCGGCGGGCCTTGAGGACGTTGGCGCGCCGTCCGGCGGCGTCCTCCTCGGTCCAGGTGATCTCTTCCTCGACCGTGAACTCGCGCTCAGTGACCGCGCGCTGGGGCGCCTCGTCGGCCGGGGCCTCGCTCTCGTAGACCTCGGTGTGCATCTCGAAGTGCTCGGTGACCTCGTACCGGCGGCGGCGCCCAGGGCGCAGCCAGCGGGGCATGAGGACCCCGGCCCAGATGGCCACGATCGCGAAGTAGAGGATGGCGCTGCTCACCAGGCCGCACCCGCCGGCCAGGGAGCCACCAGGGCCAGATCAGCCCAGCACGGGGTCACGCAGCACCTGAAGGCACGCGTGGATCGCCGCGTGGCGGGCTTGCTCACGTGACGCACGGTAAGGGCCAGCGCTGGCGATGAACAGTATTAGGCCCGGTGTGTCGTGAGATCGCGGGTCAGATCACGTAGTTCCGGCCCGCCGGGCCGACAACTCGTTGCGCCACCGGGGCAGCAGTCCCCCGGACGCGTCCTCCACCGTCAGCGCGTAGCAGAGGTGATCACGCCACGCCCCGTCGATGTGCAGGTACCGGCGCCGCAGCCCTTCCTCGCGGAACCCGAGCTTTTCCACCACCCGCCGCGAAGCCTGGTTCTCCGGCCGGATGCTCGCCTCGACCCGGTGCAGCCCGACCACGAAGAAACAGTGGTCCAGCGCCATGGCCAGCGCCGTCGGGGTGATGTTCCGGCCCGCGTACGCCTCGTCGATCCAGTAGCCGACCTGGGCGGTCCGGGCCGACCCCCAGACGATGCTGCCCACCGTGAGCTGCCCGGCGAACTGGCCGCCGTAGGTGACCACCCAGGGCAGGGCCAGGCCCTGGCGGGCCTCCCGGCGCATGGTGCGGGCCATGGACAGATAGGGGCTGATGGTGGAGCGGTACAAGGGGGTCTCGGGGTTGGTGGGTTCCCAGGGGCGCAGCCAGTCCGCGTTCCGCACCCGGGCGTCGCGCCACGTCGTTGCGTCCCGGGCCCGAACGGGCCGCAGCCCGATCGGGGCATCCAGCAGCGCCGGTTCCACGATCGTGACTGGCCAGCCGCGCATTCGTCCCACGTGGCCCATCATTCCCCCGTTAGCGATCAGAACGCTACGCGGACACCCGATGAAAACACCGCTGTAACGTAATGTCCCAGCTTCCCGCACACGGCATTTATGCCCGGTGATGCCCTGGTGTAGCTGGGTCGATCACCCCGAACGCGGGTGATCTCCGCCTCGGGCCTGGTCAACGGCGTGCGTGAGGACGGGGGTAAGCACCCGCATGCCATCTTCCACCCCGCCGACGGAGCCTGGCAGGTTAACGATGAGGACCTCGCCGGCCAGGCCGGCCAGCCCGCGGGACAGCATGGCCGACGGAATCCCGGCCGCCACGCCCGCGGCCCGGATCGCTTCCGCGATGCCCGGTACCTCCCGGTCTATGACCTTCCGGGTCATTTCGGGGGTTCGGTCACCCGGGGTCAGGCCTGTCCCGCCGGTGGTCACGATCACCTGGTACCCGGAGGCGGCCCCGTCCAGCAGGGCCTGCTCGACCGGGTCGCCGTCCGGGACGACCTGGGAGTCCACCGCGCAGCCGGCCTCGGCCAGCAGGTTGACCAGCACGGGGCCGGACTTGTCTTCGTACACCCCGGCCGAGGCGCGGTTCGAGATCGTGATGGCCAGCGCCCGGATCACCGGGCCCTGGGCCATCCCGCCGTCCGTCGCTTCACTCCACGCGTCGCTCATGACCGGCGCCACCCCTTCATGATCGAGACCACGGGCTCATGACCGGCGCCACAATCCCGGTCTTGCCGCCGGTCTTCTCCTCGACCCGCACGTCCGTGATCACCGCCGCGGGGTCCACCGCCTTGATCATGTCGATCAGCGCCAGGGCCGCCACGGTCACCGACGTCAGCGCCTCCATCTCGACGCCCGTCCGGTCCGCGGTCCGCGCCACCGCCGTGATGGCCACGGCGTCGTCCTCGCACGGACAGGTCAACCGTGACGGCGTGCAGCCCGATCGGGTGGCACAGCGGGATCAGGTCCGGCGTCTTCTTGGCCCCCTGGATCCCGGCGATCCGGGCCACCGCGAGCGCGTCACCCTTGGGGACCTCGCCGGCCCGGAGGGCGGCGACAGCCCGGGGGGACAGCAGCACCCGGCCCGACGCCCGCGCCTGCCGCGCGGTCACGTCCTTGCCGGACACGTCGACCATCCGGGCGTGCCCGGCCTGGTCGAGATGGGACAGCGGCACCTCGCCGGCCGTGCTCAGCCCATCCTCGAAGCGGCCACCGTCAGCGCTGGCACCGGTCATGGCAGGCACATTACGTCAACACCGTCGCCGGCCTCCATCCGGGTCACGTCCTCCGGCACGATAATCAGCGCGTTGGCCTGGGCCAGCGCGCCAAGCTGGTGGGACGACTGGCCGGTGAGCGGCACCACGGTGTCCCGGGCCGGATCGAGAAGGCCCCGCAGATACGACCGCCGGCCCCCGGGGGACCGCACACTCATGGTGAGGGCCGCCTGCGCCAGCGGTTGTCGTTGCGGAGAATGATTTTTCAGGGCATCCAGCGCGGGCTGCACGAACAGGATGAACGACACGTACGCGCTGACCGGATTGCCGGGCAGGGTGAAGATCGGGGTGGCGTCCGGGCCGAGCACGCCGAAACCCTGCGGCATCCCGGGCTGCATGGCGACCTTGCGGAACGTGATCGTGCCCAGCTTGGACAGGGCGGCCTTGACCACGTCGTGCTCGCCGCCCATGCTCACCCCGCCGCTGGTGATCAGCAGGTCGGCGTCGCTGACCAGGCCTTCGAGGGTGCTGAGCACCACGGCCGGGTCGTCGCGCAGCCGGTGCCGCCGGACGATCGCGCCGGCCTGCCGGGCGGCCGCGGCCAGCATGAAGCTGTTCGATTCCCAGATCTGCCCGGGGATCAGCGGAGTGCCCGGCTCCACGAGTTCGTTGCCGGTCGAGATGATCGCGACCCGGGGCGGCGTGCGGGCCAGCACCTCGCCGTGCCCGGACGCGGCCAGCAGGGCCATCTGCACCGGGCCGATCAGGGTGCCCTGGGGCAGCAGGACGGTGCCCTCGGCCACGTCGTCGCCGCGGTGGCGGACCGCGTTGCCCGGCTCGGGGGCCTGGCGGAACGCGGCATCAAGGCCGTGCCGCCGTCGGTCCACTCCACCGGGACCACGGCGTCGGCGCCCTCGGGCATCCGCGCGCCGGTCATGATCTGCAGGCAGCTGCCCGGCTCGGCCCGGTAGTCGCCGGTGTCGCCCGCGGCGATCTCACCGCGCACCGGCAGCGTGACCGGCGTATCGGCGCTGGCCCCGGCCAGGTCGGCGGCGTGCACCGCGTAGCCGTCCATGGCGGAGTTGTCGAACGACGGCAGCGGCGTCGTCGCCGTGACGTGCTCGGCCAGCACGCTCCCGTCCGCGTGCACCAGCGGCACCCAGACCGGCTCGACCGGGCGGATGGCGGCCAGCACGTCGGCCAGGTGCTCCTCGACGGGGACCAGCGGCGGGTCCCCGTGCGACCCCGGGCCCGCGTGCGCCCCCGGGCTCCCAGGCGCCCCCGGGCCCCCGTGCTGATGGGTCATTGCAGGTTGTCGAGGAACTTGCGGAGCCAGGGCACGAACTCCCCGGCCACGTCGGGCCGCTCGACGGCGAACTGGATCAGGGTGCGCAGGTAGTCCACCTTGTTGCCGGTGTCATAGCGGCGGCCGCGGAACAGCACGCCGGATACGCCCCCGCCGTCGGCCGGATCCATCTGCGCCAGTTCCTTGAGCGCGTCGGTGAGCTGGATCTCGCCGCCGCGGCCCGGCGGGGTGCGCTCCAGGACCTCGAACACGACCGGGTCGCAGACGTAGCGGCCGATGATGATCCAGTTGCTGGGCGCGTCTTCCGGGGCGGGCTTCTCGACCAGGTCGGTGATCCGGACCACGTCGTCCTCGTCGGTCGGCTCGATGGCGGCCGTGCCGTAGCTGGACACCTGGTCCCGCTCGACCTCCATCAGGGCGACCACGCTCCCGCCGCGGGTCTCCCGGACTTCCAGCATCCGCTGCAGCAGCCGGTCATCGGGGTGGATGAAGTCGTCGCCGAGGAGCACCGCGAACGGTTCGTGGCCGACGTGCTTGGCCGCGCAGGACACCGCGTGGCCGAGACCCTTGGGGTCACCCTGGCGCACGTAGTGCACGGTGGCCAGCTCGGCGGAGTCGCGGATGAGGGCCAGGCCCTCCTCATCACCCTTGGCGATGAGGGCTTCCTCGAGTTCGAAGTTGCGGTCGAAGTGATCCTCGATGGACCGCTTGCTGCGCCCCGTGATCATCAGGACGTCATCGAGCCCGGCGGCGACCGCCTCTTCCACCACGTACTGGATGGCGGGCTTGTCCACCACGGGCAGCATTTCTTTGGGAATCGCCTTGGTGGCGGGCAGGAATCGGGTTCCGAGGCCCGCCGCGGGGACGACCGCCTTCGTGACCTTCGTCGCGACTCTGTCAGGCATCTTCGTACCCTAGCCCGGCCGGGTGGCCGGCATGATCCAGGCCCGCACCTGGGCGGGCGGCTATCAGCAATGTCACAGTAACCTCGCAGCGTGGACGCGCATGAGGCTCCTGTTCCCGGCCCCGAAGGGCCTAACCGGGACAGTGCTAACCCGGACGGTGCTAGCCAGGACAGGGTTAGCCAGGACAAGGCCGCGCTGCGGGACCGGCTGCTGGCCGCGCGGCGGCAGCTCACCGCGGCCGAGCGGGCCGGGGCCGGCCGGGACATCCGGAACGCCGTGCTGTCCCTGCCCGAGACCCAGATGGCCGGCACCGTGGCCGCGTACTACTCGATCGGCAGCGAGCCGGAGACCCACGGGCTGCTGTTCGCGCTGTGGAAGCGGGGCAGCTACGTGCTGCTGCCCATCCTGCTCCCGGACGGCGACCTGGACTGGGCCTCCTACGAGGGCCCGGACTCGCTGCGGCCCGGGCCGCGCTGGCTCACCGAGCCGTCCGAGCCGCCGCGCGGCACGGACGCGATCAGCAGCGCCGACCTCGTGCTGGTGCCCGCGCTCGCGGTGGACCACTCCGGCCTGCGCCTCGGCCGGGGCGGCGGCAGCTACGACCGGGCCCTGGCCAGGGTCGGAACACAAGTGCCCACCGTGGCGTTGCTATACGACACCGAGCTCGTCCCGAACGTCCCGGCGGCCCCCTATGACCAGCGGGTTCGCATGATCGCGAGGCCCGCCGCGGGGGTCACCAGGTTGACGCGGGGATGAGCTACCATTTAGCAGTCGTGGACGGGGAGTGCTAAGGACTGCCCCTCAGGCCACTGAAGGAGAAATCGTGCCGACCTACGAGTACACCTGCACAGAATGCGGCGAGCAGGTGGAGGTCGTGCAGAAGTTCACCGACGACCCGCTGACCGTGTGCACCGCGTGCGGTGGCCGGCTGCGCAAGGTGTTCTCGCCCGTGGGCATCGTGTTCAAGGGATCGGGCTTCTACCGCACCGACAGCCGCAACGGCTCGTCCAGCGACGGCCCGGGCAAGAAGGACAAGGAGCCCTCGGGCAGCAAGGCGGATTCCAAGTCCGGGTCCTCCGCGGACTCCGGCTCCTCGGACTCGTCCGGCTCGGGTTCCTCGGACTCGTCGAAGTCGTCGTCCTCCAAGTCCGACTCGGGCTCGGGCAGTTCTGGCTCGTCCGGCTCCGGCTCGTCCTCGTCCGGGTCCTCCTCCGGCTCCGGCGACAAGAAGGCCGCCAAGAGTTCAGCGTCGGCCGCCTCGTCCTGAACCTCTGGCTAATCTGGCCGCGTGAGTCAACCCGCAGACATCGTGAGTCATCCCTCTGAGGTCGGCAGCGCCGGGGCGCGCCTGCCCAACCTGGCCCGCGCCGACATCGGCGTGATCGGCGGATCCGGCTTCTATGAGTTCCTGGAGTCCGCCGACGAGGTCAGCATCGACACCCCGTACGGCATGCCCAGCGACCCCATCGTGACCGGCGAGGTGGCGGGCCGGAAGGTGGCGTTCGTGCCCCGGCACGGCCGTGATCACCGTTTTCCCCCGCACAAGATCCCGTACCGCGCCAATCTCTGGGCGCTGCGCTCGCTGGGCGTCCGGCAGATCCTGGCCCCGACCGCCGTGGGCTCGCTCAACCCCGCGCACGGCCCCGGCCGGCTGGTCATCCCCGACCAGCTCGTGGACCGGACCATCGGCCGCACCCAGACCTTCTACGAGGAGCGGGGCGCGGTCCACGTCCCGTTCGCCGACCCCTATTGCCCGGTGGGCCGGGCCCACGCCATCACGTCCGCCCGGGCCGCGGGCTGGGATCTGGCCGACTCCGGGACGCTGGTGGTGATCGAGGGCCCGCGGTTCTCGACCCGGGCGGAGTCCCAGTGGTACGCGGCCCAGGGCTGGTCCCTGGTCGGGATGACCGGCCACCCCGAGGCCGTGCTGGCCCGCGAGCTGGCCCTCTGCTACACGCCGCTGGCGCTGGTCACCGACACCGACGCGGGCGTGGAAGAAGGCGAGGGCGTCACCCAGGACGAGGTGTTCAAGGTCTTCGCCAGCAACGTCGCCCGCCTGCGCGAGCTGGTCATCGACGTCATCGCGAACCTGCCGGCCGACCGGGACTGCCCCTGCCCGCACGTGCTGGACGGGATCAAGCTCCCCATCCAGCTCCCCTGAGCCTGTTTCCGGGCCTGCCTGCCCGGCGCCGCCTCGTAATCTGACTGGGTTTTGCCCTCGGGCGGCCGTAAATCCTGGCCGATAACGCCTGGCGGGGGCGTCAGTCGAGATCCCCATGCTCGATCCGCGCCAGGCGCCGCTCGCGGACCAGCTGGTCGAACTCATGCTCCACGGTCACGTCGTCGGGGCTGAGCGCCGCGAAGATGCCGGTGATGTCGCGCATGCTGAGCACCCCGAGCAGTTCGCCGTCCTCGACGACCGGCAGGTGCCTGATCCAGCGCGCCGCCATCTCCCGGGCCGCCTCGTGCAGCGGCATGTCCGGCGGCACGGTGAAGACCTCCGTCGACATGGCCTCGTCCACCGTGCTGGTCTCCAGGTCGGCGCCGAGCGCCACCGCCCGCAGCAGGTCGCGCTCGGTGATGATCCCGGCGAGGCGCCCGTCCTCGGAGATCAGCAGCGACCCGGTCTGCTGCCGCCACATCCGCGTCGCCGCGGCGCGCAGCGTGTCGGAGGCTGTTTCCGTGATGGTGGCCTGGGTCATGACGTCTCGTACCTGCACGGCGTGGGCTCCTTGGTCGCGTGCATGGCTATCAGGGGTTGCGTCCAACCCTACGGTCCTGCTGGGCCGGTGCCGCGCCGGCCGGTCGGGCCGCCCCGGCCTGGCTGCTGACCGGTTACGCTAGATCGCGCCTGTGCTGTGCTGGCTGCGTTGGCTGGCCGCCACAGCCCGGCCTGCCCCGATAGCTCAGCGGATAGAGCAACTGCCTCCTAAGCAGTAGGTCGCGCGTTCGAGTCGCGCTCGGGGCGCCACCAGCGAAAACGTCCTCCCGGGTCGCGTGCACAGCGCTGGTGAGCGGTTGTTGGCCATGACGAGCCCACCCGTGGTCCAAAGTCACTTCTCGGTTCGTGCGTCTCCCGTCGCCAGGTCCAGCGTCAGCCTGCAGACCCGGTTCCGCACATAGTCTTCATCGCCCCGGCCGTCCGGGCCGTGGTGCGCCATGTAGTCGAAATCAATCAGGAAAAAACAAACCATATGTATCGCGCCTCTCTCGGGGGGCGCGCGTACTGGTCGTCACCTTCTGTGGAAGGACCTCCCTCAAAGGGGCCGAAGGTACCTACACAATTCCAATCCGGAGGCGACACGTCGGCGTCGTAATGAGCGTTCAGGAAACGCTCCTGTCCTCCCACTCCTCTGGAGTGATTCCTGGGACGAAGGCGTACTCGAAAAATAGCCGGTCATTCCATAGTGTGATGCTGCGGGCTATTAAGCGATGTCCCAGGTCAAACTCGCCCACGTCGATATCGAACGAATACCTGACCGAGTCGGGAAGCTCCGGATCTGCGGTCTGCTCGCTCTTCACGCTGGGCATGATCGCATCGGGACCGTCTTCGGTGCATCACATAATCCGTCCCGTTCGTCCAGCGGATCCGGGGATGAGGGCCGGGTCACCATCCGCGATGCTGGCTTGCTGGAGGCCGGCGGATCGCCTCAGTTGGTCCTTTAAGTGGAGGGCTTCCGGCCTCGCAGTGAACGCCGCAGCCACTTAACTCCTCCGGTTGGGACGATCACGAAGGCCAGGATAACCGTAGTGATCCCGGTGGAGTGAGCCCATGAATGGTCGTACATGGCCCGGGCGTCGAGGGCGATCAAGACCATCAGGCACATCGCAAAGATCAAATAACCAGCCCAGGCCCCAGCAGGCTTCTGCTGCCGCGCCTCGGGCTCGTCAGAAGCCGCTCCTGGCGACCCGGTACCGCCCATGACGCGCACAGTACGCTGGCCGGCCCTCCAACGCTATGCGCCGCAACGTACTGTCCGGCTGTGCCCGTTGCGTGCCCGATCGCTCCCCGGCGGCCTGACTGTCCGGCGTTTGCTGCCTCGTTTCAGCTCGTCCCTGACGAGCTTGCTGAGGGTGTCCGCGATCTGGTGCCGACGCTCGTCGCTGCCGTGGAGGTAGACGATCGCGGCGCGCTGGCTGTCATGGCCATGCGGTCCATCAGCTCTCGGAGGGTCGCCCCGGCGCTGGCGGCCAGGGTATTTCCGGTGTGCCGGCGATCATGGAAGTGACAGCAGGAAGTCCGGCTTTGCCGAGCGCGCGCAGCCAGACCCGGCGCCGGAAGTTGCTGTGATGCAGAGGATGTCCAGCCGGGCTAGTCAAGGCGGTGCGCTCCGCTTGGCCGCATGGCCTGCCCGCGCTTCGCTCTGGCCCGGCGGTACCGCGGGCGCGGGCGCGCCATCCATTGCCTACGTTGCCGTAGATGCCCAGTCCGGACCAGAACGCGCCGAAGATTCCCAGCTCCGAAGCGCATCTCGCCCGACCGCACGAGCGTACTGTTGACAACACAGCACCGAGCCGGTGCAGGAGGTTGCGATGAGACGGCGAGCGCATCGGCGGAACCTGGCGGTATGGAGTTCCTCTGACAGGGCCGGGGGCTCTTGGCTCATGCGTCCCACCCGGAACAGGCGGGTCCGCAGGTTTATCCGTACTAGCGTGCTGTTGACCGTCCTAGGTTTGATGCGGTTCGCGGGCGGCGCATGGCCCCGCGGGCGGCTCGTGCTGGCCGGGGGGTTGCTCACGGTGGTCGGCATTGTGCTGCGCAGCCAGCCTGCTGGCGTGGTTCTTCTCCCCGGACTCCTGCTTATCTTCTCTGCCCCGCTGGTTCCTGCTGTCCCTAAGGCGGACCGTAAGCGGAACTTCGAGCTGGCGCGGGAGCTGGCCGCATACTCGACCCCTGCCCAGCGGTGCGATCTTGAAGCGACTCTTGACCAGTATCCAGCCGAGGACACCTCCGAGTTGCGCGCCATCCTCGCACATCAAGCTCTGGCTGGCGTTTCCCCGAGGATTGCTGGCGCGGGCCGGTACTGAGCCAGGCATCGCTGCCATCCTCGAGAATCGACCGGCCCCGACCGTGAGGCAGGCTCCCAGCGAAGAGCGCCCCCGAGAGCAACTGCCTTTTAGCTGTTTCGCTCGCTGATGACGTACGTCGTTGCTGGTCTGTAGAGCGCTCGGGCGGTTGTGCCTCTAAGCAGTAGGTCGCGCGTTCGAGTCGCGCTCGGGGCGCTCCCCAGTATCGCCAGGTCAGAGGCTCTTCCCGGCGCCCGCAGATGATCTTCATGAGGCCCGTTTCCGGTTTCGTGCCCGTTGTGGGCCCGATCGCTTCCCGATGGCCTGACTGTCCTGGCGTTTGCTGCCTCGTTTCAGCTCGTCCCTGGCGAGCTAGCTAAGGGTGTCCCCGATCTGGTGCTGGCGTTCGTCACTGCCGTGGAAGTAGACCATCGCGCCCCGATGGCTGTCGTGGCCCATGCGGTCCATCAGCTCCCGGAGGGTCGCCTCAGCGCCTTTCGGCCAGGGTGGTGTCCTCGTGCTAGCTAATGATCTTGAAACGGCCGTGCAGTTGGTTTGGCGCGCATAGCACCCGGTCAGCCTTGGACGCACTCGCATAGCCCGTCGCGGATGGCCCGTGAGGTCCTGGCTGCGGCGCTGTTCCTGCCGAGGGCTGGGTCCAGGCCCAGTAGTAATCTCTCGAATTACTGGTCCAGGGGAGCCCGGTCAGAACGGCGATGCCTTGGTTGTCTGTGACTCCGCTCGCCCACAAATGATCGGCACCGTTACTCAGGCAATCATTTCCCATGAGTGCGTATCTAGTATGCGCCCTCCCTCCGGAAATGTAGGCCATGATCAGCAGTTCAGCGTTCCCGCCGGGCATGTGATCAACCATAACCGTCGCGACTTTGCCGCGGATGGGCCCATCTGCGGCAAGCGCTACGGTGGTGCTGGAAACCCGCGGCAAGGCTGCGGCAGCTACAGCCGCCGGTGAATGTGGGGGGCTCAGCGGGTGCCGGAGCCCGCTCGCCTGCGCGTGGTAATGTACGGCGCCGAGTGTGGCAATCACCAGGCCGATACCCAGTGCCACGAAAGCTGACGTAATAAGGAATCTTGAGTTGTCAGCCAACCGCCGCCCAGACCAGCCCGACTCGACCACGTCTGGCCGCTCGTTTCCTGTGTCACGCACCATGGGAACTCCGCCCCGGACACGAGTTGAGCCAATCCGCGATGCGGGCACATGTCGTCAGATGCGGTCCGCTTGAAGCAGCTATCGCACTAAGCGTGCACTAGCAACCAAGGCCGCGGCCCCGGTCCACGGCAGAGCATGACCCAAATCCGGAAAGCGAGTGACTACTCGTGATCAGCCCCCCGACCCTTGCGAAGGCAAAGGCTAACCCAGATTTAAAGGGACTGTGGGTGAGATCGTGTGGAGACCGCGTGGAGACCGCATGGAGGTTCGCCACGACCACGCTCGCAGCCAAGCCGCAGTTGAGACGCCCGGCAGAGAATGCCGCCGACAACTCTCACTAAATCGTCGGTTTGTTGCGGGGGCGCTGCCCCCGAGCCCCGGCCCTCCCTCCAAAGATGGGGGATCAGGACGGGTCATCTCGAGGGGCACAGCCGCGCCGAGTTGCTGAACCGGGTGCAGATGAGGAGCTGCCCCGGTATGCCGAGGCGCTGGAGCGGCTCGGTCAGTGATCTACCTGACGCTCGCCGAGCTCGTCATCATCGCCCGAGCGTGCCACGGGCGGTCGGGTTACTGCCCGCGATGCTGGCTTGCTGGAGGCCGCGGCGGCCAGGCCGCAAGCCACGGCGTTCGGGGCGGACTCCTACCCAGATCTGCATGCCAAGACGGCAGCGCTGGTGCATTCGGTGGCCAGGAACCACGCCCTTGTGGACGGGGACAAGCGGCTGGCGTTGGGCGCCCTTGTCGCGTTCTACGGGTCAACGGCCGCAGACTTACTCTCACCAACGACGCCGCCTACGAGTTGATCATGCAGGTAGCCTCCGGGAGCTCGACTCAGTCGAAGAGATCGCCGCCATCCTCGAAAATCGGCCGGCCCCCGGCCGTAAGGCAGGCTCCCGGCTGATATCGGCTGGGGGGTGATTCGCGGCTGTCAATGTCACCGGATCTCGGTACGGTGTGGCCATGACCGCATACCCAGCCGGTGATCCAGGCCCGTACGAGGTGATCCACCTGGGCGGCGAGGCGGCCGCGATTGTTCCGCTCGGGGACTTGCGGCACCTCCAGGCCGTGCAGCGCCATGCCTCTCCGGAGCTTCTGGAGGAGGCCGACGTCGAAGCCACGCTGGCGGTGCACCGGGAGTGGGTGGCGGCCGGGCGGCCGGAGCGGTCTCGCACGAGGAGGCGATGGCCGAACTGCTCCGCGAGGCCAAGGAATGACACGGCTGCCAGGATCTACTGCGCGTCGTTACGGCAAGGTTTTTGATGAGGTCGCGGCGGAGTACGACCGTCACCGTCCCACGTATCCCGACGAACTCGTCGACCAAGCGTGTCACGTCGCCGGGATCGGGAGCGGTGATCATGTGCTTGAGGTCGGGTGCGGAAGTGGCCAACTGACGCGCGGCCTTCTCGCCCGGGGCCTGCACGTCACGGCACTCGAACCCGGCAAGAGCCTCCTAGCACTGGCCAGGCAGAACCTGGAAGGTGCTGGAGAGGTGGAATTTGTCAACGCTCAGTTTGAGGATGCGTCGCTTCCCCGCGAGCAGTTTCAGGCCGTGTTCTCTGCGTCCGCGTTTCACTGGGTTGACCCTGAGGTTAGCTGGCAGAAGGCCGCGGACGTCCTTGTTCCCGGTGGAACGCTCGCCCTCGTGCAGTACTGCGGACTTGAGGAGCCGCGTAGCAAGGAAGATCAGGAAGCATCACTTGCTGCCATCAGAAAAGTCGCCCCGGACGTTGCCGCTAATTGGCCGGCCTACCGGGATCTTGACGGCACGCTCGCTGGGATGGAGCAACGCCGTGGCAACGTCTCAGAGGTATGGGCCTGGTTCGGCAGCTACGACATAGGGCAAGATTATGCCAGCCGCTTGTTCGGTGATGTTCAGGTGGCAGTCATGCCAAAGCTTGTCGAGCACAGCCCTGACGAGCTCAATGCTCTCCTTCGTACCATGTCGTTTTACGCTCGGATTTCACCTGACCAACGCCGGGGCCTTGAGCGTGAATACCAGGCCATTTATGAACGGCTCGGGCGGCCGATCCGCGCTAGCACGGTCGCGGCTCTCGTCACGGCCCGGCGCAGCACGGAGGGAGATGATCACGGCACATCGCCTCAGGGCACGCCGCACTGATTTCATTCTCCTCGCCGCTGGAGACGGGAGCATGGGACACACCGTCGGCGGCCTGGAGTAATTGTCAATACCTGTGGGTCGGCTGAATTCACTCGGTCTGCTGGAGTTCGATGCCGTACTCGGCGAGCCAGGCAAGCAGGTCGTGGCGGCGAGTCCGGACGAGGCTGCCTCCGGTGAACCGGGTGTCCTCGGTGACCTCGGCGATCGCCGCCGGGGGCAGGGGGAAGGATTGTGCTTCCTCGTCTGTGCTGAACTCGATGTCAGCCATGACCAGGCCGTGCAACGGCGGATCGAAGACGTCGATGCTGAGCGGCGGGACGCTCAGCCGCGTCTTGGACAACACCTCGGCCGGGAGCGTGGCGAGCAGGTCGTATTCGGCCTCGGACAGGTAGGTGTTGGTGATCAGTCCCTGGACGAAGCCAGGCCGGCCGGCGGCCACTTTCTGGGTGAACTTGAGCTCGCAGGCTCCGGTGTGCGGGTAGTCGACGCGCCGCAACCGCAGGCGCGTCCCCGGCAGGTACCGGTCGGTGATCCGGCGGCTGTCGGTGACAGCCGGCGCCGGCGGCGGTCCGGCCAGCAGGAAGCGTCTTTCCCGCTCGACCCTGGCGTACTTACCTTCACGGATGGGCTCTTCCGGCGGTGTGCGGGTCTGCTCGGTCATGCGGCCGCCGCCTCCTCGACTAGATCACCGGGGAAGGTACACCCCTTCCCGGCCGATCCACAGGTTTCACGCATTGCTCGCGGCCTGTCGCGATGGTCCTGCGCGTGAGGGCTGAGCCGTTCTGCTGGGGGTCAGAACGGGTTTCCCTGTCAGGGTTAAATCGGGGGTTTCCCCTATGGCCGGAGGCTGGCCGCGCCGTCAGACTGGCTATGCAGCTAGGACACATGGCGAAGCGGCACCACCGGCCAGGTACTCATCCCCGCCCGCGCTGCACCTAGCCGGGAAGCGGACAGGCTGCGTGTCTTGGATACCGGAAGTGATCTTGCAGAGAAAGCCGGCCCAGCCATGCATGAAGACCACGAGGACCGCCTTGACGCGGCCGAGCAGCTAGCCGAACACCACCCCCACGCCGCCGCCGAAGCCTTCTCCGCCATCGCCTGCAACCAGGAGGTGGGCGACGAGGTGCGCCTGTCGGCCGCCGAGCAGCTCGCCGCCGTCGACCCTCAGGCCGCCGTCAAAGCTTTCTCCGCCATCGCCCGCGACCAGGAGGTGGGCGACGAGGTGCGCCTGTCGGCCGCCGAGCAGCTCGCCGCGGTTGACCCGCGTGCTGCCGCGCCGGCCTGCCTGGCCATCGCCTGCGACAGGGAGGTCGGTGACGAGGTGCGCCTGTCCGCGGCTGAGCAGCTGGCCGCCGTTGACCCGCGTGCCGCCGCCCCCGCCTGCCTGGCCATCGCCCGCGACGAAGAGGTGGGTGACGAGGTGCGCCTGTCCGCCGCGCAGCTTGCGGCTCTCGACCCCAGCGCTTGAACCCTCAGTTACCGGCCGGACAAGCCCAGCGGCGCCACGGGAGTGAACTCCTGGTGAAACTTGTCCGCGAGACCCACGGACCAGCGGATCTGGCCCCGATGCTTCAGGTAGAGCGCGGCGTGGATGGGACTGATATGACCGACGGGCGGGGTACTCGCGTGGGCTACTTGCGCGAGGGTAATCCGGGCAGCAGAAGCGTGGTACCACCGGGTGTCTGGGTGGATGATTCAGACGAGGATGACCCGGTGCTCCGCAACGCGGACGGAAGCATGGTGGACACCTGGCGGGAAGATTATCCCTACGCTGAACGGCTGAGCCGTGAGGAATACGATCACGAGAAACGGCTGCTCCAGGTCGAACTGCTCAAGCTGCAATACTGGATGCAGGATACGGGCCGCCGCTTTGTCGTTATCTTCGAGGGCCGGGACGCTGCTGGTAAGGGCAGTACTATCAAGCGCTTCATGGAGCATCTGAATCCCCGGGCAGCGCGGGTCGTCGCCCTCGATATCCCCACCGAGCGCGAGCGGGGGCAATGGTATTTCCAGCGTTATATTTCGCACCTGCCCACCGCCGGGGAGGTCGTCCTGTTCGACCGTTCGTGGTATAACCGTGCCGGGGTCGAGAAGGTCATGGGCTTCTGCACCGACGAGCAGTATGAGACCTTCCTGAGGCAGGTGCCTCAGTTCGAGCGACTGCTCGCGGACGAGGGCGTCTCGCTGACGAAGTTCTGGTTCTCCGTGACCCCCGGCGAGCAGCACACCCGGTTCGCCATCCGCCAGATCGACCCCGTGCGGCAGTGGAAGCTCAGCCCGACCGATATCGCCCTGCTGGACAAGTGGGAGGCCTACACCGCGGCTAAGGTCGCGATGTTTCACCGGACCCACTCGCCCGAGGCGCCCTGGACCGTGATCAGGAGCAACGATAAGAAGCGCGCTCGTCTGGAGGCCATGCGCAGCCTGCTCGCCGCGGTCGAGTACGACCGCAAGGATCACGATGTCGTCGGGCATCCGGATCCGTTGATCGTCGGCGCGCCCGCGGACATGCGGGAAACTGGGCACGGGCAACTATCGCCCACTCCCTAACGCCTATTACCGCGCGATCAGGCGGGAGGATCTTGCATCTGCGGGCTCAGATACCCATCCAGTTTGGAGAGACCGGCCGCGCAACTGAAACCCCGGATCGGGCCTCCGGGCTGAACGTTCGCGATAACCCCGGCCATGATATTGCCTAGGTTCTCGACGAGACTGCCGTCCGATTTACGGCGCTTGGTCCAATGAAAGACGCCCCAGGCAATAATGGGGATCACCGATCCGCCTGCCATGACCCGCCAGCCGGTGGCATCAGGTCCCAGGCTGACCAGGTCGTATTGATCGATCTCCGCAACAGCCATGGCTTTCCCTTCCTGTGCTCTTAACGGAAGGGGGATATCGGTACGGCCCCCGATTTAGTCTTACCATTGCTTTACTTTTTACGTCAATGCTCTTTACTGTAGTGAGGGATCCGGGAGCGCGCCTGCTCTGGCCCTGTTCTAGACCGCTTCCATGCCGAACCGGGCCATCAGCGCCCGTTCCTCATCGGGGGTGGGCGGCTCGGGGCGGTTCCACAGCTCATGCAGGCCGGCGAAGTACGCGTCCATGGCGGGGGCGTGGATCACCAGAAGCCGGGCCTCATCGTCCCCGGCGTTGCCGAAGGTATGGGCGGTCCCGCGAGGCACCAGCACGAACCCTTCGGGTCCAACGGTAAGTTCCTCGCCCTCGACGACCACGGAAACCAGGCCGTCAAGCACGAAGTACGCCTCCGAGCAGTTCGTGTGACGGTGCGGCGGCGGGCGGCGGCCGCCCGGGGGCAGGGTGCGCTCCATCAGGGATAGGTCGCCATCGTCCTGCTCAGCCAGCGCCTTGAAGAACATCACGCTGCCGCGAGCGGTGTACCGTTTTTGTCCCTCACCAGGTCCGATAAGACCAGCACTCATCCGCCGACCTCCCTGAATCCCATGCTAGGCCGGGGGAGTGCTGGCCGTGGGCCAAGGCTGGCTGACGCGGCACCAGAGCGCCGCGATGACGGCGCTCCGTCCGGTGCAGTGGCGCGGGCCGGGCGGTGCGGGGACAGGCGGGACGGAGACGGGCGGCACGGACGCCGCCCGTTCCCGCCGCCAGGCGGCAGCCGCCGCCCGGCCGCTGCCCCTGCCTCAGTACTCGGGCGGCCGGTTGAAGATGACGACCAGGCTGACGATCTTGCCGTCGCGGACGCTGAAGTAGTTCGACAGGACGAGCTCGTCGGGCAGGTTCGTCTTGTCGAACTCGCCGGTGTACGACCCGCGCACGATCGTGTCGCCGTGATGGTCGAGCACCTCGCGGACCTCGATCTGGACCTTGTCGCCGACCATTTCCTTCTCCACCCAGCGGCGGATCGCGCCGGCGCCGGTGAACTCGCGGCGGGCGTCGTTGACGTACGCGTCGTCGGCGAAGGTGGCCATGATGGCGTCGGTGTCCAGTGCGTTGACCCCGGCGATGTGGTCGGCGACGACCCCGGTCAGCTCGGTGGCGTGCATGGTGTTGTCCTCCTTCGGTGACCCGGCCCTCGTGGCCGTGCACTGCCTACGCTCGCGGCTGCCGCCGGGGGATGGTCAACCCCGCAAACGGGACGTGACTCTCCCCCCAGGGGAGGATGCAGACTCGTGTCATGCAGAACTGCCTGGCCATCGGCGACTTCGCCCGCGCGACCCACATGAGCGTGAAGACGCTGCGCTACTACCACCGGGTCGGCCTGCTGGAGCCCGCCGACGTGGATCCGGACACGGGCTACCGCCGGTACACCACCGACCAGATACCGGCCGCGCAGATCATCCGGCGCTTCCGGAATCTGGACATGCCGGTCGAGGAGGTCAAGCAGGTCCTGGCCGCACCGGACATCGAGACCCGCAACGAGCTCATCGCCGCGCACCTGAACCGGCTGGAGGAAGGGCTGACCCGCACCCAGGACGCGGTCTCCTCACTGCGCGATCTGCTGGCCCGCCCGTCGCCGCCCGAACTGGCCGACATCGGCCGCCTGCGGGTGGACGCCACCCCGGCCGCCGCGATCAGCGAGCCGCTGGATATCGAGGACGCAGGCCCCTGGTACCAGGGTGCGCTCGGCGAGCTGTACGCCACGATCGACGCCCAGAACCTGAGCCCCGATGGGCCTAGTGGCGGCATCTACGCGACCGAGCTGTTCTCGCACGGACTGGGCCAGGCCACGGTGTTCGTGCCCTGCACCGGGCCGCTGCGGCCCATGGGCCGGGTCACGTCGCTGGTCGTGCCGCCCGGGGAGTTCGCCACGAACATCCACCCCGGCCCGGACACCGGCATCGACCGCGCCTACGGGTCGCTGGCCACGTACGTCACCCAGCACGCGCTGGCTGTGGACGGGCCGATCCGGGAGTACTACCTCACCGGCCGGCACGACACCCCGGACGCCGCGCAGTGGCGCACGCAGATCTGCTGGCCGATCTTCCACACCGGACCCGAGCCCGACGCCCCGTAGCGGATCAGCCCGGGCCCGGTCCTGCGCCGGTCAGGACCCTGCGCCGGTCAGGACCGGGCGCTGGTGAGCACGGCCATCAGCCGGGCGACGGCGCCGGTGAAGGCGTGCTCGGGCGGGGTGGCGTACCCGATGACCAGGGCCGGCCGATGCGCGCCGGCTGCGGCGCTGTAGGGCCGGAGCCCATCGAGGGCCAGGTCGTGACGGGCCGCGGCCCGGGCGATGATCTCGTCCTCGTCCAGGCCGGGCGGCAGTTCCAGCAGCGCATGCAGCCCGGCGGCGACGCCGGTCACCCGCGCCTGCGGGACGTGGCGCCGGACCGCCGCGACCAGATGGTCCCGGCGCCGCCGGTAGGCCAGCCGCGAGCGGCGCACCTGGCGGTCGTAGGCCCCGGACGTGAGGAACTCGGCCAGCGTGAGCTGGTCGAAGCTGCTGGAATGCCGGTCGGTGAGGGCCTTGGCCGCGGTCACCTCGTCCACCAGGCGGGCGGGCACGACGAGCCAGCCCAGCCGCAGGCCGGGTGCGAGGCTCTTGCTGGCCGTCCCGGCGTAGATGACATGCTCCGGCCCCAGCGCCTGCATGGCCCCGACCGGCTGGCGGTCGTAGCGGAACTCCCCGTCGTAGTCGTCCTCGATCAGCAGCCCGCCGGTCCGCGCGGCCCACTCGATGGCCCGGGTCCGCCGCCGGGGCGCCAGCACGCCGCCCAGCGGGAACTGATGGGCCGGGGTCAGCAGCACGGCCTCCGCGTCGCCGAGCCCGTCCAGGACGGCGCCGCTCCCGTCCACCGGCAGCATGCGGGTCCGCAGCCCGTGCGCGGCCGCGATGCTGCGCAGGTCCGGCAGGCCGTACGCCTCCAGGGCCAGCGTCGCGGCGCCCCGGCCGTGCAGGACCCGGCAGATCAGGCCGAGGCCCTGGGTGAACCCGGAGCAGACCACGATCCGGTCCGGGCTCACGTGCACTCCGCGCGCCCGGGCCAGGTATCCGGCCAGGGCCTGATGCAGTTCGGGCCGGCCGCGGGCGTCCGGCGCATCGCCGAACGCCTCCGCCGGGGCGGTGTTCAGCGCCCGGCGCGCCGCCGCGAGCCAGCGCGAGCGCGGGAAGGCGGCCACGTCGGGCGATCCCGGGCGCAGGTCGTAGCGCAGCCGCCGGGATGCGGCCTCCGGCGCGGGTACCGCCAGGGCTGCGGGTGCCTGCCCGGCGACCCGGGTGACCGAGCCTTGCCGGGCGGCCAGCCAGCCCTCGGCGACCAGCTGCCCGTACACGTCAACCACGGTGTTGCGGGCGACCCCCAGGTCAGCGGCCAGCGACCGGGATGAGGGCAGGCGCAGCCCGGGGGCCAGCCGGCCCGACCGGACCGCCTCCCGGAGCTGGGCCTCCAGGCTGGCCCGCACCCGCGGCCCGGTCCGGTCCAGGTGCAGGTCCACTCCGGAACTGGCCCACGTTTCTGGCATAAAAGTGGAGCTTACCGGTGCGCCAGCGCCGGCTTAGGTTGAGGTTATGGCACTCACAGACACCCACGAAGACGCGACCACGCCAGCCCCGTTCACGATCCCGGTCCGGCTGGACTTCGACAGTCACGCGGCCGGATTCGCCCGGGCCCTGGCCCACCTGGACCAGGCGGCCACCAAGGAACTGGACCGGGTGGATTTCGACCCCCGGCTGCGCGAGCTGGTCCGGGTCCGGGCCTCCCAGCTCAACGGCTGCGCCTACTGCATCGATATGCACAGCAAGGACGCCCGGGCGGTGGGCGAGAGCGAGCAGCGCCTGTACAGCATCTCCGCCTGGCGGGACACGCCCTACTTCTCCGAACGGGAGCGGGCCGCGCTCGCGTTCACCGAGGCGGTCACCCTGATGGCCAGTGATCACGTCCCCGACGCGGCGTATGAGGCCGTCGCGGCCTGCTACAGCCCGGACGAGGTCGCCGCCCTGCTCGCCCTGATCACCACGATCAACGCCTGGAACGCGATCGGCGTGGCCACGCACGCCTGGACGCCCGGCAGCTACGAGCGCTGACCCCAGGCGCGATGGCCCGGGTCCCGCCGTGCAGGCGGGACCCGGGCCCGGTCACCACAGGCCGGGGGTGCCCGTCCGCTCCAGGTCCAGCAGCGCCCGCTTGCGGGTGAGGCCGCCGGCGTAGCCGGTCAGCTTGCCGGTGCTGCCCACGACCCGGTGGCACGGGATCAGGATGCTGAGCGGGTTGCGGCCCACCGCGGCACCCACGTCCCTGGGGTCCGCGTCACCGCCGAGGCGCCGGGCCAGGTCCCCGTAGCTGGTGGTGTGCCCGTACGGAATCTCCGCGATCAGTTCCCAGACCGACCGCTGGAAATCGCTGCCCCGGGCGTCGAGGGGCAGGTCGAACCCGGTCCGGGACCCGTCCAGGTACTCCCCGAGCTGGTGCGTGACGTCCTCGAAGCCCTGGCCGGTACGGGGCCCGAAGGTGGCCGGGCTGGGCCGGTACCAGTGGTGCGGGAAGTACAGGCCGGTGAGCACCTCCCCGTCCCGCACGATGGTCAGGTCACCCAGCCGGGTGGCCAGGACCGTGTGCTGCGTCTCGGTCCGCCGCCCGGCCTGCGTGTCGGTCGTCATCCTCTGCTCCTTCGGTCACGTCCCCCGTGCTGGAAATCC
Organism: uncultured Actinomycetes bacterium; assembly: GCA_963718305.1. Taxonomy (GTDB): domain Bacteria; phylum Actinomycetota; class Actinomycetes; order Streptosporangiales; family Streptosporangiaceae; genus RYN-230. The sequence goes on from CAVQZG010000022.1 coordinate 88,649, forward strand.
CGTGCTTGGAAGACCAGTGCGTGGAAGACCTGTGCCTGGAAGACGCACCGGGCCCGCGTTTCGTGAGGTTCCCGGATGTTGACCCGCGGGCTCACATCCCGCCCCCACCCGGCGTCTTCCTGGCACGCGCACCCGGACGGGAGCGACCGACACCGCCAGGAAAGGGATGATCCATGTCCACCGAAGCCAACAAAGCCGTCGTCGCCCGCTGGTTCGACCGGTTCTGGGGCAAGGACTTCGACCCCACGGTCATCGACGAGCTGGCCGCACCAGACATCCGGTTCGAGTACTCACTGCACGCCCCGCTGCGTGGCCGGGACGAGGTGCGCCAGTTCGCCACCACGTTCCGGGCGGCGTTCCCGGACCTGAACTTCTGGGGGACCGCGGACCTGATCGCCGAGGGTGATTACGTGGTCGGCCAGTGGGAGGGTGGCGGTACCCAGACCGGGGCGGCCTTCGACGACATGCCGGTCGGCTCCCTGCCCGCCGGGACCGGGAAGACGATGCGGTTCACCGGCATTACCGTGCTGAAGGTCGAGAATGGCCTCATCACCGAGGAGATCGGTCTCGACGACGGCCTCACGGCGCTGCAGCAGCTCGGCCTGGTCACCGGCGCCTGACCACCGGCGCCTGACCACGGGCACCTGATCAGGGTCGCCTGATCACCGGGAGCTGTGCTCCGGGCCTGGGCCCAGGCCCGGAGCACAGGCCCCGGCCAGCTGCACCCAGGGACACCTCACGAAAACCGGAGCCAGGACGTCTTCAGGTCATGACAGGTAAGCCACCGTTCGACAGGATCGTCTCGGCGCACGGGAGCACCGTGCTCCGGGTCTGCCGGGCCATCCTCGGCCCCGCCGACGCCGACGACGCCTGGTCGGAAACGTTCCTGTCCGCGCTCAAGGCCTACCCGGACCTGCCCGCCGACGCGAACGTCGAAGCGTGGCTGGTCACCATCGCCCACCGCAAGGCCATCGACGTGACCCGGGCGGCCGCCCGCCGCGCCATCCCGGTGGCCGAGACCCCGGACCCCCCGCCCGGAGCCAGGGGCGGGGGCGGCCCCGGCCCAGACACCAGTGGGGCCGGCCTGGTCGCCGACGACGACCTGGCCGAGGCCCTCACCCGGCTGCCCGCCAAGCAGAAACAGGCCGTCGCCTACCACTACCTCGCCGGGCTGCCCTACGCCGACGTCGCCGCCATCCTCGGCGGCAGCGCCGAGGCCGCCCGCCGCGCCGCCGCCGACGGCGTCGCCACCCTGCGCCGCTCCTATCCCGGCGCCACCACAGCAAGCCAAACCAGGGGCCACCACCCGGGCTGCCGCCCGGGCCACCGCCCGGAAAGGAGCGCCCCGATGAACGCCGACGAACTGTCCCCGGCCCTGACGCGGGCCTTCCCCGACAATCCCGCCCAGCTGAGCCTCCTGCGCGAGCGGCTGGCGGCCGCGGCGCAGCAGGACGGCGTCCTGGACGTCGGCTACCGCGTGATCGACAGCCCCGTCGGCCCGCTGCTGCTGGCCGCCACGGAGCAGGGCCTGATCCGGGTGGCCTTCGCCCTCGAGGGTCACGACGCCGTGCTGCAGACGCTGGCCGACAAGGTCAGCCCGCGCATCCTCAGCGCCCCCGGCCGCCTGGACGCGGCCGCCCGGGAACTCGACGAGTACTTCGCGGGCCGCCGGCACGCGTTCGACCTGCCGCTGGACTGGCGGCTGTCTGCCGGGTTCCGGCGCACGGTGCTGAACCACCTGCCGGAGATCGGCTACGGGCACACCGCCAGCTACTCGGCTGTGGCCCAGCTGGCCGGTAACCCCCGGGCGGTCCGCGCCGTCGGCACCGCCTGCGCGACCAACCCGCTGCCGCTGGTGGTGCCGTGCCACCGCGTGGTCCGCGCCGACGGCAGCATGGGCGGCTACCGCGGCGGCCCCGAAGCCAAGCGCACCCTGCTCACCCTGGAGGAGGCCGCAGCATGACCAGCACGAGCCTCGCGACCTGGCCGGACCGGGTCGACGCCACCGACTGGGCCGCGGTCCGCGCCGACCTCGACCGCTACGGCTGCGGCCTGACCGGGCCGCTGCTCAGCGGCGAGGAGGCGGCCGGGATCGCCGCCCTCTACCCCGACGACGCGCGGTTCCGGTCCACCGTCAACATGGCCCGGTACCGCTTCGGTGAGGGAGAGTACCGCTACTTCGCCGAGCCGTTCCCCGAGGCCGTCACCGGCCTGAAGCAGGCCCTGTACCCGAAGCTGCTGCCGATCGCCCGCGACTGGTGGCAGCGGCTCGGCCGCCCGGCGCCGTGGCCGGACCGCCTGGACGACTGGCTGGAGGCGTGCCACGCGGCCGGCCAGCGCAAGTCCACCCCGATCCTGCTGCGCTACCAGGCCGGGGACTGGAACGCCCTGCACCGCGACCTGTATGGCGACCTGGTGTTCCCGCTGCAGGTCGTGATCAACCTCAGCCAGCCTGGCGTCGATCACTCAGGCGGGGAGTTCCTGCTCTACGAGCAGCGGCCCCGGGCCCAGTCCCGGGCCACGGCCACCCTCATCCCGCACGGCCACGGCCTGGTGTTCACCACCCGCGACCGCCCGGTGGAATCCCGGCGGGGCTGGTCCGCGGCGCCGGTCCGGCACGGCGTGTCCGTGATCCGCTCCGGCGAGCGGTTCAGCCTCGGTCTCGTCTTCCACGACGCCGCCTGATGACCGGCACCCGGGACGGCGCGGCCCCCACGCCGGCTGCCCCGGCGTACACGCTGCTCGGTGCGGACCGGCGCCCGTACCGCAGCGCGACGCCCGGGCAGTTCGGCGGCCACCGCAGGAGCAGGATCTACGGCCGGCTCGACTGCCCATCGGCCCGGCGCGCCATCGCCGCCGGAGGCTACGTCTCCCACCGGGTGTTCTTCGCCGACGAGCTGGCCGCAGTCGCGGCCGGCTACCGGCCCTGCGCCGTCTGCCTCCCGGCCGCCTACGCGGCCTGGCGTGCGGCTCAGCGCCCAGGCCCGGTCGGGCTCACCGGCGCGGTGCGAAGTAGATGATCGCCACGCCGGCCAGGACCACCGCGGCCCCGGCCCAGTCGAAGCGGTCCGGGCGGCTCTTGTCCACGCCCCAGCCCCACAGCAGCGACGCGATCACGAACACGCCGCCGTACGCCGCGTAGATCCGGCCGAAGTCGTCGCTCTTCTGCAGGGTCGGGATGATCCCGTAGACCACCAGGATGGCCGCGCCCAGGATGCCGACGATGACCGGCGCCCCGTCCCGGAGCCAGCGCCAGACCAGATACCCGCCGCCGATTTCCGCCAGACCTGCAGCGATGAACAACCCAACCGATCGCGCAACACCCATGCGCCGATTCTCGCCTGGCCGCCGGCGGCCCGGGACGGGAGCCCGCCGCCCGCGGCGCGCCGACGGCCCGGTTTACGGCTCGCGGCTGACCGTCACGTTCCGGGAGGAACCCGGGGCGGCACCCTGCTCACCTTGGTCCACGAGCGGCTCGGTGAGCTCGCCGCGGCCATGCCTGGGGCCGCGGAGAACGTCGGTCCCGGCTGGGAGTCCGCGCTCGGCCAGCTGGCCGCCGTCTTCGCACCGCCGGCCTGACTTCTGCGGTTTGCCGCGGATTCTGGTGGAAGTTAAAGGAGCCATGGGGCGGTCCCGTGGTGTTCCTGCCGCAAGTCCCGCACGCCGGGCGGGTGTGGCAGTGGCCGCGCTGTGCCTGGTGCAGTTCGTGGACGTCCTCGGCGTGACCGTAGTGGTCACGTCGCTGCCCGCGATGCTGGCCAGCCTGGACGCCCCGGACTCCTACGGCAGCCTGATCGCGACCGGCTACGCCATGTTCTTCGGCGGCCTGCTGATGCTCGGCGCGCGGCTCGGGGACCGCTACGGCCACCGCCGCACGATCCTGGTCAGCCTGGCCGTGTTCGCCGCGGGGGCCGCGGTGGCCGGCGCCGCGCCGTCCGTCCTCATCCTCACCGCCGGCCGCTGCCTGCAGGGCGCGGCGGCCGCGGCGTCGGTGCCCTCCGCGCTGCGCCTGCTGACTACGCTCACCGCCGAAGGGCCAGCCCGGCACCGGGCCATCGCCGCCTGGAGTGCGGCGGGCGCCGCCGCGGGCGCCAGCGGCTTCGTGGTGGGCGGGATCGTCACCGACCTGACCAGCTGGCGCTTCATCTTCTGGGCCTACCTGCCGCTGGCCGCCGCGCTGGCCGCGGTCATCGCGGCGTCGGTCCCCCCGGACGGCCCCCGCCGGCAGGCCGAATCGCTGAACCTGGCCGGGTCGGCGATCTTCACCGCGGCGGTCATGGCTTTCGTGGTCGGCACCACCCTGATCAGCCAGCCCGGCGGCCGCGGCGCTGGCGGCCTGCTGCTGGCCGCCTGCCTCGGGCTGGTCGGCGGCTTCGTCCTGGCCGACCGCCGCGCCGCCGCACCGTTGCTGCCACTGGAGCTGATCCGTTCCCGGTGGCTGCGGCTCGGGGCGCTCGGCGGCCTCCTCAACACCGCGACCACCAGCTCCGTCCTCACGCTGGTCACCTTGTACCTGCAGAATTCGCTGGGCCGAACCCCGCTGCAGGCGGCGGCTAGCCTGCTGCCCTTCAGCCTGGCCGTGATCGCCGCGTCGGCCCTGGCCGCCCGGGTGCAGCGCCGCCTGGGGCCGTCCCGGCGAGTCGCCAGGCGTCTGATCGCCGCCGGTCTCGCGCTGATCGCGATCGCGGACGCCGCCCTGATCCCGCTGGCGGCCTGGGCGTGGGCGGTGCCGCTGTGCGCCGCCGCGGCCGGGGCGGGCATCGGATTGTCCTCGGTCGCCGCGACCGGCCTGGGCACCGACGTGGAGCCACGCTGGCGGGGCGGCGCGTCCGGCATCATCAACACCGCGGCCCAGCTCGGTACCGCTGTGGGTATCGCAACGCTACTCCTGGTGGCCGCGGCGACCGGCGGGACGCCCGCGCCGGACACGCCCCCGCCGCGGGTCGCCTGGGCGGTCGCCGCCCTGGCTGCGGCGGCCGGCGCGGCCTGGTTCGCCTCCGGCCGCCGGGGCGTTCGCCCCGGTGATAAGGACGACCGGGCGGCTGGGCGGGACAGTCCGGCCGGGCGGGACGGTGCGGCTGGGCCGGGGAGGACAGCTGGGCCTGTGCGGCAGGATGCTGGCTATGGACGATCAGATCGCGTTGCGGCCGGTCGTGGAAGACGATCTGGCCATCCTCGAAGAACTGAGCGGCGGTGATCCGGTCAAGGCGGGAGCGTTCGGCTGGTACGGGTGGCGGGACCGTGACCGCTGGCGCCGCCGCTGGGCGGAGAACGGCCTGCTCGGCGACGAGGGCGGGTCCCTCATGGTGGTCCTGGGCCGGGAACGGCTGGGGATCATGAACTGGCGTATCAAGCGGGCCACCCCGACCGCCTACCACTGGGAGATCGGCATCGCCTTGCTCCCGGAGGCCCGCGGCCATGGGTACGGCACCGAGGCGCACCGGCTGCTGGTGCGCTACCTGTTCGCGCACACCCCCGTGCACCGGATCGAGGCGGCCACCGAGGCGGGCAACGTCGCCGAGCAGCGGGCCCTGGAGAAAGCCGGGTTCACCCGGGAAGGCCTGCTGCGCGGCATCGGCTGGCGGGACGGCGCATGGCGGGACGGGATCTGGTACAGCGTCCTGCGCACCGACCTGGCCAGCTGACCCGGCGGCAGGCTGATGAGGTGACCCGGCCGAGCGGTCGCCGGGTCCGCGACCCAGTAGGCTGCGCCTCGTGGTGAGTGGGGCATACCGCGACCTGTTTATCGCCATCGCCGGGGCGGCGGGCGCGCTGACCGGCCTGCTGTTCGTGGCCCTCTCGGTGGCGCCCCGGCCACGCACGGGCCAGCGTCAGGACGTTATCCGGCAAGTCCGGGCCGCGGCCGCGCTGCTGGCCTTCACCAACGCGCTGGCGGTCTCCCTCTTCGGCCTGGTGCCGCACAACGAGATCGGTTACCCGGCGGCGGTGTTCGGTGTCATCGGCGTGCTTTTCACCCTCGGCGGGGTGCGGTCCATCCTGGCCGACCCCGTCGCGCGGACTCAGGTGCGCGGCCAGATCGGCCTCGTCGTGCTGCTGCTCGCCGCGTTCGGCGTCGAGGTCGTGGCGGGCTTCATCTCGATCGCGAGGCCGCACGGAACCGTAGCGATCGACGTGATCGGCAACGTCCTGGCCGGCTCGCTGCTCATCGGCATCGCCCGGTCCTGGGAACTCGTGGGTGACCGGGACTTCGGCATCACCTCCTCCCTCCTCGCGCTCGCCGGGCACGAGCGCCACCTCGGGGGCGCCGTGGCCGGTCCGGCCGATGTCCCCCCGGACGACCCCGGCGGTGCGGGCGAGCCTGCGGCCCCGGCTGGCCCCGCGCCGGCCCCGCTGCCCCTGCGGGCCCGACCGGTCCTGGTGTCCCGGGCGGCCCGGCGGAGCGCCCCGCTCCGGGGGAATGAGCGCCCCGCCGCGGGGCCGGAAACGTTACCCCACCGGGTTTCGGACATCTGTCCGTATGTCGGTCGTGTTTCGGAGGGCGGTTACGGTCCGGGGTCAGTGCAGGTCTCGTCCGAGGGCGGCGGAGGATAGCAGAACTTTGTCCTCAAAAATAGGACTTTCGGCCCTGTCCTTTATAGCTCTCGGCTGATGAGATAGCCCGTGATGGCTACGGACCGGGCGGCCCCCGGTGCCGGGCCAACTCGGGGGGCTGAGGACCTCGTGTGCCGGGCTGGGGAGGCGCACGGGGTCCTCACATCGTTTCGGGGGAGCCGGCCGGGGCGGTTTTCGTTGCGGCGAATGAAGCGCGGGCCACAGCCCGCCTGCAGCCGGGCGGCCCCGCGGACGAGGTTCCGCGCGGGCTTTACAGCTCAGCCGTGGTCACCGAACCAGTGCGCCAGCAGCGCGAACGTCCGCGGGGCCGCGCCGTGCAGCCGGGCCGGGAAGCTCATCCAGCGGGGTACGTAAACCACCTGCCGGTCGTGCTCGAGCGCGGACCTGATCGCCTCGGCGGCCCGCTCGGGCGGCAGCGGCTCCGGCTTCCTGCGGCCGTAGGGGCGGCCCCGGCGCTCGAAGAACGGGGTGTTGATCACGCCGGGCACGATCACGCAGACGCCCACGCCGGAGCCTTCCAGTTCGTGGGCGAGGCTCTCGGCGAAGTTGCCCAGGCCCGCCTTGGCCGCCGAGTACACCGCCTCCTCCCGGACCGAGGTCGCGCCCACGATCGACGAGACGAACACGATCCGGCCGCTGCCCCGCGCGGTCATCCGGGGCAGCAGCCGCCGGGTCAGCTCGATCGGCGCGGCCAGGTTGACGGCCAGGATCTCAGTGATCTTGTCGCCGGTCATCTCGCCGACCGGGCCGCACCAGCCGACCCCCGCGTTGTTGATCAGGATGTCGATGCCCGGGGCGTTCGCGTCGGTGGCCGCGACCTGGAGCGCCGCGTCGGCCAGTTCGGCCGGGCCCTGCGGCTCGGCGAGGTCTGCTTTCAGGGCCAGGGCGCCCGTGTCGCGGGCGACCGCGTCCAGCCGGGCCGGGTCCCGCCCGGCGATCACCAGCCGGGCTCCGGCCCTGGCCAGCACCCGTGCCGTAGCAGCGCCGATACCCGACGATCCGCCGGTCACGAGCGTCACAGCGCCACGGAGCCGCATCTGGCTACAGTCTCATGCTGCCTCTGGCCGGCCTCATACTGCCCTGCCCCTGCCGCGCGGCCCCGTGACGGGATCTTGCAGGTACGGGCGGTTTTGGTACGGGATCAGGCTGGCGCGGTCGCCTGGGCCTGCGCCACCGGCGCGGCGGCGTCGGCCCAGACGCGCACGATGTCGCGCATCGACAGGAGCCCGATGACCTCGCCGCCCTCGATGACCACGAGGTGCCGGAAGCCGGACCTCACCATGGTCTCCGCGGCCTGCTGCAGGGTCCACTCAGGCGACGCGAACACCACGTCCACGGTGCGGTGCCCCGCGGCGAGTTCAGCGTCCGGATCCTGCCCGGCGCCGATGGAGTCCAGGATGTCGCGCTCGGTCAGGATGCCGACCCCCGCCTGCTGATCGTCGGTCACCACGGCCGCGCCAACCCGGCGCGACGACATGAGGCGCGCGGCCTCGCGCAGGGTATGCGCGGGCCCGATGGTGAGCACCAGCCTGGTCATGCCGTCTCGCACCTTCACGATCGATCACTCCCGAGGGCTCTGTCCGGGGCACCACGACCCGCCGGGCCCGGCCCCGGCCCGGGCGGCGGCTCGCTGCGGATGCGCTTGTGCTCTTGTGACTAACTATTTACCCCAGCATCCGCGTAAGCCCGCGCGAGGGCAAGGCCTTATCCCCGGGCCGATCGGGCCACGCAAATAGGCACATCCGGTCAGGTTCCGGGGCTAGCCAGGCGGTCGAGTACCTCCTGGTGCAGCCGCGCGTTGGTACACACCACGCTGCCCCCGTCCGGCCTGGCGTTCCCGTCCAGGTCGGTGAACACGCCGCCCGCCTCCTCCACGATGATCTGCAGCGCGGCGATGTCCCACAGGCGCACTTCGGGCTCGGCCGAGACGTCCACCGCCCCCTCGGCGACCAGCACGTGTGACCAGAAGTCCCCGTACGCGCGGGACCGCCACACCGACTGGGTCAGGCCGAGGAAGCCGGGCAAAATGCCCCTCTCCTCCCATCCGGTCAGGCTGGAGTAGGAAAACGAGGCATCCTCGATCCGGGCCACGTCGGACACCCGGCACCGGGTGGCCTTGGTCAGGCTCTTGCCGGTCCAGGCACCGTTATCACTGGCGGCCCACCAGCGCCGGCCGAGAGCGGGCGCGGAGACCACGCCCATCACCACCTGGTCGCCATCCATCAGGCCGATCAGGGTGGCCCAGACCGGGACGCCGCGGACGTAGTTCTTGGTGCCGTCGATGGGGTCGATCACCCAGCACCGGGGGCCGCCGCCGTCCCGGCCGAACTCCTCGCCCAGCACGGCGTCCCGCGGCCGGGACCGGCGCAGCACGTTGCGCAGCGATTCCTCGGCCGCCTTGTCCGCGTCGGTGACCGGGGTCAGGTCGGGCTTGGATTCCACCCGGAGGTCCAGCGCCCGGAACCGGCGCGTGGTGATGTCATCGGCCGCGTCGGCGAGGACGTGGGCGAAACGCAGATCGTCGTCGTAGCCCGCCATGGCGCTGAAGGTATCGGATCGCGGCCGCTGCGGCCATGTGCGGGCGGCGGACGGGCCCGGGCGCCGGGTCCGCGGGAGGTGCCTCCCGTAGCGTGAACGGCATGGAATACACGCATCTTGGCCGCAGCGGCGTGTCCGTGAGCAGGCTCTGCCTCGGCACCATGAACTTCGGCGCGATCACCAGCGAAGCCGACGCCCAGCCCATCATGGATGCCGCCCACGAGCACGGCATCAATTTCTTCGACACGTCCAATACCTACGGCCAGCCGCGGGCTGAGGGGGTCACCGAGTCGGTCATCGGCCGGTGGCTGGCGGCGGGCAGCGGCCGCCGGGACCGCACCGTGCTGGCCACGAAGCTGTACGGCGGCAAGGGAGACTGGCCCAACGACCGCTTCCTGTCCGCGCTGAACATCCGCCGGGCCTGCGAGGATTCGCTGCGGCGGCTGGGCACCGACCACATCGACCTGTACCAGATGCATCACGTGGACCGCAGCACGCCGTGGGACGAGATCTGGGAGGCCATGGAGGTCCTGCGTACCCAGGGCAAGATCATCTACGTCGGGTCGTCGAACTTCGCGGGGTGGCACATCGCCCAGGCCCAGGAGGCGGCGCTCCGCCGTCCGGCCTTCGGACTGGTCAGCGAGCAGTCCCTGTACAACCTGGCGGCGCGCACGGTGGAGCTGGAAGTGCTGCCCGCCTGCCAGGGATACGGCATCGGGGTCATTCCGTGGAGCCCGCTGCACGGCGGGCTGCTGAGCGGGGTCCTGCGCCGCCAGGCGGCCGCCCAGGGCGGGAACGGGCAGGGTTTGCGCGGGCAGAGTGCGGGCGGGCCGGGTGCGGCGGCCGGGCCGGGCGGGGGCGGGCGGAGCTCGGGCGGCCGGGCGGCCGAGGCCATCCAGGAGACGCGGCCCCAGCTGGAGGCCTACGAGGCGTTCTGCGCCGAACTAGGCGAGGAGCCCGCCGTGGTCGCGCTGGCCTGGCTGCTGCACCAGCCCGCGGTGACCGCCCCGATCGTCGGGCCGCGGACGCTGGATCAGCTGACCGGGGCGTTGCGGGCGCTGGAGGTCACGCTGGACGAGAAGGCCCTCAGGCGGCTCGACGAGATCTTCCCGGGCCCGGGCGGCGCGGCCCCCGAGGCCTACGCCTGGTGATCCCACCTCCCTGGTGGGTGCGGCACTCGCCCCGGCCCGGCACAAGCCCGGAACCTCTCGTGATCAACCGATTGGTGTCGCGGTAACGACATCAATCGGTTGATCACGAACCGGAGTCCGGTGCGGGTGTGGCTTGAGGGGCTGATGGTTCTGAGGAGTAGTCCTCGGGGTGGGCGGGAGTGGGGTCGTCGCCTTCGCGGCTGCGCAGCAGGCGGCGCAGCGAGTCCAGCCGGGTGACCAGCCGGCTGTCCCCGCCCTGGTCGCGGACCCAGTCGTCCAGCGCGCAGTCGGCATCCAGGTGGGTACAGCCGGGCGGGCAGGCTGCGGTCCCCGGGGCCAGGTCGGGGAAGGCCCGCACCACCCGGTCCGGCGCCACCAGGCCCAGCCCGAAGCCGCGCAGCCCCGGCGTGTCGATCAGCCAGCCGCCGCCGGGCAGTGGCAGCGCCACCGCCGACGAGGACGTGTGGCGGCCCCGCCCGGTCACCGGGCTGACCGTGCCCACCGCCCGGTCCGCCCCCGGAACCAGCGCGTTCACCAGGGTGGACTTGCCGACCCCGGAGTGCCCCACCAGCACGCTGATCCGGCCGGCCAGCGCCTCGCGGACCGGGTCGAGCCGGGCCTCGCTGAGCGGCTGGCCGAGCACCACGTACGGGATGCCGAGCGGCCCGTAGGCATCGAGGATGGCGGTGGGCGGCGCGAGATCGGACTTGGTCAGGCAGAGCAGCGGCGACAGGCCCGCGTCGTAGGCGGCGACCAGGAACCGGTCGATCAGCCGGGGCCGGGGCGGGGGGTCGGCCAGCGCGGTGACGATCACGAGCTGGTCCGCGTTGGCCACGATGACCCGCTCCACCGGGTCGGTGTCGTCGGCGGAGCGGCGCAGCACGGAGGTGCGCGGCTCGACCCGGACCACCCGGGCCAGGGTGCCCGGCTCACCGGAGATGTCCCCGGCCAGCGCGACCCGGTCGCCGACCACCACGCTGCGGCGGCCCAGCTCGCGGGCCCGCATCGCGGTCACCGGGCGGTCCCCCACCAGGGTCCCGTACCGGCCGCGGTCGACCGCCGCCACGAACGCCTCGGCCGCGTCCTCGTGCGCGGGCCGGCGCCGGGTCCGTGGCCGCGTGCTCTTCGCGGGCCGGACCCGGACGTCATCCTCGTCCAGGTGGGAGTAGGACGGCTGCCGGTTCAGGGAGCGCGCTCCAGCATCGCCGCCCACGCGCCGGTGAAGCCGGGGAACGTCTTGCCCACGGTGGCCACGTTCTCGACCTGCAGGCCGGGCACCGCGAGGCCGAGCACGGCGGCGGCCATCACCAGCCGGTGATCGTCATAGGTGGCGAAGGGGCGGCTGGCCCGCAGCGGCCGGGGCCGGATCTCCAGCCCGTCCGCCCGCTCGGTGACCGAGCCGCCCAGCGCGTTGATCTCGGTAGCCAGGGCGGCGAGCCGGTTGGTCTCCTGGTGCCGCTGGTGGCCTATCCCGGTCAGCACCGAAGGCGAGTCCGCCAGGGCGGCCAGCGCGCCGAGCACCATCGAGATCTCGCTGCAGTCCGTCAGGTCGGCGGTGATGCCGCGCAGCGCCGCCGGGCCGGTGACGGTCAGCCCGTCCGGGCCCAGCGCGGCGTCCGCCCCCATGGCCCGCAGCACGCCCAGGATGTGGCCGGCGGGCTGGGCGGTCACCGCAGGCCAGCCGAGGATGGTCACCGTCCCCCCGGTGACCATGGCCGCGGCCAGGAACGGCATCGAGTTCACCACGTCGGGCTGGACGGTGATCGGGTGGCTGCCGAGCCCCCCGGGGTGCACGTACCAGGTATCGGGCAGGGCGTCCGCGGCGGCCTGGCCGGCCGTCGCCGTCTCGACCGTCGCCCCGGCGTCGCGGAGCATCTGCACGGTCAGGTCGATGTGCGGGGCCGAGGGTGCCCGGCCGCCCCGGTGCCGGACCTCGAGCCCCTTGTCGTATCGCGGCGCGGCGAGCAGCAGCCCGGACACCAGCTGCGAGGAGGCCGACGCATCCACGGTCACCGCGCCGCCGGCCAGTGACCCGGTGCCATGCACGGTGAACGGGATGGCGCCGCGTCCCCCGTCGTCGATCACCGCGCCGATCTCACGCAGCGCGGCGATGATCGCGCCCACCGGCCGCTGTGCGGCCCGCGGGTCGCCGTGGAATTCGGTGGCCACGCTGGCCAGCGCGGCCACCGGGGGCACGAACCGCATCACGGTGCCGGCGTTCCCCACGTCCACCCGGGCGTCGCTGGCGGCCCAGCCGGGGGAGACCCGCCAGGCCATGGTCCCGGCGTCCGCTGAACCGCCGGCGACCGCTACGGGAGCCGCCGGCGACTGCGGGAGTCCCGGAGACTGCGGGACTCCCGGTGACTGCGGGAGTCCCGGTAAGGCCTGAACTCCCCGTGACCACCGTGGCGCCGAGCGCGCGGAGGGCGCCGGCCATCAGCAGCGTGTCCCGGGCCTCGAGCGGGCTGAGGATGTCGGTCGGCCCGGCGGCCAGGGCGGCCAGGATGAGGGCCCGGTTGGTCATGGACTTCGACCCGGGCACCCGCAGCCGGGCCCGCAGCGGGCCGCCGGCCTGCGGCGCGGGCCAGGGGAGGGCCGGGCGGCCAGGATCCTGGCGCGGGATGTCCATGCTGTGAGCGTAATGCGTGTGCTGAGCGCTTGGCCGGGAGTGAATCGAGGGAATCTGGGAAGAACCAGCGAGCGCTGTCTCCTCCTGGACACCGATGACGGCGGCCCGCTGCGGTGACCCCCGCTGGGCGGTAGGCCGGCCTGCGGCGGCGCGCGGGCGGACTGCTGCCCCGGCCGAGGTTTGGTAATCAAGGTTTGTGGTTATTAGTGGCACATTCTGTGCTTCCCCGGTGCTGCCCCCAGCAGCCCCAGCTACGTAGTGATCAGGTGACGACATGTGCGGCCGCTTCGCGTCGGCGCGGAAGCGCCAGGAGCTCCTGGAGGAGTTTGGCGTGCAGCGGGACCGGGTGGTGGAACCGCTGCGGCCCGACTACAACGTGGCGCCCACCAAGCCGGTGTACGCCGTAGTCACCCGGCGCCCGGAAGACGCTGCGAAAGAGGACGGCGCCGGGCCTGACGAGGCACAGCCCAAGACGGCCGGCCCAAGACGGCCGGGCCCGAGGCGGCCGGGCCCGAGGCGGCTGAGGGTGCGGGCGTGCGGGAGCTACGGGTGGTCCGCTGGGGCCTGGTGCCCTTCTGGGCCAAGGACATCTCGATCGGCAGCCGCCTGATCAACGCCCGGGCCGAGACCGTGGCCAGCAAGCCGGCCTTCCGCCACGCGTTCGCCCGGCACCGCTGCCTGCTCCCCGCGGACGGCTTCTACGAGTGGGAAAAGTCCGGGGACTCGAAGAGCGCGCGCAAGCAGCCGCACTACATCCGCCGCGAAGACGGCGGCGTGCTGGCCTTCGCCGGCCTCTATGAGCTCTGGCGCGATAAGGACCGGCCCGACGATGACCCCGATTCCTGGCTGTGGACGGCGACCATCATCACCACCCGGGCCGAGGACGAGGTCGGCCGGATTCACGACCGGATGCCGATGGTGATCGAGCCGGGCCGCTGGGCGGACTGGCTGGATCCCGCGGCGCCCAGCACCGAGGCGCTGCACGGCCTGATGACGCCCGCCGCCTCGGTCCACCTGACGACGTACCCCGTATCAACCGAAGTCAACTCGGTCCGGAACAACGGTCCGGGGCTGATCGAGCCCATGGAGGGTGATTCTGAGCCCGCGGGGTCCCCGCGGGCCGGGGCGGGGGGGCACAGCGGCGCCTCCCGTGGGGCCCCCAGCACCTTGTTCTGAGGCCCCTGAGCGCAGCCTGGCCCTCCCCGGGACCATTGTCTGCTGCGCCACTGGTGCCCCGATAAAGCAGGAGGATCCGTGGAGACCATCACCGTACGCAAGCGCCTGGAGTCTGCGCGCGACGACCTGGACCGTTCCATCGCGGTCCTGCGCGACGAGAGGCCGGTGTCCGGCAGCGCGGACTTCCCCCAGGACGAGGCGGACGTGGGGACCAGCCTGTCCGAAGCCGACCGGGCCGACGCGGTGCTGGCCTCGGCCATGTCCCAGCGCACGGAGGTCGTGGACGCGCTGCAGCGTATCCAGGACGGCAGCTACGGCAAGTGCGCGGACTGCGGCAAGCCGATTCCGGAAGGCCGCCTGGAAGCGCGTCCGGAAGCCTCCCGGTGCGTGGCCTGCCAGTCGAAGCGGGACCGGATGCGGCGTTAGCTGGCGGCCTGGGACGCGGCGGCGGGCCCGTCGGCCCCGGACATGGACGGGCGGCCGGCGGGCTTGCGGGCCGCGGCCAGCAGGTAGATACCGAACGATTCGTTCCCGCCGTGCCCGGTGCCGTTTCCTGCCCCGGCCGGCCCGGCGTCCTCCGCGCCCGCGGCCAGCTCGGCCCGGACCAGCCGCATGATGGCGCTCGGGTCCTTGCGCAGCACATGATCCACCATGGACGGGGACAGCACCGTGCGCGGCCGGATCCAGCTGACCTCCAGCCCGGCCTCGGTCAGCAGGTCGACCAGCTGCTCGGGGCCAAAGCACCGGGTGATCCGGCCGTCCGGCCAGGGCACCAGCACCACTTCCGCCTGCGGCAGATCGGTCAGCTCGGCCCAGTGGTGCTGCTCGGCCAGGATGGACATGCCCAGCACAAGCGAGTCGACGCAGGCCAGGAGCTGGCCGCCCGGCCGCAGCACCCGCGCGATCTCCGCCGCGACGTCCTCCGCCATCAGGTGCCGGGACAGGGCCCCGTCGTCGGCGATGACCCCGTCTACCGACCCGTCGGCGAGGAAGGCCAGGTTCGCGGAGTCCGCCACCACGCGGACCAGCCGCCCGGATGAGACGCGGCGCCGGTGCACGTTGCGGGCGGCCGGCCACCGGCGCATCTCCGGCCCTGCGGCCCACTCCGTGGCGGGGCGTTCCGGGGCAGCAGGCAGCCGCGGCATGACCTGCAGTACCGCATAGCCCGCCGCGGCCGCCTGGGACGCCACGCTGGACTGGGGACCGGAGATATCAAGCAGGATCCGGCCCCGGGGCGGCAGCCAGGCTTGCAACTGCGCCGCTACCACAGCGCGCTGGAACCGCCAGTAGGCCGTGAGTGAGCCTGACCCCAGAACGGTCAGCGGGCTGGTCGCACTTGCCGCCACCATGACTCCATCCAGCAGCCGGGCTGCACGCATTGCGGCCGGCGGCCTGCCCAGTGGCAGATTTGAACCGCCGCCGCGAAGACGGGGGAGCCCGCGCAGCCCTATTCCCTGAAATCTTCCCCCACCTGGGTCTTTCTCACCTGACCTGACAGGAAGGTCGTCATGTGTTCGGCTGGGACCCGGGGCGGATGACGGAATGAAGCCGGCGGGTCGCATGTTCCAGACGACGTGGTTGTAGCTGAGTACACGACTCCCAGGAGCGCCTCCAAGCTGCCTCGCTTCGAGCCGAGGGATAGCGGGGATGTATCCTCCCGCCCATACGGCCGTTACTCCCGGCCGCCGCAGGAGATCTCCGAGGGGGTGGGTCCGGTAACCGAGACACTCGAGCAGCGAAGCGAGCGCTTCGAGCACGACGTGCTGCCTTACCTGGATCAGCTCTACTCGGCCGGGCTGCGGATGACACGTAACCCGGCAGATGCCGAAGACCTCGTCCAGGAGACCTTCGCCAAGGCCTACGCGTCGTTCCACCAGTTCCAGCCGGGCACGAACCTCAAGGCATGGCTGTTCCGCATCCTGACCAACACCTTCATCAACAGCTATCGCAAGAAGCAGCGTGAGCCGCAGCGATCCGGCGCGGAAGAGGTCGAGGACTGGCAGCTGGCCCGGGCGGCCGAGCACACCTCCACGGGCCTGAGGTCGGCCGAGGCGGAGGCCCTGGACCGGCTCCCGGACTCCGACATCAAGCAGGCGCTGCAGGCCCTTCCTGAGGAGTTCCGCATCGCGGTGTACCTCGCCGACGTGGAGGGGTTCGCGTACAAGGAGATCGCCGACATCATGGGCACGCCGATCGGCACCGTCATGTCGCGCCTGCATCGCGGGCGGCGTCAGTTGCGGGACATGCTGCAGGACTACGCGGCTGACCGGGGCGTGACCCGGCCGGCCCCGGCGGGTAACGGCGACGGGCAGGAGCCCCAGGCCGCCGAGTCGGGGAGGGACGCATCATGAGCTGCGGGAAACCCCACGAGACTCCGTGCACCGAGGTACTCGACCGGGTCTACTCCTACCTGGATGGCGAGCTCGGCCCCTCCGGCAAGGCGGAGATCCGCCAGCATCTCGACGAGTGCGGCCCGTGCCTTCGGGAGTACGGCCTGGAAGAGGCGGTCAAGCGCCTGGTGCACAAGTCCTGCGGCCACGATGAGGTCCCCGGTGACCTGCGGGTCAAGGTGCTGACCCGGATCCAGGAAGTCCGGGCCACCATCGAGATCGAGATCACCGAACTGCCGGGCGAATAGCCCGCCTTCAGCCGGCCTATTACCCGCCAAATCACCCGCGGGGTCACCGGCCAAATCGATCAGCCCCCTGAACTGCGCGGACGTCTCCGTGTGCTAGCCATTGTTACTTTCTGTCATGGCATATATACAGATTGTAGATATCCGCCGTGTGGCTACGCGATCAGCAGTGATGGCGTTACCCTGAGTGGCGAGCTGGACCTATTGGCAGGGTCATTCATCGGGGCCGGAGATCGGCAGTTTCCGGTTTGCGGTCGCGTGTGCCCATGAGGGAGTGACCACCCGGTAGCCGATCGGACTGACTGCGAGGGGGGGTCTTGAGCAGGCTCTCGCGGGCCGCGTGGCTCTACATGGCCGTGGTGGTCACGGCGGCGGTCCTGCTGCTGGCCCACGTGCTGGTGCAGGACCTGAGCCAGGGTCTGGGCTACCAGGAGACCCTGATGCTGCTGGTGCTGGCCGTCCTGTTCATGATCTGCGATTCCACCCCGACCACCCTCACCTACCGCCAGTCCGCCTGGTCGCCCAGTTCCGCGGCCACCCTGGCCGCGGTCGTGCTGCTCGGCCCGGGCGGGGCGGCATTGGTCGGCGCCACCTCACTGATCAGCCTGCGCCGCGGCGGCCTGCGGGAGCGGGCCTTTAACGGCGCCATGTACGCCCTGAGTGCTTTTGCGGCGGGTGAGGCTTATCTGGCGCTCGGCGGCCAGATCGGCGTGCCCAAGCCGGCCGACTTCCCGGGCATCATCCTGCCGTTCGCGGCGGCCGCCGTCGTGCACGTGGTGGTCAATCATGGCCTGTTGTGGAGCATGCTCCTGCTCCTCCCCCCGGCCGGGATCAGCCCCCAGCGAGGCCGCCTTGACCTGCACCTTTCCCTGCTGCTGGTGTCCGACCTGGGCTATGCCACGCTGGGGCTGCTCATCGCGGCCCTGTGGGATCTGGTGGGCCCGTTCGCCGCGGTCCTGGTCCTGATCCCGCTGTTCGTCGCGCGCTGGGCCATGGGCCAGTTCGCCGCGCAGGAGGGTGCCTACTCGGCCACGATGGCCGCGCTGTGCCAGGCCGTGGAGACCAAGGACTTCTACACCCGCGGGCACAGTGAGCGGGTGTCCCGGGGCGCCACCCTGCTGGCCCGGCAGATCGGCATGGGCGCAGAGCGGGTCGAGGCCATCCGCTACGCGGGCATGCTGCACGACGTGGGCAAGCTCGGGGTGCCGACCAAGGTGCTGCAGAAGACCGGGCCGCTGACCGAGGAGGAACTGGCCGCCATCCAGCTGCATCCGATGCGCGGCCTGGAGATCGTCCGGCAGATCGGGTTCCTGACCGAGGCGCTGGACGGCATCATGCACCACCACGAGCGGATGGACGGCCAGGGCTACCCGATGGGCCTGGCCGGTGACGAGATCCCCGAATTCGCCCGGGTGATCGCGGTCGCCGACGCGTTCGACTCGATGACCTCCACCCGGTCCTACCGCGGCGCCCGGAGCGTCGAGGAGGCCGTCGCGGAGCTGCGCAAATGCTCCGGCCTTCAGTTCGACCCGGTACTCGTGGACGCGTTCATCGCCGCGCTGGGCCAGGAGCGCTGGGAATCCCAGGCGGGCGGCCAGTCCCCGCCGGCGACGCTGCCGGCCGACTTCGCCGCCCAGGTCGCGGCCCAGGATCACGACGACCCCACCGCGCCGCTGCGGGTCGTCGAGAGCCGCTGAGGTGAGCCCGCGGTGACGACCCAACGGCACCTCGCCCGCCAGCCCGGCTGGCAGTCCATCGACTCCGGGCAGCTGCTGCTGGTCGCGGCGGCGGGCGTGCTGCTGGTCGCGGCCGTGGCGCAGACCGCCGCGGCCGGCCTGGTGCAGCCCCGGGACGCACTGGCCTTCGGGGCGCTGATCGCCCTGGGCGAGCTGCTCCGGCTGTCCCTGCCCGGCGACCGGGAGGCCGCGCCCATCGGCAGCGCCGGGGCCCTCGGCTACGCGCTGGCGGTCAAGGTCGGCACGGTGCCCGCGCTGCAGCCCGCGCTGCAGGTGGTCGCGGTCACCGCGGTCGGCATGATCGTCGGGGCGCTGCCGCACCTGGCCGCCGGGCGGCCCGCCGGGGTGGCCGGGATGGCGTCCCGGCTGCTGGCCGTGGCGTTCGTGGCCATCGCCTTCCGGCCCCTCGCCCACCTGGCCATCATCAATGATCACATGTGGCTCAGGCTGGCCGTCATGGCCGTGCTGATCGTGGCCGGATGGCTCGCGGAATGCGTGATCAAGGGGCTGATCCGGGCGGACGCGCTACGGGCCCGGTTCGTCGTGTCACTGGCCGACGAACTGCGCATCCAGGTGCCGCTGGGCGCGGCGGTGGGCGCCTCGGCCATGCTGATCGCCCTGGCCACCGAGGCCATGGGGCTGGTGGCACTGGCGCTGCTCATCGCGCCGCTGCTGGTCACCCAGACGGCCTTCCGCCGGTACGCCGGCATCCGCTCCACCTACCTGCAGACGGTCCGCGCGCTGGCCCGGGTCACCGAGGTCGGCGGGTACGTCGAGGACGGCCATTCCTACCGGGTGGGCAGGCTCGCCGTCGCGGTCGGCCGCGAGCTCGGGATGAGCGAGCCGGACCTGCTGGAACTGGAGTACGCCGCGCTCATGCACGACATCGGCCAGCTGTCGCTGGCGGATCCGATCCCGGGTGGCGCGACGGTGCTGGCTTCTCCGGAAGACCAGCAACGCATCGCCGGCCTCGGCGCCAGCGTCATCGAGCAGGCCGGCGTGCTGGACGGGGTGGCCGAGATCGTCCGCCGCCAGTGCCAGCCCTGGCGCGGCCGCGACCCCGAGCCGCCGATCGGCAGCCGGATCATCCGGGCCGCCAACGCCTTCGACGACCTGGTCGGCGGGTCGCCAGACCGGGACCGGTCGGCGGCCGCCCTGGAACGGCTCCGGCTGGACAGCACGGCCGAATACGACCCGGGTGTGGTGGAGGCCCTGACCAAGGTGACAGGACGGTACTACCCCGGCCGCCTGTAGGCTGCCGCCGTGTCCGATACCACGGGGCCCGACACCGCCGGGCCTGATTCCGCCGTGATCGAGTCGGTGCTGGTCGCCAACCGCGGCGAGATAGCCCGCCGGGTGATCACCACCGCGCGGCGGATGGGCATCCGGACCGTGGCCGTCTACTCCGAGGCCGACGCGGAGCTGCCGTACGTCCGCGCGGCGGACGAGGCGGTCCTGATCGGCCCGCCGCCGCCCGCGCGCAGCTACCTGGACGCCGCGGCGATCCTGCGCGCAGCCCGGGACACCGGGGCCCGGGCCATCCATCCCGGGTACGGCTTCCTGTCCGAGAACGCCGGTTTCGCCCGGCAGGTCACCGAGGCCGGGCTGACCTGGGTGGGCCCTTCGGCGTCCGCCATCGACCAGATGGGCAACAAGATCAGCGCCCGGAACCTGATGGCCGCCGCGGGAGTACCGGTGGCCGAGGGCACCACCGAGCCGGTGCGCGACCTCGAGGAGGCGCTGGCCGCCGCGGCCCTGATCGGCTACCCGGTCATGGTGAAGGCGGCGGCGGGGGGCGGCGGGATCGGGATGAGCGCCGCGGCCGACCCGGAGCAGCTGGCGGCGGCCTTCGAGACGGCCCGCTCCCGCGCGGAGCGGTTCTTCGGCAGCCCCGCGATCCTGCTGGAACGGTACGTGGCGCCGGCCCGGCACGTGGAGGTGCAGATCCTCGGGCTGGCCGGCGGCCGGGTGCTCGCCCTCGGTGAGCGGGACTGCTCGGTGCAGCGCCGGCACCAGAAGGTAGCCGAGGAGACCCCGTCGCCCGGGGTCGGCTCCGGCCTGCGGGCCCGGATGCTGGAGGCCGCCGTCCGGGCCGGGGAGACGGTCGGCTACCAGGGCGCCGGCACGGTCGAGTTCCTGCTGGACGCGCGGACCGGGGACTTCACGTTCCTGGAGATGAACACCCGGCTCCAGGTCGAGCACCCGGTCACCGAGATGGTGACCGGCATCGACCTGGTCGAGCAGCAGCTGCGGATCGCCGCCGGCGGCGGGATCAGCTTCGATCCGGACGACGTGCGGGCGGCTGGGCACGCGATCGAGCTGCGCGTGTACGCCGAGGACCCGGGCCGGTTCCTGCCCAGCCCCGGCACCATCACGGCCTGGGACGAGCCAGCCGGCGAGGGCATCCGGGTCGACGCGGGATACACGGCCGGGAACCAGGTCACCCCGTTCTACGATCCGCTGCTGGCCAAGCTGTGCGTGTGGGGCCCGGACCGGGACGAGGCACTGCGCCGGGCCCGGGACGCGGTGGCGTCGTTCCGGATCACCGGGCTGAAGACGAACCTGCCGTTCCACGCGGACCTGCTGGACAGCGAGGAGTTCAGCGACGGCAGCTACGACACCCTGGTGATCAGCCGGCTGCGTCCCTGACTTGACACAATGAGGCTGGGGCCGCCCGCAGGTGACCCGGTGAGTGAGAGGAGCGGCGAGTGGCCGAAGTCCGCGCGGAGATGGTGGCCAACGTGTGGAAGGTCGTGACCGCCGAGGGTGAGGAAGTCTCCGACGGTGCCACGCTGGTCATCCTCGAATCGATGAAGATGGAGATCCCGGTGCTGGCCGAGGAGCCAGGCACGGTGACCAAGCTCGCGGTGGCCGAGGGCGACGTAGTCCAGGAAGGCGACCTGATCGCGATCATCGAATAACCTTCCCGCTTACGGCCCGGCGTCAGACCCCCGTGGTGGACCTCGGGTAGGCGACCGCAGGGTCGGTGATCACGTTGACCAGGTAGGGCACCCCGGACTCGAAGGCCCGGCGCAGCGCGGGGCCGATATCGTCCGGCCGGGTGACCATTTCCCCCGCGCCGCCCAGCGCGCTGACCACCTCGTCGTAGCGGCACTGCGGCTGCAGGTCGGCGACCACGTCGTAGCCGTAGATGGCCCGCATGGGGTGTTTCTCCAGGCCCCAGATCCCGTTGTTGCCGCAGACCATGACGACCGGCAGCCCGTGCCGGACCAGGGTGTCCGCGTCCATCAGCGAGAACCCGGCCGCGCCGTCCCCGAGCAGCAGCACCACCTGGTCCGAGGGCCGGGCGATCCGGGCCGCGATCGCGTAGCCCAGCCCGGTGCCCAGGCAGCCGTACGGCCCCGGGTCGAGCCACCCGCCCGGGCGTCCCGGCTCGATGCACTTGCCCGCGTAGGACACGAAGTCCCCGCCGTCGCCGATCACCACGGCGTCGTCGTCCAGCACCCCGGCCAGCTCGCCGTAGATGCGCATCGGGTGGATCGGGCTGGCCCCGCTGGCCAGCAGCGGGCCGTCGGCGGCCACCGCGCCGCGGGCCGCCTCCTGCAGCCGTGGCAGCCAGGACTCTTCCCAGGCCGCCCGGGCGGGCCGGGCCGGCCAGGCGGCTGGGCCGGCCAGGGCGGTGAAGAACGCGCCAAGGTCACCGGCGTAGGAGGCCGCCAGCTGGGCATGCGCCGCGACCTGCCCCGGCGCGTCGGCGACATGGACCACGGCTGGTTTTCGTTGCGGATCGCTTTGGTCACCGAACGCGCCATAACCGAGCCGGAAGTCGAGCGGCGTGCCCACCACGACCACCAGATCGGCCTGCCGGAACGCGGTCGACCGGGCGCGGGTGACCAGCAGCTCGTGGCCCCGGGGCAGGATGCCGCGGCCCTGGCCGTTGGCGATGACCGGCAGCCGCA
The DNA here is from genome assembly GCA_963718305.1 of uncultured Actinomycetes bacterium. Lineage (GTDB taxonomy): Bacteria > Actinomycetota > Actinomycetes > Streptosporangiales > Streptosporangiaceae > RYN-230. The sequence continues at coordinate 111,007 of CAVQZG010000022.1, forward strand.
GTTCCTCGGCCGCGGTCCGGGCGGCCAGCTCCGCGCCGCCCATCCACACGTCCGAGCCGAGCACCAGCACCGGGCGCTGGGCCGCCGCGAGCAGCCCCGCGATGACGGCGGCCGCCTCCGGGTCACCCGGCGCCGCCGCCCTGGCCTGCCCGAAGGCTCCGGCCGGCGCCGGCTCCGGGGGAGCCGGGCCGAACAGGGCCTCCATGGCCACGTCCACGAAGACCGGGCCCCGGTGCGGCGTGGTGGCCAGCCGGAACGCCTCATCCACCCCGGTGCCGACCTTCGCGGTCTCGTGCTCGGTCCAGGCCGCCTTGGTGATGGGCCGGAGCAGTTCAGGGTGGTCGAACTCCTGCAGGCTGCCAGAACCCCAGCGCGCGTCGGGGGCCCGGCCGCCGAGGATCACCACCGGCGAGCCGTTGAACTGGGCCGTGGTGATGGCGCTGACGCCGTTGGTCACCCCCGGCCCGGCGGTCAGCACGGCCAGGCCGGGCCGCCGGGTCAGCCGGGCGGTGGCCTCCGCGGCGAACACGGCGGTCTGCTCGTGCCGCACATCCAGCAGCCGCATCGGCGGGTCGGCGTGCACGGCCGCGTCGTACAGCGGGAACACGTGGCCCCCGGACAGCGTGAACATGGTGTCCGCGCCGTTGGCCCGGGCGGCCGCCGCCGCCAGCGTGCCCCCGTGCGCAGTTCCCCCGGGCCCAGTCCCCTCGGTCATGCGGTGAGGTTACCAGCTAGTAGCTTTCGGGAACAGGTGCCGGGCCCGGAGGGGGTGGCGGGCCCGGCACCTGGGCCGGGATCAGGCGATGTCCGCCGCCCCGGCCGCGACCGGAACGGGCTCCTCGGCTGCGGGTTCCGGATCGGCCACGTACTCATGGGGCCGCGTCTCGTCCGGCCCGCCCGGCACCTTGAACGCCCGGAACAGCAGGGTCAGCAGGGCCGCGACCACCAGGTTGATGACCAGCCCGGTAAGCCCGATGTAGACGGTATGGCCGATGATCGGCACGGTGTCCGCCGACGCGCCGAAGTGCGTACCCGGCTCGCCGGGTGCGGGCAGCCGATACGCGGCGATGGTGCCGAACACCATGGCCACCGCCCAGCCGATGACCAGCGCCCAGCGGTGGAACCAGCGGGTGTACAGGCCCGTCACGATGGCCGGGAACGTCTGCACGATCCAGATTCCGCCCAGGAGCTGGAACTGGATGGCGTACGTCTGCTTCACGAACAGCACGAACAGCAGGGCGCCCAGCTTGACCACGAGCGAGGCCCACTGAGATGCCCTGGTCTGCTCAGCCGCGCTGGCGTTCGGCCGCAGGTACTCCTTGTAGATGTTTCGGGCGAACAGGTTCGCCGCGGCGATCGCCATGATGGCCGCCGGGACCAGTGCGCCGATGACGATGGCCGAGAAGCCGATCCCCGCGAACCAGCTCGGGAAGATCCGCTGGAACAGGAACGGCACGGCCAGCTGCGCGTTCGCGTCGTGGGCCTTGACCTCCGCGGGCACGCCGGGTGCGGCCAGGGCCATGTAGCCGAGCAGCGCGATGAGGCCGAGCACCAGCGAGTAGACGGGCAGCGCGGCCACATTGCGCCGGATCACGTTGCGCCGCTTGGCCGCGAATACGCCGGTGATCGTGTGCGGGTACATGAACAGGGCCAGGGCCGAACCCAGGGCGAGTGTGGAGAAGGCCCACATCCCGGCCGGCTCCAGGATGAGGCTGCCGTTCGGCTTGCCCGTCTTGGGGTTGGTCGCCTTGAGGTGGGTGTCGGCGACGCTGAAGATGTGCCCCCAGCCGCCCACCCGGATCGGGATGTAGATGATGGCCACGATGATCATCACGTAGATCAGCGTGTCCTTGATGAACGCGATCAGGGCCGGGGCGCGCAGCCCGGACACGAACGTGTACCCGGCCAGGATGAGGAACGCGATGATCAGTGGCAGGTCATGCACGAACCCGGTGGTGGAAGAGCCGCCGATGCCCATCACGGTCAGCACGGCCTGGATGCCGACCAGTTGCAGGGCGATGTAGGGCATGACGGCCAGGATGCCGGTGAAGGCCACCGCGAGCGCCAGCCCGCGCGACCCGTACCGGCCGCGGATGAAGTCGGCCGGGGTGATGTAGCCGTGCACCCGGGCCACGGACCACAGCCGGGGCAGGAACACGAACACGATCGGGTAGACCATGATCGTGTAGGACAGGGCGAAGAACCCGGCCGCCCCGGTGCCGTAGACCAGGGCCGGCACCGCGATGAATGTGTAGGCAGTATACAGATCACCGCCAAGCAAAAACCAGGTGACGAAGCTGCCGAAGCCCCGCCCGCCCAGCCCCCACTCGTTGAGATGCAGTATGTCCTCGGCCCGGCGCCAGCGCGCCGCTGCGAACCCGACCACTGTGACCAGGGCGAACAGGAAGATCAGGATGCCGAACGAGACCCAGTTGATGTGGCTCACAACGCCTCCCCGCGGTCGCTCAGGGGTGGCGAGGAGGGGTGGCCGTCAGCCGGCGGGCGGGCGACCCGGGTGGTGATCAGGTAGCAGATCGTGGTCAGCAGCGCGACGACCGGGACCCAGATCAGCTGGTACCAGTAGAAGAAGGGGAAGCTGCCGAGCTTGGGGGTGCTGCGTGCGTAGATCGGGACGATGAGGGTCCCGAGCACCGCAACTAACAGCAGGATCGTGACTAAGATCCAGGCGCCGGTGCGGCGGGTTGGGGGGCCGGAGTGCGTCATCGCTTCGTCTCCCTGAGTGGGTCGTCCACGCGCCTCCCGCCGGGCCACGGCGTGGGGCGGGCGGCGCGCGCGTGACGTATGTCACGGTGTTGACGTATATGGTGCGACGAAATGACCCAGGCTGCAATGGTTTGCGAATCAGTGATCCCAGCGGATCAGGGTCGCGGTGGCGTGGTAGTCCTTGCCCGGTCCGTGCACCTGCCAGCGCTCCTCCAGCACGTCCTCGCTGAGCGCCAGGTAGGTGATCTCGTAGCGGTCCGCGCGGCACTGGTGGACCGCCTCGCAACGGCCTGAGCGCAGGTCAAGCCGGTAGAAGAGGTGGCCGTCCGCGAACCGCACGTCGACCGTGCCGTCGGGCCGGCCCTGGTAGCGGAGGGTGCGGGTGGCCGGGCCGGAGTGCGTGCCGAAGCGCAGCTCGCCGGTCTCCAGGTAGCACAGGGCCGGCCAGGGCGGGGCCGGCCCAGGCTCGTCCGGTTCGCCGAGGGCCGGTTGGCTGAGCACGGGCTCGCTGGCACGGTTCGCTAGGCACGGGTTCGCTGAGCGTGGCTGAGCCGGTGAACCGCCCCTGCGTGCCCGAGCGGTGGTCGGCCAGCACCCGCTCGATGCGCCAGTGTCCCGCCGCGAAGGCGAGCGTGTCGCTTACCCGCATGGTTCGCTATTGTGACCGCTCCCGACGGCCTACCGGCCACCCGGTGCCTTGGACGGTCCCGGTGACCTTGGTATCGTCCCCTCGGCTACCAGTATGTTCCCCCGCCTGAGGAGTCCCCCTATGTCTGATGCGGCCGCGCTGCGCCAGCGTTCCCCCCTGGTGCTTGCCGACCTGCTGCCCGGTGCGCTGGTCCGGGACACGCTCCTGGTCGTCGGGGCGGCTGGTTTTGTCGGGCTGCTGGCCCAGATCTCGATCCACCTGTCCTTCACGCCCGTGCCCATCACCGGGCAGACCCTGGGTGTGCTGCTGGCGGGCGCGGCGCTGGGCTGGCGCCGGGCCGGGGCGGCGCTGGTGCTCTACGCGGTGGCCGGGCTGGCCGGGGTGCCCTGGTTCGCCGGGCAGGCCAGCGGCTACGTGGGGGCCTCGTTCGGCTACGTGCTCGGCTTCATCGCCGCCGCGATCCTCTGCGGTTACCTGGCCGAGCGCGGTGCGGACCGCTCGGTGCCGCGGTCGGTGCCGGCCATGATCGCCGGCGAGGTCCTCATCTACGCGTTCGGGGTGACCTGGCTGGCGCTGGACCTGCACCTCAGTGCCGCGCAGGCGCTGTCGGAGGGCTTCACCCCGTTCGTGGCGGGCGACGCCATCAAGGCCGCCATCGCCGCGGGGCTGCTGCCCGCAGCCTGGTGGCTGACCGGCTACCGGCGCAACCGGACGACGCCCACCGGCGAGGCCGGCTGAGCCAGCAGGGCCGGCTGAGCCAGCAGGGCCGGCTGGGTTAATAGGGCCGGCGCAGCCGGGTGACCAGCTTGTAGCGGTCGCCCCGGTACTTGGACTGGGCCCATTCGACCGGCTCGGCCGAGGCGTCGAACGCCTGCCGGGACAGCAGGAGCAGGGGCATGCCGACGTCCACCGCGAGCAGCCGGGCGTCCTTGGGGTCGGCCAGCACCGTCTCGATCGTCTCCACCGCCTCGGTGAGCTGGACCCCGTAGGCCGAGGCCAGCGCCTCGTACAGGGACGCGTAGCGGTCCAGGTTCCGGCGCAGGCCCGGGAACCGGCGGGCGGGCAGGTGGGAGGTGTCGGTTAACATGGGTTCCCCGTCGGCCAGCCGCAGCCGGTGGATGCGCAGCACCCGGCTGCCCGCCGGGATCGCCAGCAGCTCGGAGAGCTGCGCGTCGGCCGGCACGTAGCTGGTGTCCAGGATCCTGGTCTGCGGGTGCAGCCCGTGCGCCCGCATCCCCTGGGTGTAACTGGCCAGCTCGAGCAGCTGCGCGACCTTGGGCTTGGCCACGAAGGTCCCCTTGCCCTGCATCCGCCGGAGCCGGCCTTCCATCACCAGCTCGGCCAGGGCCTGGCGCACCGTGGTCCGCGACGTCCCGTAGTGCTGGGCCAGCTCGCGTTCCGGCGGCACCGGGCTGCCCGGGGCCATGGCCTGGGTCAGCTCGAGCAGCTGGCGCTTGACCGCGTAGTACTTGGGGATCCGGGGCGACGTCGGGCCGGGCGGTGTCGGGCCGGGCGGGGCGGGCTCACCGTCGCGGATGGCGGGGGACGCTGTCACGGGTCACTTCCTTCCGCAGCAAACTGCGTTCCGGACATGATCCCTCATCAGCGGCGGGACCGCTTCCCCAGGCCCGTCAGGTGGCCCGGATGGGCGATGATGGCAGGGTGCCCACGCTGAATGACCTCGCCCGCCGCCACACCGCGCTGACGTCGGCCGACATCGACTGGCTGCACGCTCTGGTGTCCGACTGGCAGCTGCTGGCCGACCTGTCCTTCGCTGACCTGGTGCTGTGGGCGCCGCTCCAGGACTCCTCCGGCTGGGTGGTGCTGGCCCAGATGCGCCCGACCACCGGGCCGACCACGTTCCACGACGACGCGGTGGGCACGTTCGCGCCCACCGGGGCCCGTCCCTTCCTGGAATCGGCGCACCGGGAGCGGCGGATCTGCCGGGAAGGCGACCCGGAGTGGACCCGCGGCGTGCCGGTCCGCCGCGAATCGATTCCGGTCACCCGCGAGGGCCAGGTCATCGCGGTCATCGAGCGCAGCACCAACCTGAGCTCGGCGCGCACGCCGAGCCGCCTGGAGCTCACCTACCTCAAGGGCGCGGATGACCTGGCCCAGATGGTTGCGTCGGGCATGTTCCCCTGGCCGGGCCAGCAGCCCGCGCTGGTCCGATCCCCGCGCGTCGGGGACGGCCTGCTCCGGCTCGGCCGTTCCGGCAAGGTCAGTTACGCGAGCCCTAACGCCCTCTCGGCGTACCGCCGGCTTGGCCTGGCGGCCGATCTGGTGGGGTCGGAACTGGGCCCCCTGACCGCCCGGCTCTGCGCGCCAGGCCGGCCGACCGATGACTCCCTGATGGTCACCGCCAGCGGCCGCGCCCCGCGCGAGACCGAGGTCGAGGGGAACGGGTCCGTGGTCCAGCTCCGGGCCATCCCGCTGGTGGTCAACGGCCTGCGCACCGGCGCGCTGGTGCTGGTCCGGGACGTGACCGAGTTGCGGCACCGCGAACGCGAGCTGATGACCAAGGACGCCACCATCCGGGAGATCCACCACCGGGTCAAGAACAACCTGCAGACCGTGGCCGCGCTGCTGCGGCTCCAGTCCCGGCGGCTGGACGAGCCGAAGGCGCGGGCCGCGCTGGATGAGGCGGTGCGCCGGGTCGGCTCCATCGCCACCGTCCACGAGACGCTCTCGCACGCTCCCGAGGAGATCGTGAACTTCGACGACGTCGCGGAGCGGGTGGCGGCCATGGCGGGGGAGGTGTCCGCGGCCGAGGCCCGGGTCAAGCCGGTCCTGCTCGGCAAGTTCGGCCTGCTCCCGTCCGCGGTGGCCACGCCGCTGGCCCTGGTCCTGGCCGAGTTGCTGCAGAACGCGCTGCAGCATGGGCTGGCGCCGTGTGGACCGGAACTGGCCCCGGGCCTGGGCGGGCTGCTCGAGGTCTCGGTGAACCGCAGCCAGGAGCGGCTGACGGTGATCGTCCAAGACAATGGCGTCGGATTGCCGGAAGAATTCGATCTGGATTCGGCCACGAGCCTGGGCCTGCAGATCGTCCGGACCCTCGTGGTCTCCGAGCTCGGCGGGCGGCTGGAGGTCAAGCCCAGGGCAGGCGGCGGGACCAAGGCCGTCGTTGACCTGCCGCTGGACGCGGAGGCGCCGTTATCGGCCCGGGCCGCCCCGATACGCCCGCTGGGCTCTGTCTAGACACGGGGTCTAGACACGGGCGTGCGCCGGGATAGAGCGGCCACCGCCCGGCTCGCGGGCGGTGGCGCTCATGCACGCAGGGCGCTCAGGCGTGAGCGCGAGCGCGGAACCGGCTGGCCCGCCGCTTGACGGCGCGCCGCTCGTCTTCGCTCATGCCGCCCCACACCCCGGCGTCCTGGCCGCTCTCGAGCGCCCACTGCAGGCAGGCCTCGATCGCTGGGCATCGGCGGCATACCTGCTTCGCCTCGTCGATCTGGAGTAGCGCGGGTCCGGTATTCCCGATCGGGAAGAACAGCTCCGGGTCCACGTCACGGCAGGCGGCGTCGTGGCGCCAGTCCATGCGGTCCACTCCTCCTATGGAGACCGGGCCGAGGCCCGGGGTGGTGACCCCGCCCGCGAGCTTGTGAACGAATTCACGAGCCAGGTCATATGTCGGGAGCCGTGTAGCTTCCCGGGGTTTGTACACTCACACTTCATTCGAGCCAGCGGCCCCCACTGGACTCCGGTCCGAGGCCTCGGAATCAGGACACCAACGCCAAGACCTGCAGGATGTCGGCGCATGGCACCGCTCACCCGAACCGGGTTCTAGCCTGTCAAGCGCCTGAATCAAACGCAAGACTATTCGGCAAAGGTTCAGGCGGATTTCGGTGTCTGATAGGTCACATCTTGGCCTCTTCCGGGCTAGTCAGGCAATTACCCGCAGAGCGCTCGGAACAGCTCGAAACGTGACACTCTCATGCTCGCCCACGTACTCGCCGTCCACCTGGAGTGCGACCGGCTGGTCCGACCGGAGCGTGAACGCGGGCTGGTCGTGCAGGCTGACCACGTCCCGGCCCCGGGGCGGCTCGCCATCCTGGGTGAACATCTGGCGGAGCGCGTTCAACGTGCCCATCGTCCGCATTCGCCGGAGCGCGAAGATGTCGAGCCCGGTGTCGAAACTCGCGCCCGGGCTCGGGTTGACCGGCCGGCGGCCCAGGTAGGTCCAGGGCGACGTGTTGGAAATAATCCCGAGGAACAGGCGCCCGATCGGGGATTGGCCGTCCCGTTCCAGGGTGAGCCGGGGGTGACGGCGGTCGGTGACCCGGTAGAACTGGCGCAGTGCGGTCCGCAGGTACAGCCGGGAGGTCAGGGTCCGGCCGTGCTCCCGCATCCCCTCGATCACCCGCACGGTCTCGGCATCCAGGCCCATCCCGGCGTTGAAGGTGAAGTAGCGGTCCAGGCTGGCTCCGGGGGGAGCTCCCGGACTGGTGTGACCGGGACTGGCGCAGCCCAGCCCGACGCGGCGGTCGCGGCCCGTCCGCAGGGCCTCGAGGATCCGCCCGGTCGCGTCAACCGGGTCGGCGGGCAGGCCCAGCGCGCGGACGAACACGTTGGCGTTCCCGCCCGGGACGGGGGCGAAGGCCGGGTCCGTCCCGGGCTCCCGGCCGGGCTTCAGGCCGTGCAGGAGGCCGTTGACGGCCTCGTTGACCGTGCCGTCCCCGCCGAGCGTCAGAATGAGCTGGAAGCCGTCTGAGGCGGCCTTGCGCGCCAGGGTGCCCGCATGACCCCGGTAGCGTGTTTCCACGACTTCCAGTTGCATCTGGGATGCGAGAGCATGCGTGATGACGTCCCGGCGCAACTGGGTGGTGGCCGTGGCGTGCGGGTTGACGATCAGGAGCGCGGGCACGGGCTCAGATTAGCGATGAGGGGTACGGGAGATGCAGCAGAGGCCGGCGAGCCTGCTCGGCGCGGCTGGAGTGCAAGCCGCTGACGCCCTCATCGTGCTCGCCGCCAGCGTGCTGGCCGGGGTCGACACGGTCGCGGGCCAGTCCTACCAGCGGGGCAGCGGGATCGCGCTGACCCTGATCGGGCTGGCCACGGCGGCCGCGCTGGCCTGGGTCGCCGTCGGGCTGTCCCGGGGCCGCCGGTGGAGCCGCACTCCCGCGGCGCTGACCCAGCTGTTCGTCGGCATCGTCGGCATCTACCTGGTGCAGGGGCACCGCTACGAGTGGGGCATCCCGTCGCTGCTCCTGGCGGCCGCGGGGTTCGCCCTGCTGCTGATGCCGGCCAGCCTCCGCGCCCTGGCCGGCCCCGCGCCCCGGCAGCGGGCCCCAGCGCCACCGGGCCCACCCCGGCCCAGCGCCCACAGCAAGCCAAGACCCAGCAGCGCCAAAGACACGCCCCCCAGGCCAAAACCCGCCAGCCAAAACGGGGTCAGCCAAGCCAGGCACGTCAGGCAAACGCCCCGCCCGCAGCTAGCTAGCCGGCCACCCACGGCACATATCACGCCAGACGTGCATCGAAGCGGATGATTTGCCCGGTTTGCGCGAACGTTCGGCGTGAAATGTGCCCGGCACCCGCGGCAGCCGACGTGCACACGGGAGCGGGCCAGTGGGGGTCCGGGGGGTCGCCCCCGGGCAACTCTAATCCTCGGCGGTGAGGCCGTCGCGGAGCTGGGCGAGCGTCCGGGCCAGCAGCCGGGATACGTGCATCTGCGAGATCCCCAGTTCGCTGGCGATCTGCGACTGCGTCATGTTCCCGAAGAACCGCAGCAGCAGGATGCGCTTTTCCCGGCTGGGCAGCTGTTCCAGCAAGGGCTTGAGTGATTCCCGGTACTCGACCCCTTCCAGGGCGTCGTCCAGCATGCCGAGCGATTCGGCCACGGCGGGCGCGTCGTCGTCACCCGAGTCCGGAGCGTCCAGCGACACCGTCGAGTAGGCGTTGGCCGACTCCAGGCCCTCCAGGACCTCTTCCTCGGTCATCTGCAGGTGCGCGGCGATCTCGGCCACGGTGGGCGCCCGGCCTTCGCGCTGCGCCAGGTCCCCGATGGCCTTGGTCAGGGCCAGCTTGAGCTCCTGCAGCCGCCGGGGCACCCGGACGGCCCAGCCCTTGTCGCGGAAATGCCGCTTGATCTCACCCACGATGGTGGGGGTGGCATAGGTCGAGAATTCCACCCCGCGGGCCAGGTCGAAGCGGTCAATGGACTTGATCAGCCCGATCGTCGCCACCTGGGTCAGGTCGTCGAGCCATTCGCCGCGGTTACGGAAGCGCCGGGCCAGGTATTCCACCAGCGGCAGGTGCAGCTCGACCAGCTCGCCGCGGATGCGCAGCCGGTCGGCGTCGCCGTCGGGCAGCACCGCCAGCCGCTCGAACAGTTCCCGCGCGCGTCCCCGGTCCGGGACCGCGTGCTGGATCCGCGGCGGCGGGGCCACCTCGCTCAGCGGCGCCTCGCTCAGTGCCGTCTCACCCAGTGCCGTCTCACCCAGGGGCGCCTCACCCCCCGGGGCCTCGATGCTGGCCGCCACTCCGGCATCGATCTCCTCGGCCACCCGGGCATCGACTTTCCGGGGCACCCGGACCTCGATTTCCTCGGTCACCCGGACCTCGACAGCTCGCGGGTCTTGCGCAGCATGACCGTGAGTTTGCTGCCCGGCCCGGCCCAGGCGTCCACGCTGCCGGCCAGCGCGGCGAGCACGGTCCAGGCGAAGGTGTCACGGGCGGGGAGCTGGGCCCGCTGGGTCTGCACGGACACCGCGATGGTCACGCTGTCCTCGCCGAGGGTGAAGTCGCAGTCCAGGCTCGCGCCCGGCGAGGCCTGGCTCAGCAGCAGGCCGCACGCCTCGTCTACGGCGATCCGCAGGTCCTCGATCTCATCGAGGGTGAAGTCCAGGCGGGCGGCGAGACCCGCAGTGGCCGTGCGCAGCACGGACAGGTAGGCGCCCTCGGCCGGCATCCGGATCGTCACACGATCCTCGGCGTCCCGCGGCGCATGGTCGCCGCGAACCGCGGTGGGCACGGCCGCAGCAGTGGGCGCGGTCGTCTCTTCCGTCACGATTGTCCTCCAGTACCGTCAGCCGTACTGCTGCTGGCGGCCGTCGTGGTCTTGCCATGCAACCTACCGTCCGCGGCGTGCAGCGCTAACGCGCCGCCCCGGGTGCTGCCCCGGCAATTCCCTTTTGACCAGCCAGGACGCCCTGGATTGACCGGCCGATTCCAGGATGCCAGTGAATCCCGGGAGGCCAGAGGCCGCGCAGGCGGGGTGCCTGCGCGGCCTCTGGCCCATCGCGACGTGCTGAGCTGGGAGGTCAGCCCTGCTTGGTCTCCCAGAAGATCTTGCTGATCTCGTCGATCTTGGCCAGCAGCGCATCGGCCGCGGCCACGTCGGTGCTGCTCTTGGTGCCCCCGGGACCGCCGCCGGCCAGCTTGGTGGCCTCGTTGAAGAGCTGGTTCAGCTGCGGGTACTTCTCGAAGTGCGGTGGCTTGAAGTAGTCGGTCCACAGCACCCACAGGTGATGCTTGACGAGTTCGGAGCGCTGCTCCTTAATCAGCAGGGCCCGCGTCTGGAACGCCGGGTCCGAGCTGTCGTGATACTTCTGGATGATCGCCTTGACGGACTCAGCCTCGATCCGCGCCTGGGCCGGGTCGTAGACCCCACAGGGCAGGTCGCAGTGCGCGTGCACGGTGGCCTTTGGTTCGAGGAGACGTGTCAGCAGTCCCATAGGTCCCCTTCTCTCATCTCGGATCATGGGTTACCGGTGACCGACACTACCCCCCAGGCTCAGGACCGAACGTAGGAGGGCCGATGCGCTGGCCGCTGTGGCGGGTTGCGGTCGTGGAGCGGTCCATGGAGCCTGCCGTCCACCCGGGTGACTGGCTGCTCGTCTGGCGCGGAACCGGGGCCAGGCGGGCGGTCCGGGTCCGCCCAGGGCGGCTGGTCATCGCCCGCCATCCGTCCCGGCCGGACCTGCTGCTGGTGAAGCGGGCCGCCCGGCGGGAGCCCGGCGGGTGGTGGCTCAGCGCGGACAACCTCCCGGCCGGTGCCGCGGACAGCCGGACGTTCGGCGTGGTTCCGGACGCGCTGATCGAGGGCCGCGTCCTGCTCCGCTACCGCCGCTTCAAAGGCTGATAACTGATAAAGCGCCCAGATAACGAAGACCCCCGGCCGCCAGGGCCGGGGGTCTTCGCAGCGTGTTACGCGGTCAGGCAGCGCTCCGCTCGGGCGGCTCGATGCCGGACTGCCGCTCGACCAGGTTGAGCATCTCCGCCTTGGGCAGCCGGGTGGCCATCGCCCAGTAGTAGATGACCAGGCTGAACGCGGCCACGACCAGCATGTCCCACCAGAACGGGATGTGGTTGGTGTTCAGCGGTGCCGCCACGGCACCTCCGCTGTACTGGCCCTGCCAGGAGATGATGCCGATGCCGATCAGGTAGAACGGCAGCCACTGCGCCGACTTCCAGTCCAGCGGCGGCCGGTTCTCGTCGAACGCCATGCAGATGGCGATCAGCACGTACCCGATCACGATGACCAGGCCGAGCTTCCAGACCGTCTCGAAGCCGGACCAGTAGATGAGCATGTTGGCGATGATGAACGCGAGCGGGGCGATCACCCCGCCGGCGGGCACCCGGTAGGGCCGGTCGGCCTCCGGGACCTGCCGCCGGAACGCGCCCATGGCCAGCGGCGCGCCCGCGTACATGAGCACGCTGGCCCCGGTGACCAGGCTGACCAGGGAGTGCCAGCTGGGGAACGGCAGCAGGAAGAACAGCCCGGCCACGAAGGCGACGATCAGGGCGACCCACGGGATGCCGTTCTTGTCGACCTTGGTCATGACCTGCGGGAAGTAGCGGTTGCGGCCGAGGCCGTAACCGACCCGCGAGCTCGAGGTCTGGTAGATCAGGCCGGTGCCGAACGGGGAGACGAACGCGTCGATCCGCAGGACAACGGCCAGCGCGGAGAGGCCGACGACCCCGGCCAGCCCGGCGAACGGTCCGGCGAGGATGTCCGGGTTGCTGATCTTCGCCCACCCGTGGGCGATCTGGCTGCTCGGCATCGCGCCGATGAACGCCACCTGCAGCATGCAGTAGATGATGATGCCGATGAAGGTGGCCAGCAGGATGGCCCGCGGCAGGTTCTTCTGCGGGTCCTTGATCTCGGCGGCCAGCTGGTCGGCCTGCTCAAAGCCCAGGTAGGCGAAGATGATGCCCGCGGACGGGATGGCCGCGAACAGGGCCTTCCAGCCGTAGGGGTTGAAGCCGCCGCCCGCGCTGAAGTTGCCGCCGTGGAACTTGAACAGCAGCACGATGATGGTGAGGACCGGGATGGCGACCTTCCACCAGGTGATGCCCGAGTTGATCTTGCTGAAGGTGCGCATGGCCAGGAAGTTCAGCGCGGTGAAGATCACCAGGAGAACGACCGTCATCGCGAAGCCGAGCCCGGTGACGTTGCCGTGCCCGGTCCCGCCGTTCGCGTTGACGTTGAACAGGCCGTGCCAGTAGTACGACCCGTACTGCATCACCGCGAAGCACTCGATGGGGGCCACCGTGATGGCCTGCACCCAGGAGAAGAAGCCGAACGAGATGCCGGCCACGCTGCCGTAGGCGAGGTGGGGGAATCGCGCCGTGCCGCCGGAGACCGGGTACATCCCGCCCAGTTCGGCGTGCACCAGGGCCAGGAAGATGACCGCGACGCCGCCGATGACCCAGCCCAGCAGGGCGATCGGCCCCGCGGCCTGCACCGCGAATAGCGCTCCGAACAGCCAGCCCGATCCGATGATGGAGGTCTCGGACGCCCAGGTGGCGCCGATCAACCCCATCTCTCGTTTGAGGCCGACATCCGACGGCGCCGTAGGTGTCGTCGCGACGGACTCAGTTGCCATGGTCCGAACCTTCTTTCCGGTCCGCATACGTCGGCCATACGGCCTGTGAGTAGGCCCATGGTAATGATCGTCAAACAGCCTGAGAAGAAGCCCGGGGCTTCATTTCGGTAACGCGGATCACGATCAGTCCACGCAGGGACACGGGGTGCTGTCCATTTAGGGGCCCACCGTGTGCGCAACGGAGGGGAAGCGTGAAACTGAACCGGAAACGCAGACCTGGAAATCCGGGCGGCTAGACCGCCGCGGTGGAGGCCTTTTCGCTCTCCGGACTCCGCCGGCGTACGTGCAGGGCCGTCACGCTCGCCTTGGCCGCGCAGCGGTCGCCGCAGTAGGCCTGGGACCGGTCCGAAGTGGTGTCCACCAGCACGTTCGGGCAGGACGGGGCCTCGCAGTGGCGCAGCCGGTCGGTGCCCACGCTGGTGACCACGATGGTGAGCCCCAGCACGGCGCCCGCCGCGTAACGGTCCGCGACCGAGCCGCTGTCCGCGTGATGCAGGTGCCATGGGCCGCCGTCGTGCCGGGCGATCTCCGGGTGCACGGGATGCCGGGCGAGCAGCGCGTTCAGCCTCGCCGCCGCGCCCTCCCCGTCGCCCGCGGTGCAGGCCGCGAAGATCAGCCGGAGCTGGGACCGCAGTTCCCGCAGCGCGTCGAGGTCAGCCGCCGTGGCCCGGGTACACAAAGCAGCCCGGTCCGCCATGAGGCCTCGGTAGGCCTCGATGGTGGCGAGCTCATCCTGGCGGCCGCCGGCATCGCTCGTGTTAACCAAGCGCACCGCCAGCTCGGCATAGGAGTTGAGATCCACTCCAGTCCTTCAGCTGCTGGGGGACATGGGGGTCCGCTTCCCCGCACCGAGTATGGCACAGACCGTCCGGCCCGGCCGGACCTTCTGCCGGGTCGCCCGTACTGCTTGGTAGCTGAGTGTAGCGGGGTGGATCCGGACCGCCGCGTGGCGGGGGCTGATCATCGGTCAGCGGGCGGCCAGGCGCTAGGGTGCGCCCATGTTCGCTGTCACTGCCGCACGCATCGACGCCGATGACCCGCTGGCCGGGCTGGAGCTGGGCGAGCGCCCCGATCCGTCGCCCCCGGACGGGTGGACCACGGTGACCGTCCGGGCCGCCGCGCTCAACCATCACGACGTCTGGACCCTGCGCGGGGTGGGCATCTCAGCCGACCGGCTGCCCATCGTGCTGGGCTGTGACGCGGCCGGGGTGGACGAAGACGGCCACGACGTGATCGTGCACGCGGTGATCGGCGACCCGGCGGTCGCGGGCGGCGACGAGACCCTTGATCCCCGGCGGTCGCTGCTGTCCGAGCGCTTCGACGGCACGTTCGCCGAACGGGTCGCGGTGCCCCGGCGCAACCTGGTGCCGATGCCCCCGGCGCTGTCCTACACCGAGGCCGCGTGCCTGCCCACCGCGTACCTGACCGCCTACCGGATGCTGTTCACCCGGTCCGGCCTGCAGCCCGGCGCCACCATCCTGGTCCAGGGGGCGGGCGGCGGTGTCGCGACCGCCCTGGTCGTGATCGGGCGCGCCGCGGGCTTCCGCGTCTGGGCCACCAGCCGCGATGAGGAGAAGCGCCGCCGCGCCCTCGAACTCGGCGCCGACCAGGTCTTCCCGTCCGGGGCCAGGCTGCCCGGGCGGGTCAACGCGGTCATGGAGTCGGTCGGCGAGGCCACCTGGGCCCACTCGCTGCGCGCCCTCAAGCCGGGCGGCCGGATCGTGGTGTGCGGGGCGACCAGCGGCGCCGTGCCGCCAGCCGACCTCAACCGGGTCTTCTTCCTGCAGCTGTCGGTGGTGGGCTCGACCATGGGCACCCGGGACGAGCTGGAGCGGCTGGCCGTGTTCCTCGAGCAGACCGGCGTGCGGCCGAAGATCGACCGGATCATGCCGCTGAAGCAGGCCAGGGACGGCTTCGCCGCGATGATCGCGGGCGACCTGTTCGGGAAGGTCGTGTTCACCGCTTAGCTGAGCAGGCGGCCGAGCCGGGGGGCCGCCCTTGAGGCCTGCTCCGCGAGGCCCTACTGCTGGTAGGTCTCCAGGAAGGCGCTCAGCCGGCCGATCGCGTCGTCCAGCACGTCGATCCCGGCCAGGAACACCATCCGCAGGTGGTCGGGGGTGTCCAGGTTGAACCCGGTGCCGTGGGTGAGCAGCAGGTGCTGCTGCTCCAGCAGGTCGATGACCAGCTGCTGGTCGTCAGAGATCTTGTGGACGTCCGGGTCGAGCCGGGGGAACACATACAGCGCGCCCTGCGGCTTGACGCAGTCCACGCCGGGGATCTCGTTCAGCTTCCGCCAGGCGTGGTCCCGCTGGTCGCGCAGCCTGCCGCCCGGCTGCAGCAGCGCGGTGATGCTCTGCGGCCCGCCCAGCGCGGCCTGGATGGCGTACTGGCTCGGCACGTTGGGGCACATCCGCATGTTCGCCAGCAGCTCCAGGCCCTCCAGGTACCCGGCCGCTTCCCGGCGCGGGCCGCTGACCAGCAGCCAGCCGGTGCGGAAGCCAGGCGCCCGGTAGGTCTTGGACAGCCCGGACAGGGTCAGCACGACGAGATCAGGAGCCAGCGCGGCGGTCGATTCGTGCACCGCGCCGTCGTAGAGGATCTTGTCGTAGATCTCGTCGGCCAGCACCAGCAGGCCGTGCCGGCGGGCCAGGTCGAGGAGGCCGAGCAGGGTTTCCCTGGAGTACACCGCCCCGGTGGGGTTGTTCGGGTTGATGATCACCAGGGCCCGGGTGTTCTCGGTGATCTTCGAGGCCACGTCGTCCAGGTCGGGCTGCCAGCCGGTCTGCTCGTCGCAGCGGTAGTGCGCGGCCCGGGCGCCGCACAGGATCACCGCCCCGGTCCACAGCGGGTAGTCGGGGCTGGGCACGAGGACCTCGTCGCCCGGGTCCAGCAGCGCCTGGAGGGCCATCACGATGAGCTCGGAGACCCCGTTGCCGAGATAGACGTCGTCCGGGCCGACGTCGGGCACGCCGAGCGTGGTGTAGTACTGCGACACCGCCAGCCGGGCCGAGTGGATGCCCCGGGCGTCGCTGTAGCCCTGGGCCTCGCCGATGTTCTGGACCAGCTCGGTCACCACGCTGTCGGGGGCCATCAGGCCGAACGGTGCCGTGTTACCGATGTTGAGCTTGAGGATCCGGTGCCCCTCGGCTTCCAGCTGCCGGGCCCGGCGCAGCACCGGGCCGCGGATGTCGTACCGGACGTTGTTCAGCCTGCTGGCCTGGGGCACCATCAACACATTCCTCCTGATCCGGGGTGGGGCTGTCCGCCGGCGAACCGCACAGCGGCGATCACGGAACGAGACAAGAGCCTATCTTCGCCCCACCGCGGCCGGTTCGTGAACCGGTTTTAGTGCGGCTCTCCGGGGGCGCGATCCCCCTGGTCACGGTCGCCGGGCCGGGGAGCGGCGGCCGGCCCGGAAGCGTCCGCGCTGCCGAAGACCTCGGCCTTGATCCGGTCCAGCGCGTCGTCCAGGATGGTCCGCAAGTCGCCCACGGCGTCCTCGCTCACCGCGTGGGCCTGGGCCGCCGCCGCCCGCAGCTCCCGGCTGAAGTGGCGGGCCAGCTGTTCCAGGTCCCGGTAGGTCCCGGGGTCCGCCCAGCCGGATCCTCCCGGCGGCCAGGCCCACCAGCCCGGGCGGGCGCCATGAGCCTGGCCCGCTTCGTCCCGGCCCGGGCCGGCCTGCTCCCGCCGGGGCTGGTCGCGCCGGGTTTCCTCGCGCGGTGCTTCCGCGTGCTGGGCGTCCTCGTGCCGTGCGTCTTCCTGCAGGGCCTCGTCCCACGCCGAGGTGGCCCGGGCGCCGCGGCGCGGCGGGCCGCCGTTACGGCGCGGCGGGGCCTGGTGACCGGGCTGGGAGTCGCGGGGCGGGGCGGCGGAGCCGCGGGGCGGGGCGGCGCCGCGCCGGTGCATGTCCCGCGCGGCAAAGGTGAGTTCCTCGCGCAGGTTGCGCACGGTCTCCCGGACGTCCTCGGTGACCTCACGGGCGATATCCCGGACCGACGCGGTGATCTCGTCCTCGAGTTCGCTGAGGTCATCGGAGCGGTTGCGGAGTTCCTCGCGGCCCTTGTCGGTGATCCGGTATACCTTCCGGCCGTCGGCCTCGTCGTGGGTGACCAGGCCCTCTTCCTCGAGCCGGGCCAGCCGCGGGTAGATGGTCCCGGGGGAGGGAGCGTAGACGCCCATGAACCGGTCCTGGAGCAGCCGGATCACCTCATACCCGTGGCGGGGCGACTCATCGAGCAGCTTGAGCAGGTAGAGCCGGAGCCTGCCGTGCCGGAAGACGGGGCTCATCGGTTACCGCCTGCCGCCCCGGCCGTCGCCTGAGGCGTCCCAGGCTGCCCCCGCTGGAGCAGTGTGACCTGGCCGGACATGGTGCTGACCCGGACCGTGCCGGGTTGTCCCGCAGGTCCCAGGTCGCCGCTGATCGTGCTGGCGCCCGGCTTCTCGCTGTGCCGCAGGCCCGGGAACTCGCTCAGCACCCGGCCGGTGGTGGACCGCAGGTCCACCCGGGCCCGGGCGTCGGCGGGGAGCCGGATGGCGACCGGCCCGGACACGGTGGCCACCCGCAGCGCGGCGTCCTGATCGAGGTCGATGTCCGCGGTGACCCGCCCGCTCACCGTCTTGGCGTCCAGCCGGTCCACCGAGCCGTCGGCCAGGGTGAGATCGCCGGACACCGAATTGAACCCGATGGTGCCGCCGAGGCCCTGGGCCTCGATGTCGCCGGACACCGTCCGGGCGTCGACCGCCCCGGTCACGCCGTCCAGGGTGATGGCCCCGGACACGCTCTTCACCGAGGTCGCCGCGGAGATCCCGGACACGACGGCGCCGGCGGTGACCACGCCCAGCTGGACCGGGCACTCCTTCGGCACGGTGATGGTGATGGTGGCGGCGGTCCGGTCCGGGCGCAGCCAGCCGAGCAGGCCGTCCCAGCTCAGGTCCTCGTAGCTGACCGTGAGGGTGCCGTCCGAGTGGCTCACCACCAGCGGCTGGCCGGTCACGGCCGAGATGTCCAGGCAGGCGCGCTCGCCGGTGCTGAGCACCGCCACCGTGCCGCCGATCACCCGGACGCGCAGCGCGTCCACCCGGTCGAAGTCGTACGTAGCGGGAGCGTCAACGGTCCAGCGCGGCATGTCCTGATCCTTTCACCCCGGCCCGGCGGCCAGGCGTTCCAGCCCTCATACGATATGTCGCGTTGACCGAAAGTCAAGATGTATCGCGTATTGGGCGGGGCGCGCGAAACCGTGGCCGGCCGGCCTGGCGGCCTTTAGTCCGGGTCTTCCTCGTCGAGCCGGGCCAGCCAGGTGGCCAGCCGCTCCACCGTCGCCTCGGCCTCGGGGAACAGGTCGACGAACTCGCGCAGCCGTTCGGCCAGCCAGCCCAGGCTGACCTCGTCATCCGCGCGCCGGTCGAGCAGTTCCTCGATGCCGCGGTCGGTGAAGTACATCGCCTACGCTCCCGGCAGGGCCTCGTCCACCAGATGCTGATGCTCGGCCTTGTGCGCCGTCGCCGAGCCCACGGCGGGCGGGCCGCTGGCCGGCAGCGAGATCACGCCGACTCCGCGGCCGGCGATCCCGGGCAGCTTCAGGGCCATCGTCGGCCAGGCGCCCATGTTGGCGGGCTCCTCCTGGACCCAGGTGATCTCCTCCACCCCCGGGTAGCGGCCGAGTTCCGCGGCCAGTTCCTCGGCCGGGACCGGGTAGAGCCGCTCCACGCGGATGATGGCGGTGTCGGTCCGCTCCTCCGCGGCGCGGCGCTGGGCGAGGTCGTAGTAGATCTTGCCCGAGCACAGCAGCACCCGGCGGACACCAGCCGGGTCGGGTCCCTGCGGGTCGCCGATCACCGGCAGGAACGAGCCGGTAGCGAAGTCGGCCACCGCCGAGGACGCCTCCTTGAGCCGGAGCATCGACTTCGGCGTGAACACCACCAGCGGGGCCCGCCGCGGCGACAGGGCCTGCCAGCGGAGCAGGTGGAAGTAGTTGGCCGGGGTGGTCGGCAGCGCCACGGTCATGTTCCCCTGCGCGCACAGGCCGAGGAAGCGCTCGATCCGCGCCGAGGAGTGGTCTGGTCCCTGTCCCTCGTAGCCGTGCGGCAGCAGCAGCACCACGCTGGACCGCTGGCCCCACTTCTGCTCCCCGGAGCTGATGAACTCGTCCAGGATGGTCTGCGCGCCGTTGACGAAGTCACCGAACTGGGCTTCCCAGCAGACCAGTGCCCCAGGCCGGGCCACCGAGTAGCCATACTCGAAGCCCACGGCCGCGAACTCCGACAGCAGCGAGTCATAGGCGTGGAACCGGGCGCTGGCCGAGTTGAACTGGCGCAGCGGGGTGTATTCGGCCCCGGTGTGCCGGTCCACCAGGACCGCGTGCCGCTGGCCGAACGTGCCGCGGCGGGTGTCCTGGCCGACCAGGCGCACCGTATGGCCGTCCATCAGCACCGACCCGAAGGCCAGCAGTTCCCCGGTCGCCCAGTCGATGGCGTTCTGCTCGACCATGGTGGCCCGCCGGGCCAGCAGCGGCTGCAGCCGCGGGTGCGGGGTGAAGCCCTCCGGCATGTTGAGCTGGGTGTCCACGATCCGCTTGATCGCCTCTTCGGAGATGGCGGTGGGCACGGTGCGGTGATCGATCGGCTCCAGGGTGGTCTGCGGCCGCACCACCGCGCCGGGGTCCATCGGCCGCTTGGCCGCTTCGCGGGTCTCGGTGAAGGCCCGTTCCAGATGCTGCTGGTAGTCCCGCAGGGCCTGCTCGGCCTCTTCCATGGTGATGTCGCCCCGGCCGATCAGCGACTCGGTGTAGAGCTTGCGGGTGGACCGCTTCGCGTCGATCAGGTCGTACATCAGCGGCTGGGTGAACGAGGGGTTGTCCGCCTCGTTGTGGCCCCGCCGCCGGTAGCAGATCATGTCGATGACGACGTCCTTGCGGAACGCCTGCCGGTAGGCGAAGGCGAGCCTGCCGACCCGCACGACCGCCTCGGGGTCGTCCCCGTTGACGTGGAAGATCGGCGCCTGGATCATCCGGGCCACGTCCGTGGAGTACACGCTGGAGCGGGACTCCGCGGGCGCGGTGGTGAAGCCCACCTGGTTGTTCACCACGATGTGCACGGTGCCGCCGGTCCGGTAGCCGCGCAGCTGGGACAGGTTCAGGGTCTCGGCGACCACGCCCTGGCCGGCGAACGCGGCGTCGCCGTGGATCAGCAGGGGCAGCACCGTGAAGCCGGGCTCGCCCCGGTCGATGACGTCCTGCTTGGCCCGCACCACGCCCTCGAGCACGGGGTCCACGGCCTCGAGATGGCTCGGGTTGGCCACCAGGGACGTGGGGATCGTGGCGCCGTCGCTGGCGGTGAACACGCCGTCCGCGCCCAGGTGGTACTTGACGTCACCGGAGCCGTGCGTGCTGCGCGGGTCGAGGTTCCCCTCGAACTCCTGGAAGATCTGCGCGTAGGACTTGCCGATGATGTTGGCCAGCACGTTCAGCCGGCCCCGGTGCGCCATCCCCATCACGGCCTCATCCAGCGGGGCCTTCGCCGCCTCGGTGAGCACCGCGTCCACCAGCGGGATCAGCGCCTCCGCGCCCTCCAGCGAGAACCGGCGCTGGCCCACGAACTTGGTCTGCAGGAACATCTCGAACGCCTCGGCCACGTTCAGCCGGGACAGGATCTGCATCTGCTCGTCGTGACCGGCCCGGTCGTGCGGCCGCTCGACCCGGGCCTGGATCCAGGCCCGCTCGTCGGGGTTCTGGATGTGCATGTACTCCACGCCGACCGTACGGCAGTAGGAGTCCCGCAGCACGCCCAGGATCTCCCGGAGCTTCATCAGCGGCTTGCCGCCGAAGCCGCCGGTGGCGAACTCCCGCTCCAGGTCCCACAGGGTCAGGCCGTGCTGGTTGATGTCCAGGTCGGGGTGCTTGCGCTGCTTGTACTCCAGCGGGTCGGTGTCGGCCATCAGGTGGCCGCGCACCCGGTAGGCGTGGATCAGCTCGTGCACCCGGGCCGACTTGGTGATGTCGTCCTCGTGGCCGGCCGGGATGTCCCGCACCCAGCGGACCGGCTCGTAAGGGATCTTCAGCGCCTGGAAGACCTCGTCCCAGAAGCCGTTCTCGCCGAGCAGCAGCTGGTGGATCTGGCGCAGGAATTCCCCGGACTGGGCCCCCTGGATGATCCGGTGGTCGTAGGTCGAGGTGAGGGTGACTGACTTGCTGATGGCCAGCCGGGTCATGGTCTCCTCAGCTGCGCCCTGGTAGGCCGCCGGGTACTCCATCGCGCCGACCCCCACGATGCAGCCCTGCCCGGCCATCAGCCGCGGCACCGAGTGCTCGGTCCCGATCGTGCCCGGGTTGGTCAGGCTGATCGTGGTGCCCGCGTAGTCGTCCACGGTGAGCTTGCCGGCCCGGGCCCGGCGGACCACGTCCTCGTACGCCATCCAGAACTGGCGGAAGTCCATCTCCTCCGCGGCCTTGACCGCGGGCACCAGGAGCTGCCGCGACCCGTCCTTGCCGGTCACGTCGATGGCCAGGCCCAGGTTGACGTGCTCAGGGTCGACGATCGCGGGCTTGCCGTCCAGCTCGGTGTAGGAGTGGTTCATCGCCGGGACCCCGCCCAGCGCCTTCACCACCGCGAACCCGATCAGGTGGGTGAACGACACCTTCCCGCCCCGGCCGCGGGCCAGGTGATTGTTGATCACGATGCGGTTGTCGATCAGCAGCTTGGCGGGCACGGTCCGGACGCTGGTCGCGGTCGGCACGGTCAGGCTGGAGGCCATGTTGACCGCGGTCCGGGCGGCCGCGCCGCGCAGCCTGGACGCCGGTGCGCCCGCCGGGGCAGGCGGCCCGGCGGTGGGGGACGTAGCCGGGGCCGGGGCCGGAGCAGGGCCCGGCTTCGGGGCAGCGCCTGGCTTCGGGGGAGCGTCCGGCCTCGGGGGAGCCGCCGGGGCTGAGGTCTGCGCAGGCGCACTGGCCTGGCCGCCCGGGCTGGCCTGGTCCGGCGCGGCCGGGCCCGGCCTGGCGTCCTGGGCCGGTGCGCTGGCCGGGCCGCCGTTCGCCCCCTGGCCAGGCGCGGCGGCCTGGTCCGGCTGGCCCTGCTGCCTGGCGGCGCGGGCGGCCACGCTCCCGGCGGGGGGAGAGTAATCAGCGAAGAAATTCCACCAGGCCATGTCCACGGAGCCGGGGTCGGCCAGGTAACGCTGGTAGAGCTCGTCCACGAGCCATTCGTTCGGCCCGAAGTCCTTGCTGGCTGCGCCGTCGCTGGAATGCTCGTGCGGTGCGCCCCCGCCCGCTCCCGATGCGGGACTGCTGGGTTCTGCTTCGCTGAGATCCGCGGACTGCGGCGCCTCAGAAGACACGGCGGACATCGCCCTCTTCCGATGTTGGATTTCTGTCATTACCCGGCCTCCCAGGCTACCGCCGCTGCTGGGCCGCGGGTCCGGGCCACGTCCTCATGATCGCGCGGACATGCGTTCCCTGTCATGCGGTGAGAGCCAGTTCACATACGGTCCCTTGGGCACGATGCGGCTCGGGTTGATCCAGTCCTGGGTCTGGTAGTAGTGCCGCTTGATCTGATCGAAGTCCGTGGTGTCCCCGAAGCCGGGCAGCTGGTAGAGATCCCGCGCGTAACCCCACAGCCCCGGGTAGTCCACCAGGCGGTTCAGGTTGCATTTGTAATGGGTGTGGTAGACGGCATCGAAACGGGCCAATGTGGGATAAAGCCGTACATCGGCTTCGGTGATATTGCTGCCCAGCAGGAACCTGCGCCGGGTCAGCCGTTCCTCCAGCGCGCTCAGCGTGCTGAACAGCGCGTCGAACGCCTCCTCGTAGGCCGCCTGGCTGGTGGCCAGCCCCGCCTTGTACACCCCGTTGTTCACCGCGTGGTAGATCAGCGTGCTGAGCGCGTCGATCTCGGGCCGCTGCGGCACGGGGTAGAGGTCGGGCGCGCCGGGCCGGTGGTAACCACGGAACTCCGTCTCGAACGTGACCGTGATCTGCTGGAAGTCGTTCTCCACGATCCGCTGGCTGCGGGTGTCCCAGACGAACGGGACGGTGAACCGGCCGCGGAAGCCCGGGTCGGTGGTCAGGTAGAGGTCTGAGACGAACCGGGCCCCGCTGACCGGGTCGACTCCGCCGGCCGTAGCCGGGAACCGCCAGCCGCGCTCGTCCCGGATCGGGTCCACCAGGCTCAGCCCGATGACCCGTTCCAGCCCGAGCAGCCTGCGCACGATCAGCGCCCGGTGCGCCCACGGATCAGCCAGCGAGGCGTACAGCTGGTAGCGCCCCGGTTCTGCCAGGTACCCGCTCGATCCATCGCCCGTGATCCGCGTGGCGAATACGTTCGCCGGGCGGACGAATCCGCCCGAAGGCAGGACCTCAGGGCCAGTGTCGGGAGTAACTGGCATCATCCTCCCTCCTGCCGCCGCGGACTTTTGCGTGGATTTGTCAGCAGATGATGGCCGGCCTGGTGGCCGGGCGGAAGGGGTGCCGCCAAGCCGCGGGCGAGGTGGCACAAACCGCACCGGCCCAGTGGCTAGCATCGCACCCGGAGGCACTGTGTTTCCCGGAGAGGCCAAGGCCGGGGTTCCGGAGAGGCCAAGGCCAGGTTCCCGCAGCGGTCCAGGCCGGGGTTTCCCGGACCGGGTCAGGCCCGGGTTTCCTGGATCCCGCGAGCGCAGTGCCGGGGATTCTGGAAGAGAGCCGGGCCGGGCACTCTGGGAGAGAGGCGGACCGAGTGTCCTCGATCACCACTGACCTGGCCGGTCTCAGCGGCACGCTCGCCTTGCTGCTCATCGCGGCGCTGGTGTTCGGGGAGACCGCGGTGTTTCTCGGCTTCGTCATCCCCGGGGAGACCGCGGCGGTCCTCGGCGGCGTGCTGGCCAGCCGGGGGCAGGTCTCGCTACCGCTGCTGATCATCGTGGTCGTCGTCGCCGCCGTGACGGGGCCGCTGATCGGCTACGAGATAGGCCGGCATCTGGGCGGCCGCGTGATCGCCGCGCGGCGGATGCGCCGGGTCGCGGGCGGCATGGACCGCGCCCAGGCGGTCGTGCACCGGCGCGGCGGGCTGGCCGTCCTGCTCGGCCGCTTCGTCGCGATCCTGCGGGCCCTGATGCCCGCGGTCGCGGGCACCACCCGGATGCCCTACCGCACCTTCCTGATCTACAACATGCTCGGCGGTCTCATCTGGGGCGTCGGGTACTGCCTGCTCGGCTACGCGGCCGGCTCCGCCTACGCGGCGATCGAGCGCGCCGTCGGCACCGGGGTGGCCATCGTGGTGGCCGTGGCGGTGCTCGGCGGGGTGGGCTTCTGGCTGGTGCGTCGGCATCGCCGGGAGCGGCCCGCCCCGGAAACGGCCGTCCCGGATGCGGCTGGCCCGGACGCGGCGGGCCCGGATCTGGCCGTACCGGACGTGGGTGGCCCGGATGTGGCAGGCCCGGACGTGGGTGGCCCGGATGTGGCAGGCCCGG
Source organism: uncultured Actinomycetes bacterium (assembly GCA_963718305.1). Lineage (GTDB taxonomy): Bacteria > Actinomycetota > Actinomycetes > Streptosporangiales > Streptosporangiaceae > RYN-230. Next base: position 135,647 of record CAVQZG010000022.1, read on the forward strand.
ATGTGGGTGGCCTGGACGCGGCGGGCCCGGATGTGGTCCGCCCGGCTGGCCCGGAACGCCCCCTTTGATCCCGGGGGAAAAGCATTTGTCCGCCGGTACGGGCCAGGTCCCGGTGGCATCGGGCTACTAAATCAGCACGCAGGGAAGATTTCCTCCCCCGGCCGGATTCCGTCCGCGGACCCGGATGAGCCCCGTGTCTAGCATGGGTAATCAGGAGGTGGCGGAACGTGCGCGAGTTCGGTGAGCTCGAGTCCGCGATCATGGACGTGGTGTGGGCCAGTGATCGGGCGTACTTAGTGCGGGAGGTCCGCGAGCGGCTCTCCTACAATCGCCCTCTCGCCTACACGACCGTGATGACGGTCATGAACATCTTGTACGGCAAGGGCGTGCTATGCCGGGAGAAGCAGGGCCGCGCCTGGCGCTACTGGCCCGCGGAATCCCGGGAGGAGCACGACGCCAGGCTGATGGCGGAGGTGCTCCGCTCCGGCGGGAACCAGCACATCACGATGATGCGGTTCGTCGAGCGGGTCAGCGACGAGGAGCGGGAGAGCCTGCGCAGCGCCGTCCTGCACACCCATGAGCCGCGGCTGGCGGTCTCGTAGCCTGGCCGCCCGGTCGCTCGGCCGGTGGGCCTACTGGAATGGGCCGAACACGTCCTCGCGGCGGTGTTCCAGGCACGGCAGCGTGTCCCGGACCTTGGTGGTCAGCGCGGTGTCCACCTCGCCGACCGCCACCCCGGCAAACGATCCCAGGTCCAGCCGCACGGCGCCCATCGGGTCGACGAGCATGCTGCGGCCGATCCCGGTCGGGGCGCGGGTCCGCGGCGATTCCGGGTCGGGCACCTGCCCGGCGGCGGCGACCCAGACCGTGTTCTCGATGGCCCGGGCCCGCACCAGCGTGACCCAGTGCTCCTCCTTGAACAGCCCGGCGGCCCAGGCGGCCGGGACCACGAGCAAGTCCGCGCCCTGGGCCACCAGATGGCGGGCCAGCTCGGGAAAACGGATGTCGTAGCAGGTCAGTATGCCCACGCGGAGCCCGGCAAGCTCGGCGAGGACGGGAGTGGACCCGGGGGCGACCACCTTGGACTCGGTCTCGCCGAGCGAGTCGAACAGGTGAATCTTGCGGTACGCGGCGACCCGCTGGCCGGTCTCGTCGTAGCCGACGGCGGTGTTGTAGACCCGGCCGTCCGGCGCGGGCTCGAACACCCCCGCGACCAGGGCCACCCCGGCACTGCGGGCGGCGGCGGCTAGCCCCCTGCCGAACGGGCCGTCCAGCGGCTCGGCCACCGCCTGCAGATCCGTGCCGAACCGGGCCTGGGTCGCCTCCGGGAACACGGCCAGGCTGGCCCCGCCCGCGGCGGCGTCAGCGAGCGCCACCTGGACCCGGGTGAGGTTCACCGCGGGGTCCGGGCTGACCGGCAGCTGGCCCAGGGCGATCCGCCTCGGCATTCCCATGTGCGCAGCGTAAACCACCGGATCGGGGCGCAGCAGGGGCCGGCGGGCCAGGGCAGGCTGGCCGCGGCGTGTGATCTGATGGCGGGGTGGACCGACCATTGCTGAATCGCCGGCTGACCGGCATGGGCACGACGATCTTCGCCGAGATGTCGGCGCTGGCCCTGACGACCGGGTCGGTCAACCTCGGCCAGGGCTTCCCGGACACCGACGGGCCGGCCGAGATCGCCGCCGCGGCCGCGGCCGCGATCCTGGAAGGCCGGGGCAACCAGTACCCCCCGGGACCGGGCATTCCCGAGCTGCGGCACGCGGTCGCGGCCCACCAGAAGCGTTTCTACGGCCTGGACGTCGACCCGGATCGTGAGGTGCTGGTCACCGCGGGCGCCACCGAGGCGATCGCCGCCGCGCTGATCGCGCTCCTGGAACCGGGCGACGAGGCCATCGCCTTCGAGCCCTACTACGACTCCTACGCCGCCTGCGTGGCCATGGCCGGCGGCACCCGGGTCCCGGTCACGCTGCGGCCTCCCGGGTTCCGCCCCGACCTGGACGCGCTGCGGGCGGCCATCACCCCGCGCACCCGGCTGCTGCTGCTGAACACGCCGCACAACCCGACCGGGGCGGTGTTCACCCGGGCCGAGCTCACCGGGATCGCCGCCCTGGCCTGCGAGCATGACCTGCTGGTGGTGTCCGACGAGGTGTACGAGCACCTGGTCTTCGAGGGTGAGCACATCCCGATCGCCACCCTGCCCGGGATGCGCGAACGGACCGTGACGATCAGCTCGGCGGCCAAGACGTTCTCGTTCACCGGCTGGAAGATCGGCTGGGTGACCGGCACGCCGGAGCTGGTGACCGCGGTGCGCACGGTCAAGCAGTTCCTCACCTACGTCACCGGCGGCCCGTTCCAGTACGCGGTGGCCCAGGCGCTCGCCCTGCCTGATTCCTACTTCACGTCGATCAGCACGGATCTGGGGGCCAAGCGTGACCTGCTCTGCGCGGGCCTGGCCGACGTGGGCTTCGAGGTGTTCCGGCCGGCCGGCACCTACTTCGTGACCACGGACGTGCGGTCGCTGGGCGAGCCGGATGGCATGGCGTTCTGCCGGGAACTGCCCGCCCGGGCCGGCGTGGTCGCCATCCCGAGCTCGGTGTTCTACGACAACGTCGAGGCGGGCCGGACCCAGGTCAGGTTCGCCTATTGCAAGAAGGAAGAGGTGCTGCGCGAGGCGCTGGCCCGCCTGGCGCGCCGGGGCCTTGGCTAGCGGCCCGGTGCCCGGCCGCCCGGTGTCTGGTGGCCCGGCGTCCGGCGACGATGCGTTCGGGGCCGATCTCTACGGCCGGCTGCCCAGCCGCGGCAACCTGGTCTTCTCACCGGCCAGCATCGCCACCGCGCTGCGGCTGGTGCTGCTCGGAGCCCGGGGCGAGACGGCGGCGCAGATCGCCGCGGTCCTGCACCTGGCCACCCCGGACGGTGCCGCGCTCAGTGATCAGAAACCGCCGGGCCTCCAGGCCGCCCAGGCCCTGACGGCGTTCTCGGCGCTCCTCAGCGACCTGGCCGCCGGCGACCTCACCCTCCGCGCGCCGAACGCGATGTGGGTCCAGTCGGGCCTGCCGCTGGAGCCCGGCTTCACCGCGGCGGTGGCCGAGGCCACGGCCGTCACGGTGCACGACGCCGACTTCCGCCGGGCCGCGGAGCAGGCCAGGCGGGAGATCAACCAGTTCATCCGGGAGCAGACCGCCGGCAAGATCAGCGACCTGCTCAGTCCTGGTGTCGTCAGCGCCACCACGAGCCTGGTCCTGGCCAGCGCGGTGTACCTGAAGGCCGCCTGGGCGCGCCCGTTCCCGGCCGGCGCCACCCAGGATGCCGCCTTCTACCTGGACCCGGGCCAGCGGAACCCGGGCCGTCCGGACCCTGCCACCCAGGTCACGGTGCCCACCATGCGGGTCCGCGCCAGGCTGCGCTACCTGCGCGCCGACGGGTACCAGGCCGTCGAACTGCCCTACGCCGGCACCCGGCTCGGCATGGTGATCGTCCTCCCCGACCCATCGCCCGGCCCGGGCTCCGGGGACCCGGCCTACGCCGGCCCGGGTGGCCTGCTGGCGCAGCGTCGCTCCCGGCGCTGGCCTGGGCGGACTGCGGGCCGGGCTGGCGCCGCGGCAGGTCAGCCTGGCCCTGCCGCGATTCAGGGTGACCAGCGGTTTCGCGCTCCGCCCGGTGCTGGCCGCGCTGGGCATGCCGCTCGCGTTCACCGACGAGGCGGACTTCAGCGGCATCACCACCGCGCAGCGGCTGCGCATCGACGAGGTGGTCCACCAGGCCTACATCGACGTGAACGAGGCGGGCACCGAGGCGGCCGCGGCCACCGCCGTGGTGATGACGGCGTCAGCCCGGCTGATGGACCCCGAACCGCCGGTGGAAATGATCGTGGACCGCCCATTCCTGTTCGCGCTCACCGACCTGCGCAGCGGGCTGCCGCTGTTCCTCGGCCGGGTCACCGACCCCACCGCGGGCTGACCGCCCGGCCCGGGCCGCCCGCCAGGACAGCCTGGCTGGGGCTGGCAGGCTGGGGCTGGCCGGCTGGGGCTGGCCGCCGGTTGCGCTGGCTGCGACACTGGGGTTATGCGACCAGACGGGCTGCACCATGTCTCGCTCAACGTCCGTGACGTCCCGGCGGCGCTGGACTTCTACACCCGCGTCCTCGGCCTGACCGAGCGGACCGACCGGCCTGACTTCAGCTTCGGCGGGGCCTGGCTCGATGCCGGGGGCCAGCAGATCCACCTCATCGAGGCGGATGCGCCGCCGTCGCTGGGCCAGCACTTCGCGCTGGCGGTGTCCGATCTCGACCGGGCCATCACCGAACTGCGCGAGATGGGGGTCGCGGTCTCCGACCCGGTCAAGGTCGGCACCGGACGCCAGTCGTTCCTCGACGACCCGGCCGGCAATCGGGTCGAGCTCCAAGAACCCGGCCGCTGAGCCCATGACCAGCGAAAACCGGTAAATCCGGATCCCCCGCCACTTAGCCTGGGCGCGTGCTCCCCCTCCCTCTCCTCCTCGTCGCGGTCTCGGTCGGCCTGTCCAATCTGGCCGCGGCGATCGGCATCGGCTTCGGCGGCGTCACCGCCCGGACCCGCGTCCGGGTGGCTGTGGTCTTCGGGGTCTTCGAGGCGGGCATGCCCATCGTCGGGCTCGTCGTCGGCGCCGGGGTGGCCGGCGGCATCGGCCACGCGGCTCGCTGGATCGGCGCGGGGGTGCTGATCGTCATCGGACTCGTCACCGTGATCCAGGCCCTGCGCCAGCCCGTGGAGCCCGAGCGCGGCGAAGCCCACCCGGACTCCCCGCACCGCACCGACAGCCTGGGGCGGCTGATCCTCAGCGCGTTCGCGCTCAGCCTGGACAACCTCGCGGCCGGCTTCGCGCTGGGCACCATGCACGTGGGCGTGGCGGAGGGAGCCATCGTCATCGGGGCGGTGAGCGTCGTGATGTCCCTCGCCGGCCTCGAACTCGGCGGCCGGATCGGCGCCGCGGCGGGCCGCCGCGGCGAGCAGATCGGCGGCGCCATCCTGGTGGGGGTGGGCGTGGCCATCGCCGCCGGGGTGATCTGATCCCGGGGTCACCTGTCCGGGTACTCCGCCAGCCGGAGGGCTTGTTTCGGGCAGGACGCGACGGCGTGGCGGACTGCGTCGGCCCGCCCGGCCGGCACCTCCGGCGCCACGATGTGCAGGTAGTCTTCGTCGTCCAGGTCGAAGACCTCCGGGGCCAGGGCGGCGCAGATGCCATTGGCCTCGCACAGATCCCGGTCGACCATGACCCGCATCGCGGTGCCTCCTCGTGCCCGCCGTCAGACACCTTTACCGTAGTACCGAAGCAGTACCGCAGCCGGGCAGGTCCCGGCGGCCGGGAGGAAAGGCGGAGGCATGACCACGGTCCCGGACGCGGTGCCCACGGCCGCCGGCCCAATGCCAGCTGAACTGCGGCAGGCGGCCGAGGCGGCCACGGGGTTCATGCCTCCCGAGGAAGGCCTGGCGCTGTACCGGACCGCGGCGGTGTACTCCGCCCGCGGGCCGGTGCTGGAGATCGGCACCTACTGCGGCAAGTCCACGATCTACCTGGCCGCCGCGGCGCGGGACGCGGGCCAGATGGTCATCACCGTGGACCATCACCACGGCTCGGAGGAGAACCAGCCGGGCTGGGAGTACCACGACACTTCCCTGGTGGACGAGCGGACCGGGTTGCTGGACACGCTGCCGCACTTCCGCGCCACCCTGGCCGCGGCTGGCCTGGAGTCGCAGGTCATCGCGGTAGTGGGCCGGTCTGCCCAGGTCGCGGGGCTGTGGCGGACGCCGCTGGGCATGCTGTTCATCGATGGCGGCCACACCGACGCCGCGGCCCAGGCGGACTACGCGAACTGGTCGCCGTGGGTGACCCGCGGCGGCGCGCTGGCCATTCACGACGTGTTCCCCGATCCGGCCGACGGCGGTCAGGCCCCCTACGCGATCTACCGGCGCGCCCTGGCCTCGGGAGAGTTCGCCGAGGTCAGCGTGCACGGGTCGTTGCGGGTCCTGGAGCGCACCGCCGGCGGCCCCGGCTAGCCCCGGGGGTCACTCTGGTGCGGGGCAACCGCAGGGTCCGCCCCCCGCGCCATTAGCCGCAGCGCCGTCCGCCCCGGTCCGGGGTCCGGCGGCGGACGGCAGGTCGCGGAACAGCCCCGAGCCCGGGGTGGTCCGGGACAGGGCGTCGGCGGCCAGGATCATCGCCGCCGCGGTCCAGCTGCTCCGTTCGTCCGGGAAGTGCGCCTGGTTCGCGTACTGCCAGCCGGTCCAGTAACCGCCGTCGGTGTCCCGCAGGTGCTGGACCTCCCCGAACACCGCCAGGGCCCGGGCCCGGTCCCCGGCGGCGTCGAGCGCCATGACCAGCTCGCAGGTTTCCGCCCCGGTCACCCAGGGCTCGTCGCGGACGCAGCGCACCCCCAGGCCCGGGACCACGAACTCCGCCCACCCCGAATCGAGCCGGGCCCGGGCGGCCGGGCCGCGCACCGGGCCGGCCAGCACCGGGTAGTACCAGTCCATCGAGAAACGGCTCTTGTCCGCGAACGCCCCGGGGTGGCCGGCCACCACGTGCCCGAGCCGCCGGGCGGCCTGCTCCCAGCGCGGTTGCGGCTCGCCGGCCAGCCGGGCCAGCCGGGCCGCGCACAGCAGGCTCTGGTACGTGCTGGAGCACCCGGTCAGCAGGGCGTAGCGGGCCGGGGTCCCGTCCGCCTTCCGCTGCCAGACGATCTCGCCCCGCGGGAGCTGCAGGTCCAGCACGAACCCGATCGCGCGCCGCACCACCGGCCACATCTGGGCCAGGAACGCGGTGTCCCCGGTGAGCTGGAACTCGTGCCAGGTGCCGACCGCGACGTACGCGGTCTGGTTGCTCTCGGCCGCCGCGTCGGTCACGATCCCGGCCTCGGTCCGCTTGGGCCACGATCCGTCGGCGCGCTGGGTGTGCCGCAGCCAGTCGTAGGCCCGCCGGGCCGGGCCGGACAGCCCGCACACGGACAGGGCCATCGCGCACTCGACGTGGTCCCAGGCGTCGGTGTGGCCATCTGGCCAGCTGATCGCGCCGCACGGCTCCTGCCGGCCGGCGATGTGCTCGGCGGTGGCCAGGACCTCCGTCGCGGTCAGGACGCCCGGCACCTCCGGCACCCTCCAGCGGCGCATCGTAGCGTTCCCGGCACGGTCCGCAGCCGGCGCCGGGCGAGGGTCAGCGGGCAGGCCGTCGCTCACCGAGCCCGCCAGGGAGTCAGGCGAGGGCATGCGCCCGCTCAGCTGCGTGGCCGGCCGGGACACCGCGAGCCCCGGCCCCCTCGACGGGCTTGTCCGCGTAGATGACGATGCTCTTGCCGATCAGCGGGTTCAGCGCCCGCTCCGCCAGCCGGGTCGCGGCCGGCCGCTTCATGATGTCCCACACCAGCAGCCGGTGATACGCGCGGGCCAGCGGGTGGCCGTCGTCGTGCACGCCGACGGCGCACTTCAGCCACCAGTACGGCGAGTGCAGCCCGTGCGCGTGATGGTGCCCGCCGACCCGCAGCCCGGCCTGGGCCAGCTTGGTCTCCATCTCGGCCCGGGTGTAGATGCGGACGTGGCCGCCGGGAACGTTGTGGTAGTCGTCGGACAGCCGCCAGCAGATGCGCTCCGGCAGCCAGGCGGGCACCGTCACCGCGAGCTGGCCGCCGGGCCGCAGCACCCGGGCGATCTCCCGCAGCGCCTGCCAGTCGTCCGGGATGTGCTCCAGCACCTCGGCCGCGATCACCCGGTCGAACGCGCCGTCGGGGAACGGCATCCGGGTCGCGTCGCCGCGCACGGTCCGGGCCGCGGCCCCGGGGGGGACCTCGCCCTCGGCGTCCATCGCCGCCACCATGTCCGCTACCCCGCGCAGTTCGCCCGCGTCGGCGTCCAGCGCCACCACGGACGCGCCCCGCCGCAGCGCCTCGAACGCGTGCCGTCCCGCGCCACAGCCCAGGTCGAGCACCCGGTTACCCCCGCCGACTGGCAGCCGGGTGAAGTCGACGGTCAGCACGGCGGATTTTCGTTGCGGGGCGGAAGGGGATCACGCGCGGCGCCGGGCCGGCCCGGGAAGCGCGCCATCGCATCGCGGTATTGCCCGACCGTCGCCCGGGCGACCGCAGGCCAGGCGAAGCGCTCCTGCACCCGCTGCCAGGCCGCGGCGCCGAGTCGCGCCCGCTCGGCCGGGGAATCGAGCAGGTCGCGGAGGGCGGCCGCCAGCACCTCGGGGTTCCCCGGTTCCACGAGGATCGCGGCGTCGCCCGTGACTTCGGGCAGGGCGCCGGTGCGGCTGGCGATGAGCGGGGTGCCCGAGGCCATGTGTTCCACGGCCGGCAGCGAAAACCCTTCGTACAGCGAGGGGACCACCGCGATCTCGGCACTCGCGGCGAGCCGCGCCAGTTCGGTATCGCTGATCCCGTGCACGAACCGGACCCGGTCCCCGAGAGCCAGGTCACTGACCAGTTTCTCGGTCGGTCCCCCGGCGGCGGGCTTGCCGACCACGATGAGCTGGCCCTCGCGTTCCACCGTGATCTTGGCGAAGGCCTGGAGCAGCGTGGACACCCCCTTGAGCGGGGAGTCGGCGCTGGCCACGGCCACGATGCGGCCCGGGACGCGGGGCTCCTCGCGCGGGTGGAACAGCCGGGTGTCCACGCCCAGCGGGATCACGTGCACGCTGGCCGGGTCGACCCCGAAGTCCCGGCAGATGTCGGCGCGGGAGGCCTGCGACGCGGTGAGCACCGGCCCCACCCGGCGGGCCACCCGGCCCTGCATCCGGACGAAGGAGTACCAGCGCCACTTGCCGACCTTGGCCCAGCCCCGGGCCGAGGACAGCTCGATCCGCCGGTCCACGCTGATCGGGTGGTGGATGCTGGTCACCAGGGGCAGGCCGAGCCGGGCCAGCCCGAGCATCCCGTAGGCCAGCACCTGGTTGTCGTGCACCAGGTCGAAGTCGCCCGCCCGCTCGCGCAGTGCCCGGAGCGCCCGGAAGCTGAACGTGAGCGGCTCCGGAAAGGCGCCGGTCTTCATGGTGCCGAACTCCAGCACGTCGATCCAGTCCCGGTACTCCGACAGCGCCGGGGTGCGGAACGGGTCGTCGTCGGCGTACAGGTCCAGGCTGGGCAGCTCACGCAGCACCGGGCCCGGCTCCAGCTCGGGGTAGGGCTGGCCAGAGAACACCTCGACGTGGTGCCCGAGCGCGGCCAGCTCGCGGGACAGATGCCGCAGGTAGATCCCCTGGCCGCCGCAGTGCGGCTTGCTGCGGTAGGACAGCAGCGCGACGCGGAGCGGCCGATCCGCGCTCATCCCGGTGCTCATCACGCAGGTACGCACCTCTCGTTGCCGATGGCTGCCCGGTTTGTGCCGTGGTCGTGTTGGTGCCGTGGTCGCGGCTAATGCTGGCAGACGGTTCGCCCCGGGTTGCGGGGGTCCGCCCGCTGTCCGCCCCGGGCTGGCCCCCGTGGCCGGTTAGGCAGCGAACATTACCATCGGGTACACCGCCGGCCGGGAGCCGGGACGGGCGCGTCCGCCACGGTCCGCGAACCCGTCACGCCCGCGGCGGTAAGCTGCGCCGACGTACCCTGAGGTGGCACGAGCTGAGCCGGTGTGCCCGGTCGTGCCCGCATGTGGCCCGATCGCGGGTTGAGATGGCCCGGTTCGGCCGGACGGAGGCTCCGCTGACGAGGCGCGCACTGATCACCGGGATCACCGGGCAGGACGGCTCGTATCTGGCCGAATACCTGCTGACACAGGGTTATGAGGTCTGGGGGCTGGTCCGGGGGCAGTCCAACCCCCGGGTGCGCGGCGTCCGCCAGCTGCTCGGCGACATCCGGCTGGTCCGCGGCGACCTGCTCGACCAGGGCAGCCTGATCGCCGCGGTGGAGAAGGTCCAGCCGGACGAGGTCTACAACCTGGCCGCCATCTCCTACGTGCCCATGTCCTGGCAGCAGGCCGAGCTGACCGGCGAGGTGACGGGTATCGGGGTGCTCCGGGTGCTGGAAGCCATCCGGGTGTGCAGCGGGATCAGCGCCTCGCGCACCCCGAAGGGCGGGCAGATCCGCTTTTACCAGGCGTCCTCGTCAGAGATGTTCGGCCAGGTCCGGGAGAGCCCGCAGACCGAGCAGACCCCGTTCCATCCGCGCAGCCCCTACGGGGTGGCCAAGGCGTACGGGCACTTCCTGACCCAGAACTACCGGGAGTCCTACGGCATGTTCGCGGTGTCCGGGATCTTGTTCAATCACGAGTCGCCCCGCCGCGGCGCGGAGTTCGTCAGCCGCAAGGTGTCCCTCGGCGTGGCCAAGATCAGGCTGGGGCACGAACGGCAGCTCCGGCTCGGCACCTTGTGGTCGCGCCGGGACTGGGGGTTCGCCGGGGACTACGTCCGGGCCATGCACCTGATGCTGGGCCAGGACGAGCCGGAGGACTACGTGATCGGCACCGGGGTCACGCACAGCGTCGAGGAGCTGGTCGAGCAGGCCTTCGCCGTGGCCGGGCTGGACTGGCGGGAGCACGTCACCGTGGACGCCGCGTTCGTCCGCCCGGCCGAGGTGGACCAGTTGTGCGCGGACCCGGCCAAGGCCGCGGGGCGGCTCGGCTGGGAGCCCCAGGTCGGCTTCGACGAGCTGATCACGATGATGGTGGAGGCGGACCTGAAGCTGCTGTCCGGGCCGGGCGGCCATGAGGACGACTCGTTCGGGCCGGACGCCTGGTAGCCAGGCGCCGGCCGGAGGCCGCCGTCGGGGCGCGGGTGGGCGGCCCGTAGGCCGCCACCGGATGCGGGTGGGCGGCCCGTAGGCCGCCACCGGATTACGACACCCCGGCGCCGACCGCGCTGCCGATCAGGAAGGTGATCCCGGCCGCGAAGGCGCCCAGGATGAGCTGGCGCAGCGCGCCGCGCAGGAACGGCCGGTCGGTGAGCCGGGCCACCAGGCCGCCGCCGACGAACGCGGCCACCGCGGCCAGGCCCAGCGCCACCGCCAGGTTGTCCATCCCGAGCAGGTAGGGCAGCAGCGGGATCAGCGCGCCGACCGCGAACGTGACCAGCGAGGCACCGGCCGCGGTGTACGGCGAGGGCAGGTCGTTGTGGTCCACGCCCAGTTCCTCGCGGACGTGCACGCCCAGGGCGTGCTCGGGGTTCACGGAGATCTGGGCCGCGACCTGGTCGGCCAGGTCCGCGTCCACCCCCTGCTGGCGGAAGCTGGCCGCCAGTTCCATCTGCTCCGACGCGGCGTTGTGCTTCAGCTCGTGCGCTTCCTTGCGGACCTCCGCCTCGATGAGCTCGTTCTGGGAGGAGACCGAGACGTACTCGCCGGTGGCCATCGAGAACGCGCCCGCGGCCAGGCCGGCCAGGCCGGTCAGCACGATGAAGTGCGGGGACCCGCCGGACGCGCCGACCCCGGCGCCCACGCCCGCGATCAGCGAGACGTTGGTGACCAGCCCATCCATGGCGCCGAACACGGCAGGGCGCAGCCAGCCACCGGACACGTCCTTGTGCTCGTGACCGTGGGCCTCGTTCTGCTCGTTGATCTCTACCGTCATGATGGGTGTCCCAGGAAATGTGGGTGCCAGGAGGCTGATAACCCACCTGCCCACGCTCAGTATTCCAGCCGTATATAACAGCCGCCCGCTGGTGCTGCGTGTTCCCGCCCGGCCGGCCGCGGGCCGGGTACCGCCCGCCCGGGACCCGGTTATCCCGCTGGTCACGGTTTGATTGCCCTTTGTCGGCAGTTCGGCGCGTGTTGGCGGGATTAGCAGCCTCTTTCGGCAGGTTGTGAAGCTGGCGGATACTCTGATCTTCCTGCGGGGGCGGCATGCGCCCCGGCGTCGCGGGTACTGACCAGCGAAAGTCCCCGGTCCTTCGGCGGGGCACACCGGAAGGCCACGTCTTGATCACCTTCGAGAGCGTGACGAAACGGTACCCCGGGGGCACTGTCGCCGTGGACGGTCTCGACCTGGAGGTGCCTGGCGGCCAGACCATGGTCCTGGTCGGCCCCAGCGGCTGCGGGAAGACCACGACCCTGCGCATGATCAACCGGCTGATCGACCCCAGCAGCGGCCGGATCCTGCTGGACGGCCGGGATATCCAGCAGTCGAATCCCGCTACGCTGCGGCGCGGCATCGGCTACGTCATCCAGCAGGCGGGCCTGTTCCCGCACCGGACCATCGAGGACAACATCGGCACCGTCCCGTCGCTGCTCGGCTGGAACAAGAGCAAGGCGCGGGACCGGGCGCGGGAGCTCATGGCGCTGGTCGGCCTGGACGAGGACCTGGCCCGCCGCTACCCCTACCAGCTGTCCGGCGGGCAGCAGCAGCGGGTCGGGGTGGCCCGGGCGCTCGCCGCCGACCCGCCGGTGCTGCTGATGGACGAACCCTTCAGCGCGGTCGACCCGATTGTCCGAGCCACCCTGCAAGATGAGCTCCTGAGGCTCCAGGCGGAGCTGCACAAGACCGTGGTGCTGGTCACCCACGACGTCGAGGAGGCCATCAAGGTGGGGGATCAGGTCGCCATCTTCCGGCCGGGCGGGAAGATCGCCCAGCTGGATAGCCCCGAGCGGCTGCTCCGCGCGCCGGCCGACGGCTACGTGGAGAACTTCCTCGGCTTCGACCGCGGCATCCGCCGGCTGTCCTTCCTCGCCGCCTCCGGCCTCAGCCTGGACGACCGGGCCGTGGTCGGCGAGGACACGGCCGCATCCATGGCGGCCGACGCCGCCCGGCAGGCCGGGGAGGACTGGGTTCTCGTCACCGGCACCGGGCAGCAGCCGCGCGGCTGGGCTGCGGCCAGTGACCTCGAAGCGCTGCCCAGCGGATCACGGGCCGGGCAGGCCCGGCTGGAGCCGTACGGCCATACGTTCGACGTGCGCACGGACTCGCTGCGGGCGGCGCTGGACGCGACCGTGCTGTCCCCCACCGGCCAGGCGGTCGGGGTGGACGACGACGGCCGGGTGGTCGGCGTGACCTCTTACGACCGGTTGCGGGTCGCGATCCAGGCCGAAGGCCACGCCGCGCCCGCCAGTGCCCGGGATAGCGATGCCCTGGATAGCGCCGCCCGGGATGGCGGAGATGCCAGCGGCGGGCACCTAGCGGCCGCGGGCCCCGAGCCGCAGAGCCCCGAGCCGCAGAGCCCCGCTCCGGAGAAGGCCTCCTAACCATGAACTGGGGTCAAGTTCCCACTCTCATCTGGGAGAACGCCTACCTGGGGATCGTGCCTGCGCTGCTCGGGCTGCTCATCTCGGTGCCGCTGGGCATCGCCTGCACGCGCTGGAGATGGCTGTACCCCCGGTGCTGTCCACCACCAGCGTGCTGTACGCGCTGCCCTCGCTGGCCCTGTTCATCGTGCTGATCCCGTACACCGGACTGACTGACACCACGGTGATCATCCCGCTCACCCTGTTCTCCCTGTGCGTTCTGCTGCCCGCGGTGGTGGACGGTCTCCGGTCGGTGCCGGAGCCGGTCCGGCAGGCCGCGACAGCGATGGGCTTCGGCACGACGCGGCGCCTCGTCCAGGTGGAACTACCGCTCGCGGTGCCCATCGTGATCGCCGGCCTGCGGGTGGCCGTCGTGTCGAGCATCAGCCTGGCCAGCGTCGGCCAGCTGATCGGCGTCAGCAGCCTCGGCTACCTCATCATCGACGGCTACCAGCGTGACTTCCCGGAAGAGATCTACGTGGGCGGGGGGCTCATCATCGCGCTCGCGCTGATCTGCGACCTGCTCCTGGTGCTGCTCCGCCGGGTTCTGACCCCGTGGCGGCCGCGCCGCGCCCGGCGCCAGGTCGAGCCCCTCCCGATCGGGGTGCCGGTCCGGCCGCTGCCGGGAGGGGCGGCATGAGCTTCTTCAGCTTCGCCTGGAACTGGCTGAAGCAGCCGCAGCAGTGGCACGGCTCCGAGGGCATCCCGGTCCGGATCCTGGAGCAGCTGTACTACACGGGGCTGGCGCTGCTCATCGCGGCGCTGATCGCCATCCCGCTGGGCATCCTGATCGGGCACACCGGCCGGGGAGCGGTGCTGGTGGTCAACGTGGCCAACGCCTGGCGGGCCATCCCCACCCTCGGCCTGCTGGTCCTGCTGGCCATCTGGCTCGGGTTCTCCGTCCTGGCCTGGCTGGTTCCGCTGGTCGTGCTCGGGATTCCGCCCATCCTGGTCAACGTCTACGAGGGAATAGCCGGGGTGGACCCCGAGCTCAGGGACGCCGCCCGGGGCATGGGGATGACGCCCTGGCAGCAGGTGCGGAAGGTAGAGGTCCCGGTGGCCATGCCGCTGATCGTGCTCGGCCTGCGCACCGGCGCGATCTTCGTGGTGGCCACCGCGACTATCGCCGCGTATATCGGGCTGGGCGGCCTGGGCCGTTACATAATCGACGGGCTTGCCGTCAGCAATTACGGGGAAGTCGCCGGCGGGGCACTTTTTGTGGTCCTCCTGGCCCTCGCCGTCCAAGCGCTTTTTGTCGGGGTCCGGCGGGTAGCCGTCCCGGCGGGGCTGCGTCAGCAAGAGCGCGCGTCCTGATATCGTACTAAACCCATCAGAAAAGAAGGGAAACACCCATGTTTCCGAGATCGCGGTTCGCGGCGGTCGCGTCGCCCCTGTTCACAAGACGTCTGCGCGTTAGTGCGATCGGCGGCCTGGCCGTCCTGACCGGGGTGGGCCTGGCCGCGTGCGGCAGCAGCGGTAGCAGCGCCAGTAGCGGTAGCAGCGCCAGTTCCAACCCGCTGGCCCCCAGTGCCGCGAAAGGCACCGTCGTCGTCGGCTCAGCCAACTTCCCGGAGAATGAGCTCCTGGCCGAGATCTACGTTCTGGCGCTGCAGGCCAAGGGGGTCAAGGTCACCCCGAAATTCAACATCGGCGCCCGCGAGGTCTATTACCCGCAGATCGAGAAGGGCGCGATCAGCATTATTCCCGAATATAACGGGGCCCTGCTGACCACGTCGGTCGACACGAGCAGCACGGCGGCGACCACGGCTCAGGTGAACGCGGCGCTGAAGGCCAAGCTCCCCTCGACCCTGGAGATCCTCAATCCCTCCTCGGCCCAGGACAAGGACTCGGTCACGGTGACCCAGGCCACCGCGAACAAGGACCACCTGAAGTCCATCTCCGACCTGAAGCCGTTCGCAAAGAACATGGTCATCGGCGGCCCGTCCGAGTTCAAGACGCGCACCGACGGCCTGGTCGGGCTCAAGAAGAACTACGGCCTGACGTTCAAGTCCTTCGATCCGCTCGACGAGTCCGGCCCGCTCACGCTGGCCGCCCTGAAGGACGGGAAGGTCCAGGCGGCCGACGTATTCACCACCACCCCGCAGATCGTCACCGACAAGCTGGTGGCGCTGGCCGACCCCAAGTTCAACTTCGCGGCCCAGAACGTCATCCCGCTGGTCTACAAGAAGGCGGCTACGCCCACGATCACGAGCACGCTGAACGCGATCTCGCAGCGGCTGACCACCAACGCCCTGCTCCAGATGGACAAGGCGATCATCCTGGATCACGCCAACTACTCGACGGTCGCCCAGGGCTGGCTGAAGGCGGTCGGCCTGGGCTGATCGGCTGCCGTCTGGCCGGCGGCCGTCTGGCCCGCTGCCGTCTGGGCTGGCCGTCGTCAGGCCTGGCTCATCCCGCCGGGCGGGGCTCACCATCAGGGTGAGCCCCGCCCGGCGCTTGCCGTTCGCGGGCTACCAGGGATGATGAACCGTGGCGGCCACCGGCGCCGCCTGACCGCCGATCCCAGACCGCCGACCCCCACCCACCGGCCCAAAACCCGCCACCTGCCGGGTGCCTGATCGATGAGGAGCCAGCGATGACCGCCGACCCGTCCGGCCCGCGCCCGGTCCGTGCCCCGCGCGGCACCGCCCTGTCCTGCCAGGGCTGGCCGCAGGAGGCGGCCATGCGGATGCTGATGAACAACCTCGATCCCGAGGTGGCCGAGCACCCCGACCAGCTCATCGTGTACGGCGGCTCGGGCCGCGCGGCCCGCAGCTGGCCGGCCTACGACGCGATCGTGCGCACCCTGCAGGACCTCAAGGGCGACGAGACCATGCTGGTCCAGTCGGGCAAGCCGGTCGGGGTGATGCGCACCCACGAATGGGCGCCACGGGTGCTCATCGCCAACTCCAACCTGGTCCCGCAGTGGGCCACCTGGCCGGAGTTCCGCCGCCTGGAGTCGCTCGGCCTGACCATGTACGGCCAGATGACCGCCGGGTCGTGGATCTACATCGGCACCCAGGGCATCCTGCAGGGCACCTACGAGACGTTCGCGGCCGTGGCCGCCAAGCGGTTCGGCGGCTCGCTGGCCGGCACCATCACGCTGACCGCCGGGCTGGGCGGCATGGGGGGCGCCCAGCCGCTCGCGGTGACCATGAACGGCGGCGTGGCCATCGTCATCGACTGCGACCCGTCCCGGATCGCCCGGCGGATCGAGCACGGGTACCTGGACGTGGCGGCCGACGACGTGGACGACGCGCTGCGCCGGGCGGTCGCGGCGCGGGACGCGGGGCAGCCGCTGTCCATCGGCCTGCTCGGCAACGCCGCCGAACTGCTCCCCCGGATGCTGGCCATGGGGGCCCCGGTCGACGTCGTGACCGACCAGACCTCCGCGCATGATCCCTTGACCTATCTGCCGCGCGGGGTGGCGTTCGAGGAAATGGCCGCGCTGCGGGCCGAGGACCCGGCCGGCTTCACCGAGCGGGCCCAGCAGTCGATGGCCGAGCACGTCGCGGCCATGGTCGGCTTCATGGATGCGGGCGCCGAGGTGTTCGACTACGGCAACTCGATCCGCGGCGAGGCGGCCACGGCGGGCTACGAGCGGGCCTTCGACTTCCCCGGCTTCGTGCCCGCCTACATCCGGCCGCTGTTCTGCGAGGGCAAGGGGCCGTTCCGGTGGGCGGCGCTGTCCGGCGATCCGGCCGACATCGCCGCCACCGACGCGGCCATCCTGGATCTGTTCCCCGACAACGAGCCGCTCGCCCGGTGGATCCGGATGGCCCAGGAAAAGGTGCACTTCCAGGGCCTCCCGGCGCGGATCTGCTGGCTCGGCTACGGCGAGCGGCAGCTGGCCGGGGTCCGGTTCAACGAGCTGGTCGCCCGCGGTGACGTCCAGGCCCCCATCGTGCTCGGCCGGGACCACCTCGACTGCGGGTCGGTGGCCTCGCCCTACCGGGAGACCGAGGGGATGGCCGACGGCTCCGACGCGATCGCCGACTGGCCGCTGCTGAACGCGCTGGTCAACACGGCGTCCGGGGCGACCTGGGTGAGCATCCACCACGGCGGCGGCGTGGGCATCGGCCGGTCCATCCACGCCGGCCAGGTGTGCGTGGCCGACGGCACCCCGCTGGCCGGCGAGAAGCTGGAGCGGGTGCTCACCAACGACCCGGGGATGGGCGTGATCCGGCACGTCGACGCCGGCTACGACGAGGCCGCCGAGGTGGCCGCGGCGCGGGGCGTGCGGGTCCCGATGCAGTCGTGATGGCCAGCTCGCCCGGTCCCGCGTCCGCCCACCCCACGTTCGCGGCCCTCTGGGAGTCGCTGCTGCCGGTCGGCCGGGACCCGGGCACCGGCGGGT
Organism: uncultured Actinomycetes bacterium; assembly: GCA_963718305.1. GTDB lineage: Bacteria > Actinomycetota > Actinomycetes > Streptosporangiales > Streptosporangiaceae > RYN-230. Next base: position 153,175 of record CAVQZG010000022.1, read on the forward strand.
ACCGCCGCTTCTCCTGGACGCCGGCCGAGCTGGACTGCCGGGCCTGGTTCGAGGCCGCGGCCCGGCACCGGCAGCTGCGCACCGGCCCGGACCGCAACGGCAACCTCTGGGCCTGGTGGGACGTCCCCCATCCGATGGGGACCGCCGTGGCCACCGGCAGCCACCTGGACTCGGTGCCGGACGGCGGCGCTTACGACGGGCCGCTGGGCGTGGTGTCCGCCTTCGCGGCCCTCGACGAGCTGCGGGCCGAGGGCTTCACCCCATCCCGGCCCATCGCGGTGGCCGCGTTTACCGAAGAGGAGGGGGGCCGCTTCGGGGTCGCCTGCCTGGGCAGCCGCCTGCTGACCGGCGCGATCGACCCGGAGGAGGCCCGGGAGCTGCGCGACGGCGACGGGATCACGCTGGCCGAGGCGATGCACGCGGCCGGCCAGGATCCCGGTCAGATCGGCCGTGACGAGGACCTGCTCGCGCAGCTCGGGGGCTACGTGGAGCTGCACATCGAGCAGGGCCGGGCGCTGGCCGACCTGGATGCCGCCCTCGGCATCGCCGCGGGGATCTGGCCGCACGGCCGGTGGCGGCTCGACTTCACCGGGCAGGCTGACCACGCGGGCACGGCCGCGCTGGCCGACCGGCGCGATCCGATGATCCCCTACGCGGCGACCGTGCTGGCCGCCCGCGAGGCCGCGGTCGAGCGCGGCGCGCGGGCCACGATCGGCAAGGTGACCGCCGAACCGGGCGCGGCCAACGCGGTCTGCTCGGCGGTGCGCGCCTGGCTGGACGTGCGCGCCCCGGACGGCCGGACCCTCGAGGACACCGTGGACCAGATCCTGGCGGCGGCCGGGCAGGAGTCCGGCGCGAACCGGGTCGAGATGACGTCGCGGCAGGAGTCCTTCAGCCCGGAGGTCGAGTTCGACGCCGACCTGGCCAGCCGGCTCGCGGCGGCACTCGCGGCACGCGGCATCGAGGCGCCGGAACTGCCCACCGCAGCCGGGCACGATGCGGGGGTGCTGGCCGCCCGGCTGCCCACCGCGATGCTGTTTGTCCGCAACCCCACCGGGGTGTCCCACTCACCGGCCGAGCACGCCGAGGACGCGGACTGCGCGGCCGGGGTCACCGCCCTCGCGGCCGTGCTGCGGGACCTGGCCGGCTGATGTCCGGCCCTTTGATGTCGGGCGGTGTGGACGCCGGGCGTCCGGCGCTGGCACGCCGAGCTGGCCTGGCTGGGCCAGGGCGAGGTCCGGTCCGGGGTGCTGATCGAGGCGGCCGGGGACGTCTTCCAGGCGGTGACCCCGGACGTGCCGGCGGATTCGGTGCCGCCGGGCACCGAGCGGCGGCCGGGGCTGACCCTGCCCGGCCTGGCCAACGCGCACTCGCACGCCTTCCACCGCGCGCTGCGCGGGATCACCGAGGCGGGCCAGGGCACCTTCTGGACCTGGCGGGAGCGGATGTACCAGGTCGCCGGCCGGCTGTCGCCGGACAGCTACCTGGCCCTGGCCCGGGCCGTCTACGCGGAAATGGCCCTGGCCGGGGTGACCTGTGTCGGGGAGTTCCACTACCTGCACCACGACCCCGGCGGGTCGCCGTACCCCGACCCCAACGAGATGGGCCGCGCCCTCATCCAGGCCGCGGCCGAGGCGGGCCTGCGGATCACCCTGCTGGACACCTGCTACCTGACCGGCGGGCTGGCCCCGGACGGCACGTCCATGCCGCTGTCCCCCGTGCAGCAGCGGTTCAGCGACGGTGACGCGGGCCGGTGGGCGGACCGGCTGGCGGCGCTCGGGCCGGACGAGCACGGGATGCTCGCGCCGCACGCCCGGGCCGGGGTGGCCATCCACTCGGTCCGCGCGGTGCCGCCCGATCAGATGCACCCGGTCGTCGAGTGGTCGCATCACCTCGGGGCGCCGCTGCACGCGCACCTGTCCGAGCAGCCCGCGGAGAACGAGGCCTGCCTGGCCGCCTACGGCGCCACTCCGGCGCATGTGCTCGACGGCGCCGGGGCGCTGGGGCCGCGCAGCACGATGGTGCACGCCACCCACCTCACCCGGCCCGACATCGAATTGCTGGGCGGCAGCCGCAGCTGCGTCTGCCTGTGCCCGACCACGGAGGCGTTCCTGGCCGACGGCATCGGCCCGGCGGGGGCGCTGGCCGCGGCGGGCAGCCCGCTCGCGGTGGGCAGTGACAGCCAGGCGGTGATCGACCTGCTGGATGAGGCCCGCCGCATCGAGCTGGACGGGCGGCTGGCCTCCGGGCAGCGGGGCCGGTTCGGCGCCGCCGCGCTGGCCACGGCGGCCACCGTCGCCGGGCACGCCTGCCTGGGCTGGCCGCAGGCGGGCGAGATCGTGCCAGGCGCGCTGGCTGACCTGGTGACGGTCGGCCTGGACACCCCCCGGCTGGCCGGCGCGGTCCCCGCCACCGCGCTGGAGTCGGTGATCTTCGCGGGCACCGCGGCGGACGTGACCGACGTGGTGGCCGGCGGCCGTGACGTCGTCCGGGAGGGCCGGCACCTGCTGGTGCCCGACGTCCCCGCCGCCCTCACCGAGCCGCCCTCCGCCCCCTCCTCGCCTGACCCTCTCGCCCCCGCTCGGCCCCGCCGAATCATGCCGCCAGGCCCACATTTCACGCCGCTGGTGCGCGCTAGTGTCCGGTTTCGACCGATTCAGGCGAACCGTCGGCGTGAAAAGTCGCGGATCCCGGCGTCCGGACGCCGCCAGCGCCGACGGGCCGTGCCCGGAGCGACGCTCGCGTCAGGGGGCGGGGCGGAGGCGGGCGCGGGCGGCGGTGAGGCCTTCGGTGAGCGCCTCGCGCTGGGCCGGGGTGAGGGCGTCGATCAGGTTGTCGCGCACCACCCGCAGGTGCCCGGGTGCGGCCCGGGTCAGGGCCGCCCGGCCCGCGCCGGTCAGGATGGCCAGGATGCCGCGCTCATCCGACGGGCACTTCTCCCGGCGGACCAGGCCCGCGTTTTCCAGCTGGGTGATCTGGTAGGTCAGCCCGCTGCGGGACACCACGATCACGTCCGCGAGCTCGCTCATCCGCAGCCGGCCGCCGTCCGCGGCCTCCAGCCGGGACAGGATCTCGTACTGCGCGTGGGACAGCCCGGCGTCCTGCCGGAGCTGCTGCTCGATCGCGCGCTCCAGCAGGTGGCTGACCTCCAGGAAGGCCAGCCAGGCCGCCATCTCCGCCGGGTCGAGCCAGCGCTCGGCGGGGGCCGGCCTGAGTTCGGCGCGCTCTGCCATCCCCCCAGCTTACCGAGTATCGTTTAAATTCGAACGACAAGGCGGGCGCGCGGGAATGTAGTTCAAATTTGAACTGTTCTCCGGGACGACGACGTGAACCAGCGCAGGAGGAAGCCATGACCGCCAGCGACCAGGCGCCCGGAGCACACGGGGCCCGAGCACACGGGGCCGGAGCACACGGGGCCCGAGCAGCACCGGGCCCGAGCAGACGGGGCCCGAGCACACAGGGCCCGGGGGCACCGGGCGGATGCCCGCGCTCTACCTCAGCCACGGAGCGCCCCCGCTGGCCGACGACGCCCTGTGGACCCGCCAGCTCGCGGACTGGGCCCGCGAACTCCCCAAGCCGAAGTCGGTGCTCATGGTGTCCGCGCACTGGGAGTCGGCCCCGCTCGCGCTGGGCGCGACCAGCACGGTGCCGCTCACCTACGACTTCTGGGGCTTCGAGGACCGGTACTACCAGGTCCGCTACCCGGCTCCCGGCGCCCCGGAACTGGCCGCCGACGTCCGCAAACTCCTCCGCGCGGCCGGCACCCCGGTCGAGGACATCCCGGACCGCGGCCTCGATCATGGCGCCTACGTGCCGCTGGTCGAGATGTACCCGGACGCGGATGTCCCGGTGCTCCAGGTCTCCATGCCGACCCTGGACCCGCAGGGCCTGTACGACGTGGGCCGCAAGCTGGCTCCCCTGCGCGACGAGGGTGTCCTCATCGTGGGCAGCGGGTTCTTCACGCACAACCTGCGGGCCCTGAGCCCCGACGGCCGGGTCCTGCCGGTCATGGCCGAGTTCGACCAGTGGGGCAGCGAGACGCTGGCCCACGGTGATCTGGATGCCCTGCTGGACTTCGAGCACCGGGCCCCGGCCGCGCACCAGGCTCACCCCCGCACCGAGCACTTCGCCCCGCTGTTCGTCACGCTCGGCGCGGCCGGCGGCGACCTGGGCCTGGCCCGCACGGTGATCGACGGGTTCTGGCTCGGCCTGGCTAAGCGGTCTATCCAAGTCAACTGACCTGGAAAAATCAGTTTCCGCAACGAAAACCGTCTCGGGGCCGGCCCGCTCACCCCGCCAGGGGCCGGGTGGGAATCTGGGCGGCCCGCGTGGCGGGACACGGCGCCCGCGGACCGCACCCGGGAAGCCCGGCCCGGTAGCGTGAGCTCGCGTGAGCACGCTGATCACCAACATCGGCGAGCTGGTCACCAACGTGGCACCGGGCGATGACCCGGCCCAGGGACCAGGATCGTTCGCCGCCCTGACCGGGGCGGCCCTCGTCATCGACGCGGGCCGGGTGGCCTGGACCGGTCCGGCCGGGCAGGCGCCGGCCGCGGACGACGCCGTCGACTGCGGCGGCCGGGCGGTGCTGCCCGGCTTCGTCGACTCCCATGCGCACCTGGTCTTCGCCGGGGAACGCAGCGCGGAGTTCGCGGCGCGGATGGCCGGGACGCCCTACCAGGCCGGCGGGATCCGCAGCACGGTCGCGGCCACCCGGGCCGCCCCGGACGAGGTGCTGCGCGCGAACCTGGCCCGGCTCACCCGGGAGATGCTCGCCCAGGGGACGACCACGCTGGAGTGCAAGTCCGGTTACGGGCTCACGGTGGCCGACGAGGCACGCGCGGTCGCACTGGCGGCAGAGGTCACGCCGGAGGTCACCTTCCTGGGGGCGCACGTGGTGCCGCCTGAGTACGACGGCGACCGGGCCGGGTACCTGGACCTGGTCTGCGGCCCCATGCTGAGCGCCTGCGCGCCGCACGCCCGCTGGGTCGACGTGTTCTGCGAGCGCGGGGCGTTCGACGCGGACGAGGCGTCGGCGGTCCTGGCCGCGGGGCGCGCGGCGGGGCTGCTGCCCCGGGTGCACGCGAACCAGCTCGGGCCCGGTCCCGGCGTGCAGGTCGCCGTGGCGGCGGGGGCGGCCTCCGCGGACCATTGCACCTACCTGAGCGACGCGGACGTGGACGCCCTCGCCGCGTCCGGCACCGGGTCTTCCGGTACTGGGTTTTCCGGCCCGGGCTTTTCCGGCCCTGGGTTTTCCGGCACCGTGGCCACGTTGCTGCCCGGGGTCGAGTTCTCCACCCGCCAGCCCTACCCCGACGCCCGGCGGCTGCTGGCCGCCGGGGTGACGGTCGCGCTGGCCACGGACTGCAACCCGGGGTCCTGCTTCACCTCCAGCATGCCGCTGTGCGTGGCCCTGGCCGTCCGGGAGATGCGGCTGACCACGCAGGAAGCGGTGTGGGCGGCCACCGCGGGCGGGGCCTGCGCGCTGCGCCGCACCGACGTCGGCCACCTGGGCGTGGGCGCCCGCGCGGACCTGATGCTGCTGGACGGCCCGTCGCACACCTACCTGGCCTACCGCCCCGGCGTCCCGCTCGTCCGCGCCGTCTGGCGCTCCGGCCACCGCGAGTTCTAACCGCCCCGCCCGCCCGCGCCCGCCGCCCGCTGCCCGCCCATGATCACGGTCGATAACTGCCACGGAGCGCCGCATATTGACCGTGCATCATGGACGGGGATGCGGCGGCGCGGGCACCAACTCCCGGTGTGGCCAGGCGCAGGCCGTCCATCAGCGAGCCGGCCTGCTTGATCCGGCTCAGCACCGGGGAGATCTCCAGCTGCCGGACCCCGGCCGCGGCGCTGATCTTGGTGGTCACGTACTCGTACAGCGCCTCGGAGTCCCGGCACACGACGCTGGTGACCAGGTTGGCCGATCCGGTGATGGCCGCCGCGAACGGCACCTCGGCGTGCCGGGAGATCTCCTCCCCGACCGTGGCCAGCCGGGCCGGTTCGACGATCAGCCACAGGTAGGCCGAGGCCTTGAAGCCCAGCGCCGTGGTGGCCAGGTCCACGTCGAAGTACAGGATCCCGGCCTCGCGCAGCGCCTCCACCCGGCGGATCACCCGGCCCTCGGTCCAGCCGGCCTGCTTGGCCAGCGCGGCGTAGCTCGTCCGCCCGTCCAGGGCCAGCGCGGCGAGCAGCGGCGCGTCCGACGGCTGGAGCAGGTCCGGATCGGCTGGCCCGGCCGGCGGCGGGGTCGGCCCGGCCGGCGGCGGGGCGGCCAGCCGGGTGGCCTGTGCGTCGGTCAGATCGCCCACGTACCCGGCCCAGTCGGCCTCACGGCCGGCGAACCGGTGCAGCACCGCGTGCGTGGCCAGGCTCAGCACCTGGCTGGTCGCGGGCAGTCGTTGCAGCAGCAGTTCGTCGCTCTGCTGCTCGCTGAGCGAGCGGACCACGCAGACGATCTCCGATCCGCCGGAGCTGAGCGTCACCCAGGACACGTCTTCCCGCCGGGCCAGTGCGTCCGCGAGCCGCCGGGCCCCGCCGGGGCGGCAGCCGATCCGCAGCAGCCATTCGGTCACGCCGAGGCCCCGGGGGCTGACCAGGCCCATCACCCGCAGGTAGCCGTCACCTCGCAGCTTCCGGTACCGGCGGGCCACGGTCTGCTCGGACACCCCCAGCACCTCGGCGATGAGGCTGAACGGGGCCCGCGGGTCGAGCTGGAGGGCGCGGACGACCTGACGATCAAGCTGGTCCAGCATGGCGGATTCTGGCATCTGAATGTGACCTCATGGAAGAAAGCTACATCACAGCCCGGCCTGGGTCGTCATGTTCCCCGGGACGCAGCCATGGTGGGCCCGTGACCCGGGGCCGTGAGGGCGCCGGGCGGGACCTGGCCCCGGCCCTGGAAGGACGCGGAGCCGGAAGGAGCCTTCGATGCGCAAATGGGCACCGCTGGCCGCGGTCTGCCTCGGCACGTTCATGCTGCTGGTGGACGTGACCATCGTGAACGTCGCACTGCCGGACATGGCCGTCGACCTGCATACCTCGTTCTCGTCCCTGCAGTGGGTGATCGACAGCTACGCGGTGGCCCTGGCGGCCCTGCTGATGGGGCTGGGCTCCCTGGCCGACCTGCGTGGACGCCGGCGGGTCTACCTGGCCGGGCTGGCCGTGTTCGCGGCCGCGTCGCTGGCCAGCGGCCTGGCTGCCAGTCCCGGGCTGCTGATCGCGGCCCGCGGGGTGCAGGGCATCGGCGGCGCCGCCATGTTCGCCACCACCATCGCCCTGCTGAATGCCTCCTACCAGGGCCGTGACCGGGGTACGGCGTTCGGGGTCTGGGGTGCGGTGGCTGGCGCCTCAGCGGCCGTCGGGCCGGTCCTGGGCGGGCTGCTCACCGAGGCCCTGTCCTGGCGGTGGATCTTCTTCGTCAACCTGCCGGTGAGCGCGGTGGCGGTCGCCCTCACCCTGGCCGCGTTCGGGGCCGATCGCCGCCGGCCACGGCCCGGTTCGACCTGGCGGGCGTGCTCGCGTTCACCGCCGGCGCCGCGGCCACGACGTTCGGCCTGGTCCGCGCGTCCAGCCTGGGCTGGGCGGCGGGCCAGACCATCGGCCTGATCGCGGCCGGCCTGGCCGCTTTCGTGATCTTCGTCCTGATCGAAAGCCGGGCCCGGCAGCCGCTGCTGCAGGTCTCGCTGCTGCGCCCGGCCTTCGCCGCCGTCATGGTCGCCGCTCTGCTGCTCAACGCGGCGGCGTTCGCCTACCTGGCCTACAGCTCGCTGTGGCTGCAGACCGTGCTCGGCCTCAGCCCGGTTCAGGCGGGCCTGGCCGGAGCGGCGCCGATGTCGCTGTCCGCCTTCGTGGTCAGCGTGGCCATCGGCCGGTTCCTGCACGCCCGGAACCCCCGGTGGATCATCGGCGGCGGGATGGCGCTGGTCGGCGCGGGCGCCCTGCTCCAGGCCGGCCTGGGGCCGCAGACCGGCTGGCCGCACCTGGTACCGGGCCTGATCGTGGCCGGGATCGGGGTGGGCCTGGCCACCCCGACGCTGGTGTCCAGCGCCATGTCGGCCGTGCCGGTGCACAGCGGCGGGATGGCGGCCGGTGCGGTCAACACCATGCGCCAGCTCGGCTACGCGTTCGGGATCGCGGTGCTCGGCAGCGTGTTCTCGGCCCGGGTGGTCCACGTGGTGACGCACCGGGGCGGCCAGCCGGCCGTGGCCCACGCCATCACCGGAGGCCAGGCCCAGCGGCTGCTGGCCGGCCTGCCCGCGGGCCAGCGGGACGCGGTGAACCAGGTGGTGCACGCGGCCTCGGCCGCCGGGCTCAACGCGGCGTTCCTGCTCGCCGGGGCGCTCGGCCTGGCAGGCAGCCTGATCGTGGTGGCCGCCCTGCGCCGCCCGCCGTCCCAGCCGCCCCCGCCGGGGGCCCGGCGGCCGGACGCGGTCCGGGTTGAAGCCCACCCAGCGGGCGCTGGCCCGGTCGATATCGGCACAGTTCACGGCGGCCCAGGTGACGCCGGCCCAGTTGACGACGGCCCGGTCGGGGGCACCACCCCGCGGAGCGCCGGGGCCGCCGAAGGCGCGCCGGTTTAACCGCCGGGCTCCCGGGACCGGTTCCGGTGTGTCGCTGCCGGGGAAGAATGCGATTGTCGGGCACAATACGACGAGGCCCCTCCATGTATGAGATGGAGGGGCCTCGCGATACCCGGCCGCACCGGCCCGCCTGCAGAGCTGGCAGCCCAACCCCCGGCTTCCTTGTGCGGCCCGGCCCACCACCGATCCCTGGTACCCGCTGCAGAGGCCGGCTTACCGTCCCCTGCGCGCGTCCGGGGTTCCCCCCGGCTGGCCCGTCTTCAGTGGTGAGAGCAGTTTTACTGCCCGGTGACCAGGCACACAAGGGCCCGCGGCCACCTATTTGAAGATTCTTCGGCCGTCCACAGGCAATCCACCGTGCGCCTGTTGTTTTCCCCCGCGTTACCGGGTCTGTCCACCAGTCATCCACCAGTCATCCACAGTCCCGTGCACAGGCTGGAGGCACCACTGGGGGGACGTTATTTCTGGCCGACGCCGCCCCACAGGGTGCCTACCCGGCCGGCGTCCTCGGCCGAGTCGGGCCGCCACTCCGGCACCCGGACGATCCCGGGCGGCATGAGCCGCAGGCCCCGGAAGAAACGCTCTACTTCCTCCTGGCTGCGCAGCGTGACCTGCTCCGCCATCAGCTGGTTGAGCCGGGCCGCCATGTTCGCCATGACCCGGGCCTCGATGTCGTTGGCGGGGTGGGAGACGACCAGGAAGCTGCCCGGCGCCAGCGCGTCGAGCAGCGTGGTGACGATCTTGTACGGGTCCTCGGCGTCCGGGATGAACTGCAGCACGGAGCTGAGCACCAGCGCGACCGGCTGGGTGAGATCCAGCATCCGGGCCGCCTCGGCCAGGACCTTCCCGGTGTCCCGCAGGTCGGTGTCGAGGTACGCGGTGCTTCCGTGCGGGCCGCTGGACAGCAGGCCCCGGGCGTGCGCGAACACGACCGGGTCGTTGTCCATGTAGACGACGAGGGCCTCGGGGGCGATCGCCTGGGCCACCGAGTGGGTGTTGCCCGCGGTAGGGATGCCGGTGCCGATGTCCAGGAACTGCCTGATCCCCTCCTCGGCGGTCAGGTAGCGCACCGTGCGGGCCAGGAAGGCCCGGGTCGAGCGGACCGACGCGACCAGGCCGGGGAAGGCGGCCACCGCCTCGTCACCCGCGTGGCGGTCGGCGGCGAAGTTGTCCCGCCCGCCCAGCCAGTAGTCCTGGACCCGGGCGATGTGTGCCGCGCTGGTATCGATCCTGACCGGTGGCGTGCCCGCGTCGGGTGCGGCGTCACGCCACTCGTTGCCTGCCATGGTGGTGCCTCTCGAACTCTGCGAAGGGGTCAGCATAGGGTGCACGCGGCGCCCGGCCGGGAACCGGGGCCGCGCCTCCTACGCCGGAAAACAGAGCTCAGGTGCCCGCTCATTCCAGGGATCAGCCGGGACCCGACGCCAGGTAGCGGCCGGCGAACCGGATCAGCGGCTCGCCCGATTCGGCCAGGTAGGCGACCTGCGTCACGGCCGCGATCACCAGCAGGTGGTCGCCGGCCTGGACCCGCTGGGTCACCCGGCCCTCCAGCGCCGCCAGCCCGCCGTCCGGGATCAGCGCCCCGGAGTAGGACCCGCGCTGGTGCGGGACGCCGTCCAGCATCAGCCGCGCCCCGGGCCGTCCGGCGACGGCGAACCGGCCCGCCAGCGCCCGCTGGCCCGCGGACAGGATCGTCACCGCGAACCGGTCCAGCCGGCCGAGCAGTTCGGCGGGATAGGAATCAGCGATCAGCGAGACGAGCACCAGCGGCGGTTCCAGGGACACCGGGCTGAACGCGCTGACGGTGGTCCCGACGTCGTCCCGGCCGTCGGCCACCGTGACCAGCGTGACGCCGCTCGCGAAGACGGACAGGGCCGCCGCCAGCCCGGCCCCGGAGTCAGTCGCGGTCACCGGAAGCCCGTGCCGCCCGAAACCAGCGTCACCGGATAGCCCGCGGTCACCGGATGATTCAGCGTCACCGGATAGTCCAGCGTCACTGGATCAGCCAGCGCCCGGGCAGCATCAGCGGCCCCTGCGGGGACAGGCCCGCGGCAGCGGCCAGCCGGGAGACCGGACCCCAGCTCTCCGCGAACAGTTCATGAAGGCCGGCCGCGGCGGCGGGCCGGGCCTCACTGGAGTCCGGTGGCCGCAGCCGGTCCAGCGGGTGAGACCGCGGGAACAGCCGCACCGCCGAGGACTCCGGCAGCGAGGCCTTCTGCCTGGCCGCCGCCAGCGCGGTTTCCAGGCCGCCCAGCTCGTCCACCAGGCCGATGCCCGCCGCGTCCGCCCCGGTCCACACCCGGCCCCGGGCGATCTCGTGCACCTGGTCCTGGCTCAGCCCGCGGCCGTCCGCCACCTTCCCGGTGAAGTCGGCGTAGATGCGGTCCAGCCAGCTGTTGATCTTTTCCCATTCCTCGTCGCTGTACGGCCGCGACGTGGTGAACATGTCCGCGTGGGCGCCCTCGGTCACCGAGTCCGTGCTCACCCCGGCCCGGTCCAGCGCCTGGCCCAGCACGGGCTTGGCGCTGATCACGCCGATGGAGCCGGTGATCGTGCCGGGCTGGGCGACGATCGTGTCGGCGGCCATGGCGATGAAGTAGCCGCCGGACGCGGCGACCTCGCTCATCGACACCACGACGGGCTTGCCCGCCTGGCGGGCCCGGACCACCTCACGCCAGATCGTGTCGGAGGCCACGTACGAGCCGCCCGGGCTGTTCACCCGCAGCACGATCGACTTGACCCGGCGGTCGGCCACGGCGCTGCGCAGGGCGCCGCTCATCGTGTCCGATCCCATCGAGCTGCCGCCCAGCGGGCTGCGGGCGGTGCGGCCGCGCCGGATGGGCCCGGTCGCGTAGATCAGCGCGACGGCGTCCTCGGGCGGGGCAGGCAGCCTCCTGGCCCGCTCGCCCAGCGTCCGGGCCCGCTGATAGCGGCCCAGGTACAGCAGGTACGCGTCCGGGCCGGCCGCTTCCCGGACCGCCGCGTAGACCTCGTCGCGGTAGCCCAGCGCGTCCACCAGGCCCAGGTCCAGCGCCTCGCCGGCCACGAACGGGCCGCGGTCGATCAGGGCGCGGGCGTCCTGGGCGGGGATCTCCAGCCGCTGCGCGATCGCCCCGGCCAGCTGCTCCACGATCGAGGCGGCCAGCCGCTGCAGCGCCTCCCGGGCGGGCCCGGAGAACCCATGCTCGGTCAGCCGCTCGGCCGCGCTCTTGTACTCCCCCCGGGCGCCCACCTGGAATTCCACGCCCAGCTTGTCCAGTGCGCCGCGGTAGAACCAGTTCTGCACGCTGATCCCGGTCAGCCCGAGGTCCCCCGAGGGCTGCAGGTAGATCTGGTCGAACGCGGTGGCCAGGTAGTAGGGCACATTGCCGGGGGAGAAGTCACCAAAGGTCTCGGCCCACGCCACGGTGAGCTTGCCCGAGCCCGCGAACTCGCGGATCGCCGCGTGCAGCTCCTGGACCTGGGCCAGCCCGATCGGCCGCCCGCCGACCTTCGCCACCAGCGCCATGACCCGGTCATCCGACCGGGCCCGGCGCAGCCCGTCCAGCACGTCGGCCAGCCGCGGCCGGCGCATCGTGGTCAGCGCGGTGAGCGGGTCCGACGGGGGTTCTTCCGCGATCCCCTCGGTCAGGTCCAGCTCGAGGATCAGCGGTGCCGTCCGGCGCTGGCGGAACCTGGTGATCCGGTCGGTCAGCATCGAATTCACCATGCCACCACCATACGGGGCGCCCGCCGCCCCGGATGCCGCACCCGGGCCTGCGGGCGGCCCGGAGGGGCTGCGCTATCGTCGGCCGGGGATGGCCGGGAGGGACACCAATGGCCGATGGTGATGGCAATGGCTGGGTGATCTGTGCCCGGGGTCACCGGCACTGGGGGAAGTACGGGGCGGCCGGGCTGCTGGCCGCCGCGGCAGGACCGGACGGCCAGCCCAGCGTGCTGCTCATCCACCGGGCCAGCTGGACCCAGCACCCCGGTACCTGGGGACCCCCCGGGGGCGCCCGGGACAGCCACGAGACCGCCGCCGGGGCCGCCCTCCGCGAGGCGGCAGAGGAGTGCGCGGTGCCGCCGGAGGCGGTGCGGATCCACGGCCTCCTCGACGACGACCACGGGGGCTGGTCCTATCAGACGCTGGTGGCGGACACCGGCAGCGAGTTCCCGGTCTACCCGGCCAGCCGGGAGGCGCCCGAGGTCGCCTGGGTACCTGCGGACCGGGTCGAGTCGCTGGACCTGCATCCCGGGTTCGCGGAGACCTGGCCGGTGATCCGCGCGGCCCTGGGCCCGGTGACGGTGATCGTGGACGGCGCCAACGTGATGGGGGCCCGCGCCGACGGATGGTGGCGGGACCGGGCCGGGGCGGCGGCCCGGCTGTACGGGGAACTGGCCGCGCTCGCCGGGCGGGGTGTCGCGGCCCTGCCCGGGGAACTGGGCGCGGCGGGCCTGGACCGCTGGTTCCCCGAGTACATCCTGGTCGTCGAGGGGCAGGCTAAGGCGGCGGTGCCCGCGCTCCGGGAGGTCCAGGGGATCCGGGTGGTCGCCGCCCCCGGCTCCGGCGACGACACCATCGCCGGGCTGGCGGCCACGGCCGGCGGACGGCGGCTGGTGGTCACCGCCGACCGGGAACTGCGCCGCCGGTCGGCGGACGCGGGCGCGGCCGTCATCGGACCCCGGTGGCTGCTGAACCTGCTGTAACCGCCGGGCCTGCTGTCGCCCCAGCCCGGTCGCGGGCCAGCCGCCGCAGCACCGGCCGGGCCGCGAGGTAGGACCCGGCCAGCGCCGAGCCGCCCACGCCCAGGTCGACCGAGATCCGGCCCTGCCTGGCCCAGTACACGTCCCTGAGGTCCAGCAACAGCGCGAATTCGTCCACGATGAGCGCCAGGGCCGCGCCGTAGCTGACCGCCACGGCGGGATGCCGCCGGTGCCGGTCCTCGCCGCGCACGGCGATCGCGCCGACCCCGGCCAGCATGCCGATGCCCCACAGGTAGTGGTGCAGGTGCGCGCCGCCTGCGCTCAGGTTGCGGAACGGTCCCCGGCCCGCCCGGATGCTGTAGGTGATGCCCCGGGTGAGCGCGAAGGTGCCGGTGAAGGACAGCCAGCTGAGCAGGGCGCTGCGCTGCCCCTCGTTCAGTTCCTCGTGGTACGCAGTGCGGACGGCGGCAGGCGGGGGCACCGGACGGGCAGTGGTCATACGCCATCATTACCCTCCGCGACCGCTCTCCGATCGTTCCGGCGGCACCCCGGTGTGGGCGACGTCACGGCGCCGGACCCCGCGGAGTGTGCTTTGGTCGAGAAGTGACCGTTGCCGACCTGTTCCTGCTGCTGGTCACGGGGATAGCCGCCGGCATCGTCAGCACCGTCGCCAGCCTGGCGTCCGTGGTGTCCTATCCGGTCCTGCTCGCGCTCGGCCTGCCGCCGCTGTCCGCGAACGTGACCAACACCGTGTCGCTGCTGTTCACCGGGGCGGGCGCGGCCGCCGGCTCACGCCCGGAACTGGCCGGCCAGGGGGGCCGGATCCGGCGGCTGGGCCTGGTCACCGCGCTGGGCGGCGCGGCCGGCGCCGCGCTGCTGCTGCTCACCCCGGCCCGGACCTTCGAAGCCGCGGCGCCGGTCCTGATCGGGGCAGCCTCGCTGCTGCTCCTGCTCCAGGCGGCCCGCCCGGAGACCGGAACCGCGCAGTCCGACCGGGAACGCAACCCGGTCCTGATCGTCGCGCTGTTCTGCGTGGCGGTCTACGTCGGCTACTTCGGCGCGGCCGGCGGCATCCTGCTGCTGGTCGTGCTCACCGCGATGGTCACCGAGCCGCTGGCCCGGACGAACGCGCTGAAGAACGTGGTCTCCGGGCTGGCCAATGCGGTCGCGGCGGTGGCGTTCACGCTGTTCGGGCCGGTCCGCTGGGCCGCGGTCCTGCCGCTGGCCGCGGGCTTCCTGATCGGCGGCCGGATCGGCCCGGTCCTGGTCCGCTACATGCCGGCCCGGGTGCTGCGGGTGGTGATCGGCCTGGGTGGCCTAGCCCTGGCCGTGAAGCTCGGCCTGAGTGCCTACGACTAGGTCCTTACTCGGGCGCGAGCCAGAGCACAGCCAGCGGCGGCAGGGTGAGCACGGCCGACGCGGGCTGCCCGTGCCACGGCTCCGGGACCGCCTCGATCAGGCCCAGGTTGCCCACCCCGCTGCCGCCGTAGTCGGCGGCGTCGGTGTTGACCACTTCCCGCCAGCGGCCGGCGTGCGGCAGCCCGAGCCGGTACTCGGTGTGCGGGCCGCCGGAGAAGTTCGCCACGCACGCGATCACGCGCGGCCGGCCCTGATCGCCCTCGGGACCGGCGAGGCGCATGAAGGAGAGCACGTTCCCGGCCGCGTCGTTCGCGTCGATCCAGCTGAACCCGGACGGTGAGTTGTCCTCGGCCCACAGGGCCGGGGAGCCGCGGTAGGCGCGGTTCAGGTCGCCGACCAGCTGGCGGACGCCGGCGTGGCCCGGGTAGTCGAGCATCCACCAGTCCAGGCCGCGCTCGGCTGACCACTCGTTGCCCTGGCCGAATTCCGAGCCCATGAACAGCAGCTGCTTGCCCGGGTGCGCCCACATGTAGGCGAGCATGGCGCGCAGGCCGGCGAAGCGGTTCCACTCGTCGCCGGGCATCTTGCCGAGCAGCGAGCCCTTGCCGTGCACCACCTCGTCGTGCGACAGGGGCAGCACGAAGTTCTCGCTGAACGCGTACATCAGCGAGAAGGTGATCTCGTTGTGGTGGTACTGCCGGTACACCGGGTCCAGCGACATGTAGCTGAGCGTGTCGTGCATCCAGCCCAGGTTCCACTTGAAGCCGAAGCCCAGGCCGCCCAGGTGCACCGGCCGGGTCACGCCCGGCCACGCGGTGGACTCCTCGGCGACCATCATGACGCCGGGCACCCGCCGGTAGCAGGTCGAGTTGACCTCCTGCAGCAGCGCCACCGCGTCGGTGTTCTCCCGGCCACCCTGGGCGTTGGGCACCCACTCGCCGGCCTTCCGGGAGTAGTCCAGGTAGAGCATGGACGCCACCGCGTCCACCCGCAGCCCGTCGGCGTGGAACTCCTCCAGCCAGTACACGGCGTTGGCGACCAGGAAGTTGCGGACCTCGTTCCGGCCATAGTTGAAGATCAGCGTGCCCCAGTCCGGGTGCTCGCCCCGGCGCGGGTCGGGGTGCTCGTACAGCGGGGTGCCGTCGAACCGGGCCAGCGCCCACTCATCGCGCGGGAAGTGCGCGGGCACCCAGTCGAGGATCACGCCGATCCCGGCCTGGTGCAGCCGGTCCACCAGGAAGCGGAACTCGTCCGGGCTGCCGAACCGGGCCGTGGGCGCGAAGTAGGAGGTGACCTGGTAGCCCCAGGACCCGCCGAAGGGGTGCTCGGCCACCGGCAGGAACTCCACGTGGGTGAAGCCCAGGCCGGAGACGTACTCGGTCAGCTCGTCGGCGAGCTGGACGTAGGACAGGCCGGGCCGCCACGACCCCAGGTGCACCTCGTACACGCTGACCGGCTCGCGGACCTGCTGGCCCCGCCCGCGCTCGGCCAGCCAGGCGGCGTCGCCCCACTCGTACTGGGAGGTGTAGATGACCGATGCGGTCGCCGGCGGCCGCTCGGCCAGGTTGGCCATGGGGTCGGCCTTGCGCCGCCACTGCCCGTCCGGCCCGGCGACGTCGAACTTGTACCGGGTTCCGTCGCCGACGTCGGGCACGAACAGCTCCCAGACCCCGGTGCCGCCCAGGGACCGCATCGGGTGCCCGCGGCCGTCCCAGTGGTTGAAGTCGCCGATGACCCGCACGCCGCGGGCGTTGGGTGCCCACACCGCGAACGCGGTCCCGGTCACCGCGCCGTACTGCTTCACGTGCGCGCCGAGCACCTGCCACAGGTTCTCGTGCCGGCCCTCGCCGATCAGGTGCAGGTCGACCTCGCCCAGGCTGGGCAGGAACCGGTACGGGTCGTCGGTGGTGATCTCGGGCAGGCTGCCGCCGTTGCCGTCCGGGTAGCTGACCGCGACCCGGTAGTCGGGCGTCTGGCCCGCCGGGAGCGTGGCCGCGAACACGCCCTCGTGCAGGTGCTCGGCCGGGAAGCGCTGCCCGTCGGGCAGGACCACCGTCACCGACTTGGCCAGTGGCCGCAGCACCCGCACCACCACCCCGTCCGGCCCGGGATGGGCGCCGAGGATGGAATGCGGGTCATGGTGGGTTCCCGCGACCACGCGGTCGATCTCGCCCAGGCTGATCCCGGCCTGGTTCTGCTGGCTGACCATGCTCATGCCTTATCTCCCGCCCGCTGTGCGGGACGTTTGGAACTGGCTCATGAATCGGCGATCGAGCCCAGCGGGATGGACAGCCAGCCAGGACGGTTCCTGGCCTCGTACATCACCTCGTAGACCGCCTTATCCAGGACGAGGGCGCGCAGCAGGATGGCGTGCGTGCCCGGATCGATCCCCCCGGCCGCCGCGTACCCGGAACAGAACGCGTCCGGAGTTACGGCGGACCCACTCTAGGGCCGAGGCGTGCAGCTTGTCCCCGTCCGGATGGGCCAGCAACTGGTGCCGGGCCGCGTAGTCGAACGAGCGCAGCATGCCGGCCACGTCACGCAGCGCGGTGGACAGGGCGCGGCGCTGGGCCAGCGGGGTGGCGGGCTCGCCCTCGAAGTCGAGCAGCACCCAGCCCGTCTGGGTCCGCATCACCTGGCCCAGGTGGTAGTCGCCGTGCACCCGCTGGACGCTCAGCGACGTGTCCAGCTTGGCCAGGTCGGCAAAGGCGGACCCGAGCAGGTCGGCGTGCGGGCCCAGTTCCGGCACGGTGGCCAGGGCCACGTCGAGCCGCTGGAACATCTCGTCGGCCAGCGCGCTGATGGCCTCCGGCGGCAGCTCGTCGGTGCCGAACGCCCGGGCCAGGTCCCGGTGCACCTCCGCGGTGGCCTCACCCAGCCGGTAAGCCTCGCCGGCGAAATCACCGCCGGCGTCGGCCGCGTGGACCCGGCCCTCGGCCGCGTACAGGTCCCGGACGCTGGTCGCGGCGAGCGACCAGCCGTCGGAGGCGGCGCGCAGATAGTGGGACAGGATGCCCAGGATGACCGGGGTCCCGTCCAGCCGGGTCTCGATCCAGCCCAGCGGCTCGGCCACGTGGGGGGAACCGCGCATGGCCAGCGCCCGGGGCACTTCCAGGTCCGGGTTGGGACCCGGGGAGGGCCGGCGGAACACCTTGAGGATGCTGACCTCGCCGAACATCAGGCTGGTGTTGCTCTGCTCGCCGGTCAGCACCAGGCTGTCCAGGCTGGTGTCGATGTCGGCGCCCGGCTCGTGCGCGAAGCACAGCGGGCCCGCCCGGCCGCCGTCGGCGATGGCCTGCAGCAGCCGCCGGGTCAGGTCCGGGTCGTGCAGCGCGTCGTAGGCGATCCGCCCGTCATCGGCCACCCCGACCAGCACGTGCTGGAGGTGGTCCGGCATTTCCTCGCGCAGCCCGAGAAAGAGCTGGTAGGAGTCCACCGTGCTGCCCGGCGAGCCTGAGCCGGGGGTACCCGTGCTCTGGGTGACGGCCACGATGAGATGGTGCAGCCCCGGGTCGCCGCCGACCAGCTCGGTGTCGGTCGCGATGGCCAGGTCGAGGATCCTGGCGCCCTTGCCAGCGAACCAGCGCTGACTCGGCATCCACTCCGCCAGCGTTTCCTCAAATGTCATATTTCCGGTCTACCCCGTCCCCAGGGATCATGCAGCATCACAGCGATCATCATCTCGCCTGATTCCGCATCGAAGCGGGCGCGTCCGGCGCGAGTTCTCCCAGGATCACCGTGACCGCCCGCGCCGTCACCGTGGGTGCTCATCGCGGGGCTCGGGCAGCTGGAACCAGTAAAAACCGTGTCCTGGAAGGGTCAGCAGATAGCTCAGGTCCCCGATCGGGGGGAAGGTGACGCCCCCCATGCACTCGACCGGGGTCACTCCCTTGAACCGCCGCAGGTCCAGCTCGACCGGCTGCGGGAACCGGGAAAGATTATTGACGCACAGTATACGATCCGCGCTGTCTACCCCGTCGAGGCCGTCACTATCCGGGTACTCGCGGACGAAAGCGAGGACGCTCGGGTTGGAGGAGCTCAGCTCCTCGTAGCCGCCCAGGCCGAAGACCGCGTGGCGTTTGCGGATCTCGATCATCCGCTTGGTCCAGTGCAGGAACGAGCCTGCGTTCTTCTGCTGGGCCTCCACGTTCAGCGCCTGGTAGCCGTAGATCGGGTCCATCAGCATGGGCAGGTACAGCCGGCCGGGATCGCAGGTGGAGAAGCCGGCGTTGCGGTCCGGGGTCCACTGCATCGGGGTGCGGACGCCGTCCCGGTCACCGAGCCAGATGTTGTCGCCCATGCCGATCTCGTCGCCGTAGTACAGCACCGGCGAGCCGGGCAGGGACAGCAGCAGCGCGGTGAACAGCTCGAGCTGGTTGCGGTCGTTGTCGAGCAGCGGGGCCAGCCGCCGCCGGATCCCGATGTTCGCCTTCATCCGCGGGTCCTTGGCGTACTCCGCGTACATGTAGTCGCGCTCATCGTCGGTGACCATCTCGAGGGTCAGCTCGTCGTGGTTGCGCAGGAAGATCCCCCACTGGCAGTGGGACGGGATCGGCGGGGTCTGGGCCATGATCTCCGAGATCGGGTAGCGCTGCTCGCGCCGGACCGCCATGAAGATGCGCGGCATCAGCGGGAAATGGAACGCCATGTGGCACTCGTCCCCGCCGCTCTCCGCGTCACCGAAGTACTCCACCACGTCCGCGGGCCACTGGTTGGCCTCGGCCAGCAGGACCCGGTCCGGGTACAGCCGGTCCACCTCGCTCCGGACCCGCTTCAGGTACTCGTGGGTTTCCTTGAGGTTCTCGCAGTTGGTGCCCTCCCGCTCGTACAGGTAGGGGACGGCGTCCAGCCGGAACCCGTCGATCCCGAGGTCGAGCCAGAACCGCAGCACCTCCAGCATGGCGTCCTGGACCTTCGGGTTCTCGTAGTTCAGGTCGGGCTGGTGCGCGAAGAAGCGGTGCCAGTAGTACTGGCCGCGCACCGTGTCATAGGTCCAGTTCGAGTGCTCGGTGTCGACGAAGATGACCCGGGCCTCCGGGAATCGGTCATCCGTATCCGACCAGACATAGAAATCCCCGAACGGTCCTTCCGGGTCGGTGCGGGACGCCTGGAACCACGGGTGCGCATCGCTGGTGTGATTCATCACCAGGTCGGCGACGACGCGCATGCCGCGTTCGTGCGCGCCATCCACGAGTTCGACAAAGTCCCCGATATTTCCGAAATCCGGCAAAACGGAAGTGAAGTCGGAGATGTCGTACCCGCCGTCCCGCAGCGGTGAGGCATAGATCGGCAGCAGCCAGATGCAGTCCACGCCCAGCCACTGCAGGTAGTCCAGCCGCGAGGTCAGGCCGCGCAGATCCCCGGTGCCATCGCCGTTGGAGTCGTGGAACCCGCGGATCAGGACTTCGTAGAACACCGCCCGCTTGTACCACTGCGGGTCGCGGGGCCGCTCGAACGAGAAAGAGTCAGGGATCGGCTCACCGGGAGGCGTGGCGAAGCTGGGCAGGTGCGCCGGGAGAGGAAGGCCGGGAGAGTCGGGGCGACCCGGCACGGGCTCTGTGACCACTGAGGGCTCCTGCGGAGGTATCGGTATCTTCCAGGCCCGGCTCAGGCCGAGGGGGACGTCTTTACCTGGAAGATGTGAGCTGGTTCGTATCCCGGGTCCAGACGTACGTAGTTGGCCCGTCCCCACCGGAACGACTGTCCCGAAAGCTCGTCCGTAACCACGAAATCGGCGTTGCTCTCCAGGCCAAGCGCGGGCAGGTCAAGCCAGACGGTCGCCTCTCGGGGCTGGTGCGGGTCGAGGTTCACGACGACCAGGACCGTGTCCTCCTCCTGCGGATCGCGCTTGGAGAAGCAGAGCAGTTCCGGCTGGTCGACGTGATGAAAGCGTAGATTACGCAACCAGTGCAACGCGGGATGTGCTTTCCGGATCGCGTTGAGCCGGGCGATATACGGCGCTATGCCGGCGGGCCCCTGCTGCGCCAGTTCCCAGTCGCGCGGGCGGAACTGGTACTTCTCCGAGTCCAGGTATTCCTCGCTGCCCGGCCGGACCGGGACGTTCTCGCACAGCTCGTAGCCGGAGTAGATGCCCCAGGTCGGCGACAGCATCGAGGCGAGCACGGCCCGGATCTTGAACGCGGGAGGCCCGCCATGCTGCAGATACTCATGCAGGATGTCCGGCGTGTTGGCGAAGAAGTTCGGCCGCATGTACGCCGCGGCGGGCCCAGACAGCTCACGTAGGTAATCGCTGAGCTCGGCCGCACTGTTACGCCAGGTGAAGTAGGTGTACGACTGGTGGAATCCGATCTCGGCCAGCGCGCGCATCATGGCCGGCCGGGTGAACGCCTCGGCGAGGAACAGCACGTCAGGGTCGGTCCGGGCGATCTCACCGAGGAGCCGCTCCCAGAAGGCCAGCGGCTTGGTGTGCGGGTTGTCCACCCGGAAGATCCGCACCCCGTGCGCCATCCACTGCCGGACGATCCGGAGCACCTCGGTGTAGATGCCGCCGGGGTCGTGGTCGAAGTTCAGCGGGTAGATGTCCTGGTACTTCTTGGGCGGGTTCTCCGCGTACGCGATCCGGCCGTCGGCCCGCTTGGTGAACCACTCCGGGTGCTCGGTCACCCAGGGATGGTCCGGGGAGGTCTGCAGGGCCAGGTCGATGGCGACCTCCATGCCCAGTTCCCGGGTGCGCCCGACAAACGCGTCGAAGTCCGCGAGCGTGCCCAGATCGGGATGGATCGCGTCGTGGCCCCCCTCGGGAGCGCCGATGGCCCACGGCGACCCCGGATCGCCCGGGGCGGCCTGCAGCACGTTGTTGGCGCCCTTGCGGGCCGTGGTCCCGATCGGGTGGATGGGCGGCAGGTAGACCACGTCGAAACCCATGTCCGCGACGGCGTCCAGGCGCCGGGCGGCGGTGCGGAAGGTGCCGCTGCGCGGCTCCCGGTAGCCCATCGGGTCGATCTCGACGCCCTCCGAGCGCGGGAAGAACTCATACCAGGCCCCGTACAGCGCGCGCTGCCGGTGCACGATCACCGGGTACCGGGGCGACCGGCTGACCAGCTCGCGCAGCGGGTACTGGGCCAGGATGGCCCGGATGTCCGGGGCCGAGGCGGCGGTGAGCCGGTCCCACGGCGGCAGGGCGCGGTCCCGGAGTTGGGCGGCGACCTGGCGCAGCGTGGCCCGGGCCGCCCGGGCGGCCTGCGCCGCGTGCGCGGCGTTGGCCCAGCGTTGCCCGGCGCCGGCGCCCGTGCTGCCGGCCCCCGGGGCGCTGGCGACCGCGGTGGCGGTGCTCGCCTGGGTGGCGCCGGCGGGAGTGGTCACGAGGACGGTAACGGCGCGGGCGGCCGGGCTGGCCTGGGCGGCGCGGACCCGCCAGGACGTGCCGTCCCCCCGCACTGCCCGGGCCGCCCGCTCGAACAGCAGCGCCCCCTCGGTCAGCATGAGTTCGGCCTCCAGGCCGAGCGGCACCTTGATCGCGGCGTCATGCCGCCAGTGCGCGATGGGATCTCCCCACGCCTCCACCTGGAAATACCAGAGCCCTTCGGCGGTGACGGTCACGTCCGCGCCGTAGCGGTCGGTGCCGGGCGTGAGCTCGCGCATGTAGGCCAGCGGGGATCGCTGGCCATCGGGCCCGCGCAGCACCACGCCGGCGGCGAGCATCTCGTGCCCTTCCCGGATCACGGTGGCACTGACCGGGAAGGTTTCTCCGGTTACTGCCTTAGCCGGGCGGCGCCCGCAGTCCAGGACGGGCTCGACGTCCAGGATGGGAATGCGTCCTATCACCCCTTGAAGCTACCCAGTCTGGCCGACTGCGCGCGAGGGGGGCGGCCTGCTATTGACCGTGCGTACCCGGGCCTTTCACCGCAGCGCCTGCGGGGCCTCCGGCCGGCCCCGCCCGGCCGCGCCCGCACCGGCCGAACGGGTGCGCAAACCGCCGCGGGGACAGCCCTTTACGTGCACGATCGCCGGGGGGCCAGGGTGAGGTTGGCGGCGGTGGGCTGCTTACCCCCCGGTGTCCCGGTAGAGTCCGGTGTGCCTGCCCCGGGTGCCCCCTCGGGCAGGCCATGCTGCCTCCGGTGATGTTTTCGTCAGCACACGTGGGCAGGATCGTGTCCCTCACAAGATCACATTAGGCTAGTGACCTGCGGTTTTCATGGTCAGCTAGCGTCCGATGTTGACAAGGACTCTGCCGTGAGAGCCATCCGCCGCTTTACCGTCCGTGCCGCGCTGCCGGAATCCCTCGCCCCGCTGCGCGACCTCACGCTGAACCTCCGCTGGTCCTGGCACGCCGAGACCAGGGACCTGTTCGCGGCGATCGATCCGGCCGGCTGGGAGGCGTCCGGGCACGACCCGGTCGCGCTGCTCGGCGAGGTGCCGCCGGCCCAGCTCGAGAGCCTGGGCCACGATCAGGCGTTCCTGCGGCGGCTCGACGACGCGGCCCGGGACCTGGACCAGTACCTGTCCGGGCCGCGGTGGTACCAGCAGCACGCGGATGGCGGCGGGGCCGGCCCGGAGCGGGGCCCGTCCGGGCCGCCGGCCGCGATCGCCTACTTCTCCCCCGAGTACGGGATCACCCAGGCCCTGCCCCAGTACTCGGGCGGCCTCGGCATCCTGGCCGGTGATCATCTCAAGGCCGGCAGCGACCTGGGGGTCCCGCTCATCGGGGTGGGCCTGCTGTACCGGCACGGGTACTTCACCCAGTCCCTGTCGCCCGAGGGCTGGCAGACGGAGCGTTACCCGGCCAGCGACCCGAACGGGCTGCCGCTCACCCTGCTCCGCGCCCCCGACGGGACCGCCGTGCGGGTCAGCGTGGCCCTGGCCGAAGGCAAGCTGCTGGCCGCGCAGATCTGGATGGCCCAGGTCGGCCGGGTCCCGCTGCTGCTGCTCGACTCCTACGTGGAAGAAAACGAGCCCGCGCTGCGCGAGGTCACCGACCGGCTCTACGGCGGCGGCGGCGATCACCGGCTGCGCCAGGAGCTGCTGCTGGGCGTGGGGGGAGTCCGCGCGGTCCGGGCGTTCTGCGCGCTCACCCGGCACGCCGAGCCGGAGGTCTTCCATACCAACGAGGGACACGCCGGCTTCCTCGGCGTGGAGCGCATCCGGGAGTACGCCGAGCAGGGCCTCACCTTCGAGGAGGCCATCGAGCTGTGCCGGGCCGGCACGGTGTTCACCACGCACACCCCGGTGCCGGCCGGGATCGACCGGTTCAGCCGCGACCTGGTGGAGCGGCACTTCAGCGGGGCCGCCGCCGACCCGGCGCTGCCGATCGACCGGGTACTGGCCCTGGGCGCGGAGACGTTCCCCGGCGGCGACCCGTCCGTGTTCAACATGGCCGTGATGGGCATGCGGCTGGCCCAGCGGGTGAACGGCGTCAGCCAGCTGCACGGCCAGGTCAGCCGGGAGATGTTCGCCGGCCTGTGGCCCGGGTTCGACACCGCCCAGGTGCCGATCGGCTCGGTCACCAACGGGGTGCACGCCCCCACCTGGGTCGCCCAGGAGGTCCTGGACCTGGCCAGCGCCACGCCGGAGGACTCCGCCGTGGCCCAGCAGCTGCCCGAGGACGGGCACGCCTGGGAGCGCGTCGCGCACACCGCCCCCGCCCGGCTGTGGGAGATCCGCCGGGCGCTGCGCGGCCGGCTGGTCGCGCAGGCCCGGGAGCGGCTGCGGGCGTCCTGGCGGCAGCGCGGCGCCAGCGACCCGGAGCTGGCCTGGACCGATCAGGTACTCGACGAGAACGTGCTGACCATCGGGTTCGCCCGCCGGGTGCCGTCCTACAAGCGGCTCACGCTGATCCTGCACGACCAGGCCCGGCTGACCGAGCTGATGCTCGACCCGGAGCGGCCAGTGCAGTTCATCATCGCGGGCAAGGCTCACCCGGCCGACGACGGCGGCAAGCGGCTGATCCAGCAGATGGTCCAGTTCGCCGACAATCCGCTCGTGCGGCACCGGATCGTCTTCCTCCCTGATTACGACATGGCGATGGCCCGCGCCCTGGTCCAGGGCTGCGACGTGTGGCTGAATAACCCGCTGCGCCCGCTGGAGGCGTCCGGTACTTCCGGCATGAAGTCGGCGCTGAACGGCGGGCTCAACCTGTCCATCCGGGACGGCTGGTGGGACGAGTGGTACGACGGCGCCGACGGCTGGGCCATCCCGTCCGCGGACGGGGTGGAGGACCCGGAGCGGCGCGACGAGCTCGAATCCAGCGCGCTCTATGACCTGCTCAGCCAGACGGTGGCGCCGCGGTTCTACGACACCGGCGCGGACGGGCTGCCCCGCCGCTGGCTGGAGATGGTCGGGCACACGCTGCGCGCCCTCGGCCCCCGCGTCCAGGCCTCCCGGATGGTCCGCGAGTACGTGGAGGAGCTGTACATCCCGGCCGCCCAGGCCTCCCGCGCGCTGAGCGAGGGTGCGGTGCTGGTCCGCGCGGGGCTGGCCAGCACGGGGCCGGCCAGCACGATCTCGGCCAGCACGGGCCGGACGGAGCCGTTCGCGGCCGCCCGCGAGCTGGCCGCCTGGAAGCGCCGGGTGACCCGGGCCTGGGGCGGGGTCCGCATCGAGCATGTCGAGGGCGAGGACGGCGACCAGGGGCCCGGTGGCAGCCTGGTGGTCCGGGCCACGGTGGCCCTGGGCGGGCTGTCACCCGACGATGTGAGCGTCGAGGTCGTCTACGGCCGGGTGGGAGACGCGGACGAGATCCTCAACCCGGCGGTGAGCCCCCTGACCATCGAGGATGGGCCGGAGGACGGCGTGGCCCGGTTCGTGGGCAAGGCCGAGCTGGGCCGTCCCGGGCCGTTCGGCTACACGCTCCGGGTCGTGCCCCGGCATCCCCTGCTGGCCGGCGCCGCGGAGATGGGCCTGGTCACCCTGCCGGAGGCGCCCGCCGGGCTGACCACCGGCGACCTGCGCTGACCACCAGCGGCCGCGCTGACCCCGGCGGCCTGACGCCAGAAGCCTGCGCTGGTCACCCGGCGAGCTGCGCTGGCCACCGGCGGCCTGCGCTGACCACCCGGCGACCTGCGCTGGGGGAAGTCACGGGCGGCGGGCCGTAAGCGGAAAATCCCGGCGGAAACCCCTGCGGAGAGGCGTCGCGGGGGACCGCCGGCCGGCCGCCAGGACCCCGCGGCCCCCAAAAATTGCGGAAAGTGTTCGTCGTATCACGTTCCGCACGTAAACCGCCGTGCGTGGCACTGCGTCTACTTTATGCAACATGCTCGCGGGCGCGCGTCTGCCGCTCCCGCGGGCGGCTGCAGACAACAGGTTCAGGCGCGCCAGCAGGGAAGCCCGGGGGGGCCATGAATACCAGCTACACGTTATGCGAGCCGCATGACGCCCTCGTGTCACTTTCCGTCACCGAAGTCATGCCCACACGTGAAAGGACACCGTCGTCATGAAGCAAGACAACCGCACCGAGGACAGGCTCCTGACGCCGTCAGAGGTCGCTGCGTTGTTCCGGGTCGACCCGAAGACCGTGACCCGGTGGGCACAGCAGGGCAAGCTGCGGTCCATCCGGACGCTGGGCGGCCACCGCCGGTACAGCGAGTCGGAGATCCAGGCCTTCCTGCAGGACTCGCAGGGGGTGCCCCAGCCGCGGTCGGCCGAAGACTGACGGAGGAGTACCCTCCACCTGGGCCCTGGGCGGGCAGCCGTGCCTGCCTGCGCGGGAACGCGGCCCGGCAGGAGGTGCGTGATGGGGGAACTCGTCCGGGTCGAGATCGATCAGGCCATCGCCACGATCCGGCTCGACCGGCCGCCCATGAACGCGCTGAACGCCCAGGTCCAGGACGAGATGGCGGCGGCCGCCGCACAGGTGTCCGCGGACAGCAGCGTCCGGGCCGTGGTGCTCTACGGCGGCCCGAAGGTGTTCGCCGCGGGCGCGGACATCAAGGAGATGGCCGGGGCCGGCTACGGCCAGATGGCCGCGGACTCGCGGCGGCTGCAGGCCAGCTTCACCGCCGTGGCCAAGATCCCCAAGCCGGTCGTGGCCGCGGTGACCGGGTACGCGCTCGGCGGCGGCCTCGAACTGGCGCTGTGCGCGGATTTCCGGGTGGCCGGCCAGTCCGCCCAGGTGGGCCAGCCGGAGATCCTGCTCGGGGTCATCCCCGGTGCGGGCGGGACCCAGCGGCTGCCCCGGCTGGTCGGCCCGGCCCGGGCCAAGGACATCGTGTTCACCGGGCGTTTCGTGGGCGCGGCCGAGGCCCTGGACATCGGCCTGGTGGACCGGGTGGTGCCGGACGCGGAGGTCTACGACGTGGCCCGGGCTCTGGTGGCCCGGTATGCCACCGGGCCCGCGCTCGCGCTGCGCGCCGCCAAGCAGGCCATCGACGATGGCCTGGAGACCGACCTGGACACCGGGCTGGAGATCGAGCGGCTGCAGTTCGCCGGGCTGTTCGCCACCGAGGACCAGTCCACCGGCATGCGCAGCTTCCTCGAGAACGGACCGGGCAAAGCGACCTTTGCCGGCCGGTGATTCGTGTTACGGCCACCTTCGCGGGCCAGTGACAATTGACGTAGCGTGCGGGCATGCCGCCCGCGAGCCCGCCCCGAGGGAGCAGCGAAGCATGACGCAGCCGGACGAGAGCCCCGACCTTGAGCTGGTCACCGCTGCGCTGCGGGCGGACAGCGCCGACGCGGCCATCTACGCCCGGGTGCTCACCGAGTCCCTCGGCGAGTCGCTGCCGCCCGGAACCGTGACCATAGAGCGGGACCGGTCCATGTCCGACCGGATGCACGGGCGCCCCGGCGCGGTGTCCAGCATCACGGTCCGGCTGGGGGACCGGGTCATGTCGCTGGCCGTGCGGGGCGGGCAGCCCAGCGCGGAAATCTGCCGCGAGGTGCGCGGGGTGGTGCTGTCCCGCCAGCCGGTGGCGGTGCAGGAATGGGCCGCCGAGCTGGCCAGGGCCCTGGTCGGCTACGCGGAGCAGAACGCCAGGACGGCGGAGGCCTTGCGCCGGCTGGTCACCGGCGGCTAGCGGGGGCGCCGTGGCTCCGGGGGGCTGGTTACCATGCGGGCGGGACCGCTCCCACCTGCGTTCTGTGCGGTCTGGATGGGGCAGCCCGAGGGTAGTTCGTAGGCTGGGGGGGCGATGACACCAGCAGAGCACACGCCAGGGCGGCTCGGCCCGTACCGGTTGCTCGACCGGATAGGCGAGGGTGGCATGGGCGTGGTCTACCTCGCGCGTGACCCGGACCAGCGCTCGGTCGCGGTGAAGGTCCTGCGCCCGGCGGTGGCCGGCGACCCGAACGCGCGGCTGCGGCTGGCCCGTGAGGTCGAGACCATGCGCCGGGTCCGCAGCCCGTTCGTGGCCGAGGTGCTCGACACCGACGTGACCAGCGAGACGCCCTACATCGTGACCCGGTACGTGCCGGGCCGCACGCTGGACGAAGTGGTGACGCAGGAGGGCCCGCTGAGCGGGACCCGGCTGATCCGGCTGGCCGCCGGGCTCGCGGATGCCCTGGCCGCCATCCACGCGGCGGGCGTGGTGCACCGCGACCTGAAGCCGGGCAACGTGATGCTGATGAACGGCGACCCGGTGGTGATCGACTTCGGCATCGCCCAGGCCCTCGACTCGACCCGGCTCACCATGACCGGCATGTTCATGGGCACGCCCGGCTACCTGTCGCCGGAGGTCATCGAGGGCCAGAGCAGCACCTCGTTCTCGGACGTGCACGCCTGGGGAGCCACCGTGGCCTTCGCCGCGACCGGGCGCCCGCCGTTCGGCACCGGATCCTACGAGACCATCTTCTACCGGATCGTGAACGGCAAGCCGGACCTGTCCGGCGTCGCGGCGCCGATGGGGGAACTGCTGGCGGCCGCGCTGCGCCGGGACCCGGCGCAGCGGCCCGCGGCCATCCAGTTGCGCAGCCGGGCGGCCGCGCTGGACCCGGCCGCCCTGCTGCCCACGGCGGTGCCCGCGGGTGGCCTGCAGGGGATGGGGCTGGGGGCCCCGGGGACGCGGGCCGAGGGCGGCCCGCTGCGCCCCACGGCCCTGGACGGGTTCGGCGGCTTCGCCGGGCCGGGCGGGACCATGGCCTCCGGGCCGGCCCAGGGCGCCACCACGTACCCGCCGCCCGGAACCCAGCCGATCGCGGCCAGGCCGGTCTCAGCTGGTCCGATCGGGGGCCGGTCCGATGGGGGCCGGTCCGGTCCGGGCCGACGACTTCGCGGACATCCTGCCCCCGGTGGCTTATCCGCCGGGCCAGCCGGGCGGCCGTCAGGGCGGGTATCCCGGCCCGGACGACAGTTTCGGCGGCCGTTCGGGCCTGGCCGAACGGGCCGGCGGGAACGGGCAGGCCAGCCGGCCCGGGGAGGACCAGGCTAGAGCCGGCCGGGATGACGCGGACCGCTGGACGCCGCCCCGCCGGCAGCCGATCCTGGTCCTGGCCACGATGGTGATCGCGGTGAGCCTCGCGGTCATCCTGCCGGTGGCCGGCACCCTGATCGCGCTGGCCCTGCTGGTGCTGCTGCGGGCCGGCGATCTGGCCCACCGGGGCTCGGACCAGCGGGGTCCCATCATGTCCGCGGCCGCCTTCCCCTTCTTCGTGGTCCGGTCGCTGCTCTCCACCGTGGTCATAGCGCCGCTGGCGCTCATCGTGGCGGCGGCTGTCGCCGGGCTCACCTTCCTGGGCATGCCGGCCAATCCGGGCCTGCACGCGCTGTCGTACGGGGCGGGCGGGCTGGTCGCGTTCTTCGCCTATGGCCCGGGGTCGGGCAAGGCCCGCCGCCAGCTCAACCGGATCTGCTCGGCGGCGGTGCGCAGCCCGGGCCTGCAGGCCGTGGCGCTGTTCGGGATGTGCGCGCTCGCGGTCGCGGCGGTCGCTACCGCGCTGACCGCGGCGGCCGCCTTCTGGCCGCTGGGCACGCCGACCGGCACGCTGGTGCACCTGCCCGCGTTCCCGGGGCTGTTCGGCCACGTGCGCCCCCGGCGCCTGCCGTTCTGGTTCTAGGCCGTCTGGTCGCCGCCTGGTGCAGAGCCTGCGCGGTGCTGACCCTTCTGGTTCCGGGCCGCCGTCATCCCGGCCGCTGCACCATAGGTTAAGGACCCGCGAAACCGGGTTAGCTGGCGCGCCGCTCAGGAAGGCCGCTCCCCGCCGGGACGCGCCCTGACCCGGCGGGAACCGGAGGGCCCGTCGGCCGGTCCGGAGCGGACCGGGAGGGCTGTGGTTGCGGCTGCGGCGGCGGCTTCTCGCGCCCGGCAGGTGGCAGGGGCCGGACGAGGCCGAGGGAGACCACCTCGTTGGCGAGCCTGACCCGCCGGTTGGTGCCCTCGGGGATGCGGAACTTCTGGTAGAGCCGGAGGAGATGCTGCTTGACCGCCGCCTCCGTCACCACGAGGTCGGCAGCGATCTCACGGGCGGTGGCCGGGGCCACGAACGCCTCGTCGGACAACGCCGGCTGGCACAGCGACGTGAGCACGTCGAGTTCCCGCCTGGTCAGTTCGGGGCTGGGTGAGCGCCGCAGTTCGATCTCTGCGGTCAGGTCCTCAGTGGGGATGCCGCCGATCCGGCACCGGGCGTTCCCGAACGTCAGCACGTCCCCGTCCTCCAGGACGCGCCGGGCCACGAGCCGCCCGTTGACCCGGGTACCGTTGCGCGATAACCCCAGGTCAGTGACGTAGACGTACGGCCCGCGGCGGATGATCTCCGCGTGCAGGCGGGAGACACTCGGATCACTGAGCCGGATGTCTACCCCACCGCCGCGCCCGATTGTCGTCACAGCCTCGCCCAGCGGTATCACCTCGCCGCTGTCCTCGATGCGTATGTAGGGCCCTTCCACGACCGTTCCTCCCGCTTGTCCGAGCAGTCACGGATCTCTCTCCGTGCAGTTACCCTTCCCGGGCGGACTCGTACCCCGTTTTCCTTATGTGGTTTGGCTTCGCGCACCCCCGGGTGACCGGCCGCTGATCATTTGCCGGCCGGTGCAGGGAACCGGCAGCCCCCGGAAGTACACTGCCGAGCGAGTCTTTGGGAGGAAGAAGAAATGGCGGACAAGCCGTCCAAGGGCCTGGCGGACGTCGTCGCCGCGTCCACCGCATTGAGCGATATCGATGGGCAGGCCGGGCGGCTGTTCTACCGCGGCTACGACATTCATCAGCTCGCCGGGGCCTCGACGTTCGAGGAGATCGCCTACCTGCTGCAGCGGGGGTCGGCGCCAGGCCTGGGTGAGCTGGGCGGCTACCGCGCCGAACTGGTCGCCGGCCGGACCCTGGGCAAGCTGGTCAGCTCCACGCTGCCGCAGATCGCGGCCAGCCAGGGCCCGATGGAGGCGATGCGCAGCCTGGTCTCCCTGGCCAGTGCGGATGACCCGGATGAGAGCTCCAACGCGGCGGCGGCGAACGAGCGGAAGGCCGCCCGGCTCACCGCGCAGCAGCCGATCCTGGTCGCCGCCTACCACGCGGCCCGCGAGGGGCGTGAGTGCGTGCCGGACGATCCCGGCCTCAGCCTGGCCGCCAACTTCCTGTTCCAGTTGC
Organism: uncultured Actinomycetes bacterium; assembly: GCA_963718305.1. GTDB lineage: Bacteria > Actinomycetota > Actinomycetes > Streptosporangiales > Streptosporangiaceae > RYN-230. Next base: position 184,271 of record CAVQZG010000022.1, read on the forward strand.
GTGGCACCGCCCCGTCCGCGCGGGATGCTGAGATCCTGGACACGTGCCTGGTGCTGCACGCGGACCACACGATGAACGCGTCCACGTTCGCCGCGCGGGTCTGCGCGGCCACCCTGTCCGACATGCACTCAGCGGTGGTCGCGGCGCTCGGGACGCTGAAGGGCCCGTTGCACGGGGGAGCCAATGAGCAGGTGATGCGCGGGCTGGAGGCGATCAGGGCCTCGGCCGGCGCGGACCCGGTCGCCGCGGTCGGCCCGGTGATCGGGGAACGGCTGGGCGCCGGGGAGAAGATCATGGGCTTCGGTCACCGGGTCTACAAGACCGAGGATCCGCGGGCCACCCACCTGCGCCAGATGTCCGGGGAACTGGCCGAGGCGTCGGGGGACGACACGTACTACCGGATGTCCCGGGCGATGGAGGAGACCGTGTTCGCGGACAAGGGCCTCTATCCGAACGTGGACTTCTACGCCGCGACGGTCTATCACTACCTGGGCATTCCCACGGACCTGTTCACCCCGGTCTTCTCGGTCAGCCGGATGGCCGGCTGGACCGCCCACGTGATGGAGCAGCACGCGGACAACCGGCTGATCCGGCCGGACAGCGAGTACATCGGCGAGCGCGACCTCACCTGGGTCGCTCTAAGCGAGCGGTAGTGACCGACGAGGTAACGGGGATCACGCCGCCGGCGCCGGGGGGCCTGGCCGCCTACGCGCTGGGCAGCATCGCCGGGCCGGGCTGGAATACCTGGCAGCAGCCAGAGGGCGGCCGGCCAGAGGGCGGCCGCCGGCGGGCCGCGCCGCCTCCGGACCGGCCGGGGTATGCCCGGAGTTCCGGATCTCCGCAGGACCCTGGGTATCCGCCCAGGCCGTCGTCCCCGCCGCCCTCCGCGTCGCCGCGGCCCGCCCACCTGGGCGGGGCGGCCTACCCCGAGGGTCCGGTGCACCACCAGCATCAGCCGGGCCCGGGCACCCCGGCCGGCCCGCCACGCGGCGGCCGGGCCCGGCGGTCTGGCCCGGTGCGGGGGTCCCAGGTGGCGTACACGATCGTCCTGGCGGGCCTGGTGGCCGGGCTGGCTTACATCTGGCAAGGTCCGCACTCGGTCCGGGCAGGTACGTTTATCCTGGCGGGTGCGCTTTTCGTTGCAGTCGCGGCCAGGCTTGCGCTGCCGGAGCGGCGGGCGGGCATGCTCGCCAGCAGGCGGCGTTATATCGACGTGACGGTGCTGGCCATCCTGGCCATCGGCCTGCTGGTCGCTGGCCTGGTGCTGCCGACCCCGTCGTAACCGTGCCCCAGGGATAACAGCCCGGCGGGTAAGAGCACAGCGCAGTAGGGAAGGGAAGTCCGGGGCATGCCCAAGATCAAGGTAATTAATCCCGTCGTCGAGATCGACGGCGACGAGATGACGCGGATCATCTGGCACTTCATCAAGGACCAGCTGATCCTGCCCTACCTCGATATCGACCTGAAGTACTACGACCTGTCCGTCGAGCACCGTGACGCCACGGACGACCAGGTCACGGTGGACGCGGCCAATGCGATCAAGCAGTACGGGGTCGGGGTCAAGTGCGCCACCATCACCCCCGATGAGGCCCGGGTCGAGGAGTTCGGCCTGAAGAAGATGTGGCGGTCGCCCAACGGGACCATCCGCAACATCCTCGGGGGCGTCGTGTTCCGCGAGCCCATCGTGATCTCCAGCGTGCCGCGGTTCGTGCCGGGCTGGACCGAGCCGATCATCATCGGCCGCCACGCCCACGGCGACCAGTACCGGGCGACGGACTTCGTGGTGCCCGGCCCGGGCACGGTGCGCATCTCCTACCAGCCCGAGGATGGCCAGGGCGAGCCGATCGACCTGGAGGTGTCCAGCTTCCCCGGCGGCGGCGTGGCCATGGCCATGTACAACTACGACGACTCGATCCGGGACTTCGCCCGGGCCACCATGCGGTACGCGCTGGCCCGCCGGTACCCGCTGTACCTGTCCACCAAGAACACCATCCTCAAGTTCTACGACGGCCGGTTCAAGGACCTGTTCCAGGAGATCTTCGAGGCCGAGTTCAAGGCCGAGTTCGAGGCGGCGGGCATCTGGTACGAGCACCGGCTGATCGACGACATGGTGGCCCAGGTCATCAAGGGCCACGGCGGCGTCGTCTGGGCGTGCAAGAACTACGACGGCGACGTCGAGTCCGACATCGTCGCCCAGGGGTACGGCTCGCTCGGCCTGATGACCAGCGTCCTGATGACCCCGGACGGCAAGACCATCGAGGCCGAGGCGGCCCACGGCACGGTCACCCGGCACTACCGGCAGCACCAGCAGGGCAAGCCGACCTCGACCAACCCCATCGCGTCGATCTTCGCCTGGACCCAGGGCCTCGCGCACCGCGGCGAGCTGGACGGCACCCCCGAGGTGACCCGGTTCGCGGAAACCCTGGAGCGGGTGTGCGTGCAGACCGTGGAGGAAGGCAAGATGACCAAGGACCTGGCGCTGCTGGTGGGTCAGGACACGCCGTTCCTGACCACCGAGGAATTCCTCGAGGCGCTCAGCGAGAGCCTCGCCGCGGCGATGGCCTGAAAGGAGCACGGGAGAATGACCCGCAGGGGCAAGGTAACCGTTGTCGGGGCCGGGTTCTACGGCTCGACCACCGCGCAGCGGCTCGCCGAGTACGACATCTTCGATGAGGTCGTGCTGACCGACATCGTCGAGGGCAAGCCGGAGGGGCTGGCCCTGGACATCAGCCAGTCCCGGCCGATCGAGGGCTTCGAGACCCAGGTGACCGGGCAGACCACCGGTCCCGGTGGCGAGGGCTACGAGGCGATCGGCGGGTCGTCCATCGTGATCGTCACGGCCGGCCTGCCGCGCAAGCCCGGGATGAGCCGGATGGACCTGATCGGCGTCAACGCCAAGATCGTCCGCTCGGTGGCGGAGAACGTGGTCAAGCACGCCCCGGACGCCGTGCTGATCGTGGTGTCCAACCCGCTGGACGAGATGACCGCGCTCGCGGCCAAGGTGACCGGCTTCCCCGCGACCCGGGTGCTCGGCCAGGCGGGCATGCTCGACACCGCCCGGTTCAGCTACTTCGTGGCGGAGAAGCTGGGCGTGCCGGTCGGCTCGGTGCAGACCCTCACCCTCGGCTCGCACGGCGACACCATGGTCCCGGTTCCGTCCGCCTGCACGGTGGACGGCAAGCCGCTGGCCAGCCTGCTCGGCCAGGAGGAGATCGACGCGCTGGTGCAGCGGACCCGCAACGGCGGGGCCGAGATCGTCGGCCTGCTCAAGACGGGTTCCGCGTACTACGCCCCGTCGGCCGCGGCGGCCCGGATGGCCCGGGCGGTCGCCGAGGACTCCGGCCGGGTGCTGCCGGTGTGCGCCTGGGTGGACGGCGAGTACGGCATCTCCGGGGTCTACCTGGGCGTCGAGGCGGAGATCGGCAGGGCCGGGGTCCGCTCCGTGGTGCAGCGGGACCTCACCGACACCGAACTGGCCGCGCTGCGCGAGGCCGCCGAGGCGGTCCGGGCCAAGCAGGCCGACGTGGCCAGCCTCTAACGCTCAGCAGCATCCGCGCTCTATTCGTGATCATGGGGTTGCCGAGGTTATGGCCCCAGCAACCCCATGATCACGCCGTGGGCAGGCATCCGGCGGGATGGCTGTGGGGCGCAGGGGGCCGGTGGGTTTATGAAGTAGCCGCCGCTGGGTGGCGGCGCCGGGGCACGGCAGGATGGGGTGGCGGCTAGGCCGTCAGGGGGGCTGGGCCGGCGGACAGGCGGCGCAGGGCTAGTTCAGCCAGGAGGGCCGCGCCGTCCGGCAGGAACGCGTCGTCGAACACGGCGTCCGCGGCGTGGTTGAACGGCGCGGTGCCGGGGTCCGAACCTTCCGGGCCTGCTCCCAGCATCAGGAACACCCCGGGCACCTCGTCGAGCACGAACGAGAAGTCCTCGGCCCCGGGCAGCGGGTTGGCCTGGGCGATCAGCCGGCCCTCGCCGAACATCGCCGCGACCGCCTGCGCCGCGAACGCGGTCTCGGCCGCGTCGTTCACCGTAACCGGGTACCCGTCCAGGTACTCCGCCTCGGCCCGCAGGCCGTGCGCGGCGGCCAGGTCCGCGATCAGCCGCAGGCTGGCGGCCCGCACCCGGTCCCGGGCCACGCCGGAGAACGAACGCACCGTGGCCAGGAAGTGCGCCTCGTCCGGGATGATGTTGTCCGCGGTGCCGGCGTGGAAGCTGCCCACCGTGATCACGACCGGGTCGAACACGTCGAACCGCCGGGTGACCAGCGTCTGCAGGGCGGTGACCATCTCGCACGCCGCCGGGATCGGGTCCTGGGCCAGGTGCGGCTGGGACGCGTGGCCGCCGTGCCCGCGGACCGTCACGTCCAGGATGTCGGCGGCCGCCATCATCGAGCCCGGCCGGGTCGCGAACATCCCCCGGGGGAACTGGGCCGACGCGGCGTGCAGGGCGTAGGCCGCCACCGGCCGGGCGCCCGCCGCGTCGAGCACGCCCTCAGTGATCATGTGGGCCGCCCCGCCCAGGCCCTCTTCGCCCGGCTGGAACATGAAGATCACGTTCCCGGGCAGCTCGGCCTGCCGGGCGGACAGGATCCGCGCCGCGCCGACCAGCATGGCCGTGTGCAGGTCGTGCCCGCAGGCGTGCATCACGCCGGTCACCGAGGACGCGTACGGCAGCCCGGTCCGCTCGGTGATGGGCAGCGCGTCCATGTCGCCGCGCAGCAGCACCGTGGGCCCGGGCTGCGCGCCGCGCAGCACGCCGGTCACCGAGCTGAGCGCGCGGCCCTGGGTCACCTCCAGCGGCAGGCCGTCCAGCGCGGCCAGCACCTTGGCCTGGGTCCGGGGCAGATCGAGCCCGATCTCCGGGTCCTGGTGGATCTGCCGCCGCAGCCCGGCCAGCTCGCCGCCGATCGTGGTCGCGTCTTCCTGGACAGACATCAGCGCAGCCTCCGGGCACTCGACGACGGCGGTGCGTTCAGGAATCCCGGATCGGGCCAGCCCTGGCCGCGGAACGCGGCGCAGACCGCCTCGTGCACCGCGGCGCCGTCCTGGGGGAGCAGGGCGATCACGGAGCCGCCGAAACCGCCGCCCATCATCCGGGCGCCCAGCGCCCCCGCCCCGACCGCCGCGTCTACCGCCACATCCGCCTCCGGCCAGGAGATCTCGAAGTCATCACGCAGCGACGCGTGGGATTCGTTCAGGAGCCGCCCGATCCCGTCCACCTTGCCCCGGCGCAGCAGGGCCGCGGTCTCCAGGACCCGCTGATTCTCGGTGATGACGTGCCGGGCGCGGCGGCGGAGCACCGGGTCGGCCAGCGCGGACAGGCTCTCCGGGCCGGAGACGTCGCGCAGCGTGCGGACGCCGAGGGCCCGGGCCGCTTCCTCGCACTCGATGTGCCGGGCCCCGTAGCCGCTCTCGGTCAGCGCGTGCCGGGCCCGGGTGTCGATGATCACCAGGGCCAGCCCGGACAGGGCCGGGTCGAGCGGGACCGAGTCCGCTTCCCCGCTGCGGCAGTCCAGCAGCAGGGCGTGGCCGGCCTGGCAGAGCAGGGCCGCGGACTGGTCCATGATCCCGGTCGGCACGCCGACGAAGTCGTTCTCGGCCCGCCGGGCGATGGCGGCCAGTTCCTGCCGGACCACGTCGAGACCGGCCAGCTGGGTCAGGGCCAGCGCCACCGCGCACTCCAGCGCCGCCGAGGAGGACAGGCCCGCGCCCTGCGGGAGATCTGAATCCACGGCCACCCGGGCGCCGGTCACCGGGTAGCCCGCCTCGCGCAGCGCCCAGACCACCCCGGCCGGGTAGGCGGCCCACCCCGTCACGGTGCCCGGGGCCAGCGAGTCCAGCGGGAGCTCCACCCGGCCTCCCGCAACGGCGCCGCGCCCCGCGGCCTGCCGTGAGGTGAGCTCCAGCACCGCGTCCTGGTGCGGCGCGACCGCGGCGAACGTGCCCCGGTTAATCGCGAACGGCAGCACGAACCCGTCGTTGTAGTCGGTGTGCTCACCGATCAGGTTGGCCCGGCCGGGGGCGTGCCACACGCCTTCCGGCGCGCTGGCGTACTGCGCGGTGAACCACTCGGCGGCCTGGTCCGCGCCCGGTGAACTCACAGGACGCGGTCCGGCCCGGCCAGGGCCAGGGCGGCAGCCCACGCGTCGGCGACCATCGCCCCCAGGTCACGCTCGGGCGCCCAGCCCAGATCGGCCCGGATCCGGGCCGACGATGCGACGAGAACCGCGGGGTCCCCGGGCCGGCGCGGCCCGATCTCGGCCGGGATGTCCACCCCGGTCACGGCCCGGCATTCGGCCAGCACCTCGAGGTTGGAGAACCCGGACTCGCTGCCCAGGTTGTAGATCCGGTGCTGGCCGGGCTGGCACGCGGCCAGGGCCAGCAGGTGGGCCCGGGCCAGGTCCGCCACGTGGATGTAGTCCCGGACGCAGGTGCCGTCCTTGGTGGGGTAGTCATCGCCGAACAGGGTCAGGTGGCCGCCTGAGCCGCGGGCCACCGACTGGGCCACGGCGAGCACGTTGGGGATGAGGTGGGTCTCGGGCGAGTGCCGCTCCCCGAGCCACCGCACCGCGCCTCCGGGCCCCCCGCTCCCCGGCGGACCCGGCCTCAGGATGGGCGCCGGCCACGTTGAAGTAGCGGAGGCTGATCGCGCCCAGGCCGTGCAGCCGGGCGTACTCGGCCAGCGCGGTGTCCACCGCTACCTTCGACCCCCCGTACGGGCTGGTCGGCCGGGTCGGCGCGGTCTCCTCGATGGGCACGGTCTCGGGCTCGCCGTAGACCGCGGCGGTGGAGGAGAACACGATCCGCGGGGTCCCGGCGACCCGCATCGCCTCCAGCAGCGCCAGCGTGCCGCCCAGGTTGTTCCCCCAGTACAGGGAGGGCTCGGCCATGGACTCGCCGACCAGCGACTTGGCCGCCAGGTGCAGCACCGCGTCCACGCCCGTCGGCCAGCAGCCGGGGCGCGTCGTCGCGCAGCGTGCCCTGGACGAACGACGCGCCGGTGGGCACCGCGTCCCGGTGCCCGGTGGACAGGTCGTCGAGCACGATCACGTCGTGGCCCTCGGCCACGAGCAGCGCCCCGACCACGCTCCCGATGTACCCGGCCCCGCCGGTGACGAGCAGCCTCACCCGGCCTCCCGCAGCCGCTGTGCTGCCTCCTCAGGCAGGACGTCGTTGATCCACACTCCCATGCCCGACTCCGTTCCCGCGAGGTACTTCAGCTTGCCCGGCGCCCGGCGGACCGACAGCACCTGGAGATGCAGCCCGAACTCGCTGCGCGCGAAGGCGTCCTGGCTGGGCGCCTGGTGCCAGGCGGCGATGTACGGCAGGGCCACGCCGAACAGCCCGTCGAGCCGGTGCAGCACATCGAGATATATATCGCAGAACGCGGCCCGCTCGCCGTCAGCCAGCGCGGGGATGTCCGGCACCCGCCGGGCCGGGAACAGCTGCACCTCGAACGGCCACCGCGCCGCGTCGGGCACGAACGCGGTCCAGTGCTCGTTCCGGGTCACGATCCGGGTGCCCGCGGCGATCTCCCCGGCGACCAGGTCGTCGAACAGGTTCCCCTGGGCCTGCTCCGCATACCGCCGGGCCTGGTCCAGCATGGTCGCGGTCCGCGGGGTGACGAACGGGAAGCCGTAGATCTGCCCGTGCGGGTGATGCAGGGTGACCCCGATCTCCTCGCCCCGGTTCTCGAAGCAGTACACCTGGGCGATCCCGTCCATGCCGCCGAGGACCGCGGTCCGGTCGGCCCAGGCCTCCACGACCGTCCGGGCCCGCTTCGGGCTCAGGCCGGCGAACGACCCGTTGTGATCTGAGGTGAAGCAGACCACCTCACAGCGGCCGTAGGCCGGCTGCCCGGGCACGCCGCCCGTCTCCAGGGGAGCGGCCCCGGTGAGGTTCCGTGGCGGAGAATCTGGGTCACGGCCCCCCGCTGCCGCGTCTGGCGGCCAGTGCCCCGCGCCGCGGAGGGAGGGAAAACGGTTCTCGAACACGACCACGTCGTAGTCGGGGGCCGGGACCTCGGTCGGCCGTCCCGGCCGGGACGGGTCGAGCGGGCACTCGCCGGGCGGCGGGAGGAACGTGCGGTCCTGGCGCGGCCGCCGCGATGACCACCCACTCCCCGCGCAGCGCGTCCCAGCGCAGGCCGGCGTCCGGCTCGCCGCCCGGCCCCGGAATGGGGGCCAGTGGCCTCGTATCCGGCACCTCCGCGCGGCCCAGGCCGGGGGCTTCATCGAAGTAGATAATCTCCCGGCCGTCGGCGAGGGTGCCGCTGCTTTTCCATACCCCAGGGCTCACGGGACCCATACGCTATCTGGCCCAGCCCGGCTTGCCCATCGCATCCCCCCGGGTAGCGGGCCGAAACCGTGCGCATGGCCCGGGTTTGCGCGGGTACTGGCCGCCCAGGGTAAAGACCTGCTTCCGGGCGGGCAGCCCCTGGGTCAAGGCGACTGCTCAGGTAGCTGGCCCACCCCGGCGGTGGACTGCTTAGACTGTGCGCACATCTGCCGTGCGGGCGCCACGGCCTGGCTCTGGATCATGGGGCCACGGGGAGCCGGACCGCCGGCGGCAGACACACGGAGGTCAGGGATCAGGACGTGAACCAGGTCGGCTGGGACATCGTGCTTGTCCTGCTCATCGTGCTCGTCGGCGGGTTCTTCGCCGCGGCGGAGATGGCCCTGGTCTCGCTGCGCGAGGGGCAGATCCGTACCCTCATGAACCGCGGCAAGCGCGGCCAGCGGGCCGCCCGGCTCGCCCAGGACCCGAACCGCTTCCTGTCCGCCGTGCAGATCGGGGTCACCCTCGCCACCCTGCTGTCCGGCACGGTCGGCGAGGCGACCCTGGCCGGGCACCTGAGGACGGCCCTGCTCCATCAGGGGCTCAGCTCGGGGTGGGCCGCCGCCTTGTCGCTGATCATCGTCACCGTGGTGATCTCCTACTTCACCCTGGTGCTCGGCGAACTGGCCCCCAAGCGGCTGGCCCTGCAGCGGCCCGAGAAGGCCGCGATGCTGGCCGCGCCCACCCTGGACCGGATCTCGGTGCTGGCCCGCCCGCTGGTCTGGCTGCTGTCCCGGTCCATCAACCTGGTGGTCCGGATCCTCGGCGGGGACCCGGCGGCCGGGCGCGGGGTGATGACCGAGGAGGAGCTGCGCGACCTGGTGGCCGGGCACCAGGCGCTGAGCGCCGACGAGCGGCACATCGTGGGCGAGGTGTTCAACGCCGGGAAGCGCCAGATCCGCGAGGTCCTGGTGCCCCGGACCGAGGTGGAGTTCCTGGCCGCGGACACGCCGCTGGCTGACGCCCTCCAGATCGTGGCCGGTGAGCCGTACTCCCGGTTCCCCGTGTACCAGCAGTCCTACGACGACGTGATCGGCTTCATCCACGTCCGCGACCTGATCGACCCGCAGTTCACCCCCGCCAGATGACCGTGGGCGAGATCTGCCGGCCGGTCAAGTTGCTGCCGATGAGCAAGACCGTGCTGTCGGCGCTGTCGGAGATGCGGCGGGACAAGGCCCACCTGGCCATCGTGATGGACGAGTACGGCGGCACGGCGGGCATCGTCACCCTGGAGGACCTGGTCGAGGAGCTGGTCGGGGACATCCAGGACGAGTACGACGTGGACGAGGGCCAGCCCCGGCAGCTCCGCGGCGGGGCCGTCGAGGTGGACGGGCTGCTCAACCTGGACGACTTCGCCGAGCAAACGGGCATCGAGCTGCCCGAAGGCCCGTACGAAACGGTGGCCGGGTACATGCTGGCCATGCTGGGCCAGCTGCCCACCGGGCACGAGGCGGTGGAGGTCGACGGGCACCGGCTGACCGTGCTGTCCATGGACGGGCGGCGGATCGCCCGGGTCCGGGTGGACCCCGCGGAGCCGGACGGCGAGGCGTCATCCCAGGAGGGGGCGGCGCCGTTCCGGGACGTGGTCACGCCGGATATCGCCGCCCCGGCAGTCCACCACTCATCACCCCCTCCGGCTCCGGCTCCTGCGGCCCCTCCCGCCACGGACGGAACATCGGCCCCTGACAAGCCTGCAGCCCCACCAGCCTCATCCACCCCCGCCACCTCCCCAGGCACATCGCCCAAGTCATGATCACGAAGCGGCCTGGGCCCCGCGGGGCGGGTCCTGGGCCCCGCGGGGCGGGACGAGGACGGGCGGCTGGGAAGCCGGACGTGCCGCGGCCAGCAGGACATTAGACTGGCGGTTTCGAGGGGAAGGCGGTGGCGTGCAGCCCAGTCCGGACTTTGACACCGTTCTGGTGGTCAACTTCGGGGCCCAGTACGCGCAGCTGATCGCGCGCCGGGTCCGCGAGTGCCAGGTGTACTCCGAGATCGTGCCAGCCACCATGCCGGTCACGGAGATGCTGGCCCGCAAGCCCAAGGCCATCATCTTGTCCGGCGGCCCCGCGTCGGTGTACTCCGACGGCGCGCCGCCGCTGCCGCCCGGCCCGCCCGAGCTGCTCGGCGCGGGCGTCCCGGTGCTCGGCATCTGCTACGGCTTCCAGCTCATGGTGACCGCCCTGGGCGGCACGGTCAGCCACACCGGCTCCGGCGAGTACGGTGCCACCCGGCTGATCCTGTCCCCCGGCAGCGCCGAGGAGACCCGCAGGGTGGTGGACGCGGAGAGCGCGCAGCCGGGCGGCCTGCTCCCCGACGAGCCCTGGACGGCCGAGCCGCTGCCGCACGAGCACCTGCTCGGCGGGGCGCTGCTGGACGGCCTGCCGGAAACCCAGCAGGTCTGGATGTCGCACGGGGACACCGCCACCGCCGCCCCAGCCGGGTTCACCGTGACCGCGGGCACCGCGGTCAGCCCGGTCGCGGCCATGGAGGACCCGGCCCGCGGCCTGTACGGGGTGCAGTTCCACCCGGAGGTGATGCACACCGAGCACGGCCAGGCGGTGCTGCGCCGGTTCCTGGAACTGGCCGGCTGCCGGCCCACCTGGACCATGGGCAGCATCATCGACGAGCAGGTCGAGCAGGTCCGGGCCCAGGTCGGCGAGGGGGGTGCCGTCTGCGGCCTGTCCGGCGGGGTGGACTCCGCGGTCGCCGCGGCCATCGTCCAGAAGGCCATCGGCAACCGGCTGACCTGCGTTTTCGTCGATCACGGGCTGCTGCGCCGTGGGGAGGCGGACCAGGTCGAGAAGGACTTCGTGGCCGCCACCGGGGTCGACCTGAAGGTCGTGGACGCCGCGGCCACGTTCCTGGACGCGCTGGCCGGGGTGACCGACCCGGAGGAGAAGCGCAAGATCATCGGCCGGGAGTTCATCCGGGCCTTCGAGCGCGCCGCCCGGGAGATCAGCGCGGCGGCGGGCAGTCCCGGGACGGCCGCGGACTTCCTGGTCCAGGGCACCCTGTACCCGGACGTGGTCGAGTCCGGCGGGGGCACCGGCGCGGCCAACATCAAGTCCCATCACAACGTCGGCGGGCTGCCCAGCGACCTGGCGTTCGGGCTGGTCGAGCCGTTGCGGACGCTGTTCAAGGACGAGGTGCGGCGGGTCGGTGAGGCCCTCGGGCTGCCCGCGGAGATCGTGTGGCGGCAGCCGTTCCCCGGTCCCGGCCTGGCCATCCGGATCGTCGGCGAGGTGACCGCGGAGCGGCTCCGCATCGTGTCCGCCGCGGACGCCATCGTCCGCGAGGAACTGTCGGCCGCGGGCCTGGACCGGGAGATCTGGCAGTGCCCGGTGGTGCTGCTCGCCGACGTCCGCTCGGTCGGCGTGCAGGGCGACGGCCGCAGCTACGGCTACCCGGTCGTGCTCCGCCCGGTGACCAGCGAGGACGCCATGACGGCCGACTGGGCCCGGCTGCCCGGGGAGCTGCTGGGCCGGATCTCCACCCGGATCACCAACGAGGTGCCCGAGGTCAACCGGGTGGTGCTGGACATCACCAGCAAGCCCCCGGGCACCATCGAGTGGGAATAGCCCGCCCGCTCAGGTCCCCGGCCCGGGCTCCCGGAACTTCTTTTCCCTAACGCCCTGGCGGGAAGGCCGCTCACCCGCCCTGAGCCGGCGGGTCCGGGGCCGGAGGCAGGCCGGTCCAGGCCCCGGTCTGGAGAATCTGGCGGAGGGTGTCCATCGCGTCCCAGACGTCGGTGAACCGGGTGGTGATCGGGGCTGGCCCGAGCCGGAGCCGGTCCGGGGTCCGGAAGTCGCCGACCACCCCGGCGCGGATGAGCGCCTGGCTGATCCGCCCGGCCTCCGGGTGGCCCAGGGTCACGTGGGACCCGCGCCGGGCCGGATCCCGGGGTGAGGCGAGCTCGCAGCCGAGGGGCGCCAGCCAGGCGTCGGCCAGCTCGATCAGGTAGCTGGTCAGCTCGATCCCCTTGGCGCGCAGGGCCTGGATGCCCGCCTCGGCGAGCAGCCGGGTGCCCTCCTGGACGGCGACCGTGCCGGTGATGTTCGGCGTCCCGGTGGTGAACCGGGCGATCCCGGGCGCGGGCTGGTAGCGGGGCCCCATCGTGAACTGGTCCTGCTGGCCGAACCAGCCCTGGATGGGCTGGGTCAGCTGGTCCTGGAGGTCACGGCGGACGTACAGGAACGCGGGCGCGCCGGGACCGGCGTTCAGGTACTTGTAGGTGCAGCCGACCGCCAGGTCCGCGCCGCAGCCGTCCAGGTCCACCGGGACCGAGCCTGCGGAGTGGCACAGATCCCAGAGCACCAGGGCCCCCGCCTCGTGCGCGAGCCGGGTGATCGCGGCCATGTCGGCCAGCGCCCCGCTCCGGTAGGCCACGTGCGAGAGGCAGACCAGCGCCGTGTCCGGCCCGGCGGCGGCGCGGACGTCGCCGGGCCGGATGCCCTGGTCCGGGTCGGTGCGGATCAGGCGCAGCTGGCCGCCGGACCGGGCGGCGATGCCCGCCAGCACGTACCGGTCGGTGGGGAAGTTGTCGTCGTCGGTGACCAGGACCGGCCGGCCCGGCCGGGCGTCCACGGCCGCGCAGGCCAGCTTGTAGAGGTTGACGGTGGTGGAGTCGCACACCGTCACCTGGCCCGGGCCCGCGCCCAGCAGGTGCTCGCCGAGCAGGTCACCAACCTGCCCCGGCAGGTCCATCCAGTGCGCCCAGGACCGGATCAGCCCGGTGCCCCAGTCCTGGCGGATCACCTCGGCCAGGCGCGCCGCGGTCGCGGCCGGGCAGCATGCCCAGTGAGTTGCCGTCCAGGTAGATCAGGCCGGGTTCGAGCGGCGCGAACCGGTCCCGGAACCCGGCCAGCGGGTCCGCCGCGTCCAGGTCCGCAGCCCGGGACCGGAGCGTGGCGGAGGCTGGTACCGGCTGGGCTGGCCCGGAATGGGCTGGCTCCGGCTGGGCCTGGCCCGGGGTGGGCTGGGCCCGGCTGGGCTGGCACCGGGCGCCCCGCGTCAGGCGCGGGACGTGCGGCGGCGGCGGCGCACGATGCGGAACAGCACCACCCCGACGAGCAGGACGCCCACCACCGGCGCGATCCGCTTGAGCAGCGGCAGGCCGGCCACGCTGAGCAGGTCGAGGGCGTCCTCGTCCTGGGGCCGGGCGCCGCGTGGCGGCAGCAGGCCGTTCGCGGCCGGGCGGTCCGCGGCGGCAGCGCCCGCATCCCAGGCTGTGCCCGATGCGGCCGGACTGACCGCCGCCGGGCGCGGCCCGCCGGTGCCGGTGGCCGTGGCCCCCGGAGCGGTGCCCGCCGGGGCCGTGCCCGCCGCGCCGCTGGCCGCGGCGCCCGACGAGGCAGCGCCCGACGAGGCGGTGCCCGCCGCAGCACTGCCCGCGGCCGTCTCATCCGCGGTCACGCCGGGGGTGGCGAGAGCCAGCCCGTGGTCGGCGAGCCGGCTCTTGATCTCCTTGATCGACTGGGGCCCGAGGCCGTCGATGGCGAGCAGTTCCTTCTCGGTGCGGGCGGCGAGGCCGCCGACCGTGTGCACGCCCTCGCGCCGCAGGCTGTTGAACGAGCGGACCGGCAGGTTCAGCTCCTCGATGGGCAGCTGGGCCGCATCGGCGGCCAGCCCGTTCACCCCGTCCTCGTCCCCGGCGCCTGCGGCGGCCGTGGCCCCGGTGCTCGCGGGCCGCGGCCCCGTGCTGGCCGGGTGCCTGGGCCTCGCCGGCGGAAGCGGCCGCCGGGGCCGCCGCACCCTCACCGGACAGCTGGGTGGCCAGGTTCGAGGCGAACTTCCCGATGATCCGGCCGCCCACCTCGGCCATCACGCCCCGGCCGAACTGCGCGGGACGCCCGGTCACGGTCATGGTGGTCCGCACCTGCACCCGGGTCTGGCCGTTCTCGTCCTGCAGCGAGGACCGGATCGTGGCCGAGGCGGTGCCGCTGCCCCGGGTCTCCTTGCCGGACGCCTCCAGCACGACCGTCTTGGTCGCCTCGTCCTTCTCGGTGAAGCGGGCCTTGCCCGCGTAGGTCATCTGGACCGGGCCGACCTTGATCTTGATCTTGCCCGAGATGACCTCACCGTCGAAGCCGTCGACGGTGGCGCCGGGCATGCACGGCGCCACCTGCTCGACGTCCAGCAAGGCCTGCCAGGCCTGCTCCGGCGGGACCGGGATGATGAACGAGTGCTCCAGATCCATGTCGCTAAGCTCCAGCCGCGACCGCCAACGCCCTAGCGGTCAGCACCCGCGCCAGGTGGCGCCGGTAGTCGGGCGCGCCGTGCAAGTCTGCAGGCGGCTGCGATTCCTCGTCGGCGTGCGCTGCGGCCGCCCGCAGGGCGCTACGGTCGGCCTCGGCCCCGGCGACCGCTGCTTCCGCCGCCCGGGCCCGGACCGGAACAGGGCCCATGTTCGTGAGCCCGATGCGGGCCTCCGCCACATGCCCATTGGAACGCCGGGCAATAGCAGCTACCCCCACGGTCGCCCACGCCTGGGCCGTCCGGTGGAACTTCTCATAACGATAGCCCCATGCCGGGCCGAGTTTGGGCACTCGGACCCCAGTGAGCACCTCGCCGGGCGTCAGCGCGGTCGTCAGGTAGTCCACGAAGAAGTCCGTGGCCCCGATTTCCCGGTCCCCGCCCGGTCCCCGCGCGATCATCGTCGCGCCGAGCGCCACCGCCACCGCGGGCAGGTCCCCGGCCGGGTCGGCGTGGGCCAGTGAGCCGCCCAGCGTGCCCCGGTGCCGGACCGCGGGGTCGGCCACCGTCCCGGTGGCCTCGGAGAGCAGCCCGCAGTGCGCCCGGATCACCGGGTCGCGGACGACCTCGGCGTGCGTGGTCAGCGCGCCGATCCACAGCGTCTCCCCCTCGTCCCGGACGCCCCGCAGGTCGTCCAGGTGGCCGAGATCGACCAGCAGGTCGGGGTAGGCGAGCCGGAGCCGGAGCAGCGGCAGGAGGCTCTGCCCGCCCGCGATGACCTTGGCGTCCTCGCCGCCGTCGGCCAGCGCCTGGACCGCCTCGTCCAGCGACGACGGCCGGACGTACTCAAATGCCGCCGGGATCATTCCGCACCTCCAGATGCCTGTCCACCGTTTGATGGCGCGGCATCGCTGCCGTGTGCCTGCGCGGCGTCGTCGCCGCTGACATGCCCGACGGTCCCGTGAGCGTCGGTGGCCGAGTCCCCGATGACCTGGGTGCCCGGGCCGCTGTCCCGTGCGGCCTTGAGGGCCCGCCAGACCCGCTCCGGCGTGCACGGCATCACGATGTCCCGGATGCCGTATTGCCGCAGCCCGTCGATGATCGAGTTGACCACGGCCGGGGTGGAGGCGATCGTGCCCGCCTCCCCGACGCCCTTGACGCCGAGCGGGTTCGTCGTGGCCGGCGTCTCCGTCCGGCCGGTGGTGAAGTGCGGCAGGTCCGCCGCGCTGGGCAGCAGGTAGTCGGCCATCGTGGTGGTGGTCAGGTTGCCCTCGTCGTCGTAGATGGCCTCCTCGAACAGCGCCTGGGCGATGCCCTGGGCCAGCCCGCCGTGTACCTGGCCGTCCACGATGAGCGGGTTCACCACGTTGCCGACGTCGTCCACGGCCACGTAGCTGCGGATCTTCACCTCGCCGGTCTCGGTATCGATCTCCGTGGCGCACAGGTGCGTCCCGTGCGGGTAGGAGAAGTTGTCCGGGTCGTAGGTGGCGTCGGAGTCGATGTTCGGCTCGACGCCGTCCGGCAGGGCGTGCGCCGCGAACGTGGCCAGCGCGATCTCCTGGATCGTCTTGCCCACGCCGTCACTGCCCCGGACGCTGAACGTGCCCGCCGCGAACTCGATTTCCTCGGGCGGTGCCTCCAGCATGGCCGAGGCGATCACCTTGGCCTTTACGATCACTTTCTCGCACGCGCCGTGCACCGCCACCCCGCCCACGGTCAGCGACCGGGACCCGTAGGTGTCCATGCCCTTGGGTGAGACCTGGGTGTCGCCGTGCAGCACCCGGACGTCCTCGAACGGGACGCCCAGCTTGTCCGCGACGATCTGGCTCCAGGCCGTCTCGTGGCCCTGGCCGTGCGCGCTCGACCCCGTGACCACCTCGACCTTGCCGGTCGGCAGCATCCGGATCGAGGCGTGCTCCCAGCCACCGGCCCCGTAGGCCAGCGAGCCGAGCACCCGGGAGGGCGCCAGCCCGCACATCTCGGTGTAGGTGGAGATGCCGATGCCGAGCTGGACCGGGTCATGGCTGTCCCGCCGCTGCTCCTGCTCGACACGCAGCTCGTCGTAGCCGAACAGTTCCTTGGCCTTGGCCGTGGCCGCCTCGTAGTTGCCGCTGTCGTAGGTGAGGCCGGCGATCGTGGTGTACGGGAATTCCTCGTGCTTGATCCAGTTCCGCTCGCGCAGTTCCAGCGGCTCGATGCCCAGCTCAAAGGCCAGATCGTCCATGATGCGCTCGATCGCGAACGTGGCCTCCGGGCGCCCGGCGCCGCGGTAGGCGTCGGTCGGCATCTTGGTCGTGAACACGCCGGTGCAGCGGAACGAGAGCGCGTCCATCTTGTAGATGCTGTTGTACATGAACGCGCCCAGCAGCGGCACGCCCGGTGTGACCAGCATCAGGTACGCGCCCATGTCGGCCAGCAGGTCCACGGACAGGCCGCGCAGCCGGCCGTCCCGGTCCGCCGCGATCCGGATCCGCTGCCACTGGTCCCGGCCGTGGTGCACGGTCAGGTTGCCTTCACTGCGCGTCTCGGTCCACTTGACCGGCCGCCCGACCTTGCGGGAGATCAGCAGGGCCAGCACTTCTTCGGCCGTCACCTGCAGCTTGGAGCCGAAGCCACCGCCCACGTCCGGCGCGATGACCCGGAGGTTGTGCTCCGGGATGCCGGTGACCAGGGCCAGCATCACCCGCAGCACGTGCGGGATCTGGGTCGCCGACCACAGCGTGAACTCCTCGCCCTCGTTCCAGCCCACCACCGCGCGCGGTTCCATGGCGCTGGGGATCAGCCGCTGCTGGCGGTAGTTCCGCTCCAGGATCACCGGGGCGTCACGGAACGCCGCGTCGATGTCGCCGCCGCCGAATACCCACTCGAAGCTCTTGTTCCCGGCCTCGTGCACCTTGGGCGAGGACTCGTCCAGCGCGGTCCGGATGTCGAGCACCGGGGGCAGCGGCTCGTAGTCCACGTCGATGGCCTCGAGCGCGTCCGCGGCCTCGTAGCCGTCCCGGGCCACGACGCACGCCACGGCCTCGCCCACGTAGCGGACCTCATCGGTGGCCATCGGCGGGTGGGCGGGGATGACGATGTCCGGGGTGACCGGCCAGGCGCAGGGCAGGCTGCCCTGCTCGTCCGCGAAGTCGGCGCCGGAGAAGGCGGCGATGACGCCGGGGGACTGGAGGGCCCGGCTCACGTCCACCCGGGTGATCCGGGCGTGCGCGAGAGGGCTGCGCAGGAACGCGACGTGCAGCATCCCGGGCAGGACGATGTTGTCGGTCCAGTTGGTCTTCCCGGTGACCAGGCGGGCGTCTTCCTTGCGCAGCCGGGCCCGGCCCAGCTCGGTCGACCGGCGGGGCCTGCGTCTCAGCGGTCATGCCGACGTCACCTCCGTCCCGGCCGCGCGGCGTACCGCGCGGACGATGTTCTCGTAGCCGGTGCACCGGCAGAGGTTGCCCTCCAGGCCCTCGCGGATCTCCTCGTCGCTCGGATCGGGGTTCTCGCGCAGCAGGTCGGCGGCAGCCATGATCATTCCGGGCGTGCAGTACCCGCACTGCAGCGCGTGCTCGCTGTGGAAGGCCTGCTGCAGCGGATGCCACGCACCGTTGGCCATGCCCTCGATGGTGGTGACCTCGCTGCCATCCGCCTGGACGGCCAGGACCGAGCAGCTCTTGACCGAGACCCCATCGAGGTGAACGGTGCATGCGCCGCAGTTAGAGGTGTCGCACCCGATGGGCGTGCCGGTCTTGCCGACGCGCTCCCGCAGGTAATGCACCAGCAGCAGACGGGGTTCGACGTCGTCCTCATAGCTGACGCCATCGACCTTGACGGTAATCCTTGTCATCCGAGCTCCTCCTGTGGAGACGGCTGTGGCTCCAGATGCCCAACCTAGGCTGGCCGGCCCCTGGCGCACCAGTACCCGCCGGTGCTCATCCTGATACAGCGCGGCGACGCGGAAGACAGATTTAGTAGCGTGCGGTCACGGTCAGGTGGTGTCGAGGACCTGGAACATTTCGGCCAGGCGGCCCTCGGGCAGCCCGCCCCGCTCGGCGGTGCGGGCCAGCCAGCCGCGGAGGAAATCCTCCAGGCCATCCAGTTGCCCGGTCTGGCTCTCGTGGGCCCGCAGCGCGGCGACCTTCCGGGGGAACACGTCCGTGACGTCCACGTAGTGGTCGGCGCTGGGGGCGGCGGAGATCCATACTTCGCGTACCGTCCAGGGCTCCAGTCCTTCGTCGGCGAGCAGTTCCGGCCAGGCGAAGGGGTTGCGGGCGTCCGGGTAGACCGCGTCCAGGGTCGCGGCGCCTACCGCCCGGTGATCGGGATGGCTGCCCGCGACCCGCTGGTAGTTGCGTTCCGGGGTGGGGCAGACCAGCCGGTCGGGGCGGACCTGCCTGATCACCCGGGCCAGGTCTTTGCGCAGCGCCAGGGTGGGTTCGACCCTCCCGTCCGGGTAGCCCAGGAACCGGAGGTCATGGACGCCCACGACCTCGGCCGCGGCGGTCTGTTCCTTGCGGCGCAGCGGGGCAATCTCGGCGCGCGGGATGGCCTCATCGAAGCCGCCCGCGTCGCCGTCGGTGACCAGGCAGTAGGTGACCTCGATCCCGGCGTCGGTCCAGACCGCGATGGTGCCGGCGGCGGTGAAGTCGATGTCGTCCGGGTGCGCGGCGACCACCAGGACACGCTGGATTTCCGAGTCACTCAGCATGATCCCGATCCTAGGAGGCGGTGCTCAGGGGTTGGGCCCCGAGGCAGCCCCCGGGAGCGGGTCCGGGGGGCCGCCGGTCCGGGCGGCGCCAGTGCTGGGTGCCCAGTCCTGAGCTATTCAGTCCAGGGACGACATGACGTGCTTGATCCGGGTGTAGTCCTCGAACCCGTACATCGACAGGTCCTTGCCGTAGCCCGAGTGCTTGAACCCGCCGTGCGGCATCTCGGCGACCAGCGGGATGTGCGTGTTGATCCACACACAGCCGAAGTCCAGCCCGCGGGCCATCCGCATGGCCCGGCCGTGATCCGTGGTCCACACCGACGACGCCAGGCCGTATTCGGTCCCGTTCGCCCAGGCCAGCGCCTCGTCCTCGGCACTGAACTCCTGGACGGTGATGACCGGGCCGAACACCTCCTGCTGGATGATCTCGTCGTCCTGGCGCAGCCCGGTGACCACGCTGGGCTCGAAGAAGAACCCGCGGCTGCCCACCCGGTTGCCCCCGGTGCGCACCTCCGCGTGGTCGGGCAGCCGGTCGATGAACCCGCTGACCCGGGCCAGCTGGTTCTCGTTATTGAGGGGGCCGAAGTCGGCGTCCGGCACGTCGGGGCCGGCCACGGTCTGCTCCCGGGCCTGCTCGACCAGGGCGTCGGCCAGATCGGCGGCGATGCGCGGGCCGGCCAGCACCCGGGTCGCGGCGGTGCAGTCCTGGCCCGCGTTGAAGTAGCCGGCGATCGCGATGGCCTCGGCGGTCTTGGCCGGGTCGGCGTCGTCGAAGACGATCACCGGGGCCTTGCCGCCCAGCTCCAGGTGGACCTTCTTGAGGTCGGCCGCCGCGGCGATGGCCACTTCACGGCCGGCCCGGACGCTGCCGGTGATGGAGACCATCTGCGGGACCGGGTTGGTGACCAGCGCCCGGCCGGTGTCCCGGTCTCCGCAGACCACGTTGAACACGCCCGGCGGCAGGATGCCGCCCATCAGCTCGGCCAGCAGCAGGGTGGACACGGGCGTGGTGTCGGACGGCTTGAGCACCATGGTGTTCCCCGCCGCCAGCGCGGGGCCGAACTTCCACACCGCCATCATCATCGGGTAGTTCCACGGCGTTACCGCGGCACACACCCCGATCGGCTCGCGCCGGATGAACGAGGTGAACCCGGACATGTACTCGCCCGCGGACCGGCCTTCCAGCATCCGCGCCGCGCCCGCGAAGAAGCGGATCTGGTCCACCATCGGCGGGATCTCTTCGGACAGCGTCAGCGCGAGCGGCTTGCCGGTGTTCTGCGACTCCGCCTTCACCAGCTCGTCGGCGTGGGCTTCGATGGCGTCCGCGATGCGGAGCAGGGCCAGGCTGCGCTCGGCCGGGGTGGAGTCGCGCCAGCCCGGGAACGCCTCGGCCGCCGAGGCGAACGCCGCGTCCACCTCGGTCTCGCTGGATACCGGGGCGCTGGCGAAGGCTTCGCCGGTGCTGGGGTCGATCAGATCGCTGCGGCGGTCGAACGCGGTGTCCGTCCACTGGCCGCCGATGTAGTTCTGCAATTCTTCCATCACGGGCTCCGTTCGTTAGTTCGAGGAATTGTGCGGTTCCGGGGGCCGCTCCTCACGGGCCCAGGGCGAACCATAGTCGCGCAGCAGATCCAGGAAGGGAACCGGCGGCAGGGCCTCCGGGCCGAGCACGCCCGAACCGGACCAGGCACCGGAGTCCATCAGCTCGAGCGCGACGACGGGGTTGACGGCGGTCTGCCAGACCACCGCCTGGGAGCCGTACTCGGCCATGGACCAGGCGTTGTCCACGACGTGGTACAGGTAGACCTCGCGCGGCGCGCCGTCCCGGCCGGTCCCGGTCACCCAGGTGCCCGCGCAGGTCAGGCCGGTCATCTTGTCCCCCAGCGTGGCTGGGTCCGGCAGGCACGCGGCCACCACGTCGCGGGGCGAGACGCGGGCCCCGCCCACCGCGACCGGATCGGTGCGATCCAGGCCCAGCTTGTGCAGGGTCTGCAGGACACCGATGAACTCCGCGCCGAGCCCGTACTTGAAGGTCACCCGGCGGGCCTGGACCCAGCGCGGCATCAGCAGCACTTCCTCGTGCTCGACGTTGACGCACTCGACCGGGCCGATGCCGGCCGGGAAGGTGAACACCTCCGGCTCGCTGAACGGCGGGGTGGTGAACCAGCCCCGGTCCTTTTCCCAGATGACCGGCGGGTTGAGGCACTCCTCGATCGTGGTCCAGATGGAGAAGGTGGGGGCGAACTCGTAACCGGCCACCTCGAGGTTGGCGCCGTCGCGCACGCCCAGCTGGTCGATCTCGCTGAACAGCTCGTCGGCCGCGTACCGGGCGAACACGTCGGACAGCCCTGGTTCCACGCCCATGCCCACCAGTGCGAGCTTGCCCGCCTGCTCCCACTGGGGCGTTAGGGCGAATTGGTCGTCTCCGAGCTTGACGCCTGTCTCGCGGTAGGGGGCGTCAGGGTTCGGGTGGGACAGCGACATCGCCATGTCCAGGTAGTGCGTGCCGGCCCGCAGCGCAGCGTTGTACAGCGGCATCACGAATCGCGGGTCCGTGGCGTTCATCAGCGCGTCGCAGCGGTGCTCGGTGAGCAGGGCCGCGGTGGCGGCCTCGTCCCGGGCGTCGAGCTGGACCGCGCGGTACCCGTCCTTCGCGGCCGCCGCGTGCTGGGCCCGGCCCAGGTCATAGTCGGCGACGACCAGATCGGCAAATGGGCGGCGGGCGGCGATCCGGGCGAAGGCCGTGCCCACCCCGCCAGCCCCGACAAGAAGGATGCGCATACCTGCGATCTTAGCCATCGACCCCGGGAGATAACACGGGACCAGTCGTGATATGTACCTGTTACGACGGAAATCGTTGCCGTGGTGGCCCGTACGTGCTAGAACCGTTGCAGTTGGGTACGCCTTGTCTGTGGCGCCATACCGCCCAACGACCGCCGGATCGCCGTCGGCGAGGCCATCTCTGAGTGCCTTACCCGATCGGCTGGGGTGTTGCCAGGAGGGGTATAAGGCATGACCAGTACCGAACAGGTCTCGTTGGAGAAGACGGTCGATAAGGGTCTCAAATCGGGGGCGCTCGGCCTGGTCTCCACCACGATCATCGCGACCGCCTCGGTCGCGCCCGCCTACAGCATCGCCGCCACGCTGGTGTTCGTGGTGGGAGCGGTCGCGCTGCAGTCGCCGGCCGTGGCGGTTCTCGCGTTCGTGCCGATGCTGCTCACCTCCATCGGCTACAGCGAGCTGAACAAGGCCGACCCGGACTGCGGCACCACCTTCACCTGGGCGTCCCGGGCGTTCGGCCCCCGGACGGGCTGGGCCGGCGGCTGGGCCATCATCGTCGCCGACGTGCTGGTCATGGCGAGCCTGGCCCAGGTGGCCGGCCAGTACGGGTTCCTGCTGTTCAACGCCAAGGGCATCGGGCAGAACCCGACCAGCGGCTGGGTGCTGCTGGTCGGCGTGATCTGGATCGTGGTCATGACCTACATCTGCTACCGCGGCATCGAGGTCTCGGCCAACTTCCAGAAGGCGCTGCTGGGCATCGAACTGGTCATGCTGCTGGTGCTGTCGATCACGGCCCTGGTCAAGGTGGGCACCGGGCACGCCCCGCCCGGCCACCTCACCCCAAGCCTGTCCTGGCTCAACCCGTTCCACATCACCAGCTTCAGCGCCTTTGCCAGCGGCATCATCCTGATGGTCTTCATCTACTGGGGCTGGGACACCGCGGTCGCGATCAACGAGGAAACCAAAGACAAGAACAAGACCCCGGGCCGGGCGGCCATCCTGTCCACGTTCATCCTCCTGGTCACCTACGCCATCGTGATCTTCTCCATGCAGTCCTACGCCGGTATCAAGACCACGGGAAACGGCCTGGGTAACGTGGCGAACGCCGGTGACGTGCTGTCGGTCCAGGGAAGCAGCGTGTTCGGCACGTCTGGCCTGGGGACATTCCTCAGCCACCTGCTGCTGCTGATGGTGCTCTCCTCGGCGGCCGCCTCGACCCAGACGACGATCCTGCCGACCGCCCGGACCACGCTGTCGATGGCCGTGTACAAGGCGATACCGAAGTCGTTCGCGAAGATGCACCCGCGCTACCTCACCCCGACCGTGTCCACCATCGCCATGGGCGCGATCTCGATCGCGGTCTACGTGGGATTCAACTACGCGTCCAACGGCATCGGGATCATCGGCGACGCGGTGATCGCGATCGGCCTGTACATCGCGTTCTACTACGGCCTGACCGGCTTCGCCTGCGCCTGGTACTACCGACGGAACCTGACCAGCAGCGCCCGCAATCTGTGGATGCAGGGCATCCTGCCGGTCACCGGCGGCCTGATGCTGTTCTTCCTGGGTGGCTGGAGCCTGTGGCTGGATTACGACGTGGCCACCGCGAACGACTACACCATGTGGACGGTGCCGTTCATCCACTGGCAGATCGGCGGGGCGTTCGTGATCGCCGTCGTGTCCGGGCTCGTCGGCGTGGCCGCCTACCTCTACTGCCGGATCGCCAACCCGAGCTTCTTCAAGAAGGAGACGCTCACCAGGGCCACGCCCACGCTGGTGCCGGAGGAGTAACGCTTCGAGGCCCGCTGCGGGGGGGCGCGGCGGGCCTCGATTGGCCGGCCAGCCGGCCGGTTGGGCCGGGATGTCGGGGGGGCCAGGCCGGCTGGGCCGGGATGTCGGGGCGGGCCAGCCGGCCGGTCCAGGCCGCGATGTCGGCCGCAGCGCCTAGTCTTGACGGGTGACCGCCGAAGCCGTTGATTCCCTGCTGGAAAGCCTGAACCCGCAGCAACGGGAGGCCGTCGCGCACCAGGGTGCTCCGCTGCTCATCGTGGCGGGGGCCGGCTCGGGCAAGACCAGGGTGCTGACCCGCAGGATCGCCTACCTGCTGGCCGCGCGCGAGGTCAGCCCGAGCGAGATCCTGGCCATCACGTTCACCAACAAGGCCGCGGGCGAGATGAAGGCGCGGGTGGCCGAGCTCACCGGGCTGCGCTCGCGGGCCATGTGGGTGATGACCTTCCACTCCGCCTGTGTCCGGATCCTGCGCCGGGAGGCGACCCGGTTCGGTTACCCGTCCTCGTTCTCGATCTACGACCAGGCTGACTCGCAGCGGCTGATGGCCCTGGTCTGCCGCGAGCTCGACCTCGACACCAAGCATCATCCGCCGAAGCAGATGCTGGCCCAGGTATCGAACCTGAAGAACGAGCTCGTCGACTACGAGACGTTCCTCGCCCGGGCCGACAACTACCGGGACAAGGCCCTGGCCCAGGCGTACGCCGAGTACCAGCGCCGCCTGGTCGCCGCGGGCGCGATGGACTTCGATGACCTGATCATGGTCACGGTCAACCTGCTGCAGGCGTTCCCGGAGGTGGCCGAGACCTACCGGCGGCGGTTCCGGCACATCCTGGTGGACGAATACCAGGACACCAACCATGCGCAGTACATGCTGGTCAGGGAGCTGGTGTCGCATCCCGCCTGGCAGTCCGACGATGATCACGCGGGCCCGCTGCCGCCTGCCGAGCTGTGCGTGGTCGGCGACGCGGACCAGTCCATCTACGCGTTCCGCGGCGCCACGATCCGCAACATCGAGGAGTTCACCAGGGACTTCACCGATGCGACGGTGATCATGCTGGAGCAGAACTACCGCTCCACGCAGAACATCCTGGCCGCGGCCAACGCGGTGGTGGCCCGCAATTCCGGCCGGGTGCCCAAGAACCTCTGGTCCGACGCGGGCGACGGGCCGCCGATCGTGGGGTACGTGGCCGACAGCGAGCATGACGAGGCCGCGTTCGTGGCCGAGGAGGTGGACCGGCTCGGGGACGAGGGTGAGGCCACCCCGGGCGACGTCGCCGTGTTCTACCGGACCAACGCGCAGTCCCGGGTGTTCGAGGAAGTGTTCATCCGGGCCGGCCTGCCCTACAAGGTGGTCGGCGGGGTCCGCTTCTACGAGCGTCGCGAGGTCCGGGACCTGCTGGCTTATCTGCGGCTGACCGCCAACCCCGACGACGAGGTGTCGCTGCGCCGGATCCTCAACGTGCCCCGCCGGGGGATCGGGGAGCGGGCCGAGGCCTGCGTGGCCGCGCTGGCCCAGCGCGACCGGATCACGTTCGCGACGGCGCTGGGCCGCCCCGATGACGCGCCCGGGCTGGCGGCCCGGTCGGCCAAGGCCATCACGTCGTTCAACGAGCTGATGACCGGGCTGCGAGCCGAGGCGCAGCAGGGCCTGCCCGTGGCCGACCTGGCCGAGATGATCCTGGACCGGTCCGGCTACCTGGCCGAGCTGCAGGCCTCCACCGACCTGCAGGACGCGAGCCGGATCGAGAACCTGAACGAGCTGGTGTCGGTGGCCCGGGAGTTCGACGCCCAGCAGCCGGACGGGACGCTCACCGACTTCCTGGAGCAGGTGTCCCTGGTCGCGGACGCCGACCAGATCCCCGACGGGGAACAGCACGGCGGCGTGGTCACGCTGATGACCCTGCACACCGCCAAGGGGCTGGAGTTCCCGGTGGTGTTCCTCACCGGGATGGAGGAGCACGTCTTCCCCCATCAGCGCTCGATGACCGACGACAAGGAACTCGAGGAGGAACGCCGCCTGGCGTACGTGGGCATTACCCGGGCCCAGCAGCGGCTCTACCTCACCCGGGCGGTGGCCCGCACCTGGTGGGGCCGGCCCGAGTACCACAAGCAGTCCAGGTTCCTGGACGAGATCCCCGGCCACCTCATCGAGTGGCGGCGCGACGAGCGGGCGGTGGCGGCGCCCGCGTCCGAGCGGCTGGCCCAGCGGCCGGGCGGCCGCACGCCCGGCAACCGGCGGGTGCCGTCGCTCAGCCCGGGCGACAAGGTGACGCACGACGCGTACGGGCTCGGCACGGTGCTGTCCGTCGAGGGCCGGGGAGACGACCCCGAGGCCAAGATCGACTTCGGTGGCGAGTACGGGATCAAGCACCTGGTGCTGCGCTACGCACCCATCGAGAAGCTGTAGCCGGCGGGGTGGCCCGGGCGATCGGGCTGGGCAGCTGGCGGGGTCCCGGCGGCCGGCGGCGCCGCCCCGATGATCGGCGGGTTACCCTGCGATGGTCAGGACAAAGGCGGCGGCCGGGAGGCAGATCATGGGAACGATCCGGGTCGTCATCGCCAAGCCCGGCCTGGATGGTCACGACCGGGGGGCCAAGGTAGTGGCCAGGGCCCTGCGCGATGCGGGCGTGGAAGTCATCTACACCGGGCTGCACCAGACCCCCGAGCAGATCGTCGCCGCGGCCATCCAGGAAGACGCCGACGCCATCGGCCTGTCCATCCTGTCCGGGGCGCATATGACCCAGTTCACCCGGGTCCTGGAGTTGCTGGCCGAGCGCGGGGCCAGCGACATCGTGGTGTTCGGCGGCGGCATCGTGCCCGAGGCGGACATCACCGAGCTGGAGCGGCTGGGCGTGGCGAAGATCTTTACCCCGGGCGCGTCCACCTACGAGATCGTCGAGTGGGTGGAGTCCCATCTCGGCGGCCAGGCCGCGGAGGTCTCCGCACAGCAGGGCAGCTGACTGTCTTAACCGGTCGCGGGCAGGGTCCGCACCGCCAGGCCGGGGGCGTCCGTCCTCGAGGGCTGACCGTATTTCCCCCGCGACCTCGGCGGCTTCCGTGCGGATCCGCTGCGGCGTGAAGTGCATCACGTTAATCCCCAGGGCGTTCATCCGGGTGCTGCGCCGCAGCGTGCGCTGCCAGTCTTCCGGCGACAGGTGCCATTCCCGGGAGTCCACTTCCACCACCACGCCCCGTTCGGGCCACCACGCGTCCGGTACGGCGACGAACTCAGGTCCGACGTACAGCCGGGCGTTGAACAGAGGGGCAGGGAGCCCGTGCGCGCGGATCAGGTCACGAAGATCGCCCTCAGCCGCTGACCGGACCCCGTCCGCGACCTCGGCCAGCGTGCGGCGCAGCCACGCGGACTGCCGTACCGGCGCGTGCCGGAGTTCGTCGGCCAGCTGATCTATCCGGCACCGGCGCCGCTGGACCGCGTCCGCGGCCACGGCCCGCACGTCCCGGAACGACCCCAGCTCCCGCGCGGCGTCCGTGACGGCCCGGGCCGCCTCGGCGAACCGCACCGCGCCATCGGTCAAGACAAACTCCGGCATCCGCGTCGTGGCCCAGATCCTGACGAAGCCTTCGCTGCGGCGGCGTTGTGCGGCGGGGACGAGGACCGTGACGTACGTGCTTCGGGGGATCCGGACGCCGTGGTGCCCTAACGCCGCGATGCTGGTCAGCACGCTCCCGGGCCCAGCACGGCGCAGAGCGGCGATCTCCGTCTGCCGCTGGGTCGGCGTGCCGGTCACGGTCAGGTAGACGCCGGCCAACAGTCTTTGCCACGGTCCACCCGGACGGATCCGGTGCCGGATCTCCCCTAGGGAGAGCCCGCAGTCGGCGGCCTGGGCCCGGGTGATGACTCCCTCATTTTCGCGCAGGGCCCTGGAGAGGGCGTTCCGCCCGGGCTCCTTCGTGGGTGCCATGCCGCCACCCTCCCACCCGGGTCTGACACGGCATTCCCGCCGTGTGGCGCCCCTCGGCGCGTTCGTGATCAAACGTTCAGTGTTGCTATAACGACACCATTCGTTAGATCACGAACGGCGGAACGAGGCTCGCGGGGCTTGTGGGACGGGAGGGGGCTGTGGGGTAAGGGTGGCGGGCGCAAGGGTGACGCCGGGCAGCTTCGACGGCGCGGGGGTGCCGGCTTTGGCCGTGTTCGTCCGGGGCGGGCGGGTGGGGGACGGGGTTGGCCAGGGTGAGCGGGAGGTGGCGTGCGGTGGCCCCGGTAGGCTGCGTGCGGAATCCTGGTCACCCGAGGTCACCCCGAGGACGGACGCTAGTGGACCTGTTTGAGTATCAGGCGAAAGAACTGTTCGCCGAGTACGGGGTACCCGTACAGCGCGGCCGGGTCGCCTCCACCCCTGAAGAAGCACGCGAGATCGCGGAGGGCTTCGCGGCCGACGGCTCGCCCCTGGTCGTGGTGAAGGCCCAGGTCAAGACCGGCGGCCGGGGCAAGGCGGGCGGCGTCAAGCTGGCCAACGGCCCGGATGAGGCGGAGGCCAAGGCCCGCCAGATCCTCGGTATGGACATCAAGGGCCATACCGTGCACAAGGTCCTGATCGCCGAGGCGGTCGACATCGCGCAGGAGTACTACCTGTCCTTCCTGCTGGACCGGGCGGCCCGGACCTTCGTGGCGATCTGCTCGGTGCAGGGCGGCATGGAGATCGAGGAGGTCGCGCACACCAGCCCGGAGGCGGTCGCGCGGATCCCGGTCAACCCGCTGGACGGCGTGGACGCGGCCAAGGCTGCGGAGATCATCGAGGCGGGCCGGATCCCGGCCGAAGCGGCACCGCAGGCGGCCCTGCTCGCCGAGCGGCTCTGGGCCGTGTTCGCCGACGAGGACTCCACCCTGGTCGAGGTCAACCCCATGGCCCTGACCGACCAGGGCGACGTGCTCGCCGTGGACGGGAAGGTCAGCCTGGACGACAACGCGTCCTTCCGCCAGGATCACGCGAAGTTCGAGGACCCCGACGCGGCCGACCCGATCGAGGCGCGGGCCAAGGCCAAGCACCTCAACTACGTCAAGCTCGAGGGCCAGGTGGGCATCATCGGCAACGGGGCCGGGCTGGTCATGTCCACCCTGGACGTGGTGGCCCTGGCCGGTGAGTCGTTCGGCGGGATGAAGCCGGCGAACTTCCTGGACATCGGCGGGGGCGCGTCGGCCGAGGTGATGGCGGACGGCCTGGAGATCGTGCTGTCCGACGCCTCGGTCCGCAGCGTCCTGGTCAACGTGTTCGGCGGCATCACCTCGTGTGACGCGGTAGCCAACGGGATCGTGTCGGCGATCGGCATGCTGGCCAGCCAGGGCCACGAAGTCCGGCACCCGATCGTGGTCCGCCTGGACGGCAACAACGCCGAGGAGGGCCGCCGCATCCTCGCTGACGCGGGTTTGCCGGTGGTCGAGCAGGTCGCGACCATGGACGACGCAGCCCGGCGTGCCGCGGAACTGGCCGCTGCCGCCCCGACAGGAGCATGAGATGGCGATTTTCCTGACCGGCGACAGCCGGGTCATGATCCAGGGCATCACCGGGTCGGAAGGCACCAAGCACGGCCGCCGGATGCTCGCCGCGGGCACCACGGTCGTCGGGGGCACCAACCCGCGGAAGGCCGGGCAGACGGTGGACCTGGGCAGCGCCGCGGTGCCCGTGTTCGGCACGGTCGCCGAGACCATGGCCGCCACGGGCGCGGACGTGTCGGTGGTCTTCGTCCCGCCCGCGGGCACCCGGGCCGCGGTCACCGAGGCCGTGGACGCGGGGATCCCGCTGGTGATCGTGATCACCGAGGGCATCCCGGTGCACGACACGGCGGCCTTCTGGGCTTACGCCAGCGCCAAGGGCAACGCCACCCGGATCGTCGGCCCGAACTGCCCCGGGGTCGCCTCACCAGGCAAGTCCAACGCCGGGATCATCCCGGCCGACATCACCACCGAGGGCCGGATCGGGCTGGTCTCCAAGTCCGGCACGCTGACCTACCAGATGATGTACGAGCTGCGGGACATCGGCTTTTCCACCGCGGTCGGCATCGGCGGTGACCCGGTGATCGGCACCACGCACATCGACTGCCTGGCCGCGTTCCAGGATGACCCGGAGACCGACGCGATCGTGATGATCGGCGAGATCGGCGGGGACGCCGAGGAACGCGCCGCGGCCTACGTGGAGGCGAACGTCACCAAGCCCGTGGTGGCCTACGTGGCGGGCTTCACCGCCCCGGAGGGCAAGACCATGGGGCACGCGGGCGCGATCATCTCCGGCTCCGCGGGTACCGCGCAGGCCAAGAAGGAAGCGCTGGAGAAGGTCGGGGTGCGGGTCGGCCGCACGCCGAGCGAGACCGCCCGCCTCGTCCGCGAGGTGATGCGGGGCCGCTGACCCCCGGTGCTGGCGCGCCTGCGCTGAGCCATTCCGTGGGGCCAGCGCGCGGCGCGCCTCCGCGATCCCTGGCGCGGCGGGGCCAGGATTGGGTTTCATGACCGCTTCTGCCCTGCCCGCCGAGCGCACTGACGGGCGCGACGGGGGCGGGGGGCCGTCCGCCAGGCCGAGCCGCCCGCTGGTCATCACCGGCGCCATCGCAGCGTGTGCGGCCGCGGGCAGCGGCCTGGTCTGCATCACCCTGCTGGTCCTCGCCGGGTGGATCGCCGCGCCGCACGCAGGGGTCGGGTTGCCCGGCGTGCTGCGCACCGCCGCGGACCTGTGGCTGGTGGGCCACCACGTAGGGTTCGCGCTGCACGGTACCGGCCGGATCGGGGACGGCCGGATCGGGATGCTGCCGCTGGGCCTGGTCCTGCTGCCCGGCGCGCTGCTCTGGATCGCAGGCCGCTGGGTGGTCCGGCGGGGCCAGGTGGCCCGGCTCGCCGACGTCGGCTACGCGGCGCTGGCCCTGGCCGTCCCGTACGGGCTGGTGGCGGGCGCGCTGGCGCTGGCCGGCCAGTCGACGCTGGCCACCCCCTCGCTGCTGCAGGCGGTCGTGTCCGGTTTCCTGATCGCCCTGGTCGCCGGGGGACTGGGCGGTGCCCGGGCGCTGGCCCCCTGGAGACAGCTGATCGAGCTGCTGCCCCCGCGCGCCCGGGCGGTGTTCCTCGGCTCGGTCGGCACGCTCACCGTGCTGACCGGGGCGGGTGCGATCCTGGCCGGCGCGTCCCTCGCCGCCCGCATGGGCGACTTCCGGTCGGTGGATGTGGCGCTCGCGCCCGGCCTGGTCGGCGGGGGCCTGCTGCTCCTGGCCCAGCTTGCTTATATCCCTAACGCCATCGTGTGGTCGGTCTGCTACACGCTCGGGCCGGGATTCGCGTTCGGCACCGGCACCGTGATCGCGCCCACCGGGTCCGCCCTCGGGCCACTGCCGATGCTGCCGATGCTGGCGGCGCTGCCCTCCGGCGCGCATTCGACCGCGACCGGCTGGGTGTCCCTGCTCATGCTCAGCGTGCCCTACCTGGCCGGGGCGTTCGGCGGGCTGCTGACGGCCCGGGCGGCGCCTATCCCGGCGGTCGAGCTGGCGCCGCTGTGGGGCTTCGCCTGCGGCGTGGCCACCGGCTGCGCCCTGGGGCTACTCGCGGCGTTCGCGGGCGGCCCGCTGGGCAGTGGCCGGCTGACCGCGGTCGGGCCGTCCGGGTGGCAGGCCGGGGTGGTGTGCGTGCTCGAGGTCGGCGTGGCCGCCGCGGTGACCACCGGCCTGGTGAACTGGGTCCGGATGCGCCGGCTGGCGCCGGCCGGGGCAGATGTCCCCGTCGATCCGCCCGCCGCCGTGACGGAGGAGGACCCCGTTGACGGGCCGGGCAGCAGTCACCACATCTACCTGGACCCCTGGGGTGACGCGGAGGACGCCGCGGACGGCAGGCCCGATCCCCCCGGCCCGGCATCGCTACCTTGAGGAACCACGGGGCCCTGAGGAACAACCGGGCCTGAGGTCAGGGGGTGGCGTTCTCGATAGCGTGGGTGAACTGGGTCCGGCAGGTCTGCTGCGCGGCGACGGTGTTCGCTCCGCTGAGGCACTGCGAGAACGTACTCGCCTGCCTCCCGAACAGCGCGAACCCGGCCAGCAGGACCGCGCTGATCAGCACCCCGACCCCGCCGATCACGATGGCCACCACCGAGCCCCGTGGTCCGGCGGTCCCGCGGCCCCGGGCACGCCGCATCGCGGTGGCCGCCAGCCAGATGGCCATGGCCCCCGCGACCAGGGCGAACGCCACGATGTAGACGCCCCGCTGGAAGTTGCTCAGGCCGAGCACGCCGAACAGGCTCAGCAGCGCGAGGAACAGCGCCGCGACCGACCGTTGCTGGAGCAGCGGATCGGCCCGCCCGGCCCGCTTGGCCTCAGGTGCGGCGGTCTCGGCAGGTGATGTCCTGGCCGTGGACGGCTCAGCAGGCGACGGCTCCGCAGGTGAGGGGTCGGGCGGGGGTGGCGGCTGGACGACTGGGGGCATCAGGGGGGTGCTCCTGGGGGCAGGTGGCGGCGGTGCTCCGGGGGCCAGATGGGGACACAGCCTCCTATTTTGCCTTGTCCGGACCGGTAGGCAATCCCATCGGCCCCGGTGGCTGGGGGACGGTTCGCCCTGGCGTAGCGGGCGGATCACCGGGCCAGGGGAAATAGGGTGGCGGCATGTCCGAGTCCCCTGGCCGCAGGCGCGCACGCCTGGTGGTTCTGGTCTCGGGCGCGGGCACGAACCTGCAGGCCTTGCTGGATGCCTGCACGGATGAGGCGTACGGCGCAGACGTCGTGGCGGTCGGTGCGGACCGGACCGGCATCGAGGCGCTGCGCCGCGCCGAGCGGGCGGGGGTGCCCACGTTCACGCACCGGGTCAAGGATTACCCGTCCCGGGCGGACTGGGATCTGGCGCTCACCGAGTCCTGCCGGGCGGCCCGGCCTGATCTGGTCATCCTGGCCGGATTCATGAAGCTGGTCGGCCCGCCCTTCCTGAGCGCGTTCGGCGGGCGCCTGATCAACACCCATCCGGCCCTGCTGCCTGCCTTCCCGGGCATGCACGGTGTGCGGGACGCGCTCGAGCACGGGGTGAAGCTGACCGGGTGCACCGTGTTCCTGGTGGACGCGGGCACGGACACCGGCCCGGTGATCGCCCAGGCGGCGGTCCCGGTGCTGGACGACGACGACGAGACTTCCCTGCACGAGCGGGTCAAGGTGGCCGAGCGGGCGCTGCTCGTGGAGACTGTGGGCCGGATGGTCCGTGACGGCTGGGTCACGGCGGGCAGGAAGGTAAGGATCGGGCGGTGAAGGTGAGGACCGGGCGTTGACGAGGGTACCGATCAGGCGCGCGCTGATCAGCGTGTACGACAAGGCGGGGCTCGGTGAGCTGGCACGCTCGCTGCACGCCGCGGGTGTGGAGATCGTCAGCACCGGCAGCACCGCGGACACGATCGGCGCCGCGGGCGTTCCCGTGACCCGGGTGGAGGACCTCACCGGGTTCCCGGAGGCGCTCGACGGACGGGTCAAGACGCTGCACCCGGCGGTGCACGCCGGGCTGCTCGCCGACCTGAGCCGGCCCGCGCACCAGGCCCGGCTGGACGAGCTGGGCATCGCGCCGTTCCAGCTGCTGGTGTCCAACCTGTACCCGTTCGAGGCGGCGGTGCGCAGCGGGGCGGCGCCGGCCGAGTGCGTCGAGCAGATCGACATCGGCGGTCCCGCCATGGTCCGGGCGGCCGCCAAGAACCATGAGCATGTCGCGGTCATCACCGACCCGTCCCGGTACGGGGACGTCGCGGCGGCGGTGGCCGGCGGCGGGTTCACCCTGGAGCAGCGGCGCCGGCTCGCCGCCCGCGCTTACGCGCACACCGCCGCGTACGACTGCGCGGTGGCGTCGTGGTTCGCCTCCGCGTACGCGCCGGACGAGACGGCGCAGGAGACCGGCTGGCCGGACGTGACCGCGGCGTTGTGGACCCGGCGCGAGGCACTCCGTTACGGGGAGAACCCGCACCAGCGGGCCGCGCTGTACGTCCGCGGTTCTGCTGCGGAGGGGCCTGCGGCCGGAGCCGCGGAGGAGCCTGCGGCCCGGGCCGGGGAGGCGCCCGCGGGCATCGCCGGGGCGACCCAGTTGCACGGCAAGGCCATGTCCTACAACAACTACGTTGACGCCGCCGCGGCCTGGCGGGCCGCGTACGACTTCGTCCAGCCGTGCGTGGCCATCATCAAGCACTCCAACCCGTGCGGCATTGCCCTCGGCACCGACCTGGCCGAGGCGCACCGGAAGGCGAACGCGTGCGATCCGGAGTCCGCGTTCGGCGGCGTCATCGCGGCCAACGGCGTGGTCACCGCGGAGATGGCCGCGCAGGTCAAGGACATCTTCACCGAGATCGTCATCGCCCCCGGCTTCGAGGACGCCGCCCTGGACATCCTCTCGGGGAGCAAGAACCTGCGCCTGCTGACCTGCCCGCCGCCCGTCCGGGGCAGCCACGCGCCCGAATGGCGGCAGGTGGACGGCGGCCTGCTGCTGCAGACCCCGGACGAGATCGACGCGCCCGGGGATGACCCGGCCGCCTGGGAACTCAAGACCGGGCAGCCCGCGTCCGCCGACATGCTCGCCGACCTGGCCTTCGCCTGGCGGGCCATCCGCAGCGTCAAGTCCAACGCCATCCTGCTGGCCTCCGGGCTGGCCACGGTGGGCGTGGGCATGGGCCAGGTCAACCGGGTGGACGCGGCCCGGCTGGCGGTGTCCCGGGCGGGTGAGCGCGCGGCCGGCTCGGTCGCGGCCAGCGACGCGTACTTCCCGTTCCCGGACGGCCTGGAGGTGCTGACCGCCGCCGGGATCCGGGCCGTGGTACAGCCCGGCGGGTCCATCCGCGACCAGCTCAGCATCGAGGCGGCCGAGCAGGCGGGGATCACCATGTACGTCACCGGTGTCCGGCACTTCTTCCACTGAAAGAGGATCATGATCATCCTGGACGGCAAGGCGACCGCCGCGACGATCAAGGCGGAGCTCGCCGAGCGGGTGACCGGCCTGGCTGAGCGCGGCGTCCGGCCCGGCCTGGGCACCGTGCTGGTCGGGGACGATCCGGGCAGCCGGGCCTACGTCAACGGCAAGCACCGGGACTGCGCCGAGGTGGGCATCGCCAGCATCCGCCGGGACCTGCCCGCCGACGCCACCCAGGAGCAGGTCGAGGCGGTGGTGGACGAGCTGAACGCGGATCCGGCCTGCACCGGCTACCTGGTCCAGCTGCCGCTGCCGGCCGGGCTCGACGCGAACCGCGTGCTCAGCCTCATCGATCCGGGCAAGGACGCGGACGGGCTGCACCCGCTGAACCTGGGACGGCTCGTGCTCGGTGAGCCAGGGCCGCTGCCCTGCACCCCGCGGGGCATCGTGGAACTGCTCCGCCGCTACGAGGTGCCGATCGCCGGGGCTGACGTCACCGTGATCGGGCGCGGGATCACCGTGGGCCGGGCCCTGGGGCTGCTGCTGACCAGGCGCACCGAGAACGCCACGGTCACCCTCTGCCACACCGGGACCAAGGACCTGGCCGCGCATACCCGCGGCGCGGACATCGTGGTGGTGGCCGCCGGCCGTCCCGGCCTGCTCACCGCGGACATGGTCAAGCCCGGGGCGGCCGTGCTGGATGTGGGGATCACCCGGACCGAGGCGGGCCTGGTCGGCGACGTCGCGCCGGAAGTCCGGCAGGTGGCCGGCTATCTCGCCCCCATGCCCGGCGGGGTCGGCCCGATGACCCGGGCGATGCTGCTGGCCAACGTGGTCGACGCCGCGTCGGCCGCGGCGTCCAGGTAAGCTACCAGCTAGTAACATAAAGCCGGGAGCCCTACGGGACCCCCGGGGGGCAAAGCAGGACACGGCATTTGGCACCCTTAAGGTGCGCCGCCGCATACCGGGCCCAGCCTGGCCAGCCGGTGTTAGCTAATCGGTGCTGGCCGATAGGGGGCCAGTCCTGGATGCGGCGCACGAGGCAACACGAGGCAGGAGGTTGGCCGCCGGTGGTGAACATCGTCGTATGCGTGAAGCAGGTGCCGGACACGTGGGCAGAACGGACCCTGAGGCCCGAGGACTCGCGGCTGGACCGGGCGTCGGTCGACGGGGTCATCAACGAACTCGACGAATACGCGATCGAGGAAGGCCTGCGCCTGGCCGAGGCCCACGGGGGCGAGGTCACGATCCTGACCATGGGCCCGGACAAGGCCAGCGAGTCGATCCGCAAGGCCCTGTCCATGGGCGCGGACAAGGCGGTGTACCTCATCGACGACGCCCTGGCCGGATCGGACGCGCTGCAGACTTCGGCGGCCCTGGCCAAGGTCCTCGGACGGATCGGGTTCGACCTGGTCATCCTGGGCGCCGAATCCACCGACGCGCGGATGGGCGTGATGGCCGCCATGCTGGCCGAGCGGCTCGGAGTCCCGCAGGTCTCGCTGGCCAGCAAGGTTGAGGTGGACGGCACCGCACTGCGGATCCACCGGCAGACCGATTACGGCTACGACAAGGTCGAGGCGAGCCTGCCCGCGGTGATCAGTGTGGTGGAGAAGATCAACGAGCCGCGGTACCCGTCCTTCAAGGGCATCATGGCGGCCAAGAAGAAGCCGGTGGAGACGCTCACCCTGGCCGACGCCGGCCTCGATCCGGGCGAGGTCGGCCTGGCCGCGGCCGCCACTGAGGTGGTCAGCTTCGCGAACCGCCCGCCGCGGCAGGCAGGCACGGTGGTCAAGGACGAAGGCGACGGCGGGACCAAGGCGGCCGAGTTCCTCGCCGCGCAGAAGTTCATCTGAGCCCCTGGACGTCTGCGCTGGCTGAGCCGGCCACGAGCAGAGTCTGGGCTCCGGCATCTGAGCAGCTGTTGATCTGAACAACCCGGGAAGGGCGGCCTGCGATGGCTGAGGTTCTGGTTCTCGTCGAGCACGACGGCGAGACGGTGAAGAAGGTGACCGGCGAGCTGCTCACCCTGGCCCGCCAGTTCGGCGAGCCCGCCGCGGTCTGGATCGGCGCGGGTGCCGACGGCGGCCGGGAGCGGCTGGCCGAGTTCGGCGCGGCCAAGGTGTATGTGGCCGACGGCAGTGACGTCGAGGACTATGTGGTCGCCCCGGTGGCCGAGGTGCTGGCCGGGCTGGTCGGGCAGAAGTCGCCGGCCGCCGTGCTGCTGGCCGCCACTGGCGAAGGCAAGGAAGTAGCCGGGCGGCTGGCCGTCAAGATCGGCTCCGGGGTGATCACCGACGCGGTCGGGCTCACCGCGGCGTGACGGTGGCCTGGTCGCCGAGCAGTCCATCTTCGGTGGTGCGATCAACGTCCAGTCCACCGTGCGGACCGGGACCCCGATCGTCGCGGTGCGGCCCAACTCCGTCGCGGCCGAGCCCGCGCCGGCCGCCGCGGAGATCGAGCCGGCCGGGGTCGAACTGAGCGACGCGGCCAAGGCGGCCAGGATCACCGAGCGGGTGGTGGCGGAGCGTGGTGAGCGGCCCGAGCTCACCGAGGCGGCGATCGTGGTGTCCGGCGGCCGGGGCGTCGGCAACGCGGAGAACTTCGCCCTGATCGAGAAGCTGGCGGACTCACTGGGCGCCGCCGTGGGTGCGTCGCGGGCGGCGACCGACGCAGGCTGGTACCCGCACCAGTTCCAGGTGGGCCAGACCGGGAAGACGGTCTCCCCGCAGCTGTACCTGGCCGTGGGCATCTCCGGGGCGATCCAGCACCGGGCCGGCATGCAGACCTCCAAGACCATCATGGTGATCAACAAGGACCCCGAGGCGCCGATCTTCGAGCTCGCCGATTTCGGCGTGGTCGGTGACCTGTTCGCGGTGGTGCCCCAGCTGACCGAGGAGGTCGAGCGGCGCTCGGCGAACTAGGACCGGACCCCGGAACACGTCTTGCGGCGTCTCCAGGGACTAGATCGCCCACTAGGCTGAAATCCGTCATGGGGTACATCGACTACGCGGCCGCGCGCCCGCGGCAGGCCGAGGACTGCGTGGTCTACCTGGACCACGCGGCGACGACGCCGATGCTGCCTGAAGCCCTGGCCGCGATGACCGAAGAACTCGGCCAGCTGGGCAATCCCTCGTCCTTGCATAACGCGGGACGCCGGGCGCGCCGCGTGGTCGAGGAGTCGCGGGAGCAGATCGCCGAGGTGTTCGGCGCCCGGCCCAGCGAGGTGATCTTTACCAGCGGCGGGACCGAAGCCGACAACCTGGCGGTGAAGGGCCTGTACTGGGCCCGCCGCGCATCCGGTGCTGGCCGGCCCGCGGCCAGCCAGAGCGGGCCGGGCCGGCCGGGAAGCCTGCCCCGGCGGGTGCTGGCCACCGCGATCGAGCATCACGCGGTGCTGGACTCGGTGCACTGGCTGGCCGGCCACGAGGACGCCGAGGAGCACTGGCTGCCGGTGGACGAGACCGGGGTGCTCCAGCCCGCCGCACTGGCCGAGGCCATCGGCGCCGACCCGGGCGGGGTGGCCCTGGTCACCGTGATGTGGGCGAACAACGAGGTGGGCGTGGTGCAGCCGATCCCCGAGCTCGCCGCGCTGGCCCGCGAGCAGGGCATCCCGTTCCACACCGACGCCGTGCAGGCGGCCGGCCAGCTGCCGGTCAACTTCGCGGCCAGCGGCGCGGACGCGATGACCATCACCGGGCACAAGTTCGGCGGGCCGGTGGGCGCGGGGGCGCTGCTGCTGGCCCGCGGGGTCCAGCCGGTCCCGGTGCTGCACGGCGGCGGCCAGGAGAGCGAGGTGCGCTCCGGCACACTCGACGCCCCGGCCATCCGGGCGTTCGCGGTCGCGGCGGCGGTCATGGCCAGCCACCGGGACGAGGAGGCGGCCCGGCTGGCCAAGCTCCGCGACGACCTGATCGCCCAGGTGCTGGCGGCCGTGCCGGACGCCATCCTCAACGGCCCGCCCGCCGGGCCGGGGCGCCTGCCCGGCAACGCGCACTTCTCCTTCCCCGGCTGCGAGGGCGACGCGCTGCTCATGCTGCTCGACGCCAAGGGCATCGCCTGCTCCACCGGGTCCGCCTGCACCGCCGGCGTGGCCCAGCCCAGCCACGTGCTGCTGGCCATGGGCGCGGACGAGGCCCGGTCCCGCGGGTCACTGCGGTTCTCGCTGGGCCACACCTCCACCTCCGGCGACGTGGACGCGCTGGGCGCGGCCATCGGGGAGGCCGTGCAGCGGGCCCGGCGCGCCGCCCGCTGACCGTCCGCGGCAGGCGATGGCGTGGCCCGGAAACCACCCGGCGGCGCGTAGGCTCGAAGGACGATGAACCGTCTTCGCGTGCTGGCCGCCATGTCCGGCGGAGTGGACTCGGCGGTGGCCGCCGCCCGCGCCGCCGACGCTGGTCACGAGGTGACCGGCGTCCACCTCGCGCTGTCCTCGAACCCCCAGTCCTACCGCTCCGGCGCCCGGGGCTGCTGCACCGTGGAGGACGCCCGCGACGCCCGCCGGGCCGCGGACGTGATCGGCATCCCGTTCTACGTGTGGGACATGGCCGAGCGGTTCGACCGGGACGTGGTCGCCGACTTCGTGGCCGAGTACGCGGCGGGCCGCACCCCCAACCCCTGCCTGCGCTGCAACGAGAAGATCAAGTTCGCGGCGGTGCTGGACCGGGCCGTCGCGCTCGGGTTCGACGCGGTCTGCACCGGCCATCACGCCCGGCTCCGCGACGGCCGCCTGGTCCGCAGCGTGGACCTGGGCAAGGACCAGTCCTACGTGCTGGCCGTGCTCAACCGCGACCAGCTCAGCCGGGCCATGTTCCCGCTGGGCTCCTCGACCAAGGCCGAGGTGCGCGAGGAAGCGGCGGCGCGGGGGATGGCGGTGGCCACCAAGCCGGACAGCCACGACGTCTGCTTCATCCCGGACGGGGACACCCGGGCGTTCCTGGCGGGCCGGCTGGGCGACGCGCCGGGCCGCATCGTGGCCCAGGACGGGACGCCGGTCGGCACGCATGACGGCGCCTACGGCTTCACCATCGGCCAGCGCAAGGGGCTGCGGGTCGGGGTGCCGGCCGAGGACGGCCAGCCCCGCTACGTGCTGGACATCGAGCCGGTGACCCGGACCGTGACCGTCGGGCCGCGCGAGTCCCTGGACGTGCAGGAGATCCTGGCCGAGCGGCCGGTGTGGAGCGGGAGCGAGCCGCTGCGCGAGCCACGGGAGTGCCTGGTGCAGCTGCGCGCCCACGGCGAGGTCCACGGGGCCACCGTTTCTCCTGAACCGGGCGGGCTGGCCGGCGACCTGCTCCGGATCACCCTGGACCGGCCGGCCCGGGGTGTGGCCACGGGCCAGGCCGCCGTCCTGTACGACGGCGACACGGTGCTGGGCAGTGGCACCATCAGCGGGACGCGGGCCGTGGCCACCACGGCTGCCGGGGCAGAATCCGCCCGCTGACCTCGCCCGGCACCAGGTCTGCGTCCGCTGGGCCTTGCCTCCTGCGCATGCGGTCGGCGCATCACGTGAATCTTGCACCCCAAATGTGACCTAAACGTGGCATGCCGGTCGCGATCATGGGAACTGTGTCGGAATCGGGTCAGCACTCATTCATTGCGGCGTGGCAGGCTAGCAAAAGTTCCCTGGAAGTGCATCCCTTGTTACGTGTGGGGAAAGCCTTTAACGTTGCAGTCAACGGCAGGGGTGACAGGTGCAAAGAAGCATCGGGCCGCGGGAGGCACCATGATCGGTGGCAGTGATCGCCAGGCCAGTCCACAGCGGACCCCCCTGGCTCCGAAGCCCAGACGCCGGGCCTGGCCCCGTTTCCGCGTCCTGGCCGCGGCGGGCGGCGGTGCCATCCTGGCCTCCGCGCTCCTGGCCGCCTGCGGGACCAGCAGCGCCAGCACCGGGCCGGTGACGCTGCAGTTCTACAACTTCCCGGACCCGTCGGGAGCGGTTCAGTCGGCCGCGGACAACTGCAGCAAAGCCAGTAACGGGCGCTACACCATCGTCTACAACAAGCTGCAGAACGCGGCCGACCAGCAGCGGCTGCAGATGGCCCGGCGGCTGGCCGCCCACGACGGCTCGATGGACATCCTCGGCCTCGACGTCACCTGGGAGCCCGAGTTCGCCACCGCCGGCTGGATCCGGCCGTGGACCGGCCAGGCCAAGCAAGCAGGCCATCGCCGGCACGCTGAAGGGGCCGCTGCAGACCGCGATCTGGCGCGGGCAGCTGGTGGCGGTGCCCTACAACAGCAACACCCAGCTGCTCTGGTACCGCTCGGACCTGGTCAAGACCCCGCCGAAGACGTGGGCGCAGATGTTCTCCGACGCCCAGGCCCTGGCCAAGCAGGGCAAGCCCCATCTCATCGAGATCCAGGGCGCCCAGTACGAGGGCACCGTCGTCTGGTTCAACACGCTGGTGGCCAGCTCGGGCGGCAGCATCCTGAACCCGACCTCAACCGCGGCCCAGCTCGGCGCGCCCGCGGTCAAGGCGCTGTCGATCATGAAGACGCTGGCCAGCTCGTCGTCGGCGGACCCGTCGCTCGGGGTGCAGATGGAGGACCAGAACCGGCTGGCCATGGAAGCCGGCAGCGCGGCGTTCGAGCTGAACTACCCGTACGTCTATCCGTCGATGAAGGCCGACAACCCGAAGCTGTTCAAGGTGTTCAAGTGGGCGCCCTATCCGGCGGTGATCCCGGGCACGCGGGCCAAGGTGACGATCGGCGGCATCGACCTGGCGGTCAGCTCCTACTCACCTCATCCCGCAGCTCGCGGAGCAGGCCGTGCTGTGCCTGCGCAACGCCCAGAACCAGCTGACCGCCGCGGTCAAGGGCGGCCTGCCGCCCACGCTGGCCAGTGTGTACAACAACCCGCAGATGCAGAGCGCCTACCCGTTCCGCAAGCTGATCCTCGCGCAGGTCAACGACGGCGCGGTGCGGCCCAAGACGCCGCTCTACCAGGTCGTGTCGGTGGCGATCTCGCACCTGATCTCGCCGCCCAGCTCCATCGACCCGGTGAGCACCGAGCAGAACCTGAAGACGCAGATCAACAACGCCTTGCAGGGTAAGGGGCTGATTCCGTGAGCGCGCCGAGCACGCAGAGAGAGGTGGAGACATGACCACCGTTACTCCTCCGGTTACCGCCCAGGAACCCGTCGCCCGGCGGCGCGGACGGGCCCCCCTGTCCGAAGGCGCGCGCGCGGAACGCCGGCTGGGCTGGCTACTGTGCGCGCCCGCGGTGATCGTGATGGTCGCGGTGACCGCCTACCCGATCGGCTACGCCATCTACGTATCGCTGCAGCGGTACGTCCTGTCCGCCCCGCAGCTGACCAAGTTCGTCGGGCTGAGCAACTACGGGGCCATCCTCAGCTCGTCGTTCTGGTGGCACGCGCTGCTGGTGACCATCGTCATCACGGTGGTCTCGGTGGCCATCGAGTTCGTGCTCGGCATGGGGCTGGCGCTGCTGATGTACCGGACGATCTGGGGGAAAGGCGGGATCCGCACCACGATCCTGATTCCCTACGGGATCGTGACCGTGGCCGCCGCGTTCAGCTGGCTGTACGCCTGGACGCCGAGTACCGGGTACTTGTCCGCGCTGTTCAACAACTCCGCGCCGCTGACCTCGCAGCCCAAGGCGATTGCGATCATCATCCTGGCCGAGATCTGGAAGACCACGGCATTCATGGCGCTGCTGCTGATGGCCGGGCTGTCCCTGGTACCCGAGGACCTGCTCAAGGCGGCCAAGGTGGACGGGGCGAGCGCCTGGCAGCGGTTCACCAAGATCATGATGCCGCTGATGAAGCCCGCGATCCTGGTGGCGCTGCTGTTCCGGTCGCTGGACGCGTTCCGGATCTTCGACAACATCTTCATCCTCACCCGGGCAACAACGGCACCGGATCGGTGTCGATCCTCAACTACGACAACCTGTTCACCGGGCTGAACTTCGGTCTCGGGTCGGCGATGTCGATCCTGATCCTGATCTGCGTCGCGATCATCGCGTTCGTCTTCATCAAGGGCTTCGGCACGGCCGCTCCAGGAACGGACCTCCAGCGATGAGGGCGGCGATGCGAGTAAGGGAGATGCGCGGCTGATGGCTTCGACGACATCGCAGAAGGTTGGCTGGAGTGTCGCCAACATCGTCACGATCGTGCTCGTGCTGATCCCGCTGGTGTGGATCATCTCCCTGTCGTTCAAGACGACCGGCTTCGATCACCGACCCGACCTACTTCCCGGTGGACTGGACGTGGAGCAACTACTCCGGCATCCTGACCACGTCCACCTTCCTGCGCCCGCTGCTCAACTCGGTCGGCATCGGGGCCATCGCCACGTTCATCGCGGTCGTGCTGGCCTCGATGGCGGCGTACGCGGTGGCCCGGCTGCGTTTTCCGGGCAAGAGCGTGCTGATCGGGGTGTCGCTGCTGATCGCGATGTTCCCCGCGATCGCGCTGGCCACCCCGCTGTTCAACATCGAGCGGATCCTCGGCCTGTTCAACACCTGGCCCGGGCTGATCATCCCTTACGTCGCGACCGGCCTGCCGCTCGGCATCTACACGCTGTCCGCATTCTTCCGGGAGATCCCGTGGGAGCTGGAGAAGGCGGCCAAGGTGGACGGGGCCACCCCGTTCCAGGCGTTCGTCCGGGTCATCGCGCCGCTGGCCGCCCCGGGCATGGTCACCACGGCGATCCTGGTCTTCCTGTTCTGCTGGAACGAGTTCCTGCTGGCGATCACGCTGACTTCGACGACCGCCGCCCGGACCGCGCCCGCCGCGCTGTCCTTCTTCACCGGGAACTCACAGTTCGCCGTGCCGACCGGGTCGATCTCCGCGGCGGCGGTGGTCATCACCATTCCCATCATTATCTTCGTGCTGTTCTTCCAGCGCCGGATCGTCGCGGGGCTGACAGCCGGCGCGGTCAAGGGCTAGCGGAGCGAAGGAGAGACCAGTGGCTGAAATCGTTCTGGACAACGTGACCAAGCGCTTCCCCGACGGAGCGCTGGCGGTCGACAAGATCAACCTGGACGTCGCCGATGGCGAGTTCGTCATCCTGGTCGGCCCGTCTGGCTGCGGCAAGTCCACCACGCTCAACATGATCGCCGGGCTGGAGGACATCACCGAGGGCGAGCTGCGGATCGGTGGCAAGGTCGTCAACAACATGACGCCCAAGGACCGCGACATCGCGATGGTGTTCCAGAGCTACGCCCTGTACCCGCACATGACGGTCCGGCAGAACATGGGGTTCGCGCTCAAGCTGGCCAAGACCCCGCAGAACGTCATCAACGAGAAGGTCGAGGAGGCCGCGCGGATCCTGGACCTGACCCAGCACCTGGACCGCAAGCCGGCCAACCTGTCCGGCGGCCAGCGGCAGCGGGTCGCGATGGGCCGGGCCATCGTCCGTGACCCGTCCGCGTTCCTGATGGACGAGCCGCTGTCCAACCTGGACGCCAAGCTGCGGGTGCAGATGCGCACCGAGGTGTCCCGGATCCAGCGGCGGCTGGGCACCACCATGGTCTACGTGACCCACGACCAGGTCGAGGCCATGACGCTCGGGGACCGGGTGGCGGTCATGCGCAACGGCATGCTCCAGCAGGTGGCCTCGCCGGAGGAACTCTATGAGCGGCCGGTGAACCTGTTCGTGGCCGGCTTCATCGGCTCACCCTCGATGAACTTCCTGGCCGGCACGCTGGAGGAGGGGGCCCTGCGCACCGGATTCGGGAACCTCCCGATCTCCGGCAGCGTGCGGCAGGCGATGGCAGGTTCCGGGGCCGGCCGCGACGTGATCGTGGGGATCCGCCCGGAGGACTTCGAAGACCCCGCGCTGGTCTCCGACGACATCCGGGGCAGCGGGATCACGTTCCCGACCTCCATCGATGTGGTGGAGTCGCTCGG
Organism: uncultured Actinomycetes bacterium; assembly: GCA_963718305.1. Classification (GTDB taxonomy): domain Bacteria; phylum Actinomycetota; class Actinomycetes; order Streptosporangiales; family Streptosporangiaceae; genus RYN-230. The sequence continues at coordinate 228,785 of CAVQZG010000022.1, forward strand.
GTCGGAGAAGTACGTGTACTTCACCAAGGAGCTGGGCAGCGTGGACGTGGCCGAGCTGAACGAGCTGGCCCGCGACTCCGGGCGGGCGGACACGGGAGCGACCGGGGAAACCGTGGTGGCCAGGCTCGACCCGGCCACGCGCATCACCGAGGGGGAGAACGTCGAGCTCTGGCTGGACGCCCGGAAGCTGCACGTTTTCGACCCGTCCACCGGCCAGAACCTGACCCTGGGCGACTCCGGCTCGCACGCGTCGGCGGCGCCCGCAGACACGGGGGGCGGCGCGCCGGCCCAGGCTGAGCCGACGGCGGCCGGGCAGGACTCTGGCTCGACCGCCACACCGCAGCCGTAATCTGCCGGCGCACCCGCCAGCGGCTGCGCCGCCGCATCTAGTCCGCGGCGGCGCCCCCGTCCTGGTCTGCTGCGGCGCTGGCGTCCTGGTGCGCGCCGTCGTCCCGGTGCCCAGCCGCGTCGGCGTGCCCGTGGGCCGCGGCGCCGTGCTTGTCCGGCGACATCGCCACGGCTCCTGAGCCGCGGATACGCCAGCGGGGGCCCCGGAACTGCCGCTGGAGTTCCTCGATGACCTCGTCGTTCCACTCGTGGGTGCGGATCAGCCGGTAGCGCTCCCGGGCGATGGTCAGGTAGGCGTCGGCATCGGTGCCGGAGCCGACCAGGTCCGCGGCGTGCAGCAGGCGCACGACCGGGGTGAACTCCTCGGTGAACCAGCGCCGGGACACCTCGGCCCGGTCGTAGAACTTGTGCTCGTGCTGCATGAGCCGGAACCCCCAGGCCTCCACGGCCTCACCGAGTTCCGCGTAGCCCCAGGGATCGGAGAACGTGATCTTGGAGTAGGCCTGGGCCGAGAGCTTGACCCGCGACCGGAACAGCCGCTCATAGCTCTTGTAGAGCAGGTCCCCGCGGCGCCGGATGCCCCGGGCCGGTACCGCCGTGAGGATCTCCGTCACGTAAGCGTCGATCGTCTTCTGCCCCATCGCCAGCGCGATCGAGACCCGGTGATGCCCGTCGACCACGAAATGCAGTTCACCGATGCGGTACACGTCGATGGGCGGGATGGACTCACCCCGGCGCTGGGCCAGGGCGAGCCGCTCCCAGCGCTCCCGGACCCGGCTGGAGGTGGGCCGGAACCGGCGGTCGAAGTCCCGGGTGGAGTCCACGGTGCCCACCACGGTATCGAGCTTGATCACCTGCAGGCCCAGCTTGCGCTCGCCGGTCATCCCGAGCGCGGCCACGACCTCGTCGAACGGCAGGATGAGGTTGACGTCGTCCGGTTCCCGGCGCAGCCGCTGCGACAGCCGGGCCAGCACCTGGCGCCGCCGGGCACGCTGGAAGTCGTTCTCCACGTCGGCCCGGGGGAACCCGGTGTCAGCGGGCATCGCGGTAGCCAGCCCGGTCGTATCCAGCACGATCGCGGCACTGTGGTGACCGGCACGTGTAACCGGCACGGTTGTAGCCAGCACTGTGATGCCCCGTCACGTCGGTCACCTGGCCGGTGGCGCGGTCGAGGTCGAACAGCTGCCATCCGGTGACGTTGCGGACGAGCGTGCGGCCGAGCCGGTGGTCGCGGCCGGTGGCCGGATCCGGGTTCACATGCCCGTGCAGCAGCACGGGGGGCTGCAGCCGTCCGGCGAGGACGTTGAGGGCAGGAAACCCCTGGTGCACCGGGTCGGGCCCGTCGCCCACGCCGCGCGGCGGGGCGTGGGTCAGCAGCACGTCCAGCCGGTGTGATGGCCTGCGCCGCGGCCCGCCGCGAAGCTGGCGCAGGGTCATCCCGTGCAGCCGGATCCGGGCGGCCAGCCACCGGGCCCGGCGGGCCTGCTGCCGGTCGCTGTACTGGTTCGGCCCGGGGCGGTAGCGGCGGGAGCCGCCCAGGCCGGCGATCCGGAGACCGGCCACGTCCACCACGCGGCCGTCCGCGCTGACCGCCCCGTCGGGCCACGGTGCCCGGGCCGGCAGTCCCGCGCGCAGCGTCAGGCCAGCCCGGCTGACGCGGTAACCGGACAGGTCAGGGTCGTGATTGCCGGGCACGAACACCAGCGGCACGTCGAGCGCGTTCATCAGGTAGCCCAGGTACTCGAACGGCAGGTCGCCGCAACCGAGGATGAGGTCGGCGCCACGCGCCGGGCCGATGTCGGCCCACAGCCCCTCCTCGACGACATCGGAGACCGCCAGGACGCGAACCACAGTTTGATCGTACGCTGCCGATCCTGGCCTACCGACGGTTCAGCGCGAGGCGGTTTCCCTGACGTCCAAACCGTGCTGGCGCAGTGCGGCCTCCGCGCGGTAGATGTCAGCCTGGGGGACCAGGTCGCCGGGCGGCAACGGGGTGACGCCCAGCCGCTCGCACGCGACCCGCAGCAGGTCCAGGTAGGCGCCCCGGATCGCGCGCAGCCGCATCCCCTTGGCCTGGACGTCGGTGCGGGTCTCCATGGCCTCCAGTTCGGCGCGGAGATGGCGCATCCGGGCGCCCAGCCGCTCGAGCGGCTCGACCGTCACGGGGTGCGCGCGGGCGCGGGCCGCGTAGCGGCGTTCCGCCAGCCAGCGGCAGCCCCGGATGCTGCCCAGCACCCCATAACCCAACGCCGTGGGCAGCAAAATCACGATGATCAGCTCAATGGCCGGGCTCACTAGTCAAGTCTCCGCCATGGGACCGGGCAAGGCAAGGCCTGGGCCAGGTCAAGGCGGGTTCCGGGTTACTGTGGGCCGGACCCGCCCCAAAACGCCCAGGAGAACGATGGATACGCCAGGGACCCAGCCCCGCTGGTGGCACGGAGCCACCCTGTACCAGATCTACGTCAGGTCCTGGCAGGACAGCAACGACGACGGGTACGGCGACCTGAACGGGGTCACCGCCCGGCTCGACTACCTGTCCTGGCTCGGCGTGGACGGCATCTGGCTGTCCCCGACCATGCCGTCGCCCGACGATGACTGGGGCTACGACGTCTCGGACTACGTGGGCGTCCACCCGGAGCTGGGCACCCTGGCCGACCTGGACCGGCTGATCGCCGAGGCGGGTCAGCGGGACATGCGGGTCCTGCTGGACCTGGTGCCCAACCACACCAGCTAGCGCGCACCCCTGGTTCGTCGAGGCGGTCAGCGACCCGGCCTCGCCGCACCGGGAGTTCTACGTGTGGGCGGACCCCGCCCCGGACGGCGGGCCGCCGAACAACTGGCTGGCCGCGACCGGCGCGTCGGCCTGGACCCTGGACGAGGCCAGCGGGCAGTACTACCTGCACAACTTCCTGCCCAGCCAGCCCGACCTGAACTGGTGGAACCCCGCCGTGCACCAGGCCTTCCAGGAGATCCTGCGGTTCTGGTTCGACCGGGGCGTGGCGGGCTTCCGGATCGACGTCGCCCACGGGCTCTACAAGGACGCTCAGCTCCGCGACGACCCGCCCGTCCCCCGAGGGGGAGCTGGTCCGCGGCCGGTTCGGCCTGGCCCAGGTGTACAGCGCCAACCGGCCGGAGTCGCACGGGGTGTTCCGGGACTGGCGGAAGATCGCCGAGAGCTACCCGGTGCCCCGGGTGCTGCTCGGCGAGACCTGGGTCGGCGACGCTCGGGGCGCTGGCCGCCTTCCACGGCCACGGGCGACGAGCTGCAGCTCACCTTCAACTTCCCGTTCATCTTCGCCCCGTTCACCGCGGAAGCCCTGTCCGCCGTGGTGGCCGAGTCCCTGGCCAAGCTGCCCGCCGGGGAGTGCGCGGTCTGGACCGCGTCCAACCATGACATCAGCCGGTTCCCGACCCGCTGGTGCGGCGGGGACGAGCGCCGGGCGCGGCTGGCCCTGCTGATGCTGGCCACCCTGCCCGGCGCCCTCGTCCTGTACTACGGCGACGAACTGGGCATGACCGACCGTGGACGTCCCCCCCGACTTGGTCCGCGACAAGATGCGGGCCGAAGCGGGAGCCAAGGAGAGCCGGGACCGGGCCCGGACTCCCATGCGGTGGGACTCCTCACCGTCCGGGGGGTTCACCGGCGACGGTATCCAGCCGTGGCTGCCGTACGGCAACGCCGCCGGGGGTTCCGTTGCGGATCAGCAAGCGGATCCATCGTCCATCCTGCACCTGTGCCGCGACCTGCTGGCGCTGCGGCGGCGGGAATTCGCCGGCCAGCTGGCCAGCTACGAGCAGCTCCCGGCGCCGGCGGGCGTCTGGGCCTACGAGACCGGGGGCCTGACCGTCGCGGCCAACTTCAGCGACGAGCCGGCCACCCTGAATGTCGCACCCGGCGCGGTGCTGCTGGTCACCGGGGAGGGAGCGCTGGACGGTCTGGTGCTGCAGCCCTGGGCCGGGGTCATCGCCCGCACGCTCGGCTGAGCTTACGGAGCTGAGCTCAGGGAACTGCGGTGGGCGTCGGGCTGGCCGCGCCGCCCGTGGTGGCGCTGGGCGTGCCGCTCCCCGTGGCGGTGGGGGTGGGGCTGGCTGATGGCGTCGCCACCGCCGAGGAGCTGGGCAGGTGCGGCGAGTTCAGCGCGGCCTGGTCGGCCAGCGCGATGGCCAGCTGGCCCATGGCCGTGGGGTGGAACGGGGCCGGGTCGCCCAGGCCCTGCACGTAGGGCTGGGTCGTGCACAGCTGGTGCCCGGTGAAGTCGGGCTTGACCGAGGTGAAGCCGAACTCGGCGGCCCCCTTGGCCAGGACGGCGTTCAGGGTGGCGAGCCGGGAACTGAGCGTGCGTTCCTTGGCGGTGGTCAGGCCGACCTTGCCCAGGCAGGCCAGCTGCAGGTCGAAGGGGTTGTAGTAGCGGTTGATGATCACCTGGGGGCGACTGGGCAGCGCCGCGAGCTGGTCGAGCAGCTGGAGGTAGTCCTTGCTGAACGAGTGCAGCTGCTGCTGGAAGTAGGCGGTGGTGGCCTTGTCGTTGCACGTCTTGGCGACCGCGCACAGGCGCAGCATGGCCGACCAGTCCAGGTCGTCCGCGCCCACGCTGACGATGACCGCGGACGCGTGCGTGGCCCGCTGCGCGGCGTCGATCTGCGCGGGGACGGTCTCGCCGCCGCGTCCCTCGGTGCCGAGCAGGCCCTGGCTGATGGTGGCGCTGTTGCAGGCCAGGTTCATCACCTGCCAGCCGTTGGAGCGGGCCAGGTCCTCGGCGTAGGAGTCGGTGCTCCGCCCGCAGGCCTGGTCGGCGCGGGACGCGTCCCGGACCGCGGGCAGCCCGGCGCCCGCCGCGGTGGAGTCGCCGATCACCACCAGCCGGACTCCCGGCGGCACCGGAACGCCCTTCTTGGCGTCGGCGACCCGGGGTTCGCTGCCCACCAGCTCGCTGAGGGACCGGATCTGCTGCAGCGTCGAGGGTGCGGTGTAGGCGGTGAGCATGATCGCGCCGAGGTTGATCACCTCGGTCAGCACCAGGCCGCCGACCAGCAGCTTGAGCGTGACCCGGTGCGGCAGCCGGCGCCAGCCCGCCAGCGCCCCGAGCAGGACCAGCGCACCGACCGCGGTGAGCCCGGTCTCCCAGGCGAAGTAGTCCGTCCAGCCGCTGGCCAGCCGGTCACCCAGGACCCGCTTGGCGCCCGCCGGGCCCGCACCCTGGACGAAGTTGGTCAGCTCGCTGTTGATGGTGATCTGGGTCAACTGGAGGCGGGGGCGGACCGGGCCGAGGAACTGCACGTGGGTGGGCAGGCTCTGGCCGAACAGGTCAATTTCGCCTGGGCCGGAAAAGCTTAGGGTCGGCGCGGTGGTGCCAACCTTGATGACCTGCCCGGCCACGGTGACGGTTTGCAGGGGGGTGACCTTGAGAGCCACCCCGATCGAGACGGCGGCGGTGACCAGGGCCGCGGCCAGCCAGATGATCCAGCGGGTGCGGCGGCCGGGGCGGCGGGGCCAGGTTCGCGGCTGAGCGCGGGGTGGCTCCGGGGTGGGATCCCCGGCTGACTGCGGCTGCGCGGCGTCGCCGGGGGTTTGGTCGCGGGCGGTCTGTGGCTCAGGGTGCTGCGGCTCGGCCCCGTTGGAGCGCTCGGTGCCGTCGGCACCGTCTGGCCGTGGGATGACAGGCTCCTGCGCTCCGGTGGCCGCTCCGGCGGCGCGCTGCCAGGGCCGCGTCATGAACCGCTGTGACTGCGGCCAGCGTGGCTGCAGATCCAGCAGTGACCCAGCCTGCCTGCGCCCCGCCATTGGAGCAGTGAGCCTGCGCCCCGGCAGGGACCCAGACCGTCGCGCACGCCACCGACCATCGCCATAACTTCAACCGAAAGTACCCGCTGCGCGCCCATGCGACACACGAGCGGCCCGCGTCCGGAGAGCTGGCCGCCCTCAGGCTCCAACGGCCCGGAGGCACAGTCGCTCGCCTTACGGATCAAATCGGCTGGCCTGCGCTCAGCCGCCCGGCCGGGTCCTCTTTACCCAGGCCAATTCAGGAAACGAGAACACGAGACCTCGTGAGCCTCATATAGGTAAACCACGCCACGACATCAACGCAACTCGTGACACGTAACAGTGGTACCAAACGCTCCAGCAGCTCTTAGCCAGCCAGCCCGAGCTGACCTGGCGAAAGCCTGAGAGTGCCCTAGCTCACGCGTGGGTCGTAGTGCTCGTAGCGGTACTGAGCTGATGGGCGATCGTGACGCTTGGCCATATTCTTCCCCGCTTCTCTGTCCTGCGAGCCGTGCCTCGGCGATCAACCAGACTGGGTTGCCAGCCCTCAGTTCGTTTGCCCGGCTCCGTCAGTATCGCAGAGGTATTGCCCATCAGCTATTGGTTAGTTGTTGATCATTTACGCGGAGCGATTCATGATCACTTAACGTCCTCCGGGCCGTTCAGGTGGAGTCGGCCCCGCCGTATGGCCAATGGGCGAAATCGGAGTCGGCCCGGTGAGGCGGCCCGCGCCTGAGAATTAAAGGCTTCTGGTCGCTTTAGCTAGCTGCCTTGAGACTGCTTGTCCTCCTGAAACCGTGTCGCGGCGACCGAGTTAATATCCGCGGTCTTCTTCTGGAACACTGCCGCCGAGGGATAGTCCCATGGATCGTTGAACTGCCAGGTCCGCAGGTGCGTAAAACCCTGCCGCTTGTAGTACGCCTGCAGCGCCTCGTTGGATGTCCACACATCCACCCGGATCCATTCCGCGCCCCAGCCGGTCACCCCGCGTTGCCCGACCCAGTCGATGAGGTCAGCGCCGATCCCCTCACCGGCATGACGCCGGCTGAGGATGAGCCGGGATACATAGACCGCAGGTTGATTGCGCTCTCGCAGCGTCCAGAGCTTCTTGTTGCCCCCCCGCCCAAAGGAGACCGTCCCGACCAGTCCGTCGTCGTTCTCCACCATCCAGGTGCGCGCGACCTTGATCCCCCGGCGTATCCGCTGGTCACGGGAGGGCTCATCGGGCCAGGGCCGCTGCCACTGATCCGAGTTCTTCTCGGTCCGCAGCCACTGTGCCGCGTCATCGATAAGACCGATGATCGACGGCATGTCGTCCATCTCCGCTGGACGGATCTGGAGAGTTTCACCCGTAAGCTGAGGGCCAGATTCCCGCCTGCTGAGGAGGCGGGGCATCGTTCTGCGTGTGGCTCTGCGCGCATTGAGGACCATGGTGGCTGAGTGTTCCTATTTAGTCAGTGCCCGTTGGCGATCAGAAGACGCCCTACACTTTCGTGTCTGACGCGGGCGGTTCCATTACATCTGGGGGCACTTGTCCGACGTTGACGGCGAACTTGTTCCGGTCAGCAGGATAAGAGGTAACGGTCAGCCGTACCGGGTTGCCCTCGGTATCAAAGGCCGTCCGGCGGGTCTCGATGATCGATACGCGGCCGTCTTCCGGGAGCCGGAAAAATATCGCCTCGCTCTCATCGGGTGGGCGGACCGTGATGGTGTCACGCCAGCCCGCCTGCTTGACATTGAGCGTGCTCGCCAGGTAGCTCACGGTGCCCTCCGGGATGTCTGCGGCCCGGATGAGCCGGAGGGCGCCTTCGTCCACGAAACGCATGGGATAGAACGAGGTCTGCAGCGCCCACGGAGTTGGGCCGATGAAGCGCGGCTGGTGACGGCCCACGACCTGGGCGCCTGCGGGCAGCCTGAGTTCTGGCGTGAGTATGTCGTCCGCGAGTTGCATCTCCACGCGCGGCGGCAGGGCGTCCTGGCGCTTGGTGTCGATTCTGGTCGGCCCGCGGTAGACGGCGTCCTCGCCGCCACCGAATCCGGTCCTGGCGTCCCCGGTGAGGGTGGTGACGAACGGCTCGATCTTCTCGACGACGAACGTTCCCTGCCCGGGACGGGTCTCGACCAGGCCTCGGGTAATGAGCGATTTGATGGCGTCCCGCACGGTGTTGCGCGACGCGTGGTACTTGTCTTGCAGTTCCTGCTCAGTCCGGAGCTGGGCGCCAGGGGGAAGTTCATCGGCCTCGATCTGACGGCGCAGATCCTCGGCGATCTGACGGTACATCGGGTCAGGCACGGTACCTCCCAGAGATACCAACCAGCCCTACCGTAGGACTGACTGGGTTGAAAAGGATCATACCTGTCGTCCAAGTCTCCTGAATCTTTGGGATGGTTTGGGGTTTAGGCCGCTCCGGGAGGGGTTATCTCCCTGATACCACCCAAAGGTTGGTATGACCTGGATGACTAGATCCATAGGACTCAGTCTAGCAGTGGGGCTCGCTGGGTGCACATGGATGAGTCATCTAGGTCCCAACACCCGCCTCACCCCGGCCACCCATACCGGAGAAGAGGCACCAGCAGGACGGCGTCACCAGCGCCGGGGGCCAGAAGTTAGGGGAACTGTCATGGCCACCACCCTCCTTCTCGTCGGAATCGTGATCTTCGTAGCAGGCGTCGCAGTCGGCGGCATCCTCCTCGTGAGCTGGGGCATCAAGCGGGAGGAGCGGGATTTCTCGCTGACCCGCAAGGCCCCGGGCGTGGCCAGCCAGGGCGCCCGCCAGCTGACCGGTCTCTGGGTCCGCCGGCGCACTGACCTCGACCCCGCCCCCGAACGCCAGCCGGAGATGCTCGTCTAGCCGCCCAAGGGCCAGGCCGGCCGGGACCGCGGGGGACCTGGCCGGCCTGCCGGGGGAGGACCGCGCCACACCATTGCGGGGGCATGGTGTGGCGCGGATCGCTGTCCGGACCCGGTCGGCCCGCCGCCCTCCGCTCGCACGAGGCATCCGCGCCGCACCATCGTTAGGGAAAAGTGCGGCGCGCAACCCTGTCCGCGCAGCTCAGCCGGAGCTGGTGGTCCCGAACACTAAGCTCGTCAGCGTGCAAGACTCCGCAACTCCCGCTCCTTATCCCTGGCCGCCGCAATCCGCCACAGGCGTGGGCTCGATGCCCGGCACCGATCCGTTGGAGATCATGCGGGTGATCTTCGACGAGCTCCCGGACCTGCCTCACCTGGCCGAGCTGCCGGACCGCGGCGTGGGTGCGGACATGATCGGCCGGGCCGCCGGGCTGCTGATCGACCTGTCCGTGGACGCGACCCCCCGGGGCTGGCGCCTCGCCGACCGGCCCGGGGCGGGACGTCCGCCGCGCGCAGTCCCTGCTCTCCCGCGACCTCGACGCGCTGGAAGAGGTGGCCGACGGCTACCAGGGCCCGCTGAAGCTGCAGGTCTGCGGGCCGTGGACGATGGCGGCCAGCCTGGAGCTGGCCCGCAGCCAGGAGCCCGTGCTGGCCGACCCGGGCGCGGTCCGGGACCTGACCGCGTCGCTGGCCGAGGGGGTGGCCGCGCACGTGGCCGGGGTGCGCGCCCGGGTGCCTGGCGCCCGGCTGCTGCTCCAGCTGGACGAGCCGTCGCTGCCTGCCGTGCTGGGCGGCGGGGTACCGAGCGCGAGCGGGCTGAACCGGGTCCGGCCGGTCGAGGAGGCGGACGCCCAGTCAGGCCTGCGGACGGTGCTGTCCGCCGCGGCCGCCGCCACCGTGGTGCACTGCTGCGGAATGTCGGCGCCCCTTGGCATCATCAGGGGCGCGGGTGCGGACGGGGCGGGGATCGACCTCGGCATGCTCCGGCGGGGGGAGGAAGAGGTGCTGGCAGAGGCGGTCGAGGCTGGCCTCGGGATCTTCGTGGGCGCGGTGCCTGCCACGCCGGCGCCTGCGACCCGCGCGGCTGCACCAGCCGGCCAGCCGCGGGCCAACGGCCCCGCTCCCGCTGCTAATTCTCCGCAACGAAACGCTGCTGGCGCCCAGCCCTCGGCCCAGCGGGTCGTGGAGTTGTGGCGCCAGATGGGCTGGCCGGCGGCCCGCCAGCCCAGTGCTTCAAACACCAGTGCTTCAAGAATCAGTGCGGCGGGGATCGCGGCCCAGGTCGTGCTGACTCCGGCCTGCGGACTGGCCGGTGCCCCGCCGGACTACGCCCGGGCCGCGCTGGCCGCCTGCCGTGCGGCGGCCCGGATGCTGCCCGAGCTGATCGAGGAGGAAGCGCCGTGACCGAGCCCGCTGGAGCAGATGGCCTTCCCGCGAGCCAGGCCGAGGAGTCCGGCGGGATTCCCGGGTCGGCCGTGGACGCGGCAGCCCGGCACCGGCACGCCGAGCTGAGCGCGGAGATCACCGAGGCCAATCACCGTTACCACGTGCTGGACTCGCCGACGATCTCGGATGCGGAGTACGACGCGTTCATGCGTGAGCTCCGGGCGCTGGAGGAGCAATACCCGGAGCTGCGCACCCCGGATTCGCCCACCCAGCGGGTGGGGGGTGCGATATCCACCGAGTTCACCGCCGTCGAGCACCTGGAACGCCTGCTCAGCCTGGACAACGCGTTCTCCGCCGAGGAGTTCGACGCCTGGGCGGCCCGGGCGCAGCGGCTCGGCGGGACCGGCCCTTATCTGTGTGAGCTGAAGATCGACGGGCTGGCCGTGGACCTGGTGTACCGGAACGGCGCGCTGGTCCGCGCGGCCACCCGCGGGGACGGGACGACCGGGGAGGACGTCACCCCGAACATCCGCACGATCGCCTCGGTCCCGCTCCGGCTCACCGGCCCTGAGGTGCCGGAGACGCTGGAGGTCCGGGGCGAGGTGTTCTTGCCGGTGGTGGCCTTCCACGAGCTGAACGAGCGGCTGACCGCGATGGGCCGGCCGCCGTTCGCCAACCCCCGCAACTCGGCCGCGGGCTCGCTGCGCCAGAAAGACCCGCGGGTCACCGCGACCCGGGCCCTGCAGCTGATCGTGCACGGCGTGGGGGTCGCCACCGGTGACGCCCCGGACACCCACTCCGGCTGGTACGAGCGGCTGCGCGGGTGGGGACTGCCGGTCAGCGAGCTGTTCCAGGTGATGCCGGAGCTGGACGGGGTGCGGGACTACATCGCGCACTACGGCGAGCACCGGCACGACACGCCGTATGAGATCGACGGGGTCGTGGTCAAGATCGACCGGCTCGACCTGCAGCGCCAGCTGGGTCACACCAGCCGGGCGCCGCGCTGGGCGATCGCCTACAAGTACCCGCCCGAGGAGGTCAACACCCGGCTGCTGGACATCCAGGTCAACGTGGGCCGGACCGGCCGGGTCACCCCGTTCGCGGTCATGGAGCCCGTGGTGGTCAGCCAGTCCACGGTCGACCGGGCCACGCTGCACAACGCCGACGAGGTGGCCCGCAAGGGCGTCCTGATCGGGGACATGGTCGTGCTGCGCAAGGCCGGCGACGTGATCCCCGAAGTGGTCGGGCCGGTGGTGGACGTGCGCACCGGCGATGAGCGGGCGTTCGAGTTCCCGACCGTGTGCCCGGCGTGCGGCACCCCCCTGGTCCGGGAGGACGGCGGGGTGGACTGGCGCTGCCCGAACACCCGGGCCTGCCCGGCCCAGCTGCGGGAACGGCTCTTCCACCTGGCCGGCCGGGGCGCCCTGGACGTCGAGGTACTCGGCTACGAGGCGGTCACCGCGCTGCTCGACTCGGGCCTGGTCGCCGACGAGGGTGACCTGTTCTCGCTGACCGACGAGGACCTGGCCACCTGCTCGTTCTTCGTGAACAAGCAGGGCACCCTGACCGTGAACGCGGGCAAGCTGATCGGCAACCTGGAGGACGCCCGGCGCCGGCCGCTCTGGCGGATCCTGGTCGCCCTGTCCATCCGGCACGTGGGCCCCACCGCGGCCCGCGCGCTCGCAGCCCAGTTCGGCTCGCTCGACGCGATCACGGCCGCCTCGGCGGAGGCACTGGCCGCGGTGGACGGGGTCGGCCCGACGATCGCGGCCTCGGTGATCGAGTGGTTCGGGGTGGACTGGCACCAGGAGATCGTCCGGAAGTGGCGGGAGAACGGGGTCCAGCTGGCTACGCCCGGCTGGACGCCGCCGCCTGCTCCCGAAGACCCGGGAGCTGGCCTCCCTCTGTTCGGGGTGGCCGTGGTCATCACGGGCAGCCTGGACGCCTTCAGCCGGGACGAGGCCGCGGAAGCGGTGCAGGCCCTGGGCGGGAAGGTGACCTCGTCGGTATCCAAGAAGACATCGTTCCTGATCGCCGGGGATAAACCCGGCAGCAAGCACGACAAGGCGCTCACGCTGGGCGTGCCCGTGCTCGACGAGGCGGCCTTCCGGGTGCTGCTGGACAATGGCCCGGCCGCGGCCGCCGAGGCGGTGCAGGCCCCGGACGAGAACCCTGATGCGGCCGGGGCTCCTGCGTCCGCAGGCGACCAGTGATAATGACGCATCAATCTGTGCCGCAAATTGATTCAGTGGTACGCACGGCTCTGACCTGCGAAATCGATTTCGTTCGGCACTGCATCGTAACGGATAGTGTGCGATTGGCTTCGCGAAGTACGGTTTTCGCCGTACCCTGCTGAGAGAGCCACGCGTATCCCCGGCTGGCTGCGGCACGAGGACACCATGAGGGATCCGAACGACACCAGGGACATCGGTCCGCGGATCGGTTCCCCGCTCTGGAACTACATCACCGCCGTTACGGTGGCGGGTCTGGGTGCCTTCCTGGTCGCCGTCTACGGCCTGGCTGGCCCGGGGATCTCCGGACTGCTGAAGCAGCCTCTGCTGTGGGTCATCGCCGCCCTGGCCCTGCTCGGCGAGCTCAAGCGGATCGTGACGCCGGGCAAATCCGGGCCTGACGCTGGCGCCGTCTCGGTGACCTTCTGCTTCGCCGCCCTGCTCTACTGGGGCTTCCCGGTCGCCGCGGTGCTCCGGGCCATCACCACGCTGGTGGTCGCGCTCTGCGCCCGCCGGGCGCCGTTCCGGGCGCTCTTCAACGTCGCCCAGCTCACCCTCAGCCTGGCCGCCGCGGCGGCGGTTCTCGCGGTCGCCCACGTCCACCCGGCGCCGGCCCGGCCCTGGGTTCCGGCCGGGAGCCAGCTGGGCGCCGTCGGCCTGGCCGCGGCCGCCTACTTCGCCTGCAACTTCGTGCTGGTCGGTGTGGCCGTGGCGCTGCACGCGCGGACGCCCCTGCTGGCCACGCTGCGCCGGGCCCTGCCGTACCAGGCGTTCGTCACCCTGGCCCTGCTGTCCGCGGCGCCGCTGGTGGTCGTGGCGATGAACCGCTCGGTGCTGCTGCTCCTGCTGTTCCTGCTGCCGCTGAGCGCGATCTACGCCAACGCGGCTATGTCGCTGAACCGCGAGTACCAGGCGCTGCACGATCAGCTGACCGGGCTGCCCAACCGGACCCTGCTGGCCCGCCGGACCGCCGACGCGCTGACCCAGGCCGGGCGCACCGGCGCCAAGTGCGGCTTCCTGCTCCTGGATCTGGACCGGTTCAAGGAGGTCAACGACACGCTCGGGCATCTGCTGGGCGACGCGCTGCTGCAGGTGATCGCGTACCGGCTGGCCCGCAGTGTCCGGCCGGGTGACGTGGTCGCCCGGCTCGGCGGCGACGAGTTCGCCGTGCTGCTGCCCGCGGTGCGGACCATCACGGTGGCCGCCGAGGTGGCCGCCCGGCTGCGCGCCGCCCTGGCCGAGCCGGTGCGCCTGGAGGGCATGTCGTTCGAGATCGAGGCCAGCGTGGGCATCGCGCTGTACCCGGACGACGGGTTGACGGTCGAAGTGCTCCTGCAGCGCGCGGACGTGGCCATGTACCTGGCCAAGGAGCGGCGGACCGGGGTGGAGACCTACGTGGCCCGGGCGGACCGCTACTCCCCGGCGCGGCTGTCCCTCCTCGGTGACCTGCGGCGCGGCATCGACCGGGGCGAGTTCGAGCTGCACTACCAGCCCAAGGTGTTCCTGGCCACCGGGCAGGCCGCCGGGATGGAGGCGCTGCTGCGCTGGCGGCACCCGGACCGGGGGCTGCTCGGGCCCGCCGAGTTCATTCCGCTGGCTGAGCAGTCCTACCTGATGCGGGAGCTCACCGCGCACGTGGTCCAGCTCGCGCTCCGGCAGGCGTCGGCCTGGCGGCGCAGCGGGCTGGTGGTCCAGCTGTCGGTGAACGTCTCCCGCCGCGACCTCCTCGACGCCGGCCTGGCCGCCACGATCGAGCGCGAGCTCGCCGGGCATGGCCTGCCTCCCGGCGTGCTGCTGCTCGAGATCAGTGAGCGGGCGCTGAACCGTGAGGCCGCCGACATCGCAGGCGGCCTGAACGCGCTGCGGACCCTCGGCATCGAGCTCAGCGTGGACGACTTCATGACCGGATACTGCTCGGTGGGCCGGCTGAAGGAGATGTCCATCGGCGAGGTGAAGATCGATCCGTCCTTCGTCGCCGCCGTGGCCAGCAGCCCGGACACGGAGCTGATCGTGCGCTCCGCGGTGCACCTGCTGCGCGGGCTGGGCATCCGCTCGGTGGCCGAAGGGGTCGAGTCGCCGCAAGTCGCAGCGAGCCTGCAGGCTATGGGCTGCGACGTGGCCCAGGGCTGGCAGTTCAGCCGCCCGCTCAACGCCGCCGCGGCCGCGGCCTGGCTGGCCCGCCGGCCTCCCGCGCCGGTCGCGGTGCCGGGGGAGCCCGGCCCGGCTCCGGTGCACGAGGACGACTGCCTGGACGCGGCGGCCCGGCCATGATGCGGCCCGGCCATAATGCCGTCAGCCTGCTCCGGCCCCGGGCCTAGGATGGCTCCATGCCCATTGACCGCGCCGAAGTGGCCCACCTGGCCCGGCTATCGAGACTGGCCCTGACCGACGAGGAACTCGATCACTTCGCGGTCCAGCTCGACCAGATCATCGCGGCCGTCGCGCGGGTCCAGGAAGTCGCCGCGGAGGGCATCCCGCCGACCACGCACGCGGTCCCGGTGACCAACGTGTTCCGTGACGACGTGGTGGTCCCGCCGCTCGGCGCGGACCGGGTGCTGGACCAGGCACCAGCCATGGAACAGCAGCGGTTCCGCGTCCCGCGGATCCTGGCGGAGGACTGATCGTGGACGACGAGACCAGGCCAGGCGAAGCCATGCCCACCCCGGACCGTCCTAGCCAGGACCGGGCCAGCGAGCTGACCCGGATGACCGCGGCGGAACTCGCCGCGGCGATCGCAGCCGGGGAGGTGTCCGCGCTCGAGGTTACCGAGGCGCATCTGGGCCGGATCGAGGCGGCCGACGGCCAGCTGCGAGCCTTCCTGCACGTGGCGGAGGACAGCGCCCGGGCCGCCGCCCGCGCGGTGGACGAGCGCCGCGCGGCCGGGGAGGTGCTCGGGCCGCTGGCCGGCGTGCCGCTGGCCCTCAAGGACGTGTTCACCACCGCGGACATGCCCACCACCTGCGGCTCGCGCATTCTTGACGGCTGGCAGCCGCCGTACGACGCGACCGTGACCAGGCGGCTCCGCGAGGCCGGCGTGGTGCTGCTGGGCAAGACGAACATGGACGAGTTCGCGATGGGCTCCTCCACCGAGAACTCGGCGTTCGGGACGTCCCGCAACCCGTGGGACCTGGCCCGGGTGCCCGGCGGCTCGTCGGGCGGCTCGTCCTCGGCGGTCGCGGGTTTCGAGGCCCCGCTCGGCATCGGCACCGACACTGGCGGGTCCATCCGGCAGCCCGCCGCGGTGTGCGGGATCGTCGGCGTCAAGCCGACCTACGGCGGCTCGTCCCGGTACGGGCTGATCGCCTTCGCCTCGTCGCTGGACACTCCCGGGCCGCTGGCCCGGACCGTGCTGGATGCGGCCCTGCTGCACGAGGCGATCTCCGGCCATGACCCCTGCGACTCCACCTCGGTGGACGCGCCGGTCCCGCCGGTGGTGGCCGCCGCCCGGCAGGCGGACGTGAGCGGCCTGCGCATCGGGGTGGTCCCGGAGCTGAGCGGCGAGGGCTACCAGCCGGGGGTACTGGCCCGGTTCAACGAGGCCGTCGAGCTCCTGGAGTCCCTGGGCGCCAAGATCGTTGAGGTGTCCTGCCCGCACTTCAACTACGCGCTGCCCGCCTACTACCTGATCGCGCCCAGCGAGTGCTCCTCCAACCTGGCCCGGTTCGACGGCATGCGCTACGGGCTGCGGGTCGGCGACGACGGCACGCACGACGCCGAGGAAGTTATGTCGCTCACCCGCGCCGCGGGATTCGGGCCCGAGGTGAAGCGCCGCATCATGCTCGGCACCTATGCGCTGTCGAGCGGGTACTACGACGCCTACTACGGCAAAGCCCAGCAGGTGCGGACCCTCATCACCCGGGACTTCGAGGCCGCGTTCGAGCAGGTCGACGTGCTGATCTCGCCGACCACCCCGACCACCGCGTTCCCCATCGGCGAGCGGGCCGACGATCCGATAGCCATGTACCTCGCCGACCTGTGCACGATCCCGTCGAACCTGGCCGGCAACGCGGCCCTGTCGCTGCCGTGCGGGCTCGCGCCCGAGGACGGCCTGCCGGTCGGGCTGCAGATCATGGCCCCGGTGCTGGCCGACGACCGGGTGTACCGGGTGGCCGCGGCCGTGGAGGCCGCACTCACCCAGCGCCGCGGCGGCCCGCTGCTGGACGCGATCCGCGGGCCGGGCGGGCTGCCCGCCCCGGAAGGGAGCAGGGCATGAGCGACCAGTCGACCATGGACCTGGTTTCCTACCCGGATGCGGTGGCCCGCTACGACCCGGTGATCGGCCTCGAAACGCACGTCGAGCTCGGCACCGTGACCAAGATGTTCTGCGGCTGCCCGGCCCGGTTCGGCGGCGAGCCTAACTCCCTGGTCTGCCCGGTCTGCCTGGGCCTGCCCGGCTCGCTCCCGGTGACCAACCGGATGGCCATCGAGTACACGATCAAGATCGGGCTGGCGCTGAACTGCACGATCGCCGTCCAGGCCAGGTTCGCGCGGAAGAACTACTTCTACCCGGACATGCCGAAGGATTACCAGATCTCGCAGTACGACGAGCCGCTGTGCATCGACGGGTGGCTGGACATCGTGGTGGCTGACCCGGACTCCGGCGACCAGCGGCCGGTCCGCGTCGAGATCGAGCGGGTGCACCTGGAGGAGGACACCGGCAAGTCGATGCACATCGGCTCCACCGGGCGGATCCACGGCGCGGAGTATTCGCTGGTGGACTACAACCGGGCCGGGATCCCGCTGGTGGAGATCGTGACCAAGCCGGTGGCCGGCACCGGGGCGCTCGCGCCCGAGGTGGCCCGGACCTACGTCACGGAACTGCGTGACCTGCTGCGCGCCCTCGGCGTGTCCGATGTGCGGATGGAAGAAGGCTCGCTGCGCTGCGACGTGAACACGTCGCTGACGCCTGCCGGGTCGGCCGAATGGGGCACCCGCACCGAGACCAAGAACGTGAACTCGCTGCGCTCGGTGGAACGCGCGGTCCGGTCGGAGATCCAGCGGCAGGCCGCCGTGCTGGACGCCGGCGGCCGGGTGGTGCAGGAAACCCGGCACTTCAACGAGGAGACCGGGACCACCTCGCCGGGCCGGAGCAAGGAAGAGGCGCAGGACTACCGCTACTTCCCCGAGCCTGACCTGGTTCCGGTCGCACCGTCCCGGGAGTGGGTGGAGAGCGTGCGGGCCCAGCTGCCCGAGCTGCCCGCGGCCCGCCGGGCCCGGCTGCAGGGTGAGTGGGGCCTGTCGGAGCTGGACATGGCGGCGCTGCGCAACGCGGGCGCGCTGGACCAGGTGGCGGAGACGGTCGCGGCGGGGGCCACGCCGGCCGACGCCCGTAAGTGGTGGCTCGGTGAGCTGCTGCGCACGGCGAACAAGTCCGGGACGGAACTCGGTGACCTGCCGATTACGCCTGCGGATGTGGCCCGGGTAGCTCAGCTGGTGGACTCGGGCGCGGTCAACGACCGGCTGGCCCGGGAGGTCATCGAGGGCGTGCTGGCCGGCGAGGGAACGCCGGACGAGGTGGTCGCGGGCCGCGGCCTCGCCGTGGTCAGCGACGACGCGGCCCTGTCCGCCGCGGTGGACGAGGCCATCGCCGCGCACCCGGACGTGGCCAGCAAGATCCGGGGCGGCAAGGTCGCCGCGGCCGGGGCCCTGATCGGCGTCGTGATGAAGGCCACCGGGGGGAAGGCCGACGCCAGCCGGGTCAGGCAACTCATCCTCGACCGCCTCAGCTGAGCCGGGTCCATGGCAGCCGGGCCCACGCTGATATGCCCATGCTGATCTGGGTGCCGACGGCCGAGGTGGCCGCGGGACTGGACGGGCTGCCCGGCGCCGACGTGGAGGTGGTCGCGCCCGACGGCGCGCCGCTGCCGTCCAGCGTGGACCAGGTCGTGTTCTACGTGCCGCCGTTTTTCCCCCGCCCGCCGGGAATCGCGGCGATGCGCGAGATGCCGCGGCTCGCCGTGGTGCAGACGCTGACCGCCGGGGTGGACCGGCTGCTGGCCGATCTGCCCGCCGGGGTCACGCTCTGCAACGCGCGCGGCGTGCACGACGCGAGCACGGCGGAATGGGTGGTCGCCGCGATGCTCGCCGCGCTCCGCGAGTTCCCGCTGTTCGCCCGCGACCAGGCCGCCGGGCGGTGGAATTATCACTTCACCGACTGCCTGGCGGGCAAGACCGTGCTCATCGTCGGGTACGGGTCGATCGGTGCGGCGGTGGAGCGCCGGCTGGCCGGCTTCGAGGTGCAGGTGGTCCGGGTAGCCCGCACCGCCCGCCCGGGCGTGGCCACCGTGAGCGACCTGCCGGGGCTGCTGCCCGGGGCAGACGTGGTGGTGCTGCTGGCCCCGGTCACGCCCGAGACCATCGGCATGGCCGACGCGGCGTTCCTGGGCCGGATGAAGGACGGCGCGCTGCTGGTCAACGCGGCCCGGGGCTCGCTGCTGCGGACCGACGCGCTGGTCGCGGAACTGCGGCAGGGCCGGCTGCGGGCGGCGCTCGACGTGACCGACCCGGAGCCGCTCCCCGCCGGTCATCCGCTCTGGACGCTGCCGGGCGTGTTCATCACCCCGCACGAGGCGGCGTCCACCCCGGTCTCGACCGCCCGGATGATCAGCCACGTCCGCGACCAGGCCGGGAGATTTCTCAATGGCGCGCCGCTGCTGAATGTCATCTCCGGGAGTTATTGAGAATTGCGCCAGGTTACGGAAAGGCTTCCGGTAATTACCCCTGGTCAATGCCATATGACCGGGTTACGGCCCGCCGGGCAGAGGGAGATGTCTCCCGCTGGACGCTCTTCCTCAATCGAAGTGTGACCTAAGGGGCCTAAAGTGAGAAGCATCGTTCACTGGCGATGACCGCGACCAGCCCGCTGGCGGGTCCCGCCGCACACCGTGCGGGCACCCTGCCCTGTCCTGGTGACCGTGAGTCTTAGTTCGGTTGCGCAGGAATTGCCAGCCTGGGCCCACAAGGCGCCGCTGGCCACTCGGGCCGTTGTGTAACCAGCGGACCACATGCAGCGGAAGGAGACTCGGTGCACCCGCAAGCATCGGGTGACCCGCGATGAGCCTGGCCGCACAGGCAGCAACCACGGTGGTAGCCCTGGTCGCTGCCGTGACCGCCGTCAGCCTGTGGCGCGGTGCCAACCGGCACACGGGCTCCGTCCGGCGTGCGTACCGGTGGTTCGCGCTCGCCGCGCTGCTCTGGGGGGCGGGGGCGATCGGCCAGCAGGCGCTGGCCAGTGCCTCGGCCGGAGCCACGTTCCCGTTCACCGGCGCCGACCTGCCGGGACTGCTGGCGCTGCCCGCCCTGGTGACCGGGCTGGTCAGCCTGGGATCCCGGCGCGAAGCCGCGCGTCATCCGCTGGCCCAGCGCCACCGGGCCCGGATCGGCACCGCAGTGGCGCGCTGCGCGGATGGCTACGTCGTGGCCTCCGCCCTGTTCATCATCGGCTGGATCACCGTGCTCAGCGCCGGGTACGTGCACTCGGGTGACGACCCGGGCACGTTCGCCGCCGAGCTCGTCCATCCCCTGGCTGACCTGCTCGTACTCGGCGCGGTGCTGCCTCTCGCGGTGGCGGCCGGGCGCCGTGGCGTAGCTCCCGTCCTGGCCCTGCTGGCGGTGACCGCGAGCGACATGCTCGCGGTCGGGGCGAAGATCAGCAACGGGCATCCCGGCGCGGCCTCCCAGCTGCTGCTGATCGCCGGGTTCTGCGTACTGGGCTGCGCGCCCTGGCTGGGCGGCTCGTGGCGGGCAGGCCCTGGGGATGCGGGCCAGTTCACCCGGGCCGGGGCGCACGCCGCGACCGCGCTCGCCGGGGTGACCGCGGCGGTAGCCGCGCTGGTGCTGATCGGCTGGGTGCTGGCGGGCAGCCCGGCACCCGAGCCGGTGCTGGCCCTGGTCGCGGGGACGACCCTGCTCGCCCTGACCGCGCGGGTCCTGATCCTCGTGCACCGGGACAGCATCCGGTCGCGGCTCTGGCATGAGTCGGGCCATCAGTTCCGCGAGCTGGCCGACCGGATCAGCGACGTCGTGCTGGTCTGTGACTACGCCGGCGCGATCAGCTACGCGAGTCCCGCGGTCCGCGACTACGGATACACCCCGGCAGGCCTGGAAGGCCAGGTGCTGACCGACCTGGTGCACCCGGAAGACCGGCTGGGCGGGCTGCGTGCGGTTCGTGAGGCGGCGTCGGTGGCGGGCGCGCCCATGACCGATGGACCGGCCCAGCAGGTCCGCTACTCCTGCCGGGTCCGGGCGGCCGACGGGACCTGGCGGTACGTGGAGGCGACCATTTCGCGGCACCGGAGCCAGGGTGCCCCCGACCGGCTGCTGGTCACGTCGCGGGACGTCAGCGACCAGGTGGCGCTGCGCCGCCAGATCGGGCACCTCACCTATCACGACGGGCTGACCGGGCTGCCCAACCGCGCCTACCTGGAGGAGCGGGCGCGCGAGGCACTCAGCCTGGAGCGGCAGGGCCCGGGCGTAGCCGGGGTCATCCTGGTCGACCTGGACGCGTTCACCAGCGTGAACGACGCTGCGGGTCCCAGCGCCGGAGATCTGGTCCTGGCCCAGGTGGGGCGGCGGCTACGGGCCACGGTGCCGCCGCGCGGCACGGTGGCCCGCTGGGGCGGCGACGTGTTCGCGGTCCTGCTCACCGAAGCCGCCTCGGCCGGGGAGATCGTCGAGCTGGCCCAGCGCATCCTGGCCAGCGTGGCCGCCGAACCATTCCGCGCCGCCGACCGCAGCGTGGTCCTGTCCGCCAGCGTCGGGGTCGCGCTCGCGGACGGCAGCCCGGCCGGGTACGTCTGGCGTAACGCCGACGCCGCGGTGTCCCGGGCCAAGGAGTCCGGCGGCGGGCGGCTGGAGGTCTTCCCGGCCGTGCCGCACCCGGACGCGCGGCGGCACCTGAGCCTCGCGGCGCAGCTGGGCCGGGCTCTCGGCCCGGGCCAGCCCGGCCGGGATCAGCACGGCGAGGCCGAGCTGGCTGCGGCCCAGCCGGGTGAGGCAGAGCCGGGCGAGGCCCACGCTGGTCAGGCCCACTCTGGTCCGGCCCGCTCCAGCGAGGCCCGGTCCGGTGAGGACGAGTCCGGCCCCGCCCAGCCGGGTCGAGCCCAGCTGGTGCTGGAGTACCGGCCCATCGCCGACCTGGCCAGCTCCCGCATCATCGGTGCCGAGGCGGTGCCCCGCTGGCGCGGGGACGGGGGCGACGTGCCGCGCCAGGAATTCCTGGCGGCAGCCGAGACGGCCCGGGTGAGCGTGGAGCTCGGCGACTGGATGCTCCGTGAGTGCTGCTCCCAGCTGGCCGGCTGGCGGCAGGACGGATGGGAGGCCAGTCTGTGGCTGCACTGCCCGGCCGCGGCGATGATGGCCCCGTTCGGTGCCTCGGTGCTGGAGGCGCTGGCGGACAGCGGGCTCGCCCCCGCCGCCCTCATCCTGGAGGTCCCCCCCGAGGTGCTGGCCGAGGGCGGCGACGCCGTCCTGCGCGGGCTGGGTGAGCTGCGCGAGCGGGGCGTCCGGCTGGCCGTGGACATCTCTGCGGCCGGGTACGGGTCGCTGGCCCGGCTCAGCCACCATCCCGTGGACCTGGTCAGGATCGGCCCCGACCTGGTGGCGGGCCTGGGCGTGGACGCTGCCGCCGAGACCCTGATCAGGGCGCTGGTCCGGATCGGCAAGGACCTGGGCATCCCGGTGGCGGCGGACGGGATCGAGCGGGCCGGGCAGCGCGATCTGCTGGCGGCCATGGGCTGCGACCTGGGGATGGGCAGGCTCGTGGCCGGGCCCGTCCCGGCCGCCAGCCTCCCGGGTCTGGCGGCGGAGCACGGGCTGGCTGCTGACCAGGGTCTGGCCGGTGAGCACGGGCCGGCCGGCGGGGAGCTGCCGTTCGGCGACGTCATCTCGCCCGCCTCTCATCTCGCCAGCTGAGACGAATGCGTGGTCAATTTGACGGCAGCCCGGGACTGGGCCAGAGTGATACCCGTGTCCGGTAACTCCGTGCTCGTACTCAGCAGGCGCGCAAGCAGCTGACCTAGTCCAGCTACCTGCGCGCTACCCTCGTCCGCCTGAAGGCGCCGAGGGTTTTTTGTTGCCCACCAGCTACCCACCGCAGACGAGGAAAGCTTGCGATGACCGACCAGACGACCGCGGCCCCCTCGGGGCCCGGACTGGCAGGCACGGCGCGGAAGGGCCCCAGCCCGACGCCGCGTGACCTAGCAGCACGAGCCGCGTCACGCGATGCGGAGCCCCACCCCGGCCCGGCCGGTTCCGGCCCGGCCCAGCAGGGGGCCGCCGCGCCCGGCGAACGGCCACGCTCCGACCCGGGCCCGCGTCATGATGCGGCCCACCGCGACGCCGCACCGCGCAACGAACCCGCCGCCGCGGCCGGTACCCGCATGACGGGGGCCGCGGCTCTGGTCGCGGCGCTGGAGCGGCTGGGCGTGGACGTCGTGTTCGGCATCCCGGGCGGCGCCATCCTGCCGCTGTACGACCCGCTCTTCGACTCGCCCTCGGTGCGGCACATCCTGGTTCGCCACGAGCAGGGCGCCGGGCACGCAGCCACCGGATACGCGCAGGTGACCGGGCGCCCGGGGGTGTGCATGGCCACCTCGGGGCCCGGGGCCACCAACCTGGTGACCCCGCTCTCTGACGCCTACATGGACTCGGTGCCGGTGGTCGCCATCACCGGCCAGGTGTCGAGCAACCTGATCGGCACCGACGGGTTCCAGGAAGCTGACATCTCCGGCATCACGCTGCCGGTCACCAAGCACAACTTCCTGGTGACCAAGGCTGAGGACATCGCCCGCACGGTGGCCGAGGCGTTCCATGTGGCCTCCACCGGCCGGCCCGGCCCGGTGCTGGTCGACGTGGCCAAGGACGCGCTCCAGGCGGAAACCGAGTTCCGCTGGCCGCCCACGTTCGACCTGCCTGGCTATCACCCCGTGACCCGGCCGCATTCCCGGCAGGTCCGCGAGGCGGCCCGGCTGATCGCCGGGGCCAGCCGCCCGGTGCTGTATGTGGGCGGCGGCGTGCTCAAGGCGGGCGCCAGCCAGGAACTGCTCGAGCTGGCCGAGCTGACCGGCATCCCGGTCGTCACCACGCTGATGGCCCGGGGCGGCTTCCCGGGCAGTCACCGGCAGAACCTGGGCATGCCCGGCATGCACGGCACGGTGGCGGCCGTGGGTGCGCTGCAGAAGTCGGACCTGCTCGTCACCCTCGGCGCGCGGTTCGATGACCGGGTCACCGGCAAGCTGGACAGCTTCGCGCCCGGGGCCGCGGTGGTGCACGCCGACATCGACCCGGCGGAGATCTCCAAGAACCGGCGCGCCGATGTGCCCATCGTGGGCGACTGCAAGGAGGTGATCACCGAGCTGATCGCCGCGGTCACCGCCGAGTTCCAGGCCGGCCACCGCACCGACCTGGCTGCCTGGTGGTCCCAGCTGGATGCCTTGCGCAACACCTACCCGCTCGGCTATGACCAGCCTGAGGACGGGTCCCTGGCCCCGCAGTACGTGATCGAGCGGATCGGCCAGATCGCCGGGCCGGACGCGATCTACGTGGCCGGGGTGGGCCAGCACCAGATGTGGGCCGCCCAGTTCATCAGCCACGAGCGGCCCGGCCACTGGCTGAACTCGGGCGGGGCCGGCACCATGGGCTACGCGGTGCCCGCCGCGATGGGCGCCAAGGTGGCCGACCAGGCCGCGTGCGTGTGGGCGATCGACGGTGACGGCTGCTTCCAGATGACCAACCAGGAACTCGCCACCTGCGCGGTGGAGGGCATCCCGGTCAAGATCGCCATCATCAACAACGGCAACCTCGGCATGGTCCGCCAGTGGCAGACGCTCTTCTACAACGAGCGATACTCCAACACCGACCTCGACCGGGTGGCGCGCACGTACGACGAGGCGCTCAGCCACGAACAGCCACCACCGCGCCGGGATCCCGCGGCGGGTGGCGGGACGCGCATCCCCGACTTCGTCAAGCTCGCCGAGGCCTACGGGTGCGTGGGGCTGCGCTGTGAGGACGCTGCGAACGTGGACGCGGTGATCGAGCAGGCCATGAAGATCAACGACCGGCCCGTGGTGGTCGATTTCGTCGTGCACCGTGACGCCATGGTCTGGCCCATGGTCGCCGCGGGCACCAGCAATGACGACATCATCGTGGCGCGGAACATGGCGCCGGACTGGGATGTGACCGAATGAGCCAGGGGCTGGCCCGCCTTCGTGATCAGGAGCCGACTATGAACAGGCACACGCTCTCCGTGCTGGTGGAGAACAAGCCGGGCGTGCTCGTCCGGATCGCGGGCCTGTTCTCCCGGCGCGGGTTCAACATCGACTCGCTCGCGGTCGGGCCCACCGAGCATCCGGAGATCTCCCGGATGACGATCGTGGTGGACTGCGCGGATCACCCGCTGGAGCAGGTGACCAAGCAGCTCAACAAGCTGATCAACGTGCTCAAGATCGTGGAGCTCGAGCCGACCGCGTCCGTGCAGCGGGAGCTCCTGCTGATCAAGGTGCGGGCCGACCTGGAGAGCAGGTCGCGGGTGCTCGAGACCGTGACGCTGTTCCGTGCCAAGGTGGTCGACGTGGCCCAGGACGCGGTCACGGTCGAGGCGACCGGCAACCGCGACAAGCTGGACGCCCTGATCAGGGTGCTCGAGCCGTTCGGTATCAAGGAACTCGTCCAGTCCGGCATGGTCGCCCTCGGCCGGGGCGGCCGGTCGATCACGGACCGGGCGCTGCGTCCAGTGGACCGGGTGGCCGAGCGCAGCGGGGCAGGAGCGGCGCCGTGACCTGCGGCCCGGGGCGGCCCGGGCCCGGCATGGTGGGCCCGGGGCCGCGGATTTGCCAGCAGAGCTGGGCAAGCTGAGACGAGCAAGCTGAGACGAGCAAGCGGTAAGCGAAAGGCAGACAATGGCAGACATCTTCTACGACGACGGTGCCGACCTCAGCATCATCCAGGGCCGGCACGTCGCCGTGCTCGGCTATGGCAGCCAGGGGCATGCGCACGCGCTGTCGCTGCGCGACTCCGGGGTCAACGTCCGGGTCGGGCTCCCGGAGGGCTCCCGCAGCCGGGACAGCGCGGCCAGCGAAGGACTGCGGGTCGTCACCCCGGCCGAGGCCTGCGAAGAGGCCGACCTGATCATGGTCCTGGTACCGGACCACCTCCAGCGGGCGCTGTACGCCGAGGCCATCGCGCCGAGCCTGGTGGACGGGGACGCGCTCTTCTTCGCGCACGGGCTGAACATCCGCTACCAGCTCATCGCCCCGCCCGCGGGCGTGGACGTGTGCATGGTGGCCCCCAAGGGTCCCGGGCACCTGGTCCGCCGCCAGTACTCCGAGGGTCGCGGCGTGCCGGTGCTCGTCGCGGTGGAGCAGGACGCCACCGGGAACGCGTGGCCGCTCACCCTCTCCTACGCCAAGGCCATCGGCGGCACCCGGGCGGGCGCGCTGGTCACCACGTTCAAGGAGGAGACGGAGACGGACCTGTTCGGCGAGCAGGCCGTGCTCTGCGGTGGTGTCTCCGAGCTCATCAAGGCCGGGTTCGACACGCTCGTCGAGGCGGGCTACCAGCCCGAGATCGCCTACTTCGAGTGCCTGCACGAGATGAAGCTGATCGTGGACCTGATGTACGAGGGCGGCATCTCCAAGATGTACTGGTCGGTGTCGGACACCGCCGAGTTCGGCGGGTACACCCGCGGGCCGCGGCTGGTGGACGAGCGGAGCCGGGAAGAGATGCGGCGGATCCTCGCCGAAGTGCAGGACGGCACCTTCACCCGCGAGCTGATCGAGGAATTCGACTCCGGGCGGCCGAACTTCCTCAAGCGGCGTGAGGCATCCCAGGCGGACCAGATCGAGCAGGTCGGGGCGCAGTTGCGGCCGCTGATGAGCTGGCTCGACACCACGGGTGACGCGGACGGCTCCTGAGCACAGGATCAGTGGTGTGGCGCCAGCCTCCGGGCTGGCGCCACACCAGCTATCTCCGGCCATACCGGTCTCTTCCGCGACGCAGTGCGCACGACCGCACGGCTCACGAATCCATGACCGACTCGTGAACGTTTTCACAAGCCCGGCTAGACTGTGGTTTCGCTGTCCGTCATGAGGGGCCATCGCCGTGCCTGCACCCATCGTCCTCATCGCCGAGGAACTCTCGCCGGCCGCCGTCGCGCAGCTGGAATCCGACTTCGACGTCCGCCACACGGATGGCTCTGACCGGCCGTCGCTGCTCGCGGCGCTCGCCGACGCAGTCGCGGTCATCGTGCGCAGCGCCACCATTATCGATGCGGAGGCGCTGGCCCATGCCCCGCGCCTGCAGGTCGTAGCCCGCGCCGGGGTCGGCCTGGACAACGTGGACGTGGAGGCCGCGACCCGGGCGGGGGTGATGGTCGTGAACGCCCCGACGTCCAACATCGTGAGCGCCGCGGAACACGCGGTCGGGCTGCTGCTCGCCGTGGCCCGCAACGTGCCGCAGGCCGCTGCCTCGCTGCGGGCCGGCGAGTGGAAGCGGTCCAGCTTCACCGGGGTCGAGCTCGACGGCAAGGTGGCCGGCATCCTCGGGCTGGGCCGGATCGGCGTCCTGGTGGCCGAGCGGCTGAGCGCGTTCGGCATGCGGGTCATGGCCTACGACCCCTACGTGCCCCCAGCCCGCGCGGCCCAGCTCGGCGTGCGGCTGGCCAGCCTGGACGAGCTGCTGGGCGAGGCCGACTTCATCACCGTCCACCTGCCGAAGAACGCCGAGACGATCGGCCTCCTCGGGGACAAGGAACTGCACCTGGTCAAGCCGGGGGTGCGCATCGTGAACGCGGCCCGGGGCGGCATCGTGGACGAGCAGGCACTCGCGCTGGCCTTGCGCGAAGGCCGGGTGGCCGGGGCGGCCATCGACGTGTTCGCCGCGGAGCCCGCGACCGGCAACCCGCTGCTGGAGATCCCCGCGGTGGTGGCGACGCCGCATCTCGGCGCGAGCACGGCCGAGGCCCAGGAGAAGGCGGGAACCCAGGTCGCCCGGTCCGTCAAGCTGGCCCTCGCCGGTGAGTTCGTGCCGGACGCGGTGAACGTGCAGGGCGGCGCGGTGGACGAGGACGTCAAGCCGGGCCTGCCCCTGGCCGAGAAGCTGGGCCGCATCTTCACCGCGCTGGCCGGCAGCATGGCCGCCCGGATCGACGTGGAGGTGCGCGGGGAGATCGCCAGCCACGACGTCCGGGTGCTCCAGCTGGCCGCGCTCAAGGGCGTTTTCGCGGACGTGGTCGAGGACGCGGTCACCTACGTGAACGCGCCGCTGCTGGCCAGTGAGCGCGGCGTCGAGGTCAGCCTGGTCACCGAGGCGGAAAGCCCTGACTGGCGGAACCTGGTGACGCTGCGCGGCATCATGCCCGACGGGCAGGTGGTCTCGGTGGCCGGCACGCTGAGCGGGCGGCGGCAGCACGAGAAGCTGGTCGAGGTGAACGGGTTCGAGATGGAGATCGCGCCCGCCGAGCACATGGTGTTCCTCACCTACACCGACCGGCCGGGCGTGGTGGGCACGGTCGGCCAGATCCTGGGCAGCGAAGGCATCAACATCGCCGGGATGCAGGTATGCCGCGACGCCCGGGGCGGGCATGCCCTGATCGTGCTGTCGGTGGACTCGGCCATCCCCGCGGTGGTGCTCGACGACATCCTGTCCACGATCGGCGCCGTGGTCGGTCGCACCGTGGACCTGGACGAGCGCTAGCCGGCCGCGCCGGGGCGGCCCGCCGCTGCCAAGTTCGTCTCAGTATGAGAGACAGATCCGTCCCGCAGGCGACAACGGGCCGTTCAAGTACTAGGATGTCCAAGTAATATGCGGCGCTTCGTACTCATCTTGAGCGGCCGTAGCGGGGCCTGATCAGGGCAGGCCGGCCACCCGCTGCGGGAAGCGGTGCTGGCCGTAAGTCCGCCCGAGTGAATCTCACCCGAGCACCCCGGGACCCGGGGCTGCTGATGCGCACCGCGACCTACCCGGTCAGCGGGACGCGGGCCACCCGCCCGGCGCCGTGCGGTGAGTTAGCAGCTATGTGTGTCAGGAGACTTCGTCGTGTACGACATGTACCCATGGAATCCGCCCGCGGACGGCTCCGCGTCCCGCCTGCCTGCCCGGTCCGGGCCCGCCCGCCGGGCCACCGGGCTCTCCCGGAAAGTCCGCGCCACCCCCGCCACCCGGGCCCTCCAGATGGCCCTGGACCGGCGGGATAACGGTGGAGAGTCACCGGCCGCGGCCGGCCAGTAAGGTACGCGCATGGCATCTTCAGCGATCAAACTCGCCGTGATCGGCGGCGATGGCATTGGCCCGGAAGTCGTGGCCGAGGCGCTCAAGGTCCTCCAGGCCGCGAACGTGGGCATCGACGCCACCACGTATGACCTCGGGGCACAGCGCTGGCACCGCAGCGGGGAGACGCTGCCCGACACGGTGCTGGAGGAGATCCGGGCCCAGGACGCGATCCTGCTCGGGGCGGTCGGCGACCCGACCGTGCCCAGCGGCGTGCTCGAGCGGGGACTGCTGCTCCGGCTCCGCTTCGAGCTCGATCAGTACGTCAACCTGCGCCCGGTCCGGCTCTACCCGGGGGTGCTCACCCCGCTGGCGAGTGTCCGGCCCGAGTCGATCAACATGCTGGTGGTCCGGGAGGGCACCGAAGGCCCCTACACCGGGGCGGGCGGCGTGCTGCGCAAGGGCACACCGGAGGAGGTGGCCACCCAGGAGAGCCTGAACACCGCGTTCGGGGTACGCCGGGTGGTCCGGTACGCGTTCGAGCGGGCCGCCGAGCGGCCCGCCCAGAAGCTGACGCTCGTGCACAAGACCAACGTGCTGGCCTACGCCGGGGACCTGTGGCAGCGCACGGTCGAGGCGCTGGCCAAGGAGTTCAGCTCGATCGCGGTGGACTACTGCCACGTCGACGCCGCGTCCATGTTCTTCGTCAGCCAGCCGGACCGCTTCGACGTCGTGGTGACCGACAACCTCTTCGGTGACATCCTCACCGACCTGGGGGCAGCGGTAGCAGGCGGCATAGGGCTCGCCGCAAGCGGGAACATCAATCCTGAGCGGAGCGCTCCGAGCATGTTCGAGCCGGTGCACGGCAGCGCGCCGGACATCGCCGGCAAGCAGAAGGCCGACCCGACCGCGGCCATCCTGTCCGCGGCCATGCTGTGTGACCACCTCGGACTGGCCACCGAGGCCGCCCGTATCGAGCAGGCCGTGGCCGATGACCTGGTCGAGCGGCAGGGCGCCTGGGCGGCGCGGGTTACCCCCGAGATCGGCGACGACATCGCGGACCGGGTGGCCGGATAATTCAACACTGCCGTGGCGGTCTGTGCAGGCCGCGACGGCCGGGGCAACGGCGCTCCGCCCGCCAGGTGCGGCGCGCCGGGTAAGAGGGGAAGGACCCTGTCATGACGGCAAGCCCGAGCACTGAGATCGCTTTCGACGTCCGCGCCAGCGCCGATCCTGTTCCGCCGGCGGAACGCGAGCGTGTCCTGGCGAGCCCGGGGTTCGGGGAAGTATTCACCGATCACATGGTCACGCTCCACTGGACGCAGGAGCGGGGCTGGCATGACGGCGTGGTCCAGCCGTACGGCCCGCTCATGCTGGAGCCGGCCACCGCGGTGTTCCACTACGCGCAGGAGATCTTCGAGGGGCTGAAGGCCTACCGCCAGGGTGGCGGCCCGATCGTGGCGTTCCGGCCCAACGCGAACGCGGCCCGGTTCAACCGGTCCGCGACCCGGCTGGCCATGCCGGAGCTGCCCGAGGCGGCGTTCCTGCGCTCCATCGAGCTCCTGGTCAGCCAGGATCGCGACTGGGTCCCCACGACGGAAGGGCACAGCCTGTACCTGCGGCCGTTCATGATCGCCACGCAGCGGGGGCTGGGCGTGAACCATCCCTCGTCCTCCTACCAGTACACGGTGATCGCGTCCCCGGCGGCGGCCTACTTCAAGGGCGGGGTCCGCCCCGTCTCGGTCTGGCTCTCCGAGGAATACACCCGGGCCGCGCCGGGCGGCACCGGCGAGGCGAAGTGCGGCGGCAATTACGCGGGCGCCTTCGCGGGGCAGATCCAGGCCGTCCAGAGTGGCTGTGACCAGGTGGTCTGGCTCGATGCGGTGGAGCGCCGCTGGGTCGAGGAAATGGGCGGGATGAACCTGTTCTTCGTCTACGGCACCGGCGCGGACGCCCGGATCATGACCCCGGCGCTGACCGGGACCATGCTGCCGGGGATCACCCGCGACTCGCTCCTCACTCTCGGCCCGGACCTCGGGTTCCCCACCGGGGAAGGCAAGATCTCGGCTGACCAGTGGCGCGACGAGTGCGCCTCCGGCGAGCTGACCGAGGTGTTCGCCTGCGGGACCGCCGCGGTGATCACCCCGGTCGGCCAGGTCAAGAGCGCCAGCGGCGAATGGATGATCGGGGACGGCACCCCGGGGCCGGTCACGCTCAGGCTGCGCGAGGAACTGGTGGGGATCCAGTACGGCCAGCGTCCCGATCCTTACGGGTGGGTGCACAAGGTCTGCTGAGCGCGCGACTTCCGCAGGCCGCTGACTCTTCCGTTTTGTTTGGAAAAAGCGGCCGAAATGGAAGCAACTTTTGGCCTCCTTGCGTGTCTTACTTAGGTGAGCATGTTTTGTCCTCAACGGGGAGGCTGATGTGGATCGTTGCTTAGTCCGCCGGGTAACGGCGCCTGCCGCCGTGGCGCTGTGTGTGGCCAGCGTCGTGGGGTGGGCGGGGGCGGCCGGGGCGGCTACGGTGCGGGGCGCTCAGGGGGTCTCCAGCAGGGCGGGGGCGGTCAGCGGGCCGGCCGTGCTGCTGGTCAACGGGGACCGGGTCAGGTCGTCGGGCGGAGCGGGGACACGCAGCGTGGCGGTGGCACCCGCGTCGGCCACGGGGCTGGGTGCGGCGACCATGGGCCTCAGCCTGGGCGGGCATCACTATGTGATCCCGTCCGCTGCCGTTCCCTACCTGGATCACGGGCTGGGCTGGACGCTGTTCGATGTCTCGGCACTGGCCGCGGCGGAGAAGGCGGGCCGGCTGCCGGTCAGGATCACCTACGGGGCGCGGCTGCGTGCCCTGCCCGGGGTGACCATCACCCGGTCCGGCGGCGGCCTGGCCTCCGGATACCTGACCGCCGCGTCGGCGCGCGTGTTCGGTGCCGCGCTGATCCGGCAGTTCCGGGCGGATCACCGCCGCGGCAGCTACGGCCGGGACGGGATGTTCGCGGGCGGGGAGTCGGTCGCCCTGGCCGGGACCGCTCGCGGCAACCGCCCGCCCGGACCTCCCGATGCACGTCCTGACGGTGACCGCGACGAATATCGCCGGCCAACCGGACAACGGGGATGTTGTCTTCGTGGTCAACGAGGACAACAGCACGCTGTTCGGGGACCCGATCGAGTCAGAGAACGACTTCTACCACGGCAGCACGAAGTTCAGCGTGCCCGCGGGGAACTACTTCGCGCTGGGCATGTTCTTCGATGCGTCCGGCGCGACCCGGCTCGTCGTCCTGCCGCACTTCAGCGTGCCGACCACGGGGACCGCGACGGTACCGATGGCCGAGAGCCTGGCCAGCAGCAAGATCACCTTCGCGACCTCGTTGCCCGCGAGGGTGACCGACGTGCAGGCGACCCTGCTGACCCAGTCGGCGGCGGGACCGGAGTCCGGGTTCAGCTTTGACAACGCCAACATTCCGCTGTACCTCAGCCCGACCACCTCCGCGCCGCCCGTCGGGCATCTCTACCTGGGGGTGAACGGGCTGCTCCATTCGCCGTCCACGGTGGCGTCGCCGTATCAGTACAACCTGGTGTACCAGGACACCAGCGGGGTGATCCCGGCGCAGGACTACACCGTCCAGGCCAGCAGCCTGGCCACGCTGCACGAACGGTTCTTCCAGGCCGGCCGGGCCCAGGGCGCGTACTTCCGGCTGGGGTTCTACCCGTGGGAAGGCGGCTACTTCACCACCATCTATCCGCAGGCGCTGCCGTACCAGCGAACCGTGTACGCCACCGGTGACCCGGCCGCGCTGTGGGCCGCTCAGTACTTCCAGTCGTACGCGACCCTGGCTGGTGGCCAGTCGGCTTCCCTGGAGCAGTACACGGCAGGGCAGACGGTGCCCGCGGACTGGAACGCCGGCCCGCTGCACGCGGGCACCAACATGAACCTCATCGGCGCGGCCAATCTGTTCACCGCGGTACCGTCCGCGAGCCGGTCGGGTAACACCCTGGCCCTGGACGTCACCCCGTTCAGTGACAGCGAGCCAGGGCATCTCGGGTCGGGATTCCAGCCGGGGATCTTTGGCTCGACCGGCAAGGTGACCGGCAGCTACGAGATCGACCAGAACGGGAAGAAGATCGCGGGCGGTAACGCGGTCAAGGCGGCGCAGGGTGGCCCGGCCCTGTACACCCAGGCCAGGCTGAGCGCCACAACCGTCGGTGATCAAGTTCGCGGTGAGCGCCTCCAGAACGGGACGGGCTTACGGGCTGGCCACGTCCAGCCGCACGGTATGGACCTGGCCCTCGGCCAGGCAGGCCGGGACGGCGCTGCCGGCCGGCTGGATCTGCCCGGCCGCCAAGACCTGCGTGGTCCAGCCGATGATGACGCTCGGGTACTCGGTACCCGGGCTGGGCCTGCATGAGTCGGCGCCACCCGGTCCGCAGGTCCTGGACTTCTCCGCCGCGCACCTGCAGCTGGCGGCGGCGGCCGCGGTCAAGGACGCCACGGTGCAGGTGTCGCAGGACGGCGGGAAGACCTGGCGGTCGGTCGCGGTGACCGGGACCGGGCCGGGGAGATTCCGCGCGATGTTCAGCGACAAGTCGGCCGGCCCGGTTGCGCTGCGCGTCACCGCCGCGGATTCCGCCGGCAGCAAGATCAAAGAGACCATCCTGTCCGCCTACAAGGTCTCCTGACCGGAAGCATGGAGCGGCACATCATGAATGTTTTAGTGTCTTCCGCTGCCTCCTGGCTACGCCGGCCGGGGCGGGCCGCAGGAGCCCTGGCTATGGCGCTGTCTCTGGCCGGCGGCGTCCTGGCGGCCGGCGCACCGGACGCGAGCGCCGCGGCCGGCCCGTCCGCACCGCCGGTGCGCCAGCCTGCCGCGGGAATGAAGGCGGCCTGTGCGCCGGCCCGCCCCGGGTTCGCCCGGTGTTACGCGCTCTGGGGGCCGCAGGCCACCGTCAACCGGGCGATCGCCGCCGGGGTCACTGGTGCGGCCGCCACCCCGAAGGGGTGGGGAGCCAAGGAGCTGGAATCGGCCTACAAGCTTCCGGTCAGCCGCCACCCGCACCAGACCGTCGCGGTCACGATCGCCTACCACACCCCTCATCTCGCTCACTACCTGGCGGTGTACCGCAAGGAGTACGGTCTGCCGGCCTGCACGTCGGCGGGGGGGTGCTTCCGCGTGGTCAACCAGAACGGCCGCACGTCCCCGTTGCCGTCCTCCGGCAAGGGCAGCGGCTGGGACCTGGAGATCACCCTGGACATTTCGATGATCTCCGCGGCGTGCCCGCACTGCCACATCCTGGTCGTCGAGGCGAACCAGCCGTCTCTGCCCGCCCTGGGTAAGGCCGAGGACACCGCGGCCAGGCTCGGTGCCCAGGTCATCTCCAACAGTTACGGCATCCGTGAGGATGGTTACTCCAACTCGCTGAGCAAGTACTACGAGCACCCCGGGCACACCATCGTGGTGTCCGCTGGTGACTTCGGCTACACCGCCGCCAACTGGCCCGCGAACCTGCGCAGCGTGACCTCAGTCGGCGGGACCGAACTGCACCGCGCGGCGAACGCCCGCGGCTGGTCCGAGACCACCTGGAACAACGGCTGGGGAGCGGGCGGCAGTGGCTGCTCCGCCTATGTGCCCAAGCCCTCCTGGCAGCCAGCCACCGACTGTTCCATGCGTACCGTCGCCGATGTGTCCGCGGCCGCCTTCAACATCCCCGTGTACAACAAGGTCTACGGCGGCTGGGTCACCGTGGCCGGCACCAGTGCCTCCGCGCCCCTCATCGCCGGGGTCTACGGCCTGGCCGGCAACGGCGCCACCACCAGCCAGAAGTTCCTGTACGCCCACGCGAGTTCGCTGTTCGACATCACCTCGGGGAACAACGACTGGTTCTCCGGCAGCCAGGGAGCGGCCTGCGGTTTCGATTCCCTCTGCGTCGCCGGACCCGGCTACGACGCCCCCACCGGCCTGGGCACCCCCCACGGAATAGGAGCCTTCTAAAGAGGGCCGGGGAGGGCGGGCGCACACCCGCTCTGGCCGATTAACGGTGCGAGCACTGCCGATCATGTGTAACACTGAGTGCATGACGTCCGGCCGCATCATTATCGGCAGGCGCGTCGGCACCTAGCAGGGCCCGCCCAACGGCTGGCAGCCCGCACCGCCGACGCGCAGACCTCTCGCATGCCGCGAGGGGTCTTTTTTTGCGGGCACACAGATCCTTCAGCACTGTCCTTCAGCACTGGCAGCAGTCCAGCAGCCATCCCGGCCTGCGGCGCCCGCGCCGCACGACAGAGACGGACCCAGGTCATGCCCGACGATGTGTTCCACGTCTACGACACCACGCTGCGCGACGGTGCCCAGCAGGAAGGGCTGAGCCTGACCGTCGCCGACAAGCTGGCCATCGCGCGCCGTCTCGACGAGTTCGGCGTCGGCTTCATCGAGGGCGGGTGGCCTGGGGCGATCCCCAAGGACACCGAGTTCTTCCGGCGCGCCCGCACCGAACTAGACCTCAGGCACGCGCAGCTCGCCGCGTTCGGCGCAACCCGCCGGCCCGGCGTGCAGGCGGCCGACGACCCACAGGTCGCCGCTCTGCGCGAGTCCGGGGCGCCGGTCGTGACTCTTGTCGCCAAGAGTCACGACCGGCATGTCCGGCTGGCCCTGCGGACCACGCTGGAGGAGAACCTGGCGATGATCCAGGACACGGTCAGCCATCTGCGGGCCGAGGGGCAGCGGGTGTTCCTGGACGCCGAGCACTTCTTCGACGGGTACCGCTCCGACCCGGCCTACGCCCTCGAGGTGGTCCGGGTCGCCACGGAGGCCGGCGCGGACGTGGTCGCGCTCTGTGACACGAACGGCGGCATGCTCCCCGGGGAACTCGGGGACGTGGTGACGGCCGTGGCCGCCGCCACTGGCGCCCGGCTCGGCATCCACTGCCACGACGACACCGCCTGCGCGGTGGCGAACAGCCTCGTCGCCGTGGACGCTGGGGTGACCCACGTGCAGGGCTGCGCCAACGGGTACGGGGAGCGGGCCGGCAACGCCAACCTGTTCAGCGTGGTCGCCGGGCTCCAGCTGAAGAAGGGCCAGGTCGTGCTGCCGGAAGGCTGCCTGGCTGAAATGAGCCGCGTCAGCCACGCCATCAGCGAGGTCACTAACGTCACCCCCAGCACCCACCAGCCCTACGTCGGGTTCTCCGCCTTCGCGCACAAAGCTGGCCTGCACGCATCGGCGGTCAAGGTGGACCCGATGCTGTACCAGCACATCGACCCGGCGCTGGTCGGCAACGACATGCGGATGCTGGTGTCGGACATGGCGGGCCGCGCCTCGGTCGAGATCAAGGGCAAGCAGCTCGGCTACGACCTGTCCGGCGACAAGG
Source organism: uncultured Actinomycetes bacterium (assembly GCA_963718305.1). Classification (GTDB taxonomy): domain Bacteria; phylum Actinomycetota; class Actinomycetes; order Streptosporangiales; family Streptosporangiaceae; genus RYN-230. The sequence goes on from CAVQZG010000022.1 coordinate 264,923, forward strand.
CCACGGTCGGCCGGGTGGTCAACCGGGTCAAGGAACTGGAGGCCCGCGGCTACACCTTCGAAGCGGCCGACGCGTCCTTCGAGCTCCTGCTGCGTGACGAGCTGGCGGGCGAGCGGCAGCGTCACTTCCAGGTCGAATCGTGGCGGGTCATCGTGGAGCGTTCAGCCGGCGGGGCGGTGGTCAGCGAGGCCACCGTCAAGCTGCACGCCAAGGGCGAGCGGATCGTGGCCACCGGGGAGGGCAACGGGCCGGTCAACTCGCTGGACAAGGCGCTGCGGCTCGGCCTGGAGCGGCTCTACCCGGAGCTGGCCATGCTGGAACTGGCGGACTACAAGGTCCGCATCCTGGAGGGCTCGCATGGGACCGGCGCGGTGACGCGGGTGCTCATCGAGTCCAGCGACGGCACGGGGGCGGCCGGCGGCACCTGGAGCACGGTGGGTGTGGACGAGAACATCATCGCCGCGTCCTGGCACGCCCTGGAGGAAGCGGTGACCTATGCGCTGCTCCGGGCGGGTCACCAGCCCTCATCCGGCAGCGAGTGATCAGCCACCGGGCGGGGTTGCGGTCCCGCCCGGTGGTCGCATCATGAGACTGCAGCCTTGCGCAGGGTCACGAAACGGGCTTTCGCCGGTATAGTTCGCATATCCGAAGTTTTTCTATAAAGACACTTTCCGGCTTACGCCATACCCCAGGCGGCCATTCCCCGGGCGGCGCGGATTCCCGGGGCGGCGGGTCCAGCGCGCTGCGCAGCATGAGGGCGGCGGTGCTGGTGTACTTCGTCCTCCTGGGCCTGACCGAGGGCATGTGGGTGGCCCGGATCCCGGGCGTGAAGGCGGGACTGCACCTGACCGACGGGCTGCTCGGCGCCTCGCTGCTCGTCGGCCCGGCGGGCCTGGTCGCGGTGATGCCGCTGGCCGACCAGTTCGGGAGCGCCCGGCTGATCCGGCACTCGGGGCCGTCGTCTGGCCGCTGTCCTGTGGACCGCCAGCACCTGCCCTCGGTGCTGATGGCGGTGCTGGCCTTCGGCATCGCGGGGGCATGCTGAGCGTGGGCCTGAACACCCAGGGTGTCCAGGTGGAACAGGCTACGGGCGCCCGCTGATGGCTTCGTTCCACGCGTCCTTCAGCGTGGGGGGCCTGGCCGGAGCGGTCTTAGGCGGGATGCTGGCCTGGCGTGAGGCCGGCCGGTCGGGCATCCGCAGATCGCTGTCCTGGCGGGGCGTGGTCGTGGCCGGGGTGACGGTCGCGGTCGCCGGGACGCTGGCTGCCCCGGGAGCCGGGCTGACTGGGGCGCCTGCCCGCCCGGCCGCGCCGTCCGGACGGGCTGATGGCGCGGTCAGCGGCTCGCCGCGGCTGACCGGGCTGGCGCCTGCTGGCCCTGTGCTGCCTGATCGCCGAGGGTGCGGCGGCGAACTGGAGCGGGGTCTACCTGCGGGACAACCTGGGGGCGCCAGGCGCGTACGCGGCCGCCGGATTCGCCGGTTTCTCCGTGGCCATGGCGGCCGGGCGGATGGCCGGTGACCGGCCGCCGCCCGCTACGGCCCGGTCAACCTGGTCCGCGGGTCCGGCCTGCTGGCCTCGGCCGGCCGGCGGCCGCGCTGGGCCCCACAGTCCGGTCGGCGCGGTCCTCGGGTTCGCGGCCTGCGGGCCGGGCTGTCCTGCACGGTCCCGCAGTTCCTGTCGAGCGCGGGCACGCCGATCCGAGCGCCCGGGCGGCGGGATCGCGCGGGTGGCGAGCCTTGGCTACCTCGGCCTGGTCGGCGGCCCGGCGCTGATCGGCGGGTCGCCAGCCTGGCCGGGCTCCGGCCGCGCTGTGCCTTCCCGCAGTGCTCGCGCTCTGCGCGGTGTTCTTCGCGGCATCGTGGTCCGGTCCGGCCCGCCCAGGACCCGCCCGGCGGGTCCTCGGCCGCCGGCCTGCCCTGCCGGCCCTCGACCAGCCGGCGTCAGCGGAACGGATCCTGCCCAACCGGCCGGATCACGATCTCGCTGACGTCCACCCCGGCGGGCTGGCCGACGGCGTACATGATGGCCCCCGCGACGTCGGCCGGGGCCAGCTTCGGGTCGGCCTGACGCTCCGCGCGGCCCGGCGTCAGTCAGCCCGGGCTGGATCAGGGTGACCCTGATCCCGGTGCCCACGCACTCCGCGCGGATGCTCGCGGCCAGCGCACTCACCGCCCACTTGGTCGCCGAGTAGAGGCTCCCCGGCCGCGTCACGCGGCCGGCCACCGACCCGGTGAGCAGCAGATGGCCACCGGACTGGGTCAGCGCCGGCAGCACGGCCCGGGCCGTCAGCGCGGGGCCCAGCACGTTCGTGGCGACCAGCCCAGGCCAGTCGCGCGGGGGCAGGCCGCCCCGGCCCAGGAACGAGGTGGGCGCGGACCAGCCCGCGTTGGCGAACACCACGTCCAGCTGGCCCAGCGTGCCGGTCACCTCGCCGACCAGGGCGAGCAGCTGATCCCAGTCGGACACGTCGCAGCAGACCGGCAGAGCCCGCGGGAGACCGCCGAGCTCCGCGGCCAGCGCCTGCAGCGGGCCTGGCCTGCGGCCGGTGAGCACCACCCGGTAGCCGGCCGTGGCGGCGGCCCAGGCAGTGGCCGTACCGATGCCGCCCGAGGCCCCGGTGATGAGGAAGACTGGATCCGGCACCGAGCCAGGCTAGCGGCCCGGCCGGGGGCCGGAGGCGCCCCGGTTTCCCGTACGGTGGGACTCATGGATGACAAGGAGATCCTGGGCCACATCGACGAGCTGATCCGCACCGAGCACGAACTCCGCGGGCAGGTCGCCGACGGCAAGCTGCCCAGCAACGAGGAACAGGCGCGGCTCCGCTCGGTCGAGGAGTCACTGGACCAGTGCTGGGACCTGCTTCGCCAGCGCCGCGCCCGCCGCGAGTTCGGCGAGAACCCGGGCGACGCCGCGGCCCGCCCCGCCTCAGAGGTAGAGGGCTACATGCAGTAGCCCCCAGGCCGTTGCCGGGCCCAGCCGGGCTGCCGCGCTCAGTAGGCTCTAGAGAGCCCGGCAACGAGCCCGGGCCGAGGGCAGGACTCTCATCGGAGAGGTTGAGCGGTGCGCATCGCGAGATTTGCCAAGGGCGGCGAGGTCGCATACGGGGTGGTCGGGGAAGCCCAGGCGGATGGGGCCGGCGCAGCCCGGCCCGAACCCGGGGCGGGTGGCCTGAGCGTCATCGCCGAGCTGCGGGGGCACCCGTTCAGCCCGGGCAAGGGGGGCGTCCAGTTCACCGGGGCCACGTTCCCCCTGGATGACGTGCGGCTGCTGGCTCCGGTACTGCCGAGCAAGGTGGTCGCGGTGGGCCGCAACTACGCCGATCACGCTCGCGAGATGGGCGGCGAGCCGCCGGCCGAGCCGGTCCTGTTCCTCAAGCCGTCCACCGCGGTGGTGGGGCACGGGGACCCGATCGCCTACCCGGTCAAGCTGACCCAGCGCGTGGACTACGAGGGCGAACTCGCGGTGATCATCGGAAGGCTCTGCCGGGAGGTCCCCGCGGCCCAGGCGGCAGAGGTCATCTTCGGCTACGCCTGCGCCAACGACGTGACCGCCCGCGACCTGCAGGCCCGGGACGGCCAGTGGACCCGGGCCAAGGGGTTCGACACGTTCTGCCCGCTGGGCCCCTGGATCGAGACGGACGCCGATCCCGCCGACCTCGAGCTCACCACGATGGTGAATGGTGAAGTCCGCCAGCAGGCCCGCACCTCGCAGCTGCTGTACGACGTGCCCGCGCTGGTCGAGTACGTCAGCACCGTGATGACCCTGCTGCCCGGCGATGTGCTGCTGACCGGGACCCCGGCTGGTGTCGGGCCCCTGGAGGACGGAGACGAAGTGTCCGTGACCATCGAGAACATCGGGTCGCTGCGCAACACGGTGGTGAACCGTGACTGAGCACGCCCCGCCTGCGGATAACCAGGCCGCGGGCGGGGTGCGGGTCCGCTTCGCCCCGTCGCCCAGCGGCGACCTGCACGTGGGCAACATCCGGACCGCCCTGTACGCCTGGGCCTTCGCCCGGCACACGGCCGGGACCTTCGTGCTGCGGATCGAGGACACCGACCGGAGCCGGGTCACCTCCGAGTACATCGCCTCCGCGCTGGACACGCTGCGCTGGCTGGGCCTGCAGTGGGATGAAGGGCCGGAGGTCGGCGGCCCGTACGGCCCGTACCTGCAGAGCGAGCGGCTGGACATCTACACGGAATGGGTCCAGCGGCTGCTCGCCGACGGCCACGCCTACTACTGCTACTGCACGCCGGAGGAGCTTGCCGCCCGCCGGGCGACGGCCCGCGCCGGGGGCGGCCCGAGCGGCTACGACGGGCACTGCCGGGTCCTCACCGCCGAGCAGGTCGCTGCCTACCAGGCCGAGGGGCGCAAGCCGGTGGTGCGGTTCCGGATGCCCGAAGGGTCCACCACGTTCACCGACCTGGTCCGCGGCCCGGTCACCTTTGACCACGAGCACGTGCCCGACTTCGTGCTGGCCCGTGCCGACGGCTCCCCGCTGTACACGCTGGCCGTCGCGGTGGACGACGTGCTCATGAAGATCACCCACGTGGTGCGCGGTGAGGACCTGTTGTCGTCTACCCCCCGGCAGATCGCCGTGTACCGGGCCATGGGCGTGCCTGAGGAAGAGTTTCCAGCCTTCGCGCACCTGCCCTATGTGCTCGGCAAGGACGGCCAGCGGCTGTCCAAGCGGAACGGGGTCGTGTCGGTCAACTGGTACCGGGAGCAAGGGTTCCTGTCCGAGGCGATCGATAACTACCTGGCCCTGCTGGGCTGGTCACCCGGGGACAACCGGGAAGAGTTCACGCTGGCGGAGATGGCCGCCGAGTTCGATCTGGCCCGGGTGAACAAGAACGCGGCCCAGTTCGACGTGCGCAAGCTCGAGTCGATCAACGGGGACAAGATCCGCGCGCTGGACCCCGCCGATTTCGTCTCGCGGATCATCCCGTTCCTGCAGCGGGCGGGCGTGATCGGTGATCCGGTGAGTAAGGCGGAGTTGACCTTGATCACGGCGGCCGCGCCGCTTATCCAGACCCGGATCAGCCGGCTCACCGAGGCGGCGGGCATGCTCGGCTTCCTGTTCGCCGACGAGGAGCATTTCGAGGTGGAAGCGCAGGAGGCCGAGCGGGCCCTCGGCCCCGGACGCGCTGCCCGTGCTCCAGGCCGCCGAGGCGGCGCTGGCTGAGGTGCAGCCGTGGACGCACGAGGCGATCAAGGCGGTCCTTTCCGCCGCGCTGGTCGAGCCGACCGGGCTCGGCCTCAAGCCGCGGGCGGCGTTCGCGCCGGTGCGGGTGGCGGTGACCGGGCGGCGCGTCTCGCCGCCGCTGTATGAGTCCATCGAGCTCCTCGGGCGGGAGCGGACGCTGGCCCGGCTGGCCCATGCGATCAAGGCGAGCGGCTAGCGGTCGTTACACTGGCCAGCGCAGGTCGCGCCCGCTGGGAGGAATCGGGTGAAGCGTCCGACCATCGCGGACATCGCGCGCCGCGCCGGGGTGACCAAGGCGGCGGTGTCTTTTGCGCTGAACGGGCACCCTGGAGTGTCCGCGTCCACCCGGCAGCGGATCCTGGCCATCGCGGACGAGATCGGCTTTGAGCCCAGCAAGGCCGCCCGGGCCCTGTCCGACGGCCGGGCGGGCGCCTTCGGGCTCATCATCGACCGGCCCGCCCGGACGCTCGGCGTCGAGCCCTACTTCATGCAGCTCATCTCTGGTATCGAGACCGAGCTGTCCAGTGCCCACGTGGCCCTGCTGCTCACCCTGGCCGAAGACCAGGACGCGGAGATCGCCATGTACCGGTCGTGGTGGGCGCAGCGCCAGGTGGACGGGGTGTTCGTGGTCGACCTGAGCATCGACGACCGGCGGGTGGCGGTCCTGGAAGAACTCGGGATGCCGGCCGTGGTCATCGGTACCCCCGCGGGCGCGGGGTCGCTGCCCGCGGTCTGGCAGGACGACGCGGCCGCGATCCGGGCCGTGGTCAACTACCTGGCCGGGGCCGGGCATCGCCGGATCGCCCGGGTGTCCGGCATCCCCCGGTTGTGGCATACGAAGATCCGCACCGACGCGTTCCGTGACGCCGCGGCCGCGCGGAGCATGGACGCGGAACTGGTGGAGGGCGACTACACCGGCGAGAAGGGGGCCGCGGCCACGCTGCGCCTGCTGGAGGGCAGCCACCCGCCCACCGCGATCGTGTACGACAACGACCTCATGGCGGTGTCCGGGCTGAGTGCGGCGCAGCGCATCGGGGTCGAGGTGCCGGCCGAATTGTCGATCGTGGCCTGGGATGACTCGCCGCTCTGCGAGTTCGTGTACCCGCCGCTGACCGCGCTGAGCCGGGACAGCGCGGCCTGCGGCGCGCATGCCGCGCGGATCCTGATCCAGGCTGCGGCCGGCGGCGCGGTCGGGAACCACCAGGAGGCCGTCCCCGGGCTCACCGTCCGGGGCAGCACCAGCGCGCCGGCCCCGGTGATCACCGGCTGAGCAGTGGCAACGAAAACCGGGCCACGAAAAACCGGCAGGGCCCTCCTGATTGAGGAGGCCTGCCGGTCATCACCCTGCTGGGGTACCAGGACTCGAACCTAGACTAACGGGGCCAGAACCCGTCGGGCTGCCAATTACCCCATACCCCATCGCGCACTGCGCCTGAGCAGTGTAGCCGACCCGGCCCCCCTCCCGCGAAACGATGAGAGCGGTAGGCCCAGGTTCAGCGCAGCTCGAAGTCGGCGAAGTCGAAGCCCGGCGTGACCACGCAGGCGACCAGGGACCAGGAGGCCACTGGTGCGGCCGCGGCGGCAGATGTGGTGGCGGGTGTGGCGGACTGCCACGCTCCCGCCGGAACCAGGACCTGGGGCTCGTGTCCGGCCTCCGGGTCGGGTCCGACCTGGCGGGTCTCCGCGCCGATCCGCAGCTCCATGGGTGCGCCACCCTGCCAGAGCCACAGTTCGTCGCCCCGGACGCGGTGCCAGTCGGACTCCTGGCCGGCGGGCAGCAGGTACAAGATGGCCGTGGCCAGGGCCCGCTCACCGGGCCACCCGGCCGGAAGCGTCCGCAGCGTGGAGCGGTAGGTCTCCCGGAAGAAGCCGCCTTCCGGATGCGGCCCGAGCCGCCAGCGGTCCACCGCCGTCGCGACGTCCATCCCGTGGGTTGCGTCCATGCCCTGCTCAACGCTCATCCCGGCCCGGGCATGCCTGGGCGGCCGGCGGCCTGCGCTGCCGCATGGAAACGGCCCGGCACCAGGGGGGATGGGTGCCGGGCCGGGTTCCATGCCGTGATCAGGCCGGTCCGTCGCGGGCTGGCCGGATCACGGGCGGGCGGGTGCGGTCAGATCCAGTGGCGACGGCGGCTGCTGCGACTGCGGCTGCGGCCGTACCGCTTGTGGCCCCGCTCGTGGCCGGACAGCCGGAACAGGATCAGCAGGATCAGGGCGCCGGCGATGGAGCCGATGATCCCGGCCGTACGGAGGTGGTGGACGGTGAGGGTGTGGTATTCGATCAGGTTCAGGATGAACCCGCCGAGGAAGGACCCCAGCACGCCGAGGACGATGGTCCCCAGCAGGCCGATGGGGTCGCGGCCGGGAACTAGCAGGCGGGCCAGCGCTCCGGCGATGAGTCCCACGATCAGCAGAACGATGATGAATGCCAACATGTGCGCCATCTACCCCTGCAAATTGTGATCATGCGGTACCGTTCGCCGTTTCCAGATTCCTGGTTTCTTGCCTGAGATGACTGCTGCTTTGCCCGGCCAGGCCAGGGCTGCCCCGGCCAGGGCTGCCCCGGGCCGGGGCGGGCCTGGCGGAGGTACGGACTCCTGGGTCCGTGGTACGCCGGCACCATGTCCATTTGGCGTCATCCCACGCGGTACCCTACGATGCAGTGTCTGGCCCCGTCGTCTAGTGGCCCAGGACGCCGCCCTCTCAAGGCGGTAGCGGCGGTTCGAATCCGCTCGGGGCTACTCATGGAGTAGCAGTTCACAGGCCCGGTTCCCGTTCCAGGGGAGCCGGGCCTTGAT
>CAVQZG010000023.1:0-197920 GCA_963718305.1 uncultured Actinomycetes bacterium
GGACGTAGCCGCGACTTGCGAATAATTCGATAGTTGCGGATAATGCGATTAGAGGGAGGTGGAGGAGATGGCTGGCAAACCAGTAGCGTCGATCGAGCCGGGATCTGTCAACAGTGAGGTCGCAGGACGGGCCGCGCGCCGTATCAGCGACTATCTCTCTAGTCACCCGGACGAGGACCTTATTGAGGCCCTTGGTGAAGTCGGCAGCGATGCCCTGGTGATTCCGCGTCCCACCGTCGTCATGCTTGCTCAGGTCCTCGATCTGCTGGCCAACGGTCAGGGTGTCCAGATCATCCCGAAGGATGCCGAGCTCACCACCCAGCAGGCAGCCGACGTGCTGAACGTGTCCCGGCCCTATGTCATCGGCCTGCTCGAATCGGGGCAGATCCCGTTCCGCAAGGTCGGCCGGCATCGACGCATCACCTTTGAGGCGCTGATGGAATACAAGCGCAAGGACGATCTGCAGCGCCGGGCCGCAGCCGATGACCTAGCTGACCTCAGCCAGGAGCTGGGGCTGTACTGACCATGGCTTTCCTCGCGGCGGCGATCAAGGCCAAGGCTCAGATAATCGTGACCAAGAACCTGGGGGACTTTCCCGCTGAGCGGTTAGGTCCGTGGAACGCCTGGGGTCCGAACCCGGTGGCGGAAGTGGCCTCTGCCGTGACGGTCCTGGATTCCCTGGTCGAAGTCGCTACGCCTTCAGGCAGGAGCGCGGGCAGGCGCGTCCTTCTGGCCTCCCGGTCTGCTGGACCGGGAGGCCAGCGAGGACCACTAGGGCGAGGGAACGATGCGGATGTAGGGCCGGGGGGACTCCCACCCGTCCGGGTAGAGGGTCTTCGCCTCGTCATTGGAGACCGAGCCGGCGATGACCACATCCTCGCCGGGCTGCCAGTTGACCGGCGTGGCGACCCGGTGCTTGGCGGTCAGCTGGAGCGAGTCGATGACCCGCAGCACCTCGTCGAAATTGCGGCCGGTCGTCATCGGGTAGACCAGGATCAGCTTGACCTTCTTGTCCGGGCCGATGACGAAGACGTTGCGCACCGTCTGATTGTCAGCCGGTGTCCGCTTCTCCGAGTCGCCCGTGGTGCTGGCGGGCAGCATGCCATACAGCTTCGAGACGTTGAAATCGCCGTCCCCGATGATGGGGTAGTTGGGCGCGTATCCCTGGGTCTCCTTGATGTCGCTGGCCCATTTCTCGTGGTTCGCCGGTCTGGTCGACCGAAAGCCCGATGATCTTTACGTTGCGCTTTTCAAACTCAGGCTTGATCTTGGCCATGTAGCCCAGCTCGGTCGTGCAGATGGGAGTGAAGTCTTTCGGGTGCGAGAACAAGACCGCCCACGAGTCACCTATCCAGTCGTGGAAGCTGATCGGTCCCTCAGTCGAGTCGGCCGTGAAGTCAGGGGCAGTATCCCCAAGCGCGAGCGCCACATTTTCCTCCGGGTTTTGTCATGCACCTAGATGCGCGGTGCAGACCAGGAACATACCTATCCCGGCGCACGGTGACCGGCCGGGACCAATCCAGCACGTTACCCGCTACCTCGGCTGTCCGGGGACCGTCATCCGATCATCCGATCACCCCGCGCGCAGTGCGGTGCCCGCTCTCAGAGCCGTGGCCACCCGGCCAGCGGCCAGACCGCTCCTGGTCAGCGTGGGCGATCAGGACACGGCGCAGGATCTTGTGGACGAGGCCTTCGCCCGGGCCTGTGCATCGTGGCGCACCGTCAGCAGGCATCCGGCGCCGTTGGCATGGGTGGTCCGCACCGCGCTGAATGCGAACATCTCCCGGTGGCGGCGCCGCCGTCGGGAGGTATCGGTGCCCGACCCCGGCACGGTTGCGGACCTGGCTGCGGGCGATGGTGCCGACAGCCTCGTGGATCCGCAGATCATGGCGGCGTTGCTGCGGCTGCCTGCCCGGCAGCGGCAGGTGGTCGCCTTGAGGCTGTTCCTCGATCTGGATACCGGCCGCACCGCCGAGTTGCTCGGCATCGCGCCCGGCACGGTCAAGGAACATCTAGCCCGGGCTCTCGCGTCGCTGCGCGATGAGCTTATGCCCCACCCGACAGCAGGAGACCCCATCATGAACGACGACGAACTGATCACAGCGGTGCGGGAGCCTTCACCGCGTCCATTCGACACCCCGCGAGCAGTGCGGTGCCCGCTCTCAGAGCCGTAGCCACCAGCCCAGCACCGCCACGGCCGGCCCGTGGGCGGGAAGGACCGCCGCGGCCGCGCGGGTGGTCGGCCGGGCCGGCGCGACCTGAAGGGAAGGAAAGCGGGACCCCGGACGTCGATGCTGCGGCGTGCCGCTGGGGGAAGGTCAACCAGCAGGCTGTCCATTTACGAATTAATGATGGCTTTGGCGCGTCAAGGCTCTAGCGAAAGGTCCCTGCTACCGGCAGAGTGGGTGAGCAAAAGTGCGCATACCACATCTCGATAGGGGGAGGCGCCATGTTGGGCAGCTCACCCACTGTCACCTGGGCGGCACCGGGCCCGGCGGTTTTCGCGCCGCCGATGCCGCGCGGTGCCCCGCCGCAGGCGTTACCGGCTGGCTCGCTGGCCCAGCTGGCCGGGCACGGCGCCTGGCTGGTCGCCACCCCGAAACGGCGCGTGTTCCCGGGGCGGCCGGACCAGGTGGCGCACGCCCGCCGGTTCGTCGGCCGGGTTCTCGACCGGCTGCCCGGTGGCGGACGACGCCGTGCTGTGCGCGTCGGAACTGGCCAGCAACGCGATCCGGCACACCCGGACCGGCCGGAACGGGAAGTTTCAGGTCGTGGTGTGGCGCGGGATGGCGTCGGTATGCGTGGCCGTGCTGGACGACGGCTCCGACAAGACCCCCACACCGACTCCGGGGCAGGCTGGGCGGCTCACGGAATCCGGGCACGGGCTGCTCGCCGTCCAGGCGCTGGCGGCGTGGTGGGGTCACCATACGTACCGTGACGGTTCGACCCGCGGAACGGCGGTCTGGTTCCGGCTCGATTGGGATCCCGCCTGATTACCAGACGTCGCTAAATAATTGCTGACCACCATTTACGGTTCATTTGCTAATCATGGAGCGAGGGGAGGGCTGGCGCCCGATTGGTGTTCGTTGCGGGATTGGCTTATGGGGTTAAGGGCACCCGGCCGGCCGGGTCTAGCCGGCCCGGCGGCCGAGCCAGTCGTACCAGGCGGGCAGGCCCTCGCCCGCGGTGGCCGAGACGGGCAGGATCTGCGCGTGCGGGCTGATCAGCTTCAGGTCCCGGGCGTGCCGCTCGGTGTCGAAATCCACGTAGGGCAGCAGGTCCACCTTGGTCAGCAGGACCAGGTCCGCGCCGCGGAACATCTGCGGGTACTTGATGGGCTTGTCGGCGCCCTCGGTGACCGAGGACAGCACCACCCGGGCCGCCTCACCCAGGTCGAACAGGGCCGGGCAGACGAGGTTGCCGACGTTCTCGATGACCAGCACCGAGCCGGGGCGCGGGTCCAGCGCGCGCAGGGCCGAGGCGATCATGCTCGCGTCGAGGTGGCAGCCCGCGCCCGTGTTGATCTGCGCGACCGCGCACCCGGCGGCCTCGATGCGGGACGCGTCCAGGGTGGTCTCCTGGTCTCCCTCGATCACGGCCAGGCCCAGTCTGGCGCCGGCGTCGCGCGCGGTGCGCTCCAGCAGCGTCGTCTTGCCGGATCCGGGGGAGCTCATCAGGTTGACCGTGAGGATGCCGCGGGCGGTGAGCCAGGCCCGGTTCTCCTCGGCCAGGCGGTCGTTCTTGGCCAGGATCTTCTGCTGAAGCTCGACGGTCCGGCCGGCCGGACCGTGTTCGTGCTCGTGTTCGTGCCCGTGCTCGTGGGCTTCGGCGTGGCCGCCGCCGTGGTCGTGGGGGTGCGGATGCCCGTGCTGGCGCGCGGGCTCGTCGTCGTGGCCGAGGTGGCCCGGGCCGAACACCCGGACCCCGGCCTCGTCACCGCAGCCGCAGGTCGCGCACATGTCACACCACCTCCACGGACGTGATCCGCAGTTCCTGGCCGGCCAGGACGGCCACGTCGGCGCTGCCGCAGTCGCACAGCGCGATGGCCCCCTCCGGCTCGAACTCCGCGCCGCAGTCCCGGCACCGGCAGCGGGCCGGGGGCTGGCTGATGTCCAGCCGGGCCCCCTCCAGCGTGGTGCCCTCGGCCACCATCTCGAAGCAGAACCGCACCGAGTCCGCGACCACGCCGGACATGGCGCCGATCTCCAGGTGCACGCAGGCGATGGCCGTGCCGGGCAGTCGCTCGGTCACCGCCTGCACCACCCCCTCGGTGATCGCCAGTTCATGCACCAGGGCCGCCGTCAGCAGATGCGCGGCAGTGGGTCACCGACCAGCAGGTCCACGATCCGGGTGCCGCCGAACGCGGTCTTCAGCAGGACCAGGCCCGGCGTGTCCGCGGTGATGTGACCGATGACTGCGGCATCCGCGCCCAGCGGGTGGGACCGCAGTGCGGCCAGGGCCTGGTCCGCCTCGCCGCCGTCCACCACGACCACCATCCGGCCCTCGCACGCCACGTACATGGGATCGATGCCGAGCAATTCGGAGGCGCCGCGCACCACGGTGCGCACCGGGATCGCGTCCTCGTTGACGAGCACCCCGACCCCGGCCGCGGTGGCCACCTCGTTGAGGATGGTGGCCACGCCGCCCCGGGTGGCGTCGCGCAGGGCACGCACCCCCGGGCTGGCCGCGAGCAGGTCCGCGATCAGCCCGTTGAGCGCCGCGGTGTCCGAGGTGATGTCGGCCTCGATGTCCAGCTCGCCGCGGGCCAGCATGATGGTCACGCCGTGGTCGCCGATCGGGCCGGACACGATCACCGCGTCGCCGGGCTGGGCGTTGGCCACGCCCAGGGACACGTCGTGCTCCACCACGCCGACACCGGCAGTGTTGATGTAGCAGCCGTCGGCCTTGCCCCGCTGCACCACCTTGGTGTCCCCGGTGACCACCTGGACCCCGGCGACCTGGGCCGCGGCCTGCATCGAGGCCACGATCTCCTGGAGCTGGGTGACCGGGAAGCCTTCCTCCAGGATGAACCCGGCGGACAGGTAGAGCGGGGTGGCCCCGGACACCGCCAGGTCATTGACCGTCCCGTTGACCGCGAGGTCGCCGATGTCACCGCCCGGGAAGAACAGCGGCGACACCACGTAGGAGTCGGTGGTCAGCGCGACCCGGCCGCCGTTCACGTGCAGCTGGGCCGCGTCTTCCAGCGGGTCGAGCAATGGGTTGGTGAACGCGTCCAGGAAGACCGCCTCGACCAGGGTCCGGGTGGCCTTCCCGCCGGCCCCGTGGGACATGGTGATCCGCTCCTCGCGGACCCTGGGCCGGCGGCGCCGGGCCCGGTCGATCCGGTCGAGCACCTGCTGCTCACGGTCGGAGGCTCCGCTGGCCCGGCGCGGCGCTGGCCCGGCGTGCTCCTCCTGGGCGTGGTCAGCCTGCTCACGCAGCGCCTGGTCGACCCAGGTGCCCTGGTCACTCATGAGATGGTCACATCCACTTTCCGGCGGCGGTTCATCCGGCCGAAGTTGTAGTACGCGGCGCAGGCACCCTCGGGGGAGACCATGCAGGTCCCGATCGGGGTCTCCGGCGTGCACGCGGTCCCGAACACCTTGCACTCCCAGGGCTTGAGCACGCCCTTGAGCACCTCGCCGCACTGGCAGGCCTTCGGGTCGGCGACCCGCACCCCGGGCACCTCGAAGAGCAGTTCCGCGTCGAACTTGGCGAACTCGGGGCGGACCCGCATGGCCGAGTGGGAGATGAAGCCCAGCCCCCGCCATTCGAAGTACGGCCGCAGCTCCATGACCTTGTTGATCGCCTGGAGGGCGGGCAGGTTCCCGTCCCAGGGCACCACCCGGGTGTACTGGTTCTCGATCTCGGTGCGGCCCTCGGACAGCTGGAGCATCAGCATGTAGATGGACTGCAGGATGTCCAGCGGCTCAAACCCGGCCACCACGACCGGCTTACCGTAGTCCCGGGCCACGAACTCGTACGGGCGGCAGCCGATGATCGTGGACACGTGACCGGGGCCGATGAAGCCGTCCAGGCGCAGGTCGGGAGAGTCCAGGATCGCCTTGATGGCGGGAATGATCGTGACGTGGTTGCAGAAGATGGAGAAGTTCTCCAGGCCCTCGGCCGCCGCGCGCAGCACGGTCATGGCGGTGGACGGTGTCGTGGTCTCCATGCCGATCGCCATGAACACGATCCGCTTGTCCGGGTTCTGGCGGGCGATCTTCAGCGAGTCCAGCGGTGAGTAGACCATCCGGATGTCGGTGCCCTGCGCCTTGGCGTCGAAGAACGAGCCGTGGCTGCCGGGGACGCGCATCATGTCGCCGAACGAGGTCATGATCACGTCAGGCTGGGAGGCCAGCGCCATCGCGTCGTCCACCCGCCCCATCGGGATGACGCAGACCGGGCAGCCCGGGCCGTGCACCAGCTCGACGGACTCCGGCAGGTAGTCCTCGAGCCCGTGCTTGTAAATGGTGTGCGTGTGCCCGCCGCACACCTCCATGAACTTGTAGTGCCGCCCCGGCTCGCACAGTTCGGCGATCTTCGCGGACAGGGCCTGCGCCTTGTCCGCCGAGCGGAATTCGTCAACGAAGCGCATCAGTGCCCCCTCTACTCGATTTGGGATGCCTGGAGGGCTTCCAGCTCGTCCGCGTAGGCCTGGCCTATCCCCTCCAGGAACTGCAGCGCGGCCGCGGCCTCAGCCTCGTCGATCTTGGATAGCGCGAAGCCCACGTGAATGAGCACCCACTCACCGGGCTCGGGCGGATCGTCGCTGAGCAGGCCAACGTTGATCACCCGCCGGACCCCGCTGACGTCCACCCTGGCCAGGTCGGGCTGATCGGGCAGGAACTCGATCACCTCGCCTGGGATGCCAAGGCACATGCGATCACCTCTTCATGTCTGGCGGGACTGGTCTCGCCGGTCTCGGCTAGCCGGTCTGGCCTGGCTGTTCATGGGCCGGGCGCGGTCCCGCGCTGGCCGCTCGCGTGCTGGCCGGTGGTCACCAGCCTGGTAATCATCTGCACGGCCTCGTCCACCGCGGCCGTGACCGGGGCGCTCAGCCCGATCCCCTCCTCCAGGGTGGCGGGCTCGCAGCCCACCACCAGTACCCGCCCGGCGTCCCCGCCGAGCGAGCCAGCCAGGCTGAGCACTAGGTCCGGCTGCATCCCGTGCGCGTTGAACAAGCTGATCCTGGCCAGGGCGGCGTCGTCGTCGCCCTCAGCCGGGGGGTCCGGCTCGGGCTCGATCAGGTACACGGTGCCGGGTGCGTCACCGCGCTGCGCGCTGTCCACCAGGATCGTGGTGTCGAATCCCTCGGCCAGGTCGTAGGCCAGGTGCATGCCGCGGATGCCGTAGTCGGTGACCCGCACCCCCTCGGGGAGCGACTCACGAGCCAGCCGCCGGGCCACCTCGACCCCGAAGCCGTCGTCGCTGAGGAAGATGTTGCCCAGGCAGGCGACGAGCGTGCGACCCGGCTCCGCGGTGTTCCCGTTCGCGGTCATCCCGCTCACCCGGCCCCGGCTGCGTCGCTGGTCCCGGCTCCGCCGGTGGCTCCCGTTCCGCCGCCGGCCCCGGCCAGCGACGCCACGGTCAGCTCCCACAGCGTGTGGTACACGGTGGTCTGCGCTTCCTGGATGCGGTGCACCGAGGACGACGGCGCCACGAACAGGTAGTCCAGGCTGTCCAGCTCGGCCATCTTGCCGCCGTCGTAGCCGGCGATGCCCACGGTGAGCATTCCGCGGCGGGCCGCCTCGTCCAGGGCGCGCAGCAGGTTCTCGGAGTTGCCGCTGGTGGACAGGCCGACGGCGATGTCGTGGGACTGCCCGAACGCGGCGATCTGGCGGGCGAATATCACCTCAACGCCGACGTCGTTGCACAGGGCGGTGACCACCGCGATGTCGTTGGCCAGGCCGAAGGCCGGCAGGGCCCGCTCGCCGGGGCCGGGATCGAGGAACAGCGTGGCCAGCTGCTGGGCGTCGGTGGCGCTGCCGCCGTTGCCGAAGGCCAGCAGACGCCCGCCGGCCGCGAACCGGGCGGCCATCTGCTGTGCGCACTCGGCCAGCCGCTTCGCGTCCTGGGCGCAGATGACCCGGCGCAGTTCGGTGATCTCGTGGGCCTTGGCCACGGTGGACGCGCGGACCTCGGCCAGCACCGCGCCCAGGTCGGGCGGGTCCCCCGCATACAGGAACGGATAGAGCGATTCCATCGCGGCCGCGCTGTCCTGGCCGCTGCTGCGCTTGGTCATGTCGGCACCCCGGTCATTTTGGCACCAGCGCGATGGCCTCACCCGCGTGCACCAGGATGGTGTCCCCGACCCCGGCGCTGACCAGGGCGACGCTGACCTCTTCCTGGCCCGCCTCGGTGTCCACGATGGCCAGGCCGTCGGGGAGCAGCCGGGCGATGGTCACCGCGACCGCCGTGTCGGAGCAGGTGATGCAGACCTCGTCGTGGCATTCGGGCGGCTGCACCGGGCCAGCCTGCACGGGGCCAGCCTGCCGGGGACCGGGCTGCGGGACGGGCTCGGGCTGGTTCATGCGACCACCGCCGGGCCGAGCACCCCGGGCTGCTCGAAGAAGACGTGGACCAGTTCCCACAGCACGTGGTACGCGGTCACCTGCGCCTCCTTGACCACCCGGGGATCGGATTCCGTGGTGACGAGAACGTGGTCCACCGCCGGGCTGGCGCCGATCACCCCGCCGCCCGCGCCGGCCAGCGCGATGGTCAGCATCCCCATGCCGTGCGCGGTCAGCAGCCCGTTCAGCACGCTTTCGGAGTTCCCGTCGGCGGACAGGCCCAGCGCGATATCGGCCGGGGTGGCCAGATGGCGGAGCTGGTGGGCGAAGATCGCCCCCATGCCTTCGCGTTCGGCGATGCCGGTCACCGTGGCGACGTCGGCGGTGAGCGAGATGGCCGGCAGGGCGCGCTTGCCCATGATCACCGGGTGCACGAATTCCACCGCGACGTGCAGGGCATCGGTGCTCGACGACCCGGTGCCGAACACCACGAGCTTGCCGCCCTGGTGGAAGCGGACGGCCATGTCATGGCAGGCGGCAGCCACCGTGCCGGCGTGCCCGGCCAGCTCGTCCAGGGAAGCCGTCCGGCGCTCAAAGAGCCTGGCGACCTCGTCGTCCCCTACCGCTGCCGATGGCGCTGCGCTCATCTCCTCGCGGTCATCCCGCTGAGCTTCCTGCCCTGTGCTAGCTAACCCTGTGCTGGCTAACCCTGTGCCTGCTAACCCTGGCTTACTTCCCCCTGGCCCGGCTCCGCAAGGCCGGTGCCCAAAGCCGGCTCATTCCGCGCCGTCCTCCGGCCCGGGAATAACCGCATTTACCTCGATATCCACCGCGTCTCGCACCTTCAGCGCACCGAAGAACGCGGTGTACGGCTTGATGCCATAAGCGGATTGCACGAGGGTCCCGGTGCCCCGGTACGTACCCGGTTCGGGCTGGCTTACCTGGAGCCGGAGCGGCCGGGTCACCCCCCGGATGGTGAGGTTCCCCTCAATGACCCCGTTGTCACCCGACAACTCGAACCGGGTGGCGGTGTAGACCGCTTCTGGGTGCCGGTCGGTGGCCAGGAGCCGCCGCGCGGTGGTGGCTATCTCGCGGCGGTCCCGGTCGGTCAGGGGCTTGAGGCCACCGGATCCCTCGCGGACGACGAGCGCGTCAATGTTGATCCGGACCTCGAGGGATTCCGGGGTCTTGTCGTCGTTCACGACCAGCTCGCCGGACCAGCGGGGCAGCTCGATGACCAGATCATGACCGGCCGTGGAGGCCAGGCCGTCGCGGAACGTGCGCAGGATGATCTGGCCGCTCTCAGTGCCCAGCCGATAGCGTCCCGTAGGAAGGGCCATGGCAGCACCGTAGGACAGTTGTGGGGGGACGTCCAGCAATTGAGACGAGGCCGAGACAGTCCTGTCTAGTCGACGGGGCTTTCCGCAGCGCGGCGAATGAGCCGGCTCAGGGGAACGGGAGCTCGCCGAACAGCTCCTGGATCCGGCGCAGATCCCGCAGCCGCGGCTCGGTCTCGCCGCCGACCCAGCGCCCGACCGTCTTGACCGAGACACCCAGCTGCCGGGCCGCGGCTTCCTGGGTCATCCCCTCGCGGCGCAGCGCGGTAGACATCCAGTCGGCGAACGTGGCCGGCCGCGGCGTCGCTCCCGCCCTGGCCCCGGGCACCGGGGTCCGGGCTGCGACGGCGGGCGCCCGGCCGCCCACCTCGGCCGGACTGGCCACCTCACCTGGCGGCTGGTTGGAGTGCAGCACGTCCACCTCGACGTGCTCGGGGAAGATCCGGAAGGAGACCTGGATCGCCCCGGTCGGCCCCGCGGCGTCGAGCAGGGCGCGGAACACGGTCTCACTGACCCCGCGGGTGCCCTCCTCGTTCAGGGGGGACTCGGCGAGGCAGCGGCGGACGAAGTCACGGATCTCCGGGATCCAGGACGGCCGGGCCGGAAAGGTCTGGGACAGCACCACCACGGGGACGACCTCGATCGACCCGTCCCGGTTTCCGTTGGGCAGTTCCGTCACTGTCTCCTCCGGGCCGTCCCGGGCCGTCAAACCTGGCCAGTCTGAACCCCAGGGTACGCGTCTGTGCGGTATCGCGTGGTCACCGTGGGGTACTCCTTTTCGGTGGCCTGCGGCAACCTGACTGGTCAGCGGGGTGCTTGAGGTGCTGGCAAAAGGCCAGACGTGTCTGCCCGGGGTGGCGGACCGGGTGCCCGGACCTCAGCACCCCAGCTTTGTCCGGACTGACTGGACATTTATGTCCGACAACTTGACGCTACTGCCTTGATGCGGATGGTGGACGGGTTTAGCATGACGGCACCTGCGCATGAAGCAGGTAAGGCCTCTATGAACCATCTCCCTGGCGCTCGTGCGCCCTTCATGGTTCGGGTCGTCGGGCGGTCATCGGGGTCCGCCAGGCGACCGATTCCCGCTGGTGAGCCAGTGTCGGAGGCCAGGGCAGGCCGACCCCGTCCCGCTGACGCCACTGATGCCCCTGACCGCCTGCGCGGCGCACCTTTCTGCCGCCCGGCGCCGCCGCCCGCCACCGCGGTGGTGCGGGCTCCCGTCTGCTGCGCACCGAGGGTGCCCGTCACCCGGGCTGGGCCCGCCGGGCCGGCCTAGCCGCCGGGACCACGGCCAGCCGGATCCCGCAGATCACCGCCAGCAGCCCGCAGTGCTCGCCCGATCACAGTGTTAGCCCCAAGATCACAGTGTTAGCCCAGATCAGAGTGTTAGCCGAGATCACAGGGAGGGGGTGGCCGGGTAATGGCCACTGCCACGGAGACCAGCGACGGTTCGGCGCAGTCCACGGCCGAGCCCGTGGTGCACATCCTCTGGATGAATGGGGGCCTCGGCTGCGACGGGGACTCGGTGGCGCTGACCGCGGCCACCCAGCCCAGCATCGAGGAAATCGTCCTGGGCGCGCTGCCCGGGCTGCCCAAGGTGGCCGTGCACTGGCCGCTCATCGACTTCGAATGCGGCCCGGAGCAGGGCGCGGACAACTTCATCGAGTGGTGGCACAAGGCCGACCGCGGCGAGCTTGAGCCGTTCGTGCTGGTGGTCGAGGGGTCGATCCCCAACGAGGCCATCAAGCCCGAGGGCTACTGGTGCGGGTTCGGCAACAACCCGGCGACCGGCCAGCCGATGACCACCAACGAGTGGCTGGACCGGCTTGCGCCGAAGGCCACCGCGATCCTCGCCGCGGGGACCTGCGCCACCTACGGCGGCATCCACGCCATGGCCGGCAACCCGACCGGGGCCATGGGGGTGCCTGACTACCTGGGCTGGGACTGGCGGTCCAAGGCCGGGCTGCCGATCGTGTGCGTGCCTGGCTGCCCGACCCACCCGGACAACCTCTCGGAGACCATCCTCTACCTGCTCTACCAGGTGGCGGGCCAGGCCCCGATGATCCCGCTGGACGAGGCGCTGCGGCCGACCTGGCTGTTCGGCGCGACCGTGCACGAGGGCTGCGACCGCGGCGGCTACTACGAGCAGGGCGACTTCGCGGACGAGTACGGCTCGCCCAAGTGCCTGGTCAAGCTGGGCTGCTGGGGCCCGGTGGTCAAGTGCAACGTGCCCAAGCGCGGCTGGATCAACGGCGTCGGCGGCTGCCCCAACGTGGGCGGGATCTGCATCGCCTGCACCATGCCCGGCTTCCCGGACAAGTTCATGCCCTTCATGGACGAGCCTCCGGGCTCGAAGGTGTCCGCCACCGCGAGCACCCTGTACGGCACCGTGATCCGCACGCTCCGCGGCTTCACCGCTAAGACCGCCGACGAGGAGCCCAAGTGGCGGAAGAAGGGCAGCGATCTTCTGACGGGCTATCAGAAGCCCTGGTGACCGGCAGTACCTGGTAACGACTACTGGCGCTGTCCGAGCAGGCGCGGCGCCGCTGAGTACCGAGGGGAAGAGGCATGACGACTGCCGAAGACACTGACGTCCGGGAGATGAACTGGGATCCCATCACGCGCATCGTGGGGAGCCTGGGCATTTATACCAAGATTGACTTCAAGCAGAAGAAGGTCATCGAGTGCTATAGCACCTCGTCGATCTTCCGCGGCTACAGCATTTTCATGAAGGGCAAGGACCCGCGGGACGCGCACTTCATCACCAGCCGGATCTGCGGCATCTGCGGGGACAACCACGCGACGTGCTCGGTCTACAACCAGAACATGGCCTACGGGGTGCGGCCGCCGCATCTCGCCGAGTGGATCATCAACCTCGGCGAGGCCGCCGAGTACATGTTCGACCACAACATCTTCCAGGAGAACCTGGTCGGGGTGGACTTCTGCGCCAAGATGGTCGGCGAGACCAACCCCGGCGTGCTGGAGCTGGCCAACCGCACCGAGGCGCCGCACGCGGGCGATCACGGCTACAAGTTCATCGGTGACATCATGCGGTCGCTGAACCCGCTGGAAGGCGAGTTCTACCGCGAGGCGCTCCAGGTGAGCCGGTCCACCCGGGAAATGTTCTGCCTGATGGAAGGGCGCCACGTGCACCCGTCCACGCTCTACCCGGGCGGCGTGGGCACCACTCCGACCGTGCAGCTGTTCACCGACTACCTCACCCGGCTGATGCGCTACGTGGAGTTCATGAAGCGCGTCGTGCCCATGCACGATGACCTGTTCGACTTCTTCTACGAGGCGCTGCCCGGGTATGAGGAGGTCGGCCGCCGCCGCGCGGACATGGTCTGCTGGGGCAGCCTGAACGACCCCGAGCACTGCGACTTCCGGTACGACCACATGAGCGACTGGGGCCGGAAGATGTTCGTCAGCCCCGGCGTCATCCGGGACGGCCAGCTCCTTACCAACGACCTGGTGGACATCAACCTGGGCATCCGCATCCTCCTCGGCAGCTCCTACTACGAGGACTGGGAAGACCAGGAGATGTTCGTGACCCGCGACCCGCTGGGTAACCCGGTGGACCGCAGGCACCCCTGGAACCAGCACACGATCCCGCGGCCGCAGAAGCGCAACTTCGACGACAAGTACAGCTGGGTCATGTCGCCGCGCTGGTTCGACGGCACCAACTACCTGGCCGCCGACACTGGCGGCGGCCCGATCGCCCGGCTCTGGGCGACCGCGCAGGGCGGCCTGGTGGACATCGGCTACATCAAGTCCACCGGCAGCAGCGTGCAGATCAACCTGCCCCGGACGGTCACCAAGCCCGAGGTCACCTTCGAGTGGAAGATCCCGCACGACAAAGAGGGAAGACCTCTCTCTAACGCCATCGAGCGCGACCGGGCCCGCACCTACTTCCAGGCCTACGCCGCCGCGGCCGCCCTGTACTTCATGGAGAAGGCCCTCGCCGAGGTCCGGGCCGGGCACACCAAGACCTGGGAGCCGTTCGACGTCCCGGACGAGGCGAACAGCTGCGGGTTCACCGAAGCGGTGCGCGGCGTGCTGTCGCACCACATGGTGATCCGGGACGGGAAGATCGCGAACTACCACCCGTACCCGCCGACGCCCTGGAACGCGAGTGTCCGGGACAGCTACGGCACCCCGGGACCGTATGAGGACGCGGTCCAGAACACGCCGATCTTCGAGGAGAACTCCCCGGAGAACTTCAAGGGCATCGACGTCATGCGGGCCGTCCGCAGCTTCGACCCCTGCCTGCCCTGCGGTGTCCACATGTACCTCGGTAACGGCAAGCTGCTGGAAAAGGTGCACACGCCGATGGCGGCGACCCTGGCCACCTGAAGCGGGAGTTCCGGGGAACCGCACCGCCCCGGAACGCGCCCCGCACTCCGGGTCCCGCCTGGCCAGCCGGCCGGGCGGGACCCGGATGCCAGGTGACCAGGAGGATGAGTCATAACCGGTATGAGAGGCGAGGCGGATGGCCGACGCACGGCAGGTGGGGGCACGCGTCGAGGAGTTGCTCGGCATCCTGCAGTCCGAGGGCGGGGAGGCGACCGCCAGCGCGGCCGAGGAACTGGTCCGGCTGCTGCTGGGACTCTACGGTGACGGGCTGAGCCACATCATGGCCGCGCTCCGCGCGGAAGGCGCGGCGGGAGCCGCCATCCTCGACCGCCTGCTCGAGGACCCGCTGGTGGAAAGCCTGCTGCTGCTGCACGACCTGCACCCGCTGGACGTGGACGAGCGGATCCAGCGGGCCCTGGATCAGGTCCGCCCCTACCTTGGCTCGCACGCCGGCGGGGTGACCTACCTGGGGGTGACGGAGGAGGGGGTGGCCCAGCTCCGCCTGGAAGGCAGCTGCGATGGCTGTCCTTCCTCGACGGTGACGGTCCAGCTCGCCATCAAGGGCGCCATCGAGGACGCGGCGCCTGAGGTCACCGAGGTCGTGGTGGAAGGCGTCACCGCCCCGCCGGCCCAGGGCCCGCTGCTGCAGATCGGCCAGCGCCCCCCGGAGGCGGGCGGCCAGGTCGAGGTGCCCGCCGCCGGCGGCGGTGACGCCAGGTGGGTCACCATCCCCGACATCGGGCCGCCCAGCAGCAGGCCGGTGATCGCCGAGGTGGCCGGCACCCGGGTGCTGCTCTGCTCGGTCCGCGGCACCCTGTACGCCTACCGCGATGCCTGCGCAGCCTGCGGGATATCGCTGGCCGAGGGCCTGCTCACGCTGGGCGAACTCGCCTGCCCCGGCTGCCGGACCCAGTACGACGTCCGGTCCGCGGGCCGCAGCCTCGGCGACGCGGCCGTGCACCTGGACCCGCTCCCGCTGCTATCCGACAGCCAGGGAGTCAGGGTCGCGGTCACGGCGCCGCAGGAGGCGATCTCGTCGTGAGCCGGCCATCCGGGCTGCGCAAGTTCGTCGGGCCGCCCGGCCCGGCGCCTGCCCGGGGTGCGCCGTCCCCCGCTCCGCCTGCCCAGGCCCTCCCCGATCCCCAGGTCCTCCCCGATCCGGTTCAGGCCGCTCTGTCGACCGCCCCCGCCCCGCGGGACGACGCCGAGGAACACTGCGAGTTCTGCGCGACCGGCATACCGCCGGTGCACGGTCACGTGGCCGACCTGGAGCAGTCCAGCCTGGCCTGCGCCTGCCGGGCCTGCTATCTGCTGTTCACCCAGGCCGGGCAGGCCTGGGGCGACAGCCCTCCGGCCTCTCCCGCGAGCCCCAGCCCGGACGGGGCCCGCCGGGGCTCCGCGCGATACCGGTCCATCCCGGACCGCTATCTGCGGGATTCGTCCCGGCCGATGTCGGCCATGGAGTGGGACGAGCTGCAGATCCCGGTGGGGCTGGCCTTCTTCCTCAACAGTTCGGAGCGCGGCCTGGGCGGCTTCTACCCGAGCCCGGCCGGAGCCACCGAATGCACCCTCGACCTGGCCGCGTGGGAGCGCCTGGCGGCCGCGTATCCGCTGCTGGGCGCGGCAGAACCCGACGTGGAGGCCGTGCTGCTGTGCCGCGAAAGCCACGCGTCCGAGGCGGAGTACTTCATCGTCCCCATCGACGTCTGCTACGAACTGGCCGGCCGGATGCGGATGCTGTGGAAGGGCTTCGACGGCGGCAGTGAGGCCCGGGCCAGCATCGAGGAGTTCCTGGCCGGCGTCCGCACACGGGCCCGGGAGACGCCGGCCAGCGCGGCGCCCCAGCAGGACGCCCACCATGGCTGAGCTCGTATTCGACTGCATCGGCGCCCGGGTGGACCGCTACGCGGCGGTGCCGTCGTTCGAGCTGGACCTGCGGATCAGCGAGACGTCCGGGGAAAAGGTGGACGCGATCGCGCTGCGCACCCAGATCCGGATCGAGCCCTTCCGCCGGCCCTACTCCGACGCGGAGGCGGACCGGCTGAACGACCTGTTCGGCGAGCGGGTCCGCTGGTCGGACACGCTCAAGCCGCTGCAGTTCACCACGATCTCCACCATGGTCCCCGGGTTCACCGGCAGCATCGAGGTCCAGCTGCCGGTCCCGTTCACCTACGACCTGCAGATCGCCTCGACGCGCTACTTCAGCTCGCTGGACGACGGCGAGATCCCGCTGCTGCTGCTGTTCAGCGGGACCCTCTTCGGCTTGGCCGACGGGCGGCTGCGGGTCCAGCAGGTGCCGTGGAGCAAGGAGACCACCTTCCGGCTGCCCGTGCGCCAGTGGCGGGAGGCCGTGGACGCTCACTTCCCGGACACCGCCTGGATCACCATGAGCCGGAAGACGCTGGACGAGCTGGGCCAGTTCAAGAGCCGTAATGCGCTGCCCACCTGGGACGCGACCGTGCTCGCCCTGCTCGCCCGGGCGGGCCAGGAGGAATCGTGAAATCCCGCGACCGTATCGATCCGGCCCACCTCGACCAGGCCCGGCAGGTCGCCGACGCCATTCTCTACGAGGGCTACCTGCTCTACCCCTACCGCGCCTCGGCGCAGAAGAACCAGGAGCGATTCCAGTTCGGGGTGCTGATGCCAGCGGCCTACCGGGCCGTCGATGAACACGAGCCGTCCGCCGCGCAGACCGAGTGCGTCCTGGAATGCGCGCCCGGCGCGACGGTCACGGTCCTGGCCCGTTTCCTTCAGGTCCAGCGGCGCACCGTGCTGGCCGGGTCGCCGGCGGACGGCTTCCGGCCGGTCGGCTCGCTGCAGGCCGGCGAGATCGAGCACACCCCGTGGGACGAGGCGGCCGAATGCGAGCAGCAGGCGGCGGCCTCGATCGCCGGGCTGCTGGCCGGGGGAACCGAGACCGAGTTCACCGTCCCGGGTGGTCTCGAGCACGAGGACCTGGCCGGCTCCGGCGGGGAGCCCGCCGGGCGGCTGGACCGGCGGCGGGAGCCGCTGCACGGGGTGATCCGGCTGAGCGCGGAGCGGACGCCGGGGCCCTATGGCGCGCTGCGGCTGCGGGTGGTGCTGGAAAACCGGACCCAGCCGCCCGGTCCGCTGGCCCGCCGGGCGGACGGCCTGCCGTACGCCCTGATCGCCGCGCACTGCCTGATCGCGGTGCCAGGCGGCCGGTTCCTGTCCATGACGGACCCACCGGAGTGGGCCGCGGGCGAGGTCGGCCGCTGCGTGAACACCGCCACCTGGCCGGTGCTGGCCGGGCCGCCGGACTGCACGGAGCTGATGCTGTCCTCCCCGGTCATCCTGTACGACCATGCGGAGATCGCCGCGGAGAGCGCCGGGCAGCTATTCGACTCGACCGAGATCGACGAGATCCTCACGCTCCGCACGATGACCCTGACCGATGAGGAGAAGCGGGCCGCCCGGGCTACCGACCCGCGCGCGGCCGAGCTGCTGGACCGGCTCGACCACCTGCCGCCCGAGATGCTCGAGCGCATGCACGGTGCCATCCGCTACCTCAATCCAGCCGGAGGCCGGCCGGGGGCCCGCCGCCGGGCCCGGGGCCGTGCCGGAGTGGACCGAACCCCCGCAGGAGCAGCCCGGTGACGCCGGCGAGAGACCGCCGCGCGAGAACGGGATGGCCCCCGACCCCGCCGTCGCGGGGGAGGCGCCGTGGTGGGATCCGGGCGCGGACCGCTCGGTATCCCCCGACACCGATCACGTGATGATCGGGGACGTTCGCGTCGCCCGCGGCAGCCGGGTCCGGATGTGCCCGGGCGCCCGGCGCGCCGACGCGCAGGACCTGTTCCTGACCGGCCGGACCGCGCTGGTCGAGGCGGTGCTGTTCGACGTGGACGGGCACGCACACCTGGCCCTGCTGCCCGAAGACGACCCGGACGCGGACATCCAGCGCATCCAGGGCCGGTTCCTGTACTTCGCTCCTGATGAAGTCGAGCCCCTCGGGGCAGTCGGCTAACCCATCCCGCACCATCTGGCAGAGGAGGACCACCATGATTGGCAGGCTCATCAAGGCGGTGGTGGTGGCCGTAGTGCTCGCCGCCGTCGTCCAGTCCCTTCCCGACATCAAGCGCTATCTCGAACTGCGCCAGATGTAGCGCACCCGGACCGGGACCTCCAGTCCGGCCAGACACCAGGCAAGGCAGGCAGAGCTATGGAAACGATCATCGGGTTCGTCGCCGGCTACCTGACCGGGGTCAGCGAGGGCCGTGAGGGGATGCAGCGGGCGCGCAAGTCCCTGGACGCGATCAGGACGTCACCCGAGGTACGCCGGATGGTCGCGGATGGGGTGGGCCTGGCCCAGGGCATCCTCGGCCGCGTCGCCAAAGGCGGCCTGAGCGGCGCCATCAGCCAGGTCAGCGAGCTCATCACGGGCGGGACCACGGGGGACGAGCAGCGCCGCGCCGCCTGACCAGTCGCTGGCTCACCCCCGCCGCGCGGCCGCGCGACGGGGGTGAGAGCCTGGGCGCAGGCCTGCATCGCACGTCGGGTACCAGGCACGTGCGCGCTATACGGCTTAGGCCACCTGGCGCGTCCTACCGACGCCTAGCTCTGCCAGGGTGTACCGATCGGCCGGATGACTGCCGACGTGACCGGGATCGTCCGCATCGATGGCGGAGCAGCCACCAGCTACCGCTGGGCGGAACCTGGCTGACGCCGGGCCGGTGCGAGCCTGAGATGTTCCGGTGCGCCTAATCCCGGCGCGTTTGACACGATGAGCTGGTGAGCAGCTCCCTGATGATGCCGGCCGGCCCCGGGTGAAGAAGCTGGCCAGGCTTCCCGCCGCGGCCGCGGCCGCGGTCCCGCCCTGGCTCGCCGAGGTGGTCCGGCCGGCGCCGGCCACGGTGCCATGGCCTGCGGTGATCCGCGCCGCGCTCGCCATCTGCGGGCCGCTCGCCCTGGGCTATGCCCTGGGCAGCCAGGCCGCCGGGCTCCTGGGCGCGATGGGCGGCCTGCTGGGCACGGTGGTGGACCGCGGTGGCACCTATCCCGCGCGGATCAGGCGGATGGCCGCGGCCGGGATCTTCGGCGGAGCGGCCGGGCTGGTGCTCGGCGGGCTGGTGCACGGCCAGGGCTGGGTCGCGGGCGCCGTGCTGGTCCTGGTGGCCGGGATCTCGGCCCTGCTGACCGCGGCCGGGGCCACGGTGGCCGTCACCGGCCTCCAGCTGCTCGTCTACACCATCCTGGGCACCGGCCCGCTCGGCGCGCTGCGGCCCTGGTGGTGGGCCCCGCTGCTGCTGCTGGGCGGGGTGGGGTGGGCGATGCTGCTGCTGGTGCCCGCCTGGCTGACCGCGCCCCTGGCCGCGGAGGAGCGCAGCACCGCGGAGGCCTACCGCGCGCTGGCCCAGATGCTGCGCGCCGCCGGCACGCCGGAGTTTCCCCAGGCCCATCAGGCCGTCGCCACCGCGCTCAACCAGGCCTGGGATGACCTCGCGTCGCGCCGGGCCCGGGCCAGCGGCCGGGATCCGGAGCTGAACCGCGTCGCCGCGCTGCTCCGCCAGACCCACCCGCTCACCGAGGCGGCCGTCACCCTGGTCCAGGAGGGGGTCAAGGCTCCGCCCGGGCTCGTCGCCACGATCGACGCGATCGCCGGCGCCATCCAGTACGGCACGCCGGTCTCCTCGGTCCGGCCGCCTCCTCCGGGCCACACTCCCGGCCTGCAGGCGCTGGCCGCCGCCGTCGCGGGCGCGGCCGACCTGGTCTCCGGTAAGCGCCAGCCGCAAGGCGCCCAGGGCCCCCGCCGCCGGAGTCCCCGCGAACGCCTGCGGGACGTGCTGGCGGAAACGGTGGGCGGCCGCCTGACCCGGGTCTTCGCGCTCCGGCTGATGCTGTCCGTCGGCGTGGCCGCCGTGGTCAGCCAGGCGCTCCCGGTCCAGCGCTCCTACTGGGTGGTGCTGACCGTCGCGATCGTGCTGCGGCCGGACTTCGGCTCGGTGTTCGCCCGCGCGCTGCAGCGCGGGATCGGCACGATGGTCGGCGCGGTGCTGGGCGCCATCATCCTCGTCGTCATCCCGGCGGGCCCGCTGCTGCTGATTCCCTGCGCGGTGTTCGCCGGGCTGCTGCCCTACGGCCGGGACCGCAACTGGGGCCTGTTCACCACGTTCCTGACCCCGCTGGTCGTCATCCTGATCGACCTGCTGCATCCGGTCGGCTGGTCGCTCGCCCTGGACCGGCTGATCGACACCGCGCTGGGCTGCGCCATCGTGCTCCTGGTGGGGTACGCCCCCTGGCCCTCGAGCTGGCATGCGCACCTGCCGGAACAGCTGGCCGTCGCGCTCGATAGTGTGGCGCGTTACACGGAGCAGGCGCTCTCCGGCCAGCCGGGCCGGTCGGCGCTGCGCCGCCGGTCCTACCGAGCCCTATCCGACCTGCGCACGGAGTTTCAGCGGACGATGGCAGAGCCCCCCTCGGTGAGCAGGCGGGCCGCCCGGCTGTGGCCCGCCCTCAACGCCCTGGAGCAGGTCACGGACACCGTGACCGCGACCGCCGTGCGCGCCGACGCCACGGGCCAGCATCCCGATCCCGGTGACGTCGGGCAGCTGGCCACCGCCCTGCGCGAGCTGGCCCGCAGCGTCCGGGACGGCCAGCTCCCCGGGGACCTGCCCCGGGTGGACAGCGACGATGTCCGCCCGCTGGCCAACCGGATCGGCGATGTCCGGCGGGCGCTCACCGGCGAGTACGCGGCCTAGGGACCTGGCCGTGGCTAAGGACTGGCGCTCGGGCGCCCGGGACCTGCTGGTCGTCCTGCTCACCGTGACCACCGGCGGGGTCAACGCCGCCGCCTTCCTGCACCTGGGTCACGTGTTCAGCAGCGTGATCACCGGGACCCTGGTGCTGCTGGGCGTCGCGGCGGGCACCCACGACGGGGCGCTGGCGGAAAACTGCGGGGTGGCGCTGGCCAGCTACGTGGCCGGCGTGGCCGTGGGGGCGCCCCTGTCCGCCCGGCGGACGGGCCGCTGGCTGGCGGGCTGGCGGGGCCGCCGCTCGCACGCGGTGGTCGCGCAGCGCGAGATCTGGCCGTCGTGGCTCACGGTGGCGCTCGGCCTGGAGTTCTGCGTGCTCGCGGTGTTCTGCGTGGGCTGGGAACTGTCCGGCGGCCACCCGTCCGGGACGGGCCAGCTCATGCTGCTGGCCAACGCGGGCATCGCCATGGGCATCCAGGCGGCCACCATCCGCCATCTGGGCGAGATATCCACGACGTACCTGACCGGAACGATGACCGGCGTGATCTCGGCGCTGGTCACCGGGCGGAAACCCCAGGGCCTGGAGCGCAGCCTGGGCATCTTCGCCGCCGTGATCGTGGGAGCCTGTGCCTCCGCCCTGGTCACGGCCTACGTGCCCGCGCTGCTCCCGGTCGTGCTGCTGGTCCCGCTGGCCCTGGTCGTGTGGTTCGCATCGGCCCGGTTCGGGCCCCGGCCGGGCTGGCAGGACCCTGACTGAGCCCGGAGGCGGGCTGGCTGACCTGCCTGGGAACCGGCTGGGCGCCGCCCGGGCGGCGGGCCGCGAAATACCCGATCAGCACCGTGATGCCCAGCGCCCCGGCCGGCGGCAGGGTGACCAGCGCCGGCAGCTGGTAGCGCCAGCTGAACTCGAACAAGTCGGACGCGAGCAGCACCGCCACCGCGCTGAGGAAGGTGAGCAGGCAGGCGGTGGCCGTGGCCCGCTGCGCGGCAGAGGCCTGGCGGCGCAGCACGCCGATGGTGCCCGCCAGCCCGGCCAGCGCGCTGACCAGGAACAGCGGCCCGGGCGTGTAGCCGCCACCGAGCTGGTAGCCGCGCAGGAACCCGGCCAGCCCCGGATTCACGGCGGGCTGGTCGCGGAAGCGCCGCCCCCTCGCGATCACCTTCACCTGGCCCGCCGGATTGAGCTGGGCGAACCGCAGATGGCCGTGCGCATCGGAGATGTAGGGCGGGTACAGGGGGAAGGCCCGCTGGAACTGCCAGCGCGTAACGGACGTATCGCCGGGGAAGGTGACCCGCTGGACGGCGAAGAGCTTGATGGCGTCCCGGCCGATCGCGCTGGCCATCCGCAGCGGCTGCTGCTCGAACACGCGGCGGCTGAAATCCGCGGCCATCGGCACGTGATGCATCCCGGCCGGGGGAGCTACGTACTTGATCGGCGACGTCGCGCCGTGGTCCAGCCAGTCCGGGCCCCGCGCCTGCTGGCTGGGGGAGGGGCAGAGCGCGCGCTCATACGGCGGCAACGTCAGCGTGGCACAGTCGGCCGCGGCCGCGGCCCGGCCGTAGATGGTCCCGGCCGCGTACGGGGCGAGCGAGAAATGCTTGATGGCCACGTAGTTACGGAAACTGATGACCAGGATGGGCAGGGCGAAGGCGGCACACAGCGCCGCTGCCTTGATCAGCTTGACCCGCCAGCCCGGCACGGTGATCAGCACGTACACCAGCGCGGGCAGGATGAAGATCTCGCCGACCTGGCGGACCGTCGCCGAGGACCCCAGGGCGAGCCCGGCGGCCAGCACCATCCACAGCCGGGGCCGCGGCTGCCAGAGCAGGCAGACCAGGCCCGCCACGATCAGGGCCTCGAACGCCGTGTCGGGCATGATCGACTGCTCGATCTGGAGCTGGTAGGCGTCCAGCAGGATGGGCGCGGTGGCCAGGGCGGCCAGCCAGCGCGGCACGCCGCGGCGGCGCAGGATCAGGTAGAGCGCCACGGCCATGGCCAGGCCGAGCAGGTGCTGGACGGCCACCACCATGGGCAGCGTGCCGACCCGGAGGAAGGCCTTCAGGACCAGCTCGTAGCCGGGCGGATCGTTCCCGGCATACGCGCCGAACAGGTACTTGATGGAGTCGATGAACAGCAGCGCGGGACGGTAGGCCAGCTGGGCCGCCGCCCGCAGGACCAGGCCTGCGACCAGCAGGATGGCCAGCAGCCAGTTCCGCCGCACCAGCGAGGCCAGGCCCGCCCCGGACATGATCGGCGTCGCCGCGCCTGAGGCGACTCGTGCAGCTGCCATGGCCCCCCGGAAGCTCTTCGTAAGCATAACGGAACTGCTGAGTTATGCGCGGTCGCAGCCTAGCGCCCGCCGGGCGGCGCGCTGAGTAGCCACTCTGGCTGCCGCTCAGCCGCCTGGGCCACCGCACCGTGCGCCAGATGGCGCGGCTGCTCAATAGGCTGGAACCGTGACCCCTGATCCCTCCCGGACCGCGCTCGTCCGCCGGGCCCGGCGCATCAACCGCGAACTCGCCCTGCTCTATCCCGATGCCCACAGCGAGCTCAACTTCACCTCGCCGCTGGAATTGCTGGTCGCCACGATCCTGTCCGCGCAGACCACCGACAAGGGGGTCAACCTGGTAACGCCGGTGCTGTTCGCGCGCTACCGGAGCGCCGCCGACTACGCGGCGGCCGACCGGGCCGAGATGGAGAAGATCATCCAGTCCACCGGGTTCTTCCGGGCCAAGACCAACAGCCTCATCGGCCTGGGTCAGGCCCTGTGTGACCGGTACGCCGGTGAGGTCCCCGGCCGGCTGGCGGACCTGGTCACCCTGCCGGGGGTAGGGCGGAAGACGGCGAACGTCGTCCTCGGCAACGCGTTCGGGGTGCCGGGCATCACGGTGGACACGCACTTCTCCAGGCTGGCCCGGCGCCTCGGGTGGACCAAGGAGACCGACCCGGTCAAGATCGAGCAGGAGGTCGGGGCGCTCTTCCCGCGGTCGGAGTGGACGATCCTGTCGCACCGGCTGATCTGGCACGGCCGGCGCGTCTGCCACGCCCGCAGGCCCGCCTGCGGAGCCTGCGCCATCGCCCGGCTGTGCCCGTCCTACGGGGAAGGCCCGACTGACGAGAAGACGGCCCGCGCGCTGGTGAAAACGGGCCCGTTCTCATGAGTGCCGTGGACCCGGTGGACCCTGGGCGTGCTCAGGCAGCGGGTTACCGGAATATCGACGGCGCCCCGGACGAGGTGACCGCCGGGCCGCCGCGCTGGCTGCGCGACCTGGCGGCGACGGCCCGCGAGGCCGCGATCCCGCCCCGGCTGCGCCCGCCGCCCGGCGGCGGCCGCCCGTCCGCGGTGCTGGTGCTGTTCGGCATGGGCGCGGACGGCCCTGACCTGCTGCTCGTGCAGCGTGGCCCCGGGCTGCGGCGCCACTCCGGCCAGCCCGCGTTCCCCGGCGGCGCGATCGACGAATCCGACGCGGGCCCGGTCCCGGCCGCGCTCCGGGAGGCGGCCGAGGAAGCGGGCGTCGAGGCCTCCGGGGTCGAGGTGCTCGCCGTGCTCCCGGACCTGTTCATCGCCCGGAGCGGCTTCGCGGTCACCCCGGTCCTCGCCTGGTGGCGCCGGCCGGTCCCGGTGGCCCCGGCCGACCCGCCCGAGGTGACCGCGGTGGCCCGGGTCCCCCTCTCCGAACTCTCCGATCCCCGGCGCCGGCTAACGATCCGGCATCCTTCCGGCGTCAGCGGGCCGGCTTTCCGGGTCCGGGGCATGCTCGTCTGGGGGTTCACCGCGGCCCTGGTCGACCGGCTGCTCACGCTGGGCGGATGGGAGCAGCCGTGGGACCGTGGCCAGGTAGAGGAGCTGCCGCCGGAGGCGCTGGCCGCGGGGAGCTAATACCGTCACTGGACGCGGTCAATACCCTACTGCGAACCAATCATCCGGCCGCGCGCTATACGGTGGGCTGGTGTCGGGTGACTTGCTTGACCTGATCTTGATTGCGCTCGCCGCGGCATTCGCCGTGGCCGGCTATCGCCAGGGTTTCATCGTCGGGATTCTGAGCTTCGCCGGGTTCCTGGGCGGGGCGGCCATAGGGGCGTCGTTCGCGCCCAAGCTCGCCCGCTCCCTGGTGCAAGGGTCCGCGCAGCAGGCCCTGGTGGCCATCGTCGCGGTGTTCGTGGCCGCCATGATCGGCCAGCTGCTGGCCTCCGCGGTCGGCGCCGCGGTGCGCTCCCGGGTGCACTGGCGCCCGGCGACCCTGATCGACTCCGTGGCGGGGGCCGCGATCAGCGTCATCTCAGTCCTGCTCATCGCGTGGCTGATCGGCTCGGCCGTGGTCAACGCGCCGTTCGCCATGGTGACCGCCCAGGTCCAGAAGTCGGCCGTGCTGCACGCGGTGGACGGGGTGATGCCCTCGGGCGCGCGGACGATGTTCTCCGACTTCCGCAGCCTGCTGGCCAGCGGCCCGTACGTCCAGGTGTTCGGCGCGCTCGGGGCCGAGCCGGCGCTGACCGTGGCGCCGCCCAACCCGGCCGTGCTGGCCTCGGCCGGCCTGGTCCGCTCCCGGGACAGCATCGTCAAGGTCACGGGGATCGCGCCCAGCTGCCAGCGCAAGATCGAGGGCTCGGGGTTCGTCATCTCCCCGAACCACATCCTGACCAACGCGCACGTGGTGGCGGGGGTCACCGAGAACCAGACGGTGACCACCAGGACGGGCGCCCAGCTCAGGGCCACGGTGGTGCTGTTCGACCCGGAGCGTGATCTCGCGGTCCTCTACGTGCCCGGCCTGAACGCCCGCACGCTGCAGTTCGCCGGGCCGGCCAACCTGGGGGACGAGGCGATCGTGGCCGGTTACCCGCGAGACCATGGATTCACGACGGTCCCCGCCCGGGTCGGTGACGACCAGCTGGCCCAGGCCCCGGACATCTACCAGTCGCAAGGAAGTAACCCGGCAGATCTACTCGATCCGGGCGAACGTCGAGCCGGGCAACTCCGGCGGCCCGCTGCTCGCCCCGAACGGCCAGGTGGACGGCGTCGTGTTCGCCGCGGCCGTGGGCGTGAAGGACACCGGATACGCGCTGACCGCGTCGGAGGTCGAGAGCGACGCCCGCGCGGCGGCCGCCAGGACCGGCCAGGTCTCCACCCAGGCGTGTGACTAGCGACCCGCCCGTAATCTGGTCGCGCTGGGCTTAGCTCTTGGTCAGGCTGATCCGCGGCTGAGCTGCGGCGGCCGCGGTGTCCCCGGCCGCCTCGATCCGGGCCGCCAGGTCCGCGGCGGCCCGGGAGATGCCCGCGGCGTCGATGCCGTGCGGTGCGGTGCCGGTGTACCCGCTGACCCGGTCCGCCCCCCGGCGCAGCAGGGCCACCGCCCCCCGCGCGTTGCCCCGCTGCACGTGGGTCAGTCCCACCGCGACCTGGGCCAGCCCGCGCCACAGCTCCCGCTCGGGCTGGGGGGCCTGCTTCCAGGACGCTTCGAGCACCTCGTGGGCGTGGAACGGGCGGCCGGAGTCCAGCAGGTGCTGGGCCAGCGCCAGGGCGTCCGCCGGAGGCAGGGACAGATCCTCCGGCACCCGCTCCGCGCCCGTCTCGCCGCGCGGCAGGGGGCGTCCCAGCGCGTCCCGGGGCCGGGAGTTCCGCGGCCGCCCGGCCGGGTCACGGTCCCGGCCCGGGCCTGCGCCCGGGTCCGGGTCCAGGTCGCGGGCCGGGCCGGGCGTCATCGCTCGGGTTCGGGGTCCGCCAGCCAGCCGCGGAGCTCACGGTCGAAACGGTCCGGCTGCTCCTCGTGCGGGAAGTGGCCGGCCCCGTCGAGGAGGCGCCAGCGGTACGGGCCGTCGACGTGCCGCCCGGACCCGCGTGACGTGGCGGGCAGCACGCACGTATCGAGCGCGCCCTGCATATGCAGGGTGGGGGCCTGGATAGGCGCGCGCATCCGCCGGGCATAGCGCAGGCCGTCCGGGCGGACCCGGGAGCGGACGAACCAGCGGTGGTACTCCAGCGCGGAATGCGCCACCGAGGGGATGCACATCGCGGTCCGGTAGCGCCGCTCGGTTTCCGGGTCCGGCCAGCCCGGCCCGGACCAGGAACGCAGCATCTGCCCGACCCGCTGGGCGTGATCCCGGACCAGGCTGTGCTCGGGAACCACCGGAACCTGGAAGCCGAACGCGTACCCGCTGCGGCGGCCCTGGCCCAGCGGATGGGTGACCACGGAAGACCCCATCCGCAGCGGGTGCGCCATCGAGATGACGGCCAGCCTGCGCACCACCTTGGGGTAGTAGGCGGCCATCGTCCAGGCGACCAGCCCGCCCCAGTCGTGCCCGACGACCACCGCGTTGGCCTCGCCCAGCGCCCGGACCAGTCCGGCCGCGTCCGAGGCCGCGGTGACCAGGTCGTAGCCCCGGGGCGGCTTGTCACTGCCCCCGTAGCCGCGCAGGTCCGGGGCGACGACGCGGTAACCGGCGGCGGACAGCGTGGCCAGCTGCTCGCGCCAGGTCCACCAGAACTGCGGGAACCCGTGGAGCAGCAGGACCAGCGGGCCGTCGCCGCTCTCCGCGACGTGCAGCCGGGTCCCGTTCGCGCTCACCGCGCGGTGCGACCATGGGCCCTCGACGTAGACCGCCGCGTCACCCCGGAGGGTCATAGGGTCAGCCCGCCTCGACCGCCGGCCGAGCGGGCTGGTCCTCATCCCGCTTGAGCAGCGCCAGGTCCTCTTGCACCGTCTGCCTCGTCTTCCGCAGGCCGCTTATCCCGCGCACCCTGATGACCACGATGAGGATGGCGAGCAACGCCAGCAGCAGGAGCACGCCAGCCACGATGAGGAACGCGGCCCAGGGCCAGATACCCAGTGTGATCAGGCCGTAGGCGAAGGCGAAGCAGAGCATGACGAGGATCAGGCAGCCAGCAAACGCCGCGATGACCAGCAGGACGGCGGCCAGGCCCAGCCGCTTGGCGTCGTCGCGGAGCTCCATTTTCGCCAGGGCCAGTTCGCACCTGACCAGCTGGGTGACGTCCCGGATGGCCTGGCTGACGAGATCACCGATTGACGGCTCGCTGTCATTGCCGAGCGACGGCGGTACCGCGGATCTGGCCATCACGTGCACACTCCCCTCGCGCGCAATCCTGCCGTTCAGTGTTCCCCACCGGTGACCCGCCTGCGTACGGGGGTTGGTGACCGGGCCAGTCCGGGCGCGAGCGCCCGGAATTGCTCCTTATCCCGGCAACATCAGTTTCCCCCGGCAAGTGATCTTACGGGATTACTACCCGGTCCCCCCGCGCAGCCTTCCCGCTTTTCTGCGCGGCAGGCCAAATGGCCCCGCCAAGGAAGGACTTCCGGGCCGGGAGGCGGAAGGGATGGTCAGTCACCGCGGCCTGGAGGGCCCCGCCGGGACGGGGGCCCGGGGGTGCTGCCCGGGGCTGCCCGGGGGCTGCCGGGGCGTGACGGCACGGGGCGTGACGGCCCGGGGCGTGGTGACTCTGCGTGGTAATCGCGTGAGCCGGATGGGCCAGACGGGCCGCGCCGGTGTGTGGCGGCTCGCGGGCGGAGGACCCCTGCGGTGGCCAGCCGGGGCTGCCTGGCACGGCATACCGGGCTACCAAGCTGCGCCTCGTGATGCCGGGCGGCCACCGCCCCCCGCGTCTGGGCAAGATGCGGGATTCCGGGCCGCATTACCGCCTCGGCCGCCTTCTTCGGGCCCCGGTCGCGTGGGTACCCGGCTGCCGTGCCAGGACGTTTGTCCTTGGCACCCTTTCTACGGCGGATGGGCGGGCAGGGGAAGCCCTGGGCCTGACCGATTCCTCATCTCGATCGTTCCCCCGTGTCCCATTCCTGGGCGGCACCTCACGGGCGGGCGGTGCCGCCTGGCCGCAGCGGAGGCCGGCTGGGGGGAAGCGCGCTGAAGACGAGCACGGGCCAGCCACGGAGCTGGGCCAGCCGGCGCAGGGCGCGGTCCGGGTTCACCGCGTGCGGGTGGCCCACCGCCTCCAGCATCGGCAGGTCGGTAATCGAATCGCTGTAGGCGGAGCAGTCGGCCAGCCGGTAACCGCGCTCGGCAGCCAGTTCCCTGACCCGCTCCGCCTTGGCCGGACCGTAGGCGTAGAAATCCATCTGGCCCGTGTAGCGGCCCTCGGCGATCTCCATCTGGGTGGCGATCACCAGGGCGGCGCCCAGCAGGGCCCCGATCGGGCCGACCAGCTCGAGCCCCGAGGTACTCACGATGATGACGTCCTCGCCGGCCGCGCGATGCGCGTCGAGGAGGGCCCGCGCCTCGTCGTAGACATACGGGACGATCAGCTCATCCAGGTGGCGCGCGACGATCTCGCGCACCCGGTCGGCGGGCCAGCCGCGGCACCGCTGACTCACGTGGGCCCGGATCTGTTCCATCCGCTCGTGGCTGGCCCCATGCCGGGCATAAAGGAGCTGCGCGACCGCGCCGCGGACGGCATCACCCCGGCTGATCAGGCCATTCCGGTAAAACGAAGGTCCGTAAGCGAGGGTGCTCGACTTCGCGATGATCGTCTTATCAAGGTCAAAGAACGCGGCGGCCGGCCGTCTGACCTCGGCGGAACTAGACACAGCTAGCGAGCTTATGGCTGAAAGCACGTTTTCGTTGTGTCAGCATGGCGTGACCGATTGGTAACTTGGCCCGGATCCACGTAGGCTTTGCCGGTACGGGCCCGGCTCTGCCCCCCCGGAGCCGGACCGTTTGGCGACCCCCGCTCTCCCCCCCGGCGGGGGTCGCCCCCTTTCTGCGTACTGCCCGCGTATTCTTCCTGGTCCTGGCCTATTTTACGGATGCGGCCGCCCGCTGTGCGCCGGGCTGCGGGCCGGCCGGCGCACCGTCCGGCTGCGGGGCGCCGCCGCTGGCCAGCAGGCACTCCAGCAAGGTGATCGAGCCCGGCTTAGAAAGGGGCTCGTTGCCATTCCCGCATTTGGGCGACTGGATGCAAGACGGGCACCCCGCCTGGCACTCACAACCCCGGATGGCGTCGGCGGTCGCGCCCAGCCACTCGCGCGCCGCGTGGTAACCACGCTCGGCGAACCCCGCCCCGCCATCGTGCCCGTCGTAGACGAAAACAGTAAGCTGCCCGGTGGCCGGGTGCAGATCGGCCGAAACACCGCCGACGTCCCAGCGATCGCACGCGGCGAACAGGGGCAGCAACCCGATCGACGCATGCTCGGCGGCGTGCGCCGCGCCGGGCAGGTCCACCCCCAGATCCAGCAGCCGGCCCCGCTGGCTGGCTGAGATGGTCCACCACACCGCCCTGGTCCGCAGGGTCTGCGGCGGCAGGCTGAGGGGGAACTCGCCGAGCGGGCGACCGGTGTCCGGATGGCGCCGGATGAACCCCACGACCTCGCGGCGCACCTGGACGTCGCCGAAGTGCACCTCCGCGTCGCCCCAGCGGGCCTGGCGCAGCTCCCGGGTCACCTCGATCGCGGTGACCTGGCGCGCGGCCGTGGAGTACCCGGGATCAGCGGGACGGACCAGGGCCACCCCCTCGGCCAGGTCGAGCTCATCCACCAGGTACATCTCGCCCTGATGCGGATAGACCGCCCCGGTATGCACCATCAGGTGCGAGGAGGGCTCGTCGACGGTCCCGACCAGCCGCCCGGTCGGCACTTCCACGATCTTGACCGGGTGGCGGCCGGCGCCGCGCAGCCCGGCGCGGGGTGGCCTGCCGCGCCGGGTCCAGTACAGCCCGCCGCTCCGGCGGCGGAGCATCCCCCGCCGGATCAGGGCCTCCGCGACGTCGCTGGCGCCCGGGGCGAACGAGGCCAGGTCCACGCCGGTCAGCGGCAGTTCTGCCGCGGCCGCGCACAGGTGCGGCGCCAGCACGTACGGGTTCCCGGGATCCAGGACCGTCGCCTCGACCGGGCGGTGCAGCAGGGCATCGGGATGATGGACCAGGTAGGTGTCGAGCGGGTCATCGCGGGCGATCAGCACCACCACCGCGCTGCGCCCGGCCCGCCCGGCCCGGCCCGCCTGCTGCCAGAGCGCCGCCCGGGTCCCGGGCCAGCCCGCGATGAGCACCGCGTCCAGGCCACTGATGTCCACGCCCAGCTCCAGGGCCGTGGTGGTGGCCAGGCCGGTGATGTCCCCGTTGCGCAGCGCCTCCTCCAGCGCCCGCCGGTCCTCGCGCAGGTACCCGGACCGGTAGGCCGCCACCCGCTCGCTGTGGCCGGCGGCTCCCGACTCGCGCAGCGCCCGGCGCGCGCCCAGGGCCACGGCCTCGGCGCCGCGCCGGGAACGGGTGAACGCCAGCACCGGGACCGCCTCGGCTACCAGGTCGGCCAGCAGGCCGGCGGCCTCGCTGGTGGCGCTGCGCCGCACCGGCGCGCCGGCCTCGCCGCGGGTGCTGGTGAGCGGCGGCTCCCACAGGCCGAAGGTGACCGGCCCGCACGGCGCCGCGTTCTCGGTCACCTCCTCGGCCCGCTGCCCGGTGAGCAGGAACGCGCAGCTGGCGGGCTCGCTGACGGTGGCGGAGGCGAGCAGGAAGACCGGTCCGCCGCCCGCTGATCCAGGGCCTGCTGGTCCGCTGCCTGCTGATCCGGCGTCGCCGTGGTGGGCGGCGATGCGGTGCAGCCTGCGCAGCACCTGGGCCACGTGCGAGCCGAATACTCCCCGGTAGGTGTGGCACTCATCCACGACGATGTAGCGCAGGCAGCGGAAAAACCCGTTCCACCGCGCATGCCGGGGCAGCAGCGTCTGATGCAGCATGTCCGGGGTGGTCAGCAGGTAATTGGCATGCGAGCGGGCCCAGTCCCGCGCCGCCATGGGCGTGTCCCCGTCCACCACGGCCGGGCGGACCCCGGGCAGGGCGAGCTCACTGACCACCCGGAGCTGGTCCGCGGCCAGGGCCCGGGTCGGCGCGAGGTAGAGCGCGGTGCCGCCCTCCAGGACCCCGGTGAGCGCGGGCAGCAGATACCCCAGCGACTTCCCCGAGGCCGCCGGGGTGGCGATAATGACGTGCCGGCCGTCCCGCGCGTGGCTGGCCATCGCGGCCTGATGGGCCCAGGGCGCGGCCACGCCGCGCCGGGCGAACGCGTCGGTGACCTCGGCGGGCACCCATCCGGGCCAGGCTGCCGGTTGCCCTTCGCGAGCGGGGATGTACTCTACGTGGATCAGTCGTCCCGACCGGGCGCCGTGGCGCAGCACAAGGTCTGCGGGGGAGGCCGCCGCGAGCTCGGTGGGGCGGCTTGGCCCGGCGGGATACGAGGCATCCGGGCCTGGTGTTTGCGGGGACGGTCCCAGGTGACCGGGTCCCGCAGGACCAGGCCGGACCGGAGGCTCGTCGGGAACGAGCGGAGTGAGCGCAGTCATTGGCTCCCAGTGTGACATCTGTACGCGAGGTGCCTCGAAGCGTGAACTCGTGTAGACATGACCTCAGAGCGTGGTTGAATGCGCGACGGGACCAGCAGCCCTCCCCGGAGGGCGCTGCGCTGCCGCTCGGATCGCCCGGACAGACGAAGGCTGTATGGCGCTGGAGGATTTGTGGACCTGAAGCTTGACCACCACACCAGGGATGGGATCGAGGTCGTAGACGTCGAGGGTGAGATCGACGTCTACACCGCGCCACGGCTGCGTGAGCTGCTCATCGAACTGGTCAACAACGGGCACTACCAGCTCGTGGTGAACATGGAGAAGGTTGAGTTCCTCGACTCGACGGGCCTCGGGGTCCTGGTCGGCGGGCTCAAGCGGGTGCGCGCGCACGACGGGTCGCTGGACCTGGTGTGCACGCAGGAGCGCATCCTCAAGATCTTCCGGATTACCGGCCTGACCAAGGTCTTCGGCATCCACGACACAGTCGACGAGGCCATCACCGCCCGGAAGTCGGAGAAGTAGCGGCTGATCGCGCCCCGGGTCCGGCCATGGCTACTGTCGAAATGAGCTTCACGCCGCTGCCAGTGCACGTCCGCACGGCGCGGCTGGTCGCTACCGCCGTCGCGCGGCGGAGCGGCGTTGACGAAGCACTCCTCGACGAAGTCCGTCTCGCCGTGGGTGAGGCCTGCTCCCGGGCGGTCGAGGCGCACCAGGCGCAATGCCCGGATGAACCGGTCCGCGTCGAGCTGACCGGGGCCAACGGGCGGTTCGAGGTGGTGGTCACGGACGCGGCCGAGGCCGGGCAGGACGACGGGACCAGCCCGTCGGCCGAGCCCGCGGGCTGGCCTGCGCCCGGCAACGGCGTGGCCAACGGGGCCAGCCCGGTGGACCATCCGGGCCCCCCGCAGGGTCTCGGCCTGGCCGTGATCGCCGGCCTGGCTGATGACGTCCAGTTCGCCCGTACACCGGCTGGTCTCAGCATCAAGATGAGCTGGCCATCCGCCGCCACCGGCTGACCCGGGCCAGGCCGGGGGCGTGGCCGTGCGACCGGAAGTGACCGCGTGCCTGCTACGGGTGGCATTAATGTGATTACCTGTGCAGGGTGAATCGCTCTAGCACGCTCCGGACCTGACCCCCGCTTCGCGTCCGGTGGCCGACGTGCGTAGACTCCCGGCACTGCTTTTGGGCACGGTGCCTATCCCATGCGTCCATGGCCGGCTAGGCAGATAGCCGGGACAGCGAAGCCACGCTCGGGAGGCCGTGTGCCACTGTCTAGGAGGACAGATGCTCAGCTCTAACCTTGCCGCCGGAAGTGGTGCGGTGGGCGTCACCGGCTCCAACCTGACCTGGGTTGTCGTCGTTGCCGTCGTCGCGCTGCTTGCCCTCGCGGTGGCAGCCCTGCTGGTCCGCGAGGTGCTCGCGGCCAGCCAGGGAACCGAGCGGATGCAGGAGATCGCTCAGTCGATCCAGGAAGGCGCGGCCGCCTACCTGCGCCGCCAGTTCCGCACCCTCGGGGTCTTTGTCGTCGTCATCTTCTTCGTGCTGCTGCTGCTCCCCGCCGACGGGTCAGGGGTGCGCTGGGGCCGCAGCATTTTCTTCCTCGTCGGGGCGTTGTTCTCGGGCCTGACCGGTTTCACCGGCATGTCGCTCGCGGTGCGCGGCAACGTGCGGGTGGCGGCCGCGGCGCGGGCTGGCTTCGACGGTGAACGCCCGGCCATGCGGATCGCGTTCCGCACCGGCGGCGTGGCGGGCATGTTCACCGTGGGCCTGGGCCTGTTCGGCGCCGCCCTCGTGGTGCTGATCTATAAGGAGAACGCCCCCAACGTGCTGGAGGGCTTCGGCTTCGGCGCGGCCCTGCTGGCCAT
This sequence comes from uncultured Actinomycetes bacterium, assembly GCA_963718305.1. Taxonomy (GTDB): domain Bacteria; phylum Actinomycetota; class Actinomycetes; order Streptosporangiales; family Streptosporangiaceae; genus RYN-230. The sequence goes on from CAVQZG010000023.1 coordinate 34,084, forward strand.
GTTCATGCGGGTCGGCGGCGGTATCTTCACCAAGGCCGCGGACGTGGGCGCCGACCTGGTCGGCAAGGTCGAGAAGGGCATCCCCGAGGACGACCCGCGGAACGCCGCGACGATCGCGGACAACGTCGGGGACAACGTCGGGGACTGCGCCGGGATGGCCGCGGACCTGTTCGAGTCCTACGCGGTCATGCTGGTCGCCTCGCTGATCCTGGGCAAGGCGGCGTTCGGCAACGACGGCCTGGTGTTCCCGCTGATCGTGCCCATGATCGGCGTGATCACCGCGGTGGCCGGCATCTTCGTGGTCGCGCCGCGGCAGAGGGACCGCAGCGGCATGACCGCCATCAACCGCGGCTTCTTCATCTCCGCGATCATCTCGCTGGTCCTGGTCGTCGGCGCCTCCTTCCTCTATCTGCCGTCCAAGTTCAGCGAGCTCAAGGGCGTGACCGGCGAAGGCGCCCGCGCGATCCTCACCCACGGTGGCAGCCCGCAGTGGCTGGCCATCGGCGCGGTCGTCATCGGGCTGGTGCTGGCCAGCGCCATCCAGCTGCTGACCGGGTACTTCACCGAGACCAACCGCAAGCCGGTCAGGGAGATCGGGGAGAGCTCACTGACCGGTGCGGCCACGGTGATCCTGTCCGGCATCTCGGTCGGCCTGGAGTCCGCGGTCTACTCCGCGCTGCTGATCGGCGGGGCCGTGTACGCGGCGTTCCTGCTGGGCACCGGCAACGCGACCATCGCCCTGTTCGCGGTGGCGCTGGCCGGGACCGGCCTGCTCACCACGGTGGGCGTCATCGTGTCCATGGACACGTTCGGACCGGTATCAGACAACGCCCAGGGCATCGCCGAGATGTCCGGGGACGTGGAAGGCGACGGCGCCCAGGTCCTGACCCGGCTGGACGCGGTCGGCAACACCACCAAGGCCATCACCAAGGGCATCGCGATCGCGACCGCGGTCCTCGCCGCCACCGCGCTGTTCGGCTCGTTCCGCACCACGGTGGAGGACGCACTCGGCAAGGCGGCCGCCACCTTCAGCCTGTCCGTAGACCGGCCTAACGTCCTGGTCGGCATCATCATCGGCGCGTCGGTGGTGTTCTTCTTCTCCGGCCTGCTGATCATGGCCGTGGGCCGGGCGGCCGGGCAGGTCGTCTATGAGGTCCGGAAGCAGTTCCGCGACCACCCCGGCATCATGGACTACACCGAGAAGCCCGAATACGGCCGCGTGGTGGACATCTGCACCAAGGACTCGCTGCGTGAACTGGCCACTCCGGGCCTGCTGGCGGTGCTCACCCCGATCGCGATCGGCTTCGCGTTCGGTTACGCGCCGCTCGGCTCCTTCCTGGCCGGGGCCATCGCAGCCGGCGCGCTGATGGCGGTGTTCCTGGCCAACTCTGGCGGGGCCTGGGACAACGCCAAGAAGCTGGTCGAAGACGGCAACTATGGCGGCAAGGGTTCCGAGGCGCACGAGGCGACCATCATCGGTGACACGGTCGGGGACCCGTTCAAGGACACCGCGGGCCCGGCCATCAACCCGCTGATCAAGGTGATGAACCTGGTCTCCCTGCTGATCGCGACCAGCGTGGTCAAGTACAGCCACAACCCGGGACTGCGCACCGGCGTGGCCGTGGTCGCGATCGGGATCGTGGTGGCCGCGGTCGTGATCTCCAAGCGGCGCTCCACCAGCGTGGCCGCGGGTGGTCCGCCGGCGGACAGCGTGTCCGGTGCGGGCGGCGCGCCGGAGGTCCCGGCCCCGGCGGCGGCGGGCGGAGTGGCTGCGGACGGAGTGGCGGGCGGGGCGACTGCGGACGGCCCGGCTGCGGGTACCGGCAGCCCGGCCGCAGGCAGTGGCGGTGGAGCGGCAGCGGACGGCACCGCCGCGAATACCGCCGGCTGAGCTGGCCCGCAGATGAGCTGATCCCCCGGCTGCCAATGGTGGCCGGGGGATCATGTCATGAGCGGCTCCCGCTCCGTGCCATCAATGGTGGCCGGGGGATCATTCATGAGCGGCTCCCCGTCCTTGCCATACTCAGGTGATGAGCACTCCCGCGCGCACCCTGCTGGTGCTACGGCACAGCAAGTCGGCCTATCCCGAGGGCGTGGCGGACATCGACCGGCCGCTGGGCCCGCGCGGCCTGCGGGACGCGGCCACTCTGGGCGACTGGCTCCTGGGCCAGGGCCTGCTCCCGGATCTGGTCGTCTGCTCCACCGCGGCGCGCGCCCGGCAGACCTGGGACCTGGTCAGCGATCGGCTGGTCTGGCCGGACGAGGATGGCATGGTGGTGCGGTATGACCCGCGGGTGTACGACGCCGCCCTGGCCGACCTGATGGCCATCGTCACCGAAACGCCCCCCGACGTGGGCATGCTGGCTCTGGTCGGCCATAACCCGGGCGCGGCGCAACTGGTTCTCACCCTGACCGGCGAGAGCGGGCTCAGCTTCCCCACGTCGGCGCTCGCCATGATCGACATCCGCCAGGACTGGGACGAGGCCGTCCCGGGCTCGGGCTCGCTGGCCGGCTTCTGGACACCCAAGGGCGGTTCAGCGGTCCTGCCGGACTGACCGCCCCGCCCCGGCGTCGCCTGCGTCCGCGTCCTCCACATCGTCGCGGGACACGCCCAGCAGGTACAGGACCGTGTCGAGATACGGGACGCTGACCGAGGCGTCCGCCGCGTCCCGGACCACCTGGCGGGCGTTGAACGCGACCCCGAGCCCGGCCGCCGCGATCATGTCCAGGTCGTTGGCGCCGTCGCCGACCGCCACTGCCTGGCTGACCGCCACGCCAGCCTGGGCCGCGAAGCGGCGCAGCGCGTCGGCCTTCCCGGCCCGGTCGATGAGCGGCCCGGTGAGCTTGCCGGTCAGCTTGCCGCCGCTGATCTCCAGCGTGTTGGCGGCCGCGTAGTCGATGCCGAGCTCCGCGGCCAGCGGGTCGGTGACCTGGCTGAACCCGCCGCTGACGATCCCGCAGCGGTAGCCGAGCCGGTGCAGGGTCCGGATCAGGGTCCGGGCTCCCGGGGCGAGCTGCAGCTCACCCCGGACCTGCTCGAGCACGGACGCATCCAGCCCGGCGAGCATGCTCACCCGCTCCCGGAGCGAGGTGGCGAAGTCCAGTTCCCCGCGCATCGTGGCCTCAGTGATCTTGGCCATCTGCCCGGCGCAGCCCGCGTGCGCGGCCAGCAGGTCGATCACCTCGGCCGCGATCAGCGTGGAGTCCACGTCCATCACGACCAGGCGCATGGCCCGCCGGTGCAGACCGCCGCGCTGGACCGCCACGTCGACGCCCTGCTGGGCCGCCTCCCGGGCCAGCTCCACCCGCAGCGATTCCGGATCGGCACCGGACACGTCGAAGTCGATGCAGGTCACCGGCCGGTGCGCGAGCCGGTCGATGCGGTCGATGTTCGCGCCGCTGGCCGCGATCCGGCCGGCGATAGCCGCCACCGCCGCCGGGGTCAGGGGACTGCCCAGGACGGTAACGTGCAGCTGGCCGCGGCGCCGGGCCGGCTCCCCGGAGCCCATGGTGATCTCCGCGTCCAGCCCGAGATCGGCGGCGAGGGCCCGGATCGCGCGGTGGATCGCGGTCAGGTCGGGATCGGCCGGGCAGCCGAGCAGGGCGCCGAGTACCAGCCGGCCCCGGATCACCACCTGCTCGATGTCCAGCACGCTGAGCTCGTGGGCGGCCAGCGCCGAGAACAGGCGTGAGGTCACTCCGGGCCGGTCGCGGCCGGTCAGGGTGACCAGGAGGGTGTGCTGCGCGGCGTCCATCGGTGCCCAACGCTACCCGGGCCGGAGTGGCGGGTGCGCGCGGGTTGGGCTGGCCGGCCCGGCATGACGTAAGTTCAGACTCACACGTGTGCGGTGGCGGAGGGAGCTGGATGTCCGACGAGGTGGTGCGGCTGCGCGGTGTCGGCGTCCGGCGCGGCGGGTCCATGCTGCTGCGCGACGTGGACTGGACCGTCCATGACGACGAGCGCTGGGTCATCATCGGCCCCAACGGAGCCGGGAAGACCACGCTGCTGCAGGTCATTGCGTGCCAGTTGTTCCCGTCCGAGGGCAGTGCGGAGATCCTGGGCAGCCGTCTCGGCGAGACGGACGTATTCGACCTGCGGCCGCGGATCGGCCTGGCCAGCGCCTCGCTGGCGGACCGGGTCCCGCCGGCCGAGAAAGTGATCGACCTGGTGCTCACCGGTTCCTACGCGATCGTGGGCCGGTGGAAGGAGGACTACGAGTCCTCCGACGTCACCCGCGCGGTCGAGCTCCTGGACGCGCTCGGCTGCGCGCACCTGATCCGGCGCCGGTTCACCACCTTGTCCGAGGGGGAGCGCAAGCGGGTCCAGATCGCGCGGGCGCTGATGCCCGACCCCGAGCTGCTTCTCCTGGACGAGCCCGCCGCCGGGCTGGACCTCGGCGGCCGGGAAGACCTGCTGCAGCGGGTGGCCATGCTGGCCCGTGACCCGCTGGCGCCCACGATGGTGCTGGTGACCCACCACGTCGAGGAAGTGCCCGAGGACTTCACCCACGCGATGCTGCTGCGCCGGGGGTCGGTGCTGGCTGCGGGCCCGGTCCCGGAGGTGCTCACCGAGCGGAACCTGTCCAAGTGCTTCGGCCTGCCGCTGATCGTCGAGCGCCACGGATCCCGCTGGGGGGCCCGGGCGATCCGCTGATCCGCTCCGGCCAGCTGGCCGGTGGGTAACTGGCTGGTGCGTGCCTGGCTGGTGGCCGTCTGGCTGGTGAGCGGGGAGTCGGCTCGGGGTGCGCGGGGTACATGTCTGACATGCGCGCCCAGTGGGTTACGCCGTGAAGGGGGACCGGGTCGAGATCGTCATCGACGCCGGCGGGACGTCGCGGACGTACGAGGTCACCGCCACCCGGGCCGGCCGCCGCGTCGAGGTGGTCACCGGGCGCGGCGTGGTGGAGGTCATGGAGGTCACCCGGGGCGGCACGGTGGTGCGCACCGCCCGGTTCATGGCCAACCGGGTGCTCGCCCTGGTGGAGCACCCGGCAGCGGACAAGGGGACCGCGGACAAGGGGACCGGCGACCGGGGCGCGGCTGGCCGGGAGACCGGCGGCGGGACGGCCGAACCGGACATACTGGCCTGACCGGCCCATCGCCTTCCCCGAGGGAGCAGACATGCCCGGCAGGCCCCTGACCGTCCTGTTCATGCCGGAAAGCGCGTTCGGGCCGACCAACAACTGCATCGGCATCGGCGACGTCCTGCGCCGCCGCGGGCACCGGGTGGTGTTCGCGGCCGAGGCTTCGTGGAAAGGCCGGCTCGAGCCGCTCGGCTTCGAGGAGGACCTGGTCAACCTGTCTGCGCCCCGCGAGCAAGGCGAGCCAGGCCAGCAGGGCGAAGATGCCGCACAGGACGCCGGGGCGTTCTGGAAGGAGTTCATCGCCAGCACCGCGCCAGAGTTCCGCAAGCCCACCATCGAGCAGCTGGACACCTGGATCAAGCCGGTCTGGGCGGAACTCATCAGCGGCGCGCGGTACTGCCAGGAGCAGCTGGCCGAGATCGTGGCGCGCACCCGCCCGGACGTCATCGTCGAAGACAACGTGATCTCCTTCCCCGCCCTGCTGACCGCTGGCGTTCCGTTCGTCAGGATCGTCTCCTGCAACCCGCTAGAGGTCGCCGACCCGGCGCTGCCGCCCGCGTTCTCCGGCTATCCGGCCGGGGACCAGCCCCAGCAGGATCAGGCCCAGCAGAATCAGGCCCAGTGGCCAGAGTTCCGGGCCGAGTACGACCGGGTGCACCGGGCGATGTGGGCGGAGTTCAGTGACTGGGTGGCCAGCCAGGGCGCGCCGCCCCTGCCGGAGCTGGAATTCATCCACTCCGGCCAGGTCAACCTGTACGTCTACCCGGAGGTCGCCGATTACCGGCGGTCCCGGCCGCTCGGCCCAGGCTGGCACCGGCTGGATTCCTCGGTCCGGGAGACGGACAAGCCGTTCACCCTGCCCGGGCCGCTGGCCGGAGGCGGCGGGGCGCTCATCTATTTCTCGCTCGGCTCCCTGGGGTCAGCCGACGTGGCCCTGATGCGCCGGGTCATCGACTGCCTGGCCGCCACCCCGCACCGCTACATCGTGTCCAAGGGACCGCTGCACGCCGAGCTGGACCTGGCCAGCAACATGTACGGCGCGGAGTTCCTGCCGCAGACCTCGGTCATCCCGCGCGCCGACCTGGTGATCACCCACGGCGGCAACAACACCACCACCGAGTGCCTGCACTTCGGCAAGCCCATGATCGTCCTGCCGCTGTTCTGGGACCAGCACGACAACGCCCAGCGGATGGACGAGCTCGGGCTCGGAGTGCGCCTGGACACCTACCGCTTCACCGACGCGGAGTTGCACGGCGCGCTTGCCCGGCTGCTGGGGGACTCCGCGCTGCGGGACCGGCTGGCCCGTGCCGCCGCGGACATCCAGCACCGCCAGGGCCTGCGCCGGGCCGCCGACATCATCGAGGGCGCCGCCGGGTCCTGACCGGCTCACTGACCCGGGGTCAGGAAGCCCTGGCGGATCGCGGAGTCCACGAGTTCCCGGGCGAAGTCGCCGAGGGCGGCGGAGCCGTCCGCGATCAGCGTCACCTTGTCCAGCACCTGGCCGGCCCGGACCCCGTGCTCCTGCCAGGTGCCGCCGCCCAGGTAGTAGTTGGCCAGCATCGGCTGGAGCCGGTCCAGGGCCCGGGCGAACCTCGCCTCAGGGGTACGGCGCTCCTCGAACTCGTCCCAGAGGGCGCGCAGCCCAGGTCCCTGAGCCGGGGGCAGCAGGGCGAAGATGCGGTCGGCGGCCGCGTGCTCGGCCGCCTCCTGCCGGGCCTGCGCCGCGGCGTCGGCGTACACGAACAGATCGCCCGCGTCGATCTCGACCAGGTCGTGGATGAGCAGCATGGCGGTGACCCGGTCCAGGTCGGTGCCGGGCGGGGCGTACTCACGCAGCACCAGCGCCATCAGCGCCAGGTGCCAGGAGTGCTCGGCGGAGTTCTCTTTTCTGCTGCCGTCCAGGATGCTGCTCTGCCTCAGCACCCCCTTCAGCTGGTCGGCTTCACGAAGGAAACGGGCCTGGCGAGGCAGGGACTCTGGCCCGGTCTCCGGCGGGAGCCCGGGGGGAACTGCGTCGGATTCCATGACCCCATTCGATCAGGAGCCACGCGGGGCTGTCGCGCCTGATTCCGCCGATAGCGGGCCGACCGGGGACATTGCTGCCCGGGCAAATACTCCCAGGTCAGATCGGTGGCCGACTCGCCGTGCCCCCGGCGGAGGTGCAGTGACCAGGCGTGCGATCATGTCTGTGGGGGACCCAACAGATGATACGGGGGACCGGCTCATCAAGCCCGCCCTGGCCAGGTGCTCTGCCTGGCCAGGGCGGTGCCCTGGAGCCCGCGGCCGCCCTAGGCCCCGGGGTCCACGTGGCGGAAGTCACCTTCTGGGATTCTGCCCCGCGGGCCAGGCGCCGCTGCGCTAACGTGCACCCCAGGCCGGAACCCGGCCGCTCAAGCCACGGCGCCCCTGGACCCTCCCCCCGGGACCAGGGGCGCCTTCCTGTCTGCCCGGCCGGGTCCGGGCCGGTCAGCCAGGGTCCCGCCCGGCCCCGCGGAGCCGGGTCAGGTGTTCCCGCAGGACCCCTTGCATCCGGTCGTAGAAATCCACGATCAGCCGCAGCTCGTCATCGCTGTACCGGGCCGCCATCTGCTGCCAGTCGCGCATCATCGGCAAGAACACCGAGGCCACATCGCGCAAGGCGGTTTCCAGTACCAGGCGGATAACGACCCGGCGGCGGTCACGCGGGTCGCGCTCGCGCCGGACAAAACCGGCTTCCTCCAGCCGGTCCACCACCCCGGTGATCGACGCCGTGGTCAGGCCGGTCGCCCGGGCCAGTTCCCCCGCCGTCATCTGGCCGTTGAAGCTCAGGATGTTCAGGCAGTTCAGGTCCGTCGCGTTGATGCCGATCCGGTCGGCCGCGGCCTGATTCATGAGCTGCATCAGGGCGCCGGTCCTCCGGATGGCCGCGCCGAAGGAGGCGGCCAGCTCGGCCCGCTCGGGATCGGTGGCAGCCCAGGGCTCGGCCCAGGGCACATTCCATTCGCGCCCCCCGGGATCCCCGGGAGCACCCGGCTGGTCCTCTGACATACTTCAACTCCCTTATTATCTAAGCAGCCTAGACAATAGGCAGCCAAGATGCTAATTTGCTTCGGTAGTTGGGGAGAACCTCCAGTCGAGGCGGAGACTGATCATGTCATCAGATGCACAGATCCTGGCACCACCCGCGACGGCCAGCCAGGCCGACCCGCGCCGCTGGCTCACCCTGGTCATCCTGCTGCTGGCCGGGTTCATGAACCTGCTCGACGTGTCCATCGTGAACATCGCCATCCCGTCGATCCAGCGCGACCTGCACGCCAGCTACGCGGACGTGCAGTGGGCCCTGGCCGGATACACGCTGGCCTACGCGCTGGTGCTGATCACCGGGGGGCGGCTGGGCGATACGTACGGCCGTAAGCGGCTCTTCCTGATCGGGGTGGCCGGCTTCACGATCATGTCCGCGCTGTGCGGCGCCGCCACCGGGCCGGGCATGCTGATCGGCTGCCGCGTCGCCCAGGGTGCCATGGGCGCCATCATGGTGCCCCAGGTACTGGCGGTCATCCAGGTCATCTTCCCGCCCCGGGAACGGATCAAGGCGCTGGCGGGCTTCGGCATCACGGCGGGGCTTGGCACGGTGAGCGGGCCGCTGCTCGGCGGCCTGCTCATCCAGCACAACCTGTTCGGGCTGGGCTGGCGGCCCATCTTCCTCATCAACGTCCCGGTCGGGGTGATCGCCTTCGCGACGTCCGCGGTCCTGGTCCGCGAGTCGAAGGCGGCCAACCCGCCCCGGCTGGACCCGGTGGGGGTCGCGCTGGTCTCGGCCGCCCTGCTGCTCCTGCTGTACCCGCTGGTGGAAGGGCGCCAGCTCGGCTGGCCGCTGTGGACGTACGTGTCGATGGCCCTCAGCCTGCCGGTTCTGGCCGTGTTCATCTGGTACGAGCGGCTCAAGGGCCGCCGCGACGGCTCGCCGCTGGTGCCGCTCAGCCTGTTCACCGACCGCGCGTTCAGCGCGGGCATGGGCGTGGCCGTCACGTTCTTCCTCGGCATCGCCTCATTCGCCCTGGTGCTCACCCTGTTCCTGCAGCTCGGCCTGGGGTTCAGCCCGCTGCATGCCGGGCTGACGTTCCTGCCCTTCTCCGCCGGGGTGCTGATCTCCTCCGGGGCGGCGGCCCGGCTGGCTCCCCGGTTCGGCCGCGGGGTCACCATGGCCGGGGCGCTCGTCATCGCCGCCGGAATGGTCGGCCTGATCGCCACCGTGCACCACGACGGGGCGGCGGTGACCACCTGGGACCTGGTGCCCGCCCTGGTGGCCGCGGGCCTCGGCCTGGGCGCGGTGATCGCCCCGCTCGCCGACATCGTGCTGGCCCGCGTGCCGCTCCGGGATGCCGGCTCGGCGTCCGGGGTGTTCAACACCGGCCTGCAGGTCGGCAACTCGATCGGCATCGCGCTCATCGGCGTGATCTTCTTCGGCATGCTCGGCAGCCAGTCCGGGCCGGCCGCGACCGCGGTCGCCCCGCAGTTGCGCTCCGGCCTGGTGTCGGCCGGCGTGCCCGCCGGCTACACCGGGCGCATCGTCACCCAGTTCCGGGGCTGCCTGCACGACCGCCTGGTCGCCGCCGACCCCACGGTCACGCCGGCCGCCTGCCGGACCCCCGGCGGCCAGCGGGCGCTGCCAGCCGCCGCGCATCCGGTGCTGGCCCGCGCGGGCGGCGCCGCCGTGGCCGACGACTTCGCCGCCTCGGTGGAGCGGACCCTGTGGTTCCAGGTGGGCGTGTTCGGCCTGAGCTTCCTGCTGATGCTGCTGCTGCCCCGGGGCGCGGGACGGCACCGGCCCGGGTCTGAAGAAGCTGCGCCCGGGGGAGCCGGCTCTGACGAGGCGCCGGTCGTCCAGCAAGAGGTGCGAGCGGGAGACCCGGCATGACCGCGGCAGCCCAGCCGGGCCGCGCCGCGGGCCGCGGGCCGCAGCGGCTGGCGATCCTCGGCGCCACCGGCGGGATCGGCGGGCACCTGCTGAGCTGGGCGGTCGACGCCGGTTATCCGGTGCACGTGCTGGCGCGCCGCCCGGAGGCCGTGCCGGGCCGCCCCGGCGTCACCGTCACCCAAGGTGACGCGACCGACCCCGAGGCCGTGGCCGACGTGGTGGCCAGCGCCGACGCCGTGCTGTCCGCCCTGGGACCACGGGGCGCGAAGACCCCGGATTTGCTGGCCTCGGCCGCGTCCGTCGTGACCCAGGCCATGGTGAAGCACGGGGTGCAGCGGCTGATCTGCGTGTCGGCCGCGGGGGCGTTCATCACGGAAGACCCGCACGCCAATCCGTTGGTGAAAACAATTCTGCCCCGCATCTTCGCCAGGCCCTTCGCCGACGTGCGGGAGATGGAGCGGGTGGTACGGGCCAGCACGCTCGACTGGACGCTGGTCCGGCCCACCCGCCTGGTGGACGGGCCCGGCAGGGGCGAGTACCGGATCCGCGACCGGTACCCGGCGCCGGGCCTGACCAAGATCGCCCGGGCCGATGTGGCCCAGTTCATGATCAGCGTGCTGACGGATGCGGGTTACCTCCGCCAGGCTCCGGCCATCTGCTGGTGACGCGGCGGCCCGCGGGCCGGGTAGCCGGGCTTCCCCGGCTACCCGGCGGCCTCCCGGAGGGCCCAGGCCGCGAGCTCGGTCCGGTTGGTCAGGTGCAGCTTGTTCAGCATGTTCCTGACGTGCCCTTCCACGGTCCGCTCGGAGAGCACCAGCTCGGCGGCGATGGCCCGGTTCGTCAGGCCGCCAGAGATCAGGGCGGCTATCTCCCGCTCGCGCGCGGTGAGCGGATTCCCGGCCTGGATCGCATGCCGGAGCTCGCTCATCAGCAGTTCCGCACGGCGGGCCGGGCCGGGCATGTCGAGCCGGCGAGCTTCCTCGGCGGCCTGCCGGGCGAGCAGCAGCGCCTCAGCCTGGTCGCCCCGCCGACCGCGGGCGCATAGCGCTCCGGCCCAGTCCAGTCTGGCGAGCACCACGAAGGGGCGGGCGCCGAGCCGGGTGTTGACGGTCACCGCCGTAGCGAAATGCTCAAGCGCAGCCTCGGTGCGGTCCAGCAGAGCGGCCAGCCGGCCGAGCGGCCAGTGCGGCGACCCAGACAGGAACACGACACCGGTGCCGGTGACCCCAGTGTCCGCCGTGTGGATGGCCATGAGGTCATAGGCGGCGAGCGCCGTGTCCTGGTCGCAGAACGCGATGATCAGGTCCAGGATGTGCGAGAGGGCGCCGAGGTTCCGGCTGTCGGTGTCACCGCGGCCGGGCAGCGATCGCACCGTTTCGTAAACCGCCCGCGCCTCGTCCGGGCGGCCCAGCACGTAGAGCGCTAGCGCCTGGCCCGCGCGGACGATCGGTGGTGCCGCGAAGCCGGCGGTGACCTCTAGAAAGTCGGCCGGGACGTCACTGGGCTCGCCACGGAGGGCCGCGAGGAGAACGGCGAACGAATAGGACAGGCCGGCCCCGGAGGGGTCCTGCAGCCGGACCGCGAGCCGGTACGCCGCCCAGGACTGCCTCTGGGCCTCCGCGAACCGGCCGGCTAGCGCGGCCCGGGACGCCTGTTGCCGCAGCAGGTGCCAGCGGATCAGTGGTAGCCGGGTGGCCTCGGCCAGCTGCGCGATCTGGCCGATCTCCACGTCCACTGCGTCGAGGTTCGCCAGCTGGTACGCGGCGTCGATGCGCCACTTCCGGCCCAGGACCACGGCCAGCGGCTGGCCGGTCGTCGTCGCCAGCTGGATGGCGCGGGTACCGAGCCGCAGCCGCTCGGCCCGGTGCTGCGGGGCGGCCAGTGCGGCTACCCGGGCCCGGATCGCATCGAGTTCGCCGACCGGATCCCCGGCCGCTTCGGCCGCCGCCATGGCCGCGGCCGATTCGGTGTCGGCTGCGGCGAGATCAGCCAGCTCGGCCAGCGCGGAGGCGCGCTGCGCGAGCAGCCGCGCGCGCAGCCCGTCAGGGCATGCACCCTCAGCCAGCGCCCGGTCGCACAGGCCGAGCAGGGTGGTGGCGACCGCGGCGTGCCCGACCCCGCGCAGGACCAGGGCCGCGGCGGCGACCAGGTCCGGCCGCCCGGCCGGTTCGGCGGAATCTGCCGCGGCCACCGCGTGGGCCAGGCTGTCCGCGAACTGGCCCGCCCGGTACTGCGCGGTGGCCAGCTCGATCAGCAGCACAGCCCGCTCCGCGCCGGTGGCTCCGGCGCGGTCCGCCGCAGCCAGCGCGGTAGTCAGATACTGGGCTGCGTCCTCGAAGGCCAGTGCGGCGGTGGCCGCTTCCGCGGCGGCCGAGGCCCAGCCGGCCGCCTGGCGCAGCGCAGCCGGACCGGGGGCGGCCAGGAGCAGGTGGGCCGCCACCTCACCACCTCGCCCCGGTGCCTGCCTGGCCAGTGGCTCCAGGGCCGCGGCGGCCCGCTGGTGCAGCCAGATCCGCTGATCCTCCGGGATGCCCGCGTAGATGCCGTCCCGGACCAGAGCGTGCGTGAACCGCCAGGAGCCGGGCCGCCCGGGCAGTGGGCTGACCAGCCCGCGCTGCTCCGCGGCGGCCAGCGCGGCGGGTACCTCGCTGGCTGGCTGGCCGACGGCCGCCACCAGGGCCGGATCGAGAGCCTCGCCGAGCACGCTGGCGGCCGCCAGCACCGCGGCCGCGTCGTCGTCCAGGCCGTGCAGCAGCGACTGGACCAGGCCGCTGACCTCGGCGCTGCTGCCCACGAAGCGGGACAGTGCGCGCTCGTCTGCCGGGTAGCCCGGCTCGCCGGCGAGCAGCCGGGCCAGGGTGGTGACGTAGAGCGGATTGCCGCCGGAGCGGGCGTACACCAGGCGCGACAAGGCCGGCGTCACGGTCACCCCGGCCGCCTTCATGATCGCGGCGAGCGCAGCCTCGTTCAGCGCTGCCAGCCGCAGCATCCGCCGGGCGGCCAGCCGGGCCAGGTTGCCCAGCGCGGCGCGCCACGGATCGCCTGCGCCGTCGCGCGCGGTGGCCAGGACGAGCAGCCGCGATTCCGGCAATTCGGCGGCCAGCTCGCGGAGCAGGAACAGCGAGGCCTCGTCGGCCCAGTGCAAGTCCTCCAGCACGACGAGCAGGCGGCCGGCGTCCGCCGCCGCGATGATCGTGTCCACCGCCGCAGCCGCGGCCCGGTACCTGGCCGCGGCGAGCTCGTCGGAACGGGCGCCGGGCGCAGTGGCCTCTTCGGTGAGCTGGGCCCAGGCGTCGTCGCCGCCGACCGCGCCCAGGATCCGGCGCCACATCCACAGCGGCGGCGCGCCCTGGTCCTCGACGGCGCGGCCCCACAGCACCCGGTGCCCGTCCTGGCGGGCCCGGCCGGCCAGTTCCTCGGCCAGCCGGGTCTTGCCGATCCCGGGCGGTCCGGTGAGCAGGGCCAGGCCACCGTGGCCGGCCAGGGCCGCCGACCGCCAGCCGAGCAGCTCGGTCAGCTCTCGTTCCCGCCCAGCCAGCTCCCCGGGGCCAGGGGCATCACCAGCCACATCACGACTATCCCCGCCCGGCCGAACCCCGTCCAGCGCAAAAAGCACGTGGCGGACCAGGTACTAGCACGCATGTGCGGTCGGCCTGGCGGCCGGACAGTGGCCAGGTCAGATCCGCTCGAAAGGAGCCAGCCATGTACGCACACGTCGAACCACTCACCAGCAGGCCCGGCCCCCGCCGCGATCAGCCAGCGGCCGGCTGGGTGACGATCCGTGAGGTCGACGGGCCTGCCGCCACCCGCATCACCCTGTTCGACGGAACGCCTGGATCGGCCACGGACACCTACCAGGTCATGGCCATCGAGACCGGGACGGCGGGGGGCCAGCAGCCTACCCACGCCCGGGTGGCGTATTTCGACGGCCCCCGGGCCCCGGAGCAGGCGGCCGCGGAAGACTTCGCCGGAAAGCAGCGCCTCCTGCCGGCCGTCCGTGACCTCAGCGGGCTGGTCGGCGTCTGGGTGCTGCGCGGGCCGCGGTTCGCGTCCGTGGTCTGCACCCTCGCCACGTCCATGGCCGAGCTCGACGCGGTCACCCGGGCCGTGATGGCCACTGAGCTGCTGCCCGGCGAGGACGCGGCGCTGCTGGCCGGGCCGGACCGCGTCCAGACCCACCAGGTGACCGGATACCAGATGGCCGCAGAGACGGCCTTCCCGGCCGGAGGCTGACGATGAATGCCAGCCCGGGGCGCCGGACACCGATGCTGCTTACCGCGACCCTGGCCGCGGTCGCCGCGGTCACGGCGGCGTGCGCCGGAAACACCGCGCCGCCGCCGGTGGGGGCGCCGCCCGCCTCGACGCACACCGCGGTGGAGCGGGCCGCCACGCTGAACTGGCTGGCCATGACCAACCAGATGTGGACTAGGGACAATTTTGCCCCGCTGGACCGGGTGACGGTGGGAGAGGCGCGCACCATCTACCGGACCGAGCAACGGCACACGGCAGGCGATGCCAGCCCGTCCGGCCGGACGCCGTTCCGGCTCACCGGCCTGTCGATCACCGTGCCGTGCCACGGTTGGAGTGAAGCCGGGGACGCCGGGTCTGCGGCCAGCGGCCCCGGTGCTGCCGGAGCCAGTGGTGCCGGATCGGTGTTCGTTGCGTACGGGGATACCGATGTCTTCACGCTCGGGCAGTCGATGCGCCCGGAGGCGATGGTCTTCGAGCAGGCTGGCGGGGCGTGGAAGCTAGCCACGGTGGTGAACGGATCTTCAGGCGGCGCGGGGCGCCGGTGGCCTGCCCTGTGCCGCGCCGGAGCGGGCCAGGGCGCTGCCACGGCGCTGGCGCCAGCGGATTACCGGGCGGTGTTGGCCCTGGCGCTGGACCACGCCGCGACCGGTGTGGCGGAGACGGCCCGGGCGGCCGCGCCCTTCGCGGTGGACTCCTTCTTCGCGGGCCCGGACTCGATCAACGTCCAGTTTGCCCAGGAGAGCAGGAAGGATCGGGCGGGCGGCGTCACGCTGGCCCAGCGGTTTACCCCGGCCGCCGGCCCGGCGCTCGCCCTGTCCTTGGCGGACGGCGGTGGTTACTGGCTAGTCGGGGTCTTTTCCCAGACCACGAGCTACCGCAGCGCGACGGGCATCCGCAAGGCCAGGTGGCCGGACGGCAACGCTGTCGCCTCACCCCGGCCCGCCGTGGTGCACCACGAGACCGACACGTTCATCACCACCTATGCGGCCACCGACCCGCCGCGTTCGGCCGGCCGTCGGGTCATGCTGGACGGCTTCTTCGGCTGGCCGCTCACGAGCGTCGCGCGCTGACGTTCCCGGATGTGCTGAGAGCGGCTGACCAGGGACCATGTGCCGGCCAGCCGCTACTCGGTGCGCAGCGTGCCCGCGGCCGGGGTCCGGGCGGCCACCGCCGCCGGGAACGAGGTCAGCAGGTTCCCGGCCAGGATGACCGCGGCACAGCCGGCGGCCAGCAGGAGCACCGGGACCACGGTGACGGGTGCGACGCCGATCGATCCGGCGAAGCCGTGCCACGCCCAGCGGCCCGCGGCGACGCCAAGAGGCACGCCCACGACCAGGGCGATGACCAGCGTCAGCGTCGTCTGCCAGGCGACGATGGCCCGGAGCTGGCGCCGGGTCATGCCCAGGGTCTTCAGCAGGGCCAGCTCCCGCCGCCGCCTGCGCACGGAGGTCAGCACGGTCAGCGCCAGGGATGCCATCGCGGCCGCGGCCAGGCCCAGGGCCAGGGCCAGGGGCTGGCCGCCCATCTGGGTGGCGTTGACGATGGCCGCGGCCCGCGCGCGGTGCAGCTGGAGCTCGTAGGTCCCGCCGGGAGTCCCGTCCGGGTTGGCGGAGGTGATCCGGTGCACGAACGCCGCGCGCTGGGCCGCGCTGGTGCCTGGGACCAGGTCAATGGCCACCGCCGACGGGGCGGCCTGCGAGGACTCCAGCGCGGACTGCAGTCCGCGGCTGGTCAGTCCCTGGGCGGCCAGCAGCGCCTGCTCGGACAGCATGGCGCCCTGGCCCAGGGACACATGCTGGGAGATGGCCACCCCGAACGAGGGCAGCGTGACGACCCCGGAGATCGTGAGCGGGCGCCGGTAGGGCGCGGCGCCCGACCAGGATCGTGTCCCCGACCTTCTTGCCCAGCTGCCGCAGGGTCACCGCGCCCAGCTCGATCTGCCCGTTGTCGGTGAGGGCCCGGCCGCTGGTGGTCGGCGGCTCGAGCGACCCGCGGTCCCGCTGCAGGCCGAGCACGGGCACGACCCGGTTACCGATCGTGAGCTGGCTGAACCCGAAGCTGGACCACGCCGCCACCGCCGGCTGGTCGCCGACCAGCCGGTTCATCACGCCCGGGCTGAAGTTCCCGTATCCGCCCTCGGCCTGGATCAGGATCTGCCAGTTCCAGCCGTACCGGACCGGGTGGCTGACCAGGCCGGTCAGGCTGGCCCCGAACACCGCGGCGGCGATCACCGCCGTCACCGCGGCGATGGACCCGAGCAAGGTGGCGCGGACCGGGACCGCCTGCTGCCCCGATCCCGGCTCCAGGGCGTTGCGGCTGGCCACGACCGCGGGCGCGGGCAGCCCGGCGGCCGCCGCCGCATGCGCGACGGCCGAGGGCCGCTCGCGGTCCGGGCGGGTGACCTGCCGGGTGGCCCGGGTGGCCATCACGGCCAGCACCGCGAGCAGGATCGCGGCCAGCAGGGCTGCGCCGGCCCCCAGGACCAGGCCGTCCGCCTGGACTCCGCGGGCCGGATCGAACTGGCGGACCTGGCCGACCGGGGCCAGCGGGGAAAGCGCTACCGCCCCGGCCACGGCCAGGATCGTGGCGCCGAGGATGGCCGCCACGCCCGGCAGGCTGGCCGCGAGCGCGGTCTGCGCCCGGCTGCCGCCCAGGGCCCGCAGGACCGATATCTCCGGGGCCGATCGGCTCATCAGCTGCGCGAGGGCCTGCCCGGCGAGCACCAGCATGGCCAGCGCGGCGATCGCGCCGAAGACGGCGAGCGCGACCACCTGCGGCCCGATCGCCTGCCGCACCTCACTCCGGACGATGTCCTGGCGGGCGACGGCGAAGGTCAGGCCGGACATCTTGCTGGTGGATGGCCGCGAGATTCATGCCGCTGTACGGTCGTGGCCAGGGTGGTGAGGTGGTGCTGCAGGGCCGCTATCCCGGCGGTCCCGTGGTCCAGCCGGACCCCCACCCAGGAGAACACGTAGTAGGGCAGCAGCTCGCGGGTGGCGCCGGGCGGAAGGACCGCGCCGTCCTGCTCGTCGGACTGGTCCACCAGGACCGGCGGGATGTCCACGATCCCGGTCACCCGGAACGTCAGGCGCTGCCCCGGAGTGGACTGAAAGTCGACCTGGTTCAGCCGGTAGAACTGATAGGTCACCTGGCCGCCGACGCCCACCCCGAACAGGCGCGCGATGCCCGGGCTGAGGGCGATTTCCCGGGTCGCATCGAGCCCGGGCAGACGGCCGGCGAGCACGGTCATCCGGTCCCGGGTGAAGTATGCGCCGTCGAAGCTGCCGGTCAGGGAGTTGGTCAGGAAGGAGTCCCGGATGCGGCCAGCCACCACCGGATTGGCGTTCAGCCCGATGTACGCATCACTGGCGGCGATCCCGGGCAGCGCCTCGATCAGCTTGATGGGCTGGGTCGCCGCCATCCCCGGCAACATGCCCGGCACGTTGACGAACGCGTCGCTGGCCTTGATCGAGACCAGGTAGCGTCCGTACGCGGATGCGGTGCGCCGGGCGCCGGCCACCGCCCCCAGCGCCACCGCGCCGAACAGGCCGCCGATGAGGGCCACGGTCAGCACGGTCCGCCAGGACCGCTGGGCGGTCGCGCGCCACAGGTACAGCGCCGCGCGCATCGCGGGTCAGCCTCCTGGCCCGCGCGTGATCATCATGGCCCCAGTATCCAGTGCCGCAGCCAGCGGCGCAGGCAGGGCCGCACGACAGTGCCGGGGTGGGTAGCCCCACTGGGCCCGGGTGACTACCCTTCCGCGTCGCCGATGGCCGCGTCCACCTCGGCGCGGCGGGCGGCCATTTCCGCGTCGTAGCTGGCCTTGTCCTGGTCTATCCGTTCCGCGATCTCCTCGTCATCCCGCATCAGGGCGTCGAGGTCGGTGCCGGCCGCCTCCAGGACACCCAGGTCGGCGTAGGCGTGCTGGACCTTCGGGCCCCACAGCCCGATATCCCGCACACAGGGCACGATCCGGCTGAAGAGCAGGGTGCGGAAGGCCTGCTGGATGGGGGACTGCTCGGTGTACTCCAGGCACTCCGCCACGTCGTAGCCCATCCGCTCCCAGACCTCCTGGGCGCGGAACCGGTTGCGCATCAGGTAGCACCCCTCGACCACGAACTCCTCGCGGTCGGCGCGCTCGGCTTGCGTCAGCCCGGCGTAGTAGTCGCGCAGCGCCAGGCGGCCGAACGCCACGTGCCGGGCCTCGTCCTGCATCACGTAGGCGAGCAACTGCTTGACCAGGGGGTTGGCGGCTACGTCACGGTGCACCCCGAAGGCCGCCAGGGCCAGCCCCTCGATCAGCACCTGCATGCCGAGATAGGGCATGTCCCACCGGGAGTCACTGAGCGCGTCGGCCAGCAGCCGGGCCAGGTCGTCGTTGATGGGGTAGTACAGCCCGATCTTGTCCCGGATGAAGCGCTGATAGAGCTCCACATGCCGGGCCTCGTCCATGGTCTGGGTCGCGGCGTAGAACTTGGAGTCCATGTCCGGGACGGACTCCACGATCCGGGCCGCCACGGTGAGCGCGCCCTGCTCGCCGTGCAGGAACTGGCTGAACAGCCAGGACCCCAGGTGGTGGCCGAGTTCCTCGCGTTCGGCCTGGTTCAGCACCTCCCACTGCCGCGACCCGTGGATCGGGACGAACTCATCCGGCGTGGCCATCACGTTCGTGGGGTCCACGGGCAGGTCCCAGTCGATCCGCTTGGTCGCGTCCCACTGCTTGTCCTTGCCCCGCTGGTACAGGTCCAGGAGGCGGCTCCGGCCCTCGTCGTACTCCCAGCTGAACCGGGCGGCCCCGGACGCGGGGACATCCCAGGTGCCGGGCGGGACGGGGGTGGCGTAGTGGTCGTAGGTGCTCACGGCAGCCTCCTGGGCGACGGAGAGCGGCTGGCCTCACTCTTATTACTACTCAGTAGGCATGCCGGGCGCAATCCCCCGGGGCCGGTCAGTCGCCGGCGGTCAGTCGTGCACGGACGGCTCGTGGTCCGCATGCCCGGCGGGCTCGATCTGGAAGGTGGAGTGGGCCACGTCGAAGTGGCCGCGGACGCACTCCTGCAGCTGATCCAGGAGGCCGGGGCCGCACCCGCTGGCCAGGGTGACCGGGTCCACCACGACGTGGGCGGACAGCACGGGCAGCCCGGAGGTGATGGTCCAGGCGTGCAGGTCGTGCACGTCGATGACGCCATCCAGCCCGGTCATGTGCTGGCGCACCTCGCTCAGGTCGATGCCCCGCGGGCTGGCCTCCAGCAGCACGTCCACGGCGTCCCGCAGCAGCCGCCAGGTCCGGGGCAGGATCAGCACGCCGACCGCGAGCGAGGCGATCGGGTCGGCCAGGTCCCACCCGGTTAGGGCGATGATGGCCGCGGTGACCAGCACGGCCAGCGCGCCGAACGTGTCCGAGGCGACCTCCAGGAACGCGCCGCGGGCGTTCAGGCTTTCGGCCTGGGCCTGGCGCAGCAGGATCAGGGACGCGCCGTTGCCGGCCAGCGCGATGCAGCCGAAGACCACCATCACCCCGGTATTCACCGGCGGCGGCGCGGCGAGCCGCCGCGCGGCTTCCACCAGGATGAACGTGGCCATGCCGAGCAGCAGCAGCGCGTTGGCCGTGGCGGCCAGGATCTCCGCCCGGGCGTAGCCGAAGGTGCGCCGCTCGGTGGCCGGCTTGCTGGCGAAGTGGGCGGCGAGCAGGGACAGCCCCACCCCGGCCGCGTCCGCGGCCATGTGCGCCGCGTCGGCCAGCAGCACCAGGGATCCGGACAGCACCCCGCCGATGATCTCCCCGGCGGCGATGCTGAGGGTGATCCCCAGCACCGCGGCCAGCCGGCCGCGGTGCCGCCCGGTGGCCGTCAGGGCATGGTCGTGTGCGTGTCCTCCTCCGGCCGTCATCGCCGCTGGAAGCCCCCTGTCAGGCGTCCTGCCCGTCGTCTCGCCGCCCCCCGTCCGTCCCGGGCGGCGTCCTGCCTGAAGAGTCTTCCCCCAGTGTGCGCCGGCTGGTCCCCGGGGTCAGCAATTCGTAGGCCGGGTTGATCATGATGGGGCCCTCCTCGCGCAGTCCCACCGGCCCGCGGAAGCGCACCCGGACCCCGCATTCGATGCCGGGGATATGCGACCGGCCATAGAACAGCGCGGTCAGGTCACCGGAGGAGTCGGCGATGTCGATGGCCAGCACGGTGTTGCGCTCCACCGGGCGGATCTCCACCGCCCGCACCCGGCCCTCGACCGTGGCGCGGCCGGGCCGGACCAGCGAGCCGATCGGGTTCACCCCGGCGGACGGGACGGGCCGGTCGTAGCTGGGATGATCTTCGGTCGGTGCCGCCGGGGGCGGCTGGTCCGCGCCACGCCGCCGCCCGCGCAGCGCCCGGCGCAGCCCGGACGGCGCCGCGATGACCGGAGGCAGGCCGGCCGTGGGGTCGGTGACCCCGGTGGCGCCGTCGGTGCCCGCCGGGCCGCCGTCCGCGGTGGCCCCGCCGGGCCGGCCCCCGCGCCGGCCCTCTCCGGCGCCGCGCCGGCCGCACCGGGTTCCAGCGCGGGTGCCGTCACCGCCCCGCCGGTCCTGGCCGCCTGCTCCGCGAGGGCCTTGAGGGTCATCTTGGCCTCGGTGGCCTGCTCGGCCTGCTCGACCTGGCGGGCGTGCAGCACCTCCAGCCGGCTCCGGACGTCGAACGGGATGATGGTCGCGGCGGCGTTCGGGATCCGGCTGACCACCGCGGCGATCTTGTCCGCGGTACGGTCATGCAGCAGCCGGCCGAGCAGCGGCGAGTAACTGCGCCGCGGCAGCACCACCGTGACCTGCGTTCCGGGCTGCGCCGCCTCCGCGCTGACCAGTTCGGCCGCGGCCCGGGCGATCCTCCGGTCGGGGCAGTCGATGAAATCGAGGACCACGTCCAGGCCCGCCCGGGTCCACTCCTCGCGGAGCGTGTCCGCCTGGGCGGTGTCGACGACGAAGTGCACCGCGCGCAGCGTCGTCGGGCGCTGGCTCCGGGCGTAGCGCAAGGCGGCCAGCGTGGCCAGGTCGAAGCTGTCCACCAGGACGAAGACGGTCCGGCGCGGGAAGTTCTTGGGCGCGGCGAGCGGCTTGGGCCGGTCGCTGATCCGCTCCAGGACCTGGGCCTCCATCCCGTACTCCCGGTTGAGCCGGATGAGGGCGGGCACCCCGATCGCGAACAGGATGACCACCAGCCAGGCGCCCTCGGTGAACTTGACCACGACGAAGATCGCCACCACGATGAGCGACGTCACGCCCGCCGAGAAGTTGATCACCAGCTTGCGCCGCCAGTGCGGCTCCTGGTGCGTGTGGTGGTACTTGGCCATGCCGAACCCGGCCATGGTGAAGGCGGTGAACACGCCGATCGCGTAGAACGGCACCAGCTTGTTGACGTTCGCGCCGACGGCGGCCAGCAGGCTGCAGGACAGCACCGCGAGCACAATGATCCCGTTGGAGAACACCAGGCGGTGCCCCCGCTTGGTCAGCCAGCGGGGCAGGAAGGCGTCCTCGGCCACGAAGTTGGCCAGGAACGGGAAGCCGTTGAAGCTGGTATTGCCGCCGGTGTAGAGGATCAGGGCGGTCGCGGCCTGGACCAGGACGAAGAGCGCCGTGCCGACCGTCGAGTGGCCGAAGACGTTGCGGGCCTCCTGGGCCAGCACGGTGGGCACCCCGCTGACGAAGGGCGCGGCGTGGGTCACATGGGCCAGCCAGGAGATCCCGGCCACGAGGGACCCGAGGATGACGCCCTCGGTGACCAGGACCTTGCGGGCGTTGAGGCCCTCGGGGGGCTTGAACGCGCTGACCGCGTTCGAGACGGCCTCGATGCCGGTCAGCGAGGACCCGCCGTTGGCGAACGCGCGCAGCAGCACGAAGACCATCCCGAACGCGATCAGCCCGTTGTAGCTGTGCGCGGTGTGGGCTCCCCACTGCCCTGCCTGCGGGAACTTCTCGACGGGGAGCGAGCCGAAGACCTCCCGGACCAGGCCGGTGACGATCATCAGGATGACCACGCCGGAGAACAGGTAGGTGGGAACCGCGAACGACTGGCTGGCCTCGCGGATGCCACGCAGGTTCCCGTAACACATCAGGAGCACGATGGCGATCGAGATGATCGTGATGACGTCCGGGTTGCTCAGCTCCGGGACCTGGGGCAAGGCGGAGGCCACCGCCGCCGTCCCGGCCGCCACCTGAACCGCGACCGTCACGACATAGTCGATCAGCAGGGCGACGGCGGCGACCTGCGCCACCCGCGGCCCGAAGTTGTCCCGGGCGACGACGTAGGACCCGCCGGCCCTGGTGTACACCGTGACGACTTCCCGGTAGGACAAGACCACCAGGGCCATGACGAACAGGACGACGCCGGTGAGCGGCAGGATCAGGGTGAATGCGGTGATGGCCAGGCCGCCCCGCAGCAACTCGATCAGGATTTCCTCGGTGCCGTAGGCCGAGGAGGAGATCCCGTCCGGGGCCAGCACGCCCAGCGCGGCCACGTTGGACAGCCGCTGCTCGCTGAGTTCCTCGTTGACCATGGGCGGGCCGAGCAGTCGCCGCTTCAGCGTGTACCCGAAACCCTCCGGCAGGTTATCGGCCCCGCCGAGAAAGCCCACTGCCTTGCGCATCGCCAACTGAGGTGCCCTTCGCTAGCCTGACCTGGCCTTCATACCACCGCCGGGAAACAGCCCTGACCAACGGGGCATACGCCGGGCATACGGCTGATACCCGCCCCAGACGATGGCTAGGCGGGCCTTAACGCAGCCTTAGCGGGGGACCTTCACCGCGAAGCCGTGGCGGGAGCCTCCGACGCCGCAGCGGGGCCTTCAGCCGATCCCGAAGAAGCCCAGCACCGTCGAGCCCAGCAGCAGCAGGCTCATGGCCGAGATGGCGACCACGCAGATGGTGGCGGCGGTGCGGAACACGGGGCCGTTCGCGGCCTTGCCGAGCAGGCTGCGCCGGTTGGTCAGGATGAGGATGTAGGCCAGGATGACCGGGGTGACGATGCCCTGCAGGACCTGGGTCCCGATCAGGAGCGTGATCAGGTTGATCGGGGTCAGGGCCAGCGCCGCGCCGATGATCACCTGCACCGTGAACAGGCCCAGGAACAGCCGGGCCTCGGTGAAGCGGCGGGAGATGGACCGCTCCACCCCGACCGCCTCGCTGATCGCGTAGGCGCTGGACAGCGGGACCACCGCGCCGGCCAGCGCGGACGCGCCGATCAGGCCGAACGCGAACAGCAGCTCGGCCCCCGCGCCGGCCACCGGGCGGAGCGCCTCGGCGGCCTCCTTGGCCGAGGTCAGCGGGCCGCGCCCGCCGATGGCCGCCGCGGTCGCGATGATGATGGTGATCGAGATAATGCAGGCGAAGATGGCGCCGGAGATCGCGTCGATCCGGGCCCGCGGGTAATCGTCTACGTCGGCGCCCTTGTCCACCACGCCGGCCGCCGCGTACAGCTGCATATACGGGCTGACCGTGGTGCCGATCAGCGCCACCCCCAGCAGCAGGAAGCCCTTGGTGTACAGGAAGTGCGGGATGACCAGGTTGGTGCCGACCTGGGCCCAGTTGGGATGGCCCAGGATCGCGGCGATCGGGTAGGCGAGGAACGCCAGCGACAGGATCAGGAAGATCCGTTCCGCGTACCGGTAGGAGCCGAACACCACCAGGGCCCAGATGGCGACGGCCGCGATCGGAATGATGATGTACCGGCTCACGTCCAGCAGCTCGAACGCCGCGCCGATCCCGGCGAACTCCGAGACCACCAGCCCGGTGTTGGCCAGCAGCACGCAGAACAGCGCCACCCCGGTCAGCCGCAGGCTGAACTCCTCGCGGATCAGCGCGGCCAGGCCCTTGCCGGTGTGCGTGCCCAGCCGGACCGCCATCTCCTGCACCAGCACCAGCGCGAACGTCACCAGGACCATGAAGAACAAGGTCCGGTAGACGAACTGCGACCCGGCCGAGGCGTAGGTGGCGATCCCGGCCGCGTCGTTGCCGGCGTTCGCCGCCACCACCCCCGGGCCGGCGATGGCCAGGACCATCCAGATCCGGCCCCGCCGGGACCGGATCAGCCGGACTCCGCCCGCCCGGACCCGGGTCAGCGAGGTCATCCCGCCGCGCGCCCGGGGCGGGGGTGAGTCCAGCTCGGCGGGGGCGTCCTCCTCGCGGGTACTCACTGGAGCAGCCGGGGGAAGTGCAGCCGCCCGTGCCCGGGCACCAGGGCGTCCAGCACGTCGTCAGACAGGATGCGGCCCAGCGGGCGGCCGTCGTCGTCCACCACCAGCAGTGACGAGCGGCGCGACTCGACCAGCTCGGTGGCCACCGTGTCCAGGTCGTCCTCGGGCCGCAGGGTCAGCGTGTTGTCTGGGTCCATCAGGTCGCCGAGGCGCTTGCTGCCGTCGCTGACCAGCAGGTCGAAAGCGGAGATATCACCCAGCAGCCGGCCTTCCTCATCGAGGACGGCCACCGAGTCAATCTCGGTCCGGTGCAGCGCCTGCTCGGCCAGCCGCTGGCTGACCTCCGCCACCGTCTCATCCGGCTTCGCGCAGGCGAGCACGGTGGTCATGATCCCAGCCGCCTCGTCCCCGGGATAGCCGAGCAGCCGGACGAGTTCGCGCTGGACCTGCTGCGGCATCCGGGCCAGCAGGACGGTCTGCTCCTCGTCGCTCAGGTCACGCAGCGCGTCCACGGCCTCGTCCGGTTCCATCCTGGCGATGAGCTCGGCGGCCTGGTCCGGTTCGACTTCGCGCAGCAGCGCGGTCAGTTCCTGCGGTTCCATCTCCTCCAGCGCGTCCGCGGCCAGATCGTGGCCCAGGCTGTCGATGAGCTCCTGCCGGCCCGGCCGGCCCAGCCCCTCCAGCACGTCCGCGAGTTCGGCGGGGCGCAGCTTGCGCAGCGCACTGTGCGGCGCCCGCAGCTTCACCGCCGACGGTGACTCCGCGGAGTCGGCGCCGAACGACTCGATCGCGGCCCAGTCGATCACCCGGTCCGGGGTCGGATGCCAGCGGAACCTCCAGGGGCCCAGCCTGCGCAGCAGGGTTTGCAGGCTGACGTCCACGCCGACCAGGTGGATGGACTCGCCGACCTGGGCCAGGTACAGGTCCGCGGCCCGGATGACCTGGATCTCGTCGGTGTCCACGAGCTGATGGTCCAGGATGTCCCGGGCCAGCAGGACCTCCCCCTCACGCCGCTGGAATTCGCGCAAGTCCAGGCGGGCGGTGCGCAGGGTCACAGAACGGCGGTGCAGCCGGTCGATGGCCGAGGCGTCGAGGAAGGCGCGCCGCCGGCCGACCCGCATGACGACGCCGGTGACGAGCGGGTAGGTCTCCCCGCCGTGCACCTTAGCCAGCAGGTCCGCGACGTGGCCCACCTCGTCGCCGGCCTGGTTGAGCACGGGGCGGCCGATGAGCCCGGCCAGCGATACGATGTCCTGCCGGAGCTGGCGGGACGTGATGGCCCGTTCGGACGGCTGGATCAGGCGGCGGGCCAGCGGCGTGCGGTCATGCCGCCGCCGGGCGGGGTCGCGGTGATTGAGGAAGAACCGATCGGACACAGCAGCCTCCTGGGCCCGTCGGCTCGGCCCAGCGGCTAGGGGGTTCGCCCCAGCCGCGGATAGCCGGCGAGCGGTAGGTGGGATCGGGAGGAGAGCCGCCCGGCGACCCGGCCCCTGATGCTGGCCGCGATCGCCGGGGGTGTACTGGAAGGATCGCCGAGCACGGCCATCACCTCCTTGCCTCCGCTGCGATCAGTCTGGCTGTACGCCACCCCGGTGACCTTACCTCGGACAGCGCCGAAAATCGGAATCCGGGGCCGCCACCGGCGTCTTCCGCGTCTCAGGGGCGGCGGGGGCGCTCCGCCTTGTCCAGCCGCAGGGCCAGGGTGGGGCAGGATGCGACCGCGCGCCGGGCGTGTTCCTCCAGGTCCGCCGGGACCGGCCCGGGGGCGATGACCGGATATCCCCAGGGATCCAGCGTCACCATCTCCGGGAGCAGGTCGGCGCATACCCCGTGGGCGTCACAGGCGATCGGGTTCAGCTTGAGCACCCGGCTCATGGCGGGCCGCCGGCGGTGCGCGGGATGGGCAGCACCGGCGGGCGGCTGGCGGCCGGGCAGGGTCCGTGGCTGAGGTGCTGGTGCAGGTCATCGGCGAACACCCGCAGCGCGCTGGCGACCAGGGCGACCGCGCCGTCCGGGAAGTGGCAGGCGCCCCGCTTGTCCACCAGCGGCAGCAGGTACCGGAGCCACTCCGCGGCCCGCTCGTCCCGGCCCTGCCAGGCGAGGTGGGCCAGGGCGTCGGCGATGGCCGGCAGCCCGAACGTGCACGGCCCGCACTGCCCGGCGCTCTGCCCGGCCAGATAGCGCAGCACCCGGGCGGTTTCAGCCAGGCCGCAGCAGGCCGCGGGCAGCGCGATCAGCACGCCCGCGCCGAAGGAGCCGCCGGCCGACCGGAGCCCCGGCGGGCTGACGGGTACCGCCGCCGCCGCGGGCAGCGCCAGCCAGCCGCCGAAGTAGCCACCCGCCAGGATGGCCTGCAGCGGTTCCGCCGGACCGCCGGCCAGCTCGATCAGCTCACCGGCCGGGCGGCCCAGGGCGATCTCGTACACCCCGGGTCTGCCCACCGCCCCGCCGATCGTGACCAGGGCGGAACCGGGCGCCTCCAGGGTCCCGACGGCGCCGAACCACTCCGGGCCGTACCGGGCGATCAGCGCCAGGTGGGCCAGCGTCTCGACGTTGTTCACCAGCGTCGCCTGGCCGCCGACGCCGCGCTCGAACGGCCGCGGCGGCACGTACACCGGTACCGCCGGGCCCCCGTTGAGGAAGTTCACCAGCGCGGATTCCTCGCTGGCCACGAAGCCGCCGGGTACCGCCACCACGCGGACCGCCGCCTCGGCCAGGCCGGCCTGCTGGCGTTCCGATACCGCCGCCAGCAGCCCCTCGACCCGCCGGGGATCAGTGCCGTCGACGCACAGGTAGGCGGTGGCTGCGCCGACCGCGCCCGCGGCCAGCGCGATCCCGTCGAGCACCAGATGCGGGGACTGCCGGAGCAGGATGGAGTCCTTCGCGCTCGCGGGCTCGGCTTCGGCTCCGTTGGCGATCAGCACCGCGCCGCCGCGCCGCCGCCCGCGCCGGCCCGCCCCGGTGACCGCCCGCATCTTCCGGGCGGTGGGGAAGGCCGCGCCGCCTCGCCCGGTCAGGCCGGCCCGCTCCACCTGGGCGATCAGCCCGGCCGGGCTGGCCGCCCCGGCCGGGCCGGTCAGCGGGAGCGGGCCGTAGCGGCTGAGGTGGGCCTGCAGCCCGAGCGGCGCGCCCGCCGCCACCAGCCTCGGCAGCCGGCCCGCGGGCAGGCGGTCGCCGGCGGCCCCCGCGCGGTGCACCGCGGTCACGAGATGGTCCAGGGCCAGCCCGCGGTGCGGGCCGCAGAGGCCAGCCCGGGCGGGCTGTCCGCGGGACCACGGGCCTGGCGGACAGCCGGGCTGCTGACCTGGGCGTGGGTGAGGGCAGGCAGCCCGGCGTGCAGCGACCAGCCGGGCCGCAGCGGTCCCGACACCAGCCACGCGCCGCCCGCGATCAGCACGGCCACCAGCGCGATCGCGCCCGCCACGCGGACCCCCGGATGCGCGGGCCAGCCGTCGGCGAGCCGCCATCCGGTCAGGCCCGCGATCGCCGCCACGCACAGCAGCGTGACCACCAGCACCCACCGGGTGCGGGTGTCGCTGCCGGTGCCGAGGCCGTGCAGCACGGCGAGCGGCCAGCACAGGTAGGCGGTCCAGTGCACCAGCCGCCAGGAGCGGTGGCCGAGCCGGGCCCGCAGCAGGCTGGTCACGGTCAGCGCGATCAGCAGGTCCAGGGAGATCGCGCCGAACCCGAGCCACAGCGGCCGGTAGGGCGAGATGAACGGGATGAACGCGTCCTGCAGGTCAATCGGGACGAAGTTGTCGGTGATCGTCGTCAGCACGTGCGCGGCCGTGAACGCCAGCGCCAGCAGCGACATGTTCCGGTGCAGGCCGATGGTGATGAACCGGGGCCACTGACGGCCCTCGAAGCGCACCGCGATGAGCAGGCCCAGGGCCATCCCGAGGGTCAGCAGCACCAGCGCCACCACGCCGGTCGCCCGGGTGATGTACCACAGCGGGGTGGACGAGGTCACGACCAGCGCCGCGTGCCCACCCAGCTGCGGCATGGCGCCCAGCGAGCCCGGGACCGGGCCGGTGGCGCCCGCTGCGATCACGAGCCGCCCGACACGCCCTGGGCCGGGCCCTGGGCCGGGCCGACGTTCTGCGCCGGGGCCTGCAGCGAGCCGCCTCCCTGCTGGGTCCCGCTCCCGTCCGCGTTACCCCCCGGCTGGCTGCCGCCCGAGGAAGAGCTTCCCGCGCCGTTGCCCGCGGCCTGTCCGGACTGACTGGTCCCGCTGGACCCGCTGGTGGACGACTGGCCGCTGGCCGCGGCGGAGCCGGACAGGTGGCTGAACGCGACCGCGATCGCGGCCGAGCAGGCCAGACCCGCCGCGCCGATCCGGAAGGTCAGGCGGCGTACCCGGCGCAGCCCGTCCTCACGGGCGGCGACCGTGAAGCGCACGTCATCCCGCCGCATGGGCACTCCTCCTGGGAGCGGGCCTAAGTCAGTCTGAGGCAGTTTACGTCGCGCCCCTGAGTCTGACGGCCCGTCTCAGCGCCAGTGCAGCGCGCAAAGCTGAGCGTCCGCTGAAGATCGCCGCTCAGGATCCTCACGTTCATGAGCCCCTGGGGAATGTCGGGCCGGCCGCGTATTCTCGCTGCATGCGCGGTTATACGCAGGACAAGGACGCCTACCTCAAACGCTTGCGGCGGATCGAGGGCCAAGTGCGCGGCCTGCAGCGCATGGTGGAAGAGGACGTCTACTGCATCGATGTGCTCACCCAGGTCTCAGCGGTGACCCGGGCCCTGCAGGCGGTCGCGCTGGGGCTGCTGGAGGAGCACCTGGGCCACTGCGTGACCGAAGCGGTCCGGGCGGGCGGCGACGAGGGACGCGAATCGGTCCGCGAGGCCGCGGAGGCGATTTCCCGCCTGGTCAAGTCTTAGGCCCCGCCAGCCCAGTCATGCTCGGGGTCCGCGAGCCGGGCGAAGGCGCGCAGGTTGGCCAGGCTCTCGCCGCGCTTGACCCGCCACGCCCACTCCTTGCGGATCGAGGAGGCAAAGCCGATGGCCAGGGCCGGGTCGAAGTTCTCGTCCGAGTACGTCAGCACGCAGCCCAGGATGCGGTCCACCTCGGCGGTGCTCACCGAGGCGAGCGGGAGCCGTCCCACCAGGTAGACGTCACCAGCCGGGTCGAGGGCGAAATGCACCCCGAACATCCGGCCGCTGCGCTCCAGCAGGAAACGGTAGAAGCGGGCGTGATCCTCGTCCGGCTGCCGGCAGAAGAACGCTTCGACATGCAGGCTGTGCCGCCCGGCGATCAGCCACGTCATGGTGGCCAGCTTGTGCTGGCCTTCCAGCTTGACCAGGTAACTACCGGGCTGGGGACTCTCCCAGCCCAGGCCCAGCTCCCGCAGCGCGGCCTCAATGGCCGCCGCGGCGTCTTCCTGGGCGGAGGTCGGCGGGTCAGCGGCGGGCTCGGTCATGGTTCCTCATAGTGCCAGGCCGCACCGCTCCGCCCGCACCACCCACCCGCAGGACGGCTGCTCCCGCGCAGCTGTCTCAAGCTCTCTAACGGTCTTTTCGCGGCCGCTCATGAAGGCAGGGCGCGGGTGAAACTGGCTGGCGCCGGGACGCTGCTCATCGCACCCGCATACACGCTCATCAGCCGGTCCACGGTGCGGGACCAGCCGAACCGGGAGGCGTGGGCCACGCCACCGCGCGACAGCCGCTCCAGCCGGGCGGGCGAGGAGATGAGCTCGCGGAGCGCCCGCGCGTAGCTGGCCGGATCATGATCGTTCACCAGCAGGCCCGACACGCCGTGCTTGACCGCGGTCCGCAGGCCGCCCACCGCGGCCGCGATCACCGGCGTGCCGCAGGCCTGGGCCTCCACGGCCACCAGGCCGAACGACTCCGAGTACGAGGGCACCATGACCACGGTCGCCGCCCGGTACCAGTCGGCCAGCTCACGCTGCGGGCACGGTGGCTCCAGCCGGACCAGGTCAGCCAGGCCCAGCTGCTGAGCCAGCTCGATCAGGCCGTCCGGGTCAGCCCGCCCGGTCCCGCTGGGACCGCCGACGAAGGCGAGGGTTAGCGTCCTGGCCAGCGCCGGGTCGTCCCGGACCAGCTGCGCGGCGGCGCGCAGCACCAGGTCAGGCGCTTTCAGTGGCTGCACCCGGCCGGCGAACACCACCACGGTCCCTTCCGCGGGCAGGCCGAGCCGGTGCCGGGCCTCGGCCGCAGGGCCGGGCCGGAACACCGACAGGTCCACGCCCGGGTTCACGGTCCAGACCTTGGCCGGGTCCGCCCCGTACAACCCCACCAGCTGGAGTGCTTCCTCCTGGGTGTTGGCGACCAGCCGGTCCGCGGTGGACACGACCTCCGTCTCACCCCGCAGCCGCATCTCCGGCTCGGCTGCGTCTCCCCGGGCCAGGGCGGCGTTCTTGACCCGGCCGAGCGTGTGCATGGACTGCACCAGGGGAACGCCCCAGCGCTGCCGCGCCACCAGCCCGACCTGGCCCGAGAGCCAGTAATGCGCATGCACCAGGTCGTAGCGGCCGGGGTCGTGGGCGGCCTCGGCGCGCAGCACCTCGAAGGTGAACTGGCACAGCTGGGCGGGCAGGTCCGCCTTGTCCAGCTCCTCGAACGGGCCGGCCGGCACGTGCCGGACCAGCACGCCGGGCACGAGTTCAGCCACGGGCGGCGCGTCTGGGGAGACGGCCCGGGTGAAGATCTCGACCTCCACCCCACGGCCGGCCAGCCGCTTCGCGACCTCCACCACATAGACGTTCAGGCCCCCGGCGTCACCGGTGCCTGGCTGTTCAAACGGCGAGGTATGGACACTGATGGTCGCGATCCGCCGGGGGAAGCGTCGCGGCACGGGCATGCACCTCCGGGTTGATCAACCACCTGATAGCGCGGGGTGTTCCCGCCCGGCGCGGCGCGGCCGGAGGCCGGCCGTCAGCGGCCCCGGGCCGGGCCCGCCGTGGGCGCCGGCCCCGTTAAGCTCAGCAGTATGGCGACGCTGGTGCTGCTGCGGCACGGAGAAAGTGAATGGAACGCGGAAGGCTTGTTCACCGGGTGGGTGGACGTGGGGCTGTCCGAGCGGGGGCGACTTCGAGGCCTCGAGCGGCGGCGCCCTGCTGCGTGAATCGGGCGTGCTGCCTGACCTCGTGCACACGTCGGTGCTGAGCCGGGCCATCCAGACCGCCAACCTCGCGCTCGAGGCGGCGGGCCTGCTCTGGCTGCCGGTGCGCCGGTCGTGGCGGCTGAACGAACGTCACTACGGGGCGCTGCAGGGCAAGAACAAGGCGCAGACGCGGGAGGAGTTCGGCGAGGAGCAGTTCATGCTCTGGCGCCGCTCCTATGACGTGCCCCCGCCACCGCTGGCCGACGATGACCCGTACTCGCAGGCGGGCGATCCGCGGTACGCGCTCCTCCCACCCGAACTGATGCCGCGCACCGAGTGCCTCCAGGACGTGCTGAACCGGCTGATGCCGTACTGGCATGACGCCATCGTCCCCGATCTCGCCGCGGACGCGACGGTGCTGGTGGTGGCGCACGGGAACTCGCTGCGCGCCCTGGTGAAGCACCTGGACGGCATCTCTGACGACGAGATCGCCGGGCTGAACATCCCGACCGGGATCCCGCTCGTCTACGAGATCGGCGCCGACTTCCGGCCTAAGGAACCAGGCGGCCGTTACCTCGACCCGCAGGCGGCCGCGGCGGCGGCCGAGGCGGTCGCGAACCAGGGACGCTGACCGCTTCGGGAGTCCTCGTGCCGGTATGTCCGGCCTGGGCCCTGGCCTCCGGACAAATCGGGCATGACGCCGGACTGGCTGCTGTGTGAATAGATGGGGAACAGGACGGCCGGGCGGCACCGGCCCCAGGCGATTTGCGCTGCTCCCGCATACCATCGAAGGGTGTGCGGGCAAGTGACGGTGATCATCGCTGGGCCAGTCGTTGGAGTACGGGCCACTCAAGGGCCGGTCACCGGAGCGCGGGCCACTGAACTGGACGACCCTGGGACAGGAGCCTCCCCATCGTGAAGATCCGGAAGGCGGCCAAGGTGCACTCCGTCACGGACGTGTCCGCGCAGCGACATCAGCCTCCCCGGCTCCCGGCCGGTATCGCGGCCGTGCTCTCCGTGCTCTCCTCGTCCGCCGTGGTCATCGACAGCGACGACCGGGTGCTCCGCGCGAGCGCGGCCGCCCGTTCGTTCGGCCTGGTCAAGGGCGACCGCCTGATGGTAGGAGAGCTGCTGGCCCTGGCCCGCCAGGTGCGCCGGGACGGCGAGATCCGGGAAGGTGAGATCGAGGTCTCGGGCACCAAGTTCGGCGGCCGGACCACGAGCTTCGCCGTGCGGGTGGCCCCGCTGGGCTCCGGGGTGGGCGGTGGTGGCCTGGTGCTGCTGCTGGCCGAGGACCAGACCGAGAGCCGCCGGGTGGAGGAAGTCCGGCGGGATTTCGTGGCCAACGTCAGCCATGAGCTCAAGACCCCGGTGGGGGCGCTGGCGCTGCTGGCCGAGACGGTCGAGGACGCGGCCGATGACCCCGAGGCGGTCCGCCGGTTCGCCGGGCGGATGCGGCAGGAGGCATCCCGGCTCACCAAGCTGGCCCAGGACCTGATCACCCTGTCCCGGATCCAGGCGGCCGAGCCCATCCCCGATCCCATCCCGGTGGACCTGTCCCTGGTGGTGGCCGAGGCGCTGGACCGGTGCCGGATGAAGGCCAACGCCCACGGCATCGACCTCGCCGCGGACGGCGAGCCCAGCCTGGTGGTGCTCGGGGACGAGGACCTGCTCGTCAACGCGCTGCGCAACCTGCTCGAGAACGCGGTCGCCTACAGCCCCGAGAAGACCAGGGTCGTGGTGGCCACCCACCGCGCCGCCGGGGACGTGGTCGAGATCAGCGTCACGGACCAGGGGATCGGCATCCCCCAGCGTGACCTGGAGCGGATCTTCGAGCGTTTCTACCGGGTCGACCCCGCCCGCTCCCGCGCCACCGGCGGGACAGGGCTGGGCCTGGCCATCGTCAAGCACGTGACCGCCGCGCACGGCGGCAAGGTCACCGTTGGGAGCAAGGTAGGCGAGGGGTCGACGTTCACCCTGCGGCTGCCGATTGCCAATCGCCCACGCGCTGCGGCCGGGAGCCCCCTGCCACCAGCAGCATCATCTGCCAGGGAGGCCGTGAAGTGACGCGGGTGCTCGTCGTGGAAGACGAAGAATCGTTCAGTGATGCGCTGTCCTACATGCTCCGCAAGGAGGGCTTCGAGGTAGCGGTCTGCCCTACCGGTCCGGACGCACTCGAGACCTTCGACCGCGACGGCGCGGACCTGGTCCTGCTCGACCTCATGCTGCCCGGGCTGCCCGGCAGCGAGGTGTGCCGCACCCTCCGCGAGCGGTCAACCGTCCCAGTGATCATGCTGACCGCCAAGGACAGCGAGATCGACAAGGTGGTCGGCCTCGAACTGGGCGCCGATGACTACGTCACCAAGCCGTTCTCCTCCCGCGAACTGGTGGCCCGGATGCGCGCCGTGCTCCGGCGGCGCGGCGAGCCCGAGGACGCCGCGATCTCCACGCTGGAATCGGGTCCGGTCCGGATGGACGTGGACCGTCACGTGGTGACCGTGCGCGGCGACCAGGTCCAGCTCCCGCTCAAGGAATTCGAGCTGCTCGAGGTGCTGCTGCGGAACACCGGGCGGGTGCTCACCCGGATGCAGCTGATCGACCGGGTCTGGGGGGCCGACTACGTCGGCGACACCAAGACCCTCGACGTGCACATCAAGCGGCTGCGGGCCAAGGTCGAGGTTGACCCGGGGAACCCGCGGCACATCATCACGGTCCGCGGGCTCGGCTACAAGTTCGAGCCGGGCAGCTGAACCCGGCCGGCTGAGCCAGGTCCGCTCAGCGGGCTGACTGAGCCCGGCCAGCCCTCAGGTCAGCTGAGCGTGGGTCAGCCCGTGGGGGTCGCGGTGACGGTCGGGGTGGGTGTAGCCGACGCCTGGGCATGCTGTCGCTTGCCCGTCGGGGACACGCTGGGCGTCGGCCTGGGGGCCGGCGAGAACGTGGCGAACGAGTCTGACCGCTGGATCACGGGGAGGGTCAGGCTTATCGTGCCGGCCTTCTGGAAGGTGAACAGCACCCGGACGTAGGTTCCGCTGGTCAGGCTCTGGGTCAGGTCGCTGAGGACCAGCTCGGGTGCCGGGCCGGTCAGCAACGCGCTCGAGTCCCGCTCCAGCAGGACGCCGCCCGTGGGCAGCGTGACCGAGGTCGCGGCGCCCGGCGCGGAAACCCTGATCAGGCGGTCCCGCGGGCCCGTGTTGACCAGCCCTACGAACATGCTCGCCGAACTGCCCGCCGGCAGGGTGAAGTTGGGCACGCCGCCCAGGATGAACGCGTTGCGGATCGCGATCTGGCCGCCGCCCGCGATGATCGTCGCGGATGCCCCGCTCGTGGGCGGGTGCCAGCCCAGGACCGGCGCGTCGCTGCCGGCCTCGCATCCCGCCAGCACCGGGATCAGCGCCACCGCCGCGACAGCGCAAGCCCGGCGCAGGGCCTTCAGGGCCGGCCGGGGTGATCGGGACATGACCGCAGACCGATCGGCGGGACGGCTCAGGGGGAGCATCACGTGCTCTCCTCGTATTCGTGTGAGGTGCACCTGGGACGCGAGAAAGCGTATCGGCACCCGCCGCGGTCCCGGCCACCGGGCCGGGTGTGTCGCCGACCGGGCGGTGTGACCCGGACGGTGTGGCCCTGGACGGTGTGGTGCTGTGTATTCCCGGGGCGGCGATGGGTCAGGCGGCCCGCAGCCCGGCCTGCCCGGCCAGCAGCATGTTCCCGTCTGGATCGTCCAGTCCCTGCGGGCTCTGCCCGTGCAGCGCCTTCAGGCCGTCCTTCAGCTGGAACCCCGAGCCGAGTTGCGGGTTGATGCTGCGCACCAGGCCGTCCCGGTACACGAGCACTGCCGTCAGCCCGGCGGGCTGGTATGCGCTGCCCATGGTGTCCTGGGTATCGGTCACCACACGGTCGTCGCCCAGTCCGGCCTGCCTGGCCAGCTTCCGGGCCTGGGCGACGGCCGGGCCGGCCGCGACGAAGTAGAGCATCACGCCCGCCTGGCTCGCCTGGAGGGTCAGCCGCCGCGCCGCGGCCGCACATCCGCAGCCTGCCGGGACGAGCGCGAGGACCGCAGGGTGGAAGTCGCGCAGTGCGCGGATCTGATCGCTGCCGACCATGACGCTGGCGGCCGGCAGCAGGCCGCCTACCTGCCCCACCGGGGGCCGTGATTGCTGTGGAGCGCTGGTGGTCTGCAGCCTGCTGGGCGCTGCGTGCCGGGCCGTGAACATGGTGAGCAGCGTCCCGGCCAGCAGAGTCAGGGCCAGGCAGCTGGCGAGCAGGGGGAGAACCATCCCGTCCCTGGTCAGCGGCCCGCTCAGCCGCCGGACCAGCCGGTTCCGGCGCTGCACGCGCAGCTCCCGGTGGTACGCCTGGATATCCCGGTCAAGTTCCCTGGCGTCGTCCGGGATCTCGATGTCGACCGGGGGCAGGCCATAATCGTCCCGCTCCGGATCCCCACCTCTGTTCACGAGCATCCTTCTCCGGCGTGCGCGGCCACGTTGTTCTCCAGTATGTGCCTGACATCGCCATCCCGGCAGTCCTGGCCGCCAGCGGATTGAGACCGGTACGTCCCGGGTGCCTGCCCCAGGGCGGGGCGGCGGCCTGCAAAGCCTGGCGGCGCAGCGGAAACCTGCGGCTGGCCCAGCCGGGCGGGGCTGCGGAAAATCCTGCGGCCGGCGGGCACCTGAGCACCGGGAGAAAGCCCCCAACGGGGCGCTGAGGAGGCCATCGACGTGAAATCAGCCGGAAACGTATGATCGCGTCCAGGGTGGCCCGCGAGGCCCTGGCCCTCCCCGACACACCCCGACGGCCGCTTTCTGAGACCCCAAAACGCCCACTGACCTGCACGTTTATCGTTAACGTCAGGTAAAGCGCCCCGTTGGTCGTGCTAACATTGCTTTAGCGGAAGGGGTATGTGCCACATGACTTTTAAGGTCGGCGACACGGTCGTCTACCCCCACCATGGGGCTGCTCGCATCGAAGAGATCGAGACCCGTTCGATCAAGGGTGAGGACAAGACGTACCTCGTTCTCAAGGTCGACAAGGGTGACTTGACCGTACGCGTTCCCGCTGACAATGCGGAGCTGGTAGGCGTACGGGACGTTGTTGGGCAGGAAGGGCTGGAGAGGGTGTTCGAGGTGCTTCGCGCCCCGCACACCGAGGAACCGACCAACTGGTCTCGACGGTACAAGGCCAACCTTGAGAAGCTCGCCTCCGGCGACGTGAACAAGGTAGCCGAGGTCGTCCGCGATCTATGGCGCAGGGACCGGGAGCGTGGCCTGTCTGCAGGCGAGAAGCGCATGCTGGCCAAGGCGCGGCAGATCCTGGTGAGCGAGCTCGCGCTGGCCGAGAAGACCAATGAGGACAAGGCCGAGGCGCTGCTCGACGAGATCCTCGCGTCCTGACCTAGCCGCGGCGCGCACATGGTGAGCGGGCTGCCCAGGGTTGGAGTGGGCACAGATGTGCACCCCTTCGGGCCCGGGCGCCCGCTCCACCTAGCGGGCCTGTTCTGGCCGGGCGAAGCGGGCCTGACGGGTCATTCGGATGGTGATGTGGCGGCGCATGCCGCCTGCGACGCTCTGCTGTCGGCCGCCGGGCTAGGCGATCTCGGCGCGAACTTTGGCACCGCCGAGGCCCAGTGGGCCGGGGCGTCCGGTACCGCGCTGCTTCAGGCCACCGCAGCCCTGGTCGCCGGGGCCGGATACGCCATCGGCAACGTAGCCATCCAGGTCATCGGCGAGCGGCCGCGGCTGTCCTCCCGGCGCCAGGAAGCCGAGAAAGTGCTGTCCGAGGCCCTCGGCGGCGTTCCCGTCAGCCTGTCCGGCACCACCACGGACGGGCTGGGCCTGACGGGCCGGCGCGAAGGCATCGCGGCCATCGCCACGGCTCTGGTGGTCAAGCAGGACCAGGCTCAGCCGACCGTGGTCCGGCGAGCAGAACGTTAGCGGGCAGGTAGCGCAGCGGGCAGAAGATTAGCGGGCCGGGTAGAGCAGCTCGCGGTAACTGTCGCCGTAGTGCTGCTCCAGTTCTTCGAGCGTCTCCTCCGTGTCGGCCTGGACGCTTTTCACGATGCAGGCCACCGAGGGCAGCACCCCGGGGTTCCAGGTCTGCGGATCCCAGAGCTGGGCCCGCAGGAACGCCTTGGCGCAGTGGTAGAAGACCTCGTCCACCTCAACCAGGAGCGCCAGCCGGGGCCGGTTCCCGCGGACGATCATGTCGTCGAAGAACGGCGCCTCACGGACGAGCCGGGCCCGGCCGTTGATGCGCAGCGTGTCATCCCGGCCCGGGACCAGGAACAGCAACCCGACCTGGGGGTTGCTGAGGATGTTGCCGAACCCGTCGAACCGCCGGTTGCCCGCACGGTCCGGGATCGCGATCGTGGTGTCGTCCAGCACGCGAGTGAAGCCAGGCGGGTCGCCCTTGGGTGAGACGTCGCACGCTGCCGTCCGCCGAGGACGTCGCGATGAGGCAGAACGGGGAGGCGGCGAGCCATTCGCGGTCCCGCTGATGCAGTGCGGGACGCACCTTCGTCGCCGAACGCCGGGAGGGTGTGCCCAGCAGTTCATGCAGCTCCGCTTCGGAGGTCAACTCGGTCATGTCGGCGACATAAGCCACGGTGTTGCTCCTGGGGACGAGTCCGGCAGCGACGGATTCAGCGTAACCGGGCGCCGGGCGGCGGCCCGGCCCGGCAGGCGGGTCGCGGACCAGGTCCAGGTCAGGAGTCGGAGTCGGGGTCATCCTCGGGCGGCGTAGGGGTGCTCCTCAGCCGGTCGAAGTGCGGCGAAGGGGCAGGGACCGGGGCGGGCATGGCCTGATGCGGCACGCGGATGGTTCCCCCGCCCGCCGCCTCGGCCGGCTGGTCGCCCGCGGGTTCGGCACCAGGTTCCCCGGTAGGGGGCGCCTGACTATGGGGCGGTTCCTCGGTGCCGGCTTGCCCGTTGTCCGATGGCCCGTAGTCCGACGCCTCAGAGTCCGGCGGCCCGGTGTCCGGCTGGCCGGTGTCTGACGCCTCAGAGTCTGGCTGCCCGGTGTCCGGCTGGCCCGCGTGTCTGGCGCCTCGGTGTCCGGCGGCCCGGCGCCCGGCTGCCCGGTGTCCGATGGCGACTCGGCATCGAGGCTCGGGCTTCGGCAGGCTGGGCTTCGGCAGGCTCGGCCTGAGCAGGCGGGGCTGCGGCTTCCGGAGCAGGCTCAGCCTCCCAGCCGCCGGAGGCCTCCTCCTCGTCGGCCTCCTCCAGTGCGACCTGCTCCTGTACGGCCTGCTCCTCGCCCGCAGGTTCCTGATCAGCCCGTTCCTGGCCGGCGGCTCGTGATCGGCGGACCTCGCCGGGGCGGCGCCGTTCAGCGCCGACTCAGCCGGTGCGACGTCGGCGGCCGCTTCGCCCGGCCCGGCTGGAGGCTCTGGGGTGGGCGCGGGTGATGCGGGGGTCGCGGTTCGGGCGTCCGCGGGACTGGTCGGCGCGGGATCAGCAGGGCGACGGAATCAGCAGGCGACGGATCAGCGGGCGCGGGCCCGGCAGGCGTCCGGACCGCCGGGCCGGTCTCTGCCGCGTGGGTCTCTGCTGGGCGGGTCTCTGCCAGGTGGATCCCGGCCGGCAGGGTTAGGGGCGGGGCGCTTTCCCGGGCCGGGATGGTGTCAACGACTGTCCGGGCGGGGTGCACCGCGCTGGGCTGGGTCGCGGGCCCGGCCACGGCGGGCGGCGGGGCGAGGGTCCGCGGGTCCAGGATGTCCAGCCCGGACCGGGTGGATTTACCCGTTTCCGGCCGGGCCGTTCCGTTCGGGGCAGGAACGGCGGAGGCAGCTCCGGCGAACGCGGTTGCTGGCGGGACAGGGCTGGCGGTGGTCGTGCCCACCGGGACCGTTCCCGCTGCGGCGCCGTCGGTCACCGGCACCTCGGCCGCGTCGGCCGCGGCCGCCCGGCTGCGGCGGAACTGCCGGAGCATGGTCAGGAGCAGGCTGAACGCCAGCAGCAGGAGGACCCAGGGGAGGACGGCCACGGTCGCGGCGGCTGGTTTGCGGGGGATGTGCGTCCCAGTCGCGTGCACCGCATCGGCGGCGGCCACCACGGCCAGCAGGGCCAGCGTGGTCAGCCAGGAGTAGGTGCGCTGCCACCAGCCGGCCGCGCGCAGGGACACGACCGCGGCGCAGGACACCACCAGCATCGCGTCGAAGATCACCGGGAAGATCCGGGCCACGTTGGGCGACACCCCGGCGGAGAGCGCGATCTTGTGAATCCCACCGTAGGAGAGCACGAACGCGGCCGCAGCCAGCACGATTACCCCGGCGATCGCGGCTATGAGCGCGATCAGGCGGAGCGCGGCGTAGGGGTCACGCCCCCGGGAGCCGTTCGCTCGGGGATTGTCGTTCATCGGGGCTACTTCGTCCTTCCTGCGGTGCTGCTCTG
This sequence comes from uncultured Actinomycetes bacterium, assembly GCA_963718305.1. Classification (GTDB taxonomy): domain Bacteria; phylum Actinomycetota; class Actinomycetes; order Streptosporangiales; family Streptosporangiaceae; genus RYN-230. The sequence continues at coordinate 73,914 of CAVQZG010000023.1, forward strand.
TGAATCCCGGCCACGACCAGGGGCTCGGGAAACGGTGTGCGCCCGGCGCCGGAACCACCGGATGGCGGCCCACGGTGCCGGCGGGCCGGAGCCAGCAGGGAGCGGCCTTCAGGCCCCGTCCCGCCCGCGTGATCTCTCACGCCTGCGATCCGACGTCTGCCATCCGACGTCGGCGACCCGCGACGCCCGTGCTCTCCAACGCTGTGCTCTCACGCCCGCGCGCTTAACGCCTGTGCTGTCTAACGTCAAGGGAGACGATATTGCGTATGGCCCGTGGACTGGGGATATTCGAGGCAAGCCCAGGTAACCGGCGTGTTGCAAGCCAGGCCGGACCCTGACAAATCCGGCTGCGGGCAGGCGGCCCGCGACGATCACGGCGGGACCCGGCGGGCTGCCGGACACAGGGCCGCCCGGGCAGGCCGCCTGATCCCGTAGCCTGTGCTGCGTGACGCTCCGCCTTTACGACACTGCCGCGCGCACGGTGCGCGACTTCACGCCGGTGACGCCCGGGCAGGTGACGCTGTACCTGTGCGGGGCCACGGTGCAGGCGCCGCCGCACATCGGGCACATCAGGTCGGGCGTGGTCTTCGATGTCGTCACCCGCTGGCTGCGGGCCAGCGGATACCGGGTCACGTTCTGCCGGAACGTCACCGACATCGACGACAAGATCATCCGGGTCGCCGCCAGCGAGGACGTTCCCTGGTGGCTGGTGGCCCAGCGCAACGAGCGGGCGTTCAGCCGCGCCTACGCGGTACTGGGGTGCGTGCCCCCCGACGTCGAGCCCCGGGCCACCGGGCACGTGCCCGAGATGATCACGCTGATGCACCGGCTCATCGACACCGGGCACGCCTACGCCGCCGACGGCGGCGTCTACTTCGACGTCCGCTCATACCCGGCGTACGGTTCGCTGTCCGGCCAGCGGGTGGACCACATGCGCCCCGCCGACGACACCGAGCCCAACGACGCCAAGCGTGACCCGCGTGACTTCGCGCTGTGGAAGGGCGCCAGGCCCGGCGAGCCCGCCTGGGACACCCCGTGGGGACCGGGGCGGCCCGGCTGGCACCTGGAATGCTCCGCCATGGCCACCAAGTACCTGGGCCCCACCTTCGACATCCACGGCGGCGGCCTGGACCTGATCTTCCCCCACCACGAGAACGAGATCGCCCAGTCCCGGGCGGCCGGAGACGGGTTCGCGCAGTACTGGCTGCACAACGGGCTGGTCGGGGTGGCCGGGGAGAAGATGAGCAAGTCCCTCGGCAACTCATTGCTGGTGGACGCCATGGTGACCCAGGTCCGCCCGGTGGAGTTGCGGTATTACCTGGGGCAGGCGCACTACCGCTCGGGGATCGAGTACTCCGCGGAAGCACTGGATGAGGCCGTCGCCGCCTACCGGCGGATCGAGAACTTCGTGACCCGGGCGGCCGAGGTCAGCCAGCAGGCCGGGGCGGGCGGCGACCTGCCCGCCGCGTTCCGCGCCGCCATGGATGACGATCTGGCCGTGCCGCAGGCCCTGGCCGTGGTGCACGACACGGTCCGGGCCGGCAACAACGCCCTCGCCAGCGGCGACACCGCCGGGGCCGCGGCCGCGCTGGCCGCGGTCCGGGCCATGCTCGGCGTGCTCGGCCTCGACCCGCTGTCCGAGCCCTGGGCGTCGGCCAAACCCGGTGACGACCTGCACGCGGTGGTTGATGCGCTGGTAACGGTGGCGCTGACGCAGCGGCAGGCCGCCCGTGAGCGCCGTGACTACGCGGCCGCCGATACGATCCGCGACGACCTGCAGGCGGCCGGCATCCTCATCGAGGACACCCCGCAAGGGCCGCGCTGGGAGCTGAAGCGGTGACCGGCGGGGCAGCAGGCGGCGGCTCCGCCCGGTCCGGCCGGGGCGGGCGGACCAAGTCCGGGAAGCCGCGCCCCGGGACCGGGGGCTACGGCAAGAAAAAGCTCGAAGGCAAGGGACCGACCCCCGCGGCTCACCTGCGGCCCGGTCACCCGGCGCAGCGCCGGGCGGCTGCGAAGGCGGCCGGGCAGCCGGCGGCCGCGGCGCGGGACCCGCCGGCGGCCGGGGAGCAGACCGGGACAGCCGGGCCGCGGACCGGCCAGGCCGGCCCGCGGACCGCGGCGGCCGGGCGGCGGACCGGGCGCGGGGCGCTGGCGACGCCCCCGAGGTGGTGGCCGGCCGCAACGCGGTGCTGGAGTCCCTGCGCGCCCACGTCCCCGCGACCGCGCTCTACGCAGGACCCCGGGACGGCTCCGACCCGAGGTTCAACGAGGTCATCCGGCTCGCGGCGGACGTCGGCATCCCGGTGATCGAGGCGGGCCGGCCGGAACTGGACCGGCTGACCGGCGGCGCGGTGCACCAGAGCCTGGCCCTCAAGATCCGCCCCTACGATTACGCCCACCCCGACGACCTGCTGCAGCGGGCCCGGGCCCGCGCCGAGGAACCGCTGATCATGGCGCTGGACGGGATCACCGACCCGCGCAACCTCGGCGCGGTCGTGCGCTCGGTCGCGGCGTTCGGCGGGCACGGCGTGCTGGTCCCCGCCCGGCGTTCCGCGCACGTGAGCGCCGGAGCCTGGAAGGCGTCGGCCGGGGCGCTGGCCCGGGTGCCCGTGGCCTGGGCCTCTAACCTGGTCCGCGCGCTCACCAGCTACCAGGAGGCCGGCCTGTTCGTGGCCGGGCTCGACGCGCAGGGCGACACCAGCCTCGGCGAGCTGAGCGTGGCCGACGGGCCCCTCGTGCTGGTGGCCGGCTCGGAGGGGCGCGGCCTGTCCCGGCTGGTCGCGCAGCGTTGTGACGTGCTGGTGCGGATCCCCATCGCGGCGCAGACCGAGTCGCTCAACGCGGGCGTCGCGGCCGGCATCGCCCTGTACGAGGTAGCCACCCGCCGCGCGCGTTAGGAGTGGTGACCGTGGACCGGTTGCGGATCGGGACGCTGGGCGCCGCGCGGATCACCTCCAGCGCGCTGATCAAGCCCGCCCGCCAGGTCCCCGAGGTGACGGTCGCCGCCGTGGCCGCCCGTGACCCGGAGCGGGCCCGGCGCTTCGCGGCCAGGCACCGGATCCGCCGGGTGCACGCCTCCTACCAGGCGCTGATCGATGATCCCGCGATCGACGCCATCTACAACCCGCTGCCCAACTCGCTGCACGCGCAGTGGACGCTGCGGGCCATCAAGGCGGGCAAGCACGTGCTGTGCGAGAAGCCGTTCACCGCCAACGCCGCCGAGGCGGCCGAGGTGGCCGCGGCCGCCGCGGCCTCGGGGCTGGTCGTCATGGAGGCCTTTCACTACCGCTACCACCCGCTGGCCCGCCGGATGCAGGAAGTGGTGGCGGGGGAGATCGGGCCGCTCCGCTACCTGGAAGCCTCGCTGTGCTTCCCGCTGCCCCGCTTCTCCGACATCCGCTACTCCTACGACCTGGCCGGCGGGGCCACCATGGACGCGGGCTGCTACGCGATCAACTGGCTGCGGATGCTCGGTCCGGGGGAGCCCGCGGTGCTGTCCGCGCGGGCCAAGCTGCACGGCCCGGACGTAGACCGGGCGATGGCCGCCTCGTTCCGGTTCGCCGGCGGAGTGCTGGGCCGGATGACCGCGTCCCTGTGGTCGGGGCAGGTGCTCCGGCTGGACGCCAAGGCCGTCGGCGACCAGGGCGTGATGCGGGTCTTCAACTACGTCTCGCCGCAGGTCTACAACCGGCTGACGGTGACCGCCGACGGCTACACCCGCCGTGAGCGGGTCAGCGGCGAGCCGAGCTATACCTACCAGTTGCGCGCGTTCGCCGCGGCGGTGCGGCACGGCGAACCGGTGCTCACCACGCCCGAGGACGCCGTGGCCAACATGGCGGTGATCGATGCGGTGTACCAGGCCGCGGGCCTGCCGCCGCGCGGGGTCTGACCCGCGCCGGCGGGACGCGTCTAGCGCAGTTCCGGTCAGCGCGCTATCGTGCGCAATGTGAACACAACAGGTCGTGGAGCCCGTGACGCCGGCGGGGACTCCATCGCCGAGGACGCCGCTGAGGCGGAACCGGCCAGGACTGGACCCGTTGCCGAGGCCACCGAGGGGGACGCTGAGGCGCCCGGGCGGCCCAGCCCGGCCCGCCGGACGGATTTCGTCCAGTCCCTGGACCGCGGGCTGGCCGTGATCCGCTGCTTCTCGTCCGAGCGGCCGTCGCTGACCCTGTCGGAGGTGGCCGAACGGACCGGGCTGACCCGGGCGGCGGCCCGCCGTTTCCTGCTCACCCTGCAGGAGCTCGGCTACGTGGGCAGCACCGGGCGGCAGTTCTCGCTGCGGCCCCGGGTGCTGGCCCTCGGCTACGCGTACCTGTCCTCGTTCAGCGTGGCCCAGATCGCCCAGCCGCACCTGGAGGACCTGGCCGAGGAACTGCACGAGTCCTGCTCGGTGAGCGTGCTCGACGGCGATGACATCGTGTACGTGGCCCGCGCCTCGGCCAACCGGATCATGACGATCGCGCTCACCGTGGGCACCCGGCTGCCTCCCTACCCGACCTCCATGGGGCGGGTCCTGCTGGCCAGCCTGCCCGGCGAAGAACTGGACGCGCACCTGCGCCGCACCCAGCTGCGCAAGCTGACCGAGCGCACCGTGACCGATGAGACGGAACTCCGGCAGATCCTGGCCAAGGTCGCCACGCAGGGCTGGGCCGCCGTGGACCAGGAGCTGGAAGCCGGGGTCCGCTCGATCGCGGTGCCGATCCGGGACAGCTCGGGCCGGGTGGTCGCGGCCATCAACGCCAGCGCGCACGCCGCCCGGGTGCAGATGCGCACGCTGGAAAAGCAGTTCCTGCCCCGGCTGCTTGACGCCGCCCAGCAGATCGACGCCGAGCTGGCCACCCGGATGGCGGTCGGCGCCCGCGCCGTCCGCTGACCGCTGCCGCAACGGCCGGTAGGGTCATGAACATCCGCCGAAACCTGGAGAGAACTCATGCGGCTGACGAAGCTTGAGCACGCCTGCGTCAGGCTGGAGAAGGACGGGGCCACGCTGGTCATCGACCCCGCGGCCTGGAGCATGCCGCGGGCGCTGGAAGGGGCCAGCGCGGTGCTGGTCACGCACGAGCACTTCGATCACTTCGACGCGGACGGCCTGCGCGCCGCGCTCACCGCCGACCCGGGCCTGCAGCTCTGGACCAACGAGTCGGTGGCCAGCGAGTTCGCCGGGTTCAGCAACGACCAGGTGCATGTGGTGGACGAGGGGGACACGTTCACCGCCGCCGGGTTCGACGTGCACACCTACGGGCACCTGCACGCGGTCCTGCACCGGGACATCCCGGTGATCGAGAACACCGGCTTCATGATCGACGGCTCGCTCTTCCACCCCGGCGACTCGTTCACCGTGCCGCAGGACCCGGTCCAGACCCTGCTGCTGCCGGCCAGCGGCCCCTGGCTCAAGACGGGGGAGATGATCGACTACGCGCGCGAGGTCGCCCCGCGGCGCGGGTACGTCATCCACGAAGCCCTGTTCGGCGACGTCGGCCTCATGGTGCTGGACAACTTCCTGCCGATGTGCGGCAAAGACGAGGACGCGTTCAGCCGGGTTGACGTGGGCACCACGGTCGAACTCTGACCGGGGGCGCGGCGCGGGCCGGCCGCCCGGATCAGCCTGGGCCGGGGGACATCAGGCCCTCGGCGGCAGGCGTCCCGGGCGCGGCTGACCCGCCCCGCCAGTCCCGGCCCTCCTGGTACAGCCGCTCCACCTCCGGCCCGCGCAGCCCGGGCAGCCGGGGCGCGATCCGGTAACCCAGCTGGGACTGCAGGTAGGCCAGGTGCCGGTACCCGGCCGGGAACTCCGCCAGCCGCCGTGGGTCGAGGGTCAGCCGGGCCCCGGGATCCACCGGGTCGAGCCGGTCCTTCTCGTAGATCGGCTGCCGGCGGACGATCCCCCAGGCCCCGGAGCGCTTCTCCAGGAAGTCGTAGAAGCGGCCGGTGCAGGTGACGTCGACGGTGATCCCGTCCACCTGGGCGCGCTGCGCGATGGTCATCTTGGTCTGGGCCACGGCCCGGGCCCCGGTCACCTCGCACCGCGATCCGCCCAGGAAATGCAGGATGTTCACGCCGGCCTCGAAGCCGTCCCGGCTGGCCCGGATGAAGTCGGCCGCCGGGCCCTGGAACCAGGTGGCCGTCATCCAGCCGTCCTCGTGCCACACCGACGCGAACCCGGCCCAGTCCCCGGCGTCCCTGGTCAGGGCCCACTTGTTCGACTAGCTGGCGGATCCGGAACTCCTCCGCTTCCTGCTCACTCAGCATGCCTCGGCCTCTCTGCGCGTCCCGGCCCTCAGTTTGAGGCCATTCTCCCGGGGCAGTCTGCCCCGATGAAGATCCAGACGCGAGGCCGGCTCCAGCCGTGGCCGGCCGCCAGTGACAGGCCGGTGATGAGGATTACTGGCGGGCCAGTGATGAATGAACCGGGCGGACGGGCCGCCGGGCTGGTGCCCGGGGACGATCTGCTCCGGCTGGCTGCCGCGTGGACGATCGGCCTGGACACGATGGCCCGCGCGGCGGTCGCCGCGGTCACCGCGGCCGCCGACACCCAGCTGCGCTCGATGATGGCGGAGGCGCTGAGCGGCAAGTTCGCGGACTGGGTCTTCGTGGACTTTCTCACCAGCCCGCCCCGGCGGGCGGTGTCCTCCCGCGAGCCCGATCCGGCCCTGGCCGCGGCGCTCGGCGAGATCACCGCACAGTCCTGCCCGGTGATCAGCTCGGCGGTGAGCCGCTGTACCCCGGAGGTCCGGGCCTCGATCGATGACGAGTGGATGCTCGGCGGCCTGCCCGACGGACGCCCGGTGACCCAGGTGATCGGCGCGCGCTCGGTCGCGGTCGGCCCGATCCTGGCTGGCGGCGCGGCCTGCGGGGCGATCACCGTGGTCCGTGGCCGGGTCGGCCCGCGGCTGGGGTTCCGCGAGCTCGGCATCCTGTCCCAGATTGGCCGGCTGGCCGGGGTGGCCGCCGAGCGCCTGCGCAGTGGACCCGGGCCCGGCTAGCGCCGGAGGTCTCCGGTCCGGCTGGTCTCCGCACCTTTTGCGGCTAGCGCCTGCATGAGCACTGCGGGCCCGGGTAGCGGGGCGCGTGGCCGGCGGCACGGTGGGGTGCCCGCCGGCGTGCAGGGGAGGGCCGCCAGTGAGCGAGGTTCAGACCGGAACCATCAAGACCAAAGTGCCAGCCCGGCTGGACCGGCTGCCGTGGTCCCGATGGCATTGGATGGTCATCATCGGGCTGGGCACGGTCTGGATCCTGGACGGCCTCGAAGTCACGATCGTCGGGCAGATCTCCGGCCAGATCAGCATGCCCGGCAGCGGCATCCACATCACCCAGAGCCAGATCACCGGATTCGGCGCAGCCACGTATGTGGCCGGGGCCTGCATCGGTGCCCTGTTCTTCGGCTGGCTCACCGACCGGTTCGGCCGCAAGAAGCTCTTCATGATCACCCTGGGCGTGTACCTGGCTTCCACCGCGCTCACCGCCTTCTCCTTCGCGCCGTGGTGGTTCTTCCTGTTCCGGTTCCTGACCGGCTTCGGCATCGGCGGCGAGTACGCCGCCATCAACTCGGCCATTGACGAGCTGATCCCGAGCCGGCACCGGGGCCGGATCGACATCATCATCAACGGCACCTTCTGGGCGGGCGCGGCGGTCGGCGCCCTGATCAGCGTGCCCGCCACCAACGACCTGCCGGTTTTCTGGGGCTGGCGGGTGTGCTTCGGGCTGGGGGTGGTGCTGGGCCTGGTCGTCCTGCTGGTCCGGCGGAACGTGCCGGAGAGCCCGCGCTGGCTGTTCATCCACGGGCGCAGCCGGGAGGCCGAGGACCTGGTGACGGGCATCGAGCACCGGGTCGAGGAGGAGACCGGCACGCACCTGGACGAGCCGGGCCAGTCGATCACCATCCGGCAGCGCAAGTCCATCGGGTTCGTGACCATCGCGCACACCATGTTCGCCCGCTACCCGCGGCGCACGATCCTGGGTTTCTCGCTGTTCATCGGCCAGGCCTTCCTGTACAACGCGATCACGTTCGGCTACGCCCAGATCCTGACCGTCTTCTTCCACGTCAAGACGTCCCCGGGCTATTACTTCGCGGTGATCGCGGTGGGCAACCTGCTCGGGCCGCTGATCCTCGGGCGCCTGTTCGACTCGGTCGGCCGCAAGCCGATGATCGCGGGCACCTACATCCTGTCCGGCGTCCTGCTGCTGGGCACCGCGTGGCTGTTCGGCGCCGGCGACCTGACCGCGGTCACCATGACAGCGTGCTGGACCGTGGTGCTGTTCTTCGCCTCGGCCGGGGCCAGTGCGGCCTACCTCACGGTCAGCGAGGTGTTCCCGATGGAGACCCGGGCGCTGGCCATCGCGTTCTTCTACGCCATCGGCACCGCCGCGGGCGGGATCAGCGGCCCGCTGCTGTTCTCCTCCCTGGTCAGCACGGGCAAGGTGAGCGACACCGTGATCGCGTTTGCGGTCGGCGCGTCGCTGATGATCCTGGCCGGGCTGGTCGAGGCGTTCCTCGGGGTCAAGGCCGAGCGCAAGGGGCTGGAGGAGATCGCCACCCCGCTCACCGCCGAGGACGCCACCGTGAGTGCTACCGCTGCCTAACTGGCGCCCGCGCGAGGGCGCCGTCAGGCGACCGGGCCACAGAGACCCCGCCAGTCACGCACTCTCTTCGTGATCAACTGTTTGGTGTCGTCCCAGCGACACCAAACAGTTGATCACGTACGCGGGCCGGTGGGCCGTGGGGCTGGTGGGGTGAATGAGGTCACCGGCGGGCCAGGGTGAGGACCGTGGGGGCGTCCCGGGTGGGCGCGTGGGTTAGGCGCGGGCCAGGGTGAGGGCGGCGGAGGTGATGGCCCGGGAGTCGATGCCCGCGTCGGCGAGCTGGTCCTGCGGGGTGGCCGAGCCGGGCATCTCACGCACGGCCAGCAGGCGGACGATAGGCAGCGCCTCATCCGTGCCGTCGGCGAAGACCCCCAGTACCGCCTCGCCCAGGCCGCCCTCGGCCCAGTGATCCTCGACCGTGATGATGCGCCCGGTGTCCCGGGCGGCCTGGCGCAGCGTGACCGCGTCGATGGGCTTGACCGAGTACACGTCGATCACCCGGGCCCTCACGCCGCGCGCGGCGAGCTGGCTGGCGGCGGACAGCGCCTCGGGCACGGTGATGCCCGCGGCGGCGATGGTTACCTGGTCGTCGGCCGAGGAGCGCAGTACCCGGCTGCCCCCCACCGGGAACTCCTCGCCGGGCTCGTAGATGACCGGGGTCCTGCCCCGGGTCAGGCGCAGGTAGCTGACGCCCCCGCGATCCGCCAGGGCGGCGGTCAGCCAGGCGGTCTGGTTGGCGTCACACGGGTAGAGCACCGTGCTGCCGTGGATGGCCCGGAACGCGGCCAGGTCTTCCAGCGCCATCTGGGACGGCCCGTCCTGGCCGATGGAGACCCCCGCGTGCGTGCCGGCCACCCGCACGCCGGCCCGGCTCACCGAGGCCATCCGCAGGAAGTCGTAGGCGCGGGTCAGGAACGCGCCGAAGGTCGCCAGGTACGGCGTCCAGCCCCGGGCCTGCATCCCGATGGCGGCGGCGGTCATCTGCTGCTCGGCGATGTAGAACTCGAAGAAGCGCTCGGGGTGCGCGTCGGCGAAGTACTCGGTCCGGGTCGAATCGCTGACCTCGCCGTCCAGCACGACCACGTCCGCGCGGGCGCCGCCGAGCGCGGCCAGCGCCTCGCCGAACGCGTCCCGGGTCGCCATCGAGGACCCCACCTCGTAGCCGGGCAGGTGCAGCTGGCCGGCCAGGAACGCGTGCGGCCGCTGCCGCTGTGCGGGCGGCTGCACCTCCACCCGGGCCGACCGCTGGCCGCCGAGCTCGCGGATGGCCTCGTCCGGGTCGGGCAGGGGCTTGCCGTGTGCGCCTTCGGCGTCCTCGACCGCGGCCACCCCGCGTCCCTTGCGGGTCCGGGCCAGGATCACCGTGGGCCGGCCGGGCGTCGCGGCGGCCTCGGCGTACGCGCGGTCGATCTCTGTGACCGAGTGCCCGTCGATCTCGATGGTGTGCCAGCCGAACGCGCTCATCCGCCGGGCGTAGGCGGCGGTGTCCCAGCCGTGCCGGGTCGGACCGCGCTGGCCGAGCCGGTTCACGTCGACGATCAGGGTCAGGTTGTCCAGGCCGTGGCAGGCCGCGTGCTCGAACGCCTCCCAGACCGACCCCTCAGCCAGTTCGCTGTCCCCGCACAGTACCCAGACGCGGTACGGCAGCTGGTCGAGGAACCGGCCGGTGAGGGCGAGCCCGACGCCGACCGGCAGGCCCAGCCCGAGCGATCCGGTGGCCACGTCCACCCAGGGCAGCCTGGGGGTGGGATGCCCCTCCAGCCGGCTGCCCCGGGTCCGGTAACTGAGCAGCTCGTCATCGTTGATCGCGCCGGCGGCCCGGAACATCGCGTACAGCAGCGGTGAGGCGTGGCCCTTGGAAAAGATCAGATGATCGTTACCGGCCGCGTGCGGGTCGGCAAAGTCGTAGCGGAAATGCCGGGCGAGCAGCACGGCCATCAGGTCCGCCGCCGACAGCGACGACGTTGGGTGCCCCGAGTTCGCAGCGGCGCTCGCCCGGACCGAGTCCACCCGCAACTGCTGGCCCAGGTCTTCCAGCCGGCCGGTGGACGTGCGATCCAGCAACGCTGTGCGGTTCATGATCCCTCCGAACGTTTGCTGGCCGGCGGCCCGCAGCGGGCCGCCGGCCAAACCCTCTGGCTGCCCCCGCACGCTCGCTTTACACACTCTTGACCGCGTGACTCAGCCGGCCGCGATTAGCGCCCCGCCGCGGGGGTAGCCGCGCGGGCTAGACGCGCGGGCCAGGTGCCCGGGCCAGACGCGCCGCCTGGCGACGGCTCAGGCAGTGATCCGGTGGAGGGAACCAGTGAACACACTGACGAGGCGGCCCGGCGCGGATGCTCCGGCCCGTGGCATCGACCGGATGGTCCGCAACGTCCGGACCGGGCACTTCGAGCGCAGCCTCTCGGCCCTGACCGCCGCGGGTGCGCTGGTCACCGCGGCCGAGATCTTCTTCGAGCACGACAGCGCCAGCTTCGGCAACAAGATGATGTGGATCCCCGTCGCGCTCGGGCCGGTCGGCGCGGCGGCCGGCGTGGCCGGGTTCTTCAGCCGCCGGCTGGCCAAGACCGCGCTGCCGGTCGCCTCCGCCGCGATCGTCGCGAACGGGCTGCAAGGGACGTACCTGCACGCCCGGGGCATCGCGCAGAAGCCCGGAGGGTGGGCCAACGCCCGCTACAACCTCGAGATGGGGCCGCCGCTGCTGGCCCCGCTGCTGGTCACCATGGTCGGCGGGATGGGCTTGCTGGCCGCGATCCTGCGGCGCGAGCAGTGAGCCGCCGCCCACTGCGCCCGCCCGCCGCCCGCCCATCCGGGTCCGGCGGGCCGCACACACCGGGGGACGGCCCGGAGCGCTTTCCCGGGTTCGACGTCATGTCCCAGCTGCCGCACTGGGATGCGGCCACGGCCGCCGTGGTCGGGTCACGGCTGGGGCCGCCGCCGGCGCCCCGGTTCTTCAGCCCGGCCGAGGAAGCCACCGCCACCGCGCTGCTCGACCTGCTCCTCGGCCAGGATGAGGAACCGCGGGTCCCGGTGACCGCGATGATCGACGCGCGGCTCGCCGAAGCCCAGACCGATGGGTGGCGTTACGCCGGCCTGCCCGAGGACGGGCAGGCCTGGCGGGACACCCTCGCCTACCTGGACACGGACGCCGAGGTCAAATACGGGGCGGGGTTCGCCGGGTGCCCGGCTGCCGATCAGCGCGCCCTGATCCAGGCGGTGCAGGACCTCGGCTCGGGTGACTGGCACGGCCTGCCGGCCAGCCAGGTGTGGAGCCTGTGGACCCGCTACGCGTGCACCGCCTTCTACGCACACCCCTGGGCCTGGAACGAGATCGGCTTCCCCGGGCCGGCCTACCCGCGCGGCTACAAGAACAAGGGAGCAGGACGGCGGGAGCCCTTCGAAGTGCCCGATAGCCACCCCGCCGACGACCCGGTGCGGGAGGGCGAGTGAGCAACCAGGTCCGTAATCGGAATGAATCGGCCTGGCTGCTGCCCAACGACGGCACCCGGACGAACCATCGGCTGCGCGACGGCATGCGGCGCTTCGCCGACACAGACGAGATCGACCTGGTCATCGTGGGCTGCGGAGCGGGAGGCTCGGTGCTGCTGCAGCGGCTGGCCCGGGCCGGATGGCGGGTGGCCGCCCTGGACGCCGGCCCGTTCTGGGACCCGGACACCGACTGGTTCAGCGACGAGGCCGCGTCCCATCACCTGTACTGGACCGAGCCGCGGGTGATCACCGGGACCGACCCGGTGCCGCTCGGCTCGAACAACTCCGGCCGCGGCGTGGGCGGTTCCATGGTCCACTACGCCGGCTACACGCCGCGCTTCCATCCCAGCGACTTCCGGATGCACACGCAGGACGGGGTCGGCGCCGACTGGCCGCTCAGCTACGGCGACCTGCTTCCGTACTACCGGGCGATCGAGGAGGAACTGCCGGTCGCGGGTGAACACTGGCCCTGGGGCGACCCGCACGGCTACCCGCACCGTCCGCACCCGGTGGGCGGCAACGGCGAGGTGTTCCTGCGCGGCGCCCGGAAGCTGGGCATCACGGCCAAGGTCGGACCGGTCGCCATTCCTAACGGCCGGTTCGGCAATCGCCCTCATTGCATCTACCGGGGATTCTGCCTGCAAGGATGCAAGGTCAACGCCAAGGCGAGCCCGCTGATCAGCCACATCCCGGACGCCCTGGCGCGCGGCGGGGAGGTCCGGGCCGACGCCATGGTGACCCGCATCGCCGTGGACGAGCGGACCGGGCGGGCCACGGGCGTGCATTACGTACGCGGCGGCCGGGAGCGGTTCCAGCGGGCCCGGATGGTGGCGGTGGCCGGTTACTCGATCGAGACGCCCCGGCTGCTGCTGAACTCCTCCTCCAGCCGCTTCCCGGACGGCCTGTGCAACGACTTCGACCAGGTCGGGCGCTACCTCATGGTGCAGGGGGCGCCGCAGACCGCGGGCCGGTTCGACGACGAGATCCGGATGTACAAGGCGCCGCCGCCCGAAGTCAGTTCCGAGGACTTCTACGAGACCGACCCGGCTCAGCCCTACCGGCGCGGGTTCTCCATCCAGAACGTGTCCCCGTTGCCGATCACCTGGGCGGAGCACGTCGCGGCCCAGGGGCACTGGGGCCGGGCGCTGCGCGACTACATGAGCGACTACGTGCACTGGTGCTGTCTCGGCGCGCTGTGCGAGTTCCTGCCCCAGCCGGACAACCGGGTCACGCTGGACGAGGAGACCGACCGTCACGGGCTGCCGGTGGCCCGGTTCTCCTACTCCCAGTGCGACAACGACACCCAGTTGCTGCACGCGGCCCAGCGCGTCATGGAGGACATCCTGCACGCGGCCGGGGCCGATGAGGTGATCACCATCCAGCGGTTCGCGCATCTCGTGGGCGGGGCCCGGATGGCGGCCGGCGAACGGCAGGGGGTGGTGGACGGCAACTGCCGCAGCTTCGCCGTGCCGAACCTCTACATCACCGACGGGAGCGTGCTGCCCACCCAGGGCAGCGCCAACCCCGCCCTGACCATCATGGCCGTCGCCGCCCGGGCCGCGGGCCTGCTGCAGGCCGGCGCGCGCGGCGGCCCCTCGTGAGGGTGACCGGCTCGCGGCGTTGTTTCAGGCCGGTTAACGGGGGCAGCGGACGGGTTACAACCTGGCCCGGGCAGCCTGGCCAGGCCGGAGACGGCACCTGCATCCGGCGAACACCTGAGCGTCCGGCCCGGGTACCAGCGGCTGAGCACCCGGGCCGGGCTTGACCGCTCGCCCGCGTGGCATTCGACGACGATGTCACGCGGGCGAGCCGCAGTTACGGCTGGGCGTGAACGTCCGCGGGGCCGATGAGGGCAGCAGGATGAGACGGGGAAACCCGGTTCCCGGTACGGCCGCCGCTATCGGTAGCTGACCTGCTCGGTGCCGAGCAGGCACTCGCGGAGGTAGTCGAGGGCCCGGGTCAGCAGCCGGGACACGTGCATCTGGGACACGCCCAGCTGCTGGCCGATCTCAGCCTGGGTCATGTTGCCGTAGAAGCGCATGGCCAGGATGTGCTGCTCCCGTTCGGGCAGCTCGTTCCAGTGGGTGGACACCGCCTGCATGTCCAGGGTGTGCTCCACCTGGGGATCCTCGCCGCCCAGCAGGTCGCCCAGGGTGGCCGCGTCGTCGTCGGTGGACATGGGCGCGTCCAGCGAGTGCGGGTGGAAGACCATGTCCGCCCGGTTGGCGTCCCGGATATCGTCCAGGCTGACGCCCAGATGCCGGGCGACTTCCTCGTCCGTGGGCGAGTGCCCGAGGTCCTGGACGAGGGCGGTGCGGGCCTTGCGGACCTGCAGCAGCAGTTCCTGTACCGGCCGCTTGACATGGATCTGCCAGCGCTTGTCGCGGAAGTGCCGTTTGATCTCGCCGGAGATGCACGGCTGCGCGTAGGCCGCCAGATTGCCGCCGAATGCCGGGTCAAAGTTGTTGATCGCCTTGAGCAGCCCGACGTAGCCGACCTGCATCAGCTCTTCCTGGGGTTCCGGGCTGTCCCGGTACCGGCGGGCACACGAGCGGACCAGCGAGCGGTACCGCAGGACCAGGGCCTCGCAGGCGGCGGAGCGCCGCCGGGATCCGGTCGGCAGGGTGTGAACGAGTTCGAGCAGTTCGCCGTCATCCTGCGCTGCTGGGTCGACGGCCGGTGGCGTGGGCGCGAGTGGGGTCGCAGCCTGCACGTCTATCACCTCAGAATCCTGCGGGCGGAATCAGTACCTTCCGAGGGTGCCCCCTGCACAGGAGATAAACATGGGCGCGCGGGTATTCGCGTCGACGCTGCGTGCGGCCGGCGCTCCCCTCGCGGTAGCGCTCAGCCCTCGCGGTAGCGCTCGGCGTCGGCGGACCGCAGTTCCAGGCCCAGGCCCGGGCGGCCCGGATCCGGGGTCAGCACGCCCCCGGCCGGGTCCAGGGTCCCGTCGAACAGCATGCGCTCGATCCGCTGATGATCGTGAAAGTACTCCAGGTGCCGCAGGTTGGGCACGGCCACCGCTACCTGCGCGTGCAGGTTCGGCGCGCAGTGCCCGGAGACCTGCACGTTGTGCGCGGCGGCCAGCGCTGCGCCGCGGAGGAACTCGGTGATGCCGCCGCAGCGGGTCACGTCCAGTTGCAGGCAGTCCACCGCCTCCGCGGCCAGCAGCCGCGCCGAATCAGCCAGGGTCCAGCTGTACTCGCCCGCGGTCACATCGGGCCGGACCTGGCGCCGGATGATGGCCAGCCCCCCGGGGTCCTGGGAGGAGACCGGCTCCTCGAACCAGGTCACCCCGAACTCGTCCATCTGGTGCGCCATCCGCACGGCCTGCCCGGTGGAATACCCCCCGTTGGCGTCCACGTAGAGCTCCGTGTCCGGGCCGATGACCTCCCGGGCCAGGGCCACCCGGGCCAGGTCGCGTGATTCGCTGCTGCCCCAGGACTCGCCGATCTTGATTTTGACCCGGGGAATCCGGTCCTTGTCCACCCACCCGCTCAGCTGCTCGCGGGTCTGCGTGTCGTCGTAGGTGGTGAAGCCGCCGCTGCCGTACACCGGCACGTCGTCGCGGGCCCGGCCGATCAGGCCGGCGACCGGGCAGCCGAGCAGCCGGGCCTTCAGGTCCCACAGTGCGATGTCGGCGGCGGACAGGGCCATCGCCCCGATGCCGGGCCGCCCCACATTGCGCAGCGCCCGCGTCATGGCCTCGTTCGCGCCGGCCACGTCCAGCGCGCTCCGGCCCGCGACCACATCAGAGAGGATGCCGGTCACCACCGGCGCCGCGGCCGCAGCCGTGTAGCTCCAGCCGATGCCCTGCTGGCCGCCGGCCCGGGCGGTGACCAGCACCAGCGTTGTCTTGTCCCAGGCCAGGGTGCCGTCAGCCTCAGGCGCGTCGGTGGGCACCACGTACACGGCGGCGTCCAGGCCTTCCACCCCGGGGCCCGGCACGACGGCATCCGCCGCCGCCGTCGTCGCTGCGCCCATCACCCTCATCCTCCTGGCTCATCCCGCCGGCTGGCCCCCGGTTCTCCGGCCGCTCGCGGCCCCCGGGTTCACCCGTCCCTCTGCTACCTGCGCTCCGGGCGGCCAAACCTCGGACGGCCAAACCCGGGACGGCCAAACCCCGGGCCGTCGGCCGCAGCCTCGGCTGGGCCGCGGAAACCATCCTTTAACGAGGTTTGCCCGAGGGGCATGTTTGGCCGCCGCTTCCAGGGACAGCCGGGGGTGGGCGGATTCACCTGCCTCAGTAACCCACGATCAGCTGGAGGTCTCCCGGTGGCACAGATCGCATCCGAGGCTCTGGTCGAGCGGCTCGCCGACTGGGGTGTGGACACCGTCTTTGGCCTTCCGGGCGACGGCATCAACGGCATCATGGAGGGCTTCCGGCGGCACCAGGACCGGATCAAGTTCGTGCTGGTCCATCACGAGGAGGCGGCCGCGTTCATGGCGACCGCCCACGCCAAGGCCACCGGGCAGATCGGCGTCTGCCTGGCTACCTCAGGTCCCGGCGGCATCCACCTGCTGAACGGGCTCTACGACGCCAAGCTCGATCACATGCCGGTGCTGGCGATCACCGGCATGCAGGAAACCTCGGTGCTGGGCACCGGCTACCAGCAGGAAGTGAACCTCGACCGGCTCTACGAGGACGTCGCGGTCTACGACCAGATGATCTACAACCCGGCGCAGCTGCCCGCACTGGTGGACATCGCGGTGCGCACCGCCTACGCCCGGCGTGGGGTGGCCCACCTGACCGTGCCGAACGACATCCAGGTCGCCCCGGCAGGCCAGAATCCCTGGGCGGAAGTCGGCCCGGCTCGGCCGCCGGCCACGTCGCCGATCCGGCTGGCCGCCCCCGGGCGGCCCCGCGAAGAGGACCTGCAGCGGCTGGCCGACGTGCTGAACGCCGGTGAGAAGGTGGCGATCCTGGCCGGCGCGGGCGCCCTGCACGCCCGGGAGCAACTGCTCGCGGTGGCGGAGACGCTGGGCGCGCCGATCATCAAGACGCTGTCCGGCAAGGGCACGGTGCCGGACGACTCGCCGTACACCACGGGCGGGATCGGCCTGCTCGGAACCGCTCCCTCCGAGGAGCTGATGGACGACCTGGACACGCTGTTCATGGTGGGCACGAACTACCCGTACACCAAGTACATGCCGGAGCCGGGCAAGGCGCGGATCGTGCAGATCGAGGCCGACCCGGCCCGGGCGGGCGCCCGGGTGCCCACCGAGGTGCCAGTGGTGGGGGACGCCCGGGAGGGCCTGCAGGCCCTGCTGCCGCTGCTCAAGCAGCGGACCGACACCTCGTTCCTGGAGAAGTACCAGAAGCAGATGGGCAAGTGGCGGGAGAAGATGGCCGCGCTCCAGGACGAGAAGCGGGACCCGATCGCGCCGGAGTTCCTGGTCAGTGTCCTGGATGAACTGGCCGCGGACGACGCCATCCTGACCTGTGACAGCGGGACCATCGCCACCTGGGCCGCGCGGCACTGGCACATCCGCGCCGACCGGCGTTTCTACCTGTCCGGGAACCTGGCCACGATGGCGCCCGGGCTGCCGTACGCGATCGGGATCCAGCATGCCTTCCCCGGCCGCCAGGTGATCGGCTACGTCGGTGACGGCGGGTTCTCCATGCTCATGGCCGAGTTCATCACGGCCATCAAGCACCGGCTGCCGGTCAAGATCGTGATCAACAACAACAACTCCCTCGGCCAGATCCTCTGGGAGCAGATGGTGCTCGGCTACCCCGAGTTCGGTGTCCGGCACTCGGACCCGTTCACGGACTACACCGGGATCGCCACGGCCAACGGTGCGCTGGGCCTCAAGGTGACCCATCCGGGTGAGGTCCGGGACGCGATCAGCCAGGCGCTCAGCCACGACGGGCCGGCCCTGGTCGACGTGAACGTGAACCCGGACGAGCCGCCGCTGCCGGGCAAGGTCGAGTACAAGCAGGCCGTGAAGTTCGCCGAGGCGTTCCTGCGCGGCCAGCCGCGCAAGTCCACGATCGCGACCACGCTGTTCCGGGACAAGATCGACCAGCTCAAGGCCTAACCGGCCGGTTCCGCACGGTCCGCGGGTGGCCGCCGGCGCTGACGCGCCGCGCGGCCACCCGCTGTCGTCTCCGGGTCCAGCGGCAGCCCGCACGGGGGCTTGACCTCGGCCAGGCGCAGATAGGTGAGCAGCCGCTGGCCGCCCCGGGTGGACAGCCGGTTCAGCACGTCCTGCAGCTCGGCAACGTCCCGGGCGACGACGGTGAGCAGGTAGTCCATCTCGCCTGCGACGTTGTCGGCCGCGATGATCTGCGGCAGGGCCCGGACCTGGTCCTCGAAGATGCGGGTGGCCCGGGGGTCATGCCGCCCTAGCGTGGCGAACACGTACAGCTGCAGCGGGAACCCGGCCGCCTCCGGGTCGATCTGGGCCCGGATGATCCGGATGACTCCGGACTCCTTGAGGGCGCGTACCCGGTGCAGCGTGGCGGCCGGGGAGAGGCCCACCAGCCGGGACAGTTCGACGTTGGTCCGGTCCGCATCGGCCTGCAGCGCAGTCAGCAGTTTGAGGTCAACTTCATCAAGGTTCATGGCCATAAAACTGAATAATATTTCACCGGAGGGGTGCTACGGCTAATTCTGACTCGCGAGGACGCATTATAGATGCATGAACATCGACCGCCGTCGCGCCCTCGTGGCGCTCACCGTCGCCGGGCTGCTGTGGGGCAGCACGGTACCCCTGTCCAAGCTCGCCCTGGGCTGGCTGCCGCCTGGGTGGCTCACCGCCATCCGGTTCGCCGTGGCCGCCGCCGTGCTGCTGACCGTTACCCGGTCCCGGGTACGCGCGGCGTGGAGCCCGGCGGTCCTGGCCTGGGGAGCGGCAGGGTACGGCGGGACGGTCCTGCTGCAGAACACGGGCATCACCCGGACCAGTGTCAGCCACGCGGCGCTCCTCATCGGCACCGCCCCGGTGATGGTCGCGATCATCGCCGTCGTGTGGCACCACAGCGTGGTGCGGCCGGCCGCGTGGGCGGGCTTCGCCGTCTCGCTCGGCGGGGTCGGACTGATCGCCGCCGGAGGCGGTGGCGGTTCGAACCTGGGTGGCGACGGCATGGTGCTGGCCTCGGTCCTGCTCTCGGCGATCTTCACCGTCGGCCAGACCCGGCTGCTGCGCGGCCGCGACCCGATCGCGGTCACCGCGGTGCAGTTCCTGGGGGCGGCCCTGGTCACGGCGCCGTTCAGCGCGCTGACCGAGGGTGTGCCACCCGCGCCCGCGGGCACCGCCAGCCTGCTGGCCGTGGTCGCCCTGATCGCGGGCGGGACCCTGCTCCCGTTCACGCTGTTCGCCTTCGGGCAGAGCCGCCTCCCGGCCGAGATCGCCGGGGCGTTCCTCAACATCGAGCCGCTGGTCGGCGCCGTGGCGGGCGTCGTGGTCTTCGGTGACCCGGCGGGCCCGGCCCAGCTGGGCGGGGGCGTGGCCATCCTCGGCGGCATCGCGCTGAGCAGCCTGCGGTGGCCCGGCCGGCGCCAGGCCCGCCCGGCAGTCGCGGCGCAGGCGGCGGCGGTGGCCGTGCCGGAGCCCGTTCTGGTGGCCCAGGCCGCAGGCGCGGACCGCCCCGGCGCGCTGGACCGCCGCGACCTGCTCGACCAGCCCGCGGTACTCGACTACGCAGCCCTGCTGGACGAGGGCCTGCTGGACGAGGGCCTGCTGGATCACGAGGCCCTGCTGGATCATGGGGTCCTGCCGGACTACGCCGCCCTGCTGGGCGACGGGACCCGGCCGGACCACGAGGTGGTGCCGGACCGTCACGGCGGCCCGCGCCGCCGGGTGCTGGCTGCCCACCGCGCGAGCTCGACGGCTGATCCCCAGGCCGCCGCGCGCCATCCGGCCGGCTTCTTCCGCGCCGGGCGTGGGCATGGGGTTGGCCACCCGCCCCAGATCGGGCGCCGGCGCCCCCGGGGCCAGCTCCGTCCGGGGGGACGCCGTCAGGAGACCCGCGGTCCAGGGGACGGCCGTCGTGGGGAGCCCAGGCCGGCCGTTCGGGCGTAGCCCCTGGCCGGGCGGAGACCGGCTGGTCCCGCGCGTAAAAACCGCGCGGACCAGGGTCGTTCCAGCAGTGCGTGGCCTGGCGTGAGTCGGGCAACAACCCGACCGCGTCCTCGTCAGGCCTGTACGGCATCCTGCCGAGCACCTGGGCCAGCCTGGGCTACTCCGGCACCGCCGGCTCGGCCTCGGTCGCCCAGCAGAACCAGGCATTCCAGCAGCTGTACGCCCAGGACGGCACCTCGCCCTGGGCTCCCTACGACGGCTGCTGAGCAGAACCACGTTCTGATCTCAGCAGGCCCTCATCCCACCTGATTCTGATCACACCGGCTCTTCTCTAGCCCCTGAACCCCTGAGTCTGAGAGAGCCACGCGCGAGCCCCGGCCGGGGACCCCGATCCCCGGCCGGGGCTCAGCGCGTCCCGGCCAGCCCGGCTGCCGGTCCGCTCAGCCCAGCTGGCCGACCAGCGCCTCGATCAGGTGCGGCCCTGGCTCGGCCAGCGCGCGGCCCAGCTCGTCCGCGAACTCCCCGGCGTCCGCGGTCCGGGCCGCGGGCACTCCCATCCCGCGGGCCAGGGCCGCGAAGTCCAGGTCCGGGCGGGACAGGTCGAACAGGCTGCGGGCCGCGTCGCCCCCCGCCGCCGCGCCCACCCGCTGCAGCTCCAGGTCGAGGATCGCGTAGCGGCGGTTACTGAAGATCACCGTGGTGATGTCCAGCTGCTCCCGGGCCTGCGTCCACAGCGCCGAGATGGTGTACATCGCGCTGCCGTCCGAGTCGAGCGCCAGGACGCTGCGGTCCGGGCAGGCCACGGCGGCCCCGGTCGCCACGGGCAGGCCCTGGCCGATCGCGCCGCCGGTAAGGGTGAGCCAGTCATGCGGGGGTGCGCCCGCCGTGGCGGCCGGGAGCCACAGCCCGGACGTATTCGCCTCGTCGGACACGATCGCCCCCTCCGGCAGCAGCGCGCCGATGACCGCGGCTGCCTTCTCGGCGGTCAGCTCCCCGCCAGGCAGCCCGGGCCGCTCCGCTGGCTGTACCTGCGCCCGGGCGCCGGGGGCGACCCGCTCGGCCAGGCAGGCCAGCGCCCCGCACACGTCCTCGCCCGGCGCGGCCAGGGTGTGCACCTGGCAGCCGTCCGGCACCAGGGAACTGGGCAGGCCCGGGTAGGCGAAGAAGGACACCGGGGTACGCGCGCCCGCCAGGATCAGCCGGGTGGTCCCGGCCAGCTGCGCCTGCGCGAACTCAGCCAGGTACGCCAGGCGTTCCAGGCCCGGCAGGCCCGCGCCGCGTTCCAGCCGGGCGGGGAACGTCTCGCAGAGCAGCCGCGCCCCGGTGGCCGCGGCGATCCGGCTCGCGGCCTCCAGCCCGGGGCGGCGCAGCGCCGCGCCGCCGAGCAGGATCACGCAGCCCCCGGCGGCTGTGGCCTGGGCGGCGTCCTCGATCACCGGCCCCGGGACCACGGACGGTGGCCGGGACGGCACCGGCGGCGCGGGCTCGGCGCCGTCGGACCACGACACGTCGGCGGGCAGGATCAGCGTGGCCACCCCGCCGGGCGGCCCCAGGGCCGCCGCCACCCCCTCGGCGGCATCGGCCGCGACGTCGGCGCTGCGGGCGGTGCGGCGGACCCAGCGGGACACCGTCCGGGCCAGTGAGTCGATGTCGGATTCCAGCGGCGCGTCGAACCGCTTGTGGCTCAGCGCATGATCGCCGACCACGTTGAGCAGGGGGGTTCGCGCCCGGCGGGCGTTATGGAGATTGGCCAGGCCGTTCGCCAGGCCCGGCCCCAGATGCAGCAGGGTGGCCGCGGGGCGCCCCGCCATCCGGCCGTAGCCGTCCGCCGCCCCGGTGGCCACGCCCTCGAAGAGGCAGAGCACCCCGCGCAGCTCCGGGACCGCGTCCAGGCTGGCCACGAAGTGCATCTCCGAGGTGCCGGGGTTGCTGAAGCAGACCTCCACCCCGCTGCCGGCCAGGGTGCGGACCAGCGCCTGGGCACCGTTCACTCCTACCTCCCGGGAACCCGCCGCGCCCGCTCGTGAGCCGGCAGGCCAAGTCTCCACGTGTTACAGGCATGTGGCTAATCGAGATCGCGTCTACCCAGGCGGCGTACTGGGAGGCGATACTCCCTGTAGGACACGAACGCATAACGGATATGGCACACGTTTTCTGGTCGTAGGAGAAGTGCATGAGCAGGGGCCGCCTTGAAAGAGGGCTCATGAGCCGGGGTCGCTCGATCGGGCTGGGGATGACGCTGCTCGCGCTCCTGGTGGCCGGCTGTGGTGCGCCGCAGTTCACGTACGTGACGAATTCGAGTCAGCACACCTACTTCAAGGTGCCGGACGGCTGGAGCCAGATCAAGAGCTCGGCGCTCTCCGCCGCGACCAAGACCACCCCGAACAGCAACGTGTGGTCGGTTGGCTATGACGCCGACCTCAGGCCCGCGGCGGATCACGTGCTCGGGGCGACGGACGCGGCGCCGTTCGTGTACTCGGTGGTCGCGCCGCTCAACCAGACGACCACGAACGCCCTGTCCTACAACGAGCTGCGGGACTTCTTCCTGCCGGTGACTGCGGCCGCCCGGGCCGCCGACGCCAAGAGCGGATTCCCGCTGACCGGCTTCCACCTGCTGCGCGACGCCACGGTGACGCTGGAGCAGGGAGTGCACGGCGTCCGGGTCACCTTCCAGTACACCTACCCGGGCATCGGCACCAACACCTTCGACCAGGTCGCCCTGACGAACGCGGATGACACCGAGGTCTACCTGCTGCTCGTGCACTGCCTGGCTTCCTGTTACAGCACGCACCAGAGCCAGATCGACACGGTGATGAACTCCTTCACGGTCAGGAGCCCATGATGACGATGGCCCCCACGGATTCCCCGGAAGGGCTGCGGCCGCCTGGCGGCCGGCCCCGCGACGAGGACCGGCGGACCCGCAAACCCCTCGCGTTCTGGGACCGGATCAAGTTCCTGCTGCTGCTGACCGTGTTCTGGTTCGTCCTGCTCTGGTCGACGAAGTCGGGTAACCCGCTGGTCAGCTGGTCCGACGCGTTCCGGATCGAGGCCCGGTCGGCCGCCTGGGTCCTCGTCCTGATCGGCCTGGAGCTGCTGCGCCAGATCCACTTCCTGATCAGCGAGCACTGGGCTGGCTATCACTACTTCTGGACCCACCGGGTGTTCGGTGGCACCGAGCGGGTCACCCACCGGAAGCTGTCCGACTGGACCCGGTTCCGCCTCTGGCGCCTGATCACCTGGGTGTTCTGGATCGCCGTGCTCGCCGTGGTACTCGGCAGGGTGAAGCACACCACCGCGGTGGACGCCCTGCTCAACCTGCCCTCCTATATCTGGAGCGCGCTGCCGTTCCTCCTGCAGCTGATCGTCATCCTGCTCTTCGTGGTGCTCCAATTCGCCGCGATCTTCTGGTTCCTGTCCCGGGGCGGCGTGGACGTGTACTACCCGGACGACATCAAGACCCGGTTCACCGACGTGTGGGGCCAGGACCACGTGCTGGAGCGGGTTAAGGAGAACATCCTCTACCTGGAGGACCCGGAGCAGATCGAGTCCCGGGGCGGCTACGTGCCGGGCGGCATTTTGCTCTGGGGACCGCCCGGCACCGGCAAGACGCTGATGGCGGAGGCGGTGGCGGGCGAGACCGGCCGCCCTTACGTGTTCGTGGACCCGGGCGCGTTCATCAACATGTTCATGGGCGTCGGCATTCTCAAGGTCAAGTCCTTGTTCCGCAAGCTGCGCCGGCTCGCGCTCCGGTACGGCGGCGTGATCGTGTTCTTCGACGAGGCCGACTCGCTGGGCCGCCGCGGCGCGCTGGCCCAGGGCGGCCAGAACTTCCCGGGCGGCGGCCGGGCCACCCCGGCGGCCTGGCAGGCGGGCGGGTGCCACGGCTTCTCTTACCTGTCCGACGACGTGCAGTGGCGGCTCGCCCGGCGGGCCCTGTCATCGTCGGTGGGCGAGGAGCCGGACACCACGCGGAACAAGCAGATGATGGGCATGGGCGGCGGCGGCGGGGGCATGGGCACGCTGGAGGCCCTCCTCACCGAGCTGTCCGGGCTGAAGAAGCCGCGCGGTTTCGTGAACCGCCACGTCCGCCGCCTGCTCGGCCTGCGCCCCAAGCCCCCGCCCAAGTACCGGATGCTGGTCATGATGGCCACCAACCTGCCGGAGGCGCTGGACGAGGCGCTGCTGCGGCCGGGCCGGATCGACCGGATCTACAAGGTCGGCTACCCGTCCAAGGCCGGCCGGGTGCGCACCTACGAGGGCTACTTCGCCAAGGTGCGGCACGAGCTCAGCCCGGAGCAGATGGACAAGCTCGCCACCATCACCCCGTATGCGACCGGCGCCACCATCAAGGACCTGGTCAACGAGGCGCTCATCACCGCCATCCGGGATGGCCGGGACGTGATCACCTGGGGTGACGTCATCCGGGCCAAGCAGCTCAAGGAGCTCGGGCCGCCCGAGGACGTGGAGTACATCGAGCGGGAGCGGCACGCGGTGGCCATCCACGAGGCCTGCCACGCGCTGGTGGCCTACCGCACCCGGCAGCACATGGAGATCGACATCGCCACCATCGAGAAGGGCAGTGACTACCTCGGGATGGTGGCCAGCATCCCGCCGGAGGACCAGTTCACCCGGTGGCGCAGCGAGTACGAGACCGACATCCTGGTCTCGCTGGCGTCACTGGCCGGGGAGCGGATGTTCTTCAGCAACGACAGCTCGTCCGGGGTCTCCGGCGACCTGGAGTCGGCGACCACCGTGGCCTCGTTCATGGAGGGTTTCTGGGGGATGGGGTCCACGGTGTCGTCCTACTCCACCGCCAAGCGGCTGGAGGTCGGCTCGCCCGGCGGCGGCCAGGGCGGCCGGAACAAGAAGGGCCAGGATCCCGAGGCGGAAATGCGCCGGGCCCTGGCCGACCGGATCGAGGACAACCTGAACAGCTTGCTGGGGCGGGTCGAGGAGATCATCACCGAAGACCGGGACCGGGTGCTGTCGCTGGCCCACGCGCTGGAAACGTATAAGACGCTGACCGGCGAGGACGTGGTGGCGGTGGTCGAACGGCGGCCCGGCCCGTTCGTGGACGGCCGCCCGTACGCAGACCCGGGCCTGATCGAGCGGCTGGAGGACTATCACCGTAAGGCTGCGGTGGCGCACGTCGAGCACAGCCAGAGCGCGCTCAGCATGCCCGAGATCCCCCGGCCCGTGCTGGCCGGGCCCGGACCCGGGGGGTGGCTGGTGGCGCCGGACCCGGATCCGCTGAATAGCCGGGACCATGGAAACGGGTCCGGGTCCGCGGGCGGCTCCGCGCCGGCGGGCGAGCCGGGGCTGGCGGGCGGCCCGGGGCCGTCTGGCCCGCCGGACGGATCCGGGCCGTCGAACGGGTCGGCACCGCCGAACGGATCGGGCCCGCCGAACGGGCCGGGGCCGGGCGGGCCGGGGCCGGGCGGGTCCTGACCGGACATGCGTGCCGCCTACCGGGTCCGGCTGATGGTCAACCTGGTCAACGGGTCCACGCTGGCCGGGCTGCTGGTGGCCGCGGCCGGGCGGGCCCGGCTGGCCCGCGCCGCCGACGGCTTGCTGGTCGGGGTCCGGTACCGGCTCCCGGTCCCGGTGGCCCCCGCGTTCACGGTCGGCAATGTGATCCTGGCCCGGAGTGACCGGGCGGCCCTCGCCTCCATGGAGACGCTGCTCGCCCACGAGGCGCGGCACGCGACCCAGTACGCGTGGTGCGGGGGGCTGGTCATGCTCCCGCTGTACTTCCTCGCGGCGGGGGTGTCCTGGGGGCTGACCGGTGATTTCGGTACCCGCAACGTGTTCGAGCGGCAGGCTGGGCTGGCCGACGGCGGGTACACCGACAAGCCGCTGCGGCCGGTGCTGGCCCGGTTGGCCCGGTCCGGAGGCCAGTCGGGGGAACGCGCGGCATAATCAGGCTGCCGCGGGGTCCACGACGCCGGGTCCGTGACGGAGGTGTGCCGCTGTGCTGAGGTTTCACCGCCTCAAGGTGCTGCGCCGCCTGCCCCATCCCGGCCGGGGTTTCACCCAGGGCCTGATCGAGGACGACGGCACGGTGTGGGAGAGCACCGGCCAGTACGGCCAGTCCACGCTGCGGCGCTACCGGCTCGGGCAGGACGAGGCCGACGCCAGCATGCCCTTGCCGCCCGACCTGTTCGCGGAGGGGATCTGCCGGGTGGGCAGCCATCTCTGGCAGCTCACCTGGCGGGAGCGGGTCGCCCTGCGCTGGGACCTGCGGAGCCTGACGCTGCTGGAGACGATCTCCTACAACCGCGAGGGCTGGGGCATCTGCAACGCGGGTCCATACGTACTGACCAGCGACGGGAGTAGTGAACTGGTCCGCCGTGACCCGCAGACGCTGATGCCGCTCGGCACCGTCGTGGCGCGTATCGGCGGTCAGCGTATCGGCGGTCTCAACGACCTGGCATGGGCCGGCGGCCGGGTGTGGGCCAACGTGGCGCCCCGCCCGTACCTGGCCGGGATTGACGCGGACAGCGGCGAGGTAGTGGACATCGTGGACGCGCGGGCCGCCGCGGAACGTCACTGGGGCGATCCGCAGGCCTTCCTCAACGGCGTCACGGCCCTGGCTGTCCCGGGCGAATTCCTGCTCAGCGGAAAGGGCTGGCGTTCCCTGTATCACGTCCGCCTGGTCGAGGGCCGCCGCCACAAGCAACCGGAACGGCTGCTGGTGCCTGAGTGGCACGTTCAGGAAGCCTTCAGGAAAGACTAGGGACAGGTGGAGAGTTCTTAGAGGTCGCATTCAGGTATGCGGCCGATTATCAGTAGGAGCCCAGCACAGGGCGATGACCTACTGAGGAGCGTTTCCAGATGAGCGCGGTTTACGGGGAGCCCGGATACGCCGGCCCAGGACAGTCCGGAACCGGGCCGTCCGGAACGGGGCAAGGCGGCTACGGGCCCGGCGGTTACGGGCAGGGCGGTTACGGACAAGGTGGCTACGGGCCAGGTGGCTACGGAAGCTACGGGTCCGGCCCTGGCGGCTACGGGTCGGGGCCCGGCGGTTACGGGTCGGGGCCCGGCGGTTACGGTCCGGGCGAGCCTGACGGCAAGCGGCAGCGGCGGCACCGGTTCATGCTGGCCGGGGCGTCGGCCGGGGTGGCCGCGGTCCTGGCGGTCGTCGGGGTGGGCGCGGTGAACGCGCTCGGTTCGACCACGCTCACCACGGCCCAGATCGCCGCGAAGGTAAACCCGGGCCTGGTGGACGTGGTGTCCACGCTCGGCTACCAGAACGGCGAGGCGGCCGGCACCGGCCAGGTGCTGACTTCAACCGGCGAGGTGCTGACCAACAACCACGTGATCGACGGGGCGACCTCGATCAAGGCCCGCGACGTGGGCAACGGGCGCACGTACACCGCCAAGGTGGTCGGCTACGACAAGACCCGCGACGTCGCGGTGCTCCAGCTGGTGAACGCCTCGGGGCTGACCACGGTCAGCCTCAGCTCTTCGGGCGTCCAGAGCGGCCAGAAGGTGGTCGCGCTGGGTAACGCTCTCGGCAAGGGCGGCACCCCGTCCGTGGCCACCGGCAAGGTGACGGCGACCGGCCGGACCATCACCGCTTCGGATGAGTCCGCGGCCAACGCGGAACGGCTGCACGGCCTGATCCAGACCAACGCGGGCATCCAGCCGGGCGACTCCGGCGGCCCGCTGGTCAACACCGCAGGCGACGTCGTGGGTATGAACACCGCCGCCTCCAGCAACATCTCGACCACCGCGTTCGGCACGCAGTCACAGAAGCCGGCCACCCAGGCGTTCGCCATCCCGATCAGCCACGCGACCGCGATCGTGGACCAGATCGAGGCGGGCAAGGCCTCGTCCACCGTGCACATCGGCGCCACCCCCTTCCTGGGCGTGCAGGTCTCCTCCTCCTCAGCGGGCAGCACCGGCGGCGACGGGGGCTACGGCGGCTACTTCGGCAACAGCTCCGGCGACTCCGGCAGCTCGACGGTCAGTGGCGCCCCCGTGGCCGGCGTGGTGTCCGGGTCCGCGGCCGCCCAGGCCGGGCTGACCCAGGGCGACGTGATCACGTCAGTGGCGGGCCACACGATCACGACCCCGACGGGCGTGTCCTCGGCCCTGGCCCAGCACCACCCCGGTGACAAGGTCAGCATCGGCTGGACGGACCAGACCGGGCAGTCGCACACCGCGACCGTGCAGCTGGGCGCCGGCCCGGCCGACTGAATATTCCGGCCGGCCTGCGGGCCGGCCGGCGGTCATCGGTGAGGCTCGCCGCCGAGGAGCCTCACCGGTCTACGGGGACCCCCGGGCCATCCCGCCCGGGGGTCCCTCATGCGCCGGTACGATCGGCCGCGAGGCGGGGCGACCGGGGAGCAGACCATGAGCGAGTTCGTGCACTACGGCGTCGGCGACCAGGTCGCGACCCTGACCCTGGACTCGCCGCACAATCGCAATGCGCTGTCCCGCCAGCTGCTCGCCGAACTGACCGGCCGGCTGGCGGACGCGGTGGCCGATCCCTCCGTCCGGGCGGTCGTGATCACGCACACCGGCCGGGTGTTCTGCGCCGGCGCTGACCTGGCCGAGGCCGGGAGCCAGTCGATGGCCGGTGCCACCACCGCGGTCATGGGGCTGCTCACCGCGATCGTGGCGGCGGAAAAGCCGGTCCTGGCGCGCATCACCGGGCACGTCCGGGCCGGGGGCATGGGCATCGTCGGGGCCTGTGACCTCGCGCTCGCCACCGAGACCGCGTCGTTCGCGTTCACCGAGGCGAGGATCGGCGTGGCCCCGGCGATGATCTCCCTGACCACCCAGGACCTGCTGACCCCCCGGGCGGCGGCTCGCTACTACCAGACCGGTGCCACGTTCGGCGCGGAGGAGGCGGCCCGGGCCGGCCTCATCACGATCGCGACCCGCAGCGAGAACCTCGACGCTGAGCTGGGCCGGCTGCTCGGCGAGATCCGGGAGACTTCGCCGCAGGGCGCGGCCGAGACCAAACGGCTGCTGACCCGGGGCAGGCGGCAGCGGCTGGCCGAGGAGTCAGCCGCCATGGCCGAGCTGTCCGCGCGGCTGTTCGCCTCGGCAGAGGCCCAGGAGGGCATCCACGCCTTCCTGGAGAAGCGGCCGCCCGCCTGGCGCGTCTCCTAGGAGGGGATTGCGCCGCGCCGGCAAACACGGGCGCGGAAATTTCCAGATGTCTGGGAGCTGGGCCGATTCCGTTGACCTGCGCGGGCCTTGATCAGCATCGTGGTGGGAGGACGACCAGATGGCCGCGCTGCGGCCTGTGTGCAAGGACGGTGTGATGTCAGATCGCATGGAGGCGCCCCCCCGGCCCTCTCGTGCTCCGGTACCCCGCGGCCAGATGCCCGGTGGCCCGGCCGCCCGGTGCTCCCCGGCGCAGCCGCAGGCGGTGGGGGGCGGCCGCCGCCGTCACCGCCTGCTGGGTGGTGCTGTGGACAGTCACGGGCTCGCTGGTCAGCGGCACCATCGTGCTGCTGTTCCTCGCCGCGCTCGGCGTGGTGACCGTGCTGGCGCTGCGGGCCCTGGGGGTGACCAGGGATCATCCCTGGATCCAGCAGATCTCCACCCGGCCGTGGCGCGACGGGCAGGAGGTCCTCCAGCTTGCCCTGCGTCACCTGCCCGAGGTGTTCGTGGTGACCCCGAACGGCGCGCTGCTCGCGCCCAACGCCGTCGAGCTGCGGCTCAACCCGCGCGACTTCGGCTCGCTGGGCGAGCGGATGGACATCGGCCTGGTGGAGGCGAGCGCTGCCGAGGTGTATGAGGAGCAGGTGGCCGGGCATGGGGCCCGGCTGGCCGGGCATGGCCCGGTAGAGGTGAGCGTGGTCAGCGACCCGGCGGTCCCCGCAGGCCGTTACCAGCTGCGGCAGGGCCGGCCGCTGGGCGCCGCGCCGTCCGGCTTCCAGCCCGGCGCGCCGTCCGGATTCCAGTCCGCCGCGTCCGGGTTCCAGTCCGGCTTCCAGTCCGCCGTGCCGTCCGGGTTCCAGTCCGGGTTCCAGTCCGCCGTGCCGTCCGGCTTCCAGCCGGCGGCGCCGTCCAATTCCGAGCCGGCGGCCTGGCCGTTCGCCCATGACGGTCGCACCTCTTCCGCACCGGTGTCCGCCAGCGACGTCACCGTCGGCGGTGGCGGGCTCGCCACCGTCGCCGAGCCGGCCCGCAGCATAATCCCGACGCTGCGGCTGATCACCGGGGGCCGGGTCGCGGAGACCCGGCTGTCCGGGGCCCGGGCGGGCCGCGGCGCCGTCGAAATCAGCCTCCCCGACGTGCCCACCGTGTCCCGGGAGCACGCCAGGTTCACCTACTCCGACGGCCAGTGGTGGGTCGCCAACCTGGGCATGAACGGGCTCACGCTGAACGGCGCCTCGGTCGCCGGGGAGCAGCCGCTGCACGATGGCGACGTGCTCCGCTGGGGCACGAACGAGCAGGCGCCGGGCTCGCGGGTGGAGATCGGATAACCGTCGCCCGCTGAGACCCGGGAGGCAGTCCCGGGCTCATACCAGCGACTCATTCAGCCGGGGACGGCACAATAGTGGCGGTGACCCAGCTTTTTCTCTGGTCAGCCGGACGACGCGAGTGGGTGGACTGCCCACCCGACGAGATCACCTGGCTGGATCGCAGCCTGCTCAGCGGCAACAAGGACCTCGCCCTGCACCGGTCCCCGCGCTGCGCGGGGCTGCGCTATGTGCACCACCGGTGGGAGCTGTTCAGCCGGGACACCACGTACCCGGTGTACCTGGCCGCGCATACCCCCGGCACGGCCATGGACCACCGGGCCGTGCAGCAGGCCGCCCGGCAGGTGCTGCCGGTGGCCCCGGCCAACCACTTCGAGACCCTGCCCGTCGTGCTGGAGGCCGGGACCTGGCTGGTCAGCGTGAGCAGCTGGGTCCTCCCGCTGCGGCTGGACGCGGCGGAACGCCCGGCCGTACCGACCGGGCCGGGCCACGAGCAGCCCGAGACCCAGGAAAAGCGGGTCCAGCCGAACGGCGCGCCGGGCCGGCGTGGCAGCCCGCCCCGGCCGGACGCCCCGGACCGGGTCCGGGCCTACTTCGCGCGGAACACGGCGGCCCGGCTGGCCATGGCCTACCACTACCAGGAGCTCATCCTCGGCCTGCCGGGCGCGCAGCCGGTGCCGATGATGGACGTGGTCATCGCCCTGGACCTGAGTGGTGAGGGAGCCATCTCCGACTACAAGAAGCAGCTCCAGGGCCTGATCTGGAAGGAGCGCGGGCACCCGCGCGAGCTGGCCGAGTACCTGCTGACCCACGGCCTGCTGACCCCGGCCGACCTCGAGGCGGCCCGCGAAGCGGCCGCGGCCAACGAGCGCAGCGGCAAGAGCGAGCTGGCCCGCAAACGGCTGAAGTACAAGCCCAGGAAGTAACGGGCCGCCTGGTCCCGTCAGCGGTCAGCCCCGTAGTGCGACGCGTGCTGGTCCCGGATCACGTTCTTCTGGATCTTGCCGGTCGAGGTCTTGGGCAGCTCGTCCACCACGATCACGGACTTCGGCACCTTGTAGCCGTCCAGCTGCCCGCGCAGCGCCTGGAGCAGGGCCGCCGCGTCGATGCTCGCCCCGGGTCTGGGCACCACCACCGCGGTGATCGCTTCCGTCCAGTGCTCGTGCGGCAGCCCGACCACCACGACCTCGGACACCCCCGGCTCGGCCGCATACACGGCCTTCTCCACCTCGATCGAGGCCACGTTCTCGCCGCCGGTCTTGATCACGTCCTTGGAGCGGTCGGCGAACCAGAGCACCCCGTCCTCGCCGAACCGGCCCACATCCCCCGAGTGGAACCAGCCGTGCGCGAACGCCGTGGCGGTGGCCTCCTCGTTGTGCAGGTACTCGCTCATCGTGGACGGCCCGCGGTAGACGATCTCGCCCTGCTCGCCCTGGGGCAGCAGCTCCCCGTCCGGGCCCATGATCGCGACCTGGACGCCGGTGATCGGCGTGCCGACCGCGCCGATGTGCGAGAGCTGGTGCTCCGGACGGAACAGCGTGGTGACCGGGCTCATCTCGGTCTGCCCGAACAGCAGCGCGAAGTCGCAGCCGAAACCGTCCAGGCAGCGCCGGATCAGCTGGTCCGGCATGGGTGCCATGGCGTACACCGCGCGGCGCAGGCTGGACAGGTCCCGGTCGCCGAACGACGGGTGGTCAAGCATGGCCCGGAACATCATCGGCAGCCCGAACACCTGGGTGATCTGCTCCCGCTCGATCAGGTCGAGCAGCGCCCCGGGGTCGAAGCCGCGCAGCACGTGGATGGTCGCGCCCACCATGATCGCGGGCGTGCAGAACGCGTTCAGCTGCGCGGTATGGAACATCGGCATGATGGCCGCGAACCGGTCGGAGAAGTTCCAGCCGGAATCCAGCGCGCTGGACATCGACTCCAGGTAGATCGCGACGTGCGTGCCGACCACCCCCTTGGGGAAGGAGGTGGTGCCGGAGGTGTAGAGGTAGCTGATCGCGTCCCGGTCGTCTACGAAGCATTCCGGCTCCGCCGTGGACCCGGAGCCCGCGGCCAGCTCGGCCAGGCTGGCCCAGGCCCGGTCGGCGGGCTCCGCCTCGTACGCGGCGCCGGTGCCGGGGGCCACGAACACGTCGGCGATGGCCGCCACCTTCGCGACGGCGTCGCGGACGTGCGCGACCAGCTGGCTCTCGGCCACCAGGCCGCGGGCCCCGGAGTGGTCCAGCACGTAGGCCACCTCGTCCGGCCGCCAGCCCAGGTTGATCGGCACGCAGACCAGGCCGAGCTTGGCGCAGGCGTAGTACACGGCCAGGAACTCGGCGCTATTGGCCGAGGCCAGCCCGAGCGCGTCGCCCCGCCCGTAACCACGCTCGGCCAGCCCGTGGGCGATCTGGTTCACCCACACATTGAATTCCGCATACGACCACCGCCGCGGCCCGTCCACCACCGCCAGCTGAGCCGGGCGGGCGGCCGCGGACCGGGTCAGCGAGTCGCCCACGTTGATCCGCTGGATCAGGTTGCGCGCGAGGTCCACGGCATCTCCCCCTGCTAGGTCAGTCCAGCCCTGCGGACGGCTCAGTACGAACGGGGCAGGCCCAGGCTGTGCTGGGCCACGTAGTTGAGGATCATCTCCCGGTTCACCGGGGCCACCCGGAGCAGCCGGGCCGACCCCCAGTACGGCAGGAGCCCGTACTCGGTGGCGAAACCGTTCCCGCCGTGGGTCTGCATGGCCGCGTCCGCCGCGGCGATGGCGGCCTCCGCGGCCGCGTACTTGGCCATGTTCGCGGCCTCGCCAGCCGGCTCGCCGTGATCGTGCTGCCAGCAGGCCTTCCGGATCATCAGCGCGGCCAGCTCGGTGTCGATCTTCGCCCGGGCCAGCGGGTGGGCCACCCCCTGGTGGGTGCCGATCGGCGCGTCCCACACCTGGCGCTCGCGGGCGTACCGGGCCGCGACGGCCAGGACGTAGCGGGCGATCCCCACGCACTGCGCGGCGCCGGTGATCCGCTCGGGGTTCAGCCCGTGGAAGACCTGGCGGAATCCCTCGCCCGCCTGGCCGATCAGCGCCCCGGGCCCGACCCGGACGTCGTCGAAGTGCAGCGTGAACTGCTTCTCCGGCAGCAGCAGGTTGACCGGGAGGACCCGGCGTTCCAGCCCGGCCGCGTCGGTGGGGACCAGGAACAGCGACAGGGAGGTAGCGCTCTGGCCCGGGGAAGTACCGGATGCCACCGGGCCGGTCCGGGCCACGACCAGCACGGCGTCCGCCTCGTCCACGCCCGAGATGTAGTACTTGGTGCCGCGCAGCACCCACCCGTCACCGTCCTGGGTGGCCGTGGTGGACAGCCGGTGCGTGTTCGAGCCCGCGTCCGGCTCGGTGATCGCGAAGACGACCTTGGTGGTGCCGGCGGCCAGGCCGGGCAGCCACGTCGCGCGCTGCTCATCCGTGCCGAACCGGGTGATGACCTCAGCCGAGATGGCCGCCGAGACCACGAGCAGCAGCAGCGGGGTGCCCTGCGCGCCGAGTTCCTCGCAGACCAGGGCCAGCTCAGTGAGCCCGCCGCCACCGCCGCCGTACTCGGCCGGGATGTTCACGCCAATGAATCCAGCTTCACCAAGCTTGGTCCAGAGTTCATCGCACGACGTGCGCTCGGCGGCATGCTGCGCGTAGTACTGCGGGCCAAAGCCGCTGGCTATCGACGCCACAGCGGCCCGCAGGTCGCGGTGTTCGGCACTCTCGGCAAAATCCACGCCGGCTCCATTGGGTGATCGCAGATTCACTAGGACTTTAGCTGGCCAGGAGCCCCACTGACGAGACGGCCAGGTTCCATGATCACGGTCAATATCTGACTCATGGCGCCCCTAATTGACCGTGATCATGGTCGCGTCCGGCCCGGGCGAACGGTGCGCGGTCAGCGTCATGTCCTGACGGCCGGCCGTAGGCTGGGCCGGTGAGTGCCGGGCCAGATACGGACAGCACGCCGCCTCAGGAGCGGGCCGCGCTGGTGGCTCTGCTGCGGGAGCGGCCCGGGAAGCGGGGCTGGGCGGAGATCACGGCCGAGGTGCTGGAGGTCGGCAGCGCCGTAGCCGTTTGGGAGCGCCTGGTGCCGCCGGTGCTGATGGGCCCGCCCGGGGAGTCCGGCGCCTTGACGCAGCCGCCCAGCAGATCGCCCGCTGGGCCGGGCAGGGGTGGCGGCTGCTGAGCATCCTCGATGAGGACTATCCGGCCCGGCTGCGGGCCATCCACCAGGCGCCGCCGGTCCTGTTCGCCCGCGGCACCGTGATCCGCGACGAGGTGGCCGTGTCCGTCGTCGGGTCCCGGACGGCGTCCCCGCGCGGGCTGGGCATCGCGGCCGGGGTGGCCAGGGAACTCGTCGCCCGCGGCGTGACCGTGCTGGGCGGCCTGGCCCTGGGTATCGACGCCGCGGCCCACCGGGCCGCGCTCGGGTCGGGGGGCCGGACGGTTGGCGTAATCGGAACTGGAATTGACCGGGCCTACCCGGCACCGAACCGGGAACTCCAGGAGCAGATCGCCGAGCGTGGCCTGGTGCTTTCGCAATTCTGGCCGGGCGCTCCGCCGCAGCGGCACAACTTCCTGATGCGCAACGCCACCATGTCCGGGTACGGGCTGGCCACGGTGGTGGTCGAGGCGGGGGAGCAGAGCGGGTCGCGGGCCCAGGCACGGATCGCGGTCGAGCACGGGCGGCCGGTGATCCTCACCTCGCTCGTGGTGGAGCGCAACGACTGGGCCCGGGCGCTGGTGGGGCGGCCCGGGGTGCACGTGGCCGACCGGCTCCAGGGGGTGCTGGACGTCGTTGACCAGCTCATCGGGGAGCCTGCTGCGGTGGGCGCGGCGCTGAACCGGCTAGCGCCCTCGCAACATGGCTGATCCCGGGGCGGTGGCCCGGCTGAGCGCGGTCCTGGTGGCCCGGGCTGGCGGGTACCTGCGCAACACGGTGCGCCAGGACCAGGTGACCTGCGCGGTGTGCGCGACGCCCGTGGCCGGGTTCGGCCTGTGCTACCAGTGCACGCGCTATCGCGGCCGGCCAGGGCTCCCGGATGCCGCGGGGTTCCTGACCTATGCGGTGGCCGGGCGGCAGTCCGGCTACGTGATGCAGGGCTACAAGGCCCGGCCGCCCGTGCCGGAGCACCGGACGATCGTCTCGTTACTCGTGCTGCTGGCGCTGGCCCGGCACGCCGGCTGCGCCGGGCGGGCTGGCGGCCCGGCGCCGGTTCCGGTGACGCACTGGTCGACGGTGCCTTCGCTGCCGGCCAAGCCGGGGGAGCACCCGCTGCACGCGATCGTCAGCCGGTTAGCCCCAGGATGTGAGGCCGTCCTCGCCGCCGCGGACGAGGTGGAGTACCCGCGGGGGGTCGATCCCCGGCACTTCCGGGCGGCGCCCCTGCCCGAGGGCGCGCACGTGCTGCTCGTCGACGACACCTGGGCGCGGGGCGGGCACGCCCGGTCCGCGGTCCTGGCGTTACGGGCGGCCGGGGCGGCCCGGGTGTCCGTGCTCGTGGCTGCACGCTGGATCAACGAGGACTTCGGCGGCAACGCGGCGTTCCTGCGCGGGCTCGCGGACCGCGACTACGACCCGGCGATCTGCCCGTGGACCGGCGCGGCTGCCCGCACCTGAGGACAGCACAACAGCCTGAGTGCCGAGAGCGAGCCCGGCTGGGCTGGGTAGGAGTAGCCTCACGGCGTGGCTGACCTCGCCGATTATCTCGAGCTGACGGTCAGTGAGGCGCAGCAGCAGTTCAGGGCGCTCCTGCAGCGCCGCCCCGTGACGAGTGGCAGGCAAGTGACGTTCCTGCCGGTCGAGACCTTGTTGTGTCTCGCGGTGTCTTTCGTAATCAATCATCGGCGATTTGGGGGCTCCACCGCCCATCGTGCGCCGGAGCCAATCCCCTCTCTTGCACGGTTGTTCTCCAGACGACCGTCCAGCATCCTGGCCAAAATGGCGAACCTGGATGGCTCGCGGTCACACGGGGGGCGCTGGGATGTCAGGGCTGGTGCCATCCTCCGAGATGATCCAGCGCGGTTCACACGTACTTACCGCCTGCTGCTCTTGGCGGCCCGCGCCGAGGGCGTCGGACCCGAGCGCCTGCCTGACTTCCTCGGGCTCGAACATGGAGGTGAATTGACCCTGCTGGGTCAGGAGGAGCTAGACAGTTCCGCGCTGGAAGCAAGCATGCGGGAGCAGATCGCGCGCGAGGCGGTGAGCGGCGACTGGTCGGACCAGGAGATTCGCGAAACCGAGCGGATCCTTCTGGCCGCAGCCCGGGTCGGCCAGCACGTGTTTGCCCGAAGCGTGCTGCATAACTGTGGAGGCAGATGCGTCTTTTGTGGTTTGAGCCCGAGTGTGTTCGGTGCTAAACGCATGCTGCTGGCGGGCCACATCAAGCCGTGGAAAGACAGCACGCCAAGTGAGCGACTCGATCTCCGCAATGGTCTGTCGGCCTGCCCGGCGCATGACGTGGCCTTTGATACCGGCCTCATCACTGTCAATGGCGGCCTGCGCATACATATTGCCTCCAGCTTGGCCACAGCGGTCCGGAGCCGATCCGCTGACGAGGCAGTACTACGGTCAACCGCCGCTACGCGAAGTGATCTTGCTTCCGCCGGGTGCGCAGGAACCAGCGCCTAAGTACCTCGATTGGCATGCGCGTCATGTCTATTCCGCCTAAATTGCGGCGGCGCTCGTCAGCCTCATCAGGCCACCGGGGTGAGGGAGTCAGAGTTTGCCGAGCAGCTGGTTCATCAGCGAACGTTCCGCGCCGAGCGGCTTGGGCGCGGTGAGGAAGACCGCGATCGGGCCCTTCCGCGCGGCGAGGGTGTTGGTTTCCCGCTGGCCCGACCCTGCCGACGCGAAATAAGCCTGATCGCCGAGCCCGTGGACGCTGGTGATGGCCTGGTGCAGGCGGCCGAGCGACTTGCGGCCCTCGGCGAACTGCTTCGCGTTCTCGCCCGACTGGTAGCGCACCATAACCATGTACCGGCCCAGGTAGGCGCAGACCGAGACGGGCCCCTCCGCGGTCGTGACCTGCTTGCCCAGCGAAAGCCGCAGGGCTGAGCTCACCATCGACGCCGGGGCCTGCGCGCAATAGGGCGCCTGGCCGCCTCCGGGGCTGTTTCCCGCGGCCAGCGCGGAGCCGCTGGCGCCGTCCGCCGAGGCGGGCCCGGAGCCGCTCGCGCCGTCAGGCATGGCCGGCGTCGCGCCGTTGGTCCCCGAGCAGGCGGCGAGGGTGGCCAGGGCCAGGCTGGCGATCACGGCAGCGGTGCTACGGCGCACATCCACGGCCGGCTCCTTTCCCGTCGGCGTACCCGACTCGCAGGGCATGGTGAGCGGCCTGATCGTATGGAGCACCGGCCGGGCCGGCCAGGCCTGGCGCTTCTGGGCGCCCGGGATAACACCTGGTCAGCGGGTATGTCATGGTAGCGACCCGGTGAATTTCATGGACAGCGGCGCGGCGTCGCTCCGCGCTGCGGGCCCAGGGGCGCCCCGCGGCGAAAACCGTTGGCGCAGGGCCGACGTCCCGGGCGTTAGCTGGGGGTATGAAGGTCGAGCAGTTCGATGCCGGGGCGGACGATGCGTCGGTGCGCGCCTGCTATGAGATCTACCTGAGCGGGCTGCCGGTGGACGACCCGCTCGTGCCGCCTCTGTCGGCGCGGGCGTTCGCGGGCTGGCTGGCCCTGGGCTGGACCGAGGATCCGCTGGAAAACTGGCTGGCCCGGGACGA
Source organism: uncultured Actinomycetes bacterium (assembly GCA_963718305.1). GTDB lineage: Bacteria > Actinomycetota > Actinomycetes > Streptosporangiales > Streptosporangiaceae > RYN-230. Next base: position 112,199 of record CAVQZG010000023.1, read on the forward strand.
CTCGGGCGAGCCCTGCGGCTGGTACTCGCTCAGCCTGCCGCAACGCGAGAACCGTCACCAAGCCTGGCTGAACCTCGCCGTGCACGCTGACCGGCGCCGGGCAGGCCGGGGCTCGACGCTGCTCCGGCACGCGGCCGGGCGGGCCGCCCAGGCCGGCCGGACCGTACTCGGAGGCCAGGCGCGGGAGGATTCGCCCGGCGCGGCGTTCGCGGGCGCGGTCAAGGCCCGGCTGTCCCTGACCGGGATCCACCGGGTGCTGCCCCTGGACCGCGTGCCGGTGAGTCAGTGGGCCGGGCTGCGGGAAGAGGCCGAGGCCGCCGCCCGCGGCTACACGCTGCGGTCCTGGGCCGGTCCGGCACCCGAGGACGCGGTCGCCGGGGTCGCCGCCGTCAACGGGGCGCTGGCCGACGCGCCCCGGCCCGCCGGCGAGGAGGAGCAGGTCTGGGACGTGGCCCGGGTCCGGCAGGACGAGCACCGGGTCGAGGCCATGGGGCTGCGCGCCCACGTCGTTGCGGCGCAGGCCCCGGCCACCGGCGAGCTGGCCGGGCTGACCCAGGTGTGTGTCGATCCGGCGACGCCGGAGTGGGGATTCCAGGAGCTGACCGCGGTCGCCAGGCCGCACCGTGGGCACCGCCTCGGGCTGCTGGTCAAGCTGGCCATGCTGGACCTGCTGGCCGCGGAGGAACCGCAGCTGACCCGGATCCTCACCGGGAACGACGACGGTAACGAGCACATGATCGCCATCAACGACCAGCTTGGCTTTGAGGTGCTCGACCGCTGGCCGTGGTGGGAGCTGGACGTGGCCGACGTGCCCACGGACCCGGCCGGCCGTGCCTGACCAGGTCGTCCGGTGCGGCCCCCGGGAGGTGCCCAGCGCGGCTGAAGTGGAGTCGCTGTACTACGCGGCGACCTGCGGCACCCCGCTGCACGAGTCGAGGGTTACCGCCGCCGGGTACGCGCGGCTCTATGCGGCCCTGCTGCGCCGGCCCGACCTGGAGGCCGTGGCCGCGCGGGACCCCAGCGGCCAGCTGGCCGGGTTCGCCTACGGGCACGGCTGGCGGTGGGATGAGCAAGCCGATGACTGGGCAGCCCAGCTGAAGGACCGCCTGGCCGGGGAGTCTGGCCGCCTGGACGGCCGCTTCGCCGTCTACCTGCTCGCCGTCCACCCCTGGCACCGCAGAGCCGGACTGGGCCGGGAATTGCTGTCCACGCTTATTTCCACCACGAAAACCGGCGCGTGGGTGATCACCCGGGACGAGCAGACGCCCGCCATGGCCCTTTACCGGCGGGAGGGCTGGGAACCGATCGGCCACGGCCCCGACACCCCCAACGCCCGGCCCGGCCTGGTTCTCATCCATCCCTGACCCGCAGTGGGGCACGGGTCGCCCCGGGGCGCGCGGCCTCCGTATATTGGCGGTGGTGCGCTCCCCGCGTAACGTCGTTTCCCGCATCGGCGCGGGTCCGATCAGTCCCGGAGGTCGGCGTGGAAGATGAATTCCTGGTCTCCTATGAGGCGGTGACGCCGGGCGTCCCGGTGCTCACCAGGGACAAGGAGCAGTTCGGCATCCTGGAACACGTGCTCGAGGTCCCGCAACTGGACCTGTTCGACGGAATCGTGGTCTGGGTGGGCGGGGGAGCCTTCGTGGATCAGCAGATCCAGCGGGAACTCACCAAGGGTCACCAATCCGCCGCCCGGAACCTGGAACGGGCCTCCCCGTCGGGCGGGCTGCGTTTCGTGGACGCTGACCAGATCGCCGCGATTACCGCCGGCTATATCCGGTGCGACCTGGACCACTCCGAGGTCGGGCTGCTGCCGCCGCCAGACGGCCCGCCCGTCTACCACGTGAACATGCTGGGCGAGACCGGCTCGGCCCTGCACGACCGGATCGGCCGGATGTTCCGCCGGCCACACTGGACCCGCGACTAGCCCACGGCGGTACTCACCGTCCGGACGTGAGGGCCTGGGCGGCGGAGATCAGGGCGGCTTCCGCCTCGGCGTTGCGGGTCCGGCGGGCCGAGTTCCACTGCCGGGCGGCGGCCACCCGGCGCTTGACCCGGCGGGCGTGCTCCTGGACCCGGCCCGGGCTCGCGCCGCCGGGGGCGCTGCGCGCCGCCACCACCGAGGCCGGGTCGGTCACCGCGCGGAGCAGGTCCGCGGTGATGGGCACCTCGGCCCCGGTGATCTCGGCCGCCGCGCCGCGCACCACCGGCAGGGTCAGCTCGTCTTCGCCGCGGGCCAGGGCGCTGGCGACGGCCCGGCCGACCACCCGGTAGGCCGTGCGGTAGTCGAGCCGGTAACGCTGGGTCAGTTCCTCCGCGAGGTCGGCGGCTGCGGTGAAATGGCTGACCGCCTGCTCGGCCAGGACATCGGCGTCCACGCTCAGCCCGGTGACCACCGCGGTTCCCAGCCGGACGAGCCGGCCCGCGAGATCGAGCGCCCCCGCCACCTCGCCGTAGGCGTACAGCCAGTTGTCGGTGCGCGCCGACGGGGTGAGCCCGGTCGCGAGCAACCCGGTCAGGCGGCCGACCAGGGTGCCCGCGCCACCGCGCAGCACCGGCAGCGCGTACGGGTTGCGCTTTTGCGGCATCAGCACGCTGGCCCGGCACAGCGAGGCGTCCAGCGTCACATAGCCGAACGCGGGGCTGGCGAAGATCTCCAGGTCCGAGGCGAGCTGGCTGATCGTCGTCACGGCCTGCACGGCCGCCAGGACCGCGTCGGCCAGCACATCAGCCGACCACATCGCGTCGCGGGTGTGCGGGCCGACCGCGCCGAAACCCAGGCCCCGGGCCAGCCGGCCCCGGTCCAGCGGCAGCCGGGTACCGCCCACCCCGCCCGCGCCGCCCGGCGACACGTCCGCGAGTACGTAGGCGGCCTCGATCCGGTCCAGGTGGCGCACGGCCTGCTCGGCGAAGCCGCCCAGGTAGTGCCCGAACGTGGACGGCTGCGCAGGCTGGAGGTAGGTGGTGTCCGCCCACAGGGTGCCGGCCTGCGAGGTGGCCTGGTCCGCGACCGCGCGGGCGAACGCGGCCACGTCAGCGTGCAGGCCGAGGAGCCGGTCGCGGAGGGCGAGCCGGAAGGCGATCCGGCCCGCCTCGCGGCGGGTCCGGCCGAGATGCAGGCGGCCCGCCGCCGGGCCGAGCTCCCGCTCCAGTTCCCGCTCCCGGCTGTTGTACGCGTCGCCGTATACCGCGTCGTAGGGGAACTCGGCGGCTGGCGAGTCGAGCAGCTTGAGCAGCACCGCGCCCACCGGCGCTGCCTCGTCGCGGGTCAGCGCGCCGCACTCGACCAGCTCGGCGAGGTGGGCCAGGTCGGCCAGGGTCAGGCCGCGGTGCAGCAGCGGCGCGTCGGCGATCTCCAGCGCGTAACCGGCCTCGACGAGCTCAGGCGCCGGGCCGCTGGTGATCCGGGCCGCGGTGCCGAGGTAGCCCTCGGGAGGACGCACCCCGGTCATCGATCCTCACCTCCGGACCGGCCTGGCGCGCCGGGCTCAGGTGCGTCGGATAGGGGCCCCGCGAACAGCGTGGGCGCGCCCCCGCTGACCAGGAACACCTGGGGGCCGTGCACCCGGCCCGCGCGGCACCCGGCGATCAGGGCAGCCATCGCCTTGGCCCCGAACACCGGGTCCAGGAACACGCCTTCGGTCCTGGCGACGAGCCGCGCCGCGGCCTGGCCCGCGGCCGAAGGGACGCCGTACCCCGGCCCGATCCACCCGTCCCGCACATCCGGCGCGGGCAGCTCCGCGCCGGTCCCGGCGAGCGCAGCCGCCGCGGCGGCCAGGTCCCGGACCCGGCTCGCGGCTTCCGCGGCGGGGCGGCTCACCGTCACCCCCACGACCTGGTAGCTCGCGCCGGTCAGGGCCGCGCCGGCCACCAGCCCGGCCTGGGTGCCGCACGACCCGGTGGCCAGCCACAATCCGGCGGGCGGTTCGTCCAGCCCGGCCAGCTGGCCGGCCAGTTCCACGCTGGCCCGGACGTAGCCCAGCGCGCCCAGCGGCGTCGCGCCACCGCGCGGCACCGGGTACGGGTGCCGGCCCGTGGCGCGCAACTCCCCGGTGACCGCCGCGATGCCCGCGTCCACGGACGACCGTTCCGCTTCGCCAGTGAACCGCACGTCCACGCCGAGCCAGCGGTGCAGCCGCATGTTGCCCTCGGCCCGGCCGGCCTCGTGCCCGGCGCCGGTCCCGTAGCACGCGCTGCCGTAACACACAATGTGCGGCTCGATCCCGTAGCGCAGGCAGGCCAGGGCGGCCAGCATGGTCCAGTTCGACTGGGGCCCGGCCCCGGTCACCAGGCTGTCGCAGCCCTGCGCGAGTGCGTCCGCGATGAGGAACTCCAGCCCGCGCAGCTTGTTGCCGCCCAGGCCAGCGCCGGCCAGATCGTCGCGTTTGAACAGCACCGGAACCCCCAGCTCGCGCGACAGCCGCGGCGCCAGGTGCAGCGGGGTGGGCGCGAGGACCAGGTCCACCCGCGGGGGGTCACCCCCGGCGCTGTGGGGGCCAGCCCCGGAACTGCCTGCGCCAGTCCCGGGGCTGGCCGTTCGTGGTCCGGTGGTCACCGCAGTCACCCCGCGATCACCCCGGCCCCCCTCAGTCACCGTCATCTCCGCTTACGGCCACCCGCCGGGCGCGGTCCACGAACGCAGCGCACGAGCCCAGCGAGGCGCGCACTTCCAGCAGCTCATCGAGTTCAGCGTCGGGAATCGCGTCCAGCCGGGGATCCCCGCGCAGCGCGGTGCGGAAGTCCTGATCCTGGTCGAGGCCGTGCATGGCGGCGGCGTACACGCTGTCGTGTGCGGAGTGCTTGCCGAGCCGGTCGGCCAGCGCGCGCATCACCGGCTCCGACAGCAGGTAGCCGCGGTGGCTGTCGATATTGGCCAGCATCCGTTCCGGGTCGGCCCGGACCCCGTCCAGCATCCTGGCCCCGGACCCGACGCAGGCCGCGAAGGCCATCGAGGTCTCCGGGACCACCAGCCACTCGGTTTTCCAGGCCCGGCCGTCCCGCTCGTGCTCGCCGACCATCCCGTCCAGGGCCACGCCCGCCTGGGCCCGGATCACCCGGGACAGGGTGACCAGGTGCTCGGAGATCTCCGGGTTGCGCTTGTGCGGCATGGTGATCGAGCCGACCGTGCCCGGCGTGAACGACTCGCGCAGCTCCCCGATCTCCGGCCGCTGCAGCTGGTACACCTCGTTGCCGATCTTGCCGGCCGTCGCGGAGATGGCGGCGAGCAGCCAGATGAACTCGGCCACCCCGTCCCGGGCCGTGATCCACGGCACCACGGGCACCCCCAGCCCGAGCTGCCGGGCGAACGCCTCCAGCAGATCCAGGGCCCGGCCGCCCCAGAACTCCATGGTCCCCAGCGCCCCGCCGAGCTGCACGACCTCCCACCGGCGCCGGCCCTGCCGCAGCCGCTCCAGGTGCCGGTCCAGCTCCGCGGCCCAGACGGCGGCCTTGAACCCGAACGTGATCGGGAGCCCCGGCTGCCCGTGGGTCCGCCCGCACATCGGCGTGTCCCGGTACTCTGCGGCCAGCTCGAGCGCCCGGTCGCGCATCCTGGTCACGTCCCGCTCGGCGATATCCCCGACCGCCCGGAACACCAGCGCGAACCAGGTGTCCGACAGATCCTGCACCGTGGCCCCGTAATACACCCACTCCCGGGCCTCTTCCGGCAGCACCGCACGCAGCGCCGTGATCAGTCCCATCGTCGAGTGCCCGGTCGCCCTCGTCTGCTCCGCGACCAGATCCAGGTCGATCAGCGACACGTCAGCGTGCGCCCGGATCGTCTTGGCCGCTTCCGGGGGGATCAGGCCGACATCGGCCTGCGCCTGAGCCAGGGCGGCCAGGATCTGCAGCCAGGCCTGGGTCCGGCCGTCGTCGGAGAACAAGGCTGAGGCCTCGGGGGTGGTCCACAGGTGCCCGAAGATCGCCGAATCCGCCGGGTGCGCGCCGCCGGTCATCGCGCCGTGCTTCCAGGCGCCGGACCCGGCGGGGGCGCCGGGGCATCAACGGTCGCCGTTATGGCGCCCGTTGATGCCCCGGTGACCTGCCCGTCACTGACTGGTGGGACCCCGCACAGTTCGCGCAACGCCGCACGGACCTCGTCCAGGTTGGCGCCCCAGGGGACGACTGCCGAGCTGCCGTCCACCTCGATGCCGCGTTCTCGGAGGCAGCACTTCGTGAGCACCAATCCTCCGGGGGCGCCCGCCGCGACTCTCGCCCTAGGGCAGAGGTCTACCTGGCGCGGTTCCGTTAGATAAAAGTGGTTGTGGAACTGGCGGGAGCGTTCACAGCCGATGAGCAGCCAGTCGTCCTGGTAGGGCGGGTGAGTGTCGAGGAAGCTGACGTCGCCCTCGGCGGGCATGCCACTGCCCCGGCAGGGGAGCAGGTAGTGCGGGGCCGGGTTCGCCGCGACCAGCTCGGTCACATCCACGGCGTCCAGGATGAGGTCGATGGGGGGCAGGTCCTCGTCGTAGGCGACGGCCTGCTCGGCCATGGCCAGCAGTTTCGGGGGGTGCGGCGGGATGACCTCGGTGACCCGGATCTGGACGGGCGCGGGCCGCCAGATGAAGTTGACGTGCTCGAACTTGCCCTGGACGACGTAGGCGAGCACGCCGTCGCGCTGGTGCTTAAGGGCCGTCGCCGCGAGCGACGTGGCGTTGCCCACGTCCGTCGCCGGGTCGGTGATCCAGAGCGTTGCTTCCGGGCCGGCCAGGATGCGCAGCTCGGCGACCGGGGAGAACAGGGGGCCGGGATCGGCCGGGCGGACAGCGACCAGGGCGGTGCCGGGGCCGTTGCGGAGGACGAGGAACGCGGTCCGGCGGTAGATCTCCCGGGTGCGCAGCAGGCCCTCGATACCGGCCGGGGTGAGCGGCACATCGACTTCCTGCACGGACAGGCCGCGGTACGGCCGGGTGATCGTGTTGGGAGCGGGCTCGGCGATCACGTCAGGGGCCCCTCAGGCCAGGGCGCCTGGGGTCAGAGTACGGGCCGCGATGGTGTCCGCGCGCAGCCCGAGCCGCAGCGTTTCCAGCGACAGGACACTGGCCGGCGCGACGTTGCCGAGGTTGACGTCCGCGCCGAGCTGGCGGATGAACCAGGCCTGCTGGCTCTTGCCCGGGGCCTCGAAGATCACCTTGTCCGGCGGGATCCAGTCCAGGATGGCGGCGACCAGATCCTCGCGGATGCCCTGATCCGCGTGGTACAGCCCGACCGTCCCGCTCTCCCGGCCCTCGGCGATCACCCAGGTGGCGCCGGCGTCGAGGTCGCGGGCCATCTCCTCGCCCCACTCGGCCGGGGATGGCGGGTAGTTACCTTCCTTGGCCCCGGTCTCGGCGAGCACCACGAAGTCCGCGGCCAGCTCGCGGACCAGGGCGTGCTTGCGGCTGGCCGGGAGGGCCCGGAGGCCGTTGGACACTTCGACGCAGGTGATGCCGACCTTGAGCGCCCAGTCCCGCAGCTCGCTGACCCGGTCCTGCAGCGCGGCCACTTCGAGCAGCGTCCCGCCCAGCGAGACCGGGCATTCGTGGTCCGCGCAGATGCCAACCCGCTCCTCCAGCAGCGGATCGACGTACCCGATGCCCCAGCCCACCTTCACGATGTCCACCAGGTGCCCGGCCTGCCCCAGGAAGGCCCGGGTCCCGTCCGGGGTCAGCCCGCTGTCCAGCACGTGGGTGAGACCGCGGGACCGGGGCTTGGCCGACCGGGCCGGCAGCCGGAGGAAGCTGGGACACTCGGGCACGGTGCGCCTCCCGCTCTATGGTGTGGTCGCACCATAGGCACGCGGGTCCCCGAGTTTCGCTGTCCTGGCAGGGTGAGGTTTGGCGGTTTCGTTGCCCCTGAGGGCTGCGGGCGTCCCCGGAGGGGTGGGGCCTCCGGGGACGCGACCGTCAGCCTTGTATCTCGGCCCGGACCTGGGCGGCGCCGTCGGCCAGCGCCCGCAGCTTGCCCGCCGAGATCATCCGGGGCAGGTTGATCAGCCCGCAGTCGGTGGACAGGCCCAGCCGGTCGGCGGGCACGTACTCGAGCACCTGCCGGATCCGGTCGGCGACTTCCGCCGCGCTCTCGGTGACGGTGGACTTCACGTCGATGACCCCGGCCACGAAGGGTTTGGTCCAGTTGTTGTCGGTCAGCGGCTTCAGGTCGTCCGGCCCGGTCCGGCCCACCTCGTAGTTCAGCGCGGTGATGTTGGCGTCGAGCACGTGCGGGAAGATCGCGTGCGCCCGTTCCGGAGCCGGGGCGTCGGAGGCCCGCTTGTCCAGCACGAACGCCCCGAACTCGGTGTCTGTCTCGTCCGGGAAGTACGCGGGCGTCCCGGAGTAGTTGCCCCAGCAGGTGTGCACCCAGAACTCGCAGTTCACGCCCTCGACCGAGGCGTTCAGCGCCTCGATCTCCCAGTCGCCCATGCCGTACGGCCAGACGAACTCATCCAGCTGGATGATGTCGCAGCCGTTGTCGGCCAGCTCCTTGAAGTCCTCGTTGAACGCCTTGGCCAGCGCCATCGCGACTTCCCGGGTGTCCTTGTAGTGCAGGTTCGTGGTGGCGGCGGCGATCACGCCCAGCCCGGTGTAGGACACCTTGACCGGCTTCCTGGTCGCTTTCCGTACCGCGCGCAGGTTGACCAGGTGGAAGGGGACTTCGCGGGCGATCTCGCCGACACAGGTGGGGGAGAAGAGGGTGGAGTAGATCGGCAGCCCGATCGGCGGCCCGGAGAGCCGGTAGCCGGACATGCGCTCCAGGTAGTAGTAGAGGATGGTGCCGTACGGGGAGTCCCCGCCGTAGACCTTCCCGTCGCTGATCACGTCCAGGCCCGCGGCCTCCTGGTCGCGCACGATGGCCCCCACGACGTCCTCGAACGCTTCCTTGCTGATCGAGTCGTGGATGAACTCACCCTTGGGCAGCGTGGCGAACGCGTGCCCGTCGTACCAGCGTGGGTTGGGATAGTTGCCGACCATCGTGGTGGGCAGCAAGATGTCCTGACCGCCGATGAGCATCGTTGCTCCTTCCGGTTGCGCGGTGTTCAAAGTGCGCAGTCGCAGGTAGGTAGGTGCGAGGAGCGTAGGCCGGCTGATCAGCGAGTTTCTTCCCTCCCCGGGGACCGTTCTCGGCCTGCTGGTCCCCACCCTGGGGCAGAAAACCCGGATCGGGTTACTGTCGGTAGCGTGATTTCGACCTCGAGCCTGCTGGGCTACGCGCTGGCGTCCTTCATCCTGATCGTGATCCCCGGACCGAGCGTCCTGTTCGTGGTGGGCCGGGCGCTCGCCTACGGCCGCCGCACCGCGCTCGCCACCGTGTGCGGCAACTCCGCGGGCAACTACGTGGTCGCGATCTGCGTCGCGATCGGCGTGGGCGCGCTCGTCCAGCGCTCCGCGCAGGTCTTCACGGTGCTGAAGCTCGCGGGCGCCCTGTACCTGATCTGGCTGGGGATCCAGGCGTACCGGCGGCGCGGCACGCTGGCCGAGGCGTTCGCTGATGCCACGCAGGCCCGCAGCGACCGCCGGGCGGTGCGCGAAGGGTTCCTGGTCGGGGTGACCAACCCTAAGGCGCTGATCCTGTTCGGGGCGGTGCTGCCGCAGTTCGTGAACCGGGCCGCCGGGCACGTCCCGCTGCAGATGCTGGTGCTGAGCCTGGTGTCGATCGTTATCGGGCTGGCCTCGGACAGCACCTGGGGAGTGGCGGCCAGCCGGCTGCGGTCCTGGTTCGCCCGCTCCCCGCGCCGGTTCGCGATGGTCGGCGGGGCCGGCGGCCTGGCCATGATCGGCGTAGGTGTCACCGTGGCCCTCACCGGCCGGAAGAACTGACTTTCCACTCAGCGTGCGGGGGTGGATACTGGCTGGGTGCGTCCGTTCGGTTGAGCCTGAGCTTCGGGCACCCGGGTCTGGGCCGCCGGTGTTTTGGGCCAGCGGCCGCGTCGCCGTGTGCTGTCTCCTCGCCGCGCTGACCGTGAACCGGCTGCGGCGCGCGCGCCTCCTGGCGGCGGGGGCCTTCGGCCCCCTTCCGGGTCCGGGTGTCTTCCTGACGGCCAGGAGAGGTTATGTCTGAGGAGAACGAGGCTCTGGTGCGCAGGGCCTATGAGGCTTACGGCCGGGGCGACGTGACCAGGCTGCTGGAGCTGGTTCATCCTGACCTGGAGTGGACCTATCTCGATCCCAGCTTCGCTGACCCGCAGCCGCAGGTCTGCCACGGCCGGGACCAGCTGGCGTGGGCGCTGGGCCAGCAGGCTGACCGGGGCGCGGGTTCGGAGCTGGAGGAGGTCGATTCCTGCGGCGACAAGGTGATGGTGGCCGTCCATACCCCCGGCGCCGACCAGCACCGTGCATGGCAGGGCAACGACCGGAATTACCTGGTGCTCACGCTGCGCCAGGGCCAGGTCGTCGCGATGCGGGCCTTCCGGGACCTGGACGCGGCGCGCAGCTTCACCAGCGAGGGCGGGCCGGGGTGATCAGACTTCAGATCCTGCACGTACCGGACTGCCCGGGCGCGGAAGCCCTGGATGGCCTGCTGGGCCCGTTGCTCGCGGCCCGGCCCGATATCCAGGTCACGTGGCAAGTCGTGACGACAGAGGACGAGGCGGGACAGCTCGGGATGACCGGTTCGCCGACGATCCTGGCTGATGGCCGGGACCTGTTTCCCGCCCCGGGCCAGCAGCCGTCCCTGTCCTGCCGTCTTTACCCCGGCGATCACGGGCGTCTGGGCCCAGCGCCCACCGCCAGCCAGCTTCGGGAGGCCCTTACGCCAGCCGTCCCCGGATAGCCCAGATCGCCGCCGACAGCGCGGGCGCCGGTCAATCTACCGGGGCCCGCGCCCCCCGGCGCGTTCACCCGACGGGCGTGCTCCCCGGGAGCGAGCCGTGGTTTATCACCGGCGAGCAGCAGAGCAGGGCTACCGGAATCGCGTGCATCTCGTGTGCCTCAATCCGCGGCGCGAGGCCGGCGGCGGGAGCAGCGGCGGGCACCGTGGCGACGGGCTCGGGTTCGCGCGCGGGCTCAGGCTCAGGTGCGGGCGCGGGCTCGGGTACGGGGGGTGCAGCTTCGCCCGCGGCAGCGGCGGCCCTGAGTTCTGCAAGCCGCTGCCGGGATGGCAGCAGGACGATCGCGAGGATCACACCGAGACCGAAGATTCCCGCGGACACCGCGAAGGCCACGGTGTAACCGTGGGTGGCGGCAACCGCCGGTGCTAGCCGCCCGGTGTGGTTCACGGCGAGGTAGCTGGCCGTCGCGGTCAGCGCAATGGTGCTCAGCGCGGACGTCCCGATCGATCCGCCGACCTGCTGCATGGTGTTGACCAGCGCCGAGGCTACGCCTGAGTCCTGACGCTGGACGCCGGCCGTGGCCGTGTTGATGGCCGGGGCGAAGATCATGCCGAAGCCCAGGCCCATGAGGAGCAGGGCGGGCAGGATGCCGCCCACATAGCTGGACGTCACGGTGAGCTGGGTCAGGTACGTCATCCCGGCGGCGCCGAGCAGCATGCCGGTGGCGATCAGGACGCGCGGCCCCCACCGGGGCAAGGTCACGATGCTGGAGACATTCGAGCTGAGCAGGATGCAGCCGATCATGGGCAGGAAGGACAGCCCGCTGGTCACCGGGCTGTAGCCCTTGACGTCCTGCAGGTAGTAGGTGAGGAACAGGAAAACGCCGAAGATCGCGATTCCCGAGAGGCCGACCGCGACGTAGGAGCCGCCCCGGGTGCGGTCGAGTATCACCCGCAACGGCAGCAGCGGGTGGCTGGACCGCCGCTCGGCCAGCACAAACCCGGCCAGCAGGAGTACGCCGAGAACCAGGGAGCCTATGGTCAGCGTGGCCGTCCAGCCGGCCGTCTCGGCGTGGGAGAAGCCGAAGACGATGAAGAACAGCCCGGCGCAGGCCAGTACCGCCCCGGGCCAGTCCATCCGCGGCGGGTTGGCGGCCCGGCTGCTGCGCATGAACGCCAGGGCGCCGGCCGCGGCGATGACGGCGAACACCAGATTGACGTAGAGCGTCCACCGCCAGGACAGGTACTGGGTGAGCACCCCGCCGAGGATCAGGCCCACCCCGCCGCCGCCGGCCGCGACCGAGCCGAAGACCCCGAAGGCCCGGCCCCGTTCGCGCGGGTCCTGAAAGGTGCTGACCAGCGTGCCGAGGGCAGACGGCGCGAGGATGGCGCCGAACGCGCCCTGCAGTGTCCGGGCCGCCACCAGCATCTCGAACGAGACGGCCGCGCCCCCGAGGGCCGAGGAGATGGCGAATCCAGCCAGGCCCGTGATGAAGACCCACTTGCGGCTGTACATGTCGCCGAGCCGGCCGCCCACCAGAAGCAGGCTGCCGAAGGCCAGGGCGTAGGCCGTCACCACCCACTGCCGGTCGCTGTTCGGGAACCCCAGGGAACGCTGGGCCGACGGAAGCGCGATGTTCACGACCGTGGAATCCAGGACCACCATCAGCTGGGCGACCGCCACCACGACCAGGACCAGCCAGCGCCGGTCGGCCGGATCTGCCGGCCGCCCCTGGGTGGCAGATGACATAGATCTATGCCCCTTCACGGGGAGGGCACTGCTCGGATCGCTACCGGGGTCTGGAGCAACGACTGGCCAGTAATGCTGCTGGGGATCGCGGCCGATGCCGCTATCTCAAGTCACGATAGGCATACCGGAAACGCCGCGTCTACCGGGGGCGGGACGAGCGGTTACGGCACGACCACGAGGGGCACCGCTGAGCGCCGGGCGAGGCTGACCGCGACCGAGCCGACCACGCGGTGCATGGCATGCGATGAGCTCCCGACCACGATTACCACGGTGTCGTCGGGGTGGGCCTCGTGGATGCCCGCGGCCGCGGCGATCAGCTGGTCCGGGATCAGGCCATCGCGCCGCTCGAACCGCCAGCGCTCCTCGCGGTCGCGCAGCTGCTCGCTGGCCGTGGTGAGAAGTTCCCGCCCGATATCGTCGAAGTCGGTTTCCATTTCGGCTATGGCGCCTGGCGACAGCGAGTCGATGCTGGGCAGGTGAGCGACGTACACCACCTCGATGCTGCCGGGCCGGCCCTGCAGCAGCCTGATCGCGCCGTCAAGCGCCCGGACGGCAGGAGGCGAGCCGTCATACCCGACGACGAGGTACAGGTTCCCGGCAGGCGGCGCGGTAGCGTTCATCGCCGCTAAGGCTAGCGGTCCCGCTGCGGGAGCCAGAACCGAGGGGGCCCGATGGTTATCGCGTCCTGATCCGCCAGTCCACCGCCACGCATCCGTCCTGGCCGGCCAGCCCGCCTCCAGAGCCACGATCACCCTCCGCCGCCGTTCTGTCTCCTCCAGCGCACGAGGCCGGAGCTTCACTAACCAGACGTACTACACCACTATGTCGAAGTACCTTTGATTGTCGAAGTATGATTGGCCTGTGTTGAGTGAGCGTTCGGTACGGGCCTTCGAGGCCGTTCTGCCGCCGGGGACGCAGGTCGAGGCGACGCCGAGGCAGGATCGGGATGTCTTTGTGTCAGTGGCTGGCCGGAGACTGAGGCTGCGCTGGCTGCCAGTGGGGTGGCCGCGTCAGCTGACAGAAGCTCTCGAGATCAAGCCGAGGCCAGACATCGTGGTTGCGCCGCAGTTCTCGCCGGGTGCGCGAGCCCTGGCTGGCCGGGAACGGGTGGGATGGGTGGACGAAAGCGGTGCGGCGGAGATCTCCGCTGGCACCATCGTGATATCCCGCACCGGCAGCCCAGCAACCCCGTCTAGAGCGCAGGCCGGCTGGCGACCGACCACTCTCGCGGTATGTGAGGTGCTGCTCACCGGCTGCCCGGCCACTGTGTCGGCAGTAGTGACGGAGACGGGACTGTCGATGAGCGGCGTGGCCACAGCCCTGAAATTCCTCGCGAGCGAGGGCCTCCTGGCGAGTGGTGCTACTCGGGGGCCTCAGTCGAGGCGGTATGTCACGGACAGGGACGGGCTCATCGACGCTTACGCCGCTGCCGCGGAGCGGCTCCGCCCTCCTGTGGCAATCCGGGCGGGTGTCCTGTGGAGAAACCCTTTGACAGAGGTCACTGAAGTCGGGCGAGCGTGGGACGAGGCAGGTATTGGGTGGGCGGCTACGAGTGCGTTGTCCGCGGCGGCCTGGGCCCCGATCATGACCGAGGTGACACCGATGGAGGTGTACGTGACCGGTAAGACTCCTGGCGACCTTCGAAGAGCTCTCTTCGCAGCTGACCTGAAGGAAATGGAAGGTGGCCGACTGCAACTGCGGCCCTTCCCCACTCCGGCCGGTCCTGGCGTCACCGCAGAAATCAGTCCAGGCCTGCGTTCCGTGCTATGGCCCCGCGCTTACGCCGACCTGCGCACCGCGGGCGTCCGCGGCGAGGACGCGGCCGAGCATCTTCGCGAGGAGATGACGCATGGCTGACGAGGATCCTGCTCGCTCGCGTACGGCGAGGACTGCGGCGGAACTGGCCTTGGTCCGGGTCGCCGACTTCTACGGCGGACGACCTGAATTCGTGCTGCTCGGCGGGCTCGTGCCTGCCATTCTCTGTGCTGCGTCGGGTACCCGTCACGCTGGGACCACCGACGTGGATGTGCAGGTTGACCTGGAGATCAGTGCTGGGTCGGTCAATGCCGCACGATTAGAGCATGCGCTCCGCCGCGCGGATTTCCACCCCGACGGGACATCCATCTGGCGATGGAAGTCAAGCGGCGGGCCTCAAGGGGCAACCGTGAAGTTCGAACTTCTCGCGGATCTCGACACGCACCCCGCTGGCGCAACCATCGGGTTCAACCACTGCGACGAACTTGGCGCGGTCAACCTCCGGGGCACTGGCTTTGCTGCCCGAGACCGTGAAGTCCGGGTGATCGCTACGGATGATCAGGATGTCCGGCGAGAGGCTGAAATCTACGTCACCGGGTTGGCCGGCTTCCTCCTGGCCAAGACGGCGGCCGCCTACAGCCGCCGCAAGGAAAAGGACTGGTACGACATCGCCTACGTCCTGCTCAACAACGACTACGGAGATCCCGTGGCCGCCGCCCGCCGGGCATGGCACGTATTCGGCACGTCGATCGCGCCGGCAGAGTCGGCGCTGAGAGACCTCGAAGCCAACTTCGCTGACTCGGCCACACAAGGGACGAGCGCCTACGCGGGTCAGATAAGCCTTGACCACCCCAGCGAAGACCTTCCCAGCGCCGCAGCTGACAGCCAGTTAGCAGTCCAGGCGTTCTGCGAGTATCTGCTCAGCCGCCTCGGTCGCCGGGACGACTCGTAGGACAACATCCAACGGGCCTGCCGCCCTACCGCGTCCTGATCCGCCAGTCCACCGCCACGCATCCGTCCTGGCCGGCCAGTACCGGGTTGAGGTCCAGCTCGGCGATCTCCGGGTGCGCAACCATGAGGTCTCCGACGGTCACGATCGTTTCCGCAACGAAACCCAGGTGTACCGGCGGGCTGCCCCGCAGCCCGCCGAGGATCGCGGCGCCCCGCAACGAGCGGAGCATGGCCTCAGCCTGGCCGGCATCGACGGGGGCCACCGCCAGCTGGACGTCCCGCTCGACCTCCACCAGCACGCCACCCAGCCCGGCCATCACCATGGCCCCGAACTCCGGGTCCTGCACGCCCCCCACCAGCAGCTCGACCCCGCGGTGCTGACGCTGCACCAGCACCGATGCCCCAGCCGCCAGCCCGAGCAGCTCAGCGGCGGCCTCAGCTACCTCCGCGCCGGACCACAGCCCCAGCCGGACCCCGCCGGCGTCGCTCTTGTGAACGAGATCCGGGTGATCAACCTTCGCCACCACGGGATAGCCCAGGCATTCGGCCGCCGCCGCCGCCGACGCCGCACTCCGGCATCTCACGGTCTCGATCACGGGGATCCCGATCGCTACCAGCAGGTCCCGTGCAGCCTGGGCGGGCAGGAAACCGTTTGGCGCCGCGGCCGGCAGTGGTGCGGGCGGCCCGGCCATCGCGGGCTGGGGTGTCCGGTGGGCTTGCGTACGCTGCCCCGGCGCACGCAAGTCTTCCGGTGCCCGGGCGACCTCACGGGGCGGCCCCTCTTTCCCCAGCTGAAGACCGCAGCGCACGGCAATGCCAGCCACCTGCGCCGTCCGCTCCGGCCACGGGAAGCACGGCACACCGGCCAGGTTCAGCACCCGGGCGTGCTCGTCCGCGGACCGCGGCGCGACCCAGCACACGTAGACCGGCACCGGCACCCCGTCTGCCCGCAGCCGCTGCGCCGCGTCCCGGACCGCCTCCGCCACCTCGGCCGACGCGGACCGCTGCAGCAGCACCGGCACGATCACGTCGACCTCACCGGACCGGGCCAGCATGTCGATCGCGCCCGGATACACCGTGGTGAACAGGTTCCAGGCCGGCGTCATGTCCACCGGGTTCCGGGCACTGGCGTACCCGGGCATGATGGCCCGCAGCCCGGCCTGCAGGGACTCGCTCAGCTCCGGGACCACCAGGCCCTCGTCGGCCAGCAGGTCGGTCAGTTCCACCCCGGTCCCGCCTGAGTTGGTGATCACCGCCACCCGGGGGCCGCGGGGCACCGGCTGGCTGGACAGGGCCCGGGCGGCGTCAAGCACCTGGAGGCCGGTCCGGACCCGGACCACGCCGGCCTGGCGCAGGGCCGCGTCGCGGACCGCGTCGTCGCTGGCCAGGGCGGCGGTGTGGGATACCGCGGCCCGCTGCCCGGCGCTGGTGCGGCCGCCCACGACCGCGATGACTGGCTTGTGCGGCGTGGTCAGGCAGGCCTCGGCGAAGAACCCGCGGGCGTCGGTGATGGACTCCAGCAGCAGGCAGATCACCGAGGTGTCCGGGTCCTGCCGCAGGTAGGCGAGCAGTTCCGCGTCGGTGATGTCCGCCTTGTTGCCCGCCGCGAACACCTTGGCCACGCGCAGGCCCTCGTCCTGGCCGAGCGCGTGCACGGCCATCCCGTAGGACCCGGACTGGGTGACGATGGTGACCCCGCCGCCGCCGCGCGGCGTGCCCGCCGCGATGGACGCGTTCAGCGGGAGGTCGGCGTTCTGCACGCCGAAACAGTTGGGGCCGACCAGCCGCACCCCGCCGGCCCGGGCGGCGGACACCGCTTCGTCCTGAAGCTTCGCGCCGTCGTCGCCGGTCTCGGCGAAGCCGGCGCTGAGCACCACGACCGCGGCGATCCCCTGGTCGGCGGCGGAGCGGACGATGCCCGGGACGGTGGCGGCCGGGGTGGCGATGACGGCCAGGTCCACCTGGCCCGGCACGTCCCGCAGGTCGGGGTAGGCCACCTGGCCGCAGACCCGGGCCGCCGGGCCCACCGGCAGCACCTCGCCGGGGAAACCGGCCAGGTTGTCCCAGAGCAGCCGGCCCACCGACCCGGGCCGCTCGGACGCCCCGACCAGGGCGATCCGGCGGGGCGCGAACACCGCCGCGAGGCCATCGGGGCCGTTCAGCATGCGCAGTCCTGGCGGTCAGCAGGCACAGTCCTGGCCGTTCCCGTGCTCGAAGGTCCGGCCCAGCTCCTGCGCGGAGAACTCGGACGTGCGTACCCCCAGCGGGTCCACCGTGCGGACCGCGGCCAGCTCGGACGCGGACGGGGGCGGGACCGTGCGCAGATCCCCGGCGACCTGCAGGCCGAAGCCGGTGGCGTCGCGGACCTGGGCCACGCTGACGTCCGGGAACACCTGGACCAGCCGGGCCTGGCCCCCGGTGTAGTCGAACACGCCCAGCTCGGTGACCAGCCACTGCGGGCCGCCGCCGGTGAAACCGAGCTCGGCCCGGGTGCCGAGCCGGGTGCGGTGCCCCATGTCGGTGACGAAGTCACAGTCGGCCACCAGGGTCCGGCCGCTGCGGTGCCGGGTGGTCCACACCGTCAGGTGGCCGATGGTGGCGGACAGGTTGCAGCCGCCGCCCCCGCCGCCCAGCTTCACCTTCGCCCGGCCGCCCCGGAGAGCGCCCGTGCCGATCGCGGTCACGTTGGTGTTGCCGTACCCGTCGATCTGCCCGCCGGACAGGAACATCCGGTCCACGTCGCCGCGGACCGCGGCGTCGAAGAACTCCTCGAACCGCATGCTGTACGCGGCCCCCCGGCGCAGGCTGGCGTCGTTGCTGGTCGGCGGGATGAACGGCGGGTCGGGGTTGATCGCGTACATGGCCCCTTCGACCAGGGTCATGTCCCGCGCGTGGGTGCGCCGCGCCACGTGCATCGCCACCTGCGCGCACGGGCTGCCGAAGCCGTGGAACACGGTCTCCCGCGGCCGGATGGTGCGGGCCAGGGCCACCACGAACCACTCGTCGATCGTCCAGCTCATGAGGGGCCTCCCGCGGCCGAGAAAAGCTCCTGCCACGCCTCGGTGGACTTCGACCAGCCGGCCAGCTGGGTGAGCCGGTCGGCGCCGATCGCACCGCGGTAGCTCTCCTCGCTGTCCTGGACGTAGGCGGCCAGGTACTTCTCCAGATCCCCGGGCCCCGCCTGGGCCGCCGCCACGTACTCGTGCAGGTGGGCGCGGTCGTAGGCGTAGCGGGGGTAGCAGGACGACGGGTGCGCCCCGAACGGGACGTGGGCCACGGCCGCGACCAGGTGCCCGGGGATGGTGACACCGGCCGCGGTGACCTGCTCGGTGGACACCAGCTCGTCCACGGTCGCGACGACCATCCGCGACGCCGACGCGAACCGCTCGTCCAGCACGTACGGCTGCTCCAGGTGCAGGTTGCCGTAGCGGTCCCCGGACGGTGCGTGCAGCAGGGCCACGTCCGGGCGCAGTGGCGGCACCGCGATCAGCGTCTCCCCGGTGAACGGGCAGGTGATCTCGGCGTACTCGGGGTGCAGCGACATGATGTCCGACCCGCGGACCCCGCGGACGGGCAGGAACGGCACCCCCATCTCGGCCGCCCGGAGCTGGGCCAGGATCGTGGCGCAGCAGCTCTCCGCCACCTCGATGGTGCCCTCCTCGGCGGCGCGGCGGTACGCGGGAGCCAGCCCGAGATCCTGCTCGAACCCCACGTAGCTTTCCTCGCACCGGCGGACCGCCCCCGCCCCCACCAGCATGTCCACGTCGATGCTGTGCGCCGACCCGACCAGGTGCAGGCCGGCCCGGCGCTGCCGGACCAGCTCGCGGACCAGGGCCATGGGCAGCCGGGCGGACAGGCCGCCGCCGAGCGCCACCAGGGCGCCGTCACCGACCAGCGCGGCCGCGTCGGCCAGGCTGGCCCGCTTGTCGGCCGGTGGGTGCAGGCTCATGGGGATCCTCCAGCGAGAACGGCGGGCGCCCGGGCGGCCTTGATCGCGGCCGTCAGCACCGGGTCGTACACCGGCGCGAACGGCGGGGCGTAGCTGAGGTCCAGCGCCGCCAGGTCGGCCACGGTGAGCCCGGCGTACAGCGCGGTGGCCAGCACGTCAACGCGCTTGGCCGCGCCCTCGCGGCCCGCGAGCTGGCCGCCGAGCAGCCGCCCCTCCCGGGTGTGCACCAGCCGGACGTGCAGCGGCGAGCTGCCCGGGTAGTACTTGGCCCGCGACCGGGAGACCTCGTCGGTGGCCACCGCGTCCAGCCCGGCCGCCTGGGCCTCGGCCAGCCCCAGCCCCGTCGAGGCCACCTCCAGGTCGAAAACCTTCACGACCACGGTGCCGGCCACGCTCTTGAACGAGGCGCTGCCGCCCGCCGCCACCGTCCCGGCCACCCGGCCGGTCTTGTTGGCCGCGGGTCCCAGCGGGACCCAGGCCGGGCGGCCCAGCACCAGGTGGGGCAGGGCGACCGCATCCCCGGCCGCGTACACATCCGGCAGCGAGGTGCGCATCCCCTCGTCCACCACCAGCGAGCGGTCCGGCAGGTGCCCGGCACCCGCCTGGATGAGCAGGTCCGTGGCCGGGCGTACGCCGACCGCGATGACGACCAGATCGGTGGCGATCTCGGTGCCGTCCACGACCGCGATGAGGCCGCCCGGCCCGCCGTCTCCGTGCACCAGCGTCCAGTCGTGCGCTGTCCTGCCCGCGCACAGCGTCCAGTCGTGCGCTGAGGCGCAGTCTCGTGTGCCGTTCCAGCTCGGCCTGGACCAGTGCGGCCACCGGCTCGTCCACGGTGTTCAGCACCCGGGGCAGCGCCTCCACCACGTCCACGTCGAGACCGGCGCTGACCAGCGCCTCCGCAGTCTCCAGGCCGATGTAGCCGGCGCCGACCACGACCGCGTGCCGGACCGTGCCGCTGTCCAGCAGCTGGCGCAGTTCGATCGCCTCGTCCAGGGACCGGATCGTGAACACGCGGTGCTCGTCCAGCCCGGGCACGGGCGGCCGGACCGGGTCGGCACCGCTGGCGACCACCAGCGCGTCATAGTCCAGCGACTCCCGGAACGGCACACCGCGCTGGCTGGCCGTGAGGTGCACCTGGTGCGTGCCCGGGTCGATCCCCGTGACCCGGGTGTGCAGCCGCAGGTCGATGCCGCGTTTCTCGCGGAATGTGGCTGGCGGGTAGGCGAGCAGGTTCTCCGGCTCCGGCACCATGCCGCCCAGGTAGTACGGGATCCCGCACATGCCGTAGGCGGCGAAGCCACCCGCCTCGCAAACCACCACGTCGAGGCCCGGGTCGACGCGCCGGGCCGCCGAGGCGGCCGACATCCCGGCGGCGCCGCCGCCGATCACCACGAGCCGTCTCACCCGTGTTCCCCTTACCTGGACACCCGGTCATCACCGAGCATGCGGGCCACCCCGCCGCCGCAGTCAGGTCTTGCCGGGACAAAGAAGCGGGGCAGGCTCGACCTGCCAGATCAATGGAATCGGCGGCGCGGCCCGTCACGCTGGCTGCATGAGCGAGCGCAGCAGCAGCAACCACGGCGCCAGCAAGCAGGGGGAGCAGGCGGCCAGCCCAGCGGCCGGTGAGGTCGCGGCGGTCGTGGCCCGGGCCCGCGCGGCCGCCCGCGCCATCGAGTCCTACACCCAGGAGCAGGTGGACGAGCTGGTCACCGCGGTGGCCTGGGCGGTGGTGCGCAAGGACCACGCCGAGGCGCTGGCCCGGCTCGCGGTGGACGAGGGCGGGTTCGGCAACTACGCGGACAAGGTCGCCAAGATCAGCAAACGGGTGACCGGCGTGCTGGCCGACATGACCGGGCTGCGCACCGTCGGGGTGGTGGAGGAGCTGCCCGCCGCCGGGCTGGTGAAGATCGCCAAGCCGGTCGGGGTGGTCGCGGCGCTGATCCCGACCACCGGCCCGGACGCGACCCCGCCGGTCAAGGCGCTGTTCGCGCTGAAGGGCCGCAACGCCATCATCTGCGCGCCGCACCCGCGGACCACCGGCGCCACCGAGGCCGTGGTCGGGTTCATGCGGGCCGCGTGCGAGCAGGTCGGCGCGCCCGCCGACCTGGTCCAGTCGCTGCCCGCACCATCGCTGGCCAAGACGCAGGAGCTGATGCGCCAGGCCGACCTGATCGTCGCGACCGGCGGCGCGGGCATGGTGCGCGCCGCGTACAGCTCCGGCACCCCGGCCTACGGGGTCGGGGTGGGCAACGCCGTGCACGTGGTGGACGAGACGGCCGACCTGGCCGACGCGGCCTCCGCCATCGTCACGGCCAAGACGTTCGATTACGCCACCAGTTGCCTGGCGGACAACGCGCTGGTCGTGCACGCGGGCGTGTACGACGAGCTGCTCTGGCGGCTGACCGAAGCCGGCGCGCACCTGTGCGATGAGGGGGAGAAGGACGCGCTGCGCGCGGTGATGTGGCCGGACGGCGGCCCGGTCCCCGCGGTCGCCGTGGTGGCGAAGTCCGCCGCTCATATCGCGGAGCTGGCCGGCCTGGAGGTCGATCCGGCCTGCCCGATGATCCTGGTGGAGGAGACCGGCACCGGCCCGGATCACCCGTTCTCTGGCGAGAAGCTGTCCGTGGTCCTGGCCCTGTACCGGTACGAGGGTGACATCAGCGCGGCCGCGGACCTGGTCAACGCGATCACCGCCTACCAGGGGCTCGGGCACACCTGCGGCATCCACACCAGCTCGGATGCGAACGTGGAGCGGCTGGCCCTGGCCACCCGGACGGCGCGGGTGCTGGTCAACCAGAACCTCAACGAGGGAGCGGGCAGCCCGCGCAACGGCCTGCCGTTCACGCTCAGCCTCAGCTGCGGGACGTGGGGCGGCAACATCACCACCGAGAACGTCAACGCCCGGCACTTCATCAACCTGACCTGGGTGTCCCGCCCGATCGAGCCGAAGGTGATCAGCGAGGAAGCCCTGTTCGCCGCGCACTGGCACGCCTACGGGCGTTACGCCGGCGTCAGTTGCCGGAGCCGCAGGCGGCTGGCTAAGGCCCGGGTCAGGCGGCTGCGGCGGTGGCCGCGATCCAGGCCAGCACCAGAGCTTCCTCGTGCCACGCGTCGTACCGGCCGCTGCGCCCGCCGTGCCCGGCGACCATCTCGGTCCTCAGCAGGAACGGGCCGCCCGATGCCTCGGCCTGCAGCCGGGCGATCCATTTGGCCGGCTCGGTGTAGAGCACCCGGGTGTCGTTGAGGCTGGTGACCGCCAGCACCGGGGGGTAGGGCCGGTCGGTGGCGATGTTCTCATACGGCGAGTAGGACTTCATGTACCGGTAGACCTCGGGGTCGTGCAGCGGGTCGCCCCACTCCTCCCACTCGGTCACCGTGAGGGGCAGGGACGGATCCAGGATGCTGGTCAGCGGGTCCACGAACGGGACCTGGGCGACCACGGCGCCGTAGGCGTCGGGCGCGAGGTTCAGCGCCGCGCCCACCAGCAGGCCGCCGGCCGAGCCGCCCCGCGCGACCAGCCGCTGCGGCGACGTCCAGCCCTCGCTGACCAGGTGCCGCGCGCACGCCACGAAGTCGGTGAACGTGTTGATCTTGCGCAGCATCTTGCCGTCGTCGTACCACCGGCGGCCCAGTTCACCGCCGCCGCGGATGTGCGCGATCGCGTAGCCGAACCCCCGGTCCAGCAGGGACAGCCGCGGGATCGAGAAGCCCGGGTCGATCGAGGCCTCGTAGCTGCCGTACCCGTAGAGGACGAACGGCGCGCGGCCGTCGCGCGGCGTGCCCGCCCGGCAGACCACCGAGACCGGCACCCGGGTCCCGTCCGGCGCGGTGGCCCACAGCCGGTGCTGCTCGTAATCGGCCGGGTTGTATTCGGCCCCGCCCGGCAGCGGCAGCACCGGGCGGCGGCGCAGCAGGGTCAGCTCACCCGTCGCGGTGTCGCAGTCGTACACCGAGTCGGGCGTGACCAGGGAGCCGTAGCCCAGCCGGTAGGACCGCGCGCCGTACTCCGGGTTCGCCCCCGGCGAGACCCGGTAGACCGGCTCAGGAAAGGCGATCTCGTGCTGGCTGCCGTCGGCCCGCAGCACCCGCAGCCCGGTCAGCCCGTTCTGGCGTAGATGAATAACGAGGTGGTCAGCGAACGCGTCCACGCCGAGCAGCCGGGTGCCGTCGCGGTGGGGTACCAGCGGCGTCCAGGCCGCCGGGTCGGCCAGCGGCGCCTGGGTTAGCCCGGCCTGTGCTGGCCCGGCCCGGGTTAGCGCGGCCTGGGCCAGCTCGAAGTTCTCCGCGTGGTCGTTGTGCAGGATCAGCAGCCGATCGGTGCCGTCCGCCGTCACCTGGTGCTCGACCTCGTACTCGACGCCCTGCCGGCGCGGGGCCACGACGGCGGGTTCCCCGCCCGGGCGGGCGGCGTCCAGCAGCCACACCTCGCTGGTCAGCTTGCTCGAGGCCGAGAGGACCAGGAAGCGCTCACTGCGGGTCAGCCGGACGCCGACCCAGAACCGCTCGTCGGCCTCCTCGAACACGACCACGTCCGTCGCGGCCGGGGTGCCGATCACGTGCCGCCACACCCGGTACGGCCGCCACGCCTCGTCCACGGTCACGTAGAACAGCGCCGAACCGTCGGCCGACCAGGCGGTGCCGTAGAACGTGCCGGGGATCTCGTCAGGCGCGGTCTCGCCCGAGATCAGGTCCTTGACCCGCATCGTGAACCGCTCGCTGCCGGCGAAGTCGGTGGAGTAGGCGAGCAGCCGCCCGTCGGGGCTCACGTCGAAGGCGCCCAGGGAGAAGAACTCCTGGCCGGCCGCCAGCTCGTTCCCGTCGAGCAGGACCTCCTCGCCGTCCAGCGGGCCCCCGTCCCCGGTCGGCGGCGGCCCGGTATCTCCGGGGCGGACGGCCCGGCGGCAGTGCAGCGCGTACTGCTGCCCCTCGACCGTCCGGGTGTAGTACCACCAGCCGTCCTTGCGGGCGGGCACGGACAGGTCGGTCTCCTGGGTCCGGGCCTTGATCTCATCAAAGATCGCCGTGCGCAGGGGGGCCTGGCCGGCCGTCATCGCCTGCGTGTAGGCGTTCTCGGCGTCCAGGAACGCGATCGTCTCGGGGTTTTCCTTGTCGGCCAGCCAGGCGTAGTCGTCGACGACGGCGTCGCCGTGATGGGTGCGCTCGGCCGGGATCCGCGCGGCGGCCGGGGGCGCCGTTACGCCTGGCTCAGCAGTCACGGTGCTTAGCTGTCACGATCCAGGCGGCTGGCCAGGAACTCGTCCGGGTCCAGGTAGTACGGGTTGTCGATGACCATGCCGCCGAGGAGCGCCTTGGGGTGGGTCTTCAGCACGTCCATGATCAGGTCCCCGGAGCACCGGGTCAGGTCGTAGAGGCACAGGTTGACCTGCGGGAAGTTCGACATGATGCGGTTGAGCTCGGATTCGTAGCCCATCAGGACGCTGACCACCGACTCGTCGTGGTGCGCCCAGCTCATGTCACCGATGTTCCGGGCGGGCCGGGGACCGTCCGGGCGCGGGTTCTGCCGGGCCTTGCCCTCCCAGAACTTCAGCATCCGTTCCGGCAGGAACCCGCCATCGGCCAGGTAGGTGCCGTAGGAGTCGAGCACCTCGAGCTGGCGGTCCGTCACGTAAGGGTCGACCTCGATGTGCTCGGACATGCTGGCCAGCACGTCCTCGGGGGTGCAGCTGTCCACCACGCAGGTGCACTTGTCGCCCGCCTTGAGCCCCTCGACCAGGAACGGGATGAGGATGTCGTCGCGCTCGGAGGGCTTGCGGTAGAAACCGCAGATGTGATCGCCCACGCGGAGCTGCAGGCCCAGTACCTCGCGGGCCACCTCTGCGGTCATACGCGCCTCCCCTGGGGTCGGCCCCGGGCGGCAGGTGCCGCCTGGGGCCGACGTTACAGCGTCACAGTGTGCTTCGCACCGTGTGGTCAGACCGTGCGGTCAGAGCGTGCTCCGCACGCTCGCGGCCGCCTGGCCCATGTTGCGGAGCTTGGCGTAGGCGGCGGTCCGGCTGAAGTAGCCCAGCCCGCAGTCCGGCGCGACCAGGAGCCGGTCGGCGGGCACGACCTCCAGCGCGCGCCGGATCCGGGCCTCGATCTGCTCGGCCGTCTCCACCTGCAGGTTCTTCGCGTCCACCACGCCCACGCCGAGCACCTTGTCGGTGGGGAAGTCGCGGAACGCTTCCAGCTCGTCGAAGCCCTTGTTGGTGAACTCCAGGTGGACCACGTCGGCGGGCGACTCCTTGAACAGCGGCATCATCGAGGCGGCGTGGTTGTCGAAGATGTCCCGCTGGCCGTCCACGCTGCCGTAGCAGACGTGCCAGAACTTGATCGCGTCAACGCCGTCGAACATGATGTTCTGCATCTCGATCTGCCACATGTCCGTGGTGTACGGCGGCAGCACGTCGATCAGCTGCACCGCCTCCAGGCCGATGCTGACCAGGTACTTGAGCTCCTGGTTCATCGCGATGGCCAGGTCCCGGGCCACCGCGACCTGGTCGCCGTAGAACTCGTCCTTGACGATGACGCTCTGCTGCGCCGGGCCGAGGAACGCCACCTTGAACGGCTTGTCGGTGACGTTCTGCATGGTCATGACCACGCTCTCGAAGATGGGCCGCTCCCAGGTGATCTTGTCCTTGACCACGGCCTGGTAGAACGGCCGGTACTTCGCGCCCTCGCCGGGCGGCCCGTACGGCCTGAAGCCGCCCAGGTTCTCCGGGATGAAGTGGAAGATCGGCTCCAGCTGGAACCCGGGGGCCTCCCACTCGTAGTACTGCGCGCCGTCACACAGGATGTCGAGCCCGGCCTTCTCCTGCTCGTCCGCGCAGATATGGCAGGCGTCCTCGTACGCCACCCGCAGGTTGTGACTGCGGTACACCGGCTCGCTCAGCGAGCCGAGCACCCGGCCCTGCAGCCAGTGCGGGCGGGGGAACGCCGATACCGCCGAAACGGGCAGCAGGACATCTTCGCCGCGAATCTCCATTGATCTCAGCCTTTCTGCTGGTGGATTCTCTGTCTGTACTTGTGCTGCACCGCTCAGCTCTCCGGCCTGCGCCGTTCAGCTCCGCGTGCCTTCGGTTCTCAGCTCGGCTGGCCCAGTTCGGCCCGGACGATGGCGGCTCCCTCGGCCAGCGCGCGCAGTTTGTTCTGCGCGGTCATCCGCTGAAGCATGACCAGGCCGCAGTCGGTGGTCAGGCCGAGCCGCTCGGCGGGCACGTATTCCAGGCACTGCCGGATCCGGTCCGCGACCTCGCCCGCGGTCTCGGTGATGGTCAACTTCACGTCGATCACCCCGGCCACGAAGTCCTTGTCCCAGTTGTTCTCGGCCAGCGGCTTGAGATCGTCCGGGCCGGTGCGGCCGACCTCCCAGTTCAGCGCGGTCAGGTGCGCCTCCTTGACCTTTGGGAAGATGCCGTAGGCCCGATCGGGCGCAGGTGTGTGTGCTTCCCGGCTGGCCAGCACGTAGGCGCCGTACTCCTGCTCGGTCTCGTCCGGCAGGTAGCCCGGGGTGCCGCCGTAGTTGCCCCAGCAGGTGTGCACCCAGAACTGCACCCCGGGGACGTTGTCCACGGCCAGGTTGAACACCTCGACCTGCCAGTCGCTCATCTCGTACGGCCAGAGGAACTCATCCAGCTGGATGATCTCGGCCCCGGCGTCCGCGAGTTCCAGGAAGTCCTCGTGATAGGCCTTGGCAATGGCCTTCGCCAGTTCCTTCGTGTCCTGGTAGAACTGGTCGTTGGACGCGGCGGCGAGCACGTGGATGCCCTGGTAGGAGATCTTCACCGGCTTCTTGGTGGCCTTGCGCACCGCGCGCAGCGTGGGCATCGCGAAGGACGTGCGCCTCGATACCTCCCCCACCACGGTCGGGGAGAACAGCGTCGAGTAGATGGGCAGGCCCAGCTGCGGCCCGTCGATCTCGTACCCGCGCAGCCGCTCGAAGTAGTGGTAGACGACCTGGGCGTACGGGCTGTCGCCGCCGTGTACCCGGCCGTCGGAGATGATGTCCAGCCCGGCGGACTCCTGGTCGTGCACCACCGCGAGGATCGCGTCCTCGTAGGCCTCGCGGGTCAGCGAGTCATAGACCAGCGCTCCCACGGGCAGCCTCGAATGCGCGTAGCCGTCGTACCAGCGCGGGTTGGGGTAGTTCCCGACCATGGTCGTGGGCAGCAGTATTTGTTCCTGGCCAATCAGCATCTCGGCCTCCTTGCCGGATACGAACTCCCGGTTTCCCTACGTGATCGGTATCGGTGCGCCGCTCAGGACCGACTGAGTAGCCGCGACCACCCGCGCCGCGGTCACGTCCACCTCGGCCTCCAGCGGAGGCGGCCACCGGCAGCGGCACGTTGCCGCCACTGACCCGGGTCACCGGGGCGGCCAGGTCGCCGAACGCCTCCTGCGCCGCGATCGCCGCGATCGAGGCGCCCCACCCGAGCTGGCC
The DNA here is from genome assembly GCA_963718305.1 of uncultured Actinomycetes bacterium. Classification (GTDB taxonomy): domain Bacteria; phylum Actinomycetota; class Actinomycetes; order Streptosporangiales; family Streptosporangiaceae; genus RYN-230. The sequence continues at coordinate 139,790 of CAVQZG010000023.1, forward strand.
GGGGTTCTCCTCCACCACCACCAGCCGCCCGGTGCGGGCCACCGAGGCCAGCACCGTGGCCGCGTCCAGCGGCACCAGCGTCCGCAGGTCGATGACCTCGGCGTCGATGCCCTGGGCGGCCAGCTCGTCCGCCGCGGCCAGGCAGGTGCCCACCGTGATGGACAGCCCGACCAGGGTGACGTCCCGCCCGGCCCGCACGGTCCGCGCCTGCCCGAGCGGCACGAACTGCTCGGCGTCGCCGATCTCCTCCTTGCGCCCGTACAGGGCCTTGTGCTCGAACACCATGACCGGGTCGTCGTCCCGGATGGCCGCGGCGAGCAGCCCGAACGCCTCGGCCGGGCCGGCCGGTGAGGCGATCTTCAGGCCGGGCACGGTCATGGCCCAGTTCTCCACCGACTGGCCGTGCTGGCTGCCGAACCCGAGCCCGCCGGAGCCGTTCGCGCCGCGCAGCACCAGCGGCAGGGTGACCTGGCCGCCGGTCATGTAGCGGACCTTCGCGATCTCGTTGGCCACCTGATCCCAGCAGGTCGCGTAGAAGTCGGAGAACATGATCTCGGCGACCGGCCGCAGCCCGGCCATGGCGGCGCCCATGGCCGCGCCCGCGATGGCCTGCTCGGAGATGGGCGTGTTCCAGACCCGGTCCGCCCCGAACCGCTCCCGCAGCCCCCCGGTGGTCTTGAACACCCCGCCGGACGCGACGTCCTCACCGAGCAGCACGACCCGGTCGTCGCGGGCCATCTCCTGGGCCAGCGCGGCGGCGACGGCCTGCCGGTAGGTCAGTTCCGCCATTGCCAGCTCCCATCGCTCCACACGTCGGTCCAGGCCCCGGCGGGGTCGGGAGCGGGCCGGGCCAGGATCTGCTGGGCCAGCCCGGACAGGTCGGACTTGATCCGCGCGTCGATCTCGTCCAGCTTCTCCGGGGCCGTGCCCGCCTCGATCAGCACCGCCCGGGTGCGCAATAGCGGGTCCCGCTCGCGCCACCGCGCCACTTCCTCGGCCGGCCGGTACGCGGCGCCGTCCGCGGCCGAGTGCCCCTTGAGCCGGTAGGTCTGCGCCTCGACCAGGCTCGGGCCCTGCCCGTCCCGGGCCGCGCGGACCGCGTCGCCGACCACCTGCCGGACGGCGGCGACGTCGTTGCCGTCCACCACGATCCGGTCCAGCCCGTAGGCGGCGGCGCGGTCGGCGGCGGGCAGCGCGACCGGGATCACCTCCCCGATCGGGGTGTACTCCATGTACCAGTTGTTCTCGCACACGAACACGACCGGCAGCCGCCACACCGCGGCCAGGTTGACCGCCTCGTGGAACGCGCCGATGTTGGTCGCGCCGTCACCGAAGAAGCACACCGTGACCTGCTCGGTGCGACGGATCAGGCTGGCCCAGGCCAGCCCGCAGGCGATCGGCAGGTGCGCGCCGACGATCGCGTAGGAGCCGTAGTAGCCGTGCTCCACGCTGGTGATGTGCATGGACCCGCCCTTGCCGCCGCAGATCCCGCCCTCGCGGCCGAGCAGCTCGGCCAGGACCGCGTCCGCCGGGGCGCCGCGGGCCAGCGCGTGGGCGTGACCCCGGTAGGTGCCCAGCGAGTAGTCGTCCGGGCGGAGCACGGACGCGGCGCCGACCGCGACCGCCTCGTGGCCGAGCCCCAGATGCACCGGGCCGTGGATCAGGCCCCGCCGGTAGAGCACATCGGTGCGTTCCTCGAAATGGCGCAGGAAACACATCTGCTCGAAGAGTTCCAGGTCATCGGGGACGTCCATGGTCAGGACGCTACGGTGGTGCCGCGCGCACAGCCTCGTCCTGGCCGGACCAACTGAGCGGCTGGCCTGCGACGCGCAGGCTCAGCCGGACGGGTCGGCCAGGGCCTGCAGGGTGACGTAGGCGCGGGTCGCGAGCTGCAGGTTGAAGTGGGTCTCCGGGTTACCCAGATCGAACCCGGTCAGCTCGCGGATCCGCTGCAGCCGGTACTTCAGCGTGCTGCGGTGCACGGACAGCGCGCGCGAGGTGGCCTCGTACCCGCCGCCGTGCTGCAGGTACTGGATCAGGGTCTTGACCAGCTCGGTGTGCTTGCGCTCGTCGTAGGCCGCCAGCGTGCCGAGCCACTTATGGACGAACGCCTCCACGTCGGTGAGGTCGTCCACCGCGGCCAGCATCCGGAGCACGTCGAGGTCGGCGAACAGCGACGTGCGTTCGGTCGACGCGGACGCCTTCTGCATCCGCAGCGCGAGCCGGGCCTCCCGCAGCGAGCGGGACAGCTCCGACGGCCGCGGGTAGGCGTCCCCGACGCCCATCCGGCAGCGGGTGCCGCCGCCCAGTTCGGCCACGATGCCGGCCCGCAGCGCCTCCCAGTCGCCGCCCCCGCCCGGCGAGTGCCCGGCCACGATCACCACCGTGCCGGCCATGCTGCCCAGCAGGCACGGCCGCTGCTGCTGGCGCAGCACCCGGCGGGTGGCGTGCAGCACATCCTCCTGGGCCGGCGCGCTGTCGGCCACCTCCACCACCGCCACCTGGTGCGGCTGTCCCAGGTCGTACCCCAGCGCCTCGGCGCGCAGGTAGGCGCTCTCGTCGTCGGTGCCGGTGAGCAGGTCGTGGACCAGCTCGCGGCGGACCCGGAGCTCGGTGTCGGCCATCCCGCGCAGCCGGGCCAGCTCGACGGCCAGGACGGTGGCCCCGTGCTCCAGGGCCATCACGTCGGTGGTGCCCGCGCGGTGGCCGGGGTCCATCAGCGCGAGCAGCCCGAGCACGCCCGGGCGCGGCGAGGCCAGCGCGACCACCCGGTCGCCATCGCGGACCGACCGGCCCGCGGTCATCAGCCGGCGGAGCAGCTGCTCCCGCTCGTAGGCGGGTGGTTTCGGGTACCGGGCCGGCTTGCCCGGCCCGGCCCAGGCGGACAGGTTGCCATAACGGTCCTCGACCGCGACCGCCAGCCCGGTCAGGTCGTGCAGGGCGTCGGCGATGCCGGGCGCGCCCTCGCCGGCCGCCGCGACCCGGGTGAGCCGCTCGTGGATGGCCATGCCGTGGCGCAGCGTGGCCACCGTCTCCTCGAGCGCCCCGTTCGTGGCGGCCAGCTGCTCGGCGGTGTCCCGCTCCCGCCCGTGCAGCTGGGCGTTGGACACCGCCACCCCGGTCTGCTGGGCCAGCACCTGGGCCAGGAACTGTTCCTCTACCGCGGGCTCGTGGCCCGCGTGCACGATCAGGGAGCCGATCCGGCCCGCGATGCTGCGCATCGGGTAGGCCCAGGCCCAGGGGGCGCCCAGGCTGGACAGCGGGCCGCCGGTCTCGGGCAGCTCCCGGAGCTCGCCGGCCAGCTCCGGATCGAGGGTGCCGCCGCGGCGGTCACCGGCCCACCACGCGTCCCCGATCACGAAGCCCGTGATCTGCCAGCTGCCCAGCGAGGCGGCCGCGGACGTGGCGAGGCGCAGGATCTGCTGGTCGTCCGCGCTCTCCGTCATCAGGATGGCCAGCACCAGGAGGGCCCGCAGGTTGGTCAGCTGACTCCGGAGCAGGCCCAGCTCGTCCCGGTACGGGCCCGCCGCTGACAGCGGATGACCCGCCTGGGCTGTGCTGTCCCGAACTGTGCTGGCCTGGGCTGTGCCCGCCTGAGCTGGTCCCACGCTTCCACCGCCCCGTGGATCAGATCACCGGAGCGTAGATCAATTCCAGCTCAGAACTAACCTGGCCCCGGGACTAAAGCGGTGGCTAATCCTGTCTCCCCAGGACAGATTCGTCCCTGCGGGACGGGGCCGGTCAGGTCACTGCGAGGTCATCCCGCCGTCCGCGGTGAGCACGGACCCGGTCAGGAACGAGGAGTCCTCGCTGGCCAGGAACAACGCCACCGCGGCGATCTCCTCCGGCGTGCCGAGCCGGCCGATCGGGTACTTGGCCACGGTCAGCGCCAGCCCGGCTTCCATGTCACCGCCGCCGCGGGCCCGCAGCATCGGCTCCATCAGCGGCGTGTACACGGTGCCCGGGCAGATCACGTTGACCCGGATCCCGCGCGGGGCCAGGTCCACCGACATGGACCTGGTCAGGGCGACCACGGCGCCTTTGGACGCGCAGTAGGAGGCGAAGTTCGCGATGCCGACCAGCGCCGCGACCGAGCCCTGGTTGATGATCGACCCGCCGCCGGACGCCACCATCGACGGCGCGGCGGCCTGGGAGCACAGGAACGTGCCCTTCGCGTTGACCGCGAAGCTCCGGTCCCAGTCATCGTCGCTGGCGTCGATGACCGACCCGCTGCTGTTCACGCCCGCGTTGTTGTAGAGCACGTCCACGCCCCCGAAGGCGTTGCGGATCTGGTCGAAAGCGCTGCCGACCTGCTGCCGGTCGGCGACGTTCGCCGCGACGGCGATCGCCGTGCCGCCGGCGGCGGTGATCTCCTCCGCCGCCGTCTTGGCCGCGTCGGCGTCGAGGTCCAGCACCGCGACCGCCGCGCCCTCCCGGGCGAACAGCGCGGCGGCGGCCCGGCCGATCCCGGAACCCGCCCCCGTCACCACGGCTGTCTTACCGGCCAGCTTGCCTGTCATCGCATCCCGCCTTTTTTCCGCAAACGAAAACCATCCGGTGTGCGCCCCGCTCAGAGCGCGGACATCCCGCCGTCCAGGACCAGGGGGTGGCCGGTCATGTAGCCGAGCCGGCCGGAGGCCAGCAGCGCGACCGCGTCCGCGATCTCGGCGGGCTGGGCCACCCGCCCGGCGGGGATCCGGTCCTCCACCTGCGGCCCGCAGGTCCGGCTGGTCCAGCCGCCAGCTGGTCATCGGCGTGTACACCATGCCGGGGCACACGGCGTTGGCCCGGATCCCGGCCGCCGCGTAGTCCACCGCGATCGACCGGGTGAGCATCAGCGCCGCGCCTTTGGAGGCGGTGTAGGCGCACCGGCCCGGGAAGGCGACCAGCCCGGCGATGGACGCGATCGTGATGATGTGCCCGGAGCCCCGGGCGATCATGGACGGGAGCACCGCGCGGCTGCACAGGAACGGGCCGCGCACGTTGACCGCGTGGACCCGGTCCCACTCCTCGACTGGGGTCTCGTGGCACCGGGCGGCGGCCTGGGAGCCGGTGATGCCCGCGTTGTTGACCAGGACATCGACCGGGCCGAGCCGGGCCGCGACCTCGGCCATGGCGCGGTCCACATCATCCTCGCCGGTGACGTCGCAGTGCAGGGTCAGGGCGGCCACGCCGGCCGCACCGTCGGGCTTCATGTCCAGCGCGGCCACGGCGAATCCCTCGTCGGTGAGGCGGCCGCAGGTGGCCAGCCCGATGCCGGACGCGCCGCCGGTGACCACGGCTACCCGTGGATCGCTCATAGGTTCACTGGATTCTGCTGGCCCGCCCGGAGCCGGCACAGCTGGATGAAGTGCTCCGGGTTGAGGAACAGCTCGTTCAGCTCGGCCATCTCGTCCATGGTGAAGCCCTCGGGCCGGCGGATCAGGTAGTCGATGTACTGGAACGCGTCCTTGGCCCCGTAGCCGACGTGGTGCGCGCCGAGGACCTTGCGGCTGTCCGCGTCGATGACCAGCTTGAGCCAGCCGGACAGGATCGGCCGGGTGAACGCGTACAGCATCGACCCCTCGGCCGCCGGCAGCGCGAACGTCTCCGGGTCGGCGTCGTCCGGCGGCATCTGGATCTTGATGACGTTCCGGTACCTCGCCTTCGCCTCGGCCTCGGACAGGCCGCACCAGGTCACCTCGTAGGTGGTGTGCAGGAAGTCCGGGTACTCGGTGAAGTCGAATTCGTAGTCCTCGCCCATGATGTTGCGGGCCGCGCCCACCCCGCACTTGCGGGCCTTGAACATCTCCATCGGCGGGCCGACCAGGTCGCCGGCCGCGTACACCCCGGGCACCGAGGTACGCATGTGGGTGTCCGCGATCACGAACCCGCGCTCGTCGGTGGCCAGCCCGAGCGGCGCGTACATGCTGAGGTCGGGGCGCTCCCCGGTGCCGACGAACACGAAGTCGGTGTCGATCTGCCGGACCGCGCCGCCCGGCTCCCGGTAGCGGACCCCGGTGACCTTGCCGTTGCCGAGCACCTCGAGCGGTTCGGCGCCCTCGACGATCTCGATGCCCCGGTCGGCCATCATCGCGACCACGTACTCCCGCAGCCCCGCGTCCACGTGGTGCAGGCTGGCCGTCTCCATCAGCGGGCTGCGGGTCAGGATCGTGGTCTGGCACCCGGTGGCCTGGAAGAACGACCCGTACTCCAGGGCCACCTTGGACCCGCCGATGATCACGCAGCGGTTCGGCTCATAGTCGAGATCCTCGATGAGCGTGGCGAAGTCGTACACGCCCTTGATCCCGATGCCCGGGATGTCCGGGTACCGGGTCCGCGCCCCGGTGCACAGCACGAGGTTCCTGGCCTGGAATCGCCGGCCTTCCACCTCGACCGTGTGCGAGTCGATGATCCTGGCCGGGGTGTTCAGGATGAACTCCATGTCCAGCTGTTCCTTGGACTGCCAGTTCATGATGGCGTGCGGGTACATCCGCCCGGCCTTGAACAGGTCGACGATCTCCTGGATGCTGGCCCGCTTCTCGTCGAACGGCGGGTACCACAGGCGTCCGGCCATGTGCCGGGCCAGGTCCATCTCCCGGGCCGCCTCGGAGAACAGGTGATGCGGCACGCAGGCCTGGTGCGGGCAGGAGCCGCCCAGGAAGGGCCACGCGTCGATGGTGAGCTGCCGGCCGCCCCGGGCCTTCAGGAAGGCCGAGCCGAACCGGCCGCTCGCGCCGCCGCCCACGAAGATCGCGTCGTACTCGCGGTCGTCCTCGTCCGGGCCGGCCACGTTCCACAGGCCCTCGGTGTTCTCCGCCGGGTGGTCCACGATGTCGTCGATCAGCAGGGCCCACTCGCCCACGGTCAGCGGCGCGCCGTCCGCGCCGCGGTCACCGTCGCCGAGCGTCCCGAGGGCCGCGATCCGCGCGCGCAATGACCTGAATCCGTCGCCCGGGTTCCGTACGTCGATCATCCTGACCCCTTCGGTTAGCTACCGGTTCAGCATCGCCAGCGGGATGCGGCCGGGGCAGGTCACCGGGGGACGAAGAACGGGTCAGACGCCGGCCTTCGGGGTTCAGGGGTCGTAGCGGGCGCATGCGCCGGGGGCTCCGGGGGTAGTCCCCCGGGAAAGCGGAGCGGGTCGTAGCGTGCGCATGCGCCGGGGAGGCGGGGCCCGCCGCAGGCGGGTGCTCGCCGAGCGCGGCGTTCGGCGCGGAGCGGCGAGCGGGGGGTCCAGGGGGGTCGTCCCCCCGGATCAAACTAGCGCTCGTCACGCAGGGCCTGCAGGGTCCCCCAGGCCCGGGTGGCGAGCTGCAGGTTGAAGTGCACGTCGGGGTCGTTCAGCTCCAGGCCGGTGAGCTCGCGGATCCGCTGCAGCCGGTACTTCAGGGTGCTCTTGTGCACGGACAGCTCGGCGGCGGTCGCGTCGTAGTTGCCGCCATGTTCCAGGTACTGGGTCAGCGTGTGCACCAGTTCGGCCTTGCGGCGGGCGTCGTAGTCGAGCAGGCTGCCGAGCCACTCCCGGACGAACGAGTCGACGTCGCTGAGGTCCGGGATGGCCGCGAGCATCCGGAAGATGCCGAGCTTGGGGTACTCGCAGGCGCTGTCGCCGGGCAGCAGGGTCTTCTGCAGCCGCAGGGCCAGGCCCGCCTCGCGCAGCGAGCGGGTCAGCTCGGAGGGCCGGGCCGCGGCGCCGCCCACCCCCAGGCAGACCTGGCTGCCGAGGTCGGACATGATGGCCCGGCGCAGCTGCTCCCAGTCGGTCTGGCCCGCGGTGATCACCGCGACATTGCCGGACCAGGTCTCGAACAGCCCGTCCTGCCGGGCCTGGCGCATAGCCCGGCGGACCGCGCTGAGCAGCGCGTCGTGGGCCCGGGCCCGGCCCTTGCCCTCGACGATCACGACCCGGTGCGGCCGGCGCAGGTCGTAGTCCAGCGCCTCAGCCCGGGTCAGGGCGCTCTCGTCGTCGGTCCCGGCCAGCAGGTCATGCACCAGGTCCCGGCGCAGCCGCAGTTCGGCGTCGGCGATGCCGCGCAGCCGGGCCAGTTCCATGGCCAGCACGGTCGCGCCGTGCTCCAGGGCCACCAGGTCGGCGGAGTCGGCCCGCCGCAGCGGGTCGATGAGGGCCAGGACGCCCATCACGTCGGTCCGCGGCGAGGCGAGCAGGATGAGCCGCTCCCCGTCCCGGGTCGGTGAGGTGGCCCGCATCAGCCGCCGGAGCAGGTGCTCGCGCTTGGCGAAGGACTCCTTCGGGTACGGGTCCGGCTGGCCCGGGCCGGCCCAGGCGGTCAGGTTGCCGTAGCGATCCTCGATCGCGACCGGCATCCCGGTGAGCTCGTGCAGGGCCTTCGCGATGCCCGGCTGGCCTTCGCCGGAGACCGCCACCCGGGTGAGCCGCTGGTGAATGTCCATGCTGCGCTGCAGCGTGGTAATGGTCTCGGCGAGCGCCTCGTTGGTGGCCGCCAGCTCGGCCGCGGTGGCGCGTTCCCGGTCGTGCAGCCGGGCGTTGGACACGGCCACCCCGGTCTGCTGCGCGATGACCTGGATCAGGAACCGCTGTTCGGCGGTGGGTTCCTCGTCACAGGACGCGACCAGGTGGCCCAGCAGGCCACCGATCCCGCGCAGCGGGTATGCCCACGCCCAGGGACAGCCGGACAGGTCCACCGGGCCGCCCGCGCTGCCCAGCCCGGACAACTGCCCGGTCAGGCCGCGGGGCGCTGCCGCCGAGTGGCCGGTGCCGGGACGCCACTGACCGTCGGTGAACCCGTACCCCTCGATCCGCCAGGGACCGAGCCCGGGGGCGCTGGACGCGGCCAGCTCCAGGATCTGCTCCTCGTTGACGGATTCGGTCATCAGCAGCGAGATCACCAGGAGGGCCCGGAACTCACCCAGCCGCTCGCGCAGGTCCGGGTCGGCGGGCCGGCTCGGGCGCCGGGCCAGCCGCACCACAGGGGCGCCGTCCTGGCCCCCGGTATTCCTCGTCTGCTCGGCGGTCATCGCGCGGCCGGTCAGGCGCTCGCTGATCTGGGGCTGTCGGGCATCGGGCTGGCTGAGCCGAGGAACTCGTCCGGCCCGACGTAGTACGGGTTCTCGACGAGGATGCCCTGGATGAGCACCTGGGGATGGGTCTTGACGATGTTGACCACGACCTCGCCGCTGAAGCGGTCCAGGTCGTACAGGCACAGCACGACGACCGGATAGGAGGCAGTGACCCGGTTCAGCTCGGACTCGTAGCCGACCAGGTGCTCGACGCCCGGCGCGTCGCGCAGCGCCCAGGTCATCTCGCCCACCAGGCGGCAGAAGGAGTAACCCTCGACCTCCGCCTTGACCATGCCCTCGGTCCAGAAGGTGAGCATGTCGCTGGTGGTGAACTCGCCTCCGGCCAGGTAAGTCGATTCTGGCAGGTGGATGTCCAGCTGCCCGGTGTACGGCCCTGGCTCCCCGCAGGCCCCGGGCAGCGACTCCAGCCGCGCCGCGGTATTCGCGGAGTCCACTACGCAGATGCATTTGTCCCCGGCGGTGAGCCCGGCGCCGAGGTAGCCGTTGAGCAAGCGGTCCCGATCGGTGTCACCACGGTAGAAGGCGCAGACGTGGCTGCCGGGCAGCAGCCCGATCTCGTCGATACCGCTGGGCACGAGTCCGGTCATCCGCCCCACCACCTTGTGACCTGGTGACCGCCTTAGCCGGATCGTACGTCGTCAACCGAAGTTTTGACTCCCCCCGGCGGGACGAAGATTCGCGGATTGCTCCCCCCGGGTGACTAGAAGTCACGTCCCCGGGGCGGGGTGATGGGGAGGTGCCCACTGATTTCCGCATACCTGGTGACCAGGGCCAGGTTGATCGCGGTTTCGAGATTGTCGAGCTGCAACTGGACGTGCTGGAGCCGGGGGGTGATATCCGCCGCGACCTCGTGGCGGAGGTAGCGAACGCATAGTGCGCCGCCCATGAGCACGCCCAGGAGCGCGCCTACGAAAAAGATGAGCACAAGCACGGCCACCGCCTCATTTCATTCTCTGGTGAGCTGACAGGGTTCTTTCCTTCCTTGCCGGAGCCCCCAGGTGCGGGCTACCGGGCCGGCTGCTCGTGAGGTCATCGGGTCGGCTTCCTCCTTGGTTGTCTGGCTGGTTCCTGGCCAGTATGGCACGTCCCATATGGCACATGCCATAGTCTGATGCCAAAGGTTCATGCCTATGGCATCGGAGTTTCATGATCAGCCCTCGGGATGGACGGCAGGCGTGGGGCTTCCGGCGGGAGCCAGGCGGCCTCCGCCGCGGGCCGGAACCACGCTTATGGGCGGCCTGAACCGGGAAAGATCAGGACGGGATCGGTCCAGGTGGGAGCCGGTCTCGCCGCTTCACTCGCTGGGCCGCAGGCGCAGCGGCACGCCGGGTGGTTTCCGCAAGTTGACGGGACGGGGCCAACGCCCTAACGTGGCCATCGCGGCACATGCCAATGGCCTTTGTGCGTACAACAGTGTCACTCACGACGTGGGGCCACGCCTCCGGGTGCCCCCAAGCTGGACGGAGGCTGTGGTGAGTGGTTGGCCAGGAGGGGGCGGTCGGTCATGGTGAGTGTGAGCCCGACCGTCCGCCAGCGTGAGCTTGGTATCCGGCTCCGCGAGCTGCGGAACGCGAAGGGCCTGACGGTCGAGGACGTGGCCGGGCAGCTGCTGTGCTCCGCGACCAAGATCAGCCGGGCGGAGACCGGGGCCCGGCGGCCAAGCTTGCGGGATGTCCGCGACCTGTGCGGGATCTATGACGTTGACGAGGAGACCTCAGCCGAGCTGATGGAACTCGCCCGCCAGGCCCGGGAACCGGGCTGGTGGACGGAGTATGACGATCTCAAGATCACGCCGTTCATCGGCATGGAGCAGGAAGCCACGTCGATCACCTGCTTCGGGATGTACTTCGTGCCTGCTCTGCTGCAGACCGAGGAGTATGCCCGGGAAATGATCAAGGGCATCGCGCCGAAGATTGACCCGGATGTCCTGGCCCAGCGGGTCGAGGCGCGCATGCTCCGCCAGCGGGTGCTGCAGCAGCCCCGGCCGGTCCGCTACCGGGCGATCCTCGATGAGTCGGTCCTGCACCGGCAGGTGGGCGGCTCGGCAGTGATGAAGGCGCAGCTGGAGAAAATGCTCCGGCTGATCCAGGAAGAGCGGGCCACCGTCCAGGTTATTCCCTATGAGGTCGGTGCCTACGCAGCCATCGACAGCAATTTTGATTACCTGGAGTTCAGTGGCTCGTCATTGCCCGGACTTGTTTTCGTTGAAAGCCTCGTCAGCCATCTGTATCAGCAGCGTCCGGCCGAGCTAGATCGGTACACCGAGGCACTAGAGTATCTGCGCGATACCGCACTGAGCCCCCGAAACTCTGCGAAGAGGATCGAGGAAATCCGCGACGGGACGGCCAGTCCTACCTAGGCACCCGCCGCGTTCTGTCATATCACCTGAGGAGACACTGTCATGGCTTATGGACGTGGTCAAGCAAGCCCCGTGTGGCGCACCAGCCTCAGCTGCAACGGCGGCGAATGCGTGAAGGTGGCGGCGAGCGGCGAGGCGATCCTGATCGCCGATTCCAAGCAGCACGAAGGGCCAATCCTCTCGTACAGTCACACCGAATGGCAGGAATTCGTGAGCGGAATCAAGAACGGGGACTTTGACGATCTGATTAAATAATGGAATACAGATAGGTGCACGCGGCCTGAGAGTGAAAATCATCTGCCCCACCAGTCACAAGAGTTCCCGGAAGCACCGTATTGGTTCTTGCAGTTGACAGCCTCGAATTATCCATGCCTACCATGAGAAGCGACCATACGGGTGGATGGTCGCTCTTGTCTGGAGGGCATGTTGGAGTCGATTCCTACGGACGGCCTGGAGTGGCGTCGTAGCAGCAGGTGCAACGGGGGAACTTGTGTCGAAGTGGCGGCCTGGGCCGATCTGGTCTACGTAAGGAATTCGGCAGATCCGAAGGGTTCCATGCTCGTGCTCAGCCGGGCCCGGTGGGCCGACCTGATCGCACGGGTCAAAGAACGTCGCGGGCTGGAAGCCTGACGAGTCCCCGGCCGGGCGGCCTGGGGACGCGTCAGGCGCCGCGCCCGACGGTGTGCCACCGCGGGCCGGACGCGATCCATGCCCGGCGTGGGTGGGCTACCATTCACCCAGCCCCGCCGGTGTAGCTCAGTTGGCAGAGCAGCCGTCTTGTAAACGGCAAGGCGTCCGGCAGCCCTCCACCGGCCAGCGCCAGAACGGCGCGGTCGAATCGTGCAGCCCGGCTAGCTCACCGGCCCGAAGGCGGCGCAACTGGCCCCCATGGATTCCAGCGCGACTCCGGTGCTCTCGCCCTCCCGTAGCGTCCAGGTGGCCCGCAGGCCATCACCCACCTGGCTCACTTGCGGTCCGCTGTCGCCGTCGTCATGAAGGTTGCGCCCGCCGGCGGTATGCAGGGTCAGGTACATGCCCTCGGACTCGAACATCGCGCCCGTCGGTGGTGACCAGCGCCCCCGCCTGCGGGTCACCGATCAACCCGTGGTCGCCGAGACTGGGATAGCGGTCCATGTCCGTCCCCTTACGTTGTCAGGCGTGGGCGGTGCCCGCTGGTGCAACAGACATGAGACACCCGCGGCTGCTACAGCGAAAACACCACTGCAGATAACGTGTTCTCGCCGAAGCCCGGGACCCGCAGCGTTTACAGCGAAGACAGCCAGAATGGGGCTTGAGATAACGGCGGTTCCGCGCGCGCGCCGCTACCGGCCGGTTGACCACGCTGTGTGATCAGCGTCCGCGCTAAGTCTTTCGTGTCGCCAGCCGTCCTCCGGATAGGGCAGTGGTGTTGACGTCGTCGAGTGTGGTGACCACCAGATCGGCGCCGGCCGCCGCCAGCAGGTCGGCGTCGTCGGCTCGTGCGATGCCGATCGCGGCCATGCCGCCAGCCTTGGCGGCTTGGACCCCGGCGGACGCGTCCTCGATCACGATTGCATGGCGTCGTTCGACGCCGAGTTCGTACGCGGCGGTCAGGAAGATCTCGGGGTCGGGTTTGCCGTGGGCGAAATCACGCCCGGAGACGTCGGCGTCGAAGTAGTCCAGCAGCGTTAGGCCGGGCCGAAGCGTCGGCGACGAGATCCCGTGTTCCTGCGCGAAAGTGTCGAGCCGGATCTGGCGCAGGAACAATCCCGCGTTTTTCGACGACGACGCGTCTGCGATGAGCATTCCGGCGTCCTTGGTCGCGATGACGAAGCGCAGCGCGTCGGGATAGGCAGTGAAGTCACCGGCCTGGATGAGGTGCACGACCATTTCTTGCTTGAGCCGTGCGTACTCGGAGACGCGGTTTTCAGCGTCGGGTACCTGGAAGTAGCCGAGGGCGGCGCGGGCGCCGCTCATGCGCGGCTTGCCGGATACGTACTGCTGGTAGACGTGGGAGGTGAACGCGTCCGGTGACCACGTCGTGCGGTCGCGGATGCCGCGCCAACTGGACTCCATCAGCTCGCGCAGCGACTCGCGCCACGCCTTTTCGTGCGGCGAGTCGACCAGCACTCCGTCGACGTCGAAAATCGATCCCTGAAACTTCGGCATGCGGCCTCCTTTCAATCTCGGGCGGAGGGTCCGGTGGTCGCCGGGTTCCGGCTGAGCTCGAACACGGTCTGGTCGCCCGGGCACAGTTCACGGGCATCGTCGCGGACTGCGACCCTGACGGGTCGGCTCGCCCCCGCGGGGGGGACGGCCAGCGTCAGGTGATCGCCGGTGAGCGTTACCTGGATCGGGGTCTCCCGGAACTGCATCGAGAACGACAGGCTGTCGAGCCTGCTCGGGAGCTGGGGATTGAAGTGCAGGACACCGTCGTAAACATGCGTGCCGGCGTAATTCCGCTGCATAAGGTCGAGCGTCCCCGCCATGACACCCATGTGGATGCCTTCCTTCGTCGTGCCGCCCTGAACGTCCTCGGCATCGCTGCGCAGCGCGACCAGGAACCGGTTCCACGAGCTCTCCGGGTCGATGGCGGCGAGGACCCCGGCATGGGTGACGAAGCTCAGCGTCGAGCCATGCGACGTGCGCCGGTCGTAGTACGCGACGTTCCGCGGCACCGTGTCCAGGCCATAGCCATACCCGAGCCGTTCGAAAATCTCACGCAGCTCCTCGTCCCTGAACAGGAAGAACAACATCAGTGTGTCGGCCTGTTTGGTGACCTTGTAACGGTTGGGATCCTTGCCCTCCGCGCGCAGGATCCGGTCAAGCCGCTGGATGTTGCCGTACTTCGCGCGGTACGTGTCCCAGTCCAGCTCCTCGAGGTCCTCATAGCCCTCGAACTGGCTGATGATCCCGTCGTCGTGGAACGGGACGAACATCCGGCGGCTCATGTCCTGCCACATCGACAGCTCGTCGTCCCCGATGCCCAGCCGCATCGCGCAACTCCTCCGCCCGGCTCGAGGGGAGCAACGCCGAGCAGCTTGTCGGCGATGCCGCAGAGCCACGCCACCATGACGTTGGTGTACGCGTTGTTGCGCAGGCCACCATGCGGCGCGTCCGGGTACTTGTCGTGGAACTCGTCGGGGCCCATCACGCCGTGGATCTCATAACGCTCGCGCTCCGGATTAAAGTGCGCGATCGATGCCCAGAAGCGCGTGATCTCGAGCATCATCTCCGCCCCGTAGTCACGGAGGAACGCCTGGTCGTGCGTGGTCTGGAAGTACTGCCAGATGTTGTAGAAGATCGCCGCGTTGACGTGCCGCTGATTACGGCTGAGGTCCGGCTCCCAGCGGCCCGAAACGGGGTTGAGGTGGACCCGCTGCGTCTCCTCGATTCCCTCGCTACCGCTCTGCCACGGGAACATCGCACCCCGGAACCCTGCCTCCCGGGCCGCCGCCCGGGCCTCGCCTATCCGGCGGTAGCGGTACATCAGCAGCCCGCGCGCGACCTCGGGCAGCCGGACAGTTGAAGAATGGGAGACGCATAGATCTCGTCCCAGAACACGTGCCCGCGATAGGCCTCGCCGTTGAGCCCGCGGGCGGGCAGCCCGGCGTCGAGGTCAGCGGTGTGATGCGAGCAGACCTGCAGGACGTGGGCGATATGCAGCCGCAGCAGCTGCTGCACACGCTCGTTTCCGGATACCCGCATATCGCACACCCGCCATAGCTCGTCCCACGCCGCGATGTGGCGCTCGAACGTAGCGGCGAAGTCGGTGTGGCGGCCCGCCGACGTAGCCGCCTTCACCAGCGTGTCGCTGACCGCCGCGGTCCCGCGAGGTGAAGAACGTCACCAGCTTCTCGACCCGAGTCGGCTGCCCCCTGCCGCACATCGAAGGCTAGGACCTGCTGGATGTAGTCCTCCATCTGGTACAGCCTCCGCTCGACCGGGAGCGGTTGATCACTGCGCAAACACGCGTGTACGGGCTGCCTGGCTGATGTACAGATTCGACTGTCGGGTCTCTACCTTCAGGGCGATGACCTCGGGCCCGAAGGTCCGCGGGGAAACGGGGTTCAGGTGACGGCCCTCCAGCTGCCAGTAGCGGGCGACACCGCCATTGCTCACCCGGCCGTCGATTGCCGTCACGACCTCGACGCGCCCCGACCAGTTCTCCGGCACGAGAGTCCACTCGATCCCTGCCGTGGTGCGCGTCGGCCATGCTGACGAACCGGCGGCTCTGCAGCGTCGTCTCCCGGCCGCTGCGATCACGGAAACGAAGCGTGGCGGACGAGGGTCGCGTACCGGATGTCGAGTTCGTGGCGGTAATCGAGCAGCTCGACGTCGGCGAGCCGGATCGCGTCCCCGCCCTCGATGCGCAGTTGGAGGACCAGCCAGTTCGGCAGGTTGACAAGATCCTCGTTGAGCACGGGCAGCCCGCCCAGGATCGTCGTCTCGCGGTTGTAACCGCCGTGGACATAGGTGCCCGGGATAATGCACGCCATCGGCGTCTTCCCACTCCGCCGCGCCGCGTGCGCACAGGTAACCGTTGCCCGTCGAGGTCAGCGCCTCGCGAAGGCCCTCAGCCTCAGGATCAAAGCCGTCATAGGCGAGCAAGAAACCGTCCACGGCACCTCCTGCCGACCTAGCCGCCTTCACGGTCACCGACGGCGGGCCGGCCTCGCCGAAGGTGTATCCACTCCACTAGTTCTGCATGTGCCCGGCGGAGACGCCGATGGATACGGTCCCCGGCTCCGCAGCGAAGCCGTCCTGGACGATCAGCCAACCGGAATCCGTGCCGCCGGGATGTTCAGGGAAGTTCCTCCTGCCGTCGAGGGCCGTACGCCGCGCGGATCTGACGCTCCGTTTCTTCTCGTGACAGATAAACGCCCAGTTCCGTGCCAGTACAGCGCTGAGCGCCCATCGCATTCCCGTACTGGCAGGCCACGACGTAATCCTGGTAGGTGAGGTAGCCGTAGGCCAGTCCCCCGGCGAACGAGTCGCCGGCACCGGTCGTGTCCACGACATGCTCCACCTCGATGCGATCGACGAACTCCCCGGCGACCCCGCCGGAGCCGTCCCGGTAGAAGGTGACGCAGCCACGCTCGTCGAGGGTCACGCATACCGCCCCGACACCGCGGTCCAGACAGTGCTGTGCCAGGTCGCGCAATTCTTCATCGCTCAGCCTCGGCGGATCAGCCGCCACCTCGGCTGACTCACCGAGCCACGCCGAGCCCGCTTCGTCCAGGTTCATCTTCAAGATGTCGATATAAGGAAGCCATAGGTCCTGGTCAGCCCACACCCTTGGGTGGCGTTCGCCGCTGCGGGTCAGCGTCGTAGTAGGGCCGTGGGCATCCAGCACCACGGTTGCGCGGCTGTGCTCTTTGATGTGCCGCAGTGTCGGCTGCCCCACCTCATAGTCCGTGATCGGGACACAGACAAATACGTCGGCATCGAGCACCTGGTCGACGTCGGCCGGCAGGATCGGGTTCATGAAGTTCGCCTGCCGCTCGACGCGCCGATTCTGATCAAGATAACGCAGCTCGACGACGTCCCCCTGGTCGGCCGGCGACGTTATACCGGAGGTGTCGATATTCGGGAAGGATCCGAGGATGTGCTTGATCGGACCCTCGTCCCGCCGGCGGACGTGTGATACCGGGACGATCGTGTCGCCAGCATCCAGCAGAGCCGAGAGGGCAACCGCCGTATACATGACACACCCGTACTTCTCGAACCGCTCACCAGCATGGGTCACCACCTGGTCGCGAGGGATCGGGCCCAGCACCGCAACCTTGCGACTCGCGCGGCTTTTCATGTCATTCATTCACGGACACCTCCGGCGACATGCAGCTCATATGGGTCCTCCGGCTAGTCAACATGTCGTCTGAACAATTGCAGCCCAGGCCGGTGGCGTTGGCCAGCACCTGAGAGTTATAGAGCCATAGGCGGCAAGGCTCCGAAATCCTCGCGCCCAGCAGAGCAGGATCGGCTGCTCGCCGACCCGGCATGTCTCGCCCGCACTCGCCCAGGCCTGGTGCGCCAAGATCGCGGCCAGGCCCGGCTCGGCGACCCTGGGGCGCCTGGCCGACCGTGGCGATCGCCTGCCGGATCTGCCATGCGCCGGGTTCATCGGGCGCTGCAGTGGCGATGCGAACGGTGCGCTGGCTCGGGCGGCGCTGATGCTGAGGTCATAAGGCGCGGGTCGCATCGTAGGCCTCGTTGAGAGGCAGGGGCCGTGACTTGATCGGGGGTCTGACATGGCAACATTCCCGCCCATATCCGCTGCGGGCTGCTGATCAGCCAGCGCGGGATAGGGATGCCGGTGCTGGCCGGGTTAGGCCGTCGGCGGTGTCGAAGAGGATCTGCTGGAGCGGACGGGGCAGGTCGCCGTTCCAGACCAGGGCCGCCGTGGCGGTCAGCGGGTGCCTGTCGATGCTGACCCGGGCCATATCAGCGGTGCCAGCGGCTCGGGTAGCCGGATCACGCCGGGCGGGGTTCCGGCGATGGCAGTGGGGTCGGTCAGGACCGCGGTGGCCCGGTCGGCGGTCGCGGCGAAGGCGAGCACTACCGGCAGCGAGTGCCGCAGTGGCGGGTCGGTGAATGCAAAGCGCGGATCCACGGCCCGCACGATGCTGGTCCAGGCGTCATAGGTGCCGGGCCCAGCACCACGCGGCCCGTGGATGACGTCCATGCTGGCCATCTCGCCGAGGCTGACGGTCCCGCGGCGGGCTGCCGGATGCGAGCGGGGGATCCACAAATCGGGTTCGAACTGCCGAGAACCGCCGACGGCCGGTGCCGACCGGACATGCCAGCGACGGTGACAGCTCTCGGCGGACAACAGCCGGGAAGGCGAACTAGCAGGTCAGACAGTGGATGCGCACGTCAGAACGCGCGTGGGCTACCATGCACGGAGTCTCCCGCCGGTGTAGCTCAGTTGGCAGAGCAGCCGTCTTGTAAACGGCAGGTCAGCGGTTCGATCCCGCTCACCGGCTCCACCCCAGGCGGAGTTGCCCGGCCGGACACGCGGTCCCTGGCCCGTGTCAGGGGCGGGGGCGGGTGGCTCCCCACTGATTCCAGTGCACGACTTCTTCTACGGGACGGCGCTTCGGCTGCGCCCAGCGGCCCCGGGCGGGGTAGCCCAGCGGGAGCAGGGCCATCGTCATCGCGTCCTCAGGCAGGCCCAGCAATTCCCGCACCTCCTCTTCGTGGCCGGAGTACAGCGTGGTCAGCGTGGTGCCTATGCCGTGGGCCCGGGCGGCCAGGATGAGCTGCTGGACCGCGCCGTAGATGGAGCTGCCCAGCCGGGGGCTGCGGACACCGGCCACGTTACGCAGCACCGGGAAGATCCATACCGGGGCCTCGGCGATGTGGTGGGCCAGGTGCTCGGCAGCCAGGAACGAGGGCCGGCTCAGCCCGTCCGCCGCCGGTGGCGCGGCCAGGATCTCCTCCCGCCGGCGGCCGTAGGCCCGATCCCAGCCCTCCAGGTACCAGACGGCGATCTGCTGCTTGACCTCCGGGTCGGTGACCACGACCCAGCCCCACCCCTGCTGGTTGCCGCCGGTCGGGCCGCGCACCGCCGCGTCGAGGATGGCCCAGATCACCTCATCGGGAATCGGCTCCGGAGACAGGTAGCGGCGGGCCGGGGTCGAGTGCAGGGCGTCGAGAACCGGCAGCGGCTCAGCCTCTGGTGTGGGCACGGAGGACCTCTCCTTTCGTCACTGGCGATGCGGCATGGTCTCATAATCGTGTATGTCGATCTTTTTTATAGGCTTTATCAGGGCGACGGGTGGCCCTTTTTTCGGGTTGCGCCCCCACGTGTACTGTGGCCGTTAGGACCGTTACTCGCCGTTAGACATACTTAACGCGACTATTTACCCGCAGGTGGGTACTTAGTGGACGGGGAAACTATCCACACGGCTACAACGTTGCGCCGAGTGAGGTGGTTTGTGCACCCGGGTGTGACGCTCCGCGATGGCCGCGCGTCCCGCGCGGGCACAGCACGAGCCCCCACCGGATCTGGGTATGGGGTGAGAACGCATGGGGCCCGCTGACATGGACGAGCCTGGTCCAGGCCACGGGCATGCGCAGGAGGATGAGGACCCGCCTGAGCCCGGGCCGGCCAGCACCGACGATGCGGTCGGCCCCACCGGGGACGTAGCGGGCTCTGCTCCCGCGAGCGACGCCGCGGCGGCCGGGGCCGCAGGGGCCGGGGCGGCCGGAACGCCAGCGGCCGGGGCCGCCGGGGGCGGCGCCGCCGATCCTCCCGTTCCGCCGGGGGCTGGCCCGGCCGCCCCGATGCCGCCCGACCACCATCGCGGCCGCAAGAAGAAGATCCTGGCCTGGACAGCGGGGGGCGTCGCGGTCGTGGTGCTGCTGGCCCTGGGCGGCGCCTACGCCGTCTACCGGCACCTGAACGGCAACATCCACCAGGTCAACATCTCCGGTGAACTCGGCACCCAGCCGGTGGACACCCACCCGCAGGCCGAGAACATCATGATCATCGGCTCGGACACCCGCAACGGCGTGGGCAAGGGCTACGGGCAGGGCCTCACCACCGACCAGTCCGACACGTTGATGATCATGCACATCTCCGCCGACCGGAAGTGGGTCAACGTGATGTCGATCCCGCGTGACTCGTGGGTGAACATCCCGGCGTGCAAGATGGGCAACGGCCAGACGTCCTCGCCGACCACCTTCAAGATCAACGAGGCCTATGCCCTGGGCAACCTGGACGGCAATCACACCGATCTGGGCGTGGCCTGCACGATCAAGACCCTGGAGCAGGACACCGGCATCCACATCGATCATTTCGTGTCCATCAACTTCGAGGGCTTCCGGGCCATGGTCAACGCCCTCGGCGGGGTCGAGGAGTGCAACACCGCCAAGATCGACGACCCCAAGTCCAATTTGCACCTGTCGGCCGGGCATCACCTGCTGCACGGCTACGTCGCGCTGGCCTACGTCCGCGCCCGGTACACCCTCGGCAACGGCAGCGACCTCGAACGGATCGGCCGTCAGCAGGCCTTCATGTCCTCGCTCGTCGCGCGGGTGAAGAGCAAGCTGCTCAACCCGATCGCGATCTACAGATTCCTCGACGCGGCCACCAAGTCGATCACGATCGACAGCCAGCTCGGCGGCATCCACGGGCTGTACAACCTGGCCACGAGCGTCCGGAACCTGCCCGCCAGCCAGGTCACCTTCTTCACCCTGCCGACCTACCCCCGGCAGCTGGTGGTGCCGACCGACACGGCCAACTTGCTGTGGACCCAGCCCGAGGACAGCACGATCTTCCAGGACTTCCGCGACGACATCCAGGTGACCAACACGTCGCTGAAGCCGGCCAAGAAGCCGCACATCTCGCCGCACACCGTCGCGGTGTCGATCCGCAACGGGACCGCGCAGTACGGGCTGCAGGACTCGGTCGGCAGCCTGCTCCAGCAAAAGGGCTTCGACGTGACCAGCATGGTCCAGGAGAACACGCAGAACATCACCGAGACGATGATCAAGTATCACGCGGGCGAGGCGGCCGCGGCCCGGCTGCTGGCGCGCAAGGTCCCCGGCTCCGCGGTCGAGGAGGTCCCGGGCACCAGCAGCCAGCTCGTCCTCGTGCTCGGCAGCAACTACGGCACCACCACCCAGACCGAGGGCACCGGCCAGGCGGCCAGCCCCACCCCGTCGCCCAGCTTCTCCTCGCGGACCGCCAGCCAGAACATCTGCGCTAACTGAGAGCGGGCCGGCCGGACTGAGCTGGTAGACACGGGCCGGTCGCTACGGTTGATCAGGTGCGTCCGATCCTGGCCAGGGTGCCCGTCGCCGCGTCCGTCCTGGTCGCGCTGGCCAGTGCTGGTGCGATCTGTGCCACCGTGCTCGGTGCCGGGACCGCGGCGGCGGGCCAGGTCCGGCCCGCCAGGACGGTGGCCGCTGGCCCCGTCCGGCACGTAGTGCTGGTCGGAGTGCCCGGCCTGCGCTGGGCCGATGTCTCCGCGGCGGCCACCCCGGCGCTCTGGCGGCTCGCCCGGCAGGGCTCGGTGGGTTCCCTGTCGGTCACCGGGATCGGCCCGCATCGCCATCTTGTCGTCCCTGCCACCGCGTCCCGGGGGAGCGCACCCGGCGCCGGTGAACGAGGATGGCCCCTGGGTCTCGTCTGCATCGGCTGACCCCGGATATCTTTGAGCAGCCACGAGGATCGACATTCCAGGAGTTGTTGGGTGCAGTACCAGCTGTCCAGGGTGGTAGCCGGCCCGCTCTTGCACGTTCTCTGGCGGCCACAGATCACCGGCCTGGAGCACATCCCGCCTGAGGGCGGGGCCATCCTGGCCTCCAACCACATGTCCATCGTCAACTCGATCTTCCTCCCGCTGATGCTGGACCGCCCGCTCACCTTCGCCGCAAAGTCGGAGTACTTCACCGGCCGGGGTGTGGGCGCGCGGCTGGCTGGCACCTACCTGCGGGCTACCAAGCAACTGTCCGTGGACCGGGCCCAGGCCCGGGCCGGGCAGGACATGCTGGAGGCGGCGCTGGCCCTGCTGCGCCGGGGGCAGTTGTTCGGGATCTATCCGGAAGGCACCCGGTCGCCGGACGGGCGGCTGTACCGGGGCCGTACCGGCGTGGCCTGGCTCGCGCTGAACTCCGGCCTGCCCGTGATCCCGGTCGCGATGATCGGGACGGACCGCATCCTGCCGCCCGGGCACGCCGTGCCCCGCCTGCATCAGGTATCCATGCGGATCGGCAAGCCGCTCACCTTCGAGGCGTACCAGGGGACCGCCCCGGGTAAAGCCCGCCGCGCCATCACGGACGAGGTCATCCAGGCGATCCAGGACCTGTCCGGCCAGGAATACGTGCCCATGTACGCCTCGGTCCGCAAGGCGGAACTGAACGGCGAGGCGTCCCCCGCCGCGGAGTAGCGGCCTGGCATCCCCGCACGGAGTTGAGCCCGCGCGGGGGTCCCGCTGCGGCCTGCGGCTAGCCCGGGCGCGAGTCTCCCGGCGGCGGGACCGCGGGGAAGGCCTCCGTGGGGTCGGACGGGTTCCACGAGTACATCGGCCTGGGGTCCTCGGCATCGTCGGAGGATCCGTCGGCGGGCGGACCCGCCAGCCCCGCGGGCGGCCCGTCCAGGTCGGGGAACGGGCTCTGGCTCTTGGGACGACGCCGGACCAGCCCCGCGGCGGTCATCGACGGGCCAGGGTCAGCAGGCCTGGCGGCCGGCCGGCCGGTGCCGGTCCCCTCCGCGCCGGTCGGGCCGGCCGGGACCGCACCCGCGCTGGTCGGGCGGCCGACCGCACCGCGGCCGGGATCTCACCCGCGCCGGTCCCGCCCATACCCAGGCCGCCCGTACCCCGGCCACTCCCACCTAGGCCGCCGGCCGGGCCGGCCGCCGTTCCTTCGGAGCCCACTGGGAAGACGCGGCGTGGCGGAACCATCCGGCTCTGACCGGAGCCGGGCGCGTCCATCCACGGCAGTTCGCTGGCGGGCTTCTCGGCCGGTTCCCAGGGTGGGTGACCGGACGTCTGCGGCCCGCGCACCGCGTTCAGCCGGTGAGCGGAGCCGAGCGTTCGCATCGGCGGAACCGGGGCGTCGCCCGCCCGGCCCAGGCCGGAATCGTCCGCGTCCGCGCTGCCGCCCACCGGGGAGTTGCCGCCCGAAGAACCGCGCGCCGCGCCGTGGCGGCCTGAACCACGCGAGCCGCCGTTGCCCGCGGGCGCAGCCGGGCGGCCAGCGTCCGCGAGACCACCAGGCGGGGTAGCTCCCCGTCGCTGGCCCGCCCCGTGCTGGCCCGCCCCGTGCTGGCCCGCCCAGGCCTGGCCGACCGCCCAGAGCCGGCTCATCCAGCGTCGGCTCACCCAGTGGCGGTGTGCCCGTACCGGGCGCCGGGGGAGCGGGCAGGCCCGGCCCAGGCGCCAAGAACGCGCGGTCGTCGTAGGGCGAATCGCCGGACACGGACGGACTGAACGCGGGGATTTCGAACGAGGGGTCATCAAACGGGGACGGGCCGAAGCGGGCCCGGGCCGCGGCCGCCGCGGCGTTCGGGCCAGCGCCGCCGATCCCGGTCAGTGGCCCGCCGGGCCCCGCCGAGGTGGTCATGTTCCGGTTGCCGGTGCCAGTGGCGCCGGTGCCAGTGGCACCTGGGCCCGGGAAGTTGCCGGGGCCCGCGGCGGCGTCTGGGGTGCTCGTACCCGTTGAGCCTGCACTAGGGGAGCTCGTGTCCGCTGAGCCAGCACCGGTGGCCCCTGCGCGGGTGCCTGTGACCCGGCTGTCCGTGGAACGGCCGCCTGAGGCTCCCGGGCCCGTGCTTCCGTTCCCTGGGCCAGCGGCGTCGTTCCCTGCCCCGGGCGGCCTGGTGCGTCCTCCCGCTCCGCCCCGGTTGCTGGGCTTGCCCAGACTCCAGCCACCCAGACTCAGGCTGTTCCTGGAGTCGGCCCCCGGGCTGGAACTGCCCGGGCTGGAACTCCTGCCCGCCGAGCCGGTGCTCGCAGAACCGCGGCCAGCGGGGCCGCCCGCTGCGTCCAGGCTGCCGCCCAGGCCGCGGCCCGGTAGCAGGAACCGGCCTCCTGAGCGGCCCGGTTCTGGCGCGGGCGGGGCCGGCATGGGCGCCGGAGCCGGCCCGTCGTCTTCTTCCCATGGTGGCCTGCCGCTGACCGCAGGCCGGCCCACCGAAGCCGGCATCGGCCGACCGGGGACCGTCAGGTCGTCATCCATTGCGCTGCCGCCCATAACGCTGCCGCCCACTACGCGCCGCCCATAGCGCTGCCAGCGACAGCGTTGCTGGCGAATCCGCTGCCCGCGGGGGCCAGCCTGGATGATCCAAGCCGGACCGATCCCGGTTCGGGACTGCCCAGCCCGAAATTCGCCGGGCCACTGCCCACAGGCTCGCTGCTCGCCGGGCCGCGGCCCATCATCGCGGCCGGGGGGTGCCCGTAGCCGGGCCCGGGACTGCCCATGCCGGTCATCCCGGCCGCCGACTGCGCCCGGGAGGCCCGCGCCGCCGCCTGCAAGGGGGCCAGCTGGGCGTCGAGCGCGCGCCGCTGCCGGACCCGCACGGTGATCAGGATGATGAGGGCCAGCAGCACCAGGGCCGCCAGGCCGAGCACCGGGATGCGCACCGCCTGCCACAGGCTCTTGGTGTGCACTTTGACCTTCGGGGCAGCAGGCGGGGTCGGGTTGACCGCCGAGCCTGGCGACGCCGAACCGGTTGGCGTCGCGTTGATCTTGGCCGCCGCGAGCAGCGCGCCAGCCGCGTCCGCGGTGCCGACCCCGGAGCCGTCCTTCTGGCCGCCCTTAGGCCGGAACATCGTGCCGCTGGTCAGGGCCTGCTCCACCTGGGCCGGCGTGAGCGTGGGGAACTGGGACCGGATCAGGGCGGCCATGCCGGCCACCACGGCGCTGGCCGCGCTGGTGCTCTTCAGCTTCGCGTACGCGGTCGGGCCGTTGGCCGCGATGACGCCGTTGCCGGCCGCGGTCAGCGTCGCGTAGGGCCGGTGGTTGGTGAACGGCGCCTTGACGAAGCCCTGGCCGAACGCGCCGGCCGAGATCACGCCCGGATAGGCCGCCGGGTAGTTGATCGTGTCGGTCCCGGCGCCGTTGTCGCCGGAGGGCGCGACCAGGACGACGCCCTTGCGCAGCGCGGCCTCGACCGCGGTCCGCTCGGCCGGACTGCCCCCGGTCGTGGTCCCGCCGGCCTGCGCGGCCGGGTCGAGGGGCAGGTCGATGACTTTCGCGCCGTGCCGGACCGCGTAGTTGATCCCGCGGGCGATCGCCGTGGGCAGGGCGGCCACCACGGTCGGGTTGGCCAGCAGCGGGTCCTTGTTCTCGAGCGTGACCCGGACGGAAAGGATCTTCGCCAGCGGCGCGACCCCGATGATGCCGTCACCGTGGTGCGGGCCGTGCCCGTGCCCGGCGATGAGGCTGGCCACCGCCGTGCCGTGGGTGCCCCAGAATGGCCCGCCCGCGGCCCGGCCCGAGCCGGTGTAATCCCGCCCGGTGGTCACCGAGCCGGCCAGGTCGGGCTGGTTGGCGTCCACGCCGGTGTCCAGCACCGCCACGGTCACGCCCGCGCCGCGGCTGGAAAGCCACGCCTTGGTCACGTGCAGAGAGGTGAGCCACCACTCTTGGTTACGGACGGTATCCGCAAAGGCAGGCGCTGCCGCCACCCCGATGCAGGTCGCTGCGAGACCTGCGGCGACAGCCGCCGTCGCCCGGCTCCGGAGCCGCTGCGCCATGCGCTGACCCTCCCATCATCCCCCGGGCATTCTGCCACGTTCAAGACGGTTCGGAGGCGGGAGCGGATGGCCTGACCCGGCTACCAGATTTGCCCGGTGGATAGGCCAGGCCGCCCGGGCCGGACCGTAGCCCGGCTCGCGGGCACGAACGGCCGGGACCGGTTCAGGCGGGCATGGCCGCGGACAGCCGGACATGAGCGCCGGGCGGCAGCCCCAGTTGCTCGGCCGCATCGCCGCCGTTCACGGCGAGCGAGATGAGCCCGGCGCTGTCGGTGTAGGCGACGATCTCCCCGGGAGCCACCGCGGCGAAGGTCTCCAGGTACGGCACCGTCAGCTGGCGCCGCCCGCAGCGGACCACCACCGGCGACCCGAAACCCAGCCCCAGGCGGTCGGCGTCCCCGGCCGCGATGGACAGCTGGACGTTGCCGAACCGGTCCACCGACATGACCTCGCCCTCGGCCTCGCCGTCGTGCACCCGGCTGGTCGGCGCGGGCAGCGTCACCAGGTCCGCCAGGTCGATCGGCGTGCCGACCGAGGCCAGCTCGGCCCCGGCCGCCAGGTGCGCGGCGACCGGGGTGAAGATGTCGCGGCCGTGGAACGTCGGTGATACCGGATGCAGCCACAGCTCGCCGTTGGTCAGCTGGCAGGCGGCGGTGGCCCCGCCCTGCGCGGCCACCGCCCAGGACAGCAGTCCGTTGTCGGGGCCGACCAGGACACAGTCCCCGGCGGCGACGGCGATCCCGCGGCGCGCGGTCCCGACTCCGGGATCCACCACCGCGACGTGCACGCCCCGCGGCAGGTAGGGGATGGTCTGGGCCAGCACCGCGGCGCCACGGCGCACATCACCGGGCGGCACGAGGTGGGTAATGTCGATGAGCCTGGTCCCGGGCGCGATGCGGGCCGCGACCCCGTGGCAGGCCGCGACGAACCCGTCCTCCAGGCCGTAGTCGGTAAGGAACGTTATGCAGTCGAATGAAGCCACGAAGGCTGAGCGTACGGGGTCATGGGCAGGCCGGCTAGAGCCGCCCTAGGATGAAGCTGATTGCGCGGTACTGGAGGGCAGATGGCGGCGCTGTCCGAACGCGAGATGCGGGTCCTGGTCTTCGAGCGTGGCTGGTGGCGGTCGCCCGGGGCCAAGGAGCAAGAGATCCGCGATGCTCTCGGCATGACCGCGACCAGCTACTACCAGCTGCTCAACGACCTCATCGACCGCCCGGAGGCGCTCGTGTTCGACCCGGCCCTGGTGACCCGGCTGCGCCGGCAGCGGGCCAGGCGGCACCGGATGCGCTCAGCGGGCCCCGGCCGGCCGGACGGCACCCCCTGGTGAGCCGGCCCCCAGGTGAACGGACCCGCGCTGTGACTGGACCGCTGTGACCGGAACCATGCTGTGACCGGACCGGTGTCGCTGCCGCTGCCGGTGACCCCGGAAGGCCGGGCCGCGCTGGCGGCGCTGCTCGGCGATCCGGGCCGGGCCCTGGTCGCGCTGGACTTCGACGGCACGCTGTCCCCGATCGTCGCCGACCCGGACGCGGCCCGGGCGCATCCGGGTGCGGTCCCGGCCCTGCGCCGGGTGGCCGCCGTGGTCGGCACGCTGGCGGTGATCACCGGCCGCCCGGCCGCGTCCGCGGTGGACCTGGGCGGGTTCGCGGCGGTCCCGGACCTCATCGTGCTGGGCCACTACGGCCTCGAGCGCTGGGCCGACGGGACGCTCTCCTCACCGCCGTCCGCCGCCGGGGTCGAGGCGGCCCGCGCCGAGCTGCCCGGCCTGCTGGCCGGGGCCGCCGCGCCGGACGGGACGCGGATCGAGGACAAGGGCCACGCGGTCGCGGTGCACACCCGGCAGACGGCTGATCCGCAGGCGGCCCTGGACCGGCTCCGCGACCCGCTGGCCGGCCTGGCCGCCCGGCACGGGCTGGCCGTCGAGCCCGGGCGGATGGTGATCGAGCTGAGGCCCCAGGGCATGGATAAGGGCCAGGCCCTGCGCACCCTGATTGACCAGGGAAAACGGCCACCGTCCGCGGTCATGTTCTGCGGAGACGACCTGGGGGACGTGGCCGCCTTCGACGCCGTGCGGGCACTGCGCGGCGAGGGTGTGCCGGGGCTCACCGTGTTCAGCGGTTCTGCCGAGGTGACCGAGCTGGCTCAGCCGGCCGACCTGGTGGTGGACGGCCCGGACGGCGTGGTGGCCCTGCTTAACTCCGTGGCGGACGCCCTCGGCTGAGCGATGTCTTCGGCGCGCTGGACTTCCAGCACGGCCAGCACGCCGAGGTGGTCGGTGTCCGGCACGCGGACGGACCTGGCTTCGAGCACGAGGACCCCGTCGCGCGGGGCCAGCACGTGATCCAGCCGCATCAGCGGCGGGTAGCGGCGGTCGGCCGGCCAGGTCAGACCGGGCCAGGCCCGCTGGCGGGCGGCGTCGGCGCAGTCCACGAAGCCGGACCGGAGCAGGGCGCGGAACGCGCCGTGATCCCGGCTGGCGTTGAAGTCCCCGGCCGCCAGCTGCGGGCCGGTGGTGCCGGCCAGGGCCGCCTGGATCAGCCCGAGTTCCCGCCGCCAGCGATGTTCCTGGTCCGCCACCGGCGCGACCGGGTGCACGACGGTGACGGTGACGGGCGGGCCGCCGGGCGGGTCGATGCGCGCCCGGGGCGTGGCCGCGCGCATGCCCTCGACCGGAGTCAGCGGGGTCAGCGGCCAGCGCGACCACAGCCCGGACCCGCGTGAGCCCTCCCGCGGGTCGAGGTGACTGCGCGGCAGGACGTCGTCCAGCCCGCTGAGGGCCAGCCGCCGGGCCAGCCCGGCGGTCAGTTCCTGGACGGCGAGGATGTCTACCTCCAGGGCGGCCACGACGGCGGTGATGGCGTCCGCGTCCGCCGCGCCCCCCTTGACGTTCAGGGTCAGCACCCGCAGTACCGGACCGGGCGGGTGCGTCCCGCGCCCGGTCCTGGGCCTGGGCCGCAGCGGAGGGCACTGCCAGGCCACCAGGATCAGCGCGGGCACGGCCAGCAGCAGCGCCAGCCACCACGAGGACAGCGCCGCCACCGCGACCCCGGCCACCGCGGGCACGATCCCGGCCGGGGCGAAGGCGGCCAGCTTGGGGCCCGGATTCGGTGGCTGACCGCCCGCGACCCGCGCGATGAGGAACGGCAGCGACACCAGGGTGAGCGCTGCGGCCACCACCCAGCTCACTGGGTCACACCACCTCAATCCGGCAATATCGGTGACCGCGATCGGCTCCCGGCCTCTCATTATCCCGGTGAATTGGGGAAGTGTGCTGGCCGCGGACCCCCCGAGGGGTCTCAATTTTCCCCCCGGCCGGACGGGCCGTTAGGGAAATTAGTCCCGGGAAGCGGTGCGGAAAGCCGCAGCGGAATGCGCGCGCGTCTGGCCTGCCCGAGGGCCGGGTTAGCCGAGCGCGTCGAGCTGGGCCTGGAGCCAGGCGCTCGGGGGGAACGCGGCGCCGGCCGAGGCGAGCCCGGTGGCCCGCCGGGCCCGCTCGGTCTGCGGCATGGTGAGCGCCCGGTGCAGCGCTTCCGCCGTCTGCGTGACGTCGAACGGGTTGACCAGGAGCGCGTCGCCGCCCAGTTCGGCGGCCGCCCCGGCCTCCGTGGACAGGACCAGCGCGCAGGCGCGCTCGGACAGGATCGGCCCCTCCTTGGCCACCAGGTTCATCCCGTCCCGGATCGGGTTGACCAGCAGCACGTCGGCGAGGCAGTAGGCGGCCAGCGAACGCGGGTAGTCGTCGTTGACCTGGAGGATCAGCGGGTTCCAGTCGTCGGTGCCGAACTCGTCCTCGATCTCCCCGGCCATCCGCTGCACCCGCGCCGTGTATTCGCGGTATTCGGGGAGGTCATGCCGGGACGGGTAGGCGAAGGCCAGATGGGTCACCTGGCCGCGCCATTCCGGGTGGGTGATCAGGAGTTCCCGGTAGGCGGCCAGGCCGCGGACGATGTTCTTGGACAGCTCGGTGCGGTCCACCCGGACGATGAGGCGCTGGCCCGCGGTGATGGCGGTCAGCGCCGCCACCTGGCCCTGGACGTCCGGCGCCGCGGCCCGCTGCCGGAGTTCGTCGGCGTCGACCCCGAGCGGGTGCACGGCGACCGAGGTCAGCTTGTCCTTGTAGCGGACCGTGCCCGCGGCATGGTCCACCGATGCGTCCAGGAACTCGGCGCAGCAGCACAGGAAGGCGTCCGCCCAGCGCTGGCACAGGAAACCGGCGTGATCCGCGCCGAGGATCCCGTCCAGTACCTCCCGGCCGACCTCGTCGGGCAGCAGCCGGTAGTAGTCCGGGGGCGCCCACGGGGTGTGCGAGAAATGCGCGATCTTGACGTCGGGACGCTGCTCGGCGAGCATCCGCGGGACCAGCGGCAGGTGGTAGTCCTGGACCATCGCCCTCACCTGGCGGGCGCCCTGGCCGCCAGACCCGGCCCCCTCGGCCAGCGCGTCGGCGAAGGCGGCGTTATAGGCGCGGAACGACTCCCACTCGCGGCGGAACGCGAGCCCGAAGCCAGGCTGGTTGGGCGTATCGAACAGCATGTGGTGCACGAACCAGAGCGTGGAATTGGCCACTGAGTTGTAGGCCCGCTGGAAGGTGGCCGCCGGGATGTCCAGCATCCGGACGACTGACTTGCCCGGGGTGAGGTCGGCGTCGATACGCCCGTCGGGGGAGGACCGGGCCGCGGTCCGGTCCTCGTCGCTCAGTGCCGCGCACACCCACAGCACGTCGGCGTGGTCCTTCACCGAGGACAGGCCCGAGACCAGGCCGCCAGCACCGCGCCGGCCCACCAGCGAGCCGTCGTCGGCTACGGCGAAGGAGACCGGCCCCCGGTTGGAGGCGATGAGCACCCGACCGCCGCTCTGGTCCATGAACGCGAGGCTAGCCCGGTCAGCTTGGGAGCACCGGTCCGGGATCAGTTAGAGTGGCGGGTACAACTTCATAACGCTCATCCAGAGGGGTGGAGGGATACGGCCCGGTGAAGCCCCGGCAACCATCACGTGAGGTGTGCCCGCGAGGCCATTCCCGTGACAGGTGCCAAGTCCGGCCCTCGGCCATCCGGCCGCTGGGGCAGATGAGGAGAAAGGCCTCGCCACGTGAGCACATCACTCCGAAATACCCCTGCTTCGCCTGCGCCCTCCCGGTTCGGCTACGCCACCGGGCTGAGCTGCCGGGAATGCGGCCAGTCCTACCCGCTGGGCTCCACCCACGCCTGCGCCGAGTGCTTCGGGCCGCTGGAGGTCCGCTACGACTACCCGAAGCTGGACCGGGCGGCCATCGAGGCGGGCCCGGCCAGCATCTGGCGTTACGCCAGCCTGCTCCCCGTCCCCCCGGACGTGGCGTCCATGCCCAATACCGAGCCGGGCTGGACCCGCCTGGTCCACGCCCAGCAGCTGGGACGCGAGCTTGGCCTGCGCAGCCTGTGGGTGAAGGATGAGCGCGCCAACCCCACCCACTCCTTCAAGGACCGGGTGGTGGCCGTCGCGCTGGCGGCCGCGATTGAGCTGGGCTTCAAGGTGCTGGCCTGCCCGTCCACGGGCAACCTCGCTAACGCGGTCGCGGCCGCGGCCGCCCGGGCGGGCATCCGGTCGGTGGTGCTGATCCCGGCCGACCTGGAGCCACAGAAGATCATCGCCACCGGCGTCTATGGCGGCACCATGGTCCCGGTGCAGGGCACCTACGACGACGTGAACCGGCTGGCCTCCGAGCTGGCTGACGATCGCGAGGACTGGGCCTTCGTCAACGTCAACGTCCGGCCGTACTACGCCGAGGGCTCCAAGACCATCGGGTTCGAGATCGCCGAGCAGCTCGGCTGGCGGCTGCCCGCGCAGATCGTCGTGCCGGTCGCCTCCGGCGCCCAGCTCGTGAAGATCGACAAGGCGTTCCGCGAGCTGATCAGCCTCGGCCTGGTCGAGGACACCCCCTACAAGGTGTTCGGCGCCCAGGCCACCGGCTGCTCGCCGGTGGCGGCGGCGTTCCGGCAGGGGCACGACGTGGTCCAGCCGGTCCGGCCGTCCACCATCGCCAAGTCACTGGCCATCGGGAACCCCGCGGACGGCCCTTACGTGCTGGACGTGGTGCGCCGCACCGGCGGCGTGGTGGCCGACGTGGACGACGAGGCGGTGGTGTCGGCCATGCGGCTGCTGGCCGCCACGGAGGGCATCTTCGGCGAGACGGCCGGCGGGGTGACCCTGGGC
Source organism: uncultured Actinomycetes bacterium (assembly GCA_963718305.1). Classification (GTDB taxonomy): domain Bacteria; phylum Actinomycetota; class Actinomycetes; order Streptosporangiales; family Streptosporangiaceae; genus RYN-230. Next base: position 171,569 of record CAVQZG010000023.1, read on the forward strand.
GTGCTGCGCAGCCTGCTGGCCTCTGGCCAGCTGGACCCGGACGCCGAGACGGTGATCATCAACTCGGGTGACGGCCTCAAGACGCTGGACGCCGTCGCCGATGTGGCCAACGCCACATCGGCCATCCGCCCGACCCTGGATGCGTTCCTGGCCTTCGAAGCCTCGATGGGCGGCCCGCCCGGTGGGCACGCTTTTTGAGCCTGGCCCGATCACCAGGCACTATAAGAGCCGTTCACCCGTGATGAGTGCTCTGCGCTCGTGGGATGCTTAGGCGCTCGTTGGAAAGGCAGGCCCCGGCATGACCGTGTCCGTCCGTATCCCCACCATCTTGCGTACCTTCACCGGCGGCGCCGCGGAGGTCACCGCCGACTCCGGGACATTGCGCGAGGTCCTCGCGGGCCTGGACGCCAGCTATCCGGGCATCGGTGGCCGGATCGTGGACGACTCCGGACAGCTGCGCCGGTTCGTCAACGTGTACGTGGGCGAGGAAGATGTCCGGTTCGCCCAGGGGCTCGACACGCCGGTTCCGGCCGGTGCGCACGTGTCGGTGATTCCCGCCGTGGCAGGGGGTTGATCACTCGCCGCCCGCGGCGTCTCGTACCGTCCAGGATCTGCATAAGCGTCCGCCGGTGCTGGCCAGACGCGCAAACTGGCGCGCCCGCATTCGGGGAGTTACACGTCCCGAAGTCCGACCGCACGGGGTAAGGTCGTGTCCGGTCGCTGTCGGTCGGGGCAACGGTGAGCGAGGCTTGCCCAATGCCTAACCCGCGCCGCGATCGACGGGTTCCGCAAAAGGCAAGGGTGGAACCCGAGGCCCGAGCGGAGTTAGGGAGTTGTTGGGTAATGGCTCAGGGCACCGTCAAGTGGTTCAACGCGGACAAGGGCTACGGCTTCATCGCGGTCGACGGTGGCAGGGACGTGTTCGTGCACTTCTCCGCCATCCAGATGGATGGCTACCGCAGCCTCGAAGAGGGGCAGCGGGTCGAATTCGAGATCACGCAGAGTGACCGCGGCCCGCAGGCGGAGGCCGTCCGGGCTGTGTGAGCTCGGCTTCGCAAAATTCGGTTGATGGCCCGGTACCCGGGTGACGGGTGCCGGGCCATCACGGGCCCCGGGGTACGCCCCAGGCCCCACCCAGGTACTGAGTGCCTGACCCGTCATCAGTAGCGCCTTCGGGCGTGACGCGGGCCGCTAGGTTGGCCCGCGGTCGCCGGCTCTGTGTTCGGGCTACGCCGTCCTGCCGCTGCGCCCGGTCCGGCGGGACCCGCTTCTGGTCATTAGCTGCCGGGCGGCGGGGTCCCCTTCTGCCGCCTGGCCTGCCTGTTCGCTGACAGCGTTCCGGCCTTCTGCGCCGGTCCGGACGCCGTCCCATCCCTCAGATATCGCTGTATGGCCAGGTCCGACGGGGTTTCCGGCCGCCTCGCGTGCGGCTACGCGCGGGCGGGCCCGGCTTGCACTCTCATGCGGAGAGTGCTAAACAAGGCGTTGGCACTCTCGGCATGAGAGTGACAACTCCAGGGCGGGAATCGGGGCGATGAGGCCTCGCCGGCGGCAGGATGGGACTGTCCGCCGGGGGGTCGGCCGTCGCGGGCGTCGGCCCGATTCACACAAAAGCCACCAAGTCCCGGGAGGACTGGAGCCTATGGCAGCCAAGATGATCGCGTTCGATGAGGACGCGAGGCGCGGCCTCGAGCGCGGTATGAACCAGCTCGCCGACGCCGTAAAGGTAACTCTCGGCCCGAAGGGCCGGAACGTGGTACTCGAGAAGAAGTGGGGCGCCCCCACGATCACCAACGATGGCGTGTCCATCGCCAAGGAGATCGAGCTCGAGGACCCGTGGGAGAAGATCGGCGCAGAGCTGGTCAAGGAAGTAGCAAAGAAGACCGACGACGTCGCGGGTGACGGCACCACCACGGCCACCGTGCTGGCGCAGGCGCTGGTCCGTGAGGGCCTGCGCAACGTCGCGGCGGGCGCGAACCCGATGTCCCTCAAGCGGGGCATCGAGGCCGCGGTCGAGCGGGTGAGCGAGGAACTGTCCAAGCTCGCCAAGGACGTGGAGACCAAGGAGCAGATCGCTTCGACCGCCTCCATCTCGGCCGGCGACCCCGCGATCGGCGAGATGATCGCCGAGGCGATGGACAAGGTCGGCAAGGAAGGCGTCATCACTGTCGAGGAGAGCAACACCTTCGGCCTCGAGCTTGAGCTCACCGAGGGCATGCGCTTCGACAAGGGGTACATCTCGCCTTACTTCGTCACCGACCCGGAGCGGATGGAAGCAGTCCTCGACGACCCGTACATCTTGGTCACGAACTCCAAGATCTCGGCGAACAAGGACCTGCTCCCGCTGCTCGACAAGGTCGTCCAGTCGGGCAAGCCGCTCGCCATCATCGCCGAGGACGTCGAGGGCGAAGCCCTCGCGACCCTGGTCGTCAACAAGATCCGCGGCCTGTTCAAGTCCGTCGCGGTGAAGGCGCCCGGCTTCGGTGACCGGCGCAAGGCCATGCTCGGTGACATCGCCATCCTCACCGGCGCGCAGGTCATCAGCGAGGAAGTCGGTCTCAAGCTGGAGAGCGCCGACCTCGACCTGCTCGGCCGGGCCCGCAAGGTCGTCGTCACCAAGGACGAGACGACCATCGTGGACGGTTCCGGTGACTCCGAGCAGATCTCCGGCCGGGTGAACCAGATCCGGGCCGAGATCGAGAACACCGACTCCGACTATGACCGCGAGAAGCTGCAGGAGCGGCTGGCCAAGCTGGCTGGCGGCGTGGCCGTCATCAAGGCCGGCGCAGCCACCGAGGTCGAGCTGAAGGAGCGCAAGCACCGCATCGAGGACGCGGTGCGCAACGCGAAGGCCGCCGTCGAAGAGGGCGTTGTCCCTGGCGGTGGCGTGGCCCTGCTGCACGCGGGGGCCAGTGCCTTCAAGAAGCTCGAGCTGACCGGCGACGAGGCGACCGGCGCGACCATCGTGCGCCGTGCCGTCGAGGAGCCGCTGAAGCAGATCGCGGTCAACGCCGGCCTTGAGGGCGGCGTCGTGGTCGAGAAGGTCAAGACGCTGCCTGCCGGCCAGGGGCTCGATGCCGCGACCGGCGAGTACGTCAACATGTTCAAGGCCGGGATCATCGACCCGGCCAAGGTGACCCGTTCTGCGCTGCAGAACGCGGCCTCCATCGCCGGGCTGTTCCTCACCACCGAGGCAGTCGTGGCGGAGAAGCCGGAGAAGGCTCAGGCGCCGGCCGCCCCAGGCGGCGGCGGCGACATGGACTTCTGACGCGGCTGGGGGCTTAGCCCCCGACAGCGGCAAGTCCGCGCGGACGGCCGGCCAGTGCCGGCCGCCCGCACCGGCCGGAAAGGGCGGTCCCGGGATCACCGGGGCCGCCCTTTCGCATGCCTGCCGTTATGGTGCCATGGGTCCGCAAGGCCCGCCCGTTCCCGGTGGCCGCGCTGACCGGCGCGCTGATGACCGCCGCGGCCGCTTTCGCCTGACCGCCCAGGTCATCGGTGCCGTGTCCGGTTTCGTCTCGGCCATCCTGCCGCTGGTGCTCCGCTCCAACCTCACCCCGCTGGCCACGATCAAGCGCATGGAGCTCGCCACCGCCAGGGCATCCCTGGGGCACCGGCGACGCGGCCCGCCCGGGCCAGGGCCGGTCAGCCGTTGTGCAGGCTGAACCAGTTGCGGATCTGGTTGCCTGCACCCTCGTTGAGGCCGGTCGTGCAGGACCAGTTGGAACGGATGTGCGTGGGGTCATCCATGTTGGCGGACTCGATGAGTTGCCCGGGGATCATCTTGGTGACGATCATCCCGATCTGGTGGTTCGCGAGGTAGTGCAGCCACACCGGGACCGACTTCGGCGTGTCGTCCCAGCACGCCCAGCCTGCGTTGGTCCGCGCGTAGTCGGCCCACTCCCCCTCGACCACCGGGGCCAGGTTGTGCGCCGCGAGGTACCCGAACAGCCCGTACCAGTCGGCGGGGGTGTGCGGTCCCGCTGGCCGGTGCTCGGCATACTCCAGCGGCCCGTCGTGTCTGATCCGGTAGGCCCACGCGTCCTGGAGGCTGCCACCGACGTGAGGCCCCTCGACCCATAGCAGGTTCCGCGCCCCGTCGTGGCGGACATGGTCAGCGAGCTGCTGCATCCCGAAGAACCGCACCCCGTGCAGGGTCCCGCCGTTGCGCCACTGCCACCAGGTGGGCACGAACGCCGGCTCGTTGTACAGGTCGAGCACCACCCGCGGATCGGCCCGGTATTGGGAGGTGAGGATGTCCCAGAACGCGAACGACCGGCGGGTCGGCATGAACTCCCGGTCGTCGTGCGCGCGGGTGAGCTGGGTCTGGTCGTTCAGCACGACCACCAGGCCGAGGGACTCGGCGTAGGCGACCTCGGACTGGATCGCGGCGAGGAACGGCCGGTTAACCGTCCCGTCCGCGGCGACGAGGTAGTCCTGCTCGATCTGCAGGCGAACGGTGTTGGAGCACCAGTAGGCAGCTGCGGCCTGGATCACGGCGCTGTCCCCGGCGACCGTGCTGGCGTACTGGGCCCGCATCAGGAGCGGGTGGGCGAGGCCGGTGACGTTGATGCCGTAGGGGATGTACCGCTGGCCGGCCGAGTTGTGGACGGCGCTCCCGCGACTGTGGAACGGGCCGGTGATGTGCCGGCAGGCCGCCGCCGCAGCCGCCGGCGGCCTGGCGGCCGTAAACGTGGCCAGGGTGAGCAGGCTCACGAGAGCGAGTAGCACTGCCGCAGTCCGGGCATGGAATGAGCCGCGTGGGCGGCTGTCGCTGCTGTTCAAGGGAGGTTCGTCTCCTGCCGTACCAGGTGGGGGCTTCCAGACGCCAGAGCCCTGGTATGACGTCAATGCAGCAGCTCGGTGGGGCTCGGACTGGTGCTCGCGGTCCTAGCTGGGGTACCCCGGCGTGGTCTTCGGCATTCGCGCTGTCCAGCACCTCTTGCACCCCATCGCCACGCGTTCGTGCCGTGGCCGCTTTCGATCTGGGCGTCGGTCTCGGTGTCGGACCCACGGCCTCACCACCGATAGATCCGCGCCTCGTGCCGGTACATAGCCAGCGCCGCGGGCTCGTCTCCCAGACGGTAGTTCTGGTGATGGCTGCCGTCGTGCTGGGTGATGTCGAACCAGACGAACCCGGCCAGCCCATGCCGGCGGCACCCGGAGAACAGCCCGGGGATCTTGGCCGCCAGGTGTGCTCCGGGCTGCACGAGGGCGCGCATGTCGGGTGAGAGGTACACAATGAGTCCTGATGGCGGTATCGCGGGCCGGGTGCCAATACCCCGGATAATCGCTTCGCCTGTCACCACAACTGACCTGGGCTCATACAAAGATGTGCATTGCTCACCTATGGCGTAACGGGGGATTATCGAACTATGAGGCGCCGCCCCGCTCCGCCGCCGTCTGCTCAGCAGATGATCCGGGAGTACCTCGGCCGCGTATCAGTCGCGGCCACGAAGGTGCTGCCCAAGGGGGACCGGCTGCTGTTCGTCGGGCGGACCCGGGCGGCCATCGAGGCCAAGGTCGGGCCGCTTGCCTCGGCCGACGCCGATGCGGTGGCGAACGCGCTGACCAGCCTGGGCGACCCGGATGAACTCGCCAACCGGGAGCGCGAGCGCCTGTACAGCGCCCGGCGGCGGGGAGCCGCGGCCGCGCCGCCAGCACTCTGGAAACCCAGCAAGGAGTCCAGGCGGGGCGCTGGCGGGTCCAGGAAGGGCACTGGGGAATCCAGGAAGGGCACCGGCGAGTCCAGGCGGGGCGCTGCCCCGCCGCCCGCGCGCCAGCCGGGGCCGGCCCAGGGGCGGCGCAGGACCCGCGGCTGGCCGCACCGCGGGCTGACCGGCCCGGACGAGCCGCAGCCAGCGGAACCGCCGCAGCCAGCAGAACAGGAACAGCCAGCAGAAGCGGCATCGCCGCCGGAACCGGTTCCGGCGGTGCGCCAGGCGGACCCCCCCGACGCGGCGTCTCCTCCGGCCGATGTGTCGCTGCCGCCCGCGCTGTCCCCGCCGCCCCGGGTGTCCCCGGGCGAGGTGCCCCGGCCGCGGGTGCCCCTGGAACAGGCGCTCGAGGAAGGGTGGCCGACGGAACCGGCTCCCGCAGAACCGGCTCCCGCAGAACCGGCATCCGGGGACTCGGCATCCGGGGAACCCGCACGCACGGAGACTGCCGCTGCGGCTGGCCTGCCCGTCCCGGACCTGGCCGGCCTGGAAGCGGACGCACCCGAGCCGGGCGCACCCGGGTCAGACGAGCCGGAGCCGGGCACACCCGGATCGGGCGGGCCGGAGCCGGAGCCCCCCGGATCGGGCGGGCCGGAGCACAACGGCACGCCGCCTGGCTGGTTGCACCCGGGGCGGCCGGCGCCTGCGCCCGTCGAGACCACGCCGCTGTCGATCGTGCCTGGCATGAGCGAGTCCGACGAACCAGAGGATCACCCGGTATCCGGGCGGCGCTCACCGGGCGGGTGGCGCTCACCGGCTGTGGCGCCCCTCGCGGAAGCGTGGGCCCTGGCGCGCAAGCATCCCCTGGAGGCTGTCGCCGTGGTCTTGCTGGGCGTCGGCGGGCTGATCCTGCCGTTCCCGTTCTGGCTGATCGGCGGCCTGGTCGCGCTGCGCTCGCGGCGCTGGGATGCCCGCGACAAGTGGGTCGCCCTGGCCGGGCCGCCCCTGGTCGCGTTCGTGGTCCTGGTGATCCGCGCGGTGACGTCAACGGGCAATTTCTTCTCCGCCTTCTACCACGCCGCTGGGAACGACCTCGGGCTGGGCATCCGGGCAGGCTGCGTACTGTGCGCGGGTTACCTCATCTGGCGGCTGCGGCGCGGCCCGCGGGTGCGGACGCTTCCTCCCTGGCAGCGCCCCCGCTGACGTTAACCCCCCGGGACCGATAACCTAGTGTCGCAAACCCCTGCGCTCGCCCGCCCGCTCTACCGCGTGAGGTCTGGTCCGTGCCCACTGGCAAGGTCAAATGGTATGACGCCGACAAAGGGTTCGGCTTTCTCACCCGCGACGACGGGGGTGAGGTCTTTGTGCATTCCACGGCCCTGCCCGCGGGCACCACGGCCCTGCGGCCCGGCCAGCGGGTCGAGTTTGGCGTCGCCGAGGGACGCCGGGGGGTCCAGGCACTCCAGGTCCGGCTGCTCGAGCCGCCGCCGACGGTCACCAAGGTCAGCCGGAAGAGCCCGGACGAGATGGTCGTGATCGTCGAAGATCTGATCAAGCTGCTGGATGGGGTATCCGCCACCTACCGGCGGGACAGGCACCCGGACGCCCGCGACGGGAAGAAGATCGCGGCCGTGCTGCGGGCCGTCGCGGACGACCTCGAAGCCTGAGCCGCACGGGGTCACGGCCGCAGGCCGGTCACGTAGCCGGCGCCGCCACGGCCGGCGATACGGCCGGGACGCCCGGCAGGACCACGGACACATCAAGGCCGCCCGCGGGCTGGCTGCGGGCCGTGACCGTTCCCTGGTGAGCGGTGGCCACCGACCGGACGATGGACAGGCCTAGCCCGGTGCCGGGCACGCCACCCGCCCGGTCGGCCCGCTGCTGGCCGTCCAGCCGGCGGAAGGGCTCGAACAGCAGCGGAGCCACGTCCTCCCCGATGGCCGGGCCGCCGTTGGTGACCGTGAGCTGTGCCTGCCCGTCCCGCATCCCGGTGGCCACCTGGATCCAGCCGCCCGGGGTGTTGTGCTGGACCGCGTTGTCCACCAGGTTGGCCACGAGCCGCTCCAGCAGCACCAGATCACCGTGAGTGGGCGCGGGGCGCAGCGCCGTCTCCACGTGCAGCGAGGCCGCCCGGATGGCGGCCCCGGCCGCATCGAGAGCATCCTCGGCCAGCACGGCCAGGTTGACGGGTTCCACGGCGGTCGTGCCCCGGTCGCTGCGGGCCAGGGTCAGCAGCGCCTCGATGAGCGCCTCCGCCCGGTCCACGGCTCCCCGGACCTCGGCGGCCATGCCCTCGAGCTGGGCGGGGGTCCGGCCGGGCTTAGCCAGCGTGACGTCGATGGCGGTCCGCATCACGGTCAGCGGGGTGCGCAGCTCGTGGGAGGCGTTCGCGACGAAGCGCCGCTGGCTGGCGAAGGCCGCGTCGAGCCGGGCCAGCATGGCGTCGTACGTGTCGGCGAGTTCTTTCAGCTCGTCGGGCGGCCCGGCCAGCGCGAGACGCTCGCCCAGGTTCTCCTCGGACGCCCGCCGGGCCGCCCCGGTGATGGCGTGCACCGGCCGCAGGGCCCGTCCGGCGACCAGCCAGCCCACCGCCCCGGACAGTGCGCCCATGATGCCCAGGCCGATCAGCGAGTACAGCAGCAGCTGGTGCACGGCCGCGTCCCGCTGGCTCTGCGCGCCGGCCGCCACGCCGCTGCTGAAGGTCTGCCGGCACTTGCTGATCAGGCTCTGGTCCGTAGCCGAGAGGGGATATTTATTCTTCTGGGCGGCCATCACCTTGCCGCATGCCTTCCTGAACGACTCCTCGGCCACGGTCGACGGCTGGCCTGTCTTGCTCAGGGCGCTGGTGGTGCTGAGCCCGCGCACCACGAACACGTAGGTGAAAGCCAGCAGCATGGCTGCGGCCAGCAGGAACAGCCCGCTGTAGGTCAGGGTGAGCCGCAGCCGGATCGTCCGCCGCCCGGCGACCCGGGCCGCCCAGGCCGGGCGCTTCACCGGACCCGCAGCCGGTAGCCGCTGCCGATCACCGTCTCGATCAGCGGCGGGTCCCCCAGCTTGCGGCGCAGCCGGGCCATGGTGACCGAGACCGTGTTGGTGAACGGGTCGGCGTGCTCGTCCCACACGCTCTCCAGGAGTTCCTCCGCGCTCACGACCGCGCCGTCCGCGCCGAGCACCGCTTCCAGCACGCCGAACTCCTTCCGGGTCAGCGGCACCGGCCGGCCGTCCCGGCTAACCCGGCGCCGGGCCCGGTCCATGGTCAGGTCGCCCCGGGTGATGACCGGCGGGGTGGACGGGGCCCGCCTGGACAAGGCCCGGACCCGGGCGACGAGTTCGGTGAACGCGAACGGCTTGGGCAGGTAGTCGTCGGCGCCCAGGTTGAGCCCGTCCACCCGGTCCTCCACCGCGGCGGCCGCGGTCAGCATCAGGATCCGGGCAGGTGAGGGCCCGGCCACCAGGCTGGCACAGACCGCGTCCCCGTGCACCCGGGGCAGGTCGCGGTCCAGCACCACGACGTCGTAGCGGTTCACCGCGGTGATCTCCACGGCAGCGGCGCCGTCGTAAGCCACATCCACCGCCATGCCCTGGTCTCGGAGACCCTCCGCGATCCGGTTGGCCAGCGTTTCCTGATCCTCCACTACCAGCACGCGCACAAGTCCATGGTGCCCCAGCCGAGATGACAGGGACATAACACGAAGGAGCTCCCGGTGCCCCGCCCGGGCCGCGCTGAGCTGCGCGTGGCCACGACGGGAGTGGGCCGGCGAGGCTCGCTGCGTAGGGCTGGTGTTAGGGCGGCCCGCGTAGATCTCTCCGTGACAGGCCGGCGCCCGTCCCCGCCGGGGGCGGACCCGCCGGCCGCCCAGTGCCGAAGGGCGAACGTCAGGGAGGACGCGATGAGAGTTCCAGCGGCCAGCAGTGGCCGGGTGCTGACGGCGGGAGCGCCGGCGGCCATCATGCTGGCCCTGCTGGGCGTGCTCAGCACGGGATGCGGTGGCGGCGCCGCCCCGGCCACCGTGCCGAGCCTGAGCGGGGCCAGCAGCAGCCACGGTGCGGGCGGCGGCCGGGCCGCCGACCTGCACGCGGCCGCGCAGTGCATCCGCCAGCACGGCGTCCCGGGCTACGCCGACCCCGTGCTTACCTCCGGCGGCGCGGTCTACAGCGACCGGCGCAGCATCCAGGACGCGACCCAGTCCGTCCTGGCCGCGGTCCAGGCGGCCTGCGGCAGTGTGCTGGCCCGGGCTCAGCTCAACCCGATGCACGAGCCGCCCGCACCGCCGCAGCTGGTCCAGGCGGGGGTGCGCGCGGCCCGGTGCATGCGGGCGCACGGGCTGCCGAACGACGCCGATCCGACCTCGAACACCCCGTACACACCGGGCCATGGTTTCGGGCTGGGCGCCCGCGAGGTCCCGGCCGGCGGGAAGCTGAGCCCCGGCTTCCAGCAGGCCATCCACGCCTGCCAGGGGCTGGACGCCGCGGAGATCCGCGCTTCGACCCTGTCCAGCCTGGGCCAGGACGGCTGACGTGCGGGCCAGATGGCTCGCCGCGGCCGGGACGGTCGTGGCCGGCGGAGCGGCGGCGGGGCTGATCGTCGCCACGTCCGGGCCCGCGGCCGGGTCGGGACACGCGGCGTCCGGGTCCAGCGGCGCCGGGCAGGCCAGCGGGGCCGGGGGCGGCTCCCACGTGGCCACCGCGCCGGTGGTCCGCACCGACCTGACCAACACGGTCCAGGTGAGCGGGACGCTCGGGTTCGCGGGCTCGTACACCGTCGCCAACCAGATGCAGGGCACCGCCTACACGGCGCTGCCCCTGCCGGGACAGGTGGTGCGCCGGGGCCACCGCCTGTACGAGGTGGACGGGAGCCCGGTCATCCTGCTCTACGGGCCCAGGCCCGAATGGCGGGACCTGTTCCTGGGGGTCACGCCCGGGCCGGACGTGGCGCAGCTGGATGCCAACCTGATCGCGCTCGGCTACGCGACCCCCGCCACGCTGACCGTGAGCGACACGTTCACGGCCGCGACCTCCTTCGCGGTCCAGCGGTGGCAGGCCGCGCTGGGCGTGACCGTGACCGGCGTGGTCCCGGCCGGGCAGGTCGCCTACGCACCCGGCCCGCTGCGGGTGTACTCGCTGGACGTCACGCTGGGCGCCGCGGCCCAGCCCGGGGTGGCCGTGCTGGCCGCCACGTCAGCGCGGCCGGCGGTCAGCGCGGCACTGCCGGTCGGCCAGGAGTACCTGGTCCACCGGGGCGACCCGGTCAGCGTCACGCTGCCGGACGGCACCAGGACCGTGCCCGGCGTCATCACCGCGATCTCGCGGGTGGCCAGCGCGACATCGCCCGGCGGCGCGGGGCAGCCCTCCCCGGGACCGTCCGCACCCGGCGACCCCGGATCCGGGGGGTCAGGGTCCGGGGGGCCAGGGTCGGGCGCCAGCAGTGACACGGTCGAGGTCACCGTCCGGCTCGCGCACCCGCGGGCCGCGGGCGGGCTGGACCAGGCCCCGGTCACGGTGAACATCGTCAGCGCCCGGGCCAGCGGCGTGCTCGCGGTCCCGATCAGCGCCCTGGTCGCGCTGGCCGGCGGGGGCTACGCCGTGCAGGTGATCACCGGCGGCACCGCGCACCTGACCGGGGTGCACACCGGGCTGTTCAGCAGCAGCCTGGTCCAGGTGAGTGGGGCCGGGTTGCGGGCCGGGCTGAGGGTCGAGGTGCCCGCGCCATGACCGGCCGCCTCGAGATGGGCCGGCCCAGCAGAGACCAGCCTGCGGTGGGCCAGGGCGAGGCGGCGGGCCCGAGGTGGGCCAGCGCGAGGTGGGCCGTCTCGATACTGGGCAGCCCGTGCTGGAACTGGCCGGCGTGACGAAGACCTACCCCGGGTCCCCGCCGGTGACCGCACTGGCCGGGGTGGACCTGCGGATCAGCCCGGGGGAGCGGCTGGCCGTGCTCGGGCCGTCCGGCTCCGGCAAGTCCACCCTGCTGCACATCCTGGGCACGCTGGAAAGACCCAGCACCGGAGTGACCCGGGTAGGCGGCCAGGACGTGTCCGGCCTGTCCGACGCCGAGCTGTCCGCGCTGCGCGGGCACCGCCTCGGCTTCGTCTTCCAGCAGTTCTTCCTCCTCGATCATCTGGACGCCGTGGGCAACGTGGCCCTGGGACTGCTCTACCGCGGCGGCAGCGCCCGCGAGCGGCGGCTGGCCGCCCAGGAGGCCCTGGAGCGGGTGGGCCTCGGGCACCGGCTCCGGCATCGCCCCGGTGAGCTGTCCGGGGGTGAGCGGCAGCGGGTGGCCATCGCCCGGGCCGTGGCCGGCGAGGCCGCCGTGGTGCTGGCCGACGAGCCCACCGGCAACCTGGACTCCGCGACCGGCGCCGGGATCATCGCCCTGCTCACCGGCCTGGCCCAGGACGGCACGGCCGTGGTGGTGATCACCCACGACGCCGGGATCGCGGCCGCCATGCACCGGCGGGTGGAGATGCGCGACGGCCGGATCGTCCGGGAGCAGCCATGACCCGCGCCGTGAACCGCCCCGTGACTCCCGCTGTGACTCCCGCCGCGGTGGCCCCGGCCGTGCCCCGGTCCCGGCTCCGTCCGGCCGACGCGCTCCGCACCGGCGCCGGGTCACTGCGGTCACGCTCCTGGCGGGCCGCGCTGTCCGCGCTCGGGATCGCGATCGGCATCGGCGCCGCCGTGGCCGTGCTCGGCGTGTCCGCCTCGTCCCGGGCCGCCCTGCTCAGCGAGCTGGGCGCGGAAGGCAACCTGCTCACCGTGTCCGCCGGGCAGGACGTCACCGGGGCACCGGCTCCGCTGCCCGCCGCCGCGGCCGGCATGATCGCCAGGATCCCCCCGGTCCAGACCGTCTCCGCGGTGGGCTACCTGCCCGGCGTGCTGGTCCGGCGGACCGCGGCGGTCCCCGCCGTGGACAGCGGCGGCATCTCGGTCATGGCCGCGCAGACCAGCCTGCTGCACACCCTGGGCGGCACGGTCGCCCGCGGCACCTTCCTGAACGCGGCCACCATCCACTACCCCGCGGTCGTGCTCGGCGCCGTCGCCGCCCGGACGCTGGGCATCACCCGGGTGCCGCCCGGCACCCTGGCGTACCTGGGCGGCCAGTACTTCTCCGTGGTCGGCATCCTGCGTCCGGTCCCGCTCGCCCCGGAGATCGACGAGGCCGCCCTGGTCGGTTTCCCGGTCGCGGACACCCAGCTCGGCCTGGGCGGCCACGCCACCGAGATCTACCTGCGGGCCCAGCCGGACCAGGTCCAGGCGGTGGCCTCGGTGCTGCCCTTTACCGCGAACCCGGTCCTGCCCGAGGGAGTCCAGGTCAGCCTGCCGTCCCAGGTGCTGGCCGCCCGGGCCCAGGCGCGGTCGGCGCTCACCGGCTTGTTCCTGGCCCTCGGCGGCGTCGCGGTGGGAGTCGGCGGGATCGGCATCGCCAACATCATGGTGATCTCCGTCCTGGAACGGCGGGCCGAGATCGGCCTGCGTCGCGCGCTCGGGGCGACGCGGCGGCAGGTGGCCGTGCAGTTCCTGACCGAATCCGCGTTGCTGTCGGTGCTGGGCGGGCTGGGGGGCGTGCTCCTCGGCGCGGCCGCCACCGTCGGGTACGCGCTCAGCACCGGGCAGGCGGTGGTGGTGCCCGCGGCGGCGGTTGCTGGCGGCCTGGCGGTGTCGCTCGTGGTGGGCGTGGTGGCCGGGGTCTACCCGGCCGTGCGGGCCGCCCGGCTGCCGCCGGCCGAGGCGCTGCGGTCGTGACGAGGGCCATGATCCCGGTCAAAAAGAGGCACTATGTGTCAGTTATTGACCGTGATCATGGACTACGGCGAGGCGCCGGGCGGGGATCAGGGGTGGTGCAGGCGGGCGGGGGCGGTGCGCGCGGCGAGGACCCGGCGGCGCCTGCTGGCCACCAGCAGGACTGTGGTGACGGCCAGCCCGGCGGCGGCCACGGCCAGCCCGGCCACCCCGCTGTCCGTGATGGACATGGCCAGCCCGGCCAGCCCGCCGCCCACCCAGGCCAGCTGGTGGATGGTCTCCGAGGCGGCCAGGGTGGAGGAACGGATCTCTTCCGGGACCTCGCGCTGCACGATGGAATCGAGCGCGAGCTTGGCCAGGACCTGGCCGAACGCCGCGACCAGGGCCACGATGAGCGCCGCCCACAGGCCGAAGAACACCGCGCAGACCGCGGTGATCACGGTGGACATGCAGAGCAGTGCGAACAGGATCAGGTGCGGTGCGCGGGCCCGCAGCAGCGCCCCGACCCCGGTCCCGATGAACCCGCCCGCGCCGGCGGCGGCGATCATCGCGCCCAGCGCCAGCTTGTCGTTCACCCCGGGGAAGTGCACGGTGCGCAGCAGGAACGCGAGAAAGAAGATCATGTAGCCGGAAAAGGCCCGCAGCGCCGCGTTGCCGCGCATGGCCTCACCCACGACCGGGCCCACGCTGCGCAGGGTGCTGGCCCACCGGGCGCGCCGCGGGGGTGCCGGGCGGCCGGCCCGGCGGCGGCCCCGGCACCCGAGGGCCCGGGCGCCCCCCGGCCGTTGGCTCGCGGAACGCTCGCCTGCGGGATGGTGGCCCCCGGCGCGGCCCCGGCGGCGGCTGGCCCCCGGCTGGCTGACCACGGGCTGGCTGACCCCGGGCTGGCTGGCCCCGGGCTGGCGGGACCCGTGCTGGCTGCGCCGGGTCCCGGCTGCTCCGCGGCGGCCGCGGCGGCCCCGGGACCCGCCTGCTCCGGCTGATGGTGGTCCACCGTGGTCGGCAGCCTGATGCCCAGCGCGATGGCGCCCAGATAGGCCAGGGTGCCGACGCGCAGCGCCCAGGTCGCCCCGGCGGTGCCGCCGCCGGCCAGGAGCGAGACCCCGCCCGCGGCACCAACCCCGAGGGTGGACGCGATGAGCGCCGCGAGCGAGATCCGGGCGTTGGCCGACACCAGCGTGATGCTGGCCGGGAGCACCCGGGGGGTGACCGCGCTGCGGGTCACCCCGTAGGCCTTCTGCAGCACCAGCACGCCGAACGCGGCCGGCAGCAGGGTCACCGTGTCGCTGTGCTGGACCGCGCCTGCCATTCCCCAGCAGAGCAGGCCCCGGGCCAGGAGCGTGCCGACCATGATGTAGCGGCGCCCGTCCCGGACCCGGTCCAGCATCGGCCCGATGAACGGGGCCAGCACGGCGAACGGCGCCATCGTGATGAGCAGGGTCAGCGCGATCCGGCCCCGGGCCTGGTCCACCGACGTGCTGAAGAACAGCGTCCCGGCCAGCGCGACGGCCACGAAGGCATCGGCCGCGGCCCCCGCCGCGGTCAGTTCGATGATCCGGTCCAGGCCGGTCCGCCCGGCCCCGGAGGCCTGGGTCAGCCGGCGGATGACCCGGCCGGTGCCCCGGGCGGTGAAGGCGCCGGCCCGCCCGGTGAAGCGCAGTCCGGACGCGAAACCGTCGGCCGCGCGCCTTGCTTGCGGCCTCGCACCGGACAGTCCCATGGTCCCAGTATTCTGCGTTCTCAGGGGTCCACGACCCCTGACGGGCCGGACATTAGCCGGCCGAACAGTTTTATGGCGCACAGCAGGTGCCTGGATGGGGGACAATTGCTCACCGTGAGCCCAGGGCGTGCACGGAGCAAAGAACCGGACGAGGCCTGCGCGCAGGCGGTCGACCTGGCGCGCAGCGCCGCCGAGGAGATGGCTGGCCCCGGGCAGGTGGGGGAGCACGCCGGCGTGACGGCCGATGGTGACCGGGTGGTGACGCAT
The DNA here is from genome assembly GCA_963718305.1 of uncultured Actinomycetes bacterium. Taxonomy (GTDB): domain Bacteria; phylum Actinomycetota; class Actinomycetes; order Streptosporangiales; family Streptosporangiaceae; genus RYN-230. The sequence continues at coordinate 186,950 of CAVQZG010000023.1, forward strand.
CGGTTCAGCTGTCTCGATCCCGCCTACCGCGGCTGGTGCTGGGCCGTCACCGTGGCCCGGGCCTCCCGGGCCAAGAACGTGACCGTCGACGAGACGCTCCTGGTCCCGGGAGCGGAGGCGATCCTCGCCCCGGACTGGGTGCCCTGGAAGGAACGCGTCCTGCCCGGCGACCTGGGGGTGGGGGACCTGCTCCCGGCGCCGCCGGATGACGCCCGGCTGGTGCCGGCCGCGTCGCTGGAGGGGGACGACGGGGTCTCTGACTGGGGCGAGACGGCCTGGGCTATGCCCGGGACAGAACCGGAAGACCTGGTCCCGGTCCCGTCCGCCGAGGCGCTGGCTGAGGGCCTGGACGACGACGATGACGCCGCACCGGAAGACCTGGATGGCACCGGGATCGTCGCAGCCGTGGCGGTTTCCGCGGGAGCCGCCCGTGACCCGGGTGCGGAGGAACGGAGCAGCACTGCCGGCGCCGACTCCGCCGGAGCTGACGTCGTGGACGGGGACGTCCTGGAGGACCGGCCGCCCCGCGCCCGGGTGCTCTCGGCGATCGGCCGCGACGACACCGCGCTGCGCTGGTACACCAGTGAGCACGGCCCCAAGTCCCCGCTGGCCAGCGCGGCCCCCGGACTGTGCTCAGGGTGCGGGTTCTTCGTGCGGCTGGGGGGTCCGCTCGGCCGCGTGTTCGGGGTCTGCGCGAACGAGTACGCGCCCGACGATGGCCGGGTCGTCTCCGTGGATCACGGCTGCGGCGCCCATTCCGAAGGGGTGACCGCGGCGGCCGCGGACCAGCCGCTGCGGCCGGTCATCGACGAACTGGGGTATGACCTGGTGGACATGCCCGGCGTGTCGGTCGAGGAGACGGTTTTCGAGCCGCTTGATCACAACTAGCCCGATCAACTAGTCAGCCCGGGCCTGGGCCCGCCGCTTCGCCTGCCGGGCGCGGGCGCGCTTCAGCCGGGGCACGTACCACAGGCCGAACAGGCCCATGCACAGCCCCACCGCGCAGGTCCAGACCCACCAGCGATCGGCCGGGGCCAGGTTGTCGCGCAGCACCAGGACACTGACCAGCCCGATTGCCCACGCCGCGGTGATGACCGCGGTCACGAGCTGGTCATTGGCCTCGAGCGGCGGCGGCGCGGGCCGAAGTTTCCTGCTCACCTAACCCAGGCTAACGGGCTTCCGCGTGGTGTACTTGGTCCACGCCCCGTTGGGGTGTGCCACCCGTTCGCCTTGCTAACGGTTTGACGGAATGCCATCAGCCCGGATACCGTTAGCAAAAGTAATGACTCAGGCTAAAGATAATGACATCCTCGGGGACTACGGCCGACGCGGGCCTGGCCACAACGCTACGGATCTCCGTGAGCCGCCTGGCCCGGCGGCTGCGGGTCGAGCGGACCGTGCCGGGCCAGGCGGAGCCGGTGCTCTCGGACACCCAGTTCGCCGCCCTGGCGACGCTGGAGAAGCACGGCGCGATGAGCCCGGGCGAGCTGGCCGGGCACGAGCGGGTGCAGCCGCCGTCGATGACGCGCGTCATCGCCGCGCTGGAGGAGTGGCAACTCGTCACGCGGGCAGCACATGCCTCCGACCGGCGGCAGGTGGTACTGACGGTAACCCCGGCGGGCCGGGACCTGGTGGCGAAGGCCCGCCGCCGCCGCGACGCCTGGCTGGCCAGGCGGCTGAACGAGCTGACTCCGCAGGAGCGGGCGACGCTGCGGGCGGCGGCGCCGATTCTGGAGAAGCTCAGCCAGGCCTGACCCGGGGCGCCCGGTCCGGGCGGTCCAGCCTGCGGACGTTCCGTTCCCTGGGCACCCGGAACTACCGGCTCTTCGCCATCGGCCAGGTCGTCTCCAACAGCGGCACCTGGATGCAGCGGGTGGCCCAGGACTGGCTGGTCCTCGAGCTGACCCACGGCAGCGGCACCGCCCTGGGCATCGCGACCGGGCTGCAGTTCCTGCCCATGCTGGCCAGCCCGTGGGGCGGGGCGGTCGCGGACCGCTACCCCAAGCGCCGCATCCTGATGCTGACCCAGACCGCCATGGGGCTGCTCGCGCTCATCCTGGGCGTGCTCGCGGTGACCGGGGCGGTGCGCATCTGGCAGGTCTTCGCGCTGGCCTTCGGGCTCGGCCTGGCCACGCTGGTGGACAACCCCACTCGCCAGGCGTTCGTCACCGAGATGGTCGGCCAGGCTGACATGCCCAACGCCATCGCCCTGAACAGCGCGATCTTCAACCTGGCCCGCATCGCCGGGCCGGCCGCCGCCGGGCTGGTCATCGGGGCGGTGGGCACGCCGGCCGCGTTCTTCCTCAACGCGGCCTCCTACGGCGCCGTGCTGACCGGCCTGAAGCTGATGCGGCCCGGTGAGCTGCATCCGGTGGATCCGGTCCCCCGGCACCCGGGTCAGCTGCGCGAGGGTTTCGCCTACGTCTGGTCCCGGCCGCAGCTGCTCATGCCCATGATCCTCATCTTCTTCGTGGCCACCTTCGGAATGAACTTCCAGGTCACTAACGCCCTGATGTCCCGGCAGGTGTTCCACACCGGGGCCACCGCCTTCGGCGTGGCGTCGGCCGTGTTCGCGGCGGGCGCGCTGGCCGGGGCCCTGCTCGCGGCCCGGCGCAGCAAGCCGGGCCTGCGATTGCTGGTGGCCGCCGCGTTCCTGTTCGGCGTGCTGGAAGTCCTGACCGCGCTGATGCCCTCGTTCTGGCTGTTCCTGGCCATGCTGGTGCCGACCGGCCTGGTCCTGCTGACGCTCAACACGGCGGCTAACTCCACGGTCCAGATCGGCTCGGCGCCGGACATGCGCGGCCGGGTCATGGGGCTATACATGCTGGTGTTCCTGGGCGGAGCGCCGCTCGGGTCGCCCCTGGTCGGCTGGGTCGGGGAGCAGTTCGGCCCGCGGATGAGCCTGCTGGCCGGCGGGGTCATCTCGGCCGCCGCGGCCGCGGTCATCGGCCTGCTGCTGGCCCGGCGGCGCGGTATAGCGGCGCGGGAGGCGCTGCGCCCGGCCGCGCTGGCCCGCATGGTCGCCTGAGCCGTTCCTTAACTGAGCTGTTTCTTAGCCCGGTGCACGGCCCGGCCCTGCGGGGCTGGTGCTACGAATGGGCTATGAGGCTGTTCGTCGCGGTCGCCTTGCCGGTGCACGCGGCCGACGAGCTGGACGACGCGGTGGCGCCGCTGCGCCAGTCGTGGCCTGTCCTGCGCTGGACCGGGCGCGATGCGTGGCATCTCACGCTGGCCTTCCTCGGTGAGGTGCCCGAGCCGGTCAGTATCAGGCTGGTGCCGCGGCTGGAGCGCGCCGCGGCCCGCCATCCCCGGCTCTCGCTGTCCCTGGGCGGGGCGGGCGCGTTCCCAGGCGCGGCCCGGGCCCGCGTGCTGTGGACCGGGGTGCAGGGCGAGCCGCGTGCTCTCGCCGCCCTGGCCGCGTCCGTGGCCGCGGGAGCGCGCCGGGCGGGCGCTCCCCCGGCCGGGGAGGGCCGGCGCTTCCAGCCGCACCTGACCCTGGCCCGGTGCCGCGAACCGGTGGACGTGCGAGCGCTGGTGGCGCGCCTGTCCGGGTACACCGGCACGCCGTGGACCGCGGGGGAGATCTACCTCATCCGCAGCCACCTGCCCGGCGGCCGCCCGCACGACCGGCCGCGCTACGAGACGCTGGGCTGCTGGCCACTGGCCGGCGCCGGTGCCGGGGCCTAGGGCATAGCTGGCCGGGGCATAGGCTGCCTGATGTGAACCGCACGACCCGGTGGCTGCTCCCGGTGGTGCTCGCGATCCTGGTCGCAGGCGCGCTCCTCGGCGCGGCCATGCGCTGACGCGGCGCCGCTCGCTGCCTCAGCCCCGGGTCTAGAGCCGCTCGATGACGTAGTCGATGCAGGCGGTCAGCGCCTCCACGTCGGCCGGGTCCACCGCGGGGAACATGCCGATCCGCAGCTGGTTGCGGCCGAGCTTGCGGTACGGCTCGGTGTCCACGATCCCGTTCGCCCGCAGCGCCGCGGCCACGGCGGCGGCGTCGACGTCCCCGGTGAAGTCGATGGTGCCCACGACCTGGGACCGCTGCGCCGGATCGGTGACGAACGGGGTGGCATAGGGCGACTTCTCGGCCCAGTTGTACAGCCGCGAGGAGGAGTCGCCGGTCCGCTCCACCGCCCAGTCCAGGCCGCCCTGGCCGAGCATCCACTCCACCTGGTCGGCCAGCAGCAGCAGGGTCGCCACCGACGGGGTGTTGTACGTCTGCTGCTTGGCGGAGTTGTCGATGGCCACCGGCAGCGAGAAGAACTCGGGGATGTAGCGGCCGCTGGCCGCGATCCCGGCCGCCCGGTCCAGGGCGGCCGGTGACATCAGCGCGAGCCACAGCCCGCCATCGGAACCGAAGCACTTCTGCGGCGCGAAGTAGTACACGTCGCACTCGCCGGCCTGCACGGGCAGGCCGCCCGCGCCGCTCGTCGCGTCCACGATCACCAGCGCCCCGGGGTCGGTCTCCCGGACCCGCCGGACCGGCATGGCCACCCCGGTCGAGGTCTCGTTGTGGGTCAGCGCGTAGGTGTCCACGCCGGTCTCGCCGCGCGGGACGGGGTGGCTGCCGGGCGGCGAGGCGATCACGGTCGGGTCATCCAGCCACGGGGCGGCCTGGGCGACCTTGCTGAATTTGGCGGAGAACTCGCCGAACGCCAGGTGCTGCGACTTCTGCTGGATCAGCCCGAACGCCGCGATCTCCCAGAACGCCGTGGTACCGCCGTTACCGAGGACGACCTGGTAGCCGTCGGGCAGCGCGAACAGTTCCGCCAGGCCGTCGCGGGCCCGCCGGACCAGCGAGCGGACCGGGGCCTGGCGGTGCGAGGTGCCCAGGTACTGGGCCGACGACGCGGCCAGCGCGGTGAGCTGCTCGGGACGGATCTTGGAGGGCCCGCAGCCGAAACGGCCGTCGGCCGGCCGGAGGCCCGCAGGAATGGCGATGTCGGTCACCCTGCCAGCCTATCCAGCCCCCGGACCTGGGCCGGGCTGCCCGGTAGCGAGCCCGGCCCGGGCCAGGAACGTCAGACCTCGCCCAGCACCTGGTCCGCGCCGGGGACGTCGCTGACCGGGCGGGATGGCGGGCCCACGTAGCGGGCACTCGGCCGGACCAGCCGCCCGGTCTGCTTCTGCTCCAGGATGTGCGCCGCCCAGCCCGCGGTCCGCGCGCAGGTGAACATGGATGTGAACATGTGCGGCGGGACCTCCGCGAAGTCCAGCACGATGGCCGCCCAGAACTCCACGTTGGTGGCCAGCACCCGGTCCGGCCTGCGGGCGTGCAGCTCGGCCAGGGCCGCGGTCTCCAGGGCCTCGGCCACCTCGGCCCGCGGCGCCCCGAGTTCCTTGGCGGTCCGGCGCAGCACCCGCGCGCGGGGATCCTCGGCGCGGTACACCCGGTGCCCGAAGCCCATCAGCCGGTCCCCGCGGTCCAGGGAGGTCTTGACGAACTTGACCGCGTCGCCGGTCCGCTCGACTTCCTCGATCATGGACAGCACCCGCGCGGGCGCCCCGCCGTGCAGCGGCCCGGACATCGCGCCGACCGCGCCGGACAGGGAGGCGGCTACGTCAGCGCCGGTCGAGGCGATCACGCGGGCGGTGAACGTCGACGCGTTCATGCCGTGCTCGGCCGCGGAGGTCCAGTACGCGTCGACCGCCTTGACGTGCCGCGGGTCGGGCTCGCCGCGCCACCGGATCATGAACCGCTCGACGATGTTGCGCCCCTCGTCCACCCGCTCCTGCGGGACGGGGGGCAGCCCGGGACCGCGGGCGGACTGGGCCACGAAGGACAGCGCCATGACCGAGGCGCGGGCCAGATCGTCGCGGGCCTGCTCGTCGTCGATGTCGAGGAGCTGGCGCATGCCCCAGGCCGGGGCCAGCATGGCGAGCGCACTCTGCACGTCCACCCGGATGTCGCCGGAATGCACCGGGATCGGGTAGGGCTCGGCCGGGGGCAGGCCCGGGGCGAACTTGTTGTCCACCAGGAGTCCCCACACGTGCCCGAATGACACGTGGCCCACGAGTTCCTCGATGTCCACGCCCCGGTAGCGGAGTGCCCCGCCCTCGCGGTCCGGCTCGGCAATCGTTGTCTCGAAGGCGACGACGCCTTCGAGCCCAGGCACGAAATCGGACATGTGCTGGTCCTCCGTGGTCCTTGTGAGCTGCTAGTCCTCGTGAGCTGCGTGGAAGCCGTCCCGGGGGGTGGTGCCTCCCGGTGGCTGGCCGTTCATGTCAGCAGGGTTAATTCAACCCTGCACGCACAATAATCCGGTAGATCCCCTGACCGTGACGCTGGGCACGCTGGACGGATGCCCAACCAGGCCAGGGGGTGTGTGAGGATCTTTCCCGTGGAACCGTCTCATCATCTCCTGGTTGAATCTGAGGCCCCGGCCGATCCCGTGACGCTGTTCGCCCGGTGGATGGGCGATGTCGTCGCCGCGGCCCTGCCCGAGCCCACCGCCATGGTGCTGGCCACCGTCTCCCCGGCAGGCCGCCCCCGGGCCCGCACGGTACTGCTGAAGGACTACGGGGCGGCGGGTTTCGTTTTCTATACCAATCGCAGTTCAGCTAAGGGGCGCGCGCTGGCGGAGCGGCCGTACGCCTGCCTGGTGTTCCCCTGGCATCCGATCCAGCGGCAAGTGATCATCGAAGGCCCGGTGCAGGCCCTGTCCACCAGCGAGAGCGAGCCCTACTTCCACTCCCGCGCGCGCGGGTCGCAGCTCGGCGCCTGGGCCAGCCGGCAGTCGTCCGTGCTGGCGTCCCGGGCGGAACTGGAGGCGCGGTACCAGGAGCTGGAAGCGCGCTGGCCCGAGGGGACGGCCGTGCCGATGCCGGAGTTCTGGGGCGGTTACCGCGTGCTGCCGGAGGTCATGGAGTTCTGGGCGGGGCAGCCAAGCCGCCTGCACGACCGGCTCCGCTACCGCCGTGACGGCCAGGACTGGGTGCTCGAGCGCCTGGCGCCGTAAATCCCCTCCCCAGCCTGATTACGGGGCGGCGTCAGGCCTTCACCCGTTTGCCGGGTCGCGATTGCGCTCAGCCGGCATAGCATCAGGTGAGGAGGGAGGCCTGGAGACGGTGCATGGGCTCATCGACACCACCGAGATGTACCTCCGCACGATCTTCGAATTGGAAGAGGAGGGCATCGTCCCGCTGCGGGCACGTATCGCCGAGCGGCTGTCGCAGAGCGGACCGACGGTCAGCCAGACCGTAGCCCGGATGGAGCGGGACGGGCTGGTCAAGGTGGAGGGCGATCGTGTGCTCGCGCTGACCCCGGCGGGCGCGACGCTGGCCATGCGGGTGATGCGCAAGCACCGCCTGGCCGAGTGCCTGCTGGTCGGGGTGATCGGGCTGCCCTGGGAAGAAGTGCATGTCGAGGCGTGCCGGTGGGAGCACGTGATCTCGGAAAACGTCGAGCGCAGGCTGGTGGAGCTGCTCGACTACCCGGTGTCCTGCCCGCACGGGAACATCATCCCCGGGCTGGAGGAACTCGGCGTCCCGCCGGACGCGCGGCAGCGGGCGGTAGCCGCCGGTGAGGAGCGCGCCGAGTCAATGACCGCCGTCGCGGCGAAGATCGCTGGCCAGGTAACAGTTCTTAGGATCAGCGAACAAGTCCAAAGCGACCCTTCCCTGATGCTTAAACTCAAGCGGATCGGGATACAACCCGGACGCGAGGTCACGCTCGCGGCGAGCGACGAGGGTGTGCGGGTGACCAGTGAGGACAGGGTCGGCAGTGTCACGGCGGAGTTGCCCCGCCTGGTGGCCGCCCATGTTTTTGTCGCCAGGCGCTGAGGGTGCCCCCGGTGACTGACTGGGCTACCGCGGCCGGGTACGACGCTTATCTCCCGGCTCAGACCATCCTGGCCCAGATCTCCGCGGCCGTGGTCGTCACCGACCGCCAGGGCAACCTGCTCTACGCCAACCCCTTCGCGGCCGCGCTGTTCGGGTTCCCGAAGAAGGGCAAGCTGCTGGGCCGCCCGGTGCTGTCCCTCGCGTTCTCCGGTACCGACGCCGGGAAGGCCGCCGAACTGGCCAAGCAGGTGCTCCGCGGCCGCGGCGGGGACGGCACGTTCGCGGTCCTGCGCGCCGACGGCTCGCGCGTGTTCGTCCGGGCCCAGGCCATGCCGCTGCGCCACCCCTCCGGGTCGATCGACGGCATCGTGATCCTGGCCCGCGAGGCCAGCCGGCGCAGCAGCCGGCGAGAACGCGACCGGGTCTCGCTGCTCGAGCGCATCGGCGAGCAGCTGGCCGGGTCGCTCGAGTTCGGCACGACCCTGCGGCACGTGGCCGAGACCCTGGTCCCGCAGTTCGCGGACCACTGCATCATCGACTTGTTCCAGGGCGACAAGCTGATCCGCCAGTCGCAGATGAACGCGGGCGGCTGGGTCCCGCCGTCCGGCAGCTGGGCCCGGATCGGGGACCCGATCAAGTACCCCGACGGTCATTTCTGCTGCCAGGCCATGGCCCGCCTGGAGGCGGTCCTGGTCGAGAACCTCGACGAGCTGCAGCCGGCGGCGCCCAGCTCGCTCAGCCTGGCCGCCGCCCAGGGCGTCGGCCTGCGGTCGGTCGTGGCCGCCCCGCTGATCGCCCGGGGCGAGCTCCTCGGCGTGATGAGCCTCGCCCTGTCCGGGCTGACCAAGCGCCACGAGCAGTACTACGACGCGGACGACCGCGAATTCCTCAGCGCGGTGGCCAGCCGGGTCGCGGTGGCCATCGACAACGCGCTGCTGTTCGAGGAGGAGCGGCGGACCGCGCTCGCCTTCCAGACCAGCCTGCTGCCCCAGCAGCTGCCCCAGCTCGACGGGCTGGAGGTGGCCTGCCGGTACGTGCCCGCCAAGCCGCTGGTCACCCACGGCCAGGGTATCCAGACCCAGGTGGGCGGGGACTGGTACGACATCATCCCGCTGTCTGCGGGCCGGGTCGGCATCGTCATCGGTGACGTCGAGGGCCGCGGGGCCCGGGCGGCCGCGGTCATGGGCCAGCTCCGGGCCGCGCTGCGCGCGTTCGCCCAGGATGACAAGCCGCCCGCGGAGATCCTGCGCAAGCTCGACGAGTGGTGCCGCACGCTCAGCACGGGCAAAGGCCAGGCCGGCGACCTCGATGCCCCCGACGCGCCCATGGTCAGCTGCACCTACCTCGTCTATGACGCGTGGTCCCGCACGCTGTCCTTCGCGAACGCCGGCCACGACGCCCCGCTGCTCATCGTCGGCGGCGAGGTCGGCGAGCTGGAGATGGAGCACAAGGGCGTGCTGCTCGGGCTGCGCGGCAAGGGGGTGCCCGCGCTGCCGACCTACCGTGAGGAGACGCGTTATCTGCCGGCCGGCTCCGGGCTGGTGCTCTACACCGACGGTCTCACCGACCGGCGGCACCGCCCCGACGGCACGGGCACCTATTCCGAGGATGACGCCCGGCTGATGCTGCACCAGTCGGTGCGCCGGGTGGCGCACGGCGACGTCGAGCTGATCGCGCAGGCCGCGCAGGAGGCGGTCCCCGGGGACATCGACGACGACATGGCCATCGTCGCGATCCGCACGTCGCCGGTCGACCTGGCCTCCTGGGACTGCACGTTCCCCGCCGAGCCGATCAAGGTCTCCGAGGCGCGGAGGCTGGCCGAGGCCACGTTCCGGTCCTGGGGGATGGAAGGCGAGCAGGTCGAGCTGACCTGCCTGCTGGTGTCGGAGGTGGTCACCAACGTCGTGCTGCACACAGCCGCGTCGCGTGCCCCCCGCCAGGCGCTGACCCTGGAAGTGGCCGGCGCGGCCGCGCAGCGCCCGCCCGGCGCGGTCGCCGGGTGGGCCCCCGTCCCGTTCAGCGAGGAAGGCGCGGCCGCGGAGGGCAAGACGTTCACCCTGCGGCTGCGCCGCGGCGGCGAGGCGGTGTGGGTCGAGGTCTTCGACAACGACCTGCGGCTGCCGCGGATCCGCAGCGCGGGCGAGACGGACGAGGGCGGCCGCGGCCTCTACCTCGTCGATCAGCTGGCCACGCGGTGGGGCTCCCGGCCGACCCGGGACGGCAAGGCGGTCTGGTTCGAGATGCCGCTGCGCCGCGAGCCGGTGGGCTGACCGAGGCTTACTTGCCCTGGGCCTGGTAGGCGTACAGGGCCAGCGACGGCCAGGATCACGGCGGCCATGATGATGAGCCAGGTCTTGCCGGTCGCGTTGCCCATCCCCAGGCGGCGCCGCGCCCGGGTCAGGAAGAACGTCACCAGGGCGGCAATGAACACCAGCAGGATAATTCCGGTCGTCATCCCGGCCTCCGGGGATCGGGTTCCGGTGACCGGCCGGGGGGCTGCCGGGTCGGCCACTGGTAACGAGCATAAGGCCGGCCAGGCCACCGATCCGTTGCGCAGCGCGAGCGGATCCAGGCTGACCGTCCCGTCCGGCTGATCCACGCACTCGCGGAGCTTGCGCAACACCGCTACCTGCCGGTCCAGCGCCTGGATCCGGTCTTCCACGAGCTGCGCCGCCCTGGCCCGCTGCCCGGGGGCGATCGCCCGGCCCAGGGCCAGCCGGGCTAGCGGCTTGACCTCCTCCAGCCGGAAACCCAGGTCCTTGAGGGCCAGCGCGGTCTCGATGTAGCCGCAGTACTCGCGCGGGTACTTGCGGGTGCCGCCGCTGGTCCGCCGCGGTTCGGGCAGGATCCCGAGTTCCTCGTAGTAGCGGATGGTCCGGCTGCTCACGCCCGCCGCCTTGGCCAGCTGGCCGATGCTGACCAGTCCCGCGACGTCTTCGATGGTGTCCATGGTGGTGCTTCCCCCGGGTCTGCCCCTGCGTGTGCCATCCGCTGGCCACGCGTTCGGATGCGTACAGTAATCGCTAATCACGGATAGTAGCGATTACGGTCCAGCGCGAGGGTGATTCCCAGGTCAAGCGGGCCGGACGGAGTGCGACCGCCCCATGCGCCCCCTGGATCGCACCCTCAGCACCACGGGTCACATCGATCATGACCCCCATCTCCGCCCATTCCCCTCAGTCACAC
>CAVQZG010000024.1:0-302849 GCA_963718305.1 uncultured Actinomycetes bacterium
CGCACTGCACGCGATGCAGGGGCTGGGCGCGCAGCCCGAACGTATGCGGGCAGCGATCGGCCCCGCCGTCGCAGCGGACCGCTACCAGGTGGGCCCGGAGGTCGCGGCGGCAGCGGAGCGGTTCTTCGGCGGTAACACGAGCGGGATCATGCGCCCGGATGACCGTGGCGGGCGGTGGCTGATGGACCTGCCCGCGGCCAACCGGCGCGTCATCCGCGAGTCGGGCGTGCCGGACGGCCAGATTTACGACAGCGGCCTGAGCACGGCCACCCGGGCCGGCGGCCCGGGCATGATCGGCCCGGGCCCGGAGTTGTTCTTCAGCGACCGGGCGGCCCGCCCGTGCGGGCGGTTCGCCGCGGTAGCCCGGCTCAGGCCTGAGGAGGACACGTGAACACCCCGCCGTTCCGGTATGAGGGGTACCAGATCGATCCGGACCGCGGGCTCCTGACCTGCCGGTATTCCGTCGGTGACTACCGTTTCAGTGAGCAGGTCACGGTGTCCGGCGTCGCCCCGGAGCGGTGGGCCCGCGCGGACGCCGACGAGGCCGCGCGGCTGGTGTTCCTGCTGGCCGGCGTGTCCTACTACAAGACCGCCGCACCGCCGGTCATCGACCTGGGCGACACCGCGGTCACCGACACCGAGCGCGCCTTCCTGCGCGCGTTCTACACCGGCGGACTGGCCGAGTTCGGCTACCGCAACGGCCTGGACCTGTCCGGGCTCCGGATCGAGGGCCCGTCCCGTCCTGGCCTGGCCCGGCCCGCGGGCCAGGCCAGGCCCCCCCAGCCTGCGGGAACGCTGCCGGAAACCCGGGCCGGCCGCTGGTGCCCTTCGGCGGCGGCATCGACTCGATCGTCACCACCGAGATGATCCGCGCCCGGGCCGAGCCCGCGCTGTTCATCGTGAGCCGCCCGGGTGACCGGTTCGAGGCGATCGAACGGCCCGCCGCGGTCACCGGGCTGCCGGTCATCCGCGCCGAGCGTGAGATCGATCCGCAGTTGCTGCGCTCCCGCGACCTGGGGTTCCTCAATGGCCACGTCCCGGTGACCGGGATAATCTCGGCCATCGCCGTGCTGGCCGCGGTCCTCGACGGCCGGGACGCCGTGGTCATGTCGAACGAATGGTCCGCGTCGATCCCGACCCTGGAAGTGAACGGGTCCCCGGTGAATCACCAGTACTCCAAGAGCGGGGCGTTCGAGGGTGCCTTCCGCGGCGTACTGGCCGGAGCGCTCGGCCCGGACTTCGCCTATTTCTCGGCGCTGCGCCCGTTCAGCGAGCTGTGGGTAGCCCGGCGGTTCGCCGCGCTGACCCAGTACCACGACACGTTCCGCAGCTGTAACCGCGCCTTTCACATCGACAAATCGCTCCGGCTCGACCATTGGTGCGGCCGCTGCGACAAGTGCTGCTTCATCGACCTGATCCTGTCGCCGTTCCTGCCTGCCGCGGACCTGGAGCGGATCTTCGGCGGGCACGAGCCGCTGGGCGGCGACGACGCCGCCGGCCCGGATCCAGCCAGCACCGAGGCTGGCGCGGGGCTGGCTGACAAGTTCCGTTCCCTGCTCGGCACCTCCCCCACCAGCAAGCCGTTTGAGTGCGTGGGCGAGGTCGGCGAATGCCGGGCCGCGGCGCTGCTCGCCGCGCAACGGCCCGACCGGGCCGGCACCAAGCTGCTCCAGGTGCTGGCCGCCGAACTGGACGGCCTGCCCGAGTTGTCCACCCCGGCCGAACTGCTCCGCCCGCTCGGCCGCCACTTCATCCCGGATGCCTATGCGCCCGACGATCTCCTGGTCTGACCTGCGCGCCCGGGCGGGCCGCGAGCCCGGCGGCCGGCTGGCCAGCGGCCAGGTGGGCCTGTGGGGCCTCGGCGTGGAGGGCCTGGCCAATCTCGCCGCGCTCCGCTCCCTGGGCCGCCAGCCCGTGCTCGTCGACGACCACCCGCCGGCCGGCGGGGTGGACGGGCACCTGGTGCTGGCCACCTCCGGCGGCGGCCTGGAGGCGCTGGCCGGCTGCGAGGTCGTGATCAAGTCACCGGGCATCAGCCGCTATCGCGACGACCTGCGGCAACTGGAGGCCAGGGGCATCCCGGTCCTGGGCGGGCTGGGCCTGTGGCTCCAGGAGGCGCCCCGGGCCCGGGTGCTGTGCATCACCGGGACCAAGGGCAAGAGCAGCACCACCGCGATCGCGGGCCACCTGCTCAGCCAGTGGGGCTACCGGTGCATGGTCGGCGGGAACATCGGCCAGCCGCCGTGGGAACCCGCACAGGCGGCCCTGGACTACGACTACTGGGTGATCGAAACCTCCAGCTACCAGGCCACCGACCTGGGCTGCTCGCCGCCGGTGGTGGCGGTGACGTCGCTGCACCCCGATCACCTGCCCTGGCATCAGGGCGTGCAGAACTACTACCGGGACAAGCTGTCCGCCTGCTCCCAGCCGGGCGCGGACCTGACCGTGGCCAACGGTGACAGCGGCCTGCTCCGGGACCGGGTGGCGCTGCTCGGCCCGCGGGTGGAGTGGGTGCACGCGGATGACGACCCGGACGCGGACTGGATGGCGCCGCTCGGCCTGCTGGGCGCGCACAGCCGGCGCAACGCCCTGATCGCCCGGGCCTGCCTGCGCGCCCTGGGCGTGCCGCAGGCGGAAGACGAGGCCGCGCTGCGCGACGCCGCCGCGGGGTTCCAGCCGCTCAGCAGCCGGCTGCAGGCCATCGGCACGGTGTCCGGGGTCACCTTCGTGGACGACAGCCTGTCCACCAACGTGCTGCCCACCCTGGCGGCGCTGGACGCGTTCCCGGGCCGCCGGGTGGCCCTCATCGCCGGCGGCCAGGACCGCGGGATCGACTACGCGCCGCTGGCCGCCGGGCTCGCCGACCGGCCCGCGCCCACGCTGGTGCTGGCCGTACCGGACAGCGGCCCCCGCATCGCGGCCGCGATCGAGGCCGCCCAGCCCGGCAAGGCCGAGGTGATCTCCTGCCCAGACCTGGACACGGCGGTCCAGCGGGGCTTCGCCTGGGCCCGTCCGGACGGCGTGCTGCTGCTGTCCCCCGCCGCGCCGAGCTTCGGCCAGTTCCGGGACTACCGGGACCGGGGTGACGCGTTCGCCCGGGCCATGCGCGCCTGCTCCGCGGGATAAACCGTGCCGCACACCCCGCGTGCCGCAAACTCCCCGTGCCGCAAACTCCCGGGCCGCGCGGCCTGCCGCCGGCCCTGCTCCGCGACCTCACCGCAGTCGTAGGGCCGCCACACGTGCTGACCGGCGACGCGGCGGCGGGCTACGCGGTGGACTGGACCGGCCGGTTCCGGGGCGACCCGCCTGCCGTGCTGCGGCCCCGGGACACCGAGCAGGTCGCGGCGGTCCTGACGCTGTGCTCCGGCGCGGGGATCCCGGTGGTTCCCCAAGGGGGCAACACCGGCCTGGTCGGCGGGGGCGTCCCGGTCCACGGGGAGGTCGTGCTCAGCCTGTCCCGGCTGGACCGGCTCGGCCCGGCTGACCTGGAGGCAGCCCAGGTCACCGCCGGGGCCGGGGTGACGCTCAGCCAGGCCGCCGCAGCCGCGCCCGGCCTGGACCTCGGCGGTCCTCATCGCCAGCCGGGACAGCGCCACCGTGGGCGGTGCGGTGGCCACTAACGCGGGCGGGCTGCGGGTGCTGCGCTACGGGCCGATGCGCGCCCAGGTGCGCGGCATCGAGGCCGTGCTGGCCGACGGCACCGTCCTGTCCCACCTGTCCGGCCTGGTCAAGGACAACACCGGATACGACTACCCCTCGCTGCTGGCCGGCTCGGAAGGCACTCTGGCCGTCATCACCCAGGCCCGGCTGCGGCTGGTCCCCCGGGCCCGCAGGCTGGTCACCGTGCTGTGCGGGCTGCCGGGTCTGGACGACCTGCACGCGCTGGCCCGGCTGGCCCTCGACCGGGTCCCCGGCCTGCTCTCGGCCGAGTTCTTCACCCCGGCCGGGCTGGATGTGCTGGCCGTCCGGGCCGGCCTGGCGCCCCCGCTGGCCGTCCCCGCCCAGGCGTATCTCCTGCTGGAGGCGGACGGCCCGGACGCGCTGGACGATCTGGCTGCCGTGGCCGCCGAGTATCCCGCGGCCGTGGCGCAGGCCGCTGCGGACCGGGCCCGGCTGTGGGCCTACCGGGAACGCCAGCCGGAAGCGGCGGGCTTCCTCGGCGTCCCGGTCAAGCTGGACGTTTCCGTGCCCGCGGCGCACTGGGTCGAACTGGCAGCCGGGGTGGCCGGGGTGGTCGCCGGGGCGGACCCGGACGCCACCGTCATAACCTTCGGTCACGTCGCGGACGGGAACGTGCACGTCAACATCGTCCCAGCCGCCCCCGCGGACGGCCGGCACGAGGATGCGGTGTTCTCGTTCGTGGCGTCGCTGGGCGGCTCGATCTCGGCCGAGCACGGCATCGGCGCGCTCAAAGCCCGCTGGCTCCCGCTGGTGCGCTCCGCGGCCGAGCGGGACCTGTTCGGCCGGATCCGCCGGGCGCTCGACCCGGCCGGCATCCTGAACCCGCACGTGCTCCCCCGCTGAACTCCCTCCCGGTCCTGGCCCCCTGGCCTGCGGCGACCCGTCTCCGCCGGGGGGCGGGCCCAGCCCGCCGGGCGGTCGGGCGGGAGAGCGAGGCGTTTTGGCCGCTGAGCCCCGGGTAGCCAAGGGCCGGTTCAGCCGCCTGGCTGGGCGCATTGCTGACTGAGAGGAACCACTCCGGTGTATATCGGCATAGGCACCATCGTGGTCATCGTGATCATCGTGCTCATCGTCCTGCTGCTGCGGCGCGGCTGAGCTTTCCCGGCCGGACGGCGTCCGGACCGCCGGGACCTGAACTCCCCTGATCGGGTCCCGGCGGTGCGGTCCCGGGCCGCCCGCAGGCGCCCGGCGGCGGGGAGCCGGTAAGGTGGCCGGCACTTATGCCTGCCGATGACACCCCTGCCGCCCGCTCCGCCGTGATCGCCCGGCTCCGCGCGGCGGGCTGTGTCTACGCCGAGGACGAAGCGGACCTGCTGATCTCGGCCGCCCGGAGTGAGGCTGAGCTGGCCGCCCTGGTGGACCGGCGGGCCGCGGGCCAGCCGCTCGAGCACGTGCTGGGCTGGGCTGAGTTCTGCGGCCTGCGGATCGCGGTCGATCCGGCCGTGTTCGTCCCGCGCCGAAGGACCGAGTTCCTGGTGGCCCAGGCCATTGAGCTGGCCCGGCCGGGAGCCGTGGTCGTGGACCTGTGCTGCGGCTCGGGCGCCCTGGCCGCAGCGCTGGCCAGCGCGGTGGACGGGGCCGAGGTGCATGCCGCCGACATCGACCCGGCCGCGGTGCGCTGCGCCCGGCGCAACCTGGCCGGCCTGGGCGGGCAGGTGTACCAGGGCGACCTGTTCGGGCCGCTGCCGGCCGGCCTGCTCGGCCGGGTGGACATCCTGCTGGCCAATGTGCCGTACGTGCCCACCGGCGAGGTGGGGCTGCTGCCGCCGGAAGCCCGTGACCATGAGGCGCGGGTGGCCCTGGACGGCGGCGCGGACGGCCTGGAACTGCTGCGGCGGGTGGCCGGCGCGGCACCGGGATGGCTGGCACCCGGCGGGCATCTGCTGTCGGAGATCAGCGAGCGCCAGGAGGCCGCGGCCACTGTGGCGGTCACGGCCGCCGGGCTGACCGCGGCGATGGCGAGGTCGCAGGAGCACGGCGCCACGGTCCTGATCGCCACCCGCCCCGCTGCACCGGATCCAGGGGCACGGTGACCGGCATGGACCTGGACCCACCGCCCTTTGACTCACTGCCCTTTGACCCACTGCCCCTGGACACGCTGCCCCGGCAGCTCGCCCGCACCCGCCGCTTCAGCCTCGGCCATCCGACCCGGGTCACCGTGTCGCCGGACGGCCGGACGGTCTTTTTCCTGCGCAGCCGGGCCGGGGATGACCCGGTCGGCTGCCTGTGGGCGGTGGACTGCGTGACCGGGGCGGAGCGGCTGCTCGCCGATCCGGTGAGCCTGCTCGGCGGCGCGGCTGAGCAACTGACCGCAGCGGAGCGGACCCGCCGGGAACGCACCCGGGAGATGTCCGCCGGCATCGTCGGGTTCGCGGCCGACCAGGGCTGCCGGTTGCTGGCCTTCACCCTGTCCGGGCAGCTGTGGATGGCCCGGCCGGCGGACGGGTCGGTGCGCCGGCTCCCGGCCCGGGAGCCGGCCATGGATCCCCGCCCGGATCCGGCTGCCCGCGAGATCGGCTACGTCAGTGGCGGCGCGGTGCGCGTGATCGACGCCGCCGGGCAGGCCGACCGGGTGATCGCCGGCCCGGATGGTCCGGCCGTGAGTTTCGGCCGGCCTGAGCACGTGGCGGCGGAGTCGATGGGGCGCTACCGCGGCTACTGGTGGAGCCCGGATGGCCGGTCCATGCTGGTCGCCCGGGTCGACGAGGCGGCGGTCCAGCAGTGGTACCTGGCGGACCCCGCGGAACCGGGCCGGCCGCCCACGGCGTTCCGCTACCCTTCCGCGGGCTCCGCGAACGCCGCGGTCAGCCTGTGGATCGCCGACCTGGCCGGTCCGCCGGGCGCTCCGCTCACCGCGGTGGACTGGGATACCGCCGGGTTCGAATACCTGACCGCCGCGGGCTGGGACGAGTCCGGGCCCTACGCTGCCGTGCAGCGTCGTGACCAGCAGCACGTCCAGGTGCTCGGCATCGACCCGGCCACCGGCGCGACGAGGGTGCTGGCTGAGCAGCGGGACGACGCGTGGGTCCAGCTCGTGCCCGGGCTGCCCGCGCGGACCTCCTCAGGCGTCCTGCTGACCAGCACCGACACCGGCGATACCCGGCGGCTGGTGGCGGACGGCCGGCCGGTCACCCCAGCCGGTCTCCAGCTCGAGGAGGTGCTCGCGGTGGACGGCGAGACCGTGCTGTTCGCCGCGTCCGATGAGCCGACCCAGACCCACGTGTGGGCCTACCATCCTGACGGCGGGCTGCGCCGCGTGAGCGCGGAACCGGGGGTGCACGCAGGCACCGCGCGGGGCGGCACCGTGGTCCTGATCTCGCGGACCCCGGGCCATCCCGGTCCCCGGACCACGATCCTGCCTGCCGCCGTGGGCGCCGGCGCGAAGGACCGGGCCGGCCGCGACCCCGGCCCGGTGGTCATCGCCTCGTTCGCGGAAGCCCCCGTCGTGCAGCCGCGGGCCGAGATCCTCTCGCTGGGACCCCGGGAACTGCGCGCCGCACTGTTCCTGCCCTCCTGGCACCAGGCTGGCGACGGCCCGCTGCCGGTCCTGATGGACCCCTATGGCGGACCCGCGCTCCGGAAGGTGACCGCCGCGCAGGGGTGGGCCACCTACGTCTCGCAGTGGTTCGCGGAGCAGGGCTTCGCGGTGCTGACCGTGGACGGCCGCGGCACCCCGGGCCGCGGGCCCGCCTGGGAACGCGGGATCTACCTGGATATCGCCGGGCCGGTACTGGCCGACCAGGTGGACGGGCTGCAGCAGGCGGCGCGCCAGTACCCCGTCCTGGACCTGGGCCGGGTCGGGATCCGCGGCTGGTCTTTCGGCGGGTTCCTGGCCGTGCTCGCGGTACTGCGCCGGCCCGACGTGTTTCATGCCGCGGTGGCCGGCGCCCCCGTCACCGACCAGCGGCTGTACGACACGCACTGGCGCGAGCGTCACCTGGGCCACCCGGCCGAGCATCCCGGGGCCTACGACCAGTGCTCGCCGGTGCTCGAGGCGGCCTCGCTGCGACGGCCGCTGCTGCTGATCCACGGCCTCGCGGACGACAACGTGATCCCGGCGCACACCCTGCGCCTGTCCGCGGCCCTGCTCGCGGCGGGACGGCCGCATGAGGTCCTGCCGCTGCCTCAGGCCACCCATCGGCCCGTCAGCGAGGCGGCCACCGCGAACCTGCTGCTGCACGAGCTGGACTTCCTGCGCCGGGCCCTGGGGCTGCCGCAGCAGGTGGCGCGCTGAAACCGGTCCGCGGAGCATCGCGGGTGGACCTAAGTACACCCCTATTCTGGGGGGCCAGGGACACTGCCGGCCGGGCCGCCGGCCGGGCAGACTGGCGGTGTGGAGCCCGGCCAGCCGAGGGAGACCCTGATGAGCAGCGGAACATGGCCCCTGAGCCGCACGGACCCGCGCGCCTGGATCGGGGCGGGCAGCACCGCCGCCCGGCGCGGGCTGGGCTTCGGCGTGCTGGCGCTGGCCGGGACCGGCCTGCTGCTGGCCCTGGCCGCACCGCTGCTGCTCGCCGCGTTTGGCGTCGCCCGGCTGCTCGGCCATCCCCGGGTCCTGCACGCGATCCCGAGCCTGCCCCGGTCCGTCATCCGCACCGGCGGGGTGGGCGACCTGCCGTGGCGGCCGCTGGTTCTGTCCGGGCTGGTGCTGCTGGCCGGGGCCGTGGTGTGGCTGCTGCTCGCCCCCCAGATCCTGATGGCCATCCGGGTACTGGCCCGCCTGACCCGGCGGCTGGCGGGTGAGTGGTGCGGGGTCCGCATCGCCGATCCGTACCGGCCCGCCCGCGCCGGCGGCCGGGAGATCTCCGTCCGGGGACTCGGGCGGCGGCTGGCCGACCCGGCCAGCCGGCGTGATGTCTGGTGGCTGGCCGGCAACGCCTGCGGTGGCTGGGTGCTGGCTGTCCTGCCTGCCGGGCTGATCGGCGCAGGGCTGGCCGGGTTCGTGCGGGTTCTCACCCACCCGCAGGGCGGCGCCCGGTCGCTGGCGCACTCGCCGTTGATGATCATCGCGGCCGGCGGCGGGCTGATCGCCCTCGGGCTGGCCGTCGCGCCCTGGATGCTGGCGGCCTACGGGCAGCTGGCCCGCCTGATGCTCGGCCCGGCCGGCCAGGCTGAGCTGACGCTGCGGGTCGCGCACCTGGCCGAGACCCGGTCGGAGGCCATCGACACGGGCGCGGCCGAGATGCGCCGGATCGAACGGGATCTGCACGATGGAGCGCAGGCCCGGCTGGTGGCGATGGGCATGACACTGGACGCGGCCGGGCAGCTGATCGACTCCAACCCAGCCGCCGCGCGGGCGCTGCTCCTGGAGGCCCGCGACACGTCGGTCAAGGCCCTGGCCGAGCTGCGGGACCTGGTCCGCGGCATCCACCCGCCGGTACTGGCCGACCGCGGCCTCGGCGACGCGGTGCGGGCGCTGGCCCTGGATTCCCCCCTTCGCGCCCGCCTGGCCAGCGACCTGCCCGGCCGCCTGCCCGCTCCCGTTGAGTCAGCCGCGTACTTCGCGGTCAGCGAGTTGCTGGCCAACGTGTCCAAGCACGCCGGCGCCGCCCAGGCGTGGATCGACATCCGCTACTCCAGCGGGATGCTCCGGGTCGGCGTCAGTGACGATGGCCGGGGCGGCGCCGACCCGGCCCGGGGCACCGGGCTGCGTGGTATCGAGCGCCGGGTGGCGGCGTTCGACGGCGTGCTCGCGGTGCACAGCCCGTCCGGGGGCCCCACCGCGGTCACCATGGAGATCCCGTGCGCATTGTCATCGCTGAAGACCTCTTCCTGCTGAGGGACGGGCTGTGCCGGATGCTCGAGGCGCATGGCTTCGAGATCAGCGCGGCCGTCGACAACGGGGCCGACTTGCTCGCCGCCGTGACCTCGAGCCGGCCGGATCTGGCCGTGGTGGACGTCCGGCTGCCGCCGAGCTTCACCGACGAGGGCCTGCGGGCCGCGCTGGCCGCCCGGCGCGCGGTGCCTGGCCTGCCGGTTCTGGTGCTGTCCCAGTACGTTGAGCAGCTGTACGCGCGGGAGCTGCTGGCCGGCGGCAGCGGCGGCCTGGGCTACCTGCTCAAGGACCGGGTGTTCGACAGCGCGCAGTTCGTGGACGCGGTGCGCCGGGTGGCCGCGGGCGGGACCGCGATGGACCCGGAGGTCATCGACCGCTTGCTGGTCCGCAACTCCGGCAACAACGCCATCGGCGCGCTCAGCCCGCGGGAACGCGAAGTGCTCGGCCTGATGGCCGAGGGCCGGACCAACGCCGCGATCGCCCAGCGTCTCGTGATCACCGAGCGGGCCGTGGCCAAGCACACGGCGTCGATCTTCCTCCGGCTGGGCCTGCAGCCATCCGACGACGACAACCGGCGCGTCCTGGCCGTGCTCGCCTACCTGTCGGCCGACCAGCCCGCGGCCCAGCAGTAGCCGGCCGCCCGGGAGCAGGCGCCGGATCCCGGCTGGCTGCCGCACCTGGCTGAGTGTCAGACCTGGCTGAGAACATGGCCTGCATGCAGCTTGGATCGTTCACCATCACCCCGAGCGGGCCGTTCTCGCTCGCCGAGGCGGCCACGTTCGGGTTCGGCCAGCGGCCGGCCGGCGACTGGGCGGGCGTCATGCGCCTGGCCTTCTGCCTCGACGGCTACGAGGACCAGGTGGGCGTGGAAGTCCGGCAGGACGAGACGGGCCAGCCAGGCCAGGCTGGCACGCACGGCGAGGCGGGCACCGTGCACTGTGTGGTCCACGGGCCCGCAGGCGCCGACCTGGGCCGGGTACGCGACCAGGTCGCGCGGGTGCTGTCCCTGGACCACGACGGCCGGGAGTTCAGCCGCGTCGGGGAGCGCGACCCGGTCATCGGGCGCCTTCAGGCGGCGGCGCCGGGGCTGCGGCCGCCGCTGTTCTACTCCCCGTACGAGGCGGCGGCCTGGTGCGTGCTGAGCGCGCGGCGGCCCGCCCAGCAGATGATGCAGGCCCGGGACCGGCTGAGCCATGCGCACGGCCAGGTCTTCGACCTGGCGGGTGAGCAGCTCGCCGCGCTGCCCACCCCCGGCCAGCTGCTGGCCATCGAATCGTTCCCGGGCGTCCCCGCCGACCGGATGCCACGTCTGCACGGGGTGGCCCGGGCGGCCCTCGACGGCCGGCTGGACGCCGCGCGGCTGCTGGATCAGGGCCCGGAGGGGGCTATGGCCAGCCTTCAGGAGCTCGGCGGCATCGGCCCGTTCTACAGCTCGCTGATCGTGGTCCGCGGCACCGGGTTCACCGACGTGCTGCCGGTCAACGAACCCCGGGCGCGGGACCTGGCCGGACAGCTGTACCAGCTGGACGGGCCCCCGTCCGAAGCCGAGTTCCGGACGCTGGCCCAGCCGTGGAAGCCCCTGCGCACCTGGGCCGCGGTGCTCATCCGGGCCGCGGGGCCACGGGTGCTGGGCGGGGCCGCTGCCGGGCCGGCGGAGGGCACCAGCCGGCGTTCGCTAGCCTGAGGAGCGGTCCCGGCGGATCCGCCGATGAACCCGGTGGCGCGGAGGGAGACCCCGTTGGCGATCGCGGCCCTGGTCTTGTGGATACTGACTGCCGCTGCAGGTCTGGTCCTGTTCATCACGGGAAACGCGGCCCGGCGGGCCGGCGGAGCGCAGGCCCCGGGACTGCAGACCGCCGGACAGCGGTCCCCGGCGCAGCGGGCCACAGAACAGCGAGCCCCCGGACAGCCGGCCCCGGCGGTCGCGGTGACGGTGCCTCCAGCGGTGGGCCCGGCGGCGCGGCCCGTGGCGCCACCCCCAGGTCGGGGGCCCGCGGCCGGTCCCGCCGAGCCGCCGCCCATCCCCCGGGTCAAAGTACACGCCAGGCCCGGCGAGCACCCGCTGCTCGAGTTCAGCCACCCCACGCTGGGCCTCATCGGGATGGGCCTGTGGTTCGTGTACGTGGGCACCCGTCACGCGCCGCTGGCCTGGGCCTCGTTCGGCATCCTGGTGGTCGCCATCGCCGCCGGGCTGAGCTGGCTGGCCCGTAACCGGCTGGCCGCCCGCCGCGAAGGCAAGCCGGCCCGGGCCGGCTTCCCGCCCAGGCTGGTCCTCCTGCACGGGCTGACCGCCACCGCCACGTTCACCCTCGCCGTGCTCACCGCGCTGGCCGCCAGCCACATCTGAACCCGCGCGGGGCGGCGGCGCCGCTGACCCGGATGGGTGCGGAAAACGCTGTTCCCACAGCGTTTTCCGCACACATCCGGCCATGAAGATCGTTAGTGGGAAGAGAAGTGCGTCCGTGCGGGGGGCGGATTGTCGCGGCGGGGGCTGCGGGGTTCAGAGGCGCAGGCCGGCCGTCTGCGGGCCGAACAGGGCCAGCGCCAGGGCCACCGCGGCCACCGCGGTGACCGCGAGGGAGATCACCAGCAGGCGGCCCGGGCGGGCGCCGGCCTGTCCCGGCACCCCCGCCAGCCGGCCCACTCCCCAGACCAGGGCGCTGAGGGCCAGGACCACGAACCCGGCGGTCAGGTCGCGCCTCAGGATGAGCCCGCCGATCGCGGCGAACGAGAGCGCGGTGCGGGTCCAGGCCAGGCGGGTCCGGGCCCCGGCCAGCCCCGGATCGTCGGCTCCGCCCTGCCCCGCCCGGCTCATCGCGGCACTCAGCCGGAAGCCAGCGCCAGCGCCGCCGCGGCCAGCGCGACCAGCCCGATGATGATGGCCAGCAACTGCGGGAGCCGGGACCGGCGCGGCGGGTCGCCCCGGCGCAACGCCCGCTGATTGGCGTTCCACTCCAGGTAGCTGTACACGGCGACGACGGCACCGAGCAGGATCAGCGGCACCCCGATGGCGTGCCGGCCCCAGCGGATCCCGTGGAACGGCGGCAGCAGCTGCACGATGGCCAGTCCCGCCGCCACCAGCGCCAGGGCCGTGCGGATCCAGGCCAGGAAGGTCCGCTCGTTGGCAAAGGTGAACCGGGCATCGGGCTCAACGTCCGGCGCCTCTGCCGCCGGTGGTACCGGCGGTCCGGGCGACGCGGGCGCGGCGGGGTTCCGGGGGCCGCTGGCGTCCGTCGGCATCTCCTTTCCGGCGGGGGGCGGGCACGTTTCCCATATCATCCCCCGCGCGTGTGGCCAGGGCATGGCCGGTGCCTGACTCCGACGTCATGGACGGCGGTGCGCTAACTCGCGGGCGGGCCCCAGAAGTTGGAAAATAGCTGAATGGTAGCTCGTAGGGTTCTCCAGCAGATTCTGCTGGTAGGCGCGCTCGCCGCGGGTCTCGCCGCCTGCTCGAGTGGCAGCAATAGCTCCAGCTCAGGGGCCAGCTCGAGTCCGAGCTCGGCACCGTCCTCGTCCGCACCAGCCGCTTCAGCCAGTCCCGTCAGCAGTTCCGGCGCCGCGTCCATGATCGCCGCGAACTGGGCCACGTTCTTCAACGCGAAGACCCCCGTGGCCAAGCGGGTCAGCCTGCTCCAGGACGGGCAGACGTTCCAGTCCATCATCAAGTCCCAGGCCGGCTCCGGCCTGGCCGCTTCGGCCACCGCCAAGGTCACCAAGGTGACCATGGTTTCCTCGTCGCAGGCCAAGGTGACCTACTCGATCCTGATCGGCGGGCAGTCCGCCCTGGCCAACCAGGCCGGCGTCGCCGTCTACCAGTCCGGCACGTGGAAGGTCGGGCTGGCCAGCTTCTGCGGGCTGCTGGCCCTGGAAAACGGCGGCAAGACGTCGGGGCTCCCGGCGGCGTGCAAGTCCGCGGCCTAGCCAGATGGTCCGCTCGGTAGGCGCGCCCGCCGAGCGGGCCCCTGCGCCACGCCATGGCAGCCGCGGCCTCGCCCTGGCCGTGCTCACCCTGGTGCTGTTCCTCACCTTCCTCGACAACACGATCGTCAGCGTGGCGCTCGGCAGCGTGCAGGCCGAACTGCAGGCTGGTGTCAGCGAGCTGCAGTGGGTGGTCAGCGCGTACGCGCTCACGTTCGCCGGCGCCATGCTGGCCTTCGGCATGGTCGGCGACGAATTCGGGCGCAAGCGGGTCATGCTGATCGGGGTGGGCATCTTCTGCGCCGGATCGGTACTGGCTGCGCTGGCCCCGAACATCGGCCTGGTCATCGCCGGGCGGGCCGTCATGGGCTTGGGCGCGGCGGCCAGCGAACCAGGCACCCTGTCCATGCTGCGGCACCTGTACACCGAGGAGCGCAGCCGGACCAGGGCGGTGGGGGTCTGGGCGGCGGTGTCCGGGCTGGCCCTCGCGCTCGGCCCGGTCGTCGGCGGTGCCCTGGTCGGCGCGTGGAACTGGCGCGGGATCTTCTGGTTCAACGTGGCCTTCGGGCTGGCCGCCCTGGTGGCCGGGCTGATCGTGCTCCCGGAGAACTCCGATCCGGACGCGCACCGGGTGGATATCCCCGGGACGGTGCTGGGCGCCGCGGCCCTGGCGGCGCTGATCTTCGGGGTGATCCGGGGGGAGAACGCCGGCTTCACCTCCCCCAGCGTGCTCACGCTGCTGGGCCTGAGTGCGCTGGCCGCGGTGGCGTTCTTCTGGTGGGAGAGCCGGGCCGCTCATCCCCTGCTGGACCTGCGGTTCCTGCGGGTGCCCCAGTTCCTCACCGCCAACGTGGTCGCGTTCTGCGCGTACTTCGCGACGTTCGCCGTCTTCTTCTTCACCGCCCTCTACCTCGATGAGGTGGTCGGCGACTCCGGCTACCAGATCGCGCTGCTCTTCCTGCCGATGACCGCGTTGATGATCGTCGCGTCCCTGCTCGCCGGGCGGTGGACCGATCCGGCCGGGCCGCGCTGGTCGATCTTCCTCGGCTGCCTGATGTTCGGGGCCGGGCTGCTGCTCACCACGGTCACGCTGAGCCCGCATCCCGCCTACCTGCCGCTCGCCGCGGCCCTCGCCCTGACCGGCCTGGGTATCGGCGCCACCGTCGTCCCGATCACCTCGGCGGCCCTGTCCGCGGTCCCGCCCGCCCGGTCCGGCATGGCCGCCTCGGCCACCAACACCAGCCGCGAGATCGGCGCCGTGATCGGCGTGGCGGTGCTGGGCGCGCTGGTCAACGCGCAGTTGAGGTCCAGCCTGACCAGCAGGCTGAAGCACCTCGGCATCCCGGCTAACTTCCAGTCGATCGTCATCCACGCGGTCGAGACCGGCGGCGTTCCCTCCAACGGGAACACCAAGGGCGCGGGTGGCGCGGCGGGGGCAGGCCAGGGCACGCTAGTCCAGGAGGTCATCCACGCGGCGTACAGTGCGTTTTACGCGGGACTGCATGCCGCACTCCTGCTCTCGGCCTTCCTGGTGTTCGCCGCCGGGCTCTTCACGTTCGTGCTCCTGGGCCGCCGGGCCCGCCGGGCTCTGAGCGGTCGGGCCGGGCCGGAGCCCAGGTCAGATTGGCGGGTGGCGACCGTGGTTACTGCGGCCCCCACGGCCCATGGCGGCGCGCTGGGTCTCGTCACCCTGCTGACCTGGATCTTTACCGCAAGCATCGGCGCGTACATGCTCCGGTCCCTGGCCCGCCACGGTGCCCTGCGCCGGCAGCGCTCGGTCCGCGACGGCCTGTCCCCCCGGGTCCTGTACGGGCATTTCAGCCTGGCCCTCTCCGGCCTGCTGGTCTGGGCCGCCTTCCTGGCCACCGGCTGGGGCCCGCTGACCTGGGTGGCGGTAACCCTGCTGACCCCCGCGATCGGGCTGGGCATCTGCACGGTGACGTTGTGGACCCCGTATCCCCGGCCGGCCGGTGAGCCAGCCCAGGCCGCAGGGTCCGGCCGCCCCGCGGACGCAAGTCACGGCCCGGGCCTGTTCGCGCCGCCCGCCCACGACGCCGTGCGCGGCCGCCTCACGGACGCGACCCTGGCCCGCGCGCTCACCGATGAGGCGCTGGCCGCCCGGCTCATCGACGAGGTGATCGCCAACCTGCCCGAAGGCACGCCGCGCAAGCCCCGGAAGCCCAAGGTGTACCCGGCGGCGATCATCCCGTTCGGGCACGGCCTCGCCGCCCTGGCCACGTTCGCCCTGGCCGTGGTCACCGCCGCCGGCACCCGCTGAGGCCCCGGGCCAGCGAGGGACGTCCCCGGCGCAGCCGGCCGCCCGCATTGCGTTCGCGGGGTGGCGTGCGCGGGAAGCAGTCCCTCATGAACCTGTCCGAAATCCGCGAACTCGTCCACGTCGGGCGGCCCGACGCTCCTTACGGCGTGCGGGCGCTGGCCCGCTGCTACAGCGTCGGCGACCTGCGCCGCCTGGCCCGGCGGCGGCTGCCCGCCGGCGCGCTGGGGTATCTCGAGGGCGGCGGCGAGGACGAGTGGACACTGCGCCGCAACCGCGAGGCGTTCAGTGAGGTGGAACTGGTCCCCCGGGTATTGCGGGATGTGAGCCAGCCGGACACGGGCACGACGGTGCTGGGCACGCCCATGCCCCTGCCGCTCATCCTCTCGCCGGTCGGCTCGCCGGGAATGTTCCATCACGACGGCGAGCTCGCGGTGGCCCGCGCCGCCCGGCACGCCGGGCTGACCTACGGCGTGTCCACGCTCGCGACCCAGTCGCTCGAGGCGATCGCCGATGCGGCCCAGGGCACCCCGCTGTGGTTCCAGCTCTACCTCTGGGGCGACCGGTCCGCGGCGAGGAAGCTGGTCGCGCAGGCCCGGGCGGCGGGATACCGGGCCCTGCTGCTGACCGTCGATACCGCGGTGCGCTCCAAGCGGGAACGGGAGCTGAGGCACGGCCTCGCGCTGCCCAGCCCGGAACTCGCGCTCGGCACCGTGCTCGACGCGGCCCGCCACCCCGCCTGGGCCTGGCACTTCCTGACGTCGCCGGCCCTGGGGTTTCCCAACCTCGCGATGCACGGCCCGACTTCCCGGCAGCAGCTCACGCAGATGTTCGACGGCACCGTGGGCTGGGCGGACCTCGACTGGATCCGCCAGGAGTGGGATGGCCCCATCGCCCTCAAGGGAGTGATGAGCGAGGAGGACGCCCGCCGGGCCGCCGACCAGGGAGTGGACGCCGTTATCGTCTCCAACCACGGCGGCCGCCAGCTGGATCACGCTCCCCCCGCCCTCGCGGTCCTGCCGGGCATCGCCGACGCCGTCGGGGACCGGGTGGAGGTGCTGTTCGACTCGGGGATCCGGCGGGGCAGCGACATCGTCACCGCCCTGGCGCTCGGCGCCCGGGCCGTCCTGATCGGCCGCGCTCACCTCTACGGGCTCGCGGCCGCCGGGGAGGCCGGCGTCCGGCACGCCATCGACATCCTCGCGGGCGAGGTGCGCGCCACCATGGCGCTGTGCGGCGCCGCGACCCTCGCGGACCTCGACCGGTCCCTGGTCCGGGCCACCCGCCCGCCAGCCCCGGGGCTCGCCTGAGTAGCTGGATCTCCGCCCGGGGCACCGGATCCAGGGCCGGCAGGCCCGGACCATGCCCAGCGCTCACCGCGATGGTCGCGACTTACTTCTCCCTGACGGCTTTACCGATACAGTCTTTATCGATAAAGTAGGGCCGTGAACGGTACGGGACAGGGACGGGCGCGGGTGACCCTGGCGGAGGTGGCATCCCGGTGCGGAGTAAGCCGGATGACGGTGTCCAACGCCTACAACCGCCCCGACCAGCTATCGGCGGAGCTGCGCCAGCGGGTGCTGGCGACGGCGGAAGAACTGGGCTATGGCGGCCCCAGCGCGGCCGGGCGGGCGCTGAAGCGGGGCCACAGTGATGTGCTCGGGGTGCTGCTCACCGAGGCGCTGCCGTACGCGTTCGGGGATCCGGGCACGGTCTCGTTCCTGCACGGGGTGACCGCCGAGACGGCCGCGGCCGGTCTCGCGCTCCAGCTCATCCCCGCCCCCGCGGGAACCGCGGAGCGGCTGGTCCGGGACGCCGCGGTCGACGGGCTGATCGCGCACACCCCCGCGGACGGCGACCCGGCCCTGGCCGCCGCCCTGCGGCGCAGGCTGCCCACCGTGATCAACGGCGGGCCCAGCACGGCGGGACCGGACTGCGTCACCATCGACAATGAATCCGCCGCCGCGAGCGCCGCCCGCCACCTCATCGAACTCGGCCATCACCGCCTGGGCATCGTGACCTGGCGGCTGCATCCTGACCGGTAC
The DNA here is from genome assembly GCA_963718305.1 of uncultured Actinomycetes bacterium. Taxonomy (GTDB): domain Bacteria; phylum Actinomycetota; class Actinomycetes; order Streptosporangiales; family Streptosporangiaceae; genus RYN-230. Next base: position 17,696 of record CAVQZG010000024.1, read on the forward strand.
TGCGGGTGGGTCAGCCCGGCCCGGCTGGCCAGCGCCCGGTACGAGGTGTTCCGGCGGCGGCTCCAGGGCTACCAGCGGGCCGCAGCCGAGGCGGGACTGCCTGCCACGGCCGTGCGGGTGTGGGAACAGCCCGGCCACAGCGTGGCCGACGGCCGCGCTGCGGGACACGCCCTGCTCGGCCTCCCCGCCGCTGAGCGTCCCTCCGCGATCCTGGCCAGCACCGACGTGCTGGCGCTTGGAGTACTGCAAGCGGCCCGCGAACTGAACCTGAGCGTCCCCCGCGACCTGTCGCTGACCGGCTTCGACGACATCGAGGAGGCCGGCCGGGCGCTCCCCGGCCTGACCACCGTCCACCAGGACCTCTACCGGCAAGGCCAGGACTGCGCCCGGCGGCTGATCACCCCGGGCGCCGCGGCCACCCTGCTGCACCCGACCCGCCTGATCATCCGGGCCAGTACCGCCCCGGCCCCGGAGCCGCCGTGATCATCACGCTGGGGCTGCTGTCCGGCCTCCTCACGACCGGTGCCTGGCTCCCCCAGTTGCTCCGCACCTGGCGCCGCGGCCGCGCCGACGACATCTCCTATACCTACCTGGCGGTCTTCGCGGCCGGGGTCCTCGGCTGGCTGGCCTACGGACTGCTCGCCGCGCAGCCCGCCATATTCGCCGCCAACGTGGTCACCTTCTCCCTCATTGCCTCGCTCACGCTGCTCAAGACCCGCCCCCGGCGGCCCCCGGACAGGCCACGCCGCTGAGTCCCGGCCCGGGGCACCGGGTCCGCGGGCATCCGGGCCAGCTTCCCGATAAGCCACCACGCTTCCAGATTTCTGGAAAAGCACCGCTCCCGGCCCATAACCAGCTCAGCATCGTCACACCTGGGTAGTCTTCATGGCAAGGCCAGAGTGAATGGCCCGCCAATTATTACTGCCATCTCCTTGCTTTAAGGCTTGCTTTAAAGGCAGATGAGGCTGAGGGAGGCGACATGCACGTCGGATCGGTGCTTCTTATCGTCTGGCTGGTCGTGGGCGGCTTCGCCGCCGGGCAGCGCGGCGATTATCACGCGGCCGCCGGCAACTGCAGTAAGGCCAGTACAGCCGCGGTGACGATCCTGGCCGGCCCGCTCAACTACCTGGGCGTGAATCCCCACATTCACTGCACCGCGCCGCAGCCCAGCAGCTAAACAACGACCACCGGTTATAGTGTTGCCTTCGTCTCTATAATCCCTCCAGCCTCTCCCCCGGGTAGGCGCGAGGCCGCCCCGAAGGCTGAACTCATGAGCAACCCGGCCCCGGCGTGATACGCGCCGGCGAACTCCGCCCTATCAGCCTGTTCGACGGCCTGACCGACGGCCAGCTCACAGAACTGGCCGAGGGCGGCGCCGAGGTGCGGATCGAGCCCGGCATCGAGCTATTCCTCGAGGGCGAGCGCGCGGATTTCTGGTGGGTGCTCGTCGACGGGGCCATTGACCTCGTGCGCCATATCGGGGCTGAGGACACCATCGTGGGGACGATGGACGTGCCGGGCCGCTGGGCCGGAGGATTCCGCGCCTGGGATGAGCACGGTGTCTATCTCGCGACAGGCCGGGGAGCGGTCGGCGGCCGGGTGCTCCGGGTGCCCGCGGCCGTGCTGCGCGACAAGGTCAACGCCTGGTTCCCGTTCGGCAGGCACCTCATCCAGGGGCTGTACAGCACCGCGCGGTCCATCGAGGCCACGGCCCGGCAGCGCGAGTCCCTCGTCACCCTGGGCACGCTCGCGGCTGGTTTCGCGCACGAGGTCAACAACCCGGCGGCGGCTGCCTCCCGGGCGGTCGACGCGCTCGGTGACGCCTCCCACACCCTGCTGTCCTGCCTGGCCCGGCTGGCCAGCGACGAGATCTCCGCCCAGCAGTTCACCGCCCTGGACGCGCTGCGCCGCGAGATCGAGCCGGCTGCGCCGGCCAAGAGTCCGCTGGCCCTGGCCGATCAGGAGGATGCCCTGTGCTTGTGGCTCAGCCAGCACGGCGTCGCCCGTGAGTGGACGATCGCGCCGGCGCTCGCCGCCGCCGGGGTCGATCTCGGCTGGTGCGAGCGGGCGGCGGCCACGCTGGACGGATCAGCGCTGGAGCCGGGCCTGGAGTGGGTGGCCAGCGCCCTGTCCATGGCCACCCTGCTGGCGGAGGTCAAGGAGTCCACCCGGCGGATCTCCGAACTGGTCATGGCCATCAAGTCCTATTCGCAGATGGACCGGGCCTCGACGCAGCAGATTGACGTGACCGACGGCATCGAAAGCGCCCTGGTGATGCTGGGGCACAAGCTCTCCGGCGGCATTACCGTCGCGCGGGACTACGAGGCCAGCGTTCCCCAGATCCGGGCGTACCCCGGCGAGCTCAATCAGGTGTGGACCAATCTCATCGATAATGCACTCGACGCGATGAATGGCTCAGGGACGCTCCGGCTGGTGACCCGCGCCGGGCCAGACGACATCATCGTCGAGGTCGGTGACACCGGCCCGGGCATGGACCCGCAGGTAGCCGCCCGGGCGTTCGACGCCTTCTACACGACCAAGGACACAGGCAAAGGCACCGGCCTGGGCCTCGACATCGCCCGCCGCACCATCGTGGAGCGCCACGCCGGGACGATCACCATCGAGTCCCGGCCAGGGAACACGGTGCTGCGGGTCCGCCTCCCGATCCGGGCGCCCGCGCCACGCTGAGGCCATCGGTTAGGTTCGCCCTAGGACGGCAGTGAGACGGGAGGACACATGGCGGAGCCAGTCACCTTGATCAATTCCTTTGAGGTTCCCGGCCCGGATGCGGAGAGATTCATCATCGCCTGGGAGAAGACTCGCGACTACCTAGAGTCGCAGCCTGGATACGTCAGTACCGCCTTGCACCAGGCCGTCACGCCCAACGCTGAGTTCCAGTTCGTGAACATCGCCCGCTGGCAGACCGCCGGGGACTTCATGACGGCCATCCAGAGCCCCGGGTTCGGTGAGGCCGCCGCGGGCCTGGCTGGCTACCCGGCGCACCCGGCGCTGTACGGCGTCGTCCGCACCTGAAGGACTCCGCAGCTAAGGACCGGGAGACCATGCAGACCTGGCAGGCGCTCACCTCGCGGCGCAACGTGCGCTCGTTTGACGGACGGCCGATCGCGGCCACCGACCTGGACCGGATCCTCGAGGCGGGTCGCCGGGCCCCGTCCTCGCAGAACTGGCAGCCGTGGGACTTTATCCTCGTCACCCGGCGGGAGACGCTCCGCGAGCTGGCGAAGGTCTGGCGGGGCGCCGGCCACGTGGCCGGGTCCGCGGCGACGATCGTGGTTGTCGGGCCGACCGCCGATAACGAATTCCGCCGTGCGCAGTTCGATCTCGGCCAGGCGACGATGGCGATGACGCTGGCCGCAGCTGACCTCGGCATCGGCAGCTGTCACGCGGGCGTGGCCGACATCCAGCTCGCCCGCGAACTGCTGGGCTTTCCCGGGGACCGTGACTGGGCCTTCCTCATCTCGCTCGGCTACCCCGCCGGCCGCCCGCTGGCCCCCATCAAGACCCCCGACCGCCGCCCGTTCGACGAGGTCGTCCACCGCGACCACTGGGCCGCACCGTAACCGGCCATTCCAAGCGGTTCCCCGGCTCGGTGTGCAAATTCGGCCATGGGTTCGCGCACCGACGCCTCGTGGAGTGCCTTGTACACGTTCCGGGCGGTCTTGGCGTTGTCGGCCTGCAGGCCCCTGAAGAACTCCACGGCCTCCAGGGGCCAGCCAGAGAACCCCATGCCGACACCCTAACGGCGAGCCTCAGCGGATCCGGGCACCTGCACGGCTGAGGCAGGGATCTTGCGTGACGCCCGGGCGCGGTCGATCAGGACGGCCGTAACGGCAGCGACCAGGGCGGCGGCCAGCGCGATCAGGGTGATCTGCCAGCCAGGCATGCCGCCCTCGGCGATGACGCGCACTGGTGGGGGTGGAGGTGCGATGCCGCTGCCTTCGCCGGGCGGCGGCACCCGCATGGCGAAAGCGGCGGGGGTGGCGGCCAGGGCCAGCACGGCGCCCGCCAATGTGGCCACAGCGGTGAAGATACGGCGTAGGTGATTCATGGTGCGCTCCTTGTGAACGGTGATGACAGGACAAGAGCAGCGTGAAGTGAGTGGAATCGCCTTGGGCTCCGCTTGGACGGCGGCTTGGAATAGCAGTGGACCTGCGACGGACCTGGTGGTGCAATGGTCGGAGCCGCTGGCCCGGGCGGCTGGGGAGGGGACCGGGCGGGATGAGTGATGGTTGCTGACGCAGTGGTCAGCCAGACGGGACCCGCGGACTTCGGAATTCTCGGACCATTGGAAGTTTCCAGGTCCGGGTGTGTAGTGCCACTCGGTGGTCCGCGGCAGCGGGCTGTGCTTGCGCTGCTGGTACTGGAGGCCAACCGGGTCGTCTCGATGGACCGGCTGGCCGAGGATGTCTGGGGCGGGGACCCACCCGAGGGGTGGGCCACCACCTTGCAGACCTATGTTTTCCACCTCCGCCGGGCGCTCGAGCCGGACCGGGCCCGGGGCGTTTCCGGAGGCGTCCTCGTGACCAGGAACCACGGTTACCTACTGTTCGTGAACCGTGAGCACCTGGACGCGGCGCTGTTCCAGGACGGGTTCACCGCCGGGCGGGCCGCACTGGAAGCGGGCCGGTACACGGAGGCGGCCGAGACGCTGCGGGAGGCGCTGGCGCTGTGGCGCAGCCCCGTCCTGGCCGATCTGGCCGACTACGCGTTCATCCGGCCCGAGGCAGCCCGCCTGGAAGAGCTCCGGCTCGCCGCGCTGGAGGCGCGGATCGATGCTGACCTGGCGCTTGGCCGGCATGACGTGCTCACCGCCGAGCTGGAGCACCTGGTCGCGGAGCATCCGCTGCGGGAGCGGCTGTACGGCCAGCTCATGCTGGCGCTGTATCGCTGCGGCCGTCAGGCGGAGGCGCTCGCCGCCTACCGGCGTGCGCGCGACATGCTCGCCGGCGAGCTCGGCATCGACCCCGGGGAACCGCTGCGGCACCTGCACGGGTCCGTCCTCGCCCACGACCCGGCGCTCGACTGGAGCGACGGCCACGAGACGGTGGGCGAAGTCCAGCCCGCCGGCGCCGGCTCCCCAGCCCCTTCTCCGGCTCCGCAACGCCGTCGCCCGAGGCCGGCCGCGGTCAGCCATGTGCTGGGCTGGGGAAGGCGGCGCGGCCACCGCCTGCTGGTGGCGGGCTTGGCGCTCGTGGTCATCGCCACGGCGGCCATTGTCGTGGTGGCCCGGCCGTGGGCGGGCGGGCCAGCGGGCCTGCCGGGCAACACGGTGGGGCTGATCGACACCGGCGGGGCGCGGGTCGGTGCCGCGGTGAGCGTGGGCAGCCCGGCTGGCCTGGCCTACGGCGACGGCTCGGTCTGGGCCGTGAACGGCACCGAAGGTACGGTGTCCCGGATCAACCCGGCGACGCATGCCGTGGTCGACCAGATCCCGGTCGGCTCCGCGCCGAGCGCGGTGGCTGTCACTGGTGAGAACGTATGGGTGACCAACAGCGGCGACGGAACCGTGTCCCGGATCAACGCCGCGGCCAACACCGTGGTGCAGACGACCCCGGTCGGCAACCTCCCGGTCGCCATCGCCAGCGGGCCAAGTGGCGTGTGGGTGACCAACCAGGGCGACGACACCGTGAACCGGATAGATCCCGCGACCGGCAAGGTGACGAGAAAGGTCCAGGTCGGCGGGCACCCAGACGGCATCGCGGTCGGACCAGACGCCGTCTGGGTCGCCAACGGTGAGGACGGCACCGTCACCCGGATCGACCCGGCCACCGGCCAGCCGAGCGGCCCGCTGCCAGTCGGTTCCGGGCCCGCGGGCATCGCGGTCACCCCGGCGGCGGTCTGGGTCGCCAACTCGCTGGACCTCACCGTCTCGAAGATCAACCCGGCGACCGACAGGGTCACCGACCACCATCGGCGTCGGTGACGGACCGGGCGCCATCGTCGCGACCAAGGACGCACTATGGGTCGGCGACGAGTTCGATGCGACCCTCGACCGCATCGACCTGCGATCCGGCCAGGTCACCAGGTCCGTCTTCGTCGGCAGCTCGCCACGAGGCCTGGCCGCCACCCCCTCCGGCGTGTGGGTCGCGGCGCGGCCATTCGCGGCGGCCAGCCACCGCGGCGGCACCCTGACCGTCGTGAGCGACTATCTGCCTGCGCGTGACCCGGTGCAGGCATACGATCCCTTCGGGGTTCCGGCCCTCGCCACCGTTTACGACGGCCTGGTCGCCCTGCGCCGATCCGGCGGCGCCGCCGGGCTCACGCTGGTCCCCGACCTGGCCCGGACGCTGCCGCGCCCGGCCGGCGGCGGCACGACGTACACGTTCACGCTCCGCCGCGGAATCCGGTACTCCAACGGCACGCTCGTCCGGGCGTCCGACTTCCGCCGCGGCATCCAGCGCCAGCTCAGCTTCGGCTTTTATCCCCCCTACTACGAAGGCATCCTCGGCGGGCAAACGTGCCACCAGCACCCGCGGCGGTGCGACCTGTCCGCCGGGATCATCACCGACGACGCGGCGGGCACGGTCACCTTCCATCTGGGCCACGCCGATCCCGAGTTCCTGTACAAACTCGCGCTGCTCCTCGCCGTGCCGGCCCCGCCCGGCGCCCCGGACCACGCCATCTACCGGGCACCGTTCCTGCCCGGCACCGGCCCCTACAAACTCTCGCAATACCGACCCCACGCGTCGGTGACCCTGGTGCGCAACCCATACTTCCGCCAGTGGTCATACGCCGCCCAGCCGGCCGGTTACCCGAATGTCATCCGCTTCGACCGAGTGGCCGGTCCAGCCAGGCAGGAATCGGCGGTTATCGCCGGCCGGGCTGACCTGATGACCGCCACCTACAGCAGCAACGGTCAGTCTCTCGCGACCCGTTACCCGGCCCGCGTGCACACCAGCCTGAAGTTGGCGACTGAATTTTTGTTCCTTAACACCCGACAGCCGCCGTTTACCAGCCTCAAGGCCCGGCAGGCCGTCAGCTACGCCATCGACCGCGGCCGGATCCTCCAGCTCAGCCACCTCGCCCCGGGCCAGGCCGCGGTGACCTGCCAGATTCTCCCAGCCGACTTCCCCGGCCACCAGGGCTACTGCCCCTACACCACCGGCACCAAAGACGGGATCTGGCACAGCCCGGACATGGCCAAAGCCCGGCGCCTGGCCAAAGATTCGCACACCACGAACGTGCCGGTGACCGTGTGGATCCTCAAGGACTTCGCGAGCCGGGCTCTGGGCTCCTACCTCGTCCGGGTGCTCAAAGACCTCGGATACCGGGCCCACCAGCGCACAGTGCCCGATTGGCCGGTTCTTCCCCGCGGTCAGCAACGTCCACAGCAAGATTCAGGCCGGGCTCAACGGATGGGGCGCCGACTTCCCCACCGCATCGGAATTCTTCCTGCCCGTCCTGAGCTGCCGCTCGTATTACCAGGACTCCAAACGAAGGCCGAGTTCTGCGACCCGCACGCCGACCAGCTGGCCAGCCAGGCGCAGGCGGCCCAGCTCACCGACCCCGCCACCGCGCGAAGGCTGTGGGCCCAGGTGGATCGCATCGTCACCGACCAGGCACCATGGGTCCCGATCCTCAGCTTTGGAGACACCACATTCGTCTCCGCCCGGACCGGGAACTACCAGGAGTCCCCCATTTCTGGGCCCCTGTACGACCAGATGTGGGTCCGGTAGGCCTTTTACCCGGCGGCGGTAATCTGCGCTGCGCCGGCGGCGCTTTCAGCGCGGTGCGTGGGCGCCGGTCATCATGGCCGCGAGGTCCTCGGGGTGCAGGAAGGAGGCGGGCGGCGGCGGTCCCCAGGCGAACAGGCCGCGCGCGCCTTCGAGGTCTTCCGGGGTCCACAACTGGTCGTCCACGATGCAGTCCATATCCGCGTAGTACTCGGAGAAATTGCCCGCCGGGTCCTTGAGGTACCAGAAGAAGTTGGACCCGGCGTAGTGCCGCCCAAGCCCCCAGACGTGCCGTTCCGGCCGCCCCTCGAGCATCGCGAACGCGCCCCGGCCCACCTCGTCAACGTCGTCCACCTGCCAGGACGTGTGGTGCAGGAAGTTGACCGGCGCGGCCAGCACGAGGACGTTGTGGTGGTCGGTGGAGCAGCGCATGAACGCGCCGACCCCGGCGATCCGGTCGCTGATCTTGAAACCGAGGCCGTCGGTGAAGAACGACGTCGAGCGGCGGTAGTCGGTGCTGCCCAGCACGGCGTGGCCGAGCTTGCGGGGGCGCACCGGACCCGGCCGGGAGAAACCCGGGGCCCGGCAGTCCGGGCGTGCGGCGCGGCCGGGCCCGTTGTAGGGCTCCGGGACGGCCGGCGGCTGCTGGATCCGCGCCGCGACGTCCAGGAAGACCCGGGTGCCGGTGACCGGCTCGGCGGTCTCCAGGCTCATCCCGGCGACGGCCGCGGGGGACGCCGAGGCGCTCCAGGCTGGCGGCGGCGCGCGCGAGGTCGTCTGGGTCATCGACGCCGACCCGCATCTCGACCAGCCGCCGGGTGGTCGCGGGCACGATCCGCAGCTGGCGGCCGGCGTCCGTGGTGCTGAACCAGCCGCCGCTGTCCGGGACGAGGCCGAAATCGGTGTAGTAGGCGGCGGTCTCGTCGACGTTCGGTACGCCAATCGTGACCGACATCAGTCCGTGCAGGCTCATCAAGGCCCTCCTTGTCGTTGAGTCAGCCGGCCAGATCAGCCAGCACAGCCCAGCCGGTCAGGTCAGTCAGCCAGTTCATGCCCGATCCCGCCGCACCAGACGCGGCGCAGCCGCCGGGTGGCCCGGATGTCCTGGAGCGGGTCCCCGTCGATGAGCACCAGGTCGGCCCGGCGCCCCGGCCCGGCCACGCCCCGGTCCTGCAGCGCGAAATAGCGCGCGGGCAGCACCGTCGCGGCCCGCAACGCGTCGAGGCTGGTCAGCCCGGCGTCCACCAGCAGCTCCAGTTCGTGGTGCAGGCTGTCGCCGTGGCTGACGGCCGCGGGGCTGCCGGCGTCGGCGTTGGCGTCGGTGCCGGCCAGGATCGGCACCCCGGCCCGGTAGGCGGCGGCCACGCTGGCCCGCGCGGCGGCGTAGCTGGCGGCCGGCAGGCCCAGCCGGCTGACCAGGGTCTCCATCATGGTCAGCGTGGGGATGAGGATCCGGCCGTCGGCGGCCATCCGCGCTACCGAGGCCTCGTCCAGGGCCTGGTCCAGCGGCACGTGGGTGAGCACATCCACGCCGGCCTGCTGCGCCTTGGCCACCGCGGCGTAGGACGACGCGTGGGCCACGGCCTGCTTCCCGTGCTCGTGCGCGGCGGCCACGAGCGCGTCCACCGTGGCCTGGTCGTGGTCGGCGCCCGGGCTGCCTATGACGATCTTGATGTAGTCCGAGCCCTCGGCCACCCGGTCGGCCACGAACTGCCCGGCCTGGTCCGCGCGCTTGATCTGGGCGCGCTCATCGGTGACGAGCATGCGGGCGTGCAAACTGCCGGGCGCGAGGGCCGGGGTGCCCGCGCTGCGCAACGCGGTAAGCCCGGGCACGCCGCGCAGCGAGTCGACCAGGGCGGGCGAGGGGTTCGCCATGTCGAGCACGGTGGTCACGCCGAAGCGGGCGAGCCGCTCCAGCGTGCCGCGGTCGCGCACGTGCACGTGGGCGTCGATCAGTCCGGGCAGCAGCACGCCGCCGTCCCCGTCCAGGACCGTGGCCCCCGCCGGGTCGGCACCGATGCGGTCTGCCTCGATGACCACCGTCGCGGGCGGCCGCAACTGCTGCCCGTCGAACACGCGCACGTTGGTCAGGGCGGTCTTCCCGGCCGCGCCCGGCCGGGATGACCCTGGTTGCGTGCTGCTCATACCGTCTCCTCCGTTCGGTTCCGGCCGGGCCTGCCCGGGTCGCCAGCGACCGGCTCGCCGGTGATGAGGTGGCCGGTGACGAGGTCGAGGTCGATCTGCGCGGCATCGCGCGCCCGCCAGGCGATGTGCTGGTCCGGCCGGACCAGCAGGAACTCCCGGCCCCACGGGTAGTCCGGCGGTGCCTGGAGTACGGTCAGCGGGATTCCCCGCTGGCGGGCCCGGTCCGCCAGGGCCGCCACCGCGGGGCCGCCGGGGCCCACGGGCCCGAGCAGGGTGAACCCGGCGCCCAGCCGGTCATACAGCGAGGCCCCGTCCGGCAGCCACGCGTGCGGCAGCCGCGCACCCGGCGCGGCCTCCGGGGTGTAGCTGCTCACGTCGCCGGCGGCATCGCTGCCAGGTCCGGAAGGGGCAGCTGCGGCCGGCCCGGGTTCGGCGCCGGGCTGGATGACCGGCGACCCGGCGTAGGAGTACCCCAGCACCAGCCCGAGGCTGTGGAACTCCGACCGTTTCGCGGCCTGGATAGCCCGCTCGTCGCGCGGCAGGTCCCGGGCCAGGCTGCGCATGTTGGCCGCCGCGCTCGCCACGGTCTGCTCGATGACGCCGCGGCGTTCCGGCTCGTAGCTGGCCAGCAGCCCGGCCGGGGCCCAGCCCTGCTCGACAGCGGCGATCTTCCACGCCACGTTGACCGCGTCACCCACCGAGGTGTTGAACCCGTGACCGCCCCACGGCGGGTTCACGTGGGCGCTCTCCCCGGCCAGGAACACCCGGCCGGCCGCGAACCGGTCCGCGACCAGCATCCGGGCGGTCCACGGGTCCGAGGCCAGCAGCTCAAGGTCCACCGGTGCGCCGGCCAGTCCGGTGATCAGTTCCGCGGCGTGCGCCGCACCGTATCCGGCGTCGATCCCGGGCAGGATGGCCCACCAGGTCCCGTGCAGGTCCAGGCGGCCGAGCAGTCCCGGGACGGCCGCGCCGAGCACCCAGTACTGCACGGCGGGGCCGAGGTGCGTGTCCAGCGCCGGGGCCCGGAACACCACGTTGAAGTTGGGCCGCGGGTCGGCGTGCCCGGCGTAGCGGGCGCCGATCTGCTCCCGGACCACCCCGGCCGCGCCGTCGCAGCCGATCAGGTAGCGGGCCGTGATCTGGTAGCCGGAGCCGTGGCCGTCCCGCACGGCGACCGTGACCGTGCCGTCCCGCTGGGCCAGGCCGGTGACGGTGTGCCCGAGCCGCAGGTTGACCCCGGGCTGGCCGCGGACGTGCGCACGCAGCAGGTCCTCCACGACGGGCTGGGGGACCTGCTGGCCGGCCTCGGCGAACCGCTCGTCCCGCTCCGTGGTCAGCCCGAACGCGCCCTCGAAGTCCGTGATGCGGCGCCCGGACAGCGATTCGCAGAACGTGACCCGCTGCGACCAGGCCACCGGCAGCGGCGCGGCGGCGCGCAGGGCGTCCGCGAGTCCCCAGCGGCGCAGGTGCTCCATGGTCCGCACGCTGGTGGTCTTGGCCCGGGGCCGGCGGTGCGAGACGTGGGCCCGCGGCTCGATGACCACGCAGGCCACGCCGTGGCTGGCCAGTTCCGCGGCGGCGGCCAGCCCCGCCGGTCCGCCCCCGGCCACCAGCACCGGAGTCTCCTGGCCGTGCATCCCGCCCGACATCGCCACGACATGCATGGTCGGTCACGATGGGCCCGGCTGTACATCGGTGGTTTCATTGATTGGAACAAGCCGAGGGAGGAGAGCATGGCCGACGTCACCCGGGTGCGCGGGCGGCGGCCCGCCCAGGGCGAGCCCGTCCTGGACCGGGCCTTCCGGATGCTCGGGTCCTTCGGCCCGGCGCACCGCTCGCTGTCCCTGACGTCGCTGAGCGCCCGGGCCGGCCTGCCCAAGCCCAGCGCCCTGCGCATCGCCCGCAAACTGGTCGAATGGGGAGCCCTGGAACGCACCGGGGACGGCCGGTACGTGATCGGGGTGCGGCTGCTGGAAGTGGCGTCGCTCGCGCCGCGCGGGCACGGGCTGCGGGCCACCGCCCTGCCCTACCTCGAGGACCTGCACCAGGCCACCGGCCAGCACGTGCTGCTGGCCGTGCGGGACGGGCTCGAGGCCATCCTGGTCGAGCGGCTGTCCGCGCACGGCGCGGGCCAGGTGCTGTACCGGGTCGGGGGCAGGATGCCGCTGCATTCCACTGGTGTCGGGCTGGTCCTGCTGGCCTGCGCGCCCGCGCCGGTCCAGGACGAGGTGCTGGCCGGTGACCTGACCCTGGAGCCCGAGCACACCCAGCTGTCCGGCCGCGACCTGCGGGCCCAGCTGGCGGCGATCCGCCGGGACGGCGTGGCCGTGGCGTCCCGGCATCATCCGGAGGCGATGACCTCGGTGGCCTGCCCGATCACCGACCAGCGGCAGGGGACCGTGGCGGCGCTGTCCGTCGTCACCCGGTCCGAGCGGCTCGAGCCGGCTGCCGTCCGCCCGGCGGTGGTCGCCGTGGCCCGCGCCATCTCCCGGGCGGTCTCCGCGGCTCCGGGCCCACATCCGGAGCGGTAGCCCGCGCCCGTGAACGCGAGGCGGCCGCGATGCGTGTCATGGGCAGGATGAGCGCCGCGGAGCGGCGGCCGAGCCACGCTGGGGGCCAGGATGCCGGGAGCAGGCGGTGCATCGCCACTGGTGACGCTGGGGGTCGCGCTGCTGTGGATTCCCGGCTTATTCTGCCTGATCGCCATGGTGGTCTTGCTGATCGTCGGCTCACGCCTGTGGCGCGGCGGCCAGGTGGCCCGCCGGGCCGCCCCGGCCCGCTGCGCGGACGTCCGGGCTGGGACCCGGCCCGTCCACCTGTCCGGGGCCAGCAGCCCCGGCCCGCGCGGCCTGGTGACCGCGCCCGTCTCCGGCATCGAGTGCGTCTGGTACCGCGACCGCGTGTACCGCCTGTACGAGAGCAGCCGGTGGGAGGACGGAGCCGGCGGATGGGAGCAGGTGGCCACCCGGGCCGAGGAACGGGTGTGGGAAGGCGGCTCGGGCCCGTTCGCGCTGCGTGATGAATCCGGCAGCGTGCTGCTCGACCCGGTGGTGGTCGACCGCAGGACCACCACCAGGGGCTATCCGAAGGAGGAGGCCGTCGACGACTGCCGCGAGGAGGGCCCGGAGCCACGGAACTACAGCTACGGGCCAGTCGGCGTGCTCACCTCGTCGGGCCTGCTGCCCGCCAGGTTCCTCGACGGCTTCGCCGGGCCCGATGCGCGCACCTTCGGCTACCGGGTCACGGAAGAGGTCATCCGGCCCGGCCTCCCGTTCCACGTGTTCGGGGTCGCGGCGCAGCGCGACGGCCAGCCGATCATGGCGCCGGTGGGCGATATCCCCGCCCTGTCCGCAGACGGCATGGGCCTGGTCCTCACCCGGGGAGGCAGGTCCGCCACCGCGATGGCGCTCTGCTTTGGCCTGGCCGGCGCCGTCTGCCTGGCGGCCTCGGCGCTGTTGCTGATCTTCCGCACGCACCTGCCCGGCTGACCCGGACGTTGCGGGACCATAGTCTTCCGCAACGAAAACCACGGGGTCCCTCATGACCGAGTACCGGGCATCCTTCGATGCCAGCGTGACCTTCGCCAACGGCGGCGGCCTGACCGCCGCGGGTTTCCGGGTGGACGTTCCGTCCGCGGACGTGGACGAGGCCGGGATCGCCGCGCTGTTCGTGGCCTCACTCGGCCTGCTGATGACCGAGTCAGTCGAGCTAAGCAACGTCGAGATCTTCGCTGAGCCCCATAAGGGAACCCGGGGCGGCCCGTCGGATCGCTCCGCCAGCCCGCCGCCCCCGGGCGGGACGCTGGTCGAACTCAGCCACGTGATCCGGGCTGGGATGATCACCTATCCCGGGCTGCCCGGGCCGGAGATCACCCCGCATCTGACCCGGGAAGCCTCACGCGCCCGCTACTCCCCGGGCACCGAGTTCACCATCGGCCGGATCAGCCTGGTCGGCAACACCGGGACCTACCTCGACGCGCCCTATCACCGCTACCCCGGCGGCGCCGACCTGGCCGCGATCGGGCTGGAGCGGACCGCCGGCCTGCCCGCCGTGGTGGTCCGGGTCACCGGGGCGCGGCAACGGGGCATCGACGTCGGCGCCCTGGCCGCGCTCGAGGTGCGTGGCGCGGCGGTGCTGCTGCACACGGGCGACGATGCCCGGTTCGGTTCCCCGGCCTACGCCGAGGACGCGCACTTCCTCACGGAGGCCGGGGCCGCGTGGCTCGCCGGGCAGGAGCCGGCCCTGGTCGGCATCGACGCCGTCAACCTCGACGACACCGCGGACGGGAGGCGGCCCGCGCACTCGCTGCTGCTGGCGGCCGGGATCCCGGTGGTCGAGCACCTGACCGGGCTGGGGCAGCTGCCCCCGTCCGGGGCCTGGTTCACCGCCGCGCCGCTGCGCGTCGAGGGGTTCGGCACCATCCCGGTGCGCGCGTTCGCCCGCCTGCCGGGTTAGCCGTGGCGTTCACCGTGCCGCGTTCACGGTTCGGCGTTCACGGTGAAGTCAGGTAGTGGGCGACCGCGTCCTCGTCCCAGTCCAGTCCGTTGCCGGGGACATCAGGCACCAGCAGGGTTCCGTTGCGGACCTGGAAGGGACGGGCCAGGACCGGGTCGGCCCAGTCCTGCCACTCCAGCCAGTGCCGGGTCGGCGTGACCCGCATCAGGTGGCCGCTGACCTCCGGGTACAGGTGGGAGGACATGGGCAGGCCGGCCACGTCGGCCACGGCCGCGGCCTGCAGCCAGCCGGTGACCCCGCCGATCCGCATCAGGTCCGGCATGACCAGATCGCAGGCCTGGGCCCGGATGGCCTCGTGCATGGCCCGCGGGCCGTAGAAGTTCTCCCCCAGCATGACCGGGGTGGCGATGTCACGGGCGATCCGGGCGTGGCCGTCCAGGTCGTCGTAGCGCAGCGGCTCCTCGATCCAGGTCAGCCCCTCCGCGTCAAGCGCGCGGCAGCGCTCCAGCGCGTCGCCCAGGGTCAGGCCCTGGTTGTAGTCCGCGACCAGGGTGACCTCGTCGCCGACCGCGGCCCGGACCCGGTGGACGGCCTCGATATCGTCCGCCGCCCGGTCCCGCCCCACCCGGACCTTCAGCGCCGTGAACCTGCCCTCGGCCAGCAGTTCCAGCGCCTCGTCGGCCACTGCGGCGGGCGGGATGAGGCCCAGGCCGTTGCTGTTGTAGGCGGGGACCGGCTCCAGGGTGCCGCCCAGGAGGCGGGCCAGCGGCAGGCCGGCCGCCTGGGCCAGGATGTCCCACAGCGCGATGTCCAGGCCCGCCACCGCGGCCAGGGCCAGGCCCTGGTAGCCGGCCAGCGCGAACCAGCCGCGGGCCCCGGTGAACGCCTGGCCGGGCGCGGCCGGCTGGCCCCGCAGCCCCTCACCCAGCTCATGCAGGATGGTGCGCAGCCCGGCCGCCGCGCTAGCCAGGTACGGCGCCAGATAGCCGTGGCCGGTGATGCCCTGCTCGGTGGTCACGTCGATGAGCAGCAACGGCCATTGGGCAAAGTGCCCCACCTTGGTGGCCAGCGGCCTGCGGAACGGCACCACCACCGCCCGGACGATCACGTCCCGCACGACGAGCTCCCTGTCCGGTGCGCTCATCTGGCCCCCTCGCCAGCCCGGCCCCGGCCAGGGCCCCGTCGTTTCATCCTGCCAACCAAACCCGGGCCTGCCCAGCACTGCCTCTCCGCATCCTTGGTACATTCCCGTATGGGAATACGACTTCCGGCTAAGGAGGCTTACGGTGGCCAGGCTTCTCTACATGGCGATCACGTCCCTCGACGGCTACGTGGCCGACGACGACGGCAAGTACGACTGGGCCATGCCCGACGATGAGGTGTTCGGCTTCGTCAACGACTTCGAGCGGCCGGTCGGCACGTACCTCTACGGGCGGCGGCTGTACGAGGAAATGAGTGGCTGGGAGACCATGCCCCCAGCCGGGCAGTCGCCCCTGATGCTCGACTTCGCCCAGATCTGGCGGGCGGCCGACAAGGTCGTGTTCTCCCGGTCGCTGGAGGCGGTCTCCACCACCCGGACGCGGATCGAGCGGGACTTCAACCCCGGGACGATCCGGCAGCTGAAAGCGCACGCGGACCGGGATATCACGGTCGGCGGCCCCGTCCTGGCCGCCGAGGCGCTCCAGGCCGGCCTGGTCGAGGAGTGCCACCTGATCATCTGCCCTGTCGTGGTGGGCGGGGGCAAGAAGGCCCTGCCCAGCGGGGTACGCCTGCCGCTCGAACTGCTGGCGGAGCGGCGTTTCGGCAACGGCGCGGTGTACCTGCGCTACGCCACCGTTGCCTGACCACGGGACCTGACCACGGGGGCCGGTTCACGGGGCCGGACCACGGGCCTGAGCACGGATCCCTCTGCTGCCAGCAGATTGCCTTGGCTGGGCCCCACCGGGCGAACCATTGTTGATGGTGAGCCCGGATCCGGGGCCCAGACCGAGAGCAGGGAGATCATGAAGCTTGCCGTTGCTCAGCCCCCGACCGCCGTGGGCCTCGATGAACAGCTCATCAGCCGGCTGATGTTCCAGCGCATCGTCCTCCTCGGCACCGAGGTCGACGACGCGGTGGCCAACCGGCTCTGCGCCCAGCTGCTGCTGCTGTCCGCGGAGGATCCGCGCGGCGATATCAGCCTGTACATCAACTCCCCGGGCGGCTCGGTCAGCGCGGGCCTGGCGATCTACGACACGATGCGGCTGATCCCCAACGACGTCAGCACCCTGGCGCTGGGCCTGGCCGGGAGCATGGCCCAGTTCCTCCTGTGCGCCGGGACCTCGGGCAAGAGGTTCAGCCTGCCGCACGCCCAGGTGCTCATGCACCAGGGCTCGGCCGGTTTCGGCGGCACCGCGGCCGACATCGAGATCTACGCCGAGCAACTCGGGCGCACCGGGGCCACGATGATGCGGCTGATCTCGGAGCACACCGGGCAGCCGCTGGAGCGGGTCGAGCATGACAGCCTGCGCGACCGCTGGTTCAGCGCCGGGGAAGCCCGGGACTACGGGATCGTCGATCACATCGTGGAACGCCTCGACGACGTCCGTCCCTCCCTCGCGGGCCGGAAGGCAGGCCTGTGACCATGAGCCAGTACACGATCCCCACCGTGGTGGAGCGGACCGCGGCCGGCGAGCGGGCCTTCGACATCTACTCCCGGCTGCTGTCGGAACGCATCGTGTTCCTCGGCACCGAGATCGACGACGGGGTGGCCAACGTGATCATGGCCCAGCTGCTTCATCTCGAGGCGGCCAGCCCGGACCTCGAGATCAGCCTCTACATCAACTCTCCCGGCGGCTCGTACAGCGCCCTGACCGCGATCTACGACACGATGCAGTACATCCGCCCGGACGTGGCCACCATCTGCATGGGGCAGGCGTCCTCGGCAGCGGCGGTGCTCCTCGCGGCGGGGGCGGCGGGACGGCGGGCCGTGCTGCAGCACGCGAAGGTGCTGCTGCACCAGCCGTCGAGTCAGGCCCAGGGCGCGCTCCCCGATCTCGCCGTGCAGGCCAAGGAGGTAGCCAGGACCCGGCGTGAGGTCGAGGAGATCCTCAGCCGGCACACCGGCCATACGGTGGACAAGATCAGGAGCGACACCGACCGGAACAAGACCTTCAGCGCCCGCGAGGCCGTCGCGTACGGCCTCGCCGACGAGGTCATCACCACCCGCCAGGCCGACCGGGCGGCTTAGCGCTCGATCCGGCCGGTCGTCACGCCGCCAGCAGGCAGCGGGCCTCGCCCGGGGTGCGCGACGGCGCGCGGCCGCCGGCCACATCCAGCCGGCCCGTGTCCAGCCGGATGACCGTGCCCGGGCGGGCCCCGTCGACGGCCAGATCATGGGCCACCCCGGCCAGCAGCTCGGACAGGTCGATCCGCAGCGCATCGCAGATGGCGGCCAGGATTTCTGACGAGGCTTCCTTGCGCCCGCGCTCGACCTCGGACAGATAGGGCACCGACACCCGCGCGACCCGGGACACATCGGACAGGGTCCGGCCTTGTTCCCGGCGGGTGCGGCGCAGCCGCTCGCCGATCATCGTCCGCAGCAGGGGCCTGGACCGCCGCTGCCGTTCCCCGCGGCTGGTGATGACCGGACCACCCATCGCCGTCGCCTCCGTGGCTGCGTTCCTGACCCGCCGGGCGGGTCCGGGCCAGCTCACCGTATCCGGGACCGCCGGGGCCCCAGAAGCGTTTTCGCGGCCGGCGTAGAGCGGCGCACGCCCAGGGGATCACGCGGTCAGGAGAGCTCGGTCTCGCGCTGGAGCTCATCGCGGCGCTGCAACTGGGCGGCGCGGTCCGGATCGGGCGCCAGTTCCCCCACCGAGGCACCTCCGGCGGCCGGCTTCCTGGCGCCTGGCGGGAGCCGGGTCGCGGCCACCGCCACCGAGCCATCCAGTTCGGTCTGCCACAGCCAGCCCTCGGCCTGGCTCACGCCGGGCCCCAGCACCACCGAGGACCCCTTCGCGAACAGGCCGGCCGCACCGGCCAGCCACGCGACGCTGCCGACCACACGCACCAGGTCGGGGAGGCCGTGCAGGGAGGGTCCCGCGTAGATCACGCCCGCGGTCAGGATCACGGCGGCAGCGATGACCCACCAGAACCGCCTGATCATCTCGACCGCTCCCCTGCGGCCCGCCGCCAGGTAGTCGGAGAGGGACAGGATGTCCCGTGCGGCCTTCTCGCCGGTGAGCAGCTCGCGCCAGATCCGGCCCTGGACGCGGATCGCGGCCCGCGCCGCAGCCCAGTCCCCGACCTGCCGGTCCCCCGCGACCCGCTCCTCCTCCGTCATCGCGCCGGCCTGGCCGCAGAGCCGTTTCCGCGATGGCCCGGCCGAGCCCATAGGCCTTGCCGAGCACGAAGTCCGCGACGGTCAGGGCTTCGAGGAGGCGGCAGTGCAGGGTGAATATCGCATCGAGGGTAACGTCCCGGCGGCGGCCAGGATCGGTCAGCGCAGTCAGCACATCCGACATCGCCTCCATGAGCACCGGCGGCGGGTCAGCCAGCAACTGCGCCAGCTGGGACTGGATCTGCTCCCCCAGCCAGGTCGACTGGCTGGCGCCCGGGAATTCGGAACGTCCCGGCAGGTGATTGCCCCGGGGCGGGTCGGTCGCCGGGCCCTGGTGCACCGGTGAGTGGAACAGCTGGGCCACCTGCCAGCCCAGGGCCACAGCGCGGGAGATCCCGCGGTGGGCGAAAGGCAGTACCTGGCTATTCACGCTGGGTGGCGTGCCGCCATTCATCGCGATTTCGCTCATCGCCGCCAAGCTCCCGCCCGCCGGCGGCCGTCCCGGCGAGGACTCAGAAAGCAGGCGCTTTCTTTGAAGATCCTTGGGCACCCTTTGAATCGATCCGTGCATCTCTTAGGTATGCGACTTTCCGGCCCGCTGCCCGAGCCAGCGAACCTGACCGCGGAACCCGCCCCGCTGAGCGGACAAGGAGGGCCCGCGCGTTGACGACCGGGGACCTCAGGTCTGCCGACCGGGAAGACTCGCACGTCAGGACGGGAGCATGGCCGCCGCAGCTAGGCCGGGCCGCCCGGCCGGTCACCGTGCACCTGGCCGTCCTGGCCGCCTATCTGGCCGCCGGGATCGCGGTGAACTGGACCCGGGCCACGTACCTGATTGACCACGTGGTGCCGACCGGCCGGGATAGCGGATTGTTTGTCTGGGACTACTGGTGGATGGCCCGACTGGTGCTGCACCCCGGCAATCCCTGGTTCACCCACTACCTGGCCGCGCCGGTGGGGGCCCCGCTGGGGTTTCATGTGCTGATGCCGCTGCCCGGGGTGCTGATGGCCCCGGTCACGCTGGCGTTTGGCCCGAGTTTCAGCTACAACCTGCTGGCCGTGGCCGCGCCCGGCTTGATGTGCTACGCGATGTACCGGGCGGCCCGGCTGTGGGTGCCCTCGCAGACTGGTGCCATCGCCGCGGGAGCGTTCTTCGGCTTGTCCACGATGATGACCTGGAACGCCTGGTATGAGATCCAGCTCGCGCTGGGCGGGATTTTCCTGCCCCTGTCGCTGGAGGCGGCGGTGCGGCTGACCCGGCGGCCAGGCTGGCGGCAGGCGGTCATCCTGGGCGTGGTGCTCGGAGCCGCACTGCTGGTCGACCAGGAATCGACGATCCTGGCCTGGAGCCTGGCTGCCGCGGTCCTGCTGCTCTGGCTGGTCCGCCGCCCGGCCCGCGGCGGGGTCGCCGCCTGGGCCAAGCTGCGCATGGTCGCGCTGGCCGGGGTGGTGACCGCGGTAGTCGCCAGCCCGCAGATCATCGCCATGGTCCAGCAGACGCTGGCCGGCCAGGCGACGGTGTCACAAGTGGCACTGGCGGACGACTACCGCGCTTCCGGCGCCGCGCTGGAACGGGTATTCGCACCCTCGCCGCGAGTGGCCTTCTTCGGGCTGAGGAGCGTGGCCTCGGTCTACTATCACGCCGCCCCCACCAGCTTTACGTTCACGGCGTATGGCGTGGTGCTGACCGCCCTGGGCCTGCTGGGCCTGGTCGTCTGCTGGCGACGGCGCCACGTCCGGTTGCTCGCCCTGCTCTGGCTGGCCGGTACCTGGCTCGCCCTGGGCACGGGCATCGTCGTCGGCAGCCACCGCTATGTGCCGCTCGCCCAGGTATGGCATGGCGTACGGGTTTCCGACATCATGCCTTACACCTGGATGGTGCGGATCTCGTTGCTTTCCTCGTTCCGCGAGGCCGACCGGATCACCGAGATCGGGCTGGTGGCCGCCGCCTTGCTCGCCGGGGCCGCCGTGAACTGGCTGCGCTATCACGCCAGGCCCGCCCTGATCGTGGTGGCCGCGCTCGCCATCCTCGAAGCCGGCAGCGTCGGCGTCCAGCCCTTCCAGGCCACCATCCCCACGGCCCTCCCCGCACTCGACCGCCCGATCGCTGCCGACCATTCCAGGTCGATCGTGGTGGACGTACCGATGGGGGTGCGCAGCGCCGTCCCGCTGCCCGACGAGGGAGCAGCCTTCAATTCCGAGGCCGAGATGCAGGCCCCCGCGGACGGCCATCCGCGCGCCATCGCCTACATCTCCCGGCTGCCCGAATCCACCCTGGCCGCGGTGAAACGGCACCCGTTCTACGCTGACCTGCTCAGTGCCCAGCGGGATCCGCATACCTTCTATCTCAGCGTGCTGACCGGACCGGGCGCCCCGGCGAGGCTCCAAGCGGCCCGGCTCGACGCGCGCCGCATCAATGTGGGCTGGGCTGTCGTCTGGTCCCGCACGCCGGTGGTCCTGCACTACCTCCAGGCGGTCGGCCTCCGGTTTGACTACCGGGCCGACGGCGCGTCCGTCTACCGCCTGCCGTCGCACGCCTAGGGCGCTCAGATCGGCGGCGCGGCCCCGGCTGGCCGGCAAAAAAGCTTGCGGACGTGGCAAAATTCAGGCTATGAGCGAGGACACTCAGGCCGTGCTGACCGCGGTCGGCCCCCGGCTGCGCGCCCTGCGCAAGCAGCGCGGAGCGACCCTGGAGCAACTGGCCGAGAGCACGGGGATCTCGGTCAGCACCCTCTCCCGGCTGGAGTCCGGGCACCGGCGGCCCACCCTGGAGCTGCTGCTCCCCCTCGCGCAGGCGCACCGGGTTCCACTGGACGAACTCGTCGGCGCCCCCGCCACCGGCGATCCGCGGATCTACCCGCGCCCGGTGCGGCGCGGCAGCGCCACCTGGCTGCCACTCACCCGGAACCCGGGGGGACTCAACGTCTTCAAGCTGATCATGCCGGTGAACCCGGATCCGCCGGACCACCTCGAGCAGCGCGTTCATGAAGGCCACGAGTGGCTCTACGTCATCACCGGCAGGCTCAGGATCGCGCTCGGGGACCAGGATTTCATCCTGACCGCTGGCGAGGCCGCCGAGTTCGACACCCAGGTGCCGCACGGATTCGCCAACGTCGGCCCGGAGCCCCTCGAGCTCCTGCTCATCTTCGGGCCGCAAGGTGAGCGGGTCCACGTGCGCGCCCGCACGGCCACCGCACGGTCCGCCGCCGCCACCTGAGCCCGGGGTGTCAGCCCGTGCTGTCCGCCTTCCGGGAACCGTTCAACGGGGCGGACTGCGGATCGGCCTGCGGGCTGGCCGGCTGGGTGGCCGGCACGGGGGCGGGCAGCGCGGCCGGGACCGGCAGGGCCCCGGCATCGTCAGTGTCCGCGGCGGCCAGGGACAGGCTGCCGGCCGGAGCCGCACGATCGAAGAAGCGCAGCAGTTCCACCGGGAACGGCATGACGAGCGTGCTGTTCTTCTCGGCCGCGACCTCGACCACGGTCTGCAGCAGCCGCAACTGCAAGGCGGCCGGGTCCGCCGCCATGACCGTGGCGGCCTGGGCCAGCTTCTTCGAGGCCTGGTACTCCCCGTCGGCGGCGATGATCCGCGCGCGACGCTCGCGCTCGGCTTCGGCCTGCCGCGACATGGAGCGCTTCATGGATTCGGGGAGGGAGATGTCCTTGACCTCGACCCGCTCCACCCGGACGCCCCACGGTCCCTCGGTAGGGGCGTCGATGACGTCCTTGAGCTCGGCGTTGACCTGCTCCCGCTCGGACAGCAACTGGTCCATGTTGCTGCGCCCGGTGACCGACCGGAGCGAGGTCTGGGCGACCTGCGAGACGGCGAAGTGGTAGTTCTGCACGTTGATGATGGCCTTGAGCGGGTCGATGACCCGGTAGTAGACCACTGCGTCCACTTTCAGCGTGACGTTGTCCCGGGTGATGGTCTCCTGCGCGGGCACGCTGGCCACCGCGATCTGCATGTTGACCTTGGTGAGCCGGCTGGTGAACGGGTTGATCCAGGTCAGGCCGGGCATGCGTACGCCAGGCAGAGCCTGGCCAAAGCGGAACACGACACCTTGCTCGTACTGGCGGATGATCTTGAAGCCGAACATTTCGGCCATCCCATCCCTGGCACCGGAGGTGCCGGGTTACCGGGCCCGTGGACGGCGCCGACGTGACTGCCAGCGTTCGGAATGCCCGCGGCCCTGTCTTTATCATAGGCACCCCCGACCGCGGTCGGGACTCCGGTGGATGAGCAGGGACTGGCGGTCAGGCGACCCGGCGCCAGCCGAACTCGGACGCCTTCCACCGGGCGATGGCCCGGTGCTCGCTGATGACCTTGACCTCCCGCAGGCGCAGGCCGGGGTCGTGCATGGCCTGCTCGGCCTCGATCATCCCGTCGCCGGAAGACGGCTGAGGGATCTCGCGCTTGGCTCCGGACTGCTCGACGAGGACCAGGTGGGCCGGACGGACATCCCCGGCCGCATCGATGTACGTACTCACATCGTTTATGACACCGCGCCGTGGCCCGATGTTCCCCCGCCCGGTATGGCGTACGGCACACCCTGCTGGGCCGGCGACCCGGTGACGCGGACCACCCGGCCATGCGGGCCGCCCCCGTGCGCCGGGCCGGGAAACGCATGGTCCCGCATCTCGCCGAAGGCCCAGAAGCCCAGCCCGAACATGACCAGCACGACGGCGGCCGACGTCAGCGCGGCCAGCGAGGCACGGGGCGGCACGCGGACCACCAGCCAGGCGCCGAGCAGGGCGATGGCACCGAGCGCAGGGACGTAGAACCTGGCCCCCTGCAAGGTGCTGAGCCCGGGCTCGGCCGTCCAGGTGTAGGCCGCGTAGAGGCCCCAGACGCTGCACCACGACGCGGCCAGGGCCAGGCCCACGGCGAGATCGCAGCGGGCAGGAGCGGCCCGGGCGGGGCCAGCCCGCCGCAGCCTGCAGTACCGCCCGATGATCCAGGCCAGCGCGGCCAGGCCGAGAACCAGCCCCGGCATGGCCTGGATCAGGTGCACCGGCATGAACCGGACATTGCGCGGGATGGCGGCCAGGCTGAAGGTGATCTCCCCGGGGCGGTACCCGGAGGCCAGCGGACCGCCGTAGACCAGGTCATCGAACGTGGCCACTCCCGCCAGGAACACCACGACCGAGCCGAGCCACCACCCGAGCGCGGCGAGGGGGACCATCCGCAGCCGCCAGGCCACGGTCACCGCCACGACGGCGCAGCCCAGCACGACGAGGTCGGTGTAGCGGACGAAGACCGCGGCCTCCAGGGCCGCGAAGCCTGCCAGCCCGGCCCAGGCCCGCCGCCAGGACGTCATGTCCGTGGCGAGCACGGCCCACAGCAGCGCGCCGGTGCCCGCGGCGATCAGCGCCGCGTCGGTGAACGTCGGCATGTAGTCCCGCCACGCGAACAGCAGCGCCGCGCCCGACGCGCAGAACAGGCCCACCGCCGCGGCCCCCCCGAACCGGCCCAGCCAGCGCCGGGCCCCCAAGAACAGGCCCAGGCAGCCCAGCGCCCCATAGAACAGGGGCACCAGCCGGATGATGCCCAGCGCCTGGAAGGGCGCGGCGAGGAATGGGTAGCCAGGATCCTTCTCGCTGATCCACCGCCCTCCGGGCAGCCGGACCCACTGGGCGATCGGCGGGACGGGCAGGCCCGGCTGGCCCCAGTGCCCCCCGGTCAACTGCGCGCCCAGCGCGTGCACCTGCGCGGTCGTCAGGGTCAGGAAATGCCCCTGGGTCATGGCGACGATCGAGGCGCGATACGCGTAATCGTCGGGCTCCACGAGAAAGGGCGCGACGGTCAGCACCATGATGCACAAGACCGCGAACGCCCCCACGGCGAGCGCCACCTCGACCCGGTCCCAGCCTGGCGGGGCTGAGTTCCGGGTCGCGCCGCTGGCCGGCGCCAGGACCTCCCCGTGCGTCACGGCCAGCCCACGCCCACGTCCCATGCCACGCCGATGCCCGGGGTCATGCAGGCCATCCTGGCCGCTGCCCGCCCGGCGCGCCATGGGGCGGCACCCACACCCGCGGTGGGGCTGCGCCTACCCGCCTGCGCCTGCCCCGCATGGTCGGGCCGCTATCCGGTCTGGTGCTCCAGCGCCCGGCGGGTGAGGACGCGGGCCAGGTGCTGGCGGTAGGCCCGGCCGGCGTGGATGTCCTCGGCCGGGTCGGTACCTTCCGCGGCCAGCCCCGCGGCGTCCGCGACGCTGGCCCCCTCGGCCAGGGCCTGCTCCGCCGCCCTCGCCCGGACCGGCACCGGGCCCATGTTGGCCAGGGCAATCCGGCCGCCGGCCGCCGCGACCCCGACGATCGCCCAGTCGTTGGCCCGCCGGACGAACTTCTGGTACCCCCAGTCCGGGCCCGGGCGGCGCGGCACCCGGACCGCGGTGAGCAGCTCGTCGGGTTCCAGGCTGGTCTCGAAGAAGCCGGCGAAGAAGTCGTCCGCGCCGACCCTGCGGGTCCCGCGCGGTCCGGAGATCTCCACGGCGCCGCCCAGCGCGACCAGGGCCATCGGCAGGTCGGCCGCCGGGTCGGCGTGGGCCAGGGAGCCACCGATCGTGCCCCGGTGCCGGATCTGGGGATCACCCACCTGCGCCGCCGCGTGGGCCAGGAGTGGGGCCTGCGACCGGACCAGTCCGGACGCGGCGACGTCGGCGTGGCAGGTGGTCGCGCCGATCACCAGGTCGTCGCCGTCGGCCCGGATGCCGGCCAGCTCATCGACCCGGCCGATGTCGATCACGACTGAGGGGACGGCCAGCCGCAGCTTCATCATCGGCAGCAGCGAGTGCCCCCCGGCCATCAGCTTCGCGTCCTCGCCCCGGCGGGCCAGCAGGTCCAGGGCGTGACCGGCGGACTCGGCGGCCTCGTACTCGAACGGCGCGGGGATCATGCGCTCATCGACTCAGCGGCGGCCAGCACGGCCCGGACGATGTTGTGGTAGCCGGTGCAGCGGCAGAAGTTGCCTTCCAGGCCCTCGCGGACCTCCGCCTCGGTCGGATGCGGGTTCTCCGCCAGCAGCCCGGTGGCCGCCATCACCATGCCCGGGGTGCAGAAACCGCACTGCAGGCCGTGCTCCTGGCGGAACGCCTGCTGCACCGGATGCATCTCGCCGCCGGCGGCCAGGCCTTCCGCCGTGGTGATCTCCTGGCCGGCCGCCTGCACGGCGAGCATCGTGCAGGACTTCACCGAGCGGCCGTTGACCAGCACGGTGCAGGCGCCGCAGGACGTCGTGTCACAGCCGACGTTGGCGGCGCGGAGCCCGCAGCGCTGGCGCAGGTAGTGCACCAGCAGCAGGCGCGGCTCTACCTCGTCGGACCGCGGCGCCCCGTTGACCGTGAGCTCGATCTGCATCTACGCGTCCTTCCCGGCGGAGGCTTCCTGGATGGCCTGCCAGACCCGTTGCGGGGAGGCGGGCATGTCAACGTGCCGCACGCCCAGGTGCGCGACCGCGTCGATGATCGCGTTCTGCACGGCGGGCGTGGCACCGATCGTCCCGGCCTCCCCGATGCCCTTGGCCCCGAGCGGGTTGTAGCTGGTTGGCGTGGCCATCTCGGCGAGCTCGAAGCTGGGCACCTCGGTGGCGGACAGGAAGGGATAGTCGGCGAAGCTGGCGGTCAGCGGGTTGCCGTCGGCGTCGTAGATGACCTCCTCCAGGAACGCCTGCGCGGCGCCCTGGGCGATGCCACCGTGCCGCTGGCCCTCGGCCAGCAACGGGTTGATCACCGTGCCCGCGTCATCGACGGTCACCACCCGGCGCAGCACCGCCTTGCCGGTCTCGGTGTCCACCTCCACCACGGCCACGTGCGCGCCGAAGGGGAAGGTCGCTCCGGGCGCGACGAATACGGTGCGCACCATCAGCCGCTCCGCCGCGGCCAGGGTGGCCAGCGGCACCGCCGCCTCCGGGTCCCCCGCCACCTCGAACGCGCTGCGTTCGGGCTCGAAGACCAGGTCGGCGGGGTTGGCCTCGAGCATCGCGGCAGCCCGCTCGCGGGCCACGTCGAGCAGCTCGCGTGAGGCCTGCTGCACCGCGACCCCGCCCTGCTGCAGGCTGCGTGAGCCGCCGGTGCCCCCTCCCTCCGGGATGAGGTCGGTGTCACCCCACTTCACCGTGATCCTGTCGACCGGGATGCCCAGTTCCTCGCTGGCCAGCATGGCCCACACGGTGGCGTGGCCCTGCCCGTGCGGGGAGGTCCCGGTCAGGATCGTCGCGCTGCCGTCGGGATGCACCTCGACGCTGGCGTTCTCGCGGGGCCCGCCGGCCTCCGCCCCGGCACCGGTGATCTCCACGTAGCTGGCCAGGCCGATGCCGAGCTGGGTCACGTCACCGGCCACCCGGCGCTTGACCTGCTCCTCCCGGAGGCCGGGGTAGCCGGCCGCGTCGAGCGCCGCGTCCAGCGCGGCCACGTAATCACCGCTGTCGTAGACGGCCCCGAACGCGGTCCGGTGCGGCTCGGTGAACCTGGCCAGCAGGTTCTTCCGCCGCACCGCGGCGGGGTCCTGGCCAATCTCGGCGGCGAACAGGTCCATGGCCCGCTCGATAGCTGCCGTGGCCTCGGGCCGGCCCGCGCCGCGGTAGGCCCCGACGGGGGTGGTGTTCGTCACCACCGACCGCGCTACCGCCTCGGCTCGGCTGATCGCGTACGGGCCGGGGGCCATCAGGATGGTGAGCGTGGGCAGGACCGCACCGAACCGGGGGTAGGCGCCGGAATCCTGCAGGATCTCCAGCCGGTACGCGGTCACCGTCCCGTCCCGGCGGCCGCCGATGGTGATCACCTGACGCTGGGCCCGGCCGTGGGTCATCCCGATCAGGTTCTCGTTCCGGGTCTCGGCCCAGCGGGCGGGCCGGCCCAGCTGCCGGGCCACCCAGCAGACCACCGCGTGCTCCGGGTCGGCCCCGAACTTGGCCCCGAACGCGCCGCCCACGTCGGGAGTGAGGACCCGCAGGCTGGACGGGTCGATGGCCAGCATCGCGGCCAGGGCGCCGCGGGTGTCCTGGGCACCCTGGTTCGGGATCCAGGCCGTGAGCCGGCCGTCCTCGCCCCAGGCGGCCGCGGCGGCCCGGGTCTCCATCGGCGCGGGCGCTACCCGCTGGTTGACGATGGTCCGGCTGACCACGACCTCACAGCCGTCGAACAGGTCGGGCCTGAGCGCGGCGGCATCACCGAAGGTGGCGGTCACATTCGTGCCGACTCCGGGGAACAGCAGGCCGCGCGAGCCATCCGCGGCGTCAGCGGGATCCACCACGGCGGGGAGCGGCTCGTAGTCCGCGTCCACCAGTTCGGCCGCGTCCTCACCCTGATACGGGTCCTCGGTGACCACGACCGCCACTGGCTCGCCGACATAGCGCACCACGTCCCGGGCCAGCAGCGGCTGGGCCATCCGGCCGTCGACCTGGTCCGGCATGGGCGGGGCGAGCGGGGGCAGGTCGGCGAGGTCGTCCCCGGTGAACGCGGCGATCACACCGGGCGCCTCCAGGGCCGCGCTGACGTCGACCGACACGATCCGGGCGTGCGCGATCGGGGACCGGACGAAGAACACATGGCCCGCGCCGGCCAGCCGCTCGTCGACCACGTCGTCGGTGTAGACCCCGCCGGTGGTCAGGAAGCCGGGGTCCTCCGTCCGCAAGACCCGGGTACCCAGAATGCTCACGCCCGCGCAGCCCCTTTCCGGCGTCCCAACCTCTCAGCGATGATGGTGCCTGCCGGGGCCGGAGCGGTCAAACGGGCGCGTTGACTGGACGGCACCGGCTGGACGGCACCCGGGCCGTCCTGGCCGGTTCCGCGGCCCGTGGTTCGACGGCCCGTGGTTCACAGGCCCGTGGTTCACAGGCCCGAGGTTCGACGGCCCGCGGCTCAGCGCTCCGCATCGCGGGCCACCTGCTCCAGCCGGCTCCGGTAGCCCTCCCACCAGGACTGGTCGCCGGGGGCCATGTTGTCGTTCTCCCGCTGGCGCCCGACCGCCCCGTCGATCAGTTCCCGGACGATATCGGCGTGCCCGGCGTGCCGGTGCGTCTCGGCGATCATGTGGGCCATGATCCGGTGCAGGGTCACCTCGTTCCGGTCCGCGGGCCACCAGGGCACGTGGCCGACCGCGTCGAGGGGCAGCGCATCGATCGTGGTGTCCGAGTGCAGCCACGCCCGGTGGTACAGGGCGGTGATCTGGTCACGGGACTCCCCCGCGGCCGCCCACATATCCGCGTTCGGTTCGGCGCCCTCGGCCAGCCAGGGCAGCGGCTCGCCAGACGGCCGGCCGAAGGTCTCACCGAAGTACCCCAGCTCAACGCTGGCCACGTGCTTGACCAGCCCCAGGAGGTTGGTGCCGGTAGGGGTGAGCGGGCGCCGGATGTCGTACTCGGAGAGCCCCTCAAGCTTCCACAGCAGGGCCTCACGGCCGGCCTGCAGGTAACCGAGGAGGTCTGCTTTCGGGTCCGGTCCGGTCATCCTGGCAGTCTGCCACCCGACCCCGGCCGCCTGTCCAGGCCAATTTCTGGCGGTCAGGGACCGGTCCGTCCCGATGACCGCCCCGGACCCGTCAGGCCCGGCCGGCCCGCTCCCGGAGCAGGTCGGTGACCAGGTACCCGGCTTGCGGGGTACCCAGCCCGGTGGCCATGTCGTAGCCCCGGGCCGCCCGGTAGCAGGGCTGGTCCCGCTGCCCGCGGAACGGGCACGTGTGATGGGAGTGGCGGCCGGACGCGGCCAGGTAGTCGTTGTTCCCGGCGGCGACATCGGTGAAGGCCCGCGGATCACTCCGCGCGACCCGGTACAGGCTCGGGGACAGCAGCCCGAGGCGGTGACCGGGTGCCTGCCGGTCGGCCAGCGCAGTCAGCGCCGCCCACAGCGGGGTGGCCAGGCTGGTGCCGCCGACGGTCAGCCAGCCCTGGCCCTTGAACGCCCCGGCCGTGCCGTAGATGACGTACCCGCGGGTGCCCCTGGTGCCGATCGCGGCCAGGGCCGATACGTCAGGCACCTCGCGGCAGCCCGTCCCGCGCGGGGCACCGCAGCGGGCCCCGCTGGCGTGGCGGCCGCGCACGAAAGCGGCCTGCCAGGACGGCATCCGCCACACCCGGGAGATGCCGCCGCTGCCGGCCAGGTTGCCGGGGTATTTGCCGGGGCGGCCGTGCCGCCCGCTGAACGGGGCGGGGAACCCCATCCCGGCGGGCGTCTGGTTCCAGGCCGACTGCGCCGGGGGCGAGCCGTAACGGGTGATGGTGGTGCCGCCGACCGCCGTGACGAAGGGCTGGCTCGCCGGGTTGCCGACCTGCAGGCTGTAGGCGAGCCGGGCGGGGATCGCCTTCACGTCGGGCAGGCAGCCCTCGGAGCCGGAGTCCCCGGCGGCGGCCATCATCGACTGGCCCTGGAGGGCCATCTCCTGGAAGAGCTGGGCCTCGATCCGGATGACCGGGGCCCCGGCCAGCGGCTCGCAGCCGCCCCAGGAACTGCTGACCACCTGGGCGCGGTCCTGCTGGGCGATGGCGCCGTAGGTATCCACGATGGACTGGTCGCCGCCGGCCAGCGGCGCCTCATAGACCAGGACGCTGGCCCGGGGCGCCATGGCCGCGACGACCTCGACGTCCGCGGTGACCTCCAGCGTGCCCGTTCCGGAGGCCGCGACGCTGGTCCCGCCGTCGACCCGCACCCGGCGGATGGACGGATGCACCCGGTAGCACCGGGTGTAAGCCCTGATGTCCCGGTTGGCGTAGTCGGCCAGCTCGAACAGGGCCACCGTGACGTGCTGCCCGAAGTCATGATGGGCGGTAGAGCGGGTTGAACTTGTAGGCGTGAGCCAGCCAGGCCGCCGGGTAGACGTGCCGGGTGGTCCGGGCGGCGCGGCAGGCCCGGGGCCCGGGAACGGCTCCGGACGCGAGGCTGGACCCCGGCAGGTGCACGGTGCTGAGGCCGATGACGGCGGACACCCAGCGGCGCAGATCAGCGGGCACCCGTGGGGCCCGGCGGTTGAGCAGCGCCGTCCGGCCGCCGGGGAGCCGCACCCGGTCGATCCTCGTGCGGAAGGCCGCCTCGATGCCCGCCACCGACCCGGTGGCGGGCATCAGCAGGCCATCCCCCAGAGCCGGCCTGGTGCTGAGGTGATGGCGGTTCAGCCAGGCCCGGACCGCGGCGGCGGCGCCCCGCCGCGGACCGAAGCGGGCCTGGACCTGGCGTGGGCGGAGGAAGTGGCGGAACCCGGCCGAGCCGGGGGCAGAGACCCGGGAAGCCAGGCGGCGGAGGCCGCGGGGATCAGCGGAGCGCAGCGCCACGGTGATACGAAGGCTGGCCGAGCCGGCTTCCGGGCCGGTGATCCTGGCCCCCGGCGGGATCCCGGGCGCCGGGCCGACCGGCACCATGACGTGGCCCGCAGGCGCGCCCGGGCGGCCCGCCGAGGCCGCGCTGGCGCCCTGCGGCCCGATCAGGGCCGCGCCGGCCAGCATGGCCACGGCCACGCTCGCGGTGCAGGCCGGCCACGTCCGCCGCTTCAGCATCCCGTGTCCCCCGTGACAGCCCAGGCTCCTGGCAGTACTCCAAGATCAAAGGGATGCTAGAGGGGGCGGGGGTGGCGGCCGGTGACCCGACAATCCGCGCGAGTACCGGGCATGCTGCTCATAGCGACAGCGGGAGGTGCCAGACCATGACCGGCGACACGATGCGCGATCTGCTCACGCCCCTGATCGGGAAGTCAGGGTCGATGTCCATGCTGGTCAGCAAGATCGGGCCGGTGGCCTTCCCGACCGCGGAGAACAGGAAGCTGACCGGCGTGGAGCTCCGCGCGGACGGCCTCATCCGGCTGGAGCGCGAGACCGGGTGGACGGTGATCGACCCCCGTGAGGTCGTGGCCGTGGTGTGGCGCGGCGACCAGGCCAACGATTCACCTGGGCAATTCCTGTAATCTGCGCTCTGGCCATCCAGCCCTGCGCCCGTGACACGCTCGCTGAGCTGCGGTTTCAGGGTGAATACGGATGAGCGGGCGAGACTGATGACGTGAAGACCGCACCGCTCGTGGACTGCGCGCACCTGCACAGCGCTTTCGGCCCAGGGTGCCCATACTGCTGGCGCCCCGCCACCCGCGGCGCCCGGGACGACTGGACTCGGCGGAGCACCCGGGCCCCGGCCGCCGATGCACCGGACCGGCCCCGTGAGGGCCGCAGGCTGCGCTGATCCCTGAACCACTGGCCCCTGAACCACCGGCCCCTGAACCACTGGCCCCGTACCGCGGTACGGCCACTAGGTTGCTGAACATGGCGGCGTGGTGCGGGCGGTACGGAGGCATGCGGTGAAGGTCGGGATCGTGTACAACACGGGGTCCTATGGCGTGGACTCCCGCACCGTGATCGCGGTGGCCCGGCACGCCGAGAGCTGCGGCTTCGAGTCGTTTTACGTCCCCGAGCACATCGCGCTGTATCCGGGGGCCAGGGTCGGGCCGTTCGAATTTCCGCCCGCCCTGCCCATCGCCGCGCCGCTGGAGCTGCTCAGCTTCGTGGCGGCGGCGACCGAGCGGATCCTGCTCGGCACGGCTGTCCTGCTGCTGCCCTACTATCACCCGGTCCTGCT
The DNA here is from genome assembly GCA_963718305.1 of uncultured Actinomycetes bacterium. GTDB lineage: Bacteria > Actinomycetota > Actinomycetes > Streptosporangiales > Streptosporangiaceae > RYN-230. Next base: position 49,855 of record CAVQZG010000024.1, read on the forward strand.
GGCCAAGCAGCTGGCCACCATCGACGTGCTCTCGGGGGGCCGGATGCGGCTGCTGACCATCGGCCTGGGCAGCCTGCCTGGTGAAGCGGAAGCCGTGGGCGTCAACTTCGCGGCCCGCGGCCGCCGGGCCGATGAGGCCATCTCCGTACTGCGCCTGCTCTGGGCGGGTGACGAGAACGGGGTCAGTTTCGACGGAGAGTTCTTCTCCTTCCAGAACCTGTGCAGTTTCCCCAAGCCCCTCGGGTCCGGGACCCTCCCCATCCACGTCGGCGGGGCGAGCCGGGCGGCCGCGCGCCGCGCCGGGCAGCGGGGCGACGGCTATTTCCCCGGGGGCCAGCTCACGGCCGGGGAACGGGCCAGCCAGCTGGACGTGATGCGGACGGCCGCCACGCAGGCGGGCCGGGACCCGGCGGCAGCTGGAGTACACCCGGTGGGTGCCGGCCAGCATTTCCGCCGCCGAGGCCGACGCCCATGGCGGCCCTGGGCGCCACCCGGCTGGTGGCCGCCCTGGGCTCGCCCGACCTGGACGGGCAGCGGGAAGAGATGTCAGCGCTCGCCGGGCGGCTCGGCCTCGGCTAGCGCGGCTGAGCTGTCATGGTCTGTTCGCATGCCCGTTGCTGCACCGCCCTTTCCTTCCGGTAGCCAGGAGTAATCAGGCGCAGGCGACTGACTGCGCGCGCTTTCGGGAGGACTCATGCGAGTCAGGTGTTTAAGATCATCCGCTGTTGCGGCCGGAACCGCGGCGTTGCTGGCCGGTACCGCGCTGGCCCCGGTGCTGGCGGGCCCGGCGTCGGCGGGTTCCGCCTCGGCGGCCACCGTCCGCGACGCGGCGGGCCAGCCGCGGAACGCGGTCAGGCACGTGCTGCTGCTGTCGGTGGACGGGCTGCACCAGCAGGATCTGGCCTGGTACGTCCGGCAGTATCCGGCCTCCGTCCTGGCTTCCCTGGTCGGCCACGGGATCGAGTACAGCGGCGCGCTGACCCCGATCCCATCGGACTCATCACCCGGGATGGTCGCCCAGGTGACCGGGGGCGATCCGGGAGTCACCGGCATCTACTACGACGACACCTGGAACCACGATCTCTTCCCGGCCGGGACGACAAACTGCTCGGGACCGGTGCCCGGCGCCGAGGCGGCGTATGAAGAAGCCATCGACGTCAACTCGGCCAGCCTCGACGCCGGGCAAGGGCTGAGCGGGCTGCCCGGCAGCATCCTGAACATGACCAGCAACCCGCTGGCGGTGATCAACCCGGCCAACCTGCCGGTCAACCCGAAGACCTGCCAGCCCGTCTACCCGAACCAGTACCTGCAGGTGAACACCATCTTCAACGTCGCCCGCCAGGCAGGCTTGCGCACCGCCTGGTCGGACAAGCACCCGGCCTACCAGATGTTCTCCGGGCCGTCCGGGAACGGGGTCCAGGACTACTTCACCCCCGAGATCAACAGCGATGCCCTCGGCTACCCGGCCGGTGAGGACTGGACCAGCGACAACGCCGCGACCATGCAGTACGACAGCTACAAGGTCCAGGCCATCCTGAACGAGATCGACGGCTACAACCACAGCCGGACCAGCCACGTTGGCGTGCCGGGCATCTTCGGCATGAACTTCCAGACCATTTCCACCGCCCAGAAGCTGCCCATCTCCGACGGCCTGACCGGCGGCTACCGGCCCGGCGGAAAGGTCCCCGGGCCGCTGCTCGTGCGGGCGCTCAATTACCTGAACACCCAGGTCGGCAGGATGGTGGCGGAGATCAGGTCGCAGGGCCTGGCCTCCAGCACGGCCCTCATCATCTCGGCCAAGCACGGCCAGTCCCCCACCGACCCGAGCGATCTCAGGCGGGTTCCGGACGCCCCGATCATCGCCGCGGTCAACGCGGCCTGGACGGCGGCTCACCCCGGGGCCGGCGCGCTGGTCATCTTCTCGACCGACGACGACGGCATGCTGTGGTGGCTCAGCGACCGTTCGCAAGCCGCCGCGGACTTCGTGAAGCACTACCTGCTCACCCACAGCGCGGCCGGCAACAACATCGGCGGCAGCCCTGTGACGGTGCCGGCTTCGGGCCTGACCAAGGTCTACGCCGGTGCCGCGTCAGCGGCCTACTTCGGTGTGCCCAGCAGCGACCCGCGGCACCCGGACATCTTCGGGATAGTGCAGCACGGGGTGGTTTACACCGGCGGCCAGAGCAAGATCGCTGAACACGGCGGAGCCGGCTTCCAGGACCGTAACGTGCCGATCCTGGTGGACATCCCTGGCCTGAAGCATGGAGAGCAGATCGGCACGCAGGTCGAGACCACCCAGATCGCCCCGACGATCCTCGACCTGCTCGGCCTGAACCCGCAGGCCCTGCAGGCCGTCCAGGTCGAGCACACCAAGGCCCTGCCGGGCCTTCCGGGCGGGTGGACGCACTAACCCCCACCGCACCGGGCGGGCGGCGGGCCGGCCACCAGGCCAGGCCCGCCGCCTGTCTGCCTGGCCGGTTACCGTTCCAGGTAGACGCCGAAGTTGCAGCCGAGATTGGACAAGCCATGCGGGCGGGCCTCGACCGCGGGGCCGGACGTGCCATTACTGGTCATCTCGAGCTGGTGACGCGCCCACCACGAGTTGAGGCACGAAGTTTGCCCCTGGTAGGTCGCGAACTCAGCCTCATACGGCGGGCCGACGGGGACCCCGAATGAGGCCAGGCGCGTCTCGCGGGCCGGGGCGCGGAACGGGACGGTGCTCCAGGGCGTGCCGCCGAGTTCCACGCCGATGCGCGCCTGGTTGATGAGGAGGCCCGTGCCGGGCATGTAGTCGAGATACCGCTGGCCACCGACCGAGACCAGCATGAGCCCGGCATCCTGCTGGTAGAGCAGCTCGAGGCCCACCGTGTGACCGGGTGCGAACCTGGCCTTGTTCCAGGCCCCGTTCACCTGCGGGCAGGTCGGGGTCGCGATCGCACTCGAGCAGATCACCGCGTGCGTGCTCCGGTTGTACATCTTGAAGGCCAGGCGGTAGCGGTTGGTTACCGGGCGGCCGCCGGGACGGCAGGTGGAGTCCGTGCAGGCGTAGATGGTGAGATCGATCACCTTGGCGGGGGTCCGCATCTCAAGCGAGAAGCCCAGCCGGCCGATCTCCCGGGAGAACCGCGAGGCGTCGGGGAGCCAGGCATTGACCTCCACAACCTTGAAGTGCGCGCCGGTGGCCGTGTACCCGGCCTGATCAGGCGCGTAGTACGCCGGGCCGGTGCTGGCGGCCGCGCTTCCGGCGAGCAGTATCGCAGCCGCTCCGGCCGCGCCGAGAGCTACCGCTAAACGCCTGATCATTGTGGTCTCCACGAGGTCGCCGGCGCCTGCCCCGGCAGGCAGGCGGCCATTTTTATTTACCACGCGGCAGGCCCGGATATCTACGACCGCTCCCCGAGGGCGTAAGCGGGGATTATGCGGCCAGTTCGGCGTAACGGCCGTGGCCGGCCAGGAGGCTGGTGTGGGTGCCGGATTCCACGATGTGGCCGTGGTCCAGGACGGCGATCTGGTCAGCGTTGCGGACCGTCGAGAGCCGGTGGGCGATGGTGATGGTGGTGCGGCCCGCAGCCAGGTTGTCGAACGCGTGCTGGACGGCGCGCTCGGTCTCGGTGTCCAGGGCACTGGTGGCCTCGTCCAGCACGAGCACCCGCGGGTCGCGGAGCAGGGTCCGGGCGATGGCCAGGCGCTGCTTCTCCCCGCCGGAGAAACGGTGCCCGCGGGAGCCGACCATGGTGTCGTAGCCGTCGGGCAGGCCCGCGATCAGGTCGTGGATCTGCGCGGCCCGCGCCGCGTCCTCGATCTCCGCGTCGGTAGCGTCCGGCCGGGCGTAACGCAGGTTCTCCCGGACCGTGGTGTGCAGGAGGTAGGTCTCCTGGCTGACCACGCCCACGACGGCGGCGAGGTCGGTCAGCTTCATGTCACGGATGTCGATGCCGTCGATGGTCACCACGCCGCTGCCCGGGTCGTAGAGCCGGGCCACCAGGGAGGCCAGCGTGGTCTTGCCGGATCCGGTCTCGCCGACCAGGGCCAGCGTGGTGCCGGCCGGGACATCCAGGTTGATGCCGGTCAGGGCCGGCCGGTCGGCGCCGGGGTAGGTGAAGCTGACGTCGGTGAGCCGGACGTGCCCGGTCATGACCTCCGGGACGATCTCCACGGGGTGGGCTGGGTCGTCCACCTCGACGGGCAGGTCCAGGTACTCGAAGATCCGCGCGAACAGGGCCAGCGAGCTGACCACGGACACGCCGGTGTTGAGCAGGCCGGTCAGTGGCCGGAAGAGGCTGTTCTGCAGGGTGGTGAAGGCGACCAGGGTGCCGATGGTCATCGCGCCCGCGGTGACCGGCAGGCCGGCGGCCAGGTAGATGACGGCCGGCACGGCCGCGAAGATGATGCTCATCGAGGCCATCCGCCAGCGCCCGGCCAGCTGGGAGCGCAGCTCCAGGTCGATAAGGCGGGCCGAGGAGGAGGTGAAGCGCTGGACCAGGGACGGCCCGGTGCCCATGGTCTTGGCGAGCTGGACGCCGTTGATCGAGAGTCCTTCCTCGATGGTGACGTTGAGGTTGGCCAGCTCACGCTGCTGCTCGGTGGTGATGGCCCGGCGCATCCGGGCGACCTTGCGGCTCAGGTAGACCGACGGCGGCATCACGACCAGCGAGATGAGGGAGAGCTTCCAGGACAGCGCGACCATGGCCACCGCCGTGGCGACCGCGGTGGTGAGGTTGGCGGCAACCGATGTCGCGGTCGAGGTGACCACGGATTCCATGCCGCCGACGTCGTTGGTGATGCGGGACTGGACCTCCCCGGTGCGGGTCCGGGTGAAAAAGGCGACCGACTGCCGCTGCAGGTGGGCGAAGACGCTGGTGCGCAGGCCGTGCATGACCTGCTGGCCGACCTTGGTGCTGATCCAGGTCTGGATCACGCCGAAGGCGGAGGTGACGGCGGCGATGCCGATCATGCCGGCGACCAGCAGGATCAGCAGCCGCAGGTTCCGGTCCGGCAGGGCGGTGTCGATCACCGCGCGGAGCAGGAAGGGTGAGGCCACGCCCACGATGGAGGAGGCCACGATGATGGCGGTGACAATGGTCAGCTGCCAGGTGTAGGGCTTGAAGAGCCGCCCGATGCGGCGCAGCGACACCTCGCGGGCCTGCGCCTTCTCGGCAGCGGTGACCGTTCTCGCGCCGCGGCCGCGGCCTGAGCCGCCGCTCTGGGGGTTCTGGGGACTGGTGGCTTGCGGACTGGTGTTCTGGGTGTTCATGGGTGGGGACGCCAAGTGCTTGCTCGATTCTGTCGGGGGAAGGCCCGGGTCGGGCGGGCCTCGGGGGGTCAGGTTCATTGCTGAGGTTACCTCAATATGAGGGTACAACGGTAGTGGCTGGTACGCTATTCCCGTGATCCAGGGCAGCGAGACCGCGGGCCGGCCCGGCACCCCTGGCGGCCCGGCCGGTGCTGGCCTGACCAGCACCGAAGAGACCGGCCCAGATCAGACGGGCCCTGAACAGACCGGCCCTGATCAGACGGGCACTGACGAGACACTGGCCGACGCTTTCCGGTCCGTCTCGCGCCAGCTCCGCGAGACATCCCAGGAGACCCTGGCCCCCTGGGACATCAACCCGTCCCAGTTCCGGGCGCTCCGCATGCTGAACCACCACGGGGCGATACGCCTGTCGGATCTCTCCGGGCGCCTGCACATCGCGCCGCGCTCAGCCACCGAGGTCGTCAACGCCCTCGAGTCCCGCGGCCTGGTCGAACGGCGGCCTGACCCCAGCGACCGGCGGGCCACGCTCGTCGAGCTGACCGCACACGGCACCAGCGTGCTCGGCGCTATCCGCGCGGCCCGCGGAACCGAGGCCGAGCGGCTCTTCGACCGGCTCACCCCGGCCGACCGCGACCACCTGGCCCGCATTCTCCGCCAGCTGCAGGGCTGATCCGCCCGGCCGCCCGCCGGGCGCCTGCCTGCGCCCGCGGAGCAGGACGCGTGGGTCAGGAGAGGGTCTGGCCCGTCCGGAGCATCTCGAGCGCCTGCTGCACGCGCCGGTCCCGGGTCTCCTCGCGCTTGGCTTCCGCGACCCAGCGGGCGTACTCCTTGCGGTGCGTGAAGGCCAGCCGCCCGAAGGCCGCGGCGGCGTCCGGGTTAGCCGCCAGGGCCGTGGCCAGCGCCTCGGGCACCTCGACCTCCCGGGGCGCCGTATCGAGCTCGACCGCCACCTGCACGTCGTCGCCGGCCTGCACGCCTGCGCCCTCGCGTACCTCCCGGTTCAGGCCGAGCAGGAACTCACCCTTCATCCGGGTCACGCTGGTCCGCCAGGTGTAGCCGTTGACCGTCGCTACCACCGGGAATCGCTTGGCGCCCTCACCGACCTCGGCGACCTGGGCGTCGTCGAGGATGACGGCCGCGGCCGGGCCACGGGGCTGCAGCTGCGCCTGGAAACGGATCACTCCCATGGGCTCATCCTGGCCCAGCGGCGCGTACCACGGCCAGCAGCCACGACGGCCCTCATCCCGCGTCAGGCAGCACTGGCCGCGTACCGCCAGAAATCCCGCATCCAGTCGGGCGGGACGGGGCTGTCCGCGGCCACCTGGGTGAGCAGGATGGCTACCGTTCCGGTGGACGGGGTGATGTAGGCGGAGGTGCCGGTGCCGCCCACCCAGCCGTAGCGTCCCGGGACATTCCACGGATCGATGGCCGCGATGTCGACGGAACCGCCGAAGCCCCAGCCCTGGCCCTCCAGGAACAACGCGCCGATCTCGCGCTGGGCCGGGGTGGTGTGGTCGGTGGTCATCAGCCGGACCGAATCGGCGGACAGCAGCCGGCGGCCGCTGGCGGTGACGCCGCCGGCCAGCAGCATCCGGCCGAAGGCGAGCCAGTCGTCCGCGGTGCCGGCCAGCCCGCCGTTGCCCAGCGGGAACGGTGGCGGCGAGCTCCACTGCCCGTCCGGCCCGTCGGCCAGCTCCAGGCCGCCATCGGCGCCGGTCCGGTAGTAGCTGGTGAACCGGTGGCGCTGGCCGGCCGGCACCTCGAAGCCGGAGTCGGCCATGCCCAGCGGCCCGAACACCCGCTCAGCCATGAAGTCCGGCAGCGTCTGACCGGACACCCTGGCCACCAGCACACCCTGCAGGGTGGAGCAGGTGTCATACAGCCAGCCCTCGCCCGGCTGGTAAACCAGCGGGATCTTGGCCAGCTCGGCCATCCACTCGTCCGGCGGGAGGAAGCTCCGCGGCTCGCGTCCGTCCTTCTGCACGGAAAACAGCCGCTGCACGGCCGGCAGCGTGAAGTCGGACGCGAAGCCATACCCGGCGGTGAAGCTGAGCAGATCGAACACGGTGATCGGCCGGGCCGCCGGAACCACGTCATCGACTGCGCTGGCGGGGGTGCGGACGACGGCTGGTTCCGCCAGTTCCGGCAGCCACCGGCGGACCGGGTCGCCGAGCGCGATCCGGCCGTCCTCGACCAGCATCATGACCGAGGCGGCGGTGATGGGCTTGGTGATCGACGCGAAGCGGAAGATCGAGTCCCTGGCCATCGGGACGCCGCCGAGGCTGGCCGAGCCGACGGCCGCCACCTCGGCCCGGTCCGGGCCGGCCACCAGGCCGACCGCCCCCGGCAGCGCTCCGTTGCTGACGTATTTCTCCAGCAGGCCGTGCAGGTCAGTCATGAATCCACCTTCCCTCGCGGGTGCTCAAACGGTAGACCGCCGGGGTGGCCCAGACTCACCGGCCGCCCGCCGGGGGGTCGACGAGTTCCCTGATCAGATCGGCGTGCCCGTTGTGGCGGGCGTACTCCTCGATCATGTGGTGGTAGATCCAGCGCAGCGAGAACTCCGCGCGCCGGCCATTCGCGGGCCATAAACGATTTCAGTCAAGGTTCGCTGACATTTAGGACATCCAACCCTAGGCAATCCGGGCTGCTGGCGTCATCGTGGATTCGTGGCCGCCCACGCAGCAGCGGAGGAATACGAGCGCCCAGGAAATAGCTCACGCGCGACCGCTGATTGGCATGCGGTTCGCCCGGACGCTGACCGCTCAGTGCTGGACGTGCCAATCGAGACCAAGCTGCACGCACCCGCTGCGCGACCGGAGTGGGTCGAGCGTCCCGGGCTAGTCCAGCGATTGGCGGCTACCACGAGCAGATTGGTCCTCGTGGAGGCTCCGGCGGGCTTCGGCAAGACCACGCTGGTCGCGCAGTGGCGATCCGCCCCGGTCGAGCGCCGGGCGTTCGCGTGGCTATCGCTCGACCGGGGCGACGACGATCCGGCCAGGCTCTGGTGGCACGTCGTGTGCTCACTGCAGCGGGCCTGCCCGGACCTGGATGCCGAGGACATGCTGGACGAGCTGCGCGCCCAGGTCCCGGACATCACCAGGACCATGCTTCCCATGCTCGTCAACGCCTTGACCGCGCTGCCGGGGCCGGTCGTTCTCGTGCTCGACGACTATCACGTGATCTCAGAGCCTGATTGCCACGAGCAGATCGCTTCCCTGCTGCTCCATCTGCCCCCATCGGCACTGGTGGTGCTGATCACGCGGTCCGATCCCCCGTTGCCGCTAGCCCGGATGCGGGCCAGCGGGGACCTGGCCGAGATCCGGATGCGGGAACTGCGGTTTACCCCGCCGGAGGCGGCAGCGCTGGTGCGGGCGGCCTCGGGGATCGAGCTCAGTCCCCCCGATGTTGCCGACCTGGTGGCCCGGGCCGACGGGTGGGCAGCGGGGATATACCTGGCCGCACTCTCCCTGCAGGATCACCCGTCACCCGCGGGATTCGTGCGTAACTTCACCGGCGGCAACCGGTTCATTGTCAACTTCCTGGCCGAGGAGGTCCTGAGCAGGCAGCCGCCCGGCATCCGGCGGTTCCTGGCCCGGACGGCCGTACTCAGCCGGTTCTGCGCCCCTTTGTGCGACGCCATTATCGGATCGTCCGACGCGGCGGAGATCATCGAAGTCCTGGAACGGGAGAACCTCTTTGTGGTGCCTCTCGATGACAGCCGGGAATGGTACCGCTACCACCATCTATTCGCGCAGGTACTTCAGGCTGAGCTCAGGAAGACCGAGCCGGAAGTAATACCTGCCCTCCATCAGCGGGCGTGCGCATGGCACCGGGCCCGGGGGATAGTCGGCGACGCGGTGAGTCACGCACTGGCCAGCGGGGACACCGCCGAAGCTGTGGACCTGATCGCGCGGCACTGGCACGGCTACGTGAACGCCGGACGGGTGCGGACGGTACGTGGATGGCTGGACTCGCTCACCGATGACCAGATCGCCGCCTACCCCCTCGCGGCGCACTGCGGGGCCTGGGCTGCGGCACTGTCCGGGGAGCCGGATCAGGTGCACCGCTGGCTCCCCGTCATCGAGGCTGGTCATCATGCGGGCCCGCTGCCAGATGGCTTGCAATCGCTGGACTCGTCAGCGGCCCTGTTGCGTGGCGTCTACGGGTTCCACGGCCTCCGGGTCATGCGGGAGTCCGCGCGCCAGGCCGCCGGGCTGGAAAATGATCCAGGGTCGGCCTGGTACACGCTGGCCCGGGCGACCCTTGGGTTCAGCCTGTACCTCAGCGGTGATTTCCCGGGGGCGGCCGCTGCGCTGGAAGAGGCAGTCGCCAGCCCGGCGTCGCGCACGCTCATCGGCGTCCTCGCCTTTTCCGTTCTGTCCCTGGTCATGCTGGACAAGGGCCGGCTGCCACGGGCTCGGGAACTAGCCGACACGGCGGGCGACCTCGCCAGTCACGGTGAGCTGCGCGATATGCCGCAATGCTCATTGGCCTACGCGGCCGCGGGCACCGTGCATGCCGCTCACGGTCAGCTCGAGGAGGGCAGGACCGAACTTCAGCATGCTGTCCGCTGCCGCCGCGCCGTGCCTAACATCAGCCCCTGGGCCACCCTGGAGGCCACGCTGCTGCTGGCGCGCGTGGAGCTGGACCTGGGTGACGTCGCCGCCGCATCGGAACACATCAGCGAGGCGCACGACGTCCTCACCCTGTTCCCGGACGGCACGAGATTTCTGCAGGTCCGGCTGGCCCGGCTGCGGAGGCGGCTGGCTGCGCTGCAGACCGCGAATCGCGCCGACAGCCTCACCGAACGCGAGCTGGCGGTCCTGCAGTTGCTCCCGGGCACGCTGTCCCTCCGCGAGATCGCGGACAAGCTCTATGTGTCGCTGAATACGGTCAAGACGCACGTGCAGGCGATTTACCGCAAGCTCGGCGTGTCGACCAGGGACGACGCCGTCAGCCGCGGCCGGGATATCGGGATCCTCTGACCCGGCGGCGCATCACCAGGCCATGAAGGGCCGGCCCGGCCGTCTCAAGCCTCCAGGGCGGCGCGCGCCAGGTCACGGAATTCGTCGTCGGCGATGCCCGCCGCGTCCTCGGGGCGCAGCCGGATGGTCCCCTTGCCGGTCTTGAGTTCGGGGTGGCGGGAGGTGAAACCGGCGTCGCCGCCCTGCTGCCAGCCGTAGAGCGAGACACCGTGCTTCCACGCTCCGACGTGCAGGCGGCGGGCGCCGGCCTGGTAGGTGGGGATCTGGTAGGAGAGGACCACGGTGGCGCCCGGCGCCGCTTCGAGGATCAGCCGGTGCAGCCGGTCGAACAGGGGGCGGTGCTCAGGGGTGATCGCATCGATGTAGTCCTGCACGGCCTGGTCTGCCTGCGCGTCGCGGCCATCCGGCGCGTTACGGCCATCCGGCGCACGCGTGCGGCGGTCAGCGGTGCTGGGCATGGCATCGTCCTGTCATCCGGTGTTTCTCCTGTCCCTGTGACGCTGGACCCGGCCGGAACTCATCGCCCGGAGCCTGCCCGTCACCCTCGGCCGTTAAGCGACCGGATTCCCGGGGCGCTTCCCAGGCGGCTCCAGCCAGATTCCCAGGCGGCGGGGTTAGCGTGACCGGGTGGATGAGCTGGCGGACTCCCGCAGCCTGGCCGATGATCCCGGCGCACTGCGGGCGCTGCTCGCCGCGGACGGGTACGTGTTCCTGCGCGGCCTGCTGCCCGCGGAGCGGGTTCGTGCCGCCGGCGAACTGGTCGCCGCGAGGCTGCACGCGGGTGGCTGGACGGTGGCGGGGTCCCCCCGCCTGGGCCCGGCGGCCGGGCCGCGTGAGGCCCTCGCTGACCCGGCGTACCGCGCCGCGGTGATGAGCCTGGCGTTCAACGCGCTCCCTTACCTGGCGCCGCTGCGCTTGACAGTGCGCCGCATCCTGGGCCCGGCGGCTTTCTCCTACCCGGTGAAGGTCTTGCGCGCGGTGGCGCCGGAGTCCCCGGTGGGGCGGACCCGCGGCCGGTACATCCACTGCGACTACATGGGGTCTGGCGTCCAGGACATGCTGACCACCTGGATGCCGCTGGCCGAGGTGCCGTCCGCGCTGGGCGGCCTCGCCGTCCGGCCCGGCGGCCACCGGGACCGGCCCCGGCAGCCACGCCCGCTGGGTGGCAGCGAGCGTGGCTGGGCCACCACGGATTACCGCCCCGGGGACGTGGTCATCTTTCACTGCCTGACCCCGCACGCGGCACTGCCCAACACCGGCCACCAGCTTCGGCTGTCCGCCGATTTCCGCTGGCAGGAGCCCGGCTATCCCGCGCCGGTGGAGATGATTCTCGGGCCGGCGGGCCGTCCACCCGAGCTATTCAGCCGGCTGCTGGGCCGCGAGGCCTGGTGGGAACCGGTCCCGCCGCACCTGACCCTCCGGCCGCGCGCCGAGCTGGCCGCCCAGCCCCCGCGCCCCTCGCGGCTCTTCGCGGTCAACCCTGGCTGGCGCCGGTGGCGCTCCCCGCCCGGGGCAGTTCATTAAGCCAGGCCAGTATCCTGCTGCTGCCCCGGCGCCGAAGGACGGACCGGGCTGGGGCCCGTCACCACGTCACGAGCCCCAGCAACGGGACAGGCGGATTAGTAGCTGTTCTTCCAGCTGGCCTTGAAGGCGTTACCGCCGGTCAGGCCGGACACCGCCGCGATGTCATAAGTATCGGTCGCATCTATCGTCGTCATGTCGTAGTTGGTGCCCGAGTAGCCGGAAATAGTGCTGGTCCGGCCGGCCGCAGTTTCGGAGGCGGCGCTGAATGGCACGCTGCTGAACTGTGCCTCCGGCGCGATCCCGATCGAGTACGCCGGCCGTTCGGCGATCCATTCCGCACTGGTGGCCAGGCAGGTGGTGGTGGCGCAGGTCGCGTTCTTGCTGAAGCTGTTGGCGCTGTGCGTCGAGTCGGTCACGGCCAGGGTGTACGCCGAGCCACTGCGCGAAACCGAGGCACTGATCTTGTCGCCCGGTGCGACTGACGTACCTGGCTGCGCATTAGGCGCATAAGGCCCCCCAGTGAGAAGTCTTGTGTGCGCACAACCTACGCCCCGGAAGGCGCCTTCATAAGGACCTTGATTATCTGCCGATCACACTTTTACTAACGGCCTGAACGGTCCAGGCCAGATGCTTCCCCGGAGGACAATCTCAACTCTCATTAATGGCCACAAAAGTCCCGTAACAGGAATTACCAACCGGAATCCAGCTCGAGACCGCAAGTCATCTGCCGGGGCCGTACGCGCTCAGGCCCGCTCTTCGTCGTGAGATGACCGGGCCAACGGGGAATCTTGGAGCCGCAAACTTCCTTATTTGTGTCAAAGGTGCCGCCGACGGGTAAGGCTGATATGGCCTGAACAGACGAATCAGCTAGAGCTGAAGCGGCTCGCACTGCCTCGGACCCGGCAGGGCATGACCGCCTGCCCCGGGGGTGTCAATGAGCTGTGATGATCCGTATCTGATGACCGGGAGCCAGTCGGCTACCCTGCCGGGCGACCTCACCGAGCGTCAGGTCAGAGTGCTCCGGCTGCTGCGCGGGTCGCTGACCCTCACCGAGATCGCCACCGAACTCAGCCTGTCGCCGAACACGATCAAGACCCATACCCAGGCCATCTACCGGAAACTTGGCGTTTGTACCCGGGAGGATGCCGTCATCCGCGGACTTGACCAGGGCATCCTGAGATCCCCGATACGCAGCGGCAGCGGAATCGGCCAGGCGGCGGTCCGTCCGGCTCAATCCCGCTGAGGCCGCCACCTTCCCTCGTCCTCACGACGAGTGGCCCGTCCCGGCATCGTGCCACTAACTGGTCAGGCGGTCGTGCGCAGCCAGACGCCGAAGTTCTGGCCGTTGTTCCACAGCACCGGGGAGCTGATCACTGGGGCGCCCGCCGACGTGCCGGTCGTGGTGTCGATGACCTGGTTGGTAGTCCACGGGCCCAGGAGCGTGCCGTGCACGCCGGTGTAGGTCGTCACGCTGGTGCCGCTGAATGCCCACAGCCGGGTGTCGGCCTTCGGCGCCACCACCGTGGTGTTGTCGACGGTCCCGGCCGCCTCGGCCGAGGTGTACACCACAGGAACCACATCCACGCGGGCGGTCTGGCTGACGCCCTGCGTAATGTCGGTGGCGGTGAAGAAGACGTGACCCATCTGGTCGTAGTAGACGCTCAGCCGGAGCAGGCCACCCGGAGCCGGGGCCACCCTATACAGGTGTCCCGTGTGGAACTGCGTGCCACTGGACCAGACATAGCTGATAGAGCCAGTGCCGCCGCCCGCCGCGACCCTCAGCGTCGCCGGGGGCCCGACCCGGCTGCCGAGCACGACCTCGGCGCTGCTGTTGTTGCCCGGCTGATACTGAAGGTATGGCACCACGACGGTGGTGGCTACGAACCGGAACAACCGGCCGCCGCCGGTCACGTAACCCGCCTGGCTGGTGGTGTAGATCAGCGGTCCAGTGGAGTGCGGGGCGGTACTGGCCGCGCCAGCGGTGCCGGCCCCGGCCAGGCCTAGCGTGGTGACCGTTACGCCCGCCGCGGCGGCCGCGTAGAGCTTGCGCCTGAAGCATTTGCCCGCCGGAAGATCCTCCCCTGCCGGGCGCGTGCGCGCAGTTCGCAGCCGTCGTTTCGTTGCCATCGACGTGATCATGGTGTCCCCTGAGGTGCTCATAGGCGGTGCTCTGCCGCCTCACACTGCAAGCGTGCGCACGCGGCAGCGGCGAAGAAAGGGGAGACCTCCCCATCTGGGGAGGTCTCCCCGCGCCGGGCACGGAATTGACGCAGTGGTGGTCCGGACCTACCGTCGCGGTCATCAGGGGAGTTGGGTCCGGTGCTGCTGATCATCATGAATGAGGCCGGTACCTGGCACGCGGAGCCAGGCCAGACAGTCACATTCGGCCGGGGCAGGGAGTGCACCATTAAGCTGCCTGCCGGTGACCACGGGCTGTCGCGGTCGGCGGGCAGCCTCCGCTTCCACGACGGGGCCTGGTGGCTGCGCAACGACAGTTCCTCGTCGATGCTGTACCTGTCCGGGGATCGGGGGTTCCGGGTAGACCTGCCACCCGGCACGCAGATGCCGGTGCAGCAATGGCATGCCAAGGTGCGGCTGCAGGGGGTGTTTGACTCCTACACGCTGAGGCTTCGCCTACCCGATCTCGATGACCTGCCCGATCAGGATGGCCAGCCCGGGCGAGCCAGCCTCATGCCCGTGCCGCCGTCACCACCGGGTAACGGTGAGCCCGCAGTAACGAGCACGCGGTATCAGGCCCCGCTCACCGATTCTGACCGGCTGGTCCTGGCGGCTCGTTTCGAGCAGTACCTCAACTGGCGGCACGGCGGCGCCGCCGCGCCGCGGTCGGCGAAGGACACCGCCGAGCGGATCGGGTGGCAACCACACACGGTAGCCAAGCGGTGCGAAAACATTCGTGACCGGTATTCACGCCTGGGCGTTCTCGGCTTGCGCGGACCCCGGGCTCTGGAAGCACTCGCCGAGCTGCTGATCTCTACCGGCGAGCTGACCGCCGAAGACCTGCGACGCTTGCCAAGCCAAGCGCACCCTGGCTGAACGCACTGACCAGACGGGAGCCCGGTTGGACCGGAAAGGTCCCGGCCACCAGGCGGGCGGGTCATGTGTGGAACAGCGCCCAGGTGACCTTCCCCATGTCACCGGAGGTGGTATAGCCCCACTGGTCGCTAAGCGCGGCGATGACCTGCAGTCCGCGGCCGGTTTCGTCAAGGAGATCCGGCTTTCGGGGAACCGGGACCGCCTTGCTGGCGTCGGCGACAGCGCACATGACGCGGTGCCCTGGATGCAGCAGGCCGAGCTGGATCGGCCATCCGGCACGGGAGTTGCAGGAAGCTGGCCGTGCGTGCTGCAAGGCGTTGGTCACCAGCTCCGACACGACGATCGCGATGTCATCGCGGCGCCCTGCCACGCCCCACTGATGCAAGGTGCTGGCCGTGAAGTCCCGGGCCCGGCGAACCCGGCTGGCCCGCCCGTCAGGTGTGGGCGTGCCAATCTCCGGGAGGCAGGCCCAGCGCACGCCGGCACACTCCGGGCCGGGCGCGAACTCGTCGCTCATCAAGGCGGTCAGCTCCACAACCGGTGCCAGCCACTGGCTGGCCGCGCAGCCAACCAGCTGCGCTTCCTGTGCTGCCGCCGCCCGGGGTTCGCGCCGCTTAGCTTGCACGGCGGGAGTCGCGAAGGGATTCGCGGTGCCGTCCCTGGGTCGGCAAGGGGACGAGTGGCGGCTCGACGGCCTGGATCACACCGCTACCGGACCCCTGCCCGGCACCGCCGGTGGCATCCTCCCGTACGGCTTCGGTCATCACGGCGAGGGTGCGGACCGCCCTGTGCCTGTCCCACGGCACGACCGGATGAGTGGTCCAGAACCAGGGCCCGCTTTCCTGGCATTGCGGGCAAGCCAGCCGGCCCAGCGCATCGACTCGCCAACCAGCCGTGACCGCGCGGGCGCGGATGTCAGCTTCTCCAAGGGCTGCGGGATGCTCGTAGTGCGATATGCACGAATCCATCTCGCACCACGCGATCGGCATGCGCAGAGCATCGCCGATCGGCGCCGGCTCGATCATCTCGGCGCCTTCGCACATCTCATGCCTGCCGCTGTCCGCGTTGGGCGGCCGGGCGGTTACGTCCGTAGGCGGACCGCCGACAGTGGCCGGTTCGTCGCCACGCTCGGACACCAGCTCAGCGCGACCATCCTCGCGCAACTGCTCGAGCCATCCCATGGCTCGTGTGATCGCGTCCTCGTTCCTGACGCTGGTCTTCATGGCGCACACCTCCGACGCAGCACGTGGCTGCTGTACGACTCTTTAACCGCCGCCGGTCAGCCGCGTACGGCGCTGTCTCAGCACAGCCCTCCAACGCAGGACGGTGTCTGGGGAGGCGGTCTTGGCAGCCCATGGGGCTGCGGTGAAATCCAGCACCGTCATTGTTGAAAGCAATGAAAGCGATGGAATACAGGGCCGAAAGCCAGTAATCGCTTTCGTGGGGAATCCGGCTACCAGCCAGGACTCAGCAGGTCAGAATCTGCCGCCAGGCAGGTTCTGACGCCCTGTCGTGTGTGTACGGTCTCATGGCCACGCGCTCTCCCCCTGGCTACCCGTCCCCCTTGACGTCCGGCGTAATGCCCGGACGTCTTTAATCACCACCGTTCTCCCAACAGATCACATTCTGATAAACTTCCGATAAATTTTCGGCTCGTCTTATGGGCTCATGCGGCCATCCCTGTGGAAACGTTTCTATTTCTCCATGTACACAGGGTGTGGAGCGTCCCTTCCCAGGTAACGGCCGTGACGGACGTGTGGCCTGCCAAGAGTCCACAGCGTTATCCCCACGCTGCGCACAGATGCGCGGTGTATATGCACACGTCATCCACAGATTCATCCACAGACCCGCCTGGCTGGAAGCCCCGGGAACGACCCAAACCACCAGCCAGCCAGTTTCCAGCCGACACCGATCCCTCCCGCATGGAGGGCCCGCTGTTGGCTGTCCTGGGCCACGACGGGAGCTTGCCTCAGAGTTACCGGCGGGCGGTCCCGAGGTACTTCAGCGATCGGCGTGAACTGCTCGAGATCCTTCGTCGCGCAGTGGACACGATGTTCGGCGGAGCAGCTGCCGACGCGGGAAAGCCGACCTGGTGCGAGAAGACACCGTTCAACCTGCTGTGCATGGACTTCCTCTGGGAGCTCGTCCCTGAGGCGACCATCGTCCACATCAAGCGCCACCCGGTCGCGGTGGTCGCGTCACACGTCGACCAGCCATGGGCACCGCCCACGGTCGACGGCGCGCTCGCATGGCTCAGACCGGTCTATGACCGATGGCTCGCCTGGAAGACCACCTGGAAAATCGCAATGACCAATTCGACCGCGGAACCCGCGAGTTCGTCGAACGAACACTTGACGGTGTCATCCCAGCCATGGGGTACGCGTAGAGGCCCGTGCAGAACGAACGCTCTCTGAACGCGCCGGAACAGGACCCGACTTTTATCAACTTAGTGCGCACATGTCTGGCCATTTCATGAGCGCGAGGGTGGGCGGTGATAATGGGCGGCATGGGAACTTCCGCAGACGCCGGTGACGTGCCGGCCGGGCGCGGTCCCACGCCGTACCTGCCTGAGCCGACCGGTCCGTACCCGGCCGGCACCACGTCCTTGTGGCTGACAGACACCTCCCGTCCCGATCCGTGGGTCCCGGGGGTGAACGCACGGGAGCTGATGGTCTCCCTGTGGTATCCGGCGGCGCCCTCGGACGGGCGGCGAGCCCGGTACATGACGCCAGCGGAGTCCGAGCTCCAGCTCACCAGCAGGGGCATCACCGGCATCCCGCAGGACACGCTGAGCACGGTCCAGACCAACGCGGTCAGCGACGCCAGCCCGGCCGGGCGTCAGCACAGCCTCCCCCTCGTCGTGCTCTCGCCCGGCTTCACCAACTCCCGCAGCGCGCTCACCGCCCTGGCCGAGGACCTGGCCAGCCACGGCTACGTCGTGGCCGGGATTGACCACACGTACGAGAGTTACGCCACGGCCTTTCCCGACGGGCGGGTCACCACCTGCCTCGCCCGTGAGGCACCCCGGCGGGACAGGAAGGAGGAGGTAGCGGCAGGCCGGGCGGCGGATGTCTGCTTCGTGCTCGACGAGCTGACCGGTGCGCACCCGGCCTGGCCGGGCGCCGGGCTGATCGACCCGTCGCGGATGGCGATGGCCGGCCACTCCGCCGGCGGCGCCGCCGCCATCGCCGCCATGCTGGCCGACTCGCGCATCCGCGCGGGCATCGACATGGACGGCTCCACTGCCGCCCCGATCCCCGACGAGGGCCTGGCACGGCCATTTCTGTTCCTGGGCAAGCAATCCAACTACACCCCGGGAAGCGGAGGCGCCGTGACCACCCCGCGGGACTGGAAACTCCTGAGAGGCGCCGTGATCACCTGGGAGCGGGACTGGGAACTCCTGACCGGCTGGAAGCGGTGGCTCGTGGTGGCCGGCGCGGTGCACGCCTCCTTCACCGACCTGGCGCTGCTGGCCGATCAGACCGGCATCGACACCGGCGCCGGCCTGTCCGGAGCCCGGTCCCTGGACATCACCCGCGCCTACGTCCGGGCCTTCTTCGACCAGCACCTGCGCGGCAGGCCGCAAGCCCTGCTGGACCAGCCGTCGCCGCGCTACCCCGAGGTCACGTTCTGCTCCCCGTAAGCCAACCTGCGCGAGATGGAGGACAGCCAGTAGGCCCTGTGGCACCGCATCGGCACAGGTCACTGGCGAGGCGGCGGGCGAGCCGGCCTGTAGGCCGGGTTCTGTGCACCCGCGCGAACGCGGGCCGACGGCCATCCATCTGGGACTGCCATTGCTGACAGCCTCGTGCGGTCTACCCGCGAGCATCGGGCGGGCCGCCCTCAATCGCTCGCGCAGTCTCCCCCGCGGCGCGAACACCGCGAAGGATCCCTTCTGACCTTGCTCCGGGTGGGGTTTACCGAGCCGCCGCAGTCACCTGCGGCGCTGGTGGTCTCTTACACCACCGTTTCACCCTTACCCCGGGCCAGGACCGAAGCCCTGCCCCGAGGCGGTCTGCTTTCTGTGGCACTTTCCCGCGGGTCACCCCGGGTCGGCGTTACCGACCACCTTGCCCTGCGGAGCCCGGACCTTCCTCACCGGGACGCAAGTCCCGGCGCGGCCGCCCGGCCGGCTCGCCCGCCGTGATCCACAGCATAGGCGCTCATCCGCCACGGCCAACGGCCGATCAGCCAGACCTACTCGCGCGGCGGCAGATGCCCGGTGTCGTTGAGCGACCGGACCACGACCGGCCCGTCGGCGTACCAGTCGACCTCGCACAGGCAGGCCACGTCGAGATACATCCGGCGCAGCGCTGCGGGCGGGGCCAGCAACGCGTGCCGCAGCACGGTCTTCATGGGGGTGACGTGGCTGACCACCACGACGCGGCCGGGCTCGCTGCGGTCCAGCAACCGGTCGAGCGCGGCGAGCACCCGGCGGCCAGCCGTGGCGAAGCTCTCACCGCCCGGCGGTGCCACGGAGGTGTCGCTCATCCAGGCCGTCACCTCGTCGGGCCAGCGCTCCATGGCCTCGGCGTAGCTCAGCCCTTCCCACTCCCCGAAATCCGCCTCGATCCAGCCCTCGTCCACCTGCACCGGGGCCCCGGTCGCGGCGGCCACCGCCTCCGCGGTCAGCCGGGCCCGCCGCAGCGGGGAGGTCACGATGAGCTGGACGCCCCCGCGCGCCGCGAGGCGCTGAGCCGCGGCCTTGGCCTGCAGCTTGCCGGTCTCGGTAAGCGGGATGTCCCCGCGCCCGGCGAACCGGCGCTCGGCCGACAGCGGGGTCTCGCCGTGCCGCAGCAGCACGGTGGTGGTGGGCTGGCTGTGCGCCGCGGTCCAGCCAGGGCCTGGCCGCGGCGCGGGGCGCGGGCCCTGGTCTTCAGGGGATGAGCGCTCAGGGGACGAGGCCTTCGGGCCAGAACCACTCCCGCCACCGTTCTTCGCCTCATCCATGGCCTGGTTGGCCAGCCGGTCCGCGTGGGTGTTCTGGGCCCGCGGTACCCACTCGTAGCTGACCCGGCCCAGGCGGCGGGCGGCCGCGCTGGCCCGGGACGCGAGGGGCCGCATCGCGGGATGCTTGATCTGCCAGCGCCCGGACATCTGCTCCACCACGAGCTTGGAGTCCATCCGGACGTGGACATCAGCGCCCGGGGCGAGGTCGGCGGCGGTTTCCAGCCCGGCGATGAGCCCGCGGTACTCCGCGACGTTGTTGGTCGTGGCGCCCAGGCTCTCGTAGCGCTCGGCCAGGACCTCCCCGGAATTGGCGTCGCGGACCACGGCGCCGTATCCGGCCGGTCCTGGATTACCACGGGAGCCGCCGTCAGCCTCGACTATCAGGGCGCCTGCTGCTGGTTTTCCGGCCACGGGGCTGCCCGTCACAACCCGGACTCGGGGGTCCGGACCAGGATCCGGCGGCACTCTTCGCAGCGCAGCACCTCGTCTGGCGCTGCCGCCCGGATCCGGTTCAGGTCCACGGTGTTCAGCGAGAGATGACAGCCCTGGCAGCGGCCGCCACGCAGGGCCGCGGCACCTACCCCGTGCTGTTCCCGCAACTTCTCATAGAGCGCCATCAGGTCGGCCGGCTCTCCCGCGGCGACCTCCGCCCGCTCACCGCGGGCTTTCCCGGCCTCCTCGGCGATCTCGGCCAGGGCGGCGTCCCGCCGGGCGACGACGTCCTCGAGCTGCCCGGACAGCCCGGACCGCTCGGCGGCCAGGGCGTCCCGGCTGCTCTGCGCGCCCTCCCGGCGCTCCATCACGTCGAGCACGATCTCTTCGAGGTCAGACTGCCTGCGCACCAGCGAGGCGATCTCCGACTGGAGGTTCTCCAGCTCGCGGGCGGAGGAGACCTGGCCGCCGTCGAGCCGCTTGCGGTCCCGGTCCACCCGGGCCCTGACCTGCTCGACGTCCGCCTCGGCCTTGCCTTGCTCCCGGCCGAGATCCTTTTCCTCGGCTTCCAGGCCGACGATCTGGTCGTGCAGCTCGCGATCCCGGCCCTCGATCCGCTCGGCTTCCTCGATCTCGGGGAGCGTGCGGCGCCGGTGATCCAGGCGGCTCAGCTCGGCGTCGAAATCGGCCAACTCAAGCAGCCGCAGCTGCGCCTCGGGAGATGCTTTCACGGGTCCCCACGTTAGCCTGCCGCTGACCCCAGCGGAAACGCTCCGCCGCAGCGCCCGCGGAGGAAGCGATCATGAGGGGAGCGCAGCCTTCATGATCATCCGCGAGGTCGGGTACCTGGCTCCGCTGGCGGGCTCGGCCGACACCGCGAACTCGTCCCCCGCCCGCAGGCCGGACACGATCACGGGCGCCGTCATCCCGGCGCGGGGCGCGGGCAGCATGCCCGCCGCCCGGGGTCCTGAGCTGCCCATCAGCCACAGCTCGTAGCGCTCCGAGGACGGCAGCGACGGCAGCCTGGCCGCGGTGAACACGAGCGCGCGAGCCCGGTGCGACATGACGATGGTGCCCGTCCCCTGGGTGCTGGTGGCCGTCACCGTCATCATGGACGCATCCGGCGCGTTCAGCACCGCGGCGATGGCCCGGCTGCGGGCCTGGTCCTGGTTGAGCTGCTGCTGCATGTGAAACGCCAGGCCGCCGACGACGAGCGCGATGGCCAGCACCCCGCAGGCGACGGCGATCCCCCAGCGGCGGCCCGGCCACGGGGTGGCCCGGGCCGGCCGCAGCACAGGCGGGTTCTGCCTGGTGCGGGCGGCGGCGGCCATCACCCGCTCGCGCATCCCCTCCGGCGGCTGGGTGGCCAGCGTGTCCGACAGCCGGGCCGTGGCCTCCTGCAGTCCGCGGGCTTCCTGGGCGCACGCCGGGCAGCCGCTGAGGTGCCGCTCGAAACGCGCCCGGTCAGAAGCGCCCAGGGCGTCGAGGGCGTAGGCACCCGCCAGGGTGTGCGGATCGGTACGGCGGAACCGGAAGCTGCCCACCACCTAGTCCACCCCCAGGCAGTCGCGGAGCCGGATCAGGCCGTCGCGCATCCGCGTCTTCACCGTCCCGACCGGCACCTTCAGCAGCGCGGCCACCTCGCGGTAGGTGAAGCCCCGGTAGTACGCGAGGGTGATCGACTCCTGCTGCAGCCCGGTGAGCGAGCCGAGGCAACGGCGGACGCGTTCGGCGTCCAGCCGGGCGGCCACGGTCTCCGCCACCACGTCGTAGGAGACCTCCGGCTTGGCCGCGCGCTGTTCACGGGCCGCCGCGGCCTGCTCGGACCGCACCCGGTCCACGGCCCGGCGGTGGGCCAGGGTCATCACCCAGGCCTTCGCGGTGCCCCGCGCGGCGTCGAAGCGGGCCGCGTCGCGCCACACCTCCAGCATGACTTCCTGGGCGACCTCCTCGGCCTGGGCCGGATCCCGCAGCACGCTCCGCGCGACGCCGAACACGTGCCCCGCGAGCTGCCCGTAGACCAGGCCGTAGGCGGCCTCGTCGCCCCGGGCCACCAGGCCGAGCAGCAGCCCCAGATCGCCGCCGGCCGGCCCGGCCGCCGGAGCCCCGGAGCCGGGCTCCCCCGCGCCTGCCCCGTCAGCGCCCTCCCCGCGCGCAGGCCAGGGCTGGCCGTCGGTCATCTGCATGTCCTTTATTCGTTGCCGCACCGGGTGTGGCTTGGCCCTCAGGGGCAATCCGCGGCAATCCGTCTCGCCGTCGGCTACGAATAGACCCTGTGAGAGATCATTCTGACTCGCCCGCGGCCTGGCGTGGAGCAGTTGTCGGCCTGCTTATGGCCTGGGTCGCGCTGGGAGTCGGCCAGTTGATCGCCGGGATCGGCCGGCCGCAGGGCTCGCCGGTCGCGGCCGTGGGCAGTGCGGCCATCGACCACACCCCGCCAGCCGTGAAGAACTTTGCCATCTCGGCGTTCGGCTCTCACGACAAGATGGTCCTGGTCATCGGCATCCTGGTGGTGCTGGCGGTGTTCTCCGCGGCCATCGGCATCGCCGCGATGCACCGGCTCCGCAACGGCTACATCGGGCTGGCCCTGTTCGCCATCATCGGCCTGGCCGCCGCGCTGACCCGCCCGGACGCGTCCCTGTGGGATGTGCTGCCCACCCTGATCGGCGCCCTGGCCGGGGGGTACGTGCTGTCGCGGCTGGTCCGCGTGGCCGGCGGCCGCGAACCGCGCCCGCTCGCCCCCGGCGGGACGGCCCCGGCGGTGCCGCCGCGCCCCCGGGGTATCGCCCCGCGAACTGACTTCCCCCGGCCGGACTTCATCGTGCCCGCCGACCCGGCCTCGGCCAGCGAGCCGGAGGACGAGCCGACCGCCCAGGCTCGCCAGCCCGGCTCAGCCAGCCCAGTCCCAGCCAGTACCGGCGCGCCCGGTCCCGAACTTTCGCAGCGGGCCCCCCTCGGACCAACCGCGCCGGCCCCCCTGGCAGCCTGGCCGCCGCAGCTTCCTGGCCGCGAGCGGGCTGGCCGTGGCCGCGGGCGGCGTCGCCGCCCTGGCCGGCCGGGGCCTCTCCGAGCGCTCGAACGTCTCGGCTGCCTTGTCCCACATCCGGTTCCCGAAGGCCGCGCACCCGGTGCCGCCCCTGCCGGCCGGGGTGAACCTCGACATCCAGGGCCTGAGCCCGTTCGTGACCCCGAACTCCGACTTCTACCGGGTGGACACCGCGCTGATCCTGCCCCAGGTGGCGCCGCAGACCTGGCAGCTGCGCATCCACGGGATGGTGGAGCGCGAGATCACCATCAGCTACCACGAGCTGCTGAAGCGCCCGCTGATCGAGGACTGGATCACGCTGTGCTGCGTCTCCAATCCGGTGGCCGGTCCCTACATCGGGAACGCCAAGTGGCTCGGCGCCAGCCTGGCCAGCCTGCTGCGGGCCGCGCGGCCGAGAGCCGGCGCCGACCAGCTGGTATGCACCTCCACCGACGGGTTCACCTCGGGCACCCCGCTGGCCACGGTCCTGGACGGCCGGGACGCGCTGCTGGCCGTGGCCATGAACGGCGCCCCGCTGCCGGTGGCGCACGGCTTCCCGGTCCGGATGGTGACCCCCGGCCTCTACGGGTACGTGTCCGCCACCAAATGGGTCACCGACATCAAGGTCACCACGTTCCGCGGCAACTTTGCCTACTGGGCCCAGCGTGGCTGGTCGCAGCGGGCCCCGATCAAGACCGAGTCCCGCATTGACGTGCCGGGCAGCTCGGTGTCCGCGGGGCCGCAGCAGGTGGCCGGGGTGGCCTGGGCCCAGCACAAGGGCATCGACGCGGTGCACGTGCGGGTGGACCGCGGGCCGTGGCACCAGGCCCGGCTGGCCGCGGTGCCCGGGATCGACACCTGGCGCCAGTGGGCCTGGGACTGGGTCGCCACCCGCGGCAACCACGTCATCGAGGCGCGGGCCACCGACGCGACCGGCTACACGCAGACGGCCCTGCAGGAACCACCCGAGCCCAACGGCGCCAGCGGTTATCCGAGCATCACGGTGGCCGTCAGCTGACGATTCTTGTCCGCAACGAAAACCCCCCGGCCGACTCCCTCAGACCACAGGTCAGCCACCTACGGGTGGCTGACTAGAGCAGCTGGTCGCGGATCTGGCCGGACAGGTAGGCACTCAGCCAGCGGGCCAGTTCGTCGAACACGAGCCTGCGGGCCGCGCCGCCGGGCAGCGCCTGGCCGGGCTGGGCCCCGTCGAGCCGCAGCCAGGTCACGTGGGCGCCGAGCCGGATCGTGGCCCTGGCGCCGGCCCCGGGCAGCGCGAGCCGCCCGCCGGTGCCGCCCGGCGCGTCCCAGTCTTCGGACGGGCACAGCACCAGGACCGGACAGCTGATATCCAGGCCGCGCCGGACCCGGCGGCGGGCCACCGCGAGGAGCGGCGGGGTGCGCCGGCTCGGCACGGTGAGCCGGCGGCCTACCGTCTGGGCCAGCCACGAGCCGCCCCGCAGCGACGGGCTGGCCAGGACCAGCGCATCGGCTGGCTGGCTGGCCCGCCGGGCGTGGCACCACAGCGCCGCGATGATCGCCCCGCTGGCGTGGGCGCACAGCACCACGGTCTCGATGCCGTCCGCCTCCCGCACGTGCCGCACGGCCGTGTCCAGGCAGGCCAGGTACTCCCCCAGTTCCTCCGCGTGATTCTCCGCCGCGGGGCGGCCCGGATCATCCAGCCGCCGCAGGTCGGCGACGTAGAAGTGGAACCCCCGCTCGGTGTACCAGCTAGCCAGGTCGGCTGGCACGAAAGCGTCGTTCATGCAGTGCAGGTAGATCACCGCCCGCTTGGTCGGCCGGGCGCTGCGCCGGCGGAGCACCGCCCCGTCCAGGCCGTGCGTTCCCGATGGCTCCTCCTGCAGCAACGGAAGCGTCACCGCCTCATAACCCTCCGCCGCACCGTGAACGTCCATGATGAGACCCATCGCGCGTTTCCCCCGTCCCCCTGGCAGCCCGGCACCCCCGCTCCGGCCGGAACTGCCCCGCATACGAAACGTCACCACGCAGTTTGGCACCGTGATCTCTGAATCACCGCGGGAAACACGCGGCCCAGCCACATCGCTGGCTGCGCGTTTGCCGTCACAGGGGAGAATTCGGCCGGCCCTCGCGCGGCCCCGCCGGCACCCGGGCGCCGCGGCTCCTCGTAGCCTCAGACCATGGCGACTGGTGAGCACGAGCAGATCGAGACCGAGCGGAAGTACGACGTGGACACCGGCTTCGTCCTGCCGGACCTGACCGGGGCCGGCGGCTCCGTCAGCATGGCCCCACCGGACGTCCAGCGGCTGGAAGCTACCTACTTCGACACCGATGACCTGCGGCTGATCGGCGCGCGTATCACGCTGCGCCGCCGGACCGGCGGCGACGACGCGGGCTGGCACATCAAGCTGCCGGTCGGCGGGGACACCCGGCGCGAAGTGCATTTCCCGCTCGGCCCGCCGGGCCGGGTGGTCCCGGCCGAGATCGCCACCGAAGTCGCCCGCTGGTCGGGCGGGGCACCCCTGCGCCCGGTCGCCCGGCTGGAGACCCACCGGACCGTGCGGCGCCTGCTCGGCGAGTCGGGCGAGGTGCTCGCCGAGGTCGCCGACGACCAGGTCACCGGGTCACGGCCGGACCCGGCGGACCCGGAGTCCTGGCGGCTGCAGGACACCTGGCGGGAAGTGGAGGTCGAGCTGAAATCCGGAACCCCGGAACTGCTGGACGCGGCGGCGGCCGGGCTGGCCGCGGCGGGCGCCAGGCCGTCCCGGTCGGCCTCGAAACTGGCCCGGGTCCTGCACCGGGACCCGTCCAGCGGAAGTGCACGCCCCGGTGCTTGCCGGACTGGTTGGTGACCGGAGTGACCCCGGCGAGGGCGGCGACGGAGTCGGGGTGCTCGTAGGCTGGGCGGGCGTCGCCCCACTCGGCGAGCACCTGGGCGGCGTTGACCTGACCCGACCTTGGCAGCGACGTGAAGATCGCGCCGTCCGGGTGTTCCCCGAGGTGGGCGGCGGCAGAGCGGTCGAGGTTCTTCACCGAGGCGTTCAGCGCGGTGAGCACGCCGACCGCGGCGAGCACGGCGTCGCGGAGTCCTTCGGTGAGGGCTTCGCCGGTGGCGCCGGCCGGTGCGTGGCGCAGGCGCGCCAGGAGCTGCGCGGCGGTGCGGCGGCCGCAGTAGCCGTGCTTGACGCAGAACGCCGTCATCCGCTTCTCGCCCAGGTGCGCGGCTGCGGCCGGGGTGGGGTAGCGGGTGAGGAACTCCAGGCTGACCGGCGACTCGACGTCGGCGAAGATGACCCGGGCGCCGGGCCAGTGCGCGTCCAGCAGGGCGGAGAGCTGGTTGGTGGCCGCGACCCGCATCTCCACCAGGTCACCGCGGGCCCGCACGATGGCGCGCAGCGCTTTTGCCTGGTCGGAGTAGGGGGCGGCGGCTTTCAGCTTGTGCGCCCGCAGCCGCAGGTACCCGGCGATCACGGCGGCGTCCCCGGCGTCGGACTTGGCGCCCGAGAGCACCTCGCCGTCGCGCCAGGTCTTGATCGCGTTCGGCTTGACCGGCACGACCGGGTGCCCGGCTTCCAGCAGCAGGTCCACCAGGCGGCCGTCCGGCCGCTCGATCGCGACCGGCATCACGCTGGCGATGCCGTGCTTGGCCAGGCGGCGGATCAGCATGGCGATCCCGTCCGCGGAATGCTCGATCACGAACTCGGCTGCGATCTTGCCCCCGGCGTTCAGCACGCATACGGCGTGAGTCTCGGCGGCCCAGTCGATCCCGGTGAAAAACAGCGCGTCAGGCAGCGCAAACGGCACAGAAACTCCTCGCGATGGCAGCGACGGACCAGCGGGGGCGAGGCTGGCTCCCGGGCGGTCACTAACTGGCGCTCTGCGGCGCGTCCCACTGTTGCCGGTCTGCAGCCCCGGAGAAGCCGGGGGCGGTGGTGTCATGCAGGCCCTTCGCGGGCGACCGGACCAGACCGTCACCCCGGCTCCCGCCGAGTCCAACAACGAGCACCCTAGCGGTACCCGTGAGAAGGATGGTGCTAGTGACCGGGCCCGCGCCGCAGACTCCGGCCCTGCCCCAGCTGCACGGCATCAAGTTCGTCACCGACGGTGGCATGGAGACCGACCTGATCTTCCACCACGGCGTCAACCTGCCGGATTTCGCGGCCTTCCCCCTGCTCGACACCGCTGAGGGACGCGGCTTGCTCACGCGCTACTACGACGGCTACGCCACCATCGCGCAGCGGGCCGGCGCTGGGCTGATGCTGGAGGCCCCGACCTGGCGGGCTAACCCCGACTGGGGCACCCGGCTCGGCTATAGCGCCGCGGATCTCACCCGCGTGAACACCGCGGCCATCACCCTGCTCGCCGGGCTGCGCGAGCGCTACACCACCACCCTGGGCATCGGCACCGTTCTGGTCGGCGGCATGATCGGGCCACGCAGCGACGGCTATACCGCCGACGGGGGCCTCGATCCGGATGAGGCGGCCGGGTACCACGGTCCGCAACTCGAGGCCTTCGCCGCCGCCGGTGCCGACCTGGCCACCGCCCTCACCCTCACTGACGTCCCGGAGGCCATCGGCATCGTCCAGGCGGCCCGCGCCGCCGGACTGCCCATCGCCATCTCCTTCACGGTCGAAACCGACGGCCGCCTGCCCAGCGGGCCCACCATCGCCGACGCCATCACCACCGTCGACGCCGCCGCCGCGCCGGACTACTACCTGATCAACTGCGCTCACCCGACACACATCCGCACCGGGCTGACCCAGCCTGGAACACGGGGCCAGCCTGGAACACGGGGCCAGCCTGGAACACGGGGCCAGCCTGGAACCTGGATCGACCGGATCATTGGCATCCGGGCCAACGCCTCACTCAAGAGCCACGCCGAACTCGACGACGCCGAGGACCTCGATGAAGGGGACATCGGCGCACTCGCCGAGGCCCAGGCCGCCCTCACCGCCGCGCTACCCGCCCTCACCATCCTCGGCGGCTGCTGCGGAACCGACCACCGCCACGTCGCCGCCTTCTGGGACCCGGCCGGCTAGAGAATCACGTCCTCGACGGGGCGGCGGGCCGTGGCCGCGGCGGTATGGGCCCGGCCGAACTGCATCAGCATCTGCGGCGCACCGGGAAGGCCGAGCCGGGACCGGACCAGCGCGCGCAGCGGCGGCGATTCCATGGGCTGGCTGTTCAGCGCGGCGAACACCCACGAGGTCGCGGCGTGCACGAGTACCCGGTTCAGCGCCTGCCCGGCCCGCAGCCAGTCGGCCGGGGTGTCTCCCGCGGTGACCAGGATGGCCGTCGCCGGAGGCGGCGGGCCGCCCGCTTCGAGCTGGCCCTCACCGCGGCCCTGATCGAAGTCGCGCTGCGCCAGCCGCCCATCCCAGCCACCCGGCTGTTCCGTCTCGTCCTCGGGCAGGGCGGTGTAGGACCTGGACGGCACGCCGTCCCGCGCGTCGCTGCCCCGCTTCCGGGTCCAGTCCCGCAGTTCGTCGCGGACCAGGGGATTGCGCTGCTGCCACCGCGCCGCGGCGGCGACCAGGTCCCGCAGCCGGCCCCGGGATGGCTCGTCGATCAGGACCAGGGTGGCTCCCTCGGCGATCGCGTCGTGCTGCAGCCGGACCAGCAGCCCCGGCGGGATGGGCTCGGGGCTGAACGGGCCCCGGTGCGTGTGCCGGTGCGGCACCGCCGCCAGCATTTCCCAGTCCTCCGCCGTGGGCGGGACCTCCCGGTCCAGCCGGACCCGGGCGAGCAGGCCGGGGCGCCCAGGGTCGGGCAGCAGTTCCACGGCCGCCCGGTACCCCAGGTGGCGGAGGCCCAGCCGCAGGCCGAAGACGGCCGCACCGCAGCTGATCAGCATTTCCCGGCCCGCCGGATCGATGGCCCGCAGCCGCCGGGTCCGGTCGGCGTACAGGTCGAGCCCGTTCTCCCGGATCCGGAACTGCCAGGGCTGGGTGTTGTGCACCGACGGCGCCCGGCCTGCCGTCTCCACCAGGAACGCCACCTGGTCGGGAGTCAGGGCCACGCTCGCGGCGTGAGCCTGGCTGAGATCGAGCGGAATCTCCGGCATATCGCCCCCTACACCTGCTTACTGCCAGTGTCCGAGTCGCCGTGACAGGCAGCAGAGCCGTCCGTCCTCACTGCGGAGGACCAAAGGCCCGGCGCCCGGCGGGTCCGGAACCAGCGATTCAGAGCCGCCGCAGATGAAGCCGAAACCTCAGCCACAGACCGTTGCGGAAATCTAAGGGTGTTAACTTCCGTGAAGGAGCCATGATGAACAGCAGTGACCCTCGCACCGTGTCGGCCGTGGTGCACCGTGACCGGGCCCGCAAGCGGCTGCGCGGGGTGACCGCCGGCGCCGGTGTCCTGGGGCTGGCTGTCGCGGGCGGGCTCGCCTTCACCCTGCCCAGCTCCACGCACGCCACGGCCAGTTCAGCGGGCACGTCCACCAAGACGGGCACGGGATCATCGTCGTCGCACGCGACCTCGGGCGGCTCGGGCCAGAGCTCGTCCAGCACCGGCTCCTCGTCCGGCACGAGCACGTCGTCCGGCACCGGCTCGTCGTCCGGCACGAGCACGTCGTCCGGAACGGGCTCGTCGTCCGCCAGCGCGCCGTCCTCCAGTTCCGGATCGGGCAGCGTCACCTCCGGCGGCTCGTGATGTCCCCTCCAGGCACCGCGTCGCCCGGTGCCGCGTCCCCCCGCCACGTGTCCTCCGGGACCGGGGAGCCTGCGGCCGCGGACTGGCGGGCTCTGGGCACCCAGGTCTGGCTGCTGGTCACCGATCCGGGCCAGCTGGCCGAGGCCCGCCGGCTCCTGGAGGCCGACCTGGCCGCGGTGGACCAGGCCTGCAGCCGTTTCCGGCCCGACTCCGAGCTGATGCGGCTCGGCGCGGCCAGCCCGGAACCGGCCAGCCCCGGAACAGCCAGCTCCGGAACAGCCAGCCCGGGAACAGCCAGCACCGTGGAGGTCAGCCCGCTGCTCGCGGAGGCGATCGCGGTGGCACTGCGCGCGGCCCGGATGACGGACGGGGACGTGGACCCGACCGTGGCCGACGCGATGTCCGCCCTCGGGTACGACCGTGACTTCTCGCTGCTGCCTGCGGTGGGCCCGCCGGTCCGGCTCACGGTCCGGGCCGTGCCCGGCTGGCGCCAGGTCGGGCTCGACGAGCAGGCGCGGCTGCTGACGCTGCCCCGCGGCGTGCACCTGGATCTCGGCGCCACAGCCAAGGCCTGGGCCGCGGACCGGGCCGCTTCCCGGCTGGCCGGGACGCTGGGCTGCGGCGTGCTGGTGGGGCTGGGCGGGGACATCTCGGTGGCCGGGGCGCCCCCCGAGGGTGGCTGGCGGATCCGGGTGCAGGACATCACCGGCCGCCCGGAGGACCCGCCCGAGGGCCCCGCCGCCGTAGTGGCCATCCGGGCAGGCGGGCTGGCCACGTCCAGCACCACCGCCCGGCGCTGGCGGCGCGGCGGTGATGTGCTGCACCACATCCTGGACCCGCGCACCGGCCTGCCCGCCCCGGTGCACTGGCGCACCGTGTCCGTGGCCGCCGCATCGTGCGTGGACGCCAACACGGCGAGCACCGCCGCGATCATCCGCGGCCCGAAGGCTCTGGATTGGCTCTCAAACCTCGGCTTGCCCGGCCCGCCTGGTCGATACGGCGGGTACTGTCCGGACGGTCGGCGGATGGCCCGCCGAGACCCACTGAGTCGTCACCGCGAGGACCTTCATGAACCACCGCCGGGCTGACGTGCGCGCCGCCGTGTTCGCGCGGCAGCGGAGCCAGGGGCACCTGCGGGCGGTGACCGCCACGGTGGGCGTCGCGGGCGTGGTCACGGCGGGCGTGGTGGCCGCGTTCCTGCCCGGCTCGACCCATGCCTCGGCGAGTTCCCGCACCACCAGCGGGACGGCCCCGTCCGCGCCCGCGTCCGCCAGCAGCAGCCCCGCCGCCAGCGCGGCCACCAGCGGTGCATCCGGGACTCCGGCCGCCAGGCGTCACCGCCACCGCCACCGCCACCACCGGCAGGCCAGCGCGCCCGCCGCGGCGACCACCGCCCCGGCCGCCCCGGTGCCTACCCCGGCCGCGACCACCGCGCCGCCGCAGGGCGTGTCCGGCGGCTCCTGACCTGGCCTTAGCCGACCGGATCCGGCTCAGCCCGCTCCCCGGCGTCCCCCGCGTCGCGGCGGGCCGGCCCCGGCCCGGCCCGCCGGGAGTCATAGCGCCACATCCCGGGCAGCAGCCAGCACGTCGCCACGGCGGTCACCACGCTGAGCAGGCCGCCGGACCAGGCCGCGAACTGCGGCCCGCCGAGGGCCGCGGCCGCGCCGGCCTCCGCGTCACCGAGCCGCGGGCCGCCCTGGATCCCGGCGTAGATGAGGCTGTTGACCCGGCCCTGCATCCCGTCCGGGGTGACCTGCTGCACGATCATCATGCGGAACACCGCCGAGACAACGTCCGCGGCCCCCGCCGCGGCCAGCAGCACCAGCGCGGCCGACAGCCACGGCACCAGGCCGAACGCGGTGATGGCGATCCCCCACACGACCACGCAGACCGCCACCGCGCGGCCCGGCCGGTGCACCCGGCTCACCCGGCCCATGAGCAGCGACCCGATCAGGGCGCCGACACCCGGCGCGGCGTTGAGGTACCCCACGGTGGCGGCTCCCCCGCCGTACAGCGTGGTGGCCAGCGCCGGGAACACCGCGCGGGGCAGCCCGAACACCATGGCGCCCAGGTCGATAACGAAGATGCCGGCCAGCGGCTGGCTGGACCGCACGTACCTGATCCCGCCGATCAGCGAGGCGAAGCTGGCGGGCTGGCCGCCGCGGTCCGGGGGCAGCGCGGGCAGCAGCAGCACCGTGACCAGGGCCACCCCGAAGGAGGCCAGGTCCAGCCCGTACACCAGGGGAAACCCGGCGTGCGCGATCAGCAGCCCGGCCGCGGCCGGGCCGGCCACCAGGGTGAACTGGTTCGCGGCCGACTGGACGGAGATGGCGGCGGGAAGATCCTCGGGCGGGACCAGGCGCCACATCGAAGCCCGGCGGGCCGACCAGTCCAGGCCCTGAAACGCCGCGGCCTCGGCCGTGCAGGCGAACAGCGGCCACACCTGCGGATGGCCGAGCAACGCGTTAGCCATCAGGCCCGCGCTCCCGGCCGCCAGCATGAACTGGGTGAACAGCATGACCCGGCGCCGGTCCCAGGCATCCACCAGCGGGCCGCCGATCAGCGACCCGGCCAGCAGGGGCACCAGCTGGCCCAGGCTGACCAGCCCGACCATAGCCGTGGACCCGGTCAGCCGGTACGTCTGGTACGAGACGGCCACGATCGTGAGCTGCGTGCCGACCTGCGACACCAGCTGGCCGCCCCACAGCCGCCGGAAGTTCCGGTGCCGCCGCAGCGGCCCGGTGTCCACCAGGACACCCCCGACCATCCGGCGGGTCCGGGACCAGTGCGCGCGCAGCCGGAACCTCCCTGCGCGCCGGGCTGGCTGCGCAGGCTGTCGGGGCATGCGGCATGTATAGCGAACGGGCATCCGCCTCCTCCTGGCCGGGGGGCAAATCGGGGCAGGCCAGGCTCAGAGGAAATTGAGAGGCGAGCCATAGGACAGCCTGCGCCCGGTCAGGGATGCTTATCCCAGAGCGTGCAGACCACCTGGCCGGCAGAGCATCCCCTCCGCGCTCACGGCCGCCGCCGGAAGGGCCCCGATGAACGGAATCACCCAGAGCACCGCGCTCTGGTACGCCAGCAGAGCCACCGGAGTGGTGAGCCTGCTGCTGCTCACCGCGGTGGTCCTGCTGGGCGTGCTGGTCAACCGCCAGGGACGGCTGCCCGGCCTGCCCCGGTTCGTGGTCACCGGGCTGCACCGCAACCTTTCCCTGCTCGGCGTGGCGTTCGTGGCCATCCACGTCCTCACCGCGGTCCTCGATCCCTACGTGACCATCCGGATCGTCGCGATCGTGGTCCCGTTCACGTCGGCGTACAAGCCCCTGTGGCTCGGCCTGGGCGCGATCTCGCTCGACGTGGTGGCGGCCCTGATCCTGACCAGCCTGGCCCGGGCCCGGATGAGCCGCCGCCTCTGGCGGTCGCTGCACTGGCTCAGCTACGTGGCCTGGGTCTCCGCCCTGGTGCACAGCCTGACCAGCAGCACCGACCTGCACAGTGGCGTCCTGCTCTACCTGGCCATCGCCTGCTCCCTGGCCGTGGTGGCCGCGGTGATCTGGCGGGTGACCCACGCCGGGCGGGAGATACCGCGCGAGGAACGCGCGGCGGCCACCCTGGCCATGATGTCCCCGGCCAGCGCCCCCCAGACCCGTGGCACCCCGCGCGACGGCGCGCGCCGGCGTGACCCCGAGAACGTCCGCTGACCGACTCACGAAAGCCGATACGCGATGACCTATGGCACCACCGTGCCGCACGCCGCCCCGTTCCCCGGCCCGCAGCATGGGCACCGCACCGGGCCGGCCGCGGAACCCAGCCGCCCGGCGACCTGCCCAGGCTGCTGCCGGTGCACGGCGCCGTGCCGGTTGACCTGCACACCCACCTGTCGCGCTACGCGGCACCGCCCTACTTCGGGCACCCGGGGAAGCTCATCCCCGTGCTGAAGGCGGCCGGCCTCACCGGCCGCGGCGGCGCCGCCTTCCCGGTCCACCGCAAGCTCCAGGCCGTCGCCGAGGCCCGGACCCAGCCGGTGGTCATCGGCAACGGCGCCGAGGGCGAGCCCGCCAGTGACAAGGACAAGTCGCTGCTGTGGATCTCGCCGCACCTCGTCCTGGACGGCCTCCAGCTGGCCGCCGAGGCGGTCGGCTCGCAGGCTGTCGCGCTGTACGTGCACCGGAACACCCGGCTCCAGGAGCGGCTGCGGGCCGCGGTCGCCGAACGGGCCGCCGCTCGCATCGACATGGCCCCGGTGGAGATCATCGACGCGCCGCCGCGCTTCCTGGCCGGCGAGGAATCCGCGCTGGCCAGCCGGATCAGCGGGCAGCCCGCCATGCCCCGGTTCAAGCCACCGCGCGTGTTCGAGCGGGGCGTGGTGGGCCGGCCGACGCTGGTCCACAACGTGGAAACCCTGGGCCACATCGCCCTGATCGCCCGGTACGGGCCGGCCTGGTTCCGGGCCGCGGGCACGCCGGAGGAACCGGGCAGCATGCTGTGCACGCTGCACCAGGCGGACGGACGGCGGGACGTGGTGGAGACCGAGCTCGGCACGCCGCTGCGTGACCTGCTCCGGCTCGACGGCACCCAGGCGGTGCTCAGCGGGGGCTATCACGGCGCCTGGCTGCCCGCCGCGGATGCGGCCCGCATGACGCTCAGCAACGAGCATCTCCAGGCCGCCGGGGCGTTCGTGGGGGCCGGGGTCCTGGTGGGCCTGCCGGCCGGCCGCTGCGGGATCGCGGAGACCGCCCGGGTCGCCCGCTACCTGGCGCTGGAGTCGGCCGGGCAGTGCGGGCCGTGCTTCAACGGCCTGCCCCGCATCGCCGCCGCCCTGGACGAGGTGGCCAGTCCCCGGCCCGACCCCCGCGCGGTCACGGACATGATCCGCTGGGCGGGGCTCGTGGAGGGCCGGGGTGCCTGCCACCACCCCGACGGGACCACCCGGTTCGTCCGCAGCGCCCTGCACGTCTTCCGGGATGAGATCGCCAATCACGCGGATGGGCGGTGCGTGGACCCGGCCCGGAAGCCGTTCCTGCCCCTGCCCGCGGACACCGCGCTCGGCGCGGCGGACTGGAACTGAGGCCGGGACCAAGACCGAGGAAGCCCTGAATTGAGGAAGCGCGGATGAAAGAGGAACTGCGGGTTGACCCGACCGTCTGCTCCGGCCACGGCCTGTGCGCGGAACTGCTGCCTGAGCTCGTGACGCTGGACGAGTGGGGTTACCCGATCGTGGCCCGCGGCGCGGTGCCGCGCTCGCTGGACCGCCACGTCCGCCGGGCCGTGACCGACTGCCCGGCACTGGCCCTCAAGCTGCTGCCTGTGTCCTGAGAGGTAACTCAGAGGAAACGTAGAATTACCCCGTAGCTACCGAACGCATAGTGGATGAATGATGAGCGACGCGCAGGCAGCCCCGCCCGGCACCGCGGCCCAGCCGGGCCCCGCAGGTCAACCGGGGCCTACGGGCCAGGCGGCCCCGATCAGGCGGCTGGACGGCAGCCCGATCCGGGTCCTGGTCGTTGACGATGAGCCGAGCCTGGCTGAGCTGCTGGCCAGCGTGCTGCGTTATGAGGGCTGGGAGATCATGACGGCCGGGGACGGCGCGTCGGCGGTCCGGGCCGCCCGCGAGTTCCGGCCCGATGCGGTGGTCCTGGACATCATGCTGCCGGACTTCGATGGGCTGGAAGTACTGCGCCGGGTGCGGCAGGAATCCCCGCACGTGTGCGTGCTGTTCCTCACGGCCAAGGACGCCGTGGATGACCGGGTGGCCGGGATCACCGCGGGCGGCGATGACTATGTGACCAAGCCGTTCAGCCTGGAAGAAGTGCTGGCCCGGTTGCGCGGGCTGCTCCGCCGGGCCGGCCTGGCCCGGTCCCGCGGCGAGACCCAGCTGGTGGTCGGCGACCTTTCCATGGACGAAGACGCCCGCGAGGTGCGCCGCGGCGACGAGCTGATCGACCTGACCGCGACCGAGTTCGAGCTGCTGCGGTTCCTGATGCGCAATCCGCGCCGGGTGCTGTCCAAAGCCCAGATCCTGGACCGGGTGTGGAACTATGACTTCGGCGGCCAGGCGCACGTCGTCGAGCTGTACATCAGCTACCTGCGCAAGAAGATCGACGCGAACCGCGAACCGCTGATCCACACCGTCCGCGGCGTCGGGTACGTGCTCAAGCCCGCGAGCTGAGGAACTGCTGATGAGCAAGGCCGGCCGCGACGCCGGCTCTGGACCCGGCCCCCGGCCGGGTCTTTTCCGGCGCTGGCTGGGCCGCCGCACGCTGCGCGGCCGGCTGATCGCCGGGCTGCTCGCCCTGCTCGCGCTGGCCTGCGCCGCCATCGGCCTGGTGACCTATGTCGGGCTGCGGCACGGCCTGATGAGCCAGCTCGACGAGCAGCTGGGCGCGGCCAGCGCCCGGTACACCACCTGCCTCGAGGCGGGCCAGCCCGATAACAACCAGGGCGGGGGTGATCCGGGCCAGAACGTCCAGCCGGCCGGGGACGACGATCACGACACGGACAACATGCCGGGCGGCCCGCAGATGTGCGGGCAGGAACAGGGCGGCCAGACCTTCAGCGCCTGGATCGACGGCACCAAGGTGGTCTACCCGACCGTGGCCAACGGCCACTGCCGCCTGACCCCGACCGACCTGACCGCGCTCAAGACCCTCAAGGGGGCCCGGCAGCCGGCGAGCCTGTCCTTCAGCGAACTCGGGCCCTACCAGCTGATGGCGTCGCCGGGACAGGACGGCACCACCGTGATCACCGGCTTGCCCTTGGGCCCGGCGCAGAACATCCTGCAGGACGTGGAGCTCACCGAGGCCATCGTCTTCTCGGGGGTGCTGATCCTGACCGGCCTGCTCGGCACGGGGTTCGTGCGGCTGTCGCTGCGCCCGCTGCGCCGGGTCGCCGCCACCGCCACCAGTGTCACCCAGCTGCCCCTGGCCAGCGGCGAGGTCACGCTGCCTGACCGGGTCCCGGACGCCAACCCCCGCACCGAAGTCGGCCAGGTGGCTGTGGCGTTCAACCGGATGCTCGGCCACGTCGAGTCGGCCCTGGGCCGCCGCGCGGCCAGCGAGGCACGGCTGCGCCGCTTCGCCGCCGACGCCAGCCACGAGCTGCGCACCCCGCTGGCCGCCATCCGCGGCTACGCCGAGCTCGCCCTGCGCCACCCCGGCCCGGTCCCGGCTGATATCGAGCATGCCCTGCAGCGGGTCGAGTCGGAGTCCGAGCGGATGAGCGTACTGGTCGACGAGCTGTTGCTGCTCGCCCAGCTCGACGCGGGCCGCCCGCTCGCCCAGGCGCCGGTGGACCTGACCCGGCTGGCCATCGACGCGACCAGTGACGCCCGGGTCGCGGCCGGCGGCCACCGCTGGCTCCTCGAACTGCCGGACGAGCCGATCATGGTCCGCGGCGATGAGCACCGGCTGCACCAGGTGCTGGCCAACCTGATGAGCAACGCGGCCAAGCACACGCCCAAGGACACCGTGGTCACGGTGGCGCTGGCGGCCGGCGAGGCGCCGGGCACGGTCGAACTGAGCGTGACCGACGACGGGCCCGGCATCCCGCCCGAGCTTCAGCCGACGCTGTTCGAGCGGTTCGTCCGCGGCGACTCCTCCCGGGCCCGCGGCACCGGCGGGGCCGCCAGCACGGGCCTGGGGCTGGCCATTGTGGACGCGGTGACCACCGCGCACGGCGGCCAGGTCCGGCTGGACAGTAAGCCCGGCCGGACCCGGTTCGTCATCACGCTCCCCCGGCTGGACGACTTAAGGCCAGGCCCGGCCCGGTAAGTCAGCCCGGCCAGCAGCGCGGGTTCATAGCCGCGGCAGAGTCAGGCCGCAGTCCTGGTCCAGCCGGGGCCGCCACTGTAGGAGCGTGAGTTCCCCCCAACGCCTGTACGGCCCCCGGGCCCCGGGAGACCCGGGCGCCATCACCACCGGCCCCCGCCAGCCCGCCGCGGCGGGCCGCTCCAGGCCGGGCCGCCCGGCCTGCTGCGGGGCCCGGCGGCCGACCCGCGCTGGGCCCGTCCGGCCCTGCTCGCCCTGCTGGCGCTGACCGCCCTGCTGTACGCGGCCGGGCTGAGCCGCAACGGCTGGGCGAACGACTTCTACTCCGCCGCCGTGCAGGCCGGCACCAGGAGCTGGAAGGCGTTCTTCTTCGGCTCGTTCGATTCCTCGAGCTTCATCACCGTGGACAAGACCCCCGCCTCGCTGTGGGTCATGGAGCTGTCCGCCCGGGTGTTCGGCCTGAACTACTGGAGCGTCCTGCTGCCGCAGGCCGCCGAGGGCGTCGCGTCAGTGGCGATCCTCTACGCCGCGGTCCGGCGCTGGTCCGGGCCCGCGGCCGGGCTCATCGCCGCCGGCGTGCTGGCCGTCACCCCGGTGGCCACGCTGATGTTCCGGT
The DNA here is from genome assembly GCA_963718305.1 of uncultured Actinomycetes bacterium. Taxonomy (GTDB): domain Bacteria; phylum Actinomycetota; class Actinomycetes; order Streptosporangiales; family Streptosporangiaceae; genus RYN-230. Next base: position 88,097 of record CAVQZG010000024.1, read on the forward strand.
TCAACAACCCCGATGCACTGCTGGTGCTGCTGATGACGGCGGCGGCGTACGCGATGGTCCGGGCCATCGACTGCGGCCGGACGCGGTGGATCGTCCTCGCGGGCGCCCTGCTCGGATTCGGCTTCCTGACCAAGATGCTCCAGGCCTTCCTGGTGCTCCCCGCGTTCGCCCTGGTCTACCTGGTGGCGGGGCCGCCGCGGCTGGGCCGGCGGCTCTGGCAGCTGCTGGCCGGCGGCGCGGCCCTCCTCGCCGCGGCAGGCTGGTGGGTGGCGATCGTGCAGTTCACCCCGGCCGCCGACCGGCCCTACGTCGGCGGCTCGACCAACGACAGCATCCTGCAGCTGGCCCTGGGCTACAACGGGCTGGGGCGGCTGGACGGCAACGAGACCGGGTCGGTGGGGTTCAACGGCGGCGCCGCCCCCGGTGGTGGTGGCGGGAGCGCGTTCGGCGGGTCCAGCGGCGTGAGCCGGCTGTTCGCCAGCGAGATGGGCGGCCAGATCAGCTGGCTGCTGCCTGCCGCGCTGATCGCGCTGGCCGCCCTGGTGTGGCTGTCTTGGCGGCGGTCGCGGACCGACCAGGTCCGGGCCGCGGCACTGCTATGGGGCGGCTGGCTGGTCGTCACCGGGCTGGTGTTCAGCTACATGAGCGGCATCATCCATCCCTATTACACCGTGGCGCTGGCCCCGGCGATCGGGGCGCTGACCGGCATCGGCGCGGTCACCGCCTGGCGGGCCCGGCGCAGCATGGCCGGCGGGCAGGCGCTCGCCGCCCGCGCCGTCCTGGCCGCGGGCCTGGTCGTGACCGCCTGGTGGGCCTTCGTGCTGCTCGGCCGTTCGGCGGACTGGCTGCCCTGGCTGCGGCCGGTAGTCCTGGCCTGCGGCCTGGCCGCGGCGGCGGTCGTGATCGCCGAGCGCTGGCTCAGCGGCCGGGCCGTGCTCCTGTCCGTGGCGCCGCTGGCCCTGGTGGCCGGGCTGGCCGGACCGCTCGCCTACAGCGTCAATACGGCGGCCACCTCGCACACCGGCGCGCTCCCCAGCGCCGGGCCCTCCGTCGCCTCCTTCGGAGGCCCGGGTGGCGGGCCTGGCGGCGGCGGGTTCGGCGGTGGCCAGCCAGGTACCGGGTTCGGCGGCCACGGTGGCACCACTCAAGGCGGCACCACTCAGGGCGGGACCGGCCGGCCCGGCGCCGGGGCCCCCGGTTCCTCCGGCGTACCCGGGAACGCCCCCGGCGCGGCGGGTGCCACCGCCGGGGTCCCCGGCAGCACCTCCGGCCGCTCGTCCGGGAGCACCGCCGGACGTGTCCCCGGCAGCACATCCGGGCGATCGGGGCAGTTCCCGGCGGCGGCCAGGGGGGTGGCATCGGCGGCGGCCTGGGCGGCAGCACCCAGGTCTCCAGCGCCGTCACCAAGCTGCTGACCGGCGGCGCCGCGGGGTACCGCTGGGCGGCGGCCACCGTGGGTGCGGAAAGCGCGGCCCCGTTCCAGCTGGCCAGCGGCGAGCCGGTGATGGCCATCGGCGGGTTCAACGGCACCGACCAGGCACCCACCCTGGCCCAGTTCAAGACGATGGTCGCGGCGCACGAGGTGCATTACTTCATCGGCGCGAACGGCCACACGTTCGGCGGCGGCTCAGGCGACGCGGCCCAGATCACCTCCTGGGTGGAATCGCACTTCACCAAGCAGACCGTCGGCGGCGAGACCGTCTACAACCTCACCAGCCCCACCAGCACCTAGCCCCGGCGGCCCTGCTCCCCCGACGTGGGTGCCCGCGTCGCTCCAGCAGCGCGGGCGCCGGACCCACGCTGCGCCCGTGGCCCGCGAGCCGGGGTGGGTCAGCGGGCGGCGCGGGCGTAAGCGGCGGGCGTAATGCCGTAGCAGCGGCGGAACCACCGGGTCAGGTGGGCCTGGTCGGCGAAGCCCGCGTCCGCCGCCGCCTGCCCGGGCGGTGTTCCCCGGGCCAGCTCCCGCCGGGCGGCGCGGAGCCGCAGCTGGCGCTGGTACTCCCCCGGCGCCAGCCCGGCCACGGACCGGAAGGCCCGGTACGCGGCGTAGCGGCTGCATCCGGCGGCGGCGGCCAGGTCGGCGCCGGAGACCGGCCCGGCGTACTCCGCGTCGAGCAGGTCCCGGACCCGCCGCGCGATGCGCATGGTCTCGGCCGCACTGACGGGGGCCGGGACGGCCAGCCGTCCCCCCGCCACCCGGGCCGCCCGGCCCACCGCGACGGTCAGCCGCTCGCCGCGCTCCAGCGGGGTGGCGGTCCCGGTCAGGGCGCGGTGCAGCCGTCGCAGCGCGGCGGCGAGCGCGGGGTCCGCCACGACCGGCGTGGTGAACAGCGGCCGCCCGGCCGGGCGGCCGCCGATGTCGGCCAGGACGTCGGTCACCAGGCCGGGGCCGATGTGGATCATCCGGTAGCTGAACCCCTGGCCGGTGGTGGCGTGGCCGTCGTGCGGGTCGTCGGGGTTGAAGGCCATGACCATGCCGGCCGCGCTGGTGTGCGAGGCGCCCCGGCAGGTGAAGGACTGCGCGCCGGACTCGGTGACACCGAAGGAGTAGGTGTCGTGGCTGTGCCGGTGATACACGTGCTCCCGGAAGTGCGCGTGCATGGCTTCCAGCGGCTCATCCGCTGACCGCCAGTACCTGGACCAGTCCCCGTGGGCGTCTCCGCCCACCGCGCTGCGGCTGGCCGGCGGGCCGTTCATGGCCGCGCTCCCGGCGTGGCCCCGGCGATGACCGTGGCCACGACCTTGCGGACCGCTCCAGCCTCGGGCGGGGTGCCTTCCCGGCCGGCGAAGAGCAGGTGCGCGGCGCCGATCAGGGTGGGCGCGAGCGTGTCCACGTCGGCATCCGCGGCAATCCGGCCGAGTTCGCGCTCGATGATGAGGTAGGAGGCGATCATGGCCGTGGCTTCCGTCAGCAGCGGGATACCCGCCGGCCTGGCCTGGCGCAGCCGGACCCGCAGCTCATCGCGGGAGATCACGAGGCTGACGATACCCAGGGCGACGGAGCCGAAGAGCTCCATCAGCGCGCCGGTGAGGTTGCCGGCGACGGTGCCGGTCCCGGCGGCGGCGCGCAGGGCGGCGGCCTGGCCGTCCAGCCGGGCGATGCGGTCCGCCGTGAGCTCGGCGAGGAAGGCGTCGAAGTCAGCGAAGTGCCGGTGCAGGACGCCCTTGGCGCAGCCCGCCTCCGTGGTGACCGCCCGGCTGGTCAGCGCGTTCGGGCCGTCCCGGAGCAGGACGCGCTCGGCGGCATCGAACAGCTGCTCACGCGCGTCGCGGATGGCCACCCCGGTCGGCACCGCGCCTCCCCTCCCCTCGCTGACCCGTGCCCGGTTGACCCGTGCCCGGTTGACCGCGTGCCTGGTTGACGAGTGGGCACCTGCCCACTACGGTGGGCGCGTGCCCACTATACCGCCGGGGCGGACGCCTCTTCCCGAGCACGAGCGACGCGAGCCGCATCAGGCCCGGCAGGTCGCGGAGTCGTTTGGCTTGGACGCCGAACGCTACGACCGGGCCCGGCCCCGCTATCCCGACGCCATGGTGGCGGCGATCGTCGCCGCCAGTCCCGGCCCGGGCGTCCTGGACGTCGGCTGCGGCACCGGCATAGCGGCCCGGCAGTTCCAGGCGGCCGGCTGCCGGGTGCTCGGGGTCGAGCCCGACGCGCGGATGGCCGGCCTGGCCCGGCGGTTCGGCGTCGAGGTCGAGGTGGCGACGTTCGAAGCCTGGGAAAGGGCCGGCCGGGCCTTCGACGCGGTCATCGCCGGGCAGGCCTGGCACTGGGTGGATCCGGTCGCTGGAGCGGCCCAGGCGGCGCAGGCGCTGCGGCCGGGCGGGCGGCTGGCGGTGTTCTGGAATTCGTTCCGCCCCCGGCCGGCCTGGCGGAGGCGTTCGCCGCGGTCAACCGCCGCGTGCTGCCCGACTCGCCGCTCAGCCGCGGGGCGTTGCCCGGCCCGGATGCGTACTCAGCGCTGTGCACGAAGGCGGCCGACGGGATGCGGCAGGCGGGCGCGTTCAGCGATGCGGAGGAATGGCGATTCGACTGGGACCGGCCCTACACCCGCGACGAGTGGCTGGACGTGGTGCCGACCTTCGGCGGCTACAGCCAGTTCGCGCTGGCCACGCAGGAGGAGTTGCTGGCCGGTATCGGCGCCGCCGTCGACGCGGCGGGGGGCAGCTTCACGATGGGCTACACCGCCGTCGTGGCCACTGCGGCGCGCACCTGACCCGCCGCAACGGCGGACAGCCCCTCGGCGGGGGCTGTCCGGGAAGACCGGGGCTGGCGGGCCATTTACAGGCCGCCGAGCAGGTCGCGCAGGGCCTGGGTGTAGGCGCCGAGTGCGGCCCGGCCCTGGCCGGTGAGAGCGACCGTGGTGATGGACACGGTCCCGTTCCTGGTCTTTTCACTGCTGATGTAGTCGGCTTCTTCGAGCTTGCGCAGGTGGATGATCAGGTTGCCGGGGGTGAGCCCGATCATGTCCTGCAGGCGGGTGAAGGAGAGCGTGTCGCCGTTGGGCAGTGCCGCCAGCGTCGCGACGATCTTCAGCCGGGTGGGGACGTGGATCAGCGGGTCGAGCGCGTCGTCAGTCATGGCACACCGTCATGCGCGCTGCCGCCGGGCGACGGCGACGGCCTTGCCCACCAGCACAGCGCACAGGCCCACGCCGGCCACCGCCCACGACCCGGCCGGCCCGGCGAATGCGCCCACGACGCCGACGGCGGCGACCGCGAGCCCCTCGCCGCACCCGCGCCAGCCTTCCCGTGCCGCCATGACGGCCGCATAAGCCAGGCCGGGGACGATCAGCACCGTGGTGGGGTACAGGGCGAAGCTCACCCCGGCGGCGGACAGTGCCCACATGAGCACGGGCACGACGGCCCAGGACACCACCAGGATGATGATCTCGGCCGGGCGCAGCCGGGTTCTGCCGCGTATCCCGGCGAGGGCGCGCTCGCGGACCGCGACCGTGGCGGCGAAGTTGAGGACGATGAACGCGATCAGGATGGGGATGTCCGCGGCGGTCGGGCCCTGGTAGGGGTGCTGTCCGCGCACGGAGAGCCAGATCGCGCCGAGGGCGATCAGGACCGCGACCCCCCTGGCCGCCAGGAGCCACGGCGGGGAGGGCGCAAGCCTGCGGCGGGCCCGCTGGGTGGTCTGGTCCAGCAGGGCGGCGGCCTGCTGGGGGTCGAAGTTGCCGCCGTTGCCGGCGGAGGTGGTGGTGTCTGGTGTGGGGTTCATGGTGTCTCCCTTCACTGACTCTATGCCACAAAGTAGACGCTGCTTTATGGCGCAAAGTCAAGGGCTCAGACCCAGAACTTTATGACGTAAAGTCAGGCGGCCGGCGGCGGCGGGATGGAGCCAGCTGCCGTGCATCCCCATCGATCAGGAACTGACCGTGACCATGGACGGGGCGCTCACGCGTTCAAGACGGCGCGGCGCGAGCCGGCCAGGGTGGGGAGATGCGTTTCGATACCAAGATTGCCATCGCCGTCCGCGGGGACCTGGCGGTCTGGCAGCAGCTGAACGTGACGGCGTTCCTGGCCAGTGGGGTGGCCGCCAGCTGCGGCGAGACGATCGGGAAGCCGTACGAGGACGGGTCAGGACACCGGTACCTGGAGATGTTCCGCCAGCCGGTGCTGGTCTACGCGGCGGACGGGCCGGGCCTGGGCGCGGTCCGCGATCGGGCGGCCGCCCGGGAGATGCCCATCGCGATCTACACCGACGACATGTTCGCCACCGGGCACGACGAGGCCAACCGGGCCGTGGTCCGGGCGGTGCCCGCCGACGACCTGCGCCTGGCCGGGGTCGCGGTCTACGGGCCGCGCAACGCGGTGGACAAGGTGGTCAAGGGCCTGGCGCTGCACTCCTGAGCCGCTCCACCTCAGCCGGGCGCGGCCCCGGAGCCCACCGGCGGGTGGCCCGCCAGGTCGAGCAGGTCATCGAGCACCATGCCGAACGAGCGCGCGGCGAGGGTCAGATGACCCTCGCCGCGGGCCAGGTGAGCCCGCGCTCCCGGGATGTGCCCGGCGAGCCAGGCGCCGTGGCTGAACGGGACCATCCGGTCCTCTGCCCCCTGCCAGATGGCGACCGGGACGGCGCCGGCCTGCTCCAGCGGGAAGCCCCAGTCGCTGACGAACGCGATGTCGTCGTCCCGCCAGCCCGCGATGCCGGCCCGGAGCGCGATCCGGAACGACTCGGCCAGGTAGTCCGCGAACTCCGCGGTGACCACGGCCCGGTCCGCGGCGGAGATCAGCCCGCCCATCTCCTCCGCCACCTGCTGGCCGGTGACCTGGCCGAGCCCGGCCGCGGCTTCCTCCAGGAATGTGGTGAGCGCGGTCTCCCCCTGCCCGGCCGCGGTGAACTCATCCACGTTCTCCGGGCCCATCCCCGCCATCCAGTCCAGGCCCGCGGCATGGGCCGGGGCCACGCCGGCCAGCGAGGCCGCGGCCAGGCACCGGCCGGGCAGCAGCGCGGCGCAGGCCAGCGCGTGCGGGCCGCCGCCGGACCAGCCGACGGTCACGAACTGGCGGGCGCCGAGCCCGTCCAGCACCGTCGCAGTGTCCGCTGCGGCATCCGCGATGCGGCGGCCCGGCCGCGCGGTCGAGCCGCCGTAGCCGGGCCGGGCGTACATCACGGTGCGCAGCCCGCGCACCGCGGCGGCCGTGGCCATGTCCGTGGACGCCACCAGGCCACCGGGGGTCCCGTTGTGGAAGAGCAGCACCAGTCCATCCTCCGGGCCGGTGCTCAGCACCTCGAGCTGCCGGCCGTCCGCGGTAGCCAGGACCCGGGTGAGGTGCGACGGTTCGTTGACCATGCTGGTCACCTTAATCGCGGCGTCAGGGCAGGCGGCTCAGGTCCACGGTCTGCAGCTGGGCTGACTTGGTGTTGGTGACCAGCAGCGTGTGGCTTTGGGACACGACTGCGAACTGCCGGGGCTGCAGCCCCGACCGGAGGTAGCCGACCAGGGCCGGTTTTCCGGCCAGGGCCTTGGCCGTGTCGACCACGGCCAGGTTGGGCACGGACCCCGGCTGGGCCTGCTTGTTGGAGTCGGCGACCACGATGCGGTTTCCGTGGCTGATGACGGCCAGCCCGAGCGGTGACTGGCCGACCGCGACGCTGGCCAGAAGGGCATGCCCGGGATCGCTCAGCAGCTTGGCGGTCGAGAACCCGAGCAAGGCGTTGGAGCCAGCCGCGGTCACCCAGAGCTTCTGGCCGCCCGCCGTGAATACGATCCGGTTGGCCTTGCACCCGGCTGGCACCTTCTTGATCACGCTGGAGGCTCCAGGATGCTGCTCCGCCTGGCGCACGTCGATGATGCTCAACTCCCCGGACCCGGGGGCGGAGGCCTGGCTGGCCACGTAGGCGTGCTGCCCGTCGGGGGGTATCGCGATCCCGATCGGCTGGGGGCCCACCGGGATGTGGCCGACGACATCGCCGGGCCCGAAGCCGGAGGAGAGCGCGCGCTGCAGGTCGAATACCCCCACGCTGGCGCTGTTCTGGAAGGTGACGAAGGCGAAGTTCCCGTCTGGGGTGATAGCCACGTCTTCCGCGTGCATCTGGCCCGGGCTGACCAGCGACCCCACCTTGTTGGCCCCCGCCCCCTGCTCGAGGTCGCTGACCCGGAACACGGTAATCCCGCTGCCGCCAGCGACGACCAGGAAATGCCCGTTCGGGGTGAGCGCCTCTCCCTGGGCGTGATCCAGCGGGGCACTGTCCCACATCCTGGCCGGGACGGAGTTCTGGGTGTTCATCACGGCGAGGCCGCTGCCGGCGCCGGAGACGAACGCGAAGCCAGGGACGGTCTCGACGTCGAACGGATTCCCGCCGGTCGCGACCAGATGGCTCCCGACGTGCTTGAGCTGCGCCCCCTTCGCGGTCTGGGTGGTGCATCCGGGCGGCTTCACCGACACCACCTGGGCCGACCCGGTGGTCTTGGCCCCGGTCGAGAAGGAGTTCTTCACGAAGTACCCCACCGCAGCCAGGACCACCACGACGGCCAGCGCCGCAGCCGCCCAGAGCCCGCGGCGGCGGCGCGGCGGTTCGGGCCGGCCGGGCGCTGGCCGGCGGCTGAAAGCCGGCGGCCGGCCGGGCGGCCCGGGGGCATAGCCTCCCGGAGTGACCGCAGGGACATCCCGCGTGGCGTCGGGCAGCAGCGGAGGCGGCGCGGCGGGAGGTCCCGCCTCCGGGGACCTGGGCCGGTACCAGTCAGCCTCCGGGAAGCCGGACGATGGGGACTCGGCTTCGGGACCGGAGCGGGCAGGCCCGGACAACTCGGTAGCCGGGCCGGATTCCCCGCGGGCGGGCCCGGGGTCTTCAAAGGCCGGGCCCGGGTCCCCGGGGGCCGGGCCAGAATCCGCTGCGGCGGCGCCAGCCGGAACGGGACCGGGCTGGCCGGTGCCGGGCTGGCCGGCCAGGGCTCGCCGGTCCCGGAGCCGGGATCGGATGGCGATACGGGCCCCGCGACTCCCGTCTGCTCGTGATCGGCTGGCACCACCGGCACGACCTGTGTGCTCTCCCGGAGCGGGACATCCGGGAAGTCGGCGGCCGGCCCCGGCACCAGTCCCGGCCCTGATTCGAGCCCGCAGGCCTGGCGCAGCGCGGCGGCGAACTCCGGGCAGGTGCCGTACCGCTCGGTGGGGACCTTGGCCAGCGCCTTGGCCATCACGTCGTCCACGGCCGCGGGCAGGTCGGGGCGGCGGCTGGTCAGTGCGGGCGGAGGGGCGGAGATCTGGGCCCACATGACCGCGACCGACTCGTCCCTGACGAACGGCGGGTGGCCAGTCAGCATGGTGAACGCGGAGCAGGCCAGCGCGTACTCGTCCGTGCGCCCATTCACTGCCCGGGCCTCGATCTGCTCAGGCGCGATGTAGTCCAGCGTGCCGAGGAACTGGCCGGTCGAGGTCAGCGCGCTGACCGACAGGGCCCGCTTGCTCAGGCCGAAATCAGACAGGTAGGCGTGGCCGGGGTAGTCCCCCCCGCCCGCCATGTCGAGCAGCATGTTGCCCGGCTTGACGTCCCGGTGCACCAGCCCGTGCGAATGAGCCGCCTCCAGGCCGGCCGCGACCTGGGTGATGATGTGGCAGGCCCGGGCGGCGGCCAGTGGCCCCTCGGTGTCCACGAGCTCCTGCACGTTCGGCCCGTGCACGAAGCGCATCGCGATGAACAGCACCCCGTTGGCCTCGCCCGCCTCGAAGATCGGGATGATGTTGGGGTGGTCTACGGCGGCCGCGGTACGCGATTCGCGGATGAACCGCTGCCGGAACGCCTCGTCCCGGGCCAGCTCGGGCGACAGCACCTTGATCGCGACCGGGCGCTCCAGCCGGATGTCGTAGGCGCGGTAGACCACGGCCATGCCGCCCCGGCCGATCTGCTCATCGAGCCGGTACCCGGCCAGGCGAGACCCGACGCCGAAGCCCCCAAACTCCGGGGTCTCGTCAGACACCGCGGCCCCCCTGCCCACGTGCGCGGAAGTCAGTACTCAGAAATTTCACTGGACCCACTGGTTACCGGGGGTACTTTACTGTCCCTTGGTCCATAGTTCCCGCTCATCTGCCCGGCCGAACGGCTGCCGGGGCTTCGATAGGCATTCGTTGCCTGATGGCCACGGCCAGCTGACCGGCACCGGAGGGCCGCCCGATAGAGCGCTGCACCAGCCAGGCTGTGAACTGGATCACGCCCTGAGTGGCGACGTAATGGACGGCGCGGGTCACGAACTCGCGGTTGGCCCAGGCGAGCTGGGCGAATTCCGGGAAATCGGCCAGGATTCGGCCGGCCGCTGCACGATCGGCCCGGTAATGGATGTCCCTGCCGATCAGGTAGTTGCAGCTGCGCGCGGTGCCGGGGGCCGCGGGGCGGCGGCCGGAATTGACCCTGTCCCATCACTTCTCTCCTGGTTGGGGTCAGCTTATGCTCCGGCTGTAACGGCCACCGACCTCCACGAGGTGATGACCATGTCACGCCCGGCACCCCAGTTCCGAGCCCCGGCCGCCATCGATTTCGGCGCCCCGTCGGCAGAACGGGATATCGAACGGGGGCTGGAAGAGTATTTCGTGGAATCCGAGGCCTACAACAGGGTCCGCTCCGGCGCGAAGCGCATCGTGGTGGGAAATCGCGGGATCGGCAAGAGTGCCATTTTCCAGGTCCTGGCCCGGCGTGAGCGTGATGAGGGCAGCTATGTCATCGAGCTGTCTCCCGAGGACTACTCCTATGAGCTGCTCAGCCAGACCATGGCCAGTGAGCACAGCGGGTCCTGGGCCAAGCTCGGCGCCTACGCCGTGGCCTGGAAGTACCTCATCTACGTGCTGATCATGAAAGAGGTCTCGCGGCGCAAGGTGCACCTGAAGAAAGGCGAGGCGTCCCGCATCTACAAGTACATCCGGGACCACCACGCCAACGACAACGCCAGCAAGCTGTCCGCCCTGGTCTCCTACCTGAAGCGGATGGAAGGACTGAAGATCGGGAAGTACGAGGCCAGCGTCAAGACCCGCGAGCTGGAGAAGCTGTACAAGCTCGAGGAGATCCACCATCTCCTGCCCGGCCTGCAGGAGATCGCGAGCCAGCGCCGGATCATCGTGCTCGTGGACGAACTGGACCGCGGCTGGGACTCCTCCGAGGACGCCCAGGCGTTCGTGGCCGGCCTGTTCCAGGCCTGCCTGTCCGTCAACTCCCTGCACGACAACCTGCGGGTGTACATCTCGCTGCGGCAGGAGCTGTACGACGACGTCCCGGCGCTGTACGAGGACGCCCAGAAGTACCGGGACCTGATCGAGAACATCCACTGGACCGAGACGTCCCTGCTCAAGCTCATGGCCAACCGGATCCGGCACGCCCTGCCCGCGCTGGCCGGCGACGACGACCAGGAGTGCTGGAACTGCCTGTTCACGGCGCCGCCCGGACAGCGGCGCGCCAGGTCCTTCGACTACATGATCGGGCGGACCCTGTACCGGCCCCGGGAGATCATCCAGTTCTCCACCCAGGTCATCGAGTGCGCCCAGTACGGGCAGGCCGGGCCGCCCTGGCCCTACGCCACCATCACCGAGGCCGAGTCCCTCTACTCTGCCGACCGGGTCAGGGATATCGCCGCCGAGTACCGCTTCCAGTGGCCGGGCCTGCTCAGCGTGATCGAGACCTTCCGGGGCCAGCCGCGGGTCATCGACCGCGACGATCTCGAACTGCTGGCGCTGGGCCTCATCACCCGGGACATCCCGTCCGCCGGGACCAGCGCCTGGCTGGACGAGTGTTCCCCGGACGGGCTGATCGAGATCCTGTGGCAGGTGGGCCTGCTGCTGGCCGAGGCCGACCCGGGAAGCGGCGCCGCGCTGCGCGACCCGGGCTGCCCGGCCGGCGTGCCCTTCCTCGGCGCGCATCAGGCTCGCCGGCTCAACCTCGCCACGGCCCAGCGCTTCCAGGTGCATCCCATGTTCCTGGCCTACCTGGGCGCCGGCCGGGCCTGACGGCCCGGCCACGAATACGGGCCCCGGAACAATCGTTACGTAATAGTAATGCCTATCCAGGCAACGCTTTCAGCGGTATCTCGTCACGAAAAACGGGTCATTCCCTTTCCCCTATATCGGCAGTACCGTTCCATAAGAAATTGGCTGCGCGTCCCGGCCAGGGAAACGGGACAGGGGAACGTGGAGGTTCTCATGACACGACGGGGTTGGCGGTCGCGGTGGACCGCCGTAGCGGCCGCAGGCTTAACAGCGGCGGCGATGTCCGGGGCCGGGCCGGGAGCAGCGGCCGGGGCCGCGGCGGCCAGCGGGCCGCAGGTCAAGCTCATAGTTGCGCAGAAGAGCCTCACCGTACCCAGGTACGGACGCCAGGTGTACCTGGATCCGGGCATCTGGGTCGCGTCACTCGGCTCGGCGTTCCAGCTTGACCTGCAGCGGGCGGACTATTCGACGCCCATGACGATCACCCAGGTGGTCCACGTGCCGGGCGGTGGTACTCAGCAGATTCCCTGGCCGTCGAGCGTGGTCGGGACGATACCGAGCGCCCTGAAGAAGTTTGTCCACCTCACCGTCACGAACTCCGGCGGCAAGGTGGTGGCGACGGAGAATATGGGGTTCTGCCCGGACACGTACGACCCGGAGCGGGCTACCACGGACAGCCCCGCCACCTCGCCGTACCCGCAGGAATGCGTCGGCGACCCGTTCCCGAAGTCACTGGTGTGGGGCATCGCGCGGGGTTGGGCCGCCGACCCTGCCGAGCAGACCTTCCGGCCCATGAAACTCGCTCTCGGGCATTACACGGTTACCGAGACCATCATGCCCACCTACGCGCAGCTGCTGAACATCTCGGCCGCCGATGCCACGGCGAGCGTCAAGGTAACCGTGGTGAAGGGCTCAGGATGCTGCGGCGTGGCTGCTGGTGCCGCCCATCGCCCGCGCAGCCGGCCGCAGAACCGGCCGCTCGGGTCCAACCCGGCCGCCCCGGACCTGGCGAGCCCGCCGGCCAGCTCGCTGCCGGATCTCGTCCCGCTCCCGTCCTGGGGCATCAGGGTTGCCCATATCCGGAAGACCAAGACCCAGCGCGCGTCCGACCAGCTCGACTTCGGCGCCACCGTGTCGGTCAGCAACGCCCCCCTGGATGTCGAGGGCTTCCGGTCTGACGGCTCGCCGGTCATGAAGGCGTACCAGTACTTCTGGCAGAACGGGCACATCATCGGCCGGACTCGCGCCGGGACCATGGGATTCGACTCAAAGAAAGGCCACGACCACTGGCACTTCGAGCAGTTCGCGAAGTACCAGCTGCTCAATTCCAGCCAGCAGCTGGCGGTGCGGAGCCACAAGGTGGGCTTCTGCATCGCCCCGACCGACCCGGTCGACCTGGCGGAGCCGACAGCGGTGTGGCAGCCGTCCTTCCTCGGGTTCGGCGGCCAGTGCGGCTCGCCGACCGCCCTGTGGGTCCAGGAAATGATGCCGACCGGCTGGGGGGACACCTATTTCCAGAGTGTCGCCGGGCAGTCGTTTGACATCACCCGCGTACCGAACGGCACCTACTACATCGCGGTAATCGCCAACCCGGAGAAGGTCCTGCACGAGACGGACACCAGCAACGACGTCTCGCTCCGGAAGGTCATCCTGGGCGGCTCCTGGGGGCACCGGACGGTACGGGTGCCCGCCTATGACGGCATCGACCCGGAGGGCTGAGATCGGTCACGATTCCTGCCACGCAGGTCGCACCCGGGCCGGCCCAGGTCACCCCTGGGCCGGCCCGGGCCTGGCCAGCTCGGCGGTGAGCGCGGGCCAGGCGTCCGGGTCATGCCCGGGCACCAGCCGGTAGCCGCGCTCGGCTCCGATCCGCTTGAGCTTGCGGATCTGCGCCACGCTCTGCTCCGGGGAGGCCCCGATCCGCCCGCCGACCGCGACCTCCCGCTCGATGTTCTCGGTCAGGTCGGCCGCATCGAAAGCGAAAACGAAACCCCCGCCGCCCGCCGACGGGTCCACCCGGACCACGAAGCTCTGGTGGCCAGGGGTGTGCCCGGCGGTCAGCACCGCGGTCACGCCGGGCGCGATCTCGGCGTCACCGTCCGCGGCCCGCCAGTCGATCCGCGGGTCGTCGAAGTCGACCCGGAAGATGCCGTTCTCCTCGGGCCCGGGCGGGGCGGACAGGCCGTAGTCGAGCTCGGCCTGCTGGATGTGCACCGGCACCCGCCCGGCGAAGTGCTTGAGGCCCCCGGCATGGTCGTAGTGCAGGTGGCTGACGGCGACCGCGTGGACGTCAGCCAGGTCCACGCCCGCCGCGTCGAGTGCCTCGGCCAGCGGCTCGCCCGGGCCGGGCAGTACCGGCTGGACCAGCGGGTCCCCGTGGAACCGGGCGCGCAGCGCCGGGTCGGTGATGAGCGCGGCATTGAAGCCGGTGTCCAGCAGCAGCCAGCCGCCGTCGCACAGCAGCAGCACCCCGGGCACCGGCTCGCGCAGCATCTGGTCATCGGGCGCGCCCTCCACGGACACGGACCTGGGCAGGTCCTCCCAGCCGAGGGTGAGCGGGATGATGCGGCGGACCCCGGCGCTCATGCCTTCCTCCTTGTGCGAGCCTGCCCCCACCGTACGGGCCGTGCGGGCCATGCGCCGGGAATGGATCAGCCCCGGCAACGTCATCGTTGCCGGGGCCGTTCCGGTCAGGCGGTCAGTTGGCTCTCAGCCAGGTGACCTTGAAGCTGTTACCCCCGCTGAGCGAGGAGACCGAGTCCTTGGCCCGGCCGGAACCGTCCACCATGACGATCTGCGTCGGGCTGAAGTTCCCGATCGCCGAGCCGTTCACCGTGGCGCTGTTGAAGGTCACCGGGCTGAAATGGGCCAGGGGCAGGATGCCGCCGCTGGCCGTGCAGCACGGCGCCTCCGCGATGACTTCGGCGGAGGAGTTGGCCGCCCCGGAGAGCGACTTGGTGATGGTGTGACTCCAGCCCTTGGTGGTGTCCTTGAGAACCAGCGTGTAGCTGCTGCCGCCGTTGAAGGTGACCGAGCCGTAGAACTGGTCCCCGGGACTCACCGGGTTGCTGAAGTTGACCGGGTAGGCCGGGTACATCTCGTACCACGAGTAGTACTGGGGCGTGCTGCCGGAGCAGTCCACCTCGCTGCCGGTCTGCTCGACGGTGCTGCTGTTGTAGCCGTCGAGGCCGACCCAGAAGCTGGAGTACTTGGCTGACCCGCTGCAGGTGCCGGTCGGCTCGTTCCACGTCGCGGACACGCTCTTGTAGGTGCCGCTGGCGGCAGCGTAGCCGGACCAGTTGGTGCTCGAAGCCGCGTTCGCCGGGCCGCCGTGCGCGACTAGGGGCCTGGTTCCGTGGCCCGGGCGGATGAGGTGCGCGGCGGGCCCGATCACGTGCGTGGAGGTGTGCTGGGCGGGCGCTGCGGAGGCCGTTCCGGCCGCCGCCACCGACCCGAGCACGAGACCCAGACCAGCGAGCGGGATGCACCATCTCCGTAACATGTAGCTCCTCCTCCGGTAGAGGGGCAGCGATGCTGGGCGGGCAATGTCGGGTACCGGGACTCAGCACCGCTGCTGGGGTTGCCGTGAAGGTACGATGCGCGATGGTAAACAAGAAACCACCGCAGGGTAAAGCTCTGGTATTTAAATCGTCATCCAGTGGCCAAGCCGTAGCGGCCCACCGAGTCGGGGCGCAGGTCAGAGAGATCCACGACCCGGTCGCAGCGCTGCGCGACTTCCGGGTCGTGAGTGGCCAGGACCAGCGACTTCCCGGCCTCCGCGAGGTCCAGCATCCGGCTGAGGACCAGCTCCCGCGAGACACTGTCCTGCTCGGCGGTGGGCTCATCCGCGATCAGCACGGCAGGCTCCGTGGCCAGGGCCCGGGCCACCGCCACCCGCTGCTGCTGCCCGCCGGACAGCTCGTCCGCCAGCTGCCCGGCGTGCTCGGCCAGGCCCAGCGAGGCCAGCGCCTCCTGGGCCGCCGCAGCGGCCCGGCCGGGGGCCAGGCCGCTGGCGAAGAGCGCGATCTCGATGTTCTCCGCGGCGGTGAGCAGCGACACCAGGCCGTGGCCCTGGAGCACGGTCGCCACCCCCGGCGGCACCTGCCCCGGGACGACCGGGACCTGGTCCACCAGCACCTGCCCGGCGGCCGGCGTGGCCAGCCCGGCCAGCAGCGCGAGCAGGCTGGTCTTGCCCGAGCCGGACGGCCCGACTACGGCCACCCGCATGCCGGGACCGACCGTGAGGTCGAAGTCATCGAGGATGACCCGGCCGCCGACCGCGTAGCGGAGGCCCCGGGCCTCCAGCACGCTCACCGGCCCGCACCTGGTGCAGGCGGCCCGGCTGGCGCGGCAGGGCCTGGGGTGGCCGCCGGGGTCCGCCGGGTCAGGGGCATCGACCTGGTGCAGGAATACCCCGCGCTCGTGGCGTTCCGCCCGGGCCAGCGACCCGGGCGGGAACAGGTCGGTGAGCTCGGCCGGCAGCTGCAGGGTCCCGTCCCGGCCCACCACCACGTACTCCTGTCCGGCCAGGCCCTCGGCGCCGACCCGCCCGTCGCGGATCGTGATGGTGCGGCCGAGCGCGGCCGCCACCGCGGGGTCGTGGGTCACCGCGACCACCGTGGTGCCCAGGCCCGCGTTCGCGTCCCGGATCAGCTCGATCACCGCGTTGGCCGACACCGGGTCCAGCTGCGTGGTCGGTTCGTCGGCGAGCAGCAGCCCGGGCTCGTTGGCCAGCGCGACCGCGAGAGCCAGCCGTTGCTGCTCACCTCCGGACAGCCGGCCCGCCCGGCGGTGCGCCGCGTCGGCCAGGCCCACCCGGTCCAGCAGTTCCGCGGCCCGCCTCCGGCGGGCGGCCACGCTCCGCCGGGCCGGCGCCTGGGCGAACAGCAGGTTGCCCAGCGCACTCTGATAGGGCAGCACGTTACGGGACGGGTTCTGCAGCAGCAGGCCCACCTCGGTCAGCCGGAAGCGGGCCAGCGCACCGGCACCGAGGTCGGTGAGCCGCCGCCCGTTGACCTCCACCCGGCCCGCGGTAGGCCGCAGCAGGCCGGCCAGATGCCAGAGCAGGGTGGTCTTGCCGGCCCCGGACGGGCCGAGCAGCGCGACCATCTCCCTGGGCCGGACGGTCAGGTCCACCCCGCGCAGCGCGGCCACCTCGGAGCCGGGTGTCCCGTAGACGTGCACCAGGTTGTCACAGCGGACCGCCAGCGGCTCGGCCGCGGGAGGCGCGGCGTTTCCGGATACGGGCCCGGTCACGGCTCAGCCTCCCGCAGCAAGTCGGGGCGCACCGAGCGGACCAGCAGCATGCTGGCCGCGACCGCCGCGAGCACCAGCACGGCCAGCGCGGCCGCGACCAGCAGGGCCAGGCCGCCGATGGGCGGCAGGTAGTCGAGCGGCGGGGCATGCGGCTCGGTGATGAACTCCGGGACGCTGCGTACCGCGACCACGGTGGCCGCGAATCCGGCGGCCAGCCCGATCACGACCCCGAAGCCGAGCACGATGGCCTGCTCGGCGAGCAGGGACGCGCGGATGGAACGCCGCGGGACGCGGCTGGCCAGCAGCGCCGCGTACTCGTGCCGCCGGCGGCGGCCGGACGCGTACAGGCCGGTGATGGCGGCCCCCGCGGCCAGCGCGGCGGCGGCCGCCGCGTCGGCCAGGAACAGCACGGTGGCCAGGGCGGGTCCCTGGCGGATGAGCTGCGCGCGCAGGGCCGCCGCGCTGACCACGCCGTCGATCCGGACCCCCGCCGCACGCAGCGCGGGGCGGACCCGGGCCAGCGCCCCTGGAGCCAGCCACACCTGCTGGCTGGAGTAGGCGGGCGTGCCCCCCGCGGCCCGCTCCGCGTAGGTGCGGTCGACGACGATCCCGTTAGCGGGGGCGCCCGGGATGGCCGCCGCCTGGCCGGCCGCGGTGACGTACAGCGGAGTGCCGTCCAGCCCGTCAACCTGGAGGACGCTGGCCGTTCCGGGCGTCAGGCCGCTGGCCACCAGGGCCGGCAACGGGTACGGGCGGTCCACCAGGACCGCACTGGGATTCACCCCGGGCTGGGTCTTGAAGGACCAGACCAGTCCCGCGGAACTGGGCCGGAACGAGCTTCCGCCCCCGGCGCCGCCGGACCGCCACCGCCCGGCAGCGGTCAGCCCGGCGCCCGCTGGCGTCCACCGGCCGTGGCCAGACCGGACATCGATGCCGGCCACCGTGATCGATCCGGTCACCGTCCCGGGGCTGATCACCGGGCCCGTGGGCGCGGGGGCGTTAACGGTCAGGTTGGCCAGCAGGCAGGGACAGCCGGTCAGCTGGGCGGTGGCCGTCCGTGAGCCACTGACGGGGCCGAGGTACACCGGTGTCTGCCCGACCGCGCCCACCCCCTGCTCGTACACGTCCAGGACCAGGGTGCCGCCCGGCGGCCGGACCCGGGTGCCGGTGAACCGGACCCGCACCTGGTCTCCGCGCAGCACGACCGGCGCCGGGGCGGGCGGGTCCAGCGCGGCGGTAAGCGAGCGGAGCGGGCGGCCTCCCGCCCAGTCCGGCCGCCAGGCCGCGATCCGCGCGAAGCGCTGCGGGTCGACGGCCAGCAGGACCTGCCCGGCGCGGCTGCCGGAAAAGTTCGTGTACTCATAGACCGCCATGGCCCGCCGGCCGCCTGGGTCGATCCGGTCCACGATCGCGGCCAGGTCATGACCGGCGGGCGGCGTGACCGAGAGCACGGTGGCCGCGCCGGCCCGCGCGTCCGCCACGGCCCTGATGTTGGCCACGGTGACCGTCCAGATCCCGGCGGCGAATCCGGCCAGGGCGAACGCGGTGGCGAGCACGATCGTGGTGCGCATCCCGCCGGGCCTGCGGGCGACGTGGCGGAAAGCGAGGAACGGCCCGATCCGGCCCCGGCGCGCGCTGGTCCGGAATCCGGCCCGGCAGGCCACGATCAGCAGCCGGGACGCGACCACCGCGATGGCGATGCCGAGCAGTCCGGGCAGCAGCAGGCCGAGCACACCGCGCCGGGCCGAGCCGATCTGGCCACTGACCCGCAGCTCGATGAGGCCGGCCACGGCCGCGGTGATGAGGATGGCATCCAGGACCCAGCCCCGCTGCGCCGCCTGGCGCCCGGCCCGCTGCCACTGGTCGACCACCGAGCGGCTCAGTGTCCGCCGCGCGGTGGCCGCTACCGCAGCCAGGCCGCCGGCGGTGGCCACCACGGCGGCCAGCCAGGACGTGGCGGGCAGCCCGACCGGCGTGCCCGGGCGCAGCAGGATGTGCCCGAGGCCGACGGTGATCGCCCAGCCGGCCAGCACGCCCGCTGGCAGCGCCACGGCGAGCAGGATGACCGGCTCGCCCAGGCTGAAGGTGAGGCTCCGCCACCGGCCGCGGCCGCGCATCTTGGCCAGTGCTACCTCGGGGCCCCGGGCCTCGGCCGCGTCGGCGACGATCAGGAACAGCAGCAGCCAGGCCAGCAGGAGCAGCTGCGCGGTGATCAGGACCACGGGCACCTCGATCGCCCGCCAGCTGGCCCGGATCGTGCCGAGGGTGGCCGGCAGCGACGTGGTCGTCGTCACCCCCTGCTGGGTCAGCGCCGGGTCGAGGATCAGCCCGGTGATCGCCGCCTGCACCCGGGCCACGTCGGGCCCGGTGAGATGCGCGGGAATCAGCGAGAAGTCGGCGTAGTCGGTGCCCTGGACCGTGCCGGGGACGACCCCCATCGTGGCCAGTGGGGTGAACATCGCGTCGTAGGGGTGGCCGGAGGCGTTCGGGCCGTACGAAGTCTCGTAAGGAAAGTAGCGGCTGGCTGCTCCGAACCAGTACCGGGTCCCGGCGCTGGACAGCGTGATCTGGTACTGACCGGTGATGACCAGATGCCCCCAGGTCGGCACGGCAATGCGCTGGCCGGTGTGCCAGTGCAGCAGGAAGGCCGTGGACGTGCTCACCGCTACCTGGCGGGCCGCGAGCGGGCAGTGGCCGGACGTGAAACGCAGATGACCGCACACGCCGGAACGGTAGACCAGCGGAATGGTCTGGCTGTCCGCCTGGACCGTGGTCTCCGCGGCCGTGACAGGCGGTGCGAAGAGCCTGGTCAGTGTGGCCCGGCCGCCGAGGTAGTGGGCGAGCACGCCCTCGGCCTGATTGGTCAGCCCGCCCACCGCATTGACCGGGCCTGACTGGGTGATCTCCAGGCCGCGGCCGGGTGCGGCGGCCTGGCCCACGGTGTCCTGGACCACGGAGGACTGGGCCGCCGCGTAGTAGGCGGGCCCGATGGTGACCGCCGCTACCGTCACCACCGCGACCAGGAGAATGTTCAGTGAGATCCCGGCGCGGTGCAGCAGTCCGCGCAATGCGGCGAGCAGCCCCGTCATGGTGAGCGATCTTAGGCAAAGCGCCCGGCCACGGCCGCACCGCCCAGCCCGCCAGCGTCTGGCCAGACGTCAGGCCAGGTCAGGTAGCCCCCGGCTCCGCCTGGCAGCGCAGGGACGGCAGCGGGACCCCATCCGCGGCCTGGGGGCCCTCCACGGCCGGCATCGAGTCCGCGGCCATCGAGTCCGCGACCCGGGCCAGCAGCGACCGGACGGTCGCGGCCGCGGCCCGGTTCAGCACGGCCCGGTCGAGCACCTCGCCCAGGCTGCCCAGCGGCGGCCGGTACGCCCCGGTCAGGGCCAGCGTGGCGGCACTCTCGCCGCTGGGGGTGAGTACCAGGTTGGCGTCCAGGACCGGGAACAGCCGCCCGGCCGCCCCGCTGGCCTCCCAGCGCAGCGGGAGCACCACCGTCTCGTCTCGCGGCACCGGCTCCAGCACCTGCACCCGGACCAGCTTGGACGCGCCGAGCACCGCGCCGAACGGTCCCACCCGGATCAGCCCGGCCAGACCGTCGGCGTAGGCCTGCTCCGAGGGGCCGCTCAGCCACCCGGCGTTGCACAGCACCGCCAGCCTGGCCCGGGCCCGGGCAAAGGTCATGTTCAGCCTGACCTCGTGGCTCGCGAACATGTCCTAAGTGAGCCACCGGATGGGGCCGGGGACGAGGGACTAAAGTCACGTGACTGGCAGGCGAACGGCACCGGCTGGGCAAGAAGGGTAGCCGGAGCGGGTGCACAGCCACCGGTCAGGGTCAGAGGGCCTGGCGCCGGCGCAGGTAGCTGAACGCGAGCCAGCCCGACGGAACCGGCAGCCAGAACGTGAGCAACCGGAACAGCAGTACCGCGCTGACCGCCGTGGCGGCCGGCAGGCCGGTGGCGGTCAGGCCGGCCGACAGGGCGGCTTCGACCGCGCCCAGCCCGCCGGGCGTGGGCACCAGTGATCCCAGCGCGCTCCCGGTCAGGTACACCACGGCGGCGCTGGTGAGGGCCAGGGACCCGCCGAACGCGCGCACGCAGGTGTCCAGGCAGAGGATGTAGCAGAGGGTGAGCATGAGCGCGCCACCGAGGCCCTCGGCCAGTTTCCGCGGCTGCTGGAGCACCTCGAGCAGCCGGGGCAGGACCTGCCCCAGGGCTGGCGCGAGCCGGGCCCGGAGCAACCGGCGGCCCTGCGGCACCGCCGCCACCCCGAGCGCCGCCACGACGAGCCCCGCTATCACGAAATAGGCCCACGTAGGGGGGCGCAGCGAATCGCTCCGCGCACCGGTGATGGCCAGGAAGACGACCAGCAGCACGATGTGCAGGACGAACGCCACCACCTGGACGACGCCGACGCTGGCCGCCGCCACGGCCGGAGGCACCTTGTTCCGCTGCAGGTAGCGGATGTTGAGCGCGGCGCCACCCACCGCGGCCGGCGTCACCAGGGTGACGAACGACCCGGCCAGCTGGGCCAGCATGGTCCGGATGAAGTTCAGCCGCTCCTGCACGAAACCGGACAGCGACAACGCCGCGGCCACGTAGGTCAGCGCCGACAGGCCCAGGGCCACCAGGATCCAGAGCGGGTTGGCCTGCCTGAGCAGGGTCGCGAAGTCGACCCGCCCGAGCTGAACGATCAGCAGGTAGCCGGCGAGGACGGTGGCCACCATCGTGACCAGAGTGCGGAG
Organism: uncultured Actinomycetes bacterium; assembly: GCA_963718305.1. Classification (GTDB taxonomy): domain Bacteria; phylum Actinomycetota; class Actinomycetes; order Streptosporangiales; family Streptosporangiaceae; genus RYN-230. The sequence goes on from CAVQZG010000024.1 coordinate 109,518, forward strand.
CCGGATGCGCTCCAGCTGGACGGGCGGGACCTCGGCCGCGTCATCGGGGGCAGTGGCCAGGAGCCGCTTACGGAGCGCGGGCAGCACCTCTTTGTCCCGGCGCAGCGCGGACCGCGTGGACCTGGCCAGCACCACCGGCTGCAGGAGCGGGACCAGCGTCACCAGCTCGGCCGAGCCGACTTTGCGCAGGGCCAGGTCCGCGGCGCGGTCCGGCCCGACCAGCGCGGCGAGCTCGGCGAGCAGCTGGGACAGGTCCAGCCGCAGCTGCAGGTCGCTGGCGGCCACATCCCCGCCGCCCGGGTCGAGCAGGATGACCTGGCCAGGACCGTCGATGAGGATCCGGTCCGCGGTCAGTGAACGGTGCGCGACCCGGTGCGCGTGCAGCCGATCTACCGCGTCCCACACCGACTCCAGCTGGGCCTCGGTCAGCGTCCCGGCGAGATCGGCCAGGGAGGTCCCGCGCGGCTCCTCGGTGGCCAGGACGAGGGCTTCCGGGCCCACCCGGAGCAGGGCGCGCAGCCGGGGGGTCGGCACTCCGGCGTCCTCCACGGCATAGGTGAGCAGCGCCGTGCGCTCCGCCGCCTGGTCGGTGGTCAGCGGGGCCCGCCGTGAGACCTGCCCGCGCAGCCGGACCAGCCGGTACACCCGGTAGAGCGCGCCCGCCGCCTGCTGGTCCCGGTCGAAGACCCGGACGTCGAGCCGCTCCCCCATGCGGGTGACCGCCGCGTACCGCCGCGACGCCGCACCGGTGCCGTCCACCCGGCGCAGCTCGGTCACTGCCGCGCCAGTGGCGGCGAGCGCGGCCGCGATCGCCTCCCCGCCGGGCCGCTGCGACATGGAACCCGCGGCGTAGCGCACCGCGAGCCCGATCGCCCGGCCCAGCAGGAGCGTGATGAGCACCGAGAGCACGGTGGTGCGCAGGGTAGCCAGGCTCGCCACCGCGTACACCCCGAGGGTCAGCCACAGCGCGTTGCGCCAGCGGGGCCGTCCGCCCAGGTCGATGATCGTGGTGTAGGCCACCAGCCCGGCCAGGTACCCGTCCAGCAGCGCGAAGTGGCTCGCGCCTGGCGAGGACATGGCGATGGCCCGGTAGAGCTGGTCGCCGACGCCGGTGCGCAGCACGACACCCGCGAGGCCGACCACGCCGGCCGTCGCCACGCCGGTGGCTATCGCCTCGCCCAGCCGCCGGCCCTGGCGGCGCACCACCTGGCGGATGGCCAGTGCCACCGGGAACAGGACGAGGACCAGGATGGCCAGGACCCGAAGCGTGGACAGTATCTCGGCCGGCAGCCGGCGGCTGGCCTTCACGACGTCGGTCTCCACGCCGGTCGTGGTGGCCTTGGCCGCCAGGCCCGCCGCCACCAGCACGGCGATGCCGAGGCACGCGGCAGCGCACCGCAGCAGGTCACCGGGGCGGCGGATCCGGCGCGCCAGATCGTCCTCGACCACCACGGCGGAGGAGCCAGCCGGCCCGGGGCCAGCTGGCCGGCCTGCCGCCCGCCCAGTTTCCGCCCGCCCGGTATCCGCAGGTGCAGCACCCGTGGGCGGGGCCGCGGCAGCCCCGGGGCTGGCCTGCTCGCCGGGAGCCGGCTGCCCCAGGGCCGGCTCACCCCGGTCGGGCGCACCCTGAGGCCGCGGCGTCCGCTCGGGTGTCGTCACCTCACGATCGTTTCACCCGGACCGGGGGCCGCGGCGGTGCGGGACCTAATCAGCGCCGCTTGCGGCCCGGACTGAGGCCGACCAGGCGCCGCCAGGCGATGATGGTGAACACCAGGGCGAGCACCACCATCAGCCCCATGTCCAGGAGCCAGATGCCCGGTTTGTGGTCCCAGACCGGGTCGGGAAGCCCGGCGACCGGGGGCGAGATCACGTTCAGCTTGACGGTGGAGGCGGTGGCGGCGAACCCCCACCGGGACGGGGCGATCCAGGACAGCTGGTTCAGCCCGACCTTGCCGTTGAGGGGCAGCACCCCGCCGGACAGGATGACCTGGGCGATGGCCAGCATGACCAGCAGCGGCATGGCCTTCTCGGACGTGCTCACGATGGAGGAGACCAGCAGCCCCAGCGCCATCGAGGCGAGCGACAGCACCACGATCGCGAGGGCTATCTCGACCAGCGGCAGCGACTTGAGCAGTGAGCCGTGAGCGGGCATCTGCCGCCCGATCAGCCCCAGGACCACCAGCAGCAGGGCCTGAATCCCGCTGATGACCCCCAGCACGATGATTTTGGAGAACAGGTAGGTGCCGGACGATAGCCCGGCGGCCCGTTCTCGGGCGTAGATGGATCGTTCCTTGACGAGTTCGCGGACCGAGTTGGCCGCCCCGATGAAACAGGCCCCGATGATGAGGACCAGGAGTAGGGATTCGGCGTCGCCATTGGTTCCCGGCTTCCCGGCCAGGCCTTCCGGGGATGGGACCGCCCGCAGCAGCAGCCCGATCACGATGGGCATGATCGCCAGCACCGCCAGGTAGCTGCGGTCGGAGGCGATGACGGCCAGGTACCGCCGGCACAGGGTGGAGATCTGCGCCAGCGGGCCGCGCGGCGCGGGCGGACGGCCCGGAGGCTGCCGGTCGGCCTCGGGGATCTGCTGGGCCAGCCCGCTCGCCACATGCTCGGCGTAGTACGGGGACCGCTGGAAGTCCCCGGCCCAGTCCCGGTCGGGCTCGGCGTCGAAGGCCTGGAAGACCTCGGCCCAGTCCGTCTTCTCGAAGTAGCGCAGGCCCTCGGCGGGCGGGCCGTAGAAGGCCACCCGGCCGCCCGGGACCAGGACGAGCAGGCGGTCGCACACGCCCAGATTGGCCACGCTGTGCGTGACGATGATGACCGTCCGGCCGTCCTTGGCCAGGCCGCTCATCAGCTCCATCACGGACTTGTCGAGCCCGGGATCCAGACCCGAGGTGGGCTCGTCCAGGAAGAGCAGAGACGGCTTGGTGAGCAGCTCCAGCGCCACGTTGACCCGCTTTTGCTGGCCGCCGGACATGGCCCCGGTCCGGGTCCCGCAGTGCGCGGTGAGCGCGAGCTCATCGATGACCTCATCGACGCGGCGGCTGCGCTCGGCCGACGAGGTGTCGCCCGGGAAGCGCAGCTCGGCCGCGTAGCGCAGGGCCCGGCGCGGCTTGAGCTGCGAATGCAGGATGTTGTCCTGGGGCACCAGCCCGATCCGGTGCCGCAGCTCCGCGTAGTGGGTGTACAGGTCCCGGTTGTCGTACAGGACCGTGCCCTCGGTCGCGGGCCGCATCCCGGTCAGGGCCCCGAGCAGCGTCGACTTGCCCGCACCGCTCGGGCCGATCACCCCGACCAGGGATCTCTCGGGGATCGGGAAGCTGACGTGGTCAAGCAAGACCTTGCCGCTGGACAGGCGCACCGTGAGGTCCTGGGCGATGAGCGAGACATCGCCCTCGTCGATGAACTCCCGAAGCTCGTCGCCGAACAGGCGGAACGTGGCCCGGCCGATGCCGATGATGTCCTGGTCGGTCACGGCCGCCCGGGCGACCTGGCGGCCGTTCACGAACGTGCCGTTGTGGCTGTCCAGGTCGACGATCTCGTACCGGCCGTCACCCAGGTTGCGCAGTTCCGCGTGGTTCCGGGACACGCTGAGGTCCGGGATTACCAGGTCGTTGCCCGGGTCGCGGCCGATGCGCAGCAGCCGGGCCGGCGCACGCATCACCGAGGTGGGCCGGCGGTCCACACTGCTCGTCCCGGTGCTGATGCCGGTGCTCCCGCCGCCCCGGTCCACCGAGCACATCATGACCGGGCCGTCATCGGGATGACCGAGCCGCAGGATGCAGTTCTGGGTGATCTCGATCTTGCCGACGCGCCGGGTCCCGAGGAAGGTGCCGTTGGTGCTGCCGGCGTCCTCGAGGACCCATGCGTCGCGGTCGACCCGGAGCACGGCGTGCCGCCAGGAGACGCGGGAGTCGTTGATCACGATGTCGGCGTGGGGATCACGGCCGACGCGGTACTGCGAGCCAGCGCGCAGCGTCTGGTCGGTTCCCTGGGTCTTCACCACAAGCACCGGGGCATCCGGCGGCGAGACGAGGCGCTCGTTCATTTGCCTAGTCTATGGGGATTCAACGCGAGGTAATATAGCCCCTCATGGCATCCAGCCGGCGGGGGTCTTTAGCACATTTTGCCCGCTTCTGTGCAGTTATATGTGTCCGGAATGCCCGATACTGAATCTTTCAGCGCACATGCCCCGGTAACGAGCAGAATGCAAAGCGCGCACCCGGGGAAGCGCACTCGGTGCACGGGTCGGCAGTCAGATGCTGGAGGCGTGGTGAATGACGAGCGTGGCCCGGTCCCGGACGGCGCGCGGGTCGCCGGATACCGCCTCGATGAGCAGATCGGCCGGGGCGGGATGGCCGTTGTCTACCGTGCGTACGACCTCCAGCTGGACCGTCAGGTCGCACTGAAGGTTCTCGATCCGGTGCTAGCCGGGGACGGCGACTTCCAGCAGCGGTTCATCCGCGAATCCAGGGCTGCCGCCGCCGTGGATCACCCGAACATCATCCCGGTCTTCGCCGCGGGTGAGGCGGACGGCGTGCTGTTCATCGCCATGCGTTACGTGTCCGGCCCCGACGTGCGGACCCTCATCGACTCCACGGGGCCGCTGGGCGTCCGGCGGACGGTGGATATCGTCACCCAGGTGGCGGCGGCGCTGGACACAGCGCACGGGCGGGGCCTGGTCCACCGGGACGTGAAGCCGGCCAACATGCTGCTCGACCCGGCCCCCGGCGGCAGCCGCTCCGACCACGTGTACCTGTCCGATTTCGGGCTGAGCAAGCAGGCCTTGACCAGCCTGGGCCTGACCGCGACCGGCCAGCTGGTTGGCACGCTCGATTACGTCGCCCCGGAGCAGATCGAGAACCGGCCGGTGGACGGGCGCAGCGACCTTTACTCCCTGGCCTGCGCGGCGTTCGAGATGCTCTGCGGCACGCCGCCGTTCCGCCGCGACCAGCACCTGGCGCTGCTGTGGGCGCAGCTGTCCGAGCCCCCGCCGCCGCTCACCAGCCGGCGTCCCGACCTCCCGCCCGCGGTGGACCAGGTCATGGCGAAAGCGCTGGCCAAGTCACCCGGCGACCGCTACCCGCGGTGCCTGGATTTCGCGGCGGCGCTGCGGGCAGCCTGCCTGGCCGGACCGGGCGAGGTGGCTGGGCCACCTGGCCCGGGCCAGGTGGCCGTCCCCGGCCCGGCGGACGAGGTGGACACCGCACCGGGCGCCGCGCTGTTCCCGGGCGGGCCCTCCGGCGAAGGGCACGGTGGGCCGCCCACCGATCCGGCCCACTCCCCCTGGGTCCTCCAGACACCGTTAACCCCGCCAGCCGCGGCATCCAGGCCGGCCACGGACGTGTCGTTCCCGGCCGGCCCGCCGCTGGAACCCCTCTCCGGCGCGCCGCCGGAACCCCCCACTGGCCCGCTGCTGGAACCCCTCACCGGGTCGCCGGCTGTGTCTCTCCCGCCGGCCGGCCCGTCTCCAGTCACCGGATCCCGGCCAGCCGCCGGCCGACCCCCCGGCTCCCCTGAGGTCCGCGGATCCCGGACCTGGTGGCGCTCCCGCATGGTGGCCGGCCTGGTCGCCCTGGTCATCCTGGGCCTGGGCGGCACCGCGCTGGCCATCACGCACCGGGCCAGGCCGGCCAGCGGGCTGGCCGGCCCGGGCTGGCCACCACCCGGCTGGCCCCGCCCGGGTGTGTCACGGCGTCCCCGACCGCACCCCGGCTGGCGGGCGTTCACCCCCGGTTCGTCACGCTGACCGGAATGCCGTTCGCGGTCACGGTGACCGGCAACGGGCGCTGGTCGTTCGTGTCCACGGGCGTGGGCCGCTCGATCGAGGTCCTGCGGGCCAACCTCGGGCCGGCCCCGGTCCTGGCCCACCGGATCACCGTGCCCGCCGCCGTGCACGGCGAGGCCCTCACCCCGGACGGGCACTACCTGCTGGCCGCCTCCGGCAGCGGAGCCGTGGTGATCAGGGTGGCCCGGGCCGAGCACGGCCGGGCCGGCAGCGTGCTGGGCACCCTCACCAGCCCGGGCGGGGCCGGGGCGGTCGAGGTGGCGCTGTCGCAGGACGGGCGGTTCGCGTTCGTTACCTTGCAGGGCAGCGGGACCCTGGCGGTGTTCAACCTGGCCGCCGCGCTGGCCAGCGGACTGCGCGACTCCGGTTTCGTCGGGGACGTGCGGCTCGGGGTCAACCCGATCGGGATCACCATGGCCGGGAACGGCCAGTGGCTGTACGTGACCACCCAAAAGCGTGACCAGCAGGCCGACCAGGGCACGCTGAGCATGATCAACGTCCAGCGGGCCGAGTCCGATCCGGCCGGGTCGGTACGGGAGACGGTCCTGGCGGGCTGCGACCCCGGCCGGGTGATCACCACGTCCGGGGGGGCCACGGTGTGGGTGACCGCCCGGGCGAGCAACGCCCTGCTGGCGTTCTCGGCCGCGCGGCTGCGCAGCGACCCGGGCCGGGCCCTGATCGCGGAGGTCCGGGTCGGGCCGTCGCCGATCGGGCTCACCGCGCTGCCGGGCGGCCGCCGCATCCTGGTCGCCAACTCCGGTCTGCACGGCTCCGGCCCGCACCACTCCAGCCAGCCGGGGGACCCCCGGGCCAGCCTCGGGGTCATCAGCACGACTGCGGCCCTGGCCGGCCGCCCGGCCCTGCTCGGCGTGATCGGGGCCGGGGTCCTGCCGCGTGAGTTCGCGGTCGAACCCGGCGGCCGGACCGCGCTGATCACGAATTCGGCCTCACACCAATTGGAGGCCGTAAATGTGTCCGGGCTGGGATAATTCAATTACCAGAAATCTGGATGGTCCGCTTATGAACTGGGAAGATACGGCCCATGGCGGATCACCAGCGGCCCGGCGCGGCGCGGTCAGCCCCTGCGCCCCGGCCGGTCATGTCATAACATTTGCGCAACCTTGCCCGGCACCCGGCCGGGACACGAGCACCTGGCGGCTTCCGTGAGCGATTACCCGACGCAGCGCCTGCCGATCCAGCACGGAAACGACGGCGGGTCCTACGGTGGCTTTTCGAGGACGACCGTTCCGAGGCCCCGCGGCGGCGGCGCCGCCGCTGGCCGATCATCCTGCTCGTGATCGTGGTGGTGCTGGCCGGCCTGTTCGTGGTCGTCGATCGGGTGGCCGTCCGCTACGCGGACAACCAGTTCGCCACCCAGATCCAGAAGCAGGGCTTCAGCAGCAAGCCGAACGTGTCGATCGAGGGCTTCCCGTTCCTCACCCAGGTGGCCGCCCGCAACTTCCAGGACGTTCACATCACCGCCACCGGCGAGAAGGCCGGGCCGGTGACGATCGACAACATCAACGCGACGATGAAGGACATCAAGCTGAACTCCGGCTTCAACAGCGGAACCGTGTCCAGCATCGACGGCACGGGGCTGATCACCTTCGGCAGCCTGGCCAAGGCCGGGTCCAGCGCGGCCGGGGTGGCCGACCTGAAGATCGCCAGGATGAGCAACGATGAGGCGAAGATTACTGCCAACGTGGCCGGGATCTTCTCCGGCAGCGGCGTGGCCCGGGTGACCCAGTCGGGCAACAAGATCCACGTCAAGCTCCTCTCGGCCGGCGGGCTCCCGACCTCGCTGCTGGGCGGCCTGGGCGACTTCTCGATCCCGCTGCCCAACCTGCCGATGGGCATGACGCTGCAGAGCATCACGCTCACGTCACAGGGCGCCCTGGTGCACATCACCGGGCACAACATCCCCTTCGGAAACTGACCCTGCCGGGCCCTGCGCGGGCCTCAGCCGGCCGTCAGCGGTCCCCGATGGCTAGCGCACACCCCAGCGCCGGCTTACCATCGCGGTCGTGGCCATGATGTTTGGGGTCGTCAAGCGCCTGCTGCTGGGACGCCCGGTACGCAGTGACCGACTCGGTCATACCTTGCTCCCCAAGCGGATCGCGCTGCCCGTGTTCGCCAGCGACGCGCTCTCCTCCGTCGCCTACGCGACCGAGGAGATCCTGATCGTCCTGTCGGTCGGGGGCATCGCCTTCTTCCACTACACCCCGTACATCGCGCTCGCGGTGGGCCTGCTCATGCTGGTCGTGGTCGCCTCGTACCGGCAGAACGTGCACGCCTACCCGTCCGGCGGCGGGGACTACGAGGTGGCGACCACCAACCTCGGCGCCCCGGTGGGCCTGGTCGTGGCCAGCGCCCTGATGGTCGACTACACGCTGACCGTGGCGGTGTCGGTGTCCGCCGGGGTGGCCAACCTGGCCTCGGCCTTCCCGGTGCTGGACTCCCGCGTGACGCTCATCGCCGTGGTCCTGGTGGCGACCATCGCGCTGATCAACTTGCGCGGGGTCCGGGAGTCGGGCACCGCGTTCGCGATCCCCACTTACTGCTTCATCGGCGTGGTCGCGCTGCTGATCATCTGGGGTGTCTTCCGGCTGGGGCTCGGCCATCACCTGGAGTCGGACAGCGCGAGTTACCGGATCAAGACCTCCCGCGAGTACACCGGGGTCGCCCTGATCTTCCTGCTGCTGCGCTCGTTCTCTTCGGGCTGCACCGCCCTCACCGGGGTCGAGGCGATCAGCAACGGCGTCCCCGCGTTCCGCAAGCCCAAGAGCAAGAACGCGGCCACCACGCTGGCCCTGCTCGGCCTGATCGCGGTGTCCATGTTCGCCGGGGTCACCGCGCTGGCCATGGCCAGCCACGTGCACTACGCCCCGGCGCAGGACCTGATCGGCATGCCCCCCGGCACCACCCAGCGCACCGTCATCGCCCAGGTCGGGCGGGCGGTGTTCGGCGACTCCTCGCCACTGTTCTACGTGCTGCAGTTGTTCACCGCGCTGATCCTGGTGCTCGCCGCGAACACCGCGTTCAACGGCTTCCCGGTGCTGGCCTCGATCCTGTCCCGGGACGGGAACATGCCGCGCCAGTTGCACAACCGCGGCGACCGGCTGGCCTACAGCAACGGCATCCTGCTGCTCGCCGGGTTCGCGATCCTGCTGATCGTGGTGTTCCAGGCCTCCCCCACCCGGCTGATCCAGCTCTACATCATCGGCGTGTTCGTGTCGTTCGTGTGCAGCCAGACCGGGATGATCCGGCACTGGAACCGGCTGCTGCCCGATCAGACCGACAAGAACATCCGACGGCATATGATCCGGTCCCGGGCGATCAACACGGTCGGCGCCTGCGTCACCGCCGTCGTCCTGGTCATCGTCCTGATCAGCAAGTTCGCCAGCGGGGCCTGGATCGTCGTGGTGGCCATGCCGATCATCTGGCTGACCATGCGCGGCATCCATAAGCACTACGACAAGGTCGCGATCGAGCTCACCCCCCCGGACGAGCTCACCCTCACCCTGCCGGCCCGCAACCGCTCCATCGTCCTGGTCTCCAAGCTGCACCTGCCGACTCTGCGGGCGCTGGCCTATGCCCGGGCCACCCAGCCGAGCCACCTCGAGGCGGTCACCGTTGACGTGGACGAGGCGGAGACCCTCCGGCTGAAGGAGGATTGGGAGCGGGCGAACATCCCGGTGCCGCTGACCGTCGTCGCCTCGCCGTACCGGGAGATCACCCGGCCGGTGATTGGGTACGTGAAGCGGCTGCGCCGGGAAAGCCCCCGCGACATCGTCACCGTCTACATCCCGGAGTACGTGCTGGGTCACTGGTGGGAGCAGTTGCTGCACAATCAGAGCGCGCTGCGGCTGAAGTCCCGGCTGCTGCTGCTGCCCGGCGTGGTGGTGGCCAGCGTGCCCTACCAGCTGCGGTCCGCGGCGCACCGCCACCCGTCGGGGGTCCAGCTGCCGACCACGGTCTCGCCCCCGCCGCCGCCGGGCGGGGCCGACGCGATGCCGCCGCTGCAGAAACTCACCGCCGACCCGGACGCGCTGCACGCCGCCGACCTCCAGGCCGAGTGCCGCGACGAGGGAGCGACCCCGATCGCCGACACCGCCGCCCACGAGTACGTGGACGTGGCGGGCACACTGCGCACCGTCACCCTCCGCCCGCGGGGCACCAGCCTCACGATGGAGGCGGACCTGTGGGACGGGACCGGCAGCGTCACCCTGGTCTGGCTGGGCCGCCGGGACATCCCGGGGATCCGGCCCGGGCGGCGGATCACGGTGCACGGCCGGGTCGCCCAGATCAAGGACGAGCGGACCATCTACAACCCCAGCTACCAGCTCCAGCCCGGCCCTGATTAGGCTCGCTCAGTCTGGGCCCTGGAAGCGGTAGCCCATGCCGGGCTCAGTCAGCAGGTAGCGGGGCTGGGATGGGTCGGGCTCCAGCTTGCGCCGCAGGTGAGCGACGTGGACCCGGAGGTAGTTCGCCTCGGTCTGGTACTGCGGCCCCCACACCTCCCGGAGTAGCTGCTTCTGGGTGACGAGACGGTTTTCGTTGCGGACCAGGATTTCCAGCAGCGACCACTCGGTCGGGGTCAGCCGGACGTCGCCGTCACCTCGGATGACGCGTTTGGCCGCCAGGTCCACGGTGAAGTCGGGGGTCGCCAGCACCGGCTCGTCGGGGGCGGGCGTCGCCCGCCGGACCGCCGCGCGGAGCCGGGCGAGCAGCTCGTTCATCCCGAACGGCTTGGTCACATAGTCGTCCGCGCCGGCGTCCAGGGCGGCCACCTTCTGGACCTCCTGCCCCCACGCGGACAGCACGATGATCGGCGTGGACGTCCAGCCGCGCACCCCCCTGATCACCTCGGTGCCGTCCATGTCGGGCAGGCCGAGGTCGAGGATCAGCACGTCAGGGCGGTCCCGGGCCATCGCGGCCAGCCCGGACGCGCCGTCCGCCGCGGTGCTGACCTCGTACTTGCGGGCGGTGAGGTTGATCCGCAGGGCGCGCAGGATCGGTTCCTCGTCGTCGATGACCAGGACCCTGGTCATAGCCGGGCGGTCACTGCTCGGCGGGGGCGGCCGACGCGGCAGGGGCGGCCGCACCCGGCAGGCTCACCTGGACCGTCAGCCCCCCGCCCGGCGTGTCGGCCGCGTGGATCGTGCCGCCCATCGCCTCCAGGAAACCCTTGGCCACGGCGAGCCCGAGCCCGACGCCGTTACCCGCGGTGCGGTCACCGAGCCGCTCGAACGGCTCGAACATGCGCAGCTTGAACTCGTCCGCGACGCCCGGGCCGTGGTCGCACACCTCCAGCAGCACACTGGGGCCGGCCGGGCAGGCCCGCAGCTCAGGCGGCCGTCCCGCCGGGGAATGGGCCAGTGCGTTAGAGAACAGGTTGGCCAGCACCCGTTCCAGCAGCACCGGGTCGGTGCGTACCAGGGGCAGGTCGTCCGGCACCGCGATCCGCACGCTGCTGGCCGGGGCCAGCCCGAGCAGGGCGGCCGGCGCGACCTCCTCGACGGAGGTGGGCCGCAGGAACGGCTGCAGCGACCCGGTGGCCAGGCGGCTCATGTCCAGCAGGTTGCCGATCAGGGCGTCCAGCCGGTCCGCCCCGTCCTCGATCGTCGCGAGCAGCGCCGCCTCGTCGGCCGGGGTCCACTGCACGTCGGTCTGCCGCAGCGTGCTGACGCTGGCCTTGATCGAGGCCAGCGGGGTACGCAGGTCGTGGCTGACGGCGGCGAGCAGCGCGGTGCGCATCCGGTTTCCCTCGGCCAGCGCCTCGGCCTGGGCCGCCTGGGTGCGCAGCCGGTCGCGGTCCAGCGCCGCCCCAGCCTGGGCGGCAAACCCGTCCAGCAGCCGCGCCGTGATCGCCCGGGTCTGCCCCGCAACGAGCAGGACCACCGTGTCGCTGACCGGGACCTCGATGGGCACCGCCTCAGCCGAAGCGGATCCGCTGACCGCCACGCTCACCCACTGGTCCCGGACCCGCTCGGCCAGCTCGGCCCGGCCGCCCCAGGCGCTGGTCAGGTGATCGAGCACCGCGGTGGGCGTGTCCGCCCCGCCGAGCACGGTCTGGGCCAGCCCGAGCAGGGACGCGGCCTCGTCGGCGCTGCGGGCCGCCAGTACCTGCCGGCGCGCGGCCAGGTGGACCACGCTGCTGACCGTCACCGCCACGGTCACGAACAGCAGCAACGCCAGCATGTTGCGGGGCTCGGCGATGGTCAGGGTGTGCAGCGGCTTGGTGAAATACCAGTTGAGCAGCAGGCTTGCGGTGATCGCGGCGAGCACGGCGGGCCAGAAGCCGCCGACGATCGCCACCGCGACCACGGCCACCAGGTAGAGCAGCAGGTCGTTGGCGAGGTCCAGGTGCGGGCGCAGCGCCACCAGCAGCAGCGTGAGCAGCGGCAGCCCCGCCACCAGGAGGATCCCGGCGACCTGCCGCCTGCCCCGCAGCCCGGCCCGCACGGTATCGGCCGCCAGCCCGGTCAGCCCGGTCCGGCCCGCCTCGCCGCCCGCAGGCCGCTCGCCATGGACACGCACAATCCCTAGTCTGAACGACGATGCGAGCCAGCGCACCATCAGGCCGGTGCCGGCCCCGGCCAGGACGCACCCGGCCATGACCACCGCGGCGCGCGCGGCCACCGGGCCGGTCATCCTCAGCTGGGCGTACGGCGGGTGGGAGAAGCCCGCCACGGTCAGCCAGCCGATCACCCCGAGTACCGGCGCGACCAGCGGCTCGGACACGGCGGAGATGGACAGGACCACGGCCGCGGCGATGACGAGGACCCCGGTGGCGGGGAGCCGGCCGCCCAGCCCGGCGGCGAGCGCGCCGGTCACCAGCAGCGCGGTGAAGCCGGCTGGCAGCGCGAAATGCGCCGCCAGCCCACGGGGCGAACGGTTACGGTCCATCGGAATCAGCTTCGCCCGCGCGAGGCCCCGCAGAGCTGATCTTCACAGCGCCTTAACGTCCGCGCACAAGACCTTAACGTCCCCCTAACGCCCGTCCGCGCCCGCGACACTCCCGGGTCCAGGGCCACTCCCCGGGGCCGCCCCCGGCCCGCCCACCCCGAGCCCGCTCCCCCGGATGCCACAGAGTCCCTTCAGCCTCCCGCAGCCATCCCAGGGGCCTTTGATAGTCGGTGACATGGCTCAGGAGTCGGCGGCGGCCGTCCCTGGGACCGCGGCGACCGGCTGATCGCCGGGGTGGGGGGACGGCGGCGGGGCCAGGGGGGTCGGACGGCGGACGAAGGCGGCCGCGGTGGCGGCCAGCACAGCGGCCCCGGCCATGATCAGCCACAGATGCCGGAAGGCGGTCACCGCGTCGGCCGCCGTGGCCGGGACCCCGATCAGGGTGACCAGAACCGCCACGCCGAGCGCGGAAGCGACCTGGCGGGCCATGTTCACCAGGGCGGACCCGGTGCCGAACCGGGCGGCCGGCAGCGCGGTGGTGCTGGCACTCATCAGCGTGGGCAGGGTGAGGCCGACCCCCATCCCGGTCAGCAGCATGCTGGGCAGCATGTCCACGGCGTAGTGCGGGGTGACGCTGACGGTGAAGACCCGCCACAGCAGCCCGGACGCGAACAGCAGGTTGCCCACCGCCGCGACCGGGGCCGGGCCGATCCGGCGGGCCAGCGGGCCCGCTCCCACCGCGAGGGCCGGGACCATGGCCGGCCCGGGGGCGATGGCCAGGCCGGTGCGCAGCGCCGAGTAGTGCCAGACCGTCTGGCACCACAGCACGTTGGACAGCAGCATCGCGGCGAACCCGATGCTGAACACGAAGACCGCCGCGCTGGCCGACCGGAAGGCCGGGATGCGCAGCAGGTGCAGTTCGACCAGCGGGCGCTCGTGCTGCGAGCAACGCCACAGGAACCAGCCGATCGCCGCCGCCGCCCCGGCCAGCAGGGCCAGGACCCCGGGCGAAGACCAGCCCCAGGTAGGTCCCTCCACCAGCCCGCCGGTCAGCCCGCCCACCCCGGCGGTGAGCAACACCACGCCGAGGAGGTCAGGAAGCGCTTCGTTGTCCCGGGCGGGCGGGTGCGGCAGCACCCGGATCCCGGCCAGCAGCGCGGCCACTCCGATGGGCAGGTTGACCAGGAACACCCACCGCCAGTCCAGCTGGACGAGCAGGCCGCCGACCACCGGGCCCAGGGCGGCCGAGACGCCGCCGACCGCGGCCCAGGCCCGGACCCGGCCGGGCCGCTTATCCGGCGGGGTGGCCGCCAGCAGCAGCGCGAGCGAGGTCGGGATCAGCGCCGCCGCGCCCGCGGCCTGCACGACCCGCGCCGCGACCAGGACGGCGAGATCCGGGGCGGCGGCGCACGCCGCTGACGCGAGCGTGAAGATCGCGATGCCGGCCAGGAACACCCGGCGCTGCCCGGTCCGGTCCCCCAGCCGCCCGGCCGGCACCAGCAGGGCGGCGAACACGATGGCGTAGGCGTTGAGCACCCAGGACAGCCCGGCCAGCGAGGCGCCGCCGAAATCCCGCCCGATGCTGGGCAGGGCCACGTTCACGATGAACAGATCCAGGTTGGACATGAAGATCGCGGCGACCACCACGGTGAACACGGCTCCCGGTCCCGCGCTGCGCGGTCCGGCCGCTTCATGGTTTGGAATTCCAACTGCCATGGCAGGAGAGTAGCGGTCGTAGGTTTGATATGGCAACCTTGGAGCATGGCTAGGACTACATCCGATCCAGAAGCCCCGGGTGCGGGGCATCTGGCTGACCCGGGACGCCCCGCTGACCCGGGACGCCCGGCTGATCCGGGACAACTGGCTGACCTTGGGCACCCGGCTGGGGACGGGCACCTGGCGCAGCCGGACCTGCCCGGCCGGCCCTGCTCTATCGCCCGGGCCCTCGACGTGATCGGCGAGAAGTGGGCCCTGCTGGCCATCCGGGAGATCTCTTTCGGCAACCGCCGCTTCAACGAGATCGCGCGGAATACGGGGGCGCCCCGCGACCGCCTCGCGGCCCGGCTGCGCGGGCTGGTCGACGCGGGAATCCTGGAGCGGCGCGAATACCAGAGCACGCCGCCGCGCGCGGAGTACCGCCTGACCGAGGCAGGCCGGGATCTCGTTCCGGTGCTGCGGGCCCTGCTCACGTGGGGCGACCGGTGGGTCTCGGACCAGCCGCCGGCCACGCTGGTGCACGGCGACCACGAACTCGATCTGGTGCAGGTCTGCCGGCACTGCGGGGCCGAGCTCTCCGCCCCGGTATCGCTCCGGGTGAACAGCCCCGGCTGGGACCTGCATGGGCCCGTCCCGGCCAGCGACTTAGCCGAGACCGCCGCCGCCTGGGACGCGGAGTACGCGGCCGGGCGCTACGCGGGCGACCCGCCGGTGGAGTTCGTCCGCGACATCATCGCCGCCGCGGCCCAGCGCGGGCTGCGGCACGGGCTCTACGTCGGCTGCGGCAGCGGGCGGAACCTGCTCCCCCTGCTCGATGCCGGCCTCGACCTCACCGGGCTGGACATTTCCCGGCAGGCCATCGCACACCTGCGGGCCCGGCGCCCGGACCGGGCCGGGCAGCTGATCACCGGCGATCTGGGCGCGCTACCCCCGGCGGCCCGGTACGACCTGGTCGTCGGCATCCAGGTCTTCCAGCACGGCACCCGGGCGCAGGCGCATCAGCATCTGGCCGCCGCGGCCGCCCGGGTCAGGCCGGGCGGCCTGCTCTGCGTCCGGGTCAACGCGGCCGGCACCGATATCGAGCACGCGCACCGGCGGTTCGAGGAGCATGGCGACGGCAGCTTCTCGGTCCGCTACCGCAGCGGGCCCAAGGCCGGGCTGGACATCCATTTCTTCGCCGCCGCCGAACTGGCCGCGATCGTGGGCGGGGCCTTCGACCCCGTGCTGCCACCCCGCCTGCACGTCACCTGGCGCACCCCGCCCGGGCGGGGCCAGTGGTCACAGTGGGAGGCCATCTGGCTGCGCCGCTGACGGCCCTGGAGCACGCCGGACCGCTGGGCTGGCGCGCACTCAGACGCCGAGCCGCCAGCGCCTGCGAGACCGCTCAGGCCTGCGGGGTCTGGAAGAGCACGGGGCACTCCTCGTGGACCCACTGGCCGTCCGGGCGCCGGCGGGCGTCCTGCGTGGCGCTGATGATCTGCCCGCATCGTTCGCAGACCGAGCCGGGCGCGTGCGCCTCGTTGCTCTCCGCGTCGATGAAGTTGACCTCTTCGTCCTCGCGCTTGCTCTCCTGGTACTCCCGCTCTTCCTCGGCCTCAGTGGGCCCGGGCGGGGCCTCCTCCTCCCATCGCTTCCGCTCCTCATCGCCGTATTCGGACCCAAAGTCCGGCCGGACAGTCATGGTTGGCCCCCTGTGGGTAAGCGGCCACGGGCGCGGTCGCGGTGATCGCGTCCAAGTGTAGCCAGTACCGCCCGGCCGATGTGGATCATGAGCCCGGGCCCGGCCGTCAGCCAGCCGGCGCCGGGACCCGGGCGTCGCCCGGCCCTCCGGAACCGGGTGGGCTGGCCTGGGCCCGAAGCCGGGCAAACTCCCCGGCCAGGGCAGGAGGAGTCCAGTGAGCGTTGAGGCCGCTGGGGTTGGGCAGTACCCACACCCGGGTCGGGCCGATGGCGGCGGCCTGCGGGCCCACCACCGCGTCCGGCTGACCGAACGCCGTCCGGTACACGGTCACGCCGAGCACGGCCAGCCATTGCGGGCGTAGCCGGGCCATCTTCTCCTGCAGTTCCAGGGCGCCCGCACGCAGCTCCGCCGGGGTCAGCTCGGCGGCCCGGGCCGTGGCACGGGGGGCCACGTTGGTGATCCCCAGGCCCAGGGCCAGGAGCTGGTCCTGCTCGTCCGGGCGGAACTGGCGCGGGGTGAACCCGGAGCGATGCAGGGCCGGCCAGAAACGATTGCCCGGCCGGGCAAAGTGATGGCCGGTCGCGGCCGAGTACAAGCCGGGGTTAATGCCCGCGAATACGACCCGCAGGCCGGGGGCGAGAACGTCGGGGATCGTGGCGTCCCGGGCGGCCTCGAGATCGGCCTGCGTCGGGCGCGGCCGGGCGGAACCGGCCGTCGCAGAGGGAGCCTGAGCCACACGACGACCCTACTGGCCAGTGCTTGCCAACCAGTGCTTGCCAACCAGGACTTAGCAACCCGGGGGTGGCCAACCAGGGCTTACCAACCAGGGCTCACTACCCCCGGGCGCTACCCGGGCCTGCCCTCCCGCCCTGACCCGGGGAGTTTGCCCGGCTTCGGGCCCAGGCACCCAGCCCGGCCGGTCAGCGCCGGTCAGCGCCGGTTCAGGGCCGGTTCACGGCCATGGCCCGGTTCATAGCATTAAAGGTAGTTTAATCAGCCTAATCCCTGGCCCGATGTCTATGGGTGACGGTGACATATGTAAGTAGCCCGTGTTTACCAGTTGCTTTAAATGGCTACTGATAAAGATCGAGAATACTTTGGGGGAAGTCGGCGCACGGCAAGCCTCATTTTTATAGGTGCCGGCCAGCCTCCGGGGACAGTGAATACGCGCACAGGGGGTGACCGCGATATTCGCGATAAGGCTGGCCCGGCCAGCCTGGCTCATGGCTTAGCAACTCTCATTCTGCCCGGGCACAAAGCCTTCCGGGTGCCGTGAGCCAGATAGTCAAGCGCCCCGCGTGCGTGATGGTCGCCCCAGGCGACGCTGACGCCCTGAACCTGCGTCACATCCGCCGCCGCTGCGGCCGCCTTTCCTGGCGGCCGTTATGTGCCCAGGGCGGAAGACGAGCGCGCCGTGACGCGCCCGACCGAAGGCTCCCTTTGTCACCGAAGAGAACTTTCAACCAGGTACCAGCCAAGACCGCCCTGGTGCTGACCGGCTCGGCTATCGCCCTGGCCGCTTACCTCGGGGCATCAGCCAACGACACCGGCCATGATGGCCGCGGAGCACGGCAGACCGGCCTGGCCGCCGCGCTCACGGCCAGCCATCAGGCCCCGGCCACCGCCACTCTTAACGCCGCGACCGCCGGCCTCGGGACCGGCCCGGCATCCAGCAGCACCGGCGCCAGCAGCACCAGTCAGCCGGGTCCCATGGCCCTGGCGGCGTACGGGACCGCCCAGAAACACCCGCAGCCCGGGCATAGGCACCCAACGCCCCATCAGAAGCATCACCCCAGGCGCCATCCGAAACACCACCGCAAGCACCACGCGGTGAAGCATCACCACGCGCGCAAGCACCGGGCCCGCAGGCACCTGGGCCGACTGCACGGCAACCCGTGGCAGATCGCCGGCTCGCTGATGCCCGCCTACCACTGGACCAGCTGGCAATTCCACTACCTGAACCTGCTGTGGATGCGCGAGAGCGGCTGGAACCGTTTTGCCTATAACCACAGCTCGGGCGCGTACGGCATTCCGCAGGCCGTGCCGGGGGACAAGATGGCGGCCGCCGGGCCGGACTGGCGGACCAGTGCGCGCACCCAGATCATCTGGGGCATGGGATACATCCGGTCACGTTACGGGGATCCGTGGAATGCGTGGCAGCACGAGTTGCGGTATGGCTGGTATTAACCACGTCCCTCAGAACCGGGACATCAGGGACAGCGCCACCCCGACCGGCCGGCGCTCGACCAGGGCCGCGAACGGCAGTTCGCTGCGGCAGAACCGGGCAAAGGCCTGCCAGCCTTTCGGCGAGGCCAGGCCGACGTGGAAGGCGCGCGGGTGCCGGGTGAACGCGGTCAGCAGGCGGCGCCCGGCGTCCATCTCGGGCACCAGCGCCTGCCTGACCGCAGCCGGGTAGGAGTCCAGCGCCTGGTCCAGGCGCCCGGCATCCGGGGCGGCGGCCGCGTACGCGGCGGCCGCCCCGGCCAGCGTCCCAGAGCGGAGCGCGAAGCTGATCCCTTCCCGGGTCCAGGGCTCGAGCAGGCCCGCCGCGTCCCCCGCGACCAGCACGCGCCCCCGCCCCAGCGGCGAGTCATCCGCCCGGCAGTGGGTGAGGTGCCCTGAGTCCCGGGCTGCGGGGTAACCCGCCAGCCCCAGCCGGGCGGTGAAGTCGGTCAGGTACTGCCGGGTCCGCTCCCCCTGGCCCCGGGCCGCGATGACCCCCACGGTAAGCACGTCCCCCTTGGGGAACACCCAGCCGTACGAGCCGGGCATCGGCCCCCAGTCCAGCATGACCCGCTCCCGCCACTGCGCCGCGACCGGCGGCGGCACCGGGATCTCCAGTTCCAGCCCGAGATCGACCTGCCGGAACCGGACCCCTACGTACCGGGAACTGACTCCCGACGAGCCATCGGCGCCGACCAGCACCCGGGCCCGGACACTCGTCCCGTCCGCCAGCCGGGCGCAGGCCAGTCCGCCGTCCTCGCTGATCCCGCGCACCGTGGCGCGCTGGCGCATGGTGACGCCCGCGTCGGCCGCGGCTTTGCGCAGGGCGTCGTCGAAGTCTTCCCGGGACACCATGGACAGCAGCGGCGCAGCGGCGCGGCGGGTGAACCCGCGCCGCCCGTTCAGGGTGGCGGTAATCACGTGGATGGTGTCCCGGGCCGGTATCTGCACGTGCCGGGACGCCACCGCGAGCGAGGTCCCGATCAGGCCGCCACCGCAGGTCTTGTACCGGGGATGCTCGGCCCGCTCGATCACGACCGTCCGCGCCCCGGCTCTCGCCGCGGCCAGAGCGGCGGTCAGGCCCGCCGGTCCGCCGCCCACCACCGCGACGTCCCATTCCGCCTTTTCCGCCACCCTCGCAGAGTAACGGAGAGACGCCCGGCACCGTTATCGCGCGGCCGGTCCGGAGTGGTGGGCGCGCCGGGGGCAGAATTTCGTTGCGGCTGCATTTCAGGGGGACCAGGATGGGCCGGATGACGACATGGACCGCACCGCAAGTGCCCCGCGCCGATCCGCCCCTGGTCGCCAGCGAGCGGGAGTCGCTGGACGGCTGGCTGGACTTCCACCGCAGCACGCTGCTGACGAAATGCCAGGGCCTGACCGGCGAGCAGCTCGCCCGCCGGGCCGTGCCGCCGTCCACGCTCTCCCTGCTCGGGCTGGTCCGGCACCTGACCGACGTGGAGCGCTCCTGGTTCCGGCGGCGGTTCGCGGGTGAGACCGGGCTGGACTTCCTGTACTCCAATGACGAATACCCGGACGGGGAATTCGACCTGGCTGCCGCGAACGGCGCCGAGGCCGATTTCGCGGCGTTTACCCGGGAATGCGAGCTGGCCCGGGCGGCGGCCGCGGGCCGGTCCCTGGACGAGACGTTCGTGCACGACCGCGACGGCAGCACCATCGACCTGCGCTGGGTCTACGTGCACATGATCGAGGAGTACGCCCGGCACAACGGGCACGCCGACCTGCTCCGCGAGCAGGTCGACGGGGTGACCGGAGAGTGAGGCCCGGCTAGCCGCCGGCGCTGGCCACGGCCTGCAGCGGCGGGACGGGGCGGCTCCCACCGGATGAGGGATCCCAGTACTGGTGGGTCTGGCTCATCAGCGGCGAGGAGATCATGAAGTCCGCGGTCGCGCGGTTACACGCGACCGGGATGTTGCACACGACCGCGACCCGGAGCAGCGCCTTGACGTCAGGGTCATGCGGGTGCGGCTCCAGCGGGTCCCAGAAGAAGACGAGCAGGTCGATCTCGCCCTCGGCAATGCGCGCGCCGATCTGCTGATCGCCGCCGAACGGCCCGCTGCGGAAGCAGGTGACCGGCAGGCCGAGCTGGTCCTGCAGCAGGCGCCCCGTGGTCGCGGTCGCGAAGAGCTGGTGGTCGCCGAGCAGCGGCAGGTTGTACTCCGCCCACTCGAGCATGTCCTGCTTCTTGTTGTCGTGGGCAATCAGGGCGATCCGCCGCCCGGTACGCGTGGGCAGGTCAGTAGCCACAGAAGGTTCCTCTCGAAGTCTGGCGTACGCCATCAGCTGGCCCGTGGCCGCTTCGTCGCGCCCGGCCGGTGGCCCGGGCAGGATCAGCCCCAGGCTTTCCGCGGCCCGGTGGCGCACATCATGGTGGCGCCCTCATCGCCGAGCGGGCCGCTCCGGCTCGGTAGGTGTAACCCCGGCCGGCCCGGATGTCATTCCGGGAGCGGCCTGCTACCGGGTCTCGTGGACCGCGGGAGCACCCACGTACGTGTCGAGCCAGCTGCTCAGCGGCCGGGTGGTGCGCAGGAAGCCTGCCACCCGGTCCTGGGCCGCCGCGGTCTCCAGCCAGGGCTCGACCGGCCACTGCTGCCAGGCGACGATCCCCTTGTACCGCAGCAGCCCGATCCGCGGGTGATCCGCCGGGTAGCCCCGGGGGGCCGTTTTCAGCGTGCCGCGGGCCGAGACGCCGATGCCCTGCCGCTCGATCCCGGCGATCACCCGCTCCAGCTCCGGGCCGGCCTGCTCGCTGAGGACCGCCTGGCGGTAGCGGCCGAGCTGGATGGGTGACATCACGTACATGCCGTCCCCGGCGGCCAGCCCCTCAGCGGACAGCTGCAGGTAGCCGGTGCCGATCAGCGCGCCGATGTGCGTCTTGTACGGGGACTTATCCGGGCTGAACCGGACGTCCCGGTAAGGACGGAAGATCTTCGCCTCGCCGAACTCCGCGGCCAGCTCCTCGACCAGTTCGGTCATCGGGCGGAGCACCTTGTCCTCGTAGACCGCCTTGTGCTCGGTCCAGTAAGCCTTGGAGTTGTCGGCCGCGAGGCCCTCGTAGAACTCCAGGGCTTCTTCCGGCCACCCCTTGAACGACATCCCCCGGCCCCTCCCGCTCCATGCTCCGACCTGCCCGCGCACTCCCACGTATCCCTTACGCCAGGGGGGCGCCGGCCCTCACGATAGCCCGGCGTACCCCCGGGCCGCGGCCCCATGACAGTTGTCATAGGCGTGAGGTGACAGCTAACGGTGGGAGGCGCGCCGGACCACTGCCACGATGGGCCCATGACGCTAACGAACATGGCAGACGAACGGGGGCGCCGGCCGGCCGGGGGGAGCCAGCCGGCCGCAGTCGCCCTGCGCGGGGTGCGCAAGAACTTCGGCGCGGTCCAGGCGGTCAAGGACATCGACCTGGATATCTCGTCGGGGGAAATTGTGGCGTTCCTCGGGCCCAACGGCGCGGGGAAGACCTCGACCATCGACATCATCCTGGGACTCTCCCAGCCCACCGCGGGCTCGGCGGAGGTGTTCGGGCTGCAGCCGCGGAAGGCCATCTCGCGCGGGCTCGTCTCCGCCGTGATGCAGACCGGCGGCCTGCTCAAGGACCTGACTGTGCGGGAGACCGCGGAGTACACCGCGAGCCTGTTCGTCCGGCCGAGGCCGGTCGACGAGGCGCTGAACCGGGCCGGGATCAGCGGCATCGCCGATCGCCGGGTCGGCAAGTGCTCCGGCGGTGAGCAGCAGCGGCTGCGCTTCGCCATGGCCCTGCTGTCCGACCCGGAACTGCTGATCCTGGACGAGCCGACCACCGGCATGGACGTCGAGGGGCGGCGCGGCTTCTGGGGAGCGATCCGGCAGGACACGGCCCGGGGCCGGACCGTGCTGTTCGCCACGCACTACCTCGAAGAGGCCGACGCCTACGCGGACCGGATCATCCTGCTGCGGCACGGCCAGATCGTCGCCGACGGCACCTCGTCCGAGGTCAAGGCGATGGCGGCCGGGCGGACGGTCCGGGCCACGCTGGCCGACGCTGACCCGGTCGCGCTGAGCGCGATCCCCGGCGCGGACAACGTCGAGGTGCGCGGCGACACGGTCCTGATCCACTCCAGCGACAGCGACGCGGTGGCCAGGTACCTGCTGACCAGCACCCGGGCCCGGGACCTGGAGATCAACACCCGGGGCCTGGAGGACGCATTCATCGCCCTGACCAGTGACGACAGTGACACTTCCGCAGGAGGACCCCGATGACTACCCAGTCAGTTCCGGCGCCCGCCGCCTTGAACCGGGAAGCACCGGGCCTGGGCGGCTTCAACCTGACCGTGCTCAAGCTGGAGATCCGCCGGCTGCTGCGCAACCGGCGCACGGTCATCTTCGCGCTCATCTTCCCGGTCGTGTTCTTCCTGGCCTTCGGGCTGAACAAGGCCTACGCGAACCTGTCGTACGGGCACGGCAACGTGTCAGCGGAAGTCATGATCAGCATGGCGCTGTACGGGGCGGTCCTGGCCACGACCAGCGGCGGGGCCATGGTCTCGATCGAGCGGGCCGCGGGCTGGAGCCGCCAGCTCCGGCTGACGCCGCTGTCCCCGGTGGCCTACATCGTGATCAAGGTGCTGACCGCCATGGTCCTCGGGCTGGCCTCGGTCATCGCGGTCTACGTCGTGGGCGGGCTGACCGGCAAGCCCTCGATGCCGATGTACCTGTGGGTCGTCACCGCGGCCTGCGTCTGGGTCGGCTCGCTGGTCTTCGCGGCCTTCGGCCTGTTCATGGGCTACCTGCTGCCCACCGAGAACGTCATGCAGTTCCTGGGCCTCGGGCTGGCCCTGCTGTCCTTCGCCGGCGGCCTGTTCATCCCGCTGAGCCAGTTCCCGCATGCGGTGCAGACCGTGGCCGAGTTCACCCCGCTCTACGGCCTCAACCAGCTCGTGCACGCGCCGCTGCTCGGCGTCGGCGTCCAGCTGGCCTGGGTGGCCAACGCCGTGATCTGGCTGGCCATCTTCGCCGGGGGTGCCGTCTGGCGGTTCCGCAAGGACACCGCCCGGGTCTGAGCCCGGGTTCTTGAGCCCCGGTACCTGGGGCCCGGTTCCGGGGGCCGGGCTCCAGGTGCCGGACCCACGGCGCCGGGCTACGGGCGCCGGGTCGCGGGCGCTGGGTCGCGGGCGCCGGACATGGAACCGCCCGCGGGCCGCCGCAGTTCGTTCTGCACCGGCTCGCGGGCGGGCTTGGTGGCGGGACAGGCGCCTAGCTGACGACGCACCCGCTGCTGTGGCCGGTCTTCGGGAACGCCCGGGCCAGGGCCTGCGCGATCAGGCGGGCCCGGGCCGCGTAGCCGGCCGAGGTGAAGTGGATACCGTCGGAGATGTACCACTTGGTCTTGGCCAGGGCCCACCCAGAGACCCGCGATGCCCATGGGGCACATGGTGCTCACGTGAACTCCCGGGCGACCCGGACCCGCGTGATCATGGGATCGCTGGGGCTCCAGGCCCACTAGTCCCATGATCACGCCAGGCCAGTTGACGAAACGTGACCGCCCGCCTGGGGCTGGGCCAAAGGCGCGAGGCCTGGGCCTGCAGGCCGGGGCGTTGCCCGGGTTTAGAGCGCGCGGTCGAAGCGGACGAGATCACGGCCGGGGCCGTTGTAGTCGGCCACGGGGCCCGTCACCGAGAACCCCATCGCGCGGTGAAAGGCGATGGAGCCCGTGTTGACCGGGGCGGTGACCGCGGAGACCGTGGCCCGGCCCTCGGCCCGGGCCAGCGCGAAGAACTCGGTGTAGAGCAACTCGGCCAGTCCCTGGCGGCGGGCCTGCGGGGCCACCCCGGCGAAGTGGACGTACGCCTGCCGCGGGTCAGCCGGCGACAGGATCCCGATCAGGAAGGCCAGCAGGCCGCCGGGCCCGTCAATGACCAGGCTGGTGTGGTGGAAGTGATCCAGGAACAGCCGGGGCAGGCCGTCCAGGATGGGGCGGCCCCACCAGTCGTCAACGGCGGCCGCGATGGCCGGGTAGTCACTGGCGCGTGCGGTCCGGGGGTGGTGCTTACTCACCTGGCTTGCGGTTGCGATTGTTCTCGTACCGCTTCAGGGTCACGAGGACCACCACGATAAAGACAAACAGGGCACCCGCGATCACGTAGTCAAACATGTCGGCCCCCTGGTTCGCATGCTCCGGATCCTAGCAATCAGCGCAAATCAGCCGGGCCGTCCTGCGGGTGAGGCCCACATCCCGGTCACATCCAGCAGTGGGGTCACGCACGGCGGCCCGGCGGCGACGCTGACCCGCGGCTCGCCCGCCTGGCCCACGCTGACGATCATGGCAGAGCGGGTGCCGTAGCGCTCCGTGTGCACGCAAGCGGCGGACAATTCGGCCGGGCGCGCCAGCCCGCCAGGCCCGGCCGGCTGGGGACCGGTGGCGGGCTGATGATCCCGGAGCACCGCCGCCAACCCGGCCTCGATCCGTTCTGCCTCGGTCCGTCCAGCCGCGAACCGCCCGGCCCCGCCCGGTGCCACCTCGTCCAGCCCTGACTCGTCCAGTCTGGAGTCGTCCAGTCCTGACTCGTCCAGCGCGGCCACCAGCCCGGCCACCCGCCGCTGCTTGGCCGACGGCTGCCGCAGCGGCGCGTTCTCCAGCACGTAGCGGCCCGGCGGGAGTTCCTCCACCCCCGCCCGGTGCCCGCCGCTCAGATCGACCGAGAACAGCGCGTGCCGGTCGCCGACCAGCATCCAGCAGGGGTTGTAGTCGGCCGGGTCGAGCCGGGCGCACACCTCGGTCACGGCGGTCTTCGCATCCGGGTAGGCGGCGAAGGCGAGCGGCAGTTCGCCCCGGGACCGCTTAGCCGGGT
Organism: uncultured Actinomycetes bacterium; assembly: GCA_963718305.1. Taxonomy (GTDB): domain Bacteria; phylum Actinomycetota; class Actinomycetes; order Streptosporangiales; family Streptosporangiaceae; genus RYN-230. The sequence goes on from CAVQZG010000024.1 coordinate 134,689, forward strand.
CACGCGCCCCGGTCGGCTGATTGGTCAGGCCGGCCACCACGCCGTGTTCGTTGACCGCCAGCCAGGTCCCGCCGGCCAGCTCATCCCGGCCGCCCAGGATCCGCGGCTGCGCGGGGCGGAGCACGGTGATCGGGTCGGCCGGCCGCTGGTACATTTCGTCCCGGTTCGCCGCGATCAGCAGCGGAACGCCGGGCACGACCCCGGACAGGGCGATGAGCAAACACACAGCTGTGACGTTACCTGCCGGGAAAACTCACCCCGCCGACATGCGCAAACCGGCCAACCGCCGCGGGGCAAAGGGCGTCATACCTGTCATACGGCTCACGGAGCCGCCTGGGCAGAAAGAACCTACCGATGACCCCATGTTCACCCACGCTCGGGCGAGTGCTCGCCGGAGCGGCGCTCCTCTGCGTCACGGCGCTCGCCGCCGGATGCGGGAGCAGCGGCAGCCCGGCTCCCGCGCCCACCAAGACGATTACCGTCAGGGCCACACCGGCCGCGTCGGCCAGCACCACCCCCGGCACCCCGGCTACCCCGGCCACGGGCGCGGCCAGCCCGACCGTGGCCGGCGCGGCTCCGGCCTGCCCGACGCGCTCGCTCGGCCTGAAGCTCGGATTGGCCCAGGGCGCCGCCGGCAGCACGTTCCAGGTCATCGACTTCACGAACATCTCTAACGTCAGCTGCACGCTGTACGGGTACCCGGGCGTCTCGCTCGCGGGCGGGAAACCCGTCACGCAGATCGGCCTGGCCGCGGCCGAGAGCCACGCCACGGCGCGGAAACTGGTCACCCTCTCCCCCGGGGCCGTCGCCAACGCGGTGCTCCAGATCGCGCAGGCGGTCAATTTCCCCGCCGCCAAGTGCGGCCTGGTCACCGCGCACTACCTGCAGATCTACCCGCCCAACCAGACCACGCCGGTGTACCTGCACTACACCTCGCAGACCTGTGCCAAGAAAGTCCAGACCCTGACCATCAGCGTGGTGCAGGCCGGATCAGGGGGCCAGTAGCCGTTGCGCGGCCGGCCCGGCCACGGTCGCGGCCCGGAACATCCCGGTCGCGGCGCTGTTCCGGGCCGGCCGCTGGTGGGCCATACTGCAGAGATGGGCGACCGCAATGTGCTCGGCGGGGAACTGGAGCCATGTGGCACCGATCCAGTCACCGGGTTCTACCGGGACGGCTGCTGCAACACCGGTCCGGAGGACCGGGGCAGCCACACGATCTGCGCGGTCGTCACCGCCGAGTTCCTGGAGCATCAGCGGCGCATCGGCAACGACCTGAGCACCCCGGTGCCGCAGTACCGCTTTCCCGGGCTGGTCCCCGGGGACCGGTGGTGCGTGACCGCGGCGAACTGGCTGCGGGCTCATCAGGACAGGGTGGCGGCTCCCGTCGTGCTGGCCTCGACCCATGAGCGGGCCCTCGAGGTCGTCCCGCTGGAAGCCCTCCAGCAGCACTCCGTCAACGTGCCCACCCACCCGGGCGCGCTCGAAGAGTGAGATCCGGGCCGGTGAATTCCGGCCCGCCCCGTGGTCTGAAGAGACATGGCGGTCTCTGGGGACATGGGCATACCGGGGCGCGAGAACGCGACGCCCGGCCACGCTGGCCCGGCGTTGTGGTGGGCCGAGCAGGGCACGGGCGAGCCGCTCGTCCTGCTGCACGGAGGGCTGACCGATGCCCGGTTCTTCTCCGGTAACGTGCCCGCGCTCGCCGAGCAGTTCCGCGTGTACACCCCGGACGCCCGGGGGCACGGGCACACCCCCGACGCACCCGGGCCGATCACCCCCGAGCTGCTCCTGCAGGACACGGTGGCCTTCCTGACCACCGTGGTGGGCGGCCCGGCCCACCTGGCCGGGCACAGCCTGGGCGGGCTCACGGCGCTGCACGTCGCGCTGCGCCATCCGGGCCTGGTCCGGCGGCTGATCCTGATCAGCGCGAGCATCCGGCCACCCGGGCCGCGGGCGTCGGACTCACCCTGGCCTGGCCTGGCTGACCTGGTCAGGTTTCTCGGGCCGGGCTACGGGGAGGTCTCGCCCGACGGGGAAGCGCACTTTCCCGTCATGGCCAGCAAGATCGTGACGATGCTCGCCGGGGGGCCCGCGCTGGCCCAGGCTGAACTCGGCGGCATCAGCAGCCGTACGCTGCTGATGGCCGGCGACGAGGATGCGGTTTCCCTGGACGACACCCTGGTCCTGTACAACGGGATTCCGGATTCCGAGCTCGCCATCGTGCCCGGAACCTCACACTTCCTGCTGCGGGAGAAGCCTGCCCTGTGCAACGCGATCATGCTGGACTTCCTGACCGGCGCACCCGTTCCCGCCGTCCCCCCGGTGCGGCGCGCCAGGGTCCCGCGGAGCAGGCTACGTTGATGCCTGCGGCCCAGGGCTGATCCCGCCCGCAGACCTCACTAACCACCGGCTCACTAACCACCGGCTCGCTGACCACTGGAGGACTTAGCAGATGCCGACCACTCCCCTTCGCCAGCGCCCGGCCTGGAAGGCCCTGGAACAGCACCACTCCGAGATCAGCGGGCGGCATCTGCGTGAGCTGTTCGCGGCCGACCCCGGGCGCGGCGAGCGTCTCACCGCCGAAGCCGCCGGGCTCTACCTGGACTACTCCAAGAACCGGGTCACCGATGAGACCCTGGGCCTGCTCCTCCAGCTGGCCGAGGAGTCTGGGGTGGCGGAACGCCGGGACGCGATGATGCGCGGTGAAGCGATCAACGTGTCGGAGCACCGGGCCGTCCTGCACGTCGCCCTGCGGATGCCGAAGGGCAGCTCGCTGGTGGTCGAGGGGGTCGACGTGGTGAGCCAGGTGCACGAGGTGCTGGACCGGATGGCGGCCTTCGCGGAGCGCATCCGCTCCGGGGAGTGGAAGGGCTACACCGGCAAGGCCATCCGGAACATCGTCAACGTCGGGATCGGCGGCTCGGACCTCGGGCCGGTCATGGCCTACGAGGCGCTGCGCTACTACTCCCGGCGGGACCTGACGTTCCGCTTCGTGTCCAACGTGGACTCCACCGATTTCGTCGAGGCGACCCGGGACCTGGCCGCCGACGAGACGCTGTTCATCATCTCGTCCAAGACCTTCGGCACCCTGGAGACGCTGACCAACGCCCATTCCGCCCGGGACTGGGTGGTGGGCGAGCTTGGCAGCGAGGACGCGGTGGCCAAGCATTTCGTCGCGGTCTCCACCAACGCGGAGCGGGTCTCGGAATTCGGCATCGACACCGAGAACATGTTCGGCTTCTGGGACTGGGTCGGCGGCCGGTACTCGATGGATTCCGCGATCGGCCTGTCCACCATGGTGGCGATCGGTCCGGAGAACTTCGCGGAAATGCTGGCCGGCTTCCACGAGATGGACGAGCACTTCCGCACGGCCCCGTTCAGCGAGAACCTTCCGGTCCTGATGGCCCTGCTGGCCGTGTGGTACGGCGACTTCTTCGATGCGCAGACCTACGGCGTGATGCCCTACGAGCAGTACCTGAAGCGGTTCCCTGCCTATCTGCAGCAGCTGACCATGGAGTCCAACGGCAAGCGGGTCACCCTGGACGGCGCCGAAGTCAACTACCAGACCGGCGCGGTCTTCTGGGGGGAGCCCGGGACCAACGGGCAGCACAGCTTCTACCAGCTGATCCATCAGGGCACCAAGCTGATCCCGCTGGACCTGCTCGGCTTCGGCAAGACCCTGAACCCGTTGCGCGATCACCACGACATCCTGATCTCGAACGTCTTCGCGCAGTCGCAGGCCCTCGCCTTCGGCAGGACCGAGGAGGAGGTCCTCGCCGAGGGCACCCCGCCCGAGATCGCGCCGCACCGGGTCATGCCCGGGAACCGGCCGACCAACGTGCTGCTGGCCGAGAAGCTCACCCCCCGGCTGCTCGGCACGCTCGTCGCGCTCTACGAGCACAGCGTGTTCACCCAGGGCACCATCTGGAACATCGACTCCTTCGACCAGTGGGGCGTGGAGCTGGGCAAGGTGCTGGCCGTCCAGATCCTGCCCGAGCTGGAGAACACCCAGGAGCCCGACCTGAGCCATGATTCGTCCACCAACACCCTGATCCAGCGCTACCGGCGGCTGAAGAGCTGGCCCGGTCCACGGCAGGAGCCTCGGTGAGAAAGCCCTCGGTGAGAAAGCAGAGCGGAGAACAGACATGACAACCCACAAGCCGATGCAGCTGGGCATGATCGGGCTGGGCCGGATGGGCGCCAACCTGTCCCGGCGGCTGATGCGCGACGGCCACCGCGTCGTCGTCTATGACCACACCCCGGACCACGTCAAGCAGCTCGAGGGCGAGGGCGCGACTGGTGCGATCACCCTGGAGGAGTTCGTCGCGAAGCTGGAAAAGCCCCGGGCGGCCTGGCTGATGCTGCCCGCCGCGGTCACCGGCCCCGTCCTCGAGCAGCTCGCCGGGCTGCTGGAGCCGGGTGACATCGTGATCGACGGCGGCAACACCTACTACCGGGACGACATCGACCGGGCCAAGCAGCTTCTGCCGATGCAACTGCACTACGTGGACGTCGGCACGTCCGGTGGGGTCTTCGGCCTGGAGCGTGGTTTCTGCCTGATGATCGGCGGCGAAGACGGGCCGGTGGAGCACCTGGACCCGATCTTCCGCAGCATCGCCCCGGGCGCCGGAACGGCGGACCCCACCCCGAGCCGGACCCGGACCGGGACCGCCCAGGACGGGTACCTGCACTGCGGGCCCAGCGGCTCGGGTCACTTCGTCAAGATGGTCCACAACGGGATCGAGTACGGGATGATGGCCGCGATCGCCGAGGGGCTGTCCATCATCAAGCACGCCAACGTGGGCCAGGCGAAGATGATGGCTGCGGACGCGGAGACCACGCCGCTGCGCGACCCCGAGTACTACCAGTACGACATCGACGTCGCCGAGGTGGCCGAGGTGTGGCGGCGCGGGTCGGTCGTGAGCTCCTGGCTGATGGACCTGACCGCGGACGCGCTCGCCCGGTCGCCCGAGCTGGACGACTTCGGCGGGCACGTCTCGGACTCCGGCGAAGGACGGTGGACCGTGATCGCGTCGATCGACGAGGGAGTGCCGGCCCCGGTGATCACCGCCGCGCTCATCGAGCGGTTCGAGTCGCGCGGCCTCGGCGAGTTCGGCGACAAGGTGCTGTCCGCGCTGCGCAGCGAGTTCGGCGGTCACGCGGAAAAGGAATCCGACAACTCCGGGCGAATCCTGCCAGCTGACCCCACTGGTGCCTGATTACGGAAGCGCCCGGGTCGGAACCGGGATCCGGGACAGGTCCCTGGCCAGGACGACCTCGCCGCCGAAGGCGCTGGCCGCCTCCCCGGCCAGCCGCTGCCCGTCGGCGGGGTCGTAGCGCTGGGAGAAGTGGGTCAGCACGAGCAGCCGGGCGCCGGCCTCCGCGGCGATGCGGCCCGCCTGGCTCGCGGTCAGGTGCCCGTAGTCCCGGGCCAGCGCGGCCTCGGTATCCGCGAAGGTGGACTCGCAGACCAGCATGTCGGCCTGGTCGGCCAGCGCGAACGCCGCGTCACAGAGCCGGGTGTCCATGATGAATGCGAAGCGCTGGCCGCGTCTCGGCTCGCTCATTTCCTCCAGCGTGACCGGGCGGCCGCCGGTGACCAGGCTCCCCTCCCGCTGCAGCCGGCCGATGTCCGGGCCGGCGATGCCCAGCGCGGCCAGCCGGTCCGGCAGCATGCGGCGGCCGTCCGGTTCGGCGAGCCGGTACCCGAAGGTGGGCGTGCTGTGCGACAGCGGCCGTGCGTCGAGCCGGAACGCCGGGGTGCTGGCTATGGTTCCCGCCTGGGTGACCGGGCGCTCGCGCAGGTTGAGCACGTCGCGGAACAGCGCCGCGTGCCGGAGCCGGTCGAACACGGCCTGGTTCTGCCCGGGATAGTGCACGTCGACCAGCTGTGGCACCCGGTCCAGGGACATCCGCTGCAGCACGCCGGGCAGGCCGAGGCAGTGGTCACCGTGAAATGCGTGATGCAGATCCGGGTGATCTGGCTGGCCGTCACCCCGGCGAACAGCATCTGGCGCTGGGTTCCCTCCCCCGGATCGAACAGCAGCCCTTCGGTGTCCCAGCGCAGCAGGTAGCCGTTGTGGTTACGGCTGCGGGTCGGGGCCTGGCTGGCCGTGCCGAGGATCACCAGCTCACGGTGGGACACGGACCCGACCCTAACGGGTCCGGGGCCGGGCCGGGCGGTCAGCCCGCGCCGGGCGGGCTGCGGGTGACCCCGGTCAGCCCGAGGGTGTAGAGGGCGAGCAGGATGGCCGCCGCAGCCCGGACCGCCCAGCCGAACGCCACCACCCCCGGCCCGGAGCGGTTGGCCAGGCGGGTACCGTCCAGCCGGAATTCGCTGGCCACCTGGGTGCCGGCCAGCTGGATCAGGCCGTCCGGACGGCGGCCGTCGAGTTCGCAGCCGCGAATGCTCAGCGTGTCAATCCGGGCCCGGCTGGCGCTGACGGCGGGCAGCACACAGGTGTCCAGGAAAAGCCAGGGCAGTTTCGCATCACAGAGGCTCAGGGGCTTATCGAAGCGGCATCCGGTAAACCGCAGGCCAATGGCGGCGCTAACGCCATCGAGGTTCAGCTCACCACGAATCCAGGCTCCGCATATCACCACGCCACGGGGGTCAATTACCTGCGGCGGATCGGGCTTATCGGCACCGGTGAGGATATTGCGGATACTGCTCGCGTCGAGCGACCGACCCGCGGCCCAGGCTCCGGACCTGCTCCAGGGCAGGGGGAGAAAGTTCGCGGCAATAGCCAAGCCTCGCACCATTTCCGGCATAGCGGATTAACGGGTTGTTCCGTCCGGTCGCACGGACAGGAGAACGCCGACCCAGGAGGCTTAACATGAATGACACGTTACCGTGGCCGGCCGATCTTCCGTTGGCAGTAAAGAACACTGGCCGGCTCCTTATTGCACAATAAGTAAGGCCAGCCTCGTATTAATTCCAGCATTACTGGACCAACTGGCCGCGGCTTCGGGTCCCCGTGTCACGCTAGGTGCATGACCATCTCGATCCCCGACCTCGAACAGCGCGCGGCGCTCGGCTGGCGGGCGACGGAGGAAGAGCGGCTGGGTGGCTGGCTGCTCCGCGCCGCGCGCGGGTTCACCGGGCGGGCCAACAGCGCACTGGCCACCGGAGATCCCGGGTGGCCGCTGGACCGGGCCGCCCGGGCGGTGCAGGACTGGTACCAGGCCCGCGGCCTGCCTGCCATGATCGCTATCCCCCACCCGGCGGGCCAGCCCCAGGCCGTCCCGCTCGACCGCTTCCTCGCCGGGCTGGGCTGGGGCGTGCGGGCCGGTGTGGCGACGGTGATGACCGCGCCGGCGGAGCGGGTAGCCCTGGTCGCGGGGCCGGTGCCTGCAGGAAGGGATCCGGCGGGGCTAGCGGGAGAGGGCTCGGCGCTAATGCCGATGGAGGTGCCGATAGCAGTGGAGATGGACCCGGAACCCAGCGAGGACTGGCTGGCCCTGTACCACTACCGCGGGCAGCCGGGCCTGCCGCCGATCGCCCGGCAGGTGCTCACCTCCGCGCCCTGGCAGGCGTTCGCCTCGATCCGGGACGGCGGCGAGACCATCGCCATCGGCCGGGTGGCCGCGGCGGCGGGCTGGGCCGGGCTGACGGCCATCGAGGTCGCCCCCGGGCACCGGCGCCGCGGCCTCGCGACGGTGGTCACCGCCGCCCTCGCCGCCCAGGCTGCCGCGCACGGCGCCGGGCACCTGTATCTCCAGGTCGAAGACGACAACGAGCCCGCCCGCGCGCTGTACCGCCGTATCGGCTTCAGCGCGCACCATGACTACCATTACCGCATCGCCCCGGAGCGCCAGAGCCCCGATCCGGCCACCAGCCCCTGATCGACGACCTGCCGTTGTAACCCGGGTGCCGCACTTACGCCCTCACGTTCCGCTGCCGGGCCCGGCCGGCGGGCCGTTTATCCCTCCTGTGCTGGGCAGACGCAGAATGAAACTGTCAGTGACCTCAGGAAGAGGAGACATCATGGCCGTCACAGCCTTCCAGGACTATCCACTGGCGGACCGCGACCGGGAATGGGACGGCGCGGCCGCGGAGAAGCGGATCCGGGCCTGGGCCGGTGCCGAGGAGAAGCCCGACGAAAAGTACCGGGATGCGCATGTCTGGTACGACAGCGACAACAAGGACAATTTCACGGCCTACAAACTCCTGATCGCCGACGTCATCGACGGCAAGGTCTATGCCGTACCGCACGGCATCATGGCGGCGGGAAACGTGATGCAGGGTGCCCGAGGTGGCGTTGAACTGCCCAAACAGGACATAGACCGGGTCAGGAGTCACCTCGCCAAGTACTACAAGAAGATGGGTGAGGACGCGCCGTGGGACCGCGGGTAGCACGTTTACCCCGGCTCATGGGGGCAGGGTTACCACTAACCAGCCAGAGCTGGCCGGGCCGCGGCCGGCTCAGGAAGTGAGGTGGAACCATGAACGGCGCCATCATCGCCATCTGGCCCATCGCCCTGCTGATCGCGGCGGCCATCGTGGGCGTCCCGCTGTGGATGACCCTCCGGCACCGGCAGGCCAGCCCGGACTACCGCGAGGCCCGGGCCCACTACCGCGCCAGGCAGGCCGCCCCGGGGACTCCCGCGGGCCGTGACCACGTGCCCACCGAGCCGGTCGCGGCCGTGGACGGGCTCACCATCGTGCGCAAGACCGGGACCGCGGACGACGGCGTTACCGTGCCCGCCCAGCGGCACTGGTAGGTCACGCTCCCGGCGGATGACCCGCGACTGGTCCCGTTCCCGGTCGCTCTGACCAGTAATCGCTGATCCCGGACCATAGGCCAGGGTGCCCCGGGCCGTAATCTGCTAGCGGCCGGGCTCGGGGACGGGGAACACGCCGGTGGCATGCCGCCGGGCAAGTTCACGGTAGATCCGGGGGTTGGTCGCAACCCACTGCCCGGCTCCGCCGGTGACCGGCCCGGCCACCCGGGCGGGTACGCCGACCGCGAGCATGCCCTCAGGGATCTCCATCCCCGGAGGCACCGTGGCCCCGGCCGCGACCAGGGCGCGCGGCCCGACGACGGCACCATCGAGCACGGTGGCCCCGTTGCCGATCAGTGCCTCGGCGTGCACCACGGCGCCGTGCACCACGCACAGATGCCCGATCGTGGCCCCCTCGCCGACCTCGGTGACCGGATCGGGTCCGCCGTGCAGCACCGAGCCGTCCTGGACGTTCGCGCCGCGGCGCACCAGGATCGGCCCGAAGTCGGCCCGGAGCACCGCCCCGTACCAGATGGACGCCTCGGCCTCGACGCGGACGTCGCCCACCAGGGTGGCGGTGGGGGCGATCCAGGCCTCAGGGCTCACCGTGGGCGCGACACCCTCGAAAGAGAACAATGGCACTCGCCCATGATGCACTGCTGGGCCGCCCGCGAGCCTCCCGGCCCGGAAGCTCACCGGATGCAGACGACGCAGCGTTACCGCGAGCGCCGGATATTGGCGGCTTTATCACCCGCGATATGACACGCCGTACGCGATTCTGGGGCCTCATTCCGGGGTCTCACGCTCACGCCGAGTTACATTAGGAAATGTGTTCGCCTACGAAGTTTCATCCCGGCCGGTGGAGCTTGTCCGATTCGGCGCCGCGCGACGGAGCATGCTCACGGCTGCAACCCGCCCACGGTGGTCGCATGACATCTCCGGATGACGCCTGCCAGCCCCAGGCGGCCCCGGCCCCCAGCACAGTGTCCAATCGGGCGGAGCCCGATCATGCGGGCAGCGTGCTGTGCCGCCTCCTCATCGGCCACCCTGACGTCGTCGACATCGAGATCCTCGGCCAGACCGAGATCCTGGAGGGAATAACGTCCTATTCACTGGGTGTGCTGCTGCCCGGCGGCCGGGAACTCTACATCGACGTGGAGGACGCGCCCGCGGCCCCGCCGGCCTCCGGGCGCTCGTAAGCCGGAGCCGGGCCGGCCGGGAACGGCTGCGGGGTGGCCCGCTCGATAGCGGGCCAGCCGACGTCCGCGTCGTAGTCGGCCCGCTCGGCCCGCCCGCCGCCGCGCAGCCCGAACAGCCGCTTGGAGAACAGCAGGTACGCGACGATGGCCAGGTTGATGACCAGGGTAAGAACCTTCAGCGCGGTCACGCCCTTGATGAGCTCGTCAATCTCGTACGGCACGAATACCACCGTCGCCACGAACGTCAGGTATTCGGCCCAGCGGCGGCCCAGCCACAGGCCGACCGCCTCGACGCCCTCCAGGACCGCGTACGCGGCGATAGCCACCCCGACCAGGTACAGGTTCGTGATGCTGACCGCGAACAGCCGCTGCAGGTCGTGCACGACGCCCCGGCGGCTGGTGACCATCGGGCCGCCAAGACCGCCCTGCAGATCGTGCAGGATGCGGGTGAAGTCCGCGTCCAGCGCGGCCTTGTGGCCGGCGAAGAGGAACACGGCCGCGGCGAGCGCGGACAGGACCAGGAAATGCAGGACCCGGTCGATGGCGATCAGCCGCAGGACATAGCGGTCGCGCAGTGGCTTGCCGCGCAGGGGGAGGGTGATCTCCTCCCGGGACGGCGGGTAGCGCCGGGCCGGCTGGGCCGGGGGCGTGAGCACCACCCAGGAGTCGCAGCGCAGGCAGCGGTACCAGCGCAGCCCGCCCGATTCCCGGGCAAAGAGCTGGTCGCCGGCCCGCAGCTCAGCCGCGTCCGTGCCGAGCAGCTCGTGGCCGTGCAGGCCGCACCCGATGAGCTCGTAGCGGAGCTTGGGGAGGTACCGCCGCGGCTGCTCGGTGCCCGGCGCCGCCGTGGGGGCGGGCGCTGGGGTACCGGTAGTCATACGTGCGTGCTACCCGCCGGGAGCCGTCCGGAACGGTCATTCAGGAATGAATGGCGCCCGCCGGCAGGCGTACGCCGGTCAGCCGCTCGGCTTCGGCCCACAGCCGGGCCGCGGCCGCGGTGTCCCGGGCCCGGCGGGGCGGGCGGACGAAAGTCGTAGGCCCGACCAGCCCCATGCTGCCGCGCGGACCGTAGTACCCGCCGGACACGGCGGCCGGGCTGGTGGCGGCGAACAGCAGTGGCTCGGTGCCCGGCCCGACCTCCTGCGACGGGAGGAAGTGCAGGCTGTTGAACATCGTCCGCTTGGGCTTGTCCCGGCCCAGGCTGGCCCCGGCGGTCTGCAGGTTCGTGCGGGTGAACCCCGGGTGCGCCGCGTTGCTCATCAGGTTCCAGTCGCGCTCGGCCGCGATCGCGGCCAGACGCAGGCTCATCATCAGGTCCGCCAGCTTGGACTGGGCGTAGGAGAAGTTCGCGCTGTAGCGGCGTTCCCACTCCAGGTCGGCGAAGTGGATCCGGCCGAAGTTCGCGACGCCGCTGCTCATCGTGACCACCCGCGGCGCCGGGGCGGCCAGCACCACGGGCAGCAGCCGGAGGGTCAGCGCGAACGGGCCGAGGAAGTTACTGCCGAACTGCAGCTCGAATCCGTCGGCCGTGGTCATCCGGGTCGGCGGGGCCATCACGCCGGCGTTGTTGACGAGCAAGTCGACCGGGGTGCCGTCGTCAAGAAGGCCGTCGCTGAACTCCCGGACCGAGGCCAGGTCGGCCAGGTCTATGCGGCGCACCTCGAGCGAGGCGCCCGGGTGGCGGGCCAGGATCCCGGCCCGCGCCTGGTCGCCCTTGGCCACCGTGCGGACGGCCATGATGACGTGGGCGCCCGCCTCGGCCAGCCGCCGGGCCGCCTCCTGGCCGGTGCCGCTGTTGGCGCCGGTGACGATGGCGCGCTTGCCGGTCTGATCCGGGACCGTGTACATGGGGAATCGTTCCTTCCGGGCCTCTGAAAGACCATCGGTCTGTTATTCACGAACGTAGCAGACCGATGGTCTGTACACAAGGGACCGGCGGTCTGTAAAATGCTGCCCATGACCACGTTCCAGCGTGCGCGCAGCGAGGAGCAGCGGGAGGTGCGCCGCCGGGCCATCCTCGACACCGCCGCGGCGATGCTGGCCGAGATGCCGGTCGCCGAGGTCACACTCAACGAGCTCAGCCGGCGGGTGGGCCTGGCCAAGTCCAACGTGCTCCGCTACTTCGAGTCCCGCGAGGCCGTGCTGCTGGAACTGCTCGATTCGGCGTGGCAGGAATGGCTGACCGGTCTCGAGGCGGACCTGGGCGGGGTGATCGACGCCGCCGCTCCCCCGGCCGAGCGGGGTGATCAGCTGGCCGCCGCGCTGGCCGCGTCGCTGGCCGCCCGGCCGGTGCTGTGCGACCTGCTCAGCGCGCAGGCCGCAGTGCTCGAGCGGAACGTCTCCCCCCAGGTCGCCGCCGCCTACAAGCGGGCGGCCCTGGCGGACGTCAGCCGGCTGGGCCACGTGCTGGTCCGCCACCTGGGCGAACTCGGTCGCCGCGACGCGGAACGGCTCGGCGCCGGCCTGCTCCTGGTGGCGGGCGCGGTGTGGGCGCATGCCCAGCCGTCGGCTGCCGTGCTCGCGGCCTACGAGGCTGATCCCGCCCTGGCTGTCCTGCGGACCGACTTCACCGCGACCCTGCGTGAAGTGCTCGAGGTGCTGATCGCCGGCCTGCTGGCCCGGTCCTCGCGACCGTAAACCGGTTGCCCTCCCGGGCCCGGATCTGCTGGACTCACCGGAAATCAGCGAGCCACCAGGAGGGTGACGTGCGAGCAGCGTTCATGTCCAGCCAGAAGGGACCGGTTGCCCAAACCAAGGACATGACGCTTAGTGAGCACGCTGAACCTGGGGATCGTGGCGCACGTAGACGCCGGTAAGACCAGCCTGACCGAGCGGCTGCTGTTCGCCGCCGGGGTCATCGACGGCATCGGCCGCGTCGACGACGGGAATACCCAGACCGACACCATGGCGCTGGAACGCCAGCGCGGGATCACCATCAAGTCCGCCGTCGTGTCGTTCGCCGTCGGCGACCTCACCGTGAACCTGATCGACACGCCCGGCCACCCGGATTTCATCGCGGAAGTCGAGCGGACCCTGGCCGTGCTGGACGGCGCGGTGCTGGTGATCTCCGCGGTCGAGGGCGTGCAGGCGCAGACCCGGGTGCTGATGCGGGCCCTCAGGCGGCTGGCCCTCCCGACGCTCATCTTCGTGAACAAGATCGACCGGGCCGGCGCCCGGGACGAGCAGGTGCTGGCGGAGATCCGCGAGAAGCTGACCCCCGAGATCGTCTCGATGGGGACGGTCCAGGATCCCGGCACCCGCCGTGCCGTCTTCAGTCCCTGCGGCGCGGGCGATGCGGCCTTCGCGGCCCGGCTGGCGGATGTGCTGGCCGACCACGACGACGGGTTCCTGGCCGCATACCTGGATGACGAGACGGCCGTCTCCTACGGCCAGCTGCGGGCCGGCCTGGCCACCGCGGTCCGTCGCGGGCGCGTGCACCCGGTGTTCTGCGGCTCGGCCATCACCGGCGCGGGCGTCGGCACGCTGACCAGCGGGCTGCGGGAATTCCTGCCTGCCGCCGGGGGCAACCCGGACGGGCCGGTCTCAGGGGTGATCTTCAAAGTCGAGCGGGGCCGGGCCGGGGAGAAGATTGCTTACGCCCGGATGTTCTCAGGCACCGTACGGACCCGGGACCGGCTGCGCTTCGGCCGTGACCAGGAGGGGCGGGTCACCGCGATCAGCGTCTTCGGGGGCGGCCCGGCCGCGCCCCGGGCCTGCGTCGCCGCCGGGCAGATCGGGAAACTTCAGGGTCTGGCCGCCATCCGCATCGGCGACACCCTCGGCCGGGGCCGGGCTGCCCCGCCGGGCGCACAGTTCGCCCCGCCCAGCCTGGAAACCGTGGTCGTGCCCGCCCGCCCCGCCGACCAGGGGGCGCTGCGGGCGGCCCTGGGCCAGCTCGCTGAGCAGGACCCACTGATCAACGTGCGCCAGGACGACGCGCGGCAGGAGATACTCGTCTCCCTTTACGGCGAGGTGCAGAAGGAAGTCATCCAGGCCACGCTGGCCGCGGACTTCGGCATCGACGCCGGTTTCCGCGAGACGACGACCATCTGCATCGAGCGCCCGGCCGGCGCGGGCACGGCCGCAGAATTCCTGGGCGATCAGGCCAACCCCTTCCGGGCCACGGTCGGGCTGCGGATCGTTCCCGCGCAGGCCGGCTCGGGTGTGCGGTTCCGGCTGGGCATCGAGCGCGGGGCGCTGCCGGCGGCGTTCCAGAAGGCCGTCGAGGAGACCGTCCACCAGACGCTGCGGCAGGGACTCCGCGGGTGGCAGGTCACCGACGCCGTGGTCACCCTCACCCACTCCGGGTTCACTCCCCCGCCGCCGTCCGGCTGGAGTAAGTGGTCCAGCTCAGCCGGGGATTTCCGGAACCTGACCCCGCTCGTGCTGATGAGCGCGCTGCGCCAGGCCGGCACCCGGGTCTACGAGCCGGTGCACCGCTTTCACCTGGAGGCGCCGGCCGACACGGCCTGGTCGGTGCTGCCGGCCCTGGCCCGGCTGGGAGCCGTCCCGGACGGGCCGGTGACCCAGGGCTCGCTGCTCACCGTGACCGGCGACATCCCGGCCGCCCAGGTGCACGAGCTGAGGCAGCAGTTGCCGGGCCTGACGCACGGCGCGGGCATCCTGGACGCCACGTTCGGCTACTACCGGCTGGCCCGCGGCCCCGCTCAGTCGAAGCGGCGGGCGCTCGGGTAACGCTGGCCGCCATCCACCACGACGTTCGAGCCCGTCACCCACGACGCCCGCGGGGACAGCAGGAACGTGATCACGTCCGCGACCTCGGGCAGGCTTCCCAGCCGGCCGAACGGGAACTGGGTGGCGAGAAAGGTCGCGAAGTCTCCCGGGTTGTCCTGCTGGAAGGAGTCCCACGACCCGCCGGGGAACATGATGGAGCCCGGGCTGACCGCGTTCACCCGGATCCGGTCGGGCGCGAGTTCCTGGGCGGCCGTCGCGGCCAGCTGGATCTCGGCCGCCTTGGCCGCGGCGTAGGCCGTCCGCGGCGCGGGACGCAGCCCGGTGATCGAGGAGACGATGACGACGGCGCCCCCGCCCGCCTGGCGCAGGTGGGGCAGGCCGGCCCGGATCAGCTCCGCCGCATGCCCGGCGTTGAGCGCGAAGGTCGCGGTGAACTCGCCCGGTCCGGCGCTGGTCAGGTTGCCGGTACCGACGGTGCCGCCCGCGTTGGCCACGAGCAGGTCCAGACCGCCCAGCGCGGATGCGATCTCCCCGACCGCCCGGTTCAGCGCGCCCACGTCCATCACGTCCGCCGCCGCCGTGGCCACGGGGGTCCCGCGGGCCGCCAGCCGCCCGGACGCGGCGGCCAGGCCGCCGGCGTCCCGGGCCACCAGGCCGACCGCGACCCCCTCGGCGGCCAGCGCATCGGCGACCGCGAAGCCGATCCCCCGGCTCCCGCCGGTGATCAGCGCACGTTTGCCGAGCAGTTCCAGATCCATGCTGGCTCCCATCCCGGGCGTCGTGATCGGGTCCCGGCCCAGGGTGTCATGACCGGGACCCGCGCATGGCCGCCAGGTGAAGGCCGCGG
The DNA here is from genome assembly GCA_963718305.1 of uncultured Actinomycetes bacterium. Classification (GTDB taxonomy): domain Bacteria; phylum Actinomycetota; class Actinomycetes; order Streptosporangiales; family Streptosporangiaceae; genus RYN-230. The sequence continues at coordinate 150,154 of CAVQZG010000024.1, forward strand.
CCCGGCCGGCGGACCTGTCCCAGGTCACGGCCCAGGAGCAACGCCGCGGCTCCGATCCGCCCTAGTCGCTCAGCGCGTCGGGACGGAGCGCGGGTACCCGGGGGGGATGGGCACCCGGAGCCGCGCCAGATTGGCCGCGGTGGGCGGCAGGAAGCCCCACTCATTCACGTCCCACTGAGCGTGGCCCACCCCGTTGACCATCCGGATCGGCAGGTGCGTCCGGGCGTTCACCCACAGCAGGGTAGGCAGCGGGGCGTAGACGCCCGGGCCCCGGCCGGTCTCGCTCAGCTCGATGGCGGGCTGACCTTCCAGCCGGGTGCGGCCCACAACTTGCCAGTACCCCTTCGCGATCCCCCGGGCCAGGTCCGCCGGGCTGAGCCCGCCGGCCGCCGAGATGTCGCTCGTGGATACCCACACCTTCTGGGTGACCTGGGACCAGGTTCCGGGCCGGGTCTGCCTCTGTCCCCATGCGCAGCCGGACTGCCCCGTTCCGGCGTAGCAGACCATGGTGACCTGACCCTGCACGGTCTGCACCCCGGCCGCTGGAGTGGTGTAGCCGACCGCACTGTCCTCAACCACGGCCAGGCCCGCTACACGGTGCGTGCGCTCGGCCCACACCGTGCGCTCCACTTGCTGCTGTCCCGGGTCAGGCTGGGCCGGCCAGGACCACATCTGGTTCACGCTCGTGGCGACGCCTCTGGTGACGCCGCCGGTTTGCATGGTGTACTCGATGTCGTCGCGGACCCCCTGAAACGCGGTCAGCATAGCCTGGCCCACGGAGGTGGCCGTGGGCAGACCCACCTGGCCGGGCGCGAGGCGGGGCAACTCCGTCTGAACAGGCACGCTGACGGTCCGCGGCGACGTGGAGCCCGGCAGCAGGGTGATCACCAGTCCGGCGACCGCCGCCGCGGCGGCCAGGGCCAGGGCCAGCCGGGGCCGGCGCCACCACCGATGTGCTGCTGGTGGCCGCCACCTACGGATCCGGCTGAGGGCGCCCGGGCCAACGCCATCTCCGGCGGCCGCGCGCACCCCGGCCAGCACGGTGTCCGCACTCGGTGCGTGGCGTTGGAGCGTGGCCAGGGCCTGGCGCAGGTCGTCCTCGGTCCGCATCGGTCCCCCGCTCCCGTCGCGCGTCATGACTTCTCCTTGATCTCGTGCTGGGCTGGGCTGGGGGGGCCGGTCATCTCCACGCGCAGCATGGCGAGCGCGCGTGAGGCGTAGCCCCGGACCGTGCCAGTGGCGCAGCCGAGCACGTCCGCGATCTCGGCGTCGGAGAGTCCCTCGTAGTAGCGGAGCACGAGCACGGCCCGCTGCCGGGCGGGCAGCCGGGCCAGCTCGGCCAGGAGGGCCTCACGCTCGGCGTGCGCAGCGGCGGGATCCGGCGAGAGCCGGCCGTCCACGTCGGTGCCGGCCCCGGACGGCACCAGGCGCCACGACCGGCGCCGCCAGGACAGGTACTCGTTGACGATCATCTTGCGGACGTAAGCTTCTGGCCGGTCCAGGCGCGCGATGGCCTCCCAGCGCCCGTTCGCCCGGATCAGCACCTCCTGCACCACGTCCTCGGCGAGGCCGCGGTCGCCAGTGAGCACGGCGGCAAACCTCAGCACCGCCGGCAGCCGGGCCGCCGCGAATTCCTCGAACGTCATCCCGCCTCCGCGTTTGGCCCCCACGCATTACACGCGCCTCGGGTGTCGTTCTGCTGTGCGGCGAGCCAGATGAGCGCGGGCATGGGGTCCGGTCACTGCTGCCGTGGCCTGGCTATCCGATCGCTGATCTCCAGCAACGCCGCCACCAGAGCGTCCGCCTCGGCGGCGGTGATCATCCGGTGCGTGACGAACCGCACCGTGGAGGGCGGCCGGGAAGACGCGGTAATCCCGCGGGCCTCCAGTTCCGCGGCCACCTCGCCGGCGCTGATGCCCCACGCCGCCGTGTCGATCATGACGAAGTTGGTCTCGGCCGGGCTGACGACCAGGCCGGGCAGCGTGGCCAGCCTGGCGGCCAGGTTCCGGGCCTGCTCGTGATCCTCGCGGAGCCGGCCGATCCCGGTCCGCAGCGCGACCAGCCCGGCGGCGGCGATGATCCCGGCCTGCCGCATCCCGCCGCCGAGCATCTTGCGGGCCCGCCGGGCCCGGCCCACGAACTCGGCGGACCCGGCCAGCACCGCGCCCACCGGCGCGGACAGTCCTTTGCTCAGCGCGAAGAAGACTGAGTCCGCATCGGCGGCGAGCTCGGCGGCCGGGATATCCAGCGCTACGGCCGCGTTGAAGATCCGCGCCCCGTCCACGTGCAGTGCGAGCTGGTGCGCGTCGCACAGCTCGCGCAGTTCCTTCATCACCGCGGGCGGGGTGATCGTGCCTCCCGCCCGGTTGTGGGTGTTCTCCACGCACAGCAGCCTGGTCTGCGGGTAGTGCATGTCCGGTCCGCGCAGATGCCGCTCGACCTCCTCGGCGCGCAGCACGCCCCGGTCCCCCGGCACGCCCAGCGGGACGCAGCCCGCTACCGCGCTGATGCCGCCTGCTTCGTAATAGAGCAGATGCGCCTCGGCTTCGAGGACGACCTCGTCGGCTGGATGGGTCCAGGACAGCACGGCCGCGAGGTTGGCCATGGTGCCGCTGGGCATCAGGACGGCCGCGTCCTTGCCCATCAGGCCGGCCGCGACGGCCTCGAGTTCGTTGACGGTCGGATCCAGGCCGTAGACGTCGTCGCCGAGCGGCGCGCGGGCGATCGCGTCGAGCATGTCCTGGGTCGGCAGTGTGGAGGTGTCGTAGAAGCTGATCACCGCTGAAGCCCCTGGCCTTCCGGAGATTCGTCCTCGGCGGCCCGGGCGGCCGCATGGATTTCCTGCCTCGACGGTGGCACAACCGGGCCCGCCTCCGCCAACCCGGTAATCCCATCCGTCAAGCGCTTGACCTTCTGGGAGCGACGTCATTACCGTCATTGGTACGGCGGTTGGCGGCAGCGGCCCGCTGACCGGTGAGGCCCCGCCGTAGAACGGCAGCACCATGCTCAGCAGGAACGAGACCATGATCGGGAAGGTGGCGACGTACACGTTGGCCAGTGATGCGTGGGCGGGCGACGGCGACCCGGGGATGTCCCGGATCGAGTGGGTCCGCAGCGGCTGCCGGCTGCTCAGCTCCATCGGGGCCGAGTTCACCCGCACCCGCCCGTTCGACGGCCTGACCATCGGCACCGGGATCCACCTGGAGCCCAAGACCGTGGCCCTGCTGCTGACCCTGGCCGAAGGCGGCGCGCGGGTGGTGTCCACCGGCAACCTGTCCAGCACCCAGCCGGACACGGTCGCGTACCTGCGCGCCCGCGGGATCGAGGTGATCGGCGCGGCCACCACCGACGAAGCCGAGCACGACGGGCATCTGCGCCAGGTGCTCGCCGCGCGGCCGCAGCTGCTCCTGGACAACGGCGGGGACCTGTTCGTGCGGTACCTGGCCGAGCCGTATCCGGGGTTGCTGGGCGGGACCGAGGAGACGACCTCGGGGCGGATGCGGCTGCGGCCGCTGGCGGCCGAGCTCGGGGTCCCGGTCCTGGTCATCAACGACAGCCCGATCAAGCAGTTCGCGGAGAACCGGCACGCGGTCGGGCAGAGCGTGCTCGAGTCGTACCTGCGGATCACCAACCAGATGACCAACGGCCGGCGGGTGGCGGTGTTCGGCTACGGCGCGTGCGGGAAGGGCGTGGCGGCCAACTTCCGGAACGCCTTCGCGTCGGTCGCGGTCGTCGAGATCGACCCGGTGTCGAGGCTGGAGGCCAGCCTCGACGGCTTCGCCGTCCCCGGCCGTGAGGAGGCGCTGCGCGGCGCGGACGTGGTGATCACCGTGACCGGGGCCGAGTCCGTGATCACCGCGGACGACCTGGGCTTCCTGAAAGACGGCGTGGTCCTGATGAACGCTGGCCACTTTCCCCGGGAGATCGCCGTGGACGGGCTGGCCCGCGCGGCCGGGGTGCTGCAGCGGTTCGACGCGGCCGACGGGATCGAGACATTCCGCCTCGATGACGGCCGGCGAATTCACCTGCTGACCCGGGGCCACATGGCCAACCTGGCGGGCCCGCGCCCGCTGGGCAATTCCATCGAGTCGATGGACCTCGGGTTCGCCCTGCAGGCCCGCTGCCTGGAGGCCGTCGCAGCGGGGTCGCTCGGCTCCGGGCACGTGGTCGTCCCGGTCCCGCGGTTCATCGACGAACTGGTGGCCACGTCGTTCCTGGACCGTTACGGCCGGTCCGGGACTCCCCCGTCCGGGTCAGGCCCGCGGGCGGCGGGGGCGAACGGGGCCGGTGGATTCGCGGACGACGAGGACACTGGGCAGCACCTGGCTGGCCGGCGCGCGCCCGGTCCGGATGTACCTGCCTAGCAGGGCCGCCGCTTCCGTGCCGAGCCGGGTCGCGAAGAGGTTCACCGTGCTCAGCGCCGGCTCGGTCAGCTCGGAGTAGGGCAGGTCGTTGAAGCCCACCAGGGACAGGTCACCCGGGATGCCCAGGCCCAGCTCCCGGGCGGCCCGCAGCACCCCGTAGGCGTGCAGGTCGTCCCCGCACACCACGGCGGTCACGCCCGCCGCGGACCAGGCCGGCCAGATGCGCCGGAACCCCCCGAAGGCGTCGTCGATCGTCATGCCCTCCAGCACGAGGTCGTCCACGGCCAGGCCGGAGCCGTGCTCCAGCAGCCCGGCCTGCAGCTCCTCCCGGCGATAGTGCAGGGACACCTTCTTCTTCCGGCTGACCCCGACGTAGGCGACCCGGTGGTGGCCGAGTGAGGCCAGGTAGCCGGAGAGCTCGCGAACCGCATTGCGCAGGTCGAGATCGACGCTGGGCAGCGTCCCGGCCGTCCCTCCGGCGTCGAGGATCACGGTCGGGCAGGTGGGCACGAAGCTCTCCAGGAACTCCGTACCCGGGCTGGCCAGGATCAGCCCGGCGAGGTTGCCGGCCATGGCCCGCTGCACGGTGCTCAGGCTGTAGTCCGCACCGCCCTCGGGCATCAGGACCGTCAGCGAGAAGGCGCTGTCCAGATGCCGGGTCAGGCCCTCCAGCACCATCGAGAAGAACGGGTTCGTGGGATCGGGGCCGACGAACCCGATCGATTCGAGCTGCCCGCGGGCCAGGGCGCTGGCCGTGGAATTGACCCGGTAGCCGAGATCCGCGGCGGCCGCGAAGATGAGGCTGCGCAGCTGCGGGCTGACCCGCCCGGTGTCTTTGCCGGTGAATACGAGTGACACGGTCGACGCGGAGCAGCCGGCCCGCTCAGCGACGTCCCGGGCGGTAGCGCGGCGGCTGGCCGGGTGAGTGGTCACGCCTTGAGATTCTGGCACGCGGGGCGCCTGGCGGGGGAATCCCGGCCAGGCGCTCCCCCGTGGCCTGGCTGCCGGGTCTTACGAGGAGCCTGGCTTAGCGAGCTGGCCCAGGCGCCCGACGACGAGCGGGTGCCTGGAGCGCTGCCGGTAGGCCATCAGCATGGTGACGCCCAGCACGATCAGAGCGGCCTCGATGACGAGCGACACGGTGCCCACCCAGTAGCCCCAGTCACCGACGTCGCCGTGATCGCCAGGCACGCCTATTGACCGGGACGCGACGTAGCCGATCAACGGCCCCAGGCCGAGCAGCAGGCTGGCCGCCCACCCCAGCCACGCCGTCCACGGAATCAGCAACAGCACCGCGGTAAGCACCCCGCCTACCTCGATGAGCCGGTAGCCCCAGCCGATCCAGTCCGGTGAGGCAAAGCTGCTGATCCCGCCCTGATCGGCCACGTGGACAGCGGCTATGGCCAGCGCGAGCAGCGCGCCCACCATCCGCACGGCCATCTCCGGCGCGGCACCAGCCCGCACCCCGGGCCGGTCCGAACCGGCCCAGTCCACCACCTGCTGCCCAGCCATTCGTCGTCCCCCTACGCGGTCGGTTCCCCGGTGTTGCCCTCGGTTCCGTACCACGGCGAGGACGCCCCTGCGGTTCACGGCCCGGCGGCGCGGCGGCCTGGTAGTTCTGCGAACATCAGGGGCATGGGCTCGTGGTGGCACCGGGAGGTGATTGCGGCCGGAAAACTCCCGCTTGGGTTGTGTTTTCTGGCCTTTGTGGTGACTTTTGCGTCCACGCGCACCATCACCCGGCTCATCCGCGATGGCCGCGGCCCCTTCCGTAATCAGATAACGGCGTCCGGGACCCATATCCATCATGCTGTGCCGGGCCTGATTCTCTTGATCATCGGCGCGCTCACGGCGGTCGGCGGGCCGGGCTCGCTGGGCTGGCTGTCCTTCGCCGGGGTGTGCGTGGGCATCGGCATGTCCCTGGTGCTGGACGAGTTCGCGCTGATCCTGCACCTGCAGGATGTCTACTGGAACGGCGAGGGCCAGCTCTCGGTCGAGGCGGTGACCCTGACGGCGGCCTGCCTTGGCCTGATGCTCGTGGGGTTCAGCCCCTTCGGCATTCAGGGCGCCAACGAAATCGAACGGTCAGTCCGGCTGAGCGCGACGGCCCTTCTCGCGATTGACGGGGTCTTCTCCGTCGTGTGCGCGCTCAAGGGTAAATACCGCTGCGCGCTGTTCGGGTTGTTCCTGCCGCCCGTCGCGTGGACCGGCGCGGTGCGACTGGCCCGGCCCACGTCGATCTGGGCCCGGCACCGCTATCACGGTGAGCGGATGGATCGGGCCGTGGCCCGGGCCACCGCTTTCGACCGCCGGTGGACGCCGGTCCAGACCGACTGGGAGGACTTCATCGGCGGCCGGCCCTCACTGGCCGGGCCGGCCCCTCCGAGGCCTGGGACGAGCGGGCGGCGCCGACCCTAGCTGCCCGTCGCCGATCCAGCGGCGTGGCGCCAGGCTCAGGAAAGGTTGTACACGGCCTCGTCTACAGGGCTGTCCCCGCTGACCAGTTCGAGGGTCAGGTGCCGGGTCCCCGGATCGTCCAGCAGCGCCACGATGACCCCGGCGACGTCCGCCCGGGGGATGCTGCCGCGGGGAACCGGCGGGGCCGCGAGCCGGACCCGGCCGACCGGCAGGGCGTCCGTCAGGCCGCCGGGCCGCAGGATGGTCCAGTCCAGGTCCCGGGCACGCAGATCGTCCTCGGCGGCGGTCTTCGCGGTGATGTAGGCGGCCCAGACCTCATCCCCATCCCGGCCCGGCGGCTGGCCGGCTCCCATCGACGAGACCTGCACGAACCGGCGTACCCCGGCCCGCTCCGCGGCGTCGGCCATCAGCACGGAGGCCCCCCGGTCGAACGGAGTCCTTGCGGGGCACGCCACTGCCCGGGCCCGCACCTGCCGCAAACACCACCGCATCCGCGCCGGACAGCAGGGCCGCGACGTCGTCGGCCGAGGCCGCCTCCAGGTCGCACACGACAGCTTCCGCACCGGCTGCCTGCACGTCGGTGACGTGGGCCGGGTTCCTGATCAGTCCCACGACCTGGTCCCCGCGGCCGGCCAGGAGGCGTTCCAGCAGAAGCGCGATCTTCCCGTGCCCGCCTGCGATCACTACACGCATACCGCCACCCTACCGAGGACCGTTTGTCGGCCCCCTGCTCTACGGTGCGGAACATGGCCAAGGCTGGACGCGTACTTGCGGCGTTAAAGCGCGATGGCTGGATTGAGACCAGGCGCTCGGGCTCCCACCGCGTCCTCGCCAAAGGCGACCAGCAACGCATCTGGGCCTACCATGAGGGCGTGGATCTGGGCGGCCCGGCCATGGCCAGGATCGCGCGAGACTACGGCTATACCCTTGTTGAACTGCGGAAACTGTAGGATGGTCGTTGCCATGAGCGCGCTGCGAGTCGAGTTCTTCTTCGACGAAGAGGCCAGCAACTGGCATTTTCGGGTCCCCGCACTGCACATCAACGGCGGGGGGCAGCGACCCGGGCGGATGCTGAGCGCGAGTCCCTGGCCGCTATCGCTTTCGCTCTCGAGGGCGATCCCCGGGACTACGACCGCGATGCCGAGACTGTCACCCTCGACGTGAGTGTCGCACCCGCCGCCTGAGGAGGGTGACAGCGGGCCGGTGGTGGCCTTTAGGTAGCAGGGCGTGTGATGCACTGCGAGATATGGACTGGACTTGGGCGGGGCCGCCGCTGGATGTCCGGCCGCTGTTCCCGCTGGAGCGAGCCGCCTTCGTGGCTGCTCTGGGGATCTGACGGCCGAGGACTGGCAGCGGCCCACGGTGTGTCCCGGCTGGCGGGTGCACGACGTGGCCGCGCACGTGGTCCACGACCAAATCAGGAAGCTGTCGGGCAGCCGCGATGGGCAGGCGGCACCCGGTCCCGGGCCGGGCGAGGACCTGCCCCGATTCCTGCACCGGGTGAACCAGGAGTTCGTGGACGTCGCGTCGCGGTGGAAGATGCCGCCGCGCTCGTGCGGCTTTCCGCCGACACCCTGTGGCGGGTGGCCACCCGGGGCATCACGGTGGAAACCGCGCGGGAGCGCGCAGCACGATCTCGGGCGATCAGGACCTCGGCTCGGCCGTGCTGACCCTGGTGGCCATCATCCGCTGACCGGAACGCTGGGGCAGGGCCAGCGCCGACATGTCACGTCGGACGTGCGCCCCGGCGGATGTTTTGCCCGATTTAGGCGCACGCTCGGCGTGATATGTGGACGGGAGAGGCCTGTGTGACTGGAGGTACGGACCCGGGACGTTAGCGCTGCGGGGGCGGCGCGGGCGGGGTGGGTTACGTGGGGGGGCGGGGGTCGCGGGGCAGGCCCAGGACCCGCTCGGCGATGATGTTCCGCTGGATCTCCTCGGTGCCGCCGGCGATCCGGTAGCCGGGCGCCCCGAGCACGTGCTCAGACCAGCCGAACAGGCCAGGCTCCCCGGTGTCGGCGGCCAGCCGCGGCCCGAGCAGCTCGGTCACTACCGCCGAGACCCGCATCAGGTTCGCCGACCACATGAGCTTGAGCACCGACCCGTCCTCGCCCGGCGTGCCCGCCGCGGCGGACTGGGTCATCTTCTCCGCATACCGGCGCTGGACCTCGGAGCGCACATAGAGGTCGGCCAGCAGCTGCCGGATTAGGGGGTCGCCGAGACGGCCTAGCTGGCGGGCGGTCGCGGCGGCCTGGGCGAAGGATCCGCCGGGCTGCTGGGCACCCGCGCCCGACGCGGCCCGCTCGAAGCCCAGCGTGGTGAGCGCCACCTGCCAGCCCTGCCCGATCTCCCCCAGCCGCGCCTCGTCCGGGACCGCGACGTCGGTGAAGAAGACCTCGTTGAAGCTGGACCCGCCGCTCATCTGCCGGATCGGGCGGATCTCCACCCCGGGCGCGTCCATGCGCACCAGGAACGCGGTCAGCCCCCGGTGCCGGGCCTGGGCCGGATCGGTGCGGGCGATCAGCTCGCCCAGCGCGGCGTGCCGGGCCCCGGACGTCCATACTTTCTGGCCGTTGAGCACCCAGCCGCCGCCCCGGCGCTCGGCGCGCAGCGACAGCGAGGCGAGGTCGCTGCCCGCGCCCGGCTCGGAGAACAGCTGGCAGACGAACAGCTCGGCGGCCAGCAGCCGGGGAATCAGCTCACGCTGCTGGGCCGGTGTCCCGAACGCCGCGATGGTGGGCGCGACCAGTTCGAGGGTGACCGAGAACAGCTCGTTCTTCCGCGGCACCGCGACCTGCGCCTCTTCCCGGCCGAACGCCTCCTCATGCGCGGGAGACAGTCCCGCGCCGCCGAACTCCGGCGGCCAGGTGATGGCCCCGTAGCCGGCCGCCAGCTTGGCCCGCTGCCAGGCCGCCGCGGCGGCCAGCTGCTCCTGCTCCTGCTCGAAGGTGAGGTTGTCGAACACGGCCACCGAGCCCAGCCCGGCTGCGTCGTCCCCGCCGTCCCGGGGCCGCGCGCAAGACCGCAGCCATTCCCGCGCCCGGGCCTGCCACTGCGCGAGGTCACTCGGCGGGTCGCTCATCGGCTCAGCACCGCGCACGCGCTGATCCCCGGCGCGCCGTACACGTGCGTGAACCCGGTCCGGGCCCCATCCACCTGGCGGCCGGCGGCCTGGCCGCGCAGCTGGAGGACGGTCTCGTGGACCTGGCGCAGGCCGGAGGCGCCGATCGGCTCGCCGCTCGCGATGCACCCGCCGTCGGTGTTGACCGGCAGCCGGCCGCCGATCTCCGTCGCGCCGGTCCTCATCAGCTCCTCCTGCGCGCCGTGCTCGCAGAGCCCGCACTCGGCCAGGTGCATCAGCTCCGCCCCCGACTCGGTGTCCTGCACCTGCACCACATCGAACTCGCCGGGGCCGATGCCCGCCTCCGCGTACGCGGCCTGCGCCGCCTCCTGGGACGGGGAGGGCCCGCGGGTCACCGGCATGCTGGGGCTGAACACCTCGAAGGAGCCGAACCGGCGCGACCGCATGGACACGCCCCGGACGTACACCGGCGGCGCCGGGAACCGGGCGGCCAGGCCGGGATGGCACACCACCAGGGCCACCGCGCCCGCGGACGGCGAGCAGAACATGTACTGGGTCAGCGGGTCGGCGACCATGGGCGAGGCCAGGATGTCCTCGTCCGACAGCGGCTTGCGCCGCCACGCGGCGGGGTTGCGCTCGCCGTTGCGGAACGCCTTGGCCGCCACCCTGGCCAGCGACGCGGTCGTGATGGCGTGGTCGTGCATGTAACGCTGGATCTTGATCCCGAAGTACTGGGTGGTCAGCATCAGGCCCAGATCGCCGTACCAGGCGCCGAGGCCCCAGTCCTCCGGCCGCGGGTCGAAGGCGCCGCGCGGGTGCTTGTCGAACCCGACGACCAGCCCGATCTCGTGCTGGCCCGCGGCAACGGCCGCGCGGGCGGTGACCAGGGACGCCCCGCCGGTGGCGCAGCCGTTGATCACGTTGGTGAACGGGAGGCCGGTCAGGCCGAGCCGGCTGACCATCGTGTCGGGCCTGCCCGCGGAGTCAGAGCCGCCCACCGCGAACTGGATGTCCGCCCAGCTGATCCCGGCGTCGGCCAGGGCCGCCCGGGCCGCCGCCACGCCCATCGCCAGCCCGGACACGTCCTCGTTCCGGCCGAACGGGTGGATGCCGATGCCCACGATGGCCAGGCTGCTTCCGGTCACGATGATCTGCTCCCCTCGCCGGGGCCCGGTCCGGCCATCCCGGGGCGCGAACGCGTACATGGCCACCGTCGTCCCGTCGCGGCGCAGGAACGGCTCGAGGACCAGCCGCATGGGCATGCCGATCCGGTAGCCGTCCGGCGCGTCCGATCCGGTGAGCCGCCCCTGGACCGCGATCCCGCCGGGCAGCGCCACGTAGCCCACCGCGAACGGCCGGAACTCCGCTTCTCCCCCGGCGTACGGCGGCGACTTCGGCGGGAACCGCTGCACGGTCCAGGACCACAGGGTGCCTTCGGCCGGCAGCAGCGCCGCCGCGACCTCGCCGCCGCAGCAGCGGGGGCAGGACTGCTGCTGCGGGAAGGCCAGCGTGCCGCACGCCCGGCAGGCCGACCCGATCAGCCGCAGCGTCCCGTCCGCCGTGGTGAACAAATTCGCCGCAACGGGCGGCAGGTCGCGCGCGTCCACCGTCCGCGCCGCCGTCGCGGCCGGCGCACCGGACGGCCCGGGGGGCGGGGCGGCTGGCTGCGGCACCTCGGCGTTCGGGGGCATTCAGCGCCCCCGGAACACGGGAGCGCGCTTCTCCAGGAAAGCGGCCACGCCTTCCTGCACGTCCTCGCTGTCGTTGATGATGTTGACCGCGTTCTCGGCGTCGCCGAGCGACTGCTCGAAGGTGAGCTCCAGGGAGCGGCGCATCATCCGCTTGGCCATCCGGACCGCGAGCGGCGCCCGCGCGGCCAGTTCGTCCGCGAGCTGCATGGTCCGGTCCCGGAGCTGCTCGTCGGGGACCACCTCGCTGACCAGGCCATGCTGCTGGGCGGTGGACGCGTCGTACAGCTCGCTCAGCAGCGTCATCCGGGTGGCGGCCGCGATCCCCATCACCCGGGTGAACAGCCACGCGCCGCCCTCGTCGGGCAGCAGGCCGGCCCGGCCGCTGGTGTCACCCAGCCGCGCGCTCCAGGCCGCGATCCGGAAGTCGCACAGCAGGGCCAGGGTGAGGCCGCCGGCCACGGCCGGCCCGTTGATCATCGCGATCAGCGGCTTGTCCATCCGGTACAGGGACTGGGCGAGCAGGTGCATCCGCTCCCGCATCACCACCCCGTGGCCGAGCTGGCGGCGGGCCGCCTCCGCCACCTCGACCTGGCTGGCCACGTCGCCGCCGGCGCAGAAGGCCCGCCCGGCGCCGGTCAGCACCAGGACCCGGGCGTCCTCATCCCGGGCGTAGCGCAGCAGCGCATCGTTCAGTTCCTCGCACATCCGCGAGGTGTAGGCGTTCAGTGCGGCCGGCCGGTCCAGCGTGACCTGCACGACCTGGGGGCCCGCCCCCTCGGCCGGCCCGTACCGGATCTCCTGGTAGTCCATGCCCGTCCCTGCCCGTCTGCAGCCTGCCCGGCTACGGCTCGCCCGCCTGGTCCTCGCCGGCGACGGACGGCGCGACCATCGCCCCGCCGTCCACCACGAGCGTGTGCCCGGTGATCCAGGACGCCGCGTCGCTGGCCAGGAAGACCGCGGCGCTGGCGATGTCCGCGGTCTCGCCCAGGCGGCGCAGCGGGATGCGGCGGGCCTGCTCTGGTTCCCGCCCTTCCCACAGGCCGCGGGCCATATCCGTCTTGACCAGCCCCGGCGCGATCGCGTTCACCCGCACCCCCGGGGCCATCTCGTAGGCCAGCTGGCGGGTCAGCTGGATCACCGCCGCCTTGGTCACGTTGTAGAACCCGATCATCGGCTCGACCATGAACCCGCCGATGGACGCCACGTTGATGATCACCCCGCCGTGCTCGCGCATCGACGCCTGCCAGGCCTGCTGCGCCCAGGTCAGCACGCCCAGCTGGTTGACCTGGAACGTCTTCTCCGCCCGGGCGACATCCAGCCCGGCCAGGTCGCCGAAGTAGGGGTTGGTCGCGGCGTTGCTGACCAGGATGTCCACCGACCCGAGGCGGCGGACGGTCTCGGCCACGCAGGCCTGCGCGTCCGCGGGCTTGCCCGCGTGCGCGGCCTGCCAGATGATCTGGCCGGGCAGCCCGCGGGCGGCCGCTTCCCTGGCCACCTGCTCCAGTGCGCCGGCCTTGCGGGAAGAGATCATCACCTGGGCGCCGGCCGCCGCGAACGCCTCGGCGATGGCCCGGCCGATCCCCCGGGACGCCCCGGTGACCAGCGCGTTGCGGCCCGCGAGCAGCCCGCCCGCCGGTGCTTCAGTCACGGTACTGGGCCAGCTCGCGGCGGGCGACGGTGCGCAGGTGCACCTCGTCCGGGCCGTCGGCGATCCGCAGCGCCCGGACGCTGGTGTACATCCGGGCCAGCGGGAAGTCGTCGCTGACCCCGGCGCCCCCGTGGGCCTGCAGGGCCCGGTCGATCACCCGGTGCGCCACGTCGAGCGCGGCCACCTTGATCCCGGCCACCTCGGTCCGCGCGGCCTTGTTCCCGCGGGTGTCCATCAGCCAGGCCGCCCTGAGCACCAGCAGCCGGGCCTGGTCGACCTCGATCCGGCTCCGGGCGATCCACTCGCGGATTACGCCCTGGTCGGCCAGCGGGCCGCCGAACGCGACCCGGGACGTCACCCGGCGGCACATGAGCTCCAGGGCCCGCTCGGCCATCCCGATCGCGCGCATCGCGTGGTGCACCCGGCCCGGCCCGAGCCGCGCCTGGGCCATGGCGAAGCCGCCGCCCTCCGCGCCCAGCAGGTTCGCGGCGGGGACCCGGACGTCGGTGAACTGCACCTCGCCGTGGCCGAGCCGGTCGGTATAGCCGAAGACCGGCAGGTTGCGCAGCACGGTGATGCCGCGGGTGTCGGTGGGCACCAGGACCATGCTCTGGCGGCGGTGCGGGGCCTCGTCCGGGTTGGTGCAGCCCATGAAGATCATCAGCTTGCAGTCCTTGTTGAGGATCCCCGAGGTCCACCACTTCCGGCCGTTGAGCACCAGCGCGTCGCCGTCGCGGGTGATGGTGGCGGAGATGTTGCTGGCGTCCGAGCTGGATACCGCGGGCTCGGTCATCGCGAAGCAGGACCGGATCGTGCCGTCCAGCAGCGGCACCAGCCATTCGCGCTGCTGCTCCCCGGTGCCGAACAGCACCAGCAGTTCCATGTTGCCGGTATCCGGGGCGGAGCAGTTGACCGCCTCCGAGGCGATCGCCGAGCGGCCCGTGATCTCGGCCAGGGGCGCGTAGTCGGTGTTGTTCAGCCCGCTACCCCAGGTGGCGTCGGGCAGGAACAGGTTCCACAGGCCGCGGCCCCGGGCCTCTGCCTTCAGCTCCTCCATGACCGGCGGCTGGCTGTGCGGGTCGCCCGACGCGGCGAGCTGGCTCTCGTACAGCTCCTCGGCCGGGTACACGTGGCTGTCCATGAAGGCCAGGAGTTCCTGCTGGAGCTGCGCCGACCGCGCGGAGAACTCGAAATCCATCAGACTCCTCACGGGTCATCAGCCCGGCTGCTGCGGGTCCTCGCAGCGCCCGCGGGAACGGTCTCCCATCTAAGCTGAACTTGATTCCGACGTCAAGTTCGACTATCGTCAGGTCGCATGGCGCGATCCCGGGCCGCCGACCCGTCACCGGCCGGCGCCTCCCCCAAACCACCCGAGCAGCTGAGCGAGCGCGGCCGCCGGACCCGCGAGGCGCTCATCGCCGCCGCCCGCCGGGTCTTCGAGCGGGACGGTTTCATCGACGCCCGGATCACCGACATCGCCGAAGAGGCGGGGGCGGCGCACGGCACCTTCTACACCTACTTCGATTCCAAGGAAGCCGCGCTGCGCGCGGTCATCCTGCACCTGGAGTCCGAGCTCCTCGGCGCGGGCGCCGCGCAGTACCGGGGCCGCCGCGGCGACCAGGACCCGGTATCGGCGCTGCACGCGGCGAATCGCCGCTACCTGGCGACCTACCGGGCCAACAGCCGGCTGATGGTGATCTGGGAGAACGCGGCGGCGATCGTGCCGGACATGGCCGACCTGCTGCACGAGGCCAAGGCGGCGTTCGTTACCCGGGCCGAGAAGTCCATCCGCGGCCTGCAGGAGGCCGGGCTGGCCGAACCCTCGCTCGACCCGCGCTACGCGGCGCACGCGCTCACCGGCATGGTCAGCCGGTTCGCCTACACCTGGTGCACCCAGGGCGAGGACTTCGAGCTGGACAAGGCCACCGACGAGCTGACCGCCCTGTGGGCCCGGGCGATCGGCCTGCAGGGAAGGACGGACGGATGAGCGGGATCTGCGCCGGCCGGGTCGTGATCATTACCGGGCCGGCCGCGGCCTGGGCCGGGCGCACGCGCTGGCCTTCGCCCGGGAAGGTGCCCGGCTGGTCATCAACGACACCGGCGTGGAGCGGGACGGTACCGGCGGGGATCACGGGCCTGCCGACGCGGTGGTGGCCGAGGTCCGCGCGCTGGGCGGCGAGGCGGTCGCCAATTACGAGGACGCCGCAGACTGGGCCGGCGCGGCGCGCCTCATCCAGGCCGCCCTGGCCGGCTACGGCCAGCTCGACGTGCTGGTGAACAACGCCGGCATCCTGCGGGACCGGATGCTGGTGAACATGACCGAGGACGACTGGGACGGCGTCATCCGCACCCACCTGCGCGGGGTATTCGCCCCGACCCGGCACGCCGCCGGGTACTGGCGCGAGCAGGCCAAGGCCGGGCAGGCCAGAGACGCCCGGGTGATCTGCACCTCGTCCCCGTCCGGCCTGTACGGGAACCCCGGCCAGGTGAACTACGGCGCGGCCAAGGCCGGCATCGCCGCGTTCGCGCTGATCGCCGCGACCGAACTGGGCCGGTACGGGGTGACGGTCAACGCGATCGCCCCCGGGGCGTGGACCCGGATGACCGAGGGCCTGGCCGTGCTGGACGGGGCCGTGCCGGACGGGGCCGCAGGCCAGCCCGACGACCTGGCCCCCGGGCGCGTCTCGCCGCTGGTGGTGTGGCTGGGCAGCGAGCAGTCCCGGGACATCACCGGCCGGGTGTTCAACGTGTGGGGCAGCGAGCTGAACGTGGCCGAGGGCTGGCACTCGGGCCCGGGCGTCCGGCAGCCCGGCACCTGGGATCCGGCCGACCTGGGTGCGGTCGTGCCCGGCCTGGTGGCCAAGGCGGCCCCGAACTGCGACATGTGGGGCCAGCCCATCGTGGCGGGCTGAGCGCGGCGCTGATGCCAGCATCAGGGCCGGGGCCAGCCACCACGGGGCCAGCCACCACCGGGCCGGCGACCTCGGCAGCGGAACGGGACGACCTGCGCGCGATGGTCCGGGCGTTCGTGCGGGACCGCTCGCCGCTGGACGAGGTCCGCCGGGTGTCCGGCACGCAGACGGGCTTCGACCCGGGGGTGTGGGCCGACCTGGGCGGCCAGCTGGGCCTGACCGGCCTGCTGGTGCCGGCCAGCTACGGCGGCGCGGGCTGCGGGCTGCCCGAGGCCGGCGTGGTCCTGCAGGAACTGGGCCGCGGCCTGGCCAGCGTCCCCTACCTGTCCTCCGCGGTGCTGGCCGTGACCGCGGTGCTGGCCAGCGGGGACGACGCGGCCCAGGCCGATCTGCTGCCGGGGCTGGCCACCGGCGAGCTGATCGGGGCGGTGGCGGTGAGCGGGCCCGGCGGCCGCGCGGACGGCACCCCGGAGTCGCTCGGCGTGACCGCGGCGCACTCCCCCGGCGGCACGACCCTGGACGGCGAGGCCTGCTACGTGGTGCACGGCCACGTGGCCGGCGTCCTGCTGGTCGCCGCGCGGGACGCGGCGGGCGCGGGCCTGTACCGGGTGGCGGCGGATGCGCCCGGGCTGAGCCGGACGGTGATGCCGGTCCTCGACGCCACCCGTAAGCTGACTCGGCTCGGCTTCAGCGGGGTCCGCGCCCATCCCCTGGGCCCGGCCGGGTCCGGGACGGCGGCCCTGGCCCGCGTCCTGGACACCGCGGTGGTGGCGCTGGCCGCCGAGGCGGTCGGCGGCGCCGAGCAGGCCCTGGACCTGGCGGTCAGCCACGCTCGGCAGCGGGTCCAGTTCGGCCGCCCGATCGGGTCGTTCCAGGCCGTCAAGCACAAGTGCGCGGACATGCTGGTGGCGCTGGAGGGCGCCCGGGTCGCCCTGGACGGGGCGCTGCTGGCCACGGCGGATTCCGGGGTCGCGGCGCTGGTGGCCGGCCTGCAGTGCTCGGCGGCCTACACGTACATCACCGCCGAGGCGATCCAGGTGCTGGGCGGGATCGGCTTCACCTGGGAGCACCCGGCGCACCTGTACTTCCGCCGGGCCGCCAGCTCCGCGGTCCTGTTCGGCACCGAATCCGCCCACCGCGCCGCCCTGGCTGACCGGCTGGGGCTTTAGCCGTAGGGCAGGAAGCAGATCCCGGCGTGCCCGGTCACGCCGCCGCAGGTATTGCTGCCATCTAGGTTGTCGCTGGCGATCCAGAGCCCGGCGCTGGTAAGCAGCATGTCGTCGGCGCCCAGGCCCCGGGCCCGGCTGTAATATCCCGCGGAACCCGCAGAGTTGACGAACAGCGCCCCGTTCGCGGGGTTGAGGCCTTCCATGCCGGGCGCGTTGTACCCACCCGGCCCGAGGGCGTCACACGCGTTGGGGTTCATCGACCAGCGCTCGTGACCGGCGAAGTATGCACCCTGGCTGTCGGCCGCGGTCGTGTACAGCGAGTCACAGCCAGTCTGGTTGATCCACTTCGGGTTCACCGACGCCTGCGTGGCCGGGAACGCCATGGCCACATCACACGGGCTGCCCGCCGGGCGCGGCCCGGACCCGCTGACGTTCGGCTCCTTGTAGCCCGTGGTAGCCACGTACACGGTCGAGTCGTCCGGCGACCAGGCCCCCCCGCGGGCCCAGAACGTCTGGGGACTGCAGGCGATGTTGAACGTAGGCGAGGTCCAGCCCGTCACGCTGGCGTTCGAGCCGCCGACGTTCAGCATGAACATCTGGTGGCGCGTGACGCCCCCGACCGAGCTGATGTTGCCCTCGACGAGGTCGAGCGTCCCGTCGTGGCTGAGCTGCTGGTTGAAGACGTGGCTGCCCCCGATGGACAGGTTCAGGAACCCGTCGCTCAGGCCGGTCGACGGGCTCAGGCTGACCATGCGCGGGATGCTGGCGCCGTTGATGGACGTAAAGGCACCGCCCGCCAGCAGATGTCCCCCGACCGCGGCCACGGTATCCACCGTGCCATTGGCGGCGTGCGCGAAGCTGGTCACCACGTTGCCGGTACTGGTGCTGATCTCGGCGATGTTGGTCACGCTGGTGCCATTGACCTTCGTGAAGTTCCCGCCTATGTAGGCGTCCGCGCAGTTGCCGCCGCTGAACGCGATGGAGTTGACCGCATCCGCGCCATCGTTGTTGGTCGTGGTGCTGCCCACCACCGCGGGAGCCCAGGATGTGACCGTATACGGGCTGCTCGCGCTGAAGCTGACCAGGTCAGTGCGGGAGAAGCTGGTGCTGCCCTGCTTGATGGAGCTGAAGCTGCCCACCGCGTACATCGTGCCGCCGCACTGGGCGATCTGGCGGATCTGCTGCGTGGGACTGGATGAAGGCGGTAGTTGAGGCGTGCCGCTGGCGGGTGTCGCCGACACGACTCCCGAGGGCGGCGGCTGCCCGCCCGTTCCCGCCTGTGCGGCCGGGACGCTGAGCGTCACCAGCCCGGTGGCTGCGGCTGCCGCGATGATGTACTTGCGCACAAGGCCCCCCTTGACCGCCCGGCGGATAAGAGCCCCCTCGTCCGCCCGGCACGTGCTCGCCTTGGCACTGAGCGTAAACCGTCTGACGTCATTAGTCTCGTCCGGCTGACGCTCTGGGTCAGGTGGTATCTGGAGTGACAGGGGCGTAGTTGAGGTGCACGACCCCGTTGCTGTAGGCCTCGGATCCGGCGAGGCGCAGTTTCGTGACCGGCCCGTCGCCGGCCAGCAGGCGCTTGCCTTCGCCGCGCGCCACCGGGTAGACGAACAGGTGCAGCTCGTCGGCCAGGCCGTCGGCGAGCAGGGCCCGGACCAGCGTGCCGCTGCCGCTGACGTAGATGTCGCCGTCCAGCTTGTCCTTGAGCTCACGGATGCTGTCCGCGCGGTACGGGCCGAGGATGGTGGAGTTGTTCCACTCCACGCTCGGCCGTGAGCCGGAGACGACGTACTTGGGCGACTCGTTGAAGAACGGCGCGCCCGGATCTTCCTCGGCGGTCCGGGCCGACCACGCCGGGGCGAACATCTCGAAGGTCCGGCGGCCCAGCAAGATCGCCCGGCAGGTCCCGGTAATGGAACCGATGGCCTCACCCATCCTGGGATCGAAGCCGAACTCGAACGTCCAGGACGGGTTCTCGTACACACCATCCAGGGCGATGAACTCATGCACCTTGATCGCGCCCACGGTCATCAACTCCATCGTTTCGGGGCCAGGCTGGCCCGGTACACGTAGGACCGGGCTCCGGCGGCAAACTCACCGCCGCGAGGTATTGGGGTAGTCAGGGGAGCGGCGCGAACCGGGCGGTGAAGTGGCGCAGATGCCGGGGCTGGGACACGATGCGCAGGCCGGGCAGGCTGGCGGCCCGGCTGGCCACCCGGGTGAGCACTTCGATGACGTAGTCGATATGGCTTTGGGTGTAGGTGCGGCGCGGAATGGCCAGCCGGACCAGGTCCATGGGGGCCGGGGTCTCGGTGCCGTCGGGATGCAGGCCGAACATCACGGTTCCGATCTCACAGGCCCGCACCCCTCCTTCCTCGTACAGCGCGCAGGCCAGGGCCTGTCCCGGGTACTGCAGCGGGTCCAGATGGGCCAGCATGGTGCGCGCGTCGATGAACACCGCGTGGCCGCCGAAGGGGACCACGACCGGGATCCCCGCTGATTCAAGCGCCTCACCGAGATAGGCGACCGAGCGCACCCGATAGCGCAGGTAGTCATGGTCGGTGCATTCGCGCAGTCCCTGGGCGATCGCCTCCAGGTCACGCCCGGCCAGCCCGCCGTAGGTCGGGAAGCCTTCGGTGAGAATCTGCAGATTGCGGCACTGCTCGGCGAGGCCGTCGTCGTTGAGGGCCAGCCAGCCGCCGATGTTGGCCAGCGGGTCCTTCTTCGCGGACATCGTCATGCCGTCCGCGAGGGAAGCCATCTCCTGGACAATGGCGGTGACCGGGACGTCGGCGTAGCCAGGCTCCCGGGTCTTGATGAACCAGGCGTTCTCCGCGAACCGGCAGGCATCCAGGAACAGCGGCTTGCCGAAGCGGTCACAGATGGCGCGGATGGCCCGGAGGTTGGCCAGGCTGACCGGCTGGCCGCCGCCGGAGTTGTTCGTCACGGTCAGCATCACCAGCGGGACCGCGTCGGCGCGCGCTTCCAGGAGCTGCTCCAGGGCGGCGGTATCCATGTTGCCCTTGAAGGGGTGGCGCATGCCCGGCTGCAGCCCCTCGGAGATCGGCAGGTCAATGGCCTGCGCCCCGGTGAACTCGATGTTGGCCCGCGTGGTGTCGAAATGGGTGTTGTTCGGGATGACGCGGCCCGCCCCGCCGGTCACGGTGAACAGGATCTTCTCGGCCGCCCGGCCCTGGTGGGTCGGCAAGATGTGCCGGTACGGGAACAGGCTGGTTACCGCGTCACGGAACCGGTAGAACGAGGGCGCTCCGGCGTAGGCTTCGTTGCCCCGCTGGATGCCGGCCCACTGCTCGGCCGACATCGCCCCGGTCCCCGAGTCGGTGAGCAGGTCGATCAGCACCTGCTCGGCCCGGAGCTCGAACAGGTTGTACCCGGCGGCCGCCAGCGCGGCCGTCCGCTCCGCCCGGGTGGTCAGCCGCATCGGCTCCACCGAGTGAATGCGGAACGGCTCAACGATCGTGCGGAACGGCTGGTCGCTCATGGCCCTGTCCCTCCCTCAAGCCGGGCCTGCCCGGCCTGGCTGTGCACGACTCTAGGGGTCCCCGTCGTCCAGGGCGCGGCCGGTCACGGTCGTTTATCCGGTGGCCTGTCCAGCGGTTCACGGTTAGCGTGGCCGGGTGCTGACCCCCCCTGATGGCCTGCCCGAGGCGGTCTTGGTGTCGGCGCTGGGCCGTTCGTGGGGCATGGCCGTCACGTCGATGGAGTACCGGCCGGTCGGCTGGGGCAGCCACCACTGGGCCGTGGCCGACGCGGCCGGCACCCGCTGGTTCGTCACCGTCGATGAGCTGGAGAACAAGCGGCTGTCGGCCAGCGAGCCGCTGGACGCGGGGTTCGCCCGGCTGCGCTCGGCGCTGGAGGCGGCCATGGATCTGCGGGCCTGCGGCGCCGCGTTCGTGGTGGCGCCGGTGCCCGCCCGGGACGGCGAGCCACTGACGCGGGTGAACGACCGATTCGGCGTCGCGGTGTACCCGTTCGCGGACGGGCAGAGCTTCGACTGGGGGGAGTTCTCGTCCCCGGCGCACCGGCTCAGCGTGCTGGGCCTTCTGGTCGAACACGCATACGGCCCCGCCGGCGGCCAGCCGGCGCGCGCTGGCGGACGACTTCGCGGTGCCGTGCCGGGACGAGCTGGAGGCGGCGTGTGCCCCGGCCGGCGAGGTGGCTGACTGCGGGCCCTACGCTCGTCCCGTGTCGCTGCTGGCCCGGCAGTACGCGGCGCCGCTGCAGCGGCTGCTGGCCCGCTACGACGCCCTCGTCCTGGCGGCCCGGGCCCAGGACGCCCGGATGGTCCTGACCCACGGCGAGCCTCATCCGGGCAACACGATGCTGACGGCCGGGGGCTGGGTGCTGATCGACTGGGATACCGCGCTCGTGGCCCCGCCCGAGCGGGACCTGTGGGATCTGGATCCTGGGGACGGGAGCATCCTGGACGCCTATGCCCAGGCGACGGGCACCAGCCCGCGGCCCTCCCTGCTGGACCTCTACCGGCTGCGCTGGGACCTGGCTGACATCGCCGCCGACGTGAGCCGGTTCCGGCGCCCCCACCCCGGGAGCATCGACGATGACCAGTCCTGGGAACTCCTCAGCTCCCTGGTCAAGCGGGTCAGCGCGGCATCTTGGTAGAGTCTGGCGTGCCCGAGCTGCAGCGGCTGCATGCTGGCCATGCCCCGGCCGTCCTGGCCTTCGAGCTGGCGAACCGCGACTACTTCGCGGCCTCGATCTCCGACCGCGGCGACGAGTACTTCGACCAGTTCACCGACCGGCACCGCGCCCTGCTGGCTGAGCAGGAGGCCGGCACCTGCGCCTGCTACGTGCTCGTCGCCGAGGATGGCTCGGTCCTGGGCCGGTTCAACCTGTACGACGTCGGTGACGGGACTGCGGACCTCGGCTACCGGGTCGCGCAGCACGTCGCCGGCCGCGGCGTGGCGACCGCGGCCGTCCGGGAGCTGTGCGGGCTGGCGGCGGCGCGGCACGGGCTGCGCACATTGCGGGCGGCCACCTCCCACGAGAATGCCGCGTCCCAGAGGGTGCTGGCCAAGGCCGGGTTCGTCCCGGCCGGCCCGGCCGACCCGGCCAGCCTCGGCGGGAAGCCAGGCACCTGGTATCAGCGCGACCTGGCCGCCGGCTGATCTTCTGGCCGCTGCCGGCGCATGACGATCTACGCCTCGGCGACGCGGTCGCGGATGAGGAAGCGCTGGATCTTGCCCATCGAGTTGCGCGGCAGGTCGTCCCAGACCTGGACTTCCCGCGGGCACTTGTAGCCGGCCAGCCGGGCCCGGCAGAACGCGGTGACCTCTCCCGGGTCGGGGGTGGTCCCGGGCTCGGGCACCACCACCGCGACCACGACGTCGCCCCAGCGCGGGTCCGGCTTGCCGACCACGGTGACGTCGCGGACCTGCGGGTGGCTGATCAGCACCCGCTCGACCTCGGCGGCGTAGACGTTCTCGCCGCCGCTGATGATGAGCCCGTTCTTCCGGTCGATGATCCGCAGCCGGCCGTCCTTCTCCAGCACGCCGATGTCGTCCGAGCGCAGGAAGTCCCCGGCCCACGCGGCAGCCGTCGCGTCGGGGCGGTTCAGGTAGCCGGAGAAATGGGCCAGGGTCTTCACGGCCACCTCGCCCTGCTCCCCCGGCGGGACCGGGTTGCCGTCCGGGTCCAGGATCGCGATCTCGCAGCCGAGCGTGGAGTACCCGACGGTGGCGTCCGCGAGGGTCTCCGGGCGCTTGACCTCGTCCGTGGCAAAGCCGGCTTCGGTCCAGCCGTAGGTCTCGGTGATCCGGGCGTTCGGGAACATGGCGAACGCGTCCGCGAGCGCCCCGGGCGACACCGAGGCCGCCGCGGTCATCATGGCCCGCATGCTGGTCAGCGGGGGCCGGCCGCGGCGCTGCCACTCCTCGATCATCATCGAGGTCATCGACGGCACCAGGAACGCTGTGGTGGCGGTCCCGGCGAACTCGTCGCAGGCCACGGCGGCGTCGAACGACGGCATGATCCGGATCCGGCCGCCGATCATCAGCGTGCCGAAGGCGAAGCTGCAGTAGGACATGTGGAACAGCGGGCCGGGCACCAGCATGACGTCGTCCCAGTTCAGGCCGAGCTGCCAGCCCCAGCGCATCGCGTTGATCAGCCAGGTGTCATTGGTCATGGCCGCGCCCTTGGGCGCCCCGGTGGTGCCCGAGGTGTAGAAGACGGCCGCCATCCGGTCACCCTTGGCCGGGTCGGGGATGGCCGGGTCGCGCAGGCTGGCCGGGGTCGGCAGCGGGGCGGGGTCGATGACCGTGACCTCGTGGCCCGCGGCGGCCGCCACCCCCTCCGCCATGGGCAGCAGGTCCCCGCCGGAGAAGATGCGGGCCGCCCCCGAGTCGTTGACAATGTGCAGGATCTCCGGGTGCGCGAGCCGGGTGTTGACCGGCACGATCGCGCAGCCCGCCAGCTGGCCGGCCAGGTAGATGAGCAGGGCGTCGGTCCCGTTGCCCAGCAGCGTGGCGGCCACCGGCCCGTGCGGTCCGGGCTCGACCTCGCGCAGCACGTCGGCCAGGGCCGAGACCCGCAGCCACATCTCCCGGTACGTGTAGCTCTCCGGCGCGGCGCCGAGCACCTCGATGGCCTGGCGGTCCGGGAACGACCGGATGTTCATGGCGATGAAATCGGCGACGGTGAGCTTCACGGCTGCCTCCGGCCCGCGTCGCCCGGCGCGCGCGGTCCTGGCGGCGCCCGTCCGCCGGAAGCGCGCACGGTGCCCGGCCGTACCCGCGCGACCGGGATGGCTTAGGCCGCATGCGCGCTGCACCCATGCCTGGGCCGCATGCGACTGATTGATTCTGACGTCGGATTCAACTACTGTCAATGAGCAGCGGAAGGGGCAGCGCATGCGGGACGTGGCGATCACCGGGATCGGCGTCATCTCCTGCATCGGCCAGTCCGCCGACGAGTACTTCGCCCGCCTCGACGCGGGTGAGCACGGGGTGACCGCCGCGCCCTGGGCCGAGCCGGAGGCAGGCAGGTACGCCTGGATCGCCCCGGTGCCGGACTTCGACCCGGCCGGGTGGCTGGACGAGCGGGTGATCGCGGGCTCGGACACGTTCACGCAGCACGCCCTGGCGGCCAGCATCCAGGCGGTGCGCGACGCGGGCGGGGACTTCGACCCGCTGCGTACCGGGGTGGTGCTGGGGGTGACGATGGCCGGTGCGCGGGCCCTGCTCGACGCCCAGCAGTTGCTGGACACCGAGGGCCCCGGCGCGGTGCCGCGGAAGCTGAACATCCAGGTCTGGCCGAACATGGCGGCCGGGCAGATCGCCATCCACTACGGGCTGCACGGCCCGCTGCTCACGGTCTCCTCGGCCTGTGCCTCGTCGCTGGATGCGATCGGCACCGGCGCCCGGATGATCGAGAGCGGCCAGGCGGACGTGATCATCGCGGGCGGCACCGAGTGCGGCCTGGCTCCCGCGCTGGCCTACAGCCAGCGCAGCTACGGGATGTCCAGCCCGCCGGACCGGGCGGACCGGGCCAGCCTGCCTTTTGATGTGCACCGCTGCGGGGTGGTGGAGGGGGCCGGGGCGGCCGTGGTGGTGCTGGAGAACGCGGAGCGGGCCGCCCGGCGAGGCGCGCATGTCTACGGCCGGGTCACCGGGTACGCGTCGCTATCGGAAGGGTTCCATCCCTCCTCGCCGGAGCCGTCCGGCCGGTGGGAGGCCGAGGCGATGCGCCGCGCGCAGCACGACGCGGGACTGCCGGGCCCGGAGGCCGTGGACGCGGTGATCGCGCACGCCACGGCGACGCCTGCCGGGGACCTGGCCGAGGCCCGGGCGATCAACGACGTGTTCGGTGAGCACGCCGCGGAACTCCCGGTCACCTCGATCAAGGGCCACGTCGGGCACACCGGCTCGGCCAGCGGCGTGATGGGCCTGCTCGCCGGGCTGCACGGGATGCAGGCGGGCACGCTCGTGCAGGTCGCGGGGACCACCGAGGTGGAGCCGGTGGCCCGCTTCCGGGTCATCACTCACGCGCCCGCCAAGGCCGACATCGACGTGCTGCAGGTCAACGGGTTCGGCTTCGGCGGGCAGGACGCCTGCCTGATCGTCACCCGGGCCTGATCAGGACACCTCAGCCGCCACCGAAGTCCCGGCCACAGCAGGCGCATCCCAGTCGATCCGGTACCGCTGCTCCCGCCCCATGACCTTCTCGAAGTTCATCAGCTTGAAGAAGATCGGCATCAGCGCATACATCGCCTTGCGCGCGACCGGCCCGGGCGTCTTAGCGCTGTTCGTCCGGGCGCCCCGCTTCGTGATCCTCTCCACCCGCTCCCGCCGCAACCGCTCGTAGGCACGGAACGCCGACGTGGCATCGGGCAGATCCCGCAGGCACCGCGCCAGCTGGATGGCGCTCTCGATCGCCAGCGACGCGCCCTG
This sequence comes from uncultured Actinomycetes bacterium, assembly GCA_963718305.1. Taxonomy (GTDB): domain Bacteria; phylum Actinomycetota; class Actinomycetes; order Streptosporangiales; family Streptosporangiaceae; genus RYN-230. The sequence goes on from CAVQZG010000024.1 coordinate 175,864, forward strand.
GCCGGTGCTGTTGGACGGCGCGTGGACGGCGTCGCCGACCAGCACCATGCGACCGCGGTACCAGTGCGGGACGGGCGGCATGATGTGGATCGCCCCGGTGACGTCGAGGTTTTCCGCAGTGGTGCGGTTGGCCAGAAGCTCGCCCGGAAGGTCGCCCGCGTACGTGTCGCGCAGCGTCTGCAGCCACTGCCCGGCCGGGATCGCCCGGGCCTCGGCCAGCGACATGTACTGCTTCGACGGGAGGTTCGCGCCCCAGGTCACCCGGCCGTCCGCCATCTTCCAGAACAGGTAGTACGCACGCTGGCCGAAGGCGAACGTCATGACGCCAGGTTCGGGGTCGAGGCCGGGGCCGGCGTCGACATAGCCCTGGAAGCCGAGCAATCCCGTGTAGCCGGCGCCAGGGGCTTCCGGGTCGATCAGGGTCCTGACGGTGGAACGGACGCCGTCGGCGCCGATCAGGACGTCGGCGGTGGCGGCGGTGCCGTCGTCGAACCTCGCCGTGACCGAGTCCGGGGCTTCGTCGACTGCGACCAGGCGCTTGCCGTACTCGAAGCGGACGCCCGACTCGACCGCCCGGTCGTGCAGGACCCGGTGCAGGTCGCCGCGGCCGATGACCTGGAGTGGCTCCACGCCCGCCAGGCTGGGCAGCCGGCGGGTGTTCCCGCCGACCGCCATGACCGTCCCGGTGATCGGTGTGGCCAGGGCCCGGACGGCGTCGTCGGCGCCGATGATGCCGAGCGCGGCGAGGCCGTTGGGGGCCAGGGCCAGCCCGCCGCCGATTCCCTCGGCCAGGGTGGGGTAGGCCTCGTAGACCGTCGCCTGGAGGCCGGCCTTGAGCAGGGCGGTCGCGGCGACCGGGCCGGCGATCCCGCCGCCGATGACCAGTGCGGTGCGGACTTTGGACGTGGCTGTAGACATGGGTTCTCTCCTGTACGTGGTGTTCGTCGGTTGTTCTGCGCCGAGATCACGCACGGGGAACCCAGCTATCCTTTGGTTGCCACCTCGTGGCCGGGTTCGTCTCGTGCGGGCATCGGTTCGCGGGTGCTGGACGGGATGGCTGCGAGCAGCCGCCCCGGGTCCCGCGGCGGTGTTGCCGCACCGCCTCGGGACCATTTAGCGCTATCTACTCGTTTGCCACCCCTCTCTGCGCGAGTTCGGCCAGCTCCGGGGGCATCTCGCCGCCGTCGTGCAAGGTCCGCCACATCGCGAGATCGGGGAAGCTTCCCGAGGTCAGCTCCTCCAGGAGGGCGCGGACCCAGGCGGCCTCCGCCTCGACCATCGCCACGGCGTACTCCTCCTCGACCAGGAACAGGCGGGGAATCTCCTTGAGGTGCTCGGTGATGGCGGCACGACGGGCGGCGATCGTCTCCTCCAGCCGGCCGAGCCGGGTCCGCAGCAGGGCCATCACCTCGTCAGGCGACAGGATCATCTGCACGGAGAGCCCGGCGGCGAACCTCGGGTGCTCGGGCTCCGGCGTGGACAGTAGTTCCCGGGTCCAGTCGAGCATCTCCTGCCGGCCGGCCTCGGTGATCTGGTAGACCGTCCGCTCCGGGCGCGCACCCTGCCGGCTGGTGCCGACCACCTCCAGGAAGCCGTGCTTCGCCAGGTTCTGCACCACCGTGTAGAGGGACCCCCACTTGACGTCCATGTCCTGGTCTTTGCCGCGGGCGCGGATCAGGGACGCGATCTCGTAGCGGTGCATCGGCTGCTGGACGACGGTGGCCAGCACGGCCAGGGCCATCAGGTTGTCAACTTTGCGCTTCGCGGCCATCGAGATCGCCCTCCATTACTCGTCTGCAAATATATGTCAGCGAGTATTCGTTGGCAACCCCGGAGCCGCGTCAGTCAGGCGGCCACTTGAAGCCGAACGCCCCGTCGCGCCGGGCGTCCTCGGCGACCGCCTGCAGTTCCTCGTCGCTGAGGCCGGCCTGGGCCAGCACCTCGGCCGTGGCGTCCGGCGCGGCGCCGTCGCGGCCCCGCTCCCCCGGCGTGCGGAAGAACCGCGGTACCGGCTGGGGCGGTCCGCCCGAGCTGAGCACCTCACCTGGCGCGAGCACCGGGGTGACGCAGGCATCGACCCCGGCGAACCTGGCGGCCCACTCATCCCGGCTCGCGGTGGCGAACCGGTCCCCGATGACCTGGGCCAGGCCCGGCCAGGTGGCCGGCTCGAACCGGCTATCCGGGTAGGGCGCGGGCAGTCCGAGCCCGTCCCACAAGGCCCGGAAGAATCCGTCCTCGACCGCGCCCACCGCCACGTACTGCCCGTCGGCGCAGCGGTAGCAGCGGTAGAACGGCGCCGCGCCGGTGGTGAAGCCGAGCCCGCGCTCGGGCAGCAGCGGGGTTCGCCAGGCGTTCAGCCACATCTCCATCATGGACAGCACGCCGTCGGTCATCGCGGCGGTGATCTGCTGCCCGCGCCCGGAACGGTCCCGCTCGACGAGCGCCGCGCAGATGCCGAACGCGGCCAGCAGGCCCCCGCCGGCCAGGTCGGCCACCACATTGAGCGGCGGCACCGGTGGGCCGTCCGCCGGTCCCATCGCGCCCAGCAGCCCGGTGACGGCCAGGTAGTTGATGTCGTGCCCGGCCGCCTGGGCGGCCGGGCCGGCCGGGTCGTAGCCGGTCACCGAGCAGTAGACCAGCCGCGGGTTCACCTGGCTCAGTTCCGCATAGCCCGCGCCCAGCCGGTCGGCCACCCCCGGGCGGAACCCCTCGATCAGGACGTCGGCGGTGGCGACCAGCCGGTGCAGGGCCTGACGGCTGGCCGGGTGCTTGAGGTTCAGGTGCACGAACCGCTTGCCCCGGGCGAAGTCCGCGGGGACCTGCCCGGCGCGGCCGCCGGTGACCGCGATGACCTCGGCCCCGAGGTCGGCCAGCAGCATGCTCCCGTACGGCCCGGGCGCGAGGCGGCTCAGGTCGATGACCCTGATCCCGGCCAGCGGCCCGCCCGGGGCAGGCAGGCCGCCCGCGGACCCGGAATCGCTCACTGCGCCTCCCCCGCTACGACCGCGGGGCGGCGGACGGATGACTGAGCGCCGCCCGGACCTGCCGTTCAGCCTCGGCGTTCAGCACCGCGTGCAGGCCCAGTTCCTCGGCGTCGTTGAGGTTCTGCTTGATCCCGGCGATGACGTGCGGCGGCGCCTGCGCGAGGCGGCCGGCAATATCAGCCACCCGGGCCGCCAGGTCCCCGTCCGGCACGACCTCGCCGACCAGCCCCAGGCCGGCGGCCGCGGCCGCGCTGAGTTTTTCGTTGCGGAAATAGAGGTCGCGGGCGCGGCCCGCACCCACCAGGCGGGTCAGCAACCAGGTGCCGCCGAAGTCCCCGGTCAGCCCGGCGCTGAGGAACGCGGTGCGGAACACCGCGGACTCGGCGGCGATCCGCAGGTCGCAGGCGCAGGCCCAGGACAGCCCGGCGCCCGCGCAGGGGCCGTTGACCGCCGCGATGGTCGGCTTGGGCATCTCGTGCAGCAGTTCGGTGGTCCGGTGCAGCCGCCGGAGCTGCGCGATGCTGGCCCCGGGGGTGCGCGGTTCCGCGAACTCTCCCATCGCGCCGAGGTCACCACCCGCGCAGAAGCCCCGGCCCGCGCCGGTCAGCACCAGCACCCGGATGGCCTCGTCCGCGCTCACCTGCTCCAGGAGGACCAGGACCGCGGCGATCAGCTCCTCGGTCATCGCGTTCAGCCGGTCCGGCCGGTTGAGCGTGATCGTGGCCACCGGCCCGGACACCTCGAAGCGCACCGTGTCGGTCATCCGGTCTCCTCCCGCCGCGCCGGCGTGTGCCTGCGCCTATAGTCCGCCATCGAGCACCCGCCGCGCGGCCTCGGCCCGCATCCCGGGCTGGCGCCGGAGCAGGTCCATGTCCGCGCCGGATGTCCCCATGTCCCCGGACCGGTGCCGGGTGTAGACGCCTTCAGCCATGCAGGCCACCTTCCAGTGCGCCAGGGCCACATAGAAACTCAGGTCGCCGGCCGGCCGGCCGCTGCGTTCCAGGTACCGGGCCGCGACGTCGCGGCGGCCGGGGAAGCCGGGGGTATCGGTGGGCGCCGGCGGCAGCAGGCCGGCCTCCTGGGGCTCGGTCCAGTAGGCGAGAGCCAGGCCGAGATCGGCCAGCGGATCCCCCACCGTGGCCAGCTCCCAGTCGAGCACCGCACGGATCTTCAGGGCCGGGCTCAGCCGGGCCGGGTTCAGGATGACGTTGTCGAGCCGGTAGTCCCCGTGGATCAGGGACACCGCGGGCTGGTCCGGAACGCGGGCGGCGAGCTCGGTGTGCAGCTCCTCCAGGAGCGGCAGGTCCCGGACCCGGATCTCCTGCCACTGCCGGTACCAGCGGCGGAGCTGGCGCCCGGCGTAGGAGCCGCCGCGGGCCATCGCGGCCAGGCCGGTCGCGTCCAGGTCCACCGCGTGGATCTGGGCCAGCACGTCGAACAGCCCGTACGCGATCGCGGTCAGATCGTCCCCGGCCAGCCCGGCCGCATCGGCCGGGGTCCGCAGCACCTGGCCGGGGACGAAGGACATGACGAAGAACGGCGCGCCGTTCCACCGGGGATCCGAGGTACGCCCGAGCACGGCCGGGACCGGGACGCCGGTCCCGGCCAGCGCGGCCATGATCCCGCCTTCCCGGTCCATGTCGTGCGCGGTGGCCAGCACGTGGCCGAGCGGGGGACGCCGGAGCACCCAGTGCCCCCCGGCCGCGTCGCTGACACCGAAGGTCAGGTTGGAGTAGCCGCCCGCGAGCCGCTCGAACCGCAGCGGGGGCGCGGCCCCCAGGGCCGCCGCGAACCAGTCCGTGAGCGGGCCGGCCGCGACGCCAGCCACCGGGTCACCGGTCACCGGGGTTCCGCGAAGCGCTGGCGCACCTCGAACTTGCGGATCTTCCCGGACGGCGTCATCGGGAACGAGTCCACGAAGAACCACTGCCTCGGGGTCTTGAACCGGGCCAGATGCTCCCGGCAGAAGGCGGCCAGCTCGTCCGGGTCGGGCGGGGCGGCCGCGTCCGCGGGCCGGATCACCGCCGCGACCTGCTCGCCCCAGTGCGGGTCCGGCACCCCGATGACCGCGACCTCGGCCACCCCCGGGTGATCGGCCAGCAGTTGCTCGATCTCGAGCGCATGGATGTTCTCGCCGCCCCGGATGATGATGTCCTTCAGCCGGCCCGCGATGCGCAGGTACCCGCGGCTGTCCATCGTCCCGGCGTCGCCGGTGTGCAGCCACCCCCCGGTGTCGATCGTGGCCCCGGTGGCGTCCGGCAGGTCCCAGTAGCCGACCATGTTCTGGTAGCCACGGGCGCAGATCTCGCCCTCGTCTCCCACGCCGACCGGCTCGCCGGTGGCCAGGTCGGCGATCTTCACCTCGACGTGCGGCATCGGCTGGCCCAGGGTCTCCGCCTGGTCCCGCGGGCGGTCCGCCGTCTGCGTCTGGCTGAGCACGCCGTGCAGCTCGGCCTGGCCGAACAGGATGGTGAACCCGCAGCTAAAGGTCGCGGTGGTGCGGCGGACCAGCGCGTCGGGCACCTTGGCGCCGCCCGACATCACCGTGCGCAGGGACGAGACGTCGCGCGGCTGGCGGTCGTAGTTCTCCAGCATGGCCAGCAGGATGGTCGGCACGGTGAGCACCATGCTGCCGTGCTCCGCCTCGATCAGCTCCAGCACCAGGGCCGGGTCGAACTGCGGGACCACCACATGTGCGGCCCGGCGGGCCAGGCAGCCGATCCCGGCCAGCACGCCGCCGCCGGTGTGGAACAGCGGGATCGGGTTGATCCAGGTGTCCCCGTCCTGGAAGCCCGCCCGCTCCGCCGACAGCCCGGCCGCGTTGACCAGCCCGAGATGATGCAGCATGGCCCCCTTGGCGAAACCCGTCGTGCCCGAGGTGTAGATGATCAGGGCCGGGTCGGACGGCTTGAGCTGCGGCAGCGGCGGGTGCCCGGCGCCGCTGGCGGCGAACTCGTCCCAGTCCGCGAAACACACGGTCTCGCGCAGCGCGGGCAGGTCCGGCCGGAGCTGGCGCACCACGTCCACCATGGACACGCCGCGGTGGCTGATGCCATGCACCAGCCCGGCCACCCCGGACTGCTCCAGCGCGTACTTCAGCTCGGCGGGCCGGTACTGCGGGTTGACGGTGACCAGGATGACGCCGGCCAGGGCCGCGCCGAGCTGGAGCATGACCCACTCCGGGCGGTTCACCTCCCAGACGGCGACCCGCTCCCCGGGCTCGAACCGGGCCAGCAGGGCGCCGGCCACGTCCTCGGCGATGGCCAGCAGCTCGGCGTAGCTCCACCGGCGGCGATCCGCCGCCGCGGCCTGCCCGTCCACCAGGGCGATCCGGTCAGGCACCTGCCCGGCCACCCGCCGGAGCAGGTCACCGACCGTCACCTCGTCGAGGGGGACGCTGGCGTCAGCAGGCCAGTAGGACGTAGTCAGCACTGACTTTCCTCCACCCGCTCGGTGGCCAAGATTCAACACGAACTTGATATTGACGTCAAGGTCATGTTATGCCGCTGTAGGCCGGCCCGGCACGGTCTTGGGAACCTGCACAGGCCGGCGTAATGTCCGGTACGGACCCTGCGGGGGAAGGGACGGCTGCGATGCCTGAACAGAATCGCTTCCTGGAAGGCCCGTTCGCCCCGGTGACGGAGGAGGTCACCGCCGTCGGCCTGCCGGTCACCGGCCAGGTGCCGGCCGACCTGAATGGGCGGTACCTGCGGAACGGGCCGAATCCCATGGGCCTGGAGGATCCCGGCTACCACTGGTTCATCGGCGACGGGATGGTGCACGGCGTCCGGCTGCGGGACGGCCGCGCGGAGTGGTACCGCAACCGCTGGGTCTGTTCCCAGGCGGTGGCCAAGGCCCGCGGCGAGACCTGGCCGGCCGGCCCGGTGCACGAGGGGATGGATTTCGCGGCCAACACGCACATCGTGGCCAACGCCGGCCGCATCCTGGCCACGGTGGAATCCGGGCCGCTGCCCTACGAGCTCTCCGCTGAGCTGGACACCGTGGGGCCGTGCGACTTCGGCGGGACGCTGCCCGGCGGGTTCGCCGCGCACACCAAGGCCGATCCGGGCTCCGGGGAGCTGCACGCGATCGCGTACTACTGGGCCTGGGATCACATCCAGCACGTGGTGGTCAGCCCGGGCGGCCAGGTGACGGCGGCGGTGAACATCCCGCTGGCCGACGGCCCGATGATGCACGACTTCGCGCTGACCGCCAGCTACGTGGTGCTCTTCGACCTGCCGGTCACGTTCAGCATGGACGCCGTGTCGGCCGGGAAGAAGCTGCCCTACACCTGGAACCCCGCGCACCCGGCCCGGGTGGGCCTGCTGCCCCGCGGCGGCAGCGCGGCCGACATCCGCTGGTTCGACGTGGACCCGTGCTGGATCTTCCACACCCTCAACGCCTACGACGACGACTCCGGCCGGGTGGTCGTCAACGTGTGCCGCTACCAGGGGGCCTACGACGTCTCCGTGCTGGACGGGAAGGGGCCGCTGACCCTCGACCGGTGGATCATCGACCCGGCCGCCGGGAAGGTCACCCAGCAGCGCCTCGACGACCGGGCCCAGGAGTTCCCCCGCGTCAGCGACCAGGTCGTTGGCCGGCCCCACCGGTACGGCTACAGCGCAGTCATCGGGGCGGTGAACCGGGCCGTCGTCACCCCCGGCGGTGACTTCGCCGACCAGGCTTTCTCCAACGCCCTGCTCAAGCACGACCTGGCCCAGGGCAGCACCGAGGTGCACGAGTTCGGCCGCGACGCCACCGCGGGCGAGGCGGTGTTCGCGCCCGCCGCATCCGGGGCCGACGAGGACGAGGGCTACGTCATGGCGTTCGTGCACAATCCCGACCGGGGCGCCGCCGACCTGGTCATCCTCGCGGCCCAGGACTTCACCGGCGAGCCCGTCGCGCGCGTCCACCTGCCCGCCCGGATCCCGCTCGGGTTCCACGGCAGCTGGATCCCCGACCTCTAGACGCCTGGGCGGCGCGGGGCGAGGCTGGGGAAGGCGCCTGAGCACCCCTGATCGCCGCGGGAGGTCACTGATGACGGCAACCGTGCCATCCACCGAGGTCGCGGCCGGGGTGACCGCCTGGCTGTCGGAATTCGGGGAGGCGCTGGCGGCGGGCGATCCGGCCGCCGCGGCCGCCCTGTTCACCGAGGACTGCTACTGGCGGGATCTCATCGCCTTCACCTGGAACATCAAGACGCTCGAGGGCCGCGCGGAGATCGCCAGCATGCTGGGCGAGACGCTGCCCTGGGTCCAGCCGGGCCACTGGAAGATCACCGGCGGCGAGGAGCCGGCCGAGGCGGGCGGGGTGGTCGAGTCGTGGATCGACTTCGAGACCGCGGCCGGCCGCGGCTGGGGGCACCTGCGCTTGCGTGATGGCCGGTGCTGGACCCTGCTGACCACGCTGTACGAGCTGAAGGGCCACGAAGAACGGCACGGGCCGAGCCGCCCGAAGGGCGTCCAGCACGGCGCGGACCCGGCCCGGACCACCTGGCTGGAAGACCGCGAGCATGAGGCGGCCGGGCTGGGATTCGCCGAGCAGCCTTATGTACTGATCGTCGGGGGCGGCCAGGCCGGCATCGGCCTCGGCGCCCGGCTCCGCCAGCTCGGCGTGCCCACGATCATCATCGACAAGCACGTCCGCCCTGGTGACCAGTGGCGCGGCCGGTACAAGTCGCTGTGCCTGCATGACCCGGTCTGGTACGACCACATGCCGTACCTCAAGTTCCCCGACAACTGGCCGGTCTTCTCCCCCAAGGACAAGATCGCCGACTGGCTCGAGTCCTACACGACGATCATGGAGCTCAACTACTGGCCCGGTACCGAGGCGACGAGCGCGGCCTACGACGAGCAGGCCGGCGAGTGGACGGTGCGCGTATCCCGGGATGGCCTGCCGCTCGTGCTCCGCCCGGCCCAGCTGGTCCTGGCCACCGGGATGTCGGGCCGGCCCCACATTCCGGCCTTCCCCGGCATGGATACCTTCCGCGGCGACCAGCATCATTCCTCAGCCCATCCCGGCCCGGACGCCTACCGGGGCCGGCGGTGCGTGGTCGTCGGCTCGAACAACTCGGCGTTCGACATCTGCGGCGCGCTGTGGGAGAACGGCGCGGACGTCACCATGGTGCAGCGCTCGTCCACGAACATCGTGCGGTCCGGCACGCTGATGGACATCGGGCTGAGCGCGCTGTACTCCGAGGACGCCGTCGCGTCCGGGATGACGACCGACAAGGCAGACATGGTGTTCGCCTCCATCCCGTACCGGATCATGCACGTGTTCCAGACCCCGCTGTATGACCAGATGCGCGAGCGGGACCAGGAGTTCTACGACCGGCTCGAGGCGGCCGGTTTCGACCACGACTGGGGCGACGACGGGTCCGGCCTGTTCATGAAGTACCTGCGCCGGGGCTCCGGGTACTACATCGACGTGGGCTCGGCCGACCTCGTCGCGAACGGGGACGTGGCGCTCGCGCGGGGCCAGGTTGATCATCTGACCGAGGACGCCGTCGTGCTGCAGGACGGCACCACGCTGCCCGCTGACCTGGTCGTGTACGCCACCGGATATGAGTCGATGAACGGCTGGGCGGCCGAGCTGATCTCGCAGGAGGTGGCCGACAAGGTGGGCAAGTGCTGGGGGCTGGGCTCCAGCACCACCAAGGACCCGGGCCCGTGGGAGGGCGAGCAGCGCAACATGTGGAAGCCCACCCAGCAAGAAGCGCTCTGGTTCCACGGCGGCAACCTGCATCAGTCCCGGCACTACTCGCTGTACCTCGCGTTGCAGCTCAAGGCCCGGCAGGCGGGCCTCCCCACGCCGGTGTACGGGCTGCAGGAGGTCCATCACCTCCGCTGATGCCCGGCCCCGGCCCCGGTCAGCCGGCGGCCGGGCATCAGCGCCGGTCAGGCGACCGGGCGGACCAGGCGGGCGTTGACCGGCTCGATCGGGACGAGGCGGTTGGCCAGGGCGACGCTGGGCTGCCCGGTGCTCAGCCGGATGATCAGCGACGCCGCGGCGCCGGGGCCGCCGCCGGCGTGCCCGCCGACGTCCTTCGGCTCGTTGAGCAGCCAGCCCAGGCCCATCCGCGCGCCGGTGGAGTCCCGGTCCACCTGCGGACGGAGAGCCTCGCGGGCCAGCCCGGCCGGTAGCAGTGTCGCCCAGGAGAGGCCGAAGCGGACCAGGTCCGCCGCGGTCGTCCACATTCCGCCGGCGGCCGGGACGGTGCAGATCCTGGCCGGGGCCGTCTCGAACGAGCCGTCGGCTGTCAGGTGGTAGCCGGTAACGGCGCCCGCGTCGGGCCAGCTCCCCGGGAACCAGGAACCGCTCATCCGGAGCGGGCCGAGCACCAGGCGGGCGGCCGCCTCCTGGTAGGTGCCCCCGGTGACGTCGGCGATCAGCTGGCCGAGCAGTGCGTACCCGCCGTTGCTGTAACTGAACGTGCCCCGTGGGCCAGCGCTGGCCACGACCGGGCCGACCAGGGTGACCAGGTCGGGCACGTGCTCGGCGAACATCTCGCCGGGATTCTCCACGCCCGCGGTATGGGTGAGGAGGTCCCGGACGGTGATGGTCTCGTCAGCGAGCCGGACCGTGTGCAGGTGGGCGCGGGCCGGGTCGTCCAGGCCGATCCGGCCGTCGGCGGCGAGCCGCAGGACCACGGTGGCGGTGATCAGCTTGGTGACCGAGTAGGCCGGGAACCGGTGATCCGGGGTCAGCGGCACCGGCCCGTCCAGGCTGGCCCCGTCCAGGCTGGCCCCGTCCAGGCTGGCCCCCTCCAGGCTGGCCCAGCCGCGCGCGGCCGCCCAGCCGCTCCCGTCGCCCGGCCTGGCCCCGCCGGGCGCGCCGGCCAGGACCAGGCCCGGCAGGCCGAGCTCGGCGAACGATTCCTCGGCCACGGCGGCCGCGGCGGCGGGCACCTGACCGGACATGCGGGTGGACGGCCCCGCCACCCGCGGATCGGTCACCCGCTCCCCCAGCGGAAGCAGGCGCAGCCCGGTCAGCCGGTGCGGCGGGTCGGGCTCGGCGGCCGCCTCGAGCTGCATGCCGCCGATCTGGCCGCGCAGCCGCAGGGGCGTCTCCAGCATGATCACCAGTTCCGCACGCAATCGCGGCACCACCCCGGTCAGCGTCCTGACCAGGGTTTCCGGAGGCACCAGGCGCAGGAATCGCGGGTCGAAGTGCGCACCCAGCTCGCCATCACCGGGGACCGTCCAGCCGGGGGTACCGGCCTGCGCGAACCGGGAGATCACCCAGCGGGCCTGGGCGAGAACCGGGCTGGCCTGGCTGGGACCGGTGCCGATGTACTCCTTGAGCGCGGTCCAGCTCGGCAGGCCATGCTCGCGCGCGATGGCGAGCTGGGCCTCGTGCAGGGTGGCGAACTCCCCGGCGGATAGCCGCCGTTTCGCCTCTACCTTCAGGTACCGCAGGCTGGGCTGGTCGGGGAGCGCACGTGGTTGATCAGACAAGGCAGTCCTTCCTCCGCTGCCCGTGGGTCCGCGACATCGGGCTGGAAAGACCTGCCATCAGCCTGTGTATCGATGCCGGTGAGCTTGCAGCTCTGCCCGCGGACCCAGCGGCAGCCGGAACCTGCCAACCCTGACGGTACCCCCTTTCCCGGTAAAGTCGCGAGCCTCAGTCCTGAGGGGGAAAGGCATGCCGGAGGACGCACCGCCGGTGCACTGCTGGGCGCCGGGCTCGGTGAGCCTGCCCGCCACCGGCCACGGGCCGCTGGACCACGTGACGCTAGCGGTCAAGGACATGATCAGCGTCGCGGGTCACGTGTCGTCGTTCGGCCACCCCCGGTGGCGGGAGACGCATCCGCCCAGCGGGGAAACGGCGCCGGCCCTGTCCCGCCTGCTGGCCGCGGGCGCATCCGTGACCGGCCTGGCCAAGCTGGATCAGCTCGCCTACTCGCTGATCGGGAACGTGGGCGAGGGCGTGGCGCCGCTGAATTCGCGCTACCCCGGCCGGTTCACCGGCGGATCGTCGTCCGGGCCGGCGGCCGCCGTGGCCGCCGGGCTGACCGAGGCCGGCCTCGGCACCGACACCGCGGGCTCGATCCGGGTCCCCGCCGCGGCGTGCGGGCTCTTCGGCTTCCGGCCCACGCACGGCCTGGTCAGCACCCGTGGTGTCCTGCCGCTCGCCCCGTCGTTCGACGTCGTGGGAGTGCTGGCCCGCCGCGCCGCACTGCTGGGCCAGGTCGCCGAAACCCTGCTGGCCTCATCGGAGGCGGCCCGCGGCCCGGTGCGGCTCCGGACGGTCTGGGTGCCCGCCGATGTCCTGGCCGGAATCAGCCCCGAGCTGGCCGCCGCGGTCCAGGGCACCGCCCGGGCCATCGCGCACGCCTCCGGCTGTGCCGTCTCGGAATGTCCGCCCGGTTCTTTCCCCTACGACGAGGTGGCGGACCTGTTCGCCCGGCTCCAGGGCCGGGAGGTGTGGCGGGTCCATGGTTCGTGGCTCAGCGAGAACAGGCAGTTCCTGGCCCCCGACGTGCAGTCGCGCGTGGATCGCGCGGAGGCTCTCAGCCGGGCCAGCCCACAGCATCAGGCTGACGATCGAGCCTGGCCCGGCTACGTGTCGCGGCTCGGCGACGTGTTCCCGCCTGACTCAGTCGCCGTGCTGCCGGTGATCGCCGGCCTCCCGCCACGGCGCGGCGCCGGCCCGGAGGAACTTCTCGCGTTCCGGGCGGGCACCTTCAGGCTCACCGCCCCGGCCAGCCTGGCTGGCCGGCCCGAACTCGTGGTCCCGGTTCACCACCGCGCCAGCGGCCAGCGATTCGGCGTCGGCATCCTCGGCCCGGACGGCGGCGACGTTGCGCTCCTGCGGATCGCGAGCCTGATCTGCCCGGACGACGCGGCGCTGGCCGTCTAGCCCGGGAGTCCTGGTTCCCGGCTGCCTGGTCCCGCCCGGCGGGCGTTAGGGAAGGTACAGGTGGAGCCCGGCGGGCATGTGGTCGGTGGCGGCGATCGTGCCGCGGAACACGCCGTTGATGTAGGCGGCGACGTTAGCCGGGTAGGCCCCGCCGGGGCTGTGCTCGGCGGTCAGGCGCAGGATCGCGGACGGCTGGCATTTGTGCCCGTCGGCGAGCTTGGCCAGGGACATCTGGCCGGCGGTGGTGTGCTCGATCATCGTGACTCCTGCCTGGGCGGCACTGAAAAGGGTTTTGCTACGCCCCCGGATGGGCTGACAATAGTCTCGTGCGTGGTCGTCTCGGCAAGGTGCTGGACGGCGCGGGCTGGTCGGTGGGCCTGGCCGCCGCGCTGTTCGCGTTCGCCTTGCTCTTCCTGGCCCTGGATTTCCAGTCCCCCCAGATCGTGCTCTGGACCGGCCAGCGCGCCGTCGGAACCGAGCAAAACGGCCTGGTCACCTTCTACTGGAAGCACCACGCCTATACCGCCACGACACCCGGATCGGGGTCGGCGAAGGCCGTGAGCGTCTACTTCCCGCCGGGCAATCCGGATGCCGCCGTCGCCGAGAGCCTCCCCGACCGGCTCACCGCGGTTGCGCTCTTCGGTGTGCCGGTGCTCGCCGGCGTGGCCGTGCTGACCATCGGCCTGACCCGCAAGCGGCGGTGGGCGCGCCGGATGAACCGCGAGAAGGCGTCCGGCTTCGGCGCGGGCCTCGATGAGGATTTCGTCGCCCGGCGGCTGCAGGAGCGGCGGGGCAGCCAGCAGGACCGCCGGTAGCGCGCCGGTCCCGGCCCAGGCGGAGCCTGTCCCGGGCTAGCGGCGGCCGGCCAGCCAGGCGTGCACGTCCCCCACGCGGTCCTCCATGAGGCTCAGGTGTCCCTCGTCCTCGTACAGCCACGCCTGGGCCCCCGGGACATGCGCCGCCAGCCACTGGCCATGAGCGAAGGGCACGAACTGGTCGTGCCGGCCATGCAGCAGCAAGACCGGAACCGAGATCGCGGCCAGGTCGAATCCCCAGGGCCGCCCCTCCGCGAGGCTGTCATCCCACCAGCCCTGACTTCCCGGGGCGAGACCCTCACGCATGGAGTAGACCAGGAACTCTCCCAGCTCACCAGCCAGGACCGCCTCGTCGACCGGGGACAGGAGCGACTTCATCCCCTCGGCCAGTTCCTCCGGCGACGCAGCCAGGAACTGCTCCCGGTCTTTGTCCATCTTGTCCCGGGCAGCCTTCTCATCGGCCAGCATCAGGCGGAAATCATCGACGTTGTCCTGGCCCATGCCGGCGAACCAGTCCAGCCCGGCCGCGCCATAGGGTGCCGGTGAGGCCAGCGAGGCCACCGCTGCGGCCAGGTCAGGAAGCAGGGCCGCGCACGCCAGCACGTGCGGACCGCCGCCCGAGATCCCCCACATCGCCAGCCTCTCGATGCCGAGCGCGGCACAGATCGCGCGCACATCGGCCACGCAGTCGGCGACGCTGCGTCCGGGCTGGGCCGCCGAACCCCCGTAGCCAGGCCGGTCATAGCTGATCAGCCGCAGGCCGCGTTCGGCGGCGTCCCTGACGTTGCGGCCATACAGCCGCCGGGAATTCGGGGTGCCCATGTGGACCAGGACGGGGTAGCCGTCCAGGTCACCAGATTCCGTGACGGCCAGGGCCCGGCCATCTGCCGACTCGATAACCCGTTCCATGTCTGCCCTTCCATGACCCCCGCTGACCGGGACCGTCCCCTGCCCGAACGCTACGCGCCCAGGCCCCGGGGAGGAACGGGACTTGCGGAACGGCGCCGGTGAGGAGGTGTGCGCCCCGGCGGACCGGCGGCACCCCAGGCCCGTGTCTCAGTTCATCAATAAATAGGTGGCTATTACTTAATCCCGCAGTCGGCGCGAGTATTGGCCGGAAAGGCACGGGATCGTACTTATCTTTTGGCTGCATTCAGGTCGTGGCGAATCCGATCATGGCGTTGGCCTGGCGTTATGCGCCACGGCTTACTCCTCCACCGGCGAGCCGAACCGGATCAGGTTGCCGTCCGGGTCGGTGTGCGAGCCCTCGCGGAGGCGGTACGGGGTCGGGCAGGCAGGCCGGGTGTGCCCGCCGATGCCGGGCCGGCTCCATTCGGCGTAGAGCGCGTCCGCGTCACGCACGTAGAGATAGGCCGAGGCGTGGCTGTGCGCGGGGTCGTGCCCCGGATCACCGGCCAGGTGCAGGCCGGTGCCCTCCCGGTTGGCGAACCCGTAGTCGTCCTCGCCGGCATAGGGGAAGGCGTCGAAACCGAGCGCGGTGTAGTGGGCCAGCGCGGCCGTCATATCCCGCACCGGGAAGATGGGGCTGAACTGGCGGAACTGGCGGGACGGCCGGCGCCTGCCCGTCCCGGCCGCCGCCGCGTCCGTCTTGATCTCGCTCAGGGCCAGCAGCGCGGAGCGCATGGCGGCGACCTGCTCGGCCGGCACCCGCTCGAGCAGCCGGGCATCAACCGAGTCCACGCCCCGCACGACGGCCTCGACCACCTGCTGGCCGCGCGGGGTCAGCGCGAGGGAAATCCGCCGGCGGTCGCCAGGATCCGGATTCCGCTCCAGATACCCCCGGCTGGCCAGGATCTCGATCGCCTGGCTGACGGCCTGCTTGGTGACCCCCAGCCCGGCGGGCAGGTCCGGCCGCGGCCCGCCGGTGACGGCGATCCCGGCCAGCAGGGTCGCGCCGTTCCTGGGCAGGTCATCGACGCTGATGGCCTGCAGTTCGGTCCGGATGGACTGGGCGTACACGCCGCGGGCGGCGCGCATCAGGGTGGGAGTGGCGAGTTCGTGCGGGTCCGCATCAGCCATGCAGCCAGGCTAGCCGACTGTAAAGTGAATTGACAGTCAATTATCTTGACGACTGAGCCGGCATCGTGGGACGGCCCTCAGCCTTCCTCCCCGGCCCAGAGCCGGATGCTGCGGCCCGCCGCGTCCAGGATCAGCTGGGCGTCGAGTCCCGCCCGGGTCTCGGGGATCCCGAGCGCCGGCCACTCGCAGACGAACTCCATCGGCCCGGCGGGCGGCAGCGGCCACGCCCACCAGCGCCAGAAGCTGGACCGAGGGCCGCCGCCACCGAGGTACGTCCGCAGGATGGGACCGGGCGGGTCGGCGTCGCCGGAAGGCCCGGGGCCCCCGTGCTGGCCGATGACCGTGGTGCCGTCGGCGAACTGCAGCCCGAGGCGGAACGACCGCCGGGGCGCGGGCTCCGGGCCACCGGAACCGGACGCGCCGCCAGCACCGGGCCGGAACCGGGCGGTCACGAAGATCTCGAACCCGGCCGAGTAGGCCGATATCCCGGTGATCGCCACGGCAGCCCGCTCGGTCCGGCCGAGCATCAGCGGGCCGGACGCCACGGCAGCAGGAAATTCGGCCTCCGGCGGATCCCAGGGATGATGCACCCGGGGCTCCGGCTCCGCGACCCGCAGGTTGTTAAAGAAGCTCATGTTCGCCATCGTGACCCGCGGCCGGCCCGGAGCGCGATGGGGGCGGACCCACATCCGCGGTGGGCCTGGACCCACCGCGGGATGCGGGTGCGAAACAGCGGCCGGCGGTAAGCAAATTGTCACCCTCTCCGCACGTTGCATGCGAACGTGTGACTGCACGTGCATTTGCTCCGTGCAATCCTGGACCTATGTTTGCCCCGAAGTTTTCGGCCTGTGCCATTCACCCCGCCGCGTGCCTGCCCACCGCTGCGGCGGCCCGCAGGCCGCGGCCCGGAGCACAAGGTCCAGCCGAATTAGGGCGGACCGCGGTGCAAGTCGGCGATCTGGCCGGCCGCCCGGGCCAGCTGGGTGCGCAGCTGCGGCGGGTGCAGGACCTCGACCTCCGGCCCTAGCGCGAGCAGGTCGAGCACCGCGGCCTCGATGGAGTCGATCCGGACCCAGGCCTCGGCCCAGCCGCTGCGGCCGGCCACGGGCGGGGCGCCATGACGGATCCGGAGGGCGGCCAGCCGGCCCTGCAGCGCGGCGAGCCGCCGGCCACGCGGCGACAACCGGATCCGGGCCCGCCCGGCCCCGGGCACCGGGTGCTGGCGCTCCCCCAGGCGGCTGCCCGGCAGCTCGCTGCTGAACCCGTCGATGAGCTCGAATCCGCCCCGCCGGCCCCGGGTCGCATAGACCGGGATCCCAGCGCTGCTCAGCGCCTCGATGTCGCGCAGCACGGTACGCGGGGAGACCTCGAGCTCGGCAGCGAGCTGCTGGGTGGTCATCCGGCCCTGGGCCTGGAGCAGGCCCAGCAGCCCGACGAGCCGGCTCGCGCGCACCGGACCAGGATAGCGCTCAATCATGACAAGAGATGTCATGTATTAGCTGCCATACTCGCCTTCATCCGCGACGAAGGGAGCGACGATGTTGAGCAGCGCCGACGCTGGATCGGGGACCGCCGGCGATCCGTGGATCCTGACCACGCCGCCCGGCAAGTCTGACTTCGAGGCCTGGCGCGACCCGGACAGCGACCCGCCCGCCCTGGTGGTCCAGGTGGGCGGCACCCAGTTGCGCTATCAGCTCCGCTGCATCGAGGACCTGCACGCGATGCTGAAGGAGCACGGCGACTGGATGCCGCTGGGCAACGCCGATGAGCAGAAGCAGGCGGCCGAGGGCACCGTCGAGGCGTGGGGGCGCGCACCCGGCAACCCGGTCGGAGGCTGGTACGGCCTGAAAAAAGGCCTGCGCGGCCGGTTCGGCAATTACGTTCCCCCGGTGCTGGAAGCTCTGGGCCTCGCCGAAGTGGAGCACAACGCCCGCAACAACCGGATGCGGGCCAGATAGGGGCGCACCGCGGCGGCCGGACCCGGAATCCGCGCCGGGCTTTCCGCAGATTCGATTGTATGTTTGAATACCCTCGTGAAGCAGGAGAGATGTTCGGGCCGGCCAGTCCCGGCTGATGGGCACCGCGGGCGGGTCAGACCGCCGCGGACCCGGGGACGGCACCCGGCCACTGCCATGAGGGAGACGACATGCTCACCGCCGTGATGGCTGATGCCGGTCATCCCGTGGTCGCCGGGCTGCTGGGACTGGGGGCGGCGGGACTCGCCGCGGCCGTGGTGGTGATGGCCTGGAGCGTCAACGTCCACCAGATCCGGCTGGCCGAGCAGCTGGCCCGCCGCCAGTTCCTGGTCACCCCCGAGGCCGCGCCGGCCGCCCAGGCCGTGAACGGCCACAGCAACGGGAAGGAACGGTCACGGTGAAGCCGCGGCCCAGGAGCCCGCGCGGCCAGCCGCCCCGGGCCTGGCCCCGCCGGTGATCATCGACGGGCCGGACACTGTCGTCGCCGGGGAGCAGGCCCGCTACCGCGTGCAGCCATCAGGCACCCGGAAGGTGATGTCCTGGGCCGCGGGCGGCGGGCCGCTGGCGCAGGCGCCTGACCCGAGCCATCCCGACGAGCTGCTCCTGGTCGCGGACCAGCCGGGCACCCTGATGCTCACGGTACGGGTCCGGGAGGGCATGACGGAGACCCGGGGGATGAAGTCCATTACCGCCATCCCGGAGGTCACCGACCCCGTGCCGCCCTTCACGCTCCGGCTGTTCCTGCACGGCTGGGGACTGGTGGCCGTGGCCGTGCTGATCATCGGCTTCGCCGGGGCCCTCGACGCCCTGGGCAACCTGGCCTCCTCTGAATTCATCGCGCTGGTCGCCCCGCTGGCCGCCCTGCTCGCCGTGGCCCTCATCACCCGCGGGACCGGCGAGGCCAGCAGCAGCCGTCCGGCGGCCGGCCAGGACCACGCCCGGCCCCGGCCCTGACCCTCCCCTCGTGTCCCGGGCAGCGGGGCCGGGTAGATAGCCGGTCAGCGTCCTCCGCAGGCACCCGGGGGGTTCATGCCGGAATCAGAGGTCAGCGACGGATTTCCCCGGCGGATACCGCCGATGCTGGCGGTGCCCGCGACGGAGATCCCGGAGCCGGAGTCAGCCTGGGCGGCGGAGTTCAAGTGGGACGGCGTGCGCGCGGTGGCCTACGTGTCCGGGGGGAGGCTGCGGCTGCTGTCCCGCAGTGGCCGGGACATGACCCCGGCCTACCCGGAACTGGCGGGCCTGGCCCGCCAGGCCGGGGCCAGGGAGATGGTCCTGGACGGGGAGATCGCCGCGTTCACCGGGGGCCGCCCGAGTTTCGCGGCCCTGCAGCGGCGGATGCATGTCACGGCGCCCGCCCCGCGCCTGCTGGCTGCCGTCCCGGTGACCTACCTGGTCTTCGACATCATGGACCTGGAGGGGACGCCCCTGATCCGGGAGCCCTATGCGCAGCGCCGGGCCATCCTCGACGCGCAGCGGCTGGCCAGCGAGCAGGTGCACGTGCCGCCCTCGTTTCCCGGCGGAGGCAGGGCCGTGCTCGCGGTGAGCATCCGCGACGGCCTGGAGGGCGTCGTGGTCAAGCGCCTGGACTCCCCTTACCGCCCAGGACGCCGTTCGGCCGAGTGGCTGAAGATCAAGCACCGGCGGATCCTGGACGTGGTCGTGGGCGGCATCAGCCCGGGGCGCGGGCACCGGTCCGGGCGGATCGGCTCGCTGCTCGTCGGTGTCGCCGGGCCGGAGGGCCTGACCTACGCCGGCCGGGTCGGCACCGGCTTCGCCCAGCCTGAACTGGCGCGGCTGGAACAGCTGCTCGTGCCGCTGCGGCGGGACAGCCCGCCCTTCGCCGGGCCGGTGCCACCGGCCCAGGCCCGCGACGTGACCTGGGTCGAGCCCCGGCTCGTGATCGAGGTCAGCTACGCCGAGCTGACCCCTGAGGGGATGCTCCGCGCGGCCTCCTACCAGGGGGTCAAGGCCAGCGGTGGCGCCGGAACGTTATGCCTCAGCGGCCCGGTGGCCCGAACACGTCCGTGCCGCCTTCCTCCGGGCCGAGCTCATCGGTACCACCCTCCTCGGGACCGAGGACATCAGTGCCGCCCTCCTCGGGGCCGAGGACATCGGTGCCCCCCGGTTCGGCACCAAGCTCGTCGGTGCCGCCGGTCTCGGAGCCGAGCACACCTTCATCCGGCTGGGGCTCGTTCGGGGGCCTGGAATCGGTTCCCATGTCAACCCTCCTCCACGGTTGCTTGCTCCCGATCCTGCCCGGCACCGGGAGAAAAGACACGGCCCGGCCGACAGCGGTCGGAGGAAGTTCCGGGGGCCGGGATCCTCCGGGCCGGTCCCGGTGGCTACTCGGTCCTGAGCACCACGGCGGGCCGGGTCCGCGCCGCGGTCCGCGCGGGGATAGCCGCGACCGCGTTGGCCAGCAGGAGGACCGCCGGGACGGCCAGCAGCAGCTCCGGGGAGAGCACGGCCACCGGCTGGATCGCGAACCCCTGGGCCAGCAGGGTCCACGCCCAGCGCCCGGCGGCCACGCCGAGCGGCAGCCCCACCAGCAGGCCCGTCCCGGCGATGGCGGTGGCCTGCCAGGCCACGCTGGCGCGCACCTGCCGGCCCACGAAGCCGACCGCCTTCAGGATGGCCAGGTCCCGGCGGCGGCGGCGGACCGACGTGACCAGCGTCTGGGCGATCGTGCCTACGGCCAGCAGCGTGAGCACGAAGGCCAGCACCAGCGGCAGGCCGTTGACCCCCTTGACTTCCCGGACCTCCGGCGGGGGCACCGCGGGGAGCACCACCCCGGGGAACTCCTGCTTCAGGCGGGCGATCGCCGCCGGGTCACCGGGGTGCCGCAGCCGGACGAGGTACACGTTGACCGGGAGGGGGGTCCGGCTCAGCACGCGCGCCCCGGCCAGCGTCATGACCCCGCCGGACCCCAGCTTCACCTGCTCGTTGGTGATCTCCGGGGACAGCACGACCTGCCCGGTGATGCGGAGCGGGACCACTCCCCGGGTGGTCGCGGCGCTGACCAGCCCGCCGACGCTCCGGTGCAGCGCGCGGAGTTCCCCGCCACTGAGGGCGATCTCCCGGGGCCCTTGCGGCAGCCGGCCGGCCAGGAGCGGCGGCGCGACGTGGCCGCGCAGCGTCTGGAGGCCGACGACCGGCACGTCCTGGCCGCCTATGATCCCGTCCCCCAGGGCCGTGGCGGTGAAGCCCGCCAGGCTGGCATCCGCGCGCAGCCTCGGGATGGTCTGCGCGGAGGTGTCACCCGAATGCGGGTTCCCCACGGCCACATCCCAGTTCCAGCCGGCCAGCCGGGGGTCGCCAATGACGTGGGCCAGGCTGGCCCCGAACACCAGCGCGGCGATGACCGCAGCCAACGCCAGGGCGGTGCCCAGGACCGCCGAGCGGACCGGGACCGGGGAGCGATCGCTGCCCGGCTCGAACGCGAGGCGGACGCCGGTCACGACGGGGGACGGGAAGCCCCGGCGGGCCAGCCAGCGCGCCAGGCGCGAGCCCCGGCCCTGGCTACCCGCCGCGGGGTCCGCCTGCCGCCAGGCCGCCCGCTGGGCGGCCAGCGCGGCCCGCGCGGTCAGCAGGAGCGTAAGCAGGACCGCCCCGCCCAGCAGGATCGAGGTGTCGAACGAGAACCCGGGCGAGATCTCGGCCCGCCGGGCCAGGCCCACCGGCGTGAATACCGACAGCGCGTAGGCGGCCGGGATGGCCAGGACCATCCCGGCCGCCGCGACCAGCGCCCCGGGCGCCAGCGCGACGGCGATCAGCTGCCCCCGGCTGGATCCGAGCGCCCGGAGCACGGGGAAGTCGTCCGAGGCGATGTGGGCCAGCCGGGCGACGCTCTGCCCCACGATGACCAGCATCGCCAGGGCCACGATGATCCCGAACAGGAGCAGCGCCAGGGCCTGCAGTCCCGTGCCGCGCTGGACGGCGGCCGCGGCGATAGCGTCGTCGCTGCCCAGCTCGAACTGGGCCCGGCCCCCGGTCAGGCGGTTCACCTCGGCCTTGAAGGCGGGCAGGCCAGCCAGGCCGCGGCGCAGGTGAAAGGAGAGCCCGGCCATATTGCCGACGGATCCGCCGAAACGGTGGTAGAACGCGGCGGTCAGGAAGAGCGAGCCGGTGCCAGCGAAGGTGACGTCGGAGGGTGCCCCGGAATTTGCCAGGTCCGAGGGCGTCCGGATGATCGTGACCACGCGCACGTCGGGCAGGGTGACGGTCGGGTGCACCGCCTGGTTGTTGAGCACCGCCATCACCTGGCTGGGCCGGAACCCCCGGAGCTGGATCACCGAGCCGACGTGCGCGCCCAGGACCCGCGCGGCGGCCTCGTTGATCATGACCTCGTCGGCCCGGGCCGGGTTGGGCCGCCGGCCGGCCACGACGATCGCCCGGGACTGTGGCGGGGTGTCGATCAGGGCCCACGTCGTCACCTGGCCAGGCCGGGCGGCCGCCGGGTGGCCGGCCGGGGACGCGGCCATCAGCATGAACGCGCCCCGCTCGCTGTAGGCGAGGCCGGGCAGCCGCCGGAGCCGGCCCAGGGTCGCGAACGGGACCCCGGCCACCTGTCCCTCGGTCGGGCCGGACCAGGCCAGGAACCGCGGCACGGCGGTATCGGTCCGGCGCGCGCCTGCGAGCGACACCAGGACCAGGGACCCCATCAGGCCGGTGATGAGCGCCAGCACGAGCGGGCTGCGCCAGTCCTGCCGCAGCCCGGCCCGAACGCGCAGCCATACCGCCCGCATCCTGCTCCCGCCCCTAATGTGCACCGGATCCCAGGTGCGATTGTGCCTCAGACCGGCGCCGGGGGCGCGGTGGCTAGCACGAGACTTCCCTGGGAGCCACCCCCACCGTACGCGGGCCAGAGGTCAGCGAGACTGTGCGGCGGCGAGCAGTTCGCGGGCGATGATGAGCTTCTGGATCTCGCTGGTCCCCTCGTACAGCCGGTACAGCCGTGAGTCGCGGTACAGCCGCTCCACCACGGTCGAGCTCATGTAGCCGAGGCCGCCGTGGACCTGCACCCCCCGGTCGGCGACCCGGGAGACCATCTCGCTGCAGTACAGCTTGGCCGCGGACGGCCCGGCGGCCACGTTCCGCCCGGCGTCGTAGTCGTCCGCGGTGCTCAGCACCAGGGACCGGCCCGCCTCGATCTCGGCGTAGGAGTCGGCCAGCATCGCCTGGACCAGCTGGTAGCTGCCGATGAGCTGGCCGCCCTGCTTGCTGGTCGCGGCGTGGGCGACCGACTCGTCCAGGATCCGCTGCGCGGTGCCGACGCACACCGCCGCGATGTGCAGCCGGCCGCGGGCCAGGACGGTCATCGCGCTCCGGTAGCCCCGGCCTTCCTCGCCGATCAGGCGGTCCGCCGGCACCCGGACATCCTCGAAGATCACCTCGGCGGTCCACGCGCCGCGCTGGCCCATCTTGTGGTCGCGCGGCCCGACGGTCAGCCCCGGGCTGGCCGCGTCGACCGCGAACACGGAGATCCCGCGGCCGGCCCCGGCGTCGGGATCGGTCCGGGCGAACACGACGAACAGGCCGGCCAGCGGGGCGTTGGTGATGAACCGCTTGGTGCCCGAGAGCACCCAGTCGCCCCCCTGCGGGCCGCTGCCCTCCCGCCGGGCCGACGTGCGCAGCCCGGCCGGGCTGGACCCGGCCTCGGACTCGGTGAGCGCGAACGAGGCAACCAGGTCCCCGGCCGCCAGGCCCGGCAGGAACGCCTTCTTCTGCGCGTCCGACCCGAACTTGGCGATGACCTGCCCGGCGATGCCGTTGTTCGTGCCGAACATGGACCGGAACGCCGGGGTGGCATAGCCGAACTCGAAGGCCAGGCGCACGTCCTGGGCCATGCTGACCCCCGACCCGCCGAACTCGTCGGGCAGCGCGTAGCCGAACAGCCCGAGGTCCGCGGCAGCCGCGCGCAGGTCCGCGGGAATCGCGTCGGACTCCTCGATCTCGTCCTCGCGGGGCAGCACCTTCTCCCGCACGAACCGCCGCACCGCGTCGCGGACCTCACCGAACGTCGCCTCGTCCATGGCCACCTCTCCTCGCACTCCCCCGCCTCGATGCTCGCACCAGAGTTTCCCTAACGAAACCCGGAGGCCCAGGTCCCGCCACGCAAAACGAGACCCCTGACCGGGGGCGGCCAGCCTCATGGCTGGCCGGCCAGCCAGGGGCCCCGTCTGCTGCGGCGCCTGGACCCTGGGGGCCGCGGGAGCTCAGGCCTTGGCCTGCATGCTCCCCCGGGCCGGGTTAGCCTGCTCGGCGGCCTTGGGGTCCTTCTCGCCCGCCTAGGCGCGGACGCCAGCCTCGATCCTGCTGCCGAGGTCCTTGTCCACGTTGCTCCAGTACTCGAAGGCGCGCTGCAGGACCGGCTCGGTCACCCCGTCGAGCAGGTGGCCGACGATGTTGGTGACCAGCCGCTCCCGGGCCGCGTCGTCGAGCACCTCGCGGACCATGGTGCCCGCCTGGCCGAAGTCGTCGTCCTCCTCGCGCGGGACGTACGCGGAGCGCATGATGTCCCCGTCCGCGTACCAGCTGGCCGGCTGGTAACGCTCGGAGTCGGCCTGCGGTCCGCCCTTGGAGTTCGGCGCGTAGACCGGGTCGGAGACGTTGACCACGCGCATGGCCCCGTCCTTGCTGTAGCTGTGCACCGGTGCGTGAGGTGAGTTGACCGGGATCTGCTTGTAGTTCACGCCGAGCCGGGCGCGGTGCGCGTCGGCGTAGGAGAACCCGCGGGCCAGCAGCATCTTGTCCGGGCTGAGCGCGATGCCGGGCACCAGGTTGTTCGGCTCGAACGCGGCCTGCTCGATCTCGGTGTGATAGTCGGTCGGGTTCCGGTCGAGGGTCAGCCGGCCGACCTCGATCAGCGGGTAGTCGCTGTGCGGCCACACCTTGGTCAGGTCGAACGGGTTGAACCGGTAGGTCTTGGCCTCCTCGAACGGCATGATCTGCATCCTCAGCGTCCAGCTCGGGTACTCCCCGCGCTCGATGTGGTCGTACAGGTCACGCTGGTGGTAGTCGGTGTCCGCGGACGCCATCTGGTCGCCCTCGTCCTGGGTGAAGAACTCGATGCCCTGGTCGGTCTTGAAGTGGTACTTGACCCAGAACCTCTCGCCCGCGGCATTGATCCACATGTAGGTGTGCGAGCTGTACCCGTTCATGTGCCGCCAGGTGCGCGGGATGCCACGGTCACCCATCAGCCAGGTGACCTGGTGCGCCGACTCCGGGGACAGGGTCCAGAAGTCCCACTGCATGTCGTGGTCACGCAGGTTGTTGTCCGCTCGGCGCTTCTGCGAGCGGATGAAGTGCTGGAACTTCATCGGGTCCCGCACGAAGAAGACCGGGGTGTTGTTGCCGACCATGTCGTAGTTGCCCTGCGACGTGTAGAACTTCAGCGAGAAGCCCCGGGGGTCGCGCCAGGTGTCGGGGCTGCCCCGCTCGCCCGCCACGGTGGAGAACCGGATCAGCGTGTCCGTCCGGGTGCCGGGCTGGAACACCGCAGCCTTGGTGTAGGCGCTGACGTCGCTGGTCACCTCGAAGTGGCCGAACGCCCCGCCGCCCTTGGCGTGCGGCTGCCGCTCCGGGATCCGCTCCCGGTTGAAGTTCGCCATCTGCTCGATCAGGTAATGATCTTGCAGCAGGATGGGGCCTTCCGGGCCGACCGTCAGCGAGAACTCATCGCTCTCGACCGGGATACCGGCGTCGTTCGTCGTAGCTGTCGGGTGGTGGTCAGTCACTGCCATACCTCCTCGTCACGCTGTACTCCGTCAGCGGTGCCTTGAGCTGCCTTGCAGACCGGGCACAGGCCCCAGAACACCACTTCTGCCTCGTCCACCACGAAGCCCAGGTCCTCGGCCGCGGCCAGGCAGGGCTGGGCTCCGATGACGCAATCGACATCCTCGGTGCGGCCGCACCGGCGGCACACCAGGTGGTGATGGTTGTCGCCGACGCGGCGCTCGAAGCGGGCCGGATGCCCCGCCGGCTCGATCCGCCGCAGCAGTCCCGCGGCGGCACACGCCGCCAGCATGTCGTAGACCGCCTGGGTCGACACCGCGCCGAACCGTTCCCGCACGCCCGCCGCGATCGCGTCCACGGTGGTGTGCGGATGGCCGGCCAGCCAGGTGAGCATGGCCAGCCGCGGCATCGTGACCCGCAGCCCGGCCGCGCGCAGGGCCCCGGACATCTCTCCGTCCGGGTCGATCGCTGCCAGAACCATGACTGTCCTTACCCTGGCGTTCTAACTGGAATCAGTCAAGTTTCTTAGGAGATCATCTCCAGGGGAGGCCGGCCCCCATCCTGGCCCGCGGCCTGGTGGATACGGCCGCGGTGATTCCCCTGCCCGCAGGACCGCGGCCCAACCGGCCCGAGGCGCCCGTTTGCCATCTCCACTCGCGCGACCTACAGTAGCGATATATCGGGATCGTATCGCGAGTGAATCACTTGGAGGCCCGGATGAGCGCGGCATCGTGCGCGAGCGGAGACTTCAATCCTTACCTGCGCGGCTTCGTCAAGGCCGCGGAGACCCTGGCTGGCCAGGCCCGGGAGGCCATGCACGGGATGGCCGGCGCGAGCGGGAAGCGGCGCGAGCACCAAGAGCCGCGGCGCGGCGGGCCCTGGGCCGGCCGGGCGGCTCCCCCTGGGAGCGGGCCTTCGGCGGGCCCGGCTCCGGGGGCCCCGGATTCGGGGGCGCGGGCTTCAGGGGCGCCCAGGGCTGGTGGCCCGGCCAGCCCGGCCCGGCCCGCGGGCCCAAGGCCGGCCGCGGCGACGTGCGGGCCGCCATCCTGGCCCTGCTGCAGGAGGGCCCCCGCAACGGCTACCAGATCATGTCCGAGATCGAGGAGCGCAGCGGCGGCGCCTGGCGGCCCAGCCCCGGCGCGGTGTACCCGGCCCTGCAGCTGCTGGCCGACGAGGGGCTGATCGCCGGGGAGGAGTCCGGCGGCCGGCGGACGTTCAGCCTGACCGAGGCGGGGCGACGTCATATCGAGGACGACCCGGAGGCGGCCCGCCCGGCCTGGGAGGCCATGGCGCAAGACGAACCCGGCGAGATGCCCGGCCTGTTCGCGCAGGCGGCCCGGCTGGGCGGCAGCATCGTGCAGCTCGCCCACGCCGGCACCCCGGAGCAGATCCGCGCCGCGGAGCGGCTGCTGGAGCAGACCCGGCGACGGATGTACCAGATCCTGGCCAGCGACGAGCCCGCCGATGATGACGACGACGACGAGCCCGCCGATGCCTAGGCAACCAGCGAATAAGCGACCAGTAGAAGGCGAGGGGACCAGCCATGGATGACCGCATCCGCGCATCTGACGCCGACCGGGATCGGGTGACCGCCCGGCTGCGCGACCATTACGCCGAGGGCCGGCTGACATCCGAGGAACTCGATGAGCGGACCTCGGCGGCCCTGCACGCGAAGACCTTCGGGGATCTGCGCCGGGTCATGACGGACCTGCCGGACCCGGTCCTGGTGCCGCAGGGAGCACCTGGCCTGCAGCCGGCCGGGCCGCCATGGCTCGCCCGCCGCCGCGGGCCGCGGTTCCTGCCGGTGGCGATGATCCTGCTGCTGGTCGCGTTGCTAGCTCCTGGGCCTGGCTGGGTAGTGTTCGCCTTCTTCAAGGTGATCCTGCTGTTCTGGCTGGTGACCGGGCTGGCCGCGTTCGTGTTCGCGCGCCGGTTCCGGCGCCGCATGTCCGGCGGGCCGGGCGGCTATTCGTCGGGGATGTAGAACATCCGCAGCTGCATGGGCCGGGCCCCAGGCGGGGCGTCCTGCGCGGAGTGCCCGTACTTGTGCAGCAGCGCGACGTACTCCTCGTGCAGGGCCTCCAGGTCCTCGACGGTGTAGAAACCGCCGGCCCGGGAGGCCTTCGCCCACTGGCCGTGCTGGCGGACCTCCCGGATGAAGCGGTTGACCAGCTCGAGCTCGCCCGGGATCTGCTGGGCGCGCCACTCATCCAGCGCGGCCCGCTCCCCGGCGCTGAGCGTGTCGTAGTCGGGCTCACGGTGGTCCACGGGAAACGTGCGCCACCAGCGCTCCCGGCCGTTCGCCCGCTCCGGCACCTCCTCGATGACCCCGGCGTCGGCGAGGACCCGCAGGTGGTAGCTGGTGGTCCCGGTGTTCTCACCCAGGGCCCCGGCGAGCGTGGTGGATGTAGCGGGCCCGTGCTCGTCGAGGTGACGCAGCATCTCGCGGCGCAGCGGATGCGACATGGCCTTCCAGCGGTTCGCGTCGCCAACCACCCGGCGGGGAGTTATCGCCATGGCCGCAGCCTACCAGCGAGTACAGAGGTTTTTCTGCAGAAATTCATTTGCATAATTTTCTCTGCAACTCTACGGTGAGGGCCATGCCGCCACACGCCACGCTCCGCCGCAGTGAACCAGTCAGGCCGGTCACTGGCCCGGCCCGCCGGTTCGCCCCGCCCTCCCCCGCTCTGCTTTCTCCGGGCGCGCGGCGCCGGGCCAGGCTGGCTGCCCTGGCCGTCGGCGGCTTCCTGGTGCCCTGGTGCGTGGTGCTCAGCGCCACGCTGCCCCGCACCGCCCAGGCCCACCACTGGTCGCTGGCCTGGACCGGCCTGGACGCCGCCGAGGCGGTGGCGGCGCTGGCCACCGCCGCGCTGCTGGCCCGGGATGACTCCCGCGCCTGCCTGACGGCGACGGCCGGTGGCGCGCTGCTGATGGTGGACGCCTGGTTCGACGTGTGCACGTCGGCGCCGGGCCTCGACCACACGCTGGCGGTCACCGAGGCGGTCCTCGTCGAGCTGCCCCTGGCCTGCGCCGCGGGCTGGCTCGCGGTCAGGCTCTTCCGGCGGACCGGGTGACCGGGCTGACCGCAGCACCGGCGGGATGACCTGGCTGTGCCCGGTGGCAGTCTCGAACGCGTGCGCCACCTGCAGCAGCGGCCAGTCCGCCCGGCGGCGGCCGACCAACTGGAGCCCCACCGGCAGGCCGCCGGGGGTGAAGCCGGCGGGCACGGACATCGCCGGGAGCCCGGTGACCGAGATCAGGTAGGCCGATGCCATCCAGTCCAGGTACGTCCGCTGCGGTTCGCCGTTGATGTCGTGCACCCAGTCCAGGGTGACGTCGAACGGGACGACCTGGGTGACCGGGCAGGCGAGCACCTCCACCGACTCGAAGAACGCGCTGACCCGGCCGGCCAGCGCGGCGTGCAGCACGGTGGCGCGGCTCAGGTCGGCGACGGTCAGCTCCAGGCCCCGCTCGGTGTTCCAGGTGACGTTGGGGCCCAGCTGGCCCGGGTGCCGGCGGAGCAGCGGGCCGAAGGCGGTCGCGAACCGGAACGCCCGGCGGGTCCGGAACACCTCGTCGGCGCCGGAGAGGTCGGGAGCCGCGTCGATCACCTCGCAGCCCAGGCCGGCCAGCACCTGCCGGGCCGGCGCGAGCACGTCGCGCACCGCCGGCTCCACCGGCAGGCCGAGGTCCGCGCTCCACGCGACCTTGACGCCCCGCAGGTCCCGGGCCAGCAGGCCCGCGATCTGAGCAGGCTGCACGCGCGGGCGCCGGTGCGTCCAGGGCCAGCGGCACCCGCGGGTCGGCGCCGGACAGCACGGACAGCAGCAGCGCGACGTCGGCGACCGTGCGGCCCATGGGCCCCTCCACGCCGAGTACGTCCGCCACGTCGGTGACGCGGCCAGGAGGGCACCCGGCCGGGCGAGGGCCGCAGCCCGGTCACGTTGCAGAAACTGGCCGGATTCCGCAGCGAACCGCCGAGGTCACTGCCGTCCGCCAGGCTGATCATCCGGGCGGCCAGCGCCGCCGCCGCACCGCCGCTGCTCCCGCCTGCGCTGCGGCTCAGGTCGTAAGGGTTGCGGGTGGCGCCGAACACCGGGTTGACCGTGTGCGAGCCCGCCCCGAACTCCGGGGTGTTGGTCTTGCCCAGGCTGATCGCCCCGGCCTGCGACATCCGCTGCACCACCAGTGCGTCCCGGTCCGGCACATGATCCGCGAACAGGACAGAGCCGTAGGTGGTGCGCACGCCCGCCGGTGTCGTGCAGGTCCTTGTGGGCCACCGGCAGGCCGTGCAGCGGGCCGGGCTCCGCCCCGCGGGCCAGCGCCTCGTCCGCGCGGGCCGCCTGGTCCAGCGCCGCGTCGAAGGTCCGGGTGACCACGGCGTTGACCGACGCCGTCGACGCCTCGATCCGCTGGAATGGGCGCGGTGACTCGCGGGCGGACAGTCCCGGCGGCGGAGCATCCCCGCCAGGGTGACCGCGTCGGTCGCGCAGAGCCGTCACAGGCTGCGCCGTCGGGTGGGCCGCGATCCCGCCACCGTCGGGCAATCTCCCGTTTGACTGACGGTTGACCGTTGGTTGGCCGGCGTTTCGCTGGGCTGAGGGGATTACCCTGACGGAGTTTCCGGCTGCCCGGAACCGGCCGATCGATGGAAGGTCAGGTCATGACGATATATCAGCACATCCGCCATCCACGGATTGCCTCGCGGCGCGCGGAGAGACCGGTGAAAGTAGCTGATCTGCTGCCCGGGGGCAGCGCGATAAACCGGTTCAACACGAAAGTCGCGATCGTCATCACCACGGTCGTGGGCAGTATGTGGTGCGCCTATGCGTTCGCATTGTTCGACCTGATCAGCCTGCCGGATGCGATCCGGGGCGGCCTGGCCACGCTGGTCTCCTGGGTGGCGCAGACCTTCCTGCAACTGGTCCTGCTGTCGGTCATCATGGTGGGCCAGAATGTGCAGGCGGCCGCGGCGGATAAGCGCGCCGAGGCCACGTTCCACGATGCGAGCGCGACCCTGCATGAGGTGGCGCACGTGCAAGGTCACCTCGCCGCGCAGGACGTATTGCTCACCCGGATCGCCGAAAGGATCGGGCTGGACCCGGTGCCGATCATCGATGCCGATTCCGGGGACGAGGTCACTGACGGCCCCCTCCCGCCCGGCGACCAGTCAGCGGCTCAGAATCCCCCGGATTGATGCGCGGCCACGAATTCCAGGGCGGCGGGCCAGTGCCGCGCCCAGAAGGAGCCGTCGTGGCACCCCGGCATGATTCCGCCCGGCACCGGATGATGGGTCAGGGCCGAGAGGCGGGACCGCACCAGCGCCACTTCCGGCTGGAACGGGTCGTCGGTCCCGCAGGCGATAAAGGCGGGCACGTGCCGCAGCGTGACCAGGCCGGAGACGATATCGTTCCGGGTGAAGTCGGCCGGGCCGTCGAACGCCCCGGGGTTGGCGGCGCGGGCATCGCCATAGGAGGCGAAGACGGCCGGCGACAGGGCGGCGACGGCCGCGACCACCGGGCCGTCGGCCGCTGTACTGAGCTGCTCGATGCCGTGCCGTTTGCTCCGGAACTGGAAGGTGCCGGGCTGTTCGGCGCTGAGCTGCTCGGCGATCAGCAGCGCGCCGTAGCCGCCCATCGACAGCCCGGCCAGGCCAATCCGTCCGGTGTGCATCCCGGCCGCCGCGGCCCGGGGCAGCACCTCGTGCACGATCATGCCGGCCGGGTCGTCGCCATCGGCCCGCTTGTGCCAGTAGGTCTCCCCGCCGTCCACGCAGATGATCGCGAACCGGGTGAGCTGCGCCCGGCTCATCGCCCGCGCCATCCCCGGGGCCAGGGTCGCCGGGCTGCCCCCCGACCCGTGCAGCGCGATGACCACGCCGAGCCCGGCGGCTGAGGCCGCCGCGGCCGGGATCAGCGTCACCATCTGCACGTCGCGGTGCCGGTAGGCGGAGTGGAACGACACCTGATGCCGGGAGGGCAGCGGCCCGGCCAGGGGCCCTGGCGCTAGCTCGCAGGCGCCGGTCAGGCGGGCCAGCCGGTACCGGCCGGGCAGCGTCCCGTCCTGCACCAGCTCGTACCCGCCCGCCCCGGTGGCCGCCACCGCAGCCAGTCCCAGGCTGCCCGCCAGGACGGCGCGGCGGGATGGGCGATACCTGGCTGCCGTCACGGTTTGCGGGCCACGAGGCCCCACCTGGCGGTGGGCAGGCTGCCAGTGTCGAATTCCGGCATTACCCCTCCGTCTCAGCGAACCGGACCGGGCCCGGCTCGGCGGGGCAAGCGTATCGGGGGGCCAGGGCGCCCGGGCTACGGCGCAGCCGCGGCGTCGCGGGCGTAAGAGTGGACGAACCGGCGCAGGATGTCGGGCGGGTGGACGACGTTGCTCCGGTAAGCCAGGGCCTTGAGCTCGTCCGCCTGCTCCGGCTGGAAGTACCCGGCGTGTTTGTAGACATCGATCCGGGTGCACAGGCCGGCCGCGTCCAGCTCGGGATGGAACTGGGTGGCGTAAACCCGGGACCCGATCCGGAACGCCTGGACCGGGCAGCCGGGCGAGCTGGCCAGCAGGACGGCGTGCCGCGGGAGCCGGCTGATCGCCTCCTTGTGCCCGGTGAACGCGTCGAACGCGGCGGGCAGCCCGCACAGCAGCGGGTCCTGCTGGCCCTCCGGGGTGAGCGTGACCGTGACCGTTCCGACCGGCTCGGCGTACCGGCGGTCGACTTCGGCTCCCTGGTGGCTGCCGAGGGCCCCGATGCCGTAGCAGGCTCCGAGAAACGGGAAGTCGTCGCCAATCACCTGGTCCAGCACGGCGCGCAGGTCGGCCTCGACTCGCCGCTGGACCGCTGATTTCGACGTCTCCGGGTCGCTGGAGTTGAACGGGCCGCCGCCAAGAAGGATCCCCGACCAGTCCCGGAGGTCGAGGCGGCCCAGCGCCCGCTGCTCCAGCCGGTACCGCCTCAGGTCCCCTTCACTGAGCCCGGTGAACCGGAGGAACAGGTCGTACTCGTTGTCCGCGGCGGCATCCTCGGGACGGGTAGCCAGCAGCAGGAACGGCTTCACGGGGTCATGCTAGTAGGCCGGGGGTCCCGGTTCCGTCGATCAGCTCGGCGGCTTCGGCCTGCATTCCGGCGGCCAGGTCGCCGACATCGGCCAGCAGGGTCGGATCCGCGACCAGCCCGATGTTCAGGGTGCCGGCCAGGGAGACCACCGCGACACGCAGGGCGTGGTGCTCGCCGATCTCGGCGAGTGAATAGAGCGAGTGGACCGGGACCCCGAGCACGCGGATGGGCCGGCGGGGGCCGGGGACGTTGGACACGTTCAGCGCGAAGGACCGTGGATGCGCGAGGACGTGCTCGGCGAAGCGGCTGAGCCGCGGGGTGTGCGCCAGCTCGCGCATGACCGCGTCGAGGTGCTGGGCGTCGTGGCCCTGCTTGCGGGCCACGGTCGCGCGGCGGATGTCCGCGAGGCGCTCGAGCGGGTCGGCCGAGCCGAGCGGCAGGTCCAGGCAGAAGAACGAATCGCGGTTGCCAGGCTGGGCGTGGTCGTCGCCGGGCGCCGGCGGCCCAGGCGGCGGCTCTGGCGGTGGCGGGGCGTGCAGGCTCACCGGCACTTTCACCCGGACCGCGCCGAGGTGCCCATGATGAGCCTCGAGCCAGCGGCGGAGCCCGCCCGCCACCACGGTCAGGACCGCGTCGTTGACGGTCGCCCCATCTGCCGCGGCTGCCACGCGGTGCAGTTCCTCGAGCCCGGCCGTGGTGAAGGCGACCTCCCGCCGCGCATCGATGTGCCCGTCGAACGGCGACCGCAGCCAGGGCTGCGGCAGCTCGCGCGCGGCAGCCAGCAGCGTGGCCAGCCGGTGATGCGGAACCGTCCGGGCCGCCCGCGGTGCCCGGGATCGCGTGCGGGTGGTGCGCGGCCCTGTGACCGGGTCCTCATCCCACAAGACGGCGCTGGCCATGTGCATGGCCGTCATGCCGTCCGCCAGGGCATGGTGGATGCGCCAGATCAGCGCGCTCCCGCCGCCCGGCCGCCGGGGGATCACGTCGATCCGCCACAGCGGCCGTGAGCGGTCCAGATGCTGGGCGAAGATGCCCGCGACCGTGGCCCGGAAACCGGCCTCGCCCTCCGCCCCGGACGCGGGCGCGGTCACGACATGGGCGGCCATGTCCACCTGCGGGGCAGGCACCCACCACGGAGCGCCATCGATCTCACCGAGCCGCATCGAGAGCATGGGCGCCCGGGGCAGGCGCCGGATGATGGAGGTACGCAGCGACGCGGGATCAACCGCCCCGTCCAGCAGGATGACCTTGCAGGTGTGCCCGGCCACCGTCTCGTTTTCCAGCGCGAGGATGCTCAGATCCTCATGGGACAGAGGCCGGGCCCCCGTCTCCAGGCCGGCTTCATCCGGCCGTTCTCCCGTACCCAGCACCGCCGACGCACCCCCTACGCCGAGACCTGCCGTTTCCGATTTACATACTTTATGTAGTCCGTACTATACGTAACGCTACTTAAGGGTGCCGGCACCCGCCTCAGCCCCTCCCCCTGTTCTAGTTAGAGTGACCACGAACCAGGGCCGGGGCAAGCACGCCGACCCGGCATCTGCCCGCCAGAGGACGTCATGAGGAGCCCGGCATGCAGTTCGACGAGGCCACGTCCCGCCGGGTCGAGGCGACCTACACCACGCCCGACGTGGCCGGCCAGCGCCGGGTCATCCGCACCGCCCTCGGCCTGCAGCCCGGCGAGGACGTGCTCGACATCGGATCGGGACCGGGCTTCCTGGCCTGCGAGATGAGCGCCGAGGTCGGACCCGGGGGATCGGTCACCGGCATCGACCCGAGCCCGAGCATGCTGTCCATCGCCCGCGGGCGGCCGCGGGCGGCTGGCTCGGCCCGGGTCCGGTTCAGCCCCGGGGAGGCGACCGCACTGCCGTGCGCCGCAGGCTTGTTCGACGCCGTCACCTCGACCCAGGTGTATGAGTACGTCGGGGACGTGCCGGCCGCCCTGGCCGAGGCCTGGCGGGTCCTGCGGCCCGGGGGCAGGCTGCTGGTGCTCGACACCGACTGGGACTCGATCGTCTGGCGGTCCAGCGACGACGGCCGGATGCGCCGCGTGCTCACGGCCTGGGACCAGCACCTGGCCGACCCGTATCTGCCGAGGCGGCTCACCGGACTGCTCGAGGAGGCCGGTTTCTCGGTGACCCACCGGTCGGCGATCCCGTTGCTGAACGCCGGTTACCACCCGGACACCTACAGCGCCGGGCTGATCGAATTCGTCGCCGCTTTCGTGCCGCGGCACAGTGATATGACCGCCGATGACATCACCGCCTGGGCCAGCGACCTCATCGGGCTCGGCCCCGGGTACTTTTTCAGTCTCAATCGCTACCTGTTCATCGCGGTCAGGGATTAGACCGCGACGCGCCGCCCTAGCATGAGCCGTGATCATCGGCCCTGGGCCCGCGATGTCTGGCCGCACCGGGCCTGGCCACATCGGGCCTGGCCATACTGGGCCTGGCCGCACTGGCGCCGGATCACCTGAGAGAGGACCTGACCCGTGAACTTCATGCTGATCATGAAGAATGAGAAGTCTGACCTGGTGGCTATCGGCCCGGTATCCATCGAGTACCAGGCTGCGGTGCTCCGTGATGAACTCGAGGAGAGCTCGAACTGGACATCCGTCGGGATCGCCCGGGTCCTCACCGAGACGCAGGCGCGGGACCTCGCCACCACGGGGCACCGGTAACCCTGGGGGCGCCACTCCCCCGCGGCGGGCTCAGCTCAGCAGTTTCCCGTACCAGTGATCAGCGAAGCGGCCGCCGTTGAAGGCCACTTCCTGGCCCGGTCTTACCCAGGTCCGGCGGGCGGCTCGGCGCGGGCCGCAGGGCTCAGGGCATGCCCCGCCTGCTCGCCGAGCAGAGCCATCTCGTAGGCCACGTGGCCGGTATCGCAGTCCGCCGCGGCCAGGGTGACCAGGGATGCGCCGTGGCTGATCGCCCTGACGATCAGCAGGCCGCGGTCCATGACCACGACCGTGTGGATGACCCGCCCTCCCTCGAAGATCCTGGCCAGGCCGTACGCCAGGCTGGTCACGCCGGCGATGATCGCGGCCAGCTGCTCCAGGCCGTCGGGCGGAAAGCCGCGGGAGCACGCCAGCGGGAGGCCGTCGGCCGAGACCACGGCCGCGCGCGTGACGGCGGGGACCCGTTCGGTGAAGCTCGTGATGAGCCAGTCGAGGTCAGGCGCCTCACCCACCGCTAACTCCTCCCCCGTGCCGTGGCTCGCCGTCTGGTCAGACTAGATCATCGTCAGCTGAACTGGCTGGCGGCCAGTAACGGATCGGGAGGATCCGCCGTTATCCGGGGTGGAAGGCCTCTTCCCCGGGCGGGGCCCGCGCTGTCCTGGGCGGGCCCTGCCTTGACCCTCCGGTGCGGGCATCGGCCGGATGCCTGACTGGCGGCCGGGTAGCGTAAGGGCCCTTATGTCTGCTCCTGGATTGCTGCTCGAGGACCGTTACCGGCTGGAGAGCCGGATCGCCGCGGGCGCTGTGGGCGAGGTATGGCGGGCGGACGACCTGGTGCTAGGCCTGCCGGTGGCGGTGAAGGTCCTCCAGGAGGGCTACGCGAGCCACCCGCAGACCCTGGCCAGGTTCCGCGCCGAGGCGCGGCACGCCGGGTCGCTGGCTCACCCCGGCGTCGCGCAGGTCTATGACTACGGCGAGACCGGCCCGGCGGGACGGCCATACCTGGTGCTGGAACTGGTGGACGGCCCGTCGCTGGCCGGGGTACTGGCCGGCGGTCCACTGGATCCGGCCGCCACCATGGACGTGGTCGCCCAGGTGGCCGCAGGCCTGGCCGCCGCCCACGCGGCCGGCCTGGTCCACCGCGACATCAAGCCCGCCAACCTGCTGATGGGCCGGGACGGGCTGGTGAAGATCACCGATTTCGGGATCGCGCACGCGGCGGGGTCCGCGCCGATCACCCAGGTGGGCACGCTCGTGGGAACTCCGGCCTACCTGGCCCCGGAACGGGGCGCCGGGCAGCGCGCCACTCCCGCCAGTGATCTGTACTCGCTCGGCATCGTGGCCTACGAATGCCTGACCGGCAGCACACCGTTCCACGGAACGCCCTTGGAGGTAGCGAGCGCGACCCGGTACGGGTCGCTGCCCCCGCTGCCTGCGGCCGTGCCAGCCCCGGTGACTGCGCTGGTCACTGATCTGACCGCGAAAGACCCGGCGGCCCGGCCGGGGAGCGCCGTGGAGGTCGCCGCGCGAGCCGCCGAGCTCCGCGACGCGATGAACGACGGGCGCGGTGTGCCGCCCAGCTGGCCGGGCACCCTGCCGTTCGCCGGCACCACACCGCATACCGCCGTCCTGCCTGATCCACCGGCTCCGGCGACGGAGATGCTGGACTGGCCCGCCGCGGCGCCGCAGGCCCGGCCGGCCACGGGGCGGCGGCCGGGCCGGGTGCGGGCCGGATGGGCCGCGGCGCTGGCCGTCGTGCTGGTGGCCCTGGCCGGGTGGCTTCTGGTCAGCGCCGTCCGCGGGTCAGCACCGCCACGGGCCGCGGCACCGCCGGCATCCCCGGCGGCCGGCACGCAGGAGCCACCGACCGTGAACGTCAACGCCGCCGCCCTGGTCGGCCGTCCAGTAGGTGCCGTGCGCCAGCAGCTGGCTGATCGTGGCCTGCGGCCCCGGGTGGTCAGGTCGGTGACCGGCGGCCAGCGGCCAGGCACTGTCGTGTCCGTGCAGCCGGGCGGGCGCGTCGCGGTGGGCAGCGTCATCACGGTGACGGCCGCGGTGCTGCCGCCCGGCCACCGTCACCATGAGGGCCACGGCCATCAGGGCGGGAAAGGCGAGGGCCACGGCGACGGCTGACCTGGTGCCTCCCGGGAACCTGCCCGTCTGCCCGCCTAGCCCGCCTTCCTGCCGACGCCGCCGAAGGCCTCCACGTCCGGCGGAGGGCTGGACTGGTCCGGTTCCGGGCGCCAGCGCGGGGTGGGGACCACCCCGGGGGCCAGGACCTCCAGGCCATCGAAGAACGAGGCGATCTGCTCTGGCCGGCGAAGACGGTAAGGGATGGCGCCGGTGTCGTCGTAGCCTTGCTGGGCTTCGGTGAACGCGCCGCTGGCCTGCGCGCCGTCCTGCAGGGCCAGGTAGCTAGCTGGCGGCAGGCCCGCCAGGAGCTGACGGACGACCGGGTAGGCGTGCTCATCGTCGATATGGCCCATGACGCCCATCAGCACCAGCGCGATGGGCTGGGTGAAGTCCAGCACGCGGGCAGCGGCGCGGAGGATCTCCGCTGGCTGGAGCAGGTCGGCCTCGATGTAGTCGGCGAAGCCCCCGGGCGTGCCGCTGAGCTGGCTGCGGCCGTGGCTCACCACGAACGGGTCGTGGTCCACGTAGACGACGCGCGAGTGCGGGGCGATGCTCTGGGCTACTTCGTGGGTATTGCCCGCGGCAGGCAGGCCCGCCCCGACGTCAAGGAACTGCCGGAGGCCGGCCTGGCCGGCGAAGAACCGGACCGCGCGGGCCTGGAACGCCCGGGAGGCGAGAGCCAGATCCACGATCTGGGGATAGACCTCGCGATACTGGTCGCCCGCCTCGCGGTCGACCGGGTAGTTGTCGGTGCCACCGAGCCAGTAGTTCCAGATCCGGGCCGAGTGCGGCACTGCGGTGTCGGTTGGAGGCGCCGGCGGGGGCCGGGGGCCCGCGAAATCATCGGACATGGGGCCTCTTTCCAGAGCCTCGCCCATCCCCCACTGCGGCCGACGCTACAACCCCCCAAGTCCTCCAGCAAGGGTCACCCGGCCGGCCCGGGCGGTCTCACCGGGCGGGCAGATGGCGTTCCAGGACCTCGATCGGGTCGCCGACCCGGATGGAGCCCGGGGCGTCCGGGATCATGTTCTGCCCGAAGACCAGCTGCTGGCCGAACCGGCGGCGCCGGCCGAGCAGTTCCAGGGGCTGCCGGCCGCGCTCCGCCGTCGTCTGATCAATCGTGGTGACCAGGCAGCGCCCGCACGGTTTGACCACCCGGAAGGTGACGGCGCCGATCCTGATCCGGCGCCAGCCATCCTCGGCCCACGCGGGGGTGCCCGTGACGACCACACTTGGGCGGAACCGGTTCATCGGGACCGGTGGATGGCCGTCTTCCGCGAGCCAGCCGCCGAGCGCCTCCAGCGAGCCGGCGCTGGTCAGCAGCAGTGGGTAGCCGTCGGCGAAGCTCACCCGGTCACCGGGATCCCCGTAGTCCTGATCCACCTCCCGGCGCCTCGGATCGTCCAGGTAGACGAGGCGGACGTCGCGGTCCAGGAGACGGCCGAGCCAGTCGTCGGCTTCCTTGCCCGCGGCCGCGGCGCACACCCGTGACTCCCAGACCGTCACCGGGACCATCTCGGTGTCGTCATCCGCCCACGGCATCCGGACCTTCAGCGGCGGGTGCCCGGGTGCGGCCAGGTTGATGGCTTCGGTCCGCAGGGGCCGGCCTGCGGCCGCTTGCGCCGCCCCGGCCGCCGGGTACGCGGCGATGACCCGGGCCAGCTCCGGTTCCTCACGCTGGCTGACGAACCGGCCGGCGGCGTCGACCACGAGCCACCGGCGGTCACCGGCCAGGCCCCACGGCTCAACCGCGGACTCGGCGAGGTTGACGGCCCGCCCGGCCTTGAGCGGATAGATATGGATCGACGCGAGGCGGGGCGGTTCTTCCACGGTTGCACGTTACCGAACGAGCCGCCACCGGGCGGTGGCCGGTTCCGGTGGGGAATGCCGCCGGGCGCCGCGGTCTTGGCATTACCGATGACGAACAACGATGAGTCGCTTCCGCTGGCAGTGCTGGATTTCGTCGGGATCGAGCACGGCGAGGAGGCCAGCGCGTCGGTGGCCGGTGCCGTGGCGATCGCCCAGGCCGTCGAGGCGGCGGGCTACCGGCGGTACTGGGTCTCCGAGCATCACAACATGACCAGCCTGGCGTGCAGCGCGCCCGAGCTGCTGACCGCGCACATCGGGGCGCACACGTCACGGATCCGGGTTGGCGCCGCGGGGATCATGCTGCCCAACCACGCACCGCTCAAGGTCGCCGAGACTTTCCGGACCTTGCTGGCCATGTACCCCGGCCGGATCGACCTCGCGCTGGGCCGGGCCCCGGGCACTGACCCGCTGACCGCGCACGTCCTGCGCCGCGGGATGGTGACCGATCCGGCGGCTGAGTTCCCCGGGCAGGTCGCCGAGCTGCTCGCGT
Source organism: uncultured Actinomycetes bacterium (assembly GCA_963718305.1). Lineage (GTDB taxonomy): Bacteria > Actinomycetota > Actinomycetes > Streptosporangiales > Streptosporangiaceae > RYN-230. Next base: position 215,500 of record CAVQZG010000024.1, read on the forward strand.
TCCTCGGCGACGGGTTCCCGGCCGGCCATCCCTACGCCCCGCTGGTGGCGGCACCGGTGATCAGCGAGCGGCCGGAGCTGTTCGTACTGGGATCCAGCCCCTACGGGCCGCGCTTCGCCGCGGTCAACGGGATGAGTGCCGCGTTCGCCCATCACATGAGCCCCGAGCTGGCGTTCGAGGCCCTGCGTGGCTACCGCCGCGATTTCACTCCCCGGACCGAGGGTGCGACGCCCTACTCGGCGATGTCGGTGCTCGCCTTCGCGAGCGACGACAACGAGGCGATCCTCGACTTCGAAGCGGCCTGGACGCTGACCATCCAGAACCTCCGGCGCGGGATACGGGAGCCGCTGCGGCCAGAGCAGGTCCGTGACTACGCCCGCTCTGAGGACTTCCGCGCCAGCCGGCGCGACGACGGCCGGATGGTGACCGGGGCGCCCAAGGCTGTCGCCGAACGGCTCCTGGAGATGAAGGAACTCGCCCAGGCCGACGAGATCGTCGTGGTCACTCCCAGCCTGGACCGGCAGCGCCGGATAGGTAGCTATGCCGCGCTGGCGGACGCCTGGCGCAGCGCCGCCTGACGCAGCGCCGCCTGAGCCGGGCAGCCTGACCGGTCACGCAACCTGGAACCCTGATCACTCAGGCCTGGTGAAGGCGCCCGACTTGGTGAGCGAGTCACCGGCGAGCGCGCGGGGCAGGTAATCGCGCTGGAGGATCGCGGCGGCCAGTTCACCGCGGCTGTGCACACCGGTCTTGTCGAACACCGATTTCAGGTGGTCTTGCACGGTGTCTGCGGTCAGGTGCAGCTGACCGGCGATCTGGCGGGTTGGCTGGCCCTGGCAAACCAGCGCGGTGATCGTCCTCTCACGGTCGGTGAGCCCGTAGGCGGTCATGATCATCGGTGCTATCTCGGCGGGCGCGGCCTCCTCGATGATGATCGCCACCGTTTCCTCGGCCTGGGAGGTCAGCCAGGAGGCGTGCAGCGCGGCCCACCGGCCACTTCTCGCGCGGACCCGGAGCCGGGGCAGCCCAGCTTGCCGATCTTCCAGATGGCGGAGCCTGGTGGCCAGCGCTGCGATCTCGATCGGAAGATCCGACCCGTCCGGGTGGCCGCCCAGTTCCTCGAGCCACCGCTCCGCGGCCGGGTTCATCCCGGCGACTGCGCCGTCGGGGGCGAGGAGGACCAGTCCGGGACCGTCGGCGGGCGCTTCCAGTTCGCAGGCCTGCCGCAGCAAGCCCATCCGGACTCCCTCGCCGATATGCGGGGCGAGCCGCCGGACGAACCGCACCTCCTCAGCCGAAAACCCCGACTGGCCCGCTTCCCGGTGCAGGCAGATATAGCCCCAGCAGACACCCCGTATCCGCAACACCGCGCGAAGCTCGTCCTGCAGGCCGAGCGGCGCGAAAATGTCCCGGTAACGGTCGCTCCTCGCCGGGCGGCCATCGGTCGCCTGCATGAGCGTCCGCACTCCCGAGGCATCCCGCGCCAGCTCGGTCCACTTGTTGACGTCATCGTGCAGGAACTCGTTCTCGACGAAATAAGGCCCGGATTCTTCCGGCAGTTCCTCGCGGTAAGACCGGGTGAACAGGAGGGTGGCCGGGTCCGCAGCGGCCCACCAGAGCGCGTCGACCGGAACGACCTTCCGAAGCCGCGGCAAGACGGCGGCCCGCAGGGCGTCAGGATCCAGACCCGACCGGCAGGCCCGGGCTACGGCAGCGGCGAGATTGTCGAGCGCCGGGCCAGTAAGCATTGCCTCCCCTTTACCTGAGTCTAGCTGCTGGCCACGACCTGGTAGCTGCCGCGCGCGACCAGTTCCGTGCCGGTCGCGGCCACCGTCGCGGCCCGGCTCTGCTCGGCGAACTGATCGGTGGCACTGGCGTGCTCCGCGGTGTCCCACAGGGTCAGGGTCAGCGCCGTGCCGCCGTCGCGGTCGATCAGGAACACCGCGCCCGCGTTTCCGGGCAGCCCCGTCACGAAGCCCATCACCTGATCGACCGCGTTGTCCGCCCACTTCTGCAGGGCCTCAGGCGATCCGGACCATGTCGTCGTTCGTGCGAACATGTTTGGCTCCTTTCCTCGCCGCAAGCGTCACAGGCCACCCGCCGGATAGCCCTCCCAGAATTCTGGGAACTCTGGTCGCCGGGGCCGGGAGAGCCGGCCGCACGCCCCCGGTGGCCTCCACCAGGCTCAGTCAGCGCGCCCGGTCACCTCGGCTGCGCAACGGTAGCCGCTGCGCAGCGCTCCTTCCATGAAGCCCTGGAAGTTCACCGAGGTGTGCTCGCCCGCGAAGTGCAGGTTCCCGTGCCGCCGTCCCTGGATGCCGTTGAAGCTGGTGTACTGGCCGGTCTTGAAGTAGGAGTACGCGCCGCCGATGTGCGGATCGCCAGCAGACCAGGCGTAGTACGCCTTGCCGTTGTAGGCGTGCCGGGTCCCGGGGAAGTTCTCCTCGAAGCCGGCCAGGAAGTCGCTGGCCATGGCCTGCGGTGCGGGCCCTTCGTAGCTGGTGAGGCCGTAGCGGCGGCCGATATCCGCGCCGCCTGCCCCGCCCGGCAGGGCGATGAGTATCCCCGCCGGCCCCGGCTGGTCGACCGTCGCTTCCCACCCGCCCTGCACGATGCCGTCGGTATACATGTTCCCGGTCCAGTGCGCTGCGTTCCACACCCGCCTGGAGAACTGCATCTGGATCTTCGAGTTCGACCCGAGCGGTTCCTCGCGGATGGCCTTGAGCTGGCGCGGCGGCAGCCCGAGCCCGCGCAGGTCCACCTCGCGCAGCTTGGTGAACGGCAAGGCGAGTACGACATGGTCGGCGGGCACGTCGCGGGTGCGGGCGCCGCAGGAAAACGTGCACGTGTACCGGCCGTGGCCGCGGCTGCGCACGGCCTCCAGGCGTTCTCCCAGGTGGATGACCCCGGCGGGCAGCCGGCCGACAAGCCTCGAGATGAACTGGTCATTGCCCCCGCGTACATGCCACTTCTCGTCGGTGCCGGACAGCTGCGGGCTGTCTCGTGGCTGAGCGCCGCTGGGCGCGCTGTCGTAGTAACCAAGCAGGTAGATGAGGTTGAGCGCGGACTGCTCGGCCACCGGGCCGCCGTACTCGTCGAGCAGCACGGCCGCGCACAGCCGGCCGAAGTCGCTGCCGAGGCCGCCCGGGATGTGCTGCTCGATCCACTCCGACGCTGGGGTGTGATCCCATCGCCGCGCCCAGGCCGTGTGCTTGTCATACCGGGTGGGCCAGGGCGCCTGGTGGAAGGCGGCGTGGTGAAACAGCCGGAACCCCCACTCGTGCCACTCCCGGTTGAGTGCCGCCTGCGGCCAGAACCGCCCGCCGAACCGGAACCGGTAATCGTCTGCGCGGGTGTGCGGCGGATAGGCGTTGACGTTGTCCAGGATGAGGCCCAGCCGGGCGGCCAGCCGCCGCATGGCCGTGTGCTCACTGGAGATGAACTCGCCGTGTTCCTCCGCGTATTGCCCGTCGTCGAAGAATCCCCGGAGCGTGTGAATGCGCCCGCCCGGCCGGGCTGGGTTGTACTCATAGACCTCGCTGGCCAGGCCGTACGACCTCCACAGCCGGAAGGCGCAGCCCAGCCCCGCGATGCCCGAGCCGATAATGACCACTCTCGGATCCCGCCCGGCCGCGGCCGGGGCGGGCCGCAGCCCGGCAGCGCCCACGGGAATGGCCGCGGCGAGGGCCGCGCCGGCGGCGCCGCGAAGGACGTCCCGCCGGGAGATTCCGCCGTTCGTGGCCAGGGCGCCGGCCGCCTCGTCGATGTCGCATCCGGCCCGCCGCGCGTAGGCGGCGGCCGACTGCGCCTCCCGGAGCGCTCGCGCCGCAGGTGAGTACCTCATGAACCTGAATCCCCCCGGGCTGGCACGTACGGCGGCAGGGCTTACCGCCTCAGTCTGCCCAGGCGCCAGGCCAAGCGCCAGCGGCACCAGCCGTCCGGCGTCACCGGCCTGGCGCAGCCAGGTCGACCTCCCGGAGGCGGCCGGGTTCGGAGATCATGTCGATCTCGGTGATCCTGCCGCCGGAGAAGGTGAACCCGAGCGCCCCCACGAGCCGTCCTTGCGGGACGATGGCCAGCCCCGCGGCGCCGTTCACCAGGGCGGGTTCGACGAACTGGGCGCTCCGCGAGAAGCCGAGCGCGTGGCTGCCCACGGCCCGCGCTCCCCGCATCACAGCCGCCCCGCCGGGCAGGCCAGCGCTGTCGTCGCGGAGCAGCACGTCGGGGTCGAGCACGGCCACGAGAGCCTCGAAGTCACCGTCCCGGAGCGCGGCGAGAAAGGCCTCGACGACCTGCCGCTGACGGCCAAGATCGACGTTCCGCGGCGGCGTTGCGCCCTGGACCCGCCTCCGGGCCCGGCTGGCGAGCTGGCGGGCCGCGGCCGGGGAGCGTTCGAGGATGACGGCGATCTCGTCGAACGGCACGGCGAAGATGTCGTGCAGGACGAAAGCCAGGCGCTCGGCCGGGCCGAGGGTGTCGAGCACCACCATCAGCGCCGGACCGACCGAGTCGGCCAGCAGGGCTTCGGCCTCAGGGTCGCTGACGTCGCGGCGGCCTGCTGGCGGCTCGGCAGTGATGTCCGCGAGGGGCTCCTCGCGCCGGCTCCGGCGGGTGCGCATCATCTTGAGGCATTCCCGGGCGACCACCGTGGTCAGCCAGCCGGCGAGGTTCTCGACCTCGGCCGGGTCAGCGCGGCTCAGCCGCAGCCACGAGTTCTGCACGGCGTCGTCGGCCTCGGTCAGCGAGCCGAGCATCCGGTAGGCGACCGCCCGCAGATGGGCCCGCTGCTCCTCGAAACGCGTGGCCAGCCAGTCTGCCTCGTCCATTGGTCACATTCTCCCGTCCAGGCGGCTCATACCTATGAACCGCCCGATCGTCCGGATGTGACCAGGAGCAACAAGGAGTCTGGCATGGACATCATGACCGAATCGCCGACCGCCGTCCGCCGCCACGGATACCCGCGCGCCCGGTCGGCCGGATACTGGCTGGCTACCGCGGTGGTGGCGGGCGAACTGGGACTGGGCGGCATCTGGGACATCGCACGCATTCCCTTCGTCCGCGACCTGGCGGTGCACCTGGGCTATCCGTCTTATTTCCTGGTGCTGCTGGGCAGCTGGAAGGTACTGGGCGCGATAGCCCTGCTCATCCCGCGCCATCCGCTGCTCAAGGAATGGGCCTACGCGGGCGCCTTTTTCACCTACACCGGGGCTATCGTCTCCCACCTGACCACAGGCTACGACCGTGGCGAGGTAGGACTGCTAGCTGTCCTGACGGTCCTGACCGTACTGTCCTGGGCACTACGGCCCTCCAGCCGCCGGCTCCGCTGAGCCGGGCTCAGCCAGGAATCCTGGCCCTAATGATCTCGCACCGGGAGACCCTCTGGCTGAAGCTCTGGGGCGGGCTCTGGTCCGGCGGCGAACCGCGGAGCTGAGCACAGCGGATCCCCGTCCGGGCCGCCGGCCCTGGCACCGGCCGCGGGCCGGAGGGCTGCGGCCGACGGGCCCATCCAGCCGGGGAGTTTCACTTCTGGCGACATCAGCGGGGCAGGAAGGTAGATCTCGGCGCTGGTGCCACCGCCCGGTGGAGTGCCCAGGGTCACCGCGATGCCGTGCCGCGCCGCCAGGTGCGCGACCGCGATGAAGCCCATGCGCTGGCCTACGGTCGTGTCCGGGAGGCGCGGGTGGGCCAGCTCCCAGTTGAGCTGGCTGAGCTGCTCCTCGTCGATGCCGGCGCCGGCGTCGGTGATCTTGATGAGCGAGCCACCGTCACGCCCGGTGTGCCCGGACACGATGACCTGGGTGGTCCCGGGCGAGAACGTGGTGGCGTTCTCCAGCAACTCGGCGAGCAGGTGCACGATGTCGGCCGCCGCGCTCCCGCTCACCGATACGCCCTGCTGGACGTCCAGGGCTACCCGGTCGTACTGCTCTACCTCGGACACTGCCGCCCGCAGCACGTCCACCAGGGTGACCGGCTCGGTCAGGTGATGTGGTGTGTCGTGGCCCGCGATGACCAGGGCGCTGTCGGTGTTGCGCCGCATCCGGGTAGCGAGGTGATCCATCTGGAACAGGCTGGCCAGCCGTTCCGGGTCATCCTCGGTCAGTTCCGAACTGTCGATCAGCCGCAGCAACCGTTCCAGCAGGGCATGGCTGCGCCGGAGGAAGCTGGTGGAGATGGCGCTGACACTGACCGCCGCGGGCAGGCGCGTCCCGGCGGCGTCCGGGGCGGCTACCTCGGGACGTCGCAGCGGGCGCACGAGAGACCTGGCGATGATCACGGTGGCCAGGAGGACCAGGACCAGGGCGGCCAGCGCGGCGGCGGCCGTGATGACCGCGGACCGGACCGCTCCTCGCTGCAGGGCCTGGGCATAAGAGGTGACCGATCCCGTCAGTTGCTGCTCGGCGTGGCGCATCCAGCCCACCGTGTAGGACATCCCGGCCCGCCACTGCTGCCGGGCGTGGGTACCGACGGCCAGCGCACCTGGGCCGGCCACCGTGGCGCGCTGTTCCAGCGCCCGGGCCTGGCCCGGTACCGAGCCAGCCAGGGTACGGGTCAGGGCCCAGGCCTCTTCGGGGGTCGCCGAGCTGCGGAACGATACGAGGTCACTGGCCTGCTGGGCCTGGGCGATGGTCAGCGCCATGAGGCCGCCCGGTCCGAAGTGACCCTGGGCCAGCGCCACGGCGAGGATGGCCTCCTGTTGCGAGGCATGGTCTTTCATCCGGGAGAGCGCCCCGAGCGCGCGCACCCCGGCGATGAGCCCGGGGTTGCCGCTCAGGTCGGCGATCCCGTCGTTGACGGTGAGCAGGCCCGCTGTCGCCGCGGAATAGCCGTTGATCACAGTCAGGGCGGCCGCCTGGCCCTGCGCGCGCTGGCGCAGGCCCGGCAGCTGGGCGATGCTGGCCAGAACGGTGGCTGCGCTGGCCCGGGTCTGGGCCGGGTATCCGCCGCCCAGCTGGCGAATCTGCCGGCGCACCGTGGCCGTCCAGCCGTTGGTGACCAGATACCGCTGGTGCAGGGCCGGGAGGCCGGCCGCCCGGCGTCCGCCCGCGATGTAAGCAGCCGTGCCGGCCCGTTCGTCCTCCAGCGCCTGCGCCAGGCCGGTGACCTGCTGGCCGAGCACCGCGAGCCGGCCGACCTGGCGGTAGTCTCCCGCGCTGTGCGCCGCGTCCGTGACCCGCAGCCCGGCGAGCGCCAGCCCCAGCACGGTGGGAATGGTAACCAGGATGATCAGCGGGACGGCCATCCGCCGGTTCCGTACTGCTTTCGGGGCCCTAAGCCATTTACTAAACCACTTAAGACAGGAATACAACGGGTCACCTTTCTGCCTGCCCTTCCCCCAGACGATACCGGTGTGCGAGAGTATTCAGGCCGCTGAAAGCCGTGAGCCCAGGGAAGGCTTATGTTGACAGACGGACAGGAGTGACAGCAGGGGAAGCCGGGGCAAGGCTAACGTCACAGTTAGCCGCCATATATTTATCGGGAATTGCGGCACCGCTATTAACCGGGTGGGTACAGGCGAGTGACCATTACTTTCACCGCCACTGCTTGCCGCACCGCACCGCCGGCGACGCGCCAGGGCAGCGGCCGGCGCCACGGCGAAGCAGCCGCAGTGAAGAATGAGCCCCATGACTGACACGACTGGCTCCCCCACCACGGGCACCCCCACGGGCACCGACATCGCCTGGCACGCATCGGGCGAGTACTCCGATATCCGCTACGAGACCACCGACGACGGCATTGCCAAGATCACCATCTGCCGGCCCGAGGTGCACAACGCCTTCCGGCCGCAGACCCTGATCGAGGTGTCCGCCGCCCTCACGGTGGCCCGCGAGGACGAGTCGGTCGGCGTCATCATCCTCACCGGCCAAGGTGACAGGGCGTTCTGCTCCGGCGGGGACCAGCGCGTGCGCGGCGACAGCGGGTACCAGACGGACGAGAACGCCACCGGGCGCTTCCACGTCACCGACCTGCACGTCCAGATGCGCCGCTGCCCGAAGCCGATCGTGGCCATGGTGGCGGGCTGGGCCATCGGCGGCGGCCACGTGCTGCACGTGGTCTGCGACCTCACGATCGCCGCCGACAACGCGATCTTCGGCCAGGTTGGCCCCCGGGTCGGCTCGTTCGACGGGGGCTTCGGCGCCAGCTCGCTCGCCCAGCTGGTGGGCATGAAGAAGGCCAAGGAGATCTGGTTCCTGTGCCGCCGCTACGACGCCCGCGCCGCCGCCGAGATGGGCCTGGTCAACGCCGTCGTGCCCCTGGCCGACCTGGAGCGCGAGACGGTGAAGTGGTGCCGCGAGATGCTGGCGCTCTCCCCCTTCGCGCTGCGCCTGATGAAGGCCAGCTTCCACGCGGCCGAGGACGGTTACGCAGGCATCCAGCAGCTCGCCCACGACACGAACCTGTTGTTCTACGGCACCGAGGAAGCCCGGGAGGGCCGCGAGGCATTCAAGGCCAAGCGGGCGCCCGACTTCGGCCAGTTCCCGCGGCGCGCCTAGGAAGCGGGGCGGTCGGGGGGTTCCGGATTAATGCGCTGTCCTATTCATTTGCCCTCCTATTCAGGTTTCAGGCGATGGTGATTGACTTGAGAACTGCCAGGCATAAGGTGATGCCCATTACTGATGGCCCGGGGAGGACGTAATGCCATGGGGACGCCACCTCAGCCGGGGTGAAATCCGGGACGCCGCCGTGGATTGCGGCATTCTGGCCGCCGCCTGCCTGATCACCTACTGGCTCGCGACGCGCATGCTGGCCCACGTCTATCTGCTGTCCCGCGACGATGAGCTGGTCGGCGGCGTGTGGGCGGTGATCGCCACCATCTTCGTGCTCCGGGACAGTTACCGCCGCAGCCTGACGGCCGCGGTGACCCGCATGGCGGCCACCACCGTCAGCTTCGTCCTCTGCCTGATCTACCTGATCTTCCTGCCCTTCAACATCTGGGCCATGGCGGCGCTCATCGGGCTGAGCGCCCTGGCCGTCACGCTCATCGGGCGGCCCGGTGACGCGCTCACGGCCGCGATCAGCACGGCGGTGGTCATGGGCGTGGCCGCGCTGAGCCCGCACGATGCCTGGCAGCAGCCCATCCTGCGCTTCGCCGATACCGTCATCGGCGTCGCGGTCGGCGTGGGTACCGCGTGGCTCTCGCTGCGCGTGCTCCACCCCGAGGCGCGGCCCGGCGGGCGATCGCCGCTCACACGAAAGCGCTGAGTCCGGTGATCGCGCGGCCGACGATCAGCGTATTGATCTCGCGGGTGCCCTCGTAGGAGTAGATCGCCTCCGAGTCGGCCACGAACCGGCCCACGTGGTTCTCGAGCAGGATGCCGTTCCCGCCGAGCAGCTCGCGGGCCCAGCCGACCGTCTCCCGCATCCGGACCGTGCAGAATGCCTTGGCCAGCGCGGAATGGTGGTCTTCAGCCAGGCCTTCCTGCTGCAGCGCGGACAGCCGGGCGCACAGGCAGGCCGACGACGTGATGTTGGCGAGCATCCGCACCAGCAGGTCCTGCACCAGCTGGAACCCCGCGATCGGGCGGCCGAACTGCTCGCGCTGGCGCGCGTAGGCCAGCGCGTGCTCGTAAGCACCGCGGGCACAGCCGGTGGCCTGCCAGGCCACCCCGGCCCGGGTCAGGCGGAGTACCGCCGCGGTGTCCTTGAAGGAGTCCGCCCGCTGCAGCCGGTTCGCCTCGGGAACCCGGACCCCGTCCAGGGTGATGTGCGCGTTCTGGACCACCCGCAGCGCGATCTTGTCGTGCATCTTGGAGGTCTCGAAACCCGGCGTGCCCTTCTCCACCACGAAGCCCTTGACCTGCCCGTCCTCCAGGGAGCGGGCCCAGATGATCGTGTAGTCCGCGAACGTGGCGTTGCCGATCCACTTTTTCTGCCCGTCCAGCACCCATTCGTCACCGTCGCGCCGGGCCGTGGTGGTCAGCCCGCCCGCGGCGCCCGATCCGACGTCGGGTTCGGTAAGCCCGAACGCGCCGATCTTCTCCATCCGGGCCATCGGCGGCAGCCAGCGCTGTTTCTGCTCTTCCGACCCGCACAGGTAGATGGAGCCCATGGCCAGGCCGCTGTGCACGCCGAAGTACGTCGCGATCGACGAGTCCACCCGGGCCAGCTCCATCGCGATCATGCCGTCCAGCAGGCAGCCGCCACCCGGGCAGCCGTACCCGGAGTAACCCACCCCCGCGATGCCGAGCTGGTACAGGCCGCTCACCAGGTCATGCGGGAATTCCTCCCGGGTCCAGTAGTGGTTGATGACGGGCTGGACCGACTTCTCCATGAACTCCCTGACCTGCCGCAGGAGCTGGCGCCCGCCGGGTTCCAGTGACCGCTCGAGCAGGTAGAAGTCGGCGTCGGTGACGGCGACCCGGTCGGCGCTTGGCATTCCGGTTTCCTCCGTGTCTACGGTGCAGTGTCTGCGGTGCGGCAACTACGGGGCGGCAACTAGGGGGCGGCCAGAAAGGCGTCCACCACCGGCGCGAGCGCGGCCGCCTCGGTGACCAGGCCCAGATGACCGCCGTGGTAGACGTGCAGCCGCGATTTCGGGATGAGCAGGTGCATCAGCCGGGCGTTGGCCAGCGGGATGAGCGGGTCGTCATCGCCGGACAAGACGAGGGTCGGCTGCCGCAGCCACGGCAGGAACGGCACGCTGGTCCAGCCCGCCCCGGCCGTGAGCTGGTGCAGGTACCCGCTCGGCGGCCCGACCCGGTTGCCGTCGTGCATGGCGGCCGCGATCCGCGCCGGATCAGCCCGCGCCGACCCTCCGTAGATGTCGCCCGCCACCCGCTCGAGGTAACCGCGGTTCAGGTAGCGCCGCGGCGTCACCATATGCGCGAGCACCGAAGGCCGGGCGGGCACCATCAGCGCACCCGTCGCGGTCGCGACCAGCACCAGCCGCCGGCACCGGGCCCGCTGGAACGCGGCGAAGTGCTGCGCGACCCCGCCGCCCCACGAGATCCCGAGCACATCGACCTGGTCATGACCGAGCTCGTCCAGCAGGCGGGCGATCAGCCGGCACAGGCCACTGAACCGGTAGGGCAGGGGCGACGGGGCTGACCCGCCGACGCCGGGCGGGTCGAACCTGATCACCTCAAGCGCCGGGTCGAGCTCGGCGACGAACGGGGCGAGCAGTTCCAGGCTGGCGCCGATGCCGTTGATCAGCAGCAACGGGACCCGGGGCGGCCGGATTCCAGGCCCGGAGGCTGGCCCGCTCAGGCCGGGTCGCACCGCGACCCGGAGCAGCTGGCCGCCGACCTGGACGCTGCGCACCTCAGCGGTCGTGGACATAGGTTCCGGGTGCGGCGCACTGGACCGGGTAATCCTCCAGGCCCAGCCCGGCCGGGCTGGGCATCAGACCGCCGCTCCGCTCGGCCAGCCAGCCCGAGTAATCCAGCCACCAGCTCCCCGGCGTCTTGGTGGCGGTGGCCAGGAACTGGAGCGGGTCGGCCGGGTTCGGGGACGCCCCGTGGTCCGAGGGTGTACTGCGGAAAGAAGCCTTCCGGTTGTCCGGCGGGTTGACCAGGGCCGCGATATGCCCGCTGGTGGAGAGCACGAACCTGACCGGCCCGCCGAACAGCTGGGTCGTCCGGTAGCACGACTGCCAGGGGCACAAATGATCGGCGATGCCCGCGACCACGTAGGCGTCCACGTCAACCTTGGACAGGTCCACGGGCGAGCCGAGCATGGTCGCCGCGCCGGGCACCGTCAGCGCGTTGGCCAGGCCCAGCCTGATGAAGTCGTGGTGCAGCGCGGCGGGCAGCCGGGTGGTGTCGGCGTTCCAGTACAGGATGTCGAACGCCGGCGGCGGGCGTCCCTGCAGGTAGTTGTTGACCCAGTAGTTCCAGATCAGGTCGTCGGGCCGCAGCCAGGCGAACACCTCAGCCAGGGCCCGTCCGTCCAGGTAGCCGCGCGTGCCGGACGCCGCCATCGCCGCGGTCGCGGTCGCCTGGTCGATCAGCGCGGCCGCGGTGCCCGCCTGGGCCTGGTCGAGCACGGTCACCCCCAGGCACAGGCTGGCCAGCTGGTCCAGCTGGCCGGTCGCGCCCAGGTGCGCGGCGACCATGGACGTCACGATGCCTCCCGAGCACAGCGCGCAGATGCTCGCCTGGGCCGCACCAGTGATGGCCCGCACCCCGGCCAGCGCCTCGACCACCGCGCCCCCGTAGGTATCCAGATCCCAGTCCCGGTGCCGCGCGTCCGGGTTCCGCCACGAGATAACGAAAACCTGATGTCCCTGGGCGGTGAGGAACTCGGCCATGCTGCGCCCGGGCGCGAGGTCGGTGATGTAGTACTTGTTGATCATCGGCGGCACGATCAGCAGCGGGTAGCGGAACACGGTCCCGGTGGTGGGCTGATACTGGATGAGCTCGAATTGCTCGCAGGAGTGGACCACACCGCCCGGCGTGACGGCCAGGTCCTTCCCCACCTCGAAGGCGTCGGCGGGCACCATGGACGGCACCCGTGGCGGGCTGGCCAGATCGCGGGCGAGCGCGCTCAGGCCCCGGATGGCGCTCTGGCCGCCGGTATCCAGCAGCGCCTTCCAGCCGACCGGGCTGAGCAGCGGATTGTTGCTCGGTGCGGCGGCCGCGATCAGGTTGGTGAGCAGGAACCTCAGCCGCGTCTCATCGCGCCAGGCCAGCCCGGCCCCGGCCAGCAGGGCCTCGGCGGACTGGCCCGCCGCCAGGTACGCCTGCACGGCCCGCCTGAGGAACGGATTGTCTTTCCAGGCCGGGTCGGAGAAGCGGCGGTCGCGGGGGCCGGCCGTGACCGTGGACCGGCCGGCCGCGATCTTGCCGAATTCGGCGCCCAGCCCGGCCGCCTGCCGGGTGACCAGCCGCGGGCGGCGGCCCAGTCCGGCGCCCAGGCGCAGCAGCGAGCTATCGGGCCGGAACCGGCGCAGTACGCCGAGCGCCGCGTCGGTCAGCAGCAGGTCGAGCGCGCCGGCCGCCTCGACCGCGTCGCCCGCCCACGCCTCGCCCGGGCCTGGCGCCGGCCCGGAGCCCGCGGCCGGGCGGGGTCCTCGCGGCCCGGCGTTCACGGGGCGTCCTCGGGCGGGTGCACCTCTCGTTTGAGAATCTTGCCGGTCGGTCCTTTGGGCAGCGCATCGACCAGCCAGACGCGGCGCGGGTACTTGTAGGCGGCCACCCGTTCCCTGACGTAGCCGCGCAGTTCGTCGGGGGTGGCCTCGCAGCCTGGCTTCAGCGCGACCGCGGCCGCGACTTCCTCGCCGTGGGTCGGGTGCGGCAACCCGATCACCGCCGCCTCCAGCACGGCCGGGTGCTCGTACAGCACCTCCTCGATCTCGCGCGGGTAAACGTTGAACCCGCCGCGGATGATCAGGTCCTTCTTGCGGTCCACGATGAAGTAGAAGCCGTCCTCGTCTTTGCGGGCCATGTCCCCGGTGTGGAACCAGCCATCCCTGATGGCCTCGGCCGTGGCTTCCGGGCGGTTCCAGTAGCCCTTCATGACGTTGTGGCCGCGGATGGTTATCTCGCCCACTTCCCCGGTGGGCACCTCGCTTCCGTCCTCGGCGACCACCCTCATGTCGACCCCGTCGAACGGGGTAGCCGATCGAGCCTGGCCGGGTGCTGTCGAGCCGGTTGAACGACGCGACCGGGGACGTCTCGGACAGTCCGTAGCCCTCGATGATGCGGGCGCCGAACGCCTGGGCGAACCCCCGGAGCACCTCGACTGGCAGCGCCGCCCCGCCGGAGACGCAGACCCGCAGCGTGGACGGGTCAGCGGTACCGGCGCCCGCGCTGAGCATGGCGACGTACATGGTCGGGACGCCTTCGAAGACGGTGACGCGGTCGCGTTCGATCACCTTCAGTGCCGTCGCGGCGTCGAACCGCGGGATCAGGGTGATGCAGGCCCCGGCCAGCACGGCCGTGTTCAGCCCGCAGGTCTGGCCGAAGGCGTGGAACATGGGCAGGCAGCCCATGATCACGTCGTCGGGGCTCAGGTCCAGCAGGCTGGTGGCGGTCACCGAGGCGTTGGCGCGCATGTTCGCGTGGGTCAGCTGCGCGCCCTTCGGGGTCCCGGTGGTGCCCGAGGTATAGAGGAGGACCGCGGTGTCGTCGTCCGCGCGCGCCGCGACCTCCGGCGAGGACGGCCACGACGCCACCTCCGCCAGCCACCCGGCCGTGACCGTGACCGCGTCCGCATCCGCCGCCCCGGCCGCGGCCTCGTCGGCGGCGGTGGGCCAGGCGAACACCAGCGTCGCGCCGGAGTCGCCGAGGTAGTGCTTGACCTCGCGGGCCTTGAGCAGCGGGTTCATCGGCACCACCACGCCGCCGGCCCGGAGCACCCCGTAGTACAGGACCGGGAAGGCGAGCACGTTCGGCAGCATGATGCCCACCCGGTCGCCTGGCCCGAGCCCCCGCTGCCGCAGCCAGCCGGCCACCTGGGCCGTCCGGCCGTCCAGTTCGGCATAGGACAGGACCTCGTCGTTGAGGCGCACGGCCGGGCGGTCCGGGTACTGCCCAGCGGCGTTCGTGAGGTTGATGGCCAGGTTGGTCACTAGGGTCCCCCCCTTCAGGCGACATCTCGGGCCTATCACCGAACCGGCGGCCAGACAACCAACCAGCGGCCCGGCAATGGTGCGTCCAGCGTGAGAATGCGGCGGGGTTACGCTGAAGACGCATCGCCCGCGAACTCCGGGCAGGAACGCAGGGAAGGCACACCATGGCACGCGGCGTCCAGGTCGGCGACCAGGCTCCCGACTTCACCCTCCCGGCGCAGTCCGGCGAACCGGTCAGGCTGCAGAGCCGCCTCGGCGACCGGGTGGTGGTCCTGTACTTCTACCCCAAGGACGACACCCGGGGCTGCACCGCCGAGGCGTGCGCCTTCCGCGACAGCTACGAGGTGTTCACCGACGCCGGCGCGGATGTGATCGGGATCAGCTCGGACTCACCTGACCGGCACGCCGCCTTCGCCAGCAAGCACGGGCTGCCCTTCACGCTGCTCAGTGACCAGGGCGGCCAGATCCGCAAGCGCTACGGCGTGCCGGCGGTGCTGGGCCTGCTCCCGGGCCGGGTCACCTACGTGATCGACCGCCAGGGCGTCGTCCGGCAGGTGTTCAACTCGATGACGAACATCAGCCAGCACGTCACGGACGCCCTGAAGATGGTCCGCCAGCTGCAGGCTGACCAGCGGGCCTGACCCGCCCTCCGGACCACCGGGAGGCGGGGCCCGGAGTACGGGGTGGCCCCGCCGCGGTCCGCCTTGACCAGTACCCTGCGAGCGGCACCACGTTCAGCCAGTTCCGCGAGGCGTTCCGGGGCTGGCGTCACCAGGCCTCTGCGGCGAGGGCGGCCAGCCTCCGCAGCCGCCCGATGATGTCACTGTGCACGACCTCCGCCGGCTGCGCCCCGTCGAACGGTGAACATCCATTCCCGGCCGGCGTAGTACTCCAGCAGGGGCACGGTGTTCTCCTCGTACACCTGCAAACGGTGCTCGATCACGGCTTGGGTGTCGTCCGAGCCCCGGCCCCGGGACAGCAGCCGGCGCACCAGCTCATCGCTGGGGACGTCGAGGTGCACCGCGGCCTGCACCGCGGCCCCGAGCGGCTCGGCCACCGCGAAGGCCGCCTTCGCCTGGTCAACGGTCCGCGGGAACCCGTCCAGGACGTAGCCACCCGTCTCAGACGCCGCGACCACGGGTTTGCGCAGCATGTCCATGACCACCCCATCCGGGACCAGATCGCCGTGGTCGACGTAGGACCTGATCGTCTGCCCGAGCGCCGTCTCGTCCCTGACGTGCTGGCGCAGCAGGTCGCCGCTGGAGATGTGCGTGATGCCGAGCCGCTCGGCGAGCAGCTCGGCCTGGGTGCCCTTGCCGGCGCCAGGCGCGCCGATCAGCAGAAGCCTCATCTCATCGCGCCCCAGCAGCGACGCGTGACGTGTTGTGCCCCAATGTGCCCTCCTGAACAGCTGAACTAACCCCAAGTCTCCTGCCCACGGCGGGCGGTGGACAAGGAGGGGACCCGGATCTCACATTCCGGCCTGCGCGGACGTCTACCTGTTGCGCCGGGAGATTCCCGGGCGCGCGGTGGCCAGCAGGGTCCCGGCGGATCTACCCAGGAGTGGCAGATGGCCAGCAGGCTCCGGTTCGGTGTGGTCAGCGAGTCCGTCCTGGCCGGCCCGGCGTGGCTGGATCATGCCCGCCGGATCGAGGACGCCGGGGTCGGCGTGCTCCTGCTGCGCGACCACTTCTCGGCGGCTGCCTACGGCCAGCAGTTCGCCCCGTTCAGCGCCCTGGCGGCCGCAGCCGCGGTGACGGCCCGCCTGCACGTGGGCACGCTGGTCCTGGCCAACGATTTCCGGCATCCGGTGATCGTTGCCCACGAGGCCGCGAGCCTGCACCAGCTGTCGGGGGGCCGTTTTGAGCTCGGCCTCGGCGCGGGCTGGTACCGGCCCGAATATGAGGCGGCGGGCCTGGCCTTTGAGCCCGCCCGGCAGCGGATCGGCCGGCTGGAGGAGTCCCTCGCCATCATCAGCGGGCTGCTCGCGGGGGCCCAGGTCGATCAGGCTGGGACCTTCTACCAGGTCACCGGGCTGGGTCTTGACGTGCTCCCTCCGCTCCAGGGCCGGCCGCGCCTGGTGGTCGGAGCCGGTGGTCCCCGCATGCTCGGTGTGGCGGGACGGTACGCCGACACGGTCGGGCTGTTGCCGGCCCCGATCAAATCCGCCGAAGACCGCGACGACCCGCTCGATCTCCTGCCCGCGGCCCTCGATCAGAAGATCGCCGTACTGCGCGACCGGGCTGGCGACCGCTTCCCCGAACTGGAACTCAGCACGTTCGTCACGATCTGGATCACCAGCCAGCGGCGCCAGGACACCGAGGCACTCATGGCCAGGCGCGGCTGGGGCGCGATCGACGTCGGCGCGGTCTGGGAGATGCCGACCATCCTCATCGGCAGCGTCGCCCAGATCAAGGAGGACCTGCTGGCCAGGCGCGAGCGGTTCGGGCTGTCCTACCTCGTCACCCCGGACCGGGACCTGCCTGCCCTCACCAAGATCATCGCTAGCCTCTAACGGGCATCCCGGGCCGGGCGGTAGGTTTCCCGCCGGCCCGCTGCCGGACCCGAGGGCGGCGGTCGCCCGCGCCGTGGCGCCGGGTCACCGGCCGCGGGAGCAGCTCGCCGAGCTCACCGACGACGTGGTACTTGGAGTCGCGCAAGCCTCTCACGAGCTGTTCCGCCTGCTCCCTGGCCCAGGCTTCCCGGCCGGCGGGCAAGCCCAGCCGCGCCTGGCGCGGCCGGTCACTCAGAACATCGTGCGCGAGGATTCGCTTGATGTTCCTCGTATAGAACCAGTCGGGCAGTTCCTGGGGCAGTGCCTCATTCATCCGGCGCAGGAATTCGGCTTCCCGGAGGCCGAGCGAAGAATTAGCCCGGGCCCGGGTAAGGTCGGCACCGCCGGGATCGATGCCCAGAACAGCCGCGAAACGCATCCAGAGCAGGTTAGCCGGGCCGCTGCGCGGCATAGTGATCACATGGACGTGATCCGGCGGGATGTGCTGTGACCACGCATCCAGGATGGCGAGCGTGTCATGCGCGTTCCAGAACCACGCCTGGCGGCGGCGGTCCTCGGCCGTCCCGCTGTCGATGACCCGGTCAAGCCATTCTTCCCACCGGGCCGTGCCGCGGCACTTGACCTTCTCCTGCCATTCGGCCGGCAGCAGGGACGCGAAGTCACGCACGGTCAGGACGACATGCACCTCGGCCGGGAGCAGCGACCGGACGGCCCGATCGGCCTGCCTGGCGGTGCACACCGCGAGCAGTTCGTCTGAGATGACAGCGGACTGGCGGCCCCGCAGCGCCTGGCGGGTCAGGACCTCCCACTCACCCGCCCAGGGATCTGCCGGATCGGACGCCGCCCTCGGCGCCTCACGCAGATCCCGGCTCGCCCGGGAATGATCTTGATGGCCATAGCCGGGCAGCAGGACCCCGCGGGAGGACAGCCAGGAACGGTTATCCCACATGGCATCCTGGAGAAACGTTGTCCCGGTCTTCGGCTCGCCTATGTGAAGATAAATGCGCGGACAGCCGGCCCCTCGCGTACGGCTCTTCCGGCGGGCCAGAATCCGGCCCCGCGTATCATGCCCCGATGCCCATTTAGGGCTAATATCCGCATCGGGCGCGAATTGGCTGCCATGGGACGCGGCCACTTCGTTATCGACCAGATCCAGCGGTTCTGCCGTGATTTCCGCCCGGATTCCAAGTCCGTCAGGCGTCATATTCCGAGGATAGACAAAACTTGGCCAGCGCCGGATGTAATTCAGGCAGCCCCATGGCGTCCGCGCCTGGGAGCCCGGCCGACCAGATATGTTTTGGCCTAAATACCGGGATTGTCATTGCTGCCTGATCCGGACCCTATTACCGGAGCGCGACTCATCGGTGCCGCTCCTGGCCCACCGCCCGGCGGGCGGCGGGGCGGCGGGCGGCGGCGTCACCCGGCCAGGGTGACCACAGCGGCCGCAGGTA
Source organism: uncultured Actinomycetes bacterium (assembly GCA_963718305.1). Classification (GTDB taxonomy): domain Bacteria; phylum Actinomycetota; class Actinomycetes; order Streptosporangiales; family Streptosporangiaceae; genus RYN-230. Next base: position 233,975 of record CAVQZG010000024.1, read on the forward strand.
GCAGAATCATCCCTCGTGGGGATCCTCTGCGCGTTCGGCGGGAAGGGAGCAGACCGGAATGGAACTCGAGTCGCTGGATGCCGCCTGGGTCATCGACATTTTCCTGCTGCTCCTGATCGGAGTCGGACCCAAGATCGCGCTGGTGCCGTTCCTCGAGATGACCGCCGGCATGCCCGAGGCGACCAAGCGCCGCGTCCTGCGCAAGATGCTGACCACCGCCGCCACGGTCGCCCTCCTCCTGCTGGTCCTCGGCGGCGTGCTGACCAGGCTGCTGCACTTCTCGCCGGGCGCGCTGGGCGTCGCCAGCGGGATCATCCTGCTCATCATCGCGGTCACCATGGTGCTCGGCCAGGGCGACGGGAACGGCGGCCATCACCCCAGCGAGGACCAGGATCCGATGAGGCTCGCGGTCTACCCGCTGGCCGTGCCTTACCTGCTCAATCCGGCGGGCATCGTCGCCCTGGTGACCGTGTCAGCCGAGGCGAGCTCGGTGGCCGTAGTCGCGGTCGTCGTCGGTGTTCTCGCGGTGGTGCTCGCCCTCGACGTGCTGGTATTCCGGTGGGCCGTGCAGGTCAGCAACCATCTGGATGCGAGCCGGATGCTGATCACCGAGAAGGTGTTCGGTTTCCTGCTCGCCGCGCTCGCCGTCCAGCTGGCCCTCGACGGCCTGAATGACGTCGGCGTTATCCACCTGACCGGCCATTGAGCTGATCAGGCTGCCGCGCACCGACGAGAGGGTGACCAGATGGATTCCGGACTACTGTCCGACACCTTCGTCGACCTGGCGGACACCATGGTCGCCGATTTCGACATCATCGACTTCCTGCACATGCTCGCGGACCGCAGCGTCCGGCTGCTCGCCGCTTCCGCGGCCGGGGTCGTGCTCGCCGACCCGCGCGGCGAGCTGCGCATCGCGGCGGCATCCAGCGAGGCGGCCGAGCTGATCGAGCTGTTCCAGATTCAGAATGACCAGGGCCCATGCCTGGATTGCTTCCGCACCGGCCAGCCCGTCACCGCGGCCGGCCTCCCCGGGCCGCAGCAGCGATGGCCGGAGTTCGCCGCCGCTGCCGTGCAGGCCGGGTTCCGCACCGTGGAGGCCCTGCCCATGCGGCTCAGGGGCCAGGTCATCGGCGCGCTCAACCTGTTCCGGGCCGGGTCGGGCCCGTTCGAACTCTCAGATCTGCGCGTTGGCCAGGCCCTGGCGGACGTGGCCACCATCGGACTGCTGCAGGAGCGGAACCTGCGCCGCAGCGAGACCATCGCCGAACAGCTCCAGGCCGCCCTGAACAGCCGGATCATTATCGAGCAGGCCAAAGGCAAACTGGCCGAGCGCTACAACCTCACCATGGACCAGGCGTTCACGCTGCTACGCGATCACGCCAGGACGACCAACCAGCGGCTCACCGACACCGCGCGCGAGCTCGTGGACAGCGCCACGGCTGACCTGCCGCCCCAACCGGGAAATAAATCCCCTCGCCCGTAGGGGCCGGCCTCAGCCGGCAGGCGACTCCGGCCTTAATAGAGGCCGAGGTCCCGGCCGCGCTCGATAGCGTCCTGCCGATTAGAAACGCCGAGCTTCCGGTAGATAGAGCGGGTGTGAGTCTTGATGGTGTTTCCCGACAGGTAGAGCTCCTGGCCGATCTCGCGCGTGGACAGCGTGCCCCGGAGGAGCCTGAGCACCGCCCGCTCGCGTTCGGTTAGCGGCTCACCAGCCAGCCTGGCCCGGGCCGGCCCGGCCAGCCGGAGTTCGAGGCGTTCCAGCCGGTTAAGCTGGGCGCCCGCACCGTCCGGAAACGAGGTCAGGATGTCACGCGCCTCGACCAGCAGGACCGCGGCGCCTGGCCGGTCTCCGAGTTCCAGCCGCACGGATGCGAGCCTCAGCAGGTTCTCGATCGTCGGCCATTGACTGATACCGAACCACTGGCGGCGTGACCGGAGCGAGTGCTCCAGCTCATCACGGGCATCCTCAAAGCGACCCTGACCGGCCAGGACCGCCCCCACAGCCAGAGCGGCGACGGAAGCCTGCGGGGACTCGCTCAGCCCGAGCGCGTCGTCGGCCACGATGTCCCGGGCCGAATATGCCAGCGGTTCCGCCTGGTCGAGCCGGCCTTCCTGGACCGCAACCAGGGACATCATGGCGAAGGAGACCATGCGCACCAGCGCGATCGAGCTGCCGCTGAGCAGCGCCTGCTCCAGTTGCCGCGCCGCGGCTTCGGGCTCGCCGCAGAAGTACAGAGCGCTTCCGTAGCCCGCCCGGGCCAGCGCGTACCAGGGCGAAGACGGATTGGTTTCCAGTTCCACGGACTCCGCTGCCGACCTGCGCATCGGCTCGAGTCCGCTGAACCCGAAGATGCCGTCGAGGAGCGCGGCGGAGGACCGCAGCGATCGCATGCCATCGGGCAGCGGTCCCTCGTCCCCGCCCGCCGCGATGACCGGGAGCCAGAGCCGGACACTCTCGCGGTCCCCGCGCAGGGCCGCGGCCCAGGCCGCGGCGTGCGCGGCCAGCGGGTGGGCCCCGATCCGCTCATCCCCGAGTGAGTGCAGCCAGCCCTGCACCGTAGCCATCCGGCCCGCGTCAACGTACCGGTACCAGTGCCCGGCGATGAGGCTCACCGAGCGGGTCACATCCCCCGCCTTGAGCGCGTGGTCCACCGCCTCGTCAACCGACCCGTGCTGCAGGTGCCAGGCGCTGGCTCGCTGATGCAGGCCAGGGAGCGCGCCGGGTTCGGCGCGGGCCAGCTGGGCCAGCAGCAGCTGAGCGAACAGATGGTGGTAACGGAACCATTGCCGGTGGTCGTCCAGCGCGATGAGAAACAAGTTCTCGCGCTCGAGTGCGTCGAGAATCTCCCGGGCATCCGACGTTCCGGCGACCGCGTCGCAGAGCGGCGCGGTGAACCGGCCCAGGACAGCCGTCCTGGACAGGAATTGCCGGATATGGTCCGGCTGCCGGCCGACGACCTCTTCAGCGAGGAAATCCACGATGTAGCGGTGGCCGCCGGTAAAGTCGCGGATGAAGTCATGCGGAGCGGGATGGTTGCGCAGGGACAGAGCCGCCAGGTACAACCCGGCCGGCCACCCTTCGGCCCTCTCCACCAGGTCGGCCAGGTCGTGCGGGCTGAGCTGGACCGAAGCCACCCGCTGGATCAGGGCATCCGCCTCTTGCGCGGTGAAATGGAGATTGAGCATCCGGATCTCAGCCATCTCCCCCGCCGCTCTCAGCCTGCCCAGCGGCAACGGCGGGTCGGCCCGGGTGCTCAGCACGACCTGGACGCTGGGTGGCAGGCGGAGCAGCAGAAACTCAAGCTGATCATGACAGCGCCGCTCCTTGATCACGTGGTAGTCGTCCAGGACGATCACCACGGGCGCCGCCAGTGCGGACAGTTCGTTGACCAGGCGCGCCAGCGCTTCCCCCACATCGGGTACCTGCCGCTGCAGCGGTCGCAGGATCTCCGCTGCATGGAGGTCAGGATGAACACGCTGCAATGAGCAGACTACGTGCTGCCACAACCGGGCGGGATCGTCATCCGCGGGATCGAGTGAGATCCACGCAAACGGCCGGGACCCGGCCGCGTCGGCGTCCCACTGCGCGAGCAGGGTCGTCTTGCCGTACCCCGCGGGCGCGTCAACCAGGATAAGTCTGGCCTCAAGATCGTCCAGATTCCGCACCAGACCGGGCCGCTGCACCCACTCCTTGCGCACCCGCGGAGCCTGCAGCTTGGTTTCCAGCAGTACGTCGAGATTAGGCCGCACCATCTCCACGACCGGCCGACCCTGAGGCCGCCGGTCCACTGCTGAGCGCTCGCTCATCCCCTGCACCACCGCGCACCCACCCCCAGCGGAGGTTAACAGAGCGGTACATTTGGTGGCCAGTCCGGGGCATTACTGCGGCGGCGATTCGTGCCCGCGGCGAATCTCCAGGACCCGCACCCCCAGCAGCTCCAGCCGGGCGAGCAGCCCATTCAGGGCCGCCTGGTCGGGAAGCGAGCCGTGCAGGATGGTGGCGACCTGCTCTGGCTCGGCGGTCAGCCCCTCAAAATCCACGACCGCTTCTGGCGGGAGATTCCCCGCCAAGCGAATCTCGTAATAACTCAATGTCATCCTCCGCCCCGCCCCCAAGGAAACCGCGCGCCGGCCAGAACTCCACCATCCGGCCGCCGGAGGCGGTGCACCACACCCGCCAGGGGTGGCGTTCTCACCCGGGTGACATCCCGGCAAACAGGACCAAGGTCCGTTGACAACTCACCCATATCGGAGAGTGACTGGCAGAGGCGAGCTGGTCCGCTCCAGACCCTGGCGGCAGCCAGGTACACCGGCGCCAACAGATTCTGTCGGTCTAGAGCAGAGGCAACGTGATGACTTCGAGCCCCAATGAAGTGGCGACGAGTCGAACCCGGAATCGCGCACCCCGTGCCGGGGAGACCATCCTCGCCTCCAAGATCACCACACCCACCCTGCCCCCGTGGCTGGTCTCCCGCCCGCGGATCGTCAACCGGATCGATGCCGGAAGGCAAGGCCCGCTGACCCTGGTCAGCGGGCCACCCGGAGCCGGCAAGACCATGGCCATGGCCTCGTGGGCGACCGCCCAGGCAGGACAGCTCCCGATCGCCTGGGTCAGCCTCGATGAATACGACAACCGCCCGCGAGCATTCTGGTCATACATTGTCGAGGCCCTGCGGCGGGCCGGGGTGGAGATCCCGGGCACCGTCTGGGCCCCGGGGCGGACCCGCGTCAACCATGCATTCCTGCTCAGGCTGACGGCGGCGATAGCGGCATGCGGCTCGCCAGTGGTCCTGGTCCTGGACGATCTCCATCTGGTCACCGAGCCCCGGGCCCTGAACGAGCTGACCCGCCTGCTCAGGAACGCCAGACCGCACCTGAGCCTGGTGGTGGCCTCGCGCAGCGATCCCGTGCTGCCGCTGCACCGCTACCGCCTGGCCGGCGAGCTGACCGAGATCCGCGCCGGCGAACTGGGCTTCAGCCTCGACGAGGCCAGCCTGCTGATGGAGCAGCACGGCATCGCGCTGCCCAGCGACTCGCTGGCCTTCCTCACTGACCGGGCCGACGGATGGGTAGCGGCCCTGCGCCTGGCCGCGATCTCGATGACGACCCATCCTGATCCAGCGCAGTTTGTCAAAGAGTTCGCGGCCGAGGATGGGGCGGTCGCGGGTTACCTGGTGGAGGAGGTAATCAATACCCTGCCGGCCGGCATGCGGTCCTTCCTGCTGCGAACGAGCATCCTTGAGCAGGTCAACGCCGATCTCGGCAGCGAACTGGCCAGTGACGAGCCTGCCACCGACTTGCCGGCGCTGGCCCAGGCCACCGCCCTGCTCCAGCCTCTGGGTGGCGGCTGGTACCGCTACCATCCGCTCCTGGCGGAGGTGCTGCGCCTGAAACTGCGGCGCGAATACCCGGCCCTGGAGGCTGATCTGCACCGGAAGGCCGCCCGATGGCTCCGGAAGAACCGGCCCCCCGCCGAGGCGGCTCGGCAGGCGGTAGCGGGAGGCGACTGGCAACTGGCCGCCCGGATAGCCGTGGATGAGCTGGTCGTCGACCAGCTCATCGAGCCGCCTGGCGTCGAGCCGCTCGCTGAAGTGCTGCAGCGCATCCCGCAGGATGGAGCCTGGACCGAACCGCAGCCGCTGCTGGTGATGGCGGCGCTCAGGCTCTCGACCACGGGTGACGACTCGGCGGGCGCATCGCTGGCGGTCGCGGACCAGATGCTGGACGAGATTCCTCCTGATCAGGAGATTCCGTCCCGGCTCGCCCGGGCGGTGATACGGCTCGGCCTGGCGCAGCGCCAGGGCGAACTTCGCAGCGCCGAGGTGGCGGCGGCGGACGCGGCCGTCTTGATCGGCAAACTTCCCGCCGATCAGCTGGCCTCGCATCCTGACCTGGCCGCACAGGTGAAGGCGGGTCGCGGAGCCGTAGAACTGTGGGCAGGACATTTCGATCAGGCGGCGGTGACGCTGAGCGCGGCCGCAGCGGCGGTGCGCAGCACCTGGCTGCGAGCCGACTGCCTCGGGCATCTGGCCCTTCTGGAAGCCTTGCGCGGCCGCCTGGGCCGCGCCGCCGAGCTGGCCGTGCCGCCTGCCACCGCAGGCCGGGGCCGCCCGGCCCGGGCCGACGAGAGCTCCAGTTGCGCCGCGACCGTGGCCATGGCGTACGTGCACGTGGAACGCAACGAGCTGGCCGAAGCGCGCCGGTGCCTCCGCCGCGCGGATGAGACCCTGCAGCTGTGCCCGGACAAGCTGATCGGGGCGGTAGCCTGCCTCGTCGCAGCGCGTGGGTTCCTGGCTCAGGGGCGCGCGGGCCCGGTGGCGGCGCTGACCGGCCGGGCACGGCACGGCTGGACTCCCGCCCCCTGGCTCGAGCAGCGCCTGCTGCTGGCCGAGTCGCAGGCGCACCTGGCCCAAGGAGACATCGGGCCCGCGGTCGAGACCGCCCGGCAGGCCGGCCCTGGCTCCTCGCCAGAGGCGGCGGCCGCCCTGGCGCGCGCGTGGCTGGCCGGCGGGAACATCCAGGCCGCCAGGCGAACCCTGGCCGGGGCCGCGACAGATGCAGACCGGGTACCAGATCAAGTCCGCCTGGAGACGTGGCTGGCCGATGCCCAGCTGTCTTATGAGCTCGGCGACCAGCAAAGCTCGGATCGCTCGCTTGACCGGGCGCTGCGGCTGGCGGAGAGCGAGCAGGTGCGGCTGCCGTTCCTCATGCAGGGAGGCTGGATCCGGGAGAAGCTGCAGGAAAATCCTGGCCTGGCCCGGGCCTACCGGCGTCTGCTGAACCAGGGATCGTCCAGCCGGGGCGGTCCGGCCCGCTCCCGGGCGAGCGCTCCGGCCAAGGCGCCCGTCAACGCCCCACGGCAAGTCGTCCCAGCGCAGGTCATGCCCCTGGTCGTGGAGAGTCTCAGCAACCGCGAGCGCGAAGTGCTGCAGCACGCGTCAGAGTTGCTGGGCACAGCCGAAATCGCGGCCGAGATGTTCGTCTCGGTCAATACGGTGAAGAGCCACCTGAAGAGCATCTTCCGCAAGCTAGGCGCAGGCAGCAGAAACGAGGCCGTCCGCCGCGCGCGCCAGCTCCAGCTGCTCTGAGCCGACTAAGGTCCTCACTCCGAGGTGTTCCTCGTAGGCGGCCAGGCCCGCCTGCATCGTGTACGGTCCGCGGATGCGCCGCAGCCGGGGCGACACCTCGGAGTAATCCAGATACAGGTGATCACCGCAGTCGCCGCAGACGAGCTCGAACGCGCCGGTGTAGCCGCCTTCCCCCCGGGCCTCCACCCGGCGGGCCGGCTGGCGGCGCAGGCTGGCCGTCAGACCGTGGCCGAATTGACCCACGGGTGGCACTGCGATGGCGGTGTACGATTCTTTGTGACTCACTTGGCCCCCCCAGGCAACGAGTCGTCAGCTGCTGCCGAGATTCTGGAGCAGCGTGACACGCGCATCGCCTAGCTTTGCACAAGACAGCAAAAAGTCGCAATTTCGGGATTAGTCCGGGCCCTCAAAGACGGTCAAGGGCGGCGCGGATGGCTGATGCGGCGACGGTGACTCGCGCTGTTCCCACAGTGGGCAGAAGAGCCATCAGGACGCCCGCAATCTCATCGATCGTGACCCCGCGGTCAAGAGCCTGGTTCACATGCCACCGATAAGCCGCTGACTTCTCCCCGGCCCCCGACGCCACGAGCCCGGCGAGACGGACCAAGGGGCGGGATCTCATATCGAGCCCCATGGTCTCGCCGGCGTTCTCGGCCAGGCTCAGCGAGGGCTCAAGCACCGCCGTATCGTGGCTGGCCGCACCGGCCAGCCACCGCTCACCCGGCTGGCCCGGTCCGCCGGCCGATGCTCCGTCCCGGCCAGCAAGTTCATTGACACTGACCACCCGCAGCGCAAACTCTTCCAGCCTGTCCAGCAGCCCATAGAACTCAGACACGTCCCGGACACAAGCGGTAATGCTCGTCCAGCCCCGGAAAGACGTAACCTCGATTTCCCTCAGGGAGCCTGCCAGCAACGATCCGATCTCACCTCGCACGACGATCCGGTACCAGCGGGCGTAATCTCCAGGCATGCGGCCTTTTATATCGAGGAGCAGGGTGAGGATGCTCACCTTCGAGGGTCGCTCACCCAGGTGAATCCGCGGCATCCGGCACCCGGGACGATCGGTACTAAATGTTTGGCCATATTTTCCGCCGAGCTCATCACCCCTGGTGGGGGATGCGGCTGTCCCAGCTCACCGGGAAACTTCTGTTACGGAGCGTGAGCGTAAGAAACGAGGTAGGACATGGCGATTGGACCAGTGCAGCTCATCGTCCTGGGGTTCAGCCATCCCCATTTCCACGGCGAGGTCATCGCGGAACTGGAGCGGCTGCGGGAGAGCGACACCGTCCGGGTGATCGACTCGATGGCCGTCTACAAGGACGCAAACGGGGAACTGGAGGTGGAGCACCTCAGCAACCTGACCACGGACGAGGCCATCGAGCTGGGCAGCAAGATCGGCGCTCTCATCGGCCTGGGTATCGAGGGTGAGGAAGGAGCCGAGGCGGGCGCCGTGGCCGGCGCCGAGGCGGCCGCGGATGGCGTGCATGTGTTTTCTGAGCAGGAAGCCTGGGATGTGCTCGAGGACATTCCTAACGACTCCGCGGCAGCGCTCATCTTGCTGGAGCACCACTGGGCGGTGCCCTTGCGCGACGCGATCGCGCGCGCGGGCGGCTTCCGCCTCAGCGACGGTTTCATCAGCCCGCTCGACCTGGTCGAGATCGGACTGGTGTCCGCCCAGGACGCCGAGGAACTCCACGCCATGGAGACCGCCTCGGCGAGCACAGGATCGTAACAGCGCTCTCAAGGCAGGAGGAATGAGATGTTCGGAGGACGCAGGGTCGCCCGCCGCACCGGCCGGCGCACCGCACGCCGCGTCTCCCGCCGGCGCTAGGCAGTAGCGCCGGCCGGGAGACCGCCGTTCACGGGAGTCCTGACCACCGGCACAGGGGCGGTGGCCACGGCTCCCGTGTTCATGTGCTCACGTGCCCAGCAGTTTTGCCTTGGCTGCGGCGAACTCGTCGTCGGTAAGAATCCCCTGCTGGTGCAGGTCCGCAAGCTGGCCGATCTGATCTGCCACGGATGATCCGGCCGCCGGGGCCGCCGCGCCGCTGCCGGGGCCGCTGCCGGGGGTGCGGTGGGCTGCTGCTGCTCCAGGTCGCCGATGCGGTCATCCTGCGCGGCATCCTGCGCGTCCTGGTCGGCTCGCCGCTGCGCGGTCCTTTTGCCCGCCACGTACGCCCCGCCTCCCACCACTGCCGCACGCAGCAGCGGGCGTCGCCTTCTGAACATGGCGTCCTCCTCGTCGATCATCGAATGGTGACGGGCGCCGTCCTGGCTTGCCCCCCGTCAGAGGGCCAGGCCGAGGGCGACCATGATTTCTTCAGGTTCGGGGCCAGTATCGGCGGGTCTGCCCGTCGGCGCCAGTATCGGCGGATCTGCCCGTCGGCGAATCACCCGCCCAGAGGGAGGACCCGGCCGGCCCGGCGCACCCTCCGGCTACCCGTCACGGGGGATGCAGGCCCGGGTGCCTCCCCGGCAGCATCATGATCAGCTCACGATCAAGGAGATGCTGATCATGCCACTGCACGAACGCGACGCTGTCCGCGAGCAGATGGAGGATTGCGTGTTCGCCGGGCGTGACCTGACCATGCCGGTGCCGAAATACCGCTTCCCCCAAAGCGAGACGCAAGCGCGCGAAGCGTTCCAGCTGGTGGCCGATGAGCTGATGCTCGATGGCAATTCCCGGCAGAATCTGGCCACGTTCTGCCAGACCTGGGCGGAGCCCGAGATGCTGGCCCTGATGGCACTGTCGGTCAACAAGAACATGATCGATAAGGACGAGTACCCGCAGACGGCTGAGATAGAGGCCCGCTGCGTGCACATGCTGGCCGACCTGTGGCATGCGCCCGAGGCAGCCAACACCGTGGGCGCCTCGGCCATCGGCTCCTCCGAAGCGTGCATGCTGGCCGGCATGGCCGCCAAGTGGCGGTGGCGGGCCCGGCGGCGCGCCGAGGGCAAGCCGACGGACAAGCCGAACATGGTGTGCGGCCCGGTCCAGGTGGTCTGGCACAAGTTCGCCCGGTACTGGGACATCGAAATGCGCGAGGTACCGATGTCCCACGGCCACTACGCGATGGACCCGGCCTCGATGCTGGAACGGATCGACGAGAACACCATCATGGTCGTGCCGACCCTGGGCGTGACCTATACCGGCGCGTATGAGCCGGTGGCGGCGATGTCCAGCGCCCTCGACCAGTTGCAGGACGACACCGGCCTGGACGTCGATATCCACGTGGATGGGGCCAGCGGCGCCTTCCTCGCCCCCTTCTGCGCCCCGGAACTGGCCTTCGACTTCCGGCTCCCCCGGGTTAAGTCGATCAGCGCCTCGGGGCACAAGTTCGGGCTGGCTCCTCTCGGTGTCGGCTGGGTGATCTGGCGGGACCGCCGGGAACTCCCCGAGGACCTGGTCTTCCACGTCAACTACCTGGGCGGGGACATGCCGGTCTTCCAGATCAACTTCTCCCGCCCGGCCGGGCAGATCATCAGCCAGTACTACAACTTCCTCCGCCTCGGCTTCGAGGGGTACAAGCGTATCCACGACGCGTCCTACGATGTCGGCCAGTACCTGGCCAGGGAGATCGTCAAGCTGGGCCCGTTCGAGCTGCTGTGCGACAGCAACCCGGCTACCGGCATCCCCACCGTCACCTGGCGGATCCGCGAAGGTGCCGATCCCGGCTACACGCTGTTCGACCTGGCCGACCGGCTGCGCATTCGCGGGTGGCAGGTGCCCGCCTACACCCTCACCGGAACCGCTGCCGACATCGCCGTCCAGCGCATCCTGGTCCGCCTCGGGGTAAGCCGGGATATGGCCTCGCTGCTCCTGGACGACTTCCGCAACGCCGTCGGCCACTTCGCCAAGCATCCGGTGACCGTGCCCATGTCCAAGGAGGAAACCGGCGGCTTCAACCACCTGTAGCTCCGGTCGACCGGCACCTGGCCACCGCGTGCCGCGGCGTTCATTCCCGGGCCGCTGGCGGGTCTGGCGCATGCCGCTGGCGGCCCAGTTTCACCGCGCCGAGGAAGACCCGGGCGCCGAAGCCCAGCAGGATGAGATCGAAGAACATCTGCGCGGTAACGATCAGCCTGGCGGGGTCGGCCTTGGGGACGATGTCGCCGAACCCCACCGTGGAGAACACGGTCACGCTGAAGTACAGGGCGCCGGTGCGGCTCAGCGACTGGCTGAAGTAGGCACTGTCCGCCCGCTCCGCGAGGAAGTACGTGGTGGCGAACGCGAGGATGTAGAGCGGCACGACCGCGGCCACCGTCTCCAGGGCCCGCATGCCGGGGTACTCCGACGTCGTGATGGCACGGATCCGCACGATGAGCAGAGCCGCCAGGACAGCCAGGCACAGGACCAGGAGCAGCACCGTGTGGGTATCCAGGGGCCTGTCCATCGGCAGCACGTAATACAGCGCCACTAGCAGTGCGGCGGCCAGGAATGCGCGAAGCAGCGCGCGCAGGATCAGCCAGCGGCGCTGCCGGGGTGTCGGGTCCCCGACGATCAGCTTCGTCCCGCTGGCGGTCATGGACCCGGACTTGTTCCCTGCGCAGCCATCCCGGCCACCTCCCCCGCCAGTAGACAGGCCGGCCGCGATCCGGATATCCCCCTGAACGGGTAGTCAGCCCGGCACGCGACACCGCCTCACCCTGGCCGGGGGAAGCGGGGTCACTACGCTGGCAGGCATCCTCCCGGTCAGAGGTTGGGAGCTGAGACATGACGAAGGCCACCAGTGATGCGGACTCGGCGCTCGAGCGCCGCTACCTGATCCGGTTTGAGGAGGACACGCTCCGGCAGCGGCCGTTGTGGATCCGGCTGATCATCGAATTCCTGGGCACGTTCATCCTGGTCACGGTGGCCGCCGGGTCGGGGGTCATCAATCACTACACGGGCGGCGGCCCGATCAGCCGGACCGCGGCGGTGATCGCGCCCGGGGCGGTGGTCATGGCCATGATCTACGCCTGGGGCCCGCTGTCGGGACTGCACATCAATCCCGCCGTGACCTTCGCGTTCGCAGGCCGTGGGGTGTTCCCCCGGGCCTGGGTGGTGCCGTACTGGGTGGTGCAGCTCGCCGGAGCCCTCTGCGCGGCGCTGTTCCTTCAGGTCATGTTCGGTGACGTGAGCGCGGGCGGCAACTACCCGATCGCCAAGCCGGGCGGGGAATGGAAGTCGCTGGTGATGGAGACCGTCCTGACGGCGATCCTGGCCAGCGTCATTCTCAACACGGCCACCGGGGGCCGCAGCATCGGTCACAACGCCGCCATCGCGGTCGGCTCGACCGTGGCGCTGCTCGGCCTGTTCGCCAGCCCCATCAGCGGCGCCTCGATGAACCCGGCCCGCACTCTCGGGCCCGACATCATCGGCAGCAACTACACGGGGTGGTGGGTGTATATCGCTGGCCCGGTGATCGGCGCCGCTATCGCCGTCATGATCATCGGACTCGTGCGGGGCCTGCCGGACAAGGACGAGCGTGAAGCGGCCGAGGGCGGTGCCCTGCCGATTCTGGGCCGCGCCTCCGGGCCCGGTAGCGGCTGACGATGACTCGAGGGCCCGGCCACGGACGGCGCCCACAGTCTCGGAAGACCGCCTCGCTGAACCGTCGGTGAAGTCCTGACGTATTGAAGACGAGTCGGGGGCATCAGCCCCACGGCTCGTTTACCCATGCGTCTACCAGGAGGAATAGTGCTCTCACCGTCGGCTGACTCAGATCCCCCGCGAGTGCGGCGGCGCCGCGGGTTCACGGCTGCGCTCCCGATGGCCGCCGCGGCGGTCGCGCTGACGGCCGCGGGCTGCTCCTCGTCTGGGTCCCCGGCGGCCGACCCGCCCCCGGCGGCCTCATCGTCGGCGGCGGCTCCGTCTGCGGCGGCGTCAAGCCCGGCGGCGGCGGGTGGCACGACGGCGGTGACCGCCACTGAGACCGAGTTCCACATTGCGCTGTCGATGAAGAGCTTCAGCCCCGGCACCTATAAGTTCACCGCCGTGGACAAGGGACATCTGCAGCACAACCTGGTCATTAACGGGCCAGGCGTGAACCAGGCCAAGACCGCTGGCCTGCTGTCGCCGGGCCAGTCGGCATCGGTCACGGTGACCTTGTCGAAGGGCAGCTACGACATCTTCTGCGGGGTGCCCGGTCACAAGGCCCAGGGCATGAACGTGGAAATCACCGTGTCCTGATGGCACAGCCGGTGAACCTGGCGCACGCCCGCACCGCCGCTGCCCCGTCCCGGTTCCGGGGCGGGGCGGCGCGGGCGGGGGCTCGCCGGCGGCTGGAGATGGCGCTGGGCGTGCTCTGGCTGCTGGATGGTGCCCTGCAGTGGCAGCCATACATGTTCAGCAGCGCGTTCTTCGGCAACATGCTGGGCATGGCCAACATGGGCCTGCCCGGGCCGGTCTCCGGGGTCCTGTACCGGACCACCAGCATGCTGACCGCCCAGCCGGTGATCTGGAACGCCGTGTTCGCGTCGTTGCAACTGGCCATCGGCGCCGGGCTGCTGTGGGGCCGCACCGCGTCCCTGGCCCGGCCGGTGTCCATCGCGTGGGCGCTGGCGGTGTGGGTGGTCGGCGAGGGCTTTGGCGGCCTCTTCATGCCCGGGGTCAGCGCGCTGAACGGGGCGCCGGGAGCCGCCCTGTTGTACGCGCTGATCGCGGTCATCCTGTGGCCGCGCCGCCCCGACGACGGCGTCGCGCCTGCCGACGCGGGACTGCTGGGAGGCAGGGGCGCGCTGGGCTGCTGGACCGCGCTGTGGTCTGGGCTGGCCCTGCTGGAACTGGGCAGCGCCAACCATGCCGCCGTCGTCCCCGCCGCCGAGGTGGCCAACATCGGGGAAGGCGAGCCGGGGTGGCTGGCCGGGCTCAACCGCCACGCCGGGCATTTGCTCGCAGGCCATGGAGCACTATTCGCCCTGGTCGCAGGGCTTATCGCGGTGGCAATCGGGTGGTGCGTCCTGCGCCCCGCCTGGCGCCGCACCGCGCTGGCGGCGGGTATCGCGCTGGCCATCCTTTACGGCGTGTTCGGCCAGGATCTCGGCGGTCTGCTCACCGGGCAGGCGACCGATCCCGGCACGGCGCCGCTACTTGTCCTGCTCGCCCTGGCGCTGTGGCCCCGGCGGCATCCCGCGACCCGCACGCCTACGACAACGGCAGGTTAGTTATGAACTCTGACATCGCCCAGCGAACCCATTCCCGTCCGCCATCCTGGACCCGCCTGCTGGTCCGCAGTCCCCGGGTGATCCCATCCCCTGCGCTGCGGGCCACAATCACGGCGCTGATCCTGGCCGGGGCGGCCCTCACCGTCATCTCCGGCGTCATCCACCTCTACTTGTGGGGAGAAACCAACGGGTACCGGCAGATAGCGACCATCGGCCCGTTGTTCCTCGTCCAGGGGATTTCTGCCCTCGTCATCGGCCTGGCCACCGCCGCACTGCGCTGGCTGGCGGCGGTGCTGGCCGCGGCGGGGCTGCTGGTCGCGACCGCCGCCGGCCTGCTCATCACGATCGAAGCAGGCCTGTTCGGCTTCCAGGAAAGCTGGGGCGCCCCCTACGCCCGGACGTCGTTCTACGAAGAGATCGCCGGGGCCGTGCTGCTGCTTATCGCGGCCTGGCCGCTCGCGGTACGCAAAGCAGGCCCGCACTGATCCGGTGACGCCGCTGCGCGCCCCTGGCTTCTGAAAGGCCGTTGCGCACGCCGATAGATTCGGTGACATGGGAGAGGCAAACGGGAGCGGCCTGGCCGTCCGGCGCGCGACCGCCGCGGACGTCAGCGCCATCGGGCAGTTGCTTCACGATTTCAACCGGGAGTATGACGACCCCACGCCCGGCCCGGTGGTGCTGGCTGAGCGAATCGGGCGGCTGCTGGGTTCGGACGAGACTGTGATCATGCTGGGCGGACCCGGCCCTGACGGCCTGGCGGTGCTCCGTTTCCGCCCTTCTTTCTGGAGCGCGGGCCTCGAGTGCTACCTGGCGGAACTGTACGTCGTGCCCGCCCGGCGTGGTCAGGGACTGGGGCGTCACCTGATGGAGTGCGCGCTCGACCAGGCCAGGCAGCTCGGCGCCGACTACATGGATCTTGGCACCAGCGAGGACGATGTGGCCGCCCGGGCCCTGTACGAAAGCCTCGGCTTCACCAACCGCGAGGGCGGGCCAGACGGGCCGGTCAACTACTTCTACGAAAGAGACCTCTGAGGGGGCGTAACCTCGCCCTAAACCCCGCACGGCACGGACCGAAAAACGGGTACCGGGTCGGTGAACTTCCTGGCGATCTGATTCGTGAACAAGGGTGGTCGGGGGGCACTCCAGTTACTCGCATCCAGCATGCGGTCCGGTGCGGCGCCACGGCGTTTGTCCAGGCAATCACCGGCACCGGCTCGGCCGCGCTGCCGAGGATGGAGTGCACATGCCTCAGGCCGCCCTGATCGCGTGGATCATCACTGCTGGCGCAGGACTTTATCTCCTGACGGTCTGGCTCATCGAATATGACCGTGAGTTCCAGTCGGCTGCGGCGACCCGCCTGCCTGTGCCGGTGATCAGCGCGCATGCCCTGCTGGCCATCAGCGGCCTGGTCATATGGGGGATCTACCTGCTCACTGACACAGACCGGCTGGCCTGGGTGGCCACGTTCATCCTGGCTCCTGTCGCCCTGTTCGGCTTCATCATGGCCGCCCGCTGGATTGGCGTGTACCGGACCCATGCGGCCCCGGCCGCCGCAGGCTACGGGGCCAGGAACGCCCGCAACTGGACGGCCGTCCCGCCGGAACGTCATTTTCCGCTGCCGGTGGTCATCGGTCACGGCGTAGTCGCGGCGGTCACGATCGTCCTGGTGGTGCTGACGACCCTGGGTGTGGGCGGAAGCTGAACAGCCGGTGAACCGGACTGGCCACCCGATACGTGCTGGAGGATGGCAGGTCATTCTTCGGTAATCGGGGGCATGTGATGCGTAACAAGTGGTGGGCACCTGCTGGCCTGGCCGGCATCGCCCTGGTCGCCGCGGCGTGCGGGAGCTCGGGCGGCACGACCGGCTCCGGCAGCTCGGCCTCGAGCGCCGCGGCCTCGGCGGCGACTGGGTCCAGTTCGGCTCTGAAGACGGCAAAGATCGGCAGCGCCACGGTGCTGACCAATGCCAAGGGGTTCACGCTGTACTGGTTCGTGCCCGACACCGCCACCAAGTCGAACTGCAACGGGTCGTGCGCGCATTACTGGCCGCCGGTGAAGGGCCCGGCGACAGCCGGCCCCGGGGTGACCGGCACTCTGGCCACGATCAAGCGCGCTGACGGCTCGGTCCAGGCCACCTGGAACGGCCATCCGCTCTACACCTACATCAGTGACAGCGCCCCGGGTCAGGCCAAGGGTAACGGGCTAAACCTCTCCGGCGGGGTATGGCACGAGGTGACGATCTCCGGCTCGGGCGCAGCCGCGCCGGCCGCCACCCAGACCGCCAAGTCCGGCGGCGGCGGATACTGAGCGGGGCTTGACCCGCCAGGCGGCGGCAGGCGGCGTTCCTCTCCCGGAGGATGCGCCCGCCCGCCAGCCGGGCGGGGAGGAGGCAGAAATGATCATGGACAGAACGCGGCCGGCCACGCTGGGACGGACGCTGCGGCTCGGGCTGCGGGTGGCTGGCGCCGGGCTGCTCGCCGCGACCGGCGGGATCCACCTCGACCTCTACCTCACCGGCTACCGGTCCATCCCGACGATCGGCTGGCTCTTCCTGCTCCAGGTGATTGCGGCCTTCGGCCTGGCCGCCGTGGTACTTGTCTCCGGCAGCCGGCTGGCCGCCGCGGCAGGCGCGGGGTTCGCGCTGTCCACCCTCGGCGGCTACCTGCTCTCGGTGTGGATCGGCCTGTTCGGGTTCAAGGAGGTCCGCACCACCGCGGGAACCGTCGCCGGGGTGATCGAGGTGGCCGCCTTCGCCGTGCTGGCGCTCCTCGCGGCGGTCCCGCCGGCCAGCCAGCCCGCTGAGGAGCCACCGCCGCGAGGGTCATGGTCAGCCAGGCTGCAGGCGGGCATTCCCGGCGCCGGGCTGGCGGTCGCTGCCCTGTCCGTGATCGCCCTGGTGCTGCTGGGAATCGCCGTGGCCGGAGCAGGCAGCACGGGAGCGGCCAGCACGGGCGGCGGGCAGACCGTGCAGGCCGTGCAGATCGGCGGCGTCCGGGTGCTGGCCAACGCCAAGGGGTTCACCCTCTACTGGTTCGCTCCGGACACCGCCACCAAGTCGAACTGCAACGGGTCATGCGCGGCGTACTGGCCGCCGGTGAAGGGACCGGTGACCGCCGGCCCGGGCGTGACCGGCACGCTTGGCACCATCAAGCGCGCCGACGGCTCGGCGCAGGCGACCTACAACGGGCGTCCGCTGTACACCTACGTCGGCGATACCGCCCCGGGACAGGCGCACGGGAACTCGCTCAACCTGAACGGCGGCCTGTGGCATGAGGTCACCGCATCCGGATAGCCCGCCAGGGTCAGCCGATGAATGCGGTCATCCGGATCGACACGAGCAGTCCGGGCAGGTCGACGCCGAGCTTGGCCACGTAGCGGGTTGGCGGCCCGGACGGGAACCACCGCGCGTATTCCTCGTTGAGCCCGGCGAAGTCCGCGGGGTTGGTGAGCAGCACCCCCACCTCCGTGACGTCGTCCAGGCTGGCGCCGGCGGCCTGGAGAACGGCCTGGCAATTCGCCAGCGCCTGCCGGGCCTGATCTTGGATCGTGCCTCCGGCGAGGCTGCCGGTGCCCGGGTCAATGCCGGCCATGCCCGAGATGAGCACCTGCGGCCCGGCCTTAACTGCCTGGCTGTAGAGCGGCGAAATCGGCGCGTTCGCGGTCGTGATGATCTGCCGTGGCATGACGGTCCTCCCTGGTTTCTGCCCGCAGTGCGATCATCCCCGTCGCGGCGCTCCCAATCCTGGTCATATCCCGAGGCTGCCTTCTGTCATAAGGCAGAGACGCTCACCAGGTTCTCGCCCCGCGCGGTGGTGATGAGAAAACCGCGGACATCAGAGGCGCGGAATGGGGAGGAAGCCGGGTACCACGCCCACACGTGGCCCGCCGCGACGGTCCAGCTCCCCGCCGGCACGCCCTGACCGCCGGCCCCAACGACCTGCAACTCGCATCTCGTCCCCGGGGAGATCCCGCTGACCTGCACCTGCAGTGCCAGTCCCCACGGCTCTCGCAGGTACCTCACGGTGGCGGACATGCCCGTCCGCGAGTCGCTGCCGGTAACCGTGGCGGCCCACGGCGCGGCCGCCAAGGCCGGCCGCGCGGGCGGGGCGTCCAGCACGCGCGATCCCGCTACCGCCCCGCCGCCTGCGATCACGATCGCCGCGGCGGCCACCGCCAGGCGGCGCCAGCGCAGTCGCCTGCGGACCCGGGCCGCCCGGTCCAGCAACGCCGCCAGCGGGACCTGGGGCGGGCCTGCACCCGGAACGGCCCCATCAGCCTCGTACCCGGCCAGGCTGGTCACATCGGCGGCAGGCACGCTGCCCAGCCGGCCCGGCAGCGCCGCGAGCCCGGTCAGTTCCGCCCGGCAATCAGCGCACCAGGCCAGATGGCGATCGACGGCGCTGCGCTCCGCCGGGCTGATCGCGCCCAGGAGGTAGACCCCCAGCGAATGGCGGATTTCACCGCACTCCCCAGTACCGGTCATGGCGCGTGTCCATGCCAGCGGCGCAGCCGCTGGGCGGTCAGGATCATCGGGCTACCCCCATACCGGTAAGAACGTTGCTACCTGGGCAAACCGTTCACCAAGCCAGCGACGATCTGGCGGGCGGTTACCGGGCCGCTAGGGCGCCGTGAGGGCGGCGGCGGCGTTGAGCGCGTCCAGGGCCGAGCTCTGCTGACTGGCGCCGGCCCGGTCAAACGGGCCGGCCCAGTGCATGCCGAACTGGTTCTCCGGGTTCCGGGCGTTGGCCCACAGGGACCGGGCATTGCGGAGGAAGAACTCCCGGTACGCCGGACGGGGGCTGACTGCGTAGAAATCGTGCAGGTACCGCACGAAGATCCCCTTGAACTGGGTGTCGTCCCCGTAGCGGCGGCCGGTGTCACCGGGGCGCTCGCTGGGCTCGATGAGAATGCCGCCCGGACCCGGCTCCGCCGGGGTGGTCAGCGTGGCCAGCACGGCGTCCGCGAGGGACGTGCCCGTGTCCAGGTATCCCTGGTCCCCGGTGAGCTGGTGCAGCGCCGCCAGGCCACCGAGGATGACGCCCTGGTTGTAGGTCCAGGTGGTGCGGCCGTTGTTCTGGCAGCCGGCCGTGAGCCCGTCGTTAACCAGGCCGCCCGGGCCGATCAGGCCAGCTGCGCAGAACCAGTCCCAGGTCCGGAAGGCCCACTCCCGGTACCGCCCGGCCGGATCTGGAGTGCGCTGGCTCAGCCGGGCGGCCAGCGTCAGGAACAGCTCGTTCGTGATCGCGTTCTTGTACTTCCGGTCGGTGTTCCACCACAGCCCGCCGCCGCAGGTCCCGTCCCACCCCGCCGCATTGCGCGCGAAGATCCGCTCGGCGGCGCGGAGGTAATGACTGCCGCCCGTCAGGTCGTAGGCGGCCACCCAGGCCAGCGCCCACCAGCCGTTATCGTCAAAGAATTTGTTGCAGAATCCGCGCCGCCAGCGCGGGGCGCGCCGGAACGTGGTTTCCACCACCGCCGTGTACGCCGGGTCCCCCGTGGCCTGGGCGTACCCGATGACCCCGGTCAGCGCGTTCGCGGACTGCCACCATCCCGCGCCCTGCCACAGCCCGCGGGATGGGCGGTACCAGCGCTGCAGGGCGCTGGCGCAGGCCGCCGCATAGGCACGGTAGTCAGGTTCCACTAGCATCCCGTTACCCGTATCCAGCGCTAGCGACGCCCGAGATGGAGGCGCCAATGCCGAAGCAGCCGCCCACCCCGCCGGGCCACCCTGAGGGAGCCACTGTGCCCGTGGCGGTCGTGACCAGCCGCACCGAGGCCGAACTGATCGTCGGCATGTTGCGCAATAACGACCTGAGAGCCGCCGTGTCAGCAGACGATGCCGGAGGAACGCAACCAGAGCTGCAGGTGCAGGGGGTTCGCGTGCTCGTGGCCCCCTCCGATGAAGCCCGGGCCCGCGAGCTCCTCGCCGCTGCCAATGACACTCCGCCCGAGCCGTCATGACGCAGGACCCGGGCTGGGTGCCTCCCGGGGTGGAAACCAGGCGGGCGAACGCGGCCCGGGTCTATGACTACTGGCTGGGCGGCACGCATAACTTCCTGGCCGACCAGGATGTGGCCCGGGCGATCGCCGCGGTGGAGCCCACCGCCCCGCTCATCGGCCGGGCCAACCGCGCGTTCATCGGCCGGGCGGTCAGGCTCCTCGCCGCGAACGGTATCCGCCAGTTCCTGGACATCGGCTCCGGCATCCCCACCCAGGGCAACGTGCACGAGATCGCCCAGCAGGCCGACCCGGCCGCCCGGGTCGCCTACGTCGACATCGACCCGGTCGCAGTCGCGCACAGCAAGGCCCTCCTGGAGGGCAACGAGAACGCCGCGATCATCCAGGCGGACCTGCGCGAGCCGGGCCAGATCCTCGACCACGCGGTCACCCGCCGGCTGATCGACCCGGCCCAGCCGACCGGGCTGCTGCTCGTCTCGATCCTGCATTTCATCGCCGACGCCGAAGACCCCCGCCGGATCGTGGCCACCCTGCGCGACGCGCTGGCCGCCGGCAGCTACCTGATCATTTCTCACGGCACTAACGAAGACCGGCCCGGCGTAGCCGGCGCGGTCGAGAAGGTGTACAACCGCAGCGTCGCGATGAACCTGCACCTGCGCTCACGCGCCGAAATCCTGCAGTTCTTCGACGGCTTCGACGTCATCGATCCCGGGCTGGTCTACATCCCCGAGTGGCGGCCGGATCCCGGTGCCGACGTCCCGGCGGACCCGAGCCGCTACGGAAACCTGGTTGGTGCGGGCGCGAAGGCCTGACGGGAGGATCAGTCAGGGCGGCGGCTGCGGGCCATCAGCCGCTGCAAGGTCGCCTCCGGGACGGCGCCGCCCAGCATTTCCAGGGCCTTGCGCATCGGCATCGACGCCACCATCTGCAACAGGTCCGGGTCAGCCGGCAACGCGCTGCGCTGCTCGCCGGGGATCCCCGCGGTCAGCTCATCGAGCAGGGTCGCGCCGACGATGGGGTGGGTAAACCAGTCCTGCACCGTCGAGTCCAGCGTGAGCTCGGGGATGATCAGGTCGCCAGTGAGGCTGATGGCCGCCTCGCAGAGGACGGTGGCGGCGTTCTCGCCGGCCTGGACGATGTAGGTCCCGGGCGCGACGATCCAGCCCGCCGCGCGGATGTCGTAGTAGGCGAAGGCGCGGCGGTCCAGGTCGAGAGAGACGGTGCGGGTTTCCCCGGGCTCCAGGCTGACCTTCGTGAAGGCGCGCAGTTCCCGCACGGGGCGGCGGACCGGACCGGCCGTGGTGGCCACGTACACCTGGACGACGTGCTGGCCGGCCCGCTCGCCGGTGTTGGTGACGGTGACCGAGGCGCGGGCGGTGTCTGGACCGGTGGCCTCGACGGTCAGGCCGCTGGTGGCGAAGGTGGTGTAGGACAGGCCGTGGCCGAACGGGTAACGGACTGGCAGGCCGACCGTGGTGTACCAGCGATAACCGACCATCACGCCCTCGCCGTAGCGGACATGTCCCTGTTCTCCCGGGAAGTTGACGTAGCTGGGGTTGTCAGCCAGCCGCAGCGGGATCGTCTCGGCCAGGTGGCCCGACGGGTTGGCCACGCCGAACAGCAGGTCGGCGACGGCCGCGCCGCCAGCCTGGCCGAGCAGGAAACCGTCCAGGATGGCGTCAACGTCGTCGTGCCAGCCTTCCAGCGAGACCACGCCACCATGGGACAAGACGACGACGGTACGCGGGCTGGCCGCGGCGACGGCGCGGATCAGGTCGACCTGCGCGGCGGGCAGGTCGAGGGTCTCCCGGTCGAAACCCTCGGACTCCTCCCGCTCCCCGAGCCCGGCGAAGATCACCGTGACCTCGGCGTGCCTGGCGGCCGCTACCGCCTCCGCACGCAGCGCCGCGGTGTCGCCGGTGCCGTCGCCAGCGCTGTCGCCGCTGCCGTCGACCGTGAAACCAGCGGCGAAGCCGACCGCCCGGCCGGACCCGGCGGCCAGCGCGCGGATGGCGTCGAGCGGGACGTCAACCCGGGTGGGGTTGACGTGCGAGCTGCCGCCACCCTGGTAGCGCGGGGTACGGGCGAACTCCCCCACCACGGCGATCGGCCCGCGGCCGGTCAGCGGCAGCACGCCGCCGTCGTTCTTCAGCAGCACGGCGCAGCCGGCGGCCAGCTGCCGCGCCAGGGCGTGATGGGCGTCGACGTCGAACCCGCCGGCGGGGCTGGCCGGCCGGATCGGCGGCCAGGCCGGTCAGGACGAGCACGCGACCGACGGCCGCGTCGACCAGGGCCTCGTCCAGCTCACCGGCCCGGACGGCGGCGACGATCCGCTGCGCGCTCTGGCCATCGGTGCCCGGCATCTCCAGATCCAGCCCGGCGGCCAGCGCGGCCACCGGGTCGTGCACGGCACCCCAGTCGGAGACCACCGCGCCGGCGAAGCCCCATTCCTCGCGCAGGACCCCGGTCAGCAGCCACCGGTTCTGGGCGGCGTACACGCCGTTGATCTTGTTGTACGCGCACATGACCGTGGCCGGCCGGGCCTGGGTGACGATGTGCTCGAAGGCGGGCAGGTAAATCTCGCGCAGCGTGCGCTCGTCGGCATCGGCGCTGACCAGCATGCGGTCCGTTTCCTGGTTGTTGGCCGCGAAGTGCTTGACCGACGCCCCGACGCCCTGGCCCTGCTGGCCCTGGACGTGCGCGGCGCCGAGCAGGCCGGCCAGCAGCGGATCTTCCGAGTAGTACTCGAAGTTCCGCCCGCACAGCGGCGACCGCTTGATGTTCACCCCGGGCCCGAGCGCGATGTGCACGCCGAGCGCCCGGGCCTCCCGGCCGACCGCAGCCCCGATCCTCCCGGCCACCCCGGGATCCCAGCTGGACCCGACCGTGACCGCCGGCGGGAAGCAGGTGGCCGGCACCGCGTCGTGCAGCCCCAGGTGGTCGAACTGCCCGGCCTGCCGGCGCACCCCGTGCGGGCCGTCGGCGAGCACGATCGACGGTACCCCGGCGGCCTCGAACGCCTGGGTGGACCAGAAATCGCGGCCGGACAGCAGGGCGGCCTTCTGCTCGAGGGACAGTCGCTCACAGGACGGTGCGGTCAGGTCCGGCTCGGGCATCGGCGCTCCAGGTGGTGGGCAGCGGTTCCGCGTCCCTCAGAGGTCCGGGATCCCGAGATCGAGATTAGGCCGGTCTATGCCCCCGTCAACCTCGAGGACCTTGCCGGTCAGGTAGGCGGAGGCCGGGGAGGCGAGGAACACGATCGCCGCTGCGACCTCCTGCGGGTCGCCGATCCGGCCGAGCGGGGTGGCCCGTTCCATCTGCCGCCGCAGCGAGTCGTCGACGAGCACGATGTCGAGCGCCGAGGTGGCGGCGGCCCCCACGGCCACCGCGTTGACCCTGATCCTGGGGGCCAGATCGGCCGCGGCCAGCCGGGTGTAGTGGGCCAGCGCCGCCTTGGCGGTGCCGTACGCGAGATATCCGCGGCCCGCGACCCGTCCCACGGCCGAGGAGATGTTGATCACGGCACCGGCCGGGCCGCCCCCGGTGCCCGCGGCCAGCAGGTGAGGTACCGCGGCCTGGGTCAGGCTGTGCGCGACCGCGACATTGAATTCGAAGGCCTTGGCCAGGTGCCGCGCGGTGGTCGCGGTGAACGGCCGCGGCAGCGCGCCGCCGACATTGTTGACGACGATGTCCAGCCGGCCGAACGCGCCGACCGCGGCGGCGGCCAGGCCCGCGGCCGCGTCGAGGTCAGACAGGTCGGCGGGGACCACCACCGCCCGGCGCCCGGCCGCCTCGACCTGCCGCGCCACCTGGGCCAGCTGCTCCCCGGTCCGGGCGGAGATGACGACGTCCGCACCCGCCTGGGCCAGGGCCACGGCCGCAGCCGCGCCGATCCCCCGGCCCGCCCCGGTGACCACGGCCGCGCGGCCGGTGACACGGAAAAGATCCAGGATCATGGGCTGCCTCCGCGGGTCCGGGGAACGCGAGCGCTGGCGCCGCATGAGTCGTGGGCGGCGCGCCAGACCCATCCCCGGTCCCACCGCACGCGGGTGATCTCCGCGAGCAAGTAGAACAGGTTTCACTTCTCTCGGCAAGACACGTCCCGGGCTTCCCGAGCAAGCGTTAGGGAGGCAGGCCTTGTGCTGCGATAATGACGACGTGGCAAGTACGAGGAAGAGCCAGGCTGGCGGGCGTAACGGCGCGGCAGGCGCCATTCCGGCCGACGGGGCCATGCGGTCCGGGCGCCGGTCGCACATGGTCGCGCTGGCCGGTGACCTCTTCGCGGAGAAGGGCTACCGCGCCACGACCGTGCGGGAGATCGCGGACGCCGCCGGGATCCTGTCCGGCAGCCTGTATCACCACTTCGACTCCAAGGAGTCGATCGGTGACGAGATCCTGTCGGGCTTCATCAACGAGGTGCTCGCCGACTACCGGACCGCGGTCGCCTCGGCCGCCGACCCCCGGGCCGCCATCGAGCAGATCGTGCGCTCGACCAGCCGGACCCTGTCCCAGCACCGGGCGGCCCTGGCCATGCTGCAGAACGACTGGAGTTACTTCAGCACCCAGCCGCGGTTCGCCTACCTGCCCAAAGCACTGCGTGAGATCGAGCGGATCTGGATCTCACAGCTGGAACTCGGGAAGCAGGCCGGGCTGTTCCGGGCGGACCTGGACGCGAAACTCACCTACCGGCTGATGCGCGACGTGCTGTGGATCCCGGCCCAGTGGCGCCGGACCGGCGGCTACACCACCGAGCAGGTGGTGGACGGGTTCCTCCGGATCCTCTTCGAGGGGATCGCCGCCGCGGGACCGGGCACGCCGGGCTAGCTAGGCCCAGGGCCGAGGCTTCGGCGCACCTGGGCCTCGAAGTGAACATTCTCATGGTTAATGATGGGGCGCTGGGCAATAACCATTTCCCTGCTCACGCAGCGTCACCAACCCCGAGTGCGAGATCATTTCTCTTGCTAACTCAATCCAGGAATTGCGGACGGAGCCCGGCGAATACGGCACGAGAATTGGTGCTACTGTGCGAGCAGGAGCGTGAAGCGCATGGCAAGCAGTTGGGCGCGCATCAGCGGCCGTATCCGGTTCGGCCCACAGATACTGGGCGGCATGGGTATCCGGCCCCGTCCCTTTGGCGTGACCACGGGCAGGTGGATGTCGCTCGGGCCGGTCTGGATACGGCTGGGCAGCCCAAGCTCCTGGCCGGGCGAGGACGAAGCCGCCAGGATGATCAAGCCGGTAGAGCCCTAGCATTGTCACGATTGTGACCGCCGAGAGCTCCGGCAGCTCGCCCGTGACAATTACGTCATAGGGAATAACGGTTTCCTGATGGCCAAGTGATGGTCATTCGTCGGCCGCTACCGGACATGGACCAGATTCCGTACTGGCTGCGATCCGGACGGCTGGACACAAAGGGGCGCCTGCCAAGTACTCCAGCAGCACTTTGTGACAGTTGGGGTAGTATCCGTGTTTCATGACTGATGATGATCTTGCTGTGTGGCTGGGCTGGATGACCTGTTCGCGTTAGCGGGTGGCCGGTTTTTCCGGGAGGAGCCGCGGCGGCGGGCGCGGGCGTATGTGCGGGGGTTGTTAGCCCGCTGGCCAGCAAGAACGGGTGGACGCTGGCCGAGGCGGCCGGGGATGGGACGCCGGATGGGGGTGCAGCGGCTGCTGAACGCCGCGGCCTGGGACTGCGACGGCGTCCGGGATGACGTGCGCGCCTATGTGGCCGGGCACCTGGGGTCTGCTGACGGCGTGCTGGTGGTCGATGAGACCGGGTTCCTGAAGAAGGGCACCAAGTCGGCCGGGGTGCAGCGGCAATACTCCGGCACGGCGGGCCGGATAGAGAACTGCCAGCTGGGCGTGTGTTCTGCGCCTACGCCACCGCCAAGGGCCGCGCCCTGATCGACCGCGAGCTTTACCTGCCGAAGTCGTGGATCGCTGACCGGGACCGCTGCCGCGAGGCCGCGGTGCCTGATGACACAGAGTTCGCCACCAAGACCGGGCTGGCCCGGGCGATGCTGGGCCGGGCGCTGGACGCCGGGATGCCCGCTTCCTGGGTGACCGCCGATGAAGCGTACGGCAAGAATTACAAGTTCCGGTCCTGGCTGGAGCAGCGCCGGATCGGCTACGTCGTCGCCGTGGCCTGCAACCAGGTGGTCCCCGGCAGTACCGGCACCTCCCGCGCGGACGTGCTCGCCGCGCACGCCCCGGAGGATGCGTGGAAGCGCCGCAGCTGCGGCGACGGTGCCAAGGGCCCGCGCCTGTTTGACTGGGCGGTCGCCTCACTGCCGTGCTACGAGGACACCACCCCGCCGTGCTGGCCGCGGTGGCTGCTGGTCCGCCGTCTCCTGGCACACCTGATCACCACCGTCCCCACCAGGGCCGCCGCCTGGGCCTGGTCCCGCTGGCATACCAGCGCAGCCCCGGTAGCCTGTTACCCTCGAACCAAGCAAGCGTTTGGTTGAGATGACGTTTGGAGAGCCCGTGGGCCGACTCGATGGCAAGGTCGCGCTGATCACCGGCGGCGCCCGGGGCATGGGCAAATCGCACGTCCGCCACTTCGCCGCCGAGGGGGCCCGGGTGGTCTTCGGCGACGTACTCGACGCCAAG
This sequence comes from uncultured Actinomycetes bacterium, assembly GCA_963718305.1. GTDB lineage: Bacteria > Actinomycetota > Actinomycetes > Streptosporangiales > Streptosporangiaceae > RYN-230. Next base: position 260,779 of record CAVQZG010000024.1, read on the forward strand.
GGCGCGGCCGTGGCCGCCCAGCTCGGCCCGGGCTGCTGCCGGTACGTGCATCATGACGTCACCAGCGAAGCGGACTGGGCCGCCGCCGTCGCGACCACGCTGGAGGCGTTTGGCCGGCTCGACGTGCTGGTCAACAACGCGGGCGTGCTGAGGTTCGGCAGTATCGCTGACATGCCACTGGCCGATTTCCGGCACATCATGGACGTGAACGCGGTCGGCTGCTGGCTCGGCATGAAGGCGGTGATCGGGCCGATGACCGCCGCCGGCGGCGGGTCGATCATCAACATCTCCTCGGTTGAGGGCTTCACCGGGGCGGCCGGGCTGTCCGCCTACAGCGCGAGCAAGTTCGCGATCCGCGGCATGACCAAGGTCGCCGCGCAGGAGCTCGGCCAGTTCGGGATCCGGGTCAACTCGGTTCATCCCGGTGGCGTGCTCACCAGCATGGTGCTGGAGGCGGCCGAGACCAGGGCCACCCGCGAGGCGGACGACGGCGCCGACTTCATCAAGTCGATGCCGCTGGCCCGGTTCGCGGAACCGGCCGAGATCTCGCGGCTGGTGGCGTTCCTGGCCTCCGACGAGGCCTCCTATTCGACCGGCAGCGAATTCGTCGCCGACGGCGGCATCCTGTCCGGGCCCGGCTACTGACCAGATGGGTTTGCGAATGGATGACACGCTGGCCCTGGATGGCCGGGCCGCGATCGTGACCGGCGCCGGGAACGGGCTCGGCCGCGCGGAAGCGCTCGCGCTGGCCGCGGCCGGAGCGCGGCTGGTGCTGAACGACCTGCCCGGCGACGCGGTGCAGGCGGTGGCGGACGAGATCTCGGCCGCCGGTGGCCAGGCCCGGGTGGCCGCGGGCGACGTCGGCGAGTGGCAGACCGGGCCAGCAACTCGTCGCGGCCGCGCTGGACGCCTACGGGCGGCTGGACATCCTGGTGAACAACGCCGGGGTGCTCCGGGACCGGATGATCTTCTCCATGTCGGCCGAGGAATGGGACCTCGTGCTCCGGGTCCACCTGCGCGGTCACTTCGTGACCACCCGCTTCGCCACGGCCTACTGGCGCGCCCAGAGCAAGCAGGCGGGCGGGCCCGGGCTACGGCCGGATCGTGAACACCTCATCCGAGGCTTTCCTGCTCGGCTCGCCGGGCCAGCCCAACTACGCCGCGGCCAAAGCCGGGATCACGGCGCTCACCGTGACCACGGCCCGCAGTTGCGGCCGGTACGGGGTGCGCGCCAACGCCATCTGCCCGCGCGCGCGGACCGCCATGACGGCGGACCTGATGGGTGCGCCGGCCACAGGCGAGGTGGATCCGCTCGCCCCGGAGCATGTCGCGCCGCTCGTGGTCTACCTGGCCAGCCCGGCCGCGGAGCGGGATCAACGGCGAGGTGTTCGTGGTGCACGGCGGGGTGGCCGCCGTCATGGAGCCGCCCCGGATCCGCGCCACCGTCCTGGCGGCCGAGCACGGATCCGCCGATGGCATGTGGACGCTGGAGTCGGTGCAGCGGGCCTTGGCACCGATGTTCACCGGCGCGCCGGGTCCGGCCGGGTTCGCCTGCGAGGACACCCTGGCCCTGGCCACCGAGACCATCGGCTTTGGCCAGTGAGCCTTCAGCAGCCGAGCACGGCGCCCGGGGTACCCATGACGCTGGTGCGCACGTCAGGGCACTGAGCGGATCCGCCGGACGAAGAGTGAGCCGAGCACCGTGATGACCGCCACGGACAGGTACAGCGCCCGGTAGCCACCCAGCTCGGCGACCAGCGGCGCGGCGATCGCCGGGGCGAGCACCTGCGGCCCGGAGTTGGCGATGTTGATCAGGCCGAGGTCTTTGGCCCGTCCCGCGGCCGACGGCAGGACCTGGGTCACCAGCGCCGCGTCCACCGACAGGTACACGCCGAACCCCAGTCCCATGATCGCGGCGGCGGCGATGACGACCGGCCACCGGGGCCACACCGCGAGCAGGATCGCCGAGACCGCCATGACCAGGCCGGAGACCGTGACTGGCAGTTTGCGGCGGCCGGTCCGGTCGGAGATCACGCCGCTGGCCACCGCGGTGATCACGACCCCGCCCAGGTAGACGAGGATGAGGACGACCAGGCCGTCCTCGGCCCGGTGCCCGGGAAACAGCCGGCTGTAGTGAAGCCGGTCACGCAGGAAGTACAGCAGGTACAGCAGGGTCATCGCGTTGCCGAGGTTGATCGCGAACCTGGTCAGCCAGGCCCACGCGAAGTCGGGGTAGCGCCGCGGGCTCAGCCAGAACGACCGGGCGAAGGCCCGCCACTGCCAGGGTGGCCGGCCGGCGCGCGGCAGCGGCGGGTCGGGCGTGGTGAGCGCGAAGGGCAGGACGCAGACCACGACGCAGGCCGCGAGGAGGGTGTAGCCGGCGTCGCCGGTGACCACGTCGGTCACCAGCACCACGGCCAGCAGGACGCCGAGCGTCTGCGGGAGGCCGATCCAGCCGGACACCGCGCCCCGCTGCGCCACCGGGACGTGATCAGGCACGGCCGCGCTGAGGCTGGCCTGCATCGCGTTCAGCGCGGCCTGCGCCAGGCACCAGCCGGCCAGGACACCGACGATGGCGTGCTGGCCGCCCAGCAGCACCAGCGCGGCCGCGCCCGCCAGCGCGCCGCCTGCCACCCACGGGCGGCGGCGCCCGAACCGGCTGGTGGTGCGGTCCGAGAGGGCCCCGGCGACCGGGTTCGAGATCATCGCGACCGCCGCGCCGATCCCGGTCACCCAGCCCAGGACGGCAACCTTGTGGCCGGAGCCGGCGATCGCCTGGATCTGGTTGGGCAGCAGCACCGAGATCGGGCCGAGGTAGGCGAGGTAGAGGCCGAGATTGGCGAGCGCGATGAGGGCGATCCAGCGCCGGCCAACCCGCCGGGCCGGCTCAGCGGTGAGACGGTCTACGCTGCTGGCCGCCGGGGCCTCCGTCATGGCGGCGTCCCGGCCCGGCCCTGGCCGTCCCCTTCCGGCCTCATAGCCAGCCCCTCAGTAGAACACGTTCTAGTATTTCGAGAGACTACACCGGCCTCTGGGCGGCCGCCAGGAACGCGGGCCGCTCGCCGCCGCCGTGCACCAGCAGGGCCGCACCGCTGACATAAGCCGCCAGCGGTGAGGCCAGGAACAGGCACGCGCCCGCGACGTCAGCCGGGGTGGCCATCCGGCCGGCCGGCACGGTGGCCCCCACCGCCGCCTGCGCGGTGGCCTCCCCGTAGTGCGCGGCCGCGCCCGCGCCGGTCGCTACCGGCCCGGCCACCACGCTGTTCACCCGGACCTTCGGGGCCCACTCGACCGCGAGGCTGGTGGCCAGCTGGTGCAGGCCCGCCTTGGCCGCGCCGTACGCGGCGGTGCCCGGCGAGGGCCGCACCCCGCTGACGCTCCCGATCATGATGATCGACCCGCCGTCGGCCTGGTCCTGCATCACCGCATTCGCGCTCTGCGCGATGTGCAGCGGTGCGATCAGGTTGAGCTCGATGATCTTGGCGTGCAACCGGGGGGACGCGGTGGCGGCCTCCGCGTACGGGGCGCCGCCCGCGTTGCTGACCACCACGTCCACCCGGCCGAAGGAGTTGGCCGCCTCGCGGATCAGCCGGTGGGCCTGGGCCGGGTCCCGGACGTCAGCGCGGGTGCACACGGCGCTGCGGCCCCCCGCGGCCCGGATCGGGCCGGCTCGCTGCGGCCGCAGACCAGCACGTCCGCGCCCGCGTCCAGGAACGCCCGGGCAATGCCGGCCCCGATCCCCCGGGTACCGCCGGTAACGACCACGGCCCGGCCCGCGAAATCGATGGTCTGCATGGGCCCGATGCTAGGCTTGACTACCAAGCAAACGCTAGCTTGACTGCTGAACGAGCCGGCGCTGGCCGCGGTCGTGACGAGGGCGAGGACCGACCATGGGCATCGACCAGCGGACCAGCGGCGGCGTCGCCGAGGTCGTCATCGACTTCCCGCCGGTCAACGCGCTGCCGGTGCAAGGCTGGTTCGACCTCGCGGAGGCGGTCACCGCGGCCGGCGCGGACCCGCAGGTGCGCGCGGTGATCCTGGCCGCCGAGGGCCGCGGCTTCTGCGCAGGCGTGGACATCAAGGAGATGCAGCGCACTCCCGGCCATGAGGCGCTGGTCGGGGCCAACCGGGGCTGCTACGCGGCGTTCGCGGCCGTCTACGACTGCGCGGTACCGGTGATCGCGGCGGTACACGGCTTCTGCCTGGGCGGCGGCATCGGCCTGGCGGGCTGCGCGGACCTGGTCCTCGCCGCACAGGACGCTACCTTCGGCCTGCCCGAGGTCGACCGGGGCGCCCTGGGCGCCGCGACTCACCTGGGGCGGCTGGTGCCGCAGCAGCTGATGCGGACCATGGTGTACACCTGCCGCACCGTCACCGCGCAGCAGCTGCTGAGCTTCGGCACCGTGCTGGACGTGGTGCCCGGGCCGGAACTGCGGACGGCGGCCCGCGCCGTGGCCGCCGAGATCGCCGCCAAGGACGGCGGCATCATCCGGCTGGCCAAGCAGTCGCTCAACGGCATCGACCCCGTCGACGTCAAACGCTCCTACCGCTACGAGCAGGGCTTCACCTTCGAGCTCAACCTCACCGGCGTCTCGGCCGCGGCACGCCAGTCGTTCGTGGACGGGCAGCGGTGAGCGCGAGGGTCATGGGCCCCGATGAGGTCATCGGTGAGCTGCGCTCCGGGATGACCCTCGGGATCGGCGGCTGGGGATCCCGGCGCAAGCCGATGGCGCTGGTCCGCGCCATCCTGCGGTCGGATCTCGCCGACCTCACCGTCGTCTCCTACGGAGGCCCCGACGTGGGGCTGCTGATCGCGGGCGGCCACGTCCGCCGGGTGGTCACCGGCTTCGTCTCCCTCGACACGATCCCGCTGGAGCCCCATTTCCGGCTCGGCCGCCAGCGCGGGGCCATCGAGCTCACCGAGCTCGATGAGGGCATGCTCCACTGGGGCCTGCTCGCCGCCGCCCACCGGCTGCCGTTCCTGCCGGCCCGGGCCGGGCTGGGCTCCGACGTGCTGCGGGTCAACCCGGATCTGCGCACGGTGGTCTCCCCGTACGGCGGTGAGGAACTGGTCGCCATGCCCGCCCTGCGGCTGGACGCCGCGCTCATCCACCTCAACCGCGCGGACGCCACGGGCAACGGCCAGTACCTCGGGCCGGACCCCTATTTCGACGACCTGTTCTGCCTGGCGGCCACGCGGGCCTACCTGTCCTGCGAGCGGCTCGTCCCGACCGCGGGCCTGCTGGAGTCCGGGCCGCCACAGAGCCTGCTGGTCAACCGGGCCATGGTGCACGGTGTGACCGAGACCCCGGGCGGCGCGCACTTCACCAGCTGCGTGCCGGACTACGGCCGCGACGAGGCCTTCCAGGCCCGGTACGCGGCCGCGGCCGCCGATCCGGACGGCTGGCCGCGCTTCCGGGCCGAGTACCTGGCCGGGGACGAGGCCAGCTACCAGGAGGCGGTCCGGCGGTTCACCGGGGCCCGGGCGGATGCGGCCGCGGCGGCGGCCCCGTGAGCGGCCCGGGTGAGCCGACCCGGGCCGAGGTCTGCGTGGTCGCGTGCGCCGAGGCCTGGCGCGGCGACACCGACATCCTGGCCAGCCCCATGGGCCTCATCCCCACCCTGGGCGCCCGGCTGGCCCAGCGCACCTTCACCCCCAGCCTGCTGCTCTCCGACGGAGAGGCCTACCTGCTCGCCCCGGGAGACGGGGGCATCGAGGGCTGGCTGCCCTACCGCTCCGTGTTCACCATGGTCGCGGCCGGCCGCCGGCACGTGATGATGGGTGCGGCGCAACTCGACCGCTACGGCAACCAGAACATCTCCTGCATCGGCGACTGGGCCAGGCCCCGGGCCCAGCTGCTCGGCGCCCGCGGCGCGCCCGGCAACACCATCAACCATCCGGTCAGCTACTGGGTGCCCCGGCACTCGCCCCGCGTCTTCGTCGAGCGGGTCGACATGGTCACCGGCATCGGCTACGACCGGGCCGCGGGCCTGGGGCCGCAGGCCGCGCGCTTCCACGAGGTGCGCCTGGTGGTCACCAACCTGGCGGTGCTGGATTTCGGCACCGCGGATCACGCCATGCGGCTGCGCTCGGTCCATCCCGGCGTCCCGGTCAGTGACGTCACGGCCGCCACCGGGTTCCCGCTGGTCATCCCGGACCAGGTCCCGGACACCCGGCGGCCCGGCCCGGACGAGCTGACCCTGATCCGCGACGTGCTCGACCCGGCGGGCCGGCGGGACCAGGAGCTCGCGTGATCCGTACCCGGCTGACCGAGCTGCTCGGCATCGCCTGCCCCGTCATCCAGAGCGGGATGGGCTACGTGTCCGGGGCCCGGCTGGCCGCGGCGGTCTCCGGGGCCGGGGGGCTCGGCGTCATCGCGTCGGCGACGATGAGCCCGGCGCAGCTCCGTTCCGCCATCAAAGAAGTGCAGGCCCGGACCGCGGCGCCGTTCGGCGTGAACCTGCGGGCCGACGCCCCGGACGCCGCTGAGCGGATTGAGATGATCATCGCGGAGCGGGTGCCGGTCGCCTCGTTCGCGCTCGCCCCGCGCCCGGAGCTGATCGCCGCGCTGCGGGACGCCGGGGTCATCACCATCGCGTCCGTGGGCGCCCGGAGGCATGCGGAGAAGGTAGCCGCCTGGGGCATTGACGCCGTGATCGCGACCGGCGCAGAGGGCGGCGGGCACACCGGCGCGGTGCCCACCAGCCTGCTCATCCCCCAGGTCGTGGACGCGGTGGACATCCCGGTGGTCGCGGCGGGCGGGTTCTTCGACGGCCGGGGCCTGGCCGCCGCGCTGGCCTACGGCGCGGCCGGGATCGCCATGGGCACCCGGTTCCTGCTGACCAGCGACAGCCCGGTGGCCGGCGTGGTCAAGCAGGCCTACCTGGCCAGCGAGGTCACCGGCACGGTGGTCACCACCCGGGTCGACGGGGTCCCGCACCGGGTGCTGCGCACGCCCCTGGTAGAGCGGCTGGAGCGGGCCGGGCCGGTCACCGGGCTGCTGCGGTCGGCCCGCAACGCAGCCGCCTTCCGCGGCCTGTCCGGGCTCAGCTGGCGGGAACTGATCCGCCAGGGCCGCGCGATGCGCCAGGGCACGGAACTGACCTGGGCTCAGGTGCTGATGGCCGCGAACACCCCGATGCTGCTGCGGGCGGCGATGGTGGAAGGCCGGCCCGACCTGGGCCTGATGTCGGCCGGGCAGGTGACCGGGCTGATCGGGGATCTGCCGTCCTGCGCGGACCTGATCGCCCGGATCATGATCGAGGCGGAGCAGCGCCTGGTCACCCTGGTCACCCTCACAGACGCTCGATGATGGTGACGTTCGCCTGGCCGCCGCCCTCGCACATGGTCACCAGGCCGTAGCGGCCGCCGGTCCGGACCAGGGAGTGCAGCAGGGTGGTCAGCAGCCGGGCACCGGTCGCGCCCAGCGGATGGCCGAGCGCGATCGCCCCGCCGCAGGCGTTGACCCGCGCCGGGTCGGCCCCCGTCTCCCGCTGCCAGGCCAGGACCACCGGGGCGAACGCCTCATTGACCTCGGCCAGGTCGATCTGGTCCAGGGTCAGCCCGGCGCGGCCCAGCGCGTGGGCGGTGGCCGCGATCGGCGCGGTCAGCATCATGACCGGGTCGTCACCGCGGGCGGACAGGTGGCAGATCCGGGCCAGCGGGCGCAGCCCGTGGACGCGCACCGCCTGCCCCGAGGCCACCAGCACGGCCGCGGCCGCGTCGGCGATCTGGCTGGCCAGCGCGGCGGTGACCAGCCCGCCCTCGCGCAGCGGCGCCAGGGCGGCCATCTTCGCCGCCGAGGTGTCCCGGCGCGGGCACTCGTCGGCGCGCACCCCGCCGTAAGGTGAAATCTCGGCCGCGAACGCACCGCCGTCCGCCGCCCGGATCGCCCGCTCGTGGCTGGCCAGCGCGAACGCTTCCATCTCGGCGCGGCTGATCCCCCACCTGGCCGCGATCATGTCGGCCGCGCGGAACTGGGAGATCTCCTGGTCCCCGTACCTGGCCCGCCAGCCCGCCGATCCGCTGAACGGGTCGCCGGATCCATAGGCCTGCCCGGCGAGCATCGCGGCCGAGATCGGGATCTGGCTCATGTTCTGCACCCCGCCGGCCACCACCAGATCGGCGGTGCCGCTGAGCACCGCCTGGGCCGCGAAGTGGACCGCCTGCTGGGACGAGCCGCACTGCCGGTCCACGGTGACGCCGGGCACCTCCTCGGGCAGGCCAGCCGCCAGCCAGGCCGTGCGGGCGATGTCGCCGGCCTGCGGGCCGATCGTGTCCACGCAGCCGAACACGACGTCGTCCACGGCCAGCGGATCCACTCCGGTGCGGGCGAGCAGCGCGGTGATGACATGCCCGCCGAGATCGGCGGGGTGCACGCCGGCCAGGCCGCCGCCGCGGCGGCCGGCCGGGGTCCGGACCGCATCGACCAGGAACGCCTCGGCCACCGGCTCTCCCTCAGTTAGACTAAGTAGAACGTGTTCTACTCTAGCGCCGGGACGGCCAGATGCACCTCACCTACACGCCTGAGCAGGAGCGGCTCCGACGTGAACTGCAGGCGTACTTCAGCGGGCTGATGACCCCGGACCTCCGGGCGGCGCTGCAGGGCGGTGACTACGGGGACGGGGAAGCCTACCGGGAAGTGGTCCGGCGGCTCGGCCAGGACGGCTGGCTGGCCCTCAGCTGGCCGGCCGAGTACGGCGGGCGCGGCGCCCCGGTGATCGACCAGCTCATCTTCATGGATGAGGCGGCCGCCGCCGGTGTCCCGGTGCCCTTCCTGACCATCAACACCGTGGGCCCGACCATCATGCGGTTCGGCACCGGCGAGCAGAAGGCGTTCTACCTGCCCCGGATCGCGGCGGGCGAGGTCCACTTCGCGATCGGCTACTCCGAGCCGGAGGCCGGCACCGACCTGGCGTCGCTGCGTACCCGCGCCGTCCGCGACGGCCAGGACTATGTCATCAACGGGCAGAAGATGTGGACCAGCCTGATCCAGTACGCGGACTACGTCTGGCTGGCCTGCCGCACCGACCCGCAGGCCACCCGGCACCGGGGCCTGTCCATCCTCATCGTGCCCACCAGCTCCGCCGGGTTCTCCTGGACGCCGGTGCCCACCATGGCCGGCCCGACCACCAGCGCGACCTACTACTCCGACGTCCGGGTGCCCGCCTCCGCCCTGGTCGGCCAGGAGAACCAGGGCTGGCCGCTGATCACCAGCCAGCTCAACCACGAGCGGGTGGCCCTCACCTCCGCGGCCCCGGTCCGGACCGCGCTGCGCGAGGTGTGCGAGTGGGCCCGCGCCACCAAGCTGGCCAGCGGCCAGCGGGTCATCGACGCCGAATGGGTGCAGCTCACCCTGGCCCGGGTCCAGGCCAAGACCGACTTCCTCACGCTGGTCAACTGGCGGATCGCGACGCAGGCCGATGCCAGCCCGGCGGCGGCCTCGGCGACCAAGGTGTACGGCACCGAGTTCGCCACCGAGGCCTACCGGCTGCTGATGGAGGTGCTCGGCGCGAACGCGAACGTCCGCGACGGGTCCCCGGGCGCGATCCTGGCCGGGCGGATCGAGCGGATGCACCGTTCCGCGCTGATCCTGACCTTCGGCGGCGGCACCAACGAGGTGCAGCGGGACATCGTCGCCGCCGCTGCCCTCGGGCTCCCCATCACCCGGAGGTGACCGGTGGACTTCACCGAGAACGAGAACCAGGCCGAGCTCGCCGCCCTCAGCCGGCAGATCCTCACCGGGCAGGTGACCCCGGAACGGCTGGAGGCGGCCGAGGCAGGCGGCGACCGGTTCGACGCCAGGCTGTGGTCCGCCCTGGCCAGCGCCGGCATCCTGGCGGCCGCGCTGCCGCACTCGCTGGGCGGGGCCGGGCTCGGCCTGCTGGAGCAGTGCTCGGTCCTCGCCGAGCTGGGCCGCACCGTGGCGCCGGTCCCCTACCTGGCCTCGATCGTGCTCGGCGCCGGCGCGATCGCCCGGTTCGGCACCCCGGGGCAGCAGCGCCGCTGGGCCGCGCCCGCGGGGCGCGGCGAGCTGATCCTGACCGCCGCGCTGTCGGAGGAGGATGGCGACGACCCGGCCGCGCCCTCGGCCCGCGCCGGGCCCGCGCCGGGGGACGCGCGGGCCTGGCGGCTGTCCGGGGTCAAGACCACGGTGCCCGCGGCCCCGCTGGCCGGGCTGATCCTGGTGCCCGCGGCGGCCCCGGACGGGGTCACGGTCTTCCTGGTCACCCCGGGCGATCCGGGGGTCACCGTGGAACGGCAGCTGCTCTCCAGCGGCGATAGCGCCGGGCGGGTGGTCCTGGATGACGTCCGGCTGCCCGGGGACCGGGTGCTCGGCGGGGCGGACGCCGCGGCAGGCTGGCTGATGGCCGCCGGGACCGTCGGGCTGTGCGCGCTGCAGGCCGGCGTGGCCGAGCGGGCGCTGGAACTGACCGCGGAGTACGCCCGGACCCGGGTGCAGTTCGGCAAGCCGATCGGCGGCTTCCAGGCGGTAGCGCAGCGGCTCGCCGACGCGTACATCGACACCGAGGCGATCCGCCTGACCATGTGGCAGGCCGCCTGGCGGCTGTCGGCCGGCCTGCCGTGCGGCACCGAGGTCGCCACGGCCAAGTTCTGGGCCGCCGACGCCGGGCACCGGATCGCGCACACCGCGGTCCACGTGCACGGCGGGGTGGGCATCGACCTGGGGTATCCGCTGCACCGCTACTTCGCCGCCGCCAAGCACAACGAGTTCTCCCTCGGCGGCGCCACCACCCAGCTGCGCCGCATCGGCGCGGCCCTGGCCGCGGCACCCTGACCAGGCCGGCCGCCGCGGCCCGCGGCGCTAGCCGCGCAGCAGGGCGACGACCTGGTCCAGGTGGTGCAGGTCGGTGTTCACGGTGAAGGTGGTGAGGACGGTCTGGCGCCAGCGCTGGATCTCGTCGGCGATCTTGGCCCAGGAGCCGATCAGGGCCACGTCCTCGACCAGCCGGGTGGGCACGGCCGCGATAGCGCCCTGCTTGTCACCGGCCAGGTAGCGGTCCTGGATGACCCGCGCCTGCGCCTCCCACCCCATCCGGGCGAAGACCTCATGGTGGAAGTTGAGGCGGCGCGCGCCCATGCCGCCGATGTACAGCGCCAGCGAGGGCCGCAGCAGGTCCGCGGCGCGTTCCAGGTCGTCGTCCACGATGATGCGCATGGGCCCGCCGACCACGTCGAAGGTGGCGCTGGTGTGGCGGGCCCCGGGACGGGCAAAGCCCTCCGCGAGGGCGCCGGCGTAGAAGTCGTTCATCGACGGCGAGAAGAAGATCGTGTTCCAGCCGTCGGCGATCTCGGCGGCCAGCGCGACATTCTTCGGCCCTTCCGCGCCCAGGTAGACCGGGATCTCGGGCCGGTACGGATGCAGGATGGAGCGCAGCGGCTTGCCCAGTCCCGTCCCGCCGGGGTGCGGCAGCTGATAGTGCCGGCCGTCGTAGGCCACCGGATGCTGGCGGGCGATGATCGCCCGGAGGATGTCGATGTACTCCCGGGTGCGCTCCAGCGGGCGCGGATAGGGCTGGCCGTACCAGCCCTCGACCACCTGCGGGTTGCTGGTGCCGATCCCGATGATGACCCGCCCCCGGGTGAGGTGGTCCATGGTCATCGCGGTCATCGCCAGCGTGGCGGGCGGCCGCGCCGACAGCTGCGACACGGCGGTGCCCAGGTGCACGTGCGAGGTGCGAGATCCCCACCACGCCAGCGGGGTCCAGGCGTCGCTGCCCCAGGCCTCCGCGGTCCAGATCTGGTCGAGCCGCAGCCGGTCGGCGGCCGCGAACAACTCCGCCGCATCGGCCGGCGGACCCGATCCCCAGTAGCCGGCCACGGTCGCGATCCTCATCCGTGGCCCCGCAGTCCGCCGAGCCGGGTCAGTGCCTCCTCCGCCTCGCTCAGCAGCGCCGACATCACCTCGGCGACCGGGCGGACGGCGTTCATCCGGCCCACGATCTGCCCGACCGGCATGGGTACCACATCAGGCTGGCCTGAGCGCATCAGCCGCTGGTGCGCCTCGCTGACCAGCAGGTTCTGCAGCGGCATGGGGAGTGGCGCCGGCGCATCCGGCTCCGACCAGGCCTGCGTCCAGCGGTTGCGCAGCAGCCGGGCGGGCTTGCCGCTGTAGATCCGCGAGCGCACCGTGTCGGACGACGTGGCGGCCAGCAGCGCATCGCGCACGGCCGGCATGTCCGAGGTCAGGGTGTACTCCTCGGTGGTCAGCCAGGCCGAGCCCATCCAGACGCCGACCGCGCCGAGGGCCAGCGCCGCGACGATCTGCCGGCCGCAGCCGATCCCGCCCGCGGCGAGCACCGGCACCTGCCCGCCCACCGCATCGGCGATCTCGGGGACGAGCACCATGCTGGCGATCTCGCCGGTGTGCCCGCCGGCCTCGTAGCCCTGGGCTATCACCATGTCCACGCCCCGCTCGACATGGCGGCGCGCATGCCCGGCCTTGCCGGACAGCGCCGCGACCAGCATGCCGCGCTCGTGGGCCCGCGCGATGACATCGGGCGGCGGTGAGCCGAGTGCGTTCGCGATCAGCCGCGCGGGATGAGCCAGGGCCACCTCGACGTGCTGCCGGGCCACCGAGTGCAGCCAGCCGAGCACGCCGTCAGCGGCCCCGGTGCCCTCCGGCAGCGGCGGGACGCCCAGCTTGACCAGCGTCTGCTCCACGAAGTCCCGGTGCTCTCCCGGGATCAGGCTGCCGAGGTCCAGCGGGGCGCCCTCGGCGGGCACGGTGGCGGGCATCACCACATCGACCCCGTACGGCCGCCCGCCGGTGTTCTGGTCCATCCACTGCAGGACCGTGTCCAGTTCGCCGGGGTCGTTGAACCGGACGCAGCCGAGCACGCCGAGCCCGCCGGCCCGGCTGATGGCCGCGGCGACGTGCTCGGACGGAGTGAACCCGACGATGGGGTACTCGATGCCGAGGACGTCGCACAGCGGGGTGCGGATGGTCGTGCTCACGCCGGCTGGCCCGCGCCCGCCGGGTCTCCGGCCGCAGGATGGGCAGCCGCGTACTGCTGCGCCCACCGGTAGTCCGCCTTGCCGGCCGCGGTGCGCTGGATGGCATCGACCAGCCAGATCCGGCGCGGCACCTTGTACCCGGCGAGCTGGCCGCGGACATGCGCGTCGATCCCGGCCAGGTCGGCCGGGCGACCGGCCCACAGCTGCACCAGCGCCGCGACCCGCTGGCCCAGCAACTCGTCCGGAATCCCGATGACGAGCGAGTCGAAGACGTCCGGGTGGGACTTCAGCGCGCCCTCCACTTCCTCGGGGAAGACCTTCTCGCCGCCGGAGTTCACGCAGGTGTTGCCGCGGCCGAGCAGCGTCACGGAGCCGTCGGCCTCGACCCGCGCCCAGTCGCCGGGCACGGCGTACCGTTTCCCGTCCACCTCGACGAGCATGGCCGCGGTCTTGACCGGGTCCTTGTAGTAGCCGAGCGGGACATGGCCGCCCCGGGCCAGCCGTCCGTCCCCGCCGGGTCCCACCGGGCGGTTGTCCTGATCCAGCACGATGACGTCGGGCCCCGGGGTGACGGTCGGGCCCCCGCGCTGCTCCGCACCCGCCTGGACGAAGCCCAGGCCCGCGAAGCCCGTCTCGGTGGAGCCGATCGCCTCGGTGACGACGGCGTGCGGCAGGGCCGCCACGCAGGCGTCCTTGACCGCGGGTGAGAAGAGCGCGGCGCTGGAGGACAGGGCCAGCAGGGACGAGGCATCGTAGCTGCCGTCGCGGTAGGCCTCGATCAGCGGCCGCGCCATCGCGTCGCCGATGATGACCAGCACGTTGACCTGGTGCCGCTGCACCGCGCGCCAGATCTCGTCCGGATCGAACCGCGGCACCAGCACCACGGTCTCCCCGCTGAACAGGCCGGCCAGCGCGGCGACCTGGGCGTTGCCGTGGATGAGCGGTGCGGCGCACAGCTTGACCAGGCCGCCGCCCTGCCCGCGCCGTGACTGCTCCCACTCGTCGGCCAGCGGGGTACCGGTCACGAAGTCGATCCCCCCGGCCAGGGTCCGCCAGATGTCCTCGTGGCGCCACATGACGCCCTTCGGATAGCCGGTGGTGCCGCCGGTGTAGATGATGTAAACGTCGTCGCTGCTGCGGGGCGGGAAGTCGCGGGCCGGCGAGGCGGCGGCCAGGGCCGCCTCGTAGCCGCCGCCGCTGCTGCCGTCGATCACTACCGTGCCGCGGAGGCCGGGCGCGTCCGCTAAGGCCTCGGCGACCTGCGGCGCGAACTCCCGGTCATGAACCAGCGCGACCAGGTCCGCGTCCTCGCACACGTACCGCAACTCGTTTCCGGTGTACCGGTAGTTGATGTTGATGGCTGCGGCGCGGAGCTTGCAGGCGGCGAGCAGCGTCTCGACGGCCTCGATCGAGTTGCGCGCGTAGAGCCCGACGTGGTCCCCCGGCCCGGCGCCGAGTCCGGCCAGGTGGTGAGCGAGCCGGTTGACGCGTTCGTCGAGTTCGGCGTAGGTCACCTGGCGGTCGCCGCAGGTCACCGCGGTGCGCTCGCCGAATGCGTCGGCAGCATGCTCGAAGAGGTCGGCAAAGTTCAAGGCCATGGGAATGAAACTAGAACGTGTTACTGTTCTGGACAACCCTCCAGCCGGGCCCAAAGTGAGGAGATATCACCGCTATGAGCTCGACTCCCGCGCCCGCGCCCGCCGCCGCCAGGGACAGCGAGCCGCCCCACGCCCTGGTGGAGCGGCGGGGCCACGTGCTGATCGTGACGATGAACCGGCCGCAGGCCCGCAACGCGCTCACCGGCCCGATGATGGCCGTGCTGCGCGGCGCCTGGGACCAGGTGGACCGCGATCCGGGCATCCGGGCCTGCGTGCTGACCGGGGCGGGCCGCGCGTTCTGCGCCGGCGCCGACCTGAAGGCCATGAACGAGGCCCACCCGGGCGATGCTGACTTCGACCCGTCGGTGCTGGAGCCGCTGCTGAAAGGCCGCCGCCTGACCAAGCCGCTGATCGCGGCCGTGGAGGGGCCCGCTATCGCGGGTGGTACCGAGATCCTGCAGGCCACCGACATCCGGGTGGCCGGGGAAAGCGCACGGTTCGGCATCGCCGAGGCCCGCTGGGGGCTCTTCCCGCTGGGCGGGTCGGCGGTGCGGCTGGTCCGGCAGGTTCCCTACACCGTCGCCGCCGACCTGCTGCTGACCGGGCGGCACGTCACGGCGGCGGAGGCGCTGCGGATCGGCCTGATCGGCCACGTGGTGCCCGATGGCCAGGCCCTGCCGAAGGCGCTGGAGATCGCCGCCCAGATCGCCGCGAACGGCCCGGTCGCGGTGCGCGCGATCCTGCGGGCCATCCGCCAGACCGAGGGCATGGCCGAGAACGATGCGTTCGCGGTCGAGGCCAAGATCGGCATGGAGGTGTTCCGCAGCGAGGACGCCAAGGAGGGCCCGCGGGCCTTCGCCGAGAAACGCACGCCCCAGTTCCAGGACCGCTGAGGATCAGCGCGCTCAGATCGCGCGGTCCCGGCCCGCCCAGTAGGGGTCGCGCAGCTTGCGCTTATACAGCTTGCCGTTGGGGTCCCGCGGCAGTTCCGCGACGTAGTCGATGGTCCGGGGAAGCTTGAACCTGGCCACCCTGGGCTGCAGGAAGGCCAGCAGCTCCGCGGTCAGCTCCGGGCCCGGCCGGGCGCCCGGGACCGGCTCGACGACCGCCTTGACCTCCTCGCCCCAGTCGTCATGCGGGACGCCGAACACGGCCACGTCGGCCACGGCCGGGTGCCCGGACAGCTCGGCCTCGAGCTCCGCCGGGTAGATGTTCACCCCGCCGGAAATGATCACGTCGCTGCTCCGGTCGCAGAGGAACAGGTAGCCGTCCTCGTCCAGGTAACCGAGGTCGCCGACGGTGAACAGGTCACCCGCCCGGGCCGCGCGCGTCTTCTCCTCATCGTGATAGTAGGAGAACGTGGAGGTGCCCATCTTCATGTAGACCAGGCCCTGCTGGCCGGGGGCTACCGGCTCCCCGGCCCGGTCCAGCACGCGGATCTGCGAGCCCTTCCAGGGCAGCCCCACCGAGCCGGGCTTGCGCAGCCACTCCTGCGACGTGATGAGCGTCCCGCCGCCCTCGGTCGCCGCGTAGTACTCGACGACGACGGGCCCGAGCCAGCCGATCATGGCCCGCTTGAGGTCCGCCGGGCAGGGTGCCGCACTGTGGATCACCGCCCGCAGCGAGCTGGTGTCGCAGGCCGCGCGGACCTCTTCCGGCAGCGCGAGCAGCCGGCGGAACTGGGTCGGCACCGCATGGGTGTGCGTGACCCGGTACCGCTCGATGAGCCGCAGCGCCTCGGCCGAGTCCCAGCCGTCCATCAGCACCACCGGATGGCCGAGCTGGATCGAGATCGTGGCGAAGTTGAGCACCGCCGTGTGGTAGAGCGGGGAACCGCACAAGTGCACATGGCCGTCGTAGGGGGCCAGGCTGAACAGGCTGAAGAACCAGGCGGCCATGACCGCCGCGTCGTCCGGGTCGGCGCCGGTGAGCGGGCGGCGCACGCCTTTGGGCCGGCCGGAGGTGCCCGACGTGTACAGCATCGGCGCCCCGTGCGTGCGCGGCGCAGGGCGGCCGGCCGGGCCGTCATCGCCGAGCCGGGCCACCGGGTCGAAGCCCGGCACCGTGCCCACCGCGAACCGGTGCTTGATCTGGGCCAGGTCCGCGGCCGCTACCGCGGTCTCCGCGAAGCGCTCGTGCGCCACGAAGGCACCCGCCCGGCTGTCGCCGAGAATGTACGCGACCTCGGCCGCGACCTGGTGCCAGTTGACCGGCACCACATACAGGCCGGTCTCGATGGCCGCGAAGTAGAGCGCGAGCGCGGCCGCGCTGTTGGGCAGCAGCCCCGCGACGGTATCCCCCGCCTGGAGGCCGAGCGCCTGCAGGCCCCGGCCGTAACGGTCTGCCTCGCGGGCCAGTTCGGCGTAGCTGACGGGGCGGCCATCAGGTTCGATCACCGCGGTCCGGGCTGGCTCCGTGGCGGCTATGGCCCACAGTCCGATGGCGTTCACGTGCCCAAATCTAGAACACGTTCTATGAACGGACAAGCGCTACCCGGCGGCTCGCCGACGGTGGTTGCCCGCACGTATGGAAACATGTTTCACTCTGAAACGTGAATCAGCCCCTGCGTGCGCCGCTGGACATCGGCTTCGACTACACCCGCTCGCTGGGGCCGACGCTGAGCCAGTTCATGACGGCCCTGGCGGGCCGGCGCGTCCTCGGCTCACGCGGGGCCGACGGCCGGGTGCACGCCCCGCCATTCGAGTACGACCCGGTCACGTCCGAGCCCCCGGCGGAGCTGGTGGAGGTCGGGCCCGGGGGGACCGTCACCACCTGGTCGTGGGTGACCAGGCCGCTGGCGGGCCAGCCGCTGGCGCATCCGTTCGCCTGGGCGCTGATCCGGCTGGACGGCGCGGACACGGCGATGCTGCACGCCGTGGACGCCGGCTCGGCCGCCGCCATGCGGACCGGCCTGCGGGTCCGGGCGCGGTGGGCCGGGCACACCGTCGGGCATATCCGCGACATAGCCTGCTTCGAGCCCGGCGAGGTGCCACCCGGGCCCGCTGGCGGGCAGGCCCCGGCCACGGAACCGGTCACGATGATCACTACCCCGGTGCGGCTGGCGTACGAGCACACCGCTTCTCCCGCGGAGACCGCCTACCTGCTCGGGCTGGCGGATGGGCAGTTGCTCGGGCAGCGCTGCCTCGTCTGCCGCAAGGTCTATCTCCCGCCCCGGGGAGCGTGTCCCACCTGCGGCGTCCCCACCACTGAGGAGGTGGCGCTGCCCGGCACCGGGATCGTGACCACGTTCTGCGTGGTCAACGTGCCTTTCACCGGGCAGCAGGTGCCGACGCCGTACGTGGCGGCGGCCGTGCTGATCGACGGCGCCGACATTCCCTTCCAGCATCTCATCCTGGGCTGCGAGCCGGGTGAGGTGCGGATGGGGATGCGGGTGAGCGCCGTCTGGAGACCACCTGGCCAGTGGGGGACGACGTCGGAGAACATCAGCCATTTCCGTCCCACCGGCGAGCCAGACGCTCCGTACGAGTCCTACGCCCACCATCTGTGAAGGACGGTCCCGTGCGCGACGTCGCCGTCATCGGCTTCGCCCAGTCCCCATGCGTGCGCCGCAGCGACAGCACCACCAGCGGCGTGGAGATGCTCGTGCCCATCTTCCAGCAGGTGCTGACGGGCACCGGCCTGGCCAAGGAGGACATCGGCTTCTGGTGCTCGGGCTCCTCCGACTACCTGGCCGGGCGGGCGTTCTCGTTCGTCCAGGCGGTGGACGCCATCGGCGCCTTCCCGCCGGTCATGGAATCCCATGTGGAGATGGATGGCGCCTGGGCCCTGTATGAGGCCTGGCTCAAGGTCCTGACCGGCGAGGCGGAGGTCGCGCTGGCCTATGGTTTCGGCAAGTCGTCCGCGGGCGACCTGCGCCGCGTGCTCGCCCTGCAACTCGACCCCTACCTGCAGGCCCCGCTGTGGCCGGACTCGGTGAGCATCGCGGCGCTGCAGGCCCGGCTCGGCATCGAGGCCGGCCACTGGAGCGAGAAGGAGATGGCCGAGGTGGCCGTGCGCAGCCGCGCCGCCGCGCTGACCAACCCGCAGGCCCAGGTGTCCGGGGCGGCCGCGGTGGCGGATCTGCTCACCGCGCCCTACGTGGCCGATCCGCTGCGGGCGCACGACTGCGCGCCGGTCGGCGACGGCGCCGCGGTGGCGATCCTGGCCGCCGCGGACCGGGCCCGCGAGCTGTGCCCCCGCCCGGCCTGGATCACCGGTTTCGAGCACCGGGTCGACTCCGCGTCGCTGGGGGCGCGGGACCTGGCCACCGCACCGTCGGCCACGGCCGCCGGGCAGGCGGCCGGCGCTGACGGCATCGAGGTAGCCGAGTTGCACGCGCCCTTCACCCACCAGGAGATCCTGCTGCGCGACGCCCTCGGGCTGGCGGAGGGCGTCCGCCTCAACCCGTCGGGCGGGGCGCTATGCGGTAACCCCATGTTCGCCGCCGGGCTGGCCCGGATCGGGATGGCCGCGGGCGAGATCATCTCCGGCCGGGCCGGCCGGGTGCTGGGTCACGCCACCAGCGGGCCCGCGCTGCAGCAGAACCTGATCTGCGTGATGGAGGCCCGGCCATGAAGCAGCAGGCTGCCGTCCTGGGCGTGGGCCAGACCCGGCACCGCTCGCGGCGGGCCGACGTCTCCCTCGCCGGCCTGTGCCGGGAGGCGGTGGACCGCGCGCTCGCCGACGCGGGGCTGGGCCTGGCCGACATCGACGCCGTCGTGGTCGGGAAGGCGCCCGACCTGTTCGAGGGCGTGATGATGCCCGAGCTGTACCTGGCGGACGCCCTCGGCGCGGTGGGCAAGCCGCTGCTGCGGGTGCACACCGCGGGTTCCGTCGGCGGCGCGACCGGGATCGTGGCGGCCAGCCTGGTCGAGGCGGGCCGGCACCGGCGGGTGCTCGCGGTCGCGTTCGAGAAGCAGTCGGAGTCCAACGCCATGTGGGCGCTGTCCATCACCCCGCCGTTCAGCATGCCGGTGCTGGCCGGCGCGGGCGGCTACTTCGCTCCGCACATCCGCGCCTACATCCGCCGCAGCGGGGCGCCCGCGCACGTCGGGGCGCTCGTCGCGGTCAAGGACCGGCGCAACGGCGCCCTCAACCCCTACGCGCACCTGCAGCAGGGCGACATCACGCTGGAATCGGTGCGGTCCTCCCCCATGCTCTGGGACCCGGTCCGCTACGACGAGACCTGCCCGTCCTCTGACGGCGCGTGTGCGGTGGTCATCGGGGACGCGGGGGCCGCGCGGGCCAGCGCCGGGCCGGTCGCCTGGATCCGGGCCACGGCGATGCGGACCGAGCCCACCATGTTCTCCGGCAAGGACCACGTCAACCCCCGGGCCGGTGCCGACTGCGCGGCTGCCCTGTGGCGGCAGGCGGGGATCACCAGGCCGGCCGACGAGATCGACGTGGCCGAGATCTACGTTCCGTTCTCCTGGTTCGAGCCGATGTGGCTGGAGAACCTCGGCTTCGCCGAACCGGGCCAGGGCTGGCGGCTCACCGAGGCCGGCGAGACGCAGATCGGCGGCAGGCTGCCGGTGAACCCGTCGGGCGGGGTGCTCAGCTCCAACCCGATCGGCGCGTCCGGCCTGCTGCGGTTCGCGGAGGCAGCGCTGCAGGTCATGGGCAAGGCCGGGGCGCATCAGGTGGACGGCGCGCAGACCGCGCTGGGCCACGCTTACGGGGGCGGCTCGCAGTACTTCTCGATGTGGGTGGTGGCCAGCACGCCTACCGGTAGCTGACCGGCAGCCGCTTGATCCCGTTGAGCCAGCCGGAGCGCAGCCGCTCCGCCTCGCCGTTCTTCCTGATGCCCGGCATGGCGTCGGCGATGGCGTTGAACATCAGGCTGATCTCGAGCCGGGCCAGATTCACGCCGATGCAGTAGTGGGTGCCGGTGCCGCCGAAGCCGAGCTGCGGGTTGGGGCTGCGCAGGACGTCGAACCGCTCAGGCTGGTCGAAGACCTCCTCGTCGAAGTTGGCCGACCGGTAGAACAGGCCCACCCGCTGCCCGGCCCTGATCTCCTGGCCACCCAGGGTGGTATCCGCCAGGGCGGTGCGCTGGAACACCGTCACCGGCGTGGCCCACCGGACGATCTCGTCCACCGCGGTCTCCGGCCGCTGCTCCCGGTAGAGCTCCCACTGCTCCGGATGGTCGAGGAAGGCCAGCATCCCGTGCGAGATCGCATTGCGCGTGGTCTCGTTCCCGGCCACGGCCAGCAGGATCACGAAAAACCCGAACTCGTCCGAGGAGAGGGTGTCGCCGTCGACCTTCGCGCTGACCAGCTTGGTGACGATGTCGTCCCGCGGGCACTGCTTGCGGTCTTCGGCCATCAGCATGCTGTACCCGACGAGTTCGGCCGCGGCCGCGGTGGGGTCGCCCTCGTATTCCGGATCGTCGTAGCCGATCATCTGGTTCGACCAGTCGAAGATCTTGCGCCGGTCCTCCTGCGGGATGCCCAGCAGCTCGGCGATGGCCTGCAGCGGCAGCTCACACGCCACGTCGGTGACGAAGTCGCCGGTTCCCTCGGCGAGGGCCGTCTGGACGATCCGCTCCGCGCGCCCGGCCAGCGCGTCCCGCAGGTTCCCGATCGCGCGCGGCGTGAAGCCCCGCGAGACGATGCCGCGCAGCTTGGTGTGGGCGGGCGGGTCGATGTTGAGCAGGATCAGCCGGTGCATGGCCATGGCCTCGTCGGTGACCGGATTACCGTGCCGGATGAGCGCGGACTTCTCCTCGCTGGAGTAGATATCGCTGTCCCGCGACACCTCCAGCACGTCGGCGTGCCGGGTGATCACCCAGTAGCCCTCGTCGTCGAAGCCCGACGCCCCGCGCGGCTGCTGGTTCCACCAGACCGGCGCGGTCCGTCTCAGCTCGGCGAACTCCTCGGCCGGAATCCGCCGGACGTAAAGCTCAGGGTCGGTGAAGTCGAAGCCTGGGGGAATGCTCGGCTCAGCCATCGCTGCCTCCAGATGTAACACGTTCTAGCCGATTCAACCACGTGGCTCTGCTCTCGTGAACGGCTGCTCGCACCAAAATAGAAACACGTTCTACTATGAAGACCGGCGGGCGGAGGTGCCGGTCCGCTCGCGGAACGGAGGAGTGCGGTGGGGACTGCGGTGATCGTCGAGGCGGTGCGGACGCCGATCGGCAGGCGCGGTGGCGCGCTGGCGGGCCTGCACCCGGCCGAGATCCTCGGCAGTGCGCAGACCGCGCTGCTGGAGCGGGCCGGGATCGGTCCGGCCAGCGTCGAGCAGGTCGCGGGCGGCTGCGTCACCCAGGCAGGCGAGCAGTCCAGCAATATAACCCGGACCGCCTGGCTGCATGCCGGGCTGCCCTACCAGACGGGCTGCCTGACCCTGGACGCCCAGTGCGGGTCGGCGCAGCAGGCTGCCCATCTCATCGCCGGCCTCATCGCGGCCGGCGCCATCGAGGTGGGTGTGGCCTGCGGGGTGGAGGCCATGAGCCGGGTGCCGCTGGGCGCCAACGTCGGCACGGGCGTCGGCACGCCGAAGCCCTCCTCCTGGGATATCGACCTGCCTAACCAGTTCGTGGCCGCGGAGCGGATCGCGCAGCGGCGCGGGCTGTCGCGCGCCGAGGTGGACGAATTCGGCCTCCAGTCGCAGCTGAAGGCGCAGCGCGCCTGGGCGGAGAGACGGTTCGACCGCGAGGTCGCGCCCGTGAAGGCACCGGTGGCCGACGCCAGCGGCCAGCCGGCCGGGCCGGTGCGCGTCGTCGATCGCGACGAGGGCCTGCGGGAAACGAGCCTGGCCGCGCTGGCCGGGCTCCGCCCGGTGATCACCGGCGGCGTGCACACCGCGGGCACCTCCTCCCAGATCTCCGACGGCGCCGCCGCGGTCCTGCTGGTCGACGCGGACCGGGCCGGGGCCGCCGGCCTGCGCCCGCGCGCGCGCATCCTCGCGCAGTGCCTCATCGGGGCCGAGCCCTACTACCACCTGGACGGGCCCGTCGCGGCCACCGAGCGGGTGCTCGCGCGCACCGGCATGACCATCGGCGACATCGACCTGTTCGAGGTGAACGAGGCGTTTGCCTCCGTGGTGCTGTCCTGGCTGCGGGTGCACCAGCCCGACCCGGACCGGGTCAACGTCAACGGCGGTGCGATCGCGCTCGGCCACCCGGTCGGCAGCACCGGCGCCCGGCTGATCACCACCGCCCTGCACGAGCTGGAGCGGCAGGACGCGACCACGGCCCTGATCACCATGTGCGCCGGCGGCGCGATGTCCACCGCCACGATCATCGAGCGCCTCTGAGGGACCGTCCTCACGGGTGCTGGCTGCTGACCGAGATCACCTCGCCGGTCAGGTACGAGGCGTAGTCGCTGGCCAGGAAGGCGATGACGCTGGCCACCTCCCACGTCTGCGCGGCACGGCCGAAGGCCTCCCGGCCGGCCAGGTCGGTCAGCAGCTCCTCGCTGGTCACCTTGGCCAGGAACGGGTGGACGGCCAGGCTCGGTGCCACCGCGTTGACCCGGATGCCGTGCCCGGCCACGTCCATGGCCGCGCACCGGGTGAGCGCCATGACCCCCGCCTTGGCCGCCGCGTAGTGCGCCTGGCCAGGCTGGGCGCGCCAGCCCAGCACCGACGCGTTGTTGACGACGGCGCCGCCGTGGCCCTGGGCGACCAGCTGGCGCAGGACGGCCCTGGTGCAGCGGAACGTGCCGGTCAGGCTCACGTCCAGGACCCGCAGCCACTCCTCATCGGTCATGTCCAGCACCGAGCTGGTGCCGCCGAGGCCCGCGTTGTTGATCAGCACGTCGATCCGCCCGAAATGCCGCACGGCCCCGGCCATGAGCGCGCCGACCTGGGTCTCGTCGGTCACATCGCACGGGTGGGACCACACGCTCCCGCCGTGCGCACCGGCCATCTCCTCCTGGAGCGCGGCGAGCCGCCGCTGGTGCTGGTCACTGATCACCACCTGGGCACCCTCGTCCAGGCAGCGGCGGGCCACCGCGGAGCCGATTCCCGTGCCGGCGGCGGCGGTGACGACCACCACCTTTCCGGCCAGCAGCTCCCGGCCGCGCGGGCTGGCGGGCGGACCGGAGCCGGTCACGACCGGGCCTGGCGGGGCAGGCCGAGCACCCGGTCAGCGATGATGGAGCGCTGGATCTCGTCGGACCCGCCGTAGATGGTGTCGGCCCGGCTGAACAGGTAGAGCCGCTGCCAGTCGCCGAGGTCATAGGGCGCCCCCCGGGCCACCATCGACGGGGCGCCGAGTACCTCCATCGACAGCTCGCCCAGGGCCTGGTGCCAGCGTGACCACAGCAGCTTCATCACCGACGCCTCGGCACCGGTTTCCGTCACCGGCCGCCGCGCGTACGCGTGCATGACTTCGAGTCCTATCCAGGCCCGGGCCAGCTTGTCGCGCAGCAGCGGGTCGGCCGCCGCGCCGGTGCGCTGCGCCTCCCGCGCCAGCTGGCCGAGCTCCCGCCGGAACCCGATCTGCTGGCCCAGCGTGGCCACTCCCCGTTCGAAGCCGAGCGTGGCCCGGGCGATCCGCCAGCCGTCGCCCGGCTCACCGACGACCAGGCCGGCCTGCGTGCGGGCGCCATCGAAGAACACCTCGTTGAACTCGGACGTGCCGGTGAGCTGCCGGATCGGGCGGACCGTGACGCCGGCCTGCCGCATCGGGACGAGCAGGTAGGACAGGCCCGCGCTGCGCCGCGAGCCCGGCTGCGTCCGGGCCAGCACGAAGCACCAGTCGGCGACGTGCGCCAGGGACGTCCACACCTTCTGCCCGGTGATCACCCACTCGTCACCATCGAGGGTCGCCGTGGTCGACACCGCCGCCAGGTCCGATCCGGCCCCCGGCTCGGAGTAGCCCTGGCACCACAGCTCCTCGACCGCCACGATCTCCGGCAGGAACCGGCGCTGCTGCTCCGGCGTGCCGAACTCGATGAGCGTCGGCCCGAGCAGTTCCTCGCCCAGGTAGCCAACCCGGGCGGGCGCGCCGCTGCGCGCGTACTCCTCATGGAAGATGACCTGCTGCGTCAGGGTGGCGCCCCGGCCGCCATGCTCGCGCGGCCAGCCGAGGCAGGTCCAGCCGGCGGCGGCCAGGTGCCGGTTCCAGGCGAGGCGCTCCGGATGCGCCTCGTGCTCCCGGCCAGGCCCGCCCGCGCCGCGGAGCCGGGCGAAACCGCCGGTCAGATTCTCCTCCAGCCACCGCCGGACCTGGCTGCGGAACTCCTCGTCCTGCTGGCTCAGCCGCACTCTGCCCCCACTCACCCGGGCCGCCTGGTCAGCCCGGCTGGGTAGCCCTTCTGGCCAGCAGATTCTGGCCAGTGACTGCGCCGCGCGGGTAAGCTCACCCTACCAAGCACTTGCTTGTTTGGAGGAGTCCCGGTGGAGCTCACCATCCCGGCCGCGCTGATCTACGCGGCCCGGGAATACGGCGACGCAGCCGCCCTGGCCGAGCCGGGCGGCCCGCGGCTGTCCTACCGCGAGCTGCACGAGCAGGTCATCACCGTGGCCCGGGCGCTCATCGCCGAGGGCACGCAGCCCGGCGACCGGGTAGCCATCTGGTCCCCCAACACCCATCACTGGGTCCTGGGGGCCCTCGGCGCGCTCTATGCCGGGGCCACGCTGGTCCCGGTCAGTACCCGGTTCACCGGTCACGAAGCGCTGGATGTGATCAGCCGCAGCGGGGCCCGCGGCCTCATCGTCGCGGGCCCGTTCCTCGGCACCGACCGGCTGGCCGCCCTGCGCGCTGCCGCCCAGGAAGAGACCGGGCGGAACCAGGCCACCGCGGGCCCGCTCGGCAGGCTGCGGCTCGTCGTCAGCGTGCCCATCGAGGACGGGCCGGCCGAGGGGGCGGCCAGCTGGGACGACTTCACCGGCCGGGCCGGTGCGGTCCCGGCAGCCAGGGCGGCCGACCGCGCCCGCGCGGTCCGCCCGGACGATGTCAGCGACATCCTGTTCACCTCCGGCACCACCGGCCGGAGCAAGGGCGCGATGACCGCCCATCGCCAGTCCCTCGCCGTGGCCCGGGCCTGGGCCGAATGCGGCCAGCTGTCCCGCGGCGACCGTTATCTCGTGGTCAACCCGTTCTTCCACAGCTTCGGTTACAAGGCGGGCATCCTGGCCTGCCTGGTGAGCGGGGCGGCCCTGATCCCGCAGCTGGTGTACGACGCCGGGCAGGCCATGGCCCTGGTGGAGGACGAGCAGATCACCGTGTTCCCCGGGCCGCCGACCCTCTACCAGACCATCCTCGATCATCCGGGCCGGGCCGCCCGCAGCCTGTCCAGCCTGCGGCTCGCGGTCACCGGCGCCGCGCCGGTCCCGGTCGCCCTGGTCGAGCGGATGCAGCAGGAGCTGAGCTTCGAGGCGGTACTCACGGCCTACGGCCTGACCGAGGCGGTCGTGGTGACCATGTGCCGGCCGGGCGACGCCCCGCCGTTAGTAGCCAGCACGTCGGGGCGGGCCACCGCGGACTTCGAGATCCGGATCGCCGGCCCGGACGGGCGGGAGGTGGCGGCCGGCCAGGCGGGCGAGATCCTGCTGCGCGGGCCGAACGTGATGCTGGGCTACCTGGACGACCCGGCGGCGACCGCGGCCGCCATCGACCCCGGCGGCTGGCTGCATACCGGGGATGTCGGCTGCCTTGACCCCGGCGGCTACCTGACCATCACCGACCGCCTCAAGGACATGTACATCTGCGGCGGCTTCAACGTGTACCCGGCTGAGGTGGAGCAGGTGCTCGCCCGCCTGGAAGGGGTCGCGGAGTCCGCGGTCGTCGGCGTGCCTGACGCCCGGCTCGGCGAGGTGGGACGGGCCTATGTCGTGCCCCGCCCGGGCTGGGTCCTCGACGCCAATGACGTGCTCGCCTTCTGCCGGGACCAGCTGGCCAACTACAAGGTGCCCCGGCAGGTGCTGTTCCGCGACCACCTGCCGCGCAACCCTTCCGGCAAGACACTCAAGCGGCTACTGCAGGAGGAGCCAGCGTGACGGACCAGGACCCCCCGGAGCAGGACACCTCGGGCCAAGACGCCTCGCGCCAGGACGCGGTAGACCAGGACCCGGCCGAGCAAGGCACAGTTAACCAAGACGCGGTTGACCAGGGCGCGGCTGATCAGGGCGCAGGGGCCGGGGACGGCCCCGTCCGCTATGCGGAACGAGGGCCGACCGCCGTCATCACCCTCAACCGGCCGCAGTACCGCAACGCGCAGAACTCGGCGATGACCTACGCCCTGGACGCGGCCCTGACCCGGGCGGTGAACGACCCGGGGATCGCCGTGATCGTGCTGGCGGGAGCCGGTGAGCATTTCTGCGCCGGCCACGACATCGGCTCCCCCGGCCGGGACGCCGATGTGTCGTTCGAGCGCCAGGCCGTCGTGTGGTGGGATCACGTGGGCCGGG
The DNA here is from genome assembly GCA_963718305.1 of uncultured Actinomycetes bacterium. Lineage (GTDB taxonomy): Bacteria > Actinomycetota > Actinomycetes > Streptosporangiales > Streptosporangiaceae > RYN-230. The sequence goes on from CAVQZG010000024.1 coordinate 287,716, forward strand.
ACGGCGCGGACGCGCGGTACGCCCGGGAGATGGAGGTGTACCTGGGGATGTGCCGGCGCTGGCGGGAGATTCCCAAGCCGTCCATCGCGATGGTGCAGGGAGCCTGCATCGCCGGCGGCCTCATGCTCGCCTGGGTCTGCGACCTGATCGTCGCGTCGGACGACGCCTTCTTCGCCGACCCGGTGCTGCGGATGGGAATTCCGGGAGTGGAGTACTTCGCTCACCCGTGGGTGCTTGGCCCCCGCGTCGCCAAGGAGATGCTGTTCACCGGGGACCGGTTCGGCGCCCGGCGGGCCTTCGAGCTGGGCATGGTCAACCGGGTGGTGCCGCGCGAGGACCTGGCGGACACCACGCTGGCCCTGGCGGAACGGATCGCCGCGATGCCGGCGTTCGGCCTGGCGCTGGCCAAGCGGGCGGTGAACCTGTGCGAGGACCTGATGGGGATGCGGCCGGGCATGGACTCCGTGTTCGGCCTGCACCACCTCGCGCACGCCCACAACGCCGAGGTGTCCGGCAACTCGCTGGCCGGGATGGATGCCCGCTCGATGAAGAAAGCGGGCGGATGAGCGCCGATCCGGGCGGGTTCCGGGCCGAGGTGCGGGACTGGCTGCGGGCGCACGTGCCGGAGGCGCCGCTGGCGTCGGTGGACACGGCTGAGGGTTTCCAGCAGCATCGCGCCTGGGAACGCGAGCTCGCCGCGGCCCGGCTGTCGGTGGTGTCCTGGCCCGCCGCCTACGGGGGCCGGGACGCTTCCCTGCTGGAATGGCTGGTCTTCGAAGAGGAGTACTACGCGGCCGGCGCGCCGGCCCGGGTCGGCCAGAACGGGCTGTTCCTGCTGGCCCCGACCCTGTTCCAGCACGGTACCGCCGAGCAGCGGGACCGGCTGCTGCCGCCGATGGCCCGGGCGGACGAGGTCTGGGCGCAGGCCTGGTCAGAACCGGACGCAGGCAGCGACCTGGCCGCGATCCGCGCCACCGCAACCCGGGTGGACGGGGCCGGGGGCGGGGGCTGGCTGCTATCGGGCACGAAGACCTGGAGCTCCCGGGCGGCGTTCGCGGACCGGGCCTTCGGCTTGTTCCGCTCCGACCCGGCCGCGGAGCGGCACCGGGGACTCACCTACCTGCTGTTCAGCCTGCGGGCCGAGGGCGTGACGGTACGGCCCATCCGCCAGCTCGGCGGCGGGCCAGGGTTCGCGGAGATCTTCCTCGATGACGTGTTCGTGCCCGACGCCGACGTGGTGGGCATCCCCGGGGAAGGCTGGCGGATCGCGATGAGCACCGCCAGCCATGAGCGCGGGCTGTCGCTGCGCAGCCCCGGGCGGTTCAGCGCGGCAGCGGCCCGCCTGGTGGAGCTGTGGCGGCGGGCGGCCGATCCGGCCGACACCGCGCTGCGGGACCGGGTCGCCGACGCCTGGATCGGCGCCCGGGCGTACCAGTTGCACACCCATGACACAGCGGCCCGGCTGGCCGCGGGCGGGACGCTGGGCGCGGAGTCCAGCCTGGGCAAGGTGTTCTGGTCCGAGCTCGACATCCGGCTGCACGAGACCGCGCTCGACCTGCTCGGGCCGGAGGCCGAGGTGGCCGCGGGACCGGCCGGGCACTGGCTGGACGGGTACTTGTTCGCCCTGGCCGGCCCGGTCTACGCGGGCACGAACGAGATCCAGCGCACCGTGATCGCGGAACGGGTGCTGGGGCTCCCGCGATGAGGACGGCTCCGGATGAGGGCCGGGCGATGGGGACCGGCCAATGAGGACTGCCCCATGAGGACTGCCCCATGAGGACTGCAGAGCAGGAACAGTTCGGCGCCTCCCTGCATGATGCACTCGGCGCGGCCGACGTCCCGGGCACCGCACGCCGGTGGGCGGCTGGCGACCGTGCCCCCGGCCAGGCGATGTGGCGTAAGCTCGCCGGCCTCGGCGTCACCGCTCTCGCGGTACCGCAGCGCTGGGGCGGGCTCGGCGCCAGCCTGGCGGACGTGGCCGTCGCCTGCGAGGAGCTTGGGCATCACGCGTTGCCGGGGCCGGTCCCGGAGTCGGTGGCGGCGGTCCCGGTCCTGCTCGCCACCCTGGCGCAGGCCTCCGTGCCGGGTGAATCCCCGGCGGCCCAATCGCTGGCGGCCCAGTGGCTGCCGGGCCTGGCCGCTGGAGAGCAGATCGTCACCCTGGCCCGGCCACCCTGGCTGCCGTATGCGGCAGACGCGGACGCGGCCGGGCTGATCCTGCTGGCCGACGGGGACATCCTGCGGCTCGCCGCGGCGGCGGCCCGGCTCCCGTCGGTGGACCCGGCCCGGTCGCTGTCGCACACGTGTGCCGGGCAGGTGCTGGCCCGCGGCCCCGCGGTCGCTGCCGCTGTCGCCCGGGCGCTGGAGGCGGGCACCCTGGCCTGCGCGGCGCAACTCCTCGGCGCGGGCCGGGCCTTGCTGGAGGCCAGCGTCCGCCAGGCCACCCAGCGTTCCCAGTTCGGCCGGCCGATCGGATCATTCCAGGCCGTCAAGCATCACCTCGCCGACGTGGCGATCGGGCTGGAGTTCGCCCGGCCGCTGCTCGACGCGGCGGCTGCCGCCCTCGATGACCAGGCCCCGGGGGACCCGCCGCGCGGTGAGCCGGGTGCCGGGAACAAGATGCACAGCGCCAGGGATGTCTCCGCCGCCAAGATCGCCTGCACGGACGCCGCATACCGGGCGGCCCGGGTCGCGCTGCAGGTCCATGGCGCGATCGGCTACACCCAGGAGCATGACCTGCACCTGTGGCTGACCAAGGTCCGCGCGCTGGCCGGAGCCTGGGGAAGCCAGGCCGAGCACCGGGCCCGGGTCATGGCCGCCATCGCCGGGCCAGCGGCATGGACCTGACCAGCGAGCAGCGGGACCTGCGCGACGCGGTCCGCGGGCTGCTGGCCCGGCACCAGAGCCGCGGGGAGGGCAGCGGCCGGTCTTTGTGGCCGCGCCTGTGCGGTGAGATCGGCGCGGCCGGCCTCGCGATCCCCGAACGCTACGGCGGGGCCGGGGCGGGCCCGGCCGAAACGCACATCGTGATGGAGGAACTCGGGCGCTCCCTGACCCCTTCCCCCCTGCTGGGGTCCGCGGTGCTGGCCGCTCAGGCGCTGCTGGCCTCCGGCGACGAGGTGGCGTGCCAGCGCCGGCTGCCCGCGATCGCCGACGGCACGGCGATCGCCGCGGTGGCGTGGACCGGGCCGGCTGCCGCTGGGATCCGGGCGAGGCGGCGTGCGAGGCCCGTTTCTCGGCCGACGGGTGGGCCCTGACTGGCGAGGCGCACTACGTACTCGATGGTGATGTAGCGGACGTGCTGCTGGCCGCCGCGCGCACGCCGGACGGGGTCGCCCTGTTCGAGGTGGATCCGCTCGGCGGCGGCGTCACCCGCGCCCCCGTGACCGCGATGGACACCACCCGCCGGCTGGCCGTCGTCCGGCTGGCCGGAGCCCCCGGCCGGCCCATCGGTACGGGCAGCGGCACGCGCAGCAGCGCGGGCGGCTGCACCGCCCTGGCCCGGGCGCGCGACCTGGCCTGCATCGCGCTCAGCGCTGAGCAGGTGGGCGCGGCCCAGCGGGCCCTCGAGCTGACCGTCGCCCATGCCAAGACCCGGGTGCAGTTCGGCCAGCCCATCGGCGGTTTCCAGGCCCTCCAGCACCGGATGGCCGACCTGCACGTACTGGTGGAGTCGGCCCGGGCGCTGTCCTATGCCGCCGCCGACGCCGCCAGCGACACCGCCCCGGACGACACCACCGGGTACGGTACCGCCACGGACGACACGACCGCGGGGGATACTGCGGCGGGGGCCGCGCCGGACCTCAGCCTCCGCGCGGCGGCAGCCAAGGCGTACTGCTCGGAGGTCCTGCTGAAAGCGGCGGGCGAGATGATCCAGCTGCACGGCGCCATCGGCATCACCTGGGAACACGACGCCCACCGCTACCTCAAGCGCGCTCACGGCGCGGCGCAGCTGTTCGGCCAGCCGGCCGGGCACATCGCCAGGATCGCGACGGCCGTCCTCGGCAGCTGACCAGGCGGCCCGCCCTGGTGCCCGCCAGGCTGCCGCCCGCCTTGGGCGTGCCGCTCGCTGGGCGTGGTCCACTACTCGGTGATACCGTATAGTGGTACTCGGTACTACGCAGTACCAGGAGGACCGAAGAGGACCCGCGATGGACGACCTGACGGAGATGCTGAAGGGCACGCTTGAGGGCTGCGTGCTTGAAATCATCCGCAGCGAGGAGACCTACGGATACGCCATCACGCGCCGGCTGAACGAGCTCGGCTTCGCCGAGGTCATCGAGGGGACGGTCTACACCATCTTGCTGCGACTGGAGAAGAACGGGCTTGTCCAGGTGACGAAACGGCCCTCCGGGATGGGTCCGCCGCGCAAGTTCTATGCGCTCAACGACGCGGGGCGCGAAGAACTCGCGACGTTCTGGGCGAAATGGGAGTACCTCTCATCACGAATCGACAAGCTCAAGGAGGGCGGGAAATGAACTTCTGGGAGACCATTACAGGCAGCGATCTCACCAGGGAATGGAAGGCGTTCGAAGCCCGGGCCGAGGCATTGCCGGCCGACCACCGGGCGGCGTGGGAACAGATCAAGGTTCACCTCTCCCCCTACTCGGGCTTCACGGGCCGCAACCTGATGCCGATCCTCGACGGCGCCCTGGGGCTGCTCGAAGAAACAGCGGCGGATGGGCAGAGCATTCACGAGGTGCTGGGCGACGACATCGAGGGCTTCTGCGCGGCGCTGGCCGGCGGAGAAGGGGCCCGGAGCTATCGCGACCGGTGGCGCGAGCAGCTGAACAGGAACGTCGCCAGGAAATTGGGCCAGCTAGGAGGCTGACGTGGGCATCCAAGACATCATCGAGGGCAAGAAGCAGTGGCGGGCGCACATGGCGCGGGTCAAGGCGCTCCCGCCGGACTACCAGATCGTCTACAAGGAAATTCAGAGGTACCTCTTCAAGGTCGGACCGATCGACCTGCCTGACGGGCTCCTGCTCTCAGGGATTGTCGATTTCTTCGAGGAGGGCGCCGCGGCCGGCCAGGGAGTCCTGGAACTCATCGGCAACGACGTCGCCGCCTTCTGCGACGACCTGGTCAACGACTCGCGCACCTACGCGGACATCTATCAGGAGTCCATCAGCGGGGAACCCGGCCCGGCCGGGAAGTAACACCCGGCACCTGCCAGCTCACCGTCGAGCCCGGCATCACCATCACCGCACCCGCGCCACCAGCAGCGACATCCGGCGGCACAGAGCATCGAACGACAGCCCTGAGGTACCGCCAGGCGTCACCTGAGGCCACCGCCGCGTCACGGCCGGCTCGCGCGGCCGCCGGCCGGGCAGGCTTGCCGCGCGCGGGCCGGTCATGTACTTTCTTAATGGAAAGTACATGACAGAGGAGCCCGAATGCGCGATGCGGCAAGAGACCCGGCAGCGCTGGAGCTGCTGCGGGTGCAGCGGAACCGGCTGGCGGACCGCATGCGGCTGCCGTGGTGGTACCTGACCGGCTCCGCCATCTTGTGGGCACTGGTCTTCGCGGGCCCCTTCAGCTCGCGGTACCTTCCCCAGGGGGTTCCCACCTGGCCGATCCTGCTCGCCGCCGTGGCAGTGGCCTTCCTGATGCAGTGGGGCCTGACCCGGGCCACCGGCATAAAGCTGCCCTTCCGGAACCTCCGCTATCGCCCGGGCCGCCCCGTAGGGATCGCGATCCTCGTGGTGTTCCTCGCCGCCAGCGAGACCGAGTTCCTCCTGATCCGCCGCGGCCTGCTCGTGGCCCCGATCGTAATCGCGGCCCTCGGGGTGGCGGCGGAGATGGTCCTCCTGCAGGCCGCCCTGCGGGTGACCCGCCAGGAGCTGCGAGGCGGCGGAGGGGCGGCGTGACCGGGGGCAGCGTGACCGCCAGGCCGGACCCGCTCATTCACCCGATCACCCGGTTGTCGATCTGCGGGCTGCTGGCGGCCGGCGCGGACTGGGTCGAGTTCGCCGCGCTGCGTGATGCGGCCGGGATCAGCGACTCGGTGCTGTCGAAACAGTCCCGCGTGCTCGAAGACGCCGGGTACGTGGAAGTCCGCAAGGGCGCGGTCGGCCGGCGGCCGCGCACGTGGTTCCGGCTCACCGCGGAAGGCCGCCAGGCGGTGCAGGGTCATCTGGCCTGGCTGGCCCAGCTGGAGGAGGCGGTCTCGGCCAGCACCCGGGATGTGCAGCAGGCGAGGCCCCTCCCTGGTGATCGCGGCCAACCGCGCCACGTACTGCCGCCTCTGCTGGGCAGCAGCTGAGCTGGTCCTGACCTGCACGGCCAGCCGGGCGCGCAAGAAACCCAGGGTGTGCCGCGCACCAAGCGGAGCCGATGTGTCGCACGTCAAGTGGGGCTAGGCAACTAGATCCAGTCGGCGTGGCGGGGCCAGGCGAGCAGCGTATCGACCAGCTCCGGCGGCCCGTCATCGGCGCCGCCATCGGTCAGCGCATAGCGCCCCCGGTAGAACAGCAGCGCCGGGCCAGCCCGGCACGCGCCGAGCCCGGTGACCCGCCCGATCACCACCTGGTGATCGCCGGCCTCGTGCACCGTCTGCACGGTGGCGGTCACCCAGGCGAGCGCGCCGTCCAGTACCGGCGTCCCGGCGGGGGCCGGCGACCAGCCGACGCCATCGAACTTGCCCGCCGCGCTGCTCGCGAACACCCGGGCCAGCTCACGCTGCCCGTCGGCCAGCACGTTGGCGCAGAAGTGCCGGGTGCGCTCGATCCGCCGCCAGGTGGCCGATGAGCGGCTGGGGCAGAACAGCACCAGTGGCGGATCCAGCGACACGGCCGCGAATGACTGGCAGGTAAACCCGGCGGGGCCGTCCGCATCCACCGTGGTGATCACGGTGACGCCGGTGCAGAAGTGCCCGAGCACCTGACGGAAGTGGTCCGGCTCCGGAGTGAGGCCGGGGACCGGGGTGGCGGTCACCCCGGTGCCCGCCACCCCGTGCCCGCCGCCTCAGTGCCCGCCACCTCCTGGCCCGCCACCTCAGTGCGCGCCCGGCGCCGCGAAGCGGTGACCCCACAGGCTGATGGCGGTGGTTTCCCGGCTGACCCAGGTGGCGTCGTTGACCAGCCGGCCGTCGGTGCCGTACTCCACGTCGAACCCGCCCGGTGTCCGCACATAGAACGACACCATCAGGTCATTGGCGTGCCGCCCCAGGCTGGCACTCACCGGGGCACCGCGCCGGGCGCAGCGGTCCAGCGCCCGGCCGACATCGTCCAGCGTGGCCACCTCGATCATCAGGTGCACCAGCCCGGACTCAGCCGGGAACGGGGCCAGCGCCAGCGAGTGGTGCCGCGGGTTGCAGCCGAGGAACCGCATGAACAGCGGCGGCCCGCCGGCGGGCTGGCCGAACAGCTCCGGTGCCATCCGCATCGAGTCGCGCAGCTGGAAGCCGAGGACTTCGCGGTAGAAACGGACGGCCGCCTCATCGTCGGTGACGGGCAGCACCGCGTGGCCCAGCCCCAGGTCCCCGGCGACGAACCGGACTCCCTGCGCGCTCACGAACGGCCTGCTGTCGAGCGCGGCGCCGCAGAAGATCTCCAGGCCGTTGCCTGACGGGTCCTCGGCGCGCAGCACCTGCGCCACCCGTCGCTCGGCGCACTCGGCGCTGGTCCCGGCCTTGGCCGGCACGCCGGCGGCCTCCAGCGCCCGCCCGGCCGCAGCCAGCGCGTCCTCGTCGGCCACTTCCCAGCCGGTGGCGAGCAGCCGGTCCCGCTCCCCCGCCACGATGACCAGCCGGGCGGGAAAGTCATCCATCCGCAGGTACACGGCGCCCGGGTCGGGCCCACGGCCCTCGGCCATGCCGAGCACCCGGACGCCGAACTCGCGCCAGGCACCGACGTCGGCCGACTCGATCCGCAGGTAGCCCAGCGACTGGATCGCGGCCATCAGGTGTCCCCTTCCAGGAAGCTGATCACCAGCCGGTTGAACTCGTCGAACTTCTCCAGCTGCGCCCAGTGGCCGCAGCCGCCGAACACGTGCAGCTGGCAGCGGCGGATGGTCTTGAGTGCCACCAGGGCACCGTCCAGCGGATTGACCCGGTCTTCGCGACCCCAGATCAGCAGGACACGCTGGCGCAGCCGGTGGGCCTCGCGCCACAGGAATGCCTCCTCGGCGTGGGCGGGGTCCAGGAACGAGGCTCCCATCGCCGCCATCGCGGCCAGCGCCCCCGGGTCGCTGGCGGCGGCGAAGCGCTCGTCGATGAGCTCGTCGGTCACCAGCCGCTGGTCGAAGACCAGCGTCCGCAGGAACGCTTCGAGCTTTTCCCGGCTGGGACCGGGTGGGGCCGGGAATTCCATCAGCCGCTTGACCCCTTCGGTGGGGTCCGGTGCGAACAGGTTCAGGCTGAGGCCGCCCGGTCCCATCAGCACGAGCCGGCCCGCACGCTCGGGGTAGTTCAGCGCGAAGCGGACCGCTGTGCCACCGCCCAGCGAGTTCCCGATCAGGTGCACCCGCTCGATCCCGAGCCCGGTGAGCAACGCCGCGAGGGCGTCAGCGGAGAAGGTGAAGTAGCTGCCGGTCACCGGCGGCCGCCCGGACTTGCCGAAGCCGGGCTGGTCGACGATCAGCGTGCGGAAGCGCTCCGCGAAGACCGGCAGGTTCGGGCCGAAGTTGCTCCAGCCGGACGCGCCCGGGCCGCCGCCGTGCAGCATCACCACCGGCGTGCCGCGCCGGCTGTCGTCCGGGCCAGCCTCGTGGTAGTGCAGCCGCATCCCGCCCGCCTCGGCGTAGCGGCCCGTCGTCACCTGCCCCGGCGCCATCGTCATCTGCTGCTCCTCTCAGAGCATCGCGTCCGGCCCGACGTCGAGCCCGAACTCGCCGCGGCCGAACATCGACAGGGCCCGCTCCGGGTCGTTGATGGCATGGACCCGGCCGGCGTGCGCGTCGCGCCAGAAGCGCTGGATCGGGGTGCCCGCCGCCAGGGCCCGCCCGCCGGAGTTCTCGAACAGCAGGTCGATGGCGCTGATCGACCGGCCGGTTCCGAGCACCTGATCGCGCCGGGTCCGCAGCCGTAGCGGCAGCGGGATCTTCTCCCCGGCCCGCGCGTACCCCATCAGCTCGGTCATGTTGCGGTCCAGCGGTAGCCAGGCGGCATCGATCTCAGCCGCGGCCGTGGCTACCCGGACCTGGGAGTGCGGATCGTCGGCCGCCTTCTGGCCGGCGTAGGAGGCCCTGACCCGCTTGCGCTGGTATTCCACATGCGCGTCGTAGGCACCGGCCGCCATGCCGATGATCGCCGTGGTGATGCAGTAGGAGAACACCGACCCGTAGGGCAGCCGGTACAGCGGCGCCGGGTTGGCCTCCTGGCCCGGGAGCTGGCACCGGTGCATGTCGGTAAAGCTGACCGACCGGTGCCCGGGTACGAGCACGTCCTGCACCACGATGTCGTTGCTGCCGGTGCCGCGCAGCCCGACGGTGTCCCACACGTCATCGATCCGGTAGTCGCGGATGGGCAGCAGGAAGGTACGGAAGTCCACCGGCTTGCCGCCGGAGAAGACGAAGCTGCCGAGCAGCACCCAGGTGCAGTGGTCGCAGCCCGAGGAAAAGCTCCAGCGCCCGGACAGCTTGTGCCCGCCGGGCACCGCCTCGGCCTTCCCGGTGGGGGCGTAGGAGGAGGAGATCCTGGTCGCCGGATCCTCGCCCCAGACCTCTTCCTGGGCCTGGAGCGGGAAGAGGCCCACGTGCCAGGGATGCAGGCCGACCACGGAAGACACCCAGCCGGTGGACCCGCAGGCGCTGGCAATCAGCCGGACGGCGGTGTAGAAGGTCAGCGGATCAGCCTCGTAGCCGCCGAACCTGGCCGGCTGCAGCAGCCGGAAAAGGCCGGCCTCCTCCAGCGCCTTGATGGACTCCGCGGGTACCACCCGGGCGTCCTCGGCCTCCTGCGCCCGCGCGCGCAACATGGGCAGCAGCTCACGAACCCCGCCGACTACCGCCTGCCCGACGTTCTCGGTCACCGGATGTCCCTCCTGATTACGCCCGCTCACGGTTGGCCATCGCCATTAGACTAGAACATGTTCTAGTCTGTCCGTAAGAGTGTCCGAGCGCGGACAGTACAGTAAGTAGCGGAAGCATTCTATAACCTGTTCCAGACAGGCAGACGAGGCGTGGAGGCCCTGCATGAGCGACGGGGACGGCGTCCGGACCATCGACACCGGGGTGCCCCCGGCCAGGTTCGCCCGCGGCTGGCACTGCCTGGGACTCACCAGCTCATTCCGCGATCCCGGGCCGCACGCGGTGCAGGCGTTCGGGACCAAGCTGGTGGTCTTCGCCGACTCAGCCGGCCGCCTGCACGTGCTCGATGCGTTCTGCCGGCACATGGGCGGCGACCTGAGCCGCGGCACGGTCAAGGATGACGCCATCGCCTGCCCGTTCCATGACTGGCGCTGGGGCGGGGACGGCTGGTGCGTCCGTATCCCCTACGCCCGGCGGGTACCGCCGCGGGCACGGACCCGGTCCTGGACCACGCTGGAGCGGAATGGGCACCTGTTCGTCTGGCATGACCCGCAGGGCAGGCAGCCGCCGCCCGACGTGACCATCCCGGAGATCGAGGCCGTCGGCTCTCCCGGCTGGACCAACTGGACCTGGGACTCGCTGCTGGTCGAGGGCGCGAACTGCCGCGAGGTGGTCGACAACGTCGTGGACATGGCGCATTTCTTCTACATCCACTTCGCGTTCCCCACGTACTTCAAGAACGTGCTCGAGGGACATGTCGCCTCGCAGTACCTTCAGACCAGGTCGCGGCCGGACGTCACCACCGGCTCGAACTACGCCGCGGGCGGGGAGGAAACCGCGCTGCGCTCCGAGGCCTCCTACTTCGGCCCCTCCTACATGATCAACAAGCTGTGGCACGACTACCGCGGCATGACCATGGAGAGCGTGCTCATCAACTGCCACTACCCGGTCACCCCGACCTCGTTCCTGCTGCAGTGGGGCGTGATCGTCAAGAAGCCACCGGGCCTGACCGACGAGCACGCGGGCAAGGTCGCCGGCAAGTTCGCCAAGTTCGTCGGCCTGGGATTCCAGCAGGACGTGGATATCTGGACCCACAAGAGCCGGATCGACAACCCGCTGCTGTGCGCGGACGACGGACCGGTGTACCAGCTCCGGCGCTGGTACGAGCAGTTCTACACCGACGTCGAGGCCATCACGCCGGAGATGACGGCCCGGTATGAGTTCGAGATCGATACCACCCGCGCGGTGGCCGCCTGGGAGGACGAGGTCGCGGCGAACCTCGCCCAGCGGGAGGCCGGGGCCAGCCCGGCCGGGGCCAGCTGAGCCATGGTCAACGGGCGGCACCCGGCCCGCGCCCCGGTAGCGCCGCCGGCCAGCCCGGCCGGCGTCCCCGGCCGGCCCGGCCCACCGACGAGCGGCACGCGGCGCTGCGGGAGGTGGCCTGCGACCGCTGCGCGGCCGTGGTCCTGGTGACCAAGTTCAGCCCGCAGCACACCAGCGTGCAGTGGAGCCGGGAGGCGGTCCAGGCCTGCGCCGAGTTCAGCGCCCGGGAGGCCGCAGGTGAGCAGAGCGCGCTCATCGACACCTGCGCCAGCCTGCGCGACAGCATCGACCGCGCGGTAGCGGAGGGCCGCCTGGAGGTAACGCCGCCGTGAGCCCCCAGCGCGCCTTCCACCAGCTGCGGGTCGCAGAGGTGGTCAGCGAGACCGGCGACGCCTGCTCGCTGGTCCTGGCCATCCCGCCCGAGTTGTCCGGCGAGTTCGCTTACCGGCCGGGCCAGTTCCTCACGGTGCGCGTCCCGCACAACGAGTCGGGCTCGGTCGCGCGGTGCTACTCGCTGTCCAGCTCACCGCATACCGGGGATCGCCACACGATCACCGTCAAGCGGGTGGCGGACGGGCATGCCTCCAACTGGCTGGCCGACAACATGACTGCCGGGAGCATGCTGGATACCCTGCCGCCCGCCGGGACGTTCACTCCCCGGTCACTGGACACCGACTTCCTCATGTTCGCCGGAGGCAGCGGGATCACTCCGGTCATGTCCATCGTGAAGTCGGTCCTGGCCCGGGGGCAGGGCCGGATCGTGCTGATCTACGCCAACCGGGACGAGCGTTCGGTGATCTTCAGCCGGGAGCTGGGCCGGCTGGCGGCCGCGGCCGGTGGCCGGCTGCTCGTGCTGCACTGGCTGGATTCGCTGCAGGGCCCGCCCACCGCGGCCGGGCTGGTGGAGCTGGCCCGCCCCTATGCCGCTCACGAGGCCTTCCTGTGCGGGCCCGATCCCTATCTCGCCGTCACCCGGCAGGCCCTCGGCCAGCTGGGCGTGCCGTCCCAGCGCATCCACGCCGAGCGGTTCCTGTCGCTGGCGGAGAACCCGTTCGAGGCGGCCCGGGCACCGGCGGGCGGCGTGGCCGCCACCCTGGAGGTGACGCTGGACGGTGAACGACGGGTGCTGCCGTGGCCGGCGGGCACCCGGATGCTGGACGTCCTGCTCGACGAGGGCCTCGATGCGCCGTTCTCCTGCCGGCAGGGCATCTGCGGCGCCTGCGCCTGCGAGCTCATCAGCGGTGAGGTGAAAATGGCCCACAACGAGGTGCTGGAAGAGGCGGATGTCGCCGATGGCTACATCCTCGCCTGCCAGGCCGTGCCGCTGACCGACACCGTCAGCGTCACCTACCGGTGACGGCTCCCGGCACCGCCGCGGTGCCCCTGCTCAGCCTCGGCCAGAACTATAACGTGTTCTAGTATGAGAGGCCGGGAGGCCGGATGACAGCGGCAGGCCAGTTCGACGTCATGGTGGCGGGCAGTGGCGCCGCCGGCCTGACCGCCGCGCTCACTGCGGCCCATCGCGGGCTGCGGGTGGTGGTAATCGAGAAGGCCGGCACGTTCGGCGGCTCCACCGCGCGTTCCGGCGGCGGGATCTGGGTGCCCGGTAACGAGGTGCTGCGCCGGGCTGGCGTGGCCGATACCGGGGAGCAGGCCCGGGCCTACCTGGCCCATGTCGCGGGTGACGTAACGCCCGTGCGCCAGCAGGCGCTGCTGGCCCACGGCCCGGCCATGGTGTCCTTCGTCCGCCGGCACACCCCACTGGAGTTCGCGTGGGTGCCGGGATATGCGGACTACTACCCGGAGGCTCCCGGCGGGCTGGCCACGGGCCGCAGCATCGAGCCGGTGCCGCTCAACGCGCGGGTGCTGGGACCCGAGCTGGCCCGCCTCAACCCGCCCTACCTGCCGGCACCCGAGGGGGTCACCATCACCCAGGGCGACTACCGGTGGCTGAGCCTCGGCCCCCGGCATCCCCGGGCGATGCTCGCCACCGCGAAGATCGCAGGCCGGATGGCCCGGGGGCGCCTGCTGCGGCAGCACACCCTCAGCATGGGCCAGGCCCTCGCCGCCGGGCTGCGGGCGGGCCTCCTGACCGCGCAGGTGCCGGTCTGGCTGAACACGCCGCTGACCGGCCTGGAGATGACCGGCGACCGCGTCACCGGGGCCCGGGTCATCCGCGATGGCCAGCCCGCGGTCATCGCGGCGAGCCGCGGCGTGGTGCTGGCCGCGGGCGGCTTCGAGCGCAACGCCGAGATGCGGCGGCGCTACCAGCGCCCGCCGATCGGCACCGAATGGACGACGGGCGCGGCCGGGAACACCGGCGACGCCATCATCGCCGGCGAGGACGCCGGGGCCGCGCTGGACCTGATGGATGACGCCTGGTGGGGACCGTCCGTCCCGCTGCCCTCCGGCCCGTACTTCTGCCTCGCCGAGCGCAGCCTGCCCGGCTGCCTCCTGGTCAACCAGGCGGGCCAGCGCTTCGTGAACGAGGCCGCCCCGTACGTGGACACGGTCCACGCCATGTATGAGGGCCATAGCGCCGCCACCCCGCACATCCCTTGCTGGCTGATCTTCGACCAGCGTTACAAGAGCACCTACGTCTTCGCGGGCCGGCCGCCGGGCAGGCCCTTTCCCCGGCGGTGGTACGAGGCGGGGGCGGTCTACCGCGCATCCACCCTCGCCGAGCTGGCCGGGCAGATCGGTGTGGACGCTCAGGGCCTGGACAAGACGGTGGCCAGGTTCGGCGAGTTCGCGCAGGCCGGCTCGGACGAGGACTTTCACCGCGGCAACTCGGCCTACGACCGCTACTACGGCGACCCGCGGCGCCGGCCGAACCCGAACCTGGCGCCGCTGGACCGGCCACCGTTCTACGCCGCCAGGATCGTGCCGGGCGATCTCGGCACCAAGGGCGGCCTGGTCACCGACGAGCGGGCCCGGGTGCTGCGCGCCGACGGCTCCCCCATCCCCGGGCTCTACGCGGCGGGTAACGCCAGCGCGGCGGTGATGGGGCACAGCTACGCCGGCGCGGGCGCGACCATCGGGCCGGCCATGACGTTTGGCTATATCGCCGCGCTCGATCTGGCTGGCCCCCCGGATGCCTGCTAGGTGCTGGCCAGGCGGCGCGGGTGGCCATCTTCCCGGCGCCGATGGCCGACCAGCCGAGATCCAGCCGACGATGACGGAGATCACGGCCCAGTCGCGGTGTCTTCCGGTCAGCGCGCGGGATTGACGTAGGATCCCCGGCCCTTCACCGTGACGACGAGCCCTTGATCGCGCAGCGCGGCGATCGCTTTGCGGGCTGTGCCACGGGCCACGCCAAACTCCTGCTGAAGCTGGGACTCACTCGGCACCGGCCGGTCTGGCAGCAGTTCCCCCGACTCGATACGAGCCCGCAGGATGTCAGCCACCTGCACGTAGACCGGTGTGGCACTTTGCGGGTCGACCGTCTCCCGGGCAGGCATGGCCGACAGCTAACCGGAACATGCTCATAGATCTCCGTCCCGATATGGGCAAGGACGGGTATGGACGGGTATGAACAGGTTAACTATGATGCCACCATGCATCCCCATCCCTTCACCACCCAAACCCAGCCCCCCGGAGACCAGGACTTAGGACCATCCGCGGACTCACTGGCTGAGCTGTCCGATCAGTTCCCAGCCTTCCGGATCTGGCGCGAAATCATCGGAGACCGCATCCAGTACGTCGCCCGCCGTCGCACTGAGAACACCCATCCCCACACAGTGGTCACGGCAGACCCGGCCAGGCTCCGCGTCGCGCTGTCAATCGTCCCGGCCCAGCCGACGGCCGCCCGGACGATCCGGCACCCATGAGGGGCCGATCGC
>CAVQZG010000025.1:0-64471 GCA_963718305.1 uncultured Actinomycetes bacterium
TGGCCCAGGCCAGGTGGAACCAGACGGCGCGGGCGGGTAAGCCCGCGGAGGCCGAGGTCCTGGTGACCCCAGCTGGCCGCGAGTCCGGCCACGACGTGCAGGCCGTGGCCGGACTCGGCCAGATCTCCCGGCCCCGGCGAGCGAGGTGCGGGGCCGCGCCGCGCACCGTCGTCGATGACCGCGACACAGGCCGAGGCGCGGCCCCGCCAGACCAGGACCTGGAACCGGCCGCCCTGGCCAGAGCGGGTGTGCTGGATCGCGTTGCTGGCCAGTTCGGACACGCCGAGCACCGCGTCGTCGGCGGCCGGGCACCCGTCCAGGGCCCGGGCCACGAACCGCCGGGCCTGCCGGACCTGGTCTGGGTGGCCGGGAAAGACCCGCCGCCGCGGGCTGGCCACCAGCCGCGCACCCTGCCCGGCGAGCTGGGTCAGAGTCCCGGCCGGGACAGACGAGGACATCAGGGCCTCCAAACTTGTTGGTCGCGAGGTGGTGGCACCAGCTAGGTTTCCGTTATCTGGATACGGGGCGCTAGAGCGTGCCTACGGTCAGCGAACCGGTCAGATCAGCTGGCGCGCTTGTAGGGCGCGGTAGGGGCGCACGCGGAGGAGGAACGCGATGGCGTTACGGGACCCGGAGGCCGGTGCGAGCCCGCTCGCGCTGTTCGGCGCGGAACTGCGCCACTACCGCACCGCCGCAGGCCTGAGCCAGGAACAGCTCGGCGACCAGATCGGCTACTCGGCCGCCCTGGTCGGCGCGGTGGAGACGGCGCGGCGAATGCCCACCGAGGACTTCACCGCCCGCTGCGACCTGGTCGATGAGCTGGATACCGGCGGTGCGCTGCTGCGGTTGCGGGCGCATCTGCGGGATCAGCTGCACCGGCAGGTCTGGCCGCCGTGGTTCCGGGAATGGCCGAGCATCGAGCGCGAGGCGCTGTCGCTGCGGACCTGGGAGCTGGCACTCATTCCGGGCCTGCTGCAGACAGCCGACTACGCGCGAGCCATCCTGCGAGGGGTACTGCCCGACGCCACTGACGAGGAAATCGAACAGCAGGTAGACGCCCGCATCGAGCGTCAGCAGATCCTGGCCCGGCAGGATCCGCCGATGCTGTGGGCGATCATGGATGAGGGAGCGCTGCATCGCCCGGTTGGCGGCAGGCAATCAATGCGTGACCAGCTCGCGCATCTCACTGGACGTCGCACAGAAGCCCAAGATCAAGGTGCTCGTAGTGCCGGCCTCGACGGGCGCTCATGTCGGGGTGGGCGGCCCGTTCGTCATCGCCGAGTTCCGGGACGCCCCGGAAGTCGCCTACCTCGACACGGCGGCCGGCGGCCAGATAGCCGACCACCCGGACATCGTGAAGGCGTGCGCCCAGGTCTTCGATACCCTGCGGGCAGAGGCCCTGCCTCCGCGGGCCTCGCTCGACCTGATCGCTGAGGTGAGAGACACATGGACCTGAGCCGCGCCGTCTGGCGCAAGGCATCCGCCAGCGGGAATGCCGGGAACTGCGTGGAGGTCGCGGTCAACCTGCCCGGCGTGGTCGCCGTGCGTGACTCCAAGGACCCGCACGGCCCCGCGCTGACCTTCACCCCCGCCGACTGGCACGCGTTCACCGCCCGGCTCCGCCGGGGCGACGCCGGCCCTTCCTGACCCACGACACCCGAGCGCCGGCGCCGCCCCGCGGGGGCGTGCACCGGCGCTCGGCCTTATCGGAGGCTCCCATCTCGGCTCCGGGCCGTGGTCAGGCCGCGGTCCGGTGGTGGAAGAGCCAGGACGCCGCGGCGAACGACACGGCCAGGATGCCCGCGCACCAGGCGCACGCGATCCACGCCTCGTGACCGACGGCCGCGCCGGTCGAGGTGTGCCCCATCCACAGGCCGCGCATGGTTTCCACGATCGGCGTGAACGGCTGGTGCTCGGCGAACCCGCGCATCCACGACGGCAGTGTCTGGGCGGGCACGAACGCCGTGCTGACGTAGGGCAGGAACATGAGCACGAACGTGAACGAGTTCGCCGCCTCGACGCTCCCAGCCAGCAGGCCGACCGCGGCCGCCAGCCAGGACAGGGCCAGCACGAAGAACACGATCATGGCCGCCGCTGCCACCCAGCCCGCCGGGCCCGCGGTGGGCCGCCAGCCCACCGCCAGGCCCACGCCGATGACCAGGGCGGTGGCGACGAGGTTGCGGGCCAGGCTGGCCACGACGTGGCCGACCAGGACCAGGGAACCGCTGATCGGCATGGACCGGAACCGGTCCACGATGCCGTTACTCATGTCGGTCGCCACCGCGACCGCGGTGGTGCCCGCGCCGAAGCCGGCACACAGCACGATCAGGCCGGGCACCACGTAGTTGACATAGGCGCCGCTGCCGTCGAAGGCGCCGCCGAACACGTACACGAACATCAGCATCAGCACCACGGGCAGCATCAGCGCGGTGAAGAACGCCTCCGGGTCACGCAGCGACCGGCGGACGCAGCGGGTGACCATCACCCGCGAGTCGGTGAGTGCGTAGGCCATGCTCATCGGGCCATCTCCTTCGGTTCGGCCTGGACGGCGCCGACCGTGGCGGGGGTGCCGGAGGCGGCAGCGGCACCGGTGCCGGTGACGGACAGGAACACGTCGTCCAGGCTGGGGCGGTAGGTGGACACCCGGTGCGCGGGGGCGCCCGCGGCCTGGAGCCGGCCCAGGATCTGGAAGATCTCGCCGGCCGTGCCCTCGGTGGCCACATCGATGGTGTGCAGCCGGTCGTCGGTGCGCACCGCGTCGAGCCCGCCGAGTGCGCGTTCGTAACCGGCCAGGTCGGCGAACTGCAGCCGGACGACCTCCGCGCCCAGCCTCGCCTTCAGCTCGTCGGGCGTGCCCTGGGCCACGACCCGGCCGTGGTCGAGCACCGCGACCGTGTCCGCGAGCTGGTCCGCTTCCTCCAGGTACTGCGTGGTCAGCAGGACCGTGACGCCCTCCCCGGCCAGCCGCCGGACCGTGCTCCACATCTGCTCGCGGCTGCGCAGGTCCAGTCCGGTGGTCGGCTCGTCCAGGAACAGCACCCGAGGCTGCGCCAGCATGCTGATGGCCAGGTCCAGGCGGCGCCGCATGCCGCCGGAGTACTTGGCGGCCCGCCGGTCGCCCGCGTCGGCCAGATCGAACTCGGCCAGCATCACCCCGGCGCGGGCCCGCGCCGCGCGCCGGGACAGGCGCAGCAGCTGGGCCATCATCTCCAGGTTCTCCCGGCCGGTCAGCTTCTCGTCCACGGCCGCGTACTGCCCGGTCAGGCTGATCGACCGCTTGACCCCGACCGGATCGGTGAGCAGGTCGTGCCCGGCGATGCTGGCCGTCCCCGTGTCGGGGCGCATCAGGGTGGCCAGAATCCGGACCATCGTGGTCTTGCCCGCGCCGTTCGGGCCGAGCAGGGCCAGCACCGATCCGGTCTCGACCGCCAGGTCCACGTGCTCCAGGACGGCGTGGCCGCCGAAGGACTTGCAGATGCCCTTGGCTTCAACTGTGTATGTCATACACTGAACTGTATGCGTCGTACACAGTTGAGGTCAAGCGGGTATCCCGTTGCGGCCGGAAGTGGGCACCAGCCCCGTAAGGTGGCGGGATGACGGAGGAGCCGAGACCTGCTCAGGGCGCCGGGAAGGCCGGCGGTGCTGACGCCGCCCGGCCTGCTCAGAGCGCGCCGTCCCGGCCACTCCCGCCGGGCCTGGACCTGCTTTGGGGCCGCCGCGGCCGGGGCCAGCGCGGCCCGAAACCCGGCCTGTCCGTTGACGCCATCGTCGCGGCGGCCGTCCGGCTCGCCGACGCTGAAGGCCTCGAGGCAGTCTCCATGGCGCACGTCGCCAAGCAACTCGGGTTCACCACCATGTCGCTGTACCGGCACGTCAGCAGCAAGGAGGAACTGCTCCAGCTGATGTGGAACGCCACCGCGCAGGGGGCCGAGGAGCTGGTCATTGCCGGGGATGACTGGCGGTCGCGGTTGCGGGCGTGGGCCATGATTCAGCGCGAGATGATCGACCGGCACCCGTGGATCACCCAGATGCCGATGGCCGCGCCGCCGATGGCGCCGAACTCGCTGACGTTCGTGGAGCGCGGGCTGGAGGCCATGGACGGGACCGGCCTGAGCGACGCGGACAAGCTCCGGATTATCGGCCTGATCAGCTCGTACACGCTCAGCGAAGCCCGGATGGCCCACGACGCGGCCCGCGCCGCACGCGCCGCGGAGGCAGCGGCGGGTGGCGAGGCGATGCCCGTCTGGACCTTCGAGGCGTTGCTGCGCGAGGTCACCGACGAGCAGACCTACCCCCGGCTGCACCGGCTGGCCTGGTCCGAGGGCATCGGTGACAACCCGGCCGGCTTCGACGAGCAGGAAGAGTTCCGGTTCGGCCTGGACCGCATCCTCGACGGCGCCGAGGTCTTGATCAGGATGGCTCAGCCGTAGCGCCGCCCGACTTGCGTCTGATGAGGTACTGGAGGCCGGCCTCGGCACACACGATCCCGGCCGCGAGGATCGGAAGATGCATCAGCCACCACCCGGCCGTGTCAGCTTTCCATTGGTAGGTAACCAGCGGGATGACGCCCGCGAAGGCGAGCAGGTAATTGCGCCTTTTGCGGTCGGCCTCGGGGGTGGCGGGCGTACCCCGGGTGCGAGACCAGATCCAGGTGCCCAGATACAGGGACATGATGGCGAGCAGCGGAACCTGCGGTAGCCACCAGCCGGGCGTGCCCGGTTGCCACTGATACCCGAGCAGCGACACCCCGATCGCGACGCACGGCAGGGAATCGCGCAGGTCTGCCCAGACTTCAGCGATGGGCGTGGCCCGGCCATGCCGCTGGTTCCTGGCGTGGCGGCCCGCCTCCAGGGAGAGCAGCGTGAGCGCGAAGGGCACAGCCCCTAAAGCAATGACGATCCAGGCCAGGACCTCGATGAACACGGACATCGCCGCTCCTGCTGGTCATCGGCCCACGAAAGGACCTGCCAGAAGTCTACGGCTAGAGCCGGCCATTCGCAGATCCAGCCGGCCATTCCCCAGATCCTCCTACCGGGATTCCTGGGCCCTCCATCGCTGCACATGCGGGGATTAACGCTGAGTCAATCCCACCTCAATCGCCCTCGGCCATGCTGGCTTTTACAGGGCGGGCTTGGTGCCCGCCACATAATCAGGACGGCCAGCCGGACTGCGGGGTTCCGGCTGGCCGTCCTGGCGTCAGCGGCCCGGTTCCGCCGGGGCTGATCCGCCCGGTGTGACGAACCCGGTCTCGTAGGCGAAGACGACGGCCTGGGCACGATCGCGGAGATCCAGCTTGGCCAGGATGCGGCCGACGTAAGTCTTGGTCGTCTGCTGGGCGATGACCAGGGTGTCGCTGATCTCGGTGTTGGACAGGCCACGGGCGATCAGCCGCAGCACCTCGGCCTCGCGGTGGGTGAGCACGCCGAGCGTGGCCGGGAAGGGCGGGTCCGGGCGGGGCTGGCGGGCGAAGTCGGCAATCAGCCGCCGGGTCACCGCCGGGGCGAGCAGGGCGTCACCGGCGGCCACGACACGGACCGCGTGCACCAGTTCGGCAGCGGTGGCGTCCTTGAGCAGGAAGCCGCTGGCGCCGGCCCGCAACGCCTCATACACGTAGTCGTCGAGGTCGAACGTGGTGAGCATCAGCACCCGTGGCTGCTTAGGGCCGGCCGCGGAGCCGAGGATCTGGCGGGTGGCCTGCAGGCCGTCCATCACCGGCATCCGCACGTCCATCAGGATCACGTCGGGTTGCAGGTGCCGCGTCTGGCGGACCGCGTCGGCGCCGTCAGCGGCCTGGCCCACCACCACCAGGCCCGGCTGGGCGGTGAGTACCGCGGCGAAGCCCTCCCGCACCATCGCCTGGTCATCGGCGATCAGGCAGCGCGTGGTCGCACCGCCGGCTGCCGCACCGCCCGCCGCCGCGCCGCCTGCCGCCGGGTCGCCGGCCGTCATGCCGTCTTACCGAACGGGAGCACCGCAGACACCACGAAACCGCCACCGGCCGACGGGCCGGCCGAGAGCGAGCCGCCGAGCAGCGCGACCCGCTCACGCATCCCGGTCAGCCCGTGACCAGATCCGGGTTCGCACGGGGACGGCCCGGCGGGTGCGCCGGGCCCGTTGGCCACCCGCAGCCGGACCGCCCCGGCATCATGACCCACCGACACGCTGACCGCCGCTCCGGGCGCGTGCTGGCTGGCATTGGACAGCGATTCCTGCACGATCCGGTATGCGCACACCGCTACGCCGGAAGGCACGTCGCCCATCGCCCCGGGCACGGCCAGCTCGACCACTACCCCGGCGCGGCGGGCGGCCTCGACGAGCGCGGGCAGGTCTGAGAGCTGAGGCTGCGGCGCCAGCCCGGCGGGCTGGTCGTAGCGCAACACGCCGAGCAGCCGCCGCATCTCCGCCAGCGCCTCGCGGGCCACCCCGCTCAGCGAGCCGAACTCGGCGATGGCTGATTCGGGCAGGTCGCTGAGGCGGTAGGGGGCGGTCTCAGCCTGGACCGCGATCAGCGACATGTGATGGGCGACCACGTCATGCAGCTCCCGCGCGATCCGGGTGCGCTCCACCAGGACGGCCCGCCGGGCCCGCTCCACCTCCGTGCGCTCGGTCTGGGTGGCCAGCGCCTGCTGGGTGCGCCACCTGGAACTGATGCTGTCCACGGCGATCGTCCCCACCGTGAACAGGATGGTCGCACCTATCGGGCCATCCAGGTTCGGCAGGTCCCGCACGAGCCACACCAACCACGGGATGAGGCTCAGCGCCCACATCCACCACAGCACCGGCCGCCGGTAGCGGATCCCGGCCGCGCAGTACAGCACCAGCAGCACCAGCACCTGCGCCGGGCCCCAGGGCCAGCCTCCCAGCCACTGTGCGGGTACCAGCGGGGCGAGCAGCAGCGCGAGCCACCCGAGCCGCCAGCCCAGCAGCGGATACCGGGCCGCCAGCAGCAGCGGCGTCACCACCGCCAGGGCCAGCAGCACCTGCCCGGCGCCGATCGGCGGGTAGTGGACGTAGTAACAGGGGCTGGCGCGGCACGTCGTGGCAGGCGCGGGAGTGGCCGTGGGCTGCGTATGGATGCTGTCCAGGTTGAGTACGAACAGCGCCAGCGTGGTCAGGGTCAGCGCCAGATTGGCCCGGCGCCGCCACGGCGGGTGCCACCAGGCCGGGGGCGCGTCCGGGCCGGCCAGCACCTGGATCAGCCCGCGCCACGCCCGGCGCGCCGCCAGGCCGGCGCTGCTCGCCGCCAGTGCGCTGGCCGGGCATCCGTTTCACGATGTCAGCGTAGGCCGCTGGCGGCGACCGCTCATCACACCGGCATGGTCATACCCAGGTATGAACTCGCCCGGCCGCCGGGCCGGACTACCTGCGTGGTATGACCCTCAATCCGGCTCCCTGGTGCGATGACGGGCACCAGCCCACCGGCCAGCCTTAACCGCAGTGCTTCTTTCACGCATCGCCCTGTACCTGACCCGTTTCCGGGAGGCGCATCATGAATGTCGAGATCTCCGGGCTGACCCGGCGCTTCGGCCGCACCATGGCGGTGGCGGGGGCGGACCTGCAGGCCGGCCCGGGGGTGTTCGGGCTGCTGGGCCCGAACGGGGCGGGCAAGACCTCGCTGCTGCGGATGATGGCGACGGCGGTCCCGCCGACCTCGGGCCGGCTACGGCTGCTGGACCGCGATCCCGGCCGCTACGGGCCGCGGCAGGAGATCCGGCGCCGGCTCGGATACCTGCCGCAGAACCTCGGCTATTACCCAGGCTTCACGGTGCTGGAGTTCGTGGAGTACTTCGCGCTGCTGAAAGAGATGCCCGCGGCGCGGGTTCAGGCCGCGGTGGCGGCGGCCGTCGACCGGGTCGAGCTGGGCGGCAAGGCGAAGGCCAGGCTGCGCACCCTGTCGGGCGGGATGCTCCGCCGGGTGGGGATCGCCCAGGCGATCGTCAACGAGCCGGAGTTGCTGCTGCTGGACGAGCCGACCGCCGGGCTGGATCCCCAGCAGCGGATGGTGTTCCGGGGGCTGCTCCGGGACCTCGGCCAGCGCGCCACCGTCGTGGTCAGCACCCACCTGGTGGAAGACGTCGGCGCCGCCTGCGCTCAGGTCGCGCTCATGGACCAGGGCAAGATCGTCTTTCACGGCACCCCGGCTGACCTGGTCGCCCGCGGCGAGGACTCGGCCGCGGAAGGCCAGGACATCGGCGATTCGCCGCTGGAGCGCGGGTACAGCGCCGTCCTGGCCGGTGGCCGGTCATGACCGCCACGAACGCCCCGGCCGTCTCCCGGCCGCGGCCGGCCCCCCGGCAACCCGCTCTGGTGACGGCCCGGCTGCTGGGCCTGGAACTGCGCCATAACGCCATGCTGTGGATGCTGCCGGTGGTCTTCGCCCTGTTCTGGCTCACCACGTACCGCAAGACCATGGCCCTGCCGCCCCTGTGGAACATGCGCGCCGTCAGCCTGCAAAGCGGCGCGATCCTGGATTTCATCACTCCGGTGGTCGGCGCGGCCGCGTGGATGGGGTCCCGGGATGCCCGCCGGCACACCTCCGAGCTGATGAGGATCACCGCCCGGCCGCGATGGGCCCGCCTGCTGCCGACGTGGGCCGCCACCACCTGCTGGGCCCTGGCGGGTTACCTGGTCTGCCTGGCCGTCCTGTACGGGATGACCGCGCGCCAGGCCAGCTGGGGCGGCCCGCTGTGGTGGCCGGCCGCGGTCGTGGCCGCGAGCCTGCCGGCCTTCGCTGCGCTGGGGTTCGTCGCCGGGGCTCTGCTGCCCAGCCGGTTCACGGCACCGCTGGCCGCCATCGCCGCGTTCTTCGTGCTCGCGCTCAGCACCCAGCTCATCGTCGGCAGCCAGTCGTACTGGCAGGTCTCGCCCGTGGTCGCCGCCCCCTGGGACGTCGGATCGAACGCGAGCATGGCGACCTTTTACCCCTACGTTCCTGACCTGGCCATGGCCCAGGTGATGTTCCCCGCGGGGCTGACCGTGGCGCTGCTGGCGGCCCTGGCCCTGCCCCGGGGCTCCGGCGGGCGACGCCTGCGCGCCGCCGCTGCGGCGGTCACCGCGGCCGGCCTGGCGGCCGCCGGGACCGCCGTCGCGCTGACCGGAACCGGCCAGCTGGACAGCCAGGGCATGATCGCCATCCCGGCCCTGCACGATGCGGCCAGCGACCGGCCGATCCGCTTCACCCCGGTCTGCAGCCATACCGCGATACCGGTCTGCCTGAATCCCGCCTACGCGAGCTATCTTCCGGTCACGGTGACCGCCCTCGGACCGCTGCTCAGCGAGGTGGCCGGCCTGCCGGGCGCACCGGCCCGCATCAGCCAGGCCGCGGCGGCCTACCGGCAGGGCACCGGTAACGCCGTCAGCATCGGGCTGGCTGGCCCGGCTATCAGCGGCCGGCCACCGGTGTTCCGCCTCCTTCTTCCGGTCCAGCTGGCCGGACCCGCGCTGACCACCAGCGAGCTGGCCGCCCAGATCCGGTCGGATGCCGGGCTCGGCATCGTCTCCAGCATCGTCGGCGCGGACCGCCACCCGTCCCCGGCCCAGCAGGCGGTGCTGGCGGTCCTGGCCCGGACGTCCGGCCTGCCCCAGCCCACCTCGCCTCCCCGCAGCACGCCATCGGGCAGTGGCAGGCGCGCGGCGCCGAGCCCGCCGGCGCCGAGCCGGCCCCCGGATCACCGGCCTATGCCGCCGCCCAGCGGTTCGCGGCGCTGACCCCGGCGGCCCGCCGCACCTGGCTCGCGGCGCACCTGCCCGCGCTGCGGGCGGGCCGGATCACGCTGGCGCAGCTGCCATGACCGCCGGCGGGGCAGGCCAGGTGGAGGCGCCGGCTGAACGGGCCCGCCCGGCGCGGCCAAACCGCCCGGCACCGCGGCCCCAGCCAGTGGCGGCGCGAGTGCGCCTGGTGCGGCTGTATGTCACCAGCCGGCGGGTCCCGGCGGCCGTGGCCGCGATTGTGGCCTGCGCCATCGGGCTGAGGATCGCGCTGATCTGGCCCTGGGACACGTACGGCGCCCTGCAGCTGCCGCTGGTGTTCGAGGCCGGGGCCGCGGTCGCCATCACCGCCATTACCGCCAGCCGGCTGGGCGAGCCGGAACGGGTGGCCGGCCGGTGGCTGCCGTTCCTGCGGCTGGCCACCGTACTGGCGCTGACCACGGTGGCGGTCAGCGCGCTGGCCGCCACCGGGCTCGGCGCGCACCTGGCCGGCGGCACCCTGGACGTCCTGCGCAACGTGGCCGGGATGACCGGCCTCGGCCTGCTGTGCGCGGCGGCTCTCGGCGGCGGCCTGGCCTGGACCGGCCCGACCGGCTACCTGGTGGTCGGCGTGTATGCGCTGTACACGCAGTGGCACCACCCAGCGCTGACCACGCCGTGGATCTGGCCGGCCCGGCCCCCGCACGACCTGGGCGCGGCGATCTGCGCCGGGCTGGTGTTCACCGCCGGGGTGGCGGTCTTCGCGGTGCGCGGAGCCCGCGATCCGGCCGGCGAGTGATCCGCGGCCGCGGCCGCGCCCAGCCCCGGGCCCAGGTTCGCCCGGGTTATTGTCAGGCCCATGCGGACACTGGCGGTGATCGGCGCGGGCGCGAAGGGCATCGCCATCGCCGCGAAGGCCCGGGCGCTCGCCGCCGCGGGCTTCGACCCCCCGAGGGTGGTGCTCGTCGAGCGGAGCGCACCGGCCGCGGACTGGATCGGCCGGCGGGGCTACACCGACGGCTCGCTGCCGCTGGGCACCCCGCCCGAGAAGGACGTCGGCTACCCCTACCCGCCGGGCTGGGGCGCGGCCTCGGACGCGGTGACCGACGCGATGATGGCCTACAGCTGGCCACGGAACCTGATCGCCGGCGGCACCTACGCCGACTGGGTGGATCGCGGCCGCCAGCGGCCTACGCATCGCGAGTGGGGCGCCTACCTGCGCGCAGTCGCCGTGAAGTGCGGAGCCGAGACCCTCGTGGCCGAGGTGACCGCGCTGGACACCGCGGCCGGCCGCTGGCGGCTCGGGCTGGCCGGCGGCGGCACGCTCGAGGCGGACGGGGTCGTCGTGACCGGCCCTGGCCCGCCGGTCACGGTGCCGGGCCAGCCGGCCGATCATCCGCTCGTCCTGGACGGCCGCAGTTACTGGCAGCACCTGGGCGGGATGGGCCACCGGGCGCGGAACATCTGTGTCATCGGCAGCGGCGAGACGGCCGCCTGGGTCGTGATCACCCTGGCCAGGCAATGCCACCGGCACTCGGCCATCGACGTGCTGACCAGCCGCGGTGTCCTCTACTCGCGCGGCGAGAGCTACGACGAGAACCGTTTCTACTCCGATCCGGGCGACTGGCCCCGGCTGGCCGAATCGCACCGCCGCGAGTTCCTGGAGCGCACCGACCGGGGCGTGTTCTCCGTCCAGGCCGAGGCGACCCTCAATCAGCTGCGCGGCTTCCGCACGCTGGCCGGCCGGGCGCTGCACCTCGAGGCCGGGCAGCGCCAGGTCGTGGTCACCATCGGCTACGGGGAGGACCGGGAGCGCGTCGCCTATGACCTGGTGGTCGTGGCGCGCGGCTTCGACGGGCACTGGTTCGAGCGGCTGCTGGGCCGGGAGGCGAAGGCGCGGCTCACCGCCGCCCGCGCCGGGGATGAGCTGGAGCGCCGCATCGACGTGAACCTGGCCGTGGCGGGCCTGGAGCCGCCGCTGCACCTGCCGGTGCTGGCCGGACTGGCCCAGGGACCGGGCTTCCCCAACCTCAGCTGCCTCGGCCTGCTCAGCGACCGCGTCCTGCGGCGCTACATCCCACGGCCCGCCGCGGTCCCGCAGTTCGCCGAGAGGAGCCACCATGACTGCGCCGGCCTACGGCGCCTGGGAGCACGACGACTACGTGCATCGCACCGTGATGCTGCCCGCCGGCCTGGCCGAACGCCTGGCCGCCGAGGCCGAGCGGCGCGACATCTCGGTGAGCGACCTGCTGGCCGAGTACGCCGAAGCGGGCCTGCGCACCCAGGCCCCAGATTCCTGATTACGCCCGCCCGGCCCCCAGGCCCCGCCCCGGGACCGGCGCGGCCGGGGGAAACGCGGCACACTGGGCTGGTGGCTGCCAACGTCCGGACCTCCATCCGGGTCGAGGGTGTGGTCCAGGGGGTGGGATTCCGCCCGTTCGTGTACTCGCTGGCCACCCGGCTGGGCCTGGCGGGCTGGGTCGGCAACGACGTGGACGGCGTGTTCGCCGAGGTCGAAGGCCCCGCCGAGCACATCAGGGACTTCCTGGCCGCGCTGGAGCGGGACGCCCCGCCGCTGGCCCGGGTCGAGCGGGTCAGCGCCCAGCCGGTGAGCCCGGACGGGCGTCCCGGTTTCGCCATCGTGGCCAGCGACACGGCCGGCCGCCGCCGCGCCCTGGTCTCCGCCGACAGTGCCACCTGCGCGGACTGCCTGCGTGAGCTGGCCGACCCGGCCGACCGGCGGTTCGGCTACCCGTTCATCAACTGCACGAATTGCGGCCCCCGGTTCACCATCGTCCGCGACGTGCCCTACGACCGGCCGCTGACCACGATGGCGGGCTTCGCGATGTGCG
This sequence comes from uncultured Actinomycetes bacterium, assembly GCA_963718305.1. Classification (GTDB taxonomy): domain Bacteria; phylum Actinomycetota; class Actinomycetes; order Streptosporangiales; family Streptosporangiaceae; genus RYN-230. Next base: position 12,540 of record CAVQZG010000025.1, read on the forward strand.
CGGCGTGCGCGGCGGAGTATCACGACCCCGCGAACCGCCGGTTCCACGCCCAGCCGGTGTGCTGCCCGGCCTGCGGCCCCCGGCTGACGCTGCTCGCCGCGGACGGGACGCAGCTGTCCGGCCCGCAGAGCCCACCGGACGCCGCGCTGGCCGGGGCCGTGGCCGCGCTGGCCGGCGGCCAGGTACTCGCGGTGAAGGGCCTCGGCGGCTACCACCTGGCGGTGGACGCGGCCAGCGAGCAGGCCGCGGCCCTGCTCCGGGCGCGCAAGCACCGGGAAGACAAGCCGTTCGCGGTGATGGTCGCGGACCTGGCCGGTGCGCGGGCCCTGTGCGAGGTGGACGACCTGGCGGCGAGCCTGCTGGCCAGTCACCGGCGGCCCATCGTGCTGCTGCCGCGCCGGCGGGCCCGCCCGGCGCGACCGGGGTCGGCCAGGCTCGCGGCGGCCGTGGCGCCGGGCAACCGCCAGCTGGGCGTGCTGCTGCCCTACACCCCGCTGCATCATCTGCTGCTCCGCGACTTCGCCCGCCCCATGGTGCTGACCAGCGGCAACGTCTCCGACGAGCCGATCGCCTACCGGGACGAAGACGCCCTGGCCCGGCTGGGCGGCATCGCGGATGTGTTCCTCACCCACGACCGGCCGATCCATATCCGGACCGACGACTCGGTGGTCCGCCCGTTCCGCGGCCGGGAGGCCGTGCTGCGCCGCTCCCGGGGTTACGTGCCGGAGCCGCTGACCGTGGCCAGCCGCTTCGGCCGGCCGGTGCTGGCCTGCGGCGCGGAGCTGAAGAACACGTTCTGCCTCGGCCGCGAGGACCGGGCCTTCCTCTCCCATCACGTCGGTGACCTGGAGAACTACGAGACGCTGCGCTCGTTCACCGACGGGATCGGGCACTTCCGGCGGCTGTTCGACGTGACGCCGCAGATCGTGGCGCACGACCTGCACCCGGACTACCTGTCCACCAGGTACGCCCTGGAGCAGGACGACTGCGTGCTGGCGGGCGTGCAGCACCATCACGCGCACATCGCCTCCTGCCTGGCCGACAACGGCGAGGCCGGGCCGGTCATCGGGGTGGCCTTCGACGGCACCGGCTACGGGCCGGACGGCACGATCTGGGGCGGCGAATTCCTGCTCGCCGACCTGGCCGACGCGCAGCGGGCCGGGCACCTGGCCGGCCTGCCGATGCCCGGCGGCGCGGCCGCGATCCGCCAGCCCTGGCGGATGGCCGCCGCCTACCTGGACGCCGCCTTCCCCGCCGGCCTGCCCGGGGGCCTGGATGTGGTGGTGCGTAATCAGGAAGCCTGGCCGACCGTGCTGGCCCTGGGCCGCCGCGGGATGAACTCTCCCCTGACGTCCAGTGCGGGCCGGCTGTTCGACGCGGTCGCCGCACTGCTGGGCCTGCGCGACACCATCAACTACGAGGGCCAGGCCGCGGTCGAGCTGGAGCAACTGGCCGCCACGTCACGGCACGACCCGTACCGGGCGGCCATCACCGACGGCCGCCCGTTCACCGTGGCCGGCCCAGACCTGGTCCGCGCCGCGGCCGGGGACCTGCTGGCCGGCGTACCCCGGGAGATCATCAGTGCCCGGTTTCACGGCGGCGTGGCCGCTATGATCGGCGAGGCCTGCGGGCTGGTCCGGGAGCGGTCCGGGCTGGGCACGGTGGCGCTGTCCGGCGGGGTGTTCCAGAACCTGCTCCTGCTCGGCACCGTCGTGGACCTGCTGGAGGGCCTGGGTTTCCGGGTCCTGACCCACTCCCGGGTCCCGCCGAACGACGGCGGGATCAGCCTGGGACAGGCGGTGGTGGCCGCGGCGTGGGACCGGGCGGGGCGGCTGGCCTGACCTGGGCGCCGGGACCAGCGGGCGGGGTCAGAACGGGTGCAGCTCAGGGTGGCCATCGCGCCAGAAGAGCAGCACCACCCGGCCGATGATGCTGCGGCCCTGGACCGGGCCCCAGTAGCGGCTGTCGCAGGAGATCGCCCGGTTGTCGCCCATCAGGTAGAACTCCCCGCGCGGGACGTGGAAGGGATCCGCCCGGGTGGCATCGGGTATCGGGGGGCCGAGCGGGTCTATCCGGGGCAGGTACGGTTCCGCCAGCCGCCGGCCGTCCACGTAGATGGCGCCGCCTGCCGAGTAGATGGTCTGCCCGGGGAGGGCGATGACGCGCTTGACGAGGTCGTCACCGGCGGGGCCCGGGCAGTGGTCGCGCGGTGGCCGGGTGAACACCACGATGTCGCCTTCGTGCAGATCACGCCAGTTGAAGAAGGCCTTCAGCACCAGCATCCGGTCACCCTTCTGGAGCGTCGGCACCATGGAGGTGGAAGGTATGAAGAAGACCTGGAACACGAACTCCCGCGCCCCCACGGCGAGCAGCAAGGCGACCGCGAGGGCAGCGGCCGTCTCGGCCAGGGTGCGGAAGCGCCGGAAGATCGGCGGCCTGGCCGCCGGCTTGCTGCCGCCCGGGCCTGTCCCGGGTGGCCCGGCCTGGCCGGCCAGGCCAGCCTGGTCAGCAGCGTCCGGCATGACCGTCCGCACCAGGGTGACCCGCTGGCCGGGCCGCGGTAACCCGGACCGCGATGGAACCCGGGGAGAGCGCCCGCCCGCCGGCCACGTAGTACGAACCGCTGGGCACGGCGTCCCCGCCTGTCCGGCCAGCAGCAATGTCCCAGGTGATCTTCACGTGCGGGGCATCCAGCGAGGGAAGCGCCTTCTTGACCGTGACGCCATGAAGTCCGCCGCAGTTCAGCAGCCTGACGAGCCGCGCGGCCGCGTCATCCCGGCGGGTGGTACGCGCGTGGACCGAACTGGCCGCGCTGGCCGGGACAGAGGCTGACAGCAGGGCCAGCGCCACGCCCAGCGAACCGGCCACGGCCAGCAGGGCAGCCGCCGTGGCCGCGAAGTGACCGCCCGGCCTGGGGGTCAGCCGATCCCGGGCCGCGCCCTTCAGGTAGCTCCACGCGATCGAGTGCGCTGGCACGCCATCGCGCATCAGCAGCAGGGCCACCTCGGCGGCTTCGTCGCCGTGCCGCGTCCGCCACCGCCGCGTATAGCAGCGCAGGGCCGTATCGACCAGGCCCGCCCGCCGTGGCTGCGGCATCAGATTCCACCGAGCCGCAGCCGCAGCCGGCCGACCGCGCTGACCCGTTCGAGTGAATCGAGGTGGATGCGCAGGGCCGCCGCCCCGGACGCGGTGATCCGGTATGGCTGACGCCGGTCCTCGCTGGCCAGCGACTCGATCAGGCCCAGGCGCTCGAGCCGGTCAAGCGCCCCGTAGAGCGTGCCCGGCCCCAGTTGCAGGCCCGCGAACCCCTTGATGTCCTGGATCAGCGCGTAGCCGTGCTTCGGGCCGTCGGCGAGGCTGGTCAGGATCAGGACCGAGGCGTCCCCGGCCCGGCGGAGGACATCCTGGCCGGCTGGGTCCTCGCGGTTCCCCTCGGCTGAAGCCATGCGGCGCTCCTAGTACGACTAGCGATGTATCAGTCAACGTACTAGACGCGAGCACGCGCCCGCCACCATGGACGAGAATTCGACAGCTCCCGGCCGGCTCACCCAGCATGGGGGCATGAGCGACACACTGACGAAGGTTCCTTTCGGGCAGACCGGCATGACCATCACCCGGGCCGGCTTCGGCGCCTGGGCGATCGGCGGCGGAGGCTGGGCCTTCGCCTGGGGCGACCAGGAGGACGACGACTCGGTCGCCGCCATCCGGCACGCGGTCGAGTCCGGGATCAACTGGGTGGACACCGCGGCCGTGTACGGCCTCGGCCATTCCGAGGAGGTCGTGGCGCGGGCGCTGCGCGACTTCCCCGAGGCGGACCGCCCCTACGTGTTCACCAAGGGCGGCCTGGTCTGGGACGAGTCCGACCGGACGAAGGCGCCCCGCCGGGTGGGCGACCCGGCCAGCCTGCGCCGGGAGGTGGAGGCGTCGCTGCGCCGCCTGGGGGTGGACCGGATCGACCTGTACCAGCAGCACCGGCCCGCCGAGGACGGGACGCCGCTGGAGGAGTACTGGCAGACGTTCCTGGACCTGCGCGCCGAGGGGAAGATCCGCGCCGCGGGGCTGTCCAACCACAACGTGGCCCAGCTCACCGCGGCCGAGGCGGTGGGGCACGTGGACTCCCTGCAGCCGCAGTTCAGCCTGATCCACCGGGATGCGGCCGCCGGGCTGATCCCGTGGTGCGCGGCCCACGGCACCGGCGTGATCGCGTACAGCCCGATGGGGGCCGGGCTGCTCACCGGGGCCTTCACCCCGGAGCGGGCCGCGCACCTGGACCAGGGTGACTGGCGCAGCCGCAGCGGTGACTTCACCGGCGACGGCCTGACCCGCAACCTGGCCCTGGTGGACGCCCTGCGGCCGGTCGCCGACCGGCTCGGCGTGAGTACTGGCGCGCTCGCGGTGGCGTGGACCCTGGCCTTCCCGGGGGTGAGCGGCGCGATCGTCGGCGCCCGCAGCCCTCAGCAGGTGGACGGCTGGCTGGCCGCCGCCGAACTGGTCCTGAACGACAAGGACCTCACCGAGATCGCGGCCGCCGTGGCCAGCAGCGGCGCCGGCACCGGCCCGTCGCGCCCCGGGTAACCAGGAGGGCGGCTCAGCGCAGGCGCCAGACGGTGCTGGGCTTGACGTCCGCGTCCTCGATCACCCGCTCGACCGGGACGTCGTAGGCGGCGACCTGGGTGAAGCGGTCCCGGGGCAGGTAGGCCCGGCCCGGGTCGCCGACCAGCACCAGCGCGCCCGCCTGGCTGGCCCGCTCCAGGAAGGGCAGCAGCCGGGCGGCCAGATCGCGGTCGTAGAACGCGTCCCCGACGAGGACCACGTCCGCCCGCACCGGCGCGCCCGGGGCGCCGAGGAGATCCCCCACCGTGGGCTCCAGCCGGACCCGGTTCACCCGTGCGTTGAGCGTGATGGCGGCAGCGGCGAGCGGATCGGTGTCGCTCGGGGTGACCGCCGCCGCGCCCGCCAGGGCGGCTGCGATCGCCACCAGGCCTGATCCGGACGCCAGGTCCAGCACGACCTGGCCGCGAACGCTGCCCGGCTGGTCGAGCAGGTACCGGGCCAGCGCCTGACCGCCCGCCCACGGAAAGGCCCAGAAGGGCGGGGGCAGCTGGTGCTGCCCGGTATCCCGCTCGATCCGCTCCCACAGCCCGAACGCGTCCCGGGCCAGGTACAGCCGGATCTCCGGCAGCAGCGGCGGCGCGGCCAGCCAGGTGTTCGCCCGGATGTACGCCCCGGGCGACTGCAGCGGCGTCTGCTGTTTCAGCCCCGGCCACCCCGCTGCATGTCGCCCGGCCCCGCCTCGCCGTCGAGGAGGCCGTAGGCGACCGCTTCGGGGACGGTGAAGAACCGTCCCTGCCGGGCATCGGCCCGGATCTCGTCCACTTCGCGCCCGGTCACCTCGGCCAGCCGGATGTACAGCGTGTCCACCATCGTCTCGATCTGCTCCTCCTGGGCCCGGACCTGGGTGGCCGTGCCGTCCAGGTTCAGCCTGGGCTCGCGGAGTCCCAGCACCGCGCTGGGGTAGCCGCGCCGCTGCCCGCAGGCGGCGAGGACGCCCAGGGCCGGGCCGCCGATCTGGCCCGCCACGTACCCGGTGACCGGGACGCGGAGCACGTCCAGCACGCCCATGATGGTCAGCGCGGCGGGCAGTTCGGCATCCAGGCCCTGGAGTTCGAGGCGGACCGGCCCGTCACCCTCGGCGTCCAGGGTGAGCAACTGGGCGCTCAGCACGCTCGCCGCGGGCCCGTCGAGCAGGCCGGACGCCAGCACGATGCGCTGCTCCAGCAGCCGCTGGTAGATCCGGCCGGGCCAGTCGCCCTGGTCGGTCCAGACCCGGGAGGGCGGCACGACCGGGTACGCGGGCGGCTCGCGGTGCGGGGCAGGCCAGCCCGGCGCACCGGGATGCCCAGGCGCGCCAGGGTGCCCGGGCCGGGCCGGCGGTTCTCCTGGCCCCGGCGGCCCGGGCCACGGGCGGCCCGGGGGGAACGAGTCAGCTATCGGGATGGTCATCGGAATCCTCCTGGTGCCGGGGTGTCCTGCAACCGCCAGCTGATCTGGCTGCCGATCGCCGCGGCGTAGCGTTCCAGCGTCGAGGCCCGCACGTCCGCCTCGCCGGCCTCGAGCCGGGCCACGGCCGACTGCGAGGTGCCCATCCGCGCCGCCACCTGAGTCTGGGACAGCCCGGCCGCCTGCCGCTGCGCGGTGAGCTCGGTGACCAGGCGCCGCCGCTCGCCCGCCATCCGGCGCAGCGCCATCTCGCGGAACCCGGGCAGCCGCGGCAGGCCCAGCCCGCCCGGCTCCTCCGGTCCCGGCCCGTCCAGCTCACTCATGCCCGCCACGATATCTCACCAACGAGATACCGCCACCGCGATAGAAGCCCGGGGGGCCGCCTCGGGTCACTTCAGCTGAGAGTTACTTTTGGGTAGCATCTGGGTCATGCACGAGGCCGGGACCGAGACTCCGCCCGGCACCCAGCCACTCCCCGCGCACGTACGGGTGGCCATCATCGGCGCCGGGTTCGCCGGCATCGGGGCCGCCATCCGGCTGCGGCAGGCGGGCCGGACCGACTTCGTCATCCTGGAGCGGGCCGGCGCGGTCGGCGGGACCTGGCGCGACAACACCTATCCGGGCTGCACCTGCGACGTCCCCTCGCACCTGTACTCGTTCTCGTTCGCTCCCAACCCCGACTGGTCGCGTGGTTTCTCCCGGCAGCCCGAGATCTGGGCGTACCTCGACGCCGTGACCGACCGGTACGCCGTGCGGCCCTACATCCGGTTCGGCACCGAGCTGGCCGAGGCGCGCTGGGACGGCGGCCAGGCCCGGTGGCAGCTGCGGACGTCGCGCGGGGACCTGACCGCGGACGTGGTCATCGCGGCCGCGGGCCCGCTGTCCACGCCGTCCCTGCCGGACATCCCGGGCCTGGACACCTTCCCCGGCGAGATCTTCCACTCGGCCCGCTGGGATCACCAGGCGGACCTGGCCGGGAAGCGGATCGCGGTGATCGGCACCGGGGCGTCGGCCATCCAGATCGTGCCCGCGATCCAGCCCGCGGCGGGGCGGCTGACCCTGTTCCAGCGCACCCCGGCCTGGGTCATGCCGCGCCGCGACCGGCGGATCACCGACGCCGAGAAATGGCTGTACCGGCAGGTCCCGCTGACCGAGCGGATGGTCCGCCTCGGCCTGCACGCCAGCCGGGAGTTGCTGGTCCTGGGGTTCGTGAAGCGGCCCGGGCTGCTCCGCGGGGCCCAGCGGATGGCGCTGCGGCACCTGGCCCGGTCCGTGCCGGACCCGGACCTGCGGGCCCGGCTGACCCCCCGGTACGTGCTGGGCTGCAAGCGGGTGCTGCTGTCCAACGACTACTATCCCGCGCTCACCCAGCCGAACACCGAACTGGTCGCCGCGGGCCTGGCCAAGGTGGACGGGAGCACGCTCACCGCCCAGGACGGCACGGCCCGGGACGCTGACGTGATCGTCTTCGCGACCGGGTTCCACGTCATCGACATGCCGCTGGCCCGGCGGATCACCGGGGCGGGCGGCGTGACACTGGCCCAGACCTGGGGCGAGGACATGCGGGCCCTGCGCGGGACCACGATCGCCGGGTTTCCCAACCTCTGCCTGCTCATCGGCCCGAACACCGGCCTGGGGCACAACTCGCTGATCCACATCATCGAGGCCCAGCTCGACTACACCCTGGACTACCTGGACGCGCTGGACCGGCTGGGCGCGGCCGCCCTGGACACCAGCCCGGAGGCCGAGCAGCGCTGGTGCGACGACGTGCAGCGCCGGATGGCGTCCACGGTGTGGGCCACCGGCGGCTGCATGAGCTGGTACCTGAACTCCGCGGGCCGCAACCCGACGCTGTGGCCCGGGTCGGTCGGCGGGTTCCGCCGCGCGACCCGCCGGCTGGACCTGGCCGAGTATCACGTCATCCCGGCCGCCGCCGGGTGACGGCCGGGCCGGGCGGGCCGGCGGGTGTTCGTTAGGGAGAGAAAATTCAGGCCACCTGCGAACGATCGTCAGCGGTGGCGAGCAGGGCGGCCGAGGTGCGCAGCGAGATGTCCAGGACGGGCTGGCGGCGGCGCGGGTCCATGACGTTGGCTCCCATCGCGGCCAGGTCCTCGGGGCCCGGGGTGAGCACCGTGACCCGGGTGCCGCGGGCGCGCAGCACCGCCACCTCGCGCAGCAGCGACCGGGTGATCAGCCGCCGGACACGGCGTTCCAGCCGCTCGGCGGCCCGGGACGGCCGGCCGGGCACCAGGCTGGCCATGGGCGCGAGGACGTAAACCTCGTCCAGGCCGGCCTGGGCCAGGGACCGCAGCGACGTGGACGAGCGCACGCCGCCGTCCACGTAGCGGCGGCCGTCGATGACGGCCGGCTCGTACCAGCCCGGGATGGAGCAGGACGCGACCACGGCGTCGGCGAGCGGCACCCGCGGGGCGCCCGGCCGGCCGAACATCACCCGGCGGCCGGTGTCGAAGTCCACGGCGACGATCCAGGTCCGGCCGTCGGCCCAGGACCCGGGCGACCAGCCGCCCGGGCCGCGGGCGTCCAGGCGGCGGCCCGCGAGGGTATCCAGGGCCGCGACCGTGGCGTGCAGGGCCTCGTGCCGTCCGCGGCCGCGGGGCAGCCAGGCGCTGGCCCCGACGCCGGGATGGATCGTGCGCGGGGCGCGCAGCGTGGTGAGCATCAGCCGGGGCGAGCCGGCCCGCAGGTGCGGGCGCGGGGGATGCGGGCCCTCGTCCAGGTCGCGCAGGCCGGCGTCGCGGAGCGCGGGCACCGGCTCGCCGCGCTGCAGGGCGGTCATCTCGTCCAGGGTGACCCCGCAGCGCAGGGCGGCCGCGAGCACGCTGCCGGCGCTGGTCCCGACGATCAGGTCGACCTCGCCGACCGGGACCGGCAGGCGGTGCTGGACGGCGTGCAGGGCGCCGGTCATCCAGGCCGCGCCCACCACCCCGCCGGACCCGAGCACCAGCCCGGTGCGCGGATGGGTCCCGGCCCGGGCGGCCTCCCCCCGGAGGCTCCCGATCCTGCGGCACCCGGCCCCTGATACCCCCGCAGCGCTCATGTCATCTCCCCGGCCGGGCGCTCACCTGGCTGCCCCCGCAGCCGGGTTACTGCTCGGTAAAACCCAGGTATACCCGATATGACCAGCGGGTACCCCTCAGGAGGTGCGCTGGCCGCCTGCGGCCGCGACCGCGTCGCGGCCTGCCCCGCCGAGCCATTCAGCGATCTCGGTGGCGCACACCCCGGGGGCTTCGAGCTGCGGCACATGACCGACGCCCGGAAGGACAACCAGCGACCAGGCCGGGTGGGCCCGGGCCGCGCGCCGGACCGCCTCGACCGGGACCAGCCGGTCGAGCAGGCCGTGCAGGACCAGGACCGGGCAGCGGACCGAGTCGATCGCGCGCCGGTAGGCGCGGCCGGTGATGTAAGCGGCCGCGGACACCACCGAGCGGGACGCGAGAGTGAATTCGCGGTCCGCCTCGGTGTGGCTGAACCGCCTGCGCGCCACCTCCACGTGCTGCTCCACCACGGCCGGGCTGATCCGCGAGGGGTCGGCGCAGACCGTGGCCAGCACCCCGGTCACGAGTTCCTCCGCGGAGAACCGGCGGCGCCGGCTGATCATCCGCTGGCCCAGCCCGGGGACCATGTTGACCAGGAACATCATCAGCACGGCGGGATCCGGCCGGACGGGCCCGAAGGGCACCACCGGGTCGAGCAGGATCAGCCCGGCCACCGTGCGCGGCGCGGCGGCCGCCTCGCTGAGCGAGATCATCCCGCCCATCGAATTGCCCATCAGGATCACCGGGGAGCCGGCCACCTCCTGGATGAACCGGCTCAGCAAGCCGCGGTTGGCGGCCACGTCGACCCCCCGGCCCGCGGACCGGGTGAAGCCGTGCCCGGCCAGGTCGGGGGCGAGCACCCGGTAGCGGTCGGTCAGCAGCGGCGCGAGCGCCGACCAGTTGACCGCGGAGCCCTCCAGGCCGTGCACGGCCACGATGACCGGGGCGCCCGCCGGGCCGCCGTAGTCGAGGTAGTGCACCGGCCCGCCCAGGTCGGTCCAGCGTGATTCGCCGCCGAATCTGGGCGCCGGAGTAGCCCGGTGTGTCGCGGTCACCGGTCTAGCCCTGCTCCGCCATGGCCTGGACGCCCCGGATGAACAGGTCGATGCCGAACCGGTAGTGGAAGTCCGGGTCGTTGCAGTCGGTCATCGGCTCCGCCGCCTCGACCAGGCACGGGTAGCGGTCCGGCGGCAGCATGGCCAGCCGGATCCGGTTGCGGCGCTGCTGCTCGGCGCGCTCGCCCTCGTTCAGCGACGGGCCGTACCCGGGCTCGCTCATGGCCAGCATCAGCCCGGTCCACAGCCCGTTGCGGGCGACCGCGCTGGCGCGCCGCGGATCGAAGCCGCCGCGGCTCAGCACCTCCAGGGTGACCTCGATGGCCTCCAGCGCGGCGGGGCTCTGCTTCTCCCCCGACACCAGCAGCTGGGACGCGCTGGGGTGCTCACGGAGCACCTGGACCAGCGAGTCCAGCAGGGCGCGCAGCTGGTCGGGCCAGGGCGCGGCCTCATCCACGTCGGTGTCGATCTCGCTCCAGAACTGGTCCGACAGCCCGTTGAGGAGCTCGTCCTTGTTCCGGAAGTGCCAGTACAGGGCCATCGGGGTGACCCCGAGCTCCTGGGCCAGGCGGCGGATGGTCAGCGCGTCCACGCCCTCGGCGTCGGCCAGGGCGATGGCCCGCCCGACCACGGCGGCCTTGCTCAGCCGGGGCCGCTGGGGGTCCGGCGCCGCCCCGGGCGGGCTGGCCGGGGCTCCCGGCGTGTCCGCCGGCGCCGTGTCCTGAGCAGGTCTCGTAGCCATCACTTGACAACTATACGCCGTACAAGTCATCCTGTCAGCACGACATGTACGACGTATAGGAACGACGTACATGATCGGCGTACAGGATCAACGTACAGGAGTGTCGTCCCAGGAGGAGAGGGCCCGTGTCCAGACGCTGGTGGGCATTGGTGGCGGTCGGCTTGGCCACCTTCATGACTTATCTCGACAACAACGTGACGAACGTCGCGATCCCGACCATCCAGCGCGACCTGCACCTGTCGATCGCGGGCCTGGAGTGGGTGGTCAGCAGCTACATCCTGGTGTTCGCCGGGCTGCTGCTGGTCGGCGGCCGGCTGGCCGACGTGTACGGGCGGCGGCGGCTGTTCGTGATCGGGCTCTCGGTGTTCACGCTGGCCTCGCTCGGCGCGGGGCTGGCCGGCAGCGGCAGCGTGCTGATCGGGGCGCGGCTGGCGCAGGGCCTGGGCGCCGCGCTCATGGTGCCGACCACGCTGGCCATCATCGTGGCCACCTTCCACGACCCCCGCGAGCGGACCCGCGCGATCGGCGCCTGGGCCGCGATCGGCGCGCTCGCCCTGGCCTTCGGCCCGCTCATCGGCGGCTTCATCAGCCAGCACCTGCACTGGGGCTGGATCTTCCTGATCAACGTGCCGATCGGCGTGATCACCATGGGCATCGCCCTGGTGGCCGTCCGCGAGTCGCGGGACACCTCCGCCGGCCGTCACCTCGACGTGCCCGGGCTGGCCGCCTCCGCGGTCGCGCTGTTCTCGCTCACCTACGCGCTCATCGAGGGCCACGACAAGGGCTGGACGTCCCTGACCATCCTCGGCGCACTGGCCCTCGCGGTGCTGGCCGGCGGCCTGTTCGTGCTCATCGAGTCGCGCACCGAGCACCCGATGGTCGCGCTGTCGCTGTTCCGCTCGCGGGCGTTCGGCGGCGGGATCGGCACCATGATGCTCTGGGCGTTCGGCATCTTCGGCATCTACTTCTTCACCTCGCTGTACCTGCAGGGGGTGCTCGGCTTCTCGCCCACCAAGGCCGGCCTGGCCTTCGTGCCGATGGCGCTGTGCATGGCCGTGTTCGCCGGGGTGAGCGTGCCGGTGGCGGCCCGGGTCGGCGCGCACCGCACCGTGGCGTTTGGCCTGGTCCTGAACGCGATCGGGCTGTTCCTGTTCTGGCGGCTGGGCCGGGACGCCACGTTCGCCTCGCTGATGCCGGGCTTCGTGCTCTTCGGGGCGGGCTCCGGCCTGATGAACGTGCCGCTGACCAACGCGGTCCTCGGCTCGATGCCGGCCGAGCGGTCCGGCATGGCCTCCGCGCTGCTGAACAACTCCCGGGAGGTCGCCGGGCTGCTCGGCATCACGGTGATCGGTGCGGTGCTGCGGTCCCGGCAGGGGGTCGCGCTGAACCACGGGGTGCTGCCGGCCAACGCCTTCCTGGACGGATATCACGCCGGGCTGGCCCTGACCATCGTGCTGGTCGCGGCCGGGGTGGTCATCAGCTACCTGGCGCTGCGGCGGCTGCCCGCACCCGCGGCGAGCCCGGCGCTGGTGCCGGGCACCCCGGACGCCGAGCCCGGGCAGGACACCGGGTCGGAGGCCGGGCCGGAACTGGCCGGTACCCGGTCATAGCCCCCGGCTGACCCGGCTGGCCGCCTCGGCCTGCCAGCCGGGTCCCGGGCGGGCACTCTCGATCCACCAGGTGGCGCCGGCCGCGACGTAGGCCGGCGCCACCCGCTCCACGTCGCCGGCCTCCCGCTCCAGGTCGGCCCAGACCACCAGGTCGAAACCCTCCGGGGTGCCCCGGGCCGACCAGGCCTGGTCCCGGACCGCGGCGATGTCCGCCGGGGCCGGCCCGACCAGCGTCACCTCCCCGTCCGGTTTCACCGAGCGGCGCAGCGGCACCATGCCGTCCCAGCGGCAGGCCCGCCGGACCGGCCCGGCGGCGGGCAGCACCCCGCCGACCCACACCGGGATCCGCGGCTGCTGCACCGGCACCGGGCTGAACCGGACCGGGTCCAGCGTGAAGTGCGCGCCCTGGTAGGAGAAGCGTTCCCCGGTCCACAGCGCGGCCAGCACCTCCAGGCCCTCGTCCAGCCGGGCGGCGCGCTCCCGGTCCGCGGCCGGCTCGTGGAAGATGCCGAAGTCCCCGTAGACCGGCGAGCCCAGCCCCACCCCGAGGATGACCCGGCCGCCGCTGAGCCGGTCCAGGGTGACGGTCTCCTTGGCCAGCTGCCAGGGCCGCCTGCGCGACAGCGGCGTGATCATGGTGCCGAGCCGCATCCGTGAGGTCCGGGCGGCCACGACGGCCAGGATCTGCCAGGGATCCAGGATCGGCGGCCCCTCCCCGGCGTCGCTGAACACGAGGTGATCCCAGAGGAAGAAGCCCTCGAAGCCAGCCCGTTCCGCGGCCACCCCGAGACCGATGAGGTCGGCCGGGTCGGCGGCGAAGGGGGGAACGGCCAGGGCCCGGCGCAGCGCGGTCATGAGCCGGGCTCAGCAGATCCGGGAAACCGGCGATGTCCCGTCCGCCCCGGCCAGCATCCGTTTCAGCTGCGCCGGGCCGCCCGCGCGGACGGCCAGGTGCTGCGCGGCCAGGTCACGCTGGGCCGCGGCGTCCCCGCCCCAGGCGCGGATGCAGGCCTCGGGGGCCAGGTTGGCCAGGGCCAGCAGGGCGCCCGCCGCGCCCATCGGCCCGGCCAGGGCCAGGTAGCCGGCCGAGCCGGCGTAGGTGTCACCCGGGTAGCGGGCCAGCTCGTCGAGCAGCCGGTCCGGGCTCCCGGAGGAGTCCTTGACCCCGCTCACCGGCAGCCCGGCCAGGCTGTCCACCGGCAGGTCGGCGCAGGCGATGAAGGGGTTGTGGTAGGCCAGCACCGGGCGCCCGGCGGCGGCCTCACCGATCGCCGCGAAGTAGCCGGCCAGGTCCGCGCAGCGGGGCGGGCACCAGGTGAGCACGGCGCCGGCCCCCGCGGTCACCGCGTCCCGGGTCAGCGCGGCCGCCTGGCGCAGCGACGGGGCGCCGGTCCCCGCGATCACCGGCACCGGGTCAGGGACCGCGGCCCGGACGGCTTCGATCAGCGCGGTGCGCTCCGCGCCGGTCAGCGTGCCGGCCTCCCCGGTGGTGCCGTTGACCAGCACCGCCGCCACGCCCCGCCCGGCCAGTCCGGCGGCCAGCTTGCCGGTCGAGACCGGATCGGCCTCGCCGCCGGAGTCGAACAGGGTGACCAGCGCCACGCCCACGCCGCGGAAGAGGCGGCCGGGGTCCGGGCGGGCGGGGTCCGGGCGGCCCGGGTCCGGTGCTGCCGGTGGGCCGGGCTCGGGTGCCGCCATGCTCGCTGCCGCCATCGTCCGCCTCATTCCGGGCCGTACCGCTGGGTGCTTCCAGGCTACGTGCGCACTCTTGTCCCGGCGAGGGGCGGCCGGCGAGGCTCCCGGCCAGGCTGGCCCGGGCGGGCGGGCCTGGGCGGGTGGCCCGGGGCGCGGTCTACGGTGGGGTCAATGACCGGCGACGCCCCCGAAGGCCTGCCGCCCGAGGCGGCGGCGGCGATCCGTGACGCGCTGGCCGCCGAACGGCAGCAGACGCTGGACCGGATCACCGCGGTCGGCCGGGAGTTCGACGGCATCGTCGAGGCGTCCGCCGGGGTCGCCACCGACGACGAGCATGACCCCGAAGGCGCCACCATCGCCTTCGAGCGGGCCCAGCTGGCCGCCCTGCTCGACCAGGCCCACCGGCACCTGGCCGAGCTGGATGAGGCCGCAGGCCGGCTCCGGCAGGGTCGCTACGGCCAGTGCGAGCGGTGCGGGCGGCCGATCGCCGCCGGACGGCTCGCCGCCCGCCCGACCGCCCGCACCTGCATCGCCTGCGCTTCCCCGGGATAGTCCGGCGCGGCGGCGGCGGGTTAGCCTGGCCCGGGACCGCCGGAAATGACCCCCGCCGGTCAACAGGCCCAGCATGGGCACCAGCCGAGGGCCCATCGGGCCGGGAAAGCGAGGCTGCTGAGTGCGCTACCGCAGCGACCAGTGGTACGGCGGCAACGGCCGCGACTCCTACATCCACCGCGCCTGGATGCGCCGCGGCCTGCCGCGCAGCGCGTTCACCGGCCGGCCGCAGATCGCGATCGCCAACACCGCCTCCGACCTCACCCCGTGCAACAAGCACCTGAACGAGGTGTCGGCCAGTGTCCAGGCGGGCATCTGGGAGGCCGGCGGCATCCCGCTGGACATGCCGGTGATGTCGCTCGGCGAGACCCTGGTCAAGCCCACCGCCATGCTGTGGCGCAACCTGGCCGCGATGGCCGCCGAGGAGATGATCCGGGCCAACCCGGTCGACGGCGTGGTGCTGCTCGGCGGCTGCGACAAGACCATCCCCGCGCTGCTCATGGCGGCCGCCTCGGTGGACCTGCCCGCCCTGGTGGTCCCGGGCGGCCCGATGCTCACCGGCCACTTCCGCGGCGTGCCACTCGGCTGCGGCACGGACGTGTTCCGGCTGTCCGAGGAGGTCCGCGCGGGCAACCTGGCCGAGCAGGACTTCCTGGCCTCGGAATCGGCGATGATCCGCAGCAAGGGGCACTGCAACACGATGGGCACCGCGTCCACCATGGCCTGCATGGCCGAAGCGCTGGGCATGACGCTGCCCGGGGTGGCCGGCACCCCGGCCCCGGACAGCCGGCTCCTGGAGTCCGCGCACGCCAGTGGCAGGCTCGCGGTGGACCTGGTCTCCGCCGGCCGGACGCCCAGCCAGGTGCTGAGCCCAGGCTCGTTCCGCAACGCCATCGTGGCGCTGGCCGCGATCGGCGGCTCGACGAACGCCGTGGTGCACCTGCTGGCCATCGCCGGGCGGGCCGGGGTGCCCCTGTCCCTGGATGACTTCGACACGCTCGGCGCCGAGGTGCCGCTGCTGGTCGACCTGGCCCCGGCCGGGCGGTACCTGATGGACGACCTGTACCGGGCCGGCGGCCTGCTCGCCGTGCTCCGTGAGGTGTCGGACCTGCTCGACCCGGACGCGCTCACGGTCACCGGCCGCCCCCTGGCCAGCCACCTGGGCGAGGCCAGGATCTGGGACGAGACGGTGATCCGGCCCCGGTCCGCGCCGTTGCAGGAGAAGGCCGGGATCGCGGTGCTCCGGGGCAGCCTGGCGCCCGGCGGCGCGGTGATCAAGCCCGCCGCCGCCACTAAGGAACTGCTCGTGCACCGGGGCCCGGCGGTGGTCTTCGACAGCATCGAGGACCTGCGGGCGCGGCTGGATGACCCGGACCTGGACGTAACTGAAGATTCGGTCCTGGTCCTGCGGGGCTGCGGCCCGCGGGGATACCCGGGCATGCCCGAGGTCGGCAACATGCCGATCCCGGCCAAGCTGCTGGCCCGGGGCGTGCGGGACATGGTCCGGGTCAGCGACGCCCGGATGAGCGGCACCGCGTACGGCACGGTGGTCCTGCACACGGTGCCCGAGGGGGCGGCGGGCGGCCCGCTGGCCCTGGTCCGGGACGGTGACCCGATCGTGCTGGACGTGCCCGGCCGCCGGCTGGATCTCGACGTGCCGCCGGAGGAACTCGCGCGGCGCGAGCCGGCCCCCGCCATGACCGCGGCGCTGCCCGGTCCGCACCGCGGCTGGCAGCGCCTGTACATCGACCACGTCATGCAGGCCGACCAGGGCGCCGACCTGGACTTCCTGGTCGGCGCCAGCGGCCACGAGGTGACCCGCGACTCGCACTGACCAGGGGATTACAGGGCGGCCGAAGCGGCCTCGACCCCGCCTTCGAGGTTGGCCACAGCCGGTCTCGATGGCCCGCGGCCGGACCGCGCTCAGGACCAGCATGTAGACGATGCCGGCGGCGATCAGCGCGATGGTCAGCCAGGGCAGGTAGCTGTACGGGGCCGGCTGCCCGGGACGCAGATCACCCCAGATCGGGATGGCCAGCACCAGGACGCCGATGATCGGGGTGACCACCCAGCCCCACACGTTCTTGCGCACCCCGGCCCGGCGGAACCTGGCCCACTGCACGATGAGCGCGATGTTGGCCATCAGGTACATGAGCACCAGGCCGAGGATCCCGTAGGTGCTCAGCAGGCCGACCGCGGTGCCCGGGTCGGTGAACGCGGTGGAGATGACGCCGATCGCGATGCTGGGCGCCACGAACGCGATGGCCGCCGCCCAGGGGGTGCGGAACCGGGGGCTGACCGAGGCCAGCGTCTTGGCCCACAGCCCGCCCCGGGCGCCGGCGAAGATGACCCGCGCGGTCTGCGTGTTGGCGGCCACGTAGGAGCTGGTCACGCTGGTCAGGAAGATCCAGGTGATGAGCGGGGCCAGGGGCGAGATGTAGCGCTGGGCGGCGGTGTGGAACGGGTTCGGGTCCGAGACCAGCGTGCTGATGTGACCGGGGCCGAACGCGATGATCAGCGCGTACGAGCAGAACACGTACAGGATGCCGCTGATCACCACGGTGCCGATCACCGCGAGCGGGACGTTGCGCCGCGGGTTGCGGGTCTCCTCGGCCAGCGGCGCCGCCGCCTCGAATCCGCCGAAGGCCAGCACCGCCAGGGAGAAGGCGATGAAGATGTCCTTGGTCCCGGACCCGCCGGGCCAGTGGAACGGCGTCGCGGACAGCCCGTCGTTGCCCCCCTTGGCCAGCACGGCGATGGCCAGCGCCAGCAGCAGCACCACCTCGAACGCGTAGAGCACCACGGTGGTGCGCACGCCGAACTTCAGCCCGAGGATGACCGGGGCGACCACCAGGACGCCGTAGGCGATGGTGACGATCTGGGTGATGCCCCAGATGTGCGGGTCGTTCAGCACGTTCAGGACGATGTACTGACCGACGAAGATGTAGATCCCGCCGAACGCGATGATGTAGCCGAGCAGCGTGATCACCCCGACCACGACCGAGGTCCGCACGCCCATGGACCGGGCGATGTAGGTCAGGAACGACCCGGCGCTCGGGAACACCCCGGAGAACAGGGCCAGGCTGGCCGCGGTGGCGATCAGCCCGACCATGCTGATCAGGAACACCAGCGGGACCGAGGCGCCCGCGAACGCGGCCATCAGCCCGGTGGTGAAGAACAGGTTGAAGGCGGGCGCGACCTGGGCCAGGCCCGGCATGAGCACGCCGAGCAGCCCGATCTCGCCGCGCGGGAGGGATGCCCCGGCAGCCGGGGCTACGGTCGTGGTTCCGGTGCCCGCGAAGGCGTCAGGGGCGCCATCGGAGCCGATGTTCGTGGACATAAGTCACCCTTTCCGTGGCGGCGGACGAAGTCGGCAACGGCGTTGTTGAAGCTGGCGGGGTGCTCCCAGAGGCAGGCGTGGCCACCCTGGACGGTCTGCCACTCCGCGCCGGCGATCCCCTTGTGCAGTTCCTGGGACAGCGACACCGGGATGAGGATGTCCTGCTCCCCCGCGAGGACCAGGGTGGGCACGGCGATCCCGGCCAGCCGCCCGGTGGTGTCGTGCTGCTGGATCACGGCCAGCTGGGCCAGGTAGGCCGGGACCGGCTGGTCCATGTACCGCATCGCGGTCTCGAACTCGGCCAGCTCATCGGGCCTGCTGCTGAAGAAGTCCGTGGTGAACGCCCACAGCGTGACGTCGCGCATCACGAACGGGATGCCCAGCACCGGCGCGGCGTCGGCCCACATCGCGAACATCCGCGAGCAGAACGGCCCCGGCGCCGCATAGGTACAGGCCATGATCACCGACCGGAGGTCCTCCGGGTAGGCCAGGGCGTACTCCTGGACGATCATCCCGCCCATGGACACCCCGAGCAGGTGAAAATCGGTGATGCCGAGGTGGTCGACCAGCGCCTTGGCGTCGTCGGCCAGCAGCCGGGACGAGTACGGCCCGGCGGGTTTGCTGGTCTTCCCGATGCCCCGGTTGTCGAACATCAGCAGCCGGTACCCGGCCGCGGTCAGTTCCGCTTCCTGGAAGGCCCAGGTTTCCAGGTCGTCGGCGAGCCCGTTGACGCAGACGATCGTCTCAGGCCCGGTCCCGGCGACCCGGTAGTGCACGTCGATGCCGTTGACGGCGGCGAATGGCATTGGCTACTCCTGTGATGTGCCGGGGGGTGTCCCGGGTGATGTCCCGGCGCGCAGCATCACCCGCGCGTGCAGTTCGCGCAGCATGGATTCGGTCAGCGAGAAGTGCTCGGCGGCCAGCGCGGCCGCCTGGTCGGGGTTCCCGTCGATGACGGCCTGGGCCAGGATCGGGTGCTGGTGCAGGGCCCGGCCGCGCACCTCGGGGCTGTAGGGCTCGGCCTCGAAGCCGAAGCTGATGTCGTGCCTGATGCTCAGGCTGAGGCTGGTCAGGTGCGGGTTGTGCGTGGCGTCCGCGACGGCCCGGTGCAGGGCGAGGTCGGCCATCCGGGACGAGTCGCGGTCCGCTCCCGCCCGCTCGTAGTCCGCCAGCGCGGCCTGGATCGCCTTCACGTCGGTGTCGGTCCGGCGCAGCGCCGCGGTCCGGGCGATCTGCTGCTCGATGACCTGCCGGAAATCCAGCAGCAGCTCCACTTCCTGCCACTCGCCGCCGAGCGTGCGGCGGATCATCTCGTCCGAATCCGGGCCCCAGCCGTCGGTGACGAACGTGCCACCGGACCGGCCGCGGCGGACCGTGACGTACCCCGCCTCCGCCAGCCGGGCGATCGCCTCGCGGACCGTGGCCCGGCTGACGCTGAGCATCGCGGCCAGCTCACGTTCGGTGGGCAGCCGCTGGCCGGGCACGAACTGGCCGAGCGCGATCGCGGTGACGAACCGCTCGGCGATCCGCTCCCCGGTGGTGCGGACCGTCATCGGGCTGAGCAGTCCCCGCGGCCGCGGGGTGTCCCGCTCCCCGCTCACCGCGGGCTCCCCTCGGCCAGGCCGCCCGCCGCGTAGTACCCGGCCAGGAAGCGGGCCAGGGTCCGGGCCCCGGCCACGATGCTGTCCAGTTCGACCGCCTCGTCCGTGGCGTGGATGTTCCGGGTCCGCGGCCCGTAGGCCAGCGCGGGCACGCCGTACTGGTTCAGGTAGATCCGCGCGTCCGTGGTACTGCCCAGCACGAACTGGCGGGGCGGCTGCCCGTGCGCCGACTGGTGCGCGCTGGCCAGCGCCGCCGCCAGCGGGTGGGCCCCGTCGAGCAGGTAGCCCTCGGCCCGGAAACCCGTGGCGCGCACCTGGGGCGGGTGCTCCGCGAGCCAGGGGTCGGCCGCGGCCGCCGCGGCCACGGCGTCCGTCACCCGTTTCAGCGCCTCGTCCGGCGTCCACCCGGGCGGGAAGCCGACCCGGACCCCGAGCACCGCCTGCCCGGGCACGCTGGAGGGCCAGTCGCCGGCCCGGAACGTCCCGACGTTCACCGCGCAGGCCCCGTCAACCCGCGCGAAGGGCCCCTCGAGCTGCAGCGCCATTTCTTTCTCCAACGCCCGCAGCCCGTCGATCACCCGGAACGCGGCATCGGCCGGATTCACCGCACGGTGCGCCGATTCGGCGTGCGCAGGCAGCCCGCGCACGGTGATCTCGGTCCACAGAATCCCCACCCCGCCGAGCAGCAGGCCCAGGTCGGTCGGCTCGAGCAGCACGGCCGCGTCGGCCAGCACCCCGGCCCGGGCCGCGGCCAGGGTCCCGTTGCCGGTGCACTCCTCCTCGATGACCGAGGCGAAGCTGAGCCGGCCCCGCAGCCAGCCGGGCACGGCGGCGTTCAGCGCGCCCAGGGCCAGCGTGCCCAGCGCGAAGCCGCCCTTCATGTCGCCGGCGCCCCGGCCGGCCAGCCAGCCGTCCCGCCGGACCGGCTGGAATGGCGGCGCCGACCACAGCGGGGCCTCGGCCGGGACCACGTCGATATGCCCGTTGAGGAGCAGCGACGGCCCGTTCCCCGCGGCCAGGTGGCCGACCACGTTGCCCCGTCCGGCGTAGGACTGCTGCGGCACGCCCGCGACCGGGTCCGCCGCGATGTCCTCGCCGATGGGCAGCACGGAGGTCGCGAAGCCCAGCCGGTCCAGCTCGTCACGGACGACGCGCTGCGCCGGCATCTCCAGGCCGACCGTGCTCGGCGCGGCGACCAGCCGCTCCAGGAACGCGAAGGCGTTCTCGGCCAGGTCGTCGATGGCCCGGTCGAGGGCGCTCAGCTGGGCGGGATCAAGGGGACTCAGCACAGGCCATCCAAAAGACTAAAGGTTGAGACATTAGACCTTTTAGCCTCAGATGCTGTCAACCCCCCGCGCGATCCGGGCTAGGGGTGGGCGCGGAGGGCGGCGATCGCCTCCCCTCGAAGGCCGCCGGGCCGGCCGAGGCGCCCGGGCTGCCCCGCGCACCCGGCCGGCCCGGGCATAAGGCACGCTTGGCGGGTGAGCCGCCCGCAGCGGGGAAAGAGCATCAACGACACCACCGGGGGTGACGCGGGGCGATGACCGGAAGCAACGGCAAGCCAGCCTGGTTCGAGCCGGAGCTGGCCACGCTGACCGGGGACCGGTTCTCCGACCCGGCCTGGATGTACGAGCGCAAGCTGGACGGCGAGCGGTGCCTGGCCTTCCGCGACGGCGACCAGGTACGGCTGATGACCCGCAACCGGAAGATGGTCAGCAGCACCTACCCCGAGCTCGTCGAGGCGCTGGGCGCCCAGCAGTCGGGCGATTTCGTGGTGGACGGCGAGGTGGTCGCGTTCGAGAACGGCCAGACCCGGTTCGCCCAGCTGCAGCAGCGGATGCAGCAGGGCCGCCCGTCCGCGGACCTCATCCGCTCGGTGCCCGTGCAGTACTACCTGTTCGACGTGCTGTGGGCGGACGGGACCGACCTGCGCCCGCGGCCGCAGCGGGAACGCAAGCAGCGGCTGCACCAGCTCCTGGACTTCGCCGACCCGCTGCGCTTCACCGAGCACCGGGTCGGCGACGGCGTCGAGTTCTATCAGGAGGCCTGCCGCCAGGGCTGGGAAGGGCTCATCGCCAAGCGGGCCGACGCCCCGTACCAGGCCGGCCGGACCAAGGACTGGCTGAAGTTCAAGTGCGAGAACAACCAGGAGCTGGTCATCGGCGGATTCACCGACCCGCAGGGCACCCGCACCGGGCTCGGCGCCCTGCTGCTCGGGTACTACGACAGTGACGGGCAGCTGGTCTACGCGGGCAAGGTGGGGACCGGGTTCAACCAGCAGACGCTGCACCTGCTGCACGACGAGCTCAGCGCGATGGTGCAGGACCGCAGCCCCTTCGAGCGCGGGGACCTGCCCCGCGAGCGCGGGGTGCACTGGACCAGGCCCCGGCTGGTCGCGCAGATCGGCTTCAGCGAATGGACCACGGACGGGCGGCTGCGCCATCCCAGGTTCCAGGGACTCCGCCGGGATAAGAGCCCGGCCGAGGTGATCCGGGAGGTTCCGCAAGAAGATGGCTAGCACGACGACCCGCGAGCAACTCAAGGTCGGGCGGCTGACCGTCGCCCTGTCCAACACCGGCAAGGTGCTCTTCCCCGACGACGGGATCACCAAGGGTGAGCTCATCGGGTATTACCAGGCCGCCGCCGAGCAGATGCTGCCCTACCTGCGCGATCGTCCGCTGGCCATGGCCCGCTACCCGGACGGGATCACCGGCGAGCGCATCTTCCAGAAGAACGTGGGCCGCCATTTCCCGGACTGGATCCCCCGGGTCGAGGTGGGCAAGCAGGGCGGCCGGCTGAGCCAGGTGGTCTGCGCCAAGGCCGCCGACCTGGTCTACCTGGCCAATCAGGCCTGCATCGAGCTGCACCCGTTCCTGAGCCGGGTCGGGCGGCAGGACGAGCCGGACCAGCTGCACCGGCCCGACATGCTGATCTTCGACCTCGACCCGCCGGACGGCGACCACTTCGAGGCGGTCCGGGCCGCCGCGCTGCGGCTGCGCGAGATCCTCGAGGACCTGGGGCTGGCCGCGTTCGTGAAGACCACGGGCAGCAAAGGGCTGCACGTGCAGGTCCCGCTGAACGGCCGGGAGGAGTTCGACCCGGTGCGTGAGTTCGCCCGCCAGGTGGCCGAGGTGCTCGCCGCGGCCGAGCCGGATCTGGTCACCGTGGAGCAGCGCAAGGACGCCCGGCACGGCCCCGTGTACGCGGACATCATGCGCAACGCCTACGCCCAGACCGCGGTGGCGGCGTACTCGGTCCGGGCCCGGCCGCACGCCCCGGTCGCGACCCCGGTGAGCTGGGACGAGGTGGCCGACCCGGCGCTCGCCGCCGAGAGTTTCACGCTGCGCGACCATGCCGGACCGGCTGGCCCAGCTGGCCAAGGCCGGCGACCCGTGGGCCGGGATGGCCCGGCACCGCCAGGGGCTGAGCCGCCCGCGCCGCCTGCTGGCCCGCAAGCACCCGTGACCGGGGTGGGTGGGCAGGCCGGGAAGACCGTTAGGGAAGTAGGGTCTCGGGTTGCGGTGCCAGCCGGCGGCGGAGCCGGCCGGACCGGGGCGGCCCACGGAAGCGAGGTGTGCTCGTGAACATCGGCGAGTTGCTGGCTGAGGAGTTCGGCCGGATCCACGGGGTGGTGCTGGGCGCCGCCCGCGGGCTGACCGAGGACCAGCTGGCGTTCCGGCCCGACGACCGGTGCAACTCGATCGCGTGGCTGATCTGGCACCTGACCCGGATCCAGGACGACCACGTCGCCGACGTCGCGGGGACGGAGCAGGCCTGGACGGCGGAGGGCTGGGCGGACCGGTTCGGGCTGCCGTTCCCGGTGGCCGAGACCGGGTACGGGCACACCAGCGCGGAGGTCGCGGCGGTACGTGCGTCCGCCGATCTGCTGGTCGGGTACCACGAGGCCGTGTTCGGGCACACGATCAAGTACGTGCAGGGCCTGGGCGAGGCGGATCTGGACCGCGTGGTGGACGAGCACTGGGATCCGCCGGTCACGCTGGGCGTCCGGCTGGTCAGCGTGGTCTCCGACGACCTGCAGCATGGCGGCCAGGCCGCCTACGTGCGGGGGCTGCTGCCAGCGCGCTGAGGCCGGCCCGGCCGCGGCTGTGGCCGGCGCCCGCTGGCCGCGGCCAGGCTCAGGCCGGGCCGAACAGGGAGTCGAGCGCGGCGTCGATCGTCGCGGCGAGCGGGCCGATCTTGGGCAGCACGGGTTCCGGCGGGGTCGCGTCCACGGCGTCGCACTCGGCCAGGGCGGCCGGGTCGAGGAACCGGGTCAGCTGGCCGTAACCGTGCCGGTCGTCCGACGCCATCCGGTGGTGGTGCATCCGCAGCGGCGCGTACAGGTAGAGCTGGTCCCGGGCCCGGGTCACCGCCACGTAGAACAGCCGCCGCTCCTCCTCCAGCCCGGCCCGGCTGGACAGGGCCATGTCGCTGGGCACCGCCCCGTCCACCAGCTGCAGCAGGTGCACCACCGGCCACTCCAGCCCCTTGGCGGAGTGGATGGTGGACAGGATCAGGTAGTCGTCGTCCAGCCGCGGCGGCCCGGCCAGGTCCGACGAGGACACCGGCGGGTCGAGGGCCAGCTCGACCAGCGCGTCGTGCAGCGAGGGCCGGGTCCCGGCCGCGTCCACCAGGCGCTGCAGGTCGGCGAGGCGGATCCCGGCGTCGGGATAGCGCTCGCGGATCGGGGCGTCCAGCGCGGTCAGGACGCCCACGGCCCGGTCCACGGTGCGCTCCCGTCCCGCCGCGTCGGCCAGGCCAGACATGGTGTCCGCCACGCCCCCGCGGGCCCGCGCGGGCAGCACGTCGACCGCGTCCTTCCAGTGCTCCCACAGCTGCGGATCACCCAGGCCCAGGGCCCCGATGAACCGGCGGGCGTGCACCGGCCCGATGCCTTCGTGCAGCCGGAGCAGCCGGAACCAGGCCAGGTCGTCCGCGGGGTTGGTCACCACCCGCGCGGCGGCCATGAAGTCCTTGACGTGGGCGGCTTCGGTGAACCGGATGCCGCCGTACTTGATGAACGGGATGCGCCGGACCGAGAGCTCGATCTCCAGCACGTCGCTGTGCGTGGCCGCGCGCATCAGCACGGCCTGGTCGCGCAGATCGGCGCCGGCCTCGCGGGCCTCCAGCACCCGGCCGCAGATCTCCCGGGCCTGGGTCGCCTCGTCGTGGCAGCGGACCAGCTGGGGACGCGCCCCGGTCCCGCGCTCCGCGCGCAGGGCCAGCTCCAGGCCCTCGGACTGCGGCCGGACCGTGTTGGCCAGCCGCAGCACCGCGTCCTTGGACCGGTAGTTGCGGGCCAGCCGGATGACCTCCAGGTCCGGGTAGTCCGCGGCCAGCGCGCGCAGGTGGGCCGGGTCGGCGCCGCGGAAGGCGTAGATGGCCTGCGCGTCGTCGCCCACGCAGGTCAGGCCCGGGCCCTCGGGACGCAGCAGCCGGACGATGTCGGCCTGGATGGCGTTGACGTCCTGGTACTCGTCCACCAGGACGGCGTCGAACATGGCGCGCAGCACCGGGCCCGCCGCGGCGTCGGCCAGCGCCGCCCGCCACAGCAGCAGCAGATCGTCGAAGTCAACCAGGCCGTGCTGGCGTTTGTGCGCGGTGTAGGCCCGGAACAGCCCGGCCAGCTCGGTCTCGAAGCCGGCCACCCACGGGAACTGGGCCTTGATCACCTCGGGCACCGGGGCGCGGGTGTTCACGCACCGGGTGTAGATGTCGGCGCAGGTGCCGGCCCGGGGCGCCCGGCGCTGGCTGGTGACCAGGCCGTTCTCGGCCCGCAGGGTATCCATCAGGTTGGTGACGTCGGGCGGGTCGATGACGCTGAACTCCGGCGGCAGCGAGAACGACTCGGCGTGCGCCCGGATGATCTGGTGGGCCACGGCGTGGAAGGTGCCGCCGACGACCCGGTCGGCGGCGCTCGCCCCGCGCGGCGTGACCCGGGCCAGCATGTCGTCCGCGGCCCGGCGGGTGAACGTCAGCAGCAGGATCCGGCTGGCCGGCATGCCCTGGCTGCGCAGCCAGCCCGCCCGGGCGACCAGGGTCCGGGTCTTGCCGGTGCCCGCCCCGGCCAGCACCAGCAGCGGCCCGGACTGGTAGGTCGCCGCCCGGCGCTGGTCGTCGTTGAGCCCGTCAAGGACATCCGCCGGTTCGAACATGAGGACGAATGTATCGGGCGCGGCCGGCCGGGGCGAGGCCCCACACCGGGGGAGATCCGGACGGACCTTCCCCGTGGGGTGCCCGCCGCGGGGCTGGGCCGGGGCTGCGGGCCTCAGCGGCGGCGGTGGCCGTGCCATCCGCTCACGCGGAGACTCCCGGCCGGCAATTCCGTATCCGGGCGCAAGCTCTCCGCCACCTTAATCCATTAAGCATGGCCAGAGTCCGGTCCCGGGTCTGGCCCTTCCGCCCAGGCCAGCAGGGATGTCACCAGTCTCAGCACAAACTGCGGGGATGCTGAGTAATACTTGAAAAGAATTGCTGGTCATTGCAGGGGGGATTAGGTTCGTAATGGCGCCCGGGAGGCGGGCCGTGATGGACGGCCTGTGCACCTAGGGTCACCGAGGAGCGGGGATGCCCAGTTCAGCCGTCCCGAACACCGACCTGCCCGGCCCTGATCTGCCGGATGCCGAGACTGGCTCCGGGCCAGCCGACGACGCCTGGGGAGCCAGTGCCACGCTCCTGCGCTGCGATGGATGCGGGGCCAGCGCCGTGATCGACCAGGACGAGCACCACTACGGCGGGCTGGTGCGCAGCTTCCTGGGCCACCATTCGGGGTGCGGCAACGCGGTGCAGATCACCAGGACCGAGCCCGGGGAGGCCTGATCCCGGCCGCCGCCTAATCCGCGTGGCGGGCGAAGTCCACCGGCGGCAGATCCTGCACCTCGTGCTTGCTGAGGTTGAGCCGGATGGTGTCCCCGACCCGGGACACGGCCTTGATCGGGATGGCCACGTCCTTGCGGCCCCACAGGTGCCCCTCTTGCAGCAGCACATGAGTCACGTGATGATCACCGGGGTCAACCACCAGTCCCTGGATATGCCCGATGTGGCCGTCCGTGGCCTCGACCGGGTCGCCGCGCCGCACCTCTACTTCACCGAGCGGAATACGGTCGTAGGTGATGGTGGGCGAGAACCCGGCCACGCCGAGGTCCACTTCGCCCGGCAGTTCCGCCCCGGGGGTAAGGCCGTAGTACGGCCAGGTGCTCACCTGCTGGGGTCCGTAGGCCGCGTACCCGCCACTGCCCGGCACGAACTGGGTTTCCTCAGCCGCGTCGAGGTGCTCGAAGTCGGCCAGGGTGCACTGCAGTCGCACGTCACCCGCGGAGGTATCGACCAGGCCGAGCGGGACCAGCCGGGCCAGACCCGCGCGGCCCTTGGGCTCGACCACGAGATGCGTGACTGTCTGGGCGACCGGGTCCACCACCACCCGGGTCATCTCGCCGCACACCCCGTCGGTGCAGCGGGCTTCGTCTCCGATGGTGAATTGCGTCGTTTCTGCCACGCTGAGCCTCCGTCATTCCGGACTGGACCCCACAGCAATGCATTGCCCGGCCACACGCAGTAAACACCTCCCCGGGCCCGGGCCGCTCACCCTCCGGCTCGTTACCGCGGGATTTCCGGCGCAGATTCCGCGGATCTGGTCACGCTGCGCGATGATGCGCCCAAGCCGTGACCACCGCGAGCAACTGGGGCGGCGACAACGTCTGCCTGTACGTGCCGGGGACCAGCAATGGATACGCGGGCTCGTTCACGGGCAGAACCAGCCCACCGCGCCTTCAACGGCACGTGCTCGCGTTCCCGGACACCAACATCGGCTGCGAGGGCGGTTACTGCAGCGGCAAAGCGGCCTGCCCGCCCTGACGACTAACCCGGCGAGCCCGAGCCCCAGCCCGAGTGCCAGCGCGACCGCGACGGACAGCACGCCCACCGCGAGCCCGACGGACACCAGCACCCCGAGCCCCAGCGCGAGCCCCACGGGTAGCTGAGCCCGGAAGCGTGAACAATGGGGGCCCCGGCGATTCGCCGGGGCCCCCATTGTTCACGAACTGGGTACATCATTGGATGGGCAAAGCCTGATCCACGTCGTCGTCCTATCCACGAGACGGAAGTTAACCGCTCACCCGAGAAACCAGTTGGACCGTTATGACGGAAGAGCGCGTCAAGGCGAGAGAAGACGCCGGAGAGGGTCCAGGCGCTCGTCCCCGGCCGCACCTGCTGCGCGGGTGGCGCTCGGCCATATTCGCTCCCGTCGGGGCGGGCCAGCGACGCCGGCGTGGCAGCGACGGATTGCGCCTGGCCGGCGCGATCCTCGCGCTCGCGTGCTGCGTGCTCATCATCCGTTACGACTCCCGCATCGACCGCGCCATCGCCCAGGTCATCCATCCACCGCCGCGGAGTATCACCTGGCTGGTCACGGTGGTCTACGACGTTGGCTCGTTCGGCGTCACGATCGCCCTGGTGCTCCTGGCCCTGATCGCACGCCGCTGGGTTGTCGCCCGGGACATCGCGCTGAGCGCCGCGGCGGCGGCGGCGGTGAGCGGGATCCTGATCCTCGTGCTCGGCAGCCGCGGCGGCAGGCCCAGCGGAATCGTGATCAACGGGTACCACGTGAGCTTCCCGGTCCTCCAGATCGCTCTGTTCATGGCGGTCACCACGGCGGCGTTGCCGTATCTGGCCCGGGGGCTGCAGCGTCTCATCGAGATCTTCATCGCCCTCGTCGCCCTGGCCTCAGCGGTCGGAGGTCACGGGCTGCCCCTCAACGTGCTGGGCAGCCTGGCCATCGGGTGGGGGACAACGGCACTGGTCCGGCTGATCTTCGGCTCCCCGCTAGGCCTCCCCTCCACCGACGACGTACGGATGCTGCTCGGTGAACTCGGTGTCCACGCGAACCAGGTGCGAGCGGCCGCCCGGCAGGTCTGGGGGGTCGCGAAATACCAGGCCAGCGACACCGATCCGGCCGGCCGGCCGATTGGTGTCGCGGTCTACGGACGGGATGCGGCTGACGCCAAACTCCTCACCAAGACGGCCCGGTTCCTCTTCTACCGCGACTCCGGGCCCAGTCTCACGATCACCCGGCTTCAGCAGGTCGAACACGAGGCGTACGTCACCTTGCGGGCCGGCCGGGCGGGCGTGGCCGTACCTGAGATCGTGGAGGCGGGCACCGCCGGCCCATCCCACGACGCGCTGCTGGTCTACCGCTGGCCGTCCGGCACGCTGCTGTCCGAGGCCGACGCCGGCCAGGTGAGTGACACCACCCTGGACGACCTCTACCGCCAGATGCTGATCCTCCGGAAGACCCGCATCGCGCACGGCGCCATCAGTGGTGACACCCTGCTCATCGACCCCGCCACCGAGACCGCCACCCTGGTGGACTTCCGCAACGCCCTCTCGAACGCCTCACCGGATCAGCTCGATCGCGACCTGGCTGGCGTCATCGCGGCCACCGCGGTGGCGGTCGGCGCCGAGAGAGCGGCCTTCTCCGCGGCCCGGTCCCTGGATGCGCAGGTCCTGGCGGGCGCCCTCCAGCATCTGCACCGGGCGGCGCTCGACCCCGTCCTGAGCCGGACGTTGCGGAGCCAGCGCGGGCTCCTGGATGAGGTCAGGCAGCGCGCCGCCCAGGCCAAGTCGATCAGTGTCCCGAAACTGGTGGAGCCCCGCCGGGTGAGCTGGCCCACGCTGATCATGGTGGTGGGCACGCTCATCGGCGGCTGGGCCCTCATCGGGGTCCTCATCGACGTGTCCAAGTCCTTCGACACGGTGCTCGGGGCCAACTGGCTCTGGGTCATCGTGGCGTTCATCCTGGCCCAGCTGGCCTTCGTCGCCTCGGCCCTCGAAGGCATCGGCAGCGTGGCCGGTCCACTCCCGTTCGGGCGGGTGGTGGCGGTCGAGGTGGCCAACTCATTCAGTGCCCTGGCCGGCGGGACCGCCGCCGTCTTCGCCACCCGGGTGCGGTTCTTCCAGCAGCAGGGCTACGACGCGTCGGTGGCGTTGAGCTCGGGCGCCATCATGACCACCTCCAGCTGGATCGCCACCGGGGCGCTGTTCCTGGTCTCGTTGCCCTTCGCCTGGGGGTCCATCCACCTCGAGGCCACCCCCGAGTCAGGGGGAAATTCGAAACTGGTCTGGATCATCCTGGCCGTGGTGGTGGCAGCCGGCCTGCTGATCGGGGTGGCCCTGGCCGTGCCCAGGCTCCGCAGGCTGGCCGCCAGCAAGCTGCGCCCCAAGGTGCGCGACATCTGGGGCAACCTCAAGCAGGTAGCGAGCTCTCCGCGCAAGCTGGTGCTCCTGGTGAGCGGCTCGTTCGCCCAGGAACTGGCGGTGGCCATGGCCCTGTCGGTGTCACTGCGGGCCTTCGATGACCATCTCCGGTTGCCCACTCTCATCGTGGTCATCTTCCTGGCCGGGTTCATCGGCGGCATCTCGCCGTCACCGGGCGGCATGGGCGTGGTGGAAGCAGGAATGATCCTCGGTCTCACGGCCGCCGGCGTCTCCGAGGCCGACGCCACCGCCGCGGTCTTCATCCAGCGCCTGTTCACGTCGTACCTGCCCCCGATCTGGGGCTGGCTCACCCTGGTCTGGATGCGCAAACGCGAGTACCTGTAAGCGGTCCCTGCTGGTTCCTCACGGGCTGGCGTGGCGGGTTACTCGCGCTCGGTCTTTCGCAGCCCGTGGTCCGGTGTCCACCACTCGATGACGAGCATGGTGGCTTCCTTATTGAGGTGGGTGTGCACGACCTCGGCGATGTCGGCGTGGAAGCGGTCGCCGTCTGGTCCTTCGGTGATCGGCCCGGCAGCGATTACCCGGCCGGAGATCTTCGCCTCGCCCGGCCACTGCGCCTCGGAGCCCTCGACCGGGTCCACCGTGGCGCTGTGCAGGGCGAACCGCGGATCGCGGAGGAGATCCGCGCCCTTGCGCGCGTTCGGCATCGAGCCAAGAACCAGTTCGCCGTCCTCGAAGGCCGCCTCGATCCCGGAAATTCGCGGCGACCCGTCGGCTCGCAAGGTGGCCAGTGTCTTGTGCCGGTGCGCGTCGAACAGCGCCCGCACGCGCTGCGCGAACTCCGGCTCTGCCTGCTCAACATCCTGCCACGCGGTCACGCACCCATGATCGCACCGCTGACCGGCTGGGGTGATGGCCGACACGGCCTGCAGGAAATAAGGGGACTGTCCCCGGCCGACTCCTGGTCGGATTCTTGCGGAAACCCAGTCACCCCCGGGACCAGAGGATGCGTCATTTGCCCTTCTTTGGCCCTGCGGTCAGTGGGAAGATCGTGCCATGGGAAACGGGGAAGAGGTCAGCGGCCGAAGTGGCGTCATCGACGTCGTTCTTCATGAGTACGATTCACTGCGCGCGGAAATACTGGCGCGCAGTGATGCCCGGTTCCAGCTCATTGGGTATCTCGGCATCGCGGCAACACTGCTAGGCACCCAGATTAGCGAAGGAGCACGTGGGTGGCTCATCGGTATTGCATTGGGTAGCTTTATAGTTATCTGGCTCCGGTTTGGCTTCCTGATAAAGAAATGCGCTAATCGACTACTGGAAATAGAAGCAGAGGTCAACAAAGAGCTTCACACGACAGCGCTAGTGTGGGAAACTCGGCAGCCTCGTGGCATTCTGTATAGGGGCATTCGCTGATGAGTGGCATGACGATGAGAACGGGTCAAGATGCAAAGTCCCGACGACCGACGGTGGGCCGGATGACGCCGGCAAGTCCGTCCACTAGGCGATGCGACCCGCGTAGCGGCGCGTGAAGCCGTCGCCCGTGTCGGCGGTAACGGTCACGTCGTAGTACCCGTCAGCGTCCGTGGGCCAGTTGACGGTCTCCGGGTGGCCGATAGCCACGCGGACGGTCTGGGAGCTGACCCGCGTAGTCGTTGGGCGTGAGAGTGAAGACGACTTCCTCGTGCCCGTCGTTGCCCAGCGCCAGCCTGACCACGGGCCTGGGCCGCCCTGACCAGCGTCGCGGCGACGGTCGGCACCTGCCCGGCGTTCTGGCCGGCCGGGACGACGGCGCCCGCGAACGAGGTGAGGAAGCCGTCGGGGCCGTGGACCGAGAAGGCGTATTTTCCGGCCGTCTGGCTGGTGTCCCAGGTGTAGGTCTTGTCGCTGCCCTCGATCACCGTGAACGGAGTGGCCGTAAGCGGCAGGTAGTCGTCCGGGTAGACCGCGAGCGAGACGCCGACCTTCCCGCGGACGGACATTGTGGCCTTGACCCGGCCGCTGGCCCGGTTGACGACCGCGTCCGCGTGCGGCTGGTGGATGCTCGGCCGGTGGGGCCGGGCTCCGGATTCCTGGACCGGGAACGCCTGCCCGCCCTCGGGCGGAGTCGTCACGGGCGGGAAGTTCTCCTCCTCGTCCGACTGCGTGATCAGCGGCACCGTGTCCGGCAGGTCCGGGATGGAGAAGTCGGGGTGGGCGAAGTCGAAGGCGGCCGTCAGGTCACCGGCGACCGACCGCCGCCAGCCAGTGATGTTGCGGGCCCGCACCCCGGTCCAGGTCTCCAGGAACTGGAGCATCGAGGTGTGGTTATAGGTGTTGGAATCCACGTAGCCCCCGCGGGTCCACGGTGAGGCGATGATCATCGGCACCCGGCTGCCGAAGCCGATCGGCAGCCCGTCGATGAACTCGTTCTTCACGCTCGTCTCGGGTGCCGGGGGCAGCACGTGGTCAAAGTAGCCGTCGTGCTCGTCGTACGTGACGAACAGGGCAGTGCTGTTCCAGAGGTCCTGGTTGCCCATCAGCGCCTCGAGCACCGTCCGGACATAGTGGGCGCCGTAGCTCGGGCTCGCCGCCGGGTGCTCGGAGTACTCGTACGGCGCCACGATCCAGGAGACCTGCGGCAGGGTGCCCGCGGTGGCGTCGGCGATGAACTGGGCCAGCACGTGGTTGACGTGGTTCGGGCCGAGCGGCACGCCGGCGTTGGGCAGCCAGGGCTGGACGGCACCGCGCTTGGCCAGTTCCTGCCCCGCCGCGGTGGTCGCGTTCTCCGAGTCCTCGTACTGCTGGTAGAACCACAGCGGGTTGTCGCCGTAGTCGCCGACCCAGCCGTCGACGCCGCCGCCGTCCCCGACCTCATGGTTGGTGTAGACCTGCCAGGTGATCCCCGCCTTCTGCAGGAGCTCGGGGTAGGTGGTGATGCGTCGGCGCCGCTGAACTCCGCGACGTAGTCGTCCGGGTTGGTAGATCCAGCCGCCGCTCGTGCCGGTCCAGAAGTACATCCGGTTCGGGCTCGTCGGGCCAAGAATGGCCTGATGGTAGCCATCGCAGATGGTGAACGCGTCGGCCAGGGCATACTGGAACGGGATGTCGGCGCGCGTGAAATAGCCCATCGTCTGCTCGGTCTTGGCCGGCACCCAGTTGTTCCACAGGCCGTTGTTGCGGGCGCTGTGGTCGCCGTCCCAACTATGGTCCAGGTCCCCCGCGTTCTGGGCGTTCACCTTCGACGAGTCCATGTGGAATGGCAGCAGATAGCCGAGGTCCGTCCGGGCCGTGTCCGGCTGCTCGAAGATGGTGGTGCCGTTCGGGTACTTCAGCGCCTGCTTGTCGGCGAAGCCCCGCACGCCCCGCAGGCTGCCGAAGTAGTGGTCGAACGACCGGTTCTCCTGCATGAGGATCACGACATGCTTGAGATCGGCGATCGTCCCGGTGTGGTGACCCGGCTTCGTCGCCGCGGCGGCCCTGGTCGCTTCGGTGATCCCGCCGAGCTGGGGGCCCGCGGCGACCGTCACCCCGGCGGCCGTGCCGCCCAGCTGGAGGAACCGGCGGCGGGTGACGGCAGCCCGGAACGGCGCCAGTGAGCGGTAGTCGGTGGCGGGGCTGGCTGCTTCCCTGCCGTGGTCTGCGTGGTCCATATCGATGACACCCATTCCTCTCAGCAGTGCCGCAACGAGACCATCCAAGGCAATGCGAATCCTGCGTACAACGGCCGGCGGGAGGCGGAGGGCGGATGCTTAGGCGAATTGGAGATGAACGCCGTCGATACCTGCAGGCGAAGCCGCGACTTGGGTTGGCGGTAATGGTCGCGTCGTAGGGCCGTCGGCGTCGGTCGGCCAGCGTCCGCTGAGGACGGGTCTGTACCTGCGGCCCGGCCATGGCCCGGGACGGTCAGCGCAGGGTCAGCAGGAGCCACCCAGATCGCTTGCGGCGCGCGCAGCCAGTCGGCTGTGAGCTCATCGTCATGGCAGCGCTGGATCCTGCCCTAGCGCCAACTGACGGCAGGCCAGCATCAGGGTTTCTGCCATCTGCATCTTCTCCGCTCTGCCGACTCGCTTGCCACCCGTTTGGCATTCGGCTTCATAGCGGCCGCCCAGGGCACTGACCGCGGAGACGGGATCGCTCTCACACGCCGCTACGGTCAGTTTCTTCGCGTTCTCCCGCAAGTACTTCCACCGCCACCGGGTGGCGCCCCAGGCCCCCGCTGACTCGGACGCAGACCGCTTCAGTTCGTCGACGTACCGCATGATCCGCATGGCCCTGATGAAGGCTTCACAGCCCTGCTCGTGATCCTCTTGCCGAGGATGACCTTTGGCTTTCGTATGGTGAAGCGGTCCTCCGCACCGGACGCAGCAGATCAATCGGAGCGTCGCTGGACGTCGCCCCGGAGGCATTGGTGCCGGCCACGAGTGCTGCATGATCAAGCCACCGCCTCCGCGAGACAACCCTGACCACGAGGATAGAGCCTGCCTGGGGTGGCGCTGGACGGCATGCTCACCTACTTCATTTCGGCAGGGTGCCTGTGCTCAGCGACCTGAACAGGGCCTGGCGGAGGGTCAGTGCCGAACGGTAACGTTCCCGGAACGGTCCAGGCGTAGCGTCGGGTTTATGAGGCACGACGCCCGGCGGTGGGTCCGCCTAGCGGCCTGGTCGCTGGCCGCGCTCACCGCCTGTGCCCTGGTGCCGGCGCTTGTGCTGGCCGCGCTGAACGCTAGCCGGCTGGGCACTGTCCGGACGGGCGCTGACCTTCTCCTGGCCGTCGCGGTCGGAGTGGGCGTGGCCACCGGCCAGCTGATCATCAGCCGCCTTCCCGGGAACGCCATCGGCTGGCTGCTGGGCCTGATCGAGCTGTCCCTGGCCGCCTCCATGTTCACCGATCAGTACGCGCTGTACGGGCTGGCCACCGCGCCCGGGTCGCTGCCAGCGGCGCGGACGGCCGGGTGGGCCGCGGGCGTTCTGGCCACGGTCACGGTGCTGCTGCTGGCCTTCCTCATCCTGCTGTTCCCGGATGGGCGGCTGCCGTCGCGCCGGTGGCGCCCCGTGCTATGGGCGCTATTCGTGGTCACGCTGGGCTGGGTGGCGGAGCAGTTCCAGGCTGGTACCACAGTCACCGGCGGGATCACCGATGCGCTCTCGGCGGCGAGAATCACGTACCGCTTTCACGGGATCTTCCCGCATCAAGGCTGGCTTACCGGCGCCGGCCGGGTGGGCTTCGTCCTCGGGGTGGCCGCCGGGGTGCTGGTGGTGGCGTCGGTATTCGTCCGGCGGCGCGGGGCGAGCGCCGAACGGCGCAAGCAGCTGGCCTGGCTGGGCTACGTCGGCCTGATGACCGTCATCTGGGCCGTGGCGCTGGTGGTCGCGGGTGTGGCGGCGCCCGGTGCCTCCAACCGCTGGCTCGGCACGCTGCTCTGGAGTTTCCTGGTGTGCACCCCGGTGGCGGGCATCCCGCTGGCCTGCGCGGTGGCGGTGCTGAAGTACCGGCTGTACGAGATCGACCGGATTATCAGCCGGACCCTGGCCTACGCGATCATCACCGGCCTGCTGGCCGGGATCTACGCCGGGCTCGTGCTACTGGCCACCCAGGTGTTCCGGGTCCACACGCCGGTCGCGGTGGCCGCCTCCACGCTGGCCGCGGCGGCACTGTTCAACCCGGTGCGCCGCCGGGTGCAGAAGGCCGTGGACCGGCGGTTCAACCGGGCCAGGTATGACGCCGACCAGACAGTGGCGGCGTTCGCGGCCCGGCTGAAAGACGCGGTTGACCAGGATTCGGTCCGACATGACCTGGCTGGTGTCGTGCACCAGGCCCTGGAACCCGCCCACGTATCGGTGTGGATCAGCCAACGCGGCTGAGGCTGGCTTCCTCGGCGTCGCGGCCAATCAATCACACCCCGGCCCCGGTTGACATCATGGTCAGCGGACATGACTAGGCCGGTTCCAGGCTGAGGAGACGGAGCGGTGACTCGAATACGGCCAGCCGCCTGGCTCATGGCCGCGGTCGCACTGTTCCTGCTGGCCGTGGCCGGTTATGCCCTGCTCGTCCACGCGTCCCCGCAGTACTACTGGACGCAGATCGACACGGCCGTCTACCGGGATGGCGGCATCGCTGTGCGGAACCAGCCGGCGATGCTCTACGCGCTGGAGTTCGGGGCGGCGAAGCTGCCGTTCACCTACACGCCGTTCGCCGCGCTCCTGTTCGCTGCGGGGAGCGGTGCGTCGTTCGCGACCTGGCAGGTCGGGCTGGCGGTGCTCACGATCGGGCTGCTGCCGGTGGTGGCGTACCTTTCCCTGGGACTCGCCGGGCGGCCCGCCGGCCTGGCCAGGGCGGCGGCGGCGTTTGCGATCGCCGCGGTGGGCCTCTGGCTCGAACCGGTTGCGATGACACTGTTCTTCGGGCAGATCAACCTCGTGCTGCTGGCCCTGGTGGTGGGCGATCTCGCGCTGCCGGACCGCATCAAGGGCAAGGGCATCGGAATCGGGCTGGCGGCGGGGATCAAGCTCACGCCGTTGATCTTCATTCCGTACCTGCTGTTCACGCGGCGAGTAAAGGCCGCGGCGGTCAGCGCGCTGACCTTCGCGGTCACGGTAGGACTTGGGTTCGCGCTGCTGCCGCACGCCTCCGCGGTCTACTGGGGCGGGAAGATCACCCGGCCGGGCAGCAAACACTTCCACCTGGACAACCAGTCCCTTAACGGCGTCATACTGCGCCTTACCCACGCCGGGCCTGACGCGCACGCGTACTGGCTGGTCGCGGCGGTCGTCGTCGGCATCGCCGGGCTCGCCACCTCGATACTGGCGAGCCGGCGTGGCCACGAGCTACTCGGCCTGGTTGCGTGCGCCGCGACCGGCCTGCTGGTGTCCCCGGTCACCTGGTCGCACCACTACGTTTACGTGGTACCGGCACTTGTCCTCGCCGCGTACGGGCCACGGCGCCTCGGCTACCGGATCCTCGGCGCCGCGCTGGTGGTGGGCTTGTTTGGCTGGTGGCCCGTGCCTATTGGCAACCAGGGCGGCTACGACCCTAAGGCCCAGCTGCTGCCGCGCGGGTTGCTGCTTCTCGCGCCGAACGGCGGCAACAACCGGGCGGCACTCGAGTTCACCTGGCGTGGGCTGGAATTGATCGTCGGCAACTACTACGTGCTCACCCTGCTCGTGTTTATCGCGGCCACCGCATGCGCCCTGGTGCTTACCCGTCGCCTCAGGCCTGAGCGCGCAGTCGGCCCGCGATCCGGGTCGGTCGTCGCCTTGTCTGGGACGCTCGCGATGTGGCTGCATGGGTGGAAACACAGCGTGAGAATCCGAAGGTGGCGTGATGGGTGTCCGGTTTTACACGCTGCCCTCCGGCGCGGCGCGGTGCGGTACCGGGCGATGGCCGACGATAGGAACTACCAGGCGATCGTGCCGTCAGACGAGGCGCTTGTGACCGCGTTCCAGCGTCGGCTAGACGGTGATCCAGGCGCATTTGCCCGCCTGTAAGGCCACCTGATCCATAGCAAGATTCCAGCCGTCCAGATCAGTCCGTGGCCGTCAGTTGAGCCTGCTCGCGAGCTGCCGCGGAGTGCCGCCTGCTCTTGGCCGAGTGGCAGCGGCAAATCCGGGTGGCGTGAACCGCCAGGCCGCCCTTTGCTGATAACAGGTGTAGCCTCCGCACAGCCCGGGAGGGCGTGGACATGAATCAAGGTCACGCATGAGGCGGCGCCGGGATCCGCGGCCGGTGGATGATGCTGCGGTCATTGAGGGTTCCTGGCGGGAGCCGGAGCGGTTCGCGGTCTTGTTCGACCGGCACGCGCCATATATCTACCGCTATCTGGCCCGGCGCGCTGGGTGCCAGGTCGCCGACGACCTGCTCGCCGAGACCTTCTTGGCCGCGTTCGCTAAGCGGCACCGATACGACCTCGGGCACACCGATGCCCGGCCCTGGTTGTACGGGATTGCCACCAACCTAGTGGGCCAGCACCGCCGTAATGAGGCCCGCCAGCAGCGGATTGCGCAGGTCGCCGCAGCCGAGCCTGTCGTTCCTGGACACGCCGACCAGGTGGCGGCCAGTGTCACCGCTCAGGCGATGCGGACGCTGCTGGGCTCGGCGCTGGCCGCGCTGTCGCCGGGTGACCGGGACGTGCTGCTGTTGATCGCCTGGGAGCAGCTGACCTACCAGGAAGTGTCGCGGGCACTGGCCATCCCGGTGGGCACGGTGCGGTCCCGGCTGCACCGCGCGCGGACGAAGGTCCGCCAAACACTCACCGGAACAGACGCGGCGGCAACGTATGAGGAGATCACGGCCAATGAATGACCTGGACCTGCTGTGGGAACTGGCGCAGGAAACGCCGCTGCCCGACCCTGCCGAGCTTGGCACGGCCCGCGCCCAGCTGGTCGCCGCGATCACCGTCGACCCGGAAGCCGGACGCTCCACACGGGGGGCCTGCCTGCCAGTTCAGCGACACGACCGCCGGTTCTATCGGCGCAGGCGTATGGCGCTGATCGCAGTCGTCGCGGCGGCTGCGTCGGCAGTGGTCGCTTCCTTGCTGGTCACCCTGGGAGGCACGCCCGTCAGTAATGCCCGTCCCCGCGTTGATGCAGCCGCAGCCCGGGTGCTACACCGTGCCGCCCTGGCCGCGCTCCAGATCCAAGCCGGTGCCCCACGCCCAGACCAGTTCATCTACACGAAGATCGAAAACGGGAATGGCAGCCTGTACCAGTCCTGGCTGTCGGCGAACGGCACCCGGACCGGGCTGATCCGGGGCGCTGGGGGCGGCCCCGGACCCATCTATGTTCCTGGCTGCCGCGGCGGCCGCCAACTCCGGGTCCAGGCACGGGCCGCGGCAGGCGGCACGCCAGGCGGGCAGTCGTGCGTCCCGCAGCCCGCCTACTTCCCCGGTATGCCTGCCAGCCCCCGCGCGCTGCGCTCCTACCTGGAGCGGACCCGGGACGTCAGGCCTGGCTCGCCCGCGTACCTGAACGACTTCGGCAAGACCGTGGACGAGCTGCTCAGCCAGGCCTACCTGTCATCCGGGCAGCGGGCCGCGGTGTATGACCTGATGGCGCAGACGCCGGGCTTCACCCTCGTGCCCCATGCCGCGGATGGGATTGGGCGGCCCGGCGTGGGCATCGCCTGGCCAGGACCTGGCAGCGTCGGCAAGACCATGATTATCTTCAACCCGAGGACGTATGCCGAGCTTGGCGTCACCACCTGGGACGCCGCAGGCGAAAAGGGAACCGGAGCGCTACTCAAGCTCGCCATCGTGAACAAGGCCGGTCAGCTGCCGTGACGCAAGTCAGCGATCTGTGGCAGTCCGGGGCGTGCCGCGGTTACCTGGCCGTGTGGGGGGCGGCTTCAGCCTGTCGGTGGTCGGGCGACTTGCCAGGTTGCTGGAGTGTACCGCCTGGCCAGATTCCGGTTTTCTTGCGCGTCCACTCGGCGGCGCCGCGGTCGACAGCCGTCTTTACCAGCGCGTATATCACGCCATGCAGACCTGCGGCCAGCAGGATCTCCCCCCAGCTGCGCTCCGAATCCATCGGCGCAGGTACGTCAGATCCCCGGCCGACGATCTTCCAGATCCTTTTGAAGATCAGCCCGCTGAGCAAGCCGCCAACGATCCCAGCCACGATGGCCACCGGCTTGTACAACAGCTTGAGCATCGCCGCCTCCCTTCACCTGATAGCCACCCAGCTGGCCATGAGCACGCCGAGCGCCCGGACCCTGCCAACATCCCGCGTGAATAGATTCCCGGCATCACCCCCTCTAGGGTGACCCTGGGTCTGCAGGCGCAGCCGGTTCACGCCTGTCCTGTCCGCCCTGAGAGGCACCGGTCCCTTGAGCGCCGCTGCCAGTGAAAGCCATCCTGAAGCGGAGCCCGCTCGGCGGCCTGGACCCGGCGACCGCCGCTGCGCACATTTTCGCCCAAGCCGTGGGCACCGCATGACGCCGCCGCCCACGACCCGCGAACGCCACGCTGTTAGCAAAAAGGACCCTTCCTTGATCGGAAGAGGCCTCTGACGTGGGAGCCGCCTATCGGAATCGAACCGATGACCTACGCATTACGAGAGTGTTCCCGTGCGTTGCTCGCGGGTTCAAAGCCCGCGCTAGCTTCATGTCCGCAGGTTGCTGCTGGTGGCGATCGCTGGCTGTTGATGGCTATTCGGGGCATCTGGGGGGCACGCGCTGTAGTAGCGCGGGTAGGCGCGTCGCCCGCTGCGGGTGAAGCAGCGACCCGGCTCGTGGGGTGGGATTACGCTGACGGCTCTTCAAGGTGCCCGCCGGGCCAGGGGCACCCACGTCACCGGAGGACTGGAGGCTGGCATGTCCGGCTCAGCTACCCGCGCCAACGCGCTCGACCGTGTGGTGGTAGTGCTGTTCGAGAACCGGTCCCTGGACAACGTGCTGGGTCACCTGTACGGCCCCGGCGATGGCAAGACCTTCGAGGGCGTCCTGGGGAAGGAGCTGAGCAACCCGATCCCGGAATGGGCCGAGCACGGCGCCGATCGCAAGGTGGTGCCCTACGGGATCACCACCGACATGGACTCCCCCAACCCAGACTCGGGGGAGGAGTGGTACCACACCAACACCCAGCTGTTCGGCACGATCGATGACCACAACCGGGGCAAGATCGGCGAGGCTGTCACCGAGCCGTGGAACGCGCCGCCACCCGGCGCGATGCCAGCCATGGACGGGTTCGTCACCGACTACATCAGCACGTTCACCGGCGAGATCGGGCGGCAGCCGACCTATGAGGAATACGCCCAGATCATGACCGGGTACACCCCGCAGCAGCTGCCGGTGCTGAGCGGCATCGCGCGTGAGTTCGGGGTGTTCGACCACTGGTTCAGCGAAGTACCCTCCCAGACGTTCATGAACAGGTCGTTCTGGACGGCGGCCACATCGTCCGGGCTGGTGGTGAACAGCCCGGCGCGGAAGTGGTTCACCAAGAACGACGCGGAGACGATCTTCGAGCGGCTGGAGCAGCACGGCAGGACCTGGAAGGTCTACGTGATGGAGCCGATGTGCCTGTCGTTCACCGGCGTCATCCACTATCCCCGGCTGAAGGATCGGCTCGCCACGCACTTCGTGCCGTTCGCCGAGTTCGAGAAGGACGCCGCGGCCGGGACCCTGCCCGACTTCTCGCTGATCGAGCCGGACATGATCGCCGGGCACGGTGACTATCACCCGGCGTTCGGCCGGTCATTTTTCGGCGGCAATCTCGACATCGGGCTGGACCCGTCGTCAGCGATGCTGGGCGGCGAGGCGTTCCTGGAACGGGTGTTCAACGCCTACCGGTCCGCCACCTCACCGTCAGGCACCAACGTCTGGAACACCACCTTGCTGATCGGGTGGGACGAGCCAGGCGGAACCTACGACCACGTGCCCCCCGGGCCGGTCTCGCCGCCCGACCCGGCCGCCCCGGCAGGCGAGTTCGGCTTCACGTTCAACCGCTCCGGCTACCGCGTGCCCGCCATCGCCGTCTCGCCATGGGTCGAACCGGGCTCGGTGTACAACCAGGAGTACCGGCACACCTCGCTGATCGCGACGCTGCGCAAAACCTGGCACCTCGGCCCGCCGTTCACCCAGCGCGACGCCGCAGCGCGCACCTTCGACCACATCTTCACCCGCGAGACCCCGCGCGACCCGCAGACCTGGGCCACCGCCCAGGCCCAGCCCGTCCCCGCATGGGCGATCGACTACCAGACCCTGGGCCAGGCCCTCAGCCACCTGGGCAAGGACGCCGGACCCGGCCTCATCGAGCACGCCCGGCAGATGGGACTCAAACTCCCGCCGCAGCTGGACGACCCCTCCGCCGAACTCACACCGCAGCTCATCGTCGAAGTCATCAGGGACGTCGCCTTCCACTACTTCCCCCGGCTGGCGCCAGCCGATATAGGCGACAACCACTGAGCCAAAGGGCACCGCCTCGATCACGGGGACTTGGAGGGCTCACGGCCGGATCAAGATGATGCTCCCCATCGTTGCTGAGCGGCCTGGCGGGTGATGCCGAGCCGGGAGCCGATCTCGGCCCAGGAATAACCACAGGCGCGCAAGCCTTTGACGGCCTCGGCGATTGCGGCGCCGATCTCATCAGCGAGGCTGGTCATGAGGACCAGGGCCTCGACGTCGCCGTCTCCCACGCGGCGTGCGCAGGCGCGCAGGACGCGGCGGACGAATGCGCCGTTCTTGTCGTTCTCGACCTGCGGCGGGATCGGACGAAAGTGCCTGGTAGCGGCAGAGTTCTAGGTGGAGCCGCCTATCGGAATCGAACCGATGACCTACGCATTGCGAGAAGCCCGCCCATCTGCTCTGGGCGTGTTACCTGCACTGATGGCAGCGCACGCGTCCCGGAATGCTCCCAGCGCGCAAGGTGCCCCCGATTCCCGGTCCACAATCCGGTCCACGGCCCAGCCAGCCTCTTTGGTAACAGAGTGTTACCGATATTGCCCCGGATGGCGTTTACATAAGGTCGTCAGGGTCGCCGAGCCATCCGGAGCCGTTTCTCGATGATCGTCGCGTCAGGTAGGCAAACCGGCCGCTGCCAGCGAGGCGGCGGCCCCGGCCCGTGGTGCGGCACCGCTGGAAAATTGGCGGGTGCACCGATCTCTGCGCCACGGGCCTGCGGTGACGCCGTGCGGCAGCCGCTAGGGATCACGGTCCCCGACGGCTGCCGCAGCGGGTATCAATCCTTCGACGGCTGTAGGCCTGGTGCATGTCGTGCCCGGCCACGTGGTGGTCGCTGGTGAGGATTCGGGCCTGCCCGGTTTCGGGTGCTGGTGCAGTAAAGAGGGTTCGTGCGTCGGCCTAGTGATGGGTCGCGGCGGCTGGTGTGCGGCGGGCCCGGTGCATGTGCTCCAGCGACAGGGTAACCAGCGTGGTGGCGATAGACAGGACGAC
This sequence comes from uncultured Actinomycetes bacterium, assembly GCA_963718305.1. Taxonomy (GTDB): domain Bacteria; phylum Actinomycetota; class Actinomycetes; order Streptosporangiales; family Streptosporangiaceae; genus RYN-230. The sequence goes on from CAVQZG010000025.1 coordinate 55,268, forward strand.
GGTTGCGGCCACAATCGCCACGACGGCCCACAGCGGGAAGTGTGCGGGGACGGCGGTGGCCGGCGGGGGTGGCGGTACCGGGGCGGCGGAGGGCTCCGGAGGTGGGAGGGCTGCCAACGCGGCGGGGGCAAGCCCGATCGCGGCGGTCAGGAAGACCGCCAGCCCGCCGAGGGCGGTGATCATCCGGCGGGTGCCCGGGATGCCGCGTCGTGAGGGGCGTGGCTGCGATGACGCAGGTCGATGGTTCATGGTGATGGCTCCTTCGGCTGCCTGAGCGGATGTCGTTGGACGGCTTGTTTCGTTGTTCATACCGACACAGCAGCGCGCGGCGATCGGAGTTGCCTTGTAATCCGCTTGGAACCGCGGCTTGGACGAGCGGCGGACCTGGTGTGGTGGAATGGGTGAAAGCCGCTGGCCCGGGCGGCAGGCAACCGGGCGGGGGTCGTGATGGCTGCTGACGTGGTAGCCGGCGAGAAGGGGATCGCGGAGTTTGGCATTCTCGGGCCGCTGGAGGTCTGGCGGTCGGGGTGTGCGGTGCCGCTGGGTGGTCCGCGGCAGCGGGCGGTGCTAGCGCTGCTGCTGCTCGAGGCGAACCGGGTCGTATCGATGGACCGGCTGGCCGAGGATGTCTGGGGCGGGGACCCACCCGAGGAGTGGGTCACGTCGTTGCAGACCTATGTGTTTCACCTGCGCCGGGCGCTGGAGCCGGACCGGTCCCGGGGTGCCGCGGGGGACGTGCTGGTGACCAGGGACCGCGGTTACCTGCTGCAGGTGGACCGTGAGCACGTAGACGCGGCGGCCTTCCAGGACGGTCTCACGGCGGGGCGGGCCGCGCTGGAGGCGGGCCTGTACGCCGAGGCCGCCGAGGGGCTGCGCACGGCTCTGGGTCTGTGGCGCGGCCCAGTGCTTGCCAACCTCGCCGACTACGCATTCACCTGGCCCGAGGCAGCCCGCCTGGAGGAACTGCGGCTCGCCGCGCTGGAGGCCCGGATCGACGCTGACCTGGCGCTGGGCCGGCACGACGAGCTCACCGCCGAGCTGGAACAGCTGGCCGCCGCACACCCACTGCGGGAGCGGCTGCACGGCCAGCTGATGCTGGCGCTGTACCGCTGCGGCCGCCAGGCAGAGGCGCTCGCCGCCTACCGGCGTGTCCGCGACCTGCTCGCCGATGAACTCGGCATCGATCCCGGGGAATCGTTGCGGCACCTTCACGGGTCCGTTCTCGCACAGGACCCGGCGCTCGACTGGCGCGGTGGCCGGCAGGCACCGGCCGAAGATCATCCGCCTGCCGCCCCGGTTCCTGCCCCGGCGCCGGGATCACCTGGTCGGCGGTTCGTGGACAGCCGGGAGCTGGATTGGGTGCGGCGGCGCGGCCACCGCCTGCTGGCCATCGGCACGGTGCTCGCGGTCGCCGCCGCCGTGTGCATCGTCGCCGTGGCCCGGCCTTGGGCGAGCGAGCCGACCGGCCTGGCCGCCAACAGTGTGAGCCTGATCGACTCATCTGGGGGGCGGGCCGGGGCCCCGGTCATGGTGGGCAGCCCGGCGGGCCTGGCCTACGGCGACGGCGCGGTCTGGGCCGTGAACAGCGCCGAGGAGACCCTGTCCCGGATCAATCCGGCCACCCATGCCGTTGTGCAGACGATCCGGGTCGGCTCCGACCCGGCCGCGGTGACCGTCACCGGCAAAGACGTGTGGGTGGCTAACAGCGGCGACGGGACGGTGTCCCAGATCAACACCGCGTCCAACACCGTGGTACAGACCATCCCGGTGGGCAATGTCCCGGTTGCCATCGCCAGCGGGCCCAGCGGCGTGTGGGTGGCCAACCAGGGCGACGACACCGTGGACCGGATCGATCCGGTCCACGGCGTTGTGACGATGAGGAATATCCAGGTTGGGGGGCTCCCGGACGGCATCGCAGTTGGCTCGGACGCTGTCTGGGTCGCCAACAGCGAGGACGGCACGGTGACCCGGATCGATCCCGCCACCGGCCAGCCCAGCGGCCCGACGCCGGTCGGTGCTGGGCCGGCCGGCATCGCGGTCACCCCGGCAGCGGTGTGGGTGGCCAACTCGCTGGATCTCACCGTGTCCAGGCTCGACCCGGCGACCGGCCGGGTGACCGCTACCATCGGCGTCGGGGACGGCCCGGGCGCGATCGCCGCGGCCAAAGATGGCGTCTGGGTCGGCGACGAGTTCGACGCGACGCTGGCTCACATCGACCCGGGGACCCGCCAGGTACGCAAAATCTATCTGGGTAGCTCGCCGCACGGCCTTGCCCTAACGAGCTCGGGCGTATGGGTGGCGGCGCGCCCATTCGCGGCGGCCAGTCACCGCGGCGGCACGCTGACCGCGGTGACTTCCTCCCTGCCTCAGCTTGACCCGGCGCATGATTTGGACCTCGCAACGCCTGCACTCGCCGCTGTCTACGACGGGCTGGTCGCGTTCCGCAAAGCAGGCGGCGTGCAGGGGGACACGCTGGTGCCGGATCTGGCTGTTACGCTGCCGCGGCCGGCCGAGGGCGGCACGACGTACACGTTCACGCTGCGGCGGGGAATCCGGTACTCCAACGGCGCACCCGTGCGGGCGTCCGACTTCCGCCGCGGCATCTGGCGCCAGCTCAGCTTCGGCGATGCCCCCGACTATTACGAGGGCATCCTCGGCGCCCCAGCGTGCCACCGGAACCCGCGGCAGTGCGACCTGGCGGCCGGGATCGTCACCAATGACGCGGCGGGCACGGTCACCTTCCACCTGGGCCAGGCCGACCCCGACTTCCTCTACAAGCTCGCACTGCTCCTCGCGACTCCGGCCCCGCCCGGCGCGGCGAGCCACCTGATCGGCCGTGCGCCGTTCCTGCCCGGAACCGGCCCGTACATGATCTCCCGATACCGGCCGGGCTCGCCGCTGACCCTGGTGCGGAACCCGTACTTCCACCAATGGTCGTACGCGGCACAACCAGCCGGCTACCCCAACGTGATCCGGATCGAGCACATGACCGACCCCCGCAAGGAGCAATCAGCGGTGGCGGCCGGGCGGGCGGATTTCGTCGATATAACCAGTGACGGCCTGCCGTACCGCTCTCTCGCCATCCAGTACCCGGCCAGGGTCCACCCCGGCCTCAAGCTCGGCACCGTGTTCGTGTTTCTCAACACCCGCCAGCCGCCGTTCACCAGCCTCAAAGCCCGGCAGGCGATCAACTACGCCATCGACCGCCGCCAGATCATCCAGCTCCTTCACCTCGGCTCCCCCGGCCAGGCCACCCCGACATGCCAGATCCTGCCCGCCGGTTTCCCCAGCTACCAGCGCTACTGCCCGTACACCGCCGGCGCCAAGGACGGCGCCTGGCACGGCCCCGACATGGCCAAGGCGGTGCGGCTCGCGCACGAGTCCGGCACCACGCACGTGCCGGTAACCGTGTGGAACGAGCAGGGCAACCCTGTCGGCGCCTACCTCGTCCACTTGCTCAGGCAACTGGGATACCAGGCCACCCTTCGCGACGTGCCCGTTGACCACTTGTTCACCGCAGCTAGCAACTCCAGCCACAAGATCCAGCTGGGCCTCACCGGTTGGCTATCGGACATTCCCGCCCCGTCTGACTACTTCCTCCCCGTACTGACCTGCCGCTCCTTCTACCAAGATCCCACCAGCACCGCCAACCTCGCCGAATTCTGCGATCCTCACGCCGACAAGCTGGCCCGCGAGGCGCAGGCGGCGCAGCAGACCGACCCAGCCACCGCCCGAAGACTGTGGGCACAGATGGACCAGCGTCGTCACCGACCAGGCTCCCTGGGTCCCGGTCTTCAACAGGTCAGAGACTTGGTTCGTCTCCGCCCGGGTGGGGAACTACCAGGATTCCCCGTATTACACCGGCCCACTGCTCGACCAGATGTGGGTCCGGTAGCAGGCTCCGTCATACACGCAACTGCGGCCACTTCTCCACCAAGAGCCGCGCCTACTCCACCACCCTCGGCACACTCCGCGCCGACCGTGCCGCCCACCAGCGCGAGACCGCCCAGGCCGCCTGGCTCCTGTCCCACTTCGACAGGCGACACCAAGCTCACCGTCACCAACTGGCGCTACGCCGGGCGGCGGTTCGGGGACATCTCGGGGACACGCATTGGGCACGCTCGCATCGCCGTAGTCCAGGTGCTCGGCGACCCGTCAACGCCGACCACGATGCGATACGACATCCGATGCACGGCGTGACGCCCACCCGGCGGCCGGGGTGCCGCGCCGCTTCACCTCCTCGGCGAGCCGCACGCCGGTCAGCGCGGTGTGCAAGTCATCGTCGGTGACGGGCATGGCTTTAGCGGCGGTCAGTTCCAGGAACGCGGCAACCCGGCCGAAGACCTCCCCCGTCGTGTGGCCCGCCAGGTGTGCCTGGTAGGCCCGGTAGCGCGTTATCTCCCACGCCCGCCCGTGCGGCGGCAGCGAGGCAAGCGCCGGGTCAGGCACCGGCTTCCACCTCCAGCCGGTGATACGTGCCTCGCGGGCACCCCGGCCGGACCGTCCGGGCCCGGTCAGTGCTGCGGCGCGCCGGTCCCAGTGGTCGTGGCTCAGTCGTAGTGGCGCAGCCGCGGCCACATCTGGCCCCAGGGATGGCGCGGCTGCGTGCAGATGTAGACGTGGCCGCCCTGCTCCTGGGCCTTGATCCCGAGGTGGTTGGTCAGCGTGGCCGCCACCCGCACCTGCCGGAAGAACTGGCGCAGGTAGCCGCCGTAGTTCGTCACGTCGAGCGGGCCGGGCGCCGCGGCCACCACCGTCGTGGCGTGCGGGTTGCCGGGGCCCCACCACCACATCGTGTTGTGGCCGCTGACGGCCTGCGGCAGGCCCATGCTCGGGCCGAACACGTCGATCGCCCCGGCCTCGCCGTAGTCGGCCGTGAAGATCACCGCCGAGGCGCGCTGCCGGGCCGGGAGACGATGCCAGACGCTGGCAATCTCGCGGGTGTAGACCGGCCAGGCCACCGTCTCGGCCTCGTCGGCGTCGATCGGCCGGATCGGGTTGATGTCGCGCACGGGCAGCACCGGGAGCGCGATGAGCAGGCCGATCAGCACGGCCACGCCCATGACGGCTAGCTCGATGACCAGGCGCCTGCGCACGGCCGTCAGCCAGCCCTCCACGCTGACCGCGCCGGCGGCGACCAGGTAGGTGTAGGCGCCGGCCAGGTAATAGGTCTTGGCGCCTGAGGTCAGCGCGAAGAAGACCAGCAGCACGGCCCAGGCCCAGGCCAGGCCGCGCCAGGCCGGGCGCCCGGACTTCCACAGGAAACGCAGCCCGGCGATCCAGACCCAGATCAGGCCGACGTTGGCCACGGTGAGCTGGCCGACGATGAACGTGGGGATGTTGCCGAGGCCGCCGTTCTCCTGGTTCAGCCGCTTGGTCATCGCGATCGTGGCCCAGTCGTGGCCGGCCTGCCACCACAGATCCGGGATGGTGAACAGGGCGGCCAGCACGGCGCCGGCCAGCAGCCAGCGGTTGAGCACGACCTGGCGGCCGCCCCGGCTGACCAGGATGCCGGCGAACAAGGCCAGCGCGAAGAAGCCGATGCTGTGCTTGTTGGCCAGGCCCAGGCCGAGCACGAGGCCGCCGATCAGCCAGAGCTTCGTGTTCCCCGTCCGGCCGATGCGGGCGGCGACCAGGGCCAGCCCGCCCCAGGCCAGGATGTCGTAGATGGTCGTGTCGTCGAGGTGACCGGAGCCGAGTACCACCCCCGAGGTGGCCACGCCGAGCGCGCTGAGGATCTGCGCGGTCCGGCCGCCGCCGAACTCGCGGGCCAGCAGGCCGCCGAGGATCACCGTGCCGACCACGGCCAGCGCGGGCCACAGCCGCAGGCCGACCAGCGAGGTGCCGAACAGGCCGAGCGAGATGCGCGTGATCAGCGGGGTCAGGATGGGCTGGTCGACGTAGCTGGCCTGCAGGTGCCGGGCGCAGACGATGAAGTACAGCTCGTCGCGGTGGAAGCCGTAGCGGTCGGACAGGGCCATCAGCAGGGCGAACACGGCGACGGCCACCAGATACACGACCCGGCTCAGCGGCTGGAGCGGACGCGGCTCGTCCAGCGGGGCGCCAGGCCCGGCCGGGCTTGCTACCGCCGCGGACTCGTCGTCGCCCCCGTGCGCTTCTTGGGCGGTCACCGCAGCAGGCTCTAACAGGGTTGACCGAGGGTCAACGGACAAGGGGTAACGGTCGGGTATCCGTCCGGCGGCGGCCGCCCGGCACCGGCCTCCGAATGACGACAGGAGATGTCGGTTCATGGTCCGGACGTAGCGGTTGACGCGAGATGACGTGCTGGCAAGCCGTGGGGGCGGCGGCTCTGTACCTGGACACGCTGAAGAACAATCGCGCTCGGACAGTGCCACTGGTGATGCACCTGATGCCCATCGTGGACCGGTGGAGCGCGCGAAAGGCACCAGATGCCTGGCTGTTCGCCGCGCCGGAGGGCGGCCCGCTGCGCGAGTCGAACTGGAAGCGGACGGTCGGCTGGGCTGAGGCCACTGCTGTTATTGGACGCCAGGGGTTCCGAGTCCATGATCTGCGTCATACTGCGGCGTCGGTGTGGCTGAGTGCTGGCGCCGACCCGAAGGTGGTGCAGCGCGTGCTGGGACACGGCACGGCCGCGATGACGATGGACTTGTACGGTCACCTGGTGGACGGCAACTTGTGGCAGGCTGCCCGGCTCGTCGGGGACACCTCGGGGACATTTGAGCCCCTGGAAGCGCCGATCAAAAATACAGACGAGCAGGAGCCTGGATAAAGGTTCCTGGTAGAGGCGGATTTTCGAGTGGAGCCGCCTATCGGAATCGAACCGATGACCTACGCATTACGAGAAGGATTAGAGGCGTCCAGTGCCGTCCACCGGGTCACTCCTGCCCTGCTCGCCGGGCTTCTCGGTCCGATCGCGTCCACGGTCATCCAGGGCTGTTGTTAGCAAATCCGTTAGCACGACAGGCAGCCCTCCATGGCTCGCCTCTGGATCACGTGACCTCCTGGTTGCAAAATGCGGGCAGGTTACGGCATACCGTAGCTGACCTGGCATGGCCCGGCTTGCACTGCAGGACCGGATGGCAGGTTGCCGGGGCTTGTTGTGGTCAGGTTCGTGGTCAGCCGCTGAGACGGCCCGCCGCGGGACTTGTGGCCTGCCAGGCTCACGCACCTTCCGCGCTCCGGCCGCGCCGGATCAGTCGTGCGAGCTGTAGGAGAACTTGGTGGCGAAGCCGCACCGGCCGTGCAAGTCCCAGCTCAGCGGGGCGTCATCGACGCTGAAGGTACTGGCGATGACTTCCTGGCCCGGCTGGTCAAAGCCGGGTATGCCGCAGGCCACCGGGGCGGGCGCCTGGACCGGTGTCCCGGCGTGCACGGTGAGGTAAGTCCCAGCGCGAATGGACCAGCGACGGGGCACGTGAGACAGCTCAATGCGGGCCCGCCGCACCGCGTGGACCGTGCCGATGGCGGCCGCGAAATTGCGCAGCGTGGTGCCGCCCGCCTGGCCCCCGAAGATCGCGGCCAGCGCGTCGTGCTGGTCTTGGCTGGCCCGATCATCCAGGTAGAGGCTGACCCGCCACGGCGAGCCGGGCTCGTCGTCGTCATACCAGCCCGCCATGACCACGGCCAGGTCATCAAGCGGCAGCGCCCCGGCCCGGCCCCGGCTGATCTGCCAGGACAACACGAACTGGCAGATGCGATAGGTGGATCGCCCGCCCGCACGCTCGCCGACCCTGCGGCACGGGCAGATGGCCTCACAATTGCACGCCTCGAAGTAGCTGCCCGCGACCGTCCACATCCGGGGAGATTTCACCCCTGCCATGCCGCCATCCAAGCCTGTCCGACCGTTCAAGTCCACTGGCGCGTACAGCCGGGTGCGGCGCCGGCCACGACGCCGCCAAGCGCCAGCGCATTGATCGACTCCAGCAAGATCCGGCAACTGAGCCTTCCGATCCGTAGCTTGCGGCGGCAGGGTCGCTGAATGTCCTTGCGGTCTGGGCGGAGGCGGTAGAGGTTGGCTGCGGTCGGCCAGGTGTGGCATGGCTGCTGCACTTTCATGCTGCACGTGGCCTCCTGGTCCAGAAACCGGGTACCGACCGGGGCTGCCAGCGCCACGGTGCGCCTGACCTGGGACTGACTGTCCGAGAGCGACTGCAGGCGTCCGCTGCTGTGGTGGCGATCGGTTACTCACCTGGTTACCCCGGCCGCTCGCCAGCTGTGCCGTGCTATCGCCGGACAAGGCGACTAGGGTTTGGAGCCATGCCAGACGAGAAAGCTGACCCCGGTTCTGCCAGCGGTCCTGCTCCGCCCGACATGGGAGCGAGTACCTGGCGCGTGCTGGAGCGCTTGAGCGAGGCTGAATGCATGCAGCTGCTCGCCAATGGCGGGGTGGGCCGTCTGGTCTACACCAGCCGGTACGGGCCCACAGCGCTGCCGGTTGCGTACAAGACCGACGGAGAGTCGGTTGTCTTGGGCACCTGGGACCCCGCCCTCTTCGACGAGGACCTGCGTACTGGCATCACGCAGGCCGAGTACCAGGTCCTCGTCGAAGTGGACCAGATCGATGCGGAAGCGCGCGAGGGATGGTTCGTGCTGGCACGGGGACCGGCCCATCACCTAGACACCGAATCCGAGCGCGCGCCGTTCATGGATGCCGGACTCGAGCCGTGGATCGAGGGAGTGCCTGCGCACTTCATCCGGGTGAATCCCACCACTATCTGGGGCAACCGGGTCCGCCGGGCATGATGCCAGCGGCAGTAGGACCCGCAGGAACAAGGGCTGGTGAGGATCTTGACCGTGATGCTAGTGGCCGTGATTGTGCCGCTCGCGCAGTGATCGATGTCGTCGCCAGGCCGCGAAGCACGGCGAGCCGCCGGGAGCACAGTCGGGGCCCTATTGACGTTGGGCAATGCCTGGCTCGGTGCTTCCTGTCCCGGCGGCCCGCCGGAGGGATGCCCAGATCTCGAGGACAGCCATTGTGGCGAGTACAGCCGTGGCCAGTATCCAGTAGGCAGACTCATTTACGCCGCGGTCGTAGGCAACGAAGAGCTCGGCTGAGATGGCAAAGCCGAACCACAGCAGGCCGAGCAGCACGAGGCCGCGCCGGGCGCAAGCGAGCGCCGCCTCCCCGCCGCGCGCCCAGCGCAGCGCAGCCAGCCACAGAAACACCACTGCCGTCCCTTCCCAGACAATCACCAGCGCGAGCAGCGCCTGATTTGCTTGCTC